>NZ_VJOK01000004.1 GCF_013302895.1 Streptomyces albus subsp. chlorinus | reverse complement strand
GTCGTGACTGCGTGCCTTTTGAAGAATGAGCCTGCGAGTTTGCGGCATGTTGCGAGGTTAACCCGTGTGGGGGAGCCGTAGCGAAAGCGAGTCCGAAGAGGGCGTTGAGTAGCGTGTTCAAGACCCGAAGCGGGGTGATCTAGCCATGGGCAGGGTGAAGCGCGGGTAAGACCGTGTGGAGGCCCGAACCCACCAGGGTTGAAAACCTGGGGGATGACCTGTGGTTAGGGGTGAAAGGCCAATCAAACTCCGTGATAGCTGGTTCTCCCCGAAATGCATTTAGGTGCAGCGTCGTGTGTTTCTTGCCGGAGGTAGAGCACTGGATAGGCGATGGGCCTTACCGGGTTACTGACCTTAGCCAAACTCCGAATGCCGGTAAGTGAGAGCGCGGCAGTGAGACTGTGGGGGATAAGCTCCATGGTCGAGAGGGAAACAGCCCAGAGCATCGACTAAGGCCCCTAAGCGTGTGCTAAGTGGGAAAGGATGTGGAGTCGCAGAGACAACCAGGAGGTTGGCTTAGAAGCAGCCATCCTTGAAAGAGTGCGTAATAGCTCACTGGTCAAGTGATTCTGCGCCGATAATGTAGCGGGGCTCAAGTACACCGCCGAAGTCGTGTCACTGCAATGTGAGGGCTAACGCCTGTTGTGGTGGGTAGGGGAGCGTCGTGTGCCGGGTGAAGCAGCCGTGGAAGCGAGTTGTGGATGGTTCACGAGTGAGAATGCAGGCATGAGTAGCGATACATGCGTGGGAAACGTGTGCGCCGATTGACTAAGGGTTCCTGGGTCAAGTTGATCTGCCCAGGGTAAGTCGGGACCTAAGGCGAGGCCGACAGGCGTAGTCGATGGAGAACCGGTTGATATTCCGGTACCCGCTATGCAGCGTCAAACATCGAATCAGGTGATGCTAAGTCCGTGAAACCGCCTGTGCCGGCTTTGCTGGTTGCGGGTTTGGTGGAGCCGACGGTCCGAGTCTGTAGTAGGTGAGTGATGGGGTGACGCAGTGAGGTAGTCCATCCCGGGCGGTGGTTGTCCCGGGGTAAGGGTGTAGCCCGTCAGGTAGGTAAATCCGTCTGGCGTTACAGGGGTGAGACCTGATGCCGAGCCGTTTGTGGTGAAGTGGATGATCCTGTGCTGTCGAGAAAAGCCTCTAGCGAGTTGTGTGGCGGCCCGTACCCTAAACCGACTCAGGTGGTCTGGTAGAGAATACCGAGGCGTTCGGGTGAACTATGGTTAAGGAACTCGGCAAAATGCCCCCGTAACTTCGGGAGAAGGGGGGCCTCTTCTGGTGATCCAATGTGCTTGGTGAGCTGGGGGTGGCCGCAGAGACCAGCGAGAAGCGACTGTTTACTAAAAACACAGGTCCGTGCGAAGCTGTAAGGCGAGGTATACGGACTGACGCCTGCCCGGTGCTGGAACGTTAAGGGGACCGGTTAGTCAGGATTCGTCCTGGTGAAGCTGAGAACTTAAGCGCCAGTAAACGGCGGTGGTAACTATAACCATCCTAAGGTAGCGAAATTCCTTGTCGGGTAAGTTCCGACCTGCACGAATGGCGTAACGACTTCTTGACTGTCTCAACCATAGGCCCGGTGAAATTGCACTACGAGTAAAGATGCTCGTTTCGCGCAGCAGGACGGAAAGACCCCGGGACCTTTACTACAGCTTGATATTGGTGTTCGGTTCGGCTTGTGTAGGATAGGTGGGAGACTGTGAAGCGGGCACGCCAGTGTTCGTGGAGTCGTTGTTGAAATACCACTCTGGTCGTGCTGGATGTCTAACCTGGGTCCGTGATCCGGATCGGGGACAGTGTCTGGTGGGTAGTTTAACTGGGGCGGTTGCCTCCTAAAGGGTAACGGAGGCGCCCAAAGGTTCCCTCAGCCTGGTTGGTCATCAGGTGGTGAGTGTAAGTGCACAAGGGAGCTTGACTGTGAGACTGACGGGTCGAGCAGGGACGAAAGTCGGGACTAGTGATCCGGCGGTGGCTTGTGGAAGCGCCGTCGCTCAACGGATAAAAGGTACCCCGGGGATAACAGGCTGATCTTCCCCAAGAGTCCATATCGACGGGATGGTTTGGCACCTCGATGTCGGCTCGTCGCATCCTGGGGCTGGAGTCGGTCCCAAGGGTTGGGCTGTTCGCCCATTAAAGCGGTACGCGAGCTGGGTTTAGAACGTCGTGAGACAGTTCGGTCCCTATCCGCTGCGCGCGTTGGAGTCTTGAGAAGGGCTGTCCCTAGTACGAGAGGACCGGGACGGACGGACCTCTGGTGTGCCAGTTGTTCTGCCAAGGGCATGGCTGGTTGGCTACGTTCGGGAAGGATAACCGCTGAAAGCATCTAAGCGGGAAGCCTGCTTCGAGATGAGGACTCCTGCCAACGTGATTGGGTAAGGCTCCCTGGAGATGACGGGGTTGATAGGCCAGGTCTGGAAGCACGGTAACGTGTGGAGGTGACTGGTACTAATAGGCCGAGGGCTTGTCCGTAGAGGCTCGCGTCCACTGTGTGGGTTCTGAGGCAACAACCCCCAGCAGTCACACCGTTATGGTGGTGGTTGTGCTGGTTGTGTGTTTCGTAGTGTTTCGGTGGTCATAGCGTGAGGGAAACGCCCGGTTACATTCCGAACCCGGAAGCTAAGCCTTGCAGCGCCGATGGTACTGCATGCGGGAGTGTGTGGGAGAGTAGGACACCGCCGAACAATATTT
>NZ_VJOK01000003.1 GCF_013302895.1 Streptomyces albus subsp. chlorinus | reverse complement strand
TGTGAGTTGGGGGTGTGGTGGCAGCGGGTTGGGTGTCAGCAGGGATGACGGGCCGTTGGCCTGGTGGGACGCCGTTTCTTCTCGCGCTAGTGGCTGTCACCAGGTGACCAAATGGCTGTCAGCAGCTGGCTAGCACGCTGGCGGGTGGCTGTCATGGGATTGCGCATTCCTGCGCACCCAGTCCCCGGGTGCGGGTGTGCTGGCCGGTATGAGCGAGGCAGAGTGGCTGTCACGGGGTGTGGTGGTCCGTCGGTTACTGGAAGTGGACCAGGGCCAGGAATCGGTTTCGGCGTTGCATGTGCGGGTGATGGCCGAGGCCGCGGGCGTGACACCGCGGACGGTGTGGCGGTGGTTGTCCGAGGCGCGGGCGGGCCGGCTGGATCCGGTGGCGCGGCCGGGCGGGTTCACGCTGAATGACCAGCAGTGGAACCGGCTGGCCCAGATGGGCGGGAACGTCGCAGCTCTGCACCGGCAGATGACAAAGGATGACTCGCTGGAGAATGTGCCATCGCTGGGCACGTTGCACCGCACGGTGAGGCGGGATCTGCGCGCGGGCCGCCCGCTTGAGTCGGCCGGGGCCTCGCGGGCCCGGGTGGAGCCCGAGCGGTATGACCGGGTCCTGGCCGAGCTGAAGCTGCAGCGTCCGGGAGAGGGTGTGCCGGTGGTCGACGCCGAACCAGCACAGCCTGCTGCGGCCGTCCCGGACGAGAACGGTAGCCAGCCCGCCACGCGAAGCGGGGTGCGGCTGTTCGTGCCCGGGGCGCGCGTGGTCTCGACCGGCCCTGTGGCCGCGGTGGTGGAGGTGGTCGGGCATACGGCGGCGGCGCGGGGGATCGGGTGTGTGTTCGGGGAGCCGGGGGTGGGCAAGACGGTGGCGGTCCAGCAAGCGCTGCATCTGCTGCCCTCACGGGCCCCGGTCTGGCGGCCGGTGGTCGGGGTGAAGCCTGGCCTGCCCCAGATGCGTGCCTCCCTGCTGGATGCGTGCGGGCTCCCAGCGGCTTCTCTGGCCCACCGCGCCCAAGCCGCCGACCGCGCCTTGACTGAGGCGTTGAGACAGCCAGGTGTGGTCTTCCTCGATGACGCGCAGCGGTTGTCTCCGCCGTTGCTGGACTATCTGCGGCTGCTGTGGGACGAGCCGGGAACGGCCGCGGCGCTGGTGCTGTGCGGGGCGGGCGCGGAGCGGGTGATCGCGCGGGCGCCGGCGCTGCGTTCCAGGGTGCTGACCTGGCACCAGGTCACTGGCGTGGAGCCGGACCGGCTCTCCGAGACGCTGGCCATGTTCCATGACGTATGGGAAGGCACCCAGCCGGCGGACGTGGAGTGGGCTGATGCCACGGTGGCGCGGGGCAATTTCCGTACCTGGGCGAAGATCACCTCTCACCTCTACGCCCTCACCAAACGCAGCCAGCACCCAGGAGCGGACCGTTCCTTGCTCGAGCAGGCCTGCGCACGACTGGGCCCCTATTTGTGACGGCCAGCGGCACGGAATGGGAGGGAGGAAGGCGATGAGCACAGGACAACAGGAGCCCGTCCCATGAGCAGCGCACCCCAAGTAAAAGCTCCCACGCCGCTGCATGTGCCCCCACCGGTGCTGGAGGGCCCCGGGCTGACCGTGCTGCGTGGCCCCGCTGTGCAGCAGCTGCTCCGGCTGCGGGGGCAGGGTCGGCTCTCGCGGGGGCATGTGCGGCTGGCGGGGGAGTGCCTGGGAGTCTCCGAGCGGACGGTATGGCGGTGGCTCGCACAAGCCGAAGCCAACCCCGGCACAGCGGCCCGGCCGGGCCGCAGAACGGGCGACCGGTTCGAGGTCACGCCCGAGGTTCGGGTGCTGCTGGCGTACTGGAAGGGGAACGCGTCCGCGGCCCACCGGCAACTGACAGCCCGCGCCCGGGCAGCAGCAGGAAAGCCAGCGCCCACTGTTCCGGGAGGGGCACCAGACCAGGCGGTACCCGTCCTGGATCCGGTGCCCTCGCTCTCGACGTTCCTCCGTGCGGTGCGCCGCGACCTGACCGCCGGTGAACGCGCCGGCCTGGCCCGCGGCCCGGAGGCAGCCCGCGCCCATGACGTCTTCGGCAAGCGGCCCCGGCTGTGGCGCAACCACACCTGGGAGGCCGACCACGTCCAGGCGCCGCTCCTGGTGGATGCCGGCGGGGAGCTTGTACGGCCGTGGGTGACGTGGTTCATCGATGTCGCGACCAAGACCATCACCGGTACCGCTGTCACACCCGGTCAGCCTTCCCGTGCCTCGATCCTGGCCGCGCTGCGCGCCGCGATCCTGCGCAGCGGCCCGTACGGCCCGGCGGGCGGCGTTCCCGAAGCGGTGCGTATCGACAGGGGCAAGGACTTCCTCTCCCGGACGGTCCTGGGCGTATTCGGCACCCTCGGCGCCAGAGTCGATGACCTGCCCGCCTACAGCCCGCACCTGAAAGGCACGGTGGAAAACCTCAACCGCTCGGCCGACCGCATGCTCTTCGCCGCCCTGCCCGGCCACACCACCATCCCTGCACCCCGGCACGGCAGGAAGAAGCCTGCCGACCCCGATGAGCCCCTTCCCCTGTCTTTCACCGAGCTCACCGCCGAGGTCCTGGCCTGGACGACGTGGTGGAACACCGAGCACCGGCCCGACGCCCTGGTCGGCCAGACCCCCATCGAAGCTTGGCAGAGCGATCCCACGCCCCTCTCCGATCTCCCCGAAGCCGCCCTGTGGGGGCTGATGCTGGAGGATGACGGTCGGACGCGGAAGCTGACCAGTCACGGGGTGCGCTGGAGGGGCCGTGACTACATCGGCGCGTGGATGGCCGGGCAGGCTGGACGCAGCGTCCGCATCCGCTACATGCCCCACCACGATCACGAGATCGAAATCTTCGACCCCGCCGGCAACCACCTCGGCTCCGCCCATCTCGCCGATGCCGCCACCCCCGAACAGCTCGACGCTCTGCGGCGCGCCCGCACAGCGCGGGCCCGACGCCTGCGCGAGGAGACCAAGAAGGCACAAGCCCTGCGCCGGCAGCGCTTCGCCCCCGCCACCACCCCCACACCACCGCAGCGCCTGGGCGCCGTGACTGCAGCTGAAGCCGACCAAGAACTCGAAACAGCAGCCCACGGTGACATGGCCGCTCTCGCCCTCCCCGACCTCATCCCGCCCGCACCACCACCCCAGGACTGGAACACCCCACCCAGCCTGCACCCCACACACAACGCCAAACTCAGCAGGGAAGAGGAGCGATGACCAGCCAGCTGCCCCCACGGGAGACCGACCACTACACACAGCTCCCCGACGCTGCGGTCGTGACCACCCGCGCCCTGCTGGCTGCCAGGGAGAACATCGCTGACACGATCGAGGCCAGGGCGATGATGTGCCTCCACGGTCCGGCCGGTGTCGGCAAGACCCTCGCTGCCAATGTCTGCCTGCGCGAACTCCAAGCCGCTCAGGGTGAGGAAGTCTGCAGGATCACCTTCCGCGCCCGCCCCACTGCCCGCGCGGTACGGCACGAACTCTTCGCCGCGCTCGGCCTGCCAGGAGACCCCCCGCGCCACCCGTCCGAATTCGACCGACTCCTGCTGGACTCTCTCGCTTCGCAGCCGCGCACACTCGTCGTCGACGAAGCGCAATGGCTCAATCAGGAAACCTTCGAGTACTTCCGGTTCGCCTGGGACAACCCCTATACGCAGATCGCGATCATTTTCGCCGGAGGCGAGGGCGCGCACAGCGTGCTGCGGAAAGAACCGATGCTCTCCTCCCGCATCTTCATCTGGCAGCACCTCAAAAAGCTCACAGTGGCGGAAGTCCAACAGGTCATCCCGCTGTACCACCCCGTCTGGAGCAAGACCGATCCCGAGGACATCGCCTACGCCGATCGCCACGCAACACACGGCAACTTCCGCAACTGGGCCCGACTCACAGCCCACACCCTCACAGCCATCCAACGAACTGGGCGGGACAGACCTGATCAGGAGGTACTTCGCTGGGCTTTCAGCAGACTCGGCTGAACCTGGTGATGGGCGTCGTTGTTCTGGCGTTGGATGCGTCATGAGGTGGCCTCGGACGTCGGGTGGTTGACCTGTGGTTTGTGTGTCCGGGCCTGTCGTTGGGAGTGGCAGGTGGTGTCGTTTGCCTGGTCGATGACGTGTCGTGCGTGTAGGCGGGGCCGACCACCGTGGTCGGTGCCGGGTGGGAGCCTGGCTGGCATGACTGAGCCGCGACGGCGGGTCTACGGCAGTGAGCACGATGACCCCCACCCCTACGCCCGCCCCGGCCACGACTACCGCGAGTTGGTGGGCCGGCCGTTGGACGGGCTACTCCTGGACGTGACCGGCTGGGACACGCAGGAACTGGCTGAGGGCGCGGCCCTCATCACCGAGATCGGCCGGTTCGGCCCTGGAGGCCGCGTGCTGTACGGGCCCCGCCCTGCCGATCCCCCGGTTGTGGGATTGGGAAGGCGACTCGCCCTGAATTCACCGCCCGCACTGGCGGGGTAAGTGCGGGGTGACCGTGGTAAGCGGGTGATTCCCGTCGCTTACCACGAGAAAACAGCAGCCTTTTTGACGGTCCAGCCGAGGTATTTTTCTGGGCGGGGTTTTTCTGCCCTGCGGGGTGGTGTAGCGTAGTCCCAATTTCGACTCCACTGTGCATACTTGATCCGGGGTCAGGGAATGCCTCTGGAGGGTGTGGGGGAGTGGTTGAGAATCCCAAAGTCGACCCTGGTATGCATACTGGGGAAGCCGGACGGGCAGCCCCACCCCCTTCCTGTAGCCAGCCAGTGCGTGGCCCCGGAGGGGACACGCACTCACGGGGGATGAGGAAGCCCGCAGACCGGTGACGAGTGAATGCCATTGGTCACAGGCCCGGTTGGTCCCGGCCGGAGGCCGGGACCCCGCCCCCGGAGGGGGCGGACTGGCCCCGGAGGAGGCCAGTGGTCCGCCGCGTAGCGGCGGCGCGTCGTGTCTGCGGAGCAGACCGCGCGC
>NZ_VJOK01000002.1:51779-63833 GCF_013302895.1 Streptomyces albus subsp. chlorinus | reverse complement strand
GCGCGCGGTCTGCTCCGCAGACACGACGCGCCGCCGCTACGCGGCGGAAGACCGCCACCCCTTCGGGGTGGCCCGTCCCCTCCGGGGCCGGGGCACCGGCCTCCGGCCGGAGCCAACCGGGCACCCTGGCCTGCGGTTTCGCTGCTCTCCGGTCTGCGGCCCGGCCCGTGGCTGATGTGGACGCGTGTCCCCTCCGGGGCCACACGAAGCGGGCTACAAGGAGGGGGCGCGGTTCCCGGTCGGCTCCCCGATATGCATCAGGGGGAGTTTTTGGGTTTCCCAACCACTCCCCCGCACCCACACAAGGCATTCCCTGACGTCAGCTCAAGTATGCATGACAGGGACAAAATTGGGACCACGGCACACTGCCCCTGTGTGCCCGTGAAATACTCCCTGTCGGGTCTGCGAAATGGCTGGTTGGGCTTTCTGATTTCCACTTTCGCGGTAGGAGCGGCCGACACAGGCGTAGGGGTGGGGTCGTCGTAGTCGCTGCCGTAGACCCGTCGGCGCGGAACGCTCATGGGCCACAGCCTCGCACTTGGTACTGACACGGCGTCCCGTTCCCCGCTGACACTGGTGCGCAGGCCCACTGCCACCGATGCTGTCATCGGGGTGCTGCGGCCGGCCCTGCTACACGTGTGACGCGGCACTCCAGTGGAAGCGACACACCCGGCCTGTCTGCCGTTGGTGTGGGTTGGGGGCTCAGCAGGGGTTCCTGGGATGGGTGTGAGGTGGGTGTCTTACAGACACCTAAGAGTGGTCGCGGGCTGATAGGGCGCTGACCTGCGGAAACGTGTTGTCGTTTGTTCTAGAGACTCAGAACAAAGTGTTCCTGGGTGTTCTGGATCTCCAGAACAAAGAAGGGGTGCTGAGTGGGGGTCAGCAGCCTGCAGGGGTTGGGGTTTGTTCTGGAGGAGTGAAACAAGACGGTTCCGCTGGTGATACCGTTCGGGCCCTGAGCTGGTGATCTTCCGGAGGGACGTCTGATGGAGCAGCTGCCGATCGTTCGGCCCGGTCAGCGCGTCGTCGCGCGGTCGGACGGCAAGGGCGGCATGGTCGTCAGTGTCGAGAAGATCCAGGGCCGTGAGTTCGCCGTCAGCGCGCAGGTGACGGGATATGTCCTAGACGCCCGGCTGTTGATGGATGTGTTGGGCAGTCTGAAGATGCCGGGCAGTTGGTTCCAGGTGTGGTGCAAGCTGGTGGCTGCTCAGGACCCGAACTACCGGGGTGTGGACCGGTCGAAGGCGCCGCGTGGCTATGTGCGGATCAACCAGCGGGAGCTGCAGGAGCGGTGCAAGCTGTCGGCGGCGTCGGTGAGTGAGCCGTGTCAGTTCTTCCATCACATCGGGTGGATGCGCACGGCCAAGCGTGGGGTGCTCCAGCTGAATCCGTGGCTGACGGTGGCGGGTACGTCTGCCGAGCAGGAGAGGTGGCAGAAGGAGTGGAACGCCGCAGGTGGTCCTACCTGCATCATCCCTGCCCCGGACTACCCGGCCGAGTGGCGTGCGGAGCGGGCGAAGGCGAAGAAGGAGGCCGATGCGGCTCGTCGTCGCGAGAAGGTTGTGTCGCTTCCGCGGCGTCGTCGTCCCGGCCGGAAGGCGAGTGCGTGATGAGGGTGGGCATATTCTCGGAACCTGACCCTATCGACCAGGAGGCCCTCGTGAGCGCTACTTACGTACCCGGCCCCCCGTGTGACGAGCCGGTCGTGCTCTCGCGCGACGCTCTGCGGATGCTCGCCTTGGTGGACGTGTCCCTCACGGCCCGGCGTGTGCTCGATGTGCTCCTGGCTCTCCAGGACCCGGTCACCGGCGCCGTGGACATCAGCCAGGCCGAGATGGCCGCCGAACTGGGAGCCGGGAAGCCCGCGGTCAACCGCGGCTTCAAGGAACTGCGGGCGGCCGGCCTTGCCTGGCTCCTGCGCCGCGGGTGCTATCAGCTCCACCCCGTTCTCACGGGAGGCCGGATCGCCGGTGCCGCCCAGGCGGTCCCCGAGATCAACGCAACGCCCGCAGCGGACTTCTCCGAGCAGCGCCGGACCCGGTTCGCCGCACAGGTCGCCAACCTCGCGCAAAGCGCCTGAGAGGCCCTGCAAGGGCCCGCATGGCACCACGACGCCGTACCCCGAGGTGCGGCGCCGTTCGCATGCCGCGGCGGGCCGGAACCACAGCCGGAAGGGTGTGGACAGACGCGGGGCGGTACCACCAGGGGAACCGTCTTGTTCTGGTTCTCTGGAACAGACTCTGTGCGATCGGCGTCTGTGCGCGTACGGCGTCCGCCCTGGAGGAAGAGCCGCAGGCCAGAGACGAGTAGGTTGCGCCGATCGGTATCACTGGGGGAACCGTTTTGTTCTAAGAGAGCAGAACGAATACCGCGCTGCCGCTGGAGGGAGACAGTGTCCGTCCCCGGCTGCTTTCAGCAGGGCGGAACGCCTGCCAGGCGGGTCGCCGGGGTGCCCCACACCTGGGCACGGTCGGCCCGGGAGCTGCCACGTACGAGCGGTCTCGCAAGCAGCGTCCGCGCGTCGCCCGGCGGTGAAGGGAGGGGGTCTGTAGATCTGGAGTGTGACCTACGCCTACGCCTTCCATCTCGCGCACACGGTCGGGAATCGTGGCTTGGCTGCCGACGGCGGGGACGGAAGGCTTTGAGCACGCGGTGCCCTTCCTGTCCGTCGTCCTCGACGTCCTCGGGCCTGACCGCGCTGCTGGAGTGCGCGGGTCGTGCGGCGGGCCGAGAGGCGGTCGCTGCTGGAGCCGGCGTCAGCCCGGTCTAGGAGCAGCGGACGGGCGTCCGGCTCAGATTGGTGGTCGGAGTTAGCGGGCTATGCCAGGCTGTGGCCTCAGTCGGGTGCGTTCCCGCCCCGTCCCGTGGGTCGCTGTGCATCGCGACGTGCTCCTCGACGCCGGTCTGAGCGCGACGGCGCGGCTGCTGCACGTCGTCCTGCTGGCCGCAGCCGACCACGGGGTGCCTGCCGAACAGGTCCCGGCGCTGGTCGGATTGCCCGACGAGGAGCTGCGGGCGACGGGCTGCCGTACGAGGCGCTGTGCCATCTGCGGCCCTGACCCGCTGTAGGTTCCGGGGAGCCGTGCGGGGTGCCGGGTCCGGTGTCAGAACAGCAGGCGATCGGTGATCGTGACCGTGGGGTGGGTCCGTACGAGGAGTTCTCCACTGGCATTCACCCATGTCAAAACGGGTGACGAGGTACTTGCTCTCCGGGTCGGCCCGGATGAGCAGTTCGGTGGCGCTCTCGCGGAACAGGTCGAGGACTGTCGCTCCCGTGCTGTTGGTCCACCGCAGGTGGATGGATCTGCCCAGCGGGCTGTAGGCGAAGGTGAGGTGTTCGCCGCCCGGGCAGGAGAAGGCCAGGAGCCGTGAGCCGTCTTCCCTCGCTTCCGGGCAGGGGTCCAGTGATGTCGCGTTCGTCTGGCTGCCGCTTCCGGACGGCGACCGCTATCGGTACGCGGTCGTGGCCCAGGAGCCGCGCCTCGTGGCGCTGCCGCATGGACACCGTCTGGCGGCGCAGGCCGCAGCCGATCGCGAGGGTGCGGTGGACTTCACCGCTCTCCTGGACGAGCCGTTCCTCGCCCTCCCTGCCGAGGCCGGTCCGCTGCGGGACTACTGGTTGGCCCTGGATGCCCGGGGCGGTCGTGCGCCGCGGATAGGCGGGGTGGTGGCCAGCGCCGAGGAGACCCATGAGGCGGTCGCCAACGGCCAGGGAGTGGCACTGCTGGCGACCGGCAACGCCCAGCTGGTCGTCCGGGACGAGGTGATCGCTGTGCCGGTCCGCGGTATTTCCCCGTCCCGTCTGGCGGTGGCCGCCCGCCGGGACGACGAGCGGCCCACGGTGCTGGCCTACCTGGCCGCGGCGGAGAAGGTGGGAGCCGGCGCCTCCTGATCACCTTCTTCGGTCCTGTGGCAGACAACCCCACGCGGGCCCTGCCGGGCCCTCCAGCGGGCTTCCTGGCCTCGCGAAGAAGCCATGGCGGGCGCCGCGTTCCCCCGACATGGCAGATGCCGCGGCGGTTCAGACTTTGGGGAGCTCTATGCCCATCTCGCGCATGGCGTCGGAGGCGGGGCCGCCTTCGGAGCGTTCGGTCTTGTAGCCCTTGACGGTGGGGGCGAGGGTGCGGGGGTCGACGGCTTCGGAGGGGGCGCCAGTGGCGTAGAGGCCGTCGGGGTCCTGGTCGCGGTCGTGGGGGGCGAGCCAGAAGACGCGGCGGAGGAAGGTGCCGGAGGCGCGGGAGGGTTTGGCGTTCTTGGTGAGGGTGGCGTAGCCGACGAGGCGTCCGTCGCGGTGGTAGGGGGGCTGGCGGCGGCGGGTGGAGACGCGGTCGAGGGACTGGCGCACGTAGTCGAGGTCGTCGGTGTTCTCGAGCCAGACGAGGTCTTCCTCGTGGGCGATGTCCTCGGGGTCGATCAGGGCGCTCACGGGGTCTCCTCGTCGGTGAGGTCGGCGACAAGTCCGATGCCGGGGTAGTACTTCTTCTGGTTCGAGGTGGCCATCTCCTTGGGGGAACGCATACCCAGGGTGTCGCGGACGCGTGCGGCGAAGGCGCGGCTGGAGACGGGGGTGGTGCCTTCGCTCTCGCACCAGCGGCAGTAGGCCAGGTAGAGGTGCTTCTGCTCGGCGCGCAGGCCGGGTGCGGTCTTGCACATCTCGGTGAGGAAGCGGCCCATGTGGTCTTCGGTCTCGGCGTACGCGGTGGTGGCCACGCGGACGCGTTCGGGGCCGGTGAGGTCTTTCTCGCCGGTGAGGTAGCGGCGGGCGCCGTCGATGAGCCAGGCCAGGATGCCGGGGCCTTCTTCGCGGACGAGGATGTCGGCGAGATTGTCGATCTTGCGTTCGTCGGGGATGATCCGCTCGAAGGGGATCAGGCGCATGCGCCGCCAGAAGGCGTAGCCGCCGGTGCCGACTTCGGGGCGGTGGTTGCCCAGCAGGAAGAGTTTGTGGGTGGGGGCGAAGGAGAAGAAGTCCTGCCGCATGCGGCGGGCTTTGAGCTGGTCGCCGCCGGTCAGCAGCTTGACGCGGGATTCGTCGAAGCGGTCGCCGGCCTTCAGTTCGCTGCACACGATGACACGCCGGCCGTGGAGTTCGGCCAGGTCGGTGGGGTGGCTCTCGAACGGCTTGGCCATCAGGAACCCGGGCGGGGCCGCGTCGGCGTAGTCGCCCAGGAGTTTGACGATGACGTCCAGGAGGACGGACTTGCCGTTCTTGCCCTGGCCGTAGAGGAAGGCGAGGACCTGGGCGCCGACGTCGCCGGTGATGGAGTAGCCGAGCAGCAGGTGGAGGTAGCGGATCATCTCGCGTCCTTCGGCGTCGTCGCCGAAGGTGTCGGCCAAGAAGCGGTCCCAGCGGGGGGTCGGCATCTGTTCGGGGGCCGTGGAGGCGCTGCGGGAGTGGAAGTCGTGCTCGGGGTCGGGCGATCGGAGGGTGCCGGTGGTCAGGTCGACGATGCCGCCGGGGGTGCAGAGTTTGTAGGGGTCGGCGTCGAGCAGGGAGGCGTCCAGGAGCATGCCGCGGGCGGCGCGGGCCTGCTGGAGGACGGCTTTGATGCCGGAGGTGGACATCGCCCGGCGGCGTTCACGGCGCATCTCGGCGTCGGTGTAGGTGCCGGTGGGGTCGTGGGGGGCGATGGTCTCGGCCATGTCGCCGACGGCCCACATGACGGTGTCGTGCTCGTCGGGCTCCCAGCGGGCGCCGGACCACCGGTACCAGCCCAGGCCGTTGACGTGGCGGAAGTCCCGCGCGTACAGGTGGGCGAAGGCTTTGGCCAGGCCGCGGTCGGTCATCGAATCGGGCAGCAGCCCGTGCTCGGTGACCTCGAACGGCGCCCGCGCCCTGGGCGGGCCCTGCGCGGGGGCCGGTGCGGTGGTCTGGGCCGGGAGCGGGGCGGGAGGCTGGTTGAGGATCTGGCGTGCCACGGCGGCCGGGTCGAATGCTGCGGTCACGATCGGGCTCCCGGGTGCATGGGGCGCTGGGCGCCGGCGGTGAGGCCGGCGCGGATGATCTGTGCGGCACGGTGGTGCTGGCGCGGGCGGGCGTGGTCGGCCGCGGCTTGCAGGGCCTGTTCGGCGGCCCGCTGGTCGAGGTGGCCGGCGGCGATGAGACCTCCGGCGGTGTAGGCGGCGCGGTTGAGCTTCTCGGAGAAGCCCATGTTCGCGGCGGCCGCGGCGCATCCGGCGACCTCTGCCAGGACGGTCTCCAGCGCCTTGGCGGCAGCCGCTCGGCCGCCGCCGGCCCGGGCTACCGCTTCCCGGGCGCGGGAGGGCACCGGCTGGCGGGCCACGCCTCGGGGGGAGGGGCTCGGCGGCTCGTCGAGCTGGGTGGTGTGGCCGGTGCGCACGAGTTCCCGGGCGAGCCACTCGGGCAGGGGTGCGGGGGGTGCGGGGGTGAGGCGGGTGTAGGTGCCGTCGGTGGTGCGGGTGCCGGGGGCGACGATGTAGCCGCCGTGGGCGCGTACGTCGACCTGCCAGCACAGGGCGCGGCCGGCGCTGGAGCCGCTGGAGCAGTGGAAGGCGTGTGCGGGGTCGGCCTGGTACCACACGTGGAGGCCGCCGGAGGGGGTGCGTACGCGCAGTGTGGTCTCGTCCAGGGCCGGGTCGGGGGCGCTGCGCAGGGCGGCCAGGACGGCGAGGGTGTGGAAGCCGTTCTCCAGGCCGGTCAGGTCGACGTGGTCGTGGAGGGGGATGCCCGGCCACAAGCGGTCCCGGGCCGGGAGGGGTTGGGGGTGGGCGTCGATGTCGATGACGACCAGGTGGGCGGGGCCGCAGGAGACTCCGACGCCGGCGCGGGGGAGTTCGCTCCACCAGGAGCGGATCCGGTCCTGGTCGGTGGTGGCGGCGTGGAAGCCGTGGCACCAGCCGCCGTCCCGGATGCAGGGGCATGCGGTGGGCTGGTGGGTTCGGTCCTGGCACGCGGGGCAGTTGCGGACGGGGGTCTTCCGGCCTGGAGTCAGCGGATGGACAGGCCAGCCGGCTGCCGCGCACTCGCGGGCGACAGTCAGCATGTCTTGTCTACCGGTGGTGGAGATGGCCATTCCCTCGTAGCTCAAGCGGTTCCGGTCGCCCTGCAGCTTCAGTTGCTCGAAGAAACTGCAGGTCAGAGTGGCAATGCGTCTCTGACAGCGACTGAAGCGACTGAAGCTTGGAACAAGGTGGAGACACCTTAGCGAAAATCCTTCCGCCGGAAGACGGGCAGGGGCGGATCGGGCGTGGCGGGAGCAGCACCCTTTCGGCGGCCTGGAATTACGGAAGGTCCCGGTCGGGGGGCCGGCCGGGGGCCGGGGGTCTGGGAGAGCGACCGGCCGGGGAGGGCGACCGGTGAATGTACCTGACAAGGGGGGGGGGCCAGCCCCGTCGGTACCAGCGTCTGGCTCGGCGCCAGTTCGGTCGCTGCTTCAGTCGCTACAAGAAATGCCTGGTCAGGGGCGGGATCTGGCTCGTATAGCGACTGAAGCGACTCAAGTTTCCGTCTATGACGACATTCGCGTGTGCGCGTGCGTGTCATAGATCCCGAGCTTCAGTCGCTTCAGTCGCTGTTCAGAAGGAAACCCCAGGTCAGGCGCGTGATATCAGGATTTCTCCTCAGCGACTGAAGGGCTGTTGAGTCGCTCCAGGCCGGGAGTTCAGTCGCTCCCGGCCAGGAACTCCCCCTCTGCAGGCCGTCGTCGGCCTCCTTCGGTCGTCCTGTTGGGCACTGGACGAACCTGCTGGTCACCGGCTCATAGGGGACGCGGAGCGACTCAAGCGACTCTCAGCACCGGTTGCCGGCGCCGAAAAGCGAGCTGACTGGCCACCGCCCCCCGGCTGGTGGGGACGACCGCCTCCCCCGCTGCCTCCCCTGTGCAGGTCCTCCCCCGCCAGGAGGCAACGCGGACCAGGGTGGGCAGTGTGTCCAGCAGGTAGCCGGGCGGAGTGAGGCGAGGACCTGGGTGGGGTCGACGAGGGCGAGGCGGTCGACTCTCCGGGGGCGTGCAGTGCGTACCCCGGTAAAGACGGGTCGCCCTCGTTTGGGAAGCTGTTGTTTCTAACGTGTCGGTGCTTTGAACGATCACGGACGTTAGTAAGGTAGCGCTCATGAGCTCTCCAGCGTCCAGTGACCGGGAAAAGGTCGTCTCCAAGCTGCCGTTGTCGCTGCGGCAGCAGCTCAAGGTGCGGGCGGCGCAGCACGGAGTCGAGATCCAGACCGCCGTCGAGCAGGGCATCGACGCGTGGATCGCGCTTGCCGCGACGCCGAGCGCCGTCGACACGGTGGGTGCCGACTCGTTCTCCACCTTCCTGCCCGCGGGCCAGTGGGACCGCTTCCGGCAGGCGGCCGGTGACCGCAAGGTCTCGTTGATCCAGGGACTGGCGCAGTCCGTTCAGCTGTGGCTGGAGAAGAACCCCGCGCCGACGGTGCCCCGGGCGAAGTTCCCGCGGCGCCGGATCGTGTGCAACCAGAAGGGGGGTGTGGGCAAGACAGCGGTCGCGGCCGGTATGGCGGCGGCGCTGGCCGAGGACCCCGAGGTGCTGCATCCCGTGCGCATCTCACGGCACTTCGCCGCCCGGCTGGACGGTGACGGCCAGGGGGACCCGCTGGAGACGGAGGACCTTCCCGGTCTCGGCCGCCGTACGCTGCTGGTCGACTTCGATCCGCAGCGGCACCTCACCAAGCAGCTGGGGCAGGAGGAGATCCCGTGGGACTCCTCGGTCGACAGCCTCAGCAAGCACATGACAGGTGAGGCCAAGGGCGAGATCCGTGATCTCGTCGTGCCCGTCGCGGACGACCGCTACGGCGGCAGGCTGGATCTCGTTCCCGGCTGCCAGGACGGTTTCCTGCTCGATGTGGCTCTCTCCAAGGTCCGGTTCCGTGAAGCGGCCCTCGAACGTGCCCTGGCTCCCCTCGAGCAGTCCTACGACGAGATCATCATCGACTGCCCGCCCAGCCTCGGTCTCAGCATGGACGCCGCCATCTACTACGGGCGGCGCCGGGACGAGGAGGCCGCGGGCAGTTCGGGCCCGCTCATCGTCGTCCAGGCCGAGGACAGCAGCGCGGACGCCTACGATCTTCTGGTCTCCCAGATCGAGGATCTCCGCGACGACATGGGGGTGGAGATCGACTACCTGGGCATCGTGGTCAATCTGTACGACCCGCGCCGCGGTTTCATCGCCACCTCCTCCCTGGAAGCGTGGATAGAGATCAAGGATCCGAGGGTGGTCGCCGTCATCGGTGATCTGACGGACCAGCGCAAGGCCGTACGTCTGAAGCAGCCGCTGCTGTCCTTCGCCCCGCGGGGCGAGCAGGCGGCCACCATGCGCGCGCTGGCGAGGGAGCTTTCATGAGCGGCCGTGTGGCGGACCAGCTGGGCACCGGAGCGTCCTTCAGCAGGACACGCGGCGGCGTCAGCGCACGGCGGCAGGCGGTCGCCGCGACGACGGGGGCCCCGACGACCGGGGCGCCGGACAGCCGCCTGCGGACTCTTCCTCTCGCGCAGCTGGTGCCGACGCGTTTCAACCCGCGCCGCAGGTTCGGGTCGGAGGAGGATCTGCGGGAGTTCGGGAAGCGGCTGGAGGCCAAGCAGCTGCAGCCCGCGGTGGCCGTCTCACGGGACGCCTACCTCGCGCTGTGGCCGTCCGAGGAGAAGGCCGTCGGCACCGCCGCCTATGTGCTCGTCAACGGTGAACGGCGCTACCGGGCGAGCCGGGCCGTGGGCCTGCCCACGCTCGAGGTCGTCGTCGACGACGGACTGGCCCGCTCGCGGGGCGACTTCCTCGACGCGGTCCTCTCGGAGAACAACGATCGCGAGGACCTCGACCCGATCGAGCGGGCGCTGGGCATCCGGACGATGGTCGACGAGCTGGGCGGCAAGACGAAGGTCGCCGAGTACTACGGGAAGTCGGCCGGCTGGGTGACCCAGCAGATGTATCTGCTGAATCTGGTGCCGGAGCTCCAGGAGCTGGTCGGTTCCGGGGAGCTGCCCGTCCGGGAGACCCGGGCGCTGGTGAAGCTGCCGCCCGACGAGCAGATCGCGGCCTGGCGGGCGCGTTCCGCCCGGCGTGAGGAGGAGAGGGCCCAGCCGAAGCCGCGCCGGAGGCGGGCCGGGAGCGCGTCCGCTTCTCCGTCCGCTGCTTCGCCCGTTTCTCCGTCCGCCGGGCCAGCGGGTTCTTCGGGCTTTACCGCGGTAAAGGACCAGCCGTCGGAGACCGCGGGCGCGGCAGCCGGTCCTGACGGCTTTACCGCGGTAAAGCCGGACGGGACGCGGCAGCACGGCGCCTCCGGTCGGGAGGTGCCGTCGCTGCCGGACCAGCGCCCCGCCCCCGCGGGGGAGCCGGAGGACGTTCCCTGGGAGGACCCGGAGGCGCTGTGCGCCCTGCTGCTCAAGAGGCTGTCCCGGGCGCACCGGCTCGAGCTGACCAGGCTGCTCCTGGACGCGAACACCGCGGAAGCGAAGGGCGGCGGCCCGAAGCAGTCGTGAGCACACCCCCGGAGCGCGGGGAGGGGCGGGGTAGGCCGGGATGCGGCGCCGTCCCGCCGCCCGCCGCCGGACGGCGTCACCGGGAAGAGGGTGATGCCGGTGCCGGTCGCGGCGGACGGCCGGCACCGGCGGTGCCTCGCCGGTGTGCGCCGTCTGTCCGCTGTGCCGTCGGGCGGTCGGGCGCCGGCACGTGCCGGGCAGCCGCTTTCCGTCGTCCGGGGTCCTGCTGGGGTGGGGAGCGGCCAGGTTCTGCCGCGGGCGGTGAGGTGTGTGGCCGGGTCCCGGGCAGGCTTGCCGGAGACCGCCCGGGACCGCCTGCGCCGAGGCCCCGCGTCCTGCCGCCTCATGCTCGTACTGACGTCGCATCTACCACGATATGGTGAGGTTCGACCGAGGAGGCCCGGGATGGATGTGACGCTCTCGCAGGCTCGTGAGCAGTGGAGCGAGGTGGTCGAGCGTCTCCAGCAGGGCGAGGAGGTCGTGCTGGTCAACACCAGGAGCAGGCAGGCCGCCGTGATGCGCCGCCTGGAGGGGGCCGAGCCGTGCGGGCCGGTGTGGCCGAGCAGCAAGGCGCGGCAGGAGCTTGGCGCGCTGGTCGGCGCGGCCCAGGAAGAGGCGCAGGTGCTCACCGTGGGCGGCCTGCCCGCCGCCACCGTCACCCGGCAGGCCCCGCCCCGCAACGACCGGCGTCCGGACCCCGGCACGCCCGGGGTCACCGGGCTCGGCGACGTCCTGGACGGGCTTTTGGCGGCCGGACCGGAGACCACCGGCCTGTCCACCGGCGTCCCGGCCCTGGACCGGGTCTCCGGCGGCCTGGCGCGCGGAAGCCTCACCCTGGTCGCGGCGCCGCCGAACGCGGGCGGGAGCCTGCTGCCGCTGCAGGCGGCGCGGGCGGCCGCGTTCCGCCCCGAGCAGCCGGTCCCGGTGCTCTACGCCCTCTCCGGTGTGCCGCTGCAGGTGGCGGCCCGCAGACTGATCGCCGCCGAAGCCCCCGTCCCCTACGCCCAGTTCGCGGCGGGTACCCTCACCGCCGGGCAGCGCCAGGCCGTGGCCGGCGCGGACGGCCGTCTGCGGGCCGCTCCCTTGTCGTTCACCCGGCCGGAGCCGACGGCACAGGCGGTCGTGGAGGAGGCTGCCCGGATCGAGGGGCTGGGCCTGGTGGTCGTCGACCGGCTCCAGCACGCACGCGCCGACGGCACACCGCTGTCGGGCCGGGCCCTCCCGAGCGCGGTGAAGTCCTTCGCCCGCCTGGCCGCCGAGCGGCAGGCCGCCGTCGTGGTGCTGCTGGACACCGACGAGCCGCAGCTGGTGGCGCAGTTGGAGGCGGACCGCACCTTCCACCTCACCCGGCCGGGCGACGCCGCCACGGCCCGGATCACCGTCACGGCCCGGGACCTGGGCACCCTCGCCGCCGTCGAGGTGGCACTGGACATGACGCACCTGCGGCTCCTCGACCAGCCCGCACCTGCCCCCGCCCCCGCCCCCGCCGTCCCGGTGCCCGCACGCCCCTCACCGGCCGCGCCCGGGCCCGTCCCGGCGCCCCCGGCCCCGGACCCATCCTCGAACCCGGACCCGGACCCGGACCCGGCCCCGGGCGCGGGCG
>NZ_VJOK01000002.1:17570-51759 GCF_013302895.1 Streptomyces albus subsp. chlorinus | reverse complement strand
AGCCGGCCGGTACCCCGCCCTCCCGCGGCGCGGGCCCCGGCACCGGCCCCGGCACCGCTGTGCACAGGGACGGCGGGAAGACCGGTGAGCTGGTCGACCGCATCGAGGGGAAGGTCCGTACCGTCCTGGCCGACGCCGGGGGAGAGGTGGCCGAGGCGGTCGAGCGGCTGAAGAAGACCGCGATCCCGGACGTGATGGATCTGCTGGAGCAGAGCCGGGCCGGGGGACGGTACGACTTCCGCAACTACCCGGACCTGCCCGACATCTTCCGCAAGCGAGGCCGCCAGGACGCCGACGACATCTGGGAGGCCCGCCCCCGCTGGACCGCCCCCGCCCAGGTCCTCGACCCGGTCGCCGCGCACGCGGTGACCGTCACGGCGCTGGACGTCAACGGCGCCTATCTCAGCGCCCTGAAGGCCCATCTGCCGATCGGCCAGCTCGAACACCACCTCGGCCCCGACAACGGCGGCCCGCCGCACGACGCCAAGCGCTCCGGTGTCCATCTGGTCACCCCGCCGGCGTGGGAGCACCCCGGGCTGCCGAACCCGATCGGCGACCGGGAGGAGCCCGGCCCGATCTGGATCACCGAGTCCACCCTGCGTCTCCTGCTGCGCCTCTCGGGCCCGAAGGCGGGGCTGTGCGAGCGGCCGCTGATCCACGAGTCGTGGACGTCCGGCTCCAGCGAACAACTCCTGGAGACCCTGCGCCGGGCCCTGGTCCAGGTCCGCACCCGCGCCCTGGCCGCCGGCTCGGCCGAGGGCGAGGCGGCCTACGAGTACGTGAAGGCGATGTACTCCAAGCTCGTCTCGACGATGGGGGAGTCGAACTACAACCGGGACCTGTACCGCCAGGACTGGATGCACATCATCCGCTCCCAGGCCTTCGCGAACCTGTGGCGCAAGGCCTGGGCCGCCCACCGGGCCGGGCTGACCGTGGTGCGCATGATGGGCACCGACGAACTCCACCTGGCCGGTGACTGGCGCACCGCGCGGGCGGCGGGGAAGGACACGCCGCTCTTCCCCGAAGGGCGCGAGGTCACCGAGGTCAAGCCCAAGCAGACCTACCGTCTTGAGAAGGTGTCCGAGGGCAGCTACCGCGAGCGGGAAGTGAGCTGAGGTGCCGGACAGGACACTGAACTTCGGCCTCTACGGCGCCGAGGGCGAGAAGAGCGCCTTCCTCGCCGCCGGGGTCCTCGACCGGCTGGCGGCGGAGGGCGGGATCCGCTCCCCGGTCACCACCCGCCGCGGGCTGGACGCGCGGCTGCGGTACCTGACCAACTCGCCCGCCGGGTACCAGGCGATGCGGGACGCGGGCATCACCGTGGCGCGGGGCACGCTGCGCCGGTGGCTGCGGCACAAGCAGACGCCCACCCGGGAGAACCTGGCCCGTATCGACCAGGCGTACCGGGCCTACCGGCGCCGCAACGTCGCCCGGCACCTGCTGCGGCGCCTCAACGCGCGCGGCGGCACCCGGGTGGAGATCCAGCCCCTGGACCAGAGCGCGGTCCCCGACCCCCGCAGGCGGGTCATCGCCACCGACCGGGCCGGGTTCCGGCGTCTGCGGATCCGCAGGTGGGACCGGATCGTGGCGGCCTGGGCCGCCGGGGACGCCGAAGCACTCGCCGACGCGTGGGACGACGAACTGGCCGATCTGGGCTCGCAGTGGGGCCAGTACGAGTACGCGACGTCCGTCGGCTTCTCCGCCTGACGGCCCGGCCGACGCGTGCGCGGGTGGAGGTGGCAGCGGGCATGGCGGGTGGCGAGGCGAGCGGTCCGGTGAGGCTGCGGCTGCGGCAGCGGGAGGCGGTCGACGCGGCGGTCTTCGCGCTGGAGACACCGCCCGGCGGCATCCCCGCCGGGGGCCTGCGCACGCAGGTGGTCGCCGCACCGGGCTCGGGCAAGACCCTGATCGCCCACGAGGTGGCCCGCCGCCTGGAGCCCCGCGGCCGCGTCCTGGTGCTCGTCCCCACCCTGCATCTGCTGACGCAGACGGTGGCCAAGTGGCGCCGGTACGGGATGCGCGGCCCGGCCGTGGCGGTCTGCTCCCTGGACCGCGACCCGCAGACCCGCGCCCATCTCGCCGGGGAACTCGGCGTGCGCTGCACGACGAATCCGCTGCGGCTGGCGCTGTGGGCCGGCACCGGCCCCGTCACCGTCTTCGCCACCTACGCCTCCCTCGTCAAGAACCCCGGCCGGACCGGCGGCGGCCACGACCGGGACGACGAGGGAGACGACGAGGGAGAGGAGGCCGCCGAGGAGCGGGAGGCCGCCGGGGTTCTGGAGCGGGCGCTGGACGGTGCGTTCGGGCAGCGGCTGGAGGGCTTCGGCCTGGCGGTGGTGGACGAGGCGCACCGCACCGCGGGGCTGGTCTCCAAGCCGTGGGCGGTCATCCACGACAACAGCCGCATCCCGGCCGACCGGCGCCTGTACATGACCGCCACCCCGCGCATCCACACGGCGGACGCCGCCGGCGGTGAGACGCTGGTGGCGTCCATGGACGACGAGGCCGTCTTCGGCAAGCCCGCCTTCACCTACCCGCTGGGCCAGGCGATCGAGGAAGGCGTCCTGGCGTCCTTCGAGATCGACGTCCTGGAGATCCGCGACCCGGCGCCGCCCGGGAGCGGTGCGAGCCTGGAGGAGCGGCGCGGGGCGCGGCTGGGCGCCATCAGGGCCGCCGCCCTCGCCCACATGGAGACCGCGGGCGTGGTGAGCCTGCTGTCCTTCCACGCCCGCACCCAGGAGGCGCTCTCCTTCGCCCGCGGCCTGCCCGACGCCGCGGACGAACTGCGGGCGGCGGGAAGGTTCCCCGGCCAGGTGTGGGGCGAGTGGCTGTGCGGCCTGCACCCGTCCTCGCACCAGCGGGCCGTGCTGCGCCAGTTCGCCGACGGGGTGGACGCCGAAGGACGCAAGACGGAGTTCCGCGTCCTGTCCACCTGCCGTCTGCTGGGCGAGGGCACCGACATCACCGGCCGGTGCGGCCTGGACGGCGTCCTGTTCGCCGACGTGCGCAGCAGCCCCGTGGACATCGTCCAGGCCGTCGGCCGCGCCCTGCGGCAAAGGCCCCATGAGGGCAAGGTGGCCCGGCTGGTGGTACCCGTCCTCCTCGGCCCCGGCGACGAGGGCCGGGACATGGCCGCCACCACCGCCTTCGACCCCCTGGTCGACGTCCTGCGGGCGCTGCGCTCCTTCGACCCCCGCGTCGTCGGACACCTGGCGCGCCCGGCCCGCCGCCGCGGCAGGCCCGAGGACGTCGTGGCCACCGACCCCGCCCGGCAGGCCGGCACGCCCGCGCGGCGCGGGGGCCACGGCCGGGAGGCGGCCGGTGGCCGAAAGGCCGAGCCGGCGCTGCTGCGCTTCTCCCGCCGCGGCCGCGACGCGGAAGAGATCGCCCGTCTGGTGCGCACCCGCGTCCTGCGCCCGGAGTCCACCGCGTGGCTGACGGGCCTGGAGGCCGTCCGCGCCTTCGCCGCCGCCCACGGGCACGCGAACGTCCCCTACACCGCCACCGTCCGCCTCGGCGACGACGGCGTGGCCTACCCGGTGGGCCGGTGGGCGGCCGGGCAGCGCCGCGCCTGGCGGGCGGGTGATCTGGCCGGCTGGCGCACCGAACTCCTCGCAGCGGAGGGCTTCGTCTTCGATCCGCGCGACCAGGCGTTCACCGAGTTCCTGGACGTGTGCGCCCGCTACTTCGCCGAGCACCACACCCTCGCCGCCCCACGTGACGCCGTGCTGGCGGGGGTGGCGGTGGGGGAGCGGCTCCACCAGGCCCGCAGACCGGGCGGGCTGGGCACCAGGCCCGAACGTGCGAAGAGCCGCCGTGCGCGGCTGGAGGCCATCGACCCGGACTGGAACCCCGCCTGGCCCGTCTCCTGGCAGCGGCACTGGGCGAAGGCCCGCTGGCTCATCTCCCAGGGCGCCACCCTGGCCGAACTCCAACCCGGCGTCAGCCATGGCGGCGACGACGTCGGCACCTGGCTGGCCGAACAGCCCGCCGCCTGGCACACCTTGGACGAGGAGCGGCAGCGGCGCCTGGCCGAGCTGGGAGTCCGCCCCGCCGCGCCCGCGTCCCCCGCCGCCCCCGCGGTGCCCGCCGGCGCGACCCGGTGGGAGATCAACCTGGCCGCCGCCCGCCAGTACAAGGCCCGCGAGGGCCACCTGCGCGTCCCCCGCGCCCACACCGAGACCGTCACCGACACCGACGGCCACCAGCACCGCGTCCGGCTCGGCGTCTTCCGCAGCAACACCCGCGCCCGTCACAGGAAGCAGGACCTCACCCCCGAACAGGCCCGCGAGGCGCAGCAGATCGGGCTGCTGGCCTGATTCCCCCGGGGGGCCGGAGCGCCAAGGGGTGCCCGGAGAGGCGGGATGGCGGGGGAGGCGCCGGGGAACCGGGGAGGGGAGCGGCGTTCGGAAGGGGCCGCGTCGGGCGAGCGGGCGCGGGCGTGAGCGGGGCCGGTGCCCGCGGGGCCGGCCGCCACCGGCCCCGCTCCGGGCGTCGGCGCCGCCGCCCGGAGCGGTCTGGCCCGAGCAGGCCAGAGCCGCGGTGAGAGACTGTGCCGGTGGCGACACAGGGGCACGGCAGGACGAAGCACGTGGTCGCGGTGCCGAAGGCCCAGCGGGTACTGGTGGCTGTCGTCCTTGTCGGTGCCGTGCTCATCGCGGCCATCGGATTCGCGGGCTCCTACGCCGCCGTCCGCGACCTGGCCGAGCGCAAGGGCTTCGGAGCGTTCGCCCCGTTCTTCCCGATCGGCGTGGACGCCGGCATCGTGGTGCTGCTCGCCCTCGACGTGCTGTTGACCTATCTGCGCATCCCCTTCCCCCTGCTGCGTCATACCGCGTGGCTGCTGACCGCCGCGACCATCGCCTTCAACGCGTCCGCCAGCTACGGGGACTGGCTGGCGATGGCGATGCACGGCACGGTCCCCGCCCTCTTCGTCGTGACGGTGGAGGCCGCCCGGCACGCGATCGGACGGCTCGCGCACCTCAGCGCCGACACCCACATGGACAGCATCCGCCTCGCCCGCTGGGTGCTCGCCTTCCCCAGCACCCTGCTCCTCTTCCGCCAGATGAAGCTGTGGGAGCTGCGCAGCTACGACGAGGCGCTGCGGCTGCGCCGGGACCAGCTCATCTACCGGACCCACCTGCGGGCCCGCTACGGCAGGGGCTGGCGCCGCCGGGCGCCGGTCGCCGCACGGCTGCCACTGAGGCTGGCACGCTACGGCGTCCCGCTCGCGAAGACGGCACCGGAAGGCTTCGCCGCGGCCGGCCTGCCCGCGAAGGCCCTCGGGCCGCTGGGCCTCGCGGCCGGGCCGGATCCGGCCTCGTGGGGCGCCCGGCCGGCGGCCGGTGGCTCTCCTGACCGCGAGCAGGAGAGCCACCTCCGACGCGCTGCCACCGGCCCGCTCCGGGAAGAGGCCGGGCAAGGGACGGCCGGGCAAGGGACGGCCGGGCAAGGGACGGCCGGGCAAGGGACGGCCGGGCAAGGGGAAGCTGGAGAAGGGACGGCCGTACAAGGGGCAGCCGCCGCCCGGAACGAGCCCCGCTCCCGCCCCGCACCCGGCGACGGCCGCACCACCCCGCCACCGCTCACCGCGAGTCCGAAGGAGCGGCCGGGCCTGGAAGGACCCGAGGAACCCGAGGAACCCGAAGCCCTCGAGGCCACCGGCACGCACGAGCCGGGCCCGGAAGGCGGCGCGGAGAACGACGCCGGGCACCTCCCGGAGGAGGACGGCGCCCCCGGCGAGCACACCGTCCCCCAGCCCGCGCCGCAGGGCGAACCCGCCCCGGCCCCGCCCGCCGCCGCGCCCGAGGAGGGGACCGCACTCCTCCACCAGCCGCACCAGCCGCACCGGGGTGCCGGCGAGGTGCCTGCTGTGCCCGCCCTGCCCCCCGCGGCGGCGGGCGAGCTGACGATCGCGGACCGCTACTACCAGGGCTGGATCGAACTCACCGAGCGGCTGGGGGAGGAGCCCAGCCTCCAGGACCTGTCCGACCACCTGTGGGTGCGGGGGGTGACGGGGCGCGGGCAGCTCCCCATCAGTCCCAGCACGCTGCGCAGGTACCGGCTGGGGTGGCGCATATACCGGGTCTGGGCGCAGCACCTGGAGACGCGGGGGGCCGAGCCGAGCCTGCCGGAACTGGAAGAGCTGTGCGCCGAGCACGGCATCAAGGCCAAGGGGGACCGCGGGGGCCCGCTGACGCAGGGCGATCTGGCCGGCTACCTGGAGGACTTCCGCCGGCGGCACGCCCTCCTGGCGGGGCGGCTCGTCCACCGGGGCTGAGGCCGGTCCCGCACCGCCCGCGGGCCCGTCCGGCGCACGGAACGCGCGCGTGCGGGCGCTACCGGTCCTCGCCCCCGTACACGCCCGGCAGGAAGCTGACGCTGGCGACGGCCGGCCGGGTCCTCCCGTCGGCGGGACGGGAGGCCAGGGTCATGACCCGGGGGCCGACGCGGTAGAAGGTGACCCGGCCCATCCGGTAGGAGACCTCCAGCCAGCCGTCCTCGACCAGCCGGCGGACGCTCCTTCCCGTGTTGGGCGGGCTGAGCCGCAGCGCCTGGGAGATCTCCTTGGCCGTCTTGCGCACCGTCTCGCCCAGCGGCACCACCGTGGCGTAGTAGCTCAGCACCCGGAAGTCGGCGCCGGGGGCGTCGGCCGTGCCCAGCAGCAGCTCGTGCATCAGCTCCTGCGAGAAGGACTGCTCGGACGGTCGCGTTGCGGGAAATGTCATGAAGCCTCTTTCTTCCTGGGTGTCGGCGGGGTCCTCGGTGCCGGGACCACGGGGAAGCGGGCGTCCTGGACGGCCCGCAGCTGCTCGGATGCCGAGCCGTCGAAGGCGGCCCGCGGGTTGATGCGGTAGAACCTCATCCGCCCCACCTTCTCCGCCTCCAGCAGCAGCCCGCCGGCATGGAGTCTGCCCACCGACCGCGCCACCGTATCGGGCCGTATGCCCAGGGTCTGGGCGATCTCCTTGAAGGTCATGCGCAGGGGCTCGGTGCGCTCGGGGGAGTGCGCCACGAAGAACCCGAAGATGTCACGGTCGTTCTGGCGGTACCCGCTGTCCTTGTGCCAGACCTTCCTCATCAGGGCCTTGGCGACGTTCACATGGCGGCCAGGGTGGGGCTGCCAGTCGTACCTGGCTCCTGGCAGTACCGGATTCCTCTCGCCGCCCTCCTGCTGGAACGTCTCTCTGCCCAGCAGTTCGAGCTGAACGATCTCCCCTGTGCCGCGGTTGACCGCGGGTATCCGCCGGGTCGTGCCTTTTTGCCCCATACCCCTCCTCTCACCTGCGGTTTTGCCCATAGGCAATACGAATACGGGGACACTACACAGGAGTTGCCCAGGGGCATATCACCGCTGTGTCACAACTCCTCACCAGCCGAACGTGATTCGAACTGAAGTTGCTCATAGGCAACTGCAACTTCCGAAAACGTCATTGGAAACACGGATAGGAGCTATTGGGAAACGCTCTGACCTGCGAAAACGCAAACCGCCTCTCAATACGTAGACGACGGCCGCAGGCGACGTGCGGGAGCCACCCCCTGACGGTCACGGGCGAAGTGCGGCTCGACCCCCATGCGGGCGGCAGGCGGCTTCGCCGCGACTCCTGGGCGGGGCATCGTGCGCAGCCCTGCCGGTCCGTGCGGCCCGAGCGCGATGGCGGCTTCGCCGCGACAAGAAAAGCCCCCTCCACCCCCGGTACCGTCGTATGTCCCACCGAGCCCGCAACCGGCGGCACCCAGCGGACACCAAGGAGCCCCGAGGGCACGCCGCCGACTGCCACACCCGGACGCGGCTGCGAAACGGGCCACCGGGGCCGGCCTTCGGTTCCTCCCTCTACGCCTCAGGCACCTGCGGACCCCAGGCGACCGCGCGGCAACGCACGCACAGCCCCTCGCTCCCCACCGCCCAACGCCCTTCCGGGCAGCCCGTACCGTCCGTGCCCGGGCACACATCAGGCCACCCCGGTGCCGAGGCGGGCCGCGCGGGTGCGCCCCGGTGGCCCCGGCGATCGGAGCCTGCAGGCAGACCGACGTGAGTCCCGGCGCCGTTCCTCCGCCGTCCGGTCCGGGCGCGCCGCGCCTCCTCGAGTGCGGCCAGCCGCGCCGCCAGCGCCTGTCCGGCGGGGGCGGCCCCGCTTTCGGCGGCGTCCGCACGCGCCCGTGCCACCGCCAGCTCCACCGCCGTGCGCGCCCGCGCCCTCGAGGTGCCCGGCACCGCCGCCCACTCCTCGACGGCCGCGTCGATGAGCCCGGCGATCTCCTGCTCGGCGGCCTTCGCCCTCCGTGCGCACTCCGGGCACGACCCCCCGGCCTCCCCGGCCTCCCCGGCACCCGCGCCGCCCGCCCCGGCTCGGTCCGTCCTGTTCCCGCAGAACGGACACGAGGGCGGCCCGTCCGCCCGAGACGAATCCGCGCGCCAGTGCCGCCCCCGCTCCCGCTCCTGGCAGGCCCGGCAGGCCACGCTTTCCCCGTCTCCGTCTCTGTCTCCGTCCCCTCCCCCGACGAGCCGGCCGTCCTCGCAGCGGGGATCCGGGCACGGCCCCGCCTGGACCATGGCCACCGCCGCCCCCACCGGCCTTCTCAAGCGCCCCTGTTCCAGCAGCAGCGCGTACCCGTGCGTGACCCACCGCCGCCGCACCCGGGCGGCGAGCCGCTCCGGGCCCACAGCAGACAACTCCTTCTCGACGGCGGAAACCAGGGCCCGGGGACGGTCCGTGCGCGCCGCAACCCGCAGCATCTCCCGGAAGCCGCCGGGGAAGGCCAGGAGCACCTCCTGCACCTGGCGGCTGACCGCGTACGGCGTGCCACCCCCCGCCGACCCGTCCGGCGGCGCGCCGTCACCCGCCGCAGCGGCGGACCGGCTCGTACGCCCCGGCCTCCCACCGCCCACAGCCACCCCAACCGTCCCGGCACCTCCGCGCCCTGACGGCCCGTTCGCGGCCCGCGGCCGCCCCGCACCCCCGGGCTCGTCCCCGCGGTGCCCTTCCACCGCCGCCCCCGCCGATACCCGTCCCCCGGCGTCCCCCGACGACGCACCACCCGCCCCTCCCGCGACGGTGTAGACGGCCCGGCCCGGCGAGCTGCCCGCCCGGCTGCCGGGCGCGCGCACCAGATGACCGGCCTCCTCCAGCTCTCGCAGGGCGGCCGCGACCGAGCCCACCTCGTCGGTGGAGTGCCGCGCGACCATCTCCGCCGTGACGCCGGCGCCGCTCCAGTGCGTGCACACAAGCCCGAAGAGCCCCTTCGCCCGCAAGCTCAACCGCCGGTCACCGAAGACGGTGCGGTACAGCGGCGCGAGGGCGGCGGCCCGAGCCGCGCCGCCGCCACCGGGCGCCCCCTCGCCACCGTCCGCCGCACGGGCGGAGCGGGGGCTTGGGTGTGAGGCGGGCGAGCCGGTCATGGCGTTCTCTCCTCTGCACTGACCGCAGACACGAAGGGCCGGGCCCTGCCACCGGAGGGCAGCGGCACGACGACTCTCACACGGCCCAGCCGCGCCGCACCGCCCGGGTCGGCACCAACCGGGGAGCCGAGTCCCCCGGCATGCAGGGGGACTCGGCCCCGGTCCGGCCGCACACCGGGCACGGGCACCCCGACCAGGCACCTCACCCCCGTGAACAACTCCCGGCGAGAGCATTACGGTTGGTGCCGCAGCACGCTCGTGGTGCTGCCGTGAGTGACACGAGGGGGCACAGCATGGTGCGGGGGACACCGGGCAGCAAGCGCACGCACTGCGTGAGCGTGCGGCTGAACGCCGAGGAACTGGCGCGCTGGCAGCGCGCCCGCCAGGGCACCGAACGCAAGGAGCTGGGAGCCTGGGTACGCGCGGTCGTCGAGGAAGCCCTCAACAAGCATCCCGGGGTCCCCGGCGACATCCCCCGCGTCCCGGAGATCAACGAGAGCGCCTACGCGCGGCTCCTGCAAGCGGCGGACGACCTGCGCGACCTGCTGCGCCTCGCCCAGGAACACGGCACCCTGCCCGCGGGCGCCGACGCCACCCTCGCCCAACTGGGCAACGCCGCGCTCCACGTACGAGGCCTGCCCGCGGCACCCGAACCGACCACCGAACCGATCAGCGGGCCGACCACCGGGCAGCCACAGTGATCGCGAAGATCACGAAGGGCCGCCGCGCCGACCGCGCCCTCCGCTACGACTTCGGCCCCGGCCGCGACGAGGAACACGTCAACCCCCGCCTGATCACGGGCAACGTCCCCGGCACCGTCGCCCAGCTCGCCCACCTCATCGACGCCCACACCGCCCGCCGCGGTGACGTCGCCCGCCCCATCTGGCGCTGCGCCCTGCGCACCGCCCCCGACGACCCGGTCCTCGCGGACACGACCTGGGCCCGCATCGCCGAGCGCTACGTGACCCGCATGGGATACGGCAACTGCCCCTGGGTCGCCGTACGGCACGGCGAGGACCACATCCACCTCACCATCAGCCGCGTCGACTGGACCGGCTGGCTGGTGCGCGACGCCTTCGACTACCACCGCTCCTGGCCGGTCGTCCGCGAGATCGAACGCGTCTGGAAGCTCGTCAACGCCGAGGAACGCAGCGACCGCGTGGCCCCCCAGGTCACCCGCCCCGAGCGAGCCGCCAGCGAGAAGAGAGGGGCGCCCCGCCCCGAGCGGCTGGAACTGCGCACCCGCATACGGGCCGCACGCGACGCGGCCCGCGGCCACGGCAGGACCGCCTTCGAGCACGCCCTCACCGCGGCCGGAGTGGACTGGCGCGCCCACCCCTCCGCGTCCGGAGGCATACGCGGCTACTCCTTCAGCCTCCCCACCTGGCGGGACCGCGACGGCGGCCAGATCTGGGTCGCCGCCTCCAAAGTCGCCAAAGACCTGCGCTGGCCCCAGCTCAGCGCCGACCTGCTCCCGGACCCCGCTCCCGCCCCCGGCCGGCCGCCGGGCAGCCACGACTGAACGGGCTCCCCGGCCTGCGGGCTCCCCGGCCTGCTGTCAGTGCCGCGCGAGACACTGGAACGGGCCGGCTCCGCGGCCCGTCACACCGCACCACCAGCGCACCACCCCAGGTCGAGCGGAGGAAGCCCCGTGAGCCAGAACCGTGCCGACTTCGGCCCCGTACAGCTCGCCCGCTGGCTGGGCATCGACGAATCGCAACTGCGCCGCGCTCAGAACCGGGGACTGGTCCCCCCGCCGGACATCGACGACAAGCGCTGGTCCTACGCCCTCGCGAAAACCCTCCCGGACCGCGTCGACGACATCCTCGCCGCCCTCGAACCCGCCCCGGAGCCGGCCGCTCCCCCCACCGCCGCCCCTGGGGCCACCGCCGCCCCTGGGGCCGGGGGCCGTCCGGCCGCTCCCCGGGCGCGCGGAGCCCAGCGGCGCGAGACCCTCGGCCCGGTGCAGCTCAGCCGCTATCTGGGGCTGAAGACCTGGCAGTTGCAGCGGGCCAGGGAGCGCGGCCTGGTCCCGGAGCCCGACACCGAGCAGAAGCGCTGGTCGAAGGAGCTGGCGGAGACCCTTCCCGGCCGCGTCGAGGAGATCCTCGCCGCTGTCGGCGACCACCCCGGCCTCGGTTCGGAGAAGGCCGCGGAGCACGTGGCGCAGCGTACGGGCCTGGAAGTGGAGCGGGCAGACGTCCAACTGCTGGCCGAGCGCGGCCTGCTGCGCCCGGTCGGTGACTTCCGCGGGTGGCCGCTGTACGCCATCGAGGACCTGGACGCGCTCGCTCCGGCGGACGTCACCGACGCCATAGCCGACCGTCACGCCTGGATCGAGGCGAGCCTCAGCAGCGAGGAGGCCGCACAGCTGCTGGGGTGGCCCGTCGGGAAGTTCGAAGTCACCGCGGAACGCGCCGGTCTGAGGCCGGGCCGCTTCGGCCGCTATGCCCGTACGGCGGTGGAGAGCTTGTCCGCGAGGTAGAGCGCCGCACCGGAGCAGGTAAGGGGAGAGGGAAGGCCGGGTGCTTCCCTCTCCCCTTACCTGTTTCCGGCTTTCCTCACCGACTCATGGAGGGGTGCGGCCGTTGCCGACTTCTGGGGCCGGGGCGGGGGTGGTCCGGTCCGGGGGCGGGGACGACGGGTTCGGGTGTTGGGGCTGCGGGTTGGTTGAGGGTTGGAGGGAGGTGGGGGTGGTGGTGTGGTTGGAGGAGTTGGAGGAGTTGGAGGGGAGGGGAGGGGAGGGAGGGGAGCGAGCTATGCAATAGGGCTTCGGTTATCGGTGGTTGGGGGGGCTGAGTGGCTCTTGGTGCTCGGTGGGGTGGCCGATTCGGGGCCTGGGGGAGCGTGGTGGGTGGGCTGGGAGTGCTGGGCGGGTGCGGGGTCTCGACGGGCGGAGCGGGGCGGAAGAGACGGGCCGGGGCGCGGAGCACGGCGGGGCGCTGTGGCAGCTGTTGTCCGGGTGCTCTGGTGCTCTGGTGCTCTTGCGTTCTAGTGCAGGGGCGGGGCGAGCTGTCCGGGTGCCCCGTTGCGCAGGTGGCCTGATGGGTGCGGGTTCCGATGGGCGGGGGCATCTGGGGCCTCGTTCCCCCATCTCTGGCGTCACCCCAACGGTGCTCACGGCGAGGTGAGCAGCGAGCGCTGAGCAGTGGGCGTGGTGAGCAACAGGTGAGGTCTCTTCCGTTGCGAGGGGTTCGCAGTCACAGCGTGGTCTGCCCTGGGAGCCCTCCCAGCCTGAGAGCCTTGCCAGCCCTGCCAGCTTTGCGGGGTTCCTGCTCTGCTGACAGCGGGTTCCAGGGCTGCTCGTCCTGTGTGAGTCCGAGGCGGGTCGGGGAGGCGGTGGTGGCTGAGCCGGGCCAGGAACGGACCGTTGCTCAGCTTGCGATCCGGGCGCGAGCCGTTGCTGTCCCGACGGCTCCGGGGCGGCACCGGTCCGGTGGGCCGGAACGAGGCGGTGGGCCGGTGCCGGCCGCGGCCTCCCGGTGCCAGGGGTGCCCGGGGGCGGCGGTGCCGGGTGTCCCGACGCGGGGCCGGTCCACCGGCGGGCGGGAGAGACCTACGCGTGTGAAGGCGCTCGGGGCAAGAGGTGTCCGGCCGGTCCTTTCCGGCACTTGAGCCTGGCAGATCGGCTGGGGGGCCGCAAGGAAAGCACTTGCGGCCCCCCAACCGATCTGCCTTCCGGCTCGTGCCGGAAAGGACCGGCCGGACACCTCTTCGTGCCCCTCGTGGGGCGCCGCGCTGCGGCGCGTGAGGAGGAGGTGTTCATGGCTGCTCTCTCCCGAGTGGAGGGGGTCGCTCTCCTGTCCCAGAGCGGGGCGGGAGGTTCCAGCGGAAGGAGCACGGCGTGAGTGCACAGGCGCAGGTGAAGAGCCAGGCGGGGCCCGACTCGGGGCTCGTCCTGGCGGTGAACGAGCTGGAGGTCGTCCAGAACCGGTACGACAGCCTCCGGTCCGACAACCAGGGCAGCTCCGGGGACGCCCCGTGGCCGGGCGGTGACGGCAACCTGAGCGACCACTGACGGTCCCGGCAGCGGCGGGGGTCGGCGCGATGCGTCGCGTCGGCCCCCGCCGGCTTTTCCGCACACATCAGCGAACTCACGCAGGAGGAAGTACATGAGGCACGAGTTGGTGAGCGCGATCGAGAAGGCGCTCGGGTGGACCGGTCCCGACGAGATCGGGAAGAGCTTCGCGCGGGGCAACATCGGCGACCTGGAGCTGCTGGAGCGGATCCTGACGCCGGAGCACCTGCTGGACGTCGTGATGCGCAGGAGCCTCAACCGCCCGCAGTTCCGGCTCTTCCAGAACGGCGAGGAGCTGCACCCGGCGAAGTACATCACCGACACGGTGAGTCCCCGGGGGCAGGCCATCCCGATGGTGGACATGAACCGCCTGGGCGGGTTCCTCCGGGAGGGCGCCACGCTGATCCTGGACCAGCTCAACACCTTCGACCCGACGATGGAGGTCGCCTGCCAGGCCTTGCAGTGGTGGGCGCGGGAGCGGGTGCAGGTGAACGTGTACCTGACGACGAACGAGGCGTCGGGCTTCCCGCTGCACTGGGACGACCACGATGTGGTGATCGTGCAGCTCGCGGGGGAGAAGGAGTGGGAGGTGCGCGGCACTTCCCGGCCGGCGCCGATGTACCGGGACGCCGACCCCAACACCGCCCCCAGTGAGGAGGGTGTCTGGTCCGGGGTCATGAAGCCGGGTGATGTCATGCACATCCCGCGGGGCTTCTGGCACCAGGCGACGCGCAACGGCAGCGGTTCCGGCTTCAGCCTGCACGCGACGTTCGGTATCACCAAGCGCACGGGGGCGAGTTATGTCGCGTGGGGAGGGGACTGGGTCCGGACGAAGGAGATCTTCCGGCACGACCTGGACCGGAACCCGGGGGCGGACACGTCCGAGCTCCTGGAGGAGCTCGGGGAGTTCTTCCAGGAGAACCCTCCGGCCAAGTACCTGGCCGCGTACGAGCAGCAGCCGTTCCCGACGCGGAATGTTCCGTTCGTCGACATCTTCGGTCCGCTGAAGGCGGTGGTGTGCAACACCCACTTCCGGCCTCGGATCGAGGTGGAGGGCTCGGTGGTGAGTGTGACGGCCGCGGGCCGCAACCTGCTCTTCGCCGGGCGCGCGCTGCCGGCTGTGCGGCTGCTGCTGGACGGCGGCCCTGTCGGCCTGGACGCGGTGAAGGAGGCGGTGGGCTTCGATGTGACCGAGATCGCCGAGACGCTGGTGAAGGAGGGACTGTGCGCGCCGCTCACCAAGGAGCTGTCCTTGGGCTACACCGGTCTCGTCACGAGCCCGCTGTCCTGAGGGAGGCGCTCGACCTGGGGGTTGGGGCTCTGGATACGAGCTCCAACTACCTGGGGTTCCGTTCGCACGAGACGTTGGCGCGGGTCGCCGGTGACCTGCTGCCGCGGTTCAGGGTGTCGACGAAGGTCGGGTACTTTCCGGTGCCCGGCCGGGCGTCGGAGCACTCCCTGGATCCGGTGCGTCTGCGTGCGGCGGTGGAGCGTGCGGCCCAGGACCTGGGGCGGGAGCCGGATGTGGTCTTCCTCCACAATCCGGAGCACAGCCTGTCCGAGGGTTCTGGGCCGCTGCGCCGCGAGCGGCTGGCGGCTGCCTGCCAGGTGCTGGAGGATGCCGCCTCGAGCGGTGTGTGCGGGTCCTGGGGCGTCTCGTCCTGGGACCCGCGCCCTCTGGGCGCGCTCGTGGCCGGGTTGCCCCGCCCCGATGTGGTGATGGTCCGCTCCGGTCTGCTGGTCAAGGCCGAGGTCCTCGACGCGGCTCAGCTGCTGGTGGAGCGGCTGCGTCCCTCGCGGGTGTGGGGGATGAGTCCCTTCGGTGGTGGCGAGGCCGACTCCATGTGGGGCCGGTTCGACCCCCGGGTGTTCCTGCGGGAGCCGGAGCGGGCCACCACGGCGCAGGCCGCCTTCCGTGCCGCTTTCCACCTCCCCGAGGTGGAGGCGGTGGCGGTCGGTTCGGACAATCCCGCGCACCTTCGGGAGCTGGTCGCCTCGCTGTCCTTCGAGGTGGATCCGGAGGTTGTCAGCGAGTACCGGCGGCTGCTGCGGGAGTCCGCGGGGAAGGCCGGGGCCCGGCACTGAGCCGGGCCTTCGGGCCGGATCGTTCTCGGGCCGGCACGCACCGCGTGCCGGCCCGAGCTTGTTCCCCACCCCCCACCCCCCACCCCCCGCCCCCATCACCCCCGCCCCCGCCGCTGCCTCAGTGCGGCCGACCGGCACGGCGAGCCGCGCCGCACGCAGGCGGCGAGCGAGTCGGTGTCCTCACCCCACGTCCGTGACAGGTCGGCCGCCCACACCGTAGAGAGGTTCAGGCCGGTGCCTGGTGTCCGCTCCATGAGGCCGGTCGCCGCCACCGGCTTCCCCGGCGGGCGGGCTCGGCTCTGCGTACCCCGGGCGGATGGTGGGCCCCGGAGTGTGTTCGCCTCCGCCCGGGCGGGGCCGGGGCATTCCCGGAGAGGGGAGGCACAGGCTGTTGCTCTCGGGCAGGGGGCGACGAGTCGGTGAGGAGAGCGTCTTCGTTTCCGACGTTCCGTTCCTGTTCCTTTTCCGCCGATCTGCGGTGAGGTGCAGGGCCGTTGCGGTGTGGCGCGGTGGTTTGCGACGGCTCCTGCCTCTGTTCTTTCTGTTCTTTCTGTTCGCTCTGCGAGCCCTGTGCACTGCGCTCTGTGCGGTTCTGTCCGTCTCCGGCAGCGACCGTTCCTGGTGGGGTCCCCTGGTGGGGTCCGGGCGGGGAGCCGTGAAGTGTGCCCGGGGTATCCAGGTTCGGTGCTGCTGCGGGTGGGCGAGTGGCTGGGGCCGTGACTCACGCTGGATGCTGGTCGGCGCCCGGCGCCCGGCGCCCGGCGCCCGGCGCCCTGTTCCTTGGGCGCCCCATGCCGGGCCCGGGCGGTCTGCCGTGGTGTCGCTGTGTGCGCTGCACCAGGGTGAGCGGGTGGATGGCACCACAGGCCGGCAAGGCACCGCCCAGTGCGACCAGGATGCGCCAGGCCGGCAGCGTGGTCCGTATGGTGGCCGCGGTCCCCGGTTCCGCCGCGCCGCATGGCTACGGCGGCGAGCGCAACTCCGTTGCTAGCCGGGGGATATGCCCCAGGCGCGAGCCCCGGGCGCCAGGCCCGAGCCACCGGCCGGGCATCCACGCGGGGCGTCCGTGCCGGGAGCGCCGGGAGCGCCGGGAGCGCCGGGGGCACCGGGGGCACCGGGGGCACCGGGCGTCCGGCACCCGGCCCGCGGTCCCGGCCGTCACGTCGTCTCCCGGAGCCAGGTGGTGCGAGGCGGACGGCCGGTGCTCCTTGGTGCTCTTCCCCTGGAGGCCCCGTCCCCGGGACGCACTCTCCAGCGTGGGGGCTCCTCTTGAGCTGCGCGGGCGGTCCGCAGCGGTGGGCACCGGCCAGGTCCTTCCCGGCACTTGAGCCTGGCAGACCCCCTGGGTGGCCGCAAGAAAAGCACTTGCGGCCACCCAGGGGGCCCGCCTTCCGGCTCGTGCCGGGAAGGACCCGGCCGGGCGCCACCGCCGCAGCGCGGGACGCCCACGCGGTTCAAGAGGAGCTGATGAGTCATGTCGAAGAAGTCGCACCCCGGTGACGGCGGCGGCCACGGCCTGGGTTCGAAGGGCTACACCTTCGGCGAGCCGCTCCGCGGCGTCAGGGGCCTGGCGGCCCGGGTGGTCCGCGTGATCGGTCTCTCGATCACCAAGTGATCGACTACCTGCCGCGCTTTCGGGGCGGGGCCGGTGACATCGCGGTGAACCCGCTGATGCTCGCCGGCCCCGTTCCGGGGGTGGATCTGCGTTCGGTGGGGCTGTTGCTGGCCCCGCCCGTGCTGTCGGGTGAGTTCGTGCCCGTCAGCTTCTGGAAGGGCGTCGAGCGCCTGAGCCCGTCTCCCCTCGTTCCTGAGCCGGCTCCGCTGGGGCTGCGTGCGGCGTTCGCCGACGCGGTGCGGGCGGCGATCGGTGATGCGGAGGGCATCGGGGTGATGCTCTCGGGTGGGCTCGATTCGCTGGCCGTGCTGCTGCACGCCTGCGAGGTCGCGGAGGGCAGGCGCGTGACGGCCTTCACCATCGACCTGAGTGACGACAGCGGCGGGGGTTCGGTCGCGGAGGTCCGGCGGCTGCTGGACGCTTTCGGCCTGGACGTCGAGCTGGTCGTTCTCGATCCGGCCCGTGACCGGGTCGAGCCGCTGTGGTCCCCGGTGGGTCCGCGGCTGGACGGGCTGCCCGAGGTGCACGCGGCTGCTTCGGCGTATGCGGAGGACCGGGGAATCGGGGTGATCCTGTCCGGGGACGGGTCGGATGAGCTGCTCGGTACCCCGCGCTTCGCGACGGTGGAGATCGCCAGGCGGCGCGGCCTGCGGGGGGCTCACCGCTATCTGCGGGACATGGCGGGCTCCGGTCCGGGTGTTCCCGGCGAGGTGGCCGCGATCGCGGCGCGGCTGCTGCCGCGCAGGCTGCGGGCCGCCATGTACTGGGCGGAGAACTGGGTCGAGTGGTGTGACCCGGTGGCGCCGGACCTCCTGCAGGAGCCGTACCGGACCTACGCGACCGAGTGGTCGCGCCGGTGGGTGGCCGAGGAGGTGGCCGCGCACGCGCGGGCCGGCCGTACCTGGGCCGAGGCGGACGCGCACGACGCGCTGTTCCCGCACACGGTGCCGCCGCAGGCGGGCCGGGTGCCGGAGCGGTCGCCGTTCCTGGAGCCCTCGTTCGTGGCGGCGGCGCTGGCCGTTCCGCTCGCGGACCGCTGCGGTACCGACCTCCCGTCGAAGTACTGGCGGGGCAAGGCGCTGGTGCTGGAGCTGCTGCCGTCGGGTGCGACGGCGAAGCTGTCGCCGCGCAAGCAGTACTACAGCGGGGCCCTGACGGGCCAGGCCGCGCGGCTCGACACCGGCGGGCGGCTGCTGCTGGTCGAGTCCGGGCTGATCGATCCGCGGAAGCTGGCCGGCGAGCGGGACACGGGGACGCTTCTCTCCCTGGCCGGCATCGAGCGCTGGCTCAGGGGAGCGGAGCGGTACGGCGCCACGATCGGCTGACCGCGGGTCGGTCCGGTCGGTGAGCGGCGGGAGGCCGGGGCGGGATCACTGATCCCGCCCCGGCCTTCGCAGCGCGAGGGAAGCAGTGGGAACAGTCCAAGCAGAAGGGGAGTGCAGGGAGATGAACAGGATGGCGACGGCGGCCGTGACGATGCGTTCGTACGAGGGCGGGGACGAGGCCGCGGTGCTGGGGATCGTGAATGAGGACCGTCTCCCGGGGCAGCCCGTGGTGACCGCCGGGATGCTGGGTGAGGCCTTGGCGGGGCGTTCCGAGATCGACGCGGGGTGGTGGGAGCAGCTGGCGCCGCCGCGAACGGACGTGGCGGTGGACGCCTCGGGCCGGGTGGTCGGAGTGGTGTCGTACGCGGTGCTCCGCGCGGCGGAGGTGGGGTTCATCCTGTGGCTGCACTGCCGGGAGGACGAGCGTGTGGCGTCGGCTCTGGTGGAGCACGCGTGCACGGAGCTGGGCACGGAGTCGCTGCGTGCGTTCGACTTCTCCTCGGCTCTGACCCGGGGGGTCGAGGCGCTTCCGGTGAGGCACCGTCAGGCCACTCACCGCGCACTGGAGAGGGCCGGGTTCACCGGGGAGGACCTGTGGCGCTACATGCGGATGCCGCTGGGTTCCCCGGAGCTGCTGCCCCGCGGTTCCGGGGCGATGGCGCAGCGGCGTGAGGACGGCAACCTGGGCATGGCGGTCCGTGGAAGCACCGGGCAGGCCGTCGGTGAGGTGGTCGTCGGACCGCCGGTGGAGGGGACCGGGGTGCTGTGGTGGATCTCCGTGGAGCAGGCGGTACGGGGCCGGGGCCTGGGGCGTGCGCTGATCGGTTCGGCCCTGAGGCTGCTCGTGGAACTCGGTGCCCGGGAGGTGGTCCTGTACGTGGACGACGGTCCCCGGGCCGACGAGGACCGCAGCGCCGCCAACCGGCTGTACGAGTCGGTGGGGTTCACCGAGGTGGACCGTCTGTGGTTCTACACGCGGGGGCCGCAGCCGTGAGTGCCTCGTAGAGGCGAGCCCTGTGCGAGCGTGCGCCGCCCGGCCGCTGTTCCCCCGGGCCGGGCCGTGAGAAGCGGCCAACCGCTGTCGGTGCGGGGGCTCTGCGCCCCCCTTCCCGGTGCCTGAGCCTGCACCACACCGGGGTGGGGGTCAACCGAGCAAAAAGCGCTCGGTTGACCCCCACCCCGGCGCGGCGCTGTCGGCCGATCACCGGGAAGGGGACCACAGAGCCCCGGGCCGCATCGGGCGGCCACCCCTCCCGGCCACCGCACAGGAGGAAACCATGCCCGTGAGGCGCACCCAGGACGAGCGCTACCCCGACGGCTACCACGAGCCCCGTACCCTCATCGGGTACGTCGAGAACCCCTACATGGCACTGGACGGGTCCTGGGCCTTCTTCACTCTCGTGGTCCCTCGGGAGGGGGAGCCGATCGAGGACCCGATGCTCGAACACCTGCCGGACGAGCGCCGGGACCACGAGATCGTGCGCGACAGGTACACCGTCAGCGTCCCGGAACAGCAGATCGAGGAGTTCAGCAAGCTGTTCCCGAAGCGCTCTGAGTACACCTCGCGCAGGAACAAGAAGATGTACCGGCTGAACCACCGCCCCTACCGCGTCGTCCGGGTTCCGTTCGTGACCCTCCGGGCGGCCGGGAAGGCCGGCGGGGACGACACCGGGATCAAGGTGGTGACGAGGAAGATCGACTTCGATGCTCCGAAGGACGCCTTCATGGCGGTCCGCAAGGCGGAGGCCGCCTAGGGGCAGTGGCTGGGTCCCCGGAGCGGGCAGTGGCCCGCTCCGGGGCCGGGTTTCGTCGGGGTCCACCGGGCCTGGTGAGGGAGTTGGCCCCGGCGCCGCCGTTCGGCGGCGGTGCCGGGGCCTTCGTCGTGCTGGGGCCGGCTGGTTGCCGACTGTGCTCGGGCGGGTTCGAGGCCGGTACCGGTGTGAGCGCCCGGCGGCCGCAGCCGCCGTTCCGCCCCACCGAGTTCCTGCGCGGTGGGGTTCTTTTCGTGGGGTTCCTTCGTGGGGCTCGTGCGGCTGCCCCGGGCGTCCGCCCTTCCCGGCCCGCGAGCCTGCATCACGTCCCGGCCCGCGAGCCTGCATCACGCCAGAACCGGGGGCGGCAACTGCGGCTTCGCAGCGGTTGCCCCGCCTGCGCTTCCCCTGCCGGGGGCGGAAACCGGTTCGGCTTCACTCGCCTTGTTGGGACCGCCGCTGTGCTTGGGCGTTCGCATCCGGCGGCCTGTGTGGGCTTCGTGGCGCCCGTTCCTCCCCGGTCGAGGGGCCCCGCTCGTGGTGGTCCGTGGTGGCCCCTGCCCGCCGCTTGCAGCCTGCCCCGGGGGCGGGGTGGCCGCAAACCAAAGAGCGGTTTGCCCCCACCCCGCCCCCGGGGCGTATCGGCTGCGCCGGGCAGGGGCCACCACGGACCGCAGAGTGCGGCCATCCCCTCTCCGGCAGAGAGGAAACAGTCATGCGGAAGCGTGTGCTGAAGTCCCTGCAGGCGAAGGCGATCCTGAGGAACTCGTGCCCGGAGAGGCCCTCGGGCGGGCCCTGCGTGTACGTCGCCGGTTCCAGGACCTGCCAACTGTGCGGCAACTGAACCGGTCGGTGCCTTCCGGCGCCCGTCGCACCGCGGCGGGCGCCGGGTCACGGTTGCCCGCCCGCTAGGGGCGGGCAACCCGCGGTCTCCACGGAGGGGTTTCCATGTCATTGACAGGCTCCCGGCGTGCCCGGCGCGTGTCCCGACGGCGGTCCTACGTGCGTGACCGTTCCAGGCCCGGCGGCTTCTTCGCCTGGATCTGGGACGCTGTCACCGGTCTCGCCGGCTTCTTCCGCGACATTCTGAACTGGTTCCGCGGCGATCTCGTCTGAGCGGTCGCGGCGCGGGCTCCGGCCCGCGCCGCAGCCGTTACCCGCCGCCGCCGGCCGGCCGCGTCGAGCGGGCCGGCGGCGGCGGGTAACGTCCGGCCGGAGGCCACCGCCCCCGGCAGAGCTGGGAGAAGGAGCGCACCATGGCGGATACGTGCAGTACCTGCAACGGCCGGGGCAGGATCGTGATCGTCGACGATGACGGGAACTGGGTCGGGCTCACGCCCTGCGGGGACTGCTGAGGCTCCGACGGCGCCGAGCACCACGGCCCCGACGTGACCGTCCCCCGGGCGGCCACGGCCCGGGGAGGTGACAGGCTCTGGCGCCGTCGGACGAGCGGCCGACACGTGCTCCTGCCGAGACGCCGCGGCTTCACGTCGCGACTGTCCCTTTGAGGCGGCCGTGCCAAGCGCGGCGGGTGGTGGTCCCCTGTCCACCGCTTTGAGCCTGTACCACGCCGGGGTGGGAGGCAACCGGGCTCGTTCCTCCCCCGGTTGCCTCCCGCCCCGGCGCAGTACGGACGGCACGCGACGGACAGGGGACCACCACCCGCCGCAGAGAGCGGCGAGTCCCCTGCCAAGGGGAGGATCGTATGAGCCAGGGCCGTAGTCCGCTCCCGAAGGTGATCGTGGCCATCGGGGTGGTGCTTGTTCTCATCCTGCTGATCGGGCTGATCCGCAGCGGCGGCGACAGCGGCTGCAGCGCCACCAGGGTCGGTGGAACGAAGGTGACGACCGCGGCGTTCTCCGCTTCGACGTCCGCCAAATCGTCCTCCACCAGCGGCGGCGGCAGGTCGAGGTCCGGCGGTTCGTCGAGGTCCGGTGGTTCGTCGAAGTCCGGTGGTTCGTCGAAGTCCGGTGGTTCGTCGAAGTCCGGTGGTTCGTCGAAGTCCGGTGGAAGCGGTGGCGGTTTCTTCAGCTTCTTCGTCTTCTGGCACCACAACGACTGCGACTGAGTCCGGTCCCGGTCGGTGCTCAGCCGCACGATGAGGTGCGGCTGAGCGGCCGGGGCTCCCGGTGTCCGCCGGTCACTTCGGCGGGCACCGGGTCTTTTTGCGTTCTCGGCCTGGGGCATACGGGGGCGTGCTGCACGTCGGGGCCGGCCGGCTTGTGTGGCTGCGAGGGCGTGTCGGCGGCAAACGGGTCGTGTGGTGTCCGGTGGAGTGCCGGCCGGAGTGCGGGCTGTCCGGTGATGAGGTGGTGGTGATGCCGGATCGGCGGTGTCTGTTCGTGGAGTCGGCCGGTGGCCGTCCGGTGGCCGCGTGAGGTCGCGAGGTCTGTGAGGTCTGTGAGGTCTGTGAAGTACGTGAGGTACGTGAGGGACGCGAGATCCGTGAAGTGACCTTCTTCTGCTGAGCATCTCCTGAACGCGTGAGGGGGCTCGCGGGGGTGCGGGTTCCGCCACCCCGCCGGGAACGTCCCGGCATTGGAGCGTGACAGGTGCCGGAGGCACCGGGGTTTGCTTCGCCGCACCCCGGTGCCTCCGGCACCTGTCCATGGCGCCCCTGCCGGGACGTTCCCGGCGGGGCGCCGGAGCCCGTCCGGGTTGGTGCCTCCTCCGCGCCTGGAGGTGTCATGTCCTTGTCAAAACCTCGCGGCCTGCCCCACTTGGGTCTGCGACTGTCCGCCGCGAAGCAGTTCATGCCGCTGACGGCGGTGATCGTCGCGACGCTCGCGGGCGCCGTCGCCGAGTTCGTCCTGATGCTGACCATGCCGTGGTACGTGTACGCCACGACGGGCAGCGCGTTCCTGAGCGGACTGGCGCTCACCGCGCAGCTGGCGCCGCCCGCTGCGGCACGGTTGCTGGCCGGTCCGGCGGTGGTGGACCGCTTGGGCCTGCGGCTGACGGCGGCGCTCGCTGCTGCGATCCAGCTGAGCTGCATCATCGTGGTGGCTGTGCTCGTCGCTGTCGACGGGCTGGCGATTCCGGTGCTCCTGGCGCTCCTGGCGCTGGTGGGTGCCGCGGGCGGTGTGGGCACTCTGGCGAAGGACCTGCTGGCCCCCGTGGGGGCGCGGTATGTCGGTGTCGCCGAGGGCCGCGGTATCAGCCTGAGCGCTGTGGTGCTGACGGCCGGCCAGCTGTTCTCTCCTTCACTCGGCGCGTTCCTGGCGCCCTTCGCGCTGACCGGTCTGGTGGTGGTCGCGGCGCTGTTCGCCGTGAACGCTCTGGTTGCCGGCCTGGCACTGCCGAGGGGCATGGAGCCGGAGCCCGTCCGGGCGGCGTCCGGGTACTGGAAGAGCCAGGGCGAAGGGTTCAAGTACTTCTTCGGCAACGGCCTGCTCGTCAGGCTGCACCTGACGCTGGCTTTCGTGGAGTTCCTCGTCGCCCCGATGAACGGCGTGTTCCTGCCCGTGTGGGCCAAGGAGACCGGCGCCGGCCCGGGGGCGTTGCAGGCGCTCGCCAGCGCGGCGGCGGTCGGAGGCGTCGTCGGGAGCCTCGTCGCGGTGTACGTGGTCGAGCGGGTACGGCCCTCGGTGGTCCTGTCCGTGGCGTGCGGCCTGATCGTGCCGCAGCTGTTGGCGCTGGCCCTGACCGCACCGTTCCCGGTCATGGTGGCTGCCTGGGCCGTTTGCGGATTCGCCGGGGCGTTGATCCTGGCGGAGACCGGGAAGCTCTCCTACGGGTTGCCCGCGGAGGAGTTCCGCAGCCGGGCGAAGGCGATCAGCGGCGCGAGTATCAGGGCGGGGAGCGCTCTGGGCGGGAGTGTCTGGGGTGCCGTCGTGGGCGCCTCCGGGCTGACCGTGCTGATCGCGCCCGCCGTGCTGTTCACCCTGGTGGCTCAGGGCACGGTGTTCCGGAAGGACTTCCGGGCGATCACCCCGCAGGTCGACGAGGCTCCGAAGGAGAGGGCCGAGGTGAAGGAGCCCACCGGCTGAGCGTCGGGCCGCTGCCCGCTTCGGCGGGCAGCGGCCCGACCGGCCGGTGACGGGCCCCGGCGCCGCGGGCGCGGCGCCGGGGCCCTTTTCCCTGTGCGGCCGGATGCCCCACGGTCCCGTTGTCGGCTTCCGTGGGACCCGGTGCCGGGCCTGTTCGGTGGTGTCTGCGCCTGTGGGCAGGAGCCTCGGGCGCTGCGCTGCGGCTCGTCGAGCCGGCCACGTCTTCCGCAGCTGGGCGGGCGTGTGCTCCGTGTGTGCGTAGCCGGCCCTATGCCGGCCACGACCAGGCCGCGGCCAGCGGTGTCATCGCGTCGTCTGCCGTCTGCCGTCTGCCGTCTGCCGTCTCCGTCTGCCGGCCGCTGGCCGCCGTGGGCGCGGCGGTTGTGGCCGCGGTGTGGCTTACGGCGCTGTTCGTGCTGCGTCGCGAGCAGCGCTCGGCCCGACGCGTGGACGGCCGGCCGACCGCCGACCGCCGGCGGCACTCTCGGCACGTCCCGACAGGTGCCCCCGAGTTCGGCTTACGCGCGGGCGGAAGGGCGGCGGCCGGGCGAGCTGGACCGCCTGACTCCGAAGCCACCCGGCTACCGGGCCGCCCGAGCCGGCTCGCCCGAGCCGGCGCCCGCGCCCTGGTGCTTCCGGCGGGAGTGCCCGTGTGGGTGAGCCCCCTGCGTCCGTGTCCTTCCCGGCCCGCGAGCCTGCACCGCGCCAGAACCGGGGGGCAACCACGGCTTCGCCGCAGTTGCCCCCCGGTCCCGTCGCGGTGCGGGCGGCATCGTGCCGGGAAGGGCACCGACGCCCAGGGCAGCCCGAACGGGCCGCTCCCCGGCTGTCTTCAGCAGAGGAGCTGTCATGTCGACGGAGATCAACCACTCTTACTGGCGCCTGGGGCTCGAGGGCGTGGTGGTGAAAGTCGCGTCCGAGTGGGACGAGGGCCGGGGCAAGGGCTCCACCCGGCTGGAGGTGGAGGTTCCCCGGGAGGGACGGCGGCCGTGGGAGCCGCGCTCGGACCGGTGGGTCCTCGAGGTCCCGGCCGATCAGCTGGCAGCGGCCCAGGCCCTCTACCCCCCGGGTGGGGAGAGCAAGTCGGGTGAGCTGGGCAAGGCCCTGAAGGACGTGGAGTACCGGTACGTCACCGTCGAGTTCGGCCCCGGCTTCCTCAGGAGGTCCCGGCTGTCCGTCTGGCTGAACCGTCTCCTGCGGCAGCCGCAGGAGCTGGGCGACGTCGAGCGGGTGGCGTTCGGCCCCCTGTACAAGGACGTGCACGGCGGGAACGCGGCGTAGGGCGCGGGGCGAGAGCCCGGCACGGTACCGGCAGGCCCCAGCCCCCACTCCGGTGGGGGCCGGGGCCTTTCCATGTGTGGTGGTCCCCGGGGCGGGGTGTGGCCGGGGCGGGCCGGCTTCGGACGGGGGGCGGGCCTGGTGCTGTGCCGGGCCGGGTTTTGCCGGGCTCCGGGAGCGGCTTGCCCGCACTCCCGGGTGCAGGCCCCTGGAGCGGGGCCGGCCGCGGGATGCCCCGCCGGGGGTGCCCCGGCACTGGAGCGTGACAGATACCGGAGGTACCGGGCCTTGCTGCGCTGCGCCCCGGTACCTCCGGCACCTGTCCTTGGCCCCCCTGCCGGGACACCCCCGGCGGGGCATCGGGCCCGTCCTTTCCAGGGTCCCGAGCCCCCTATGGGTTCGGGAGGTCATGACAGATGTCACGACCGTTTTCCAAGTACGGGCCGCTGTCGTGGGTGCTTGCCTCCACGGTGGCAGGGAGCCTGTCCATGTACATCCTCGCTTTCACTCTCCCCTGGTTCGTTCTCCAGGCCACGGGAAGTGCGGGACGGGCGGGACTGATCGTCTTCGCACAGCTGGTCCCGCTGCTGCTGGCGCGGCTTTTCATGGGTCCGGTCGTGGACCGTGTGGGGCTCCGCAAGGTAGCGGTGACCGGTTCGCTGATCGAGACCGTCAGCGTCGGGACGATGGCGCTGCTGGCAGCCACTGACCGGATCACGTATCCCGTTCTGGTCGGGCTCGTCGCCGTGCTCGGCGCCGCAAGCGGTGCCGGGGTACTGGCGAAGTCGTTCCTCGCTCCTTCCGCGGCCAGGTACGTCGGCCTGACGGAGAGCCGAGGGATCAGCATGAACGCCACGGCCATGACGGTCGGGCAGGTGGCCGGTCCGCTGATCGGCGCTGTGCTGGCGGCAGTCAACGCTGCCGTTGGGATGGGCATCGTCGCGGTCCTCTGCTTCACGAGCAGCATGATCATCGTGCGGCTTCCGTCGGGCATGGAGCCGGGCGCGCAGCAGCAGAAGCAGGAGGGCTACTGGAAGAGCCTCACGGGAGGCGTCTTGTACTTCGGGCGGGACAAGCTGCTCGTCCGGATGTACGTGACGCTGGCGCTTCTGGGGCTCCTGATGTCCCCCATGAGCGGGGTGGTGCTGCCGCTGTGGGCGAAACAGTCCGGCAGCGGTCCGGAGATCATCGGTGTCCTCACCGCGATCGCGGCGTGTGCCGGGCTTGTCGGCAGTCTCGTGGCCATCCACGTCACGGAGAAGGTACGGCCGTCCCTGGTTCTCATGGTCGGCTATCTCCTCTGCATGCCTCAGCTCCTGGTGATGGCGCTGGGCGTCCCGTTGTGGGGAGTGGTGGCGGTCTGGGTCGTCGCGGGGTTCGCGGGAGCGTTCCTGCCCCCGGTGACGGAGAGGATCACCTACCACTACCCGGCTCCGGAGTTCCGGAGCCGGGTTCGTTCTCTGGGCAGTTCGGTGGTCTACCTGGGCAACGCGGTGGGGAACCTCGTGGTCGGCCTGGCGGTGGACCGCTTCGGACTGACCGCACCCCTGCTCGGGGCGGCGGTGGTCTACGTCGGTGTGCTGTTCTGGTTCCTCAGCAAGCCGGACGTACGGCGGCTGACGCCGGACATCCGGACGCCGGACATCCGGACGGCGGAGGAGCCGAAGGGCGGTGGACGCTGAGCGTCGGCCGCTGCCCCGGCGAGGCAGCGGCCTGACCGGCCCGTCTCCGGGCCCCGACGCCTTGCGGCGACGGGGCCCGTTCGGTGTGTGTATGCGCGGCGGTGATCCCGCCACCGGCTCACCTGGGGACCGGCTCTCTTCCTTGAGGTGAATCCGGCCGGCACCGGTTGGTCTGCGGAGGGCATGCGGCGTGAGTTCTCCCGGCCGGACCTGCTCGCCGGATGACGGCGTTCCGCGAAGGGGGAAACGGCCGTCGGCCCGCGGGAAGGTGCGAGGGAACCCAAGGTCCGGTCCCGAAAGGGGAACTGGTCTGCTGGCTTCCGGAGCCGTTCTCACAGCCGTTCTCACAGCCGTCCTCTATCCGTTCTCTGCCCTGTTCCCCAGCTCTGCTCTCGGACTGGTCCTCAGTTCCGTCCGAGCCTCTGCGGATTCGCCGTCGCGTTCCGCCGCTCCGACTGCGGCAGCTCTCTCCGACTTGGCCCCGCTCCTTGTCCGACAGCGGCCCGGTGCCACCGGGCTTCGAGAGGGGTCCGTGGAGGCCCCTGCCCGCCGCATGCAGCCTGCCCCGGGCGCGGGGCGGCCGCAAACCAAAGAGCGGTTTGCCCCCACCCCGCCCCCGGGGCGGATCGGCTGCGCCGGGCAGGGCCCACCACGGACCCCCTCCCCTCACGACGGAGGCACCGCCCGGCACCGTCGAGAAGGAGTAAACGGTGGCGATTTCGTCGGAGAAGCTGAAGGAGTACCAGCAGTCGCAGGACAGCGCGGACCAGGCCTCCCAGGACGCCGAGGAGCTCGCCGAGTCGGCGGACCAGCGCGGTGACGAGGCGCTCAGCCGGTAACAGGCCGGAGTCCGCCGCAGCGGCTCGGTAGCAGGCCCCGGGGCCGCCGGAATTCCGGCGGCCCCAGGGCCTTGTCGTGTGTGGGGCGCTGGGTGTGGCCGAATGCGCGCCGGCCGCCAGTTGCCGTACTGACGCGCCGCTGCCAGTTCGCCACCCTTTGGCGCCGGGGCCGAACCATGCAAGGGAGTCGGGGCTCCTCGTCCTGCGCACTTTCGGGCTCGCCGTCGGACTTCTGCGCGACAACGTCGCCGTGGCCCGGGAGCGGAAGGGCCGGCGTCTGCCCGCGCTCCATCGCATTCGCGTCGCTCTCTCGGAAGTGCCGGGCGGCCGACTGCGTCCGCGAGTCCCTTGGCAGTCCCTGCCCGCCGCTTGCAGCCTGCCCCGGGGGCGGGGTGGCCGCAAACCAAAGAGCGGTTTGCCCCCACCCCGCCCCCGGGGCGGATCGGCTGCGCCGGGCAGGGCCCACCAAGGGCCCTCTCCCGAAGACGGAGTCGGTCGCCCGGCACTTCCGAGAGAGGAATCTCAAGATGGCGCTCAGGTGGCAGGTCCTCGACGACGGCTCGCTCCAGGTCTGGGACGATGGCTCGGACGGGACGGAGTCCGGCGGCGAGCAGCAGGGCGAGCAGTCGCAGAGCACGGACCAGCAGGGTGAGAAGCAGTCCTGACAGGTGAGTGAATCGGCCTCGGGGCCGCCGATGTCGGCGGCCCCGAGGCCGTTCGTCGTGTGCGGGAACCCGAGCCGGCCGCCGGTTGGTTTCAGGACGGTTCCGGCGCCTGCGCCGGCACAGCGGTGAGGGGGTGCGGGGAAGCGGCTTCCTGGCTCGCATGTGTCTGAGGTGTGGGCCACGGGGTCGGCGCGTTGCCGTTCGCCGCAGTGTCCGCGTCAGGGGACTCACTGTCGCCCTTGCCTGCCTGCTCCGCTGCCTCGCTGCCGGAGGAAGCGCCGGCATTCTGCTGGTGGAGGCTGAGGTAGTCCCGCACCTCCGCCGAGGTCAGGCCGAGGGCGGCGGCCGCGTCGCGCCGGCCGCCGAACGCGGCGACCGCTTCGGCGACGGACGCGGCCACGTCGCGGCGGGCGTCCTCCAGCTTGGCTATGCGCTGGTCGTAGGTGGTGATCGCGGACAGCTGGGCGGCCTGCCGCCGCTTGGCCTCCTCCAGCTCGCGCTTGTGCTGTTCGCGCAGCGCCTGGCGTCGCTCCTGGAGGCGTTCGTTGTGTCGTGACGTCATGTCGGCACATGCTTCCCGATCACAACGCCCGCCACAAGTGGCGTCGTTGCCCTGTGGATATCCCGCCGCGGGTGCCGGTCCCGCCGGCCCGCGGCGGGACCGGCACCCGCGGCGGGACCGCAGCAGATGTTCGGTCGTGGTCGGGTGCGGACCCGTCCGCACCCGACCACGACCGAACATCAAGGAACGGCCCACGGCCGTTCCTTGATGTGAGGGAACCAGGGAGATCTTTCGGCCTCATCACCGGAGCAGACTTGTCTGCTCCGGAAAAGGAAACGTCCATGTATCGGTGGTCTGCGCTTCCCGACGCGTCGGGAAGCGCAGACCACCGATACATGGACGTTGAAGTTGAAGCACACCTCTTGCTATTCAACCGCCCATGCGGTGAACTGCTGGTATGCAGAAGATGGTTGCCCCCTCGCCGTGGCCGCATGTGGCGCGTGCGGCGCGGTCCGGAGGGCGCCGGTGATCACACTGCATCCGATATCGGCGGGGTCCGGTATCGACTATCTGATGCGCACTGTCTCGGGTGATGACGTGCGGGCCGTCCAGAAGGATCTGGCGGCTCACTGGGCCGAGGGCGGGGACACTCCGGGGGAGTGGATCGGGGCCGAGGCGGCTGCTCTGGGGCTGTCGGGAACGGTGACCCAGGAGGCGGCCGACGCGGTCTTCAAGGACGCCGTCGACCCGGTCAGCGGCCGGCGGCTGGGCCGGGCGTGGCCGCGCTACACGCCCGCCGACGAGCTGTACGCGAAGTACCTGCAGGCGGAGCCGAAGGCCGGCGAGGCGCGCCGTCAGCAGCTGCGGGCGAAGGCGGAGAAGGAGGGGAACCGGACGGCGCGGGCGGGCTGGGAGATGGTCTTCTCGCCCGTCAAGAGCTTCTCTCTGCTGTGGGCGACGGCGGACGACGAGCGGCGTGCGCGGCTGGAGGCGGTGGAGCGCGCGGCCTTCGAGAAGGTCTTCGCGCGCATCGAGAGTGAGATGTGCTGGACCCGTGTGGGGCCGACCGCCGCGTCCCAGGTGCAGGTGCCCGGGCGGGGGTTCATCGCCGCTGTCTTCTCCCACCGCAGCTCCCGCGCGGGGGACCCGGACTTCCACCGGCACCTGGAGATCAGCTCGAAGGTCCGCACCGAGGACGGGCGCTGGCTGGCGCTGGACGCGCGGCCGCTGCACGCGCGCCTGGTGGAGTTCTCCGAGCAGTACACCGCGGAGCTGGAAAGGGGGATGGCGGCGGAGTTCGGGGTACTGGCGGCGGCCCGGCAGGACTCGGTCCGGCCCGCTCGCCGGCCGGTCCGGGAGTTCCTCGGGGTGGGTGAGGAGGCGGTCCGGGAGCTGTCGCGGCGGCGGCGCGGCACGGAGGCCGTGCTGGCTTCGATGACCCGTGAGTTCATGGCGCGGGAGGGGCGTGAGCCCTCGCGTGCGGAGGAGTACAAGCTGGCTCAGGCGGCCACGCTGACGGCTCGTCCGGCCAAGCGGGCGACCACGGTCGAGGAGGAGCGCGACAGGTGGACCGGGCAGCTCCGGGGGCTGGGGGTGGAGCGTCCTGAGGAGCTGCTGCGGCACGCGGCCGAGGTCTCGCGGGAGCGTGCGCGGTCCGCGGCGGAGCCGGTCGTTCCGCTGGCCGGGATTCCCGCGCGGGCGCTCCGTGTGCTGGAGGGGCAGCGGGCCCAGTGGACGCGTTCCAACGCGGCGGCGGAGGTCTACCGGCAGCTGGTCGAGACGGGCTGGCATGTGCGTCTGGACGACGCGGCGTTCGCGGAGACGGTGGAGCGTGCCACCGACGCGCTGCTCGATCCGCGGCTGTGCGAGCGGCTGGACGCACCGGATGCGGTGGCGCTTCCTGAGCGCTTCCGCCGGGCCGACGGCTCCTCCGTTTTCGAGCCGGTGGCGACCGGCCAGGTCTTCACCTCGCACGGGATCCTGGCCGCCGAGCGGGAGCTGGTGGAGGCCGCGACCCGGCCGTCTCCGGTGCGGGTTCTCAGCGGCGAGGAGGTCGACGCCGCTCTTGCCGCGGGCGATGAGGAGCGGGGTTTCCTGCCCAGCGCGGAGCAGCGCCAGGTGGTGCGGAACCTGCTGGGATCGGACGTGCGGATCGGTGCGGTCATCGGTCCGGCGGGCACCGGGAAGACCACCATCATGCGGCTGGTGAGGGAGGCCGCGGATGCGCACGGGCTGCCCGTGCTGGGGCTGGCGGGCGGCCAGGTGCAGGCCGACAATCTCGCTGAGGAGGCCGGCATCCGGGCGGAGAACATCGCCCGCTGGCGGTACATGAGCGAGCGCAGCGGCGGGTCCCGGTGGTCGCTGCGTCCCGGGCAGATCGTCATCGTGGACGAGGCGGGCCAGGCGTCCACGCCGGATCTGCACGCGCTGGCCGGGCAGGTGGAGGCCGTGGGCGGGCGGCTGCTGCTGGTGGGCGATCCGCGCCAGCTGGGCTCTCCCGGTGTGGGGGGTGCGCTGGCTCTGATCGAGGCCGACGCGGGGGCCCAGTACCTGTCGGAGGTGCGCCGGTTCCGGGACGCCGACAAGACGGTCCGCCGCTGGGAGGTCGAGGCCGCGGCGTCCCTGTCGCGGGGCGACGCGGACATCTCCTTCGACGCGTACGCGCAGCGCGGCCGCATCCTGCACGGTGGCGCGGATGCCATGCTCGACGCCGTCTACACCGCCTGGCGGCGGGACCTCGGGGACGGCCTGAACTCGGTCATGATCGCCTCCAGCAACGCGCTGGTTGCGCAGTTGAACGAGCGTGCGCGCGGTGATCTGGCGGCCCGCGGCCAGGTCGACACGAGCATCGAGGCGACCCTGGGGGACGGCAACCGGGCGGGGGCCGGGGACCGGGTCGTCACCCGTGCCAACGACCGCCGGCTGCGCACCCACGACGGCCGCCAGTGGGTGCGCAACGGGGACACCTGGAGGGTGGAGGCCGTCGAGGAGGACGGCGGCCTGACCGCGGTGCACGACCGCACCGGGCGCCGCGTCACGCTGCCGGCCGGCTATGTCGCACAGGCCGTGGAGCTGGGTTACGCGGTCACCAAGGACCGCGCCCAGGGCCTGACCGTCGATACGGGTCACGCCCTGTTCGACGGCTCCATGGACCGCAACGGCGCCTACCCGGCGCTGACCCGTGGCCGCTGGGCCAACTACGCCTATCTGGTCACCTCCCAGCCGGCCGATCCGGAGACCGGCCGGCCCGGTGAGCGGCTCACGGCCCGCCAGGTGTGGCAGTCCGTGCTGCGCCGTGACGGCACCCAGCAGTCGGCCACCATGACCGCCCGCCGCAGCGCGCAGGCCGCCCGTTCGGTGCGGCAGAACGCGGCCCGGCTGGCGTTCGTGCTCGATCAGATCGCCGACGACCGGGCCCGCCTCGCCGTCGCCGGTGTGCTGGGCGAGGACGCCGCGCGGCAGCTGACGTCGGCGCCCGCCTGGCCCGCGCTGCGCGCCCAGCTGGGGCGGCTGGCCGACGAGGGATTCGACACCGACCGGCTGCTCGAGGCGACGTGGAACCAGCGGGACTTCCTGGACGGCGACGGCAACCCGGTGCGGGACATCGCCGCCGTCGTGCACGCCCGCAACGCCCGCGCCGTCGACGCGGACGAGGGGTCGCCCGGCTCCTTCCGCAGCGCGCAGGACGCACCCCGTCCGGCCACGGCGCCGCGGCTCGTCACCTCCCTCCCGGCACCGGACAGCGACCCGCTGGCGGCGCTCGGGCTGCTGCTGCCGGACGCCGAGGAGGGCGACGATCCGCAGGCCCTGCGGGCGGCCGAGGCCCTGGCCGCCACGGTGCGGGAGCGTGCCGCGCAGCTGGGCGCGACCGCCCAGCTCGACGCCGAGGCCGGCCGGGGATGGGCCGCCGCCTACGGTCCCCGGCCCGCCGGTGAGCGGGAGGCGGCGGCCTGGCGGGAGCGGCTGACCGCGGCGGCCGTCTACCGGGACCTGGCCGGCCACGACGGGCCCGCCCCCACCGGTCCGGCCCCCTCCGCAGGGGGCACGGAGGCGGAGCTGCGCGGTGTGTGGCGTGCCGCGCAGCCGCTGCCGGATCCCGCCGCGACGGCGGCGGAACTGGCCGCCGAGGCCCCCGCCTGGCTGGATGTGCTGGGACCGCGTCCGGGTGCCGGGGAGGCGGCGCGGGAGCTGTGGGACCGGGCTGCGTGGGCGGCCGGAACCTACCGCCGGCTGTGGGAGTTCGGGCACGAGACCGTCGCGCTGGGGCAGCGTCCGGCCGACCCGGTGGCCGCCGCCGATTACGACGCCGCGGCTGCCGCGATCGCGGCGTGGCGGGCCGGATCCGGCACCCCGGTGCCGGGGCGGCGTCCGGCCGAGAGGGTGGGCGAGGAGCTGCGCCGGGCGGACCGCAGAGGCCGGCTGAGCGCGGACCGTGTCCAGCGCGCGGAGGAGGCACTGGCCGCCTTGCAGCGCGCGGAGGCGGCCCGCGAGACGGCCCTGCAGGCCGCCCGGGACGCGGCCAACCGCGCCCACGCGCTGCGCGACGCGGACTCGCCCGAGCGGGAGCAGCGGCTTCGGGAACTGGCCGAACGGGCGGCCGCGGAGCAGGAGAAGGCCGCCGCCCAGGAGCGCCTGATCGCCGAGGCCCGCGAGACCCTCACCGAGCTGGCTCCGGGGCTGCTGGAGGACCGGGAGCGGGCGAGGGAGGGCTCCAACGCCCGGCGGGAGCTGGCGCGGCGGGCTCTTGGTGGCGAGAGGGAGGAGGAGCCGGCCGCCCCGGCTCCGGTGGTGCCCGCCTGGCAGGAGAGGCCGCACGGCCGGCTCACCGACGCCCAGCTGCGGGAGGCCCACCGCCGGGCGCTGGACGCGGCGACGGCCGCCGACGGCGCCGCCGTGGAGCAGGAGGCGCGGGCCGCGCGGCTGGCCGCCGAGGCGGTTCCCGGCGGCCGGGTCGAGCAGCGGATCGCCGCGCAGGCGGCGCGGGTCGAGGCCATCCGCGAGTGGCGCGCCGCCCGGCAGCGGGCCGAGGACGCGCGCCGG
>NZ_VJOK01000002.1:0-17550 GCF_013302895.1 Streptomyces albus subsp. chlorinus | reverse complement strand
CGGCGGGCCGGCGAGATCGCCGCTCGCCGCCAGGAGCCGGCCGCCCGGCTGGCCGCGGCCAACCGCATGGGTCTGCCCGTCCTGCGCGGTGCGGAACGGCGCTCGGTGGAGGAGTATCTGCGCGGTCTGGAAGAGCAGGCCGCCCGGCTCGCCGAGGAGATCGCGCAGGCCGAGCAGCAGGGTGAGCGGGCCGCTGTCACCGCCGGGGAGCCCGCCCGCCACGAGCAGGTCCTGGCCGAATGGCGGGAGTGGGGCGGGGACGTCGACACGGCTCTCGCCCGGGCGCGGACCACGGCGGGGGAGGACGCGAGGGCTGCCGCCGCCGAGGCCCGGCGCATGCGTGAACGGGCGGGCAAGCTGCGCGAGAAGGCTGCCGCGCTGCGCCGGGAAGCCGGTGTGCGCGCCACTCTTCCCGACGACCGGCGTGCCGCTGAGCAGGCCGCCCGCGCGCAGCAGGCCCGCGCCCCGCAGCAGCGTCCGGCACCGCCCGCGGTGCAGCAGCGCCCGGACTCCTCCCGCCGTGAGGGGCCCCGCCGGGGGAGGTGACTCCCGCCGTGAGGGCCCCGCCGGGAGAGATGGATCGCGCCGTGGCGGTCCGGGTGCGGCAGGGTGCCGCGGGCAGGTGCGGTCTCCTCCGCCGCCCCGGGGCCGGAGGCGGGGCGGCGCGCGTCGGCGGGCCTGCCGCCCCGCCGGAAGACCGCCTGCCGGAAGGCTCCTCGCCGGAAGACCCCCGCCGGAGGCCGCTCACCAAGGCCCCCAGAGGCCCCCGCCGGAAGACCTCGCCAGAGGCACCCACCGGAAGACCGCCCACCGGAGGGCCGCCCACCGGAGGGCCGCCGTCCGCGGTCGGCACGCTCGCCCGTCCCGCCGGGGGCTGCGGGAGCCGTCCTCTGCCGGTGAGCGCCGCACCCGGCCTCAGGAGCACGGGAGGGCGGGGGCGGGGGGCGGCCGAGGCGGCGGGGGCGAGTGGCGCGCACCTTCCGGGTGCCGGGCGGCCGAGACGGCGGGACGGGTGGCGCGGCACCTTCCGGGCGCCGGGCGGGGTCACCCGTGGTTGCCGCGCCCGTCGGTGAGCAGGCCGGTCACGGTGGTGAAGCGGCGCTCGCCCGGGTCCCAGGTGACCGCGGTGTGCGGGGCCTTGAGCGCCCGGTCAGCGGCGGCCATGACCGCCCGGTGCACCGGCCCGGCCAGGCCGGCGTCGTCCACCAGGTGGGCCCACTCGCAGGGCCGGCACACGATCCGCCAACGCCCCGGGGAGGTTTCCGTCACCGAGGCCACGGCGATGTCCGGCGGGCGCATACGGGTGTCGCACATGTGGCACAGCCACGGCCAGGCTGGCACGGCGATCCACTGCGGGCCGCCCGAGGGGGACGGCCTGCGGAAGACGGTCTCCAGGGCGCGGGCGAGTTCTTCCGCGTCCACCGCCCGGCCGGCGGGCGCGGGCGGCGCCGGTGGGGGGACCGCGGGGTGCGCGATGAGCGGGGCGGCGGCTCCTTCCACGGCCCGCTGCCGGTCCGCGCTCCGCCGGGCGGTCTCCTCCCGTCCGGCTGCCGGGGGCGGGGACAGGACGGTGACGCCCGCGCCGGTGAGCATGCGCAGGTCCAGGGTCCACGCGCGGGCCGAGCGCTGCCGCCAGAGGGCGAACGCGGCCCGCACATGGGCCTCGGCCCCGGCCTCGGTCATCCCGGTCACGGACCGCAGGTGGGCCAGGGCCGTCTCGCGTTCTCCTCTGACCTCGGCCAGTCCGAAGTGGGTGACGGTGTGGCAGGCGGTGCACAGGCACACCAGCCGCCGCAGCCGCTGCACCCCGCTGTCCTCGTCGTAGTCCCAGCGCTCGTGCGCCTCCAGCCACCGCCGCCGGCCGCGGTCCTCGCCGCGCCCGCACGCCTCGCACCGCTGACCGGCCCTCGAGGTGATCATGCGCCGCAGCCGTTCCCAGTCGCGTGGCGCCACGCACGAGCGGACGTTGGTGAACCAGCACGAGGCAGGCACCAGGTCCACGAAGAGCCCGCTCCCGAAGGACCGGTCCTCTCCGGGGAGCAGTGCGGGGACGTCGGGCAGCGCCGCCCACCGCTCCAGGCCCGGCATACCCGGCCGGGGCGCGAACCAGCGCCTGGCGGCCGGGTCCCATCGGGCCCCCATCTCCTTGGCCTCGTCCTTCTCCGCGAAGGGCACGTCCAGCCAGACGCGGGCCATCCCCACCCCTTCCTCGCCTTCCTCGCCTTCCCCGCCTTCTTCGCCGCTCGCTCCAGCCGATCCTCGTCCCGGTGCCCGCCCGGAGGGAAGACGGCCGGGGACACGCCACTGCGGGCGCTCCCCGGCCGCCTTGGCGAGGCCCCGGGGGAGGCCCTTGGCCCCGGGGCGGCGCCGGCACACGGTTCTGTGACGAAGTCGGGGCCGAACTGCCGCTGCCCGGCGGCCTGTTCGGCTCACCGGGCGCCGCGGAGATCACTAGGCTGAGACCGCCGGAACACCGGCTTCGTGATGAAGGAGTGGCGTGTCTGGGATACCCGACGTAGTACTTGACGAGATCAGGCCCGGCACCTGGGACGAGCTGGATATCGGCGCCTTCGACGCCCTCCTGGCCTCGATGGACCAGGCCCAGGAGGTCTGCGCCGCCCGCATCGGCCACGCCGAATCCCGCTTCGGCGCCGGGCAGCGGGAGAGCGAGCGCTGGCTGGGCGTCAGCCGCCGCATCAGCCGGTGGCGCACGGTGATCCGCCCGGACAACCAGGAGGCCGTCGAGGCGGCGCGCGCCTACTGCGACCAGGTGGTCGACGACTACGCCACGGCGCGCCCCCTGCACGAGGCCGTGGCCGACGGCAGGGCCCTGTCCCTGACCCCGGAGGGCACAGCGATCCGCTTCGAGGACCGCTGGTGGGTCGCCAGGGAAGACCGCTACGCCGTGCTCGACGCGGGAAGCGCCGAGGACGCCGCGCTGATCGCCACGCTGGAGCGGCACGCGGCCGAACTGGCGCGGGTGGCGCGGGCGGAGGCGGAAGACGTCGCACAGGCCGCACCACGGCGGAACGGGGAGCGCTGACAGTGGCCGACGAAGACAACAACGCGCAGGCCCTCACCGGCCGCGACTACGAGACGCAGCTGCTGGGACGGCTGTGGCGGAAGCCCGAACTCGTGGCCGACGTGAGGGGGACGCTGACCCCCGGCCACTTCAGCAGCCCCTCCCACGCGGCCATCTACCAGGCGCTGGTGGAGACCCACTCCGATACCTTCCCCAGGAACTCGGAGGGGACCCGGGAGCTGTCGGACCGCTGGCGCGCGGTGGACGACTGGCTGGAGACGGCGGGCGTGCCCTTGCGGGAGCTGGACGACGTGCTGCGGGTCTCGCGGCTGCGCTCGGCCGACGACTCCGTCAAGGCACTCACCCTGCAGGACGAGGTGCGCGAGGTCGTCGGGGAGTACAACGCGTATCTCCGCCGGGCCGGCGGATCCCTGGACGCGGCGGGAGAGGCGGTCGACAAGGCGCTCCCACCGCTCCCCTCCTATCCGCCGCCTCCGGCCGAGCCGCCCGACCAGCCGGTCGTGGTCGTCGTCGCCGGCGCCGAAGGCAGCGGCATGGAGGCGGTCTCCCTCCTCGCCCGCCAACAGCTCGCGGGCCGGGGGCACGTCGTCGACCTCGGCGGCGCGTACCCGCCCGGCCACCCCGCCCACCAGGCCGTCGAGGAGTCCGGGGCCCGCACACCGCAGGACAGGCACCTGGCGGCGGCCCAGTACGCCATCGGCCTGCGGGCCAACACCGTCCTGCGCACGGACGCGCGGGATCCGCAGGCACTGGCCATGGACATGATGCGCTTCCAGGAGGCCGGATACCGCATCGAGTTCGCGGCGGTGACCACGCCGGAGCCCATCCGCCGGCTCAACGCCCTCGAGACCCACCTCGGCGACCGCCGCACCGCCCGCAGGCCCTTCACCCCCGCACCGGACCGGCTGGCCGAGAGCGCCGAACGCGCCGCGGCGATGGGCGCGGACGTGCGGATCTTCCGGCCCGACGGAGCGGCCGTGGACACCGCCGGGATCAGGTCGGGCAAGCGGACCCCGACGCAGGTGATCGAGGCCGAGCGCGGGCGCGGCCTGAGCGACGAGGCGGCGGTGCGGGTGGTGGCGAAGGCCGCCCGGCTCGCCGCCCGGACCACCGACTGGGTCGGTCAGGAGACCGCCCGTGAGGCCGCGGCGACGGCCGCCGGATCCAGCAGCCGGTGGAACTGGGTCGTCGAGGCGGCCGTCGAACGCCGGGAGCGGCCCCGGGCACCGCGCTGGGGCGCCGGCCGCCGCACCCGCGACGCCGGGCCGCTGGCGGCCTACAGCGACGCCCAACTGCAGAGCCTGCTGGAGGGCAGCCTGCGCCGCTACCAGAAGGCCGACCAGGAGGCGAACCGCGCTGAGCTGCGGCGGAAGGAACTCAGCGACCGGGGCGAGTCGCTGCGGGCGCAGGCATTCGAGGACACCTCGCATTTCGCCCGCGAAAGCGCCAACAACTACCGGGACGCCGTGATCGACGTCCTCGCCGAGGAACGCCGCCGCGCCTCCCTCTCCCCCCGCCAGCGGCAGGCCGAACTCCAGGCGGTGCAGCGGCGCACGGCCCGTGCGGCGGCCCGGGTGCAGCCCCCGCCGGCCCAGCGCACCGCCATCGGGTTCGCCCAGCCCGCCCGGCCCAGGACCGCTCTGCGCCGCTGAGCGGGTGCCGGACGCGGGCGCCGCCCGCGTCCGGCACCCCCTCCTCACACCCTGGCCGAGGGCGTCCTGCGCACCGGCGCCGGCATCACCGGCGCCGGTGCCTGCGGCGCCCGCTGGGCGACCGGGACGGGCACCCGCTTGAAGGCCGGGTTCTTCGGGAGGACCGACTTGGGCGGATGGGCCTCCGCCAGCTTCGAGGCGTGCACCCTGGCGCCGTTGGCGAAGGCACGCAGCTTGTCCATGTCCGCCTTGGCGAACCGGCCCGGGGTCTGCGCCTGGGCCCGCTCCGCCCGGTCCAGCAGCCGCTTCGCCGCGTCGGCCACGTCACCGGCCTTCCCGGCGGCCGTCCACTGGTCGTAGGTGTGCGGCTTCTTGGCGGGAAAGGGGTCCTGCCTCTTCCAGGCGGCACCGAGTTCGTCGACGAGAGGGTGCCGGCGCTCGGCGCCGATCAGCTTCCTGCCCATGTCGCTCTTCTGCCAGGCGACGAGCAGCTCGGCCAGGCGGATGTTGCCCGCCTGCGCCGCCTGCGGGGACTCGTAGGGGGCCGCGCCGGGGAGGTTGCCGGGCGGCCTGGTGCGGGCCAGCCGCGCCGCGTGGGCGTAGCTGGCGTCCGCGAACGCGTCCAGGGCGGCGATGTCGCGCGCCGAGTAGCGGCCCGGATGGCGCTTGTTGGCCTCCCGGGCCTTCTCCCGCACCTCGTGGGCGCGGGCCGCGAGCCGCCCGTACAGCCGGGCGGCATCCCGGAAGGAGCCCTGCCTGTCCGGGGCCGGGAGCGCCTGCCACGCCTCGCGGAACGCCCTGAGGGCGGGGTCGCTCGCCCGGACGAGGCGCTGGCCCATCTCCGTGCCGGCCCACTCCTTGAACCTCTGGGTGACGCCCGCGGCGGCCCGCCGGGCCTCGTTCCGCATCAGCTGCACGTCACCCTGGGCGTGCGCGTACCCGCCGTCCGGTCCGTAGCCGGGGAACGGATGGCGCAGCGCGGCCAGTTCCCGGTCCACCGCCTCGGGCGAGGCCGTGGGCAGGCTGTCGCGCGGCAGCTGGCGCAGCAGTTTGTTGTACCCGGCCGTGGCGTGGCTCAGCTGCCGCAGGTCGCGGACGATCCCGGCCGTGGCCGGGTTCCCCTCCCGCTCCAGCTGGTCGGCGAGCGCGCCGGAGAGCCGGGCGTAGGTAGCGGTGGAGTTCTGCCCGATGTCCACCCACAGCCGCTTCCAGTGCCCGTTGGGCACCACGTACTTGCGCCACCCGGTGTCCCCGACGAGCGCGGCGGTGGTGCGCCGCATCCGCCGCGTCGCCTCGCGGGTCGCCTGCAGCTGCTCCCACAGCGGGTTGCCGCGCAGGGCCTCGGCGTGGGCGTCGACGGCGGCCAGGGCGCTGTCGACCGCGGCCGCGCCGTTCGGCTCGGCTTCCTCGAACAGGCCCGGGGCCGCGGCGACGGCGCCCGCCTCGGCCCAGGTCCGGCGCAGGTTCTGGTATTCACCGCGGACTTCCCCGCTGATTCCGCGCAGGGGCCCCGGGAGGCTGTTGAGGGCCTGGCGCAGCCCCTCGTCCCCCCACGGTACGTCCGCCACGGGCTGCTCCGTCATTCACATCCTCCTTCGGGCGCGGGACGACGGGCGGCCGTCACAGGGCGGTGGCCTGGCGGACCGCTTCGGCCTCGGCCGGGTGCGCGGAGTCGGCGGTGCCGAACTCGGACGCGGACAGGTACTCCTCGAACGCCTCCGCGGCGTCGGGCCGCGGGGCCGGACGCGGCGGCGCCTCGTGGTGGGTGCCGTTGGCGCAGCTGGCCACCTGCAGGCGGGGCAGGAAGCCGTACAGGGTCGTCAGCCACTCGGCCTCGGCCAGGTCGCGGCCGGGGGAGGGCTGGCAGTAGGTGCGCACCCAGCCCGCGTACAGCGCGGTCAGGTGCTCGCGCACCGGCGGGTGGCGGTACCAGCACTCGGGGATCTGGTTGTGCAGCTCGAACGTGCCGCGCAGCCACTCCACCCACCCGGCCAGCTCCCGCATCCTGGCGCGGCGCTCGGCCGGTGTCATGGCCGACCACACCCAGCCGTAGGCGGCGGACTCCTCCTCCGGCATGTCCGGCAGCTCGGGCCACAGCGAGGCCGGGTCCTCCATGCCGTCCAGGCCTTCCACGGTGTACTCAGACATCAGCGGCCTCCATAGGGGTCGTGCCGGTCGAAGGGTTCTTCTCCAGGGAGATCCCGGCCGGCCCGGGGGCGGCCAGGAGTTTTTTGAGGTCCTTGTCGCGGAAAGTCAGCCGCATCCGCACCTTGACCGGCGGCAGGTTGGTGTACTGCGCGATCGCGGTGAACTCGGCGAGCTGCTGCAGCGCGTGGACGGGGGCCAGGTCGGTCTCCACGACCGACACCTGCGTCGAGTGGTCGCCGCCGCGCCCCCGGGTGGTCGATTCGCGCCGCACCTCGGTGCGGCCGTAGAGGCCGGAGAAGTAGCGCAGGGTCTCCAGGTCGCCGCAGCCGGGCAGCAGCATGCGCATCCCGGACGCGGACAGCACCGTGTTCGCCTTCTGCTGCCCGAGCCGGTCGCGCAGCTGGGACAGGTCGTGCCACACCGTCAGCAGGCTGATGCCCATGCCGCGGCCGGTGGTGAGGATGTTCGGCAGCCGCGGGTAGCGCAGCATGTTGCCCGCCTCGTCGACCATCACGCCCAGCGCCGGATCGAGGGGGAGTCCGGTGGAGTTGTAGCGGGCCTCGGCGCCGTGGATGATCGAGGCGATCAGGGAGGTCAGCAGCGGGGCGAAGCGCTCCGCGTCCGCCTCGGAGGCGATCAGGCACACGGTGCCGTTGCTCTCCAGCAGCTCCTCGACGGTGAAGTCGGTCCCCGAGCTGGTCTCGCGCACCTCCTCGTCCGCGTAGACGCGGGCCAGCACGTTGAGGGTGAACTGGATCGAGCCGATGCCGTCCTCGTGCAGCCGCAGCCACGGGGAGGCGTAGTCGTCGGCCGTCTCCTGGTGGCCGTGGGCCAGCAGCACGGCCCGCACGTGGTCGACGGCGTCCTTGCCCAGCGACAGCCAGCGGCGCATGTCGCCCACGCCGCCTCCGTTCAACCGGGCGGCCAGCAGGACGCCCTTGAGGACGTTGCGGGCCTGGTCCACCCAGGGGGCGGCCCGCTTGTCGTCACCGGAGGCGGAGGCCTCGGCCATCCAGGCGGCCATCCGCTCGGCGGACTTGGCGTCCACGCAGTAGTCGACCGGGGACCAGCGGTGCGTCGCCCGGCCCGGGATGCCGGCCGGGGCGATCACCCAGACGGGCCCCAGCGCGCGACGGCGGGCGTAGATGACGTCGAGGTCGGCCGCCTTGGTGGTGGTGATGACCAGCGGGCCCTGCCACTCGGCGGCGTTGGGCAGCACCAGCCCGGTCGTCTTGCTGCTGCCGGGGACACCGAAGACGGTCGCGGAGATGTTCGGCTGGGTGGCGACCAGTTTCCCGGTGCGCATCCCGCGCCCCGCTGTCAGACGGCCGGCCCGCCTGGCCGGATCCCGCGGCGCGGTCAGCCTCCGCTCGGTCTTCGCCCCGCCCCACTGGGCGCCGCCGGTACGGCCGCCGAACCGCACCAGGGACAGCACTTTGACCACGGCGGTCACCGAGACCACCACCAGCAGGGCGGACAGCGTGTAGAAGAGCCAGGCGGGCGGTGCCGGGTCGAAGACCGAGGCGGGGCCCTCGACCAGGGCGCCGGCCACCGTTGCGGGGACGGACGAGGAGGAGCGGGCCCAGCCCTTCCCCGCGAGCAGCGCCGCCAGCGGCCCGGCCAGCAGCACCGACCCGCCCACCACGCCGGCCGCTCCCGCCGTGTAGGCGGCCAGGACCGTGCCGTCCGACACCCCTCCCGCGGCGCCCGCCGGGCCGCTGCGCTGGACCATCTACATCACCATCCGCTCGTCCGTCTCGAAGAGCTTCTCCTCGATGTGCGAGAGCATCAGCTGCACCGCGTGCCCGCCGCTGCGGCCCACCTTCCACAGCGCCCGGCCCCGCTGCCCCGCCCCCCAGGAGGCGATCAGGTCGCACTCCGCGTCGGTCAGACCGATGGCCTCCCGGGTCAGGTTGAGGGGCGCGGTGTCCTGCGCGAGCTGGATACGGGTCTCGCAGCTGGCGATCAGGTCCTTGGCGATGGCCACCGCCTCCGACCCGGCCGCGCCCACCGCCTCGAAGTCGGAGAGCCGGTGGGTGGCCAGCACCTGGATGGTGCCGGTCGCCCGGCTCAGCCGCAGGTCGGCGTCGACCTTGCGGACCATGGCCGCCCCGCCGCTGCGCATCTGGCGCCACAGCTCGTCGCGGACCACCAGCCACGGGCGGGAGCCGGGGCGGTCGATGGCGCTCTGCGCCCAGGAGGACACGCAGGTGAGCACCATGGCGATCGTGTCGTCCCCGTACGACTCCAGCGCGGAGACGTCCACGGACTGGATCGGCGCGTCCCAGTCCAGGCCGATGGAGGTCTCCTTGTCGAAGAGCCCCGCCAGATGGCCGGTGATCATGCCGCCGAGCGCGGCACGCAGCGAGGCCATCTGCTCGCGGGCCAGCTGCACGTCGTCGCCCCGCACCCGCATCTCCCGGGCCATCTGCGCCGTGGGGTCCTTCAGCTTCTCGTAGACCAGGGGAAGCGTCGGGATGCGCAGCCGGTCCTGTCCGTAGAGCTCGCCGGTCACCTCCCGCAGGGCCACATCCAGGCACTCCTCCTCCTGGGGCGCCAGGTTCCGCCGCAGCTGCAGCTCCAGCAGCGCCTGCAGCAGGGTCAGACGCCGCCGGTGGATCTCCTGGAGCCGGGCCTTGTACTCCTCCCGGTCGGTGATGTCCTCCAGCTCGTAGCCCAGCGGCCCCGCGTCCAGCGGGTTGAGGCGCCCGGGCATGCCCGGTCCCAGCCGCACCGGCTCCACCCCCAGGTGCCGGCACAGCGCCCGGTACTCGCCCTTGACGTCCCCGGCGATCAGGGTGCGGTGGCCCAGGGCCATCATGCGGAAGGCCAGGGCCTTGATGTGGGCGCTCTTCCCGGAACCGGGGATGCCGGTGATCATCACGTTGGGGTTGGTGCACAGGCCCTCGCTGACCCAGGCGGTCGGATGGGCGCTGAACGCCTGCTGGGTGAGGGTGTTCCAGCCGATGTAAACCCCGATGGAGGGGAGCGAGGCGCCGTGCAGGAACGGGTAGATGCCGCTGGCGCGCGAGGTGTCGGCGCGGAAGACGTCCGCCTTGTTGAAGGAGGCCGCCCGGCCGGCGAAGGGCTGGTTCCAGCCCTTGCGGGGGGCCACCCGCATCGCCGTCTCGGGGTCCTCCAGCATCCGCGAGCGGCGCAGCTCGCGGGCGCTGGGCTGCGGGGCCTGGGCGGGCTGCTCGCCGCCGGGGCCGAACAGGTCGGTCAGCGGGCGGGCCTTCAGCGAGCTGTCGTCGTCCGCCGGCCGGCGGGGCGTGAGGGAGAGCCTCATCAGATCCCCACCCGCCGATCGGGCAGGCCCTGGGCCAGGGGCAGCGCGGAGGCGGCGAAGGCGTCGTCCTGCGCCCCCCACACCCGCCGCAGCTCCAGGCCGGCCGCCGAGGCGTCCGCCTGGAGGTCCGCGCACGCGATCTCCAGCTGCTCGGGGTCGGTGACGGTGACGGCGATCAGCGCGGTGAGCCGCACCACGCCGTGCCCGGCCGCGCGCGCGGCGTCCTGCGCCCGGGCGGTGATCGCCTCCCGCCGCTCGTCCTCGCTCTCCGCCCGGCCGGTCTTGGCCCGCAGGCCGCGGGCGGCGTCCCGCTTGGTGCGCTCCCGGGCCAGCTCCTTGCGTGCCTTGGCCGGCCCGATCGGCTCGTAGACGAGGGAGAGCGAACGGCGGGCGTTGTGCCGGGGCTTGAGCAGCGGCTGGAGGAAGGTGGCGTACACCTCGCTCTGCGGGAAGCCGCGGACCTGGTAGCTGACGGTCCAGGCGCCGTCGTGCCGGTAGACGCCCCACTGGGTCTCGGCCGCCGCCGGCCCGGCCAGTTCCGGGTCGACGCCGCGGGGGGTGCCCTGCCAGCCGGGGCTGGTGGCCGCCGCGTTGTTGCGCTCGGCCAGCATCAGGTGCGCCTCGGGGTCGTAGGCGGTGCGGATCGCCTGGGCCACGCCGCGCGGGTCGAGCCACTCGGTGACCTGCAACCCGGCGCTGCTGAGCGCCGGTTGCAGGGCGTTGAGCTCCCTGACCAGCACCGCGGCGGCGCCGCGCTGCCCGCCGCCGGAGCCCTTGATGGCCAGGCGGGCGCGGAAGGCGGAGAGGGTCACCGCCAGGTAGGTCTCGCGGATGGTGGCGGCCGGGCCGGCGCCCGCCATCAGCTGGTCGAGGGCTTCGACGGCCGCGGGCGGCGCGTCCTGGGAGATGTGCCGTTCCGTCCAGGAGCGCAGCGCGGCCCCGTCGTCGGGCAGGGAGCGCTGGTGGACGGCGATTCTGGTGATCAGCCCGTCCTCCTTGCACTGGCTGCGCAGCACCGCCCCCCAGGCGGCCACCCTGGCGTTCTGCCTCTCGGTGTCCACCAGCGCCAGGCCGGGGTGGGAGATGCGGCACACGGCGGTGTAGGTGTTGTCGACGGGGTTGTGCATGATGCCCAGCTGGCCGCCCATGCCGTCGGGCGCCTCCAGCAGGTGGAGGCGGGCCAGGGTTCCGGGCAGGTCCATGGGCTGGCGCCCGTCCTTGGCGCGGGGCGCGAAGAAGCCGGAGAAGAAGAGGTTTCTGCTGGTGGCCACGGCGATCTGGTGCCTTACTGCGAGGGTGATCCACTGGTCGGCCGACAGCCCCAGCACGCGTCCGTAGGCGAGCAGCAGAAGGAGGGCCGCCAGCGGGAGGGCGAGGATGGCGCTGGACAGGGACCGGGTGTACAGCGGGATCAGGGCGATGACCGAGGCGGCCGCCACCAGGGCGAACCCGGTCCCGCTGAGGTTGCCGATGAACCCGCTGCGCTCCGACTGCCAGCCGCTGTAGGTGACCGGTTCGGCACTCGGCACGGGTCAGCTCCCTTCGGGCGGGGCCGCGGGCGGCGGCGGAGGAGGTGCGGGCTGCGGTGGTGTGGAGGGCGGGGCGGGCGGTGGTTCCGTCTCGGGCACGGACGCCGGCTGCGCGGGCGGCGCGCTGTCCGGCTGCTGGGGGCCGCCCGAGCCGGAGGAGCCGGAGGAGCCGCCCGAGCCGGGGGCCGCCTCCTCCGCGCCGCGCCGCGGAACGACGACGTGGCGCCCGCCCTGGGCCGCGTGGTCGAGACCGGCGTGGGCGGCGGTGTTCTGCGCGGTGCTCTCCAGCATGTCCTTGCCGAGAGCGGCCAGTTGCATCCCCATGCCGACGGTCCCGCCCACCTTCGAGCCGAAACTGCCGCTCTTGCGGCCCAGCATCGCCTTGGACCAGAACCCCCGGCCTCCGCCGCCACCGCCTCCGCCGTCGCCGCCGCCGGAGGAGTTCGCGTTGTCCGCCTCCAGGGCCCGGGTGTAGCCGCTGCCGCCGCCGACCGTCCCGGCACCGCCGAGGGACGGGTTGTAGCCGCCGAAGGCGCTGGAGACCGAGGAGCCGATGGAGCTGAGCATGCCGGAGGCGGCGCTGTTGCCGGCGCCGGCGGTGGTGAACGTCATGAACTTGGCGATGGCCGGCCAGGCGAAGCACGACAGCAGGAAGATGATCAGGCCGACCAGGACGTTGCGCACGCCCTCCGCGTGGCCCATCGCCGTGAAACCGATGCTGAAGCAGATGACGATCACCGGCTTCATCAGGATGAGCGTGATCAGCGCGTTGCGGGCCTTGGGCCACCACTCGCTCGTCGCGTCCGACATCTGCCCGGCCAGGGCGAGCGGCATCACGGTGACCAGGATCATGATCCCCGCCTGGCGGATGAGCATCTCCACCCACAGCATGCCGACCGCCAGGATGCACAGGATGCTGATGACGATGACGAAGCCGACCGAAGCGGGCGCGATCCCGCTCCCGGTGACCAGCGCGGTGGCGGCCGTGGCCCCCCCGCTGCCGCTGACCAGCCCGGTGAACATCGTGCCGAGCTGCTCCTTCATCGCCTTGGAGGCGTCATCGGAGGTGCCCGAGCCGCCGTTGAGGGTGTAGTTGATCAGGGCGGTGCTGAAGGTGTCCGACCACTCCAGAGCGACCTGGGTGGCGGTCACATACACCCCCAGGATGACCCCCCACTTGGCCAGGCCCGTGATCGCGGTGACCAGCGGGGCGCCCTTCTGGGAGACGGCCAGCTTCCCGAACTGGAGGAGCAGCAGGAAGGTGGCCACCAGCGCCGAGATCCCGATCATGAAGCCCATGACCGGACCGATGCCGGTCTTGGACAGCTGGATGGTGGAGACGCTGTTGAAGATGCCGGCGAACTTCTTCAGCAGCCAGATGACGGAGTTGCCCAGCGCGCCCGCGGCCTCCTCCAGCGCTTTGGCCGCCGCCTCGGAGATCTTCCCGGCTATCCAGGTCAGCGGCGTCTTGGCCGGCGGCGGGTACTTGTAGGCCCCCTCGTTCTGGCACTCCTGGAACGGCTTCTTGTCCTTCTTGACGCAGTCGGTGAGGAATTTCTTGATCTTCTCGTAGTCGGGCTGGTTGTGGTCGGCCTTCTCCAGCCACCGCGCGAGCTGGTTCTCCTCGTACCGGCGCGCTTCCTCGGGGTCGGTGGAGCCCTCCCCGACGCAGACGGTGCCGGGCAGCTCGCAGTCCCGGGCCGCCCGGCAGGTGTTCCCGGTCTTGTCCGTGTCGACGTCGCAGTACTCGCCGGTCTTCTTGTTGATGCCGACGCGCGCTCCGGCCAGCTCCTCGGGGATGGGGTCCGGCGGCTTGGCCCCGGCGTAGGCGGCCGAGCCCAGCGTCAGGAGCACCAGGAGCAGCGTCCCCAGTACCGTCGCGCACCGGGCGAGCGGTCTAGCCATCGGTCACCTCCCGCCAGCCGTCCCGGAACGCGTAGGTGCTGTGCGGGTCGTAGCTGCGCGGCCCGGTCGACTTGCGCACCCACTTCCGCTCCTGGGTGACCTTCCAGTCGCCGTCCTTCCAGGTGACGATGAGGTTGTCGACCTCGTCCCTGAGCGGCTGGTCGTCGGTGCCCTTCTTCGGGCTGGTGGCGTAGCGGTCGAAGACCATCCACACCTGGACGACGTCGCCCTCGGTGTCGAGGCTGCGGGTGAGCACCGCCTTGACGTTCGTGGTGAAGGCCAGCCCGTTCGGCGGCCCTCCGGAGGGGGGCAGCCCCACGCCCTCGCGCACCTTGCGCACCTCCGAGACCCCGTTGCGCACGGCCGGGTCCGAGGGACTGGCGGCGATGGTCCGCAACTGCCGCCCGGCGGCCTGGTCGTCGATGAGGCTCAGGTCCTGCCAGTAGGAGACGGCCGCCGACGTGGCGCCCAGCGGTGAGTGCGGGAAGCCCGTGCCGATGCCGTTCCTGGAGGACCTGGGCTTCAGCAGCGGCACCCGCCGAGCCGTGGCGGGGGTGTAGGCGGCGTACTTCTTGCCGCCCGGAGCCGGCGAGGAGGCGCTCTGCTCGGGTGAGGGCTTGGCGCGGGGCGCGGCGGAGTCGCCGCCGCTCAGGCTCCGGGCCGTCAGAAGACCGCCACCGGCCAGCACGACGGCCGCGGCCGTACCCAGCACGACGAGACGCAGCCGGGCGCGCCGCGCCTTGGTCCTGTGGTCCATCCTCAGCCCTGCGACATGTTGTAGAAGGCCATGACCAGGCCCGAGGTCACCCCGATGCCCATGCCGGAGACCAGACTCCAGATGATGGCCTGCTTGCCCCGGGCCGCCAGACCGCCGCGTTCGCTGTTGTGGCCGATGCCCACGCACGCCCAGCCGACCAGCCCGCCCAGGACGGCCAGCCCCAGACCTATTCCCGCGGCCCAGCCGAGGATCGTCCCGGTCGGGGTCTTGAGGGTCTCGGGGACGGTCGGATTGACGTCCGGCACCGGACCGTCGGCAAGGAGGTTCAGGGTGTCGATCGTGAGGCTCATGCGGGCACCTTCTCGGGAAGGACGCGGGTGTCGACGGACAAGGGGGCGGGGGTGGGGGCCGCGGGAAGCGGCTCTCCCCACGTCTGACGGGCGGAGGCCAGCACAGCCCGTGCCAGCTCCTGCCCTGCCGCGAGCGTCTTCGGCCTGACACGGTGCGCGTCGCTCATCCCGTGGGTGCGGATGTGCGCGTCGTGGGGCACGGAGACGACGGCGAAGGCGTGCGACTGGAGCATCGTGGCGGCGGCCCGGACAGGAGCGGGCGAGCGCCCCTCCCCGGTGGACAGGAGAGCGACGACCGCCCGCTGCAACGGCAGCCCCTCGGCCACGGCCGCCTTGACCGCGACCTGGAGGGCCTGCACGCCCGGCCCGGTGGCGGCCGCGCACAGCACGGGCACCGCGCAGGGCAGCGAGCACCAGGCGGCGGTCCGGCCCGCTCGCCCGGCGGACCGCGCGGCGATGATGTCCTGGGCCACGGCGTGTGCGGTGTCGGCGATGACGGCCTGCCAGCCGCCGGCCGCCGCCAACTGGTACCAGGCGGCCGGGTCCGCGGGCAGGGGGAGCGGGGCGCTGCTCCACTCCTGATGGTCGGTCAGCACCTGCCATTCGCGGCCCTCGGGAGCGGGACACGCGGAGGCGGCGTCCCGTATGCGCTGCCGGGAGGCGGGCCGGTCGGGCGGTATGGACGCCAGCCCGGCGCCGGGCCGGGCGCTCCAGAAGGGCCAGGGCGAGGCAAGCCGGGGAGCGGTGTCCAGGACGGCCGCGGACCCCGCCGAGGAGAAGACAGCCGCGAGGAGCCCCGCGGTGGTGGACCGGCCGCTGCCGCCGGCGGGCCCCAGCACGGGTATCAAGAGGCGGGAGTGCGCCGGGAGTACGCCCAGCGTCGGCGGTCTCTTGGACACCTTTCCCCCACGGATTTGCCGGTGTAATGCAATCTGAGACAAGTCTGATGGGGCATCAGAAGTGAGATCGGCCCCTGTGTTGGCCGCATTCTATGGTCGCACTCGCGTTCCATGCAGGTGCTCGGGCCCCCGTGACCCACCCGAGAAGAAACCAGGTGGATTTAGACGGACAAAAACCAGCATTCCCGGCAGGAAATAGTCACTCCTTTGTGACAGTTACCACAGGAGAGGTGCACGAAACGGGTGTGACAATGTGAGCCGAGTCGGACCGCGGTCTTGCCGTTCCCTGTCGACGGATCGTGCACGCGGCGCCGCGGGGCAGCGCTCATCCGCGTAGGGGGACGGCCGTTTGAGCAAGATTCGCACGTTGCAAATCATGTGCAGCGCGCTGGTGGCGCTCCTCTTCACCCTCACCTTCGGGATCCTCATGCTCCTGGTCATCACCCTGGACGATGACGAAGGAGGAGGCGGCGGCGGGGCCGAACTGGCGGCGGGCTCCCTGAAGATCGGCAAGGGCGGCGTGCCCGCCGCCTACGCCGGACTCATCCAGAAAGCCGCCGCCAGCTGCAAGGCCGGACTGCCCGCAGCCATCCTGGCCGCCCAGCTCAACCAGGAGTCGGGATTCCGGGCCAACCCCGGCAAGAGCAGCGCGGGCGCACTCGGCATAGCCCAGTTCATGCCGGACACCTGGTACGGCCGCAACGGCAGCAAGGGCGCCGGCGTCGACGGCAACAACGACGGCCGCAAGGACCCCCTCGACCCGGAGGACGCGATAGCCGCCCAGGGCAAGATGATGTGCGAACTGCTGCGCTCGGCCAAGAAGCACCCCGAATACAACGGCAGCCCCATCGAACTGGCCCTGGCCGGCTACAACGCCGGCTGGCACCGGGTCGTCCAGTACCGCGGAGTCCCTCCCCGCACCTTCGCCAGGGGCGAGACCTACAACTACGTGAAGAACATCATGGCCAGCTCGGCGAACTACAGCGGCCCCGACCTCGGAGCGGTGACCTCGAAAGGATGGACCCGCCCCGTCGACGGCCCCCTCGGCACCCCCTACCACCAGCGCGGCGGAGCCTGGTCCAGCGGCATGCACACCGGCATCGACTTCACCGTCTCCACGGGCACCACCGTCAAGGCCGCCGGACCCGGCACCATCCACACCGCGGGCCGCGGCGGCGCCTACGGCAACCAGATCGTCATCAAACACGCCGACGGCACCTACAGCCAGTACGGCCACCTCTCGAAGATCTCCGTCTCCGCCGGCCAGCACGTCGAAGGAGGCCAGAAGATCGGCCTCTCCGGCGCCACCGGCAACGTCTCCGGCCCCCACCTGCACTTCGAGATCCGCACCGGCCCGGAATACGGATCCGACATCGACCCCGTCTCCTTCCTGCGCCAACAAGGGGTGAAACTGTGACGGACGAGCCGCAGTTCGCACCATGGGGAACCGTCACCCCGGCCTTCTGGGCGAGCCAGCCCGAACCCAGCCCCCAAAACCCCCTCCCCCAACCCGCCAGGACCCGCGTGCCCGCAGCCCTCGCACAAGGACCGGCGAACGACACCTCGGAACACCCTCCCCCGCCCCCGGAGGAGTACAAAGAACGCGTCGCCGCCATCACAGCCACCTTCACCCCACCCCACGACCCGCAGCGCCTGCAATGGGCCGCACACCAGGCCGAACGCCTCGACCAGGAAGCCACCGCCACCTACGGACCCACCCACACCCACACCATCAGCGTCCGCGAACTGCGAGGCTGGATCGCCCGCCTCCAGGGCGACCCCGCAGCGGCCACCCGCTGGGACCTGCACATCACCCAGCTCCAGGCGGCAGCGTGGGGCATGCAGCACCGGATCACCCGGGCCGGCGCCCAGCGCGCGGTCCGCCACTGGACCGAAATCCCCGACCCCGCCACCCGCCTCGCCCTGAGCAAGGAACTCCTCGGCATGCTCAGCGCGGTCACCGGCGACAACAGCGGACTCAGCCGGCACGTACGCAAACTGATACGCAAAACCCAGG
>NZ_VJOK01000001.1:7177377-7539766 GCF_013302895.1 Streptomyces albus subsp. chlorinus | reverse complement strand
TAATTCTTCGCGGATTTCAGGGGCAGTCGCCTTCCCAATCCCACAGCGAGGGATTGGTGGGGCGGGGGCCGTAAAGGGCACGGCCGCCGGGGCCGAATTGGCCGATCTCGGTAATCAGGGCCGCGCCCTCGGCCAGTTCTTCCTCGCTGGATCCGGTGACGTCGAGCGGATCGCCCACCAGCTCGCGGTAGGTGTGACCGGGGCGGGCATACGGGTACGGGTCATCGTGGTCACTGCCGTAGACCCGCCGGCGCGGCTGACTCATCCCAGGCAGCGTCCCACCCGGCACCGACACCGCCGAACAGGCCCGCTATCACCTGCGCAACAGCAGCGGGGGATCACACGATGAGGCTCGCGCTGATCAGGTTGTGGTCCGAGAGACCGTCCGTACTCTCGACTGCGGCGCTGCTGACACCAGCGCCGTGCACGACCACATGGTCGATCCACCGCGATGTCGAGCCTGATGTGTGCGGCCGTGTCGGCAGGGCGTCCGGTGGGAGATCCACGACCGCGAAGCCCGTGCCCAGAGCCGATGCCACGGTGGCACGGCCGGTGTTGAAGTCACCGAGGAGTACCGCCGGGCATCCCGTCGGTGTGGCGGCCAGCTCGGCCAGGCGTGCCAGTTGGTGCGTGCGCCGCTGATTGCCGCTCACATGCGTGGCGACGATCAGCATTCCGTCGGTCTCGACAGCGAGTGCGCCCTTCCCCAGATCATTCTCGAAGGACTCGGCAGCGATCTGGCGGCTCGGTCCGTCGACCAGAAGCACGAGATACTCCCCGGGGTCTCGAAGCGAGCAGATGCCCCGGCGCGGTGCCGGAACGCGCGGATACCTCAACGCGTGCACCGTCCGGCCGGTCAGCGCACCGCGGAGGGCGGCCAACTGGTCACCGCTGACCACCTGAAGAGCGATGACCTGCTCGTCTCGTTCCTCCAGCAGGGCTGTCACAGCGGCGATCCGCTCGGACTCATCCGGGCAGCGCACAAGGACATCCTCGTCCCAGTTCTCGCCATGCACACGGTGCAGAACATTCCAGCTGGCGACCGTCATCACACTAGGCTGCGCGGCCACAAGCCTCACTTAAATCCTTCACGCCGAACCACTGAATACGAAACACCTAACATCAATCAGTGACACCTACCCCCTCCCCGCAGGTGACTGAGCAACTACGGTTATGCCCGCAGCCGTTGCGGCATTCAGAATGTTCTGCCTCATCCCTTCTACTTCGTCCGAGGGGAGAGGGTCACGCTCGTACCTGAGAACAATCATCCAATCATCGTCTGCATAACGCCACAGTGTCAGCTTCGCCCGACCCTGCACCCTCGGTCGGAGCTCCCGCCTCCCGAACTCCTGGTCCCAGTCATCACTGAGGCGGCCTCGCGGCGTCAGCCCCACCTGTTCCCGGAAGCTGGAAAGCCCGCCCGCAAGCTCCCCTCTCATCCGGATCCGCAATTGGTCTTTCACTGCAACCTCCAAAATGGAAATACATCGCAATCCATAACGAACAAAACCAGCCTCACCGTGAATAGACCAGTGAACATCCGCGACACTCGGTTCCGAGTGGGCTGACCTTCCGATCCCGCCCCAACGTCACAACTCCTGCCTCCTGCGAGCCGACCATGCCGCCTGAGCAAAGTTGGCCAGCCTACCACTTCACCCACGGCATGGACACATCTCAATGCGCTAGGCGCAGCACTTTTGTCTCCCGGTGCTGCGGCTTCCGGGAGGCTGGGGAGATGGTTCCTGGGGTGTTTCGTCTGTCTCCTGTGAGCGGGGAGACGACGTTGTCGTTTCTTTGCCGGATCGCGGAGCGGTACGGGTTGGAGGAGAAGGCGCTGCTGTCCTGTTGGCAGTGGCGCGGTCACCGGCCTCGGCACGACGGTGGCGGGCTGCGGGCGGATGCGGAGGTGCTGCTGGATTCGGCGGGCCGGCGCGCGCTGGCGGGACTGTCCGGGGTTGGGGAGGAAGCGTTGGCGTGGGCGCTGCCGTCCTGGGGGCGGGAGGATCCCAAGCTCGACGGGGCAGGGGACGGCCGGGGGCGGGGGCTGTGGCGGGTCGGGGGTGCGGTGGTGGGGCCCGTGGCGTTCGGGTGCCGACTGTGCACTGCGCGGCGAGCGGGCGGGCCGGCCCGGGTGGTGCGGTACGCGCAGCGGTGGGAGCGGGTGTGCGTGGCGCATGGGCGGTGGCTGTTGGACGCGGACGCCGAGCAGGAGTTGGAGTATCTGGACCTGCGGGGTCTGCCGGATGTGGTCGCGGCGCAGCGCCGGTGGTTCGGGGTGGCCCGGCGCGCGGTGCGGGTGGGAGCGGAGCCGGGTGACGTGTTCGGGCTGGCGTATGCGGTGGTGGCCCGGTGGTGGGAGGGAGCGTACGAGTGGGAGCAGGAAGAGATTTGGCCGCGTCGCCTGCATCAGGTTGCGGGCGGCAACGCGGGCGGAGATCTGGAGTGGTGGCGGGTCGTGGGGCGGGATGCGGTCATCTTCCCTGAGGTGGTGGCCGTCGCGGATGCGCTGCTGGATCCGGGTATGAGGAAGCTGGTATGGGCGGACAGCGGCGGTGAACGGCCGCGGCCCTTGTCTGCGGATGGCGAGTTCTGCCGTCGGCTCGGGGAGCGGGTGGGAAGGGAGTGGCTGGGGCCGCTGATCGCGGTCGACCACGGGGGCCCGCTGATCGCGTGGATGGGGACCGTTGTCCGCCTGTGCCGTCGCCCCGGAGTGCGGCCCGGGCTGTATGGGCGGTTCGACGAGAACCTGTGGTGGGTGCGGCAGGAACACCAGCCATCAACGATGGCTGCCGGACTACGAGTCTTATCCAGAGAGAAGAAGGCACCCGGCTCCGGCACGAACTGGCGCGCTGTGGTGCCTGCGGAGCAGCAGTTCGTGATCACCAATCTCCTTGGCGAGGCCGAGGAGCAGCTGCAGCAGTTGCGCGGGGTGCAGGTCGGCACCACCGCCGACGTGGCGCGGCACATGCTGGAGGGTCTGAGCCGTGGCACGGGTCTACTCGACCAGGTGCTGCTGCGGGTCATGGTGGCCGCTGTGAACGCCGGGGTGGGGCTGGAGGAGGTGGCCCGGTGGGCTGGGCTGTCCGCGGACGAAGCGGCAGAAGTGCTGCGGGTGGCCGGAGAGGCAGAGGAGCAGTAGCCGGTCGGGACGGGTGCTGCTGGTGGAGGGCGCGATCGTGGTGCGGGAAGGATTCGCCGTCGTGGGGCAGCGGGCCGATCAGGTTCAGAGACGCAGCGATGGGGAGATGGGCGGTGTTCGGTTCCTCGGTGGTGTGCAGCGCGATCAGTGTCTTGCCGGTGCCGCACATGGAGATCGTGTGGCCGCGCGAGCCGGACTTCTTCCAGCCCGGGCACTGCGCTGTTGAGCGGCGCCTGCTGATCGGGGCGCAGCACTCGGCGAGGAACGGCAGCCAGGGGCGGGGGCTGTAGCCGCAGCGGCCCGGGCTCGGGGGCTGGCAGGCGTCATGGGCAGGCTCGGCTCACTGCAGTTTACGGGTTGTTTCATCCTCCCGTATGGGATGGGGCGCTGCAGGCCGTACGAGGGACGGTATCGCGCGGTTGCACTTCTGCTGAGAATCACCTTTTTGAGTGGGACCGGGCGGTGTTCGCGGGTTATCCACGGCCGGTACGCCCTTGGCTGTCCGGCGTAGAGGACTGCGAGTTGCGCGTGGCGCCCGGTGTGGTGCTGGGGAGGAAGGCGGGCGTGGAGGTGGCTTTCAGCAGTGCTGGGGGGCAGGTCGAGCAGCTGGTGTGGGAGCAGGCGGTGGCGTCGGTGGGGTTCGAGGAGCTGGCGCCGGTGTCGGCGTTCCCGGTGGTGCCGGGGCGTCGGTGGGGTCCGGGGTGGTGGTGGTCGGCGAGTTCCGGGCGGCATGTGGTCCACGGGTCGGTCGCGATGCGTACGCAACTGATGGTCCTGGACCGGGATCCGGCGGTGAGGGGGCTGGCGGGGCGGCCGGTTCGGTCCGTGTGGCGGGACGAGGCGGATGGCCGGGCGCGCTCATGGGTGCCGCAGTTGTTTGCCCGGTACGCCGACGGCACCGGGCTGTTCGCGGACTGTCCGTCCGCACCGGGTGCGGGCGGGACCGGGGTGCAGCGGGCGGGGGCGGTGCTGGAAGCGGCGTGTGCGCGGGTGGGGTGGACGTACCGGCGTCTTGAGCCGCTGCCTGCGGTGGTGGAGACGAATCTGCGGTGGCTGGCGGGCTACCGCCATCCCCGGTACCAGGGGGCGCCGGAGCTGCAGGCTGCGGTGGTTGAGGCGTTCGGCGTGTCGCGCCCGCTGTTCGACGGAGCGGTGTCGGTGGGTGATCCATTGCAGGTCTTGCCTGTCGTCTATCACGCCTTGTGGTCGGGGCAGTTGGTGGCGGGACTTGATGAGTCGCTGCATGGCGGATCGCTGGTCTGTGTGCCTGCTGCTGGTGGCCCGGGGCACGGGCCGGGAGCAGGCATCGGTATGCGGGATGGGGAGTGAGCGCGGTGGGCGGAGGCACGGAGACGGGGCGGCGTCCGGTGGTGGAGGTCGGAGCGCATGTTGTCTACCGGGGTAAGACGTTTCAGGTTGCCGCGTTGCAAGGGCAGCGGGTGTTGCTGCTGGACGAGGGTGGCACGGACACGTCGTTGTTGTTGAATCGGTTGTTTGCTGATCCGGGCTTTGAGGTGGCGGGCGCGCGGGCGCCGGACGTGGTGCCGCGGTGGGGGTTGTTCGAGACGGTGCCGGCGGCAGAGCAGCAGCGTGCGTTGGCGTGGCTGCCGCACATCCGGGAGGTGGAGACCGGGTGGCCGCACCCTGAAGGCGGCCGTGCGGGGCAGGTGATGCGGGAGGAGTATGACCCCGAGCGGTGGACGCTGGCGCAGCGGGAGGCGGCCAAGGCGAAGGAGATGACGGCGCTCGGCTTTACGCGGGTGACGCGTTTGACGGTGCAGAAGATGCGGCTCGCCTATCGCAAGCAGGGGCTGTGCGGGCTCGTTGATAAGCGCACGGTGCCGGTGCGTGGCCGCCGTCCTACGGGTTACGCGGATGAGCAGGTCGTGGCCGCGGTGCTGGAGGGGTTGCGTCGGCAGCGGGGACGGTCGAAGGGGACCGTGAAGGGGCTCCAGGTGCTGGTCAAGCAGATCCTGGAAGAGACGCACGGGCGCGGGGTGGTGGAGATGCCGTCGCGGTCGTCGTTCTACCGGCTGGTGAGCGTGCTGGCCGATCCGGCTGATCGGCTTGGGTACGGGGCGCGGACAGCCACCGCGCCGGGCCGGGGGCCGGCAGCGCCGGTGGTACTGCGGCCCGGGGAGCAGGTGCAGATCGACACCACCCGCCTGGACATCATGGCCGTGCTGGAGGACGGCACTCTGGGGCGTCCTGAGCTCTCGATCGCGGTGGACGTGGCGACGCGGTCGATCCTGTCCGCGGTGCTGCGTCCGCACGGCACGAAGGCCGTGGACGCGGCGCTGTTGCTGGCCGAGATGGCGGTTCCTCACCCGGCGCGGCCTGGTTGGCCTGAGGCGCTGCAGTTATCGCGGGCGCAGGTTCCGTATGCGCGGATGCTGTCGCTGGATGAGCGGCTGGAGGGCGCGGCAGCCCGGCCGGTGATCGTGCCAGAGACGATCGTCGTCGACCGCGGGAAGATCTATGTCTCGGAGAGCTTTGTCGTCGCGTGCGAGACGCTCGGGGTGAGTGTGCAGCCCGCTCCTCCACGGCGGCCACAGGCCAAAGGAGTGGTGGAGCGGACCTTCGGGTCGGTCAACGACCTGTTCTGTCAGCACGTCGCCGGCCACACCGGGTCCAACCCGCTGCGGCGGGGCAAGAACGTGAAGGCGGAGGCTTGTTGGACGATCCCGCAGTTGCAGGACTTCCTCGACGAGTGGATCGTCTGCTGGCAGAACCGGCCCCACGACGGGCTGCGTCACCCTGTGCTGCCAAAGACGGCGCTCACTCCGAACCAGATGTGGGCCGCGCTGATCGCCCTGTGCGGGTACGTGCCCGTGCCGCTGACTGGAGCCGACTGGTTGGAGCTGCTGCCGGTGCGCTGGCAGCCGATCACCGAACGCGGCATCCGCATCGACTACCGCACCTACGACCATGACGTCCTCGACCCCCACCGCGGCCAGCGCTCCGAGGTGACGGCCAAGGACGGCAAATGGGAGGTCCACCACAACCCGCACGATGCCCGCCAGATCTGGGTCCGCCTGAGCGACGGCAAGCTCCACGAGATCCCGTGGATCCACCGCGACCACGTGCATCAGCCCTTCAACGACCAGATGTGGCGCCATGTCCAGGGCGAAGTAGCCCAGCGCGGCGAACGGGAGCAGCACGAGGCCGACCTCGCCGACGCCCTCGACCAGCTCCTGCGCCGCACCCGCGGGACAGGAGCTGGAGCGCTATCGAAACGGCGGGGCCGCAAGAGCTCCGTCACGCCGCCCGACAAAGCGGCGGTACTCGAGGGCCTGGCGGTCGGCCTGCCCGCTCCACGGCAATCCGGCGCGACCGGCACCGAGGCCGGGGACGGTGCGGGCGCGGCGAGCAGCGGGCAGGCTGCCCCACCCGCATGGGCCGAGGCTGCGGGGGTGTCACAGACCAAGGCGGCGCTGGATACCGGGTGGGGTGAGAGTCTGGACGACCTCGCCGCTGCTGGCCTGGCTGCCGGAACCGATGAGGATGCGGCGCATGTCGTGGAGGAAGCCGGCGTGGACTCATCACCCGCTCCGGCTGGCGGATACGGGCTGTGGGACGCCGAAGCGGAGGCGGAGCAGTGGTGTGCGGCCCGCCTGGCACCGAGGGCGCCTCAAGGCGCGGCGTCGCTTCGGCGGAACATCACCCGGCGGCGCCCGCGGCGCGTGCCGAGGATGTCGTGAGCGGTGGCGGGCAGGCGCTGCCGGGTACGGTGACGGTGTGGAACGGGTTCGCCCGCTTCGCCACCACGCCCGTGACCGAGCCTCCCGCACCGGGGGCGCCGGCACGCAGCCTCGAGGAACGGGTGGGCTATTACTCGCAGTTCGTGACGATCCGTACTCCGGCCATCGACATGCTGGCCAAACAGGTACGCGCCCTGATGGTCCTGGGCCGCCACCAGCAGGTCACCGCGAGGCCGTCCCTGATCGTCACCGGCCCCGCCGGAGCGGGCAAGACCACGGCACTGCTCCAGGTCGGCCGCGCCTGCCACCTCGCCCACACCCGCCGCCAGGACGCGGCAGCCGTGGCTGCGGGAGAGCAGGTCCCGGTCGCCTACGTGCTTGTGCCGCCCGCCGCCAGCGCGAAGACCCTAGCCCTCGAATTCGCCCGCTACCTCGGCATCCCTGTGGCGGGCCGGATGTCCCAGGCAGCAATCGTCAACAGCGTCTGCCACAGCTACACGCAGGCGGGTGTGCGGCTGGTACTGATCGATGAGATCCACCGTCTCAACCCCCGCACCACCACCGGCGCCCAGAGCGCCGACCTGATCAAAGACCTCACCGAACGTATCGGGGCGACGTTCGTGTACGCGGGCATCGACGTGACCGGGACCGCGCTGTTCTCCGGGGTGCGCGGGGCGCAGCTCGCCGCACGTGCCGGCCTCGTCGACTGCGATCCCTTCCCCGCCCGCGACGGCGTCCGCGAGCCGTTCAAAGACCTGGTGCGGGCGCTGGAAGGCGCACTCGACCTGCGACATCACCGGGTCGGGAGTCTGGTGCGGCTGGCGCCGTACCTGCACGCGCGCACCGCCGGGCGGATTGGATCACTTACGCGGCTGGTCAAACAGGCCGCCCTGACCGCTGTATTGGACGGCACCGAACGCATCACCAAAACCATCTTGGAAGCCGTCCGGCTCGACCACCTCGCCGAACAGCACTACCGGCCCCGGGTACCGGGCCAGAACAGCTCCCGGTGAACCGGACACTCCTGGCGGCCTGCTTACCGGCCGCGTCCGGCACCGAGCGGAGCGACGCACCCGCCGCCTGGGCGTGGGCGCAGCTCCCACCCCCACGCCCAGGCGTATTCCGCATCCGGCCGCTGCCCTTCGAAGCCACCGCCTCCTACCTTGGGCGCCTCGCTCATGCCTACCAGTTGACGCTGTCCCAGCTCTGCGACGGCCTGGGCATCAGCTTGAGCGGGCACGGCGCCTCCCCCGCAGCCGGGCTGGTCCTCTCCCCACCGCCACGCGCCGAGTCACGGACCTGAGCCGGATCCCGATGATTCACCTCGCCCACGCCCTGCCCCGCCTGGTCCAGGACGGCACGACGGTTACTGGCCCGGTCACGGCGCACTGGCGGCCCGTCGAGCGGCGGCGGCAAGCCGTACGGGCATGCACGATGTGCGTGCGGCACCACAGCCGCGGCGCGAGTGACACCGCATGGGTCCACCGGCCCTGGCACCGGCTCGTCTGTATCCGTCACGAGCAGGCCGCCCCCGACCCGAGGCTCACATCCCCGCTGTGCACCGGCGTTGTACCTGAACTCGCTGCCGCGCACCACGCCCACCAGCGTCTACAGCGGCATGCACGGGGCGCGAGTGCGTGGATGGCGGCAAGCGCGATCACCACCCGTTGGTACGACCACCAACAACACCTCACCGACCGGTGGCGCCATCGGCTGCAGCAACTCGCCTTGGTCAACCCTCACCTGGACGGTGGGGGAAACGCTTCAGCCGTGCTCCTGGCCCGTGACCTGGTGATCTACCCCGAAACCGTCACCCTCGCCCGCACCCTGGCCACCCTCCCCCACCAGCACCGGGCACAGCATCCGAGGAAAACCCTCACCGCGATCGGCCGCCGCCTCGAACTCACCCAGTTCTCCCCCACCACCAGCGACGCACTGACCGTCTACCTCACCCGCACACGCCACTGACCAGCAACAACGGGCACCGCACACGAGCACACCCCACCTGCTACCTCTCGACGCACCATTCCATCGACAACAAACCCAAGATCAATCCCACACACCCACGAAAACCCTGCTCAACACCCCGAACAACCAAACCGAACACCCTCCACAGGACTCAGGAACGACCGCACCCCACCCCTTCCCCACACCCTCAAATCCCCACCAGAAACACAAAACGCCAGATCAGAAAAGCAACCAGCCCCAAGAACTACAGCTCCGTCACAACCCACGGGCACCGCCCCCAGAGTCGGTGTCGCGGGAGCCGCGGGCGGGCTGCTCGGGCGCGACCAGCTGGTTGAAGACGACCCCCAGGGCGGTGCTGCCGGCTCCGCACAGCACGCTGTGCGGCACCCCGCTGCCTGCCCAGACGGTCAAGGCCGCAGCGGCGAGCCCGGCCAGCAGCGCGAGTAACAGAACAAGGGCGGACCGGGCGGTCAAAAGAGGGTGGTCCATGGCGTCCTCCGAACCTGGATGTGATGTGCGGATCTGACGCCACAGCTTGGCAAGGCCTTGGGGTGTTGCGTGCACAAATCGAGCCCTCGGCAACACCGCGCAACGGGGTAAGAGCGTCTTCAGCAGGGAAGAGGAGGAAACCGTTGCCAGGGGATTGGCAACACCCGGGAAATGAGCTGCCGGGCCGGTCCAGCCCACCGGCAGGTAGGTCTAGGACGTGCGTTGGTCCGGTCGGCAGATATCGCACAGACGGTCCGGGGACAGCGTGGCCAGGATCCGGCGGGCTTCGGCTGTGGTGACCAGCCGGCACCAGCCGCCGCGGGCCTGCCAGCAGGTGCGGTGGTGCAGCTGCCACCACGGGCCGCCCCCGTGCACACCCGGAGAGCGCACCGCCAGCCACTGGCGGCCGGCCACCACCCCCTCACTCGGCACCCGCTCGTAGGACTCGCCCGGGATGGGCGCGATGTGCTCCGCGGCGACGCTGAGGGCCACCGGAACGCCCCCGGGCGAGGCGTGGCCGTTTTGGTCGGGGCGGGCCGGGAGGATCGCCTGGCACTCGTACCACCAGCGGCCGTCCCTGGTATGGGTCCGGGAGACGACCACGGGGAAGCCACGAGGAGGAACGGCGGACCCACCGCGGCAACGAAAGCATGGTGGCCCGGCTCCCAGCTACTCAACGTCTCCTGCCCCGTCTGTCACGCCCGCCCTGACCAGGAACACGCACTCACCAAGTGAGGGAAGACCTCTTCTCCCGCCGGCTCAGCGGCGGCGGTCGCCGTCGGTAACCCCGCCCTCTCCGAGCAAACACGCAAACGGGCGGCACGGCGCGTCTCGCCACGGATAACCTCTCCTTATCCGACGCGAGACAAGGGACACGACGACGGGTCGGTCGGCGCGCCGGAGACCGGGAGGGACTACCGCCGCATGCCCACCGCCGAACCCCTGCGCTACGCCGTCGACATCACCCTCGACGACGTCGATGCGCTCACCGCCTTCCTCATGAAGCGGCTCAACGGACAGCACCACTTGAGGGTCGGCACCGAGGAGTACCGGACCAACTCCGCCTTGTGTTCCGTGGTGCCCGGCTTCGCCGGTTCCCTCAGCTACCAGTTCGGCGACGCAGCTGTCCAGAAGGCCCAGGAGGACAGTTTGAAGGGGCTGACGCGCTTCCAGGAGATCCGGAGCACCTGGAATGACCTCGTCGGAGTCGCCTCAAAATGGGAGGACGTCGACGGGTTCGACACCGCGCGCTGGCGCAGGGTTCGTTTCCACGACGCGGAGGACGAAGAGGAATTCCGGCAGTGGGAGGCGAAGGAGAAGGCATCGGCGGACCAGGCGTCGGCGTTCGTCTCCGAGTACCGCATCCCCGGGCCCCGGCTCAACGGCCGAATCACGGGCGAGTTCGTGGTCGCCCGCGACCACGAGAATCCCGACTGGTGGGCCGTCTTCGAGGGCAGTGCCCAGGCACGCCACTGGGATGGCGGTACCTGGCAGCACGCCCGTTTCACCGGCACTTCCCCCTACCTGTTCAGCCGAGAGGCGGCGTTGGCCCTCGCTCACCAGCACGCTGCCCAGCAGACAGCAGGAGAACAACCGGCGTGAGCACGGACACCCCCTGACCCGGTCCGGCACCGGCCTTCCCTGCCGGCAGTCCGGGGCCGGTGGCGGTGGGGGTGGGCAGGTGGGTGGCGTTCCACCAGGGGCCGAAGTAGCGGTGGGACCAGTCGGTGACCGCGGGTGTGTTGCTGCGGACGGTCACGTGGGCGTGGGCGGCGTTGAGCTGGACGCCGGTGGGGCCGTTCACGGTGTTGTCTCCTGTCGGATCGATTCGTGCAGGACGGGTTGGAGGGCCTGGTAGGCGGCATGGAGTTTGGCGGCGGCTGCGGCCAACTGGCGCGTCTCGTCATCATCGAGGTGGGGCAGGGACGGTAGGGTCTGGCCGTGTGTTAAGTGCAACGGGATTCCGAGCCAGTCGCCGCGGTAGTCGGTGGTCAGTTCTTCGGTGCCGTCGTCCAGGGCCAGGATCTTGCGGAGGGCGGAGAGCACAGCCCCGGCTGGGCCGCAGCGGGTACGGCCGACCTGTTCACTGATTCGGGTGGGTCGGGTACGCAGCTGCGCCCGTACCTGCTGGAGGGGGACGGTGACGGGCTTGCCGTTGACGGTGGTGGTGGAGGCGCAGATGACGGCGGCATCACCGTGTTCACCGATCACATAACCTCGCACACGCTCAGGGTCTGCGCCGAAGTGGTGGGCGAGAAGGTGGCGATAGCGGACGAATCGAGGTTGGAGCCGATCCCGAACACCCGGTGGCAGCCGGAGGCCTGGGCGAAGAGGCGGGTCATCAGGTCCACGGGGTTGGTGACGACCAGGACGGTGCCTTCGAAACCGCGCAGGAGGGTGGCCAGGCCGGTGACGAGGGAGGTGTTGGCTGTGGCACCGCCCATGCGGACGTCGGCACGGTGGGTGTTGGTGAAGGAGGCGCGAGCGGCGATGACGACGGCCTCGCAGCCGCCCAGTCCGGCCACGTCACACGCCTGTGGGCGGGTGGGGGCGTGGGTGGCCTGGCGCATGTCCTGCAGATCGGCTGCCAGGGCGGCGGCCTGCTCTCGCGTGCGGGAAGCGACCAGCAGCTGCCGGGCGAGGCCGGAGGCCATTACGGTTGCGGCGATTGGTGCAGATGCGCGCGGGTCTCCCGCGGACGTCAGCAGCCACCGAAGGAACCCTGAGGCCCCTTCGGTTACCACTGACGGCATGACCACGTGGGAATGCGCGAGGAGAGTGACGGTGAAGCGGGGCCGGATCGGGCCGAGGGCCATCTGCCCCGTGCATGCTCGCCACCAGCGCGCCGACCCGCCCACTGGGTGCTCAGCCACAGGTGTGCTCGGGTAGCGGGGGCCTGACGGGATCTGGTTGCCCGGCCACGCCAGGTGCTCGGTCAGTCGGTGTAGTGGGGCATCTTCAGTGTGATGCCCTTGCAGCCGAGGCGTTTGGCTTCGGCTCTCACGTAGCGGGGGAACAGTTTCCGCATCGCCTGCCGGCCGTCCCTCCCTCCACCTACGGTGTTGGGGGGTTTTGCGGTGAAGACGACGACGTCGCCTCTGCACGGCAGTTGCAGCACGGCATGCGTCGTGCTCAGAGTTCCGAACGTCTTGTCAGGGCCGTTCGTCGGGATGTGCGGGCCGTCATTCGACAGTGCGGCCTTGTCGTAGGCACGGGCCAGGCGCGGGTTCACGATCGTGGTGAAGTGCCCTGGGTCGTGATCAGCGCTTTGCACGGGATTGAACTGGCAGATGCGCACTCCATGCCGGGAGCCCTTCGAAACCCGGTCGTACAGGGCCTGAGACTTCATTCCCCGCGGCCAGCCAAGGTTGTCGACATCGCACAAGTCACGCTTGCCAATGTCCCTGTGTTGCGGCGGGCGGGGAAGCTTGCCGGGTTTGGGCAGGCTGCCCTTGCAGCCATGGTGGCGCATGATGGCGTTGGCCGCATCGGTGACGGCCCGCGCCATCTCTCTCTGCGCCGGTTCGTCATTCTGCGAGCGACGGACGCCGTGAGCCCGGGTGAGCACCACCACGGCAGGAGTAGTGCCGTAGCGCCCGCCGGGAAGACAGGCCTCAGGGATCTCACGCCACGCCCGCGTCGGGGATGCCATGCCCGTGCTGATGTGCTTACCGCGGCCGGACTCGAAAGACGTCATCTCCGCTGTCAGATTCTCCTTCTCCCACAGCGGCCCGGCCGTCCCGTCATCGCCCCACCCCTCGCTCAGCGACTCCAGACGCACGGTGGCAGCATGGCCGATATATCCCCTGCCGAGGTAGCACCGGCCGACAGGAGACTCCGCCGCCAACCCCTCCGCAGCTGGTATCTCTGCCGCCCTGGGGCGGCCCTCCACGTCAGGCACCAGGCGGGACATCTCTTGCTGGGAGAACGCTCCCCAGCAGGCGTCAGCCCGACGCTCGTCCCGGAAGGGCATCTCGCCCGAGTGCCAGACCATGCCACCGGCACCGATCACCACACCGGCCATCACGCCTGCCACGGCAGTGGACGCCCGCCCCTGCCGCCACCTCGACGAGCCCTGCACGACCCGCGGTTCGTTTTCCTGCTGCCTACGTGACACCTACGCCCCCAGCCGGTCATGGTCACTGATCGTGCGTGAGGGTACAGGCAGCGTGACGCGAGCGGGGGCGCTGGCAACAGCAGGCTTGGTGGAGTTGTCGGTGGCGTGTTCTACGGTGCCGGGCATGGGGATCACCTCAGCGTGGGCCGTCTCCGCCCACCCCGACACATTCATCGCCCAGTTGGCTCCCCGGATGCTGCCGCTGCTGCAGGCCTGGCAGAGCGACCCGGCGGCTGGCCGGCTGTGGCGCCGCTGGCAGGAAGCTCCCCTGCCCGATTTCCGCACGTGGGGCCGCGGGTTCGGTGACGACTACCAGTCCGAGGAAGCCGGGCGGATCCGTGACTTCTACCAGCTGATCGGCGCTTTCGGCCCGATGGACGACATGTACGACGGCGGCCCCGACACCCACGACGACTTCCACCTGCTGACCGATGTGTGGGAGCGCGATGAGGACCCGGAGCGGATGTTCATCCACGTCTGCTCCAAGGACTACGCGCTCGCTTCCTTCTTCCACGCGATCGAGCCCCGCCGCGCGGCCCTGCTTCCTGGCTGGTGCGGGAACTTCCTGCTGACCTCGGCACAGGTGCGCCACAGCCTGCCCGATGTCGAGAATGCTCTCTCCTTCGCTCCCGAGGAGAGAGCCGCAGCCGCCGGCCAGGACTGGCTCGGCGACCCAGCCGACGGACGGGCGCTGGCGGCACGGATGGTGCCCTCGACCGCCGCCCCGGGCAGCTGGCAGTTGCCTGGCGGTCTGGCAGTTGCCTGGCGGTTTTGTGGAATCTCCCCCAGGGCGGGGCGGTGCTGGACGAGCCGGAGCTGGCCGGACAGACCGCACGAGAACTCGCCGACGATCTAGTACTGCAACGGTGCTTGCTGTGACTGATGGTCAGGTCAGGGGCTGTGTCCGCGTCGTTTGTAGTGGCTGATGCGGGCTTGGTGCTGGCGTCGTCGGCGCCAGTGTGACCAGTGCAGAACGTCGTCGACCGGGGTGGGGCAGCGGTCGGTGAGGCGGGTGATCAGGCGTCTGATCTCGGCGAGGCTGAGGTGGATGAGTTGGGAGGATCCGTTTCTGCTTTCTCCGTATCAAGCTGGCGGGCTCGCAGGACGGTCAGGCAGGCGTGGGCGGCCATGGCCAGGGTCATGTGGCGGTGCCAACCGGGGTAGCGGCGGACTTGGTAGTCGTCCAGGCCGCATTCCTGCTTCGCGCTCTGGAAGCACTCCTCGATGGCCCATCGGCTGCCCGCGATGCGGATCAGGTCGTCAAGCGTTGTCTCAGCCGGGCAGTAGGCGATGTAGTAGGAGATCTCCTCGGGCCGGCTCACGCTGCGGCGGGCGATGACCCAGTGGCGGCGGTCGGGCCGGTGCCAGGGCCGGACCTCGACGCGTGCCCAGTCGTAGATCCGCAGGCCGTGAGCCCCGGTGCCGCAGGAACGACGCTTCCACTTCTGCCGGGCGAGACCGTTGAACAGGTCGTGGACGGGGTGGTCGATCGCCCAGCGAGTGACCACGGTGTCGTGCCGGGTGGTGGCCATGACGTGGAAGACGTCCGCCCGCTCCAGCTCCGAGCGCCAGCCCTTGCTGAACCCGTAGGCGGCATCCGCGGTCACCCACCGGAACGGGATCCTGTCCGCGATCGCGCGGCGGACCATTGCCCTGGCCATGGCCACCTTGGTTTCGAATGCGACCTCGTCGTCGATGCCGGCCCGGCGGCACCTCTCCCGGTCGTCGGTCCAGGAAGCGGGCAGATACAGACGCCGGTCGATCAGTGTCCGCCCGCGGTCGGTGGCATAGGCGAGGAAGACGCCGACCTGGCAGTTCTCCGTCCGCCCGGCGGTGCCCGAGTACTGCCGCTGCACCCCCGCCGACCGCGTCCCCTTCTTCAGGAAGCCCGTGTCGTCCACGACCAGGACAGCGTCCCGGTCACCGAGGTTGTCGACCACGTACTGACGCACGTCGTCGAGCGCCTCATCCGCGTCCCACTCGATCCGGTTCAGCATCCGGTGAATGCGGTCCGGGCCTTCATGGCCGGCTTCCTCCGCCAGCGTCCAGCCATTCTTCCGCTGTAGCGGAGCGATCAGGCCCCGCATATAAGCCAGTGCTGACTCCCGCGGCTCCGACCTGCTGAAACAGTGCACGAACCGCTCATGCACAGCGTCCAGTTCACCCGCCCACAACCTGACATCAGCAAGGTCCCCACCCATGGACAGGCCAACGACCAACCTGACCATCAGTCACAGCAAGCACCGTTGCAGTACTAGGGCGTACCGATTGCTGCCCGCGCCCGCCACCAGGGCCGCCTGCTCGACGCCCCCGTCTACGACGGCCCCTACGCCGGTGCCGCCGCCATCGTCCACTCCCCCGGCCGGTACCGCTGGCTGCAGCGTTCCAACCTCGCCGTCGCTGTGGCCAGCGGCGTGACGTATCTCGAAGCCTCCGGTATCACCGTCGAACCCACCCACACCGACGCAGCTGCCCTACGTGACCTCCTCCTCGCCCCCGGCTGCACCGCAGCAGCCGAGAACACCGCGCTGCTCCGCACCTGGCCCACCACCTGACATGTCGCATCGGCTCCAGACGGCTTCGGCGGTCTGCTTCGCCCGCTCAGCAGCGAGCCCGCGCTCCACCACCGCTCGGTTCGTCGCCGCAGCCGAGGCATCGCCGAAGGCACCCACCATGGCCTGCCACCGCGACCAGCCCGGCACTGCCTGTCCGGCGCCTGTGTGCGGGCTGGCATGCGGCCGTAGGCCCACACACCACGCCGGCCTCCGATGGCGGCCGGCTCGCGCTCCACACCTTCCTGGACGAGCCGGAAGCGGCCCGCAGCACCCGGTCCGCCCGCACTCCCGGACATACCTCGTTCCCGACGCAGGGTGAGAGCAACGGCGGGCAGCCTGCCCGGCGTCAGCCTCCCCGCTCAGGCCCGCTTCCTCCTCTTGGCTGCGAAACGCACAGACCGGCAGGGACACAACTCCGGGGCGTCGGCATCCCCTTGCAGGCGATTCGGCGGCCTGATCAGCAGCAGCCGGTCACTGGTGGAGTGGGGTGCTCAGTGGCACAGTTCTGCCGGACACAATCCGGCTGAGCCGCACCGGTCTCAATGCTGTTCTCATCGAAACCGTTGGCGCTCAGCAGACAGTCCTGAGCGAGGACGAACTCCAAGGCCGACGACCGACCCGGCAGCCACGTCACGGCCCGCCGGCCGCCCTTCGAGAAGGGCGCCCTGGCACAGTTTCTGGCCGATGAACGGCTCGAGGCGCTCTTCGCTGTGAGACCACTGCGGTGTGAACTCGCACCAGTCCCGTCCGGTGACAGCCGCCGCGGTGTCGATCATGTCCCGGCCGGTCGAGAGCGCGTCGGACTTCGAGTGACACATCTTCACCTGGACGCCGTCGAAGTCCCGCACCGCCGGGCAGTCAGCGAACCAGTCTGCGTCCTCGGCGAAGCGCACCAGAGCAAACAGGGAGACTTGCCGTCCAACCATGCTGCCCGGCGAGCGCGTCCCTGCGAGCCGGCGTCGGCTCCTTCGCGAGCAGGATCCGGTCGGCCATCTCTAGCAACAGCCTTTCTCCGCCGCTTCCTGGCAGGCCCTGTCCGACTCGACGGCGAGTACGGCGGTGCGCAGGTCGTCCAGCGCCTGCCCGAGGCGTGCGTCGGCCAGCTCGTAGCGGCTGCGCCGCCCGTCCGGCACGGCGACGACCAGTCCGCAGTCGCGCAAGCACGCCAGGTGGTTGGACAGGCGGGTGCGGGAGATGCCGAGTGCGTCGGCGAGGTCGGAGGGGTAGGCCGGTGCCTCGCGCAGCGCCAGGAGCAGGCGGCAGCGGATCGGGTCGGCGAGCGCGCGGCCGAACCGCGCCAGTACTTCGATGTCGGCGGCGAGTGTCAGCACGCCTTAGACGATACACGTGATCCTGAATTCAAGGAATCCTGTACTGTCGGAGATGTGGGCCGTTGTGGCAGGGGCCGGTCAGGCGGGCGCCGGCTGTGGTGCCCGTGCTGTGAGCCGCCCCTGGCGTGCCAGGGCGAAACCGGTGCTCGCGCCCGCCGCGCCGGTCAGGGCCAGTACCGCTACGGGCGCGTCCCGCTGCGGCCAGACGGTTGTCCAGGGTTGTCCGGGACGAACCCGGGGCAGCCGTCCGGCCAGCCGGAACAGCGGAGAGCTGTCCAGGACAGCCGGAGTGTCTTGCCTCCGCCCGGATGACTTCAGCATGCTCCTGCCCGGCCCGCCTCGGTGCACAGGTCCACAGGTCAACAGGTCCGCGGGTGCGACGGACAGGGGCGGCCCCGGTCAGGAATCCGCCAGTCGCGTCGGTCCGTCACTTCGCGCGGCCCGAGGCACCGTGAGCCGTCTGCCGGTCGCTCCAGGCTGTGCCCAACTGTCCGAGCAGCCATCGGTCGGAAACCATCATCTGGGAGGAACACATGATCGCTCAGCGCCCCCGTCGGGGCATCGCTCTCGCGACCCTCGTAGCAGGGATGGTGGCCGCGGCCACGGCCTGCGGCGCGCCCCCGGCCGCGAAGGCGTCGCTCGACGACGCCAAGACCGGCGCACCCGCCGCCACCGGCCGTGAGGCGCGGAGCGCCTCGGGGGCCGCGGCTTGGGGAACGTCGTCCAACGCCGCCCGTTCCGTCCGGGTGATGACGTGGAACTGGGAGATGCCCAAGCATCCGGTCTACAAGCCCGGTTGGACCAACGTCGTCAAGAATCAGAAGCCTGATGTTCTGGGGCTGCAGGAGATCTGCGTGAAATGGGTCGATCACCTGCTCGACGATCTCAGGGAACAGGGGCTTCATTACGAGGCTGTCTACGGTACGTGGCGTACCGACTGGCGCTGCGGTAACGGGGCGGGCAGCAAGGGCGCCAACGGCGACGCGCTCCTCGTCCGCAAGGGTGCGGGGAGGATCGCGAGCAAGGGAAACTTCCGCCTGCCGGCCGTACCGTCGTCGGTGGACAAGGAAGAACGCGGTGTGGTGTGGGCACGGGTGGATTTCGGCAACCGCACCGTCCCCGTATGGAACACCCACATCGGCTACAAGGGCGCCCAGAAGGACCAGACAATGGCGCTCGCCAACGCCGTGGGCACCCCACGGGAGGGCATCGTGATGGGCGACCTGAACAGCGAGCCCACAGGGAAGGGGCCTCTGAGGCCGCTGTGGGAGGCCAACTGGAAGGAGGCGGACGCGCGGTGCACGCCGGACCCCCGGGAGTGCCCCGCAACGCATGACGTCGGGAAGAAGTTCGACTACATCTTCCAGCGGGGCCTGCGGGTCACCTCGGCGGACAGCATCCCCACGCCGACGTCCGACCACCACGTGGTAGTCGCCACGTTCGCGCTCTGACGTCCTACGCCGGGCTCCACAACGGGCCTGCCCCGCGGGCCGGTAGCACCCGCGGGGAGGCCGGTGACCAGGCCCGGCACCGCCGCAGCGGGAACCGGGACGATCTCCGGGGTATCTCGCTGCCGGCAACGCGGAGAGAACTGGCGGATCTGGATCTGCTGCCCTCTCGGCCCCTCCACGCGGCGTGGCGGGCGGCGGCCTCCCAACGCCCACTGCTGCCGGGCCAGCCCGGCGCAGATCGAGGTTCTGCTGCCGGACCGACTTCTTCACCACGAGGTGCCGGATCTGCACCGGCTACCGATCTTCGCGGCAGGGGGCGGGGTAGGGCCCAGCGGAGAAGCCCGCAACGCGGGTCGTCGCCGGGACCGGCGGCAGTCGACGTGGCTCACAGGCCGCATCTGCCGGCGGTGAGTGCCGTGATCGCGCACTCGGCGGCGTGCCGTGCTGCGAACGCGGAGGGAAAAGGTGCACAGCTCTGAGAGGCACGGCCGGCTGGTCCGCTGATGATCCGCCACTGCCAGGCGGTGGGGACAGCGGACAGTGACGGGTGGTGCCAGACGGGTACCGCGGACGAATGAGCGTTCCGTGCTGGCTCGACCAGCGCGTCGTACGTCACCCCGCCGCCCACCGCGGTCGCGGTATACCTCCCGCCACCGTCGTTGACGGTCCACTCCATGAGGGTCGGCGTCGACTCCGACACCTCCAGGAGGGCGTCCGCGAGTTCGGCCAGACTCCGGTACAGCGCGGTGCGTACCGCCTCGGTGTGGTCTCGGCCCCAGTGGCACGGGGACCGTTCGGCGGCCTCCTGCGCGAGGGTGTGCGCGGCGAGTTCGGCCAGCGGGTCTCCGGCGCCGGGATCACCTTCCGCCAGGACCGCGGCGGCGCCACACGCGAGATCGTCCCGGGTCAGAGCGGTGCCGCGGGCCAGCTCCCACAGGCCGGCTGGTCCGAGGTCGTCGACCGTGCGCCGGATGCAGAGGACCGCCATGTCCGAGGGGGCTGGGACTTCGGCGTTCAACAGGCCCGCGCACACGTCCGTGGCCGCGCACACATCCCCCGGCTCGAGCACGCCTGGCGGCACCGCCCCCGCTGCCTGGAGCACCCGCTCGTGGATACGGCGTACGGGATGCGGCCCACGGGGAGGTGCCGGTCGTCCGACAAGGGCGCACAGGGCGTCGAGCAGGTGCGCCGGCGGAACCCCCAGATTGGTGCACGCCCTCGTCAGACGACCAGGCATGTGCTCAGTCGTCCACTACAGCCAGGGCGTCGACCTCCACGAGCAGCCCCGGCGGCAGCCGCATATAGACGGTGGTGCGTGCGGGGAAGGGCTTACCGACGGCCGCCGCGTACGCCTCGTTCATCTCGGCCAGGTGGGCGGGGTCAGTGAGGTACACGCGCAGCATCACGACGTCCTCCAGGCCCGCGCCACCTGCTTCGAGGACGGCGGTGACGTTGCGCAGTACCTGAACGGTCTGCTCGGCAACCGTGGTACCGACGACCTCGCCGGTGTCCGGGTCGAAGGGGAGTTGCCCGGAGACCTGCACGACGGGACCCTTGCGGATGCCCTGCGACAGGGGTGCCGGGAGGGAGGGTGCGCTGCCGGTGGTGATGACGGTTCTGGCCATGGTCTTCCTTGACGGGGTTCTCGCAGGCGAAACAGATGTGCGGGGTCAGTTCCAGGCTTGTCGTTCCTGGCTGTGGGGGTCGTTGGTCCGGGTCCAGTGGGTGTCGATGCGCATGGTGGTTCTGCGTTCGGTGTCGTACGGGGTCCAGCCGGGGTCGCCGGTCCTGGCGAACCGGACCCAGGCCGCGTGCATGCGGGTGGCGAGGTCTGCGGGCGGTTTGTCGGGGCCGAGCAGGGCGTTGGGGCCGTGCAGCTGGGGAAGGTGTGCGAGGTCGAAGACGAAGGGCAGCTCGACGCTGTGGGTGGCGCCGAGTTCTCCGTCCAGGGCGTGGGAGCGCCAGGCGAACTCGTAGGCGTACGTCGTGGAGCGGGCGTGTGTGGTGTGTGCTTCGGTCAGGGCGCGGCTGCCGGCGCCGAAGAGGGCGTCGCCCATGAGGGCGGAGCGCAGTTCGGCCAAGGACGCCCCGGGGCGGGAGGCGCGGTAGGTCTCGATGAGTTGTGCGGGGTGCGGGTGTGCGCGTGCGGCCGTCTCCGTGATGTCGGCCGTGGTCGTGGTGGCGTATTTGCCGACCGGGACCAGGTAGAGGTTTCCTTCTTCGGTGTTGGTGCCGACCAGCAGGTCGATGCCGGCGCTGTGGCCGGCGGCGACGGATGCGGCGGGCTGGGTGTCGAGGACCAGGCTGAAGGGGCTGAGCCCGAGCAGCGGGTCATGGTGGGTCGCGGTCTGCAGGTCGATGCCCGCGAGTTGGGAGGCGGCCTCGACCAGACGCTCGTCGCAGACCTTGGCGAAGGTGTCGAGGTGGGGTTCGATGCCCAGGGTCTCGGCCGCTGCCTGGGTGACGCGGGCGGCCTGTTCGGTGGTGAACGCCCCCAGGCCGCTGCCGCTTTGCACGATCGCCCGGTGGAAGAGCCCCGCGGCCTGGGGGGTGGCCAGGATGCCGCTGACGATGGTCGCTCCGGCCGACTGCCCGAAGAGGGTGACGTTGTGCGGGTCGCCGCCGAATGCGGCGATGTTCTCCCGCACCCAGCGCAGGGCGGCGACGACATCGAGCAGTCCACGGTTGGCCGGAGCGCCGGGGATGTCGAGGAATCCCGCGATGCCGAGCCGGTAGTTGAGGGTGACGAGGACGACGCCGTCGCGGGCGAAGGCGGAGCCGTCATACAGCGCGGAGCGCGTCGACCCGGCGACGAACCCCCCGCCGTGGACGAACACCATCACCGGCAGCTCACCCTGGGCGGTGTCGGGTGTGAAGACATTGACGGTGAGGTAGTCCTCGCCGCGGCTCCAGCCGGTGCCGAAGTAGGGGGACATGTCGATGCTGCCGAGCCTGCGCTCGGACTGCGGGGCGTTGGGCCCCGGCACGGTGGCGTCCCGCACACCGTCCCACGGCTCGTGCGGCCGCGGCGGCGCGAACCGGCCGCCGCCACGAGGCGCGGCAGCGTAGGGGATGTTCTGAAAGGTGAGGGTGTCGCCCTGGCGCAGACCGCGCACGGCTCCCTGCATGGTGGTCACGACGGGGTCGCGGTGGTGGTTCACGGTGGTGGTGCCTTTCCTCAGAACAGTCAGGCCTGCTCGGTGTACGGGGCGAAGGGCGCCCAGCCCTTGACTGCGAATCCGTCTCCCTCACGCACCACTTCGGCCGCGCCATGACCACCCAGATGCGCGGGGACCACGAGCGCGTTGGTGTCGGCCGCCCGGCCGAGCACCTTGCGGCGGGTGGCGCGGGCTTCGGCGGGGTCCTCGCAGAAACAGCTGTTGGCGTCGGGCTCGTGGATCTGGATCGGGTTGTGCAGCAAGTCGCCGACGAAGAGGGCCCGGTCCGATCCGGACTCCAGCCGGAGCACCGACGAGCCCGGGGTGTGGCCGGGTGCGAGGTCGAGGCGCAGGTTGCCGTCGATCTGGTGGCTGTCCTCCCACAGGTGGGTCAGGCCGGCCTCGTGCACGGGGGCGACGCTGTCCTCGAAGACGTTCTGGTTGCCTCGGCCGAGCGAGGTCTTGATCTCGTTGGCGGGGTTCCAGTAGTCGAAGTCGGCCCTGGCCATCAGATAGGTGGCGTTGGGGAACGTCGGCACCCAGGTGCGGCCGTCGAGGTAGGTGTTCCAGCCGACGTGATCGATGTGCAGGTGCGTGTTGATCACGATGTCCACGTCCTCGGGGCGGACCCCGGCGCGGGCCAGGTTGCCCAGGAAGTCGGTGTTCAGCCGGTTCCACACCGGCGCGTAGGGGCGGTCCTTGTGGTTGCCCACGCCGGTGTCGACCAGGATGGTCCTGCCCTCACTGCGCAGCACCCAGGTCTGGATCGCGGAATTCACGATGTTCGTCTCGGCGTCCAGGAAGTCCGGAACCAGCCAGGAACGGTGGGTCTCCCACGCCTGCGCCGGGCTCTCCGGGACGAACACGTCGGGCGCCAGGTCGACGGGACCGTAGTACTCCCAAACACGGGTCACGGTGACATCACCCAGGGTGATGGTGTCCACAGTTCTCTCCAGTTCGATCGATTCCGCGTGCTCGGGCCGCAGGCGCGGGCGAGACACGGATGAGCAGCTGCTCATGACGGGTACGGGGGTGACGCGGCCCTGCGGGGGCCGTGCACCGGTGGCGCCGTGACGGTGGTCGCGGCGGCGTCGGCCTCGGGCGGTTCCGCCGCCGAGGTCGGTGCGGGCATCGGACCGTGGGGTCCTTGCCGCTGGAAACAGGCCGTCCCGTACGCGTCCGTTCGTGGACGGCCCTGCTCAGTCATGGTGTGTCTTTGCGGACGTGTTGCGGTATGCGTCATGTGACTGCACCTGGAGACGCCGGCCCTCGCGCTGATGCGGACGGAGCCGCGGTGTCCTCGGCCGCTGTGGGCGGGGCCAAGGCTTGGGTGAGCGCGATCAGGGTGAGGTCGAGGCGGTCGATGTGGAGCAGCAGGCGCTGCCGCGGCGACGGTCGCCCGTGCCGCATACGCCGTTCGCCGGAGAGGAGGGAGAGCGTTCCGGTGACCTTGGGGCGTGCCGAGTGGCGGGCGGTGCCGGGTCGACTGCTCGTGAGGCGGATCAGGTGCGTCACCCTTTCCTGTGCGCGGTCGGCCGCCGCGGTGACCCAGGTGGCGGGCGCGGTGTCGTCGCCCTGCGGGGTGTGCCCGGCCACGGCGGCCAGACTCCGTGCGTGGTAGGCCCCGGCTTCCAGCAGTTCCAGCAGGTGGCGGGCGCGGTCACGACGGCCGCGTTGGGGGTTGAGCGGGTGGGTGAGCGGCAGACAGGCCCTGCGGAAGGCCTCCAGTGCCTGGTCGAGATCGTGGGCCGCGCGTATCAGGCTCGTCGTGGTGTCGGTGCTCGGGCTCCGCGTGGTGGTGTGCAGGAGGCGTCTGAGGATCAGCAGGAAGTGGACCAGTTCCGCGTCGCTGGCCCGGCGGACCGTGAGGGGCAGCACGACGACGGTGGCGAGGACGCCGCAGGAGACTCCCAGCGCGGTCTCCTGCACGCGCAGGACGAGTACGTGCGTCGAGAAGGTGTCCAGCAGGGCGAGCAGCATGCTCAGCATGCCGGTGATGAAGAATGTCACCGCCCAGTAGGCGCCGGACGGGGTGTAGAAGATCCCGAACATGCACACCAGCAGCAGGACCAGGAGCAGCGGGCCGTGCGGTCCGGCCAGGGTGGCGAGGCCGTAGCCGGACACCGCGCCGAGAACTGTGCCCGCCAGCCGGCGGACGCTTTGCAGCAGGACTTCGCCGGTGCTCCGGGTGTTGATGAACACGACCCATGTGGCCACGACGGCCCAATACCAGTGGTCCGGGGACAGCAGGTGACCGCCGAGGATGGACAGCGCGGAGGCGGCGGTCGCCTGGAGGGCCTGCCGGGTGGTTCCGCCTCCGCGGTCTTCGGAGTCCGCCTCGCGGTACCGCCTGACGCTGAACACCCGCGTCTGCGGTGTGGCGGGCTCGTGCGGAGTCGTCGCGGTTGCCGCCGGGGAGATTCCGTGCGGGCCGAGAAGGCGCATGGCTGCGGCTAGTTCATCGACGCCGTGGAGACAGTCCCGCAACGGCGCCGACGCGGTCGGCAGGATGGCCGGGGTGTCTTCCCGTGCGGTAACCGTTCCCGGGATGAGCTGGTGGCGCAGAAGGCGGATCCGTGCCGCCAGCCGTTCCCGTGCGGCCCGCTCCGCGGGATCGTCGGCGGCCGGTGAAGTACCGGCCGCCCGGACCGCCAGTACGGCGAGCCGCTGGGCAGCCACCTCAGCACGTGAGATGTGCCGCAGGAGCCGGCCGTCGGTCGCCTCGTCAACCGCGCGCTCACCGAGAAAGTCCTCGATCAGGAGCACGGCCTCGTGCAGCCTGCCCAGACGGCGCTCCAACGACGGACTCAGTGCGTCGGCGTCCTGTCCGGTGCCGAGCAGGGCGGCGGCGTCCCGCAGGACGTCGCGCAGCCGCCCCTCGAAGGTACGCCGCAGCCGGGAGAGGACACGCGACGCCGTCATGAATCCCGGACAGTGGTAGACGGCCACGACGGCCCCGAACGCGACGAGGACGGCCGCGCCCGTCTGCGGCAGCTGGACCACTCCTGCCCCGGTGAACTGCGACAGGAAGAAGGCCATGAAGCCGAAGATGCCCACGCCCTGTCCCCTGGCGCCGTACCGGCGGGCGTGAACGGCCAGGTAGATCACCAGCAGGAAAACGGTCCCGGCCGCGACCGGGTACGGCGTCAGCACGGCTCCGGCTGCCAGGGCCGCGAGGGACAGCGGAATCCCCAGTCCCAGCGTGATCAGCTGGTTGCGCGGGTGCAGGTCGCTGATGGCCAGCGAGGTCACCATCGCGGTGAACCCGCCGACCAGCAACTGCGTGCCGGACTGCCCCAGGGCCGTCAGGACGATGAGGGACGCGGCGGCGCCGAGGACGGCGCGCGTCGCGGAAGCAAGCCGCATCAGCCCGGGGTCGACCGCGGCGAAGCGGTCTCCCAGCAACGCCGTCTTCTTCGCCACCATGACGGTCTCCGTAGATCCTTCCGTGAGCTGAGCAGCGCTGAGCTGAGCTGAGCGGACGAGGCGAACTCCGGCCGACGGTGTGGAGGCCGTCGTCCCCGGATGTGCACCCGGGGGTTCTTCGTCGCCGCGGCGATCCGAGTGCCGATGAGGAGGGCCCTGGGGCCCTCGATGGACCGCTGCCGCGTCACCAGTCTCGGCGTGCCGGCGATCTGTCCGGTATGCGTCAGGTGACTGCTCTTTGCAGGCGCGGCAGGCCAGGGCTCCTCAGCCCCGTCGGCGACCCGCGAGCCGACGGGGCGATGTCGGGACGGCGCAGTCGGTCGCGCGCGGCGGGCTTGCGTGTCGGGACCGGAGTGGTCGAGCGAGAGGCCCTCGGACTCCGGCCGGGTCCTGTACCGGGCTTCCGCCCCGTACGGGTAGGGAGCTACTCCACTCCGCCGGGCCCGGGACGGTATTGGGGCAGCGAGGCGTGGAGCAGGTCGCCGGTGGACACCGCTCGGTCGCTTCCCGACTCCGCCGGATCACGGACGAGCCGGGAGTGTGTCCAGCGGCGAGGCTCGGCTTCAGGCCGGGGTGTGCTGGAGGAGTTCCGGCTTCGGAACAACGCGCCCGGTGTCCGACCTCTCCGACCGCTGGCCGCCCCCGGTACAGACGACGGCTCGCTCCACGTCGTCCACGCCAGTGGCAACCCTGCGCCGACAGGTCTGGCCAGCCATCGCCGCGCACGGCCACTCAACGCGGAGCGTCGCATCCGTTCGAATGGCATCGGGCGCCAACGAGCCCGCCAGCCCGGCCGGACTCAGGCAGTTGAGAACGTTTGTCCATGATCTACCCGTAACGGCGCCGCCTGTGGTCCTGTTCTTAGAGCACCAGTACCCCTCGCGCGCCCATCTGGAGGACACCATGGCACCCCGGTCCGCAACAGCCCCGTCCTGGCGGCAATCGAACATCGCCACTCCGGCGCGGTTCCTTCCCCGCGCTCCCGGCCCTGGGTTGACGTCCTCACCGCCGCTGCCCGTCCCCCACGCCGGGGCGGGGGCCGGAGGCAATCTGGTGCGCGTCACCGCGGATGTGAGGAGCGTCCGCGCGCGGAGGGCCTCCGCATGAGGGGAGCGCAGGAAGCCGAAGACGGGATCTCGGCGGCGGAGCGCGAACTGTTCGGAGGGCGGCTGCGCTGGGACCAGGCGTACATCGAGCACGAAGGAGCCCTCGCCCGTATGCGGTTCGGGCAGATGGCCGTCGCGCTGCCGCGCATGGTGGGCGTGGTTCTGCGGGCCGGATGGAGCGCGGACCCGCGGGCCCTGGCCGGCCTGGTGATTGCGCAGATCGGGCAGGGCCTGACCGCCGGGTTCGGGCTGGTGGCCGTCAACGGGGTGCTCACCCAGCTGTTCGCCGAGGGGCCGACTGCCGACAAGCTCCGGCAGTCGCTGCCCGCACTGCTGGCGCTGGCTGCCCTCTCCCTGGCGACGGCCCTGTTGTCAGCCTGGTCGACGGCCATGTCCGGGCGCCTGGAGCCACAGGTCGAGCGAGCGGTCTCGACCCGGTATTACCGCGCCGTCACGCAGGTCGAGGTCCAGGCGACCGAAGAGGCGGACGTGCAACGGCATCTGGAGGCCGGAAAGTTCGGCACCGACTCCGCCCGGCGGATGCTCAGCTTGTCCGTGGGCGTCGCGAACGTCGTGATCAGCATGGTGGCCGCCGCCGTCGTACTCGCCTCGCTGCACTGGGCGCTCCTGCCGATGCTGCTGGTCATCGCCCTGCCCAAGGGCTGGGGCGCGGTGCGCTCGGCCCGCCGCGAATACCTCTCGCGGCTGCACTGGATCGACCACCGCCGGGCGGTCTCCACACTGTTGCAGTACCTGACGATGCCGCACGCCGCGGGAGAGATCCGCGTCCACGCGGCCTCCTCGCTGCTGCTGCGCGGGTACGCGGAGATGTCGGGGCTGATGGAGACCGAGCAGCGGCGCCTTGCCCGGGCGCAGGCCCGGACCGACCTGGTGGCCGGCGCGTTCTCCGGACTGGCCTCGCTGGGCTGCTACGGGATGCTGTGGTGGTTGCTGACCAGCGGCGGGCTGCCGCTGGCCGTGGGCGGGACCGCCGTGGTCGCCATCCGCAACTCCACCGCCCGGCTCACCTCCCTCGTACAGCAGGTCAACCGCATGTACGAGGAGATGCTGCAGCTCGGTGACACCGAGCTGGCGGCCCGGCACGCCATCCCGACGACAGGGGCACCGCTGCCCTCTCCCGCGCGGTCCATCCAGGCCGCAAACGTCTCCTTCACCTACCCGGGAGCGACCACCCCCGCGCTCCGCGGGGTGAACGTCACCGTGCGCCGAGGCGAGGTGACCGCCCTGGTGGGCGCCAACGGTTCCGGCAAAACCACGCTGGCCAAGGTGTTGGCCGGGCTGCTGCTGCCCGGCGACGGCCACGTGTGGTGGGCCGGGCCCCGCGGGGAACGGGTGGAGGTACGCGAGGCCGACCGTTCCCAGGTCTTCGCCTCCGTCGGGCTGCTGGCGCAGGACTTCCCGCACTGGCAGATGACGGCCGCCGCGAACATCGCCATCGGCGCCGGCGACCGCCCCCGCGACATGGCCGAGGTCAAGGCCGCCGCACGGGCCGCCGACGTGGCAGACCTGATCGAGGGCCTGGACCAGGGATGGGACTCCATCGTCTTCAAGGGCTACGAACGCGGCGTTCAGCTCTCGGGCGGGCAGTGGCAGAAGCTGGGCACCGCACGAAGCCGTTACCGCGACGCACCGTTCCTCCTGGTCGATGAACCGACCAGCGCGCTGGACCCGCACGCCGAGATCGACGCGTTCGAGCGGCTGCGCTCCCTTGCCGGCGACGGCACCGCGGTCGTGCTGATCACTCACCGGCTCGCCGCGACCGCCTCCGCCGACCACATCTACGTCCTCGACCAGGGGCGTGTCGCCGAGCACGGCACCCACGGCCAGCTCATGACGGCCGGCGGCCTGTACCACGGCATGTACACAGCACAGGCCGCCCAATACGGAATCGCCCTCCCCGCACCTCGGCGCAACGCCTCCAGCGAGCACAAGGAACCCCGGTGACCGCCCCCAGACATCCCTTGAAGGTACCTCGGGCGGCGGGACGGCCGCCGGGGGTATCGGTCAGCGCCCCTCGGTGAGGTCGACGCCGAGCTGGCGCAGGAAGCCGACGTTGTCGTACTGGACCCACTCCTCGGCCAACCGGCCGTTCTCGTGGTAGCGGAAGAGGTTGATCAGTTCGAGGCGCATCGGCTGCCCGTTCGGCGGGATCGTGCCGATCGGGGACGCCTCGAAGGGCGCGGTGAAACGCCCCGACATACAGGTACGCGCACCGATGTACTCACCCTCGCTGACAATGGTGCGCCGCTCGCACGCGAATCCCTCGAACGCGGCACGCATGGCCGCGAAGAAGGAACGGAGCTGCGCGTACGTCATATCGCCGTCGGGACCGTGGAAAACGAAGTCTTCCGCGAAGTAGGCGTCCAGCTTCTCGTCGTCGGCCACGGCGATCGCCTCGCGGCCTATCCGCACCAGGGCGCGCGCCCGCTCGTCGTAACGGGTGTCATCAGGGGAAATGAACTCACTCATGGAAAATCCTCTCAGGGGTAGTGGCATTGCCGCCGCTTTCGACACTAACCCCTGCGAACTCCTTTTTGGCCCTGCGCAGCATGCAAGTACCGACCCTTTCCCATAACAAACCTGCATGGCTCGGAGGACTACCATGGTGCCGTGCCCGAACTCAGCATCAGCGCTCTCCGCGTCGTGCGCGCGGTGGCCGCACACGGCTCCCTGAGCCGCGCGGCGCGCACCCTCGGCTACTCCCAGCCCGCCATCTCCCGCCAGGTCTCAGCCGCCGAGAAGGCCGCGGGGCAGCTCCTCTTCGTACGCGGCGCGCGCGGCGTCACCACGACGCGCGCGGGGGAACTCGTCGCCCGGTTCGCCACCGAAACCCTCGCCGGCCTTGACCGACTGGACGAACGGCTCGACGAGCTGACCCACGGACCCGAGGTGCGGGTCCGGGTGGGAGCCTTCCCCTCCGCGAACGCCGCTCTGCTCCCCTTCGCGCTGGCCAGGGCACTGGAGCAGCAGCCCAGGCTGACATTCGCACTCACCGAGGCGTCCTCGCCGCAGCTCGTGCACCAGGTCATCAGCAAGCGGCTGGACATCGCGGTCGTGGCCTCCGGGCCCGGCCTGCCGCAGCCGGCCCTGGAGGGGTTGCGGATCGCCCCGCTGCCGGGCGGTGAGCTGACGGTGGGCGTGCCACGCGGGCACCCTCTCGCCGCGGTGGAGGGCACCGTCCCGGTGCGTGAACTCGTCCACGAGTCATGGATCGTGGGCAAGGGCGCCCGCGACGAACCACAGTTCGGCGCCTGGCCCACGCTGACCGATCCGCTCATCGCCTTCCGTACGCGGACCTGGCACAGCCGCTTCGGACTCGTCGCCGCCGGTCTCGGAATCTGCGTCGTTCCGGACATCCTCGCCCCGGTCGTCCCCGAGAACATCGCCCTGGTACGCGTGGACGACCCGAACTGGCTCGGCCGGAGCATTCTCGCGGTCACCAGGAATGACGGGGTGGAAACGCACGAAAGCGTTGTCAGGGCCCTGCGGGAACCCCTTGAGGATCAGCAGAAGCGCTGACGGGGATGGAGGGCAAGGAATCCCCATGGCGAATTCCGGGCGACGCCTCTGGTATTCGACCCCGTTACGGCGGTTTCGACGCGGAAACGGCCGACGCCCCAGTCGAAACCATCGGATGCGCCGCGCCGGGGAGTCGGCGGCCGGGTACCTCGCGACGTTCGCCGGCGCGGTGGACACCGGTCGCCGGCGGCCCCGCCTGATCAACAAGCTCAAGACCGGGCACGGCATCCCCCTGGACGACAAGACCCCGGGCAACAACCTCGTCGGTCTCCAGCGCGTGCCTCTGCGAACTCCCCTACTCCGACATACCGCACTCCACGTGTCAGTGAAGAGGTGCCTGTGCAGCGCTGGCACATGGCGCTTGACCGGGGCATGATCCTCTTCTGACGATTCGACGGGCTCGCCGCTCGGGGGCCGTGAAGGAAGAGAGTGGGGGGCCATGTCCCGTATCAAGCGTGTGGTGACCGTGGTGGCCGGTGCCGCCGCCTGTGTCGCCCTGGCCCAGGCTCCGGCGAACGCCGTCGGCTCCTGGCACATCGCGGACGCGTCGAACGGTCGCGGAACCGGGGCGTTCAACAGTGGCGACAACAACAGGTTCCGGATCGCGGACACCAAGGCGGACGGCTACGGCATGGTGCTCCGCATCAAGCTGCCCGGCCGCTCCGAGATCACCTCGTGCGACGACCGGAACGGGGCGGACAACGGCTTCGAGTACTGCAGGATCAGCAACATCCCGCACCGCACCGAGGTCCAGATCAAGGCCTGCGCGAAGGACTTCAGCGGCAGGCTTCCGGGGTGGATCGACTGCTCCTACTGGATCAAGGACTACACCAGCTAGGAGGAGGCGGGCGGGCGACGGAACACGACAGCGCGCCGGGTCCGCGAGCACGCGGCCGAACCCGGCCGGCACCCCGACGCCGACGGCGGCGGTCGCGCGCGCTCCAGTGAGCACTCACCTCGTCCTGTCGCACGGGCTCTCCCGCAACTGCTCGCCGCCGCCCGTCGTGGGCGGCGCGATCTGGAGGACGGCGGCACGCACCCGCCGCCTCCCGGGTGGCGCTCGCGGGCTCCTGTGCGGCGGCGATGTCCCGCACGGGCGCGGTCGGGACCAGGCTCAGCCGGTCGCGCGGCGGACGAGCAGGACGTGGTCGGTGACGGTGGCGGTCTGCCCGCCCGGACCGGCAGCCCGGCGGTCTTGCGCGTCGGCCCGTTCGACGGTCCATCCGGTGGCGGGCAGGCCGATCCCGGCGTGGACCTCGTCCGGGGTCGGCAAGCGTGTGCCCTGGTCCTGGTTCCAGGACCAGGGGGCGAGGGAGCCGTGGTCCACGACGAGAAGCCGTCCGCCCGGCCGCAGCGAGTCCGCCGCGGCGCGCAGGATGGCGCCACGGGGAAGATCGTAGGGGGTGTGGAAGTACTGCGCGGAGACCAGGTCGAACTCTCCCTGGGGGAACGTCCGGGCCAGGTCGTGGCACTCGGCTGAGACCAGGTCGCCGAGTCCCCGGGCACGAGCGACGTCGGCGAGCCGGGCCACAGCGGTCCGCGAGATGTCGACCGCCGTCACCCGCCATCCGCGGGCGGCGAGCCACAGGCTGTCTCCGCCACTCCCGCACGCGAGGTCGAGCGCGGCTCCGGGCGGGAGCCCGCTCGCGACCTCTGCCAGCACCGGGTTCACACGGGCTCCCCAGAAAGCCCCGTCGTCGGCTCGTTCACGGTAGAGGCCCTCCCAGAACTCGCCGGGCGTGGCGGCGGCGAGTTCCTCCGCCGTGGGTCCTTGAGATCGCTGTGTCATGTCGCTCCTGTTGTGTCGGTTTTCCGTCAGTCTTTCCCGTCGCTCTTTTCCCGCCGGTCTCTTCCCGTCGGTCGGTCCGCCTGCCGAAGGGCGAGGCGGGCGTCGCTGCTGTCTTAGGGAGGTCCGCCGCACCTCCACGTTCCTTGCCGTTTTTCGGCGCTGCGGGTCCGGTCGGGGCGCCCAAGAGGGAGCTGGAACCATGCCGGTCGCGGTCAGTCCGGGCCGAACCTCAGGTACGGGGCGACGCTGCGGAGCTTTTCGCGGGTCTCCTCGGTCTCGCGTTCCGGGCTGGAGTGGGCGGTGACTCCCGCTCCCGCGCGCAGCCATGTCTCGTCGCCCTCACCGATGAGGGTGCGCAGGACCAGGGCGGCGTCGAGAGCGCCGCCGGTGCTCCCCCGGAAGACCGCTCCGCCGTACAGGCCGCGGGGTCCCTCCTCATGGCGGGCCAGGGCCTGGAGGGCGGAGCGCTTGGAGACGCCGGTGGCGGTGATGGCGGGGAAGAGGGAGGCGAAGGCGTCCCACGGCCCGGCATCGGGCCGCAGTCGGCCTGTCACCCGCGAGGCGAGGTGCTGCACCGCACCGCGCGGCCGGACCGACATGAACTCCTCGGCCGCGACGGATCCGGGCCGGCACACCCGGGCCATCTCGTCCCAGGCCAGCCGTACGGACACGGCGTGCTCGTGGATCTCCTTGGGGTCGGTGAGCAGTTCCGCGCGCAGGCGCTCGTTCTCCGCCTGGTCGGTCCCGCGTGCGCGGGTGCCGGCGAGTGGCTGCGTACTGACACGGCCGTCCTCCCCGGCCTCCAGGACGGTCTCCGGGCTGAACCCGGCCGCCCGGTAGCCGCCGAGATCCAGCAGGTAGGAGCGGGCCGGGGTGTTGGCCCGGCGGCCAGCGAGATATGTCGTGGGGAAGTTGACGGGTGGTCCGGCGGGCAGCGGAACCTTCCGGGAGACGACGGCCTTCTCCAGGAGTCCGGCGCGGATGTCCTCGACCGTTCGGGACACCGCGCTGCCATAGGCGCCGGTGCCGGTCTCGATGATCCGCTCGGTCATCTTTGGAGTCGCTCCGTCCGGTGGGAGCTGTCGGGGGGCCGGCTCCGCCAGCAGGTCGGCGACCTTGCGGAGCCACGCCTCGTCCACCGCGCGGAGCACGGTCCTCTCGCCGGTGAGCGTCACCTCGACGGAAGGGACCAGAGCGTGCAGAAGAGGTCCGTCGCCGGTGGCCGCGGGGTCGGCGTGGAGGAGGTGGGCGAGTTCGAAGGCCGCCCAGCCGTAGAAGTGGCGTTCGCCGCCGTGCGCGCCGTGCGCCGCGGAGAGGGCGCTGAGTGCGCCGGCGAACTCCGCCAGCGGCCTGCCGTCGGTGGGGGCCGTCCAGGTCCGCCCCGCCGCCCGCGCGGTGACGCCGGTCGCGTGCGCGGTGAGGGACACGGCGGAGCCCGCCGCGAAGTGCCAGACCCCTCCTGCCGCCTCGTAGACCATGTACTGGTCGGCGAGAGCGGCTTGGGCGAGGCGGGTCGCGGTGGCCGCGGGGTCGGGGCAAGGGTCCAGGGCGCTCGAGCGCGCGAGTGGCGGGACGCAACCCGCCCATGGGTCCCAGGTGTTCCTCAGGGCGGTGCTCATCGTGTCGTGCCTTCCTGTCGGCGCTGGTGCTGTGTCCGGTGGATCGCCGGTGCCGGGTGCGGGGTCATGACCGTGCCGCCTCCAGCCGCCAGCCGTGGGCCCGGGCCCGCCGCTGCCAGAAGGACGCGTACGTGCCGCCCGCCGTGACCAGGTCGTCGTGTGTGCCTCGTTCGGTGATCTCGCCGTCCTCCAGGACCAGGATCTGGTCCGCGTGCGCGACGGTGCTCAGCCGGTGCGCGATGACCAGCAGCGTCTTGTGGTCGGCCAGGGTGCGCACGGCCTCGGCGAACAACGCCTCGTTCTCCTGGTCGAGTGCGGCGGTGGCCTCGTCGAGGACGAGGATCGGCGCGTCCTTCAGCAGCGCGCGGGCGATGGACACGCGCTGGCGCTGCCCGCCGGACAGCCGCGCGCCTCCCTCCCCCACCCTGGTGTCCCAGCCGTCGGGCAGTTCCGCGATCACCCTGTCGAGCCCGGACAGGGCCGCGGCCGTGGCCAGTTCGTCCGGGGTGGCGTCCGGGGCCGCGATCCTGACGTTCTCCTCGATGGTTCCGTCGAAGAGGTAGACGTCCTGGAAGACGAGGGAGACGTGGGCGGCCAGGTCGTCGGCGGCCATCTCGCGGACGTCGACGCCGCCGATGCGGACGCTGCCCTCCGTGGTGTCCCGGAAGCGGGCGATCAGCGCGGCGACCGTGGTCTTGCCTGCGCCGGAGGGCCCCACGAGTGCCGTCATGCTGCGCTCGGGCAGGCGGAAGGTCACGCCGTTCAATGCCGGGCGCGCGGCTGCTCCGCCGCCCCTCCCGTCGTCGTAGCGGAAGCCGACCCCCGCGAACTCCACGCTCGCGTCGCGGGGTGTCTTCGGTTCGGCGGGCTGGGGGAACGGCGGTTCGTCGAGGACGGCGCCGAGCCGTTCCAGGGTGTTGCGGGCGATGCGCATGCCCGCACCGGCCTCGGCGGCGGACGAGACGCTGTCGATGAGGCGGACGAGCAGGACCAGGAGCGCCAGGAGGGTGGGCACGGTGAGCGACCCGTCGAGCTGCCAGGACACGCTCAGTGCGAGCAGCAGGGCGAAGGCGAGCCGGGTGGCGAAGGTGAAGGAGACGAGGCCGGGGAGGCCGCGCGCGATGAGCCGCCGGTCGGCGCGCGCCTCGGCCACCAGGGCGTCGTCCAGCGCCCCGTAGCCCTCCGCGGTCCGGCCGAACGCCCGCAGGACCGGCTGGTTGCGGGTGTACTCCAGCACCCGGTCGGCCGATTCGCCGATCGCGGCGTCGCGGCCGAGGTCGAGCCGCCGCATCAGTGAGGCGCCGGCCTGCTGGACGGCGAACAGCACGGGCGCGCAGACCAGGAGCACCAGGGCGGTGCGGACGTCGAAGATGAAGGTGGCGGCCACCAGCGTCGCCGGGGTGAGGAGGGAGCTGATGAAGGGGCGCAGCAGGTGGGCCGGTGTGCTCATCACCTGGATGACGTCCTGTGCGGCCAGCCTGCTGAACTCGGCCGTGCGGCCGGCGGTGAACCAGCCGAGGGGCAGGCGCAGGGCCTGGTCGGCCATCCGGCGGTGCAGTACCCGGGAGAGCTGGGAGCCGACGGTGAACCCGTCGCTCAGGGCGGCGCCCTGGAGCACCGCGTAGGCGAGTACGCAGCCGGTGAACGCCGCAAGCCAGGGCCGGACGTCGTCGGGGTCCGTGCCCAGCAGGGCCTTGAGGACGGGTACGAGGAGGGCGAAGGCGACACCCTGGAGGACGGCCGCGGCGGACTGGAGAACCAGCAGCCGGTTCAGCGGGCGGGAGCCCTCCGGCCCCAGGGCGCGGTAGAGCTGACGGATCATCGTGCACTTCCTTCTCGGATGTCGTCCGCCGCACGGCCGGCCCCGGCGGGTGCGGGCCGGTGGTGAGGGATGCCGTCGCTCCGGTCCGGGGCCGGGGTGCGCTGCGGAGCCGGGGTGTGCTGGGCCTCCCACAGCGCGGCGTAGCGGCCCTGTGCGGCCAGCAGGTCGTCGTGCCGGCCCTGTTCGGTGACGCGTCCGTCCTCCAGGACCACGATCCGGTCGGCGGAGCGGATGGTCGACAGGCGGTGGGCGATGACGAGGAGGGTGCGGCCGGCCGCGAGCGCGGACAGCGCGTCCTGGATCAGTGCCTCGGAGTGCGGGTCGGCGTACGCGGTCGCCTCGTCGAGGACGAGGACGGGGGCGTCGGCGAGCAGCGCCCGGGCGATGGACAGGCGTTGCGCTTCTCCGCCGGAGAGGGTGACGGTCGTGCCGAGTTCGCTCGCGTAGCCGTCGGGCAGTTCCGTGATCCGGTCGTGGATACGGGCGGCGCGGGCGCACCGTTCGACTTCCTCGTCGGTGGCGTCGGGGCGGCCCAGCCGGATGTTGTCGGCGACGCTCGCCCGCAGCAGCCGCACGTCCTGCAGGACGAAGCCGATCCGGCGGTACAGCTCGGTCGCGGGGATGTCGCGGAGGTCGACGCCGCCGAGGGTCACCGTGCCGGCCGTGACGTCGTGGAAGCGGGGCAGCAGTGATGCCAGGGTGGACTTGCCGGAGCCGGAGGGGCCCACCAGCGCGGTGACCGTGCCGGGCGTGAGGTCGAGGTCGACGCAGCTGAGGACGTCGGTCCGCCCGTCGTAGGAGAAGGACACTCCGCGCATCGAGATGTGGTTGCCGTCGGGCAGGGCGGGGTTCGCGGGCTCGGGGAGGGTGGGGGCGTGCAGCAGCTCCGTGATGCGTACGGCTGCGGCCTGTCCTGCCCGGATCTGCTGGATGCGGGGGCCCACGACACCCATGGGGGCGGCGATGGCGGGGCCGAGCAGGAGGAAGGGGACGAGTTCGGCGCCGGTCATCCATTCCTGGGTGACGAACACCGCGCCCAGCAGGGAAAGGAGCAGCAGGACCACGGCCGGTGCGACCACCAGGATCGCGGCGGTGGAGCTGGCCAGGGTGGACCTGACCCAGGCGGCGAAGAAGTCGGCGAAGTCCTCGGCCGCGCGGACGAAACGCTCGTGGGCCTTGCGCCCGCGTCCGAAGCTCTTGAACACGGCTATGCCGGATGCGAACTCCACGGCGGCGGCGGAGATCCGGCCCAGCGCGGCACCGAACTCGGTCATACGCACCGCCGCGCCCGCCATGGCACGGCGGAACAGGAAGGCGCCCAGCAGCAGGGGCACCACGCTGACGGAGGCGAGACGCCAGTCGACCGTGCACAGGTAGGCCAGTGCCGGCACCGGGGCGGTGAGGACCGCGACGACATCGAGCAGTGTGTGGGCGAGCAGCGTGTGCAACGCGCTCACGTCGTCCTGCACGGCCTGCTTGACCTGGCCGGTGCCCCGGGCGGTCAGCCGGCCGAGCGGCAGCCGCCCGATGTGCCGGGCGAGCCGACGGCGGAGGGTGAGCTGGAGGTCGTTGTCGGCGAGGTGGGCGAGGGCGCCGGCCGCCGTGCCGCACGCCAGGGCGACGAAGCCGGAGGAGCAGGCCAGTGCCACCAGCGGCCAGAGCGCTTCGCCGTCGGCCGGGGGCTGGCCGGTGAGTCGCTCGGCGAGGCGGGAGACGGCGATGAAGGGGACCACCGCGGCGAGGGCGGCGAGGGCCTGGAGGCCCGTGGCGAACGCCAGTCGCCACCGGACGGGCTGGGCGAGCGCGCGCAGCGGAGGCGGGGTGCGGGGGCTGTCCGTGCCCTCGGCAGCGCTGTCCGGGGCTGCCGGGGCCGGGCCGGGCTCGGGCGGTTGTGACGTCACTTGACGAGTACTCCGATCTCGGGGATGGGCCTGCCGCCGGCCTCGGTGATGCGGCGGCTGGTCATACCGGCCTCGCGGGCCAGCCGGGCGACGTCGAAGGTGTGCCAGTCGTAGGTGTCGGAGACCTCGCGCACGGTGCGGCCGTCGCGCAGCACCTTCCAGGTGGTGGTGAACCGCATGGCGTCGCCCTCGATGGGTTCGCCGCCGATCCACCACTCGTACGTCTGGCGTCCGATCGTCTCCCTGAGCGACATCACGGGTGGGATGACGCGGGGCGAGGCCACTCCCATCAGTTCGACGACGATGGGCGCGCCGTCCGGAAGGCGGTCCGCGAGCCGTTTCCACAGCGCGACGCGTTCGGGGACGGTGAGATGACCGGCCACACCGAAGATGACGACGGCGGAGAGCCGTTCAGGCAGCACGAGGTCCTGGGCGGCCCCGTCGACGACGGTCACGCGCCTGCGCAGGTCCGGGTCGCGGGCGACCCGGGAGGTGAGCATGGCGCGCATGGTGGCCGACGGCTCGGCCGCGAGGATCTCCGCCTCGGGCAGGGCGGAAGCGATGACCTCCGTCACGCGCCCGGTGCCCGCGCCGATTTCCAGGACGGGGCCGTGGGACACGTCCAGGCCGGTGAGGACGCGGGTCAGCGGAGGGCCGCCGCTGGCGGTGTGCCGGGTGGCGACCAGTTCGTAGAACTCGGCCGAGGCCGAGTAGTAGTCGATCACGACGTTCTCCGGGTCGGGGCGGGCGTGGCGGGTCGTGCGGGTGGGGCTGTACGGCCCCGGTTCACGGCGTGCTGGGCCAGGTGTGTGAGCCGCCGGTGGTCAAAGAGGGGTCCAGACTGCGCAGCACGGTGGCGACGACCTCGCGGCGTCGGGGGGTGAGGTAGAAGTGGTCGCCGGGGAAGACCCGTACCTCGGTGCGGGCGGTGGTGAGGTCCGCCCAGCCGCCTGCCCGGTCGCGGCTGCGTTCCTCGCCGAGTTCGGGGTCGGTGCTGCCGGTCAGGACGTGCAGGGGGCAGGACAGCGGCGGCCGGTCCGCCGGCCGGTAGGTCTCGATGATCCGGTAGTCGTGGCGCACGGCTGCCAGGACCAGGGAGCGCAGCCCTGGATCGTCCAGGATCTCCCGGCTGGTGCCGCCGAGGCGAGCCAGTTCGGCGCTGAGGGTGTCGTCGCTTCGGCGGTGCAGTTGCCCGGTCACCGCGGTGCCGGGGGCGGCCCGGCCCGACGCGAACAGCCGGCGCGGGCCGGGAGCCGAGCGGGCGGTGAGCTGGTGGGCCAGCTCCCAGGCCACGGCGGAGCCCATGCTGTGTCCGAAGAGGGCGTACGGCCGGTCGAGCAGGGGTTCGAGGGCGTCCGCCACCGCGCCGACCAGCTCTTGCATGTCGGCCGCCCCGGGGTCGTCGAAGCGGTCCTCGCGGCCGGGGTACTGGATGGCGAGAAGCTCGACCTCCGGGGGCGTCAGTGCCGCCCAGGGCCGGTAGAAACCCGCGGTGCCGCCCGCGTGCGGCAGGCACACGAGCGTGAACCGGGGGGCGGAGTGGCCGCTCCACCGCCTGATCCAGGGGCTGTCGGCCCGGGCAGCGCGTGCGGAGGGCCGGGCGGAGTGCGGGAAGGACGCGTTCTGTGAGAAGGGCGCGGTCACCAGGTCACCCTCAGTTCTTCGAGGCCGAAGGTGGCCGAGTCGTGCTTGATGGCGATGTCGTCGCGGGTCCCGGCGAGGCGGAGGGTGGGAACCCGGCGGATGAGTGTCGCCAGGGCGATTTCCAGCTCCAGCCGGGCCAGGTGCTGTCCGAGGCACTGGTGGACGCCGTGGCCGAACGCGACATGGTGGTTGTCGGTGCGGTGGAAGTCGACCCGCTCCGGCTCGCCGAACCGTTCGGGATCGTGATTGGCCCCGGCCAGGAGGGCGATGACGCCGTCGCCGGCGGGGATCGTCCGGCCGGACAGGTCGATGTCCTCGGCGGCCACCCGCAGGGGGATGGAGTCGGCGACGGACAGGACGCGCAGGAGTTCGTCGACGGCGGCGGGGGTGAGCGAGGGGTCGCGGCGAAGTTCCTCCATCAGCTCCGGCCGGTCCAGGAGGAGCAGGGTGCTCAGGGCGATCATGCTGGTGGTGGTCTCGCGGCCGGCGTTGATGGTGATGCCGAGGGTGGACAGCAGCTCTTCCATGGTCACGTTGCCGGTGGCGAGGTGGTCGGTGACGAGCTGGGAGATCAGGTCGTCGCGCGGTTCCTCCCGCCGTTCGGTGACGAGTTGGGCGAGCAGGCCGAAGAGGCCGCCGAGGGCTGCGGAGACCTGTTCGGCGGTGCTGTTCCGGGAGCCGGAGACCCGGGTGACGTCCCGGAAGAACTCCAGGTCCTCGCGCGGGATGCCGAGCAGTTCGCAGATCACCGAGGTGGAGACGGCGTTGGCGTACGCGGAGACGAGGTCCACGGGGCCGCCGGCGGCGAGCATGCCGTCCAGGATCTCGTCCACGCGAGCCTGCACGGCCGAGCGCATCGCCCGGACCCGACGCACCGTGAACGCCGGCAGGAGCATCCGCCGGTACTTGGTGTGCTCGGGGGCGTCGGTCCGGATGAAGGGACGGAACCTGGCCCCGGCCTCCTGTTCTCCCTCGCCGAGTGCCGGGAAACCCGGACGGCGGATGTCGGCGCTGACGCGGGGGTCGCAGAGCAGTTCGCGGACATCGTCGTAGCGCGTGACCACCCAGGCTTCCTTCCTGGTCGGCAGGGTGACGCGGGCGACCGGGTCGTGGGCGCGCAGGGCGGCGTACTGTGCGGGCGCGGCGAAGGGGCTGCCGCGCCGGATCGGGAAGTCCGGGGGAAGGGTGGCGGAGTCCGGTGCGGCATTGGCGCGAGGGTGGCCGGAGGCGTGGGACGCCGTCGAGTGCTCAGGGGGTGTCATGGGTGTCCTGGCCGTCGTTGGAGGAGGGGGCGTGCGAAGGGGCGGTGCGCGGGGCGTCCGGGCCGCCGGAGGCGGTCCGCGCGGGCGGCGGCTGCCGCCCGCCGGCTGTGTCGGGGCCGCCGGGTTCTCGGGTGAGTACGGCCAGTGGGGGTGCTCCGGGGCGGGTGGGCAGCGCGCGTGCCGCCATGCCGGACTCGGCCACCACCTCCTCGAGGCCGAAGGGCACCCAGCGGTAGGAGTCGCGCACTTCGCGTTCCGCCTGGGTGGCGCCGTCCCGGTAGACCCGCCAGGTGGAGTGCAGGCGCATCACTCCGTCCCGTGTCCCCTCGGGTGCTGCGCCGAAGGACCATTCGTAGCGATGGCGTCCGGCGTGGGCAGTGGCGAGCCGGGTCTCGGGAAGGACCGAGGGGCTTCTCCACTGCATGAGTTCGACGAGTACGAGCCCGTCGGGTGCCAGTCGCCGTCTCAGCCGCCGCCACAGCCTGGCCCGCCCTTCGGCGTCGAGGTGGCCGAGGACGCCGCAGAGCAGGACGGCACTGATCCGGTCCGGAAGGTCCAGGTCGGGAGCGGAGTCCGCGGTCACGGTGACCCGCGTTCGCAGATCCTCGTCGCTGAAGACCCGGCTGGTGAGCACGGCGCGCATGCCGGCCGACGGTTCGCAGGCGATGATCTCCGCGTCCGGCCGGGCCCGGGCGACGGCCTCGGTCACCAGACCGGTGCCCGCGCCGATGTCGACGACCGGCCCGGTGCTCAGATCGGCGTCGGCGAGGAGGGCCGCGACGGCGGGGGCGCTGGAGGTCGCGGTGTGCTCGGCGGCGAAGAGGTCGAAGAACTCGGCAGAGGGAGAGTACGGGGCGGCGTCGGCGGGCCGGGCCGGGGCCGGCTCCGGTGAGGAGCGGGCCGGCTCCCCGGCGGTGGCCGGACGTGCGTCGGCCCGGCCGCAAGGAGGCGGGCCCGGTTCCGGGTGCGGAGCGGTGTCGTGCGTGAGCCCCTCCGGCGTGGGGAGGACGTCACTGACCGCGAGGGGCCGGGGCGCGGCGGGCCGAACGATCTCGGGTGGTCCCAGCCGGGCCGCGAGGTCGGTCCAGATACGGCACACGGCCAGGTCGTACTGGCCCGCGCGCAAGGCGTCCCCGCCGTGGGCGACAGCCTCGCGGAGGCCGTCGAGTGCCGTGCCGATCGCTTCGGGCCACAGGTCGGAGAAGACCGTGCGGAAGGACCCCGTGGTGCCGACGACGGTCGTGGTCGCGAGCCCCAGTCCGCCGGTGCCCGGACCGTCGAGGACGAACCGCCGGTCCGCGTCCCGCCCGATGTGCAGCCGGGGGCTCCACAGCACGGGGCCGTGGGTGTCGGCCAGGGTGAGCACTCCCCCCTCGGTTCCGACGGAGATCCGGTGCCAGTGCAGGGCGTGGTTGTCCCGGTCGGCGGGGTCGAGCTGGTGGTGCACCCGCAGGGTGAGGGGCGCGCCGGCGAACACGCCGTGCAGGGAACGGAACGGCTGCGGTCCGATCCCTGCGGGCAGCGGCGCCGGGTCCGCGAACCGCCACGGCCGCAGCGTGCCCATCGCCTGGCCGAGGATGTCCACCAGGGGGTGCATCAGGTGGACCGGGGTGGCGGCGTCCACGAAGAGCGGCCGCTGCCGTGCGACCAGCCGGCGGGCCGCCTCGATGAAGGTGCGGACCGGGGCGACGTGCGGATAGTGGGTGTTGAGGCGGTACTGCACCCCCCGCTCACGGGCGTGTTTGAGGTTTTCCGTCAGTTCGGTGAGGTGGACGGGGTGTTCTTGGAGGACGTGGATGCCCCGGTCCATGAGTGCTCTGGCCAGTTCGGTCCCCCGGCCGCCCGAGATGGAGGAACTCACCGCGACGCAGGCGGCGTCGATGTCTGCCGGGAGGTCGTCGAGGTCCGTGTGGTACGGGACGTCCAGGCTCCGGGCATACGCCCGGGACGCTTGCGAACCCCGGCTCAGCATGCCGGCCAGGATGTATCCGGGGCGCCGGCGTACCGCCTCGGCGTAGAAGCGGCCGAAATTGGTGCCGCAGACCAGTACGCGCAGCGGCGACGGTTCGCTCACAGCACACCTTCTTCCGCCTGTCCGGCGCCGGCCGCCGCGCCGGTGAGCCGGAAGTCGGCGGCCCCACGTGACCGCAGGTGCCCGACCACGGCGTCCGGGTCCAGCACGTCGCAGGCGAAGTGCACGCCCGCCGGGACCTCGCCGCGCACCACCGCGTCCGCCGCGAGCGCGCCCACGGCCGCGGTGAGGCGGTAGCTGCTGGCCGCGCGCAGGGTCACGCCCGCCGTGGCCGGCCGTCCTGACGCGGTGCCCGACAGTGCGAAGTCCATGACGTAGTAGGGCCTGCGTCCGGCCAGGTCGAGATCGGCGGCGAGGATCAGCCGCTCCGCGAGCCGGTCCGGGTCGTCTCCGGCTGCGAGACGTCCCGGCAGGAGGTTGAGCAGGGCGCGTACGGCGGGGCCGGGGTGGACGTTGTACCAGTCGAGCCGGTCCAGGCCCAGGGCGGTGGCGAGGCGTTCGCTCTCGCCGCTGAGGTAGGGCTGCACGGCGACCCGGCCGGGGAACGCCTCGTGTTCCGTGTCCTCGGCCGTGCGCAGGACGCGTGACGCGCGCCGCCCGCCGCGCACGGCCGCGAGCGCCTCGCCGTAGGCGGCGCCGTCCGCGCCCCCGGAGGTGAGGGAGAGCAGCAGGTCGTGCGCCACCGTCGGCGAGCATGCCTCCAGGCCACCGCAGTGCGCGGTCAGCGCGGCGGCGCTGTCCAGTCCCTGCCCGGCCAGCCAGCGCGGCAGGAGACTCGACAGTCCGGGCAGTGCTCCCGCCGACAGGACGACGGTGCGGCCGTCGCGGGCCGGATCGCCGCCCTTGCGGAGGTCCTCGGCGGCCGGGTCGTCCCCGGCGACGTCGACGCAGTGGGCACCGGCGGCGAGGGCCGCGGAGGCCACCGTGGCGCGGAGCCGGTAGGTGGGGCCGGCACAGTTGAGGACGACGTCGCAGCCCCCGGCGAAGGCGCGCAGGCCGTCCGGTGCGGTCGCGTCGGCACGGACTGTCTCGTCGTGCCCTGCGGGATCCTCCTTCGCGACCGCGCACAGCGCTGAGGCGGTCCGCCCTCCCAGGCGGAGTCCGGTGTGGCCGAGCGCGCGCAGTTCCCGTACGGCGGCCCGGCCGACCGCCCCGGAGGCACCCAGGACCCCGATCACAGGCTTGGTCATCGGGTGATCGCCCCCTGGGTCAGCTCACCGAGGGTCTTGAGGATGCCGGGCGCGTGCTCGACGGACAGGCAGCTGTAGTGGTCGCCGCCGATGTCCACGATGTCCAGGTCTCCCAGGGTCAGTTCCTCCCAGTACGCGGTGACGGCCTCCTTGCTGCCGGGGAAGGGGTAGGCGCCGTCGTGGCGCAGGAAGGTGATGTCGCCCGCGTATGGCTCGGGGTGGTAACGGGTGATGGCGAAGACGCTCTGCCGGAAGGCGAGGAAGAGCCGCGTCATGTGGTCGGGCTGGTAGGTGCCGGCCGAAGCGGGCACCACCTCGCACATCCGCGCGATACGGGTGGCCCGGTCGACGGCGGCCAGCCGTCGGAAGCAGGCCGCGACATCCTCGAACTCGGCGGGCAGCGCGGCCAGTCCGCCGTCCGGCAGGACGCCCGGGCTGGCCGCCAGGACGGCGTCGGCCGCCGCGGCCACCCGGTACGGGTCGCTGGGGAAGCCGAGGTCGGCCGGGTCGATGCCCATCATGACGGCGAAGGAGTATTCGGCGAGGAGTTCGTCGTCGAGCCGGAAGCGGGGGCTGTGGCTGCTGATGACGGTGAGGCTCTCCACCTGGGCCCCGGACTCGGCCAGGTTGCGGGCCACCTCGGTGGCGATCAGGCCGCCCAGGCAGTAGCCGACCACGTGGAAGCGGCTGCGGCCGTCCACCGTCAGGGCCCGTGCGTAGTCGGCCGCCATCTGCTCGATGAGTCCCTCCGGTGGCGCGTTGAGGAACCGGTTCAGGTCCGGGACCTCCACGCCGACGACCTCGGCGAGGCCCGGTGAGCGGCGCCTGATCTCGGTGAGCAGCGCGCGGTACGGCATGATCGTCGCGGTTCCGGCGTGGACCAGGACGGTCGTCGGCTCGTCGTCGGAGCGGGCGCCGTGCAGGTGGATCACCGGGTCCGTGCGCACGGTGTCCGCCGCGGGCACGTCCTCGTCGCCGGCCAGGCCGCGCAGGAATCCGGCGAGTCCGGCGACGGTGGGACGGCGCAGCATGTGGCGCAGGACGACCTCCCACTCCAGGCCGGCCGCCCGTGGTACGCGCTCGCGCAGCAGGCCGACCATGCGTGCGACCAGGAGCGAGTCTCCGCCGAGGTCGAAGAAGTCGTCGTTGCGGGTGACGCTTTCGACCGCGAGGAGCTGCGCCCACAGCTCGGCGAGGCTGTTCTCCAGCTCGTCCTTCGGCTGCTCGTCCACCACGGCCGGTGCGCTCTCGCGGGGCAGCCAGGTCCGCAGACGCGCGCGGTCGGTCTTGCCGTTGGCCGTGCGGGGAAGGGTGTCGACGACCTGCCACACCGAGGGGAGCATGTACTCCGGGAGCCTGGTGGCCGCCGTGCGGGCCAGCTCGCCCACGGGAACGTGGTGGCGGTCGTCCTTGAGCGTGGCGAAGAAGACCTCCTGGCCGGTGAGCGCCAGGGCGTCCTGGGCGTCGGGCAGTGAGGTGACCTCGGACGCCCCGTGGGCGACGAGGAGTTCGCGCCACTGGGTGCGGGTCAGGAAGGACTGCCCGGTGTGCTCGCGCACATCGGTCCAGGTCCGGCCGGCGACCTCCAGGAACTCCATGGAGACGAGCAGCGGGAGATTCTCGTCGCGGGTGTTCTCCACGAACACCAGCTGCCCGCCCGGCACCAGCAGTTCCCGCAGCCTGCCCACGGCGGCGTCCGCGTCGGCGGCGGCGTGCAGGGTGTTGGCGCAGATCACGACGTCGAAGCTGTTGGGCAGCAGGTGCTGGGCGCGCGGGTCCTCGTCGGCGTCGAAGCGCTGGTAGCGGATCCACGGGTGGTCGGCGAAGCGCTCGCGGGCTTCGTTGAGGAAGAAGGCGGAGGCGTCGGTGAACAGGTAGTCGACGCCGTACTCGGCGAGGACGGGCACCAGTTCGCCGGTGGTGCCGCCGACGCCGCCGCCCACTTCGAGGACCCGCAGCCGCTCCTCGCCGGTGTGACCGGCGGCGGTCTCGCGCAGCGCGGCGGCCACCGCCCGGTTGAGGTGCCGGATGGCGAGGTTGTCGCGGTAGGCGGCGTCCGCTGCCTGGGTGGCCGCTCCGGGGAAGAGCAGCTCCTGGATGCCCGTCTCGCCGGAGATCAGCTCGGGCAGCCGCGCGGCACAGGTGCGCATGACGGTGAGCAGCTCGGTGCTCCAGCCGATCTCGCGCTCCAGCGTCGCGGCCCGCTGCCAGCGGCGTTCCCCCTCGGTGTCGGAGACGGGGACGAGGCCGCTGTAGGTGCCGTCCGCGCCCCGGTGGGTGAGCCGGCCCCGGGCGGCCAGGGCGCGCAGCCAGCGCCGCACGATGTGCCGGTGCCGGGGCGTGGCGCGCAGGGCCGTGCCCACGTCCTCCGCTGTACGCGGCGCACCGCCGGCGAACGTCTTGGAGGCGGTGAGGACACGCGTCATCTCGGCGATCGCCACCTCGTCGAGGGCGGTCAGGAAGTCGGTGAGCCGCGCGGCGTCGACGGCCGCGGAGGCTTCGCGTACGGCGTCGGCGGCCGCCGTACGCGCCTGGGCCCGCCGCGCCGCGGCGGGATCGTTGCCGTCCCTGGGCGGCGCCCCCGAACGGCCGGTGGTCCCGTCGTCCTTGCGGGCCGTCTCCACGAACGCGGCCAGGCGCCGTCCGCCCGCCGCGGAGTCGTCGACCACCACGGCGCCCGCCGCGACGGCCGGGTGGGCCTGTACGGCGGCCTCCACCTCGGCGAGTTCGACCCGGTATCCGCGGATCTTGACCTGCGCGTCCTCACGGCCCAGGAACTCGATGGTCCCGTCGGGGAGGTACCGCCCGAGGTCACCCGTGCGGTACAGCCTCCCCCCGGTGGCGGGGTCGGTGAGGAACCGCTGAGCCGTGCGCTCCTCGTCACCGAAATAGCCCAGGGCGACGCCGGCGCCGCCGATGTACAGCTCGCCCGGCACCCATTCGGGGCGTGGCCGCAGGTGCCGGTCGAGTACGGCGAACGTCTGGTTGGTCAGGGGTTTGCCGTACGGGATGCTCGGGCGGGCCGGGTCCACGTCGCCGACCGGGTGGGCGATGGACCAGATGGAGCCCTCGGTGGCGCCGCCGAGCGAGACGATCTCCAGCCCCGGCAGGAGTGCGCGGGCCCGGTCGGGCAGGGCGACCGGTATCCAGTCGCCGGATATCAGCGTGAGCCGCAGCGAGGTGCCGCCGGCGGAGGGCTCGGAGCTGAGCCAGTCGCACAGCATGTGGAGCTGACCGGGGACCGAGTTCCACACGGTCACCCCGTGGTCGCGGACGAGTTCGGCCCAGTGGGAGGGGTCGCCGCGCCGGTCGGCCGCCGGCAGGACGAGGGTGGCGCCCACCGCCAGCGGTCCGAACAGGTCGTAGACGGACAGGTCGAAGCCCAGCCCCGCGATGCCGAGGAGGCGGTCGCGTCCGGTCACGCCGTAGCGGCGGTTGATGTCCTCGACGGTGTTGAGGGCGGCGCGGTGACTGATCATCACACCCTTGGGCGTGCCGGTGGAGCCCGAGGTGTAGATGATGTAGGCGAGGTCGTCCGGGTCGCGCCGGGCTCCGGCCACCACGTCCGGCGTGGCCGCGGTCTCGTCGGGGAGGAGGTCGACGGCGACGGCTGCGACGTTCTCCGGCAGGTCGTCGATCCCGGCGAGCCAGGACTGGGTGAGGACCGTGCGGACGCCCGCGTCCGCGATGATCGTGTCCCGGCGGGCCGGGGGCTGGGCCGTGTCCACGGGCAGGTAGGCGCCGCCCGCCATGAGGGTGCCGAAGACCGCGACGACCTGCTCCCAGCCCTTGTCCGCCCAGATGGCCACGGGTTCCCCGGGACGCAGCCCGGATGCCGTCAGTGACGCGGCGAGAGCGCTCGCGCGGGCCACGAGCTGCCGGTAGGTGAGCGCGAGTTCGGGGGTCCGGACGGCGATCGCGTCGGGGGTGGCCTGCGCCTGGGCGAGCACGGGTTCGTGGAGCAGGGCGTCCGGCAGGGGCCCCTCGGTGGCGTTGACCGCGCGTCGGCGTGCCGCCTGTGCGCCGGGCAGGGGGATGCGGGCCGGCGCTTCCCAGGCGGCCTCACCGGCTTCGCCGTCGGCCGACAGCGACCGTACGAGTGCCGTGTACGCCTCGAACATGGCGTCGGCGACCCCGTGGGCGAGCGCGCCCTCCCGGACGTCCCACGACAGGCTCAGGGCGTCGCCGCGGTGCATGACCTGGCAGTCGAGCCACACCTGCGGCGTCCGGGTCGCGGCGTACGTCACCTCGGGGGGTACCCCCTCGAAGGCGGCGCCGGTGCCCAGGGCGCTGGTGAAGACAACCGGCATCAGTACCGGCGCGCCGGCCCTGCGGGAGAGCTCGGCGAGCACCTCCGAGCCGGTGAACAGCGGATGCGCGAGGTCCTCCAGCAGCCGCTGCCCGAGGGTCTTCGTCCGCTCGGCGAAGGTGGCCGGGGCGTCGAGGTCGACGGCGAGGAGTTCGAGCGTGGTGAAGTCTCCGACGAGGCGGCCGATGTCCTCGTGCAGGGCGGGCCGGTCGACGGTGGGCACGTTGAGCGTGAAGCGGCTGGTGCGCGACCAGTGGCCGACCGTCTCGGCATACGCGGTGAGCAGGGCCGTCGACACGGTCAGTCCGCGCCGCGCGGCCCGCTCGGTGAGGCGGTCCCGGTCGGCCGCGGGCAGCAGGGACTCCAGCCGGCGGAACGTCACCGGGCCGTCGGGAGCCGGAGTGCTGCCTGTCTGACCGGAACCGCTCACCGAGGCTTCCCAGGCTTCGGCGAGGGGCAGTTCGGGGGCGGGCGGCAGGGCATCGAGGCGTTCGGTCCAGTAGGCGCGGTCGCGGGTGTGCGCGTCGCTGTCGGCGAGGGCACGGCGGGCCAGGACGTAGTCGCGGAAGGAGATCCGCGGCGGGTCGGACAGGGCGGCGCCGCCGTAGCTCCGGTGGAACTCGGCGAGCAGGACGCGCAGGCTGGCGTGGTCGACGACGAGCATGTCGAAGGAGAGGTGGAGTACGGCTCGCTCCGCGGTCCGGCTCACATGCACATCGAACAGCGGCCACTGGTCGGTGGGTGCCTCACGTGCCGACAGACGCGCCCGGGTGCGCTCCAGCTCCGCCTCGGCTCCGGGCGGCGGAAGCGCGGTCAGGTCGTCGGCTCCGACGTCGAGGGCCGGCACGTCGGGCAGGATCTGCTGGTAGCCGTCGGGGTGGATGACGGCGCGGAGCATGTCGTGCCGTCGCACCAGCTCCCGCCACACGGAGGTGACACGGTCCACGTCCAGGTCGGGGTATTCCAGTTCGACGTAGGCGTGGCAGCCGACGCCCCCGTAGGCGTAGGCGTCGGTGCGGCCGATGAGGTACGCGGCCTGGATGTCTGTCAGCGGGAACGGCTCGTGGCGGTTGTCGGGGTCACCGTGCAGGGCCGGTTCCCCGCCCTCCAGGTGGCGCAGGATGGCGTCCTTGTGGGTGCGCAGTTCGGCTCGGTGCGTGTCGGTGAGCCGGCCCTGGGGGGCCCGGAAACGCAGTTGTCCGTCCTGGGCCCACAGCACCACGCCCTCATCGGCGTAACGGGCCAGCAGTTCAGCGATGTTCACAGCTCTCCGGTCTCGTAGGCGGTCTCGTGGGCCGCTAGCGTGCGGGTGATGTCCGCGGCGAGCGCGGCGATGGTCGGTGCGGCGAAGAAGCGGCGGACGGGCACGGTTGCCCCGAACCGGCGCTCGATCGCGGTCAGCAGGCGCAGCGCGGTGAGGCTGTCGCCGCCGGCGGTGAAGAAGTTGGCGTTGCGGTCCGGCACCCAGTGCGGCAGGTACTCGTGCCAGAGTCCGGCGAGGGCCTCTTCGGTCCCGCACCGTGGCGGTTCGCCGCCGGCGGGCACCGTCCGCGGTCCCGCCATGCCGGCCAGGGCTCCCCGGTCGACCTTGCCGTTCGTGGTGAGGGGCAGCGTGGGCAGGAGAAGGACGCGGGACGGGACGGCGTAGGCCGGCACCCTTTCCGCCAGCAGGCCGGTCAGTTCCCTGGTGAGTTCGGGGCTCTCGGCGGGTGTGGGGGATCCGGCGGGGACCGGCTCGGTGGCAAAGGCACCGCTCGCGGTGGGGCCCTGCGGTACGGCGAAGGCGACCAGGCGCTTGGCGGTGCGCTCCCCCACGGCCACGACGGCGGCCCGCGCGATGGCCGGGTGCGCTTCCAGGGCGGCCTCGATCTCTCCCGCCTCGATGCGGTGGCCGGCGATCTTCAGCTGGCTGTCGAGCCTGCCGAGGAACTCCAGCAATCCGTCGCCCCGGAACCTGCCCAGGTCGCCCGTCCGGTACCAGCGCTGCCCGTCCCGCTCGACGAACTTCTCGGCCGTGCGCACCGGGTCGGCGAGGTAGCCGCGGGCCAGCCCGGCGCCGCCGATCCACAGTTCGCCGGGCGTCCAGTCGGGGCAGTCCCGGCCGTCCCGGTCGACCACGCGGTAGTGCTGCCCGGTCAGGGGGCGGCCATAGGGGATGGAGACCCACCGGGGGTCCGGATCGGTGACGGTGAGGGTGTTGGACCAGATGGCGGCTTCCGTGGCTCCGCCCATGGCGACGAAGGAGCAGGGCCGCGCGGTCCGGGCCCTGAGCCGGGCGGGCAGGTCGAGGCCGATCCAGTCGCCGGAGACCAGTGCGGTCCGCAGCTTTCCTATCCGGCCGCCTTCCCCGCCACCCTGTTCGTCGGCGTCGAGCAGCAGGTCGAGCAGGGCGGGCACGCTGTTCCAGACGGTGACGCCGTACCGCTCCAGCAGGTGCGGCCAGCGGGCCGGTTCGCGGCGCTCGTCCTCGGTGGGCAGCAGGAGGGAACCGCCTGCGGCGAGCAGGCCGAAGACGTCGTACACGGACAGGTCGAAGTCCAGCGCCGAGAGGGCGAAGACGCGGTCGTCCCCGGTGATGCCGTGCCGGGCGTTGATGTCGGCGATCGTGTTCCAGGCGGCGGCGTGGGCGATCTCGACTCCCTTGGGTTCGCCCGTGGAGCCCGAAGTGAAGATCACGTAGGCCGGCGTCCGCGGGGACGCCTCACGGGGCGCGGGCAGCGGTTCATGGTCCTGCGTGTCCGCGAAGGACAGGCGGCGGGGGCCGGGCGCCTTCCTGGTGGGCCAGTGTCCGAGGACGACCTCGAATCCGGCGGTGGCGTGCACCCGTTCCAGTCGTGCCGCGGGGTGTTCGAGGCCGAGGGGGACGTAGGCGGCCCCGGCCGCGAGGACGCCCAGGACCGCCGCGATCTGCTCCGGGCCCTTGGGCAGGGTGACCGCGACCAGGTTCCCCGGGCGTACGCCCGCGTCGCCGAGCGTCGCGGCGACGCGCAGGGCCTGCCGGGCCAGGGTCCCGTAGGTCACCTCCTGCCCTGCCGTCGTGACGAGGGCGGTGCGGTCGGGGGTGGTGGCCGCGTGGGTGAAGAACGCCTCGTGCAGCAGGCGAGGGGCCACCGGTTCGAGGGCGGCCTCCCGTGCCGTGGCGGCCCGCCGCTCGTACTGGGACGCGGGCACCAGATCCGGGAGAGGCGCCTCCCAGTCGGCGGCGACGAGGTGCCGCAGCAGCCTTTCGTAGGCGGCGAACATCGCGTCCAGGGTGCCTTCGGCGAACAGCTCCTCGACCGCGTCCCAGGTGACGACCAGGTTCCCGGACTCCTCGGTGACCTGGTTGTCCAGGCAGACCTGCGGGGTCTGGGAGATTCCCCAGACCTTGGCGGGGAAGCCGGTGCCCGGTGCGGCCAGCGTCGCGTCACCGACGCCGATGGCGCTGGTGAACACCACGGGGGCGGCGGCGTCCACCGTTCCCGTGCGGCGGCCGAACTCCCGTAGCAGCCAGTCGACGGGCACGTCGGCATGGTCGAGGTCCTCGGCCTGACGGCGTTGCAGCGCCCTGGCCGCCGCCAGCCACGACGTGCCCTCGCGCCGGTGGCCTGCGAGGGACAGGGAGGTGAAGTCGCCCAGCACCCGGTGGATGTGGGGGTGGACGTCGCGCCGGTTGAAGAGGGTGAGCGTGACGGTCACCGCTTCGCTCCCGCTCCACCTCTCCAGGACCTCCGCGTACAGGGCGAGCAGGACGGTGGAGGGGGTGAGGCCGTACCGGGCCGCGCCCCGCTTGACGGCCCGCCAGTCGTCGGCGGGCACGGTGAGCCGACGCCGGGTGAAGACCGGCGTGCCGAGCGTCGCGGGGTCGCGGTCGAAGGGCAGGGCGGGTGGCGGTGGCAGTTCCAGGAGGCGGGACTCCCAGTGGGCGCGGGCTCGCGCGTCCGACTCCGGGTCCGCCGTCAGGCGGGTCAGGTAGTCACGGAACGTCACGTCGATGGGCGGCAGTTCGTGGCCCGGGTCGGCGTAGAGCGCGTTCAGTTCGGCGTAGAGCGTGGTGAGCGAGAGCGCGTCGAGCATCAGGTAGTCCAGACCGACGCCGATGCGGGTGCGGACCTCACCGCCCTCGTTGCTGGCATCCTCGTCCTCGCGGTAGCGCACCGCCTCGATCGCGAAGAGCGGCCACCGCGCGGGATCACGGACCTGGCGGGACAGCCGGGCGCGCAGGCCGGCCAGGGCCTCGGCCGCGCCGCCGGGGCGGGCGTCCGCCACCGGGATGCGCACCGGCGGTACCTCGGGCATGACCCGCTGGTGCCCGTCCTCGACGACGGCACGGAGCATGCCGTGCCGACGGACGAGGGTGTTCCAGGCGTGCTCCAGCCGGGCCAGGTCGACGTCCGTGCCGTCGAACTCCGTGTAGTGCCAGGTGCCGACGCCGCCGAGCGTGAACCGGGGATCGCGTCCGGTGTGGTAGGCGGCCTGGACGTCCGTGAGCGGGAAGGGCTCGTGGGCGTGCTCCGGGTCGGGAACGAGGAGGGGGCCGGTGGCCGGTGCCCGCTCACCGGCGGCGGTCGCGGGGTGCAGCGTCTCGCAGAAGTGCTGGAGTACGGGACGGGCGAAGAGGTCGGCCACGCGGGCGCCGGGGAATCCGGTGGCGCGCAGCCGGCCGATCATACGGGTCGCGACGAGCGAGTCGCCGCCCAGCAGGAAGAAGCTGCTGTCGCGTCCCACGTCGGCCACGTCGAGCAGATCGGCCCACACGGCCGCCACAGCCGTCTCCACGGGACCGGCCGGCGCCATGGTGCGCGGTCCGTCCTGGCCGGCGGCCTCCATCAGCGCCCGGCGGACGGCGGCGCGGTCGAGTTTGCCGTTGGCGGTCAGCGGCAGGTCGCGCAGGACGAGGACCCGCTCGGGGACCATGTAGGCGGGCAGCCGCTCCGCAGCCCTCAGGCGGACCTTCTCCGCGTCGGGTGCCTCGCCGCGGGCGGACACGGCCGCGGCGAGGTGCCGCGCCGGTGTGTCGAGAACGGTGGCGACCGCGTGCAGGACGGCGGGGTCCTCCTCCAGGGCGGACTCGACGTCGCCGAGTTCGACGCGGTGGCCGCCGAGCTTCACCTGGTGGTCGGCGCGGCCGAGGAACTCCAGCACTCCGTCGGGCCGGTAGCGGGCCAGGTCGCCGCTGCGGTACCAGCGGTCGCCGTCGTGCTCGACGAAGCGTTCCGCGGTGCGCTCGGGGTCCGCACGGTAGCCGATCGCCACGCCGGGGCCGCCGATCCACAGCTCTCCGGGGACGAGATCGGGGCAGTCGCGACCGCGCCCGTCGACGACACGGGCCCGCATGTTGCGCAGGGGAACGCCGTAGGGGACGGACTTCCAGGACGGGTCGGTCTCCTCCACCTCGAACACCGTGGAGTGGACCGCGGCCTCCGTCATGCCTCCGAGTGCCACGAAACGGCAGCCGGGCACGAGGGCCCGCAGTCTGCGGGGCTGGTCGAGCCCGACCCAGTCCCCGCCGAGCAGCACCATGCGCAGGGAGTCGCCGAGGCCGTCGTTCTCGCCGGCGGCCATCAGCATGTCCAGCAGTGCGGGCACGCACTGCACCAGCGTCACCCCGTGTGTGCGCACCAGCCGCGCCCAGTGGTGGGCGTCGCGGCGGTGCTCCTGCCCCACGGCGACCACCTGGCCGCCGAGTGACAGCGGGGTGAAGATGTCCCAGGTGGCGAGGTCGAAGTCCAGCGCGGAGATCGCGAGCGTGCGGTCCCGGGGGCCGAGCCCGAGCTGCTCCTCCATCGCCTCGATGGTGTTGACGACCGCCCGGTGCGAGACCTCGACGCCCTTGGGCGCTCCCGTGGAGCCGGAGGTGAACAGCACGTAGGCGGGCAGCGCTGGATCCGGCTGGACGACCTGTGCGGGTTCCGCCTTTGAGGCGTCCTCCAGGCACAGCACCGGAGCCGAGGAGACTTCCGCGCACAGGTGGGCGTGGTCCCGGTCGGTGAGCACGGCGGACGCGCCGGCCACGGCGTGGATGCGTGCCCGGCGCACGGCGGGCTGTTCCACCCCGACGGGGGCGTAGGCCGCGCCCGCGGCCAGGATGCCGAGGACCGCGATGATCTGGTCGGCGCCCTTGGGCAGGGTCACCGCGACGGTGTCCCCCTCCCCCACGCCGTGGGCGCGCAGCAGCGCGGCGATCCGCCGTGCCGTGCGGCCGAGTTCGCCGTAGCTGAGCGTGTCACCCGTGGTGCGGACGACGGCGGTGCGGCCCGGCTCGGCCTCCGCGAGCCGGAAGAAGCGGGTGTGCAGGGCGCGGTCCGGGACGGGCGCGGGAGGCAGGGCCGCCACCGCGCGCCGGGGCAGGACGCCGGGTGCGAGCAGGCCGTCCACCGGCCGCTCCCAGGCGTCGGGGTCCCTCACGAGACGGGTGATGAGGCGGCGGTAGGCGTCGAACGCGGCGTCGGGTACCGACGGCTCGAACACGCCGTCCCGCACGTCCCAGTTGAGGAGGAGGCCGCCGTCGAGTTCGGTGACCTGCGCGTCCAGGTGGACCTGCGGCCCCTGCGAGATGATCCAGGACGGGCGGCCGAAGGACTTCTGGACGTCCTGCTCGAAGATCTCGCCCAGGCCGATGGCGCTGGTGTACACGACGGGAGCCAGCACCGGGGCCCCCTCGGCGCGGGAGAGGTCGCGCAGCACCTCGACGCCGCCGTAGGCACCGTGGGAGATGGCCTCCTGCAGGCGTTCCTGGAGACCGCGGGCCTGCCGGGAGAACGCGTGCGGCGCGCTCATGTCCGCGTCGAGCAGGACGGAGCTGCTGAAGTCACCGACGAGCTGGGCCACCTCGGGATCGAACATCTCCCGGTCGAACAGCGGGAGGTTGAGCAGGAAGCGTCGGCTGTCGCTCCAGGCGGCGACGACCTCGGCGAAGGCGGTGGCCAGGGCGGCGGCGGGGGTGATGCCGTGCCGGCGGGCCGCGCCGATGAGCGCGGCCTTGTCGGCGGGGCCGAGCCAGTGGTGCAGGCGGCGGGAGTGGGTGAGCGTGCTGTCCTCCGCGCTGACCGGGGTGAGCGGGTCGACGGCCGTCGGCAGCCGCGGGGCGCGGGGCAGGTCCGGGAGGCGCTCGCGCCACCAGGCGGCGTGCTGTGCGCGTTCGGCCCTTCGCCTCACGTCGTGCTCGGCGAGGTACCGCCGGTAGTCGAGGCCCAGCTCGCGCGGCGGGTCGTCGGGGCACTCGTAGAAACGGCGCAGGTCGGACAGGAGGACCCGGAGGCTCAGTGCGTCACCGGCCATCATGTCCAGGTCGATCTGCAACCGGGTCCCCCCGTCGGGGAGCAGGCACAGGGCCGCGCGGAAGACCTCGCCCGCGGTGATGTCCGGGCGTTGGTGGGTGTTGCGCTCGCGCAGCAGCTCCAGCTCCGACGCGGCCTCGTCGGCGGTGCGTGCACGCAGGTCGTGGACGGTGAGCGGCACGCCCGCGGCGCCGAAGCGCTGGCGGCCCTCCTCGTCGAAAACGGCCCTGAGCATGCCGTGCCGCCGCACGAGGGCCCGCAGGGCGGCCTCAAGCCGGGACGGATCGACCTCGTGGCCGTCGAGTTCGACGTAGAAGTGCGCGGCGACCCCGCCGAGGGGCTGTCCGTCCTGTCGTCCGATCCAGTAGGCGTGCTGCATCGTGGCCAGCGGGAAGGAGGAGCCGGGATCCGCCTCGGGGGCCGCCACCTCCGGTGGGGCGGGTTGTGCGGGGGCGGGTGCGTCGTCGCGCCGCGCCCGCTCGAGCAGGGCCGTCCAGGCTCGGAGGGTCGGCTCGCGCGTGAGGTCCTGGAAGGTGACGGTGCTGCCCGCGCGCCGCCAGGTGCCCACGAGGGACATCAACGTCAGGGAGTCGAGGCCGAGTTCGAACAGGTCTCGGTCGTCCTCCAACTCCTCCGGTGCCAGCTCCAGTGCGCGTGCCACCGCCGCACGTACCGCGGTCGGCGCGTGCGGGTCACGACCGAGGGGGTCGCTTTCCGCTGTCCGCGCCTGGACGACTGCTTCATCGCTCACTGAGGGGCCTTCCGGTCGGATGGGGCGGGGGGTCGCGTCGAGGACGGCGGGCGGCGGGAGTTGCGGCGCGCGAGGGCCGGCCCCTGAAGCCTACGTAGAAATGATTATCATTTCTTTCGTTCACATCGTAATCACACAACGGGCCTCGGCGCCACACCCCCCGAGACCCGGCGACGAGAGGCAGAGCCCCATGCCCGAGACTCAACAGACCTGGCCCGAGGCCGAGTCGGCGCGCTACCGAGCCGCAGGACACTGGCAGGGGGTGACCTTCGGAGCCCGGTTGCGCCACTGGGCAGCCGGCCTTGGGGAGAGCGTCGCGCTGGTCGACGGGGACCGGCGCTGGACCTACGCGGAGCTGGACGCCGAGGCGGACCGGATCGCCAACGGACTGCGCGGGCTGGGCATCGGACGAGGTGACCGCGTGGTGGTCCAGCTCCCCAACCGCGCCGAGTTCGTCCTGGTCTGGTTCGGGCTGCGGCGGGCCGGTGCGGTACCGGTGCACGCCATGCCGGGCCACCGGAGCCGGGAGATCGGCCACCTGGTGCGCGTGGCGGGTGCCGTGGCCTGTGTGGTGCCCGACCGGCACGCCAGATTCGACCACCGGGAACTGATGCGCGGGGTACGAGCGGAGCAGGGGCCCAACGGCTCGCTGCGGCACGTCGTGGTGGTCGGCGACCCGGGACCCGACGAGGGCTTCGTCTCCTTCGACATGCTCCGCACGGACCCGCCGGCCACCTCCAGACCCGGCCTCGACGACGGTGGGGCCGCCCCCTCCGACGTCGCCCTCCTGCTCCCGTCCGGCGGCACCACAGGGCTGCCCAAGCTCATCCCGCGCACGGACGACGACTACGCCTACAACGCCCGCGCCTGCGCCGACATCTGTGCGCTCGACGCGCGGACCGTGTACCTGGCGGTACTGCCTCTCGGGTTCAATTTCGCATTCGCCTGCCCCGGTGTGCTAGGCACGCTCATGGCCGGGGGAACCGTCGTCGTCGCACCGGACCCCAGCCCGCAGACGGCGTTCACCCTCGTCGAACGGGAGGGCGTGACCCTGACCTCCCTCACCCCGCCGCTGGTCCCCCACTGGATGGACGAGGCCGCGTCCGGATCCTGGGACCTCGGCAGTCTCGCGGTGGTGCAGGTCGGCGGGGCGCGGCTGCCGGAGGAGCACGCCCGCAAGCTGGGACCGGCACTCGGGGCGAAAGTGCAGCAGGTCTTCGGCATGGCGGAGGGCCTGATCAACCTGACGCGCCTCGACGACCCCGAGGACCTGGTCCGCACCACCCAGGGCCGGCCCGCCTCTCCGGACGACGAGGTTCTCGTGGTGGACACCGACGGAAGACCCGTGCCGGACGGCATCGCGGGCGAACTCCTCACCCGGGGGCCGTACACGCTGCGCGGCTACTACCGCGCCGAGGAGTACAACCGCACGGCGTTCACACCGGACGGCTACTACCGGACCGGCGACGTGGTACGGCGTCTGCCGACCGGGCATCTCGTGGTGGTAGGGCGGATCAAGGACCAGATCAACCGGGGCGGCGAGAAGATCGCCGCCGTGGAGGTGGAGGAGGAGCTGCTGACGCACCCGGCGATCACGGCGGCGGCGCTGGTCGGTGTGCCGGACGAGCGGTGGGGTGAGCGGTCCGTCGCCTTCGTCGTCTGCGAGAGCGCGGCTCCCGGCGCACGGGAGGTCGCCGCCCATCTGAGGGAGCGCGGGCTGGCCGGGCACAAGGCGCCCGACGAGATCGTCCAAGTCCCTGGTCTTCCGCTCACCGCCGTCGGAAAGGTGGACAAGGCGGCGCTGGCAGAGCGGTTGCTCCCGTCGTAAGGCGTGCCGGGAGCAGGAGCGCCCAGTGAGCGGGGCGCTCTTGCTCCCGGCCGTGGCAGGCCCCTCACCCGCCGCTGCTCCGGTACGGCGAGGACGGCACCGCCGGCATGAGCGAACAGTTCCCTGGCGAGGGGGCACACCCAGTTCCCTGGTGAGGGGGCGCTCCGGGGCCGCCAGAACCCGGTCGACGCGGCCGTCCTCGGCCACCCGCCCCGCACCGAGGGGACGTCGCATGGTGGGCAGAACGACCTTCAGGTAGCCGTCGGCTTCGGGCGGGCGAGGTCGAAGTTGGCGGCGACGAGCCGGTACACGGAGAGTCTGCTCTTGGCCGCGAGAGCGGTGAGTGAGTGCAGGATGTCGACGGAGCTCAGCTCGGAGCCGTCGGCGAAGCGGACGCCGGGCCGCATGTGCGGCGTATACGTCGACAGGTCATCGGAGATGTCGATGCCCTTGAGCACGCCGTAGCGCACCCCGTCGGGCCCGCTGGGTTCCAGGGTGTCCAGAGCACCGTGCCGGGCGCGGGCGCGCACGAGATCCAGTGCGGAAGGGCCGTCGAAGAGGGGGAACATCTCGGATGCGCCGCCCCCGACGAAAGCGGCCCGGAGGGTGCCGCCCGAGCGGGGTGAGGAGCCCGGTCCCGACTTCGGGCCCGAGCCGGTCCCGCCGGTGGAGCACCCGCCAGCAGGCCGGGCCCCACCGCCAGAGCCGCGGTACCCGCCACACCGCGGCGGAGGAAGGCACGGCGATCGCTCTGTCCGGACCTGCTTCTCCTTGACGTACTGCCTTGGCGTACTGCCTTGACGTACTGCTGAGCTGGACCGAGCACCGGGAAGACGTCCACAGCACGCGAAACACCACCCTGCGGACGGGTGGGCATGGGCGGACGGACGCGTGCGCGAACGGGCTGTGCGCCCTCGACGTCATCGGTCCGGCCTCGTACGACCGCGCCGACTGTGTGCTACCAGTCCGGCCCTCTGCTACCGGAAGATGAGAGCCCCGGACGGGCAGGCCCGCACGGCGTCGTGCACGGCGTCCGACTGGGACGCGGCCGGGTGCTCTGCGAGGACGACCACCAGTCCGTCCCGCTCGTCCTGGTCGAAGACGGCCGGGGCGGCGAGCACGCATTGCCCGGCCCCGACGCACCGATCCCGTTCCGCGCCGACTCTCCCGGCTTCCGGCACCTGGTCCCCCATCGTCATGAGAGCCCCTCCTGTAGTCACGCCCACGGCCGCCGATGCGACACAGCCAGGCAATAAACGATAATGAGTTCCACATTCTATAACTCATCGGACCGCTCGGCTGGCGACCGAACACCATGGCCGCAGGCGAAGGTCTCCGTGGAGATGCAGAACGACAGACGAGTGGAAGCACCAACCAGGCCCCGCGCCTACGCCCTGCTGCGCGTGGTCGGCCCGAGGACGACACCTGCCGGCGGCAGCTGAACCGGCAGCTCACCGTGCAGGAGTCCCGCCACAAGCTCGCCCGCGACGTGTGCCACGGCAAGCGCGGCACCATCCGCCAGGAGTACCGCGACGGGACGGAGGACCAGCTCAGCGTGCTCGGCCTGGTTTTCAACGCCATCGTGCTCCGGACGACGAAATACGTCGACGCCGCAGTCGCCCAGCTTCACCCCGATGGCCACGGGATCCGAGACGAGGACATCACCCGGCTCTCCCCGCGCAAGCACCGCAACCTGAACCTGCTCCTGCTCCTGCCCGCTACTACAGCTACACCGCCTCCACCCGGCCGCCGGCGCCCTGTTGCCCTCCCGCGTGCCCCGGATGCCCCGGAGCTGGACGAGGACGACGACGACAACGGCGGGCAGGGGTGGGTGACAGGAGGCGTTCGGATCACTCCGTGGCGGGCAGGCACTCGGCGAGCAGGTCGATGATGTCGCGCCAGGCTCGCTGTGCGTGCCGTGGGTGGTAGCCGACGCCGGGACGCACGGTGTGGTCGACCGGTGGGTGGTGGAAGGCGTGAAGGGCTCCTCCGTAGACCACGAGGCGCCAGTCGACGCCCGCGTCCTGCATCTCCGCGGTGAACGCCTCCCGTTGCGCGGGCGCCATGATCGGGTCTTCCGACCCGACCCCGGCCCATACCGGACAGCGGATGCGCGCCGCCTCGCCCGGTCGGCCCTTGATCAGCCCGTTGACTGTGGCGATCGCGCGCAGGTCGACGCCGTCGCGCCCGAGTTCCAGTGCGATGGCACCCCCGGTGCCGTACCCGACGGCGGCGACCCGGTCGGGGTCGGCGCGTGGTTCGGCACGCAGCACGTCGAGCGCGGCGTGACCGATTCCTCGCATGCGGTCGGGATCGGCGAGCAGCGGCATGCAACGGGCCAGCATTTCCTCCGGTTCTTCCAGATAGCGTCCGCCGTGGAGGTCGAAGGCCAGTGCCACGTAGCCCAGCTCGGCCAGAGCCTCGGCCCGCCGGCGCTCGACATCGCTGAGCCCTATCCCCTCGGGTCCGACCAGGACCGCCGGCCGGCGCTGGGCGCCGGGCGGGAGCGCGAGGTATCCGGTCATCGTCAGGTTGTCGGCCGGGTATGCGACCGTACGGGTAGTGATCGTCGTCATAAGACTGGACGGTAACGCCCGTTGCGCCTGCTCGGGGCGGTGTTCACCGAAGGCAGACGGCAGCCTGCCCCGACCACCTCACGACCAGAGCCTGTCCCGGCCACCTCACGACCAGCAGTCGACCGCCCGGCACAATCTCGTCCTCGACGAAGCCGGGATCGAGGAGCCGGCCGTCTTCGAGGAGGACGGTGAGGCCGCCAGTCTTCGCCCCCTCCAGCTCCCGTAGTTCGCGCGTGCTCCTCGATCACGCGCGGCCGGGCGACACCGTGCGCATCTCCGGAGAAGGTCCGCCTGGTGCGCGGCAACCAGCACATCCTCGACGTGCTCGACGTCCCGCACCGCGACCGCCTCGCGCTGCGCATCCACGACAGCGCGTCCTCCGCGATGGACCTCACCGCACGCCACCCGCGCTCTGGAGAGCTGCCGTCCACCGTGAAGTGCACGGTGCAGCCCCTCGCCGCCGCAGGCGAACTCCAACGCGGCCTCCAGCGCGAGCGCGAGCCGACCTACGACGAACTGCACGCCGCCGAGGCCAAGGGCAGCAAGGGCGGAAGCCGCCCCGCTGTGGCAGCCGCGAAGGACGAACGCACTGCGTCCCCGGAAGACCGCTCCCTCACCACCTCGCCCGCGACCACGGCGTCAGCCGCGGCGCCGTCCGCACCGCCGTGACAATCTCAGCGCCCGGCACTGGTCTCGGCAGCCATCGGTGCCTTCATGCCCGGATGCGCGCACGCGTGCGCGTCGATGCCGGTGGCCGGCAGGTTGTCCCGGCAGGTCGTCGCAGACGGTGGCGAATCTGGTCGGACAGCCGCAGGACGATCTCGCGCCTCTGCTGTCGGCTGGCAGAGGGCGACAAGTGACCGCGGTTCCCAGACAGGAAGGGGGGCCACCCGGACGCGGGTGGCCCCCTCCCTGCCGTCCGGTGCTGAGGGCAGCAGCACCGGGGTCAGCGGCAGTCGCTCCGACTCACCTGAGCGGTTCGAACCGCCACTGGTAGAAGCTCGTTTCGGTCTTCAGGGGCGCGCCCAGTTTGTTGGGGCTGGGCTGCAGCGTGCCGCTGAGGTCCGGGGTGACGATCTGCCCCTTGTGGAACTTCCAGTGCGCCGTGGAGGGAGTGGCCATCTGCGGGTCGCAGGGCACCTCTGTGACGGCGTTGGACGGACCGGCGTACCGGGTGAGGCACCAACCGTCCTTGAAGGCGAGTAGATACTGGCCAGGCTCGGTGCTGAAGAGCACCTGGACTTCCTCGGTATCGCTGCCCGAGGGCTTCTTCACGGTCGGCGGTGCGGCGTTCCCCTCCGGGTCCTCGTCCGCGAGTACGGCGTTGTCCAGGTGATGGGGGAAGACACGGTAGGTCTTCCCGGGGACAGGGGTGTAGCACTGTTCCTCGGGATCCGCCGAGTCCGCTCGACGCTCCAGGTCCTTCTTGCCGGATTCCGCCGTGCCCGTGTCGCGGGCGTCGGAGTCGGTTGCGGCGGCTCCGGCATCGGGACTGCTAGGAGCTGTGTCCGCAGTCCGTGCGCCGCTGCCGCTGGGGGCGGCGTCCCCGACGCCCGTGGGAGAGGCGCCACCAGCCGGTGCGTCCCCGATACCCGTGGCAGGGGAGCCACCAGCCGGTGCGCTCGGAGCCGCGCCGGCACCTGCGCCCGGGCTTGGGACTGTCCCGCGGGGATCGGCGCCGGCCCCGCCTGCGCCGGGACTGTCAGGCTTCACCGAATCACGGTGGTCGCCCTTCTTCTCCTCTTCCGCGCGGCGCCCGAGTTGCGAACCGCCGCAGTACGGATTCGGAAGGTAGCGGACATACGCGGTGTGGTCGGAGTTGGTCCCACCGCGTACGGCGTTGACGGTGGAGTTGTTCGCGTTCTCCATGTACGCGAAGTCCAGCTCGCCACCGCCCTGGTGGGTGGGCTGGTTCGAGGCGACGATGTGATTTTGCAGGTTGGCCGGCATCCGGCCGGGGTTGCGGTTGAAGTCGGCCAGCACCACCCAATGCTGGCCGGGGTGGTAGCGCGCCATGAACTGCCGGGCCGTTTCGATGATGTCTTCGGCATCGTTGGGCGCGCTCGGGCCGTTCGACAGCGCGTGCGCGTTGAAATACCACGTCTCGCCGAACTGCACGCCCATCATCGGCCGGGAGTTGAACCTGCCACCCACCGGTAGCTGAACGGCGTCGCGCGCCGTCTCGCGAGATGCGATCGCCAGACCGTTGCGCTGCTGCCCGGGGTCGGCCCAGTAGATGTTCACAATGTCCGGGCGGCTGTTCGTCCCGATGTTGTACAGGTGCTCGGTGACGCCGGGTTGCGGAAAGACCCGGTCGCTCTGGCGGGACGACGGCGGCGGACCGTTGCCGGCCTCCTGGAGGGATGCCACCTCGACGCCGTCGTCGTTCAGCATCCGGCGGATCTGAGTGAGCCAGCGCGACTCCGGGACCGTCCCGTCGAGACCGTCCCGCTCGCCGTTCATGTTCCACTGCCCGGCCACCCGGTCCCGCTCCACCGCGTGAGCGGGCGGGCTGGTCCAGTCGACGGCCACCAATGCGGGGGCCACGAAGCCCGCCGCGGCGAGCACGGCGACCCAGCGGCGCTTCCCGAGGTGGCGTCGCGACGCATGCTCGCGCATTCCTCTTCGAGCCGTTAACGCAGCACGTGTTGAGTCGTTCAAGGTAAATCCCCCCCATGGGCTTCTGTGTTGACGAATCAGGTCATTGCAGGCGGCGCCGGGGTCCCCCACTGGAGATCCGCAACACCGTCGCAGGAACGAACGAGGCAGGTTCCCTGCGGAGCCAACGGGCCGCCGCCGGCCCCGAATCCGGGCAAGCCGCGGAGGCCGGCGGCCGCCAATTACTGACACCCCCAGCTTGCGCATGCTCACCCTCTTCTCGCGTACCGCTCCGGGTCGTGCATCTTCGACGCCCCGAACAGACGCGGCACCGGGCCGGTGCGGGGCCTTGCATGGAGTTGGACGCGAGGAGAAACGAGAAAGTTCGACCTGAACTCAAGATCTTTTGCGCTGGCCGGGGACGGATGTCCGTGTTGGTTCTTGTGCAGGTGGCGATTTCCGCTTCGGGGCCGCCTGCGGCCGGACCTCATCACCCACGGACGGTGGAAGAGACGGCAGTGCGCGCGGTGGCACAGAGCGCTGTCCTGTCGTGCACAGTCACAGTCCTCCGCGGTCCACGGCGGACCAAGGCCAACGGCCGGTGGCCCAGGCGCTGCTCCCAGGACGGCGGAACCCTTGTGACGCCGGTCGGCCGTTCCTCGCGAGGGGCCGCCACGTCGTACGGTTCACTGTACTGCGCTTCGGCCCGGTGTCCCGGCAAGCCGTGTGCGGATCTCGGTAGCCGCCCGCTCCGGACGGTTTCGGGACGCCTTGGCCTTGTTCAGTCAAGCGCGGAGAACCTTCTTCGGGAGTTCTGCGGACTCGGCGGGTGTGTGGTCAAGCCGATGTGACCGCCGGCAAAGTGCAGGAAGTCTGCGCCAAGGCGCTCGGCCAGCAACGCGGCCGTACGGTACGGGAGTTCGCCGTGTGAGTCGTCGCCCCCGGCGAGGTGATCCGGTCCGACAGCACTTCCAGTCGGTGCAGGTCAGGGGTGTAGGACATGAAGCTGGGCACGATGCTTCCGACGAAGTACGGCAGGTTGGCCATCGTCTGCTCGGCCCGTCCCGCTGCTCGCGGCGGAAGCTCGGGGTCGGCCGTCGGCTCGGTGCTCTCACACCGTCCTCCTTCAGCCCCGCGGCGAACACGGTCATCGCCGGCATGAGCCCCTGCGTGCGGAACATCTCTTGCACGCGCGCGATGAGCGTTCGGTGTACGGCGGCTTGTCCGGCGGAACCTCCACCACCGGCGGCCCGTGCGCCACGACCTGTTCCACCCGCTCGGGATGGGTGGTGAGCAATGGGAGGGCGGCGATCGCCCCGGAGCTGGCGCCGAACACCCGGGCGGACCCCTCCCGGCGACAGCCGTTCCAGCAGGCGGAGCGCATCGTCCGCGTGCTCGGACATCCGTTGCTCGGCCTCGGGGTCGTCGAGGGTGCTGCCGGACATGCCGCGCGGGTCATAGGTTGCGACGGTGTATTCAACCGCGAGAGCGTCGGCGACGCCGTCGAAGGCGGCCGCGCCGCCCGTTCCTCCTGGTATCAGTAACAGGGACGGGCCGTGGCCGCGCATTTCGTTGTGCAGGTTTCGTACTGCAGGATCGCGCCGTGCACGCGCAGGCTGCCAAGGGTGGGCTCGGTCATGACGAGTCTCCTTCTCGGGTAGAAGGCCAGTGCCCCAAGAGGGCGTGCAGGGCGTCGAGGGATCGGGCCCTGGACTGCTGCAACGAACGCTCGTGCGCGAAACCACCCGCCGCCTCCAGTGCGACGAACCCGTGAAATGTGCTGCGCAACAGCCTGACCGCGTCGGTCAGGCCGGGCTCGGCCAGTCCGTAACCGCGCAACATGCCATAGGCCAGCTCGACCGCGCGGCGCGGTCCGGGTGCTTGCGCGGCCAGTTCCGGGTCGATCCCGATCGGAGCCTGTGTCGCCGCGTAGCGGCCCGGATGCTGAGGGGTGTACTCCCGCCATGCGTGGGCGAACGCGACCAGTGCGTCCTTGCCCGACCGTCCGACGGTCGCTTCCGCGAGGCGGACGGTCTTCTCGTCCGCCGCCAGGAGCGCGATCCGGCCGCCCAGGTCGTCCAAGTTGCGGACATGTGTCTAGAGGCTCGCGTCCTTGACGCCGAGCCGGCGCGCCACCTGCGACATGGTCACCTGCTCCAGCCCGACCTCGTCCGCCAGTTCAGCACCCACAGCTGTCACTCGCTCCGCCGTCAGCCCGGCCCGTGCCATGTGCCTTCATCAGGCTCTGCGGCGACCGCCATTCGTTCGCTGTCCAAGGTGGTCGCGACTAAGCTGCGTCGCGTGATGGCGGCTGAGGACGTGCTGTACGTCCTGACTCTGTTGCGACGGGCGCAGGCAGATGTCTGGATCGGTGGAGGGTGGGGGATCGACGCCCTGATCGGCGAACAGACCCGGGACCATCGCGACCTGGACCTGATGCACCGCCAAGAGCAGGAAGCTGCCGTGGTGGCAGCTCTCCGTAAGGCGGGATTCGTGGAGAGCCTGAACTGGAGGCCCGCCCGATTCGTCGTCACGACTCCGGACGGCCGAGAGATCGATCTTCATCCGCTCGTCTTCGGAGCCGACGGCGCGGCGGAGCAGGCATCATTCGAATCGGAGCATCCCTTCCGCTACCCCTCCTCATGCTTCGTGACGGGCACTGTCAAAGGGACGACTGTCCCCTGCCTGTCCGCCGAGCAGCAGGTCCGCCTCCATCAGGGATACGAGCCCACAGAGCGCGACCGGCATGACATGGCTCAGCTCCGCCGAGTCTTCGGGATCGCCACCCACTTCTGAGGAACGAAAGCGAACCACCGCACCACCCCGGCTCGCAGGAGGCTCCTGCTGGTACCGCTGGGTGCCGCATGAGGGACAGCGGAATGGCCGGCATACCGAACGCCGGTACCGCCAGGCACAGAGCCTTGCGCGAGGACCGGGGACGTGGCTCACGGGCAGGGCTCAGCCCCGGCGCGGTCGTACGATCTCTGTTTCGAAGAAGGCGCGCCGGCTCTCCGGGCATGCCGAACGCAGCAGCTCGATCGCACGGTCAGCCTGCGGCCGCGAGTGCTGCGAAGGGAATAGGGCACGCTTCAGCACGACGTTGAGCACAAGGGTCACCCCGTAGTCGTCCATGCGCCACACGGCCTCGGCGGCTTCCTCGGCCACCGCCGAGTCGATCAGCAAGTCGGCCACGAAGGCCATGTGCACAACGACGCTTTCGAGGTGGCGGGAGCGCAGGGCCTGGACAACAACGTCCCGTTCCGGGTGGTGCAGTAACGCCGTGATCCACCCACGGCGCAGGAACTCCTCGTTCCCGCCCGCGAAGTCGTTGAACCCCTCGTCGTCCGGCCACAAAGACGCCACGGGACTTTGATCCAGGAAAGCGTCGACATCGAGTGTCGCGGGAACCCGGATGGGGTGGTGTTCTTCCCAGAACTCGCCGGTCCAGTCACCAGTGAGAAGCACGGTGCCGTCCCCACTCGGCTCCGGATCCGGCTGCATCCGCGCTGCGAGGGCATGGGACTCTCGTTTCCGTCGTCGGAACAACACGTCGCACCTCCGGTGACCGCCACATCCATCGCGTCGATGATTCCACCTCCGGCCGCCCGACAGTAGACCCCTTCGAGGGATTCAGCGTGCTGGACGGTATGACCGGACGGAGCGGATCGTCGCGCGGGCGGCAGGCGAGCGTGCCTGGGCCTGGGCTGTCCTCGCGGAGGCGCGAGCGGTGGCGCCTGGGGCAACCGCTGTTGGCCGCAGCGTCCGCGGTGGCCAAGGGCGCGGACCGCGCCGATGCCCGAGGATCTGGCGGCCGATGCCCAAGGACCCGGCATGGGCCGGCGCCGCAGCTTCCCGGAGCGCTGACGATCATGCGGGCGACGGCTGGTTCGGCCCCCGCAGGTGACCTCGCACGGGATATCCCGTGCCTCGCAAGGGATGTCCCCGCACCAGGTGCTCAGCGCCCCGGACAACGCTGGCGCCCCGGACAACGGTGTGGCAACGGCGCGGCTGGGACGCCCCGCGAGGGCCGCTTTTGATGCCGCGTCCGCACTGGCGGGCACGGTCACAGCGGGACGCACAGCGGCCCGCGGACCAGGTCGCGGAGGGCAGCAAACCTACAGGCCGGTCATGACGCGGTACTCGACCCGATGCGCGCCCCGACCCCGGTCGCTGAGTCCGCCTTGCGCGGGTTCACAGGGCGATCACGATTTTTCCGTGCACATGCCTCGCGGCCTGGGTTGTCACGGCTTCGCGGATCTGCTCGACCGGGAAGGTCGCGGCGATCGGCACCGTGATCTCGCCGGTATGGATCGCGTTGGCGATCCGTTCCATGGTACCGGGCGCCGCATCGAGGGCACCCGTCTTGCACACACCCGGCGGTGGGGTGGGGCCGTCGGCTACGACGGAGATCCGCTCGGGCGCCACGCCGAGCTTGAGCGCGGTCTCGGCCGCCTCCCTTCCGAACAGGTCGGTTGCTGCGGTGATCCCCTCAGGGGCGAGGGCCCGCACCCGGTCCGCCAGACCGGGACCGTACGTCACGGGTTCGGCACCGAGTCCGCGAAGGAATCCGAACGTGCTCTCGGAGGCGGTGCCGAGTACCCGGGCGCCCGCGAGCTTCGCCAGCTGCACGGCGAAGATGCCCACGCCACCCGCCGCCCCACCGATCAGGACGGTGTCCCCGGTGCGGAGCCCGATCGCGGCGAGCGCGGCGGAGGCCGTCAGACCGGACACCGGGAGCGTGCCCGCCACCTCGTCGCTGATGCCCTCCGGGGTGGGCCACAGCGTTGCCGCAGGTGTCTTGACCAGCACGAAATCGGCGACGGACCGGCCAATCGCAGCCCCGTACACCCGGTCGCCGGCCGCGAATCCCGTGGCTTCGGCGCCCACCTCGTCCACCACTCCGGCGAAGTCGCTGCCGAACCCGGCCGGCAAGGTGATGCCGAACCGCGCTGCCATGTCGGGCTGTGTGGTGATCTGCCAGTCCATCGGATTCAGTCCGGCGGCCGTGACCCGGACGCGAACCTCGTCCGGTGCGGCATGCGGCTCGGGTATCTCCCGCAGTTCCAGTACTTCCGGACCGCCGAATCGCTGGTAACGCACAGCTTTACTCATCGGTGACCTCTCCTGGCCAGTGATGGGACTTGGTCTCATCGACCCTACACCAGTGATGGGACCAAGTCCCGTACACTGTTCCCATGGCTCGCTGGCAACCCGACGCACCAGGACGACTCGCCGCCGCCGCCCTCGACCTCTTCGAGGAGAACGGCTACGAGAACACGACCGTGATCGAGATCGCGGAGCGCGCGGGGCTCACCAAGAGCACGTTCTTCCGGCACTTCCCGGACAAGCGCGAGGTGCTCTTCGACAAGGGCACGGTGACCGGTCTGCTCGTCGACGGGATCGCCTCGGCGCCGCCGACCGCCGGGCCACTCGACGCGGTGGCCGACGCCCTCGACGCGCTCGGCAGGACGTTCTTCGCCGAGGACCGACGCGAGTTCAGCGGCCGGCGCCAGGCCGTGCTGAACGCCAATACGGAACTGCGTGAACGCGAAGCGCTGAAAAGGATCGACCTCACCGCCTCGATGATCGAGGCCCTCAACCGCCGCGGAGTCCCGGGCCTGACCGCTCGCGTGGCCGCGACACTGGGCACACTCGCCTGGGAGATCGCCTTCGATCAGTGGATCGGCAGCGACAACAGCGAGGGCTTCGGCCCGCTGGCACGGCGAGCGCTCGACGCGGTGCGCGCGGCCGGAGCCGAGTGCTGAGACGCGTATCGCATCGTTGTCACCCTGGTTGCCCTGATTACCCTGGTTGCCCTGTGGGTTCGCCCCGCTCCGAGGGCTGATCCGGTGGACCGATGTGCGTGACACGAGTACAACTGACCGACGACGAACGGGACTTCATCGGGTCGCACCCGACGCCCCTGCCCACCCAGCACTCGGTGCCGGCCTCGGCAAGATGTCGGTGAGGCTGTTCGCGGCCCGTGCGGACGGCGTAGGCGCACCGAGGAGCGAGCGACGCCTCAGCGGGACGTGCTCGGTTCGGGCTGGGCCAGCGTGAGCCTGGGCAGGACGTAGCCGACCAGGGGGCCGATCGTGGCCATGAAGAGAACGGTGCCGGGGCCGATCGTGCCGCCGAGCAGCCAGCCTCCCGCCAGCACCGAGACCTCCACGAGTGTCCGGCCGACAGCGAGCGGGAGGCCGATGCGTGCCAGGCCGGTCATCAGCCCGTCCCGGGGGCCCGGGCCCCAACCGACACCCACGTAGAGGCCCGTTGCCAATGCGATCCCCAGCACGCCCGCGAGCAGATACAGCACACGCACCGGCAACTCGTGCGGAGTGGGAAGCGCCCACAGCGCCAGGTCAAGGAGCGGTCCGACGAGCAGAGCGTTGGCGACGGTGCCGACCCCGGGCCGTTGTCGCAGCGGTATCCACAGGATGAACACGACCACCGAGATCACGAGCAGGACGGCGCCCGGGCTCCACCCCGTCTTCCGGGCGATGCCCTGCGTGAACACGGTCCACGGGTCCGCGCCCAGTCCTGCCTTGAGCAGCAGAGCCATGCAGACTCCGTACAGCGCGAGGCCCACGGAAAGGCGTATGCAACGGGTGATGAGAAGCCGGGGAGAGTGCGTCACAGCGTGGGCTCCGAAGCCTCGATCAGAGCGGCCGCCGCGCGAGTCGCGTCGGCCACCGCCCGCGGGGCCGCGTCCGGGCCGTGCACCACGACGCGTCCCGCGACACCGTCGATGAGCAGGAGCAGTTGAGAAGCGAGGGCCTTCGGGAACCCGCATCCGGCCTCGTCGCACAGGCGGCTCAAGAAGGTGAGCAACCAGGTCTTCTCCTCCTGGACCGGGGTGCGGATTGTCATGTCGGACTGCGGGGCCTCGACTGCGGCGTTGAGGAACGCGCACCCGCGTTGTCCCCGTTCCGCGTACCAGGCCCCGAGCCAGCCGAACACCGCCAGTGGACGCCGACGGGGGTCGTCCTCACGCGCCACCCACGCCTCGAGTTCCGCTCTGCGGGCGGCGTGCCGGTGGCGCAGCCCGGCGGCGACGACGGCCGACTTGGTCGGGAAGTGGGCGTAAAGCGTCGGCTTCGACACGCCCGCCGCCTCCACGACGGCATCCACGCTGGTGGCGGAGATGCCGTGCTCGTAGAAGACGGCGTCGGCCGCTTCGATCAACAGATTCTTGGCGCGTCCTCGGCTGCTCATATACTTAACTTACTAGTTAGGAAAGGAATGCGCCAGTCGTCGGCACCCGTGAGCCTCCTCCCAGGACCGGAGACCGTGCGCGGGTTCGACCCTCTCGTGACAGACCGTCGCTGCGCCATTGCGGAACGCGGCCGGCTGCCTCGCGGAACTTCTGAGCGCAAGGGGGAAGGCATCTCCGTGTGCTGGCAGAGTCGAGTCCCCTGGATGCCGCCGCACCGGGCGCCGTTGTCCTTCCCGCGTGCGTACAGCAGCGCGTGCATACAGCAGCGCGTGCATACAGGAATACGGCAATGCCGAGCCTCCGCCCCGACGAACTCGGGTAATGGGTCGCATGCGAGCCCGTCCACCACCTGATGGTCGACGGGGCTGGCCGCGCCGAGTATGAGGAATGTGCCCGGGTTCGCGACGGAACTCCTGCGGCCGGCCTGGGCGACCGCCGGGCACGGCGTTTGGTCACGCGCCGACGGCTCCGCTCTTCCTCCGCAGGGAAGGGCGGGGCCGTCGGTCAGCAGGTCGCGCGCCTGTCCAGGGATGGTGATCTTACCGACGGCCGCAGCGGGCATGCCGGTCTTGTGGCGGGTGGTCACCGCGTGCGGGGCTTGCCAAAAGGGGCTGGTGGGACGGGTCTCGGGACCGGGCGATGCCGCGGGAGGAGCGATCAATAAGCCGATGTCTCAGTTGGCGGTAGCTCGTTGTTGTGGGCATGGGGATAGTCGAGCGGCTGGTGCCGGACGGGTTGTGGGAGCTGTTCCAGGACGTGGTACCGCCGACGCCGCAGCGCCCGCAGGGCGGGGGCCGGCGCCGCCGCCCGGACCGGCTCCACGCCGACAAGGGCTACGACTTCGACCACCTGCGTCACTGGCTGCGACGCAGACAGATCGTGCCGCGCATCGCCCGCCGGGGTGTGGATGCCTCCAACAGGCTCGGTCGGCACCGCTGGGTGATCGAGCGCACCCTGTCCTGGCTGGGCGGCTGCCGCCGCCTGCACTGCCGTTATGAGCGCAAGGATGAGCACTTTCTGGCCTTCGTCGGCCTCGCCAGCGCCCTCATCTGCTACCGGCGCTCCGTCCGCTGAGGAGAACGTCCGGCAGCGGGTACAGTCCCGGCGAGCCGATCGGAGCCGGGGGGCAGCTTGAACAGCGCAATCAGCCAGATCGTAATCGCGGTTCTGGGCGTCGGCGGCACGCTCGCGGCCGCCGTGATCACACAGCGCGGTGCCGACCGCGCCAGGGCCCGCGAACTGGACCACACAAGACAGCTCCAGCAAGACGAACGCGAGTACGCCACGCGCCAGGCTCAGTTTGAGGCGCGGCGCACGTGCTACGCCGCTCTCAGCGCCGGCACTCGCGACTTGGCCAACGTGATGGCGAAGGTCCTCCACGCCCTGGAGAGGGGCGAGGTGACCGAAGAGCTGAGGTCCGATCTGGACCGGGCACGCCGCGACCACCGCTTGCGTCACGCCGAGGCCCAGATGGTACTGCCTGACACCGTGGCGGAGACAGCCAGCACGGCGAACCGCCATCTTGGCGAACTGTACGGTCTGTTGATGCGACTCGACAAAGGCACCGCCCGACAGGGCGAGAGCCTGGACACCGTGCGGGAGAGTTTCGACGAACTGTGGGAGGCCCTCTGGAGAATGCGCCGCATCATGCGTGTCGACCTCGGAATCACGGCACCCGACCAAGACCCTTAGAGCAGCGCACGAAGTCCAGTTCGCCAATCAAGACATCGTCCAAGCCGAGGGCGCAGTCAGTATGAGGTCGGCGCCCGTCCGCGGCGAGCAGCGGCACGAGCCGGGCCGTTTCACAAGGCGGGCTCGGTGGGCTCCGTGGACGTGTGGCCCACCATGACCCCGCCCGGGGCGGGCAGGGCCATGGCAGCTTCGGCGGCGATGCCGGAGAAAGCGGGAGTGCCGGGACGGTGCTGTCCCGCCGCCCGAACGGCCGGAGAGGTTCCAGGCCGGTCTACTCGGAAGAGTGCTCAGCAGCCCTTCACGGAGTAGCCGGCCTCAGGAGCCGTGCTACGGGACGACAGTGCGCCAGGGCACTGGCTGAGCGAGTCGATCCGGAACGTCCACGTACCGTCGGGGTTGGGCAGGCAGGAGAACTCGTTGACGCCCCACCACGAGTTGCCGTCATTTTCGCAGGCTTCCTTGCTGGGCTCCGTGTACGTGTCGCCCACCATGTATGCGTGCGGGTCGGGCAGGGCCTGGGCGGCTCCGGCGGCGATGCCGGAGAAGCCTATGAGACCGGCGCCGACAATGGCGGCGCGCTTGAATCCGCGCATGTGATGCTCCTTCTGCGTACGTGCGTCGCGTGCACGCCCGACGGCGTGCGGGTCCGCCTGCCGGGGCATGTGCGACCCTGCGCCACTACCCCGACCCCAGCCCTTTGGCACCCGATCCAGTTTCACGCCGGCTCGGGTCCCGCGCCGGTGGTGGCCCGGCGCGTTGGGGTATACGGCGGGAGGCGTCTCTGTTTCTGAGAGGCCCCGATACGACGGGTACCGATCTTCGGTACCGCAGAGTCCGATGGCCGGGCCGACGGGAAAGTTCACGGGCAGCCAGAGAAATTCCTCCGGCCCGGAACAGGCCGGCGGAGCAGGCGGCTGACCGAGGTCCTTCCGGCCCCCGTCCCGCCGGCGTCACGCGTGCCGGTGGCCGGATGGGTAGGCCGTATCCGGGGGCGGCCTGAGACCGTGAGAGGCACCCGAATCACCGCCAACGGTGGTGAACTGGGGCGCAGTCATTGATTGGTGTCGCCGCCGGCGAGCACGAAGTGCGGCGGGGCGCCTCAGAGCGTCGTAAGCCAGGCCGGTCTTACTCCTCAGTCCCCCTGGAGTGTCCGAGCGCGAGGCTGCCCTCGCCCGACACGGCACCGAAGCCTCGCTTGAGCAGATCGCCCGGTACGCTGCGGTCGGCTCGGCCACACCGCACCGGCACTTCCCCTCCCGACAGGCGCTGCTGGAGGCGGTCTTCAAAGACCAGGTGCAGACTCTCTGCGCCACGGCACGTGACCTGGCCACCGAGCCCGACCCGGGAGCCGCACTCATCACCTGGCTCCACGCCGTCGGCGTCCATGCCGTAGCCGACAAGGCCTGGGGGCATTGCTGATGCCCGGCGCCAGCGATGGTGATCCGGCCCTTGGGAGACCTGCCACACGATGATTGCGAGCGTTGGCAGCGAACTACTCGCCCGCGCACACCAGGCGCATGCCGTACGCCCCGGCGTCACCCTCGCTCAGCTGCTCACACTCGTCGGAGCCATCGCACTGGCCACCGAGAACGAGCCTGACGGCACGGCAGCTACCGTCGGCCCCCGGCAGCACAGCGGGCTCAGTGCAAACCGGCGGGCAGAGGAGGCGGGCGAGGCCAGGCGTCGATGCCGGATACACGTCCAGCTAGGGGGCGTTCAGGTCCCACCAGCGCATCGCCTCGATCCCGCGATCAGCATGCGGAAGCCCCCGGCTCCGGACGCCCAACGCCGTAGACCGGTAGGAGTGCGGTAGCAGCAGAAGAACTTGCACACCGTCTGCAACGGTCGTCTTACTGGTCCTCAGAGCTGGCTGGCGCGCAGCTTCCCGTCGCTGTAATAGAGCACGCCACTCTTCAGGACCGCTGGCGCAGTGCCCCACGCCGCCATACGGCCGTACCGTCGCGGTGCGCACTTCCACCGGCAGGCGCCGGTACGGGCGTCGAGGGTGTAAAGATTGCCGCCACGCCCCTGCAGGTGGAGCGCACCTCTCTCGACGCCCAGTGGTTGCAAGCTTCCCTCCACCCCACTCTCGTCCACGCCCACCGAACCGGGGACCCTCCGCCGCCAGACCTCGTCGCCGGTTTCAGCCGTGAAGGAGTGCACACGGTCGTGTCCGCTCCAGTGGACCAGGCCACCGGCGACAAGCGGTCGGGCAGGCGGCGCCCATGTGCCGTGCTTCTGCGGAAAAGAGGCGTTCCAGATCTTCTTGCCGGTGCCGGAGTCCCGGGCCTCCACCGCGAATTCGGGGTCGTCGCTGTCCCGGCCGTCACCTCCCAGGTGCACGAGTCCACCGTTCACTGCAAGCGTGTCCACCGAGGCCATGTCGGTCTTGGCCTCCCAGAGGGTTGAGCCGTCTTTGCCACGCAGGGCTGTCACTCGGTCGTCGAGGCTGTAGTAGAGCCTTCCCCCGGCGGCGACCAGGTTGCCGGCCGACCGCTCCTCGGTCCACAGTTCGCGGCCCGTACGGGCATCCCGCGCGTGCAGAACGGAATAATCGGCCGCTTCGTCACTCACGTCGATCGCGTCGTACACGCGCCCGTCGGAGACCGTGAGGGAAGAGACCGATGACTCGTACTCGGTTTCCCATCGCGTGCGGCCGTTGCGCGCGTCCAGGGCATACATGTGGTGGTTGTCACCGGCGAAGTAGACGACGTCGTTGACGACGAGGGGGCCCGCTGTGGCCTTGCTTCCGGTCTGCCGGAACTTCCACAGCTTCGTCCCGGTACTGGCCTTGACCGCGTACAGGGTGCCGTTGTCGTCCGTGGTGTAGATCCGTCCGTCCGCGTAGACGGGCGCTGCCTTGGCGTCCTTGTCCGGTTGGAACGACCAGATCGGGGAAAGTCTGGGCGCCCGAGGGCCGGGCGACGCGGACTTGGCCGAGTCGTCGGAGCCGTGGGTCTCGTCGGGGAACGGCAGAAACAGTACCGAGAGCAGGATCGCCAGGGCCGCGGCACCGGCCACCGCCACCGCGCCTCGGCGGGAGGCCGGGAACCAGGGACGCGACCGGTCGGGCCCCTCGGACTGGTCGAGCCGCTCGGACTGGCCGGGTCGCTCGGACCGGCCGGTTCGCTCGGACTGGCCGGTTCGCTCGGCCGGGTCGGCCAGGTCGGTCGGGTCGGGACGTGTGGGCTCGCCCGGCCGTCGGTCCTCGGGGGCCTCCGGTGTTGCCGCACCCTTCCGGCCGATCGCCTCCCTGACGGCCGGGGGCAGCCAGTCGACCTCGGTGAGCGGGCCACCGTCCGCGCTGTCGGCCATATGTCCGAGTTCGGCGATCAGTTGCGAAGCTGTGGGCCGCCGGGAGGGCTTCTTGTCCAGGCATCGCGCCACCACCCCGGCCAAGTCGCCCGGCAGCGCCGACAGATTCGGCTCCTCATGGGCCACCCGGTAGTTCACGGCATGCGCGGAACCCCGCCCGTAGGGGCCAGAGCCGGTCGCGGTCCAGGCCAGAACGGCGCCGAGTGCGAAGACATCACTGGCGGCGGTGGTGGGGTCGCCCACCAACTGTTCAGGGGAGATGAAGCCAGGGGTGCCGATGAGCATGCCGGTCTGGGTGAGCTGAGTGTCATCGGCCGCCAGCGAGATCCCGAAGTCGATCACCCGCGGGCCGTCCGCGGCCAGCAGCACATTCAACGGCTTCAGGTCCCGGTGGACCAGGCCGGCCTGGTGGATCCCCTCCAGGGCCTCCGCCAGGGCGGCCCCCAGCGTGCGCACAGCCCGCTCGGACCACGCCCCGTACTCCGCAACCGCCGTACTCAGCGGCAACCCGGGCACATACGCGGTGGCCAGCCAGGGGGGATCGCCCTCCGGGTCGGCGTCCACGACCGCCGCGGTGAAGAACCCGGTCACACGGCGCGCCGCCGCCACCTCACGCACGAAACGACGCCGGAGTCCGGGGTCGTGGCCCAGCTCCGCTCGCACCACCTTCACCGCGACCAACCGCCCGCTCGCGGACCGCCCCAGGTACACCTGGCCCATCCCGCCCCGTCCCAGCCGCCCGACGAGCCGGTACTGCCCCACCTGCTCCGGGTCCTCTGCCGACAGCGGCGTGTACGACGGTGCCACAGCGCCCTCTCCCCCTACCGTGCCCGGCCGGCTCCGCAGTACGCCGTCGCCAAGCTTCCTCCGCAGCGGCGGTCCGCACAGAGGACGGTGCGCGATGTCTCAACTGCCGTCGATCCTAACGTGGTTGTACAACCAGGGGCCACGGGCTGTGCCGCAGTGCGTGACAAGGTCCCCCGGTTCTGCTCGTACCGGCCCCAGCGGCGCGGCTGCAGGCGCTCCCAGAGCGACCTAGCGATCTAGGGATTTAGCGATCTGCCGGCACTCCGTCGACGCCTCGGACCTCGAACCGGTCCGCGCAAGGGAGACCAAGGGGGTGCGGTCGGGAACGAGGCGCCTGGCCGCGCAAGGCGGGCTTGCTGGTCGAGTCGGGCGCGGCAGAAGGCATCCGACTCGGCCAGCGCATCGCAGAGCGCCGGCCACGCCTCGCAGGGTGGAGGCGCATCGGGTGGAGGGCCGCCGCACATGGGGGCGACACGGACATCGAGATGGTGGTGGGTGACCGACTGCGAGCCCGCCTGCGCGCAGACGCCAGGCATGCGCGGTGCCGGGCTGCTTCCGGTGGCGGACCACTCCAGGACCTCCACGGCCTGGCTCGGCTGAGGGACGGCCGCCGACTCCGCGGTGCGCGGCGATGTCCGTGTCGGTGGAATCGGACAGGCCGGCATCACGCCGCCAGGGGCGACGCGTGGAGGGACGTGAACGGTACTCTCTCTCGCTTCGTCTCCCTCCGCACACCACGCGACGCAGCACGAACAGTGCGGGGGTGCCGCGGATCGGCAGAAGAGGTCGGCATCCTCCAGCAGACAGGTGCTCTGCGTGGAGATGCCGAACGACCCGAGTGTGGCGCGAGCCCGGTCAGGGGGCGGCGGGGTGGAGGGCAGGAGACAGCGCCGGTGCCGGAATCGGTGTGGCTGGCCACGCAGGCCGGCAATACCGGTGGCACGGCAATCGGTCGTCTGGGAGAAAGAACGGGATACCCAACCGATTCCGTGAGGCTTCCCGTGACGATCGCATGGCGCAGACTCGACGAGTCCGACTTCCCGCAGCTGAGAACGTGGCTCCTCCAGCCTCATGTCGCACGCTGGTGGAACCACGAGACCTCGCCCGAGGCGGTCGCACGCGACTTCGGGCCGGCGGCCCGGGGCGAGGAGCCTTCGGAGGACTTCGTCGTCGATATCGACGGAAACCCGGTCGCTTTGGTGCAGCGATGCTGGTTCGCCGACTATCCCCAGTACCTCGGCGATCTGAGGCCCCAGGTGGAGGTTCCCGAGCAGGCGATGACGGTCGACTACCTGATCGGTGACCCGCAGCTGACCGGCCGGGGGCTCGGCACGCGCATCATCCGAGCTTTCGTCGCGGCCACCTGGACCGATCACCCTGAGGCGGAGAGCATCATTGTCCCCGTCCACTCCGCGAACCGCGCCTCCTGGCGGATGCTGGAGAAAGCGGGTTTCCACCGCTGCACGGAGGCTCTCCTGAAACCCGACAACTCCATTGACGACCGCCTGCACTTCGTCTACCGCGTCGATCGCCCGACCGGCTAACCGCTCCCCGCCAACCCCCCAGGCGCCCCGAAAGACAGCCCTCTCCCCCGACGCGCCGGGAGCGGCCTCACCCGAGCCGACCTGTCGGCTGTCTCCACGGCCTGCTGACAGGCGTGCACCGCCGAGAGCTCATGCTTCCCAGGTCCCGCACCTTCCGGCCCCCCTCGCCACCCGCCACAGCCCCGTCGAGTCGTGGTGGGCAACAGCCATGGCGAAGGCCCCCGGTGCAAGGGGCCCGTCTCACATGTTGCCGAGGTTGTCGGCAACGGTGGAGGCCGGGGTGTAAAGGATGGCATCGAAGGCGTCGAGGATGGGGGTGTGGAGGTAGGCGCTTTGTATCCGGATGCGGTCCGGGCCCGGGGCCAGGCCGGCATCTGCCTGGGCCGCTTGCGTGCGTGCCGGGTGGAGTCCGGCGATGCTGAGCCCGAGTTGCGCGTCGGCGAAGGCGGCTTCGATGCTTCCCGGCTCGGCCGGCTCCAGCGCGGTGGCCTCGATGGTGAAGCCGAAGGGTGTGTTCTCGTCGCGGGGCATGTCTGCGGTATGCCCGGTGGTGCTCGTCAGGCCGACGGCGAAGTAGTCATCACCGAGCGCGCCGTGCAGATGCTGTCCCATGGGGAGTGCTGTGGTGTGGCCGTTGAAGGAGACCGGTGTCTTCTGGATATGGGCGTTGTGAGCCGCCAACACGACGCGGGTCCCGGGTTCGAAGCGCTCCAGGTGCCACAGGAGTGACTCGGCCATGTAGACGTCGCGGGCGGAGGTGTCGGCGGCCGGCCCTTTGCCCGCGAAGAGATCGGCCATGGCGCGGAAGGTGTAGTCGGCGTGGCAGGCGCCTTCGAGCCGGCGCAGGGCGATGTCGTAGCTGTGCTGGTCGCCGCGTGAGACGTACAGCGGTTCCACGGAGCGGAACCGGATGAGCAGGCGCGACAGCTTCGCGCTGAGAGCATGCTGTTCGGCGGTGGGCAGACGGGCCCACCTGGGTGCGGCGACGGCCCCGGAGCCACTGGCGAATGTTTCGGCGATCCGCATCGCCTCCTGGACGACCGGCAGGGTTTCGGGGTCGGTCCGGCGCAGGTAGTCGGCGACCGGGGCCAGGGCGGGGAGCAAGGACCCGCCGGCCGCGGGGATGTCGACGCCTGCGAAGCGCACCGGTGTCGAGGCGGTGCGGTTGTACCGGCGGATCCAGCGCAGCGGCTCGTCGACTCCCACGGGGATCGCCCCGGCGAGGTCCGCGGACAGCTCGTCATCGGTGCCTTCCCCCTGGGCCCATGCGTCGAGCGAGAAGCCTTCGCTGAAGCCGTACTCGAAGGCCAGGACGGTGAATCCGCAGCGCTCGACCAGGAAGCGAAGGATACGCGCGCGCATGGCCGCGAACTCATCGATGAAGTGGGAACTCTCACCGATCGCGACGACACGTGCGTTACCGATGATGGCGCGCAGCGGTTCCAGATCGTCAAGTGGTGCCTCGGGGTTCAGATGGTCGAGGGCGACGGCGTGGGTGCTAAGCCAGTCGGTGAACGGGTCGTGGCGGGGTGAATCAGGCATACGGACAGCTCATCTCCCGGTACTGGAGTGGTGGGGCGCGGCGAGGCAAGCGGATCGCCGCGCGGGTCGTCATCGGCCGGGTCGGCTCGGCGGTCCGTGGCCTGCTGGGTTGGTGCGTCCTGACGTTCGGTTTCCCGCTGCTACGGCGCCACGTCTTCCAGGTCGTCGATGGTGCCGGACATGATCGTGCGGATGTGTTCGGTGAGGTGCTGGAGCGGCCAGTCCCACCAGGCCAGGGCGAGGAGGCGGTCGATGTCGGCGTCGCTGTAGCGGCGGCGGATGAGGCGGGCGGGGTTACCGCCGACGATGCCGTAGTCGGGCACGTCGCCGACGACGACGGAGCCGGAGGCGATGACGGCTCCGTGCCCGATGCGGACGCCGGGCATCACCATGGACCGGTAGCCGAACCAGACGTCATGACCCACCACAGTGTCGCCTCGTCCGGGCAGGCCGGTGATGAGGTCGAAGTGCTCGGACCAGGAACCGCCCATGATCGGGAAGGGGAACGTGGAGGGGCCGTCCATGCGGTGGTTGGCACCGTTCATGATGAACCGCACGCCCTCGCCCAGCGCGCAGAACTTCCCGATGACCAGCTTCTCCGGCCCGTAGTGGTACAGCACGTTGCGCGTCTCGAAAGCGGTCGGGTCATCGGGGTCGTCGTAGTAGGAGAAGTCCCCGGCCTCGATCAGCGGTGAGGTGATCAGGGGTTTCAGCAGCACCAACCTCGGCTGCTCGGGCATCGGGTGCACCACGGCCGGGTCGGCGGGAACAGGCGGCATCACGGATCTCGTCCTTCCTGCGGATCACGCAACTAGTGCAACGTATGCCGCGTCAGGACCCTGTCACAACGACGACGTTCCGAGCAAAGGTATTCAGCGATGGCTCCCGCAGGCCCAAGGCCGGATGGCACCCGTCCGCCTTCGGGCCGCCGTCGGCCCGGAGGCCGCACCGCCCGGATCCGTCAGCACGTGATCGACGCGGTCATCGCCGAGTTCGGCGAACACGGGTATGACGGGCTCAGCACCCATGCCGTCGTCGCAGCCGACGGCGCCTTCGCCGAGCGCCGTCAGCACGCGGTGGCTGAGCGGGACCTCAGCAGTGTCGGCATCCCCCACGCGCCGAACCCTCGGCGTGCCGACCCGCCGCGGGCGAGCCGGCGTCGAACACGAGAGGGCGTCACTGGCCGGCTCGGCCTTCCCCAAGGCTCGACGGACCGGCCGGCTGACACACCACCCGGTAGCGGAGGTGGACGACTTTCGAGCTGAAGGTGCGGGTCTCGACGAGTTCGAGGTCCACCCGGCGCTCGTGCTGGGGGAAGAACGGAATGCCGCCGCCGACCAGCACCGGGTGGATCCGGATCCGGTACTCGTCGATGAGCCCCAACGCGGCCGCCTCGGCGGCGAGCGTCGCGCCGCCGATCGCGATGTCGCCGTCCCCCGGCTCGGCCCGCCAACGCTCGATCTCTTCCGCCAGGCCGCCTGAGGCCAAGCGGGCATTGCCCTGTACCGCCGAAAGCGTGGTGGAGAACACCACCTTGGGGAGCCGCTTCCAGATCGCGGCGAACTCGAGCGTCGAGAAGTCGAGCGAGGGATTCTGGTCGGCGGTCTCCCAGTACAGCATTGTCTCGTACAGCCGTCGTCCCAGCAGGTGGACGCCGGCCTCTCGCACCTCGTCGGTGGCGAAGCGAAAGACCTCCTCCAGGGGCGCCGTCCAGTCGAAGCCGCCGTCCGGCCCGACGATGTATCCATCGAGTGAGACACCCATCGAACAGGTCACGCTGCGCATCAGAAGTCCTCCTCGGTGCCGGGTCCGACAGTACGACCGCCGGACGCCGCAGAACTCATCGCGGCTCGCGACATCTCTTGGGCCGAGTCACCCTCGCGAGGTCATGGTGTGTGGTGTGAGCAGCGCAGCGGACGCTTCCCGCCCGGTACGGGGAAGCGCCCGCTGTCACCGGCCCGTCAGGTCTGCTGTGAGGCAAAGGTCAGTGGCTCTTCGCGGCAGCACGACTGCTGCCACGCCGCGCGTCCTCGATGCGCCCGCTGTCCATGGGCAGGACGGCACCACCCACCACAGGGTTGCCGAGCGGATGCGGGCCCGGCTGGAGATGCCGGCGTCGAGCTGAGTGGTGGTCAGGTCACGGCCGCAGCGAGCATGAAGGCGGCCACGGCCAACAGGACGACCGCGAAAGCGCGCTGCAAGCGGGGCCCGGAGACCTTCGCGGCCATGCGCTTGCCGTCCCAGGCGCCCAGGATCGCGGCGCCGATGAACGGGCCGGTCGTCGCCCAGTCGAGCGAGGCAGCGGCGCCGGAGCGAGTGGCCAGAGAAGCCAGCGAGTTGGCCGTGATGACCAGCAAGCTGGTGCCGACGGCTGCCTCCATCTCAAAGGCCAGGACGGAGACCAGGGCGGGGACGGCGAGGAAGCCGCCGCCTACACCGAGCAGCCCGGTCAGGGTGCCCAGGCCGGCTCCGGTCCCGGCCGCCTTGCCGAGCCGTACGTCGCCGCCTCCATGGCGGGTGGCCCCACCGGTCCGGAGCATGGCGACGGCGGCGACAGCTGCTACAGCGGCGAAGGCGGTGGTGAGGAGCGCCTGGGGCAAGTGGGCGGAGGCTGCTCCGGCGGCGGCCGCCGGGAGGATCCCGGCGGCCGCGAACGCCGCTCCCGCCTTCCACCGCACGTGGCCTGCCCGGGCGTGCGCGTACAGGGCGGTCAGGGAGGTCACGGTGACGATGATCAGGCTCGCGGTGACGGCCGCGGCGGGGGTGAAGCCGAGCAGGTAGATCAGCGCCGGTACAGCCAGGACGCCGCCGCCGCCACCGAGGGCGCCGAGGGCGAGACCGACGACGGCTCCGGCGGTCAGGGCCAGGATGAGGGCGGTCACGCTCTGATCCCGCTGTGTCCGAGCCCGCCCAGTGGTGCGGCATGGTCGCCGCTGACGCGGATGCGGGCCTGTTCGGTGTCGGGGCTGCGATGACCGCGGAGGGAGAGGGACATCAGTGCCTTCGTTGTGCGGGTGGGCAAGGGAGTCAGGGGCGGGTGAGGTTCAGGCCCGCGTCGAGGGCGGCCTCGAAGCCGTCATCGACGGCGACGACCTTCCGTCCGGTCGCGTCCAGGAGGGAGGCGGCGATTGCCGCGCGCATGCCGCCGGCGCAGTGCACCCACACCGTGCCGCCGGGCACCTCGCCGATCCGGCCGTGCAGCTCGTGGAGCGGAATGTGCACGGAGCCGGTGATGAAGCCGTTCGCACGCTCGGAATTCCGGCGGACGTCCAGGACCACCACGTCCTCGCCGCGCTCGCGTGCCTCGGCGAGGGCGGTGAAGCGGGCACGGGGGAAGGAGGCGAGCTGTTCTCCTTCGCGTATCCAGGCGGCCGGGTTTCCGGTGGCGGCGGCGGCCGGGCGGTCGATGCCGACCCGGACCAGCTCCCGCTGGGCGTCGGAGATCTGCGCCGGGGTTTCGGCGAGCAGGGTGACCGGCTTGCCCCACGGGATCAGCCAGGCCAGGTAGGTGGCCGGCTGGCCGGTGCCCTCGAAGTTGAACGACCCGGCCACATGGCCGTCCGCGAAGGCGGTCCGGCTGCGCAGGTCCACCAGCCACTCGCCGGCTGCGAGCCGCTTGGCGATCTCGTGGGCGTCGGCGGGCTCGGGCGGGGTCAGGTCGACCGGCGAGGGACCGGCGGCGTTGGCGGGACCCATGTGCGCGTAGTAGGCGGGAACGTCGTCCAGCCCGTCCAGGAGCCGCTTGACGAAGGTGTCCTCGTCCAAGGTGAGAGCGTCGTTGCCGGCGCGTTCCTTGCCGATCGTGGTGGCGTCGCCTTCGGCCTGGGAGGAGGAGCAGAAACTGCCGAAGCCGTGCGTGGGCAGCACGGGCACCTCATCGTCGAGCGTGGCCGCCAGCCGGTGAGCGGAAGTGTGCTGCGCCCGGGCCAGTTGCTCGGTCAGCCGGGGGTCGACGAGGTCCGGACGCCCCACGGTGCCGATCAGGAGCGAGCCGCCGGTGAAGACCGCTACCGCGTGGCCGTCCTCCTCCAGCACGTAGGAGGTGTGGTGCGGGGTGTGGCCCGGAGTGGCGATCGCCCGCAGCACCAATTGCTCGTCCACCTCGACCGAGTCGCCGTCCGAGACGGGGGTGCGGGAGAAGGAGACGTCGGCGTCGGCCGGGACCAGGTACCGGGCGCCGGTGAGGCGGGCCAGTTCCAGCCCGCCGGTGACGTAGTCGTTGTGCAGGTGCGTCTCCGCCACGTAGGCGATGCGCACCCCGTGCCGGGCGGCGGTGGCGATGATCTGGTCGACGTCTCGCGGCGGATCGACCACGACCGCTGTGTGCGAACCGCCAGCAAGGTAACTGCGGTTGCCCAAGCCCGCGAACTCCAGGGTGTCGACGAAAAACATGGTACGGCTCCTGCTGGGAATGGTGTAACCGGGTAGCCGGGTGGAATGTGAAGTCTGGGAAATTGGGGGGGCACCGCCGCCTGACCGCGCCCCCGTCGTGTCACAGGCGCGCGCTGCTACGAACTGCTCATGGCGCCAGCGCCTCGCGTCATCGCTCTCTGCGGAAACGGCGGCCGGGATTTTCAGGATTCTCCCGGTGGGGCGAGGCGGGCGGCGGCCCGAACGCCTCATACGGGCGGGCGGGCGGCTGGCCAGCCGGCCGGTACGAGGGTTGTCCGCCGGTCGTTGTCCGTCCTCAGGCCTCGCGCACCGCGGCTTCGGCGCGGTCACGGTTGTTCTCCGCTCCCCCGCGGTCGGCGCGGGTGACCGGCAGCCCTGCCGCTTCCCATGCCTCAAGGCCGCCTGCCACGCTGAAGACGGCGGTCCGGCCCGCGCGGATCGCCCGCGCACCGCCTTGCACGCTGCGAGAGCCCGTACGGCAGACGAAGGCCAGCGGGCCGTCGGGCAGGTCTGGCAGCGAGGCGGGCAGCGTGCTGAGAGGAGCGTGGACGGCGCCGGCCGGGTGGCGTACTGCCCATTCGTCGTCTTCCCGGACATCGACCAGCGTGAGTGTCCCGTCCGCGACCTGACGGTGCGCCTCGGCCGGGGACAGGGCCTCGGGTGTGTGTCCCTGTCCGGGGGCCGGGCCCTCAGCAGGCAGGACCGTGCGGATCGCCTCATAGTTCGAGGCATGGGCGACGGCTATCTGTTGTCCCAGCATCGGGCACACGTTCATCGCCTTCTCCCAGTGAGAGGTGGATTCCCATTCGGCCACGTTCACCAGGGAGAATCTGCTGCCGGGCACGATGGTGCGGAACATGTACGTCCGGATGAAGCCGGGCTGAGCGGCCATCACTTCCGCGGCGTCCTGCCATGCGGCAAGGTATTCGCTCTCCTTCTCCTCGTCGATCTCGATAGGAATGATCACGACATGACGATTTTCCATCTGCTGCCTCCCCGGCTGTTTCGCCTGCTGCATGCCGCTCAGGCCGAAGGAGTGTCCCGGGGAAAGGAGAAGGGGACACGGCCGGTTCCAAGAGGTACCGGCTTTCGGCTGTGAGCCAGCGCTTGCTGGACGCAGCCTGCGCGCACGGGTCCAGGGGCAACAAATATTCTTGCTGAAGCGGCAAGGCGTGGTGAGCGGCACAGCGGGATGCGGGCAGCTCCGGAGGGGCGTGTGACCCGACACGAAAGGCAGCCTTGCCAGAACAGCATGAGATTGGCCGCATCCGTGGTGACGTCACACCCTGGCAGATGGTGACATCACACTCTGACGGCATGCCCCGCAAGGCTCCGGCCACCGGCGCCCCCCACATTCCCCGGCGACCGGGTCAGGTGCTGCGGGCCCTCAGATGGGCCCGTTCCCCCTGGCGTCCGAACAGAATGAGGAGTTCGACGGCCTGGTCGCCGTCGGCGCCGAGCCAGTGCGGCACATGCGTGTCGAACTCCGCGGCCTCACCTGGTTTCAGGCTCAGGCTCTGGTCACCCAGCAGCAGCCTGAGCCGCCCGCCGAGCACATAGAGCCATTCGAACCCCTCATGGGTCTGCAACTCCGGCTCGGCATGAGACGTGGGTGGAATGAGCAGCTTGTACGCTTGAACGCCGCCGGGATCACTGAGCGGCACGAACGTCCTGTCCCCCCGGACCACCGGACGCAGATGAATGCGCGGGTCTCCTGTTCGGGGCGCCCCGACGAGGTGGTCGAGGGGCACCGCGTAGATCTCGGCCAGTGGCAGCAGCAGCTCCAAGGTGGGCTTGCGACTGCCGCCCTCCAGACGAGACAGCGTGCTCTCGCTGATCCCGGTCCGCTGGGAGAGTTCAGCCAGCGTGAGTCCGCGGCGACGCCGCAGCTCCCGCAGCCGGGGCCCCACCGCTTCCAGAACATCCTTCTTCGCACTGTTCACACCTGGATGCTGCCGAAACAGCACGGCGTTTTGCAATACGAGCCGGGCAGGGCCCGGCTGGGAGTGAGGGCGACGGCTGCGGCCATGCGGTGGCGCAGTGGCTGCTCGCGTAGCCCCATGGGCATCGACTGACCCCGGGGTTACGCATACGGCGATGACCCGGCGGGTGCCGGCCTCCTCGCGCTCGCGGCGCCCCACCGGTGCGGACCCTGTCCCGGCGTGGGGCGTACCGAGGATACCACCTTTCGGTTGACCGACCTTAAAAGTAGAGCAGTTGCATTTATTGAGTCGGTGTGCTGTCCTGGCGTGGCGGTCGCGAGGTCGCCGTACACCGCACTTCCACTTCTTGATCATCCAATGCCCGAAAAGAGTGATTCGTCATGTCTGCAGCTCTCCCCTCCGCAGACCCCCCAGCTGTGCCGAAGAACGTGCGCTGGGTGCTGCTCGGCGTCATGCTCGCGATGCTGCTCTCGATGCTCGACAACATGGTCGTCAGCACAGCGATGCCGACCATCGTCGGCGACCTCGGCGGGCTGGAGCACATCTCCTGGGTGGTGACCGCCTACACGCTCGTCACCGCCGTGACCACGCCGGTCTGGGGCAAGTTCGGTGACCTGTTCGGGCGCAAGCGCATGTACCTGGCGTCAACCGCACTGTTCATCGTCGGCTCGGCTCTGTGCGGAGCCGCCCAGTCGATGACCGGACTCATCGCCTTCCGCGTCGTACAGGGCGTCGGTGCCGGCGGCATCGGGGCGGGAGCCTTCGCGCTGATCGGTGCGCTCGTGCCGCCGCGTGAGCGCGGCAAGTACCAGGGCATGACCGCCTCCGTCATGGCCATCGGCACCATCGGCGGCCCACTGCTGGGCGGATTCATCACCGGCCACTTCGACTGGCGCTGGGCTTTCTACATCAACCTGCCGCTCGGTCTGATCGCCCTGGTGTGGCTCGCGTTGATGCTCCACCTGCCCGCCCAGCGCATCAAGGCCCGTATCGACTGGGCCGGCATCGCGCTTCTCACCGTCTCCATCACCGCGGTCGTCCTGGCAGCGACCTGGGCCGGCACCACCTACGCGTGGGGCTCCTGGCAGGTCATCGGCCTCGGCACCGTAGCCGTGCTCGGGCTCAGCGCGTTCGTCGCCGTGGAGAAGCGGGTCAGCGAGCCGCTGCTGCCCCTCAGCGTGTTCACGAACCATCGCAACTTCCCGCTCGCGATGGTGTTGATCCTCGTCGCCGGTGTCGTCATGTTCGGCGCGGGCCTGTACCTCCCCCTGTTCCAGCAGACCGTGCAGAGCGCTTCGGCCACCAACTCCGGACTGCTGATGCTGCCCATGGTGATCCCCGTCGTGATCGTCTCGACCATCGCCGGCAAGATCATGTCGGCAACCGGCCGGTACAAGATCTTCCCCGTCCTCGGCGCCGTCTTCCTCACCACGGGCATGGGACTGCTCACCACCATGGACACGCACACGTCCTCCTGGCTGACCAGTGCCTACATGGTCCTCGTCGGCATCGGCCTGGGCTTCTCCATGCAGATGGCCGGCACCATCGCGCAGAACAGCGTCCCGCTGCGCAACATGGGCGCCGCGATGAGTTCGGTCAACCTCTTCCGCACTCTGGGCGGATCGCTCGGCGTCGCCGTCTTCGGCTCCCTGTTCACCCGCGCCGTCCAGCCCGTGCAGCCCGCCGGAGCCAAGGACGTCTACCTCCAGGCGGTCGCCACCGGTACCAGCCACATCTTTCTGACCACCGCCATTCTGTGCGCGCTCGCCTTCCTCGCCGCCCTCTTCGTCATCGAAGTCCCGCTGAAGAAGGCCGGACCGCCCACTTCCTCGACCGGCTCCAGCAAGAGCGCCCTCGCCACCGCCGCCGACTGACACGGCGTACGGCACCGAGGGACACGCACACCGACGCCCTCCCGTCGCCCCCGTCAGGGGTGCTCATGGAGGCAGCAGCCTCTTGATACGCAGGCGGCCCGCCCGAAAAGCTTCCGGGCGGGCCGCTTTGTGCCCACGGGCGGTTGCGGACCCGAGCGCCGTTCTCCAGGTACCGGTGCGGCCTGCCGAGGGAGGGGGAACAGCCGGACCGGGAGCACCGGCACCTCGCAGCCATGCCCGAAGTATCCGCCCCCGCCGGGTTGTCGGCGGAGGCCGGGATCACTCGGTCGGGTTGTCGGCGATCCGGTCGCGGTGCGGGCCGAGGGCGGCAAGGTTGGACTGTTGGCGCATCTTTGCGAGTGCGGCGGCTACGACGCAGAGCGTATGTGCGCTCCGGTCGACGTGTGCGGCACCCCCGGACGTCAGGCAACTGGCCTAGCTGGTGCGCCGCATCCGCCAAGGGCGGCCATGGCGCGGGGTGGGATGCCGGTGCATATTCGTGAAGCGTCCTCGCCGTAGGTGACGTCCCGCAAGTGGTGCAGGGCCGCAACCGACCAGTGTTACCGGGCGAGTTCGTCGAGTTGTGGTGGGCAGACCTGCTCGGGCAGCAGGCCGGTGATCGCGTAGACGGTCTTGGCCTCGGCCTTGCCGGTCCTTGCGGTGGGTGCGCCGGCGCTTGACCTCCATCGCCTGGACCGCGTGCGCGAAGAGCAGACCTGGCCGGACGGTGCAGACCTTCAGGCAGCGGACCTCACGGCGGCCGTGTCCGGCCCCGGTAGTACGGGCCTGCGGCGGAATCGGCTTCCATGGCAGGCACCGCAGCTGCTTGCGCAGCTTCTTCTGGTTGCCCTTCACGACCAGGAGGTGGTGGCCGCCAGCGGTGATGACGTGCTCGGCGTGGGCGCGCTGGGTGTGCGTCGCATCGGCAGTGACGACGACGCCGCGAAGGTCGATCCGTTCCAGCAGCGGGGCGGAGGCGGCGAAGCCACTTGCTGTGGCGTCGAGAGGGTCAGACGCGGAGTAGGTCGGTCGAGACCCTCCAGAGGCGCTTGGCGGTCTCGGGATCGAGCGCCCATTGCTTGACACCGTGCGGATGCTGCGCGAGGTCGGCGTCGTTCGTGACGGTGTAGGCCTCTTGTGAATCGTCAAGGTAGTGGCCTCCGGAGTGCGCGAACTCCGGGGCGACGGCCGCGACGATGCTGGTGGCAGCCCCCTGCTCGACCGTTTTGTACGTGAAGACTCCGGCGGCTTCGGCCGCATCGAGCGACTCCTTCTGCTGCCTGGTGAAGTTCCGCTGCAGTCCCGTCGCGACACCGCCGGGATTCACCGCATTGGCAACGATGCCGTCGGACGCCCAGAGACGAGTCGCCTCGACGGCGAAGAGTGAGTTCGCCGTCTTCGACTGGGCGTAGGCAATCTGCGGGTCGTAGCTGCGACGCTCGAAGTGGAGGTCGTCGAAATCGATGCCGGAACGCATGTGCGCCGTCGAACTGACCGAGACGATCCGTGCTCCGTCGCGGTCGGCCGCCCCCAGGGCCAGGGCGTCATGAAGGCCGTTGGCGAGGGCGAAGTGGCCGAGATGGTTCGTCGCGAATTGCAGCTCCCAGCCCTCACGTGTTCGTTCGAGGCCACCAGTGACCACGCCCGCGTTGTTGATCAGCAGGTGAAGCGGGCCGCCCCACGCGTCAAAGAATCGCGTGACGGTGGTCCTGTCGGCGAGGTCGAGCCGGACGACTCGGGGCCGTATCCCTCCGGTCGACTTCGCGATCGTCTCAGCGACGGCGTCACCCGCAGTCGGGTTCCGGACAGCGAGCGTCACCTCTGCCCCGGCAGCGGTCAACGCACGAGCCGTCTCGGTCCCGATTCCCGAGGAAGCTCCCGTCACGATTGCCCGGACACCGGTGAGGTCGACGCCCCGCAGTACCTCGTCCGTCGTGCTGGAGGCGGTGAAGGGGGTGGAGATCCGTGCGCAAGTCATGGCGGCGACTATACTCAGTAGACTTGATTTGTATAGTACGACTCTCACTCGTATGCTCGGTCCATGAGCAGTCCCGATGCCGGCCACCGGCCGTCGACAGTCGCCGGTACCGACCGCCGGACCATGGTTCTGGACTCCGCCATGGTCACGTTCGCGCGCTTCGGTTACCGGAAGACCTCGATGGAGGAGGTGGCGCGGGCGGCGCACATCTCCCGGCCCGGGCTCTACTTCCTCTTCTCCTCGAAGGAGACTCTGTTCCGTGCCGCGGTCGCCCAGGCCCTGGAGCGGGACATCACAGCGGTCGAACATGTCCTGGCCGACACCGGCCGTCCCCTTCCACAGCGCCTCGTCGAAGCGTTCGACCAGTGGGCGGGCCGCTACATCGGCCCGCTGACGCGCGATGTCTCGGCGATCATCGAGGACAACCCCGACCTCCTCGGAGAGATCGCCGAGACCGCGCCGCGACGTTTCGAGGAACTGATCACAGAAGCGATCGCCGTCGAGTCAGGACGAGAGGCTGCCCCCCTTGTCGCACAGACGATGATCAGCGCATCGATCGGCCTCAAGCATCAGGCCGCATCACGGGAGTTCTACCTCGAACGGCTGAAGGTCGCCATCGAACTCCTGGTGCGCTGAAGACGCTTACCGAAGCCGCGGGAGAGAGCCCGGCCGAACAACCAGGTCCGCCCGCCCGGCCAGATCTGGCACCGGTCCCCCGCCACTCGACGATGCTCCGGCACCCCCCGGAACGTACGCCAACCCGGCACGTTTCCATCCCTGTTCGGTCCGCTGCAACTCATCGATCCACAGGAAAGATGAGACAGGCGATCGGCTCATCTCGCCGGCTGAGAACGCATCAGTCCTGCCCGGCGCCCCCGGCCGACGCGCAGCCGAGTGGGCACCCGATCCCCCCATCTCGGTGTCGCCGCCCGCCCCGCTGCCGTCCCATGTTCCTCCACCCGGCCAGGAGGTGGTCGTCGGACTTGGTCGTCCGAGTTTCGGGCGGCCATGGACGGGGCGGTCGGGCGAGTTCGAGGGGCGTCAGTCGTCGGCGGCGATGAAGTCCGTTACCGCGGCGGCGACGGCTTCGGGCTGCTCGTCGGGGATGAAGTGTCCGGCGTCGGGCACGATGACGCGGGTGGTGTTGTCGGCCCATGGGCCGATGGAGGCGGCCATGTCCGGAATGGAACCGTGACTGCTGGAGATTCCGAGGACGGGCACGCTCAGGTGCCGCGACTCGAGCGCTTCGCGGTTCTTGCGCGCAGACTCGGCGGCGTCCCGGTAGTACGCGAGGGAAGCGCGCAGGCCGCCCTCGGCGGCGACGGACGCCGCGTAGTGGTCGACTTCGGCGTCGTCGAACGTGTCGGGAGACAGAGTCTTCACCTTCAGGAACCAGTCGACGTACTCGCGTTCACGGCCGGCAAGCAGCGTCTCGGGCAGGTCGGGCACGAGGTGGAACGCGAAATGCCACGTCTTCCACGCTCGATCCGGATCGGTGGGGATCGCCTCCGGGAGAGTGATACCGGGAATCCCGGCGTCGAGCAGAGCGAGCCGGCGCAGGTGGTTCTCGAAGTTGAGGGCGAGGGAGAAAGCGACCCAGGCACCGATGTCGTGGGCGACCAGGGAGTACGTCGACACTCCGAGGGCCTTCACGGCGGCCTGGACGTGCGCGGCGACCGTGTGCGTGTCGTAGCTGCGCTCCGGACGCTCGGAGTGGCCCTGACCAGGCAGATCAATCGCGATGACGTGGAATTGGTGGGCGAGGCCGGGCATCACCTTTCGCCAGGCCCACCAGGTTTGCGGGAACCCGGCGAGCAGGACGACGGCCGGGGCGCCCGGCCGTCCGCCTTCGACGGCGTGGAGGCGGACGCCGTCCGCGTCGACCCAGCGGTGGGTGAAACCGGCCAGATGCTGTAGGGGCAGGTCACGGACGGGGTTGCTTTCGAAGGCATGCGGAGTGCTGGTTGCGGGGCCGGTCACAGGGGTCCTCCGTCGGTGTCAGGTGTGCGGTTGGGACGGTGTGGCTGACGGCGGCTGGGGCCACGAGCTGTGTGTTTCTCGTGCGGTCACGAAAAGTGCGCGGTATGCCCGGCCTGACCACGCTTGAAGGCTAACACATCTTGAACCGAGCAGTTCAAGATAGAATGGTGCGCGACACAGCCCCAACCATCGACGCATCGGCAAGGAAGTGGCCGCGTGGCAGGCAAGAAGCAGTTCGACATGGACACGGCGCTCGACGCCGCGATGATCCAGTTCTGGCGCGACGGCTACGCCGACACCTCATTGGACGATTTGTCCCGGGCAACCGGCCTGAACCGCAGTTCCATCTACTCCTCCCTCGGCGACAAGGACACGCTCTTTTTGCGCTGCCTGGACCTCTACGCCGCGCGCTACGGGGCGAAGTACGACGCCGCCCTGTCGTGTGCGGCCTCGGAACCCGTTGCCGCTGTTCGTGGGTTCTTCGAGGTCACCCTCGAGCGCATAGCCGATCCCGGACTACCTGATGGATGCCTGATCGCCCAGTCGGCCATGGCAATTCCAGTACTGAGCCCGAAGGTCGCTGCGCACGCCAAGCAGGCGCTCGGCTCCCAGCGCGCGCGCCTGCGCGCCGCACTGAAGGCCGGCCGACTCACCGACCAGGACGCCGAGGCTTTCGCCGTTCACGCGGCGGCTGTGAACCAGTCGCTCGCCGTCATGAGCAGGGCCGGGGCGAGCCCGGCGCAGCTCACGGCCATCGTGGACGTGACCGTTGACGCGCTGTCGCAGGCGTTGCACGCATAACGACGTCCGATACGACCGTGGGACCTGCGGCTCGGCACACACGGTGATCGCGTGAGTTCGTGGTGTGTGCGGCGGCTATGCCGATAGGCTCGGGTCTGGTGACTCCGCCGCCGATCGGGCCAGGCCAGAGGCACGCGAGGTCCGGGCCGGGTCAGCCCGGCGCCGACCGCAAGGTACGCCCGCGCCTCGCAGAGGCGGCCCGCGCCTCGCGGAGGCGGCCCGCGCCTCGCGGAGGCGGAATCACCCGGCCGCTGCCTTGAGTCTCTTGAGGTCCGACTTGAGCTTGCGTGCCTGCGCGGAGTCGAGCGGGACGAACCGGGTGCTCGCCGTGATGTTGGCGTGGTGCTCGACGAAGTACTCCACGAAGTCCTCCACCTCCGGCCGCTTCAGCGCTTTCGTGGTGGAGTAGATGAACAGGGGCCGGGACAGCGGCTTGTACGTGCCGTCCTGCACGCTTGTGACGCTGGGGACGACGCAACCGTCCCCGGCGTCGATCATGAGGGATTTGAGGTTGCTCTCGTTCTCCTCGGAGTAGGAGAAGCCGAAGTAGCCCATCCCTCCCCGGGAACCGGCGACGCCCCGAACCGTGTCGTTGTCGTCCGCGGTCGGCCTGTAGTCGGTGCGGGAGGCGCCCTCTTCGCCGTTGATGGCCCTGGTGAAGTAGTCGAATGTGCCCGAGTCCCTGTCGGGGCCGAAAAGGACCAGGGGCTCGTCGGGAAAGCGCGGGTCGACCTGGTGCCAGTTCGTGATGTCGGAGCCCGGTTCCCAGATCCGCTTCAGCTGCTCGGTCGAGAGGCAGTCCACCCAGTGCGCGTTCTTGTTGACCACGACGGTCAGGGCGTCATTGGCGAGCGACAGCTTTTCGTACCTGACGCCCTTCTTCTCACATGCCGCCTTCTCCGTCTCCTTGATCACCCGTGAGGCGTCGGTGATGTCCGTGGCGCCCGCGCAGAACTTCTTGAAGCCTCCACCGGTGCCGGAGGTTTTGACGGTTACCCGGACGCCGGGCTGCTTGTCGGCGTAGAACTGCGCGGCGGCCGTGGCCAGCGGGGCGACGGTGCTGGAACCGTCCACCCTCACCCTGCCCGTGAGTCTCTCCTCCCCAGCCGACTCCCGCCAGAAATGAGTGATCCCGCACGCGCTCAAAGCGAAGAAGGCGACAAGGGCCAGTACGATGACGTTGAAGAGCGCTCTCGGCCTCGTGGATGCGTTCACGTTCCCCGGTCCTTGGCATCGGGCCCACTGCGTACGGCTGGCATTGAGAACGAGCCTGCAACGGCTCCCGTTCAGCAATCCGATGGAAGAGCGGCCGAACGAATTCCAGGTGCACGGAGTGCGGCTTCGGAGTGAACCGCGAACATGAACACATCGACGCCCCCGCCGGGCCGGGGCATCAGCGTCCTCGCGGCCGCGGCAACCCGCATCTCCCGGTACTGCGGCGCGACAGGAGCGGCGTTCTTCCTGGTAGGGCTGGGGCTCCTCCCTGCCGCGGTCTTCGAGGGAGCCTCGTTGGAAGAGTGCGAACGGGATCCGAGCGACTCCAGCACCTCCTGTCCCTGAAGCGTGTGGCAGAGGCTGCGGATCCAGGACGATGATGGCCTTCAGCCGCACACGAGGACCCGTGCATGTGCGGCCCTCTTCCGGGTCAGCCGGATGCCACGACGTCCGCTCGGGCGATGAGCATGTCCAGCAGCGAGAGCAGCGCACCGCGCACGTCGTCCCGGGAGCGGGCGTCGAGCAGGAGGACGGGTGTCTCCGGGTCGACCAGATGAAGCGCCGCCCGGATCTCTTCGACGGTGTACGGCTGTTCTCCGTGGAAACAGTTCGCACCGACCACGAAGGGAAGTCCCCGGTTCTCGAAGAAGTCGACAGCCGGGAAGCTGCGGTCGAGGCGTCGTGTGTCGACCAGCACGATCGCCCCGAGTGCCCCGTTCAGCAGGTCGTCCCACATGAACCAGAAGCGCTCCTGGCCCGGTGTGCCGAACAGGTAGAGGACGACCTGTGCGTCGGTGAGGGTGATGCGGCCGAAGTCCATCGCGACGGTGGTGACCGCCTTGGACTCGATGCCGTCGAGGTCGTCGACGCCGACGCCCGCGCTCGTCAGCCGCTCCTCGGTCCGCAACGGCTCGATCTCGGAGACCGTCTCGACCAGGGTCGTCTTGCCGACGCCGAATCCCCCAGCGATGAGGATCTTGACGGGACGAACTTCCTGGGCAGGGGTGTCATATCCGGGCAAGGTTGTCCCTGATTCTCATGAGCAGGTGGACGTTGGTGGTCTCGGTCTCCTTCAGGGGCGGCCGGTGTGTGATCAGCCCCCGGTCCGCGAGTTCACCGAGAAGAAGCGTCGTCGGAGTGAGGCGCATGTGCATGCGCGCCGCGATCTCGGCGACCGCCAGGCCGCCCGGTGGCGGACACATGGCGAGGACGGCCTGCCACTCGGTGGGCAGACCGGCGTGACCGTCGGCGACGGCCACCGCCGTGATCGTGGTCTCCATGGTGAGGACGGTGCGGGCAGCCTCCGTACGGCCATCGGTCAGCGCGTACAACCGCGTCCGGCGGCTGCCGCCCTGTCGCGGCTCGGGCTCGTCCGCCATTACGACGGCTGCGTCCCGCCGCGCTCAGGCGTGCTCAGCCACTCACCGAGCGCCTGGGCGGTCCGCACGGCTTCCCCACCCAGCTCACCGAGCCGCGCCTTGCGGGAGGTCACCACGATGAGCGTGCTGCCCTCCCCGCATCCGACGATGCAGAGGTAACTGTTATCCAGCTCCACCAGCTGGCGGATCACCCGGCCGCCGTCGATCTCCCTGGACAGCGCCTTCATGGTGGCCGCGATGCCGGAGGCCGCGGCGGCTATGCGCTCCGCCCGGTCCCGTTCCAGCTGGTACGAGCTGAGTTTGATCCCGTCGTTGGACAGGAGGACGGCTCCTTGGACACCTGCGATCCTGCTCAGGTTGTTGTCCAGGACGCTGTAGATCATGTCGTTCGTTGTCGTCATGGCTGATCCTGTCGGAGCTCTTCTTCCACTGTCTGGGTGCCGTGTTCGTAGTCCGCCCAGGCGTCAGCCACCTCTTCCGGCGTCGCCGCGTCCTGCCCGGTGGCGGTTTCCGCTGTGCGTGGCGCGCGGAGCTGCTTGGCGATGTGGGCCTGCGGTACCCGCTCGGGGAGGGCGGGCTTCGCCTGTCGGTCCGGTGCCGCGGAAGGGGCCGGAGGCTCACTCGCCGGCCGTCCGGGCGAGCTTCCGGGCTTCCGACGGCTGGGCAGCCCGCTCTTCGTACGCACGATGGGACCGGGCGGGCTTTCGCCTTCGCCTTCGCCTTCGTTTTCGCTTTCGCCTGCGCCTTCCCCGTTGCCCTCGTTCCCGCCGTCGTCCTGGCGTCCGCCCGTGGGCTCGTCCTGGGATTTACCCCTGGGTTCGTCCTCGGGCTTGTCCCGGGGCCCGCCCCCGGGACCGACGAGAAGGCCCGGTGCCGGGGCGGACGGCTCCGACGCACGAGAGGTTTCCGTTCCCGCCCGGGCCGATTCGGTCGGAACCAGCAGATTCTCGGGAAGGATGACCACGGCCGACGTCCCCCCGTATACCGAGCGGCGCAGCGTCACCGTCGCGCCGAGCTGTTCGGCGAGGTGGCCGACCACGAAGAGACCGAGCCGGTGCGCGTTCTCGGCCAGGACGGAATACGGCGGGGCCGAGCGCAGGCGTGCGTTCATCTCCTCGTAGGTCGCGGCGGTCACCCGGGGGCCACGGTCCTCGATCTCGACCAGCAACCCGTCTGACACGAGTTCGCCACGTACGACCACCTTCGACTGCGGCGGCGAGAACCGCGTGGCGTTGTCGAGGAGTTCCGCCAGGAGGTGGCTGATCTCGCTGACCACCCGCGGTTCCACGCTGATCTCGTCCAGGGCCTGACGCTCGATCCGCCGGAAGTCCTCGACCTCCGCCGCGGCTTCGCGCAGCAGGTCGGCGACGCGCATGGGCTCGGTGTGCGGATCAGGGATCTCGCCGCCCGCCAGGATGAGCAGGTTCTCGATCTGCCGCCGCATACCCACCGTCAGCTGGTCGGACCGCATCAACCCGGCGAGAAGCTCTTCGTCGTGGCCGAAGGCGTCCTGAAGTTCGTCGGTGAGTGCCAGCTGACGGCTGACCAGGTTCCCGGTGCGCGAGGCTATGCCGGCGGCGAACACACCGAAGCCATGGCGCTCGGCCGCGAGCTGCGCATGCCCGTCGACGGAGACCGAGACGACCCGGGCGAACGCGTCGCTGATACGTCCGACCTCGTCCTGGTCCCCGCTGACCGCCGGCAGGGCGTCGTCATCGACCGGCTGGCCACGCCGGAGCCGGGCCACGACACCCGGCAGCGTGTCCTCGGCGATGGCCACCGTACGCCGGTGCAGACGGTTCAGGCGGCGGAGCACGGAGCGCGTGGTGAACACGATGACGGCCGCGACGGCCAGCAGGGCTCCGCCGTTTCCGACGATCAGCCAGGCGACCTGCGTCTCCAGTTTCGCGGCCTTGGCGTCGGCCCGTGCGATGACGTCGCGCGCCTGCTTCACGTTGAGGGCGTCAAGGCGCCCCACGAACTGTTGGTGCGCGGCCTGCCAGGCGCGGACCTCCCTCGGCAGCCTGACGCCGGACCCGAGGTTCCGGTGGTCGGAGATGACCGCGTTCTCGATGCGCTCCTTGGTCTTCCAGCCGTCGGAGCCGATGATCCGCTGGTAGGCCGCTCTGTCCTCGGCCGCGAGATACGGCTCGACCCACTCGGAGTACTGATACCGCTGCGATCCGACCGAGTTGACGAATTCGGTGAACCCCGAGGAACTCAGCCGCCTGGACGGCCCGGCCGACACGAGCAGGGCGGTCTCCCGGGACACCATCTCGGACACCGAGAACATCGTGACGACCACGCCGCTCGCCTGGATGAAATCAGCGTCCTGTGCGTGGCTGAACTCGTCCTGGTACACGTGGATCATGTGGTCGATCAGGCCGGAGTAGTAGCTGATCGTCCGTTCCGCGCCTCCCCTGCGGGTGTCCGCACGCTCGCGGTACGCGGCCAGGTCCGCGAGGTTGTGCTTCAGCTTCGCGATGTGACGCCCGGTCTCGGGCCGCTCCGCCGGGGCTCTGTCCGCCGACCGGAGCAGTTCGTCCACGGCCCGGTCCGTGGCCAGGCGCTTGCCGCGCAGTTCCTCCGCGGACACGGAGCCGCCCGCCCACCGTGCGGCGGTCGCCGTCCGCTCGGCCTGCACCTGGACCATCAGTCTGGACAGGGGCACGCCGACCCGCTCGCCGACCGCCACGTCGGAGCGCAGGTGCTCCGACTGGTCCAGCAACGTCCGTACGGTCATGCCCACTTGGGCGCTCATCGCCAGAATGGGGACGATTGCCAGCCAAATAAGCAGGGTGCGCAGGCGCACGGTACGGCGCCTGCGTGTCGTCGACCGCCCTCGCGGGCCGTCGGTTTCCATGGGAGCCATCAGTCCTCGGGGAGCGGTGGAACGGCGGGTACAGCTCGAAACTGCCGAGAACAGACGCAGTCCTGGGTGGGGGCGCAGGACTGGGGGAAAGTCCGGTTCCGGCTTCGGCAGGGCGTGGGGGGTGTCGATGATAACCAGCCATGCCGAAGAAGCGGAGGGGTGACGTGAATTGACAGTGTGTGGTATTGCGACGGGGAAGTTGCCCGCCGGAGCCCGGACCGAAACCCCACCGAGATGTGCGGCCCCCGGTCGCCCGCGCATGACAAGGACCCTACCGGCGGTCGGCCACCGCCCTCAGCTCTCAACAGCCGCGCCAGCCGACTCGGCAATCCGGTCTCGATACGCACAACTGCCCGTCAGCAACTTCGAAACACGCCCACCGACCTCACTGAATTTTCACACCGCCCCACCGCGGCACCTCATCGTCCCGGGTTGCGGAGAGCGGAACGGCTTGTGCCCAGCGTCACCCCGTACGGCGTGCGGCTCGTCGGCTGGGGCCTTTGGCGTTCCCCGACCGGAGAGGACCACAACCACTTCCCTCGCGGGGTCCGTTGTGCATGAAGAGGCCGACGGTTACGCCGCTGCGTCGAGCAACCGAGCCGCGCGGTCCAGAGTGACCCGTAGATTGTCCTCGTTCGTCGTCTGCCGGGCCTCGTCGAACGAAAGCCAGCGCAAGGGCGCCGAGGGCGTCTCCGGGCGCGCTGCCTCTGGCGTTTCGGAGGCGAGGACGAATCTGAGGTCGGCGTGCTCGTGCGCCGGCTCCGCGCCTGCCGCGGGTACGGGAACGATGACGAGGTGCGCGAGTGCGTCGTCCGGCCAAGGGGTGAGATCAGTGAGCCCGGTCTCCTCCCGCCCCTCGCGCAGGGCCACGTGCAAAGGCACCGTCTCACCGGGGTCCGCGTGGCCGCCGATCTGGAGCCACGACTGCTGACGCGCGTGCCAGCGCAGCAGTACCCGCCGGGTAGGCGGGTGCACGATGACGGCTGACGCCGTGCAGTGCAGAGGGGTTGACCGGCGCCATGGATCGTCCGAGGTCAACAGCGCCCTGGCACGCGCGAGATCACCGGCCTCCGTCTCGTCCCGGGCTCGGTATGTGTTCAGCACTCCGGTGAGAGAGTTCGCTGTCACGGGCGCTGCCCCTCTTCTTCTCGCACACCCTTTGTGGCCCCTTCGCGGCGGCGTGATCGTTGCTCACCGTAGTCCCGTGCCTGGTGATCGGCAACGCCCTCGCATCGTCGACGATCGGCCGCAAGCCGCGCGGGCGGCAACGCGGAGGGCTACCCGGGCACGGGGACGCGTCGAGTACGCCTTCGCCCACGGGAAGCAACAAGATCTTCCGGAGGGGTGAGCGCGAACGGCAGTCGGCGCGCCGCCGCCCGCCCCACGTTCGGCTTCCTGCCGATGGGCAGCGGCGCGGCGACGGCACGCCGACGGGGTGGACCGGTCCGGACCGGGGCCACGTGCGAAACCCCCGCCTTCCCCCCGGAACGATCAGGGCTACTTGGGACTGGTCAGGTCGTAGAAGACCGCTTCGCCGACGGTGACCTTTTTGAAGTGCTTCTGTACCCACGAGCCGATGTCAGATGCGGTACCCGAGCCGCCGGGCCCGCCACCTGGGCCTCGGCCGGAGCCGCCTGAGGTGCCGATGAAATAGTGGATCTTCCTTTCCTTCACGTACTTCTTGAAGTCCGCGAGCGTGGGAAACGGATCGCTCCCGTTGAAGCCGCCGAGCGCCATCACCGGCTTCCCGGTGGCGAGTTGGTAGCTCGCGGCGTTCTGGGAGCCGACCGCGGCCGCCACCCAGGTGTACCGTTCCGCGTTCTTGTCCAGCAGCTTCACCGCCTTGGTACCGACTTCGCTGCCGTGGAGGAGGCCGCCCAAACCGCCACGGCCCATGCCGCCACGGCCGGGAGAGGCGTTCCCGTTGGCGGACTTCGCCTTTCCCCTCCCCTGTCCCTGGTCCTCGGGCCGGCCTGCCCCCTGCCCGTGGCCCTGCCCCTGGGCGTTGCCCTGGGGAGGTCCGCCCGGACCAGGGGTGCCGCCGGGCATGCCGCCCTGGCCCTGGTCCGGAGGGTGACGCTGCTGGTTCCTGCCCGTGTTGCCCTCGCCCGTGGCGGTGGTGCCGTTGGCGCCCGGGGCGCCTTGCGGGGGCTGCGGACCGCCGGCCCCGCCCGGACCACCACCGGGACCGCCGCCGGGACCGCCCCGCGCGGTGGAGGGACCCGCCGTGATGATGGAGCCGCTGTGCGGAGTGGCGACCGTGTTCAGGGTGTACGCCACCTCTCCCGCGGTCATCGCCACGAGGCACAGTCCCGCCGCCAGCCAGGACACCTGCCGAGGACGGGCCGTCCGACGGGGCGAGGTTGCCCGGCGGGAGATCCGCGTCTCCGCGAGCAGCGCTGTCGCGGCGACGACGCCCACCGCGAGCACCGTCCAGCGCAGCCACGGCAGCCAGCCGTCGGTACGGCCGAGGAGCACCGCGGACCAGACCGCCGTGCCGGCCACCGTCGTCGCCAGTGCCGCCGAGGCAGCCGGGTGAGCGCGGCGCCGCCACAGGACGGTCCAGCCCATCGCGACGAGGGCACAGATGTAGGGCGCCAGGGCGACGGTGTAGTACTCGTGGAAGATCCCGGCCATGAAGCTGAAGGTGGCCGCGGTCATCAGCAGCGCACCGCCCCAGGCCAGGAACGCCGCGCGCGTCGCGTCCGTGCGCGCGGCACGCCGCGTCACGGCCAGCCCTGTCGCCAGCAGGACCAGCGCGGCGGGCAGCAGCCAGGCGATCTGGCCGCCCATGGAGTCGGTGAAGAGCCGGCCGAGGCCCGTCCGGCCCCAGCCACCGCCTCCCCCGCCGCCGGGGCCGCTCCCACCGGGGCCGCCACCCTGGCCGCCACCGCCGACGCTGCCCGTCTCGTCTCCGGTGAGCCGGCCGAGGCCGTTGTAGCCGAGGGTCAGCTCCAGAAAGCTGTTGTGCTGCGAGCCGCCCACGTACGGGCGGGAGGCGGCGGGCCACAGTTCGACCAGCGCGACGTACCAGCCGCAGCTGACCACCATGGCCAGCCCGGAGAGCAGGAGCTGTCCCAGGCGGCGCAGCGGGCGGGTGGGAGCGCACACCAGGTACACAAGGGCCAGCGGCGGGAGGATCAGCCACGCCTGGAGCGTCTTGGTGAGGAAGCCGAGGCCGAAGCAGACCCCGGCCAGCACCAGCCACGTGGTGCGAGCCTCCTCCAGCGCGCGCAGGACGCAGGCGATGGCCGAGACCATCAGCAGGCACAGCAACGCGTCCGGGTTGTTGAAGCGGAACATCAGGGCCGCGACCGGCGTCAGGGCCAACAGCGCCCCGGCCAGCAGGCCCGCACCGTGCCGGAAGCGCCGCCGCACCGCCGAGTACAGTACCGCCACCGTGCCCACACCCATCAGGGCCTGCGGAACGAGGATCTGCCAGGAGCCGAGCCCGAAGAGGCGTACGGACAGTGCCATCGGCCACAGCGCAGCCGGGGGCTTGTCGACGGTGATGGCGTTTCCGGCGTCGAGCGAGCCGAAGAGCATCGCCTTCCAGCTGGTGCCGCCCGCCTGGGCGGCGGCCGAGTAGAAGGAGTTGGCGTACCCGGAGGCGCCGAGGCCCCACAGGAAGAGCGCGGCGGTGGCCGCCAGCAGGGCCCAGTAGGCGGCTCGTTCCCGGGATGAGAGCGGCCCGGCCGCCCTGGACGGCGGCCCGTCTTCCCAAGCGGTCTTGCCTGGAGGGAGCGGGTGCGCGGAGGCGAGGGTGGTGGTCATGCGCGGGTCCGTTCGTCGTGAGCGGCCGGGGCGGAGACCCGGTCGGCGTCGGCAGCGGCTGTGGGAACCGGGGTGGCCGTGGGCGTGCCAGTGGGCGCGGTCTCGGGGGCGGGCTCGGACACGTCCGTGGCCGGGTACGGAGTGCCCGTGGCCGAGTACGGGGAGGTGCCCGCGGCCGGGTGCGCGGAGGGCGACGGCTGGGACGCGCGTGCCGGCCGCACCGCCCCGGAGTGGAAGACCCAGGTGCGGAAGAGGAGGAAGCGCACCACGGTCGCGGCGAGGTTGGCGACCACAAGGACGGCGAGTTCGCTGCCGTGCGAGGCGCTCGCGTCGGCGGCGTCCAGCGCGGCCAGCGAGCCGCTGGTCAGCGCCAGCCCGACGGCGAACACCACGAGGCCCTGCGCCTGGTGCCGTACCACGCGGTTCCGGCCCCGTACGCCGAAGGTGAGCCGGCGGTTGGCGGCGGTGTTGGCGAGGGCGGACAGCAGCAGCGCCGACGCGTTCGCCACCTGGGGCGCCGCGCCGGTGCGCAGCAGCGAGTACAGCGCGAGATACAGCAGCGTACTCACCGCCCCGACGGCGCAGAAGCCCAGGAGCTGACGGGCGAGCCCGCCGGGCACACCGGCCAGTCCGCGGTCGCGCGGATCGTCGCCGAAGGGGCGGCGCAGCCGTGCCAGGGGCAGCGCCCCGGTGGCCAGCGCACGCCCGACGCGCCATACGCCCTTGAGGTCGGCGACGGCGGTGGAGACCAGGTCCACGCGGCTGTCGGGGTCGTCCACCCAGTCCACCGGAACCTCGTGGATACGCAGCCCGGCGCGCTGGGCGAGGACCAGCAGTTCGGTGTCGAAGAACCAGCCGGTGTCCTCCACCAGCGGGAGCAGCCGCGCGGCGACCTCGCCCCGGATGGCCTTGAAGCCGCACTGCGCGTCCGAGAAGCGGGCGGCCAGCGACCCGCGCAGGATCAGGTTGTAGGCCCGCGAGACGACCTCGCGCTTGGCACCCCGGACGACCCGTGAGCCTCCCGCCAGCCGGGTGCCGATGGCCAGGTCGGAGTGGCCGGAGATGAGGGGGGCCACCAGCGGCAGCAGCGCGTTGAGGTCGGTGGACAAGTCGACGTCCATATAGGCGCGCACCGGCGCGTCGGAGGACCCCCACACGGCGCGCAGCGCCCGGCCCCGGCCCTTTTCCTCCAGCCGTACGGCCCGCACTTCGTCAAAGGCGCCGACGAGAGCCGCCGCCACCTCGGGGGTGCGGTCGACACTGGCGTTGTCGGCGATGGTGATGCGGAAGCCGTAGGGGAAGTTCCCGGTGAGGAAGGCGTGCAGGCGCCGGACACAGGCTTCGAGGCCGGCCTCTTCGTTGTAGACGGGGATGACTACGTCGAGCACTGTCCGGGAGGGCGGGAGGGCGGGCAGGTGGCGGCGGGCCGGCAGGGCGTCACCGTCGGGCAGCGCCCGCCCGGCGGGCTCCGCCACGGCGTGGAGAGTGCTGCTTGGACTTGGGCGCTCCGTGGGAGTGGTGTCGGTTCGCATGGCAGCGACACTCGCCAGTCGCGCTGTCAGCCCCTTGTGCTGAAGCTGTGCCCCGCCTGTGAGCTTCTTCCGGCGCCGCCGGGGGCCGTCGCACGCGGGGCCAGGCACTCGAACGCGTACGGGCATCCCTCGACCCCGGCTGGGTGTCCCTCGGCTCGTGTGGGCGTCCCTCGGACACCGGCAGGGCTCCCGTCAACACGCCCCCCCGACGCGAAGAAGTGTCCGTCTGCCACGGGCAGCTGACAGCCCGGTGCGGGCGACCACCCGGGGGCAACAGAGGGTCAACCGGGCGCGCGGCTCGGAGAGTCGTCTCCCCGCACGGGCGAGTGGCCCTCCAGCGAGGGCGGTTCGCATTCCGGTGCGGGCAGGTGGACGGTGAAGACGGTGCGGCCGGGCGCGCTCGTCACCGACACCTCTCCCCCGTGAGCCGTGACGACGGCCCTCACGATGGCCAGGCCCAGCCCTGTGCTGCCGTGCGCGCGGGAGCGCGAGGGGTCGCCGCGTGCGAAGCGCTCGAAGATGCGGGGCAGCGTCTGCCGCGGGATCCCGGGCCCGTCGTCCTCGACCCGTACCACCACGCCACCGCCCTCCGCCGCCCGGCGGACGCGCGCTGTCACCATCGTGCCCTCGGGGGTGTGGGTACGGGCGTTGGCCAGCAGGTTCACCAGTACCTGCTGGAGTCGGGGCGCGTCGCCGCGCACCAGTGCCGGCTCCTGGGGCAGGTCCAGCCGCCAGCGGTGCCCGGGACCCGCCGCGCCGGCGTCGCTGACCGCGTCCACCACCAGCGGCGACAGGTCGAAGGTACGGGTGTCAAGGGGACGGCCGGTATCCAGCCGGGCGAGCAGCAGCAGGTCCTCGACCAGACCCGTCATGCGTGCCGACTCCGACTCGATCCGGGCGAGCGCGTGCCGGGTGTCGGGGCCGACGGGCTCGCTGCCCCGGTGGGTGAGTTCGGCATAGCCACGGATGGAGGCCAGCGGGGTGCGCAGCTCGTGGCTGGCGTCGGCGACGAAGCGGCGTACCCGCATCTCGCTCTCGTAGCGCGCGGCCAGCGCCGAACCGACGTGGCCCAGCATTCTGTTGAGCGCGGCGCCCACCTGGCCGACCTCGGTGCGCGGGTCCGTGTCCCGCTCCGGCACTCGTTCGCGCAGCACCACCTCTCCCTGGTGCAGCGGGAGTTCGGAGACGCGCTTGGCGGTCCGCGCCATGCGGCGCAGCGGACGCAGGGCCATCCGTACGCTGGTGGCGCCCGCGATACCCGCGGCCACCAGCCCCGCCGCCGAGACGCAGACCTCCACCACCACCAGCGTGCTGAGGGTGTCCTCGACCTGCGCCGTCGGCAGTCCGACGAGCAGGGTGCCGCCGTCGAACGGGTGGGATGTCACCCGGTAGCCGCCCGCGTGCGGTACGTCCACGCTGTGCGGCTCCCCGTCAAGAGGGACCCTTTCGAGCGCGTCGGTCTGCTCGCGGGTGAGCTGCTGCGCGTCGACCCGGGGCTCGCCCGCTGCGGTCTCGCTCTGCACGCTGATCCCGCCCCGCTGGACATCGCCCCCGCCACCGTCCGGCACCACGGCGCCCATCGTACCGACCGGCTGTCCTCCCATGGTGAGAAACCGCAGGTCAGCGGCGCGGGGAGGCTTGTCGAGCCCCGGCGGCCCGGGGCCCGTCGCGCGCCGGGCGACATCGGAGAGCTGGGTGTCGAGCTGGCTGAAGAGGTACGAGTGCAGGGCGATCGTGGTCACCGTGCTGATGACGGCGGCGACCACCGCGATCAGCACGACGGACGAGACGACCAGCCGGGTCCGCAGCGAGCGGGGCTTGCGCATGGCGGGGACGTCAGCTCTCCGGGGTCGCCGGCGCGGCTGCCTTGAGGACGTAGCCGGCGCCGCGCCGTGTGTGGATCATGGGGGGCCGTCCGGCGTCGATCTTGCGGCGCAGATAGGAGATGTACAGCTCGACGACGTTGGCCTGGCCGCCGAAGTCGTAGTTCCATACCCGGTCGAGGATCTGGGCCTTGCTGAGCACCCGGCGCGGATTGCGCATCAGATAGCGCAGCAGCTCGAACTCGGTGGCGGTCAGCCGGATCTCGTCGCCACCGCGCGTGACTTCGTGGCTCTCCTCATCCAGCACCAGGTCCCCGACGACGAGCAGCGAGGCGGTCCGCTCCGCGGCGGCGCCCGCCCGGCGCAGCAGACCGCGCAGCCGGGCGACGACCTCCTCCAGGCTGAAGGGCTTGGTGACGTAGTCGTCACCGCCCGCCGTCAGCCCGGCGATCCGGTCCTCGACCGCGTCCTTGGCGGTCAGGAAGAGCACCGGCACCTCCGGGACCTCCCGGCGCAGCTTCCCGAGCACGGTGAGCCCGTCCATGTCGGGCAGCATCACATCCAGCACCACGGTGTCCGGGCCCCACGTGCGGGCCGTGCGCAGGGCGGAGGCGCCGTCCCCCTCCGCCTTGACCTCCCAGCCCTCGTACCGCAGCGCCATCGACAGCAGCTCGCTCAAGGCGGGCTCGTCGTCGACTACGAGCACCCGCACCGGCCCGCCGTCCTGCCGGCGCAGTCCCCCACGCCCGGGCGCGGGCGCGGCCGGGAAGGAGAGGAGGAACGAGAGGAGGACGGGGCGGGTGCGGCGGCTTGGGCGGGCGCCGTGGCGCGAGAGGGTGTCCGGGCACGCACCGGCGTGGTAGCACGTGCGGGCATGGGGCCATGCGGGGGCGGGGGCGGCGAGACGGTGCGGGGATCGCTCATGGGGCCAGGCTGCCGTGCGCCGCTGAGAGCGGGCTGTGTGCTGTCTGTGAAACGACTGAGAAGTGAGCGGGCACGCGTGCACCGGACACCACTTGCGCAGGACGCCCGCACGCCGCCCGGACCGGCGGGCCGCCTGTCCGATGGCCGGCTGCGGCGCTATGGCACGTGGTGGTGAGTGGAGGTGGCCGGACTCGGCGTCGGTGAGCCGCGACGCTCCAGCGAGCGCGGCCAGGACGTCACCCGAGGGGCGGGGCCGTCGGCCGAGGGCGCGCCCTGATGGCGAAGCCGACCGTTCTGCGCGGACTCAGCGTCACCACCGGCGTCGTCCCGCTGGGGCTGGGCGCTGCGGTGGCAGCGGTTTCCAGCGGACCTCCGAGGGACGGTCCGGTATTTCTTCCAGCACGCCCGACCATCCAACGCGTTCCCCCACCCCACCGGGGCCGTCCCCCGCTCCTCCAGGAACACCGCGCCCGGCCCCGGACCGACCCCCGACCGGCCTCGGCCCCCTCCTGGCATCCTGGCGTTCGGCAGCGTCGGTCAGAGGGCGGAGACGGTGCTGTCGACGACGTCGAGCAGGGCGTTCCTGTCCTTCTGGATCCGGGCGAGCACACGCAGTCCGTAGTACGTGCTGAGAATCCGGCGGGCGAGCGTGCCGGCACTCCGCTCGGGGGAGATCTCGCCGGAGAGCTGCCCCCGCGCGATGGTCTCGGTCAGTGCCTGTTCCACCGTGGTGAAGTGCCGGCGGATCTCCTCCCGGACGTCGTCGTCGTCGGCTTTCTCCACCGACGCGTTGATGGAGAAGCATCCTGCGGCGTCGGGGTCCGCAAGGTCGGCGTCGATGGCGTGGACCATCAGGTCCCGCAGCCGGTCCTTGACCGGGCCGGGCCTCTCCAGGAGGGCGGTCTGCTCGGCGGTGTGCGTCTCGTAGTAGCGGCGCAGCGCTCGCAGGTACAACTCGCGCTTGTCGCCGAAGACGTTGTACAGGCTCGACTGGCCGAGGCCGGTCGAGTCGGACAGGTCCCGGGTCGAGGTGGCCTCGTATCCCCGCCGCCAGAAGGTTTCCATGGCGGCGGTGAGGACATGCGTTTCGTCGAACTTCCTGGGCCTGGCCATATCCGCATCCTACGGATTCCGGAGCGTCCGCCCGGACGTGCGGGGGCGGATCATCCCGCCACCGCGACGGCCTCGATCTCGATCAGCCAGTCCGGGTCGGCGAGGGAGGAGACCTCGACGAAGGACTCGGCGAACGTGTGCGGGACGAAGTACGCGGCCCTGAGCCGCGCGAAAGCCTCCTGGTCCCGGCCTATGTCGGTGACGAACACGGTGGCCTTGACGACCTGGTCGAGACCGGAGCCCGCGTTCTCCAGGACGAGTGCGAGGTTGGACAGCGCCTGCCGGGCCTGGGCCTCGAAGTCGCCCTTGCCGACCGTCGTGCCGTGCTGGTCGATCGGCCCCTGGCCCGAGGTGAAGACGAGGTCGCCGACGCGGATGCCGAGCGCGATCCCGGCGGGGGCGTACCAGTCGGGGTCGGCGGTGACGCGGGTGCGCTGCGGGGCACCGGATGTGTCGGTCATGGGACGCCTCCTTGGAGCGAAGCCGGAGTTCTGGCGCGGAGGCCAGAGTTTTGAAGCAAGTGCTCCGAAACATGTTAGCGTCCCTCGCGATCGCCCTTCCACTCGTGGGCCGGGGCAACACCGGCTCCCTCTCTCCGCCCTTGGAGGCACACTCATGCCCCTTGCCGTCTACATCCTCGGCTTGGGAATCTTCACCCAGGGCACCTCGGAGTTCATGCTCTCCGGCCTGCTTCCCGGCCTGGCCGACGACCTGGGTGTCTCCATCCCCGATGCCGGGCTGCTGATCTCGGCGTTCGCCATCGGCATGGTCGTCGGCGCACCACTCCTCGCGGTCGCCACGCTCACCTGGCCCCGCCGTACGGCCCTGGTCGCGCTGCAGGCCGTCTTCATCGCCGCGCACATCGCCGGCGCCCTCGCCCAGGGCTACGGGGTCCTGTTCGCCACCCGCGTCATCAGCGCACTCGCCTACGCGGGCTTCTGGGGCGTCGCCGTGGCGACCGCCGTCGCCCTCGTCCCGGCGAACGCCAAGGGCAGGGCGGTCGCGGTCGTCGCCAGTGGGCTCACTCTCGCCACCATCATCGGCGTCCCCGCGGGCACGGTCCTCAGCCAGTTCGCCGGATGGCGCGCCGCCTTCTGGGGCGTGGCCGTGCTGACCCTCGTCAGCCTCGCCTGCTCGGTGCTCGCCATTCCCGGCGGGCGGGGGTCCGCGGAGGAGACGCGTACAGTCCGCGCCGAACTGCGGGCGATGGCCCGGCCGCAGCTCTGGCTCTCGTACGCGGTGACGGCGTTCTCCTTCGGCGCCGTCATCGTCACCTTCAGCTACCTCGCCTCCCTGCTCACCGAGGTCACGGGACTGGCCGACGGCTGGGTGCCCGTCCTGCTGGCCCTGTTCGGTGTCGGTGGCCTGCTCGGCATGGTCATCGGCGGCAGGACCGCGGAGGCGTACCCGATCCGCACACTGGCCCTCGGCACCGGCGTCCTCGCCGCGGCCTCAGCGCTGCTCGCCGTTCTGGCGGAGAACACCGCCGTCACCGTGGCCCTGGTCGTCGTCCTGGGCATGGCCGGATACGTCACCAATCCGGTCCTGCAGTCCCGGGTCTTCGTCGTGGCACCCGGCGCACCGACCCTGGTCGGCGCCACCAACACCTCGGCCTTCAATGTCGGCAACACGCTCGCGCCGGCCCTCGGCGGCCTGGCCATCGACGCCGGGTTCGGCTTCGCCTCGGTGGCCTGGGTCGGAGCCGCACTCGCCGCCGCCGGTCTCCTCGGAACCCTGTGGGCAGGACACCTCCAGTACGGTTCCGGCCCCGCCAAGGGCGGCGTGGTCGCCGCAGGCGGCGCCCTCCAAGGACAGGGGAAGGGGCAGGTGCCGGGTCAGGGGCAGGTGCCGGGTCAGGGACAGGGGCAGGAGCGAACCGAGACCCCTGTGTGACCCGGCAACGACGACCCCGACCCTTCGGATTGGGCTTCGTCTCCTACGACGGCCTCGCCGGAGGACTGCGCGCCGTCGAACAGCTCCGGGCCGTGCCGACCGGCTTGGCGTGCCACTGCTCGTTGCGCCAGTCGATGGCGTTCTTCAGAGCCGCCGGGAAGCTGTGGTTGTACTCCGGCGTGACAATGACGAAGGCGTCGGCCCCGCCGGCCTTGGCGACACCGCGCCGAGCAGCGCTCGACCTCCCTGGAGGGCGGCTGGCCGAAAGCCGGGAGCGCCGTCGGCAGAGGCGTCTCGACGAGGTCGACAAGGTCCGCCGTCATGTGCTCGTGCTGCTGGATGTGGCCCTTCAGCCAGTCGGTCACGACGGGGCCGAAGCGTCCGTCCCTGGTATTGCCGATGATCACCGCGGTTCGCAGCGGGCTGTCGTTCCAGTCCTCCATGGGGCCCCGCGGACGACTCTTACCCCGCGGCGCATCGCCCAGACCGCGGTGGAGGTCGCCGACGCCGAGGGGCTCGACGCGGTCACCATGCGGCGCTGGCCACCGGACTGGGCGTGGCCCCCACGGCGGCCTATCGCTACGTGTCCGGCAGGACAACAAACTGTTGGAGCTGATGGTCGACTTCGTCTACGGGGAACTGAAGCTCCCCGAAGAGGCGGTGGGCTGGCGCGAGGCCATGCGGACGCTCGCCCTGCGCATCCGTGACGTCCTGCTCGACCACTCGACGCTGAGATCCCGGAACTGGTCGAGCCGCGACGAGGCGCGTGCGCAACTGGCCCCGCAGACGTCCTTGCTCATGAAGGCCGGTCGCTACCCGAGGTACGAGCACTGCCTCCGCACCGCCACACGCGAGGACGACCTGCGATGGCAGTTCGAGACCGGGCTCGACTGCGTCCTCGACGGCATCGCGGCACGCCTCGCCACCTGAAGCGCCCGCCACGCCCCCACAGCCCGCTCCCCCATGGCCGAACAGAACCGGCCTTTCCAGCCGAGTGGAGGTGGTGCTATGGCCGCTTTCCGCCGGAACAGGGAGGGTGGCGGGCGACGGGGGCCGGGCAGCGGACGCCAGGGGGCCGGGCCTTCCGCGCGTCGGCCGGTGGGCCCGGTAGGCGCTACCGGGCCTCGGCCGGTGTCGCGCGCTCCGGCGACGGCGCGGAGACCGCGTGTCGCTCGGTACGGCTGACGACGGCCGTGACCGCCGCGGCGGCGAGGACGAAGGCGGCGCCCGCCCAGGCGATCCAGGCGGTGTCCGCCGTTCCGAGGATTCCGGCGCCGAGCGCGCTGGACAGCGAGATCGCCAGATACATCACGGCGGCGTTGAGAGAGGTCGCGAGCGGTTCGCTGCCGGGCTTGACCAACGCCATGACGCGCTGCTGCTGCGGTGCGGTCACCGACCAGGAGCCGATTCCGCTCACCGCTGTCAGCACGATGGCCGTCGCGTACGAGGAGCGGTCGGCGCCCATGAGCGCGAACACCGCCGTGAGCAGCAGCGTCGCGCCGATGACGACCGTACGCGGTCCCTTGCGGTCGGCCAGTCGGCCCGCGGTGAGGTTGCCGGCCGTACCGGCCAGGCCGAACACCAGCAGCAGAGCGGCCACCTTGCCGCCGTTCCCGCCGGTGGCGGGCTCGAAGACGGCGCTGATGTAGGTGTAGGGCAGGTAGATGCCGATGAACGCGAGCAGCGTGCCCGCCAGAACGCCGAGCACTCTGCGATCGGTGAGCGGGGCGAGACGCTGACGCAACCGGGTCGGACCGCCGACGGTCACGTCGGGCAGCCGCAGGGCGATGACCGGGGCCACCACCAGCGCGAGCGCGGTGACGAACCACATGGTGGCCCGCCAGCCCAGCGCGTCACCGATGGCGGTGCCGAGCGGCGCGCCCAGGGCGAGCGAGCCGGTCAGTCCGACGGTGACGATCGCTATCGCCCGCCCACGGTGTTCGGGACCGGCCACCGTGGCCGCGGTGGCGTTCGCGTTGGGCGTGAACATCGCGGCCCCCGCCGCGGCGATCACCCGGGACGCCAGCGCGAGCCCGTAGCCCGGGGCGAGAGCGGTCACCATGTTGCCGGCGGCGAACAGGGCGAGTGCCGCGATCAGGACCGTGCGCCGCGACCAGCGGGAGGTGAGCGCGGCGAGCACCGGTGAGAGCAGCGCGTAGGCCAGCGAGAAGACATTCACCATCTGGCCCGCCGCGCCCACGGACACGTGGAGGGAGTCGCTGATGTCGGGCAGCAGGCCCGCGATGACGAAGGCGTCGGTTCCCACGGCGAAGGTTCCGAGCGCGAGCACACAGGCGTGGCTCCGCCAGGCGCGCTCTCCCTGTGCAGCGGTGAGACTCATGGAAGCACCTGTATTTCGATGAGCATCGACTGAGACGATCGGAATCGTAATACAGCTTCGATGTGTATCGTAAGGTTCGACAGACATCGACATAACTGCCGCCGGTGCTTCACGTCGCGCGGAGCGAGAAGGGCCCGGAGGCGGGAGAGGCAGGAGAGCAGGATGCGAACGACGGAGGAGACCCGGTTGCCGCAACCGGACCTCGCCACAGTGGAGATCGGCACGGTGTTGCAGGCGCTCGCGGATCCGGTACGGCTCCAGATCGTGCGGCTGCTCAGCACTCTCGGTGAGGCGCCCTGCGGCGGGCTGGATCTGCCCGTCAAGCGCTCCACCGTCTCCCACCACCTGCGCACCCTGCGCGAGAGCGGTCTGGTCGAGACCCATCTGCGGGGCAACACCAGGGTGAGCCGTATCCGCGCCGAGGAACTGGAGGAGCGCTTTCCCGGCCTGCTCACCTCGGTCCTGGACGCCGCGCCGGCCGTGCCGCTGGACGAGGCCGCGAACAACGGAGACGGGGGACACTAGATGGGGCGGTACGCGCATCTCGCCTACACCGACACCGTGCGCCGGGCCCAAGAGGAGGAGGGCAGCGCACAGATCGGACTCCGCGCCCTCGCCCAGGAAGATGCCGCCCCGGACGGACTCGGCCCCGCCGAGGCCGGGTTCCTCACCTCCCGTGACGGGTTCTACCTGGCCAGCACCAGCGAAACCGGCTGGCCCTACGTCCAGTACCGGGGTGGCCCTCCGGGCTTCGTGCACGTCCTCGACGAGCGGCGCCTGGCGTGGGCGGAGGTGCGCGGCAACCGGCAGTACATCACCACCGGCAACCTACGGGCCGACAACCGGGTGGCGTTGTTCTTCATGGACTACGCACGGCAGGCCCGCCTCAAGCTGTTCGGCCGGGCCCGCACCGTCCCTCTCGACGAGGATCCCGCGCTCACCGACCGCCTCGAGAACCCGCGCACCGACGGCCGGGTGGAGCGCCTGATGGTCGTCGAGGTCGAGGGCCTCAACTGGAACTGCCACCAGCACATCACCCCCCGTCTGACCGAGCAGGAGCTGGAGACGGCCCTCGCCCCCGTCCGCGCCCGCATGGACGCCCTGGAACAGGAGAACGAGAAACTGCGGGCCCGACTCGCGGAGTTGGGCACACCCGGCTGACGGAGCACAGTGCCCCTGCCAGGCCCACTGCTCGGCCCTGGCAGGCCCACTCCCCCGGCCCCCGTCTCACCTCCTCGCCTCGCCTCTTCCCGGCAAGAGGTGATTCCCGGCAGCCGGGACCATCGCCGTCCGAGCCGTCCTCAAGGGTTGTGGCGTCGGCCGCCCGGCAGGGGCGGCCGACGCGCGGGGACCGTCAGCGTGTCCGGTCCTGACCGGCCGTCGGCGCGGTGAGAGTGACGGCGACGTCGTACAGGGCCGGGCTGGCGGTGATCGGCCGCTGCGTGTCCTCCCGCGCGGCCCTGGCGCGCTCCTCGAAGCCCGGGTCCGCGGTGGCGGCCTCCCAGTCCTCCTGGCTCTCCCAGTGGGCGACATTGACCAATTGGAAGCGGCTGTCCGATGAACGGGCCCGGTGCAGCCGCGAGTCGATGAAACCGGGCTTGGTGCGCATGAGCGCGGCCCGCTTCTCCCATTGGGCGATGAACGCGTCGACGTGCTCGGCGTCCACTTCGAAGACGTTGATGAACGTGACGGACGAGTCCGGCGCGTTCTGCGACCGGTTGTCTGTCGTCATGGGAACCTCCAACAGGGTAGTAGTGGCCGGACGCTCTACGCCGTCCGGCAGTTGATCGACCGGTTCGGCTCGTTCCCGCCCTCTCGCCGATGCCGGTGGTCGGTCCGATCTTGCCCGACGCGCATCCGGCACCTGACGTCGCATGTGCCCAGCCGGCGCCGGAGGGGTGGTCGCCCGTGTGCCGTCGTGCGTCGATGTGCCGCCGGCGCGAGTCGCGGCGACACCGTTGCCCGTCGCCCCGACTTCACGGGGCGTTCTCGCGGGACGGGTCTCCCTGTTTCCCCGTCCTCGGATGCCGTGTCGACAGGGTGCTCCTGGGGCGGTTCGCCAGGGGGTTAGGTGCACCTTCGGCCAGGGGGGCAGGGCCCTCGTCCGGGGCCGGAGTGGCGGGCATCGTGGTGCGGGACGGGGAAGAAGGACGATCGAGGACGGACAACGTGATCAGGAACAAGCGTGTGCTCGGCGGTGCGTTCGCAGTGGCCGCAACCCTCGGCGTCACGGCGGGTGTGCTGCCGGGTAACGCCACCACCACCGCCGCAGCCGCCACCGCCCGGCTCACCACCGAAGCGTCCCCCGGCACCGGGGACGACGACGCTCGGCTGCGGCACCTCCTGCACAGGCTGACCACCACCGACGGCGGCCCCGGGGCGCTCGTCGAGAGACGCGACCGGCATGGCAGCTCGGTGTTCACCGATGGTGTGGCGGACCTCAGGAACCAGGCGCCGGTGCACCGTGACAGCAGGTTCCGGATCGGCAGCATGACCAAAACCTTCACGGCGACTGTCGTGCTGCAGCTGGCCGGAGAGCACAGCATCGCTCTGGACGCGCCGGTGGAACGCTATCTGCCCGGTGTCGTCCGTGGTCACGGCAACGACGGCCGGGAGATCACCGTCCGCCAACTGCTCCAGCACACCAGCGGGCTGCCCGACTTCCTCGACCACCTCGATCCGAAAGAGATACTCGAGGACCCGCTGGCCCACCGCGACCCCCGGGACCTGGTGGACATCGCACTCGCTCACCCGCCGGTCTTCGAGAACCCGGGCGGGGGCTGGAGCTACTCCAACACCAACTACCTGCTGGCAGGCCTGATCATCGAAAAGGTGACCGGCCATCCCTACGGGAAGGAGATCGAGCGGCGCATCATCGAGCCGCTGGGCTTGCGGGAGACGTCCGTGCCGGGTGACGCCCCGACGATTCCCGGACCGCACCCGCGCGGGTATGTGCGACCGGGCAAGGGCGCGCCGCTCATGGACATCACCATGGTCAACCCCACCGCCGGCGGCGCCGCCGGCGGGATGATCTCCAGCGGCACGGACATGAACCGGTTCCTCGACGCGCTCGTAGACGGCGAGCTTCTGCGCCCGGCGGAACTCGAAGAGATGATGCGGACCCGCTGGACCGGCGACGCGGACGGCCGGCGCTACGGCCTCGGCCTGGAGAGCAAGCGGCTTCCCTGTGGCGGCCGTTATTGGGGGCACACCGGTGACTTCCTCGGATTCGAGACGGCTTCCGGCACGCGGGGCGGCAGGCAGGCGACGGTCATGGTGAACCTCGGTCCGGGAAGCTCGGACGCTCAGAGCGACGACATCGAGGCCGCCGTCGAGACAGCGCTCTGCACGCCGCACCACCCCCGCCCCTCGGCCGCCACCTCCGCCTCCGAATAGGCTCAGCGGATCAAGGGCCTGTCCGCCTGGCCCCGCACCGGTCGCAGACGTTCCTGCTGTCCACGGATCCACTCACATGGACGGGCGATCGGGGGCCAGGCCGTGCGGCGCGCCGGACACGGTCACAGGTTCCAGTCCTGCAGATAGGCCTTCAGGGCCGCCGCGAACCCCTGCGGATTGTCCACGGCGCTGTAATGCCCGGCGTCGGGAACGCCGTACGCACGGGCACCGCCCAGTGCCTTGCGCAAGGTGGCCCGGTCGGAGGCGCTGCACAGAGCGTCGTCGCTGCCCACGATCACGCCGCCGGGCAGCCCCAGCCCGCCGGCGCGCAGGGCCGCTCTGCCGTCGGTACGTGCCGCCATGGCGTGCAGGGTCCATGCCACGCCCTCGGGCTCCGCGGTGCGCACCATCCGGTGCAGCGCCGTACGCACGTCGGCCCGGGTGGTGGCGGTGAGACAAGCTGGCAGGTAGTCGGTGACCAGGGACTCCACGTGCCCGTCCGCGCGGATCCGTGCCGCCTGAACGGCCCGGCGTCCGGCTTCCGACGGGGAGTCCGGGGTCACGCGTGTGTCGGCGAAGACAAGTCCGGCCAACAGATCCGGGCGGCGGCGTACCAGTTCGACCATGACGTACCCGCCCAGGGACAGGCCGACGGCGATGACCGGGCCGGTGCCACGACGGTCCAGTTCCGCGGCGATGTCGTCCGCGAAGACGCCCAGATCCGGTTCACCGACGGCTGCGGGGCGCCCGCCGAAGCCCGGGTAGTCCACCGCCAGCACGTCGCGCTCCGCTGCCATCCGTGCGATGACGCCGTCCCACATCGCCGCCGACAGCGGGAACGCGTGCAGGAGAAGGACAGGCGGCCGGCTGCCGCTTCGGGCCCCTTGCTGCTTCATCTGGGGATCACACCTCGCTGGATCATGTGCGGGTCCTCTTGTGTGCGGAGGTGGGCCCGGCCGCCTCCACGCCCGGCCGGAGGAGCCGGTGGACACGCGCTGGTGGACGCGTCAGCGGCGTACGGGCGAACCGGGTGCTCGGTCGACCGGGCGGCTCGGCGGGACGGTGGGACGGCGGGCCCCGGCACCCGCCCTTCGTGCTCGTACAGTCGGCACGCGTGCGAGACAGGGCCGTGTCAGTGGCAGCTGTCCAGCAGTTGCGGGGTCCAGTCGCGGGCGAGAACATCGACCAGTCCGAGGTCGGTGATCTTCATGGTCGGGGAGACGGCCAGAGTGAGGGTCGACACGCTCATGAAGGGGTTGCGGTGCCGCCAGCCCCACTCGGCGAGTTGGTCCCGTACCTGCCGCGAGGAAGCGGCAACTTGCTCGGTGGGGGCCGCGGACATGACGCCACCGACGCTGAGGGGCAGCCGCGCGGTGACCGCCCCCTGCCGGGCGACGGCCACACCGCCGTCGTCGGCGAGCACCGCCTCGGCCGCGGCCCGCATCGACCGGAGGGTGGTGCCGAGGGTGACGAGGTTGTGGCTGTCGTGGGCGTAGGTGGTGGTGACGGCGCCGTCGCCCAGTTCCATCCCCGTCACGGGTACGCAGGCAGTGTGATCGCGGCCATGGCGGTTGCGCACCCAGCACAGGGCGACGTGGCCTTCCCAGTCGACGAGACCGTCGCGGACGTCGAGTTCGATCTCGGCCGGTTCGGTGTAGGTGTCGACCGGGTTGACGCGCAGAGCCCTGAAGCGGTGCCGCCCATCAGGGAGGTCCGCACGCCAGCGGTACTCGTCGTCGGGGAGTGCCGGGACGTGGACCGATCCGGCGAAGGGGTGGTCGCCCGGGTTCGGTTCCTCGTAGGCGACGCGTCCGCCGGAGGCGACGAGTCTCCCGCCGGCGAGCACCGCGTCGACGGCGAAGTCCTCCAGAGGTCCTTCGAGCAGTACCAGGTCGGCACGCTTGCCCGGGGCGACGACGCCGCGATCCGGCAGCCGCAGCCGCTGGGCAGGCGTCCAGGTCAGGGCGCGCAGCACGTCGAGCGCGGGCAGACCGGCGGCCACGGCGACCCGCGCGATGTGGTCCAGATGGCCCTTGTCGGTGATGTGGTCGGCGGCCAGGTCGTCGGTGACCAGGCAGACAGGCGGCAGTCGGGGCAGGGCGAGCAGGGCCCCGACGACGTCAGGTTCGAGGCACTTCTCCTGGAGCATGACGGTCATGCCGAGACGGGCCTTCTCCACCACCACCTCGGGCGCGTTCTTGGTGTGGTCCGAGTCGATGCCGGTGGCCATGTACCGGCTCAGCTCTTCTCCGGCCAAGCCCGGACAGTGGCCGTCCAGGATCACGTCCTGCTCACGGGCCGCCTCGATGATCGAACGCATCCGTGGCTCCCCGGAGACGACGGCGCGGTAGTCCATGACCTCAGCCAGGGCCCGCACGCCGTCCCAGCGCAGCAGTTCACCGACGTCCGCGGCGTCCAGGTGGGCGCCGGAGTGCTCGAAACCGGCCAGCGCGGGCACGCAGGACGGTACGCCCCACAGCTGGGTCTGCGGGGTCGCGCGCCCGGCGTCGATCATCCATCGCATCGCCGTGCGTCCGGCGACATTGACGATCTCGTGCGGGTCGGCCAGCACGGTCGTGGTACCGCGGGGCAGCGTGAGCCAGGCGAACGCGGCGGGGGTCAGGAATGAGCTCTCGACGTGCATGTGGGCGTCGAGGAAACCGGGAACGATCAGCCGCCCGGTGGCATCGATCTCCTCGGTGGCCGGGCCGCCGGTGCCGGGCGGAACCACTCCGCTGATGACCGAGCCGGTGACCAGGACGTCGGCTGCGAAGGTCTCGCCGGTGAAGACCGAGACGATGCGGCCCCCGAAGATGCGGATGTCGTGCACGGTGCGCTTCCGATCAGTGGACGGAGTTGACGAAGAAGTAGAGGAGGAACGGCAGCATGATCCACAGGCCGACGTGGATCTCCTTGAAGCGTCCTGCGGCGGCTTTGATCAGTACGTATCCGGTCAGGCCGGCGGCGATGCCGGTGCCGAAGTTGCCCCAGAACAGCGTGGCGGCCACCACCAGTGCGGCCGGGATGCCGTCGGTGGGGTCCGACATGTCGATCTTCCGCAGCCCGGCCAGCATCGACATCCCGATGAAGATCAGCACCGGTGCCGTCGCGGCCGACGGGATCATCGTCGCGAGCGGAGTGAACAGCAGGAGCACCGAGAACAGCCCGCCGGTCACCACCGAAGTGAGACCCGTACGGCCGCCGCTGTCGGAACCGGCCGCGGACTCCAGGTACGTCGTCATGCTCGGGCCGCCCACCGCGGAGCCGCCGATCACGCTGACCGAGTCGACCAGAAAGGGCTTGTTGAGGCTCGGGATCTGCCCCTTGTCGTCAGCGAGGCCGATCCGCTCCCCCACCGCCATCACCACACCCGTGGTGGAGAAGAACTCGGCGGCGAAGAGAGCGAACAAGTAGGGCAGATACGCGGGCTTGAGCGCACCCAGCAGGTCCACGTGGAAGGCGACCGGGCCGAGGCCACCCGGAAGTTCGAACCAGGAGTCCGGCAGCTCGGCGACACCGAGGGGAACCGCCGCGACGGTCAGCACCGCCATCGTGATGAGCAGGGCGCCGGGGACCTTGCGCGAGGAGAGGGCGGTGACCAGGACCAGACCCGCGAGGGCCAGCAGACCTGCGGCGGAGCCGAGGTCGCCCAGTTTCATGCCGGTCGGGCCGAAGTCGATCAGACCTGCCGAGCGGAACCCCAGCATCGCGATGTAGAGACCGATACCGGAACCGATCGCCAGTCGTACACAGTCGGGAATGACGCGGGTGACGAGCTGGCGCACCCCGAGCAGGGTCAACAGCAGGAACGCCACACCCGACCAGAACACCATGCCCATCGCCACGGGATACGGCACATGCGCGTGCTGGATCAGGGTCACCGCCACCAGAGCCACGCCGCCCAGACCGGGTGCCAGGACGAACGGCAGGTTGGCGTAGAGGCCCATGAACACGGTGGCGAGGACCGTGGAGACGATCACGGCCGTGGTCGCCACCGCGTGGGGCACGCCGGCCGCCGTGAGCATGCCGGGGACCACGACGACCACGTAGGCCGAGGCGAGGAACATGCTCACTCCGGCGAGCACTTCCCTGCGGACAGAGGTGCCGCGCTCCCGCAACCGGAATATCCGGTCGATTCTGGAGGTGTCCCCGGACTTGCCTTCCAACGCGGTTTCCGTCTCCATCACCGCTCCTCAATCGTGCAATCGCTTGCAGCACGCGTTTGCACGGTAGGCTACGGGCGAGCCCAGGAGCTGTAAAGAGTTCAAGGAGGCGGCACAGGATGGTGCGGCTGAAGGACGTGGCCCAGGCGGCGGGCGTCTCGGCGTCCACCGTTTCCCGCGCGCTGAGCAATCCGGAGCTGATCTCCGAAGCCACCCGCGCCCGCGTGCTGGCCGCGGCCGACCGGCTGGGCTACCGCCACCACCCCGCCGCCCGCGCCCTGGTCACCGGCAGGACCGGGCTGCTCGCCTTCAGCGTCCCCACACTGGCCAACCCGTTCTTCGCACCCATCATCGCCGGTGCCCAGGAGGCGGCGGAGGAGGCAGGGTACGAGCTGATCGTCGCGGTGACCGACAGCTCGCCCGAGCGCGAGACGGCACTGTTCGACCGGCTGGCGGACCGCGTGGACGGGTTCGCCGCCGCCGGCCCCCGCTCCCCCGCCTCCCAACTGGCCCGGTTCGCCCGGTCGTTGCCGCTGGTGACGCTCAACCGCCGGGTACGCGGGGTGGATTCCGTCATCATCGACACTCCCGACGGAGTGGGACGCCTCGGCACCCATCTCGCCGGACTCGGCCATCGCAAGATCGCCTACCTCGGGGGCCCCACGGGTTCCTGGCTGGACCCCCGGCGACTGCGCCGCCTGCGCGAAGCCGTTCCGGACTGCGCGATACTTCCTCTCGGCCCCTTCCCTCCGGAGTTCGAAGCCGGCGCCCGCACCGTGGAAACAGTCCTCGATGCCGGGTGCACGGCCGTGATCGCCTACAACAGCACGCTGCTGCTCGGCCTACTGCACCGGCTGACCATGCTGGGCCTCAGCACCCCGGAGGACCTCAGCCTGGCATGCGCCGACGATCTTTCCGCGGCAGGGCTGGCCATGCCCGATGTCACAGCCCTGCATGTGCCGGCCGCCGAAGCCGGACGGCGCACCGTGGAACACGTCCTGAGCCTGGTGGCCTCCGAAAGCCGGAGCGCCGCCCACCAGCTCCTGCCCGTCGAACTCCTGACGCGGGCTTCGACGGGACGCCCCCGAGAACTGCCGATGTCGGGCGGCTGAGATCTTTCTCCCCCGGGACCGGAGCCCCGGGGCCTGGGACCGGAGCCCCGGGGCTGGACCCTGGGGCCCGGTACTCAACGCATGCGTGTGGCGTACCTGTGAGCACAGAGGGAACCGCAGGGGTGCACGGCTCGCCCGGGTGGGCCTGCCGTGCGCGAACTGGGCATCACCGCGGGTCCGCTGTGAACCGACGCGGTGATGTGACCTCCACACGAGCCGTCCGTACCTACCGCACGAGATCCATTCGAAATGGAGAGGTCGCGGAGGGGCGCCGCCACCCCCGGAAGAGGCCGAGGGACGGTACGTACACGTTGCACCGGGCTCTTCGACGTGGGTATGGCACGGCCGTTCGGCAACCGCTGTGCCTGGTGGCGCGGCGTGTGACCGGCCGTCGGAGACCGCACCCAGTTCGGCCGCCCGATCGTGCTCCCCCGGGACAGCATCCGCACCCGCATCTGCCTGACGGCTGAACGGCAGTCCACCCGCGTGGCGCTGCCGAAAGGCCATGGCAAGCCATGGCAGGAAGTCCAGCTCCCGCCGTAGGATCAACCGGCATGGCCCACGGGCATCACGGCAAACGCGCCTTTCTTGAAATCGAAACAGCAGTCGCCGGGTTGACGTTGCGTGGCCTGACCGCGGAGCAGGCCGAGGAGTACTACGCACTCATCGACCGAAACCGCGAACACCTCACCCAGCACGGTGACTACCAGGCGCTGGCCGCGGCAGACCGCAAGACGGCGCGTGCCGAGCTGCTCGACGATCCGGATCCGTCCCGCACAGGGGCTATCGCGCGGATGCGGCGAGACGGTGCCACCCCGGGTGAGCGGCAGTGCGAGCGCGGCGGTCAGGGAGCAGTCGGCCATGCCGGCGAAAAGCGGGACGGCGGTGTCCTCGCCGCCCAGGCCGACGAGCGGTGAGGCGCCACCGCCGAGGATGCCCTGCACGGTTCCGAGTACGGCCGAGCCGGTTCCGGCCGCGTGCGGGACCCGCTCAAGGGCGAGCGCCGTGGCCGGTGCCGAAAACCCGGCCGATGCCGAGGGAGGCGATCCCGGTGAGCCCGGGAGCGAAGACCCGGTTGAGCTGGCTGGCGAGCGAGGCTGATCAGCAGTGCTGCCGTGATGGCGGCCGGCATCGTGGCCAGGCCGATGCGCAGCAGCAGTCGTGGGGGATAGCGACCGGCCAGTTTGGTGTTGGCGGTGCTGGAGCGGGTCGCGGTCAGGGCACCGAGTAAGAAGGCGACGGATGCCTGGTCCACGGTGAGGCCGAGAACGTTCTGGGGCCGGAACGCCGATCCGGCGATGTAGCGGGACAGCGCACCGCAGGTGAGGACAAGGGCGAGGGTGTGCAGTCCACGTCGACGCCATCGGTGAGCACGGACCGGCCGGCCCGCAGGATGGCTCCGGCACCGCCGGGTCGCCGCCGCTCCTTGGGGAGGCTCTCTGGAATGAGGGACAGCGCGCGCAAAAGCATTGGCAACGAGGCAACCGACAGGGACCAGAGGACACCCCGGGTACGGAACCGGGACGAGGGCCCAGCGGTTCGCCGGCCGGGCAGGACGATCAAGTGTCCTGTGCCTGAAGATCGGTGGATGTGTGTAGCGTTGCCTGCGTGGCGCGTACGGGACGGTCGATGGCCGGGTTGACGTTGGTCGACGATGAGCCGTGAGACGCTGGTGCGCTGGTCGCGACGGGCGACGTCCGCGCAGGCCCTGGCTCAGCGGTGCCGGATCGTGCTTGGCTGCGCGGCGGGGCGGACGAACCAGCCCGACCGCTGTGGCACTCTTCCCCCGTGAGCTTGCATTGGTGCTGTGCCGGTTCGGCGAGCGGTTCTTCGACGTGCGCCACTGGACGACGATGCCAGGGGCGGGCACTCCGCTGCCCTGCGGGAGCCCGAGCTCCTCGCCGAGGACATCACGGCTTTCGCCGACCAGCTCGGCCTGCTCTGACCACGCGTGCTTCCCAGCAGCTGAACATCCTGGGTCTCCTGGTCCTCGACCACAGACCACTCTCGAAAGGAGACTCCGTGCCCCACGCGAGCCTGGAGACACGGTACCTGGCCTACCTCGACGCGCTGAACGACCGGCGGTTCAGCGACCTGGATGAGTTCGTCCACGACGAGCTCACTTACAACGACAAGGTGCTCACCCGTCAGGAGTACGCCGACATGATCGCGGCGGACATCAGGGCTGTCCCGGACCTACGCTTCGACGCGCACCTGCTGCTCACCAATGACGACGTCGTGGCGTGCCGCCTGTGGTTCGACTGCACACCCACCGGAACGTTCTTCGGCCGCGCGCCGACCGGGCGGCGCGTCTCGTTTGGCGAGCACGTCTTCTACCGGTTCCGGGTCGGGCGCATCGCGCAGGTCTGGTCACTCATCGACCGCGACGCGGTCGCGACCCAGCTCACCGGGTGACCTTGACGCACCTACCGGGCAGGGCCCGTCGTGCGCGCCAAGCAGATGTGTGGGAGCCGGCGAGGGCGTCAGGGCGTCTGGGCACTCATGAGGTTCTTTCCTCGGGTCGGGTGCCGGGTGACTCGGTTCCTGCCTGCGGGCGTCTTGGCGTCCCGCGCCGGGAATTTGATCAAAATAGGAGGCGAGTCGCTGCGGGATCTGGTCGGCGTCCTTTGCCCGGGCGAAGGGCTTCGGGTCCTCGTTCCCCTGTGCGATCCAGGCCCGGATGTCTCGCTCCAGGGCCTGGAGGTTCATATGGACCCCGCGCCGCATCCACGTGTCCGTCGGCAGCCCGAACCAACGCTCGACCGGGTTGAGCCAGGACGGGTATGCCGGGGTGAAGTGCATGTGAAGCGGGGATTGCACCAGCCACGTGCGGACCGTCGGTGCTGTGCGGGTGCAGCGACTGTCGCAGACCAGGTGGACGTCGGGCTGGGCGGGGACCTCCTTGTCCAGCTTGGCGAGGAACTTCTCGTAGTCTGCCGCCCGGTGACGGTGGTGAAAGGGAGCCGATCACCTCGCCGGTGGCCACGGCGAGAGCGGCGAGCAGAATAGTGATGCCGCGCCGCAAGGAGTCGTGGGTGCGCCGCTCGGGCACATCCCCGGCATCGTCGGCAGGACCGGTGCCGAGCGGTCCCATGCTTGGATCTGGCTCTCCTCGTCCACGCAGAGAACCAGCGCCTTCTCCGGCGGGTCGAGGTAGAGGCCGACGATGTCGCGGACCTTGTCGATGAACTGGGGATCGTTGGACAGCTTGAAGGTATCGACCTGGTGCAGCTTGAGGCCGAAGGTTCTCCAGATCCGCCCCACGGTGGACTTCGACAGTCCGCTCTCGGCCGCCATGGATGCCCGCGACCAGTGCGTGGCGTCTTGGGGGGGTGCGCTCCAAGGCGGCGGCGATGGCCGCTTCCACGTGCTCGGCGGAAATCCTCCGGGGAGCGTCGGAGCGCGGCTCGTCGGACAGGCCGTCCAAGCGGGCCTCCAGGAAGCAGTGGACACCGACCATCAGTTCGCCAACGACGACACCGTCATCCTGCGGATCGGGCCGGAGAACGGGAAGACGGTCCGGGTCACGTACCCGGGCCGGTCGCCGGGCCCGGAGTGCGACGTCACCGGGCCGGGCGCCCCAGGTCTCACCGATCCGGGAGCCGACGTGTTCCTCACCCGTGAGGAGACCTGGACGTCGCTTTGCACCTTCGATGTGCCGCGGGCAGGCGACTACAAGGTCACCTGGCCATCCCGCGCGCGCTCCAGGTACGCCCTCGGGGACTATGGCAACGGCACGGCACCGGAAAGAGCGCGAAAGGCCGGCTTCGCCGTGGCGTGTTCCCGGTGTCCCCGCCCTTTTTCACGGTCCATGCTGCGCGCTGGTGTCGCCTGGCCGGGGTGTACCTGAGACCACCCCGTTTTCCGGGCTCTACCCCTCCTGCCCTTGCCCTCTCCGCGCTCCAAGATGGACCCCACAGCGCAGCGCACAGCCGGGACTTCGGGGCGGCCGGTGCCTGAACCGGCGGACGGGAGTGATGATGAAGGGCCAGTCACGGCGCAGGGTTTTGCAGACAGGCGTGTTCGCCGCGGTCTCGGGTGCGGCAGCCGCGTCAACGACAGGCCGCGCCACAGCCGCCGTCCCCGCCACCCCACCCGGCCCCACCCCACCCGTCCGCAAGTCCGGGGGTGCCCTGCCGTTCCTGGAAGGCGCGTTCACGCCCGCGACCAAGGAGCTGACCGCGTTCGGCCTCGACGTCACCGGAAAGATCCCCCGTGACCTCGACGGCCGCTACCTGCGCACCGGCCCCAATGCCCTCGGCCTCGAAGATCCCCGCGCCCACCACTGGATGCTCGGCGACGGCATGGTCCACGGCGTCCGTCTGCGCGCCGGCCGCGCCGAGTGGTACCGCAACCGCTGGGTCCGCTCCTCCCAGGTCGCCGAAAAGCTCGGCGAAACCTACCCGGGCCCCCTCCCGCCGGACGACTTCGCCTGCAACACCCACGTCATCGGCTACAAGGGCCGCGTCCTCGCCCTGCAAGAGGGCGGCCCTCTGCCCTACGAGCTGGACGGCGACCTCTCGACCCTGCGCACGCACGACTTCCGCTCCACCCTCACGGGCTCGTTCACCGCTCACACCAAGTACGATCCGGCCGCCGACGAACTCCACGCGGTGACCTATTACCCCACCTGGGACCACGTGCGGCATCTGGTCATCGACCGCACCGGCCGCCTCACCCGCACCCACCGCATCCCGGTCGCGGACGCCCCGATGATGCACGACTTCGCCCTCACCGAAAAATATGTCGTCATCGTCGACGTCCCCCTCACCTTCGACGAACAAGCCGCCCGGGCCGGTGCCCTCGTCCCCTACGAGTGGAATCCCCGTCACCCCATGCGTCTGGGCGTGATGCCCCGCACAGGCGGAAACGTCCGCTGGTTCTCCATCGACCCCGTCTACTTCTCCCACACCCTCAACGCCTACGACGACGGCAACCGCCTCGTCATCGAGTACACCTCCATGCCCACCCCCTTCTACGCCGCCGGCCTCGGCAGCGGCGGCCCCACCGCCACCGGCGCCCCCACCCTGGACCGCTGGACCATCGACGTTCCCCGCAACCATGTCACCGCCACCCGCATCGACGACCTGCCCCAAGAGTTCCCCCGCATCAACGAACACCTCACCACCCGCCGCCACCGCTACGGCTACACCGCCAGCGCCGCCGAGATGTGGCGTGCCTACGAAACCGTGGACGGCCACATCCCCGACACCAAGTTCACCAACTGCCTCGTCAAGCACGACATGCTGCGCTCCACCCGCCAGGTACGCCGCTTCCCCACGGGCGCGGCCGTCAGCGAACCCGTCTTCGTGCCCCGCCGTGGCGCCCGCGACGAGGACGACGGCTACGTCCTGTCCTACGTCAACGACCCCGGCCGCGGCGCCACCGACCTCGTCATCCTCGCCGCCCAGGACTTCACCGGCCACCCTCTGGCCCGCATCCACCTGCCCGGCCGTGTGCCCCTCGGCTTCCACGGCAGCTGGGTAGCCGATGCCTGGTAGGTGGCGGATATCCGGGATGGTCGACGCGAGGGGGTCGCTGATGCCGGCGGGCAGGTGCGGATCGGCAGGGCGGCTGCGGTACCGCGTCGTCGGCGAGAGCGGTCAGGAAGGCCAGGGCGAGCATGACGAGGGCGCTGTGCCGTTGCCATGCCGCAGGGGGCAGGTGGCCGGTGACGGATGGTGTCCGCGCGGGCAGGGGTGCCCGTGACCGATCCTCACCCGTGTGGCACAGGAAACGGCGGGAACGTAGCCGATGCCGCGTGCTTCCAGGGCAGGCGATGCCCCATCCGGCGTCCGCAGTCCGCGAAACCGTCCTCGACGGTCGGCAGCACCAGCTCGGCCCGGAAGTACGGCACGCTTCGAAGTGTGCTGTCGCGAAGGACATCGAAGAGGTCGGACCATGCGCTCAGGTCACTCCCGCCTCGCCTCGCCCGGGGCGAAGCGCCCTACCCAGGTGCGCGGCTCACCGTCTACGCTGGCCGGGCAACTGGTTCGCCCCGTCCGCCAGGCGGGAGCGTCGTAAGAGGGAACCCGGTGGGATTCCGGGACTGCCCCGCAGCGGTGAGTGGGAACGACCGCCGTCATACGCACTGGACCCGACGGGTCCGGGAAGCGACGGCCAGTAGGGGTCCGCCGGACGACCGGCAGGCGCGCCCGCGAGTCCGAAGACCTGCCCGTTGCCCGCGCGCGCCCCCGCGTGTGCGGACATCCCGGTGACCTCGAGGGCGGGTCGGCGTACATGGACCGGTGGCCGGACACAGACCGAACGTCCGGGTGTCCGCCGGTCTCCCGTCACCTTCGCGTTCTCGTCATCGATCCGGGATTCGACGAGACATCTCGTGAAGGAGATCTCCGTGACAGGCAAGACCGCAGCCGCGGCAGCGCGAGCGACCGTGTACGGCTACCCCCGCCAGGGCCCCGACCGGGAGCTGAAGAAAGCCGTTGAGGGCTACTGGAAGGGGCGCGTCACCGCCGACGCTCTCCGGCGGACGGCGACCGACCTGCGCAAGGCCAACTGGCGGCAGCTCACCGACGCCGGGCTCCACGAGGTGCCCACCGGCGACTTCTCCTACTACGACCACATGCTGGACACCAGCGTGATGGTCGGAGCCGTCCCGGAACGTCACCGCGCGGCCGTGGAGGCCGACGCGCTGGACGGCTACTTCGCGATGGCCCGAGGCACGCGGGAGGTGGCGCCACTGGAGATGACCAAGTGGTTCGACACCAACTACCACTACCTGGTCCCCGAGCTGGGCCCGGACACCGTCTTCGCGGCGGACTCCGCGAAACAGGTCTCCGAGCTGCGGGAAGCTCTCGGCCTGGGCCTCGCGGCACGGCCCGTGATCGTCGGCCCCGTCACCTATCTCCTGCTGGCCAAGCCCGCTCCCGGCGTCGCCGGCTTCGAACCGCTGAGCCTGCTGGAGAAGCTGCTCCCGGTCTACGCGGAGGTCCTCGCGGACCTGCGGGCCGCGGGGGCGGAGTGGGTGCAGCTGGACGAGCCCGCGCTGGTGCAGGACCGCACAGCAGAGGAACTGGGGGCGGCCTCCCACGCCTACCAGGAGCTGAGCGGACTCGCGGACCGACCGAAACTGCTGATCGCCTCCTACTTCGACGGCCTTGGGGAGGCGCTTCCCGTCCTTGCCAGGACGCCGGTCGACGGGCTGGCGGTGGACTTCACCGGGGCGGCCGCAGCCAACCTGGATGCCATCGCCGCTGTCGGCGGGTTGCCCGGGAAGCGGCTGGTGGCCGGGGTCGTCAACGGCCGCAACGTCTGGATCAACGACCTGGCCGAGTCCCTGACCACCCTCGGCACCCTGCTCGGTCTCGCAGACCGGGTGGACGTGTCGGCCTCCTGTTCCCTGCTGCACGTACCGCTCGACGCCGAGGCCGAGCGCCACATCGCCCCGGAGGCTCTGCGCTGGCTCAGTTTCGCCCGGCAGAAGACGGCGGAACTCGTCACCCTCGCCAAGGGCCTGTCGGAGGGCACCGACGCCATCGCCGGTGAACTGGCCGCCAACCGCGCCGACCTGGCCTCCCGCGCGAACTCCGCCCTCACCCGCGACCCGGCCGTACGGGCCAGGGCAGCCGCCGTCACCGAGGCCCAGACCCGCCGCTCGCACCCCTACGCGGACCGGGCCAGGGCTCAGCGGGCGCGCCTGGGCCTGCCGCTGCTGCCGACCACCACGATCGGTTCGTTCCCGCAGACCGCCGAACTGCGCACCGCCCGGGCCGACTTGCGGGCCGGGCGGATCGACACGGCCGGATACGAGGAGCGGATCAGGACCGAGATCCGCGGCGTGCTGGCCTTCCAGGAGGAGGCGGGCATCGACGTCCTGGTGCACGGGGAGCCCGAGCGCAACGACATGGTGCAGTACTTCGCCGAGCAGCTCACCGGCTACCTGGCCACGCGGCACGGCTGGGTGCAGTCCTACGGGACCCGCTATGTCCGCCCGCCGATCCTGGCCGGTGACATCTCCCGTCCCGAACCGATGACGGTGCGCTGGACCGCGTACGCCCAGTCACTGACCGAACGCCCCGTCAAGGGCATGCTGACCGGGCCGGTCACCATGCTCGCCTGGTCCTTCGTCCGGGACGACCAACCGCACGGCGACACCGCACGCCAGGTCGCCCTCGCCCTCCGCGACGAGGTGGCAGACCTGGAGGCCGCGGGCACCTCGGTGATCCAGGTGGACGAACCCGCACTGCGCGAGACCCTGCCGCTGCGCGCCGCCGACCGGGACGCCTACCTGGCGTGGGCCACCGAAGCCTTCCGCCTCAGCACGGGAGGCGTTCGCCCGGACACCCAGATCCACACGCACATGTGCTACGCGGAGTTCGGCGACATCGTCCAGGCCATCGACGACCTCGACGCAGACGTCATCAGCCTGGAGGCCGCCCGCTCCCACATGCAGGTCGCCCGTGAACTGGCCGCCCGCGGCTATCCGCGCGAGGCGGGCCCAGGGGTCTACGACATCCACTCGCCCCGCGTGCCCGGCGTCCAGGAGATGGCGGCCCTGCTGCGCGAGGGCCTGGAGGCCATTCCAGCCGGACGTCTGTGGGTCAATCCTGACTGCGGGCTGAAGACCCGCGGCTGGCCCGAGACCCGCGCCTCCCTGGAAAACCTGGTCGCCGCGGCGCGCACGGTCCGCCGGGAACTGCTCGACAGGAAGTGACGGTTCCCCCTTCAGGCCGGGGCGGGCGGGCATGTCACGCTGCCGCCGCCCCGGCCTGACGGCACGCCGGCGCCGAGGCGGTCCTTGAGTCCACCGGCCGGTCAGCGCCTCTTCGTGGGCGGCATTTCGCCACGTCACCACGTCACCACGTCACCACGTGACGCGGTGACCAGGTCGAGGTCACAGCACTCGGTCGACCAGCGCGTCGATGTAGTCCGGGGTGAGCGGCCCCGCGCCGAACAGGACGCGGATGTACATCGGGGCCAGGATGTGGTCCAGCACGCCGAGCGCGTCGGGTGGGTGCTCGCCACGGTCGCGGGCGCGGTCGAATATGGACTGCAGTTGCCGGGTGCGTTCGGAGAGGAATGCGTCACGCGCCCGCAGGCCCTGTTCTCCGTTGTTGGACAGGGCGACGGCCAGGCGCAGCACCGCCAGGCCGTCGGGGCCGGTGATCTCGCGGGCCACGGCTGCCGCGTAGGCGCGCAGGTCACCGGCCAGGCTTCCGGTGTCGGGCATCGGCGACTGCGCGTTCAGGCGGGTGACCACCACGTCGGTGAGCAGGTTTTCCAGGCTGCCCCATCGGCGGTAGATGCTGCTGTCGGCCACGCCCGCGCGGGCCGCGACCTCGCCGACGGTGAAGTGTCCGTAGCCGCGTTCGCTGATCAGGCCGGTGACGGCCTGGTGCACCGCCGCACGGACGCGAGCGCTGCGGCCGCCGGGCCGCCGGGCTCGCTGTTGATCGTCCATGCCCCTCACCATAACGCAGCCCACGCTTGCGTTTACGAGATGAGCCACCGTACAGTCCTAACGCAGTCGACGACTGCTTTTATGGTGGTGGCGACTGGCGGTCGTCGGTGTCGTCTTCGCCCTGGCCATGTCCCCGCTGACCGGCGCGACCATCCAGGCCGTCAGCCCCCAGGAGGGCGGACTCGCGTCCGGCATCAGCAGCACCACCCGGCAGATCGGCGCGGTGCTCGGCGTAGCGGTGCTCGGAGCCCTCGTGCGCACCCGGGAATCCGGGGGCGCCTCCTTCGAGACCGGCCTCCATACCGCCTTTGTCGCGGCCGGTGCCGCCACCATGGCCACGGCCGTGCTCACGGGCCTGTGGCTGGTGAGGTCCACGCCCGCGGCCCCTTCTCCCCCATGGGAAGAACCCACCGCCCCACCCGCAGCCACCTCCCGCGTCGAACCGTCAGGGGACAGCCGCTGACACCGAGAACCGCCGGTGCCGGACAGCTGCTTTGCGCACAGCACCGATCCGGCGCCTTGCCGAGGGCGGGAGCGAGAGTGGGCTCGGCAAGGACCGGAACGCCACCGTCTAGCCGGCCGAGCCGGTATCCGCCGGCGGTACCTCGACAACGAAGAACAGGAAGCAGGGCTTGGTCGAGAAGGCGGGGAAGTCGTCGGGGAACAGCTCTCGCGCTGCCGGGTCGGGCTGCGGCTCGCTGATGGCGGAGACGCGGAAGCCGGCGGCGGCGAAGGCGTCCGTCATCGCGTGCAGCGGTTTGCGCCAGAACTTCATCGGGACGGTCTGCCCGCCGAACGACCAGTCGAAGGTGTAGCTGGTGGTCGCGAAGTAGTCGGGCCTCGGTTCCTGGAGCGTGTAAGCCACGAACGGGTGGTCCACCGACGCGATCAGCCGCCCGCCGGGCCTGAGTACGCGCCGCAACTCGGCCAGCGTCGGCCCCCAGTCCTCCAGGTAGTGCAGAACCAGCGACGAGACCACGACGTCGAACGCGCCGTCGTCGAACGGCAGGCGGTCGCGCAGATCGACCTGGTACAGGTCCGCGTCGCCGCCGAGCCGCCGCTCGGCCAGCGCCAGCATCCCGGCGCTGATGTCGATGCCGGTGACGACGGCCCCGCGTTCGCGCAGTGCCGCGGACAGGGGGCCCGAGCCGCACCCGGCGTCCAGGACCCGGCAGCCGGCCACGTCTCCGGCCAGTGTCAGCATCGCGGGCCGCGCGTAGTACGCGTTCACGAGATTGTTCTCGTTCTCCGCCGAGTACGCCTCGGCGAAACTGTCGTAGTCATTCACCTCAGCCGGTTCCACAGACCGGGTGAGGTACTCAGACCGACCGGTTGCTCGTTCCATCGCGGCAGCCTAGTGGCACTGGGGGCATCACTCAGGCCCCGGTTCACCTTCGCACATGATCGCGGTGGGGTGGGCGCCGAACGGGACGGCCTCGACGTGGTGGTGGGAGTGCACACGCGACATCATGCGGTCCTCCCTCGCCCCGTGCCGGCGGCGGTGCCTGTGCCGACACGGGGCCTTCGCTCCGGTCGTCGGTTCGGACAGGGCGGGCGGAGTGTGTGTCCGCCTCACACAGGGGTTGCGACGATGACGCTCATGGAAGAGGAGGTGGGCCGGGTCTCGACGTGCCGCAGGCCCGCCCGTTCGAAGAGGGCGACGAATTCGGCCTCGGTGCGGCTCTGCCCGGTCAGCAGCGTCATCATCACGATGTCCTCGAACTTGCCGAAGTGCGGTACATCGCCCTCCGGCAGCACTTCGTCGATGATGAGCAACCTGCTGCGCGCGTCCATGGCTTTGCGCACGTTGCGCAGGATCGTCACCGAGTCCGCGTCGTCCCAGTCGTGCATGATCCACGACAGGACATAGGTGTCCCCGCCGGCGGGCACCGAGTCGAGGAAGTCGCCGCCGACACACTGCACTCGCTCGGACAACCCGGCCGCCTTCAGATGCGCCTCGGCCTCCGGCACCACCCTGGGCAGGTCGAACACGAGGGCGCGCATGCCCGGGTAGCGCTCCGCCAAGGTGCCCGCCAGAACGCCCCGTCCGCCCCCGACATCGACCAGGAGATTCACGTCGGAGAGGTCATAGGAGTCCAGGGTCGCCGAGCCGACCATGCGGGACATGCTCGACATGGCGCCGTTGAAGAGCGCGCCCAGTTCCGGGTGGTCGGCGAAGTAGCTCCACCAGTCCTGACCGTGCAGGTGGTCGAAGGAGGGTTTTCCGGTGCGCAGGCTGTGGATCACGTGGGTGAACGCACGCTGGCGCTCGGGCATACCCACATAGCGGGCGAGGTCGCGCATCGAACCGGGGACGTCGCTGCGCAGCGTCTCGGCAAGCGGTGTCAGGGCGAAGTGCCGCGGGGTGACCTCGGTGAACACCCCGACGCTCGCCAGTGCCCGCAGCGCCCGGTAGAGGGCGTTGCTGTCGCTGCCGGTGGCCGCGGCCAGTTCGTCGACATGGCGCGGGGAGTCGCCGGCCTCGTCGGCGACACCCAGTTCGGCCACCGCGATGAGCAGTTGGCTGACCAGAGAGCTGTACAGCATTTCGTACATACGGACCGCGGGCGGCACATCACCGGGTCCCACCGCGGGCATCCCGTTGACATTGGGAACGGTCTCGGTCATGACTCCCTCTCTCGGGTCAGATGTGTGAAGGTCTCAGCCGTTGTCAGGAACGAGGCCACGGGATGTTCCGGGCCGCCGCCTATGGCGTTCAAGCCGATCTCGCTCGGCAGCCGCGGGTCGTCCCCTTCGGTGAGGAAGACGTTCTCGTCTCCCTGCCACAGCGAAATATTGTGGTGGCAGCCGTTCGCGGAGACGCCCGTGAACGGCTTCGGCATGAAGCGCGGGTACACGTGCGTCTCCCGGCCGACCTGCCGGTACACCTGCCGGTACACCTGTCGGTGGACGGTGGATTGCCCGCCGTGGTGCCGGCGTCGTCGAATGCGAAGTCCAGCCCCAACTGGCCCGGGGCGTCCTCGTGGTCGCCCTGGATCATGGTGAGCCCCATCGCCTCGCTGTACTCGTGGACGCGATGGATCACCGGCCGCAGCTCGGAGAACTGGTCGATGTGATAGCAGTACGGCTTCGTCCTGCCAACGACGGAGGGGGCGCCGTCCGGATCGAGCTTCAGCCACCTCATCTCTGATGCGGTGCCCGCCCGCGGCTGGAGGCCGGTCTCGCGCTGGAAGTCCTCGGGACCCGTTGCAGGTTGCCGCGGCGGCCGGACGGGAGGAAGGCGCCCGGGTCCTCTTCTTCCTCGCGGCCTCGGAACAAGGTGCTGAAGGCGCGTGCGGCGCGCGGATCCCAGGGCAGGACCCGGAATGTCCCGGATTCGGGTACACCCGCCAGCTCCCAGGCCCCGGCGTCGTCATCGAAGGCGAACAGGCGTATGCGCCGAGAGGTCATCGTGTTCTTCTCCCTTCACCGACCGTGGGGCCGGGGTTGTGCGGGGGCGCCGTGCGCGCGACGTCCCTCATGCGAGGAGCGGACGCAGCACGGCGTGTGCCCAGGCGCCGAGGCTGGTCGGGGTCGTCGTGAGGGCGGAGCGCTCGTCCTCGGGGGTGAAGTCCTTCGTCAGTCCGGCCGACATACCGACGACCGCCTCGACCTGCTTGGGGCCCAGCCCGCTGTCCGAGAGCGTCTTGCGCAGCTCGCCCTCACCGGTCCGCACGGCCTCGACCGGCCTGCCGGTGGCCTTTGAGACGATCTCCGCCGCCTGCGCGGCCGTGAGGTCGCACGGCCCGTGGACGGCCTGCACCCACCGGCCCGACCACCCGTCGCGGAGCAGTCTGGCGACGGCCACGTCTCCGATGTCGCGCGGGTCGACCCAGGGCATCGGGTGGTCCACGGGAAACGGAGTGGCCAGCACGCCCTGGCGGAGCCGGGCGAGGTCCATCAGGAGGTTGGAGAAGAAGTAGCCGCAGCGCAGATGGGTGACCGCGGTCCCCAGCCTGTCGAGCTGCTCCTCGGTCCGGGCCAGGCCGTCGATCTCGCCGACACCGTGCCGCTTCTCGGCGCCCACACTGCTCAGGAAGACCGTCCGGCCGATGCCGTTGTGCTGGATGGCCCGTGCGGCGTTGGCCCCCATCAAGGCATAGGTGGCGACCGGGTCCGGATCGCGGTCCAGTGCCTCGGCCCAGAACAGCGCGTCGACGCCTTCGGTGGCCTTGACGACCGCGTCGGTGTCGCGTTGATCGCACTGAACGGCGCGTACCCTCCCGGCGGTTCCAGGGCTGAGCTTCGAGGGGTCCCGGAGCAGCAGTGTGGGCCGGACCCCTGCCTGGATCAGCAGCTCGGTGACGCGCGATCCCACCTTGCCGGTCGGTGTGGTGACGGCGATACGCATGCGGTTCCCTGCCTTTTCTTCACAGGTGGAACGGTCTTGGTGCGCTTCACCCCGCGCGCTCCTCGCCGCGCATCGGTCCGTCGCCGTGTTTCTCGACGAACGCGGTGATGAGGGCGTCCTGGTCCCTGAGCGGGCCCCGGCCTTCGCACGGCGCGTGGAGCGCCGAGCTGCGCTCGTGATGCGTCCGCCGCGTCGTGTCGTAGGGCATGCTGGTGAATGCCACCGACTGGTAGAGGGCGTGTACAGCTCCGGTACAGCTCGTGCGGTCGTCTCTCCAGCGCGCGGTGTGCGAGGAACGACGAGTCGGCCGCGTGCGCCGAGAGTTCCTGGCCGACCTCGGCCATCCGGTCGGACGCGCCCGGAAACCCGGTGGCGCAGCAGGCGCGGATCTCGCCGGGTGACGACAGGTCCGAGAACTCCCACCGCGGTGTCGCGGCTCACCCACAAGCCGTCGGGGTGCGTCTGGGCGATGGCTTCCCGCACCGCGCTGTGGGCCCCGTCGCAGCCGACGGGCAGAACGGCGGGTACCCACGCGGTGCCGCCGTCGCAGCCCTGTATCAGGGCGGCGGGACGGGCGGTGCCCACATCGACGCACGTCTGCCCGCCGTGGATGCGGACGCCCGCTCGCAGCGCGTGGTCCCGCAGGACGTTCCGCGGGGTCCGGCACGGGAAGGACAGCAGGTGGTGCGGGTCGGCGATGCCGTAGGGCTGTGTGGAGAGCGCGCCGTCACGGTGGTGGAGGGTCCGTTTGACCAGCACGAGGCCCTGGAGGTGGAGGCGGCGCCTGGCCGGCCCGGGCAGGCAGTCGAGCCCGCGCGAGGTGAGGGTGGGGTTGAAGGAGTTGCCGGATTCCGGCTCGACCGCCGCCTCCTCCTCTTCCTCTGCCTCTTCCTCCTTCTCGGAGCCATCCACCCGCACGCCCTGCCTCCGCAACAGCGTGGCCAGCGCGCGGCTGACCGGGCGGCCGGCGCCGACGCTCACCACCGAGTGCCCGCCCGGCTCAGGCGCCGTACGTGAGGCAGGGGCCCGCCAGCCCCCGGGGCCGCGCCGACGGCACCGGCCGCACGGAAGTACGCGAACATCCGCCGGAGCCAACGCGTGTCCGCCGCCGGGAGGGGACATCCCAGGCCGGCGAGGGCGCGTTCGGTCCTCTCGTTGTCGAACGAGATGTTTCCGAGGCGCATCGCGCCTTCCCGCATGAGGGGCACCAGGGGACCGAGCCCCTGCTGCTGGTCGCCGGACTCGACCTGGCTTTCCAACGCGGTCATCCACGTGTCGTGCGAGGTCGGGCGCACCGGGTATCCCTCCGCGCGGATGGTCTGGAGGATCTCGCACCAGGTGAGTCCGCGCGGGTGGAACAGGTGCCAGTTCTCGTTGTCCGTCCCGGTCCCGGAGAGCCGGACGATCGCCCTCGCCACGTAGTCCACGGGGAGCAGGTCGACGGCCGGCGTCCCGGTGATGTCCTCCGGGTAGCGGCCGAGCGCCGCGAAGCCTTTCAGCTGGAGCCAGAAGAAGTCGTCGTGCCGGCAGGCTCCGGTGCGGCTGTGTCCGCCGATGCGGCCGACCCGGTGCACCGTGACAGGCAGGCCGAACTCCCGTGCCCGCAGCGCCACATGCTCGGCGACCCACTTGCTCTGCAGGTACCCGATGCCCAGCGAGGCGGGGTCGCCCGGCACCGCACGCTCCCCGACCGGGCCGGCCGTGGAGTCCGGCGGGAAGACACCGAGGGTCGAGATCACACGCAGCGGTGTGCGGTTGATTCCGCAGAATTCGAGGAGCCGCCGCATGCCGTCGACATTCGTGTGCTTCACGGTGTGGTACGGGACGACGAAGTTGATGTGGGCGGCGGCGTGGTAGACCTCGCTCACTCCGCGTACCCGCGCCTCGTACTCCTCCCCCAGGCCGAGGCGGGGCCTGGTGAGATCGCCGGGCCAGATCTCGGCCTCGTCGATCCTGGAGGTGTCGAGTGCGAACTTCCGCAACGCCGCGCGCAGCCGCCCCCGCCCCTCCTCCACACTGCCGGCGCGGAGCAGACAGGCCACACGGCGGCCGGTGCGCTGGAGTTCGTCGAGGAGGTGGCTGCCGAGGAATCCGGTGGCGCCGGTGAGCAGGACGGTGCCGTCCGCCGGCGCGCTGCGCTCCCCGACCGCGAGATCCCGCAACCGGGCCTCGTGGCGCAGGTCCGGCAGTGTGCCGGCCCGGTCGCCGCCGAGGCTCCGCGCCATGCCGCGCACTGTGGGCGTGCTCAGGAGCGCCGACAGGGCGACGTCGCTGCCCAGCCGCTCCTTGGTCAGCCGGTGCAACTGGACGGCGAGCAGGGAGTGCCCGCCCTCCTCGAAGAAGTCGGCATCCGGTGTGGCGGGCCGGTGCCCGAACACCTGCGTCCACACCTCGGCCATCGCCCGCTCGGCGTCGGTCCAGTCCGCGCCGGGCCCGTCCCCGTCCTCGTCGGCGGGGTCGGGCCGGGCGTCGGTCTTCAGCAGCGCCTCCAGCGCCCGTCGGTCGGTCTTCCCGTTCGGTGTCAGCGGAAAGGTGTCGATGCGCGTGACCGTCCGGGGAATCATGTAGCCGGGCAGGTGGGCGCCGAGGAGGGCCCGCCAGTCCGGCGGGAGCGGAGCGCCGCTCCGCACGAAGGCGTGCAGGACACGGTCACCGCCCGCGGGCACGACGATCACCGCCGCCGCCTCCACCTCCAGCTCCCGCTCCAGTGCGGCCTCGACCTCACCCGGCTCGACCCGGTACCCGCGGATCTTGACCTGGTCGTCCTCCCGTCCGCGGTAGTGCAGCCGCCCGTCGGCCGCCAGCACGACGATGTCCCCGGTGCGGTACATCAGCTGCCCCGGCACGAACGGATCGGACACCATGGCCCGGCTCGTCCTCTCCGGCAGGCCGATGTATCCGGGCGAGACGACCGGTCCCGCGACGCACAGCTCCCCCTCGACTCCGAACGGCGCGCGCTGCGCCGCTTCGGTGTCGCTCAGCACATACGCGTCGACACCGGCGACCACGCGGCCGATCGACGGGAGCGCCGGCCATGTGCCGGGGTCCGCCGGGAGTCGGTCCTCGCTGCACAGGTGCGCCTCGGACGGGCCGTAGGCGTTGATCAGCCGGGCCTCGGGGTTGCGCCGGAACATCTCGCGCAGGTCGTCGGTGATCACCAGTCGCTCGCCCGTGACGTACACCTCGCGCAGGTCCGGCAGGACCGCCCCGGACAACCGTACGGCGGCGGCGAGTTCGCGGAGCGCGACGTAGGGGAAGTACGCACGCTCGATCCGCTGCCCGGCCATGAACGCGGCCAGCTGCGCGAAGTCGGTGCGGGCGTCGGCCGGCGGTATGACGAGGGTGCCTCCGCCGCACAGGGTCCCGAAGACCTCCAGGGTGAACACGTCGAACGCCGGCGGCATGTACTGGAGGGTGTTCATCCGGCGCCCGGACGAGAGGATGTGCTGGTTGCGGACCAGGTTGGCCAATGTGGTCTCCGGCAGCCCGACGCCCTTGGGCCGGCCCGTCGAGCCGGAGGTGTAGACGACGTACGCCGTGTCCCGCGGCGTCTTCCGCTCCCGCTCGGGCGGTGCCCCGGCGCGGGAGATCCGGGACAGGTCGACGGCTTCGAGGCCCTCGGGCAGCTCGACATCCGCCGCAGTGGTCCCGGCCGCGCGCACCAGGATCCGCGCGCCGCAGTCGCGCAGGATGAAGCCCAGCCGCTCCGGTGGATGGCCGGCGTCGAGCACGACGTAGCTGCCGCCGGCCCGGAGGATGCCCAGGATCGTCACCACGAGGTCGGTACCGGGAAGCATCAGCACGGCGACGGGCGCGCCGGCGCGGACTCCCCGGTCCGCGAGGCCCGTGGCCACCGCATCGGCCCGGCGTGCCAGCTCGGCGTAGTCCGTCGTCACGCCGTCCGCCACGACCGCCGGGTCGGCGGGTGTCGCCTGGGCGCTCGCGGTGAACCGGTCCGCCGTCAGCTCGGTGCCCAGCTGCGGCGCATCGGCCCGGCGGGCGCAGAACCCGGCGATCGCCCGCTCCTCCTCGTCACTGGTCCAGCGCAGGTCGTGGACCCGGGTGTCCGGTGCGTCCAGCACGCTCTCGGCCAGCGTCCTCAGGCGCTGGGCCAGACAGCCGGTGAAGCTCTCGCCGTCGTCCGCCGCCGTGGTGTGCTCGACGACCAGCGTGTAGTGATCCGGGGTCTCGTCCACCAGGAGCGCCAGGTCGTACTTCGCTCCTCCCGGCACGTGCTCCCATGTGTCCGCTCCCCACTCGCGCAGGTCCAGCCGGCGGGAGCCGGACGGCATCACGGTGATCATGGCGTTGAAGAGATCGCCGGCGCCGCCGAGGTCGGCGCCGGACGCCCGGAGTTCGCCCACCACCGCCTCCAGCGGGGTGTGCCGGTGCCGGAGCGCTTCGAGGATGTCGCGCTTCACCGCACGGAGCACGTCCCGCGCGCTCGCACCGGCCGTCAGCCGGTGCCGGAGCACGACGGTGTTGGTGAGGTGCCCGAGGACCTCCGCGTCCCCGGTGTCCCGCACGGTGACCGGGATGCCGAGGAGGAGGTCGTCCTGGCGGGTCTGCCGGTGCAGCAGCACGAAGCCGAGGGCGACGAAGAACATGCTGGTGGTGATCGCCTCGGCGCGGCAGAACTCGGCCACCCGGGCGGACAGCCCCTCGTCCAGGACAAGGGTTCGGGTGAGGTGGCGGGCGGGGCCCTCGCCCGGCAGGCCGATCCTCGGCGGGGCCGGCGCGTCGGCCAGCCTGTTCCGCCAGTGGTCCGGCGCCTCGGCCCGCCTCCACCGCTCGGTCCAGCGCGCGTAGGACTCGACGGCCTGGCGCCGTGCCCGCACATCCGGTTCACGGCCCGCCGCCAGCGCGGTGTAGGCCGCCTCCAGCCGGCTGAGGTAGGGCTTGAAGGACATGCCGTCGAAGACGGTGTGGTGGATGTTGAAGACCAGCACGCTCCGGCCCTGCGCTGGAAGGCGGAGGTGCCGCACGTGCACGAGGGGCCCGGCGAGCAGGTCGAACCGGATCCCCGCGACCTCCGCCACCTGTTCGGCCACCCAGCCGTCGGGGTCGGGCCCCGCGTGGTCGCGCTCGTCGGTGATCGGTTCCAGCTCATGGTGCACGATCTGGCTCAGCTCGCCGTCGGCGTCCATCTCGAACGTGGTGCGCAGCGCGGAGTGTGCCCGGTGTACGGCTCGCAGCGCCTCGACGAGGACGGCGTGGTCCAGCGTCACCCGCAGCGGCAGCAGCAGGGGCTGGTTGTACGCCGTGGAGTCCGCGCCGTAGACGCTCGCGAACCACATGCCGGGCTGGGCCGGTGACGCGGGGAAACGCACCGCGTCGGGGGCCGGTCGGTTGCTCGGAGAGGTCATCTCAGTCCCGGCCTCGCTTGGTGCGGATCAGGCCGGCGACACCGCGCGCGGTGCCGGCCGCGGCGATCTCGTCGGGCGCCAGGGCGACTCCCACCACGTCCTCCAGGCGGGCGCCGAGGTCGATCAGGTGCAGCGAGGTGACCCCGCTCTCCAGCAGGCCGTCGTCCGGGCCGATCTCCTCGCCGTCGCGCACATCGGCCAGCGTGGAGGTCACGACGTCGGTGAGCCGGTCCCGCCTCGTATCGCCCCGGCTTCTGCCGCTGCCGCGGACCGCGAGCCGCGACGAGAGCTGCCTGCGGTCGATCTTGCCGTTGGCGTTGAGGGGGAAGGCGTCGAGGACGAGCACGGCGGACGGGACCATGTAGTCGGGCAGGCGCTCGCGCAGGTCCGTGAGCAGCTCTCCCTCCGCGAGTTCGTGGCCGGGTTCGGGCACGCACCACAGCGCGAGCCGGTCCGCGGCCCCGTCGCTGGGCACGGCCAGCACGACGGCGCGCTCGACACCGGGCACCGTCTCGGCGGCCATCTCGACGTGCCGCGGTTCGACGCGGAAGCCGCGGACCTTCACCATCTGGTCCGTGCGGCCGGCCAGCACGATCTCGCCGTCCCCGGTCAGCTTGGCCAGGTCTCCGGTGCGCAGCAGGCGCCGGCCCTCGTGCCGGACGAACTTCCGCTCCGTGAGCCCGGGGTCGCCGTGATACCCCAGCGCGAGGCCGTGGCCCGCGATGCACAGCTCGCCGATCTCACCAGGGGGACACTCCTCGAGCGTCTCCGTCCGCACCGTCATCTCGACGCCCGGCAGGGGGCGGCCGATCGGGATCTCGGCGGTGGACAGGTCCTCCGGGATGACCCTGTGCACGGCGGTCAGCGTGGAGTTCTCCGTGCACCCGAAGGCGTTGAACAGGTCGCCGCCGTCCATGACGTCGAGCGCGCGCCCGATGTGCCGGGCGGAGGGGAAGTCGCCGCTGACGAGCACCCGACGGACCCGGGCGACGGCCTCCGGGTGGTGCTCGACGAGCAGGTTGAACAGGTCAACGGGCAGGTGGAGCACCGATATCCGTTCGTGTGCCACCAGTCGCGCGAGGTCACCGAGCGGGGGCATGTCCTGCGGGGCGACGGTGAGCCGGCCGCCTCTCAGCAGGCAGCTCCAGGTGTCGGTGGTCGACGCGGCGAAGGTCGGCTGCGCCAGTTGCAGGAACCGGTCCTCGGGTCCGGGCGTGAAGCCGGCGAGCTGCCCGGAGAGCTGCGCGATGCCCCGATGGGCGAGGAGAACACCCTTGGGCTCGCCCGTGGAGCCCGAGGAGAAGAGCACGAAAGCGGGGGCGTCCGCGGTCGTCCCGCACCGTACGGGCTCGCTGGACGCCGTGGCGGCGGCGGAGAGCAGGTCGGCAAGCGGCAGGCGGGTCCCGGCGGGGATGCCGTCGGCCGCCGTCGTGCCCGTCACGGTCAGGGACGGCCCGGCGATCCGGCACATCCGCGACTTGTGGTCGGCGGGGTGGCGGGGGTTGAGGGGGAACACCACGAGACCCGCCTTGAGGGCCCCGAGGAAGACCTGATATGTCGCGAGACCGCGGTCGAAGTGCGCCCCGACGATCTCACCCGGGGCGAGTCCGCGCCCGTGCAGCACACGCGCGATCTGGTTGCCGAGGGCGTCGAGTTCGGCGTACGTGAGCGTCGTTTCGCCGTCGGAGAGCGCCTCGCGTGCGGCGTGCTCCCGCGCTGTCCGCTCGAAGGCGTCGGTGATCGTCTCGGTGGGCGGGGCCTCGGCCGTGCCGGCGGCGGTGTCCCTTCCCGCGGCCCGGAGCGGTGTGACGGTGGCTGGGTCTGTCATCGCGTGGTGTCACCGTTTCTTCTCGAAGTGGGGTTCCGCCGGGTCCAGCTGCCCCGGGCTGACGCGGCCGAACGGTGTCGCCGGGTCGGCCAGGTCCAACGGCAGGTCGAAGTGGCCCCGGTCGGGCACCGTCCACGTGGTCGCCGGGACGCCGAGCGCCGGGAGGCGGGGCCGCGTACGGGTTCTGCCGACGCCGGTACGTCGCCGTCTCGTACTCACCGGCCGCGAGCAGGACCCCGGCGCACTGCGGAGCGCGCACTCTCAGCGGGCTGCACTCCCGGGCGAGTCGGGGCATCAGGCCGAGGGCGTCGTTGACGTAGGTCCGCGGGATCCGTCACGGTGTCCGGCCTCGTCCAGCAAGCCTCTGTCCGGGAGCGGCGTGGTCGTCCCGGACCCGGGGTGTGTCGTCATTCCGTCCTCGCCTTCCGGTCGCCGTCGGCCCACACCCGCGCCGTGACCCGCACCTCGGCCGTGCCGTCGCGCAGTGAGCCGGTGCAGCGCAGCACCGACTCGGTGCCCCTCCGCGTCACCTGGCGGACCGTCACCGGCTCCTCCCGGTCGCCGGGGGCTGCCAGGCCCAGTGCGGTGACGCCCAGCGCGGAGGCCGCCGGGAGGCAGCCGGGGTCCTCGGCAAGGCCGAAACCGGGGGCGAAGACACGGGCGAGGACCTCTTTGCGGTCCGGGTCCCAGCGGAAGAGCGTGAGATCGGTGAGGCCCAGGTCCGCCATGCGCGCGGCGTCCGGCGCCGGCAGCGACCGCGGGTCCTCGAAGACGCGCAGGAGCGTGAACGCCCTGCCGATGCCGCCCGCCCGTGGCGTGCCGTCGTAGGAGCCGAACAGTGCGGGGTCGGCGGGGATCTCGTGGTCAACGACCGGGCCGCTGAACGGCACCTCCACCTCCTGCCCGTCGGTTCGCAGCCACTGGTATCCGGCGTCGGTCCTGCGGCCGACCTCCCCTGGGCCGAGGTGCCCCTTCCTGACCAGAAGGGCGGCGACACCGGCCAGCGAGTGCGTGCCGAACGGCGTCTCCCCGCCGGTGTTGAAGATCCGCGACGCGAAGGTCCGCCGCTGCCGGGAGCACTCGCTGACCAGCGCGCTCTCGACCGTGTCGTCGGTGGTGCGCGCGTGGGCGGCGGCGCTTTCGACCGCGTCCTTGGTGCAGGGGCCTGCGGGGACGAGTACGTCGAGCGCGCTGCCGCGGCCGGGGGCCACCCCGAACATGTCCACCCTCGTCATGTTCATCGTTCACCCGCCAGGTGTTTCTCGGCGAAGTCGACGACGACCTGTTCGTCGCCCTGGTACGGCGGTTCGGGGCGGGGCCAGTGCACGACGAGATCGGTGAAGCCGGCCTCCTCCAGCTCGCCCGCGGCGTCCTCGTAGGCGCCCAGGGACCCGGTGATCCCGCCCGCAGAGGCGTCGGCCACGAACAGCCTGCGCAGCGTGCCCGGGTCCCGTCCCTCGTGCTCACACGCCGCTTCGACGCCGCGCAGCTGCTTGCGCAGTACCGGCATGACCTCGCGCAGCGGCCTCGTGCCGAAGTCGGCGGGCGGGCCGGAGGTGATCCAGATCTGTCCGAAGCGCGCGGCGAGTGCCATGCCTCTCGGCCCGGTCGCCGCCACCGCGAACGGCAGCCGCCGCCCGTCCCCGGCCCTGGGGTGGAAGGTCACCCCGGACGCGGTGTACCAGGCCGACGTCTCGTCCACGTCGCCCCGGACGAGCACGGCGTCGAGCAGCTCGACGAACGCGTCGAACCGGTCGGCCCTCGCGCGGGGGGTGAGCGCCGCGCCTCCCAGGATGCTCACGTCGTACCCGGGAGCGCCGGCGCCCAGCCCGCAGACGAGCCGTCCCTCGGCGATGTCGTCGACGCTCACGAGGTCTTTCGCGAGTACCACCGGGTGGCGGAAGTTCGGGGTGGCGACCAGGATGCCGAGCCCGATGGCGCGGGTCACCGCGGCCGCGCCGGTGAGCGTCGGTATCGAGCCGTACCACGGGCGGTCGGCCAGCCAACGCCACATCAGGTGGTCATAGGTCCAGGCGTGGTCGTACCCGAGCTGCTCCGCGGCCCGCCAGCGCTCGGCCGCCGCCTTCCACCTGTGCTCGGGGAGCAGCACGATGCCGTGCTTCATACGCCCACGCCTGCGAGCTGCTGCCCCGCGACCAGCCGGGTCGCCTTGTCGAGGACGCGGAGCACGCCGGGGACGAAGGTGATCAGGACGGCGCCGGACGGTCCGGTGACGACCGGATGGTGGTGCCCGCCGACGTTCGGGTAGAGGCCGTTGTGCGCCAGGTCCGCGCCCACCTCGGCGGCGCGCTCGCGCAGGTGGCGGAGGAACTCGACGCGGCTGATGGGACGGCGCACGGTCAGGAAGAAGTTGTCGTACAGCTCCTCCTTGTCCCGCAGCACGGTCAGGTTCGCCGCCTGTACGGATTGCCGCAGCAGGGAACGCCCGTCCGCCACGAGATGGCCCGCGATGTACTCGTGGGCCTCGGTGTTGCGCGCCAGGGCCGCGCGCAGGGCCTGGCAGGACGGGTCGCCCTGCCAGGGCAGCCGGCCCCGGAAGAGCCGGCGGACCGGCCGGTAGTCCGGCGCCCAGGTTCCGCTGAAGGCCGGGTGGTGCAGCATCATGCGGTGCCGGATGTGGCTGTGGTAGTGGGCGCGCGGCACCGTTGACGCATAGAGCAGCATCGCGCTGTACGCGTCGACGCAGGCGGTCAGCGAATCGAGCTGAGGAGGGCTCGGCATCCGCTCGCGACGGTCCCCGATGATCTCGTACATGGCGCGCCAGAGGGCGAACGCGACCTGGTGTCCGAGGATCCAGCGGTACCAGAAGAGCCGTTCCGTCTCGACCGGGTGCGCTCCGAAGACGTTGTACTCCGGCACTTCCGGTTCCATGGCGCCGTCGTCGGGGTCCTCGCCTCTCCCGGGGCCGAACTCCCGGCCGGGCGGCGGCAGGAACAGCGGGCGCAGCTGCAACTGGGGAGCCCGGGCCCGGCCCGGCCCCGTCCCCGGTTCCCGTCGTCCGTCGTTCACGACGCCTGACCCGAGAAGTGGATGAACTCCATCTCCAGGCCGTTGGGATCCAGTACGTAGAGGCTCTGCATCCCGTCGTCGTCGGTAACGATGTCCGACGGCGGCTCGTCGCGCGCCCATGTGAGGTCCTGCCGCTCCCGCGCCCGCCACCAGCGCTTCCGGAGCTCGACGAGGTCGTCGTGGCTGTCGACGGTGATCCCGATGTGCTGGAACTGGTAGCCGCGCGGGTCGGGCCCGCGCCGGGTGTGCCCGGCCCGGTCGAAGACGTGGAACCGCACGGTGCCCACTTTCAGCTCGACCAGCTTCTCGATCCCGGGCAGGCGCGAGCGAGTAAGCGGTGAGAACGCGCTGAGCGTCCACTCCACCGTGGCCCCGAGGAATTCCTCGTACCACTTGACGGTGGACTCCACATCGTCGGTCTGGACAGCGACATGGTGAATTCTCGGCGCGATCGCAAGTGCGTTCATCAAGACCCTTTCGTCGCGAAGACGCGGCTGGCTCAGCACTGCCACCACAAAGCCGGTCAATGGGTCAGGCCCTTGAAAGAATGGGGCGAAGGGCCAGCAACGCAATGCTCCCCGACAGACGGCTCCAGGACAATCAGAGGTTCCTCAAAAGAGTCTCAAGTCGCCCTCGCCGAGCGGTCCGCGCAGCGCCGAGAGCCGATGTCCTGCCTGGTCACGCCTGGAACGTCGGCGGAGTGCCTCCCCGTCGGGCGGCAGCCACCGAGAAGACCGAAAGAGGTTCCCCGTACGTCAACTGCCTGAAATGTTGCCCCGCACGGAGGCGCTGAGGAATTTGAAGAATCTTGAACAGTAACTTCAGGATCTTCTTCGGCTCCCCGGGCGGTGCGCCACGCTACGATGATGAATCGAGGAGCAATCACCCAGAAAAAAGTGCCGCTCCAGACGAAAGCACCGAGGCGCACATACCGTTTCGGCGGGAAACGAAGTGCGCGGCAGACGAACCGCCATCGCAGATCAGGAGAGGAGGCAATGACCCGCTCGGATTCCCCGGGGGAGGCCGCGGTCGTGGGACACGCGCCGGCGCTCGACGGTGAGCTGCTGGTCGACAGGGGCTCCGGCAGGCGTACGCCACCGACCTGGGCGACTTCACCGCCGACGAGCCCTGTGCCGTGCTCCGGCCCGGCCCTGCGCGGGACATCGCCGCGATGATCCGCTGCCGCCGGTCCCACGGCATCGCGGTATCGGTCCGAGCCGGTGCGAGCACGCCCTCGGCCAGACCCTTTCCAGCGGCCTGGTCATCGACCCCCGGTCCCCCGACCGCATCCACGCGGTCGGTACGGCGCGGGACCGGCGCACTCACTTCGGTGACCTGTGGCGGCCCGCCTTCAGCGCGGTGAAGGACCGCTGCGACCCCGACGCCCTCCTCCCACCTGGACCGGGCATCCGCCACAAGAGTCCGCTCGTCAGGAGCTGACACCGCCGAGGCCGCGCCCTGCGGTCTCTCCCTCATCCAAAGCAGTTGGGAGTAGCTGCATGCTGCCGTCCAAGCCGGAACTCCACGGTTCCGTGGGTGCCGTCGCCAGCACCCATTGGCTCGCCTCGTCCGCGGCCATGCGCGTCCTCGCCAATGGCGGCAACGCGTTCGACGCCGCTGTCGCCGCCGGATTCGTCCTCCAAGTGGTCGAGCCGCACTTCAACGGCCCCGGCGGCGATGTGTCCATAGTGGCGCACCGGGCCGGGCACGACGACGTCCAGGAGATCTGCGGGCAGGGCCCCATGCCCCAGGCCGCCGCTATCGAGACGTTCCGCCGGCTCGGTCTCGACAGCATCCCCGGCTCCGGGCTGCTGCCCGCCTGCGTGCCGGGCGCGTTCGGGGGGTGGATGCGGCTGCTCGGCGAGTTCGGAACCATGCGCCTCGCCGATGTCCTCGAACCGGCGATCGGTTACGCGGAGAAGGGGTTTCCGCTGCTACCCGAGACCGCGCTGGCCGTCTCCACGCTCGCTCCGCTGTTCCGCGACGAGTGGCCCGGATCCGGACAGACCTATCTGACCTGCGGCCCCGACCCCGCCCCCGGCAGCCGCTTCCGCAATCCCACGCTCGCCCAGACCTACCAACGCCTGCTCAAGTGCGCCGAGTCCGCCTCGTCGGACCGCGAGGCCCAGATCGAGGCCGCCCGGCACGCCTACTACCAGGGCTTCGTGGCCCAGGAGATCTCCGACTTCCTCGCCTTAGGGCCCATGCTCGACGCGACCGGCCGGCGCCACGCCGCACTGCTGACCGGCGACGACCTCGCCCGCTGGGAGCCGACCGTCGCGGCCGCGACCAGCCGCGCGTACGGCCCCTACCAGGTCTTCAAGCCCGGCCCCTGGTCGCAGGGCCCGGTGTTCCTCCAGCAGCTCGCACTGCTGGAGGGGTTCGACCTGCCCGCGATGGGCCAGGGCAGCGCCGCGTACATGCACACCGTGGTGGAGTGCGCGAAACTCGCCATGTCCGATCGCGAGGCGTGGTACGGCGACCCCGACTTCAGCGACGTGCCGCTGGCGGCGCTCCTCGGTGAGGACTACGCGCGGCAGCGGCGCGCCCTTGTCGGGGACTCCGCCGCGCTCAGCCTGCGGCCGGGCTCCCCCGACGGCCGCACCCCGTTCATCCCGCCCGTGCCCACACCGGACGACACCGAGCCCGACTCGGAGGTGATGTCCCAGCTGCGCAACGGGCTTCCGACGATTCTCAAGATCACCACGGCCAAGGCGGACACCTGCACGGTCACCGTGGTCGACCGGCACGGCAACATGGTGGCGGCGACGCCCAGCGGCGGGTGGATGAAGAGCTCGCCGGCCATCGGCAGCCTCGGCTTCCCGCTGGGCACCCGCGGTCAGTGCATGTACCTGGCGGAGGGGCACCCGAACTCGCTGGAGCCGGGCAAACGGCCCCGGACGACGCTCTCCCCCACGATCGTGCTGCGGGACGGGCACCCGTTCCTCGCCTTCGGGACCCCGGGCGGCGACCGGCAGGACCAGTGGACGCTGCAGTTCTTCCTCAACGCCGTCGCGTTCGGGCTCGACCTCCAGCACTCGACCGAGACGACGGCCTTCCACACCGACCAGGTCCCCTCGTCGTTCACCCCCCACGCGTACCGCCCCGGGGTGCTCGTGGCCGAGGAGACCTGCGAGCCGGGAACGGTCGAGCAGCTCCGGCGGCGCGGCCACGAGGTGGAGCTGGTGCCGGCCTACTCGCTCGGACGGGTCTGCGCGGCCGGGTTCACCCCGGACGGGGAGTTCGTCCGCGCCGCCGCCAGTCCCCGCGGCAGGCACGCCTACGCGGCCTCCGCATAGCACCCCGCTCCGACGACCCCGACCGTGAAAGGACGAGCGCTCGTGACGCCCGCCGACAGCACGCCACCGACCGTCGAACTGCGCGATGTGGAACAGCGCCGGGAATGGGAGAAGTTCACGCTCTCCGGCCTGCCCGAGATGATCAGCGCCATGCACGTGTGCCAAGCGGTCCACGCGCTGTCCGCCACGCCGTTGCTGGAGCGGCTGCGCAACGGGCCCCGGCAGTCCGGCAGCGGGCTGCTGGCCGGCCTCGACCCGGACATCGGCGCCGGCTTCCTGCGCTACCTGGTCAACCGGGGCATCGTCGAGATCCGCGGCCAGGAGTACTTCCTCACCCTGCTCGGGGAGTGCCTCACGGCGGAGACGTCGCTGGCCCGGCTCGGGGTCTACGTCGAGGCGTACGGCGGCGTCACCAGCCGCATCGGCGAGCTGCTCTCCGGCGAGGCGAACTACGGCAAGGACGTCGTCCGTGACGGCGCGGCTCTCGGGGCTCACTGCGCCACGCTGTTCTCCTTCTTCCACACCCCGACCGTGCTGACCGCCCTGCGGGGACGGAAGGTCACGCGGCTGCTCGACGTCGGCTGCGGCGGCGGCCGGCTGATCGTCGACGCCTGCCTCCGCGACCCCTCACTGACCGGCATCGGCATCGACCTCTCCCCCGACGCCATCGCGTGGGCGAGGGACCTGGCCCGGCGGGAGGGCGTGGCCGACCGGGTCGAGTTCGTCGTCGGGGACGCCTTCGCGCCCGGAACCTGGCCGGACGTCTGCGCGGAGGCCGACGGCCTGTGCATGATGAGCGCGCTCCACGAGCACTTCCGCCACGGTGAGCAGGCGGTCGTCGCTCTGCTGGACGAGATCGCGACGAGGTTCCCGCGGCTGAAGATCCTCTTGGTCGGTGAGCCGGAGCTGCGGTTCGACAGCCGGGAGAACGACGACGACTTCTTCCTGATCCATGTGCTGAGCGGACAGGGTCTCCCCCGCGACCGGTCCGCCTGGTTCGACGTCTTCGAGAAATCCCGGCTGGAGTGCCGCCAGGTCTACACCCGGCCCGGCGCCGGGCCCCGGATCTGCTTCTACGACCTCGCGGCGCGTTGACGCACACGCTCTGGAGAGAGCCGGACGTGACCCCGGTGACGACGGCCGGCCCGGTGCCCGAGAGCGACGTGGGGCTCTCGGGCACCGCCTCGCTGACGGACCCCTACCCCCGCCGGCGATCACCAGCACGCGTCGCTGCCGGAGGTCCGGACGCTCGCGCGGTACCTCGCCGAGAAGGCCCGTCTCCTGGGACAACAGCGAGCGCGGCGTAGAGGGGGATGTACATCCTGCCCGAGCACGGCCGCCACGCGTTGACGGAGTACGCGTGGCGGCCGGAGGGCGGATCCACTTCGCCGGCGAGCACATCGCGTACGAGCCCAACGGCGGTTCCATGAGCTACGCCCTGGAGTCCGCCGTCCGGGTCCTCATCGAGCTGCCGGGCACATGACGCCGCGGACCGGCCGGGGCGGCGGGCAGGTCACAGACGGCCGAGGCGGGCGCCGAACCGCCGCAGCGCCGCGCGGAACTCCTCGGGCTCCTCGACGGTGAAGTCGGCGTCGAGGGAGGCGAGCCGCGGCAGGAGCCACTGCCAGGAGTCGAGCATCAGGACGGCGTGGGTCCCCCCGCCGGCGGTCGCGGTGAGATCGGCGTCCTCGAGGGCGAACGCGTCCGCCACCGCCGCCATGGGGGCATCGATGGCCACCACCACGCGCTGCCGGTTCCGCTTGATGCTCCGGCGGAGGTAGTCGGCGCCGGTCCCGGTGGGCAGCGGACGGGGCGAGAAGGTGCGGGTCTGCTCCGTGAGTTCTGCCATGCGGTCGATGCGGAAGACGCGCCAGTCCTGCCTGTCGAGGTCCCAGCCCAGCAGGTACCACCGCATGAGCAGGTGGATCTGGCGGTAGGGCTCGACCGTGCGCGTGGTGGCGTTCCCGGTCGCCCCGACGTAGTGGAAGACCACGACACGCTCGTGCGCGATCGCCTCGGCCAGCGTGCTCATCGTCTCCGCGCTGGTGCTCGGGGCGGGCGTCGGCGTCGTCTCCAGGCTGGCGCGCAGCGCGGCCACGCGGGGGCGCAGCCGCTTGGGCAGGAACTGGTCGACCTTTCCGTAGGCGCGGATCGCCGCGTCGTCGATGCTGCCCTCGCTCGCGTCACCGGTCGCGCCGAGGGCGGCCAGGCCGAGCAGCGTCGCGATGGCCTCGTCGTCGTCGAGCAGCAGCGGCGGCATCGTCTGCCCTGCCGTGAGCCGGTAGTAGCCGCCCGGGCCCGGCTGCGTCTCGACCGGGTACCCGTAGCCACGGAGCCGGTTGATGTCGCGGCGCAGCGTGCGCGGGGGGACGTCCAGCCGCGCCGCCAGTTCCTCGCCCGTGAACGTCTTGCCCGACTGCAGCACCACCAGCAGGGTCAGGACCCGTTGCATGACGTCGGCCATGACCGCATCGTCGCAGAAATCGCGGCCATTTTCCGGCCACATCTCGAAGTAGGGTCCTGACCATGTCGAACCGCAGTATTCGGATCCGGGGCGCCCGTACCAACAACCTCAAGGATCTCGACGTCGACGTGCCGCGCTCACGGGTCGTGGTCTTCGTCGGGGTGTCGGGCTCAGGCAAGTCGTCGCTGGTGTTCGACACGATCGCCGCCGAGGCGGGCTACCAGCTCACCGAGACATATCCGCCCTACATCCGCAACCGGCTGCCGAAGTGGACCCGGCCCGAGGTCGGCCGGATCGAGGGGCTCTCCCCCGTCGTGGTGATCGACCAGCGGCGTCTGGGCGGGAACGCCCGCTCCACCGTCGGCACGGTCACCGACACCTGGACCTACCTCCGGCTGCTGTTCTCCCGGGTGAGCACGCCGCATGTCGGCGAGTCCAGCCACTTCTCCTTCAACGACGCGGCCGGCATGTGCCCCACGTGCTCCGGCCTCGGCGAGGTCGTGGCCAGCGCCGTCGACCGCTTCATCGACGAGGACAAAGCGCTGAGTGAGGGCGCCGTCCTGCTGCCCGGATTCGCCACCGGCGGCTACTGGTACACGAACTTCGCCGACATCGGCGTGTTCCACCTCGACAAGCCGTTGCGCTACTGGAGCCGGACCGAGCGGGACGCGCTGCTGTACGGCACCGGGTCGGCCGGGCCGCTGGCGAGCAGGCTCCCCAAGGGCTACCAGGGCATCGTCGAGCGGTTCGAGCGCATCTTCCTGCGTACCTCCGACGACATGAACGAGCGCAAGAAGGAGGCCCTCGCGAAGTTCACCCGCTCCGAGAGGTGCCCGGACTGCCACGGAGACCGTCTCAACGCCGCGAGCCGGAGCGCCACGGTACTCGGTCGCACCATCGGCGAGATGGCGCGGATGGAGATCGGTGAGCTGGCACAGCTGGTGACGGGCGTGACCGACCCCATCGTGGCGCCGGTGGTGTCCGCGCTGACGGAACGACTGCGGGCCATGGTCACCATCGGGCTCGGCTACCTTCACCTCGGCCGCGCCACCACGACGCTCTCGGGGGGCGAGTCACAGCGCATCAAGACCGTCAAGCACCTGGGCAGCAGCCTGACCGAGATGGTCTACGTCTTCGACGAGCCCACGACCGGCCTGCACCCCCACGACGTCTCCTCCATGACCAAGCTGCTCGAGCAGCTGCGGGACCAGGGCAACACCGTGCTGGTGGTCGAGCACGATGTCGCGGTCATGGCCATGGCCGACCAGATCATCGAGGTCGGGCCGCGCGCGGGCGCCCACGGCGGCACGCTCGTCTACCAGGGCAGCTTCGACGGCCTGCGCACGGCCGGCACCGCCACGGCGGAGGCGCTCTCGCAGCAGCGGCCCGTCAAGGACGATCCGCGCACTCCGCGCGGCCATATCACCGTGGCCAACGCCACCCGCAACAACCTCAAGAACATCACCACGGACATTCCGGCGGGCGTGATGACGGTGCTCACCGGGGTGGCCGGTTCCGGGAAGTCCAGCCTCGCGAGCGAACTCGTCGCCCAGCACGACGCCGTCGTGATCGACCAGAAGGCGGTCAGCACCAACCGCCGCTCGACCCCCATCACCTACACCGGCATCGCCACCGCCCTCCGCAAGGTGTTCGCACGCCACAACCACGTCCCGGCCGGCCTGTTCAGCGCCAACTCCGAGGGGGCGTGCCCGGAGTGCAAGGGCCTCGGGGTCGTCTCCACCGACCTCGCGTTCATGGAGGACCAGGAAACGGTCTGCGAGACGTGCCAGGGACGCCGGTTCACCCCCGAGGTCCTCAGGCACAAGGTCGACGGGCTGTCCATCGCCGATGTCGACGACCTCACGATCACCAATGCCATCGAGCGGCTCTCCGATCCCGCGATCACCAAAGCGCTGCGCCATCTGCAAGAGGCCGGCCTGGGGTACCTCCGGCTCGGCCAGCCCCTGACGACCCTCTCCGGGGGTGAGTGCCAGCGTGTGAAGATCGCCAGGGAGCTGCGGGACTCCACGAGCCCGACCCTCTACGTCCTCGACGAGCCCACCACAGGCCTGCACCTCAGCGATATCGACACCCTGCTGAGCCACCTCGACAGCCTGGTGGACCGCGGCCACACCGTCGTGCTGATCGAGCACAACCTCGACGTCATCCGGCGGGCCGACTGGATCATCGACCTCGGCCCCGGGCCCGGCAAGCACGGCGGGCGCATCCTCTACGAGGGTCCCGTGGCGGGCATCACCGGCACGGCCACCGCCGAGGCGCTGCACCAAGCCGGCTGATCCCGCCTCCCGGTGCCTCCGGGCGCGCTACACGCGCTCCCCCTGGGAACGAGCCCTGTGTCTCACCGCGTTCGGCTCGCCTGGTACCGTCTCATCACTGAACCGGAAGCCGATACCGCGCACGGTGACGATCCACTGCGAGGAACCGAGCTTCTTGCGGATGCTGCTCAGGTGCGTGTCGATGGTCCGGCTTGCCAAGGATGTCACTCCCGTGTCGGTGTTGTCGTAGCCCCATACGCGCCGCAACAGCTCGGACCGGGAGAAGATCTTTCCGCGCTCGGCCGCGAGCAGGTGGATGATCTCGTACTCCTTGCGGGTCAGTTCGATCAGCCGGCCATCGACCCGGACCTCGCGCAGGTTGGGGTCGATCTCCAACTGCCCGGCGACGAGCAGCGGTTGGGTCCTGGACCGCACGCGCCGCAGCAGCGCTCCGAGGCGTGCCATCAGCTCACGGCTGGGATAGGGCTTCGTGACGCAGTCATCGCACCCCCCTTCCAGGGCCAGCACCCGGTCGAGCTCGTCCACGGAAGCGAAACCGATCATCGGGACATGGCTGGCCTCGCGGATCCGCTTGCACAGCGTGAGTCCGTCGAAGTCGGTGAGGTCGAGATCGATGAGAACGACATCGAAGTCATCAGCAGCGGCCGTTGCCTCCGCGCCCGTTCCGACCCTTTCGGCCTCGAAACCGTGGCGCTCCAGATCCTTGATCATTTCGTCGGCCCCTCCGCAGTCCGCAACGACCAATACGCGTGCTTCTAAGTCGATCAATGCTTCCCTTCCCCCTCGTCGAAGCGGTCACAAGGTGCACTGCCCTCAGCGACACCGTCGTGACCTGCGGTAGACGGGGCACCGGCAGCTTGCACCCCGCTCAGCGTGATGTGGAAGCTCCCATTTTCGACCCGGTCCGCTCGCGGTCGGGCCTCGCACACCAGGCCCGAGGAACGGATTCGGACATCTCCCACCAGGCCCGACGGCCGGTGGCGCGACGCGAGAGGGGGCTGCCGCGACGCCGCCGCAACTCCGCCGCTGACGGGGAATCCAGCGGCGGCGGACGGCCGGTCGGCGCGGGCCGGGCTGGCTCCATAGATGGCGGGAAAGGACCGTCACGACTACGGCGGCGGACGGATGTCCGGCGCTGCGGCCGACGGGAGGGGTCCGCATGGCCGGGCACACGGCCTCGTCACCGGTGGGGGGCACTCAAGCGGAACGCGCAAGGCGCCAGCGCAGCCGCGAGGCGGGGGCGCGCGGAGCTGATCCAGGGAGCCTGGACGTCGTAGGAGCCCTCGAGTACGAAGAGCGAGCGGGTGGGGAGGGCCGCGCCCAGTACCGGTGAGCTGCCCCGCGAGATACCGGGCGGCCTGGTGGAGCCCCTTTTCGGCACCGCCGGAGCTGACTACCCAGCTCTTGGCCGCCAGGTTTGCCGGCCGCCGAACGGGAAACGGCCATCCGCTCTCCACAGCGCCAGGGACCCCGTCGAAGATATTGAACGTGTCGTCATCGGCCGGGAAGTTCGGACGACCCCCGCATACCAGTGACATCCACGCAATTCCAGTTGGAGGACGTTCCCGCTGCACTCGGGCACCCGGTCCGGATGAAGATCGTCCGCGCGCTGGCCTCAGGTGAGGGGAAGTACTGCGGGGAGATCGAGGCCGGGACGCCCAAGTCCACCCTCGCGCACCACTGGCGAGTACTGAGAGAGAGTGGCGTGATCTTCCTGCGCCACTCGGGCCGCAGGAACTACCTCACTCTGCGCGGTGACGACTTGGAAGCACGCTTTCCCGGCTCCTCGCGGTCGTACTCCAGGAAGCCGGCGAACGGCGGGGGACGTCGGGCGCCCCCTGACCACCCAGGTCATGCCCCCTCCGGCACGACTGCCCGCCGCACTCCGGCGGCGGCCAACACACCCAACACCTCCGCTATGCGCCGACGGACCTCCGGATCGGTGAGGAGACCGCCGTCATCAAGTGCCGTCCGGTCCACCTGGAGCTTCACACAGGCCGGCTCCACGACGTCCGCGCCGGTATAGGCCAGTACCGACCGCAGCGTAGCTTCGGCTCCATGCCCTCGGCCGGGAGCGGCCGCATTGATCCAGGCGACGGGCTTGTCGCAGATCTCGGTTCCGCCGACGGTCCAGTCGAGCAGGTTCTTGAACGACCCGGGCAGCGTGCCCGCGTACTCCGGCGAGCAGATGAGGAGCCCGGCCGCCGCATCGATCGCCCCGCGCAGTCCGGCCACGGGCGCGGGCAGGGGGTCGGTGTCCTCGTCGGGGTTGAAGTGGGGCAGCTCCGCAAGACCGCCGTATATGACGGCGCGTACCTTCGCGGCCGGCGCCACGGCCTGTGCCGTACGCAGAACGGCGTCGTTGGTGGAGCCGGTTCGCAAGCTCCCCGACAGCAGCAGAATCACCGGCAGATCGGACATCTGATCAACCTACCCCGCCTCACCGCGACCTGCGATCGGCACGGTGCTCGGCCGTTCCCCGGCGAGGTTTGACCAAAGTCGCGGCAGAGTACGGCGGTATGCCAAGCGCTGGGTCCGGCGGCGTCTGACACCGAACCAGGCATGCGATCTCCCCGTGAGCAAGTACGAATGTACGAGAGATCCGTACAGTAGCCGTTACCGAGGCCGCGGTGTGCGGCAGCACTCGCACACCACACGCCCCTCTGAGGGGCCGGCCCAAGGGCGACCTCGGGGGTCACGGAGTTCGCGACGGTTGCGGCTGCCCGCGAGTCACCGTCCGGGCTCGCCCCCGTCGAAGTCCTCGCGGTTCCGGACGATTTCGGACTGGTGCTCCTGGACCCAGTGCACGACATGCGTGACGGTGCCGCTGAGCGACCGGCCCAGCGGGGTCAGCGCGTACTCGACGCGAGGCGGTACTTCGGCGTAGGCCGTCCGCGTGACCAGACCGTCGCGCGTGAGCGAGCGCAGCGTCTGGCTCAGCATCCGCTGGGAAATCCCGGCGATCCGCTCGTGCAGGGCCGTGAACCGCAGCGGACCATCGGCGAGTGCGGTGATGACCAGGACGGTCCACTTGTCCCCGACCCGGGCGAGCACATCGCGCACGAGCTCGATGGTCGCCACGCACTCCTCGGCAACCCCGGCGGCCGTCAACTGGGAACGCAGCGCGGAATCCATGGTCTGTTCCCCTCTCGTGCGTAGCTGACTTCAAAGTGCGCGTGGCCGAGACCTTGATCGCAGCAGCCGCACCCCCGTTACATACGGATGGTAACCAAGGGGCGCCCCGCCCTGATCCGCCACAGTGCCACGTGAGGTGAAACATGGCTGCCGCAGAAGCCGCTGCCCCGGACCCCACCGCAGACGGCGCCGTCAGCGCTGCGGTGCCGACGGTGCGGCACGACACCTTCACCGTCGAAGCCCGACTCACAGCTCCCCCGGACAGGGTTTTCGAGGCTTTCGCCGACACAGCAGTCCGGCGCCGGTGGTTCAAGCTGCCGGGCCGCCTGCTGTCCTACCACCATGACTTCGCGGTGGGCCGCGGCGAGACGGTATCGAGCGTCTTCACGACCCCGGGTGCGCAGCCGGAACAACTCACCTACACCTCCCACTACTTCGCCATCACGCCGGGCCGGAGGCTCCTCTACGCGTACACCTCCACCGTGGACGCCATCCCCCGCTGGACCTCGCTGGTGACCGTCGAACTCCAGCCGGAGCCCGACGGCACCCACCTGCGGTGGACCGAGCAAGCGGCCTTCCTGACCCTGTCCGCGGAGCCGGAAGACGATCTCCCCCACCTGCGCGGCGCCACCCGCCTGCGGCTGAACGGCCTCCCGGCGGCCCTGACCGCCGCAGCAGCGGAGCGATTCGGTGCTCGACCACACGAGAGGAACTGAACCCCGGGACCACACAGCCCGGCGAAGAGCTGCCCCATCGTCTCGCACCGAGAAGGCCCAGGGACGAGGAGCGACCGGACCGGACCATGCTGCGACGTCCCGATGGCAAACACCTTCCGGTGTGCGGGATACATCGATTCCGGGCATGCGATCAACATGACATGGAGCCGGCGGGGTACTGGGTGGGGCCGCCCCGGGAGCGGTGCCCCACGACGGGATCAGACGGTGAGGACGAGCTTGCCCTGGAGGTGACCGCCGTCGAGCAGCCGGTGCGCGTCGGCGACGCGGTCGAACGGGAACGTTTCCCGCACATGGACCCGGAGCCTGCCCCGTTCGACGAGTTCGACGAGACCTCGCAGGGCGACCGGATCCGGGTCGACCGCGATGCCGCTGAAGCGCATGCTTGCCGCCTCGTACCGGGCGGCGAGTTCCGCGTCCTCCTCGGCGACCGCTGTCACCAGGTGACCGCCTGGGCGGAGCACTCCGAGCGACCGCTCCGCGGTGTCGCCGCCGATCGTGTCGAGCACGACGTCGATGTCGCGGACCACCTCGGTGAAGTCGACCGCCGTGTAGTCGATCACCTCGTCGGCGCCGAGCCCCTCGACGAACTTCCGTTTGCTCCCGCCTGCGGTCGCGGTCACGTGCGCACCGAGTGCCTTCGCGAGCTGGATCGCGACATGGCCGACCCCGCCACCACCGCCGTGGACCAGGACCCGATCGCCCTCGGTCACGGCGCCGAGGTCGACGAGGCCCTGCCACGCCGTCAGCCCGACGACCGGCAGCGCCGACGCCTCGACGTGCGACAGTGACGCCGGTTTGCGTGCCAGATGCAACGCCGGCGCCGCCACGACCTCGGCGTACGCGCTCGCCGCCCGCGGGAACAGCGGCATCCCGAACACCTCGTCGCCGGGCCTGAACCGCCACGTTCCCGGCACTCCCTCGACCACACCGCTGATGTCCCAGCCCAGGACGAAAGGCGGCCGGCCGAGCAGCGGGAACTCACCGGCACGCAGGCGCGCCTCCAGCGGGTTCAGCCCTATCGCCCTGACACGGACGAGAACCTCGGTGGGAAGGGGCCGGGGCTCGGGCGCGTCCACGATGGTGAGCACCTCGGGGCCCCCGAGCGTCTGCTGGGTGATGACTCGCATGTCTCTCCTGGCTTTCCTTTCGGGGGTGGGGAGAGCCCAGGCTATGTTTCCGACAGGAACCAGCAGGTGCCTTCGGCGCGGGTACCTTGGGCGCCATGAGCGGTTCCGGCCCTGGTGATTCCTTTCTCGCCGACTGCCCGGCGCGTCTGGCCGTCGAGCTGATCGCCGACAAGTGGACGGTGGTCGTGCTCGCGGGCCTCAGCAAGGGCCCGGTGCGCCATGGTGAGCTGACCGAGTTGATCGGCGGCATCTCCCGCAAGATGCTCACCCAGACACTCCGCCGCCTCGAGGCGCACGGACTCGTCCGCCGCCACGCCTACGCCGAGGCCCCGCCCCGCGTCGAGTACGAGCTGACCCCGCTCGGGGAGACTCTGATCGATCCGATCCGCACGCTGACCGAGTGGGCGAGGGCGAACGGCGGCGCGGTACTCGACGCGCTCGACGCCGTACCCGGGCCGGCCGCGCGAGACGTCCGAGACGCCCACTGAGGATTTCCCGACAAATGGCGTTCGACAGGAGGGGAGTACTTTCGCGGGGTGCAGGGTCGATCACTTGCTGTCCAGCGTGACCCCGCGCTCTACGGAATGGCGGCGGAACCCCCTGGACATCGAGGGGCAAGGAGTTCCGCATCGACTGAGCACACCGGGCTGAGTCATCCCGTCAGAGCGGGTCAGCGGTATCGCAGCAGGCGGAAACCGCAGGCGTCCAAGGCGTTCAGATCGGTCACCGGTTCCGATGAGCTGTCGACAAGAGCCGTGCGGCCCTCCGGCGTGCGGAGGGCGTTCAGCAGCAGCCCCACGCTCTCCCGGCCCCGCCCGTCCAGGCGGCGTACCCAGACGAGTGCGCGGGCGCCGGGCGGCAAGGCGGCCAGCTCGTCCAGCACAGCTGCCAGATCGGTGTGCGCGGAGACCGAACGCAGTCCGCCGAGCTGCTCCAGTGTGGACGGTAGCCATGCCGCTGTGGCCGGCTTCGGGGGCATCACCAGGCCGCCCTCACCCGGGTCGGCACCCCGGTCCCAGGACTCGAACCACGACCACGGGTTCGCGTTCGGCAGGCCGAACGGAGGCGATCCGTCCTTCGGCACGACGAGCGCGGCGTCGAGCATGCCCCGTTCCCAGTCGCCGCCGTCCAGGAACGCCGTGGTGTTGCAGGCGAACAGCCAGCCGCGCCGCCGTTCGTCTTCGGGGGACGGTTCGAGGAGTTCGACCGGTTCCCGGTAGGTGTGCGCCAGCCACGTCTCGGCCTTGACCACAGCGGTGGTGAAGCTGTCGGCGGGGCGCCGCCAGGGGGGAACGGGAGGGGCGGGAGGGGTGTCGGGCGCAGGTTGCCGGCGGGCGTACTTCAGAAACCGGACGCCCGCCGTTTCCAGCTGTGCGAGTCCGCCGGTCATGCCGTCGAGGAAGACGACCTTCCCGTCGTTGTTGTGGACGTGCACGAGGTGTCCGGAGACCTCCACCCCCGCTGCCTGCCGCCGGATCCACACCACGCCCCGGGTGCCCGGTCCCGACTCCTGCGTCGCGCGGATGACCTCGTCCCAGTCGCCGCATGTCGACCGGTCGGCGCCGGGGAAGTACCGGCGAAGCAGCAGGTCCCACCAGCCCGGCGCCTCATGAGCGGGCGACCAGGGCAGCGGGAGTGCCGGCGTGCCGGCGAGGCCGCACTCCACAGCGACGACGCAGCCCCGTGCGTTGAGCCGGCGCGCCTGCTCCTCGGCCGGACGCGGCTCACGCGTACGGGCGAACTCGGCCAGGTCGCCCCACAGGTCGTGCGAGGCGGGGTGGAAGGGGCTGCCACCGTCCTTGGGCACGACGACCGAGGCGGCCAGCATCGGCCTGCCGGGATAGCCGGGCTGCGGCACCGCCCGGCAGGCGAAGAGCCGGCTCGCCTCGTCCTCGGCGACCGGTTCGTCGGTCCGCAGCTCGACCAGGCCCCCGTAGGTGGCGCTCAGCCAGTCGAGAGCGGCCCGTCGTGCGTTGTCCTGGTCCACGTGTCTGCCCTGGCCCGTCCGTCAGGCACCGGCCGGTGGCTGTGCGGGGTCGAGGTTTTGCACGTACTCGGCCACCGGCAGATGTGTCGGCGGCAGGTGGGCCGCGGCACCGTCCTTGGGCACGATGACGACGCGGACGAACGGAGCCTGCGTCTCATCCCCCGTTTCCAGGTGTTCCCGGGAGTCGAACCGGATCGCCCAGGCCCTCTCGTACTCGCGCGAGAGTTCCGGTTGCAGGACCAGCGTGAACCGGTCCCCGTACGGCGAGGTGCGAAGAAAGGCGCGAGCGGCCTCGAGAGCGTCGTCGTGGGAGATCATCATGTGCTTCCGGGTGGTGGGGCGAACAGGTCGACGGGCGGGGCCGGGGCCCCAGGGGCAGGGGCCGGGTCAACTTCTGTAGGGCATGTATCCGAGGCGTATCACGTCCTGTTCGAGTCTGGCGAGCGTGCCGGTCTGGCCGTCGAGGAAGGTCACACCGTGCGGCGTGTTGATGACATTGAACAAGTGGCCGGTGCCGTCCTCGCGGCGGATGCTCACGGCACCGCGCGCCTCGGGCCCGCGCTGCTCCATGTCCCGGATGATGTCGTCATAGCTGTTCATGTAGTACTTGAAGCCGTCCGGGTGCCCGCTGCGCAACGCGGAGTTGGGCATGTCGCCTCCTCCGTGCAGCGGGGCCGCGGACACCTCGTGGCCGTCCAGCCGCCGGTCGACCGTGACCACGTTGTTGGGGCAGTTGTGGGTGTAACCCGGCTCCCAGCGGTTGTTCAGGTCCCGCATCCACGGGAACTGGTCGTCCAGGAATTCCTGCGCCTTGGCCGGATCCACCGCATCGTAGTGGATGGCCCGCTCCTGGACGCGTTCCGTGGACCGCGCCAGGCCGCTCCAGTCCCGGCCCGCCCCCGAGGCCTCCCTCGCTCCGGTACGCGCGGCGGCCTCGGCGCCCTCCGCGCCCGCTGGAGCCCCGTAGCGGACCGCCGCCGACCCCTCCTTGGCGGCCACCCGCACCCCGGTACGAGCGGCGCCGAGCCCTTTGGTGCCGAGCAGCTCCGGGATGAGGCGCCCCACCCCCTCACTGGGGTCCTTCTTGAAACTGTCCAGCAGCGCCTGCGGGATGCGCTCCGGGTGGGCAGCCGTGGAGACCAGACCTGCGAGGGTGGTGTTCACGTTCTGCGCGTAGGCGGCCGGGTGCGTCAGGTTGTAGACGTCGAGTGGGTTGAGACCGCGGGCGAAGTTGACGAGGCCCGCGCCGCCTTTCACGATCCCGCCCGCGACGTGGGTCAGCTCGATGGCACCCGCCTGCATGCCGTCCAGGTAGGTGGCAGTGGCCCTGCTCAGCGGAGGCGGTTCCTTGGGGGCGTGGACGAGTGCCTCACGCACCGACTTCGCTGCCAGGCGTGCCGCCTCGTTGCGCTGGCTGCGCGCCCGTCCCAGGATCTCCTCGGCGGCCTCCCGGTGGGTGTCGCCCGGGTCCTTGCCGGGCGGCGGGTCCTCGTCCCGCGCCTTCTTCGACGCCGCCTCTCCCTTCTTGTACTCCCTCACCGCGCGTTCGGCCTCCCGCTGTGCCCAGGCGACGGTGTCGGCGAACGATTCGAGGGCCGCCGCGGCCGTCTCGCAGGCGTCGCTCGCGCGCAGCCACTTCGCCGGGTGCATGGGGAAGCTGTCCCGGAAGGCCTTGGCGGCCTCGCCCTTCCAGTGGGAGGAGTCAAGCTTGCGCATGCCCTTGCCCACCAGGTCGAACGCCTTCTGGAAGTCCCGCAGATGCTTGGCCGAGGAGCGGATGTCGGAGGGCGAGCCGTGCACCAGCTCGTTCGCCTCCTCGGTCTGCCCGAGCTGCTGCTCGTCGACCGACGCGCCCAGCGACGCGGCCGTGTCGTCGCCCCAGTCCTCCACCGCGTCGGCCGCGCCCTCCGCGCCGACCGCGTCCAGGGCGCGCCCGGTCTGGTTCGTCCCCCAGTCGACGAACTCGCCGACGCCGCGCTTGCCCTTCTCCCACCCCTCTTCGAGAGCGCCGAGACCTTCGTTGGCGAGCGACTTCCCACCGTCGACGATGCTTCCGAGGGTGTCGGTGAACCCCATCAGCCGGCACCCGCCGACGAAGGCCCGGCCTGTGTGGCCGTCCGCTGCTCAGGGGCTTGCTCCCCGGGCGGGGGGCCGATCGTCTCCCGCAGCTTCGCGTTCACGTCGTCGCGCAGCCCGGCCGCGTCGACGATGTCCGTCACGGGCGAGGCCGTCGCCGTGCCGGCGTCCCAGGCGGCGGTCTTCCACGCCTGGACGCTGGTGTCGCGGGCTTTCTGGAAGGACTCGGCGCTGTAGTCGGCGTCGCGGATCTGCGTGTAGGCGTTGTCGGACAGCACCTCTCCCCAGTCCTTGCCGGTGATCTCCTCCTCGGTCGCGTACGGGTTGCCCATACCGGCGTTCACCGCGACCTTGAGGGCGCCCTGGATGTACTGGTCCTGCTGGTGCAGCGTCCCGGCGGAGAGGCCGACGCCCTCGGCGAACGAGTTCCCTTCCTGTATCAAGGCGCGTACGCCCCACTCCCACCGGTCGCAGAAGTCACCGAAAGCCGAGGTCAGCCCACCGTGCCCCAGCTGGAGACTGTTCAGCGCCACTTCGGAGAAGCCCCTTCCCACCCCGGCCTCCCCGACCATGCCGAGCTCCTCCAGTTCCGCGAGGGCGTCGTTGATGCCCTTGGTGATGAGGTTCAGCGCGGACTTCGGTGCCGCCAGCTCCGGTTCCTCGCCACTCATGCCCTCACCCCTGAAGATCCGTTCACCTCTGCGCGCAGGCGCTGCTCAACCGCCGCCTGCTCCGGTACCACACCCGCCACCGGCGGCAGCACGCGGCCGTTCTCGCTTCCGGCGTCCAGCGCGATGCCGCAAGGGCCGGACACGGCTGGTGCGACGGCGTCCAGCAGCCGCGCGCCGAGAACGGCCCGGTAGCCGCGCTCTCCGTACAAGTGCCGCATCAAAAGGAAGCGGGAGAGTGTCTCCTCGCTGGAGAACGCCGTGATCCAGCGGATTCCGCCCAACTGGATCGAGTACAGCCCTCCGCCGTCGTCGAAGGGCACCAGCACCACCGAGGCCCGGAATCCGGCGAGGAAGTCCTGGAAGCGCCGCCGGGACGCCGTGGACATCTCGGCAGCCTGTTGCTCGGCAGCCACCAGGTCCGCCAGCCGCACCATCGTGCCTCTCCCGAACGTGTGATCACTTCGCCGAACGCCCGCATCCTGACACCGTCGCGCCTCAGGATGCAAGAAAGTCGCTGGTCAGGCCCTGTGAAGGCACAGGCTCGTGACAAAGAACGCACTCCTGTGACATCACCCCGCGCGGCCCCGCCCCGCGGAAAAGCGTCCCCGCCGGCTGTGGGCAACGCTTTCGTGGCGCCCGTCCCGGTCGAGAACGAAGGTGCAGGCGTTCAGGCGGAGCCGAGGGGCGGGAGGGTGGTCGGGGTCGGGCGCGGCGGCCAGGTACGGGGGGCGAGGAGGCCGAGGACGTAGGCGCGGGCGACGAGGGCGGGTCTGGTGGCGGCGCCCAGGAGGTCGCGGAGCCGGCTGAGGTGGTAGTCCACGGCCTGCCGGGAGAGCTTCAGCGAGGTGGCGATCTCGCCGTTGGTGCTGCCCTGCGCGAGGAGGGACAGTATACGGAGCTGCGCGGCCGTGAGCGGGGGATGCGCCTCGTGGGCGAGGCTCTGGTGGGTGACGACGGCCCACACGCGCGCGGCGCGGCCGGCGGACCGGCGGCTCACCGTGGCCAGGTGGACCTGTGCGCGGCGCTGCCGCCCCCGGGCGTCGAGGAGCATGGCGGAGACCTCCATCCGCCTGACGCGGCGCGTGATCAGCTTCTCCCAGGCGAGGCGGAGTTGGTGAAGCTCCGGCGTGGCGGCGAGCAGGGTGTCCGCCCGGCGCCCGACCAGGTCGGACAGGCGTGTCCCGAAGAGTTCGGCGGTGGCCGCACCCGCCTCCTCGATCCGGCCGTCGGCCGAAAGCAGCGCGCAGGGCAGGCCGCTGTGGTCGCGCAGCGCCCGCAGGTTCTCCTCGGCCTCCCGGCGCTGGTCCATCGCGCGGGTGTGCTCGGTGATGTCCACATAGATTCCGGCGACGCAGGTTCGGCCGTTCTCCTCCACCGGGAAGCGGTGGCCGGCCGCCCGTCCTGTGCTGCCGTCCGAGCGGCGAAAGCTCAAGGTGTGGCGCACCGGCTTGCCACGAGTGAGGACTTCCTGGTCCAGGGCACGGAACTGCGCGGCGTCGGAGGGAAGGTCGACGTCCTCGATCCGGCTGCCGATGACCTGCTCCGGTGTGGTGCCGTAGAGGTACGCGTAGGAGTGGTTGGCCCACAGGTAGCGGCCTTCGCTGTCGCGGATGAAGGCCGCGGCCGGTGCCAGGTCGGCGAATTCCGCGAAGGCCGCCGACCGGCGTCCGGGCGCGGGTTGCGCGCCTGTCTCCCTCGCGAGCCCGCGGACACGGCTCAGGTCCCCGCTCCCGGCCAGGAGCCATCTCACCTCGAAGGTCCGGCCGTCGAACAGGACAAGCCCGTGGCCGCCGCCCTTCTCGGAGTGTCCCCGCAAAGGTGTTTCCCGCCGCGTGCGGTGGAGAAAGCGCTGCACGGTGGGCAGGCCGGCGAAGGCGCCGCCGCCCCACTCCAGAGGCCGCCACTGCCCGTCGGCTTCCCACCAGAACACGGGGAGATGCTCCAGCAGTGCCTTGAGCCCGCACTCATCCACGCACAGCCTTTCCGTCCATGTTTCAACCGATCAGGTCGGGGTGACACCGCGATGCCTATCCCGTGCGAATCACCCTCATGCCCGGTTTCCGGCCGACCTGCGCAGTGCGGGGCACTTCCCACCGCAAAGTGCGCCTATACCTGATCACAGAACCTTCACACCCGGACAGCGCCGTTCACATCTTTGGCATTTGCCTGATCGGCACCGGCCCCTGTGCGGCGTTCCTGGTACCGGTCGCCTGATTCCCTTGAGTACGCATGCGGTGACCGCTCGTGAGACACGCGTCGCGTCACCGGGCGCTCCGCCGGCCCAAGAGGCCCGGGCGCCGGACAGCGGGGCCGGGCCACCGCCCGCGACCTCGATCGGACACGCGAAGGGAGACAAACTTCAGTGAGCACGGTGCTGTTGGTGCACGCCAAGGGTGGTCCGCCGCTCGGCTACGTCCTGTCCCGGGCAGCCGCCAGAGCGGAAGTGCATCTGCTGGCGCTCAGCGCGCTTCCGTCCGCGGTCGCCGCGTCCGCCGACAGTCTGTGTGCCTCGGTCGCGTCGCCCGCCGAGGCGGAACGGACCGACCTGGTATCGCTGATCGTCTCCCGGGCCGAGGCCGTGGGGGCGGACGCGGTGCTCACCTTCTCCGAGTACGCGGTCGTCGCCGTGGCCGAAGCCTGCGAGGCCCTCGGTCTCGCGGGAGCGGGAGGCTCGGCAAGGCTCGCCCGCGACAAGCGGATGATGCGGCACACCTGGCAACAGCAGGGCCTGCCGCAGCCGGCGTTCCGTCCTGTCGCCACGGCCACAGACCTCCAGGAGGCCACCGCCGCCCTGCCCTGCCCCCTGCTGCTGAAGGCGGCCTGGAGCGCGGGGTCCACCGCCCACCAGATCATCGGCTCCCCGCGGGAGGCCGCCGCCGCATGGCGGCGCTCGCAGGAGGTGATGGCCGAATCCGCTCAGCTGGGCTTCGCGGAGCTCCATGTCTCCGATGCCCACGCGCACTTCGTGGTGGAACAGATCGTGACCGGCGCCACCGCGGACTGGTTCGACGAGCCGGGGTGGGGCGATTACGTCAGCGTCGAGGGCGTGGTGGCCCACGGCGTCTTCCACCCCGTCTGCGTCAGTGGCCGGATGCCCACGGTGCGGCCGTTCACCGAACGCGCCGGCATCATCCCGGCGCCGCTCCCCACGGATCTCCAGGCCCGTGTCGTGGCCCTCGCCCGGGAGGCCGTCGACGCCCTCGGACTGCGCGACTGCGGTACGCACACCGAGATCAAGCTCGGTCCCGGCGGACGCATGTGGCTGATCGAGACAGCAGCCCGCTTCGGAGGAGCGATGACCGTCCCCCAGATCGAGGAGGTCTACCGACTCGACCTCGTCGGCATGCTGGTAGACCACCTCCTGGGCCGACCGGTCGCCTGGCCCGAGCGGGCACTGGGTCCCGAGGAGGCGCGCAGCGCCGCGGGGTCCCTGGTCGTCCTCGCGGTGGACCGCGACGGCGGGGCCTGGCCCGACCGCAGGGTCTGGGACTTCTCCGCGGTGGAGGAGGCCGTCGCACTGAGCGAGGGCAGCACCCTGTCGGTCGTCCCGGACAGTTCCCTGCCCGACGGCAGCACCGTGCCGGCCTACGACCCCGCCGCCGGAGCGAACACGATGGCGGCCCTGTGCCTGCTGACCGCCACCGACGCGCACACCGTGCTCCGCGACTGCACGACGCTGGTGGACGCGCTGCCCACCGTGCTGCCACCCGCCACGCCCGGCACGGCCCCCACCGCACAGTCCACGCCCGCCGCCGGCCCTCTTGCCCGGCGGGACGCAGCGGGACACGAGGTCGAGGAGGTCGCCGCATGAGCACCCCACCGCTCACCACCGGCGCCCGGGAGCCCGTGGCCGACCGCACAGTGGTCGGTGAGCACCTGTCGCTGCCGCTGTTCCGCACACTGTCCGGCGTCCTGGCCGGCCACCCGTACCTGAAGGTCGTGGTCGACCGCGCCGAAGACACCTGGCACCTGCTCGACACGGCCGCGCACCCGTTCCACGCCGACTACATCGCCACCCGCGTCCTCGGCATGGACGTCAGCGAACTCGACGCCTCGCTGGACGAGTTCAACGCCTCCGTCTACATGGCCCCGGACCGCCGCTTCCTGCTCGGAGTACTGTCCCTCCACGCCGAGGAAGGACCGGAAGGCCACGAGCGCACCTTTCTCGTGCTGGAGACGACCGAGGCCGACACCATGGACGGAGCGTTGCTGGAGTTCTTCTACACCTTCGTCCGGGAACGCGTCGATGCCAGGCTGCCGCTCCTGCTCAAGCCCGCCAACCACCGCCAGGAGGAGGAACTGGCCGAGGTCAGCGAGCAGCGGGTGCCGCGCATCCTCGGCCACGAACTCTTCGGCACCAGGGCCAGGACTCCGCTCCACCCCGGGGAGGTCACGGGCCGGTTGCGCTGCTTCCGGACCACGAAGGAGTACGAGGCCGCGGCCGGCGGACTCGGCTGGTCGGACATCGTCGCCATGCCCCGCCTGCCGGACGACGTGCAGCGGGTGGCCGGATTCATCAACACCGCGCCGACGACCCCGCTGTCCCACACCAACGTCCTCGCCTCCGGGTGGGACATCCCCAACGCGATCGTCCGCGACTTGGAAGAACTCGTCGAGAAGGACGGCCTGGACGGCGCCTGGGTCCGCTACCGGGTCCGCGAGGACGAGATCAGCCTGACGCGGCTGGAGCAGGCGCCCGAGCTGCGCGCCCCGGCCTGGCACCAGCAGCGGATCCGGCTGGAGCCACCGCTCCTGGAGGACGCGCCCGTGCTGTCCCTGCACCGGCTGCGCGCGTCCGACCGCGACCGCTACGGCACCAAAGCGGCCAACCTCGGGGAACTGCACCACGTGCTCGACAGCCGCACCGCTGACCTCACCGCCTTCTACGCCCGCCCCCGGCCGCCGCGGGAGAACCTCTACGGTCACCTCGCGGCCCGGCTCGGACTGTGCACGCCCTCCCCCGCGGAACTCCGCGCGGCCGCGACCGCCTTCGTCGCCGGCACGGTCGGGGCCCCGGACGGTGTCGCCCTGCCCTTCTCCCTCCAGCACCGCTTCCTCACCTCCTCCCCGGCGCTCCAGCAGGGCATCGGCAAACTGAAGATGGCCCTCGAACTCGGCGCCACCGAGGTGCTCGACGCGCTCTGCCTGGAGATCCAGCATCTGATCCGGCACGCTCCGGTGCCCGGATCCGTCGCCGAGCAGATCACCCGGGCCGTGCCAGCGCCGCTCGCCGGGGACGGCCGCCTCGTGGTGCGTTCCTCCTCCAACGCCGAGGACCTTCCGGGTTTCTCCGCGGCCGGTGTCTACGACTCCGTCACCACTGTGCGCGGCGAGGACGAGCTTCTCGACGCGGTGCGGCAGGTGTGGGCCTCCCTGCTGTCACCGCGCAGCGTGCGGCTGCGTCACCAGGCGGGCATATCCCTGGACGACACGTACATGGGCGTGATCATCCAGGTGTACGTCCCCGCCACGCTCGGCGGCGTCCTGGTGACTTGCGACCCGACCCGGCGCGAGGACTTCCGCACCGTCTATCTCAACTGTTCGCCGGGCTCTCCCGAACAGGTCGTCGAGGGAGGCGTCCTGCCGCAGCAGTACCTCTACAACACCGTCGAAGGCGGCGGCCGCACCGTCGCCCTCGGCACCGCGGGCGAGGAGCTGTCCGCGGGCATCCGTGCCCGGCTCGCGGACCTGTCGCTGACCGGGCGGCTGCTCCAGTCCCACTTCAGCGCACCCGAGGTGGACCGCCCTCTGGACATCGAGTGGCTGCTGACCGACCAGGGTGACTTCCGCCTGGTCCAGATCCGCCCCTACGCGCTGTGAGCGCCCGTCTCCCGCGACCGCGCTGCCGCGCACGGCCCGCGGCCGGCGCTCCGACCGTCACCGCCCGCCGCATCATCCGGCTGGGCTACGGCTTCCAGCTGCTGTTCAACCTGCTGTGGTGGATGCCGGTGTTCTACGCGTACCAGAAGGACGCCGGACTCTCCGACGGGCAGATCTTCGGTATCCAGAGCATCTACTACGTGGCCTTCTGCCTCTTCGAGGTCCCGACCGGGCTGATCGCCGACCGCATCGGCGCCCGCAACTGCCTGCGGGCCGGCGCGGTCGTGATGACGGCGGCGAACCTCGCCCCGGTCTTCAGCGCCTCGTACACCGGGTTCCTCGTCCACTTCCTCGCGATTGCCGCCGGCCGCTCCCTCACCTCGGGAGCTGCCAGCGCCTACCTGTACGACGGGCTGCGTGCCGAGGGGTGCGACCAGCACTATCTCAGGGCGGAGGGCACGGCACGGGCGCTCGGACTCGCCGCGAAGGTCGTGTGCTGGCCACTGGTCGGGCCGCTGATGGCGCTCGCCCACCCCGCCCCGTACGTGCTGAGCGCCGTGAGCGCGGCGGGGTCCCTGGCCTGCGCAGTGGCCCTGCCCCGGCTGGCCTCCCCGGCCAGGGCCGACGGTGCCCGATTGCCGGGCCGCACGGGGAAAGCATCCGGCGCGGGAGGCGGCCGCGGGAGAGGCACCTCGCTGGGAGAGGCGAGGGCCGCGCTGCGCTGTGTCGCCTCCTCGCCGTGGCTGGCCCTGGTGATGGCGCAGGGCGTGGCCGTGTTCACGCTGTCCCGGATCTGCCAGGTCAACCTGTTCCAGCCGATCCTGTTCGACCACGGCATCGACGCGTCCTCGCACGGCGGGGTGCTCGCCGCCATGACCGTGGCGGAGGCCGTGGGGGCGGCGCGCCCCCAGTGGCTCGGTCGTCGCCTGTCACCGGTGGCCTGGGTCTCCCTGCTCAGCCTCGCCCTCGCGGGCTGCCTGGCGGGCGTCGCCCTCGGTGGACCCTGGACGGTCGTCGTGCTGCTCTGCCTGTTCGCCGCAGCCACCGGTTTCGCCTATCCGGTCCAGCGCAAGCTGGTCAACGACGCCGTGCCCGCCCACGCCCCGCGGGCCACACTGCTGTCGGTCGAGTCGATCGTGGACCGCGCGGTGTGCGCGCTGGCGGCCGTCGCCGTAGGCGCCTATCTGTCCGCCGGACGCCTGGACGCCCTGCTATGGCACAGCGCCCTGGCAACCGTGCTGCTGCTCGGTGCCTTGCAACTGGTCCTCCGCACGGCGGCGCGGCGGCGGCCTCAGGAGAAGACGGCGGAAGCGAGCGCGACCCGCGAGTCCGCCGACCGGCCAGGCACCGGCCCGGCCCCGGGCAAGGCTGCTCCCCCGGAGGCGTCGTGCTCGCTGTCCGGGCCGGACCTCTCGGTGCCCCGCCGCTCTCCCACCTCGCTGAAATCACGGAAATCACCTCATAACGAGGGCGCGGTATAAGAGGGCCCTGTTCGCTCCGTCCCGCCGTCCCGCCGTCGAACGCCGCAGCCGTGGCCGGACCGGTCAGCCGAGTCCGGGCGCGGCGGGGGCGGCGTCCGCGCGGTGGCCGCTCATGGTCGCCAGGCTTTCATCGCGGACCGGGTGCGAGGTGTCGCGGTCGGGACGGTAGGGGGCGAGATCGGGGACCGGGTCGGAGGTGGTCAGCTCCCGCGCGGCGAGCGCGCCGAGGAGGGGGGCGAGGGTGACGCCGCTGTGGCTGACGAGGGTGTAGAGGCCGGGTGCCTGCGGGTGCGGCCCGGCCAGGGGGAGGCCGTCCTCGGGGACGGGGCGCACACCGATACGGGTGCCGCTCATGGCGCGGAAGGCCGGAAGGATCGCTGAACACCGGGTGAGCAGGTCCGCCTCGGGCGGGACCGGGGTCGCGGCGTCCGGGTCGAGAAGGGCGTCGACGGGCCAGGAGATGGCGCAGGCCCGGTTACCGGGGGCAGGACGCAGATCGACGCCGGGCGTGGCGACGATGGCGCGCAGCGGGTCGGGCAGCGGCGTGGACTCCCCCACCAGGCCGGGGATCTGCCGCAGCGGCAGCCGCACGCCGGCCAGTCCGGCGATGCGTCCGGCGTCGGGGCCCGCGCAGTTGACGACATGGTCGGCCTCGAAGCGCCGGCCGCGCGCCTCGGCGCCGCGTACGCGCTCACCGTCCCGCAGCAGCGCGGTCACCGGGCTGTCGTGGCGGATGTCGGCGCCCAGGGCCGCCGCGCGGTCCAGCAGGACGCGCGCCAGAAGGGGGGCGTCGTACCAGGCGGCGTCGTCGTGCACGACGAGTTCGGAGGCGCGGCAGGAGGCCGGGTCCACACCGGGTGCCAGCGTGCTCAGCTCACCGGGGTCTGCGCTGCGGCAGGGGTGTCCCCAGGCGGCGAGGCGCTCGGCGCGGGCGCGGAGGGTGCGCTGTTCCTCCTCGCTGTGGCCCCACTGGACCAGTGGGACGGGATGGCGCCATCCGGGGGCGTCCCGTCCGACGCCGAGCTGAGCCTCCAGTTCGCGGTGGAGCGCGGCACTGCGCCGGTTGAGCAGGAAGTAGGAGTGGGGGGTCTTGAGATGGGTGACGTCGATGGAGAAGGTGGCGCTGGAGGTGCCCGGCGTACGGCCGCCGGCGTCGAGCACGGTGACGCTGACGCCCGCCTCGGCCAGGCGGTGAGCGGTCGCGGCGCCCATCACTCCGGCACCGATGACGACGGCTCGGGTGGTCATGGAAACTCCCTCAGGGGTGGCGGTCGGGGGCAGGACGGCCGGCGGCCCCGGCCGGGGCGGTCACAGGACCTTGCTCAGGAACGCGCGGGTACGCTCGTGGCGCGGGTCGCCCAGGACGTCGGCCGGCGTTCCGGTCTCCACGACGATCCCGTCGTCCATGAACACCAGCGAGTCACCGACCTCGCGGGCGAAGCCCATCTCGTGGGTGACGACGACCATCGTCATGCCGTCCTCGGCGAGCGCCCGCATCACCTCCAGCACCTCGCCGACCAGCTCGGGGTCGAGCGCGGAGGTGGGCTCGTCGAAGAGCATCAGTTCGGGCTTCATCGCCAGGGCGCGGGCGATGGCGACCCGCTGCTGCTGTCCGCCGGAGAGCTGAGCGGGGTAGCTGTGCGCCTTGTCGGCGAGGCCGACGCGGGCGAGCAGTTCGGCGCCGCGTGCGCGTGCCTGCTCCTTGGGCTCCTTCCGGACGCGGACGGGGGCCTCGATGACGTTCTGGAGCGCGGTCATGTGCGGGAACAGGTTGAAGCGCTGGAAGACCATGCCGATGCCCTGGCGGCGGCGGGAGACGGCCTTCTCGCTCAGCTCGTGGAGCCGGCCGTCGCGCTCCTGGTAGCCGACGAGTTCGTCGCGGACGTAGAGCCGGCCCCGGTCGATGGTCTCCAGGTGGTTGATGCAGCGCAGGAAGGTGGACTTGCCGGACCCGGAGGGGCCCACCAGGCACATCACCTCGCCGGGCGCGACGGTCAGGTCGATGCCCTTGAGCACTTCGGTCCGGCCGAAGCTCTTGTGCACGCTCTCGGCCCTGATCACGGCCCGGCCCGCCGCGCGGGCGTCGTGCGGTGTCCCGGTGAGTGTCAACGTGCCGTCTCCTCACGGTTCTTACGGGCTGCCGCGCGCAGCCGCTGGAGCGGGGTGGGCGGCAGGTCGCGGCTGGCTCCGCGGCCGAAACGGCGCTCCAGGTAGAACTGGCCGACATTGAGCACGGAGGTCGCCACCAGGTACCAGAAGCACGCGACGACCAGCAGCGGAACCTGCTGGAAATTGCGCGAGTAGATGCCCTGGATGGAGGTCAGCAGCTCGGGTACGGCGATGGCGAAGACCAGTGAGGTGGTCTTCAGCATGGAGATCGCCTGGTTGCCGGTGGGCGGGATGATGATGCGCAGCGCCTGCGGCAGGACGATGCGGCGCAGGGTCTGCCCCCGGGACATGCCCAGCGCCTGGGCGGCCTCGTTCTGGCCGTCGTCGACGGAGGTGATGCCCGCGCGGACGATCTCCGCCATGTACGCCGCCTCGTGCAGGCCGAGGCCGAGTACGGCGGCGGTGAGCTGGGTGATGAGGGTGTTCGTGTCGGCCTGGACGAACGTCGGCCCCCAGGGGATGCCGAGCCCGACGGTGGGGACGACCGCGGACAGGAAGTACCAGAACAGCAGCTGGACCAGCAGCGGGGTGCCGCGGAAGACCCAGATGTAGCACCAGCTCAGCTGGGAGAGTATCGGGTTCGAGGACATCCGCAGAACGGCGAGGACCACGCCGCCGACGACACCGAGCGCCATGGCCAGCACCGTCAGCAGCAGCGTGGTGCGCAGTCCCTCCATGATCACCGGTGAGAAGAGGAACTCGCCGACGGTCCCCCACTGCATACGGGGATTGGTGATCCAGCCCTCCAGGAGGAAGACCAGCAGGAAGGTCACCACGATCGCGGCGAGGCGCAATCCCGGACGGCGCTGCGGGACAGCGCGGAGGGACTCGGCCGCACCGCTGGAGCCGGCGCCGCCGGCACCCGCCCGCACGAGGGTCTCGGTCATGCCGTGCCCCCGTTCACCGTGGCGCGCTTCAGCGCCCCCGACCGGATGTTCCACTGTTTGAGGATCTTCGCGTAGGTGCCGTTGTCCATGAGTTTCTGCAGGGCACCGCGGATCGCCCGTACCAAGGTCCGCTCCTCTTTGTTGATCAGGATCCCGTACGGCAGGAAGCGGTACGGCTCGCCGGCCGTACGGAACCTGCCGTGCGACATCTCCGCCTGGTAGACGACGGTGGGGGTGCCGCCGACGAACGCGTCGGCGCGGCCGGTGGACAGGGCCTGGAAGCAGCCGACGGAGTCGGGGAAGACCAGCTTGGCCGGCTCCGGCTTGCCGGCCGCCGCGCACTTCTTCGCCTGCGCCGCCACGTCGTCCACCTGCGAGGTGCCCTGCTCGACGGCGACCTGGCTGCCGCACAGCCCGGCCAGCGAGTCGAGGTCGTCGGCCGCCTGCTCGGAGGCGAGGATCGAGCTGCTGGTCTTCATGTAGTCGACGAAGGTGACCTGCTCCTGGCGCTCCTTCTTGTCGAGCATGGCCTGGATCGCCACGTCGTAGCGGTGGGATCTGACACCGCCGATGATGCTGTCGAAGTTCGCCTGCACGAGGTGCACGCGGACGCCGAGGACCTGGCCGATGGCGCGGACGAGGTCGGGCTCGGCGCCGATGACGGTTTTGTTGTCGATGTCCAGCAGGGACAGCGGCGGATAGTCGTTGCCGACGGCGGAGGTGAGTGACCCTTTCTCGCGGATGTCCGCCGGGAGCAGGGAGCGGAGTGCGGGGTCGACGCGCTGGGCGGGCACCTTGGACTGGTTGACGGTCGCGGTGCCGCCGCAGGCCGTCGCGGTCGAGGTGAGCAGCGCCGCGAGCGCCAGGGGAAGTGCGGTGGCACGGGCCCGCACATGCCTTCCGGGCACGGTGCCTCCCTTCTGCAGCTGCTGGTCAGGGCCGGGGCTTGGGCTGGTGGACGCCCAATCTGCGGGATGGCTCAGGCCCGGGCAAGGTCAGAGAGAATGAACGTTGCCGGACAGGGTGTTAAGTTCGGCTGATGCTGACCCCGCCGCAGCTGCAGGCCATATGCGAGGTGGTCGCCGCCGGTTCCTTCCGCACGGCCGCCCAGCGCCTCGGCTACACGCCCTCCGCCGTCTCCCAGCAGATCTCCGCCATTGAACGCGCCCTGGACGTGCGGCTCTTCGAACGCTCACCGCGCAGCGTGCGGCCCACCCCGGCCGGGCTGCGGCTCGCCCGGCGCGCCGGGCGCCTGCTGGCCGACCTGTCGGCGACGGAGAACGAGATGCGCGCCTACGCCGCCGCCGAGCGCGGGCGCCTGCGGCTGGGCAGTTTCTGGTCCGCGGGGTTCCGGCTGGTACCGACGGTGCTGGCGGGGTTCCTCCGCGACCGGCCGGAGGTCGAGGTGCGCTACGAGGAGGGCGACCCGCAGGTCACGGTCCCCGCGGTGCTGGAGGGGCGGCTGGACCTGGCCGTGATCTTCGAGTACGGCGTGGTGCCGCACAACTGGCCCGAGGGCCTGGAGCACACGCTGGTACTGGAGGAGCCGCTCTACCTGCTCCTTCCCGCGGCGCACCCCCTGGCGGAACGGCCGCACCTGCGCCTGGCCGAGCTGCGGGACGAGCGCTGGATCAGCTATCACGAGGACACCGACGCCGCACGCTGTCTGCGCCACATCTGCGCCGCCGGCGGCTTCCTGCCCGAAGTGCTCTTCCGTACGAACGACTACAACCTGCCCTACGAGCTGGTCCGGCAGGGGCTGGGGGTGGCCATCGCGCCCGAGCTGGCCGTGGTGGACGCCCCGAACGCGTCGGAGGCTCCGGGGACGCGCCTCGTCCGGCTCACCGACCCCAGCCACACCCGTCGTGTCTACGCCACCCGTCGCACCACCGACCCCAACCCCTTCCTCCCCCAAGCACTCGACCTGCTGCACGCCGCGGCGGCGGCGCTTCCCCGGCGGGACGAGCGGGAGTGCCGCACGGTGACCGGCTGAGCATCGGGCACCTGCCCGCACGGCTCGCAAACGGGCCGGTGGCAGACCGTATGGACGTCGGCACCTCTTGGCCGCGGTCGCTGCTCGCGCGGGCTCAGAAGCCGCGGGCCAGGCGTTCGATCAGACGTGCCGGGAGGTAGGCGGGTCGGCACGGCTGCCCGGTCCGGTAGGCCACGTAGCCGAGGGACGCGGCCACGGCGGTCTCCTCGGCGGTCTCGGCCTGGTAGACGAGGCGGCAGCCGTGCGCGTCCGCCTTGGCACGTTTCCAGAGGACGGGCGACGGCTTGCGCTCCGCCTCGGTGCGCGGGGTGAGGACGCGGTCACCGAAGTCCCCCCAGGCGAAGGGAACGGGACCCTTCCAGGCCCGGTCGACCTCCTTCTTCAGCGCGGCAGCACGCTCGGCGTCGGTGTCGCCCCAGGAGGACGGCACGTTGGTGATCAGTCCGACCTCGATGTTCCGCCTCCGCAACTCACGCAGGTAGGCGGCCGCGCCGGGCATGTAGCCCGTGCTGGAGTCCTCGTCCGTGTGCACCAGGGTCTCGCCCAGGTCGAAGTAGACGAGAGCGCAGCCACGCGCGGCGTGCGCACGGGCCCCGGCCGGAGCCTCGTACGGTGCCTTTGCGGGCACGGCCGCACTCGGCGTGGCGGCCAGTACGACCGACGCCGCAGCGGCGCCCAGAAATGCCCAGCTCGAACGGAAGAAGCCGCGGGAGGCGGATCTGTTCATGGCGTTCGGCGCCCTTCTCCTCGACGCGACGCACGTATGCGCAGCCGGTGCGGCGCATGACACGGGATGAAACCTCCACACGCCCCACCCGCGTGCCCGGAAGAACGCTCTTCCTGCCGCTGTCCCTTCCCGCCATACCCCTGAAACGCGCTCACCAACACCGACTGGCTTGCCACTTGCGCGCCGTCGCACCGAGCAGGCCCCGCCGGCCGACAGGCGCTCTCGCCGGCCTTCAGGCCGACGGATCGCCGGGGCTTCGAGGCGCCGAACGGGAAAGCAAACAAGGGCGGGAAGGGCCGGAGCACATACTCCTTGCCACTTTCAACCTATAGCGCAACGGGGGGCTTGCCGCAAGGCCCGGGTCATGCCGCAGAATCGGCGGCCGAACGCCAGGACCTGCAGGAACGGGAGTCGCAAGTGCGTGTGCTGTTGACGACGTGGGGATCGCGCGGAGATGTGGAACCGTTGGCAGGACTGGCGGTGGGGCTGCGGGAACTCGGTGCGGAGGCCCGGGTTTGCGCGCCGCCGGACAAGGAGTTCGCGGCGCTGCTGGCGCGTGCCGGGGTGCCGCTGGTGCCGCTCGGCCCGGCAGTGCGCTCGGTGGTGGCCGGCACGAAGCCACCGACGGCCGAGGACGCGTTCCGGCTCGCGCCTCAGCTGGTCGCGGCACGGTTCGAGACGCTCATGGCAGCCGCCGAGGGGTGTGACGCGCTGCTGGCGACCGGTCTGATGCCGGCCGGCGCACGGGACGTGGCCGAGAAGCTGGGCCTTCCGTATGTGCTCGCTTGCTTCCACACCCTGGGCCTGCCGTCGCGGCGCTTTCCCCCTGGGCGGCGGCCGGGCACACCGTCGCCGCGGAGCGAGACCGACAACCGGGTGCTGTGGGAGCAGGACGCCCAGCGGGTGAACGCGCTGTACGGCGATGCGCTCAACAGCCATCGGGCGGCGCTCGGCCTGCCGCCGGTGGACAACGTACGCGACCACGTCCTCACCGGCCGGCCGTGGCTGGCGGCGGACCCGACGCTGTGCCCGTCGCAGGGCATGACGGACCTCGACCTCGTGCGGACCGGGGCGTGGATCCTGCCGGACGACCGGCCGCTCCCGGAGGAGCTGGAGGCGTTCTTGGACGTCGGCCAACCGCCGGTGTACGTGGGCTTCGGCAGCATGGCCGCGCATGCCCCCGACGACATCGCCCGCGCGGTCACGGAGGCGGTCAGGGCGCGGGGCCGTCGGCTGGTCCTCGCCCGCGGCTGGGCGGACCTGGCCCCGATCGACGACTCCGACGACTGCTTCGTCGTGGGAGAGGTCAACCAGCAGGCGCTGTTCCGCCGCGTGGCCGCCGTCGTTCACCACGGCGGCGCGGGTACGACGACGACGGCGGCGCTGTCCGGGGCGCCCCAGGTGGTGGTCCCGCGGATCGCGGACCAGCCGTACTGGGCGAGGCGAGTGGCCGAGTTGGGCATCGGTGCGGCACACGAGGGGACGACGCCGACCCCCGGCTCCCTCTCGTCCGCGCTCGCCACGGCCCTGTCGCCGCAGGCGCGGACACGGGCGAGGTCCGTGGCCGGTGCGATCCGCACCGACGGAGCGAGGGTGGCCGCGAAGCTGCTGCTCGACACCATCGCCGGGAAAGAGCCGCCGCACGTGTCCGTGTGAAGTGCACAACAGCGCGGGGCCGGGGCCGCGGACGACGGCACGCACTCCCGGTGTCCCCGGTCGGGCACGGCGACCGACGGCCCGCGTCGGTGCGGTCCCGGACGGGGCTCCTCCCCCGGTCCCCGTCGGCCTCCCCCCGGGCTTTCGCCGCCCCGGGCGCTGCCGTGAAGGAGGCCCAGCACAGCCCTGGTGCGGCTACTCCGCCTGGAGCCCCGCGTACAACGCCCGGTTCAGGGGCTTACGGGCGAGCAGCAGTGCCCCGCCGAGAACGACCGCGGAGCCCGCGACGATCGCGAAGTAGGCGGCGCTCGGGAGGGCGGCGAAGAGCTGGCCGAGCAGGCCGGAGAGCGACGAGCCGAGAGCCAGGGTGAGGAAGTTCAGCCCGACCATCTGGGCTTTGAGCCTGGCCGGTCCGATCTTCGTCGCCAGCGCCAGTCCGATGGGTCCGACGTAGACCTCGGACGACCCGGCGAGCACCATGAACAGGAGGATGAGGAGAAGCGGGATCGTCGCGTTCCCCGTCGCGGTGGAGATGGCGAGGAGGTAGAAGTACGCGAAGCCGATCTGGAGGAGCCCGATGGCGAACTTCGCCACCGGCTTGGGCTGCCGCTCCCCGAGACGGCCCCACAGGCGTGCGACGAGCGGTGTGATCAAGACGGCCGAGAGCGGGCTGACGGCCGTGATCCAGGCGCTCGGAAACCTCCAGGTCCCGATCTCCAGGTCGACCCGGTCGGTGATGAGGATCGAGCTCGCGGTGAACTTCTGGAAGAGGAACCCGAAGTAGACACCCGAGAGCAGGAACAGCGGCAGATAGGCGCTCACCCGCCGCTTCTCGTCGTCCGTCACCTTGGCCGAGGAGAGGATGACGGCGAAATAGCCGGCCGCGGCCACGAGCGCGGCGATCGTGACGACGCTCGACATGTTCTCCGCACGGAACAGCCCGCTGAGCGAGCACACCGCGATGACGGCGACCGCGGCGACCGTGTACCCGAGCGGGGCGAGGATCCGGTCCTTGGGCAGCGGGTTGTTCACTCGTCCCGCGCGTTCGGGCAGCTTCTTCAGTGAGAAGCCGTACTGGACGAGAGCGGCGAACATGCCCACCGCGGCGAGGACGAATCCGTAGTGGAATCCCCACTGGTTCTGGGCGAAGCCGGTGGACAGCGGCCCTGCGACGGCGCCGATGTTGATCGCCATGTAGAAGTAGGAGAACCCGGCGTCACGCCTGGCATCGGTGTGGCCGTCGAGCATGAACCCGACGATCGAGGTGATGTTCGTCTTGAGAGCGCCGGTGCCGAGGATGATGAGTACGAGACCGACCCCGAGACCGGTCAGCCCGGACAGGGCCGCGAGGGCGAGGTGCCCGCAGGTGATGACGATCCCGCCCCAGAGCACGACGTACTTCGGGCTGAGGAGCCGGTCACCGACCCAGGCCCCGGCCAACTGGGCCAGGTAGACGGCGCCGCCGTAGGCTCCGACGATTCCCGACGACGCGGCGGGCCCGAGGTCGAGACCTCCCTCACCGAGGGAGTACAGGAGGTAGAAGGACAGGATTCCCTGCAGGCCGTAGAAGGAGAAGCGTTCCCACAGTTCCGTGAACGCCATGCTCCATATCCGGCGGGGCACGGTACGGTCCTCGGCGGGCGCGGCGAGCCGCGGCGTTGTCGATGTCATGGTGGTACCTCGCAGTCGTGAGCTGACGGTTCGGGGTGGAGAACCGTCGGCAGCGCGGTCGGTCCTGCTACTCGTGGAGTCCGGCCAGCCGGGAGCCGAAGCGGGCGATCAGCGAGGTCCGCCCGGCGCGGCGGTACTGCTCCCAGCCGTCCGCGACCTCGAAGAGCCGGTACATCGCGTGGACGCCGAGCCAGCGGAGGGGTTCGGGTTCCCAGAGCCCGGAGTCGTGGTCGTTCCACGGCAGTGCGGTGCGCGGGGTGGACCTGCCCTCGGCGCGGTCGAGGAGCGTACGGGCCGCCAGCTGGGTCGCCGTCACCCCGTGTCCCGCGTAACCGCGGGCGACGCCGACGCGGGTGTCCGGATCGAAATGGATTCCGGCGCACCAGTCGCGGGTGACGCCGATGGCTCCCCGCCAGGCATGGGCGATCGGCATGTCGATGCCGGGGAAGAGGGCGGCGAGCTTTCCTCGCAGCTGTGCGACGGTCCGCCTGTCGACGGCGCCGCTGCCGGGTGTGCCCGAGTTGTAGGCGTAGGGCGAGCCGCGTCCGCCGATCGCGATCCGGCCGTCGGCGGTGCGCTGGGCGTAGACGAAGGTGTGGGCGGCGTCGCTGAGGCATTCCCGGCCCTGCCAGCCGATACGTTCCCAGGTCTCCTCCGGCAACTGCTCGGTGACGATGATTGAGGAGTTCACCGGGACCAACTGCCGTGCGCCGAGGCCGGGCGCGTCCCCGGTGACGGTGCCCGAATAGGCTTCGAGACAGGACAGGACCGTGGTGCCGCGCACCGGACCGCGATCCGTCAGCACGGTGCCCTTGCTGATGTGACGGACCCGCGTCCCCTCACAGATCCGTACGCCCCGCGCGGCGACGGCCGCGGCCAGGCCCCGGGTGAGCAGCGCGGGATCGACGGCTGTCGTGCGCGCGTAGAGGATGCCGCCGACCGCGCCCTCGACGTTGACGCGGGCCCGTGCCTCGGCCGCGTCGAGGAGCCGGACATCGTCGGTCGAGTAGCCGTAGGTGAGGTCGCTTCGATACGTCGCGCGGATGCGTTCCATTCCGGCCGGGGTCTGGGCGACCTTGAGGTTTCCGCCCTGCGTTTGGTGCGCGTCGATGCCCTCGGTGCCGAGAACGGCCAGCGTCTCGTCGATCGCGGTGAACATGGCCTGCTGGAAGGCGCGGACGGCCTCGGTCCCGTTCCCACCCGCCGCGTCGACGGACTTGGCGTAGACGGCTCGGTTGCCGGGGATCAGGGTCGAGAGCCAGCCCCCGTTGCGTCCGCTCGCGCCATAGCCGACCTCCTCGGCCTCCAGGACGGTGATCGCCCGGTCGGGGTGGTCGAGCGAGGCGTAATAGGCCGCCCACAGCCCGGTGAGCCCGCCGCCGACGATGACGAGATCCTGCTTCTCGGCCGGCAGGGGGACCCGGGACCGGGTGCCGCGCGCGGAAGCGCTCGCGGTCCGTCCGGCCGAACGCTGCCCGGAAAGGTCCGGGGGGACGGAAGCCCGCATCCAGTGCGAGATGTCACCATTACGGTACGTGGTCATTACCTGTTCCTCGACGGTTGCGGAGTCGTGGCGCCCGACCGGGCGGGCCGCACTGGCTGACGGCGCACCGGCACCGCGGTAGGGCGTTCGGCACCGAGGGGACGGATGGCGTACGCCGAGGGTGTCGGGGCGCGCCGCGGCCAACGCCGCGCGTCGCCGCGTCAGGACGCGCGGGCGCAGGTGTGTTCGGGCACGTTCGTCTGGGCCACGCCTCGGGGCGCAATGCGGGGACGTGCGGGGGCGGGAACGTGTTCGGACGGGGACGGTCAGTAGGTCGGAGGAGACATCGCCCACAGGACCCGGGCCTCGGCGGTGCCTGTGCTCTCGGCGACGCGGTGCGGCCGGCTGCTGCGGTAGTGGACCGAGTCGAAGGACGACAGAGCATGGGTCTCGCCGTCGACCGTGACCTCGACGGCACCCTCGATGACGAGGAGGACCTCCTCGGAATCACCATGCGTGTAGGGGTCGACGCCCGTTGATCCGCCTGGTGCGAAGTGGCCGAGGAGGAGTTCGAGGTGGTCGAAGTGCGGCGGTGTCAGCTTGATTTTCGAGGCGCCCTCACCGAAGGCCACGCCTTTGGCGTCCCGGAAGCGGAGTACCGGCCGGGCCGCGGACGAGGTCTGTGCGAAGAGGTCGCCGACGTTGAGACGAAGCACCGCGCAGATCCGCTGGAGTGTCGACACACTCGCATTCGAGCGGCCGCGTTCGATCGAGGAGAGGTGGCCCTCGGTGACCTCCGCACGGGCAGCGACATCGCTGAGGGTGAGTTGCAGTGCTCGCCGGCGACGACGGAGTCGTGCGCCCGGAGTCTGGGTCGTTCCGGATTCGGTGCTCACGGCGGAGAAGCTAACCCAGTTTCGGTGTCACCTCAATAGCTTGGACTGCGGTAAAGAAAAATATGGTGTCCGAGGTCAGGCCCGCTGAACCGCTCGGCCCGAGTCGGGAGTTGCTCCGGTTCAGCCGCGGTTCGGGGGCCGGTCAGTCGACCCGCCCCGCTCGCGGCCCCGGTGGCGGCGCGCGGGGCGTTCCTGTGGGCCGCACGGCCCGCTCCCCGGCCGCCGGGGCCAGCCTGGCGGTGCCCGTCAGTGGCGGTCGGGAGTCCGCAGATAAGCGAGGGTCATGTCGCCGAGCTGGTCGGCGTACCACTTCCAGGCGTCCGCGTCGTCGAGGCCGTCGGGGCGCAGTACGGCGTGGACGCAGGCTCCCAGCACGGTGCGGGCCACGGCGTCGAGGGCCGCGGGGGGGTCGGTGCGCCGGATCTGGCCGAGGTAAGGGGTCGCGGCCTCGTGCAGGAGGCGGCGGACCTCGGCCGCGGTCCGCGCGGCCCGCTCGCTCAGGCCGACCGCCTGGCCGGGCAGCAGGCCGGCGATGAAGCGGCTGCCGGACGCGTAGGAGTACGCCAAGGCGTGGGCGAAGGCGTCCAGCACACCGGGCAGTGAGGGTTCGCAGTCGTCGAGCCGCGCGGCCAGATGGTCCTCCAGCCGCTGGAGGGCGCGCTCGCTCAAGGACAAGACACTGCTCCTCAACGCCCACCCCGAGCACTACGTCGATCCGCCGGAGTACAAGGGAGGCATGGTGGAGACGATCGGTGGCCACCTCACCCGGTTCAAGGTCTCGATGACACGGGAACTGCCCCCGCCGGTACGTGCGTTCCTCGACGCGGCCTACCCGTTGTCGCTGTTGAACGCTTTGCTCAGCCTGGACGACGGCACCCCCTTCGCGTACTGCCTGCACCAGGCACGGAACACCGGAACCGGCGCTGAGGTGGTCGTACGCGTCATCTATCCGTCCGCCGCCCCGGACTCGATGATCCAGAGCCACTGCGAACACCTGGCCATCGAATTCCGGAGCTGTATCCGGAACGCGGCGGCCGCGACCCGGTAGCCGGCCGGCGACAGATGATTTTTCGCGGAGGAGACGCTGATGGGTCTCGGCGCGGCACAAGAGGGCGCAGCCGGTATCCGGCCACTCCGGTTGCCGGTTGCCGGTTGCCGGTTGCCGGTTGCCCGATATCGAAGTAGCGGGGAGTCACCGGTGCGGAACTGTTCGGCTGCCTCGGCACAGCCGTGACGCCGGCTGGTCCGGACGGCCTCATGCACAAGGCTCCCGGTCAGCGCTGCCCCCTCTCCGCCTCATGGCATGTCGGCGCCCGGGGTCAGTGATCGCCTTCGCGGCTTTCGAGACGGAAATCAAACGGAACCGTTCCCGGGTCGAGGGCGGTGACCCCGCCGTCCACGGTGAGGACCGCGCCGTTGACGAAGGACGCGGCGGGCGACAGCAGCCAGCCGATCGCCTCGGCGACCTCGGACGGGTCGCCCGCACGCCCTGTGGGCACCAGTTTCGTGGCCTCCGCGTACGCCTCCTCGGTCCCGCCGCCCAACCCCGACTCCTGAGCGAACCGGGCCATGCGCCGGTCGGCCATCTCGGTGCGCACCCAGGTGGGGCACACGGTGTTGGCGCGCACGCCCCGGCTGCCGTAGTCGACGGCTACCGAGCGGCACAGCTGGAGAAGCGCCGCTTGGGAGGTGGCGTACGCGGCGTTGCCCTTGCCGTTGCGCAGCGCGGAGACCGAGGAGACCGCGACGACCGAACCACCGGTCTCCAACAGGCGCGGAAGAGCCGCGCGCAGCATCAGGAACGGGCCGGTCAGATTGGTGCGGATCACTTCCTCCCAGGTCTCGTCCGAGAGGTCTCCGACCGCGCCGCCGCGTCCGACACCCGCGTTGAGCACCAGCCCGTCGAGCCTGCCGTAACGGGAAACCGTGACCTCGACCAGTTCCTGGACCGCGGCCGGGTCCGTCAGGTCGGCGCGGTGCGCCAGAGCACCGGTCTCGTCGGCCACCTGCCGTAGGGGCTCGAGCCGTCGGCCGCCGACGACGACATGGTGGCCTTCGGCGCGCAGCAACCGGGCGGTCGCGGCACCGATACCGGTGCCCCCACCTGTGACGACGACAACGCGGGCTTCGGGCATGACCGTTGGGACTCCTCGGCTCAACCGGACGGAGGGGGGTCGGAGGAAGGCGATCAGTTTGTGATCATACGCACGACCCGGTCCTGCCGCGCCGCAGGCCCAGGAGCGGGCCGTCCGTGTGACCGTCCGTGCGGCTGCCTGTGCGGCCTTCCGTGCCGCAGTCAGAGATCAGTACGGGATCGGCCGAGCCGACCTCACGTCAGCCGCATTCCCCTCCGGAGCAGTGCGACCGCGATGACACCCGCCGGCCAGGGAAGTGTTCCGGAGCAGCCCAGCTCCGGCGGCAGTCCGGTCGCGCGCAGGTGTCCTTGGCCGGCAGTCCGGCCGGCCCGACGCCGGTGCCGAGCAGGAACATCACGGTCGCCTGCAACCGAGGCCGGGTCAGGAGAGGATGGGCCGTCGGCCCAAGGAGCAGAGGGGGTTTGCTCCTGCGTCACTCCCCCAGAGCCGTGCGGAGGAAGGCGAGGATCTCCGCCTGGGCGGCCTCGACCTGTGGTTCCACGCCGGGCAGGGTGAGGAAGGCGTGCTTGGCTCCGGGGTATTCGGAGAGCCGCACGGGGTTTCCTGCCGTGCGCAGCCGCTCGGCGTAGCGGCGGCCGTGGTCGGCGACCGCGTCTCGGGTGGGCACCACGACGAGGGCCGGGGCGAGCCCGCTCAGGTCCTCCGCGTACAGCGGCGAGAGCGCGCGGGCGTCGTCTCCCGGCGGGACGGCCAGCTGCCGGAGGAACCGCAGGAGCGGCAGGGCCCGGGTCGGGCTGTAGGCGTACTCGGTGGTCGAGGGGTGGTCGAACATCGTCCCGGTCACATCGACCACGGGGTTGACCAGCACCTGCGCCGCGAGCCCCAGACCGTCGTCCCTGGCCCGGAGGGCGGTCAGCGCGCTGATCAGCGCGCCGCAGCTCTCACCGAAGACGGCCACGCGCGCCGGGTCGGCACCCCACCGCGCGGCGTGCCGCACCAGGTGCTGGAGCACGTCCCAGCCGTCGTCGACGGCGTGCGCGAGCGGGGTGTCGGGGGCGATGAGGCGGTGCTCGACGGAGACGACGAGTGCGGGCAGCCGTGCGGCGAGGTGGCTGTTGGTCCAGTCGCACTGCACCGCCGTACCCACGAAGCCGCCGCCGTGGACGTGGACGACGAGGGGCAGGCCGGTGCCCGCCGCGGCCCCGTCCTCTCCCGTCGGGGCCGGCCGGTGGACCCGGACGGGCAGGTCGCGGCCGGGCAGCCCGATCTTCCGCCATTCGATCGCGGCACCGGCGTCCGGCTCTCCGAGGAGCGTCCGCGCCGCGTCGGAGGCCCTGAAGCGGTTCTCCGCCTCGCGGTAGGCGCGCAGCTCCTCGTCCGTGATCGCCGAGAAGTCCGGCTCCGGCGGCCGGGTCATGGCAGAGGTCTCACTCATGCGTCCTTCTCCCCTTCCCGGCCGCAGCCGGGAGTCTCGTCGTGTGGGAAGCGTGTCGACCTCATTATGCACGCACCGCGTGCATCAGCAAGTGCACGGGTAAGGCAACGCTGAGCGCATAAGTTAGGCTGAGTTCGGAACGAGAGGGGCGAGATGACGGGCCGAAGGCGATGGTCGACCGAGGAGATCCTCGGCACGGCGGCGGAATTGCTGCGCACGAGCGACGCCGAGTCGTTCAGCGTGCGCAAACTCGCCGCGGCGCTCGGGACCGACTCCTCCAGCCTCTACCGGCACTTCCGCAACAAGACCGAACTGCTGCGCGCGGTCGCCGACCGCATCCTGCTGACCGCCATGGACGGCTACCGCCCCGAGGGCGACTGGAAACAGCGCATCACCAACCTGGCTTTGCGCATGCGCGAGGCCTTCGGCGAGCAACCCGAACTCGCCGCGGTATGGGGACGCTACGGGTCCGGCGGCACCGGATCACGGCTGCTCATGGAAGAGCTGCTGCAAGCCCTGCGCACATCGGGCCTGCCCGACGCACACGTCCCGGCGCGCTACCACCGCGTCGTGATCCTCATCGCCGCGCTGATCACCTCCGAGGCGGGGTTCGCCACGACCAGCGCCGAGGAGTATGAACAGGGCCTGGAGCAGTTCCGCGTCGCGGTGCTCGGCGCCGACCCCGAACGCTTCCCCGCCCTGGCCCACTACGCCCGCGACATCCGTCCCCTCGGAGCAGACCGCAAGGCCGCATTCGAAGAGATCCTCGCCGCTCAACTCACCTACATCGAGAGCGAGATCGCCTGAGGTGTCGGCTCACAGCACAGCGTCGGCCGAGGTCTCCCCACCCAGCCGGCGCGAGGCCGAAGAGCTGCGGCGTCTTGCCCGCCCTTGGTGCGGGGCCCGGGTCCCGGAGCGAGCAGGCTGACGCGCCGCGGGTTCCCGTGGGGTGCGGGCCGAGGGGCGTTCGGCCATGGCTGCCGCCTTCGGTGACAACGCCATCGCCCTCACCCTCACCGCCGAGCTCGGCCTGCTCATGGGCGGCGGACCGGTCGCCGCCCGCCGGAGCATGCGCGCCACCTGCACCGGCGAGAGCCCCCAGCCCCCGCCCCCATCGGCCCCGGTCCACGTTCCCGGCCTGTCAGACGACCGGACCGCCCGCGTTGCGGATGAGCCGCTGGAGCACCTTCACCGTGGTGACGTAGTCCGCGTCGTCGATACCCTCGTGAAGGGCGGCGCGGATCGCGGGGGCGTTGCGTGCGAGGTCGACGCGGGCCTGCTCCCCCTCCTCGGTGAGCCACAACCGGTCCTCGGCGTCCCGGGACAGCCAGCCGCGCTCCACGAGTACCTCGGCCTCGGCCGCCAGATCGTCCTCGGGCCGGATGTAGGTGGCCATGGCCTCCCGCAGCTCGGCCAGGGTCATCCCCGTGCCGTCGGGAGAGATGTCGTTCTTCGACAAGTTGCGCAGCAGCCAGAACTGGGGCTGGGTGTACCCCTTTTCGGCCTGCCGGGCACGGGTGTAGGCGATGAGCGCCTCGTAGGCGACACCGGTCCAGTAGGCGGCGGGCTGCCCGGCGAGTTCGGCGTCGGACATCTGCTGGGTCGTCATGGGTATTCCCTCTGGTCACCTCGGATACGGAGCCCTGCACAGCTGTGCAGGTTCATGCGACGACCGTAGAACTTCAAGTACGGTTCAGGGCAAGCGGAAGATCTTCCGGACGCCGCCACAGACCTTTCGGACGCCGCCACGCAGAACACCGCTCACGCCGCCGCCGGGCACAGGCGCTGCGGCGTGGTGCCGCGTACACGGCGCCGAGCACGAGGGTCGGCAGGCTGTGGGCCGGATCGCAGGCGGCAGGCGACAATCGGCAGCCGGCAGAAGTAAGCGTGACTGAATTTTTCGGCAACAAAGACTAAATAGAACTTTCCGTTTCAGGCGGGAATGCTGGACGCATGTTCCCGCGCATCGCCTCCCCCCACGTCCTTGCTCTGGCCGGCACTGTCGTGCTGTGGGCCTCGGCCTTCCCCGCCATCCGGATCGGCATCGACGGCCTCGGCGTGGAGGCGCTGTCGTTCCTGCGGATCGCGATCGCGGCCGTGGCGCTGCTGCTCGTGGCACCACTGGCCAAGGTCCGTCTGCCCGGGCGCCGTGATCTGCCCATGATCGCCTTGTGCGGGGCCACCGGCGTCACCGCCTACCAACTCCTGCTCAACTGGGGTGAGGTGGAGGTGGCGGCCGGAACGGCGAGCCTGCTGATCGCGACCGCCCCCGTCTTCAGCGTGCTGCTGGGAAACCTCTTCCTCAAAGAACGGCTGAGCCGCGACATCATCCTCGGCAGCATTGTCGCGATAGCCGGCGCGGCCATCGTCAGCCTGGCCGCGGGCACCAGCGGTTTCACCCTCTCCGCGCTCATCGTCCTGGCCGCCGCGGTGTTCCAGGGGGTGTACCACTTCGCCACCAAGCCCCTGCTGCGCCGCTACACCGGTCTGGAGGTCGCCACCTACGCGATGGTCGCGGGCACCGTCTTCGCTCTGCCGCTCATCCCCGCCACCTGGCACGCGGCCCAGCAAGCCCCGGGCGGTGCGCTGGCCTCCGCCGGCTACCTCGGCTTGCTTCCCTCCGCGCTCGGCTTCGTCATCTGGGCCTACGCCGTTGCCCGCCTGCCTCTCGCGGCCTCCACGGCCGCCCTGTACCTGGTGCCGCCGGTGGCCCTGGTCGTCTCACTCGTCTGGCTGGGCGAGGTGCCCCACCCCATCGAGCTGGTGGGAGGAGCGGTCAGTATCGCGGGCGTGGTCCTGATCAACCGGCACCGGCAGGCACAGCGCCCCTCGGCCTCCGAGGGCGAGGGTGCGCCGAAGGCCACCTCTGGCCGCCAAGCGGCCGACCGCCCCGTATCGACACGGTAAGACCCGTGTCGACACGGTGAGGCCCGTATCGACAGGGTGAGCCCCTGGTCGCACGAGACTCGGTGCGTCTTCGCCCCTCAATCCTCGCCCCCTCAACACCTTCGCCCCTCCCCCTCCCCTCACCCGCCCTCGGAACCGAGCAAGGAGCCGTCCGTGCTTGACGTACGCCGTCTGCGCATCCTCCAGCACCTGGCCGCATACGGAACCGTCGCGGCCACCGCGGAGGCTCTGCATCTGACCCCGCCGGCCGTCTCCCAGCACCTCGCCGCCTTGCAGAAGGAGGCCGGTATGCCTGTGGTGGAGAAACAGGGACGCACACTGCGACTGACCGCGGCCGGGGAACTGCTGGTGGCCCACGCCGACATCGTTCTGGCGGAACTCGCGGCGGCCGAGTCCGGGCTGGCCGCCCTGCAGAGCGGTCGGCACGGCATCGTACGGATCACCGCCTTCGCCTCCGCAGCCCGTACTCTCATCGCGCCCCTGTGGCGACGCCTCGCTGACGCCGATGCCGCCCGTGCGCCGTCCCTGCGGCTGTCGGTCCGGGAACCCGACACAGCCCTCGACGAACTGCGCAAGCACTCAACCGACCTCGCCCTGGTCCACAGCTACACCGTGCTGCCGCGCAGTTTCCCCGTCGCCTGCGAGCACGCCGTCCTCATGGAGGAACCGGTACTGCTTGCCCTGCACCCCCATCAGGCCGACGCGCTGGGACTGGCGGCCGGGCAGTCGGCGGACCTGTCCCGGACGGCGCATCTTCCGTGGCTGACCCCCGGGCCGGAGACCTCCTGCTACGAGATGGTCCAACGTGCCTGCGGCGCGGCCGGGTTCGTCCCGGACATCAGGGCCCGGAGCAACGATTTCTCCGTGCTGGCGGCCCTGGTGGCCGCGGGAGCGGGCGCCGCCCTCGTCCCCCGTATGGCACTGCCGGACGACACCGCCTCCCTCAGCCTCCACCCACTGGTCCAGCCCGTCTCCCGCACCCTCTTCACCGTCAGCCGTACGGGAACCGGTAAACACCCCGATCTGCGGCGCGTGCTGGAGCTGCTCCACGAGCTGGCCGCGGCACCCGACACCGTCGGCGGCGCACCGCACGGCTGACCGGCGGCGGACCCCCGGGGGGCGGGCCACGGTCCGCGACAACGGAAGGCTGCCCGGCGCTCAGGACAAGCTCCGGAGCCCTCCTAGTTGTGGTCGGCTGCCATGGCGCGGCGGACGCTCTCGCGGAGCAGGCTTCGACGCTGGTCGTGCACTTCGGGGGGCTCCTGCGCCGTCGCCGCGTAGACGTTGCTGACCGGTGACCAGGCCATGGACATGGCGATCACCATGGCCATGAGGTCGAACGGGTCTCCCTGGCGCACCGAACCGGCGGCCTGAGCCTCGGCGATGGCGCGCAGTTTCTGGTCGTCGAGACGGTCGTGGTCGTCCACCAGGTGGCCGGCCGGGCGGCGCTCCAGGCGTGCCCAAGTGGCCAGCCGGATGAGGTCGGGACGGCGAAGATACTCGTCGTAGAGGCGTACGGCCCAGTCCGCGAGGTCGGTCGCGTCGATCGGGACGACATTCACGATCCGCTCCAGCGAGCCGAAGAAAATGGCGTCGAAGAGCCCTTCCTTGCTGCCGAAGTAGGCGTAGAGCTGCGCCTTGTTCGTGTGTGCCGCGGCCACGATCCGCTCGACGCGCGCGCCGGCGATCCCGTACTCGGCGAACTCCCGGGTCGCCACATCGAGGATGCGCTGGTACGTCGCGGCTCCACGCGCGGTCAGGGGCTGATCAGCCATGGCGGCACGTTACCAGACAGAACAGTCGGTTTACCCGGGAGGCCGGAGACGCTACGGTGAACAGACCGAACAGTCTGTTTATAAGGGGGCACCATGAGGAGCACCATCGGCTGGCAGGTGGAGGGCACATCGTCAACACTGCGGCGGGCACCGCTGGAGCGACGCGACCTGCGTCCGGACGACGTCGCCGTCCGGGTGGACTACTGCGGTGTCTGCCACTCCGACCTGCACGCCGTCAAAGCCCAGAACAGCGAAGGGGGGCGGCCCCTGGTGCCCGGACACGAGTTCACGGGCGTGGTGACCGAGACCGGTTCCGCGGTCACCCGCTTCACCGCCGGCGACCCCGTCGCGGTGGGCAACATCGTGGACTCGTGCGGCGAGTGCGCCATGTGCCAGGCCGGCCAGGAGAACTTCTGTCACGCCTTTCCCACCCTTACCTACAACGGCACCGACCGGCACGACGGATCGACCACCCTGGGGGGCTACTCCCGCGAGTACGTTGTCCGCGAGCACTTCGCCCACCCCCTTCCCGCCGGACTGGACCCGGCCGCCGCCGCTCCGCTGCTCTGCGCCGGGATCACCGTCTGGGAACCGCTGCGGGCCCTCGGCGCGGGGCCGGGAACCCGCGTCGCCGTGGCCGGACTGGGCGGCCTGGGCCACCTCGCGGTCAAGATCGCGGTGGCGCTCGGCGCCGATACCGCGGTCGTCAGCCGCTCGCCGGACAAGGCCGACGACGCGCACCGTCTCGGTGCCCACGGCCTCATCGTCTCCACCGATCCGGAACAGATGGCGGACGCCCGCGACCGGTTCGACGTCGTCCTCGACACCATCTCCACCCCGCACGACCTCGGCCCTTACCTGCGCCTGGTCGCCGTGGACGGGACGCTGAGCCTCCTCGGACACCTCGGACCCCTCACCCTCGAGACCACCGACCTGCTCCTGGGACGCAAGAAGCTCAGCTCCGCGGGCAGCGGCGGCAGGCCCGCGACCGCCGCCATGCTGGACTTCTGCCGGGAGCACGGCATCACCGCCGACATCGAACTGCTCCCCTCGGCCCGGGTGAACGAGGCCCTCGACCGCCTCCGGCGCAACGACGTCCGCTACCGCTTCGTACTCGACATGTCCGACCTGGACCTCGCGGCGAGCCTCCGGTCGAGCTGAGCGGTCGATCGTGCACGGCAGCCCTCGAACCCCGAGCGCCGACACGGCTCGGAGTGAGGGGACTGCTGGTAACTTCCCGCAGAAAACGTCATCAAGGAGTCAGTAGGCCATGAGGGTCGTGTTCGTCCATGGAGCATGCGTGCGGGATGGATCGTGGTGGTGGCACCGCACCGCTGAGTTGCTGCGGGAGCGAGGGGTGCTGAGCGTGACCCCGGCACTGCCGAGCTGCGGCGAGGCGGGCCCGCCCGGAGGCACCGACGGTCCGGGCCTGTCCGAGGACGTCGCGGCGGTGCGGCACGCGCTGCTCGACAGCGACGAGCCGACCATCGTGGTCGCCCACAGCTACGGCGGCATCATCACCGCGGAAGCCGCCGCGGGTCTCGAGTCGGTACGCCACCTGGTGCTGGTCACCAGCTACCTGCCCGAGGCCGGTCAGAGCCTGTCGGATTTCTCAGGCGAGCAACCCGCCCCCTTCCTCGACATCGACCCGGAAGCCGGCACCTTCGGGGTGCGTCGCGAACTCTTCGTGGACACCTTCCTGCAGGACTGCGACCCCGCGATCCAGACACAGGCGGCGGACCACCTCGCGCGGCAGAGCGTGCGGGTGACAGGGCAGCCGGTCAAAGCGGCCGCCTGGCAACAGGTGCCCTCGACCTATCTCGTCTGCGCCCAGGACCGGGGCACCCCGCCGCGCCTACAGCGTGAATTCGCCCGCCGGGCCGACAGCGTCGTCGAACTCGACGCCGGCCACCACCCGTTCCTGTCCCGGCCAGCCGCGGTCCGGGACCTGCTGCTGAGCCTGTGACAGCAGCCGCAGTCGGCCGGCCGGCAGGTCGGTGCCGCAACGAGACGTGCGGTGACCTATGGCCAGGGCATGGGTTGTGCGGCCTCCGCTTGCCGCGGCCCCGTTGGTGAGAGGCATCCGGCAGTGGAGCCTCCACGAATAATCCGTTGGCGCGCCACGGTGACCGTGGCTAATCTCCTGGAGGCCGTGCGAGACGACGAGGAGGTGGTATCCGTGAACGCAGTATCGACATGGGTGCTCCCCTGCGGGGTCACGGTCGGGCGGTAGATCGTCCGGGAGCGCCGCTGTGAGCACTCCCGGAAGGCCACGACCGTGCACTTCACTTCTGAACAGCGCCTCGACGACGGTGTCATCGAGCGCGCATTCACCCTCGGCGAGATCCCCGGCACCCTGTGGACACCTGGGCCCGCGCCGGCCCCGCTGGTCCTGATGGCCCACAACAACGGCCTGCCCAAGGCGGAACCCCGGCTGGTGGCCCGGGCCCGGCACACCGCGGCGCGCGGTTACGCGGTGGCCACCATCGACGCCGCCGGCTGCGGTGACCGGCCCCGGTCCGCCGCCGACGAGCAGGCCCGTGCCGACCTCCGCCGGGCGATGCGGACCGGCGAGCCGGTCGACGAGATCCTGGAGTCCTTCATCGGCCCACTGGTCGCAAATGCGGTCCCGGAATGGCAGACCACTGTGGACGCCCTCCTCGAGCTGCCCGAGATCGGCGGCCCGGTCGGGTACTGCGGAGGGTGGGCCGCCCTCGGCATCCGGCTGGCGGTGGTCGAGCCGCGCATCGCGGCCGCGAGCTTCTTCGCCGGAGGGTACGTACCCCGCGCGCAGCGCGAAGAGGCCCGGCAGGTCACCATTCCGCTGCTGTTCTTGCTCCAGTGGGACGACGGGGGGAACCCCCGGCACCGTGCCCTCGACCTCTTCGACGCCTTCGGCAGCGAGGAGAAGACGCTGCACGCCAACCCGGGAGGGCACACCGGCACCCCGTGGTTCGAACTGGAGGACGGGTGCCGGTTCCTGGACCGGCACCTGAAGCGAGGCCGGGCCGCCTGACGGACAGCAGAACGTAGGCGTTGCCGGGCGGATCCGTCACCAGGACAACCCTGGCGCTCCCCGGCTGCCCAGCCCTTCTACGAGGCACGCTGCTCCCGTGGGCACGCGGGAGCAGCGTGGTTCCGCAGAGCGCCGGCACCCAGCCGGAGGCGGTCAGGAGAAGCGGCGGAGTTGCCGTCTGCCTGGATGCCGTCGGCCGCGACACTGATCCTCTGGGCACCGGTTCCGCTGTCGCCCGCTGCGCCCGCCACGGTCGAGGGCACGGCCACGGCGGCCCCGGGCAGCACCGCCGTGACCGCGACCGCCGCGCTCACGGCGACTCGCTGCTCAAGACCGGCTTCGCCGGCGTAGCCGCTCATACCAGAAGGGGGTAGCCGCTCATGCCAGAGGTGCGTGGTTGACCCAGACGGTCTTGTACGGGTGACGGGCCTGCCAGCGCTTGATGAGGTCGGCCGCTCCGGGCATGGTGAAGGTCGCGTTCAGGGCATCGAGGTCGGCCAAGCGCAGTTGCAGGACGGCGCTGGCGATGGCTACCGGTGCGTGGTCGTCACCGGGAACGCGGATGTGGTGCTGGGCCGCGAACGAGTCGACCACGCCGGAGCGCATCACCAGCTCCTCGAACTCCTTGAGGTACTGGTCCAGCTCGTCGGAGGGAATCGGATTGTCGAACGCCACGATCATCGTGTGGTGAATCATGAGCCCACTGAACAGGCCCTTTTCTCCCCCGTCCAAGATCTCCTTGTTCTCGTTCCATGCCTGCTGGGAATGGATCGCACGGTATCCTTCCGGTATGGCCGAGCTGGAGACCCGGGAACTGGAATACTTCATCGGCGTGGCCGAGGAACTGCACTTCGGCCGCGCCGCGGCACGCCTGGCGATCGCGCAGCCGGCCCTGTCCAAAGCGATCCGGCGCCTGGAATCCCGGCTCGGAGTGACCCTGCTGGAGCGCTCCAGCAGGAGCGTCACCCTCACCCCCGCGGGCGAGGCACTCCTGCACCATGGCCGGCACGCCCTCAACGCTGTCGGCGCGGCTGCTGCCAAGGCGCGCCGGGCCGCTGATCAGGAAGCCCACCTGCGCCTGGTGATCAAACCGGGCGGAGACGCGAACCTCCTGTCCGGCATCCTGGCCGCCTATGCCTGCCAACCCGACGCCCGCCAGGTGGACATCCTGTTCGGAGGAGCCACCGACCGCGCCGATCACATCCGCGACGGCCGCGCCGACGTCGCCTTGCTGTACTCGCCGTTCGACGATCTGACCGGCCTGGACCACGAAACCCTGGCGGTCGAAGGACGTGTCGCGATCCTGCCGCCGGACCACCGGCTCGCCTCACGGGCAGAGATCACCCTCGCCGACCTCGCCCGGGAAACGCTGCCACGCTGGAAAGGCGTGCGCTGGACCGGGGCCCCCGAGGGCGGTGAAGGGCCCGAGGTCACGGACGCGGCCGAAGCCCTGCACATGATCAGGTTGGGGCGCACCCTCGCGATACTGCCCCGCTCGCTGGCCCAGCCCCCGCACCCCGACCTCGTCTACCGGCCCGTGACCGACGCCCCCCACAGCGAACTCGTCCTCGCCTGGGCACAGAACGACCGCCGCCCGTTGGTCGCCTCCTTCGTCGCCGCCGCTCTCGATGCGGCAAGGACGGCTTGAGACACAAGGCGTCGCCCCTACGCGGCTCCGCGGCAGGCGGAACCTGTTCCCGGCCGCTTCTGGGGAGGTCACACAGCACGGCACGCCGGTGACCAGCCACGTCGGCCTCTTCCCCGCGTGGACCGGCACAGCGGCGAGCCGACTGAGCGACGGGATCCCCGCACACCCCGCGCACGGAGGAAACCGCCGCCGACGGCATCGAGAAGGCCCCTGAAACCTTCCTCGCCATGATGCGCGTCACCAAACACGGACAGGAGGCTGGTCCGCCTGAAAGGCCCAGCGGTGCTCCCCCGAACCAGCTCCCCCGCACGGGAAACGGCCGCGGCGCCCCCGCCACCCTGCTCTCGAGCATGACGAGAGCGCGAGGCAGCATCCTGGTGGACGGCGGCCCCGCCAGAAGCCCCACCCACCCAGGGGCCGCCGTCCGCCTGCCCGAAGGTATCCCCGCGAAAGGGCGGCATGGCCGGGTCCAGGTCGAGCGCGCTGAGCACCTGATCGAGGAGGTTCTCAGAAGCGAACTCGGAGACCGACACGGCACATCGCCCGGAGTGCCCGGCCAAGACCTTCCCGACGGCGTCCTCCGCGTTGGCCGGCGTGAACCCGATGTGCCAGTCCGCGCGACGCGATTGACGCGCGCAGCGCCTCGAAGAGAGCGTCCGTCCGAGCGGGCCGCGCGTGGTTACGGGGAGTGGGAAGCCGTCAGCGCAGCGGCGTGCGGTCTCTCCCCGCTCCGCGCTCGGGGTGATCGCGACCGTGCCCACCGCATGATGTTCAATGTCACGAGCCGGCTCGGCATGAAGAGCACTGACAACGGGAGAAAACATGAGAAGACTTGGGCGCGCGATAATCGCGCTTCCCGCGGCGATACTCATCACCGCCGGGACGGCGACCGCGGCAGCGGCCGCGACCGGCTCCCCGAGCGGCGCGCCCCCGTCGGGCGCCACGTGCGTGTCGACGACCGGTGCCAAGGCGTGCTTCGTCGCGAACGGAGACGCCGTCTACGTCAAGGACACGAAGGCGAACGGCGACTCCGTCGCGGGCACGCTCAAGTCGCGGCTTCCGGCGAAGTGGGGCCGCGAGTGCTTCAACAACCGCGGCGCTGCCGGCGGCTGGGTGAAATGCAGCTTCGACGTGCCGGAGTACCAGTACGCCGACCTCTGGGCCGTCAACAAGCCCTTCGTCGGCAACCAGGCATACACGAAGGTCTATACCAGCCCCATCATCTGAGGCGCATGGGTCGGCTGGTCGGGGCGCAGGAACCGGCCCGACCAGCCGCTTCCATCCCCGTCCCCATGCGTACGGGGGGTCAGTTCCAGGCTTGTCGTTCCTGGCTTCGGGGGTCGTTGGTCCGGGGCCAGTGGGTGTCGATGCGCATGGTGGTTCCTCGTTCGGCATGACGCCGACATTGCCGAGCGTGGTGTGGTCCATGAGTCGTCCTTGGCTACTCGGGGGATTTCTCGAACCGCACGAGCGGCCTCGGCGGCCGGGGTATCCCTCACGGGACTGCACCTGTGCGTCAGCCGGGGACGGGTCCGCCGCTTGTAGCCTGGGCGGGGCAAGGCAAGGCGGCTCCGTTTGTGAGCCATGGCTCGTGGAGGTCTCGTGGTCGAGCAGCGGCCGCACACACACGCCCTCGGTGCGGTCACGGGACCGGAGCCGGATCCTGATGAGCCACTCGTCGGCCGGGACGCGGAGCTGGGGCGTCTTTTCCGTGCGGTCGAATCGACGGCAGCCGGGTCGGTCGTGATGCTCGTCGGTGGCATGGGCACGGGGAAGAGCACGCTGCTGCGCCGTGCGGCATGCCGGGCCGAGGCGAGCGGTGGCCGCGTACTGCGCGCCGAAGGCAGCGAGGCGGAGGCGAACCTGCCCTTCTCCGCCCTGCACCAGTTGCTGCGTCCGGTGCTGGCGGAGGTGGACGGACTTCCGGAAAGGCAGCGCACCGCGCTACAGGACGCCCTCGGTACGGGACCGGCCGCGCCCCGGTATGAGAGCGCACCCGATCGGCTCTTGACCGGGGTCGCCGTGCTGAGCCTGCTCTCGGCCCTGGGCGACCGGCGGCCCGCCCTCCTGGTGCTCGACGATGCCCAGTGGTGCGACCGTGCCTCACTGGAAGCGCTTTCCTTCGCCGCCCGGCGGCTCGAAGGCGAACCGGTCACGATGCTGATCGCAGCCCGTGACGGCGGCCACATCGCGGGGTTCGACCGGCACACGCCCACGCTCGTCCTCGAACCGCTCGACGACGCCGCGGCGAACCGGCTGCTGGACCAGCAACCGCGGAGTCCCACCGGTCACACCCGCAGGCGCGTCCTCGACCAAGCGGGCGGCAACCCCCTGGCACTGGTGGAACTCGCCAGAGCGGCCACCGCCCAGGACGCTGCCCCAGGGCTGCCGTCCGCGGGCCCACTCCCCCTCACCGAGCGTCTGGAGCGGATCTTCGCCGCTCGCCTCGACGGTCTGCCCGCCGATACGACGCGGGCACTGCTGCTCATGGCCGCCTTGGACAGCATCGACTCCCCGGCCGTCGTCACGGCCGGGCTGCCGGACACCGAGGGCGACGTCTGGCTGCCCGCCGAGCGGGCCGGACTGGTCCGGCGCAGCGGCCGGGACCTGCGGTTCCGCCATCCACTGGTCCGCTCGGCCGTGTACCACGCCGCCCCCGCGCGTGCCCGGCACGAGGCTCATCGCACGCTCGCCGAACTGCTGCGGGACGAACCGGACCGGCGGGCCTGGCATCTGGCCGCCGCCTGCCCGGGCCCGGACGCCGCCGTGTCGGCCGAGCTGGAGCGCACCGCCACCCGGGCCCGCCGCCGCGGCGGCCACGCGGCAGCGGCCAAGGCTTTCCAGCGTGCGGCGGAGCTTGCGCCTCGGTCCGACGACAGCGCCCGGCTGCTGGTCGAGGCGGCTTCAGCGGCCGTGTTCACCGGTGACCTCGGATGGGTCGAGGAACTGGCCGCCGCCGCCCGCGCGCGCACGGATGACCCGTCGCTGCTGGCTTCCGCCACCGTGCAGGCCGGCCGGCTGGCGATCCTGACCCTGCACCACAGCACTGTTTTCTCCCGGCTGGCCGACACCGCCGAGACATGGGCCGCCTCCCGGCCCACCGCCGCGCTGGGCCTCCTGGCCGATGCCGCCGTGGTCGGCTTCTACTCAGGAGAGGACACCCAGCGCCGCCGCGTCCAGGACATTCTGCAACGCCTTCCCGAGGACGCCGCAGCCGCGGGCTTGCGCACCTGGGTGACAGCCGTGACGGACCCCTTCGGCAACCGAGCCGAACTCACCCCCCTGCTCCCGTGGTTGGCCGCCGGAGCCGAAGCCCGGCCGGAGCAGCTGACCACCGTCGGCATCATGGCGTGGTTGCTGGACGAGACCCCGCAGGCCGTCCGCGCCCTCGACAACGCCTTCGACCGCTGGGACTCGCAGGGAGCGCTGCCGGAGGGCCTGGGCGGCGCGGTCGCCTGGGCCTATGTGGAACGAGGACGGTGGGACCAGGCCAGGGAAGCCTGCGCCCGCACCATCGCGGTCGGCCGGGCAGCCGGCCTCGATCACGCCGTGGCCTGTGCCGCCACCGTGGACGCCACCGTACTGGCCTTGCTGGGGGATACGACGGCAGCCCGCGCCGTGGCGGATGAGGCACTCTCCCTCGTCGACCCGCTGGAAAGCCGTTCGGTCTCGGTCTATGCCCGTCGGGCGCTCGGAGCCGCGGCGATCGCGGACGGCGCGTACGAGACCGCCTACGACCAACTGCGCATGGCATTCACGGCGGATGGCGCGCCCGTGCACTACCACGCCTCCTTCCCGCTCCTCGCGGACCTGGCCGGGGCCGCCGTGCGCAGCGGCCACCGCGAGGACGCCGCCGCCCTCGTCGAACGGTGCGCACGCGCGCTCGCGGACAACGCCTCGCCCCGCCTGCGCGCGCTGCTCGACCGAGCCCGTGGCCTGCTGGCCGACCCCGAGGACGCCGAGCCGTACTTCCGGGCCGCCCTGGCCGATCCGGTCCTCGCGCACTGGCCCTTCGAACGGGCACAGACCCTGCTCGACCTCGCCGAGTGGCTGCGGCGCCGCCGGCGCATCGCGGAGGCCCGGGCCCCCCTCACCGAGGCCCTGGAGACCTTCCGCCGCCTGGGCGCCCGCCCGTGGATCGAGCGGGCCCGGGCCGAATCCCGCGCCGCCGGCCTCGACGTCACGGACACGGCCCCCGACGCGCTCGCCCAGCTCTCCCCGCAGCAGCAGCAGATCATCAGGCTTGCCGCCCGCGGCCTGACCAACCGCGAGATCGGCGAGAAGCTTTTTCTCTCCCCGCGCACCGTCGGCTCGCACCTCTACCGCAGCTTTCCCAAGCTGGGCATCACCGCCCGCTCCCAGCTGCGCGACCTCATCGACGGCACCCTCGCGATGGCCGGCGACCAGCCGTGACTCTCGCCATGGCCGCCCACCAGCCGCGAGATGAGCGACGTCCTACTCCGCCTCACGGTCCTGGGCTGTGCGACGCCCTGCCCGAGCGCGGACAACCCGTGCTCGGGCTGCCTCGTAGGGATGCGACGTCCTGCTGGGCGAGGCCGACCGCGCCGCAGTGCACCTGTCGCGGCGAGCAGGCGCACCACACGCCCGAGGACACCGGCGCTACGGTGCGCAAGGCCGGGGCGGGCCGGCTGATCCTTACACACCTCGGCCGCTCCCTCGCACCGCGCCAGGCGGTGACATGGACAGGCAGGTTCAGCACTCGTCCACGTTCTCGGGGCTCAGTTCACCGTCATCGGTCAGAATCGAGGTGCTCGTATCGATATAGCCGTCACCGTCGTTGAAGTCGATTTTGTACATGTCGCCGTAGCCCATGCCGTTCGCGTCCACGTGGCCGCGCGAGACGCACTTGACGGTCACTTTGGACCGCGTCGTGAGCTGGCCGATCGGTTGGCGGCCTCTGGGGTCTGCGGCCGGCCAGACGCTCACGGTGTCGTAGTCCTGGATCCTTCCCTCGGTTCCGCAGCCGATCAGCGTGACCGCTGAGAGCACGGTCGCCACGCCTGCCGCCGTTGAGCGCTTGATGGGTCCCATGGCCGACCCCCCGCGTGAGTGCCAGTTCACGTGCACGACATCGGCACTATCCCGTTTTGACCGACCCCTGACAAGACGCGAATCCGCCGCCCCCCTCACTCGCCGTGTTCCCCGACGGCGGCCACAGGGCCTGGATGAAGGGACTCCTGGCCGATCACCGCTCGTCTCGCCCCTTGAGCGCCGCCGCGGTGGCGCGGACGAAGCCCTCCGGGTTGTCCAGCATGATGTTGTGTCCGCAGTCCGGGACCGGGACCACGGCCACCCCGGCCTCGGTGAGCGCGTCGGCACCCGGGAGGGCGCCATCGGCCTCGGGCAGCAGGTAGGTGCGGGGTATCTTCAGGTCCAGCAGAAGCTCGCGCATGGTGGGGACGGTGCCACGGGTGAGGTGGACCGCGCTGCGATGCAGGGCTTCACGGCCGGCCAGGCGCATCGTGGACCACCAGTGGGAACCGGCACGGTCCCGGGTCTCCTCCCAGCCGCCCGCGAGGAACTCCTGCTCGGAATACGCGGCGATGCCGCTGCTGCCCGCGGAAGCGGGCCTGGGCGGAATGGGGTCGAGGTTGGCGTCGACCAGGACCAGCCGGGAAACCAGTTGCGGATGCCGGGTGGCCAGGACGATGGCCACCGAGCCGCCCATGCTGTGCGCGATCAGCTCGGCACCGGTGACGCCCGCGTGGGTCAAGGCTGCGGCAAGGGCGTCCGCGTGCGATTCCAGGGTGTAGTCGAAACCCGTCGGCCGGTCGCTGATGCCGTGCCCGAGCAGGTCGATCAGCAGCGAACGGCGGCCGGCCAGCAGCGGGTGGACCGCCACCTCCGTGAAGTAGGCAGGCGAAGTGGCACCCAGTCCGTGGACGTAGACGCGTGGCGGCTCCTGCCCCGGCAGCTCGACCCAGCGCATCTTGTCGCCCTCGGGCGTCACAGCGGTATCACGCACAGTCTGCTCCCTCGTATTCCAGGTCGGCGGCCATGTTCCAGGTCGGCGGTGGGACGAGGGTAGTCACCGGCGCTGGGTGCACCGTCACCGCCCCGGCGCGCGCCGGAGGCGGCCCGGGAGCTGGGACGGGGGGCTCCGGCCTAACGCCAGACAGCCGTACGCCAGTGGAGGCCGGGGGTGAGGTGCTTGAGGTAGCGGGCGTCCGTCACCGTGAAGGTGATGTCGGCGTACGGCCGTTCCTCGAAGGGGCGGGCCATGATCAGCTCCCAGCCGTCGCTCATCAGGTCCTCCTCCAACTCCGCTCCCTCAAGATCCGCCTCCGCTTCGGCCAGTTCCTCATCGCTCAGCGGGTCACCGTCGTTGCATCGCAGTACCTCGCTTCGCGACGGCACGTTCCGCAACGGGCCGACCTCGTAGGAGATGCCGCCCGGGTGCCGCCGTGAGCGCGACCGACTTCGCGACCCGCCAACGCCGGTCCGGCAGTTCCCGCAAGCCACTCGCCGTGCCCGCTCCCGGGCGTGGCCGAACGCGACACCTTCGCCTGTACTCGCAGACGCTTCTCTTCTACTCGCACACGCTTCTCCACCTGAGCAGGGCACGCACATACGGGACACCGGCCCTGACCACCAGGTGGCGGGGCGGTGTCCCGTACAAGTTGTGCGTGCTGGGCGCGCTGCGGGACGCGTCCGCCGTTGTGAGGCCGGCGTCGGGGACGCTCAGGAAGGGGCGCCGACGCGTACGGCGGTCGCGGCCAGGGTGGTGTAGTTCATCGTGAAGCGTCCGCCCAGGGAGTCGATGGCGTCCCCGACCGCGTGCAGCACCTCGGCCCGTTGGCCGGGGCGCAGCTGGGTGAGACCGCCGGTGGTGGGCAGCAACTCCAGCCACTGGTCACGGGTGTAGGGCCGCTCCCAGTCGAATCGCCACTGCTCGGGCTCCTCGAACTGGCCGGTCTCCCGGATCTGGTCGGCGAACTTCGTGTATGCCGCCTGGTAGAGGTCGAGCGGACGGCGGGCCGGTTGGCCGTGGAGCGGGGAGTCGGGCACCACCCGCCGGAAGGCCGCGGCGAACGGTTCGGCCACTTCGGCCGGCGGCTCGTACACGTGCCCGAAGATCGCCAACCGTCCCCCTGGACGCAGCACGCGTGCCGCCTTCTCGGGGCCGGTGGCCGGGTCCACCCAATGCCACGACTGGGCGGCAACCACCGTGTCGAACGTCCGGCCGGCCGACTGCCAGGTTTCGAAGGTCGCCACCTCGACCGGCAGTCCACGGGATCGCGCGAAGTCGGCCATCCGCGCGTCGGGCTCGATGCCGAGCACGGTGCAGCCGGCCGCCTGGAACTGACGGGCTGCGATGCCGGTGCCGCAGCCGACGTCGAGGACGTCGGACCCGGGGCTCCCGGCGACGATCCGCGTCACCAGTGCGTCGGGGTAACCGGGCCGGGCCTGGTCGTAGCGTTGGGCGTCGGCGCCGAACGACTCGGCCATCCGCCGGGCCTTGTGCGGCTCGGCCGGAGGCGGTTCGGATTGCCCTCCCTGTAGAGTGGTCATGCGCCCACATTAGTGGGCACCTGCCCACTCAACAAGAGCCGGCAGCGGTTGAACGCGAGAGGAGCGGTGATGCCGACAGGTGTGCACCTTCGCGACGCGCGGCAGCAGCTGTTCGACGCTGCCGAACGCGTACTTCTGCGGGACGGGCCCAACGGGCTGACCAGCCGGGCCGTCACCGACGAGGCGGGATGCGCCAAAGGTGTCCTGCACCGGCACTTCTCCGACTTCGACGCTTTCCTCGCCGATCTCGTACTCGACCGGGCCGCGCGACTGGAGGCACAGGCGAGCGCGCTGCGCGAGTCCGCCGGCGCCGGCACCGTGGCCGACAATCTCACCAACGCGCTGGCCACCCTGTTCGAACCGGTTCCGGTGGCACTCATCCCGCTCATCACCTTCCGGGACGAGTTGCGTGCACGGCTGCGGCACGCCAGGCCCGGGGGCGGCATCGCGATCCTCGCCGAGGCCGCGACAGCGATTTCCGCCTATCTGGCCGACGAGCGTGAACGGGGCCGCATCGCGGCAGACGCCGACATCGACTCCCTCACCCTCTCCCTGGTCGGAGGCGGGCATCTCCTTTTCGCAGACCGCGACCCCGGCCCGCCGACCACGGAAGCCGTCAACAACCTCGTGACAGCGGTCATCGCGGACGCCGTGCAACGACGACCGGCCTAGAGACCGAGCGCGGGTTCGGTTCGGCGCTCAGCTCCAGCTCGGCGAGTACCAGTGCGGGGACTTGCCGGGGATGGGCCGTCCAGCGAGTGCGTCGAGCACGACGCGGTCGCCCACAGGCCGGTCCAGCTTCACCGTCAGCCGCCGCGACGTGGCCTGCTTGGTGCAGAGGCCGCCCCTGTTCCGGTCCTTGACGGAGGCGGACAGCACCACGTTGCCGGTGGTTTCCCGTACGTCCACAGCAGGGCCGTCGTCGCAGACACCGTGGAGGACCGCCACAGTCATCGAACGACCGTCGCCGGACACCCGTCCATCCTCCGGCTCGGCAGCGGGCAGCTCCGCACGCAGAACGAAACTGTGGTGGCTGAAGGCCCTTTTTTGTCGTCCCCGGTGCGGAAGCCGCCCTCTGGTGGCTGGACCACGTCGTCCATGGGGTGGTAGCCCCGGCGCGCCATGCGGCAGTCGCGGCCGCTCCGTCCCATGCGGCGGCGACCTGCCGGGCGCGGCGGGCCCGTTCCCTCGAATCGTCGGCTGCTTCCTCCCGTGTGCCGCCGTCGGCGTCCCGCCGGTCTCCGCACCCGGAGACGGCACCCAGGCCGGCGATCGCCAGCACGACCGAGGCGAACACGCTGACGGCGCGTAACTCACTGCTCCGCATGGCACCTCCGGAAGAGGATGGGCGCCCCGTTCAGCAGGCCACCTGGAGTGGGAGAGGTGGATCAGCCGTGTGATGATACGCGGAAAAACTGGCCCACGGGGCCGGATATAGGGGAAGAGGAGCACGGTCGTGGACAAGGACGGGCCGTCCATATCGGACGAGGAGTGGGAGCGTTTCCTGCGGGAGGCCGAGGCCGGGTCGCCGGAGGCTCCCAAGGAACCGTCCGCGCGGGCCCGGATGGTGGCACGGCGGCTGCGAGAGGAACCCGGCCGGCCGGAGGGGTGGCGGACGTACCGCCCTGCCCGGCAAAGGCGGTCGAAGGGGTGGTATGTGATGGCCCTGGTGGCCGCGGTCGTCATGCTGACCGCCGCTTTGGGCGGGGGGAGGGTGACCGGGTGGTTCGGAGGCGGTGACGGCGGCGGTGCGCCGCTCGCCGACGAGTCGCGCCGCCCGGATCAGCCGCCGGCGACGGAGGCGGCGGTCCGGCAGCCCACCGTCGAGGAGCCGTTCCGCGGGTCGCCCGCGGCGCGGTGGGCCGACGGTACGGCGGGGATTCACCTGCCCCCGGCCCGCGCCACCGGCTGGATGAGCAAGGACGAGGTCTCCCGCGCCCTCGGCCGCTCCCGCGACTTCCTCGCCGCCTCCAGCCTGGACCGCGCGGTGCTGAGCGGGGAACGCCCTCGGAAGGCGCTCGCGTTGCTCAACCCCAAGCAGCAGGACGTTCAGACGTACGTGAGGAAGGCGTTCAGCGCGCCCAGCCGCGAGGACGATCCGCTGCTGCTCTTCAGCCGCTTCGCGAAGTCGAGGGCACGCCTGGTCGGAGACGTCGTCAAGACGCGAGGGCGGATCACCTACCGGGAGGGCGAGCGCGGCGCGCTGGAGGTGACCGCCGATGTCACCTTCGTCTACCCGGTCGTCCGCACCGCCGGGGGAAGCGACGAGGTCGCACGCACCATCGTGCGCCGCGAGATCGTGATGAGCTGGGACGACCCGTCCAAGGTGCTCACGGAGCCGGGAACCTTCTCCCTCGTCTCTTACAAGGTGGACACCACCAACGGCGGATGCGGCCCCCGCACCGGCTACTTCGTTCCGTCGTTCGGCGCCGCGGGCGCGGCCGAGGGTCCGGAAGACGGCCGGAAGGTCGATCCGTACGACAGGAGTACGACCATGGAAGCGCACATGCGGGAGGCCTCCGAGACACGCTGCGGAACCGCCACCCGTTCGTAAGGCGCACTTCCCCGGCCAGCAAGCCCCTCCTCCCCCTTTAAAAAACCTGTCCGCAACAGCGGGAACGGAAATCCGCCGGGAGACCGCCGACTTTCGGGCGCGCGCCTCCTTCGCCGCCCGTCCGGGCAGCGCTCGTCCACGGAGCGAGGGCACCAGGAAGGCGTCAGGCCGCAGAGGCCGGGCCGGGCGGCAGGTGGACGGTCATGATCAGGTGACAGGTCTCCTCGCCCGCACCCCGGTAGGCGTGGGAGCCGTCGCCGTCGAAAGTGGCGGTTGCCCGGCCTCCACGGGATGCTCGTCCCCGTCGACGGCCAGGATCATCCGCCCCGATGTCACGCTGACGGTTTCGACGACACCGTCCTGGTGGGGGGTGGCTGGGACACTCCTCGCCCGGCTGGAGCCGCCAGCGCCAGACCCCGACCGGAGCCGGGCCCGACGTCGTCAGCATGAGCCGATCACCGCGCTCGTCTCCGCCATGCCCCCGGTCGGCGTCGGCCTGCCGCAGGGCGAGCATCTCGGCCTCACCGGCCTGCTGGGCTGCCGCTCGCGCTGGTCGCCGTGGTGCTGGTCAGCGCCGGACACGGCGCCGGGGCCGCCCGTCCGTCCCGTACGGCGCTGCTGCTGGCTTTCGGTGCGGGCGCCGCCATCGCGCTCCAGCTGGTCTTCCTGCACCAGGCGCCGTCCGACAGCGGCGTCGCCCCGCTGATCACCGGCCGCGCGGTCTCCTCGGCCGTCACCCTCACCGGGGCCGGAGCGGTGAACCGCAAGCTCGGGCGGACAAGCCCGCCTACGCGATGGCGGCCGCCGCCGGCGTACTGGACTCGGTGGCGAACCTGCTGTTCCTGCTCGCCTCCCGCAGCGGTGACTTCGCCGTCGTCGCCGTCATCACCGCCCTCTACCCGGCCGGGCTCCACCGGCGCGAGAAGTCCGCACGGGATGCGGCCCGCACGGGATGCGGCCCGCACGGGATGCGGTCCCGCGCGGGGATGCCGAAGGCCGCCGTCATGCCGGCGGACACCACCCGAGTTCCCTCACCGGCACGGCGTTCTTGCTGTTCAGCGGCCTCGAAGCGAGCTTTCTCGCTGTTCCTGCGCGGTGAAGAAACCGGCGAGTGCGTGGCCGATCCGGTCGGGGGCGCTCTCCGTGGGGATGTGGTCCGCGTGGGGGATGCGGAGGAGCGTCGTGTGAGGGACTTCCGAGGCGAACCGTTCGGCGTATTCGACCTTCTCGTGGCGGTCGTCCTCACCCCAGATCAGCAGCTTGGGGATGGTGGACCGCCGCAGCGCCGGAACGAGGTCGAGGGTGTAGCGGCTGTCGGCCGCGCCCGCCAGGGCGGTCCAGGAGCGGCGGACCCGCTCATCGGTCCACGGATCCACGTAGTCCGCGATCAAGGACGGGGTGGCGGCGCCGGCCAGCGCGCTGGTGACCGCCTGACGACGGGCGGCGAGCACCTCCTCGCCCGTGCCCCCGTCCTGGAACCGGGCCACGTGGGGCGCGGGCCACGAGTCGTAGAGGACCGAGTTGACCAGGGCCAGCCGGGGCATGGCGAGCCGGTCGTGGGCGAGGAGGTGCTGGGCCAGGGCACCGCCGATGTCGTGGCCCGCCACGGCGACGGGTCCGGAGAGGTCCAGCGCGGAGGCGAACCGTGTCACCCAGTCGGCGAGGGCCGGAACCGTGGCCGTTTCCGGGGTGAGCTGTCCTCCTGAGCGTCCCAGGCCGGGAAGGTCGACGGCGAGGGGGCGCAGCCCCGCACCGGCGAGGTGGTCCAGTACGGGGAGCCAGACACGGCTCCAGTACGTGCCGTGGAGCAGCAGCACGGGCGGCCCGTCCTGCCCTGCGGTCAGGTAGCTGATCTGCTCGCCGTCGACCTGGACCGTGGTCCTCAGCACTGTCGTTCCGGTGGTTTCGCTCATGGGGCCACTGTGGTCTGTGCGGCGTTCCTGGCCGAGAGTCCAGAAAGACACCTGGGAGTACATTTTCGCCATGAGTCTTCATCGGGTGGTGGCCCTGCTCAATCCGCCTCAGTCGCCTTTCGAGCTCGCCTGCGCCGCCGAGGTCTTCGGCTCCGGCCTGCCGGACGTGCCGGCCCGCTACAGCTTCCGGGTCTGTGCCGAGCGCCCCGGCCCTGTGCGGACCACCGTCGGTTACGCGATGCTGGTCGACGCGGGCCTCGCGGCCCTGCGGGAGGCGGACACCGTGGTCGTTCCCGGCTGGCAGCCGCCCGGCGCGCCGGCGCCGTCGTCCGTCGTCGAGGCACTGCGGGCCGCGCACCGGCGCGGGGCGCGGATCGTCGCCATCTGTACGGGGGCGTTCGTCCTCGCCCAGGCCGGACTGCTCGACGGCCGCCGCGCCACCACCCACTGGCGCGGTACGGCCCGGCTCGCCGCCGCCTTCCCCCGGGTACAGGTGGATGAGGACGTGCTCTACGTGGACCACGGTGACGTGGCCACCAGCGCCGGGACCGGCGCCGGCATCGATCTGTGCCTGCACCTGGTGCGCTGCGACCACGGCGCGGCCTACGCCGCCGAGGTCGCCCGGAACATGGTCCTTCCACCGCACCGGGAGGGCAGCCAGCTCCAGTACGCCACCCAACCCGCACCGGCCAAGGCGGACGAGTCGTTGGCACCGCTGCTGGAGTGGGCCACTTCCCACCTCGACTCCCCGCTGACCCTCGACCGGCTCGCGGAACGCGCCGGGCTCTCCAGCCGGACCCTCGCCCGGCGCTTCACCGAGCAACTGGGCGCCAGCCCGGGGAAGTGGCTGCTGCGCCAACGCCTCGACGCCGCGAGGGTGTTGCTGGAAGAGACCGACCTACCGGTCGAAGCCGTCGCCGCCCGCGTGGGACTCACCTCTGCGGTCAACCTGCGCCGCCGCTTCCGGACGTACCTGGGCACCACGCCTGGTGCCTACCGGCGCGCCTTCGGCCAGACCCGGCAGCCGGACGGCCCCGGCTGAGGTCCCCTTGGGCGCGGTGCGGGCAGTCTGCCAGGAGCGGCGGCAGGCATGGTTTGCCTTCGCGTCCCGCGCCGCGCGGGTGACAGACTGGGCTCCGTGACGAGGCGAGACTCCCCTCTGCGCCCTTTCGTGGCGACGCTCGTTCCCTACGATCTCGGGCCGGGCCGGGGCGGCGTGCACCGCGGACTCCCCTCCGCCACCGTGTCGATCACCTTCCCGGAAGCCGACCCTGTGGAGATCGGGTGGATCACTCGCCGCGCCTCGCGCGGTCACTATCACGCCGCCGTGGCCGGGCTGCATCTGGACGCGGCCGAGCTGCGGCAAAGAGGGTGCACCCGCGGCGTGTATGTGACGCTCAGCCCGCTGGGGGTCGGCGCGCTGCTGGGGCTTCCGGCGTCCGCGCTGGCCGGGCACGTCGTCGATCTCGCCGATGCCGCCCCCGCGCTGGCGGACCTGCCGGAGCGGCTGGCGGCCTGCCGGACCTGGCCGCAACGTCGCGCGCTGGTCGAGCACTCCCTGCTCGCCGGTCTCGCCCGGCACGGCGGACGCGAGAACGCCGCGGAACTCCGGGCCATGCTCGCGGCCCTGTCCCGCACCTTCAGGGTCCATGAGGCCGCTTGGCTGCTCGGGTGCTCCAGGCGCCATCTGAACGGCAGGATCCGGGCGGAGTTCGGGGTGACGCCGAAGGAGTACCAGCGGCTGGTCCGCTTCGAGACCGCCCGGAACCGGCTCGCGGCCGCCGGCACCTCCAGGGCCGCTCTGGCGGACGTGGCCGCCATGTCAGGGTTCGCCGACCAGGCACATCTCTCCCGGGAGTGGCGGGCCATGGCCGCGTGCACGCCGACCGAGTGGCTGCGGACCGAGGGCCGGGCGACCCGGGAACCGTCACCCCGCGAACCGTCACTCGGCGAAGAGGCCGCCTCCCGTTGACGGCCGGCCGGCGGGACCCGTTCCCAGATGTTCAAGACCCGAGGGGCATCCGGTCCCATGATCGGGGCATGACGCAACTCCAGGTCCTCCCTCGTCTGATCGTGTCCGACCCCGACCGCGCGTCGGCCTACTACCGGGACGTCCTCGGCGCCGAGGAAGTGTTTCGCGCGGCGGGCGACGACGGCCGGCCCACCGTCGTGGAGCTCCTCCTCGGTGGTTCTCCTTTCCGGGTCTCCCCCGCTGTTCCGGCATGGGGGTGGGCCTCACCGAACGATCTGGGCGGCTCCCCCGTCCTGTTGGAGATCAACGTGGAGAACCCGGACGAGGTCGGCGCACGGATGACAGCCCACGGCGCGGAGGTGGTCGTGACTATCGAGAACCGGCCCTACGGGAAACGCTCGGGCCGCGTCCGCGACCCGTTCGGCCACCTGTGGATCGTCACCGGGGAGCTTCGCTGAGCAAGGCGACGAAACCGCGGGAGCAGGCAGGTGGCGTAGCGCGGAGGGCACGGCCGAGGGCCGCCGCCGGGTGTGATGGGCGACGGCCCTCGGTTCCCACGCGCTGTCACCGGCCTGGCCGGATGCCGGCCCGGGCGGACATCGGTCCGAGCGGATGTCCGCCCAGGTGGTCAGGCGGCGCTAGTGCCGGTCGGTGTCGCCTCACCGAGCATGGCGAGGGTCAGCACGTTGCCGGAGATGCCCCAGCCGCCGTCGGCGACCTCTTCGATCAGAACCATGGTGTTGTTACGGGCGCGCTCGCCGTAGATCTCGACATACAGCTCGGTGGTGCGGGTGACGATCTCCTTCTTCTGCTCCGGGGTGAGGGTCTTCTCGGGGACCTTGAAGTTCGCGAAAGGCATGACGGGGTCGTTCCTTCTCTCGATGGGGTGTTGCCAGGGGTGTTACAGGGAGCTGCCCGCGGTGAGCAGGCTGTCCAGTCCGATACGGCGGAAGAAGTCGGCGCGGACGCGGTCGGCGACCGCGCAGACGACTTCGCTGCCGTCCCGGCTGGGGTCGATATGGGTGCGCAGAGGCCGGGTGCCGTGCTCCATCGCGACCAGGCGCGCGACGGCTCGGGCGACCTCCGCCACATCGGCGTCCGCGGGGACGAGCGCGGCCAGGCGCTCGCCCAGGTCGCCCCTCAGGGATCCGTGACGCCTCTCGTAGGCTTCCGCGCGGTCGGCGTCGGCGGGGGCGCCCGCGTTGGCGAAGTGGTTGGTGCCGGTGGTGAACACGCCGGGCACCACGATCGCGGTGTCGATGCCGAACGGGAGCACCTCGGCCGCGTAACTGACGGCCAGGGCGTCCATCGCCGCCTTGGCGGCGAAGTACGGGGCCAGGAACGGGGGGCAGCCGCCGCGGGTGCTGGAACTGCCGATCCACACCAGCAGCCCCGAGCCCTGCTCACGCAACGTCGGCAGGGCGGCGCGGTTGACGCGCTGGGTGCCCAGGACGTTCACGTCGTACAGGTTCGCCAACCGCTCGGGGGTGAACGCCTCGGCGGCGCCCAGGACCATGTGCCCGGCGTTGTGGACGATCACGTCCAGCCGGCCGCGCTCGGCGAGGACCCGGTCGACCGCCGCGTCGGCGGAGTCCTGGGAGGTGACGTCCAGCTCGACGGCGTGCACATCGACCTGGTGGTCGGTGCCGTAGCGCGTCAGGTCGGCCACCGCGCTCGCGTTACGGGTCGCCGTCCGGCGGGTTCCCGCGTACACGGTGTGGCCGGCGCGGGCCAGAGCACGTACGGACAGTGCCCCGATGCCGCTGGATGCCCCGGTGACCAGGATGACCTTCCCGGTGTCGTCGTCGCTCATGGCAGCGCCTTTCGCTGATCGAAGAGGGTGGCTCGGGAGGCGGTCGTCAGATGATTCCGCCGTTGGCACGGACGACCTGGCCGTTGATCCAGTGGCCGGCCGGCGAGGCGAGGAACGCGACGACCTCGGCGATGTCGGCCGGGGTGCCGAGCCGCTCCAGCGGGGGCTGGGCGGCCAGGCGGGCGATGGTCTCCTCGTCCTTGCCGTCCAGGAACAGGTCGGTGGCCGTGGGACCGGGCGCGACGGCGTTGGCGGTGATGTCCCGGCCCCGCAGCTCCCTGGCCAGGATCAGCGTCAGCGCCTCGACCGCGCCCTTGCTGGCGGAGTACGCGCCGTATCCTGGGAAGGCCAGCCCCACCACCGACGTGGAGAAGGTCACGATCGCGCCGCCGGAGCGCACCCGCCGGGCAGCCTGCTGGGCGACGACGAACGTGCCGCGGATGTTGGTGCGGTGCAGGTCGTCCAGGACCGCCAGATCCAGCTCGGCGATCGTCGCATGGTGCGCCCGCCCGGCCGCGTGCACGACGACGTCGACGCCGCCGAACTCCGCCTCGGCCGCGGCGAACAGATTCGCCACCGCGTGTTCGTCGGCGACGTCCGCGCGCACCGCGACAGCTCGGCCACCATCGGTGACGACTTCCTTCACGGCGGCCTCGGCCTCGTCCTGGTTGCCGGCGTAGCCGACCACGACGGCGTGTCCGTCGGCGGCCAGCCGGCCGACGGTGCGGCGGCCGATCCCGCGTGAGCCGCCGGTGACGATCGCCACCCGGGGAGAGGAGGAGGACCGGGCCGGGGCGGCGTCCCGGCCGGGGGACGTGTCGATGGGCATTGCTACTCCTGTGGTGGATGCGGATCGGGCCGCGGCCTCGCCGTCGCCCTGCTGCGTCCTCCACGATCAACCGGTCCCCCGCCCCTGGCCAGGGCTGTGTCCACCCAGGGGATGGCACCCCCTGGCTACACCCTGGCGCGCGAGCGACCATGGAGGGGTGAACCTTCCAGAACTCGGTGCCTTCCTCAGGACACGCCGCGACCGCATCCGCCCCGCCGACGTCGGCCTCCCCGCGGGCCCGCGCCGGCGCGTCCCCCGGGCTGCGCCGCGAGGAGGTCGCCCAGCTGGCCGGGCTGTCCGCCGACTACTACACCGAGCTGGAACGCGGCAGCGCGAAGAACGGCGTGCAGCCCTCGGCCCAGACCCTGGCCGCCCTCGCCCGCGCCCTGCGCCTGAACGGTGACGAGCGCGACCACCTGTTCCACCTGGCCGAACGGCCGGTTCCCCCGTCGGCGCACGGAGCCTCGGCGCATGTGCAGCCAGCGCTCCTGGGGCTGCTGGACCGGCTCTCCAACACCCCCGCGCGCGTCATCACCGATCTGCACGAGACCATGGTGCAGAACGATCTCGCCCTGACCCTGCTCGGCGAACCCCCGGCACACCGCGGCCCGGAGGCGAGCTTCGTGTACCGCTGGTTCACCGACCCGCGGGCGCGTGACCTCTACCCGCCCGAGGACCACCCGCACCACTCCCGGGTGTTCGTGGCCGACCTCCAGGCAGCGGCCGCCCGGCGCGGCCGGGACGCGGAGGTCGCCAAGATGGTCGCCGTCCTACGCCGCCGCAGCGAGGAGTTCGCAGCCCTCTGGGACACCCACGATGTCGCGGTGCGCCGCATGGACCGCAAGCGGATCGTCCACTCCATGCTCGGCGTCATCGAACTCGACTGCTACAACCTCCTCAGCGAGGACGGACGCCAACGCCTGCTGTGGTTCACCGCACCGCCCGGAAGCCGGGGCGCCGAGCAGCTGGAACTGCTGTCCGTCATAGGGACCCAGGAGCTGGGCGCCACGGAGAGCCTGGCACCGGGAGGGTTGTCCGCGGCGGATTCCGCGTCGCAGCACTGATCCGTGCCGCCGTGGGAGGACACCTCTGCGACCTGCGCGCCCGCCTCCCGCACTCTGCGGCCGGCGAACGGCCGATCACTTCCGGACAGGTGCGGTTGATGAGCGTCCGGGCCGTTCGCACGGAGTGGTGCCGACCCCGACGACCTCGCCGGTGGCCACGCGAGAAGCTCCGGCAGCCTCCTGGCGCCCAGTACCACGCGAGCGACGATGAGCTGCAGAGCCAGTTCACTCAACCCGAACATCCGACCACTCCCTGGGGCTGGACGGCTGATCCCCGGGGTGGACGGCGGAAACGCCGGCGACGGTGGCGACTTGAAAACTACAGCCTTGTAGAAGCGTGACGTAGCGTAGGGCGCGCGGCACGTACGGCTCACGGCCGAGGCGAGGCCGCGTGCAGACAAAACGCCGGTACGCAGACGAAGGAGAACGCCCGCGATGGTGTTCAAACGGCTTCTCGGAGCTTTCGGGGTGGGCGGCCCCTCGGTGGACACGGTTCTGGACGACGGCCCGGTGCGGCCGGGCGGTCCGCTCTCCGGCCAGGTGCACCTCGAAGGAGGTTCCAGCGCCTGCGAGATCGACCACATCTCTCTCGAACTGGTGGCCAGGGTCGAGGCAGAGCACGGTGCCGAAGAGCACGAGGGAGTGGTCGCCTTCGACCGTGTCACAGTCGGCGGCGGGTTCCGTCTGGCCGAAGGTGAGCGGCGCGGTATCTCCTTCACCGTCACCCTTCCGTGGGAGACACCGCTCACGGAACTGCACGGCCAGCCCCTCGGCGTGGTCCTCGGAGTACGGACAGAGCTGGCCGTGGCGGGCGCCAGGGACAAGGGCGACCTCGACCGCCTGCGGGTGGCGCCGCTTCCGGCGCAGGAAGCCGTACTGGAGGCCCTGGGGCAGCTGGGCTTCGGCTTCAAGTCCGCCGACCTCGAACTGGGCCACATCCACGGCACGGGCCAGTCCCTCCCCTTCTACCAGGAGATCGAACTCTCTCCGGCCCCGCGGTACGCGCATGCCGTCAACGAGGTGGAGGTGACCTTCCTCCCCTCCCCGGAAGGCATCGAGGTGGTCGTGGAAGCGGACAAGCGCGGCGGGCTCTTCACGGACGGCCATGACACCGTCAGCCGCTTCACCGTGAGCCATGAGGGTGTCGAGCACGTCGACTGGAACGCCGAGGTCGACTCATGGCTGCGGCAGCTGGCCGAGCGCCACAGCGCCTACGCCGCGGAGCACGCCGACATGTACGCCTCCCCTCAGGGCCACTTCCCGCACCACGCCCCCTCTCACGACAGCCAACACCACCGCTCGGGGCCGAGCACCGGTGCTGTCGTCGCCGGAGCGGCAGCCGGTGTCGCCGTGGGCGTGGCCGGGGGGTTCGTCGCGGCGGAAGTCATCGACGAGGTGTTCGACGATGACGAGGGGGACGACGAGGACTGAGCGAGGAGTGAGCGTCGCCGCTCTGCTGCGGTTCCCTCGCCGGACGCCGTCCGACGGTCCGGCCGGTCGTTGTGGGTCACGCCTTCCCGAGGCGGGCGAGGCGTTGGGAGTGGAGTATCCCTCGCACTGCACCATCGTCAGCTCGGCGGCGCCCAGAAGCCGCCCGGTGGTACAGGTCGGCCTCCGTCGGCGGGAGAAAGTCCCCATGACTTCGTCATGGCCTCGGAGGCTCGCATGGCGCGGTACCTTCCTCGCCGTCTTGGGAATCCGGCTCCGCATCGCCCTGCTGCTGTCGCCACGCGGACGTACGAGGAGGGGCGGCCCGGTGACGCCGAGCCCCGCAATCGCTCATACGGGTGCGGCGTCCGCATCCGGTTTCGGCCCCAGCAATGCCTCTCTCACCAACCCAGGCGCCGCAAGGGTGAGCTGCTCGACGTAGTCGCGTAGCACCGTGACGCATTCGGGAACGGTCGCCACGGCTGCGTCGGGCAGGTCGATCAGAAACCGTTGCTCACCTTGCGGCTCCGAGGATGCGTCGTCGATCGTCGCGTCCGCGGCGACGCTGAATCCCTGCCCGTTGACAGCGACAGTGGCCGAGACGCACAGCTCTCGACCGTCCTGGAGAGCGATCGTGAATCCAAGAGAGGCGCAGGGAGCCCCTTCCTCACCTCCGTAGTGGCTGAACTGCCTCCATCTCACCTCCGTTTGGTGAGACAGGTAAATGGCGTAGCCCGCTTGCCGGAAAGAGGACGCGGCGGCGGCCAGAGCAGTGAGCAGATCAGCGGCTTCCCGAGTCGAGTCCATTGCGCGATGGTACGCAGACGTCGGCGTGCGCAGCCCTCAACCCGCCTCTTGCACAGAGTTGTTGAGGTAAGGAGCCGAACCCGCCCCAGAAGCCCCAGTCGATCCGGCCGACGGACGCGACGGCGACCACCAGAGACCGCGACCGCCCGTGGTGTGGACGCGGAAGAGAAGCGCCGGCAGGAGGAACCGGAGCGGCAGGGTTGCGCGTGCTCCGTCAACGGGATCGTGGCCGCACGGCGAACCATACGATCAGCCCCGTGGTGACGACGGCGACCGCGCCGACGCCGCTCGCCAGGTCGCGACCGTCCTCGTTTCCATCGATATTGATCGCGGTCACCGTGGCGGCCACCAGCGTGAGGAGGAACCAGACCGCGACCGCGGGCCGCAGCCGCACCACGGCGGGCTTCTTGAGAGCAGAGGCGGCAGGAGGCGGTGACGGCGAAGCCTCGGGCAGCCGAGCGGTGGCCGGCACCTGTTCGGGCACGTCTGCGAGCCTGCGGAGGGCCTGGGCGACGGCGGCGGCGCTGGCGTACCGCTCGGTGGGGTCTTTGCGCAACAGTCTGAGCAGGAGAGCATCCCATGCCTCTGGCACACCGGCGGTCACGGAACTGGGCGCGGGTGGCTGCTGGCTCAGATGTGCTGTCAGGTAGCCGATGCCGTCCGGGGCCTGGAACGGCAGCCTGCCGGTGACCAGTTCGAAGAGCAGACAGCCCAGCGCGTACAGATCGCTCCGCGGTTCCGGGTAGCCGCGCGCCTGTTCCGGCGCCATGTACGGGGGCGTGCCCACGATGAACCCGGTCTGGGTGAGCCGGTCCGCGGTCGCGGAGGGATCGGCGGCGCGTGCGACACCGAAGTCGAGGACTTTCACCGTTCCGGCGGGTGTGACGAGGATGTTGGACGGTTTGATATCGCGGTGCAGGATGCCGTGAGCGTGCGCGTCACCCAGCGCGTCACAGATCTGAGCGCCCCACCGGGCCGCCTCGGCGAGACCGACGGAGCCGTCGCGGAGTTTGGCTTCGAGCCCTTCGCCGCGGATCAATTCCATGACCAGAAAGGGCGCGGTGCCTCTCCGCGTACCGCTCTGCCCGAGATCGTGGACGGTCACGACGTTCGGGTGCTGCAGCCGGGCGGTGATCCGCGCTTCGCGCAGAAAGCGGGCCCGGGGCTCGTCCCCATGCCTTCCGCCACCGGCGAGGAGGGAGATCACCTTCACAGCGACCGGCCGGTCCAGCATCTCGTCCCGTGCTTCCCAGACCTCGCCCATGCCGCCCTCGCCGAGCTGCCGGACCAACCGGTACCGGCCTCCCAGAAGCTGGCCCTCCATCGCGCCCTCCCCCTCGTGGACTCACCTGTGCGTCTGCGGTCCCAGCTCCTCGATCATGGCACTGGACGCGAAGCGCCACCGCGACATCCGGGACATCAGCGGGCGTTGTCGGGTCTCTCTCCGTTGGGTTCGGCTCTGGCGGGACCCAAGCGCCTGGTCAGTCGCTCGGATCCTCGTCAGCCGAACCCCGGCCGCCTCACTCGGTCCCGCGTCCAACGGCCAAGACCCTGGGTTGCCTGCTACCGCGCGCTGCTGCCATGGACGCGGACGGGGTGGGCTCGACCGTGATGTGAAAGCCGCCGTGGGACGCTCGCGCGTTGAGCTGTGGGGCGCCCAAGTGGGCCCGGACGAACCGGGATCGACGACGCGCACGCGATCACCGCCGCCTGTGCCAGGGGCCGGGGGCGGGGGCCGGGGCCAGCGCAACAGGGCTCTGCGCCACAGGAGGAAGAAACAGGGAAACGCAAGCGCGAGCTACGGCCGGCGCACCAGACCGCGCTCGTACCATGTGCCTGGCTTACCGCCGAGGTGGGCCGGGTCGGCCGGGCCGACAGGGACGAACCCGGCCTTGGTCAGCACCTTCTGGGATGCGGCATTCTGGCGGGTGGTCGCCGCCCGCACTGTGCGCAACCCGTGCCGCGCCGCCGCCACTCGGCACAGCTCCAGGACTGTCGCGGTCGCCACGCCGCGACCGGCGACGTGCTGTGCGACCCGATAGCCGAGTTCCGCGGTGTGGTTCTCGATGTCCATCAGATTGAACCTGCCGAGCACCGAGCCGTCCTCGGCGAGGAGCACGTGGAAGGCGCTGATGCCGGCCTCCTGCTCGGCCAGCAAGGCGTTGTACCGGTTGGTGAACCGGTGGAAGAAGTCGTCGCCGCGGTCGGGTACCGAGGCCGCGAAGTAGGCGCGGTTCGCCAGCTCGAAGGCCAGGACCGCGGGGGCGTGACCGGCGTGCAGCCGCTTCAGCTCGGGCATCGCCCGACTGTATCCAGGAGGTCACGCTCCGGGCCACCTTGTTGATGGACCGGTCCGGCAACGCGTCACAGGCGGCTGCGGTCTGGCCGCGCGGGGCGTCCGGACATCTGGTGCGAGCTGCCCGGCGCACCGGAATACTCTTCGTCGCACCGGGAGGATCCCGGTGATGGGACCGCCAGGAGGACAGTTGGCCGTATGGGAACCCCCGGAGCCTGTGGACCCGGACGTCGAGGCGGCGGCGGAGGCCGGCGATGTGGTCGCGATGCGTCAGCTCGGGAAGTATCTCTTCGAGAGCCGGGACAGCGAGCCGGCCGAGCCGTGGCTGCTCGCCGCTGCCGACGCCGGGGATGCCGAAGCGATGTACGTCCTGTCCAGGGTCCACCATGACCGGGCAGTCAGAGCCTCCCCGCACGGCACCGCGCATGACAGCGTGGCCGGGGCCTGGTGCAGGCGCGCCGCGGAGGCCGGTCATGTCGAAGCGATCCGGAGTATGAGCGCGTGGGCAGCCCTTGATGAGCAGGAGTTCTGGTTCCGGAGGGCATTCGAGACCGGGGACTTGTTCGCCGCGTGTCAGCTGGCCGGGCTGCTCGAGGAGAATGGGCGCACGGCCGAAGCGGAGCACTGGTACCGCGAGGCGGTCCACGAGCCCGGCCGCAGCGGCCACCTGACCCGCGACCACTTCGCCCACTTCCTCATGAAGGAGGGACGCCTGGAGGAAGCCGCGCGGCTCTGGAGACAGAACGCGGAGGAAGGATCCTCGGAGGCCGCCCGCCAACTGGCCGGCGTGCTCGTGAGACTCGGCAGGCTCAAGGACGCTTTTCTGTGGCGTAGACGCATCGGCCCGCTGCGGGCCCGCGAGCGCGCGGAGGAGGAGACCCGCGTCTGAGACGCTCTCATCGCGGCGCCGCGGCGATGTTTCCCGGCCCGCCGGGCGCGTCGCCCTCGACCTGCGTAGCCGGTGGCACGGGAGCCGGTGGCCGCGCCGTCAGTCCCCAGACGCGCAAGGGTCCCATACCCGGGCGAGGCCGACGGCTACGGGCCGCGTCCACGGAGCCCCCCACCGGTCCTCCGACGTGGGGTGGGCAACCACCGGAAGGGCGAGAGCGGCCTCACCCACGCCTGCGTCCGCCCGGCCCTACCGTCGTCCTCAGAACGGAAGGGTCTGTCAGCCCGCTCTCCGACGGCAGTGTTCCGGGAACGCCGCTGCCGACGCCGCTGCCGGTGCGGTCTCCTGTGTGGACGCGCTGAAGGTGGCACCACGGACATCGCGGCAGGTTCGGGCGCGGCCGCGGGTGATGAGAGGTTTCACGACGAGAAGCTGTGCGGCCGCGAGGGCGAGGCAGGTGCCGGCTGTGACGCCCCACAGCAGGGCAACTCCCGCGCGCTCGAGCAATTGGGTCGCGGTGACGGGTGCGGCGGCGGTGGCGATGCCCCAGCTGACGCCATACGTGGCGAGGTAGCGGTCCGTACCGCCGGAAGGAGCCAGGTCGGCCACCACGCTCAGGACACGCCCCATGACGAGCACCTCCCCGAGGCTCCATACGACGGTGGCGAGCACGAACAGGGGGAGGGTGTGCGCCACCGCGTAGCCGGCCGTGCCGATTCCCAGCAGGGAGTAACCCAGCGCGAGGGTGGGGAAGTCGGAGAGCTCGGCGAGGCAGCGCAGGCGCAAGGCGGGCTGGGCCGCCACGATGGTCAGGGCGGACGCGGTGAAGAGCAGCCCGGCGTCGGCCGGTTCGCCGCCGAGTCGGTCGAGGGTCAACGGCAGCGCCATCATGATCTGCATGGAGACGAGCGCGAAGACCGTGCCCGAGAGGAACATGGCCCACAGGGCGCGGTCCCGCCACGGGTGGACGGGCTCATCACGTTCGCGGTGACGGCCGGCCGGGCCGCGAGCCGGGTCCGCCGGCAGTGCGAGGCGGACGATCAGGGCGCAGGCCAGGCAGGTGAGCGCGTCGATGACGAAGAGCCAGCGCAGGTCCCATCGCCCCACACTCGCCGCGATCAGCCCGGCTCCTGTTCCGGCGACGGCGAGCGCCGCGTTGAGCAGGCTGTACGCGCGCACCCGCTCGGCAGGTCCGACGGCGTCGGCGATCATCGCCTGGCTCGGTGGCTCGTACAGTTCGAAGGCAAGGCCGAGCACGATCGTGAGAGCCGCCATCGCGGCCAGGGAGCCGGCGGTGGCGATGCCCAACTGTGCGAGGCCGCAGCCGGTCAGGCCGAGCACGATCGTGCGGCGGCGCCCGAGCCGGTTCGCCAGCCGGCCGCCGAGCAGCCGGGAGGGGATCGTCGCGAGCCCGAAGGCCGCCGAGAGGGCTCCGGCCGCAGTGGCGCTCGCTCCGTACTCGGTGCTGATCAGAACGGTCAGGAACGGCAAGGAGAAGGCACCGAGCCGGTTGATCGCTCGTGCCGCCACCAGCAGCCATATCGTCCGGGGCATACCCGCCCTCTTATGTAACCGTCGAACACAGTATTGTCGGTTACGGAAACTATCCTCGAAGGGGTGACTGGTCAAGTGATGTTCGACAGTCACGTGGCAGTACTGCTGGACCAGGCCGTATCGCTCGTGAACACACTCACCGACGGCACAGCGCACGGCCGCGCCTACACCGCGCCTCGCGGACCGGAGCTGGCCGGGGCTGTCGACGCCGCGGTGCCGCACACAGGGATGGCCGCGTTGCCGCGCACCATCGACGCCGAACAGGCGCAGCGCCTGGCCACGACCGCGCAGTGCATGCGTGCGGTCTTCCAGGCCGTGCAGGACGGACGGATGGACGCCGCCGCCACCGCTGTGAACGCTCTGCTGCACGACACGAGCGCACGGCCACGTCTGGACCGGGCCAGGGACGACGAGGAGTCCTGGCAGCTGCACTTCCACGGCGCCGACGACTCGTTCGCCGCCGGGGTCGGCGCCGGCTGCGCCACCGCGCTCGCCTTGGCCGTCAGCGGCGGCCTCGCGAGCCGGCTCGGCGTGTGCCAGGCCAACCGCTGCGACCGCGTCTACGTGGACACCTCCCGCAACGCCGCCCGCCAGTTCTGCTCGACGGCCTGTCAGAACCGCACCAAGGCCGCGGCGTTCCGCGCCCGCCGGAGCGGCGCCACCGGCTGACACCGCGCTCCCCCGGCCCCGGACGGCGTGTCCCCGAGTAAGGCGCCTGGGCCTGCCGCACCCGGTCTTCGCCTTCGTGTAGCCGCAGGCCTTCCCCGCGTTCACGGCGCGCCCCCAGAATGATCGCCGGTACTGCGATCGATCAGCGGTCCGCTCGGCCCCGAGCACGGATGGCCCGGGACGGAAGCCCTGCTCGATGCGGGGCGGCGCGACGGTCGCTCAGGATCCTGGGAAAGGCGGATCGGTATGAAAACGCGGGAGAAGACGAGCGGGTGGGGCGGACTGTCCGGGCGCAGGACCGGCAGACGGGCCACCGTACTCGCGGGGGCGGCTGCGGCTGCCGCGCTGCTGGGATCGGTTCTGATACCGCAGACCGCGTCCGCCGCCCCCGGAGCCGGTGGCGGCGGACGCGGCGGGCAGCGGTTGCCGGCCGTCGTGGACGGTGGGGCGTGGGACGCCGGACACGTTCAGGGCATGGCCCTGGACCGCAAGCGCGGCTATATGTACTTCTCCTTCACCAACCTCCTGGTCAAGACGGATCTGCGCGGCAACCCGGTCGGTTCCGTGACCGGGTTCACCGGCCACCTGGGCGATCTGGACTTCAACGAGCGTGACGGCAGGCTCTACGGCTCCCTGGAGTACAAGAAGGCCGAGTCCTTCTACATCGCCGTCTTCGACGCCGACCGCATCGACCGGATGGGTATCGACGCCCAGACCAGCGACATCGTCTCGACGGTCTACCTGAAAGAAGTCGTCAAGGACTACACCGCCGACATGGACGGCAACGGGGTCTTCGACGGCGACACCGCCGACACCCGCGACCACCGTTACGGGTGCAGCGGCATCGACGGCGTCGCCTTCGGACCGGACCTCGACGGACGCGGCGGAAGCGGCCGAGGCGGCGGAAGCAGTGCGGGCAAGCGTGACGCCTCCCTGCTGACCGTCGCCTACGGCATCTACTCCGACAACGCGCGTCCGGACAACGACCACCAAGTGCTTCTGCAGTACGACGTGCGCCGGTGGAAGAAGTACGAGCGCCCCCTCAGTGAGTCGGCGCCGCACACCAGCGGCCCGGCGCACACCGACGGCAAGTTCTTCGCCTACACCGGGAACACCACCTACGGCGTGCAGAACTTGGAATACGACGCCGCTTCGCACAACTGGCAGCTGGCGGTGTACGAGGGGAAGAAGCCGGACTTCCCCAACTATTCCCTCTTCACCGTCGACGGCAGGGCGCCCGCTGTACGCGGCCCGGTGCGCGGCCAGCCGGAACCGGAGGAAGGCACGTTGCTCACCCTTGCGCGCCAGGGGTTGTACGACCGCGCCACGGGTGTGCGGGGCTGGCACGGTCCCGGCGAGTACGGCCTGGTCTCGTTGGGCGACGGACGCTACTACGTGGCGGAATCCGGCACCGTCGAGGAGAACGGTGCCACCAAGCAAACGGGCCGGGCCGTCCTCCACCGCTGGACAGGCCGTACCCCGAACCCACTCACTCCTGTGCGCGGAGCGGCCCAGTAACCGCCGACGCCCGACACCCGACCTCCTCCGCCCGGGCCGCGTTGGTGTCTCCTGCCAGGTCCGCTACGGCTGCGCGTACGGCTCCAGCTCCACCCGCTGCCGAGGACCGCGCCGCACCCCGAACCACCGCTCGGCGCCATACTCCTCGAACCGCCCCGCCTCGGTGGACCCCACCTTCACCGCGAGGCGCATCGCGCGGTTGTCGGCGGTGCGGGTGCACAGCACCACCGGCTCGCCGGGCGTCGTCGGCCGCCGATGTAGGTGCCCACCTCGGTGAGGCGAACAGCTCGATGAACGCCGGCCGATCGCGGGCCTCGGATGCGCGGAGCACGAGGCGCTCGGTCCTTATCGGTGCAGGTGGCCAAGCGACGGGTCCCCCTTGCGGCCCTGCGCAGGCGCGCGGGGCGGTCGCTGTCGAGCATCGCCTTCGATGAATGCACCGCCGTCGTGAACGGGAACAAGGCGGTGGAGCTGGAGCAACGGCGGGTCGGGGTGCTGCGGCGGGACGACGAGGGTGACGGTGCGCCGCCCCGCTCCAGCATCGACCTGGCCCGGGGCACGGCGTTCATCGTGGTGCCCCGGAAGGCGGTCGGGGAAGCGGTCGATCCGTGCGCTGACAGGCACGATGACCAACGCTCACCACAGGCGGCGACACCGAGCACGCCGGCAGCATCGCCTTGCTCATCGTCGTCCTCTTCCTCGGCCTCACCTGCTCACCTTGCTGCGGGCTGCCACTTCTCAGACGTCCGTCCATGCGTGGACCTTGTCACGTTCCTGAAACCACAGTCCCGGGACGTAATCAGCCGGGGGCCGGCAGAGGTTGCTCGCTGGGGAGAGGCGAGAGGGGGCCCTACGAGGTGCTGCTTCACACCGCCGACGGTCGGGCGCTTGGGCCGGCTCAAGCGTACGGCGAGGACCGTCTTGGCCGGGGCGGTCCGGCCCCCGGGCCTGGTGCACGTCGCCCACGCGACCGGACCGGAAGTACCGGCTAGCGGGCCCGGGGGCCGCGTAGGCCGAAGGCGGAGACCACCGCGCCCAGCAGCACCATGCCTACCGGGACGACGAGCGCGGTGCGGTAGGCGTCCAGTACCGCGCTCGGGGAGTCATCGGCGCCGGACGCGGCGATTCCGTACACCGCGGTGACGGCGGAGATCCCCACCGCTGAGCCGAACTGGGTGAAGGTGTACAGCAATCCGCCGGCCAGGCCCTGTTCGTCATCGGCCACGCTGTCGGTCGCCGCGATGGTGAGCGGGCCGTAGGCGAGGGCGAAGGCGGTGCCCGCGATGATCAGGCTGGGGAACATCGCCGCGTATGACCAGTCCTTCTCGACCGGAAGGAAGAGCCCGTAGGACGCGACCGCCAGCAGGAAGCCGCCGAAGATCACCCGGCCGTTGCCGTAGCGGTTCACCAGGCGCGGAGTGAGGGTGGGCGCCAGCACCGCGTCGCAGCCCATGACGATCAGCGCGATCGCGGCCTGCAAGGGCGACCAGCCGCGCACTTCCTGCAGATAGAGCGTGACAAGGAACTGGAAGCCGAAGAACGCCCCCAGAAAGAGCAGCGCGGCGAGGTCGGCCCGTACCATCCCGGTCTGGCGGAAGATCCCCAGCCGGACGAGCGGCGCTTCGGCCCGACGTTCCACCATGACGAACACCGCCACCAGTACCAGCCCGGCGGCGAACGCGCCGAGGGTCGTCCCAAACCCCTCACCGCGGTGTTCGAGCCGGACGATGCCGTAGGCGAGGAACAGCATCGCGGCGGCGGCGCTGACCGCACCGGCCAGGTCGTAGCCGCGTCGTGCGGGCTGGGGACGGGCCTCCGCAGGCAACAGCCTGAGCGCCGCGAGCAGGATGGCGCCGGCCAGGAACACCGGGGCGAAGAACACCCAGCGCCAACCGAGTCCGGTCAGCAGACCGCCGATGACGAGGCCCAGTGAGAAGCCGGCTGCGCCTACCCCCGCGAAGACCAGCAGGGCCTTGTCGCGCCGCGGCCCCTCCGGATACGAGGTCGTGATGATCGCCATCGCGGCGGGGGTCATGAAAGCCGCCGCCACACCGGTGACGAACCGGGCCACCACCAGCATCCAGCCGCCGACCGCGAAGCCGCCCAGCATGGAGAAGACCAGGAAGACCCCCAGCCAGGTGAGGAACATCCTTCGCCTGCCCAGCAGATCGGCGACGCGCCCCCCGAGCAGGGTGAAACCGGCATAGCCGAGAACGTAGCCGCTCATCACCCACGCGGTGGTACCGGTGGACAGACCGAGGTCGGCGCGGATGGTGGGGACAGCGACAGCGAGCATGGCGACGTCGCTGCCCTCGAGAAAGATGGTGCCGCTCAGGAGGAGCAGCACCAACCGGTCCCGCCTGCTCTCGCCGGCCGTGGAGGCGATCGACACGGTGGCGGTTCTCATCCGCGACACCGCTCGGCGCTCCGGGACCCACCGGTATCGGACTCCGTCAGCCGGGTGGGCCGTACGAGCCCAGCCGTGTCCGCCCTGTCCGCACGCCGGACCGTCCGTCCCGGACCCTCCACGATCGCCATGGCCGCGACCGTACCGAGCAGCCCGCGACCCGGCCACATCTTTTTGACGCTGTCAGCAGGCGCAGATGGGCGGGCGTGGGCAGAGGTCGACGAAGAAGGTGAGGGGCGCTTGGTTCCCGCGGACACCGCCTGCTGGACCGCCCGCCTTACGAAGTCGAGGCTAGACAGGGAGGCATACGCGGCGGTTCGCGTGGCCAGGCCACGCGCGGTCGTCGACTACCAGAAATGGCTCGCCCGCCACTTTCGCCGGGGTGGAGCCGGTGAACGCCATGACGTCCCGGTGGAGGTGGGACTGGTCGAAGTAACCGCCGTCCGCCGCGACACGGGCCGCGTCTTCCCCCTGGACCATGCGGTGGACGGCCTGGTCGAAGCGGACCAGCTTCGCGGCACGCTTCGGCGACATGCCGATGGACGAGCGGAACCGGGACCACAGGCGCCATCCTCCACGGTGTACGCGCCCGCTCCGGTCCCCACGATCAGCATCACGGCGGGGTGCGGAACAACTCGCAGGTCACCGACGACCGGGCCGGGCACCCGGAACCCGGCCATGTCGACACCGGCCACCCGGCTCGGCCGCTGCGGACGTGCGACGTCCCACGCGGCGGGGTCCTCGCACGCGTGCGCGGCGGCACCCTCACTCTTTTTCGCGGTGGAGCCCATCGCCCCATGCGATGCGGCCCGTTGAGGGAACATTCGTCCAATTCGCAGGCGCGCGACCGGAGCAACAGTGGGTCCATGGCTTCTCCTGACCGGCCCTCTCAGCTGAAAGGCCGCACCATCACCACCGAAAGCTCGATCATCCACCTGGAACACGGTAACCTCAATGTCCGCCAGGACGGCCCCCGCACGGCCCCGGCGCTCCTCCTCGTCCACGGCTCCGGAACCTCCGGGCGTTCGTGGGACGCGCTGGTTCCGCTGCTGACCGCGTCCCATCGCGTCATCCGGATCGACCTGCCGGGACACGGCCGTTCCGCCGAACCGGTCGGCCGTGGCTACGAAACCTCGGAGCAGGCACGCACACTCGGCGCCGCGCTCGACCACCTCCTCGTCGAGCGCGTCGTGGCCGTCGGGCATTCCAGCGGCGGCTACGCGGCCACCGCTCTCGCCGAGCAGCGGCCCGGCCTGGTGACCGCGCTCACGCTCATCAACACCGGTCCCAGCCTGGACGCCTTCATCGCACCGGAGACGGTCGCGTTCGATCCCGCGCATTGGCCACCGGCCGACGAGCAGATCGGCCGGTTCGCGAGTACCGGCTTCCGCGCGGGGTTCCAGGTCCCTCAAGAACTCGTCGGCGAACTGCGCGGGATGAGCTATCACGCGGTCACCTCGGCACTGCGGGCGTCCACCGCCTATCTGAGCCGGCGGACCCTTCCGGACCGGCTGCGGACCCTCGGCAAACCACTGCAGGTGATCTTCGGTGACCAGGACCGCAGATGGCGGCCCTCGTCCGCGGCCGACTACCGAGTCGTTCCGGGAGCGAGAGTCGAGGTGCTGCCCGGCGCCGGACACACGCCCATTCTTGAGGAGCCGCGGCGAACCGCCGAACTGCTTCTGGCCTTCACCGTGTGAACCCTGACGTACACCGTTCCGCGGGCTCAGCGGTTGGGTTGACGCGCTGCTCAGCGCGTTTTTCCGGGAGCAACAACACCGACACGGTCACCCTCGACGTGACTTCCGGGCGGGCCGGCCCGGCCCGCCCGGCCCGGAGGCGAACACTGTCCCCTGTTTGAAGGTCTTCTCCAGTATTCACCGCGACCAGCGACAAAGTTTCCACCGAGGGTTCAACGATACCGTTTAAGGCATGGATATCGACATCAAGGCCGCCGTCCATGCCGTCGAGGCGCCCGCCGTCATGGAACTGTTCCCGGCCCGCCCCCGGGTGCTCGCGCTGGGCGAGCCCACCCACGGCGAGGACGCTCTGCTCGAACTGCGCAACGAGCTGTTCCGTCAGCTTGTCGAGCAGGAGGGCTATCGCACGATCGCGATCGAGAGCGACTGCCTCATGGGACTGGCCGTGGACGACTACGTCACCTCGGGCACGGGCACGCTGGACGAGGTCATGGAAGGAGGCTTCAGCCACGGCTTCGGCGCGTCCGCGGCGAACCGCGAACTCGTGCGCTGGATGCGGGAGTACAACGAGAAGCGGCCCGCCGGCGAGCGAATCCGTTTCGCCGGCTTCGACGGACCGCTGGAGATCACCGGCGCCGCGAGCCCCCGGCAGGCGCTCTCCGCCCTGCACAGCTACCTCGCGTCCCATGTGGAGGCGGACCTGCTCCCCTGTACGGCGGACACGCTCGACCGCCTCCTCGGCGCCGACGACACGTGGACCGAACCGGACGCCATGATGGACCCGACCCGCTCCGCGGGGCGGTCGGCCGAGGCCAGGGAACTGCGGCTGCTCGCCGACGACCTAGTGGCACTGCTCGACATGGGGGCGCCGCACCTGATCGCGACGACCTCCCGGGAGAGGTGGGACCGGGCACGCCTGTACGGACGCACCGCCACCGGCTTGCTTCGCTACCACTTCTGGATGGCCGACACCTCGCCGGACCGCATGGCACGGCTTCTGGGCCTACGGGACGCGATGATGGCCGAGAACCTCATCGCCCTCGCCGAGCGGGGTCCGGTGCTGGCCTTCGCCCACAACAGCCATCTCCAGCGGAACAAGAGCACGATGCGCATGTGGGACCATCCGCTGCTGGAATGGTGGAGCGCCGGCGCGCTCGTGAGCGCGCAGCTGGGCGAGGAGTACGGCTTCCTGGCCACGCTCCTCGGCACCATGCGGCACCAGGGAGTGGATGTCCCGCCCCCGGACACCGTCGAAGGGCTGCTGTACGCACTGCGGGACGACCGCTGCCTCATCGACGCATCCGAGCTGGCCAGTGCCCTCGGTTCCGTGAAGGTCGCCCCCAGAGCGTCGTCGTACTTCGCCTATGCCCCGATGGACCCGGCCAATCCGGCCGCGAACGACGGGTTCGTCTTCCTCAGGGACGTCCCGCAGACCTAGGGCATGTCGTTGGTGGAGGACCCGGGGAACCGCCCCTGTGCGGGTGCTGGTCCTCACGATGTTCGACACCGACACCGAAGCCGACACCGCCCGCGCCGTCGCCGCGGGCGCCACCGGAAACCCGCTGAAGGCCGAGCGGCCGGAGCGGCTGTTCAGCGCTCCGCGACGCCGCGGCCGGCCGCACCGTGCTGTCGGGGTCGGTCACCCCTCGGATGATCTCCCGCCTGCGTGCTCCGGGGAGCACCCTCACCGCCCGTGAGCGCGACATCCTCGGCCGGCCGGCCCAGGTACCGGTACCCGGGAGATCGCCCGCACGCTGTTCCTGAGCGAGGCCACGGTCAAGCCCCGCCTCGGCCGCATCTACACCGAGCTGGGTGTGCGCACCCGGGCCGGTGCGGTGGCCGCGGCCCGCCACCGGCTGCTGCCGTGGCAACGCCCCGGGAGACGTCCGTCCAGGAGACCTCCGCCCAGGGGACGGCCCCGCTTCGCCGTTCGGGAGGGCGCTCAGTCGAGACAGAACTCGTTGCCCTCGATGTCCTGCATCACGATGCACGACTCGTTGTCCTCGTCAGCGGGCAGCAGGCGCACGCGTACCGCGCCGAGCGCGACCAGTCGCGCGCACTCGGCCTCGAGCACAGCGAGGCGTTCCTCGCCCACGAGCCCGGTGCCGGCCCGCACGTCGAGGTGCACCCGGTTCTTGGCGACCTTGCCTTCGGGAACGCGCTGGAAGTACAGCCGAGGGCCCACACCCGTGGGGTCGCTGCACGCGAACCATGCTCCCCGCTCCTCGGGCGGCAGGGAGCGGTTGTAGTCGTCCCACGTGGCGAAGCCCTCCGGCGGAGGCGGTGCGACATATCCCAGCACCTCGCACCAGAAACGAGCGACGCGCTCCGGTTCCGCGCAATCGAAGGTGACTTGGAACTGCTTGATCGATGACATCGGCGCACCATAGCAGGAGCACTCCGTTGCTCGTCCCCCCTTTTTTCGGGCTGCCTGCTGTTGGGCGGCGGAGGCGCTGCGGGTCCGGCTCAGTGCGGCTGCGGCCAGTACGCGGCGAGCCGGGCGGCGAGGTCCTCGGTCATGTCGCCCTGGTCCAGCGCGGCGGTGATCTCGGTCGGCAGCGGGCCTTGTGCGGGCGCGGTGTCCTCGGCGGCCGTTCGCGGTCTGCCGCCCGGCTCCCGGACGGACGCCGCGACGGAGGCCGGGGTCGGCAGCACGCAGTGGCCTGCGAAGACATCGTCCAGGGAGCCGAGCTGCCCGCGACCGTAGTAGGCGCCACGGAGCCAGCCGGTGGTCTGGCACCATACGAGCCCGGCCCTGCCCGGCCCGCTCGTGGCGCCATGGGGGTCCCCGCCCAGATCGAGGAACGCTTCGAGGAGCGTCACCTCCCCGTCGTGGGTGGCGTACTGCGTGAAGGTGTCGGGGCCGACGCTGTGCCCGGCCGCGGTGATGGCGCTGATCACCGCGTTGATATACGGCTCGTGCGGCAGACGTTCCATGGCGTGGGTCTCCCTTTGCCTGTCGGCTGGGTCGGTTGAGACATGCGCTGGGAAGGACGGCGAAGGCCCCGCGGCCCCGCGGGGAGGGGAGCGGCAGGGCCTTCACCTTGGTGCCGGCGGCGCCGCTCCCGGCGCGTCTCGACAACGCGCTGACGCATTGCCGGGGGAGGGCGGACGCTTGCCGGGAGAGGTGGGGAACTCCGCGGCGGTCCGAGCGCCTGAGGAACCGTCAGCCCCGGCCCGCGAAGCTCGGCAGGCCGCCGGTGGCGGCAGCGGTCTGGGTCCCGGCATGCTCGGCGGCTTCGGGCAGGTGACGGGCAGGGCTCTCGCTCATGGATGCAGACCCTCCTCTGGTACCAGGCCGCTACGGCAGCGTCTCCGGAGGACATCCTGACAGTTCGGCCGGACGATGTGGGGCCAGTCCGCCGAAACGCAGCGAAAGGGAAAACCGCGGGAACGGCGGCTCCCCCGCGGATCCGGCCCGAAACCGCCTCGGCACCGCGCGCAAGCGACCGTTCCGACGAGCCGCGCTCGCCAGGTGCCCGCGCCGGAAGGCCGCGCCCTCGGCGAGTGCTTCGGTCCCACGCGCACGGCGATGTCCCGCCGTTCGGGAGTACCAGGTGTGGTAACCGCCGTCGGCGCGATCGTGCTCGCCGACGGCGGTTCCCCAGGCACCGGCGCACTCGTCCCGCGCCGCCGCAATGCTTCTCACCTTCGAGCGCACCCGTGTCCGGCACGCTCTCACGAGGATGCGTGCTCGGAAGATGCTGATACTGCCCGCTGGTGTGGTGACGGCGTCAGTGCGCCGTCAGTGGTATCGCCCGCGCGTTCGCCTCACCGTCCGCGCGTTCATCTGACGTCCGGCCGGTGGGGGCCCGCCGTCCGCCGTCCGCCCCGAGCGGGACTCAGGTGCCTGGGGTGCACTCATGAGACGGCCTTTGTCGGAACGCCAAGCGGGCGCAGGGTGGTTGATGCGCATAAACCGACCTTCCACGGTCATTCCTCGGACTCGGCGGCGGGCTTGAGAATGTAGCCCCGGCCCCAGGCGGTCTGGAGGACCAGGCCCAGCGGGCGGATCCTCCGGCGAATGCGCATGATGTGGAGGTCCAAGGCGTTGCGGGTGCTGCACGCCTGGCGCTCCACGAGGCGCTCCAGCAGCTCTTCGCGGCGGACGAGCGACTGGAACGCGTTGGTCAGGCTCTCCAGCAGCGCGGTCTCCACCGGAGAGATGGCGACGACGCGGTCGCGGTACTTCAGTGCCCCGCTCGGATCCACGCGCGGCACGGTGAACGGGTAGGACTTGGCCCGTAATGCGGCTACTCGTGCGTGCAGGTCGGCCTTGCTGATCGGCGCGCGCACCCAGTCCTCACGCACGTCGGAACACAGAGGCGCGGGTGCTCCGCCCTCTATGATGAGCAAGCGCAGTGCTCCTTCCTCGATGTATTTGTATCTTTTGGCCGACTCCGCGGGCCACCGCACAAGTTTCACCTCGACCTGCTCGTGCTTCACCGGAAATCGCCCTCTCGGTCTCGTGATCCGTCGTTCCGGGCCGGTGGGGGGCCGGTCCGGCAGTGGGTAACCCTGGTCTTTCCCCCGATGGAACACAGGCACTGTCTCCCGGCGAAGAGGGCTCTGCTCAGCGTTCTCGAGCCTCGGCCCTGACTTCGGCGATGAGTTTTTCGAAGGCAGCCCAGTCGTCGCCTGGCGGCTCCAGCGAGTGCCGCTCCAGGTACGCGTGCGACTCCCGGCCGGTTGTCCGGGACTGGGCTTCGATGTCGACGGTTTCGGGTCCCACGGGAACGGGGGGCGCGGTCAGCCGGAAGGCGGGTTCGGTGTCGTGGGCGCTCTCACTCCGCTCGACGATGCCGCAGAGCGTCGTCGGGCGCCGGTCCTCTCGGGTGCTGTTGCTCGTCACTGGACAGCTCCGGCTCTCATTCTCCGGAGGTGCCCCACGGGGGCCGGACCGGCCGGTACCGCACGGTGTTCCGGGTTCGCCAGTGTGGGGGCGCCCGGGTGGCGGCCCGGCGCCCGTCGGGGTCGAAGACCGGACTCTGCGATGACAGCACCGTGGCCGGGCCGCCACGGGGGAAGCATCGGTGCGGTCAGCGGCGGCTCCTCCTTCCGGGTACGAGTGGTCACCTCCCAGGTGCGCGTGCGGGCGAATGCCTCGCGTATGTCGGGGGGCAGGCCGTCGGTCACATCTCCTCCGTTGCCTCACCCTTGCGGGCTGCAAGGGGTTCCGTCGTGTCTTGGCCGGTTTCCGGGGCCGGTTCCGGCTTGGGTGCGGCGAAGGTGAGCAGTCCGGCGCACAGCGCCGCGCATGCCGCGGCGAGGTAGCCGAGCGAGAAGTCGCCCAGCCCGCCGAGCGCGCCGAGTGCCGCGATGGAGGCCAGGACGGCGAGCCCGGACGCCGAGCCCAGCTCCTGCGCGGTGTTGATGAGGCCGGAGGCGCGGCCGTGCTCCTTCTCGGGGACGGTGGTGGCCAGGGAGAACGTCGGCGCGTAGGACAGTCCGTTGCCGGCCGCCACCAGGATGAGTCCGGGCAGGATGCCGCTCCAGTAGTTGCCGTTGCTGGTCGCGGTGAAGACCAGGACGAGCAGTCCGACGGCGGAGACGCAGGAGCCGACCAGCAGGAGCTTGCGGGCTCCGAGCCGTTGGACAAGTGCGCCGGCCTTCGGCGAGATCGCCAGCACGACCGCGGTGACCGGCGCGAAACCGAGACCGGTCTGAAGCGCTCCGTAACCCATCTCGGTCTGCATGGTCAGGGTGGTGAAGTACAGCGCCGAAGTGGTGGCGCTGGCGTTCAGCATCAGCACCAGGTTGGCCACCGCGACATTGCGCCGCGCCAGCAGCGCGCCGGGCAGCACCGGGTCGACAGAGCGGCGTTCGGTCATCACCAGGGCGAGCGCCAGCAGGGCAAGGACGAGCAGCCCGGTCACCAGCAGCCAGCTCTCGCCGCCGGAGATGTCCGCGAGCAGCACGCTGGCTCCGCCCAGGGTGACGGCCAGCAGGATGGCGCCCGGCACGTCGAGGCGTTCGGCGGGCTCGTTGGGCGAGCGACGCGGGCCGGTACCGTCGGGCAGCAGCCGGACAGCGGCCACGCCGACGAGGACACCGATGGGGACGTTGATCAGGAAGATGCCGCGCCATCCGATGTACTCGGTCACCACCCCGCCGAGGAGCTGGCCCGCGATCGCTCCCGCGGAGCCGACGGCGGCCCAGATGCCCAGCGCCCGGTTGCGCAGCTCGCCCTCGCGGAAGCCGCTGACGAGCAGCGCCATCGCATTCGGTGAGATCATGGCGGCGCCGACTCCCTGACCGGCCCTGGCGGCGAAGAGCTGCCAGCCCTCCTGGGAGAGTCCGCAGACCAGGGACATGGCGGTGAAGACGACGAGTCCGGTGATCAGGACCTTGCGCCGGCCGAAGAGATCGCCCGCCCGGCCGGCGACGATCAGCAGGCTGCCGAAAGCCACCGTGTAGGCGACGCTGGTGAGCTGAAGAAAGCTGACCGGTACGTCGAGTTCGGAACGGATCGAGGGCACCGCGATGTTCACGACGACGACATCGACGATGAGTACGAACTGCGCGGAGCACAGTAACCACAGCAGCGCGAGCTCGCTGCGTGTCCAAGTGGCTTTCGCGGCCATGGCTGTCCTCTCGTTTCTGAACGGCAACTCAGTTTATTGGGCACCAGAGGGCCATCGGCGAGAACGGATTCAAGCCACTTCGCAGGCACACAGCGGCTCGGGCACCCCGTGGTCGCACGGGGTGCCCGGGCCGCGGCGGCGGCGCGTCGGGTCCCGGTGTTCTACCAGCGCACGGGGAGGGCGGCGGGGGCCCGGAGCACGGACCCGCGCTTCCACCTGATCTTCTCGGGCGGCACGTCCAGTGCGAGCGAGGGACGGCGCGTGAGGAGCGTTCTCAAGCCGATCTGCAGCTCGGCCCGCGCCAGTTGCGAGCCCAGGCAGAAGTGCGGCCCGTGATGGAAGGCCAGGTGCGGGTTGGAGCGGCGGGTCAGATCGATCTCGTCCGGTTCGGTGAAGACCCGCTCGTCCCGGTTGGCGGCGTTGTTGGAGGGGACGACGGTCTCCCCGGCCCGCACCAGTTGCCCGGCGACGGTGACGTCCTCCGTGGCCACCACGGGGTTTCCGCCGTAAGACAGCATGGGGACGTAGCGGAGCAGTTCCTCGACGGCGCCGGAAATCCCGTCGGGGTTCTCCTGGAGCCACGTGAGCCGCTCGGGCCTGGTCAACAGCAGGAAGGTGAAGTTGCACAGCTGCGACGCCGTGGTCTCGTACCCCGCGATGACGACACCGAATCCGAGGTTGGCCACCTCTGCGTCGTCCAGCGTGCCCTCGTTCGCGCTCTGCCGGACCAGCTCACCGAGAAAGGTGTCGGACGGGTTGCGGCGCTCGGCGGTGACCAGGTCGGCGAAGTAGCGCTGCGCGCCGCTGACGGCGGCCTGGATCTCGTCCGGGGTGAACGCCGTGGTCGACACCACGGCGTCGAAGAATGGCGCGAACTGCTCGCTGTCCTCGTACGGCACTCCGACGAACTCGCACACCACCTGTCCGGCCAGAGGCTGCGCGTAGGCGGTGGCGAGATCGATCGGCGGTGAGCCGCCCGCGGGACCGTCCAGCAGCGCGTCGGCGATCTCCTGCACACGCGGGCGGAATGCCTGCACACGGCGGGCGGTGAAGGCCCGGTTGAGCAGGCGCCGCACGGTGGTGTGCCGCGGCGGGTCGATGTATCCCAGCCCCTCGGCGACCGGTTGCTCGAAGAACCGCGGCGCTCCCGGGCGCACGGAGGCCGCACGGCTGAAACGGCTGTCCGACAGCACGAAACGGACGTCGTCGTACCGCGTGACCAGCCAGGCCTGCCCCCCGTAGGGCAGGGTGACGCGGGTGATCGGTTCCTCACGGCGCAGCCTGGCGTACTCCGGCTCGACGAGCAGTTCGGAGCAGGCGTGGAAGGGATACTTCGGTGCCTGCGGTGCGTTCGGTCGTGTCACTTGTGAAGCTCCTACCGTTTCTCAGCGCGGTCGGACACAGAACCGTGAGCCTTCCGCCTCTTGACCCGCGCAGCCGGGCTGCGGGGCAGGGTCGGCGAAGAACCGGTCCCCCATCTTGACCATGTACGCGCGAGACGCCTAGGTGTCCAGAGATCCTCAAGTGAAGACGGTCGTGATTCGGGACAGCAAGAACCTCATGAGGCGACAAACCGGGCCGAAAATTTTCAGCTGGCATGCGCGATTCTGTTGCCCGACCGACAGAACCGACCTCACGGGCCCGGTCGCGGTAATACAACTGCTCGGCCACCACACAGGTGTCCGGCGAAGGAGGCAGAACGTGATCAGACGGCGCTCGTTACTGCGCGCGGGAGCAGGCGCTGCGGGACTGGGGCTGGTAGGGGCCGGCGGGTACGACGCGCTCGGCGTCGCCGGCCGGCCGGGTACGGCCGCACGCCAAGTGCCCTGGGACCGGCTGCGGAAGGCGCTGCGCGGCGACCTCGTCCTGCCGGGAGAGCCGGACTACACACGTGCCAAACAGCTGGCGCTGGCGCAGTTCGACAGTGTCAGCCCTCAGGGCGTGGCGTACTGCACGACCGCGCTCGATGTCGCCGCCTGTCTGCGGTTCGCACAGGAGCACGGCCTCAGGACCGCGACCCGCAGCGGCGGTCACAGCTACGGCGGCTACTCGACCACGCAGGGGCTCGTCATCGACGTCTCACGGATGAACCGGGTACGCCCGGGAGAGCGGACCGTGCGTCTGGGCCCGGGCGCCCAGTCGGTGGACGTGATGACGGCGCTGAGCCCCCACAACCTCCAGGTCGTCTCCGGCCTGTGCCCCACGGTCTGTCCTGGCGGCTACCTCCTGGGCGGCGGGATCGGTTTCCAGACGCGGAAGTTCGGGCTGGGGAGCGACCGGCTGGTGTCCGCCGAGATCGTGCTGGCCGACGGCCGGGTCGTGCGCACCTCGGCCAACGAGGAGCCCGACCTGTTCTGGGCCCTGCGCGGGGGCGGCGGGGGCAACTTCGGCATCGTGACCGATTTCGAGGTGCTGCCGACCCGGGTGCCGACGATGAACAACTTCACCCTCGTCTGGCAGGCCGACCATTTTCCCGAGGCGGCGGCCGCCTGGCAGAGCTGGATCGACGAGGCGGGCAACGACCTGGCCTGCTCGCTCGGGGTGATGATCGACGACTCGAAGCCGGACACGGTGCCGCAGGTCCTGGTCACGGGCAGCCACCTGGGGAAGGCCGAGGTCCTGCGCGAGGCGCTCGATGCCCTGGTGTCGGCCGTGGGCAGGCCGCCCTCCGGCCGCCAGGAGACGGGCGAACTCCCCTACGCGAAGGCGATGATGCAGACCTTCGGCTGCGCCGACTACTCCACCGAGGAGTGCCACCGCCAGGGCGGGACGCCGGAGGGCCGCATTCCACGTGAGCGGTTCGTCCTCGACCGCAACCGGCTGGCGAGCGAACCGCTGTCCGGCAGCGCCGTGGCGGACCTGTTCGCGGCTCACCAGGCGGACCGCCGGCCGGGACAGATGAGGTACCTCAACCTCATGGCCCTGGGCGGCCGGGCCAACGAGCCGGGCCGTACCGAGACCGCCTATGTGCACCGCGACACCCGCCTGTTCGTCGGGTACTCGGTCGGCCTGTCCGCGGACCACGCCGGTGAGGAGGACCAGCGGGCGGCACGGGCCTGGATCGACCGCGCCTTCGACGCCCTCACCCCGCACTCCAACGGGGAGGCGTACCAGAACTTCATCGATCCGGCACTCGGGTCCTGGGAGAGCGCCTACTACGCCGAGAACTACGAGCGCCTCCGGAAGGTGCGGCGGCACTACGACCCGGACCACTTCTTCCGCTTCCCGCAGGCCATCGCCTGAGCCACGGCGCCTGGCCACCGGCGCCCGCACCGGAACAGCCGTGCGGGCGCCCGGTCCCGCCGCTCACCAGTACCGCAGCGGCACCGTGATGAGCTGGTCGACGGGTGCGTAGTCGTCGGTCAGCACCTTGGCCCCGCGAGCGTAGCGCCCGGTGCGGTGCTCGTCGGCCACCCTGAGCTGCTTGGAGCTGTCGCGGGCCGACACCCTGCGCCGCAGGGCCGCCGTGTCGATCGGGCGGTCGCTGGCCACGGCGACCACGTTGCCTCCCTGTTCGCCGTCCAGGATCGCGTCGTAGGAGATGAGCACGACGTGGTCGAAGACCGAGCGCAGGGTGGCCACCTCGGCCCGTGCGAAGTCGGCCGGCGGGAAATCGATCATGTTGAGCGCGTAGATCCCTCCCGGCTTGAGCACCCGCTGGGCGTGCCGCACCATCTCGGCCGTGGTCAGGTGCCAGGGCGGGCTGTGCGACCCGAACGCGTCCTCGACCACCAGGTCGCGACTGTTCGCGGGCTGCTTCTGGAGACCCTGCCGGCCGTCCCCGGTGACGACGCGCAGCCGGTCGGACTCCTTGAATCCGAGCCGGTTCTTGGCCAGTTCGGTGAGGCCGCTGTCGATCTCGTACACCAGCTGGTCGCCCGCCGGGCGGGTCCTCTCGAGGTAGGTGGGGACGGTCATCCCGCCGCCGCCGATGTGGAATCCGTCCAGGCGCCCCTTGGGGTTGACCAGGTCACTGGCCGCGACGACCGCCTGGACGTAGCCCATGCTGAGGTTGGTGGGGTCCTTCAGGTCGACGTGGCTGATCTCCGCGTTGCTGGTCTTCAGCACCCGCAAGGAGGGCTTGCCCTTGACCGTCTCGATCTTGGCGCAGCTGTAGGTGGTCTCCGCGTCGCACGCCTGCGGTGCCGCGACGGTCAGCCCTGTGGTGACGACGCCGAGCACCACGAAGGCCGCCACGGCCCGCGCCGACTTCCCCCACAACAGCAGGTGGCAGACGAGTCCGCCCACGGCCAGCACGATGCCCAGCACCAGCAGGATGACACTGGTGCGCAGCGACGCCACCAGCACGAAACCGGTGATGAAGGTGGCGAGGATGCCGCCGAGCGTGCCGAGGCTGGAGAGCCTCCCGACGATGCTTCCCGTGCGGTACAGGTCGTGCAGTTGCAGCTTCACCACCAAGGGAGTGACCGTCGACAGCAGCGCGGCCGGGACGATGACGGCCAGCCCGGCGAGCGTGATCACCGCCACCGGGCTGGTGCCGTTGAGCACCTTCCCCATCGCCCGCACCACGGGCAGGACCAACAGGGTGGTGACACCGCCCAGCATCAGCATCCAGCCGATCACCGCGCGAGGCGCCACCCGGTCGGCGATGCGCCCGCCGACCCAGCTGCCCAGCGCGATCGACGCCAGAGCGGTGCCGATCACGGCCGAGTTCACCTGCAGGTTGATGCCGATGTACGGGGCCACCAGCCTGACCGCGATGTTCTCCAGGATCAGGACGGCGCCCGAAGCGACGAACACCAGCAGTGCCGCGGCGAACGGCGGCATCGGTACGACCGGAACCCCCTCTCGCGGGGGTGTTTGTTTCTGTTCCTCTTGCGTCACACTGGACATTTCGCCTCCGGATCACTGCACTCGTGCGTCGTCTTCGGGAGGGCCGCCCGCGGCGGCCGGCCGGTGCGGGGCCCGGTGCCGGGCGGTCAGTCGGTCCGGTCGGTGAGCAGTGCGAGTGCCTCGGTGGGGCACCGCGCCACGACCTCCTCGGCGTCCCGCCTCAGGTCGGGCGGCACCTCGTCCGCGCGGAGCAGCACCAGGGCGTCGTCGTCCTGGTCGAAAACCTCGGGCAGTCGCTCGGCGCACAGGCCGCTGCCCACGCACCGCTCCCGGTCAGCCGTGATTCGCATGTCTCCTCACGCTTCTCCCGCCGGTGCCGGACGCCGCCCCCGAGGAGGACGCGCGACGCACGGGCTGGGGTCGATCGTGCATGTGGTGCGGCGGTCACTCGCCCCGGCGGCGGTCACTCGCCCCTGCGCGCGGTGATGACAGCCATTCCGCTGGGAAGCACTTTCGCCTCCTCCTCGACCAGGCCCGCCTCGGCCAGCAGCGCGGCGAAGGCGGAACGGGTGCGTTCCCTGCCGCCGGAGGCGCCGAAGAGCGACAGCATGTACAGGTCCATGACCGCCGGCAGCCGATGGACGCCGCCGCCGTCCCCCGTCGGACGACAGGCGTCCGTGACCAGGTCGATCACCATGATCCTGCCGTGATCGGGCAGTGCCGCACGGCAGGTGCGCAGGATGCGCAGGGCGCTGTGGTCGTCCCAGTCGTGGAGGATGTGGCTGAGGATGTAGAGGTCCTTGCCGGGCAGGACGTGGTCGAAGAAGTCCCCCACGACAGCGGTGCACCGGTGGGCCAGTTCCTCTTCCGCGATGCGTTTCTCCGCCAGCGGGACCGTCCCGGCGAGGTCCACCACGGTGCCGACACTGCCCGGTGTGCGGCGCAGTACGGCGCACAGCAGTGCTCCGTCGCCTCCGCCGACGTCCACGATGTCCCGGTAGCCGTCGAACGCGACCGAGGCGAAGATCTCATCGGTCTCCAGGCTGAGCCCGGCCGCCTGTGACCTGTCGAAGACCTCCCGCAGACCGGGGTTCTGCTCCAGGTAGCCGAACAGATCCGTGCCGTGCACCTTGCGGAAGGCCGATTCGCCGGTCCTCGCCGTGTGTTCCAGCTGCGTCCACGTGGTGCCGACCTCGCCGGCCAGGAGCAGGGCCGTCGGCATCGCGGACCCGGCGGCGTCCGGCCGGAGGGTGGCGCCCAGGGGGGTGAGGGCGAACTCTCCCGGCTCCTCTTCGGTAAGCACCCCGAAGGGGACCAGTGCGCGCAGGAGCCGCTCCAGTGCGCGCGGGTGCGTCCCCGTCTCCGCGGCCAGCTCCTCCACTCCGCTGCCGCGCCCGGACAGCAGCTCCGGGATACCGAGCCGGACCACGACGCTCACGGCCCTGGAGACCAGCTGGCTGTACAACAGCATCCGCATCTGGGCGGCGTGGTCGCGCAGTGCGTCGTCCAGCATGCCCTCACCTCCTCGAGTGGGCTGTCCCCTGCCGGGGCGGCGGCCCAGGGAGGGCCGCCGCCCGGCGGTTCCGGCGTTGCGGATCACTTCGTCGCGACGATGACGCCGTGCGGGGTCCATCCGGGGAACGGGATGCGCTTGGAGGAGTGGAAACCGGCCGCCTCGATGCACTTCTCGTGCTGTTCCCAGGAGTAGATCATCCCGCCCTCGGCCGGCAGCGACGCGAAGTAGACGCTGTCCAGGGCCGCGACCACGGGCCCGTCGCCCTGGTCGTTGGACATGGAGTTGAAGACGACCAGCTTGCCGCCCTCGGGCAGTACCTCGTAGGCCCGCCGCATCAGCTCGGTGTTCTCCTCCAGCGTCCAGATGACGAGCTGGTGGGCGAACATCACCACGTCGCAGCCGGTCGGCAGCGGATCGCGGAACATGTCACCGGTGATGACGGACACCTGGTCGCTGACCCCCGCCTGGGCGATCTTCTTCTCGGCGATGGTGCGGGAGGCCGGGATCTCGAACACGGTGACCTCCAGGCCGGGGTTGGCCTTGGCCAGCGCGATGGCGTTGACCGCGTCACCTCCACCGCAGTCCAGCAGGTGCTTGGCGCCGGACAGGTCCAGCTCCTCCACCAGGTGCTTGTTGGCCAGTTCGGACCAGGAGCGCATGTAGCGGTAGAAGACCTGCTCCATGTGGGGGTTCTCCGAGAGCCGGTGGTACAGGTCGCGTCCGGACCCGCGCACCCGCCGCAGCCCGACGTTGCGGTTCTCCCGCAGGGAGTCGGTGAAGTCGAGCTGGCCCTCGTAGACGATGTACTGCTCGAAGGCGACAGTGTCCTTGAAGCGCTGCCAGTCGCCCTCGTCCATCAGGTCGCGCACCACCTGGGCGAGGCGGTAGCGGCCGGTGTCCGTCTCCCGCACGACGATGCCGAGCGAGGTGCAGCCCAGCAGCAGGATGTCGACGGCCCGGTCGGCCAGGTGCAGGGTGTCGCGTATCTGCTCCCTGCTCAGCTCCTCACGCTCGGCGAGGAGTTCGGGCAGGCCCAGTTCGCAGGCGGCGTTGAGGTACTGGAACGCGGCGTGCCCGAACAGGATGCGGGACAGTCCGTCCATGTCCAGCGGGGCGGTGCCACTGTTGTCACGCTGCTGCTGACGTGCGTTCATGTTCGTCTCCTTCGGGTTTCCGGATGCGACGGCACGGCGCCGCTGTCAGGTGTGGAGCGCGACCGGATCGGTCCATGTCTCGTCGATGTGGGTGAGGCAGGCGGCACGGCTTCCGGAGAAGCCGGTGCCGTGCCAGCCGGCGGGCACGTCCATGTCCGCCGGCCAGATCGAGTACTGTCCCGCGTCGTTGATGACGACGACGCAGGCCACGGTGTCGTCGTCACCGAGAAAGGCCGCCATGCTCATACCTCCTCGTCGGTGGGCGGTTCACAGGTGCAGGTGCGTGCTGACGAAGCCGGCGTTGCCCCAGGACTCGACGTCGAGGGCCGCTGCCGCGATGCGGCCGGGCGGCTCCTCGCCGTGGGCCAGCAGGGAGTCGCGCGCCCACGCGGGGAGGCCGTCGTCCCGGTCGAGCAGCCGCACCTGGACGGGCTTGCGGGGCAGGTCCAGCTCCAGGAGGAAGCCCTCGTCGGGCACCGCGTGCAGCCACAGCTCCCACGGCTGGTCCCTCTCCCCGGCCCCGGCTTCCTCCCGGGTGACCACGCGTCCCTCGACCGACCAGCGGCGCACGTCACCGCCGGGGACCGCCAGTGACAGCTGACGGGCCCCGCGCGGGGAGCGGACGCGTGCCGTGATGCGCCGCCCGTCCGGCGTGTCCTCCTCCTTGAGGACCGTCAGTTCGGGCGCCGCCACCTCCTCGCCCGGAGGGCCGGCCGGCGCGTAGTGGACGTCGCGTGTCCAGCCGGGGAAGTACTTCTCCAGGCGACCGGTCCGGTAGGCGGTCCCCAGGGCGCGGCTCGTCCACGGGTTGGGCGCGGGGTCCGTACTCAGCCACCACGTCTCCCCCGTGTCGGCGTCGGCCAGCCAACTGAGGCTTTCCGGCGCCGGTTTGGTCCCGTCCGCGCGTCCGCGCCACAGGGCCACCCCGGCCGTGCCGGCGCCGGCCGCGGCCAGGGCGAGGGCCGCGCCGCGGCGTACCCGGCGGGGTACCGCCGTCAGCGTGGGCGCCGCCAGCTCCCCGGCCAGCTGCAGTGCCATGACGGCGGCGGCGGCCATCCTCGGAGTCAGCGCCTGGAAGAGCAGCCGGGAGAGCGGGGGGAACAGCAGCAGCGCGGGCACGGCCGCCACTCCGGCCGCGGCGGCCTGTGCCGCCGCCGGGCCCCGGCGGCACAGACCGCCCGCCGCGCTGCCCAGCAGGGGCCAGGACGCCAGGTAGCTGCCGCCCGGCAACGTGGTGGTCAGGGCCGTGCAGGCGGCGGCGAGCAGGGTTTCCGCGCCGGTCCTGCGGCGCGCCCCGTCGCCGGGGACGAGGGCGGAGGCCGCAGTTCCGCAGGCGAGTGCCAGGTAGAGCAGATCGGCGTCGTAGAAGTCGCCGCTGCGGTGCGCCTCGGGGCTGGTCCGCCGTGCCGCGGCCGTGAACGCGGTGGAGGCGACCGCTCCGGCGGCGAGCCTGCCCGCTGTCCTCGACGCGGCGCGTACCGCCCCTCCGGTGCCGAGGAACGCCTCGCGGGCGCTGTCGTGTCCCTTCCGGGTGCCCAGCAGCCACAGGGCGCCCGCCGCCGCCGCGCACAGCCGGGTGCCGGCGGCTGAGTAGCGGACGAGTGCGCCGCGGCCGACGGTGAAGAAGGTCGCGTCGGAGCCGCGCAGTTCCTCCAGGGGTGTCCGGCCCAGGCGGTCCGCGAGGGCCAGTGCCAGCTCGCCGTGGTGCTGGAAGGTGCCGTGGTCGACGTGGTCGAGGTCGTCGGCGGGGCTGTGGTAGCGGATGAAGCCGCCGATGTTGGCGAAGTTCATGCCGGGTGTTCCGGCGTCCTTGGCAACGGAGAAGTCGGTGGCGTTCGGCAGCCGCCGGTAGACCTCGTAGAACAGGGAGCTGGAGAAGGCGGGTACGCCGCTGCCGGCGAGGAGGTCGACCAGGGGACGGTTCCCCGGCCCGGTCTCGAACATCAGCACGGGACCCGTGGTGCCGCGCGCCTCGAAGTTCAGCACTGCCCCGACGGAGTCCGCCCACGGGTGCTCCGCGAAGAACGCCCGGGCGCCGAGCAGGCCGCACTCCTCCCCGTCGGTGAGCACCACGAGCAGGTCGTTGGTCAGCGGTGGACGCTCCCGCAGCGCGCGTACGGCTTCCAGCAGCGCGGCGACCGGCACCCCGGCGTCGCTGGCGCCCGGGCCCTGGGCGACGGAGTCGTAGTGGCTGAAGAGCGCCACCGCGCTTCCTGGGCGCGTGCCCCGCAGCCGGGCCACGATGTTGTGGACCCGTCCGGCGCCCAGGTAGCGGGGCCCGTAGGGGGTGGGCGTGCTCAGCCCCGCGCCGACCGCCTCCTGCTGGTCCACCTCCAGGCCCAGCTCGGTCAGTCTGGTGACCAGGTGGTCGCGGACCGCGGAGGCGTTGGCCGATCCGGACGGCCGCGGGGCCTGGGCGATCCGGAGCAGGTCCCGCTCGGCGCGGGCGACGGAGAAGTCCGCCGGGCCGACCCCGCCCCGTCGCGGCGCCGGGGGGCGCAGCCCGCGGGTGGCCCAGACGGCGGCCGCCGCGGCGGCGAGCGCGGGGACGGCGGACGCTCCTCGCCGCGCGGCGCTTGTCAGCGGGCGTCTCACTTCTCCCCCTCTCCCCCGGTGTCCGGGTCCGTTCCTTTGGTGCCCGCGCCCGCGGCGGGACGGGACGGTCCGGGCGGCTGAGGCAGCAGGCCGGCGCGGATGCGGTGGAACTGTTCGATGACCCCCACGGCGGGCCGGTGGGAGCGCGCGGTGGCCAGCAGGCTGGGCGACTCGCTCCCGACGAAGTGCCCGCACACCCCCTTGTGCGCGTCGTATGTGTCGTCGAGAGCGGAGCGGAACGCGGCGAGCAGGTCGGGGCGGTCCTCGGCCAGTGACGCCCATGCGGGGCCGGAGGCGGTGAGGGCCCGTACCAGGGCCTCGTGGTCGCGCCAGCGCAGCCCGCTCATCTGCGGCGGGGCCACGGGCGGCATCAGGGTGGGCCTGATCTCGTCCTGGTACTGGGTCTCGGTGGCGTCGCCCGCGAAGCGCAGCGCCGCCCGGCTGGCCCGCATCATGCGGGTGGCGACGGCCGCCGCGACGGCGGCGGTCTCCCGGTCCCCGTCCTCCACGGCGGCGGTCATGCCGGAGACGGCGAGGGCGCAGCCCTGGGCGAAGACCATGAAGACGTGGTGGCCGCGGACCCAGCGCCGCAGCCCGTCCATCGGGGAGCTGCGCCCCACGTCGCGGGGCGGGGGCGCCGGCAGGCGTTCCGGTACCCGGTGCGGGGACGCCGTCCACAGGGCGACCGCGTCGAACCCGTCCACCAGGTCCTGCCAGTCGCTCTTGTCGAGGCCGGTGCCCTGGTCGCCGACGAGTTCGAGGACGCCCTCGCAGGCGGCCAGCAGTCCGGCGAGCATCAGCGACAGCGGCGGTCCCTGGTGCCGTTCGATGCCGAAGGCCCGGTCGTTGTCGCGGTTGGGGCGTGATTCGCGCGGATCGTCGGTGATCCGGGTGCCGGCCACCGGGCCCAGTTCGGCGCGGGCGGCGCGCACCGCCTCCAGCAGCTGGTGCGGGCCGACGCGTGCGGCCGGGTCGGACAGCCGGGCGGCGAGGGCCTCGGCGGCCGGTGGCCTCGCCGCCTCGACGGCGGGGACGGTGGCGGGCAGGTCCTCGGGGCATCCCAGGGCGAAGGGGACGGTGGCCACGTGGGGCAGGTAGTCGGTCATCGGGTCTCCAAGACGGTGGCCTCGGCAGCGGGCACGTCCTCGGGCCGGGGCAGGAACCCGGTGCGGACCAGGTAGTCCATGACGCCGAAGGCGTCCTCGCGGCTGGCCGGCGGGCACTGGATGCCGCTTCCTTCGAGCAGCCGCAGGGTGTTGGCGCACTCGCGCTCCGGTTCCAGTTCGTCGATGTGCTTGGGGTCCAGTGCTCGGTGCGGATCGGCCTCGGCGTCCCGGATGAGCGGGAGGATCGGATAGAGGGGGTGTCCGGGTCCGGTCTCCAGCGCGCGCCGCCGGCCCTCTTCGAACGGCACGATGTCGAAGCGGTAGCCGTACTCGCGCAGCCAGTCGCAGAAGGTGCGCAGTGTGACCGGGGCCGGGTTGAACAGGTGGTAGAAGCCGCCGAGGGCGCGGGAGTCGAGCGAGATGTGCACGATGGCGGAGGCCACGTAGTCGACGGGCACCGTGTCGAAGATGCGGGGGTAGTCCGGGAGGACGGCCATCGGCAGGTAGCCGCGGAAGGCGACCAGCAGATAGTCCGTGGGCTGTGTCGCGCCGGTCCGGGTGTGGCCGAGGATCAGTCCGGGCCGGAAGACGGTCACCGGGATGCCGCGGCGGCGGGCGACGTCGACGACCTTCTCGGCCACCCACTTGCTGCCGGTGTACCCGGCGGGGACGTTGACGGCCGACTGGAGCGGGGTGTCGTCCTCCAGGAAGGGCCGGGGGGTGTGGGTGGCCAGCAGGGTGTCGATCGTCGAGACGTGGTGGACGGCCTTGAGGCGCCTGGTGCAGGCGAGTTCCAGGACCTGCTGGGTGCCGCCCACGTTGGGGGCCTTGAGCGCCGAGTAGGGGTAGACGAAGTTGACCAGGGCGCCGTTGTGGTAGATGACGTCCACCGTGGCGGCCAGGTCCTCCCATGTGTCCGGGCTCAGCCCCAGGTGCGCTCCGGCCAGGTCGCCGACCACACAGCGCACCCGGTGGAGCCGGTCCGCGGCGTCGATCTCGTACTCCGCGAAGCCTTGGCGCAGGCGCTCCTTGGCGTGTTCCTCGTCGTCCGCGCGGCACAGGCAGACGATCTCCGCGTCCGTGCGCCGCAGCAGCTCCTCCAGCAGGTGCAGTCCCAGATAGCCGGTGGCGCCGGTCAGCAGCACCCGGCGGGGGTTGTGCCAGTCGGCGTGCGGCAGTCCGTCGGGGCGCACCGCCTCGTCCAGGCAGCCGTCCGCCTCCAGGGTGGCGGCGTGCTGCCGGCCCAGGACGGCGGCCAGGCCGCCCCGTCCGTACTCCTCGATGATCTCGGCCACGCCGGCCACGGTCGGGACGCGGAAGAACTCGTGCAGGGGCACTTCGACGGCGTGCCGCGTCCCCAGGAGCGTCGCCAGTCTGGCGAGCATGAGGGAGGTGCCGCCCGAGGCGAAGAAGTCGGCGTGCACGTCGATGCCGTCGACGCCCAGGACCCGGCAGAAGTCCTCGGCCACGGCTTCTTCGAGGGGGGTGCGTGCGAAGGTCCGTACCGGCGCGGTGCGGCGGGCGGCGTTCTGGAACTCGGTGGCCAGCGCGCGCCGGTCGATCTTCCCGGTGGCGGTGCGGGGCAGGCTCTCGACGACGTGCAGCGTGTCGGGGACGAGGTAGGCGGGGAGGCGGTCGCGCAGGGTGCCGCGTACCTGTGCGGCGGTCTCCGCGTCGGAGGTCCCGTCCCGGGTGGAGCCGCGGACGATGGCCGCGGCCAGGCCGGCGTTCCGGGTGCCGGCGTCGAGGGGCACGACGGCGGCGGCGGCCACCTGCGGGCACTCCGCGAGGGCGGCCTCGATCTCGCGCGGCTCGACGCGGTGGCCGCGGATCTTCACCTGGTCGTCGACACGGCCGAGGAAGGCGATCTCGCCGTCGGGCAGCCGCCGGCCGAGGTCCCCGGTGCGGTAGAGCCTGGCTCCCGGCTCTCCGTAGGGGTCTGGCAGGAAACGCGAGGCGGTCAGTGCGGCCTTGCCCTGGTAGCCGAGGGCGACGCCCGCTCCCCCGATCATGATCTCACCGGGCACCATGTCGGGGACCGGGCGCAGGTGCGGGTCGAGTATGTGGACGTCGGCGTTGTCGATGGGACGGCCGATGGGGACGATGTCGCCGGGGGTCTCCCCGGTCAGGTGGGCGGTCGCGTCGATGGTGGTCTCGGTGGGCCCGTAGAGGTTGGCGACCTGGGCCGACCACACCTCCCTGGCCCGCCGGACCAGCACCGGTTCCAGCGGTTCGGCGCCGCTGAGCAGGAGCCGCACCTTGGTCGCCTCGCCGGCCGCGGGGTGCTCCAGCAGCAGGCCCAGCAGGGAGGGGACGCCGCCGATGACGGTGACGTTCTCGTCACGGACGAGGCGCAGCAGGGCCGCGGGGTCGTCGAGTTGGTCCTCCGCGGCCAGGACGATGGTGGCGCCGACGCTCAGCGGCCAGTAGACGGCCCAGACCGACGGGTCGAAGCTCAGTGGGTGGTTGTGCAGGACGCGGTCCTCGGGCCCCACATCCCAGATGCGCCGGCGCCAGCGGATGTTGTTGACCACACTGCGGTGCTGGACGACGACGCCTTTGGGACGTCCCGTGCTGCCGGAGGTGTAGATGACGTAGGCCGCGTCGCGGGGTGACAGCTCCACGGGCGCGGGTTCCCGGTCCTGGGCGTCGATCTCCTCCAGGGGCAGGGCGGGTACACCGGCCGGCAGCGGCACCCCGTCGGCCGCGCGGGTCAGTGCCAGGACGGCCCCGGAGTCGGTGACGAGGTGGGCGACGCGGTCGGAGGGGTGGTGCGGGTCGACGGGCACGAACGCGGCACCGCACCGCAGCACGGCCACCTGTGCGGCGACGGCGTCCGGATCGCGGCCCAGGCACACGGCGACGCGGTCACCACGGGAGACGCCGCGCGCCTGCAGGGCGGTGGCCATGGTGCCGGCCCGCCGCCACAGCTCGCGGTAGCTCAGCTGCTGGGGGCCCCGGCACACAGCTGTGCGGCCGGCGAGTTCCGGGTCCTCGGCGCGGGCGGCCACCAGGTCCACCAAGGTGGCGTCGGGCAGCGGGTACTGGTCACCGCGGCCGCAGGTGGCCATGGCGTCGGGGCCGGTCAGCAAGGGCAGCTCGGCGACGGGTGCCGAGGCCCGCGCGTCGCCCAGGAGCAGCGGCTGGAGCACCGCGACGAGGCTGTTGCCCAGGCTCCATATGTCGTCCGCCGTGTAGAGGTTGGCGTCGTAGTCGAACTGGAAGCTCACCAGGTCGGGCTGGAACCACACGGTCAGGTCGATGTCGTGCTCGCCGCTGGTGATCTCCGTCGGCTCGGCGGTGAGCCGGGCGCCCTGTCCCGAGGCCAGTGAGGTGCGTGCGTCCGCGACCCGGAGTGCCGTTTGGACATAGGGTGTTCTGCTCAGGTCCCGCGCGGGCGGGCAGAGTTCCAGCAGGCGGGCGAAGGGCATGGCGGTACGCGACGCGTCCATCGCCTGCCGGGTGAGGTCGAGCAGCACCTTCAGGTCGCCGCCGTCGGGCAGCTCGGCGCGTACCGGACGGATGTCGTCCAGCGGGCCGATGAGCCCGGGGGCACGGTCGCTCCCCTGGACGTGCACACCGCACTGGGCCGCGTCCGCCGCCTGGTAGCGCATCAGCACGGCGAGCCAGGCCGCCACGGTGCGGTGGGCGCACTCCTGGGTGTCCACCCGGTCCGCCGGGGGCACATAGGACATCTCGACGATCTCGGCGGCCCGTTCGTGCCGTTTGACCTCCGGGCGGGGGCGGGGGCTGGGGATCTCCCGGGCGGCGGCGCGTGAGAGACGGCCGCCCAGTTCGGCAGCGGCCCGGGCGTGTTCCTCGGCGGACCAGGTCTCGCGGCGGCCGAGGAGTGTCTCGGACAGCGCGGCCCGGGGAGGCTGCTCACCGCCCGCCAGGCAGGCGGCGATGGTGTCGAGGGAGGTCGCGTCGGCGATGAGCCGATGGGCGACGAGGAAGAGTTCCCACACCTCGTCGCGAAGGTGCAGCACGGTGACCCGCAGCAGGGGCCCGTACCGGACGTCGAAGGGTTCGCCGGCGCTCCTGGCGCTCAGCTCCACCGCTTCCTCTTCCGGGTCGGGGAGGTGGGTGAGGTCCACCGAGCGGAGCGAGAGGTCCGGGACCGGGAGCACGAGCCGGACCGGGCGGGAGGCGACTTCCAGGAAGACGCTGCGGAGGGCTTCCTGGTCGGCGGCGAGGGCGGTGAGCCGACGTTGCAGCGCGGTGACGTCGACGTGGCCGGTGAGCCGGTAGCGGGCGACCACGGTGCTGGGGCAGCCCGGTGCCATGCGGTTCAGCAGCCACCAGCGGCGCTGTTCGGCGGAGAGCGGGTCCGCGAGGTCCGCCTGGGTCTCGGCCATCACCCGCGCGAGTTCACGGGAGAAGTCGGTGCTGTGGTCGACAGTGGTCACGGGTCACTCACCTCGGCCTGTCCTGGGGACGGCAGTCGGGGACGGTGCGTCGGGATGCGGGAGGCGTCGGGGCACGGAGTCGAAGTCCCAGTCGGGTTCCTCGGCCCGGGGCGCGGGGGCGGCGGGCCCGGCGGTGTTCCCGCGCAGGGCCGCGACGGAGCGGGCGATGTGGGCCACGGTGGGTTCGAGGAAGAGTTCGGTCATCGGGACGGTGACTCCGAACGCCGCTTTGATCTGCTGGATCATCTGGCTGGCCAGGAGGGAATGGCCGCCCAGGAGGAAGAAGTCGTCCGTGGCCCCGACGTCGCTGAGGCCGAGGAGCTTCTGCCACAGGGCCGCGACCTCCGCCTCCGTCCGGTTGCGGGGTTCGATCCGCGCGGACGGCATGTCCAGCCGGGTGCCGGTCCTGGCGAGCAGACGGCGGTCGGTCTTGCCGTGCGGGGTGAGCGGGACGGCGTCCACGGCGTGGTAGCGAGCGGGTACGGCCGCGCCGGGCAGCCGGGCGGCGGCGTGGCGGCGCACCTCCGCGGCCCACTCCGCGTCCGCCGTGACGCCGGGCGCCGGCACCAGCCAGGCGCCGAGCAGCGCGTCCCCTCCCTGGCCGAGCAGCGCGGCGGCGGCGTCCCGTACTCCGGGGGCGGTGCGCAGCGCCTGCTCGACCTCTCCCAGTTCGATCCGGTTGCCCCGGACCTTGACCTGGTCGTCCATGCGACCGAGGAACTCCAGCGAGCCGTCGGCCCGTCGGCGCGCCTTGTCCCCGGTGCGGTACAGCCGCCCGCCACCGCCCCGCGGGTCGGGCAGGAAGCGGGCCGCGGTCAGGCCGGGCCGGTGGGCGTAGCCGGCCGCGACACCGGGGCCGCCGATGACCAGTTCGCCGCTGGTGCCGTCGGGCACCGGACGCAGGTCCTGGTCGACGACGACGGCGGTGGTGCCGGGCAGGGGCTCGCCGAGGTGGACGGCGGCGCCGGGGCGGAGCCGGGCGGCGCAGGACCAGATGGTGGTCTCCGTGGGGCCGTACAGGTTCCAGGAGGCGGCGGAGCCGTCCGCGAGGAGGTCGGCCAGGTCGGGCGGGAGCGCCTCTCCCCCGCACAGCACGGTGAGGTCCGGCCCCGGACGCCATCCGGTGTCCGTCAGCAGCCGCCAGGTCGCGGGGGTCGCCTGCGCGATCGTGATCCCTCCCGTCTCAAGGCGCCGACGCAGTTCCGCCCCGTCGCGCAGAGCGTGCTGGGGAGCGATCGTGACGGTGCCGCCGACGGTGAGGGGCGCGAGGAGTTCCAGGAGGGAGATGTCGAAGGCGTGCGTGGTGAGAGCGAGCAGGGTGTCGTCCGCCGACAGCCCGGTCACGCTCGTGACCGCGTCGAGGAAGTAGGCGAGGTTGGCGTGGGTGACGGCGATGGCCTTGGGCTCGCCGGTGGAGCCGGAGGTGAACATCAGGTAGGCGACGGACTCGGGCGCGCACAGCACCCTCTCGTCCACCGCGTCCCCCGCGCCGTCCAGAAGGCTGTCGACCGGCACGCTCACGGCGGTGTCCGTGTCCTCCGCGGCCGCCGTCCGGGGCACCTCGCCGGTGTCCGGCGAGGTCACGACGACGGCGGGCGCGGCCTGCCGCATGATCAGTTCGCGCCGCCGGGCGGGGAGGGCCGGATCGACGGGAACGTGGACCGCGCCGGTCCGCCAGGCGGCCAGCATGCTGACGACGGTGCCGACGCCGCGTGCGGTGTGGACGGCGACCCTTCGGCCCGGTCCCGCGCCCGCCGCCCTGAGCCGGGCCGCGGCGGCGGTGACGTACGCGTCCAGTTGCCGGTAGGTGAGTGTGGTGGTGTCGTCCCGCAGCGCGGGGGCGTCGGGGCGGACGCGGGTGTGCTGGTGGATGCGGCCGGACACCGTCGTCAGCGGTGCGGTGTGCGCGGGCGGGCGGGGCCACGGCGCGGCCGCGTCCCGGAGGGCGGCGGCCACCTCGTCGTCGGGGCAAGCGGCGAGCCGGCCGAGGACGGTGTGCATGTGCCGGCCCAGCCGTTCGACGGTGGCCGCGTCGAAGAGGGCCGTGGCGTACTCCAGGAAACCGCTGACGGCTCCCTGGGGTTCCTCGAACAGGAAGAGGGACAGATCGAGCCGGGAGGTGCCGGTGTCCAGGTCGGTCATCTCGGCCCGCAGCCCCGGCATGTCGTGGTGGCGTGCCGCGTCGGGCTGGAAGCCGAACATCACGGAGAACAGCGGGTTGCGGTCCAGCAGCCGGGGAGGGTTGAGGGCTTCCACCAGGTCGCCGAAGGGCAGGTCGGAGTGCTGCATCAGCCAGCCGATCTCCTCGTGCACCCGCTGGGCGAGCTGCCGCAGTGTGCGTGGGGCGTCGAAGCGGGCGCGCAGGACGCAGGTGTTGGCCAGGTAGCCGACGGTGGTCGCCAGTTCGGGGCGGCACCGGTTGGCCACCGGGATGCCCACGGCGATGTCGTCGCTGCCCGCGGCGCGGTGGAGCACGGTGAGGTAGGCGGTCAGCAGCAGGGAGGAGAGGCTGACGCCGCAGTGCCTGGCGGCGCCGCGCAACCTGTCGGTCTCCTCCCGGCCGAGGGTGAAGGGGACACGGGCGCCCTCGAAGCTCTGGCGTGCCGGGCGGCGCCGGTCGGTGGGGAGGTCGATGCCGTCGGGCAGCCCGGCCAGGCGCGTGCACCAGGCGTCCAGGAGTTCCCGCTGCCGGGCGCGCCACCCCTCGTCGGGGTCGTCGCCGCCGGCGCTCCAGACCACGAAGTCGGCGAACTGCAGCGGTGGTTCGGGCTCGCCCTGGGCCTGTCCCGTGCGCCGCTGACGATAGGTCTCGAAGATCTCGCCGAGGAGGACCTGGAGCGACAGGCCGTCGCAGACGGCGTGGTGCACGCACAGGCCGAGCACCGCGTGCCGGTCGGACAGCCGTACCAGGGCGGCGCGCATCAAGGGCGGCCTGCCCAGGTCCCATCCGCGCCGGGCGAGGTGCCGCAGCACCCGGTCGAGTTCCCGCGCACGGTCCTCGGCGCCGTCCCCGCTCGGCTCCACCTCCTGCAGGACGACGGAGACCCCCTCCTGGACGATCTGGAGCAGGCCCTCGTCGCTCTGGCGCAGTGCGGTACGCAGTGCCTCGTGCCGGGCCACCACCTGGTTGAGCGCGTGCTGCAGGTCGTCGGCGTGCAGGTCGCCGTGGAGGTCGACCCGGGCGGCGAGCGCGTAGGCGGGTACCGATTCGGGGCTCACCTGGTGCAGGAACCACAGCCGCCGCTGCCCTGGGCTGCTGGGGAAGGCGAGGTCTCCGGGGAGTCGGGTGCTCGTCATCGTGCCTCCTGCCGGGTCTGCGGCCAGTGCATGTGACGGGTGCGGTCCAGGCGGCGCACCGGACGGTCGGTGTGCGCGGTGCCGGCCCTGGGCGCCGCCGCGATCACGCCCTCCTGCTCGGCGATGGTCCGGGCGTTCCACAGCTGGGCGACCTGCACGTCGGCGCCGAACTCCGCGGTGACGAGCTGGGCCAGCCTGGCCAGCAGGAGGGAGTGGCCGCCCGATTCGAAGAAGTCGTCCCGGGCGCCGATGGCGGGCACGTCCAGCAGCTTCCGCCACAGTCCGCCGAGCCGCTCCTGCACCTCGCCGACGAGGGGGGCGTCCTCTCCGTGCCCTATCCGGACGGCGGGAAGACGTGCGAGGCGCTGCCTGTCGGGTTTGCCGTTGCGGTTCTTCGGCACCTCGTCCAGCACGGCGTAGTCGGAGGGCACCATGTAGCCGGGGACGAGCGTGGCGAGCCGGTCCCGCACCTCGCGGAGCCAGGAGGTGACGTCGCCGGGTACCGGTTCGGCGGGGACCAGGCAGGCCAGCAGGCGGCGCTGGGTGCCGGTGCCGACGGCGTGCACCACGACCTCACGCAGGGGGGTGGTCCGGCGCAGGCAGGCTTCGACCTCGCCGAGTTCGATGCGGAAGCCGCGGATCTTCACCTGGTGGTCGACACGGCCGGCGAAGTCCAGCAGGCCGTCGGGCCGCCAGCGCACGAGGTCGCCGGAGCGGTAGAGGCGCGCGCCGGGACGGTCGGGGTCGGGCAGGAACCGGGCCGCGGTCATCGCCGGTTCGCCCGCGTAGCCGAGTGCCACGCAGGGGCCGCCGATGAGCAGTTCGCCGGTGGCACCGAGCGGCACGTCCCGCAGCCGCTCGTCCACCACTCTCAGCGTCGTCCCGCCGAACGGACGTCCCAGCGGCACCGGATCGCCCGTGCCGGGGCCGACCTCGGACCAGGTCATGTACGTCGTCGTCTCGGTCGGGCCGTACATGGCCACGATGCGGGCCCGTGGGCACTGGCGTGCGATGTCCCTCACGAGCGTCCCGCTGATGGTGTCCCCGCCCATGGTGATCAGCCTCAGCCCCGGCGGCAGCGCCTCCCGCTGGACGCAGGCGGCCACCGCCGAGGGGACGCTGCTGAGGAAGGTGCCGGACGGCGGCTCCGCCAGGTCGATGAGTTCCAGGGCGTTCTCCAGCAGCCGCACCCGCCGCCCGGCGGACAGCGGCAGGAAGATCTCCCACACCGACAGGTCGAAGTGGACACCGCTGACGGCGAGGGACTCGCCCAGTTCCTCCGCGGTGAAGCAGCGCCGGCCGAATCGCAGCAGGTTGACCGCGGACCGATGCGCGATCACGACGCCTTTGGGCCGCCCGGTCGAGCCGGAGGTGAACATCAGGTAGGCCGGGTCGCCGGGGGCGACCGCGGGTTCGGCATCGGTGCCGGCGGGGGCGGCGGGCCGTGCGGGGACGGTGGCCGCGGGCACGGTCGGACACGGCAGCGCGCGGCCGAGTTCCTCGGTCGTGGCGTCGGTGACCACAGCGGCGCAGCGCGCCTGGGCCACCACCTGTGCCAGGCGCTGCGCCGGCGCCGACCGGTCGAGGCCCACGTACGCGCAGCCGGCCCGCAGTACACCGAGGAGCGCCGGGACCAGGTCCCTCCCCCGGCGCAGCAGGACGCCGACGGTGCTGCCGGGTGCGGCTCCGGCACGCCGCAGCTCGGCGGCGAAGGCGGCGGAACGCTCGGCGAGTTCGCGGTAGGTCAGCTCACCGTCGCGGGTGAGGACGGCGGTCCGGCCGGGGTGGCGCGCCGCCGCGTCCAGCACCTCGCCGTGCAGGGTCGACTCGTCGATCCCCGGTTCCTCCGCCGCGCTGCTCCAGGCAGCCAGCAGCTCCCGGTCCGCCGGGGAGACGGTCTCCACCTGCTCCAGCGGTGTGTCGGGGCCCGTGATGAGCGCGTCGATGACGGTGGGCAGCATGGCCGCCAGCCGCTCGGCGAGCCAGGCCGGGTGGTGCGCCGGGTCGACGTCCACGAACCCGCACATGTTCCGGCCGTCGTCGGCCAGTGCCGTGGCCAGCAGCCACGGTCCGACGCTCACCGGCGGAACGACCGTACGCATCGTGAGGCCGCCGAGCGGGATGGGAGCCTGCGAAAGGAGCGCCGCGCCCAGGCCCTTGAGCCCCGCGGGGTCCTGGAACATGGCGAGGGTGGCTTCGGGCGCGGGCATGCCGATGCCTGTCCCGCCGTCCGGGGCCACCAGGTCGGGATAGCCCAGGCAGTTGTGGGCGAGCGCCCCCCGGAGCGTGCGGTGGACGCGCAGGATGTGCTCCCGCGCTGTCCCGGTGACGGTGTCGACGGGCAGCACCGCGGTGGTCAGCGCGTAGCCGACCGCCCGAGCGTTGTCGCTGTTGCGTCCGTGCATGGAGACGGCCAGGGGTGTTCTCGCGCTGTTGCCGAGGCGGCCGAGGGCGAGGGCCTGTGCGGCGAACAGCACGGTGTAGCGGGAGACGCCGCACTCCTTGGCGAACTCGCGGAGCGCCTTCGTCCGGGCCTCGCCCAGGTCCACGGGCACCCGGCAGGTGGCCCGGGACATCCCCGGACGCTGGGGGCCGGCTGTCGCGCGGGGCAGGTCCACGGGGTCGTGCCCGTCCTCCCACAGGCCGCTCCAGAACGTCCGTGCCCGCGCGAGGCGCGCCGCCGGGGCGGGCGTGTGCGTCAGGGGAACGGCCGGGGGCAGTACGGTCTCCCAGGAGTCGGGTTCGGTCAGACAGAGCTGGTACAGCTCCGCCATGAGGACGCCCACGGCCCACAGGTCGGCGACCGCGTGGTGGACGCGCACCACGAAGCGGACCGGCGCCGTCCCGTCCTCCTCCGCGACCAGCACGGTGGCCCGGAACAGCGGGCCTTCGGACAGGTCGGGGCACTCCCGGCAGCGTTCTTCGAGCAGCGCCTCGACATGTGTGCCATCGGCCCGCGCAGGGAGCGTCTCCAGCTCGCAGTACCGGTGCGGTTCCGCCTCGACCCGCTCCACGGGATCGACGACCCGCAGCCACCGCTCCTGGGAGCGTACGAACCGGGCCCGCAGCGCCTCGTGGCGTCTGACGAGTTCCCGCAGTGCGCGCACCAGCAGCGCCGGATCGCACCCGCCCCCGACCTCGAAGGCCATCGCCAAGGTGAGGCCGGGGCGCTGGGGGTCCAGTTCCTGCGCCAGGCACAGCACCTGCTCGTGGGGCAGCGCCGGGCGGCTGCCGGGTGTCCCGGTTTCTTCCGGGTGTGTTTCCCAAGCAGGCGGCCCGCCGGGACCCGCGCGGTGTCCGCCTGTCGTTTCCCGATCCATGCGCACTGCGTTCCTCCACTCGGGAAAAAGCGTGCCGGGTATCGACGTCCAGCGATGTTAGGGAGATTCGCGGCGGGCGCCAGGATCTCTGTCAGTCTACGGAAGGAAGGTGAAAAGAATCGCCGCTCAGCGGCCTGTGCGGACCGCAACGGCAATACGGGCGGGTTTCTTTCCCGCTTCTTTCCTGCCCTCTCCCGGGCCCCGGCGGTTGCTTGTACGGTGTGGGGCCCGGCCGCGATAAACGCCTGCTCACCGCCGCGGCCACCGGATCGCGAGACCCATTTTCATGGACCAGCTCTCTGGAGGCTCCATGAGCAACGCTGCGGCCGTCTCAGTTCCCGTGCAGCTCCCCGGCCCCGTACAGATTCCCCTGGTGGGCTGGCGGACCCGGGGCCTGCGGATGCTGGGTGATCCCGCCGAATACTTCATGCGCCAGTACGCCAGGTACGGGGTAGTCAGCGCGTGGAACCCGCAGAACCCGCGCCACGTTTTCGCGTTCGGCCCCGAATACCTGAAAAAGATCTTCGCGGAGCCGGAAGTTTTCATAGCGGATTCCTTCCGGGAGGTCCGCATTCCGGAGCAGAGCTCCTTCTACCGGCTCACGAACGGCCTGCTGCGGCGCAACGGGGATCCGCACCGCAAGCATCGCCGGCTCATGCAGCCCGCCTTCACCGCCCGCCGTGTCCTGGTGCACCGGGAGACCGTCGCCGACGTGACCGAGCGCTGCCTTTCCGACTGGCGCACCGGCGACGTCGTACCCATGCACGACGCACTGGCGCGGATCATCATGCTCACCGCGATGCGGACCGTGTTCGACATCGACGCGCCCGCCAAGATCGACCGGCTCCAGGGGCTCATCAGCCGCCTCCTGCGGGTGGCCGCTTCCCCCCTGACCCTGCTGGTGCCCTACGACCTGCCGGCCAGCACGTTCCGCACGGCGCTGCGCACCTGCGAGGAGATCGAAGCACTCCTGCTGGAGATGATCCGCGAGCGGCGGGCGGGCGCGAGCGCCGGCCGGGACGTGCTGACGAGCCTGGTCAACGCCGTGGACGAGGACGGCAGCAGGCTGACCGAGGCCGAACTCGTCGGAGAGGCCTACACCGCCTTCTGCCACGACAGCAGCACCGCCACCCTGATGTGGACGCTCCTGCTGCTGGACCAGCATCCGCAGCTGATGAACGACGTGGTCGACGAGGTGCGGGCGGTCTGCGGCGGCAGTCCCCCCGACGACGAACAACTCGGCCGCATGCCGCTGCTGGAGGCGGTCCTCAAGGAGACCCTGCGCCTGCTGCCGCCGGCGCCGATGCTGATCCGCTACACCTCGCGGCCGACCCCGTTCGGCAGGTACCAGCTGCCCTCCGGCGCGATGGTGTTCTTCAGCTCGTACGTGACCCATCGTCTCGAAGAGGTCTACCACGACCCGCTCCGCTTCGACCCGGGCCGCTGGGAGCGCGAGAGCCCCTCGACCTACGAGTTCCTGCCGTTCGGGGCCGGCGCCCACAACTGTGTCGGACGGCACTTCGCGATGCTGGAGATGAAGACCGTGCTGGCCGTGCTCCTGCAGAAGTTCCGGCCGGCGCTGGTGCCCGGTACGCGGGTGGACAGGTCGATGCGCGTCTCCCTCGTTCCCAGCCACGGCCTGCCGATGCGGCTGCTGCCCCGCGGAGCCAGGACGTCACCGGCCCCGCTGCGGGGCAACATCCGCGACAGCGTGCGGCTGCCGTAGCCGGCCGGATCCGGCCGCCCCCACTGACAGAGCACCATCAGGAGTCCTCGTGTCCACCGATACGCCCACGGTCATTGTTTCCGGCGCGGGTCCCACCGGCCTGGCCCTCGCCTCCGAACTCAGCGGTGCCGGTATCCGGTGCCGCGTCGTCGAGAAGCGGCGCCAGCCCTCACCGTGGTCCCGCGCCTTCGGCCTCATGCCCCGCACGATGGAACTGCTGGACATGCGCGGGCAGCTGGACCCCTACCTCGACGCGGGGCTCCCCTGCACCCGCCCGCCGCTCGGGGACCTGCGCGGCCACCTGGACTACCGCCGCCTGGACACCCCGTTCCCCTACATCCTGATCCTCCCCCAGTCGCGCACCGAGGAGCTGCTGGAGAAGGCGGCACTGGAGACGGGCGCGGAGATCGAGCGGGGCGCCGAGGTCACCGGCGTGCACCCGGGCCCGGACGCGGTCCGGGTCGAGGTCACCGGCTCCGACGGTGTCCGGCGCACCGAGCGGGCCGACTTCCTGGTCGGCTGCGACGGGGTCCGCAGCACGGTGCGGCAGAGTCTGGGCATCCCCTTCCCCGGGCGCGACTACCACCAGTCCCTGATGATCGTGGACGCCCCGCTGGGCAACCCCCCGGAGCCGGAGGTGTACGCGCGGATCACCCGGCGGGGCATGGTGGCCGCCTATCCCTTCGGGGACGGCACGTTCCGCCTCATCATCCTCGACCGGGAGAAGATGGGCGTCCCGGTGGAGCAGCCCCTGACGCTGGAGGACGCCTCGGACAGTATCCGCGGCATCCTCGGCCTGGACCTCGCCCCCTACGATCCGCTGTGGCTCTCCCGGTTCCGCAGTGCGCAGCGGCATGCCGCCCAGTACCGGCGCGGCCGGGTCCTCCTGGCCGGCGACGCCGCCCACACGCACATCCCCTCCGGCGGGCAGGGGCTGCAAGTGGGCATCCAGGACGCCATGAACCTCGGCTGGAAACTGGTGGCCGAGCTGCGCGGGTGGGCGCCCGACGGCCTGCTGGACTCCTACGAGCGGGAGAGGCTGCCGATCGCCGAGGCCACGTTGCGCAAGACTGACATGAACTTCCGTTTCGAGACCTCGGACTCACCGCCCGCCCGGCTGGCGCGGTGGCTCATCATGAAGGGCGGACGCATCGGGCCGCTGCAGACCCCGGTGCTGAAGGAGTTCGCCAACTTCACGCTGCGCTACCCCCCGCCCGCAGGCTTCGAACGGAACCCCCTGGTGGGCACCCGGGTGCCGGACGCGACCTTGCACGGCGGCGGACGGCGGGGCGGGCGGTTGTTCGAACTCTTCCGGGAGCGGCGGTTCGTCCTGCTGGACCAGTCCCCCGGCGGCCGGGCGGCGACGCTCGCGGCCGGCGGCTGGGGCGACCGCGTCCACACCGCGCACAGCAACGCGCAGGGCAGGGTCCGGCTGCCCGAGGTGCTGCTCGCCCGCCCGGACGGTTATGTGGCATGGGCCGGTGACGCCGAGGACCCCGACGGTCTGCGGAAGGCACTGACCCGCTGGTGCGGCGCCGCCGGGAACGGCCGGACGGACCGCTGACTCCTCCTCACCCTCCTCGCACGTTCCGACAACCACGAGATCCGAAGGGAACCTTCCGTGTTGGACCGACGTACGATTCTCCGCCTGGGAACCGGGGTGGCGGCAGCGGGTGTCATCGGCGCCGAGGCGCAAGTGGGGCTCGGCCTGGCGCGCGAGCGCCTCCCCTGGGACAAGCTGCGGGACACCTTGCGCGGCGACGTGGTCCTGCCCGCCGACCGCGGCTACGAGCAGGCCAAGAGGATGGTGCTGGGCCAGTTCGACTCGGTCAGTCCCCAGGCGGTCGCGTACTGCGAGACGGCCGGGGACGTGGCGCGGTGTCTGCGGTTCGCGGACAAGCACGGGCTGCCGGTCGCCGCCCGCAGCGGCGGCCACAACTTCGCCGGCTGGTCCACCACACCCGGTCTCGTGGTGGACGTCTCCCGGATGAACCGGGTCCGCCCGCATCACGGCTCGGTCCGTCTGGGTCCGGGCGCGCAGGCCGTGGACATCGTCTCCCAGTTGGCGCCGCACGGTCTGCAGACCATCTCGGGGCTCTGCCCGACGGTCTGCCCGGGTGGATACATCCTGGGCGGCGGCATCGGCTGGGCGACCCGCAAGTACGGCATGGGCTCCGACAAGCTCCGGTCCGCCGAGGTGGTGCTCGCCGACGGCAGCGTGGTACGGGCCTCGGAGAAGTCCGAGGCCGATCTCTTCTGGGCGCTGCGGGGCGGCGGTGGCGGCAACTTCGGCATCGTCACCGAGTTCCAGGTCGAGCCCGTCTCCATCCCCTCGCTGGTCAACTTCAACCTGACGTGGAAGTGGGAGGACGCGCTCGACGTCACCCAGGCCTACCTGGAATGGCTGCCGCACGCCCCCGACTCCTGGGGATCGACCCTGGTGATGTTCATGGCGGAGTCGACACCTGAGGCGGTGCCGCAGCTGCTCCTCCAGGGTGCCTACCTCGGCGGCGAAGCCGGCTTCCGGGCCGCCCGTGACGAACTCGTCGACGCGATCGGGCGGCGGCCGGCCACCGAGGACATCGCCGACCTCCCCTACGACCAGGCTTCGATGCAGTTCTACGAGTGCGAGGACTTCTCCGTCGAGGAGTGCCACCTGGTGGGCAACAACCCCGAGGCGAAGCTGCCCCGGTACCACTTCGCGGTGGACCGCGGACGGCTGGCCGACCGGCCGCTTACGCGCACCGCGGTACGGGAACTGATCGAGGCGTTCGGCGCCGACCGCGTCAAGGAGCAGTTCCGCTACCTGACCTTCTTCGCGCTGGGCGGCGCGGCCAACCGGGTGGGCCGTTCCGAGACCGCGTACGTGCACCGGACGTCGCAGTACTACATCGGGTACACCGTCGGACTGAACGACGACACACCCGACGCGGACAGCCGCGGGGCCGCGCAGTCGTGGGCCGACAAGGCCTTCGAGGTGTGCGACCGGTACGGGATCCCCGAGAACTACATCAACTTCCCCGACCCGCATCTCGACGACTGGCGGACGGCTTACTACGGGGAGAACTACGCGCGGCTCACCGAGGTGAAACGGGCCTACGACCCCGACAACTTCTTCCGGTTCGGCCAGAGCATCGGAAGCTGACCGGCGAAGGGGGCGGTGCCGCGCACACACGCGGCACCGCCCCCTTATACGTGCCCGGCGGGCCTCACAGACGGAAGACGGCCTTGAGCCACTCTTCCGCGCTCTCGGAGCGGAGCAGCGCACGCCTCTCCTGCGCGCTGCCACCGGCCGCACCACCGGCAGCGCGCAGGGCCTGCTCCATCACGCGGCTCGTCTGGTCGATGTCGAACGGGTCGAGGGTGAGAGCGAAGGCACCGAGCTGCTCGTGCACCCCCGCGTTGGCGGACAGCAGCAGCGAGGCGTCGTCACGCAGCAGATAAGCCGCCTCCTTCGCGAACAGGTTCAGGCCGTCGTACGTGGAGTTGACGACCGCGGCGGTACTCATCCGCAGCGCGGCGACGACGCAGTTGCGCGAATCGCGGCCCTTGCCGGGCTGGACGAGAGTGGCCGCCTCCCTGCCCGGTGCGCCGAAGCGCTCGTTGATGCGGTGGATCGCCGCCTCGGTGGCCTGCTGGTAGGCCAGATGCCGGCCGGCGGCGCGGCTCGCCGGTGTGGCCACGGCGACGAACCAGCACTCCTCGGCCAGCCGTGGATCGCGCTCCAGAGCGGCTTCGTAGGCGGCGAAGCCACGGGGCATGTTCTTCCACAGGTCGATCCGGTCCGCCCGCACCATCACGCGCCGGCCGGCCGCCATCCGGGCCAGCCGCTCGGTCCACCGGTCGGTCGCGGGCTCCTCCACCATCGTGTCCAGCACGTCCACGTCCAGCGGGAACGGCACGGACACCAGACGGGTGACATGCCCGCGGTGGGTGACGGTGTCGCCCTCGACCTCGGCCTGCGGCAGGAACCTGGCACAGCAGGCGAGGAACGCGTCCGACCAGCGCCGGGCGTGGAAGCCGACGACATCGCACGCGAGGAGCGATTCCAGGATCCGGGTGCGGACGTGCGCGGGGAGGACGGTGAAGTAGTCGGGCTCGCACCACGGCGTGCCCAGGAAGTAGGTGAGCTTGCTCTTCCTGCGCACCTGCTGGGAGGCGAAGAACTCCGGGACCAGCATGAGGTGCGGGTCGTTCAGCAGGATCAGCTCGTCGGCGCTGTTGGCGGACAGTTCGGTGAGCCGCTTGGCGTACTGCCGGTTCACGGTCTCGTATCCCGCCCAGGCGTCACCGAGCGCGCTGTCGAAGACGGGCTCGACGGAGGTGTCGTGCATGTAGTGGAGCATGCCGAGCAGCAACTGGATGGAGATCGTGTCGTAGTGGCGGCGCCGCAGTTCCTCGTCCAGTGCCACGGGGTGCAGCGTGATGCCGCCGTCCAGGGACACGGACTCGGACATGTCGCTGCCCGGCGGCGCGGTGAAGACCCACTCCCCGCCGTGCTCGTTGAGCAGCGCGATCAGCATGGGCACCAGGCCACCGGGTGAGCGGGGATTGAGCTGCCCGTCTTCCCACTGCGGGCAACTGTTGCTGCAGGTCAGTATCTTCATGTCAGCGTCCTTGGGGTCTGGTGGAGCACTCTGGCCGCGACGCGGCGCAGCTGGACGAGGGCGAGCGCTGTCAACGCCGCGGCACACAGGGCCAGCAGGTGGTAGCCCCACGCACCGGGAAGCGCGGCGACGAGAGGGGCGACCACCACGGCGGCCGTGCCCATCGTCGCCTCGCCGATCCCCTCCGCGTGGGGGCGCAGCCCGTCGGGAACCGCTCCGGTCAGCAGCGTGCTGGCGCCGACCACGCCGCAGTTCCAGCCGAGCCCCGCCAGCACGAGGTAGGTGGTCGTCAGCGCTGTCGCGTGGCCGTCGCTCAAAGCACCCAGCACACAGGCCGTCAGGGAGACCACCGCGCCGACCAGTACGACCGGCACGGGCCCGTGCCGGTCGGCCACCCGGCCGGTGAGCGGCGCGGGGGCGAACATCCCCACGACGTGCAGCGCGACCAGCAACCCGACGGTGCCGTGACCGGCGCCGTGCTGGTCGAGGTGGACGGGCGCGATCGTCATGATGCCGACCATGACGAAGTTGGTCCCGGCCAGCGCGCTCAGCGCGACCATGGTGGCCGGCTCGCGCAGCGCCGACAGCAGTCCGGCCGCGCCCCGGGTATGACGGGCGCCGGAGGTGAGTATCCGCGCGGCCCGGCCCAGCAGGGGCGTCCGCGGTGTCGATCCCGCGGCGAGCAGCAGGGCGGAAGAGCCGAAGGTGACCAGAGCCACCAGGTACAGGCCGGAGAGCGCGGGCAGGTCCATCGCACCTGCGACCGAGCCGCTGGGGCCGAGCAGCAGCGGGCTCACCACCGCGCCGAACGCGGTGGCCAGGAACACCGCGCCCACCGCTCTCCCCCGGCTTCCCTCCCCCACCGCCTGCGCCGCCGCGTAGCGGACGAGGAAGATGGAGGAGTTGGCGGTTCCGAGCAGGGTGCTGCCGACGAGCATCACCGGCAGGCTCCCCTGCCGCGCGGCGAACACGACGGTCAAGGCGCCCACGGCGCCCAGGAGCAGTCCGAGGGCCAGGCCGCGCCCCCGGTGGCCGAGACCCGCCTGGTGCGACACCAGGAGCGCGCCGACGGCCGAGCCGCCCAGATGCAGGGCCACGGGCAGGCCGGCCACGGATGGGGTGCCGGCCAGTTCGGTGGCGAGCAGGGCGCCGGCCGTGCCGCCCGCCGCCAGTCCGATACTGGCCAAGGCGGTGGCACCGGCGAGGAACGCCGGTACGCCCCGCCACGGGTTGTCCGGTTCGGTTGTGGGTGGAACATGGTCCGGGGTGGCAGCACTGCTCACCGAGCGCCTCCGGTGGGGCAGTTCACTGCACAACGGATCAGCCTCAAGGTCCTCCCCTCGTCCGCCGACCGAGAGGCCCCGGTTCCTCCCGGGCTCCTCGGCCGGCATCGCGGCGGCTCTCGGCCGGCCCCCCGGCCGGCCGGTGCCGATGGCGTACGTCGTGGCGCGGTCGATGCCTCAGGCGGCGAGCTTCTCGGGCATCGGTCCCGACTCGTAGGCGAGCCGCCCCGCGGTGGTCGCGTGCCGCATGGCGAGCGCCATCTTCATCGGGTCCTTGGCCTTCACCAGCGCGGTGTTGACGAGCGTGGCCGCGGCACCCATCTCCATCGCGAGCGCGACGTGCTTGGCACTGCCGAGCCCGCCCTCGACGACGACCGGGACACTGGAGGCGTCGATGATCTCCTGGATGGGTCCCGGGTCGATGATGCCGTGTCCGGAGCCCACCGGCGCCGCCATCACGCGCAAGGCGGCGCAGCCGGCCTCTTCCAGTGCCATGGCGGTCTTCAGGTCGGGCAGGATGAACGGCAGCAGTTCCCAGCCCTTGTCGCGCAGTTCGTGGGCCGCCTCGACGGTCTGCTGGTTGTCCGGCACGTTGTCCTCGCCGCGCACGTCCAGCTTCAGGATGCCGATGCCCAGCGAGTCACGCAGGATCTCGGCCGTGCGCAGGGCGCTGTCCTTGGAACGGGAGAAGGAAGTCGTTCCTATCCAGACGAACCGGTCGAGGTCCAGCGCGTTGTCCAGGTCCGAGAGCAGCAGGCTGCTGCGTCGGTTGTCCGGGTCGACCGTGGTGATGAAGACATCGGCCCCCGTGACCGTGAGCACGTCCCGCACCACGGGCACGGAGTCGTACTGCTCGATGCCGACGATGAGCCGGGAACGGAAGACGTGTTCGCCGATTCTGAGCCAGGGCTCGTCGAGGATCTCGGTGGACGCGGAACTGTGAGTGGTCAAGGGATCATCCCCATAGGTCCGTGGAAGAAGCGGTACGCGGCAACAGCCGCGTCACGTTGCCGCAACATTGGACAGCGGGGAGGAGGACCTGTCAGCCGTTCCTGTCCGGGCTCTTTCCACGCTCCGGAAGACGGCGCCCTTCCGTCTGCCGCGGAGGGCTGAGGCCACAGCGCCCGGCGGCGACTTCCGGTTCCGGGGAACCCGCGGGAGTCTGTCGTCTTCCTTTCGCCGCGCCCGTCTCGTGGCCCCTCGTGCTGCACCATGTCCATCCTCACAGCGAAGGATGGGGGAATCCGATGGGTGAGGACGGCAGACTGAGGCGCGCCGAACGCCCGCAGCATTCCGGTGGAACGGGCGCCGCCGCAAGCGCATACGCCACCGCGCCGACGCCGAGACGCTTCTTCCCGGGAATCGAAGGTCTACGCGGCATCGCCGCTTTACTGATCCTCTTCTATCACGTCGGTGTCTATTCGGGTGAGGTCGCCTCTTCACTGTGGCACCAGTCGGGGAACCCCGTCGGCGCGGCCGTACTGGCCAACGCGGAAGTCGGACTGCCGGTGTTCTTCCTGCTCTCCGGAATGCTGCTGTACCGGCCGTTCGTGATGGCCACACTGACGGACACCCCGCCACCGGCGACACGGCCGTACCTGTGGCGGCGGGCACTGCGCATCATGCCGGCCTTCTGGGTACTGGCAATCTTCTCGCTGGTCCTGCTCGCCCGGGACTCGCTGCACAGCCCGTGGGACGTGGTGCGGCCCCTGCTGCTTCTGCACATCTACCAGCAGGACGTTCTTCCCCCCGGCATGGGGCAGACCTGGAGCCTCGCTGTGGAGGTCAGCTTCTATCTGCTGCTTCCGCTGTTCGCCGCCCTGTGCGCGTCATGGGCGAGGCGTGCCGTGGACACCGCTGCCCGGACTCGTCGTGCGCTGTGGATACTCGCGGCCGCCGCGGTGCTCAGCGTCGGCTGGACGGTGGTGTCCCATCTCCCGCGTATGGGCGCCTATCCGTTCATCTACCTGTGGCTGCCCGAGTACCTGGTCTATTTCGCGGCGGGCATGGCCCTGGCCACCTTCTCGGTCTGTCTCCAGCTGCGGATCCGGGTCTGGGAACCCTACCGGTGGCTGGTCGCCCACCCGGGGGCATCCTGGCTGCTGGCGGCGGCGGTCTTCGCCTGCGCCTGCACGCCACTGGGCGGCCCGCACACCATCGACTACCCGTCGGTGCCGCAGGCGCTGCTGACCAAGATGTGGTACCTGCTCATCAGCGTCCTGCTGGTCACCCCGTTCACCGCGACGACCGCGGAACCACGTTCGCGCGTCCACATGGTGCTCGCCAGCCGCCCGGTCCAGTTCTGCGGAAGGGTCTCCTTCGGCGTCTTCCTGTGGCATCTCTTCGTCCTGGACGCCTATTACGCCTGGGGCGACACCCCGCAGGGCACCGCGGACTTCGCCCCGCTGCTCGCTCTGGTGCTGCTCACCTCGCTGGCCGCCGCGACGGTGAGCTTCTATGTTGTCGAGCGCCCCGCCATGCGGCTGCGTCCCCAGCTCGGCCGGGCCCCCGAGGCGCGGAGCACGCCGGTCGCCGCCGGCACTCCCACGGCGTCACCACCCAAACTCTCCTGAGCAACACGGCCGGCGGCACCGGGGAACGGGTCAGCGGTAGTCCGCCGGGTCCACCTGGGCCGGGTCGAGGCCGCCGGAGACCACTTCCTTCATCCAGCGCGGCCAGTCGGGACGGGAGCCGTCCAGATCGTCGACCTGGTAGGCGTCGGCCAGCTCGTGCGAGGTCACGATACGGCCGTTCCAGCGCGCCCGGTCGTCGTCGGCCGCGAGAGCGGCGATCCCCCGACCCAGCAGATGCGGGGTCTCCGACAGCACGAAGTGCGGGTCCACCGCAATGCCGTCGCGCCAGTTCTCCTCGCCGACCTGGAAGTGGTCGAGCATCGCCTCCGAGCGGAGGAAACCGGGGGTGGCCGCGAGGGCCGTTCCCCCGCGTTCGGGAAGCTGTTCGGACAGGCCCAGCGCCAGGCGCCGCACTCCGGCCTTCACCTGGTCGTAGACGAGCGAGCCCGAGTTGCCGTCCGCCACGCCGTCGGTCACCTCGACCACCAGCCCGCCGGGCCGGGCCGTCAGGAGCGGCAGAAGAGTGTGCAGGGTCCGCAGATGCGTCTCCAGTCCGTTGCGCCAGGCCCGCACCGACCGCTCCACGTCCTGCTCCCAGAAGGGGGTGTCCCAGTCGATGAGAGGGTCGCCGCCCCACACGTCGTCGATCAGGATGTCCAACTGCCCGCCGGCTTCCGCGACGACGCGGTCGCGCAGGACGTTGATGTCCTCCTGTTCGAGAAAGTCGCAGCGCACCGCCACGCCGGTCCCGCCCGCCTTGGAGACCAGCTCCGCGGTCTCCTCGATCGTCTCCGACCGGTTCATCTCACTGCGCCGGGTGCGGGTGGAGCGCCCGGCCGCGAACACCGTCGCACCCAAGGCGCCCAGTTCGACCGCGATCGCCCGCCCGCAACCACGTGTCGCTCCGCTGACCACCGCGACCTTGCCGTCGAGTGCTGACGTCATCGTCTGCCATCTCTCCTTGAAGTAACCGAAAATGTGCGCGGCGCGTAGGTGCGCGGCACGCAGGGCCGGAGGGGCCCGGACGAGGGCTTTTCACGGCCGCACCCGCCACCGGCGCGGGCCGGGTCAGAGGGCGCTCCTTGGCCCACGCCACGCGGACATGACCGAGTCGAGATCCTGGCGCAACCGGTCGGCCAGCGCACCTTCCGGGCTCAACGCCCAGTCCTGCTGCAGGCCGTTGACCAGCGCGGCCAGAATCCCCGCCGCCTGCCGGGCCGGAGGCGCGTACGGCAGGCCCGCCTCCTCCAGGAGCGGCGTGAGCACCGAACGGACAGCCCTGCGTTGAGCCGCGAACCCCTCGCGGAGTCCGGGATCGGCCAGATCGGCCCCCAGTTGCGCCAAGTGCTGCGCCGCCGTCTCCGGATCGTCCACCCCGACCGCAGCGAGCACCAGCGACTCCCGCACCGCGGCCACAGGGTCGGGCTGTGCCGCGATGATGCTCCGCATACGGGCCTCGAGCGCCGCCGTGCCCCCCGCCATCAGGGCCAGCAGCAGACCGTGCTTGGAACCGAACCGCCCGGCCACGGTTCCCACCGATACACCCGCGACATCAGCGACCTGCGCGAGCGTGAAACCGGGGCCGTGCCGGCCGATCGCCCGTTCGCAGGCTGCCAACAACTCGCCGTCGGAGATCTTCTTGGGACGCCCCATGCCGCTATTGAACCACGGTTCGGAAACTGTCTGACGGCTCGGCAACACACTTTGCGCCGCGCTGTCGACGCTTCCGCTTACCGGCACGGACCCGCCGCGGAGCAGCCGCGCCGAAGGTGGCTCACAAGGGGCAGTGCCACCGTCGGGCAACGGGTTCGGGAGCGGTCTGACCAGAGGCTGTGCAGGCTCCGCCCCAGGCCCCTCGGCCAGTGCCGGGGCCCGGGTGCGGAGGGTGTGTGGCTCGTGGAGGAACAACGGCCCAGCACGGAGATCGCCTCGGGCACCGGCCCCACGTGCACAGTGGTCACGTCGACCACGACCCGCTCGCGATGCGCCATTCCGAGGCGCCCGGCCCAGCGTGAACATCCGTTACCTGTACGCGGACATGGGACACACGGACGTCGTCGGTCCCGTCCGGCAGTCGGCTCGCGACGAGCCGCTCCACCGCGGCCGACAAGGAAAAGAAACACGAGAAGGCCCAGGAGCTGTACAACGGCAACGGCGCGATCCCCTGCGATCCCCTGCATCTTCCGTGAGCCCTCCCAGACGGTGGAGCTCTTCCACGGAGACTGTGACAAGGCATTGCCTCCGGAGCCGGACCTCCTGGATGCTGGAGCGATGAGCGGGTGGAGGACGAAGCGCTTATCCGCGTCAACCGGGGTCACGCCGGTGGAAGACCCGGCGGCGGAGGCAGCGGAGCCGTCGGCCCAGATCGTCGACGGGAAGATCGGGGCGCATGCGCGGTCGCTCCTCCCGGTCGGGGGAGCGACCTCTGCTCCTTCCGTCTTCGTGCTGTCGACCCCGCGACCCGACTCGGGGACCATCGCCATCCACTGCGGCCCGGAAGTGTTCCGCCAGTGGTGGAAAGCCGGGATTGAGTACGAACGCACCGTCATCCGGATCGCGGACGAGATCCGGAAAGCCGAACGGGCGGTGGAGCGTGCCCGGGTATGGATCCCCTTCGAGCGACGACGCGCCGCGCGGGCGCTGGAGAACCTCCGTAGCCGCTGCGGAAAGGAGCTCATGGAGGCGGAGGCGGCCTACGCGCCCGTACGCAAGGAGATCGCCGGCCGGCTGAGCCTGGAGCGGTGGATGCGGCAGCGCCGCGTCATCGACGAGGAGATCTGGGGCTGGACGAAGGCCGCCCGCGAAGACGGGACGGTGGTGGTCCACCTCTTCCGTCACGACGTCCCGCCCTCGGACCTCGACCAGGCGGCCACGGCCGGCCGGCCGCGCCTGTCCCTTCCGCAGCTGCGGGAGGTCATGATCGAACTGGGCCGGACGAACGCCCGCTGGGACAAGGCCGCTCTCGCAGCCACCGAGAGGGCGTTGGCGGGCACCGGTTTCGCCGCCCTGTGGCACAAGGAGTTCCGCGAGGACTTCTTCACAGGCCACTCATACGCGACCGGCCCGGTGACAGGCCGGGGCAACTCCTCCAGCGGCAGCTCCACCGGCGGCACCGGCGGCTACACCGGCGGCGGTTTCTTCTTCTGAGCGGCTTTGTGGGCGTACAGCGTCCAGGGACGAGTCGCTCACACACGGGGCCTGAGTGCGGTGGGTACCGCCGGCCGTGCGTCCCTGCCGCGCCGGGGAAGCCGCTGTTCCCGGTCTCAGCAGCGGAGTCCGACGATGCCCCAGCCACGGCGGTCGGCTTCGGTGACGACGTCGCCCCATGCACCGAGCACTGCGGTGAACGCCTCGAAGTCCCTGATCCAGCCGGTTTCCGTCCGGGCGTGCTCCCCGAACGGCTCGCGCAGTGCCGCGAGTCCGCTCCTCGCCCGGGTCCAGAAATCCTTGAGCAGGGCGACGTCCTGCGGGGGGCACCAGGTCAGGACCTCCGTGTCCCAGGGGCACTCCCGCTCCGGAACAGCGCCGGGGTCCTCCCCCACCAAATACGCGAAACCGTGCTGCCAGAAGAGCGGTCCGGTGAAGCGGTCCAACGCGGTACGCAGGCCGGGTTCCGCGAAGTCCCGGACGTCCTCCCAGCGTTCGCCCGCCCAGAAATGGAGCTTGTAGGAACCGTTGCGGTGGAAGGCGTACCGGCCGTACCAGTCGGCGCCGGCCGATGCGGGCCAGGACCAGCCGAACCCGTCCGCGCTCCCCTCCCACACCGTGTCGCCGAAGGCCGCCTCATCCACCAGTTCACCCCGCTGCTCCGCGGGGGCGGCTTCGACTCGTTTCCAGTCGACGATCAGGACTTCGATACCGATTCCCACGTCCGGAAGCGTATGACGAGGAGCCGGTGGCGTGTGGGGGCGGCGGACAAGGAAGAGCGCGTGAGGTCGGCCGACGGGCAGCTGGGGCAGGCAGCGGCGGCGCACGCCGGTCAGCGACCGCTTCGGGCCCGGCCCTCTGTCGTAAGCAGCTTGCACAATTGCGGTTACTCAGGATCACGACGCCCTTGAGCGGGGTCTTGTCAAGTTTGGTGCGGCGAGTTATATAAGGAAGTGTCTTCAAGTGGGCATCCCGTCGTCGGGAAGGAGGAGGCACCGATGCTCATGCGAACCGACCCCTTCCGCGAGCTGGACCGGCTCACCCAGCAGGTGCTGGGAACCACCGCGCGGCCCGCGGCCATGCCGATGGACGCCTACCGGGACAAGGACACCTTCGTCGTCGAGCTGGACCTGCCGGGTGTGGACCCTGAGCGCATCGACCTGGACGTCGAGCGCAATGTGCTGACGGTCAGGGCCGAGCGTCTCCCCAGCACCGGTGAGGACACCGAGGTCGTGGTCGCCGAGCGTCCGACCGGTGTCTTCAGCCGCCGGCTCTTCCTCGGCGAGACCCTGGACGCCGAGCGTATCGACGCCTCGTACGACGCCGGTGTGCTGCGGCTGCGCATCCCGGTCGCCGAGCAGGCCAAGCCCCGCAAGATCGCCATCAGCGGCGGCGAGGGCCGCAGGCAGATCAGCGGCTGACGACCGGCTCCGTCAGGTTGTCCAGGTGCCGGGACCGGTGCCGTGCGCACCGGCCCGGCCTTCACCGCACGCCCCGTCTCGCGGGGCCCGGCCCGTGTGGGAGGAAGCAATGCGCATGCGGTGGGAAGCGTTCCTCTCAGCCGTCCAGGAACGCGGCGAATACCCCTCCCGGGGTGAGGCACAGCGGGTGGCCCGCGTCGTGCTCGCCCTGCTGGGAGCGCACCTGGTCGGAGAGGTGCGAGCCGAGGTGGCGGCCAGGCTGCCCGAGGCGTTCGCACTCGTCCTGCTCAACCCCCTCCCGGCTGCCGAGCCCCTCTCGCCGGAGCGGTTCATCAGGGCCACCGCGGCATGGATCGAGGGCGCCACCGAACAGACAGCGACATGGGATGTCAGCGCGGTGCTCAGCGTCGTGGCCGACTCCCTCGGCGGCGATCTGCTGAACCGGACGCTGCTCCAGCTCCCACCGGGCTACGACCTGCTCTTCGGACGGCCGGAACCGGCCTGAGCCGCCACCGCCCCGCCGGTCCCCGCCGGCCCCCTCCCTGCGGTGATCCGGTATCCGGCGGCGAATCAGTCGTCCCTTTTGTGTACACCTGGACGAACTGGACCGCGCCGAGCCCAGAGTCGTTGTGTGCCCGCTCCCGGTGCCGGCGCCGGTAGGCGGCCTCGGGACGGGGCCGGCGGCGGGAGACCGGGGGCACTGCCAGGGCGGCGCCCCTCACGTCCGGAGGACGACGCCACCGGGGTCGCGGGAGACGACGCCGCCGGCCGGGGCTACTGTCCCGGGGAACCGAACGAGGAATGACGCCGGGTGGCGTGGAGGGAGCCGAGGAGTTCCAGGGCCTGGGCGCTCGGGCTGCCCGGTTCGGCGTGGTAGATGACGAGTTGCTGGCCCGGGGCGTCGCGGACGTCGAAGGACTGGTAGGTCAGCGCGAGAGGGCCGACGTCCGGGTGGAGGAGGTGCTTGGCGTCCTGCGTCTTGCCGCGCACGCTGTGTGCCTCCCACAGCCGCCTGAACGCGCCGCACCGCTCGGTGAGCGTGTCCACGAGCGCGCGTAGCCGGGGGTCGTCGGGGTCGAAACCGGCTGCCTGGCGCAGGTTGGCGACGACGGCCTGGGCCGACCGGTCCCAGTCCGCGTAGAACTGCCGTCCCGCCGGGTCGAGGAAGGTCATGCGGGCCAGGTTGTCCGCCGGGTCGAACGGGGCGTAGAGCGCGTCGGCCAGGGCATTCGTCGCGAGGATGTCGAGGTTCCGGCTCATGACGAACGCCGGAGTGTGGGCGTAGCCGTCCATCAGCTGGCACAGGGCGGGGCTGACCCGCTCGGTGACCTGCGCGGAGGCCGGATCGCCCGGCGGAGCCCCGGCCAGCCGGTACAGGTGGGCCCGGGCGTCCGCGTCGAGACGCAGGGCGCGGCCGAGGGCGTCCAGCACCTGCGGGGAGGGGTGGCGCTCGCGTCCCTGCTCCAGGCGGGTGTAGTAGTCGGCGTTGACCCCTGCCAGGACGGCGACCTCCTCACGGCGCAGTCCCGCGACGCGGCGCACGCCGTAACTCGCCATGCCGACATCCTGCGGCCGCACACCGGCGCGGCGCGCGCGCAGGAACTCTCCCAGATGGTTGCCGTCCATGCCCCCAGGCTAGGCGGTGGCCCGCCGCCCTGCCTGGGTGTGCCGCACCCAGGCAGCACACGTCCTGGTCGCCCCCTGCTGACCTGCGCAGACTCGGTGGAGCACGGCATCACCGCACCCCACGAGGAAGGCAGGCCCCATGGGAGGGACCACCGACGGGAACCGAGCCGGCCGGGCCGGACAGGCCGGGCCCGGCAGCAGCGACGGCACCCTGGAGAACGCGAACGCCGACGTCGTCGGCATGTGGGTGACCGCGGACGGCCACATCCGACAGGAGCTGCTGCCCGACGGCCGCTACGACGAGGCCCGGGGCAACCGGAAGAGCGCGTACACGGGCCGGTACACGGTGACCGGCAACCACCTGGACTACGTCGACGACACCGGCTTCACCGCCACGGGCGACATCCGGGACGGCGTGCTCTACCACGAGCACCTCGTGCTCTATCGGGAGCAGAAGGCACCGTGACGGCTTCGCGGGACTCCGGCATCGACCAGAAACAGAGGGATGTATTCATGGCAGGCAAACGACTTGACGGCAAGGTCGCACTGATCACCGGCGCGACCGGGGGCCTCGGCACGGCGACCGCCGAGCTTTTCGCCCGGGAGGGCGCCCGGATGGTTCTCACCGATGTCGCCGAAGGCCCCCTGCGGGGCCTGGCCGACCGGCTCGAGGCACTCGGCGCGGAGGTCGCCACGTCCCGCCTCGACGTCTCCTCCGCGCGGGAGTGGGGGGAGGCGATCGCCGTCGTACGTGAGAGGTTCGGCACGCTGGACGTGCTCGTGAACCTCGCCGGCATCGTGGACTGGCCGGGTATCGAGGAAACCAGCGAAGAGGCTTGGGACCGCGTCATCGACGTGAACCAGAAGGGCACCTGGCTCGGCATGAAGGCGGCGATGCCGCTGCTGCGTGCGAGCGGCAACGCGTCGGTGATCAACACGTCGTCGGTGCTCGGCCTGGTGGGGAGCGGCTCGGCCGCCGCCTACCAAGCGTCCAAGGGCGCGGTGCGCCTGCTGAGCAAGACCGCCGCGGTCGAGTACGCCCGGCAGGGCGTCCGAGTCAACTCGGTGCATCCCGGAGTGATCGCCACGCCGATGATCCAGGAGATCCTGGACGAACAGGGCGACCAGCAGCCGGACATCCAGCGCACCCCCATGCGCCGGGCCGGCCGCGCCGACGAGATCGCACCCGCGATCCTCTTCCTCGCCTGCGACGACTCCTCGTTCGTCACCGGCTCGGAGGTCGTGGTCGACGGCGGGCTCACCGCGCACTGAGCCGCCGGCCCCGGCCCCGGCGGGCACTGAGCCGCCGGCCCCTGCTCCCAGGGACCCCACCACGGCACCACCTCACCGCCGCACCAGACACGCGGGCGTCCCGGCGCCTGAACCCACCCTCTCCAAGGAACACACGAACACACCATGACATCCGCGATCCCACCCACCGAAGCCGCCGAGTTCGCCGGAAGGACCGCCCTCGTCACGGGGGCGGCGCGCGGCGTGGGCAAGGAGACGGTGGCGCTCCTCCATGCCCGTGGCGCACACGTCGTCGCCGTCGACATACGCCCCGAACTCGACGCGCTGGCGGCCGAGTTCCCCGACACCGTGACGCTGAGCGGCGACATCACCCTGGAAGAGACCGCCACCCGGGCGGTCCGGTCGGCCGTCGAGACGTTCGGCGGACTGGACATCCTGGTCAACAACGCCGGGCGCACGCTGAACAAACCCGTCACCGAGACCACCGCCCAGGACTGGGACGGTGTGATGGCCGTCAACGCCCGCGGGGCCTTCTTCTTCGCCCGCGAAGCCTTCCGGGCAATGGAGGAGCGAGGTGGCGGTGCCATCGTCAGTACCGGCTCCTACACAGCCACCGTCGGCCTGCCCGAGGGCGCCGCCTACAGCGCCTCGAAGGGTGCCCTGGCCCAGCTGACGAAGGTGCTCGCCCTGGAGGGCGGCCGCCTGGGCATCCGTGCCAACCTCGTGGCGGCGGGCGTCATCGAGACCGACTTCCTCGACGGTTTCCGCTCCGACAGCCGCTCGTACCTGGCGTCCTTCGCCGATGTCCACCCCCTGGGGCGGGTGGCGCAGCCCCGGGAGATCGCCGAGGTCCTGTGCTTCCTCGCCTCTCCGCGGTCCGGTTTCGTCACGGGCGCCGTGGTCGCCGCCGACGGCGGCTTCACCGCGGCCTGACATCCTCCGCGGCGTCGCGCGCTCCCGGCGGAGTCCGCCGGGAGCGTGGACGCGCGGTGGGCGGTGTCATCGGCGATCCGTCCTGCGGGTCAGGAGTGGCCGAGAACCGGGTGGGGTCGGTAGGGGGCCTCCAGCCGGGCGACTTCCTCCTCGCCCAGCGACACCTCCACCGCCGCGATCGCGTCGTCCAGATGGTTCAGCTTGGTCGCGCCGATGATCGGCGCGCTGATCACAGGCTTGCGCAGGAGCCACGCGAGGGCGATCCGCGCGGGCGGAAGCCCCCGTTCACGGGCCACCTCGCGCACCGCGTCGACGACGTCGAAGTCGGCGTCCCCATACAGCTGTCCGGCGATCTGGTCGCTGCCCGCGCGGACCGAGAGCGAGGTGCCATCACGTTCCCGGGTACCGGCGAGCAGACCGCGGGCCAGCGGGCTCCAGGGGATGCAGCCGACCCCCTGGTCGAGGCAGAGCGGGATCATCTCCCGCTCCTCCTCGCGGTAGGCCAGGTTGTAGTGGTTCTGCATCGACACGAACTTCGTCCAGCCGTGGGTCTCCGCGACGTGCTGGGCCTTCGCGAACTGCCAGGCGAACATGCTGGACGCGCCGATGTAGCGGGCCTTGCCGGAGCGCACCACGTCGTGCAGGACTTCCATCGTCTCCTCGATCGGTGTCGCGTCGTCCCACCGGTGGATCTGGTACAGGTCCACGTGATCGACGCCGAGACGCCGCAGTGAGGAATCGATGCCGGACAGGATGTGCTTGCGCGACAGACCGCCGTCGTTGGGTCCCGAGCCCATCGGGAAGTGGACTTTCGTCGCGAGCACGTAGTCGTCGCGGCGGGGGAGGAGTCTGCGGAGCAGGCGCCCGGTGATCTCCTCGCTGATGCCGCGCGCGTACATGTCCGCGGTGTCGAAGAACGTCACCCCGGCCTCCACCGCCCGCCGCACGAGGGGTTCGGCTGCCTGCTCGTCCAAGAGCCACTCCCACTGGGCGGGATCGCCATAGCTCATCATGCCGAGACAGACCCGTGAGACCTTCAGTCCTGTCGAGCCGAGCCTGGTGTATCGCATCACGTCTCCTTGTGCTGGTCCGGCTGCCGGAACCGCCGACGCCGGGCCAGGGTGAGGGAAGAGCGCGCTCTCCCCGATGCGGGGCCGGCACCGCATGCGTCGCTGTGCGGGCCATGCGCGGTATCTTGCAGAGCGCTGACGCCGCATGGAATGTGTGTTTGAAGCTGGGGGGTGCGAGATGCCTGGAGAATCAAGGTCGGCAAGCCAGAAGGCCTGCAGCGAGCGGGGAAAGCTCCTCGACGCGGTGAATGTGCGTCTGCTCTCCCAACTCCACGACGACCCGCGGCTGTCGATGTCGGAGCTGGGCCGCCGCGTCGGGATGTCCGCGCCGGCCGTCACCGAACGGGTGCAGCGCCTGGAGCGGCTCGGCGTCATCACCGGCTACCGGATGAACGTGGACCCCGCGTCGCTGGGGATGCCCGTGACCGCTCTCGTCCGCGTGCGCCCGGGGCCGGGGCAACTGCCGAACATCACCAGGGCCGCCCGCGAGAACCCGCAGGTTGTCGAGTGTCATCGGATCACCGGAGAGGACTGCATCCACCTCAAGGTCCATGCCCCGTCGATCGAGGGCCTGGAGAAGATCCTCGACACGTTTCTTCTCTTCGGGCGGACGACCACCTCGATCGTGGTGTCGACACCCGTGCCCCTGCGTCCGCTTCCCGTCTCGCCGCCCGGCCAGGAATGACCCGGCGGGCGCCGAGGACGGCGCCGCCTCGACCGCCCGTGCCCTCTCGCGCATGTGTGCGAAAGTATGGCAGGCTGCCCGGTCACATGCCCAACGCGTGCCGTTCCGGGAGCCGTTGACGCCCAAGGGGCGGCACGCGCCGTCGAGAGGACCCCCCATGCGTGTTGCCCACGCTCCTCTGACCGCCGTGCTCGGCGCCTCGGCACTGCTGGCGCTGGCCCCGGCACCGGCAGCGGCGATGCCGCTCGGCCCCGACTCCCCCGACTCCCCCCGCGCGTCCGTCTCCGCCCCCTACGCCGCACCCGACGACTACTACCAGGACGCCGAGGGCAAGACCGGACCTGAGTTGAAGGCGGCGCTCCACGAGATCATCAAGAAGTCCGACACGCTCTCCTACGACCAGGTGTGGGACGCGCTCAAGTCCACCGACCAGGACCCCGACGACCCCTCGCACGTCATCCTCCTCTACACCGGCCGCTCCCAGAACGCCGACGACCACGGCTCAGGCGCCGACCAGTGGAACCGGGAGCACGTGTGGGCCAAGTCCCACGGCGACTTCGGGACCGCGCCGGGGCCCGGCACCGACATCCACCATCTGCGGCCCGCCGATGTGTCGGTCAACAGCGAGCGCGGCAACAAGGACTTCGACGAGGGCGGCGACGAGGTCGGTGAGGCTCCCGGCAACTTCACCGACGCCGACTCGTTCGAACCCCGGGACGAGGTCAAGGGCGATGTGGCCCGCATGGTCCTGTACATGGCGGTCCGCTACGAGGGAGAGGACTCCTTCCCCGACCTGGAGCCCAACGACAAGGTCGACAACGGTTCCGCCCCCAGCCTGGGGCGGCTGTCCGTCCTGAAGACGTGGAGCGAACAGGACCCGCCGGACGCCTTCGAGAAGCGCCGCAACGACGTCATATACGACCAGTTCCAGCACAACCGCAACCCGTTCGTCGACCACCCGGAATGGGTCGGCGTGATCTGGTCGTAAGAACCGCGACGTCTGGTCGTAAGAGCCGCGACGTCCTGACCGTCCCCTCGCGGGGCACCCGAGGCCGGGGTGCCCCTGGTGCGACGGCTGCCGCCGGCCGAGGACGGGGCCGCCTCGGCCGGAGGCCGCACGGTCATCCGTCTTTGGCCGTGCGGTCCTTCGCCGAGGCGAAGCCGAGCCAGGTGTGCCGGTTGTTCCACCAGCACCAGCCGACCTTGGGAGCGTTGCGGCGCTCGCGGCCGTCCCTCCCGGTTCCGTTGCTGATCCAGAGGGCCGGGGTGCGGGCGTCCATGGTGCCGTTGGCCTTGCGGAGCCGGGAGCCGATGGTCATGAAGCAGCGGTTGCGTTCGAGTGCCTCCGGCTGCTGGAGCACCCAGTGGATTCCTTCGGTGAGCAGCAGCGGAGTACGGCCCTCATCCGTGAGGGCGGGCAGTGCCTCGCTGGGGCTCCAGTTGGCCATGTGGTCCCCGCGGTCGGGTGCGGTGACGAGGTAGAGGGGGGCGTCGGGCAGCTCGACGGCGCAGGGGGTGAAGAGGTCGACGTCGGGCATGTCGGTGACGACGAACCCCGGCTTGCCGTCGCGTCGCAGCAGCGGCGCGAGCGCCGAGGCGGGGGCACGGCCGGGGTGGACGGCGAGCAGGGCACCGTCACTGCCCTGAGAGCCCTCGGCGTTCGCCGCGAAGGCTCGGATCTCGTCGGCGGCCAGTCCCGAGAACGCGTGCACTCCCAGCTCGATCAGCCGCTCGGCCTGGGCACCCAGGGCCGGGAGCGCGGGGAGGACGGTCGAAGCGGTGGGTGTGGCCTCGGACATGGTGCTCCAGGGTCGGTGGGCGAGTACGGGCTCAGCGACAACGTGCCGGCCCGCTCGCACGTTCCCGCCACCACCCCTCGATCGAGTGGCCGGGCCGCGGCACCTTTTCGCCGCGCCGGGGAAGGAATCAGAGCGGAAAGGGCGATACCGGTCCACCTTCACCAAGTGAGGTTTTCCGTCATGTTCGCGTATAGCGCTTCTTTTCTCTCCGGTTACGATCTGCTCGTCCACAAGGTGACCTGCCCGTTGTTCTGGCGGTGCTCGACGCGGCACCTGATCCGGCTCTACCGGCGCCACACCGGGGACCGGCACCTCGATGTCGGACCCGGGACGGGCTCGCTGCTGCGGCGCTCGGGGCTGCGTTCCACGACAGCTGTGCATCTGCTGGACCGCGATGAAGCACCCTTGCGAACGGCACGCGAGGCGCTGCCGGACCATCATGTCCAGACCTATCAGCAGGATGTGTTCGAGCGGTGGGCGCTGGACGAGGCGAGCGTGGATTCCGTCGCCATGTCGCTGGTGTTCCACACGCTTCCGGGGCAGGGCATCGGGGCCAAGGCGCACGCGGTCGAGGAGGCGGCACGTGTGCTCGGACCGGACGGGCGCTTCTTCGGCGCCACCCTCGTCCGCCACGGCCGCGGCGTGAAGGTGCCGGCGCGGGCCCGATGGCTGATGGACGCCTACAACCGGCGGGGCATCTTCGCCAACGCCCACGACGACGCCGACGACCTCGAGGCGGCCCTGCGTGCGTCGTTCCGTTCGGTGCACCTGTGGTCCCGTGGCTGTGCGGCCCTGTGGGTGGCGTTCAAGTAACCACGAGAGGCCGCACGTGACCGGCCTCGGCCCGGCCCGGTCCGGCCCCGGCCTCAGCCGTTCCCGGCTTCGGCTCGGCGTCCGGCCCGCGTGCGCCCGCGCCTCCTCTTACACGTCCGAAGCCTCGTGCGCCTCCGCCACCAGGGCGGCCAGGATCACGGCTGCTTCGGCCAGCGTCGTCCCGGCGTCGAACCGGGCCCGCGGCACCGGAACGCCGATGCGGGCGGCGATCCGGCCGCGGATCTCCGTCGCGGTGAGCGAGTCGACACCCGCTTCCGGAAAGGTCAGGTCCGGCTCCAGCTCCGCCGGGTCGTGGTAGCCGAGCACCGACGAGGTGCACTCGGTGACGACATCCAGCAGGAGGCGCTCCCGCTCCCCGGCGGACATACCGCGCAGCCGGGTGCTCAAGGACGGGTCTGCGGCAGGCACTCCGACTCCTCTGTTCCGGTCCGTCCCTCGTTCCGGTCCGTTCCTCGTTCCGCACAGTGCTTCCGCGGCGTCCCGGCCGGCGTGTCGCACGCGGCGTTCACCGGGCCGCGTGCGCGCCGGTGCCCCGCGCGTCCTCGCCGGTTCCCCCGGTGTGCCCTCCGGAGCCGAGCCATGCTCCGAGCACGGCCATGAAGCCTTCCGGCTCGTCGTGGTGGAGCAGATGCCCGGCACCCGGCAGCGTGACGACCTCGAATCCGCGCCGTGCCAGTTCCCGCTCGTCCAGCTCCGGTGCCACCCCCGGGATGCCGGCCCGCAGCACGAGGGAGGGGGCCGGGGTCCTGCCGGGTATCCGTGGCATGTCGTGGGCGTGGAGGTCGACCATGGTGCGCGGGTCCCAACGGGCCCTGGCCGCCGCCTCGGCGGCGACGATCCGTTCGGGCCAGGTGGGGTGCTGGGCGGCGATCCGCTCCGGGGTCACCGCCATCAGCCGGTTCGCGGACGAGGCGTCGGGCAGCTCGGAGACGGCGTCGATGTCCCAGTAGGGCTCCGCGTAGCCGAGCCGCCGGGGAGCCAGTGCCCCGGCGGCCAGGCTCAGCACCGCCGCGCCGACGGAGTGCCCGAGGGCGAGAGCCGCTCCGACGGGGAGCGTCTGGCAGAGGTCGTCGGCGAGCGCCCGCGGGCTGTAGTAGCCGCGCGGGCTCCTTCCGTGTCCGCGCAGATCGGGGGCGAGGACGCGGTAGCCGAGCCGGGCGATGCGCGGCGCGACCGCCTCCCACGTCCCGGAGTCGGAAGCGAGCCCGTGCACGAGCAGCACCGTGCGCTCTGCTCCCCCGCCGCCGCTCTCCTCCCCCCACGACCGCAGACGCAGTCTCATCGCCCCTCCCCCGCACCGGTCCCCGGCCGCGTCCCTTCACCGGCACCGGCACCGGCACCGGCTTCGCGCAGCCGCGCCACCACGCGGGCCGCCAGTTCGGTCACCGTCGGGCCGGAGGCGATCTCGACGACGGCCGGCTCGCAGCCGAACTCCTGGCGGACGGCGCTGATCAGTTCGGTCGCCATGATGGAGTCGATGCCGAGCTGGTCGAGAGGACGGGAGCGGTCGATGCCGCCCGGCGGGGTGCCGAGGACGCGGCCGACGACGCGGCTCAGCATCTCCTCGGCGACGCTTCGCGCCTCGTCCGGCGGGCCGTCGACGAGACGTTTGCGCTGGGCCTCCAGCGCGGTGGAGTCGACGTGCCCGGACAGCGGGGCGAGGTGCCGCAACCGGGCGCGCTCGCGGATGTAGGGGCGGACCTCGGCCAGCCGCTCCCAGTCGATATTGATCACGGCGGTGACGTCGGTGGCGGCGGTGTGCTGCTCGCCGGGGCGATCACCGCCGCCGTGGTCGAGCAGCTCCTCCAGCGCGGCGAACGCTTCCTCCAGGGTCACCAGACCCATCCCCCGCTTGCGCACGCTCTCCGCGAGGACCTGGTCGGCCAGCGCGCCGACCCCGTCGATGCCGCCCCACTGCACCGCGAGGCCGGGCAGCCCCGCCCGGCGCCGTTCGCGCACGATGGCTTCGGCCGCCGCGTTCGCCGCGGCGTAGGTCGCCTGGTGCGGGTTGCCGACGGTGTTGGTCACCGAGGAGTAGACGACGAAGAAGTCGAGGTCGAGCGTGCGCGTCGCGGCGTCCAGCACGCGGGTGCCGGCCAGCTTGGGAGCCAGGACGGCCCGGTCGGCGTCCTCGTCCCCGTCCTCGAACGCGGCGTCCCGCAGCACGACCGCCGCGTGGATCACGCCCCGGAGCGGGGTTCCCTCCGCGGCGAGTTCCGCGAGCAGGGCCCGCACCTGCGCGGGCTCGGAGACGTCGACGGCGTGTGCCGTGACATGCGCGCCCGACTCCCTCAGTTCGCCCAGGAGCGTGCCGGCGCCCTCGGTGGCCTGGCCACTGCGGCTGACCAGGGCCAGACGCCGGGCGCCTCGCGACGCCAGCCAGCGGGCCGTCCGGGCACCGAACCCGCTCAGACCGCCGGTGACCAGATAACAGCCCTCCCCGTCGAGTGTGAGGCGGGGGTGCCGTCGGCGGATGCGAGGGGGGCGGCCGAGGTCCAGCACCGTGTGTCCCGTGCTGAAGCCCTTGCGCATCCAGTCGAACGCCTCAGCCGCCCGGTCTCCCTGGTGGCAGGTGAACGGCAGCGGCCGGTAGGCGCCCTCGGCGACCAGCCCTGCCACCTCCCTGAAGAGCCGGGCGGTGGCAGTTGGGCGCGCGGTGACGGCCCACTCGGTGTCCACCGAGGCCAGGAGCACATCGCTGTGCCGCGGTCGCGGCGCCCGGCCGTCGTCCTGTGCTCCCTGTACGACGCGGACGAGACGGCCACCGGGAGGCAGCAGTTCGGCGGCGTCGGAGGCGTCCGGACCCGCGCAGTCCAGCACCACGTCGGGTCCCTGCCCGGTGAGCCTTCGCAGGTACCGGGGAAGTGCGGGATCGCCGCTGTCGAAGACCTCGCTCACGCCCGCCGTCCGCAGCATGGCACGGTCCGCTTTCCGCCCGGCGGCGGCGATCACCCGGGCCCCCACCTGCCGGGCGTGGTCGAGGGCCGCGAGGGCGAGGCCGCCCCCCGCGCCGCGCAGGAACAGGGTCTCGTCGCGCTGGAGCCGCGCCAGCTGCCCCAGCCCCCGCCGGACGGTGAGGTAGGCCGCGGGCAACGTGGCCGCCTCCGTGAACCGCATGCCGTCGGGGATCTCAGCCAGCAGGTCGGCCCGTGCCCGCACCCGGGTGGCGCAGGCCCCACGGGCGAGGCCGTAGACCCTCCGGCCGGCGGTCAGACCGGTGACCCCTGGCCCCACACCGACCACCACGCCCGCGAGTTCGGCGCCGGGCCGGTGGCGGCCGGCTCCGTCGGCGGCCGCCGCCACCTCGCCCCTCGCCCGTGCGACGTCCCTGGGGGCAACCGAGGCGGCCCGGACCTCGACGAGGACCTCACCCTCCCCCAGGCCGCCCGGCTCCTGCGGTGCCGCCTCCTCCCATGCCAGGCCGTACCCGGGCCCGGGGTCGTGGACGAGCAGTTCGCGGGTGCCCTCCCCGGACGCGGTCAGCGCGCGCGGTGCGGGCAGCAGCCGGGAGACGAAGCGGCCCTGCCGGGTCAGTACGATCTCGTCCTCGTCACCGGGAGAGAGCAGTTCCTCGACGAGGAGGCGTGCGTCGGTGTCCGGGTCGCCGGTGGGGCGCAGCGCGATGTGCCGCACGCCCAGATCGGGGCGCTCGGCGTCGAGTGCGTGGGCCAGCCCCCATGTCACGGCCTCGACGGGCGACGGGGCGGCACCGGGGACGGGGAGGGCGCCGGCGGAGGTGTTCACGATCCAGAGGCGCGGGACGGGCGCCCTGCCGCCCCTCCGCATGCCGCCGGTGGGGTCCGCTGTGCCGTCCACCGCCTTGAGGAGTGCCCGGAGCGCGGCGATGCGAGCGAGCGCCGCCGCCATCTCGCCGTGGGCGGTGCCCGGCCCGGACGTGCCGGAGTGCGAGGTGTCGCCCTCCGCCTGGGCGGCCGGTGAACCGGTCACCAGCACCACCTCGTCCGGCCGGACCTCACCGACCAGCGTGTCCCATTCCGCGGCCGTTCGGCGGGTGCGCACGACGGTGACGTCGCCGCCCGACTGCGCCAGGCAACCGCAGAGCACGTCGGCCAGTGGTCCGCTCCCCTCCTCGCCGACCACCGCCCAACGCCCCCGCACCCGCCGCCCCGGTACGAGGAGCGCGGGCGACGGCTGCCGGACGCTGTCCGGCAGCTGGGCGAGCAGCGCCGATTGCTCCTCGCCCGCGGAGGATCCGGCTTCCCCGGTTCCCTCCGCCGCCCCGAGGCGGACGACCGACTCGAAGCCGCACGTGTGCAGCACGTCCCGCCAGCCTTCCGCGCCCAGCAGGGGCGACGAGGCGCGCAGTCCGGTGTCGCGGTAGTTCCAGAACCCCTCGAGCAGGCCGAACACGAGCGCCAGCGGCCGTGGGTCGTGGTTCTCGATCACCAGCAGTCGCCCGGCGGGGGCGAGGGTGGAGGTCACCCGTCGTACGGCGTCCGTCAGATCGGAGGCGACGTGCAGCACGTTGACCGCCACCACCAGATCGAACCACTCCCCGTCCAAGTTCTGCTCGGCAGGGTCCCGTTCCAGGTCGAAGGGCTGGTACCGCACGAAGTCATAGGGCGCGAACCGGGTGCGGGCCTGCTGGAGCAGGTGGGCGGAGACATCGGTGAAGACGTACTCGGTCCGGTGTGCGGGCAGCAGCGGCAGCAGCGCCGCGGTGAGCGAACCGGTTCCGCCGCCGACCTCCAGGATCCGCAACGGACGGTCGGAGGGCCAGCGTTCGGCCAGTGCCGCGACCGCCGCCGTGGCCCGCTGGATGCCGTTGCGCACCCCGGGCGCCGACTCGTAGCAGTACTGCGCCTGGTGCGTCTCCCCGTCGGGGAAGACGACCTGCACCGCGTCCGCTTCCCCCGTCAGCACCGCGCGCAGATGACGGCTGCACCTCTCGTACAGCAGGCGAATCGGCGTGTGACCCGGAAACGCCCGGTCGATCGCTTCCAGCTGTTGTGCCGTCCCGGTCCTGACCGGTGCGCACACCCGCCACCGCGGCTGCTGTCCGGACGGGGAGAGGTTCTCCAGGAGGCCCTGCTGTTCGGCGGTGGTGGCGAGCAGCGAGACCAGCTTCCGGTACCGCGGCAGCACCCCCGCGGCGGACAGTTCGTCCAGTCCGAACGGGCCGTCGCCGGCTGCCAGTTCGCGCAGCACCTTGGCGCCGTGGTGTCCGGTCACAGCGACCAGGGCCCGGTACAGGGCAGCCGCCGTCTCCTCGTCGCTCTTCTCCACCGCCTGTGCCGCCGCCTCGGCCAGCTCCTGGGGGGAGGGGAGTGCGCGGGGCGGGGGTGCGTCGGGCCGCGGGGCCGGGCCGGGCCGCGACGCCGCGCGCAACTCGGTGCGGTAGTGGCGTGCCCCCTGCGCCGTGCCGCGGAACCGCTTCGCCCGGTACTCCTCGATCTCCAGCGTGACCACCCCGGCGGGGTCGGTCAGGACCATGTCGAAGACGGCCTCGTCGGCGGTGGCCGCACGGAGCCGGACGTGGATGTGACCGGTGTCGGTGGGCGGTCGCCATCGGCGGACGGAGCCGAGGAAGTCCGGGAGGAAGGGGTCGCCGCCCGCGTCCGCCAGCAGTACCGCACCGGCCTGCAGCGCCGCGTCCAGCAGCGCCGGGTGGACCTCGAACCCCGGTCCGGGCCGCTCCAGCGAGTAGGCCGCGACCGCACGCGAGCCCTTTGCGTGCAGCGTGCGCAGGGTACGGAAGGCGGGGCCGTAGTCGATTCCCGCCGCCGCCATCCTCGCGTAGTGCTCCTCACCGCTCCAGCGGCGTGCGTCCGGGGCGCGGGTCACCTCGCGGACATCGGGCGGAGCCGGGGGCTCGCCGCCCAGCGGCCGCACGAAACCCCGGGCGTGGGTCCGCCACTCGCCCTCGCCCGCGTCACCCGCCCGGGCCGCGATCTCGACACGTCCGCCCTCGTCGACGGACACCTGTGTGCGCACGTCCATCTCCGGGTCGTCCCACGGAAGGGACAGCAGGCGCCGGATGTCGAGGTCGTACACCTCGGCACCGGCCGCGACGGAGGCCGGGTCCACGGCGGAGGCGGTTGTCCGGAGGGCGTGGCGTCCGGCCGCCATCGCCATCTCGGCGAACGCCGCGGCGGGCATCACGACCGTGCCGCCCAGCCGGTGGTCCGCCAGCCACGGCAGCCGGGACGGCTCCACCTCACCGTGCCAGCCGGGTGCGCGGAGCGGTGCCCGTACGCCGAGGAGCGGGTGCTCGTAGCGTCCCCGCCCCTTCCCGGTCAGCGGAGCCCACCACTCCCCCGCACCGTTCCAGTGCCGTTCGCGCTGCCAGGCGATGCGTGGGAGGTCGGTCACCTCGGCCCGGACGGGGAAGAACGCGCCCCACTCGACCTGTGCGCCGCAGGCGAGCACCGCGCAGGTGGCGGCGTCCAGCTGTGCGGGCCCCCGCCCGCTTCCGCGACGCGGCTCGTCGCCGCACTTCTCAGGCGCTCCGTCCTTCTCAGGCGCTTCGTCGCGTGGCCTTTCACCGGCGCGGGTGCTGCCCGCGGGCCCCTCGGCGGCGGGCGGCCTCAGCAGCGTGGGGATGACGGCGGTCCGTCGCCGCCTCCGGCCTCCCGCCCGCTTCAGGTGGCCGCGCAGTACAGGATGGGGGGCGATCTCGACGAAGATGTCGTGCCCCTCGGCGGCGAGTGCCCCGACCGCCTGTGCCAGCAGCACGGGTTCCCGTACGTTCCGCCACCAGTACTGGGCGTCCGCCTCCCCCGGTCCGAGTGGGGCGCCGGTGACGGTGGAGATCATCGGGATGTGCGGGGCCCGCGGGCGGAGCCCCGCCAACGCCCGCAGCAGCGGCTCTTCGAGGGGGTCCATCACCCGGCTGTGAAAGGCGTAGTCGAGATCGAGTGCGCGGAAGAAGACACCTTCGAGTGAGAGCCGTTCTCCCAGCTCCCGCAGCGCCTGGGCAGCCCCCGCCACGGTGACGTTCTCCTCGTCGTTGATGCCGGAGATCTCCAGCCGGCCACCGAAGGCGTGCAGTTCCTTCTCGGCACGTGCCACCGACAGACCCACCGCGGCCATCCTGCCCCGCCCCGCCGTGCCGCCCTGTGCACGGCTGCGCTCGGCCACGACCCGCGCGGCCGATTCCAGGTCCAGCGCTCCACAGGTGTAGGCGGCGGCGACCTCGCCCACGCTGTGGCCCGTCACGGCTGCCGGCCGTACGCCCCGTTCGGCCAGCTCGGCCACCAGCCCGGCCTGCACGGCGAAGAGCGCCGGCTGGGCGAACTCGGTGCGGTGGAAGCGCGCGCGTCCGGCCGGTGCGCGCAGCTCCTCCAGCACGGACCAGCCGACGAGTGGACGCAGCGCGGCGTCCACCCGGGCGGCCTCGTCGCGGAAGGCCGGCAGGGTGTCGAGAAGGTCGGCTCCCATCCCGGCCCACTGCGAGCCGTTGCCGGAGAAGACGAACGCGGTTTTCCCCGTCTCCACGGCGGTGCGGAGTGCGCCGGAGGCGTCGGGGGTTCCGGGCGCGGGCGTGTCCGTGGCGGTGGCGGCGGCCCGCGCGTCGGTGGCGGTCCGCGTGTCGGAGGCCAGTCCGGCCAGCAGTTCGGCCGCCTCCGCCGTGTCCGAGGCCAGCACGGCGGCGCGGTAGGTGTGGTGCCCCCGGCGGGTGCAGGCGGTCGCCGCAAGGTCGTAGAACTCGGCGGGATCGGCGGAGCGGAACCGTTCGGAGAACGCGCCTGCGGCCTGGCGCACGGCTGCCTCGGTGTGCCCCGAGACGACAACGGGAAGCCGCTTGGAAGTCGCCTTGGCCGCTCCCCCGGCGCGCACCGCCCTCCCCGTTGCCGTCGGGTCCGGTGGCGAGGTCGCGTCCGGGCCGGCCGTACGGACCGACCGGGTCGCCGCTGCCGGCCGGACCGGCCGGTGCCGGCGAGGCGACCGAGGCGGCGGTCCGAGCACGGCGTGGGCGTTGGCGCCGCCCGCGCCGAAGGAGTTGATCCCCACCAGGCCCCGGCCCGCGCTCTCCAGGGGCCGCAGGGTGCGTACCGGATCGATTCCCAGGCCCGTGAAGTCGATCTCGGGATTGAGTGGCTCCGCGTGGAGGGAGGGGGGAACACTGCCGTAGCGGAGCACGGAGATCGCCTTCAGCAGCCCCGCGACCCCGGCCGCGGCCTCCAGGTGCCCGATGTTGGTCTTGACGGAACCGATGGGCAACGCCGTGGACCGCTGCCGGCCGAGGGCTTCCCCGATGGCGGTGCACTCTGTCAGATCCCCGGCGAGGGTGCCGGTGCCGTGCGCCTCCAGATAGGCGAGGTCGTCTGGCACCACACCTGTACTCGCGTACACGTCCCGCAAGAGGTCCCGCTGCGCCGCCACGTTGGGGTGGGCCAGCCCCGGTGTGCGTCCGTCGCAGTTGGTTCCGCTGCCGAGGAGCACGGCGTGCACCCGGTCCCCGTCGGCCACCGCGTCCCGCAACCGCTTCAGCAGCACCACCCCGCCGCCCTCGGCCCGTACGAAGCCGTCCGCGGCGGCCGAGAAAGCGCGGCTGCGCCCGGTCGGGGAGAGCATCTGCGCCTTGGAAGCGATGATGTACTCGTACGGGTCCAGGACGAGATTGACCCCTCCGGCCAGCGCCAGACCGCAACTGCCCCGCTCCAGCGCCTCGCATGCCTGGTGCACGGCGATCAGGGAGGAGGAGCAGGCGGTGTCGACCGTGAGGCTGGGACCGCGGAGATCGAAGTGGTAGGACACCCGGTTGGCGACGGCTGTGCCCGCGCTGCCCATGGCGGTGGGGGCGTCGATCGACGCCGGGTCCCGCGTCTGGAACGCCCCGTAGGTGTGCGAATAGACGCCCATGTAGACGGCGGTCGAGGAGCCGCCCAGCCCCGCCGGGTCGACTCCCGCGTCGTCGAACACCTCCGCGGCCATCTCCAGTGCCATGCGCTGCTTGGGATCGATCCGCGCGGCCTCGCGCGGAGAGATGCCGAAGAAGGCGGCGTCCCAGCTCTCGATGTCGTCGAGAAATCCTCCGGCGAAGGTGTAGCTCTTGCCCGGCCGCCGTGGATCGGCCGAGCCGAACCACGCCTTGTCGAAGCGGTCGTCGGGCACCTCACTGATCAGATCCCGGCCCTCGCTGAGGGCGCTCCACAACGCGTCGATCCCGTCGATCCCGCCTGGGAGGCGGCAGGCGACTCCGATGACGGCGACAGGCTCGTGACGTACGGGACGTGGCGCGTCGGCCATGGACATCCTTTCAAGAGCGGTAGGAGCCGGAGGAGAAAAAGGGGTGGGGAGGAGAGGGGAACGGCGAGAGGGCACCGCTCAGGAGGGCGCGATCGTCTGGCTGCTGGGAGCGGCCTGCTCCCCTTCCCCGTGCACCAGGCGCCGGACGGCTGCTTTGTCGACCTTGCCGATGCCGGTGCGGGGCAGCTTCCCCACCACGAGGAGCCGGTCGGGAGATTTGAACGCGGCGAGCCCTTCGGTGTGCAGGAAGGCACGCAATTGACGGAGCGTCAGGGGCGGGGGAACCGGCCGCTGCCCCGGCGGTCGCTGTGCCGCCGGCTCCGCCGCTTCGGAAGCCGCCTGCCGTGCCGTCCCGGGCTCGGCCACGATCACCGCGCAGGTCGCCTCCCCGTAGAGAGGGTGCGGGAAGCCGACGACGGACACCTCGCGCACCCGCGGATGCCGTCCGATGACGGCCTCCACGTCGTCGGCGGCGATCTTCTCCCCGGCCCGGTTGATGACGTCCTTGGCGCGGCCCGTCACCAGCAGGTTGCCGTCAGGCGTGAGGCGCACCAGATCGCCCGTGCGGTAGTGCCCCTCCGGCCCGAACCTGCCCGCCTCCCGCGCGGCCCTGCCCGCGTACGCGGTGATCGTGCTGGGGCCCCGCGTCCACAGCTCCCCCTGCTCCCGGCCGTGCACGGGACGCCCGTCCTCTCCGACGACCAGCAGTTCGTCGCCGGGCGCGATCGGCCGGCCCTGGGTGCCGGCGACGACTTCCCCGGGATCGTCCAGCCGCGTGAAGCACAGCAGCCCTTCGCTCATGCCGTACACCTGCTGGAGCCGCCAGCCCAGCTCCGCGTGGACGCGCCGCGCCGTCGCCGGGGCGAGACGCGCGCCGCCGACCTGGAGGACGAGCCCAGGGGGCGGCGGTGCCGACTGGTGGGGCGCTCGGGCCAGCAACTGCTCGACGAGGGCGGGGACGAGTGCGCAGTGCGTGGGCCGTTCCGCCCGGGCCAGCTCCAGCACCAGTTCGACGTCCCCCGACTCCGCGAGGACGACCGCACCGCCTTGGGCCAGCGCCCCCAGGATCCCGGGGTGGGCGAAGGAGAAGCTGTGTGTGGTCGGCAGGGCCGCCAGATAGACGCTCTCTGTGCCCAGCCCGGCGGCGACCGCGGCGTGCCGCATGACGAACCCGAGGGACTCGTGGCTGCGCGGAATCGCCTTGGGCGGGCCGGTCGTACCGCTGGAGAGGAAGTACAGGGCGACGTCCTCGGGCGCCGCGCGGTGCACTCGGTCGGCAGGAGGCGGGCCCGGGCGCAGCAGGTCGTGGAGATCCGCGTCACCGCCCTCGCCGTCCAGCACCAACGTCGTGGTCAGTCCCGGGTGGTGCCGCCGCAGCTCGCGCACCATCGCGGGGGAATCACCCAGCCTGGTGCGGCCCGGCACGGCCGCCGCGACCGGAGCCAGATCGGTGACGAGGGGTGCGAGTTCGTGTTCCCTCAGCGCCGGGTGCGCCAGGATCGGCGGACAGCCCATACGCATCAACGCCAGGCTGAGCACGAGCATCTCGACGCTGTTGGGCAGTTGCACCAGCACCGGGTGCGGTGCCCTCAGCCCCAGTTCCGCCAGCCGGACCGTGGCCGCGTCCACGGCGGAGGCGAGCTGGGCATGGGTCAGCGGTCGCCGTCCCAGTACGGCCGGCCGCTCCCCCGCACCGGGGGCGTGGCACAGCACCACGTCATCGAGCCGTTCGGGACGCCACCAGCCTCTGGCCCGGTACAGCCCCGCCCGACAGTCCTGCGCCGCCTCCACATGTCTCTCCCCCCAGCCGGCTCACCACAAAGAGCATCGGCAGCGGCGGTCAAGCTAAACGCGGCAAACCCACTAAAACGTACATGTCACTCTCTTGGGTGACAGATCGGCGCGGCGTGCGTGAGCGGCGCCGGGAATCGGCTTCGTTCGATTGCACACAGTAGCCAATCTGGTGCCGAGCGCTGTCACGCCTCACTTCTCGCCCGTAGGACTCCTCGCGCGCGAGCGTCCTGGGGCCCGCTGTTGCACACTGGGAAGTGCGGGGTCGGCCTCTTGACCGTAGTGACCCCAGCCACTACTTTGCGGTGGACGCCCGACCCCTCATCACCGGAAGGAGGCGACCAGCGGATGAACACCAGCTCTGATCTGTGTCGCCTCGCCCACCGCACGGTCTGGGTTCCGGGTCGGATCGCGCACGGCTGCTGAGCACGCCGTTCTGATGTGCCCTTCCACGGCGCATTCCGGGTTTCCCGCCATCATCTGCTGACACGTCGTCGCTACGTGTCGTCCTGCGTCCGCTCCTCCCACGTGGCGCGTCTGAACACAGAAAGCTGCCTGAAATTGGCGAACATGATGAATCGACCTGCGCGGGTCACGGTCAATGGGACAGAAACCCCGATCTCACCGGCCGCACCGCACACCACAGTGCTGGACTTCCTGCGCGAGCGTGGCCTCACCGGCACGAAGGAGGGCTGTGCCGAGGGTGAATGCGGTGCCTGTTCGGTCCTGGTCGCCCGGCCCGGGGTGACCAAGCCCACCGACTGGGTGGCGGTCAACGCCTGCCTGGTCCCGGTCGCGGCGTTCGACGGTCAGGAGATCGTCACCTCCGAGGGCCTCGCCAGGGCCGACGAGCCCGGTGTGCCGCCCGCCCTGCACCCGGTGCAGGAGGAGATGGCGGTCCGCGGCGGCTCGCAATGCGGCTACTGCACGCCGGGTTTCGTCTGCAGCATGGCGGCCGAGTACTACCGGCCCGACCGCTGCGCGCACACGGAGCCGTCCGACAGCGCGGACGCCGAGCACGGTCCGAACGGTTTCGACCTGCACGCGCTGAGCGGAAACTTGTGCCGCTGCACCGGCTACCGCCCGATCCGCGACGCCGCGTTCGCCGTCGGGGAACCCACCGACGACGATCCGCTGGCGCGGCGGCGTGAGCAGTCACCGCCCGCGCCGGTCACCACCGAGTACACCCGGGACGACAGCGCGTTCGTGCGCAAGAGCACGCTGGCCGAGACGCTGCGGCTGCTGCGCGAGCGGCCCGACGCGGTGGTGGTCGCCGGCTCCACCGACTGGGGTGTGGAGGTGAACATCCGCTCCCGCCGGGCCGCTTGCGTGGTCGCCCTCGACCGGCTGCCCGAGTTGCGGGAGCTGCGCGTCGAGCCCGACCGCATCGAGATCGGGGCGGCGCTCACCCTCACCGAGATCGAACGCCGGCTCGATGGCAGCGTCCCGCTACTGGCGGAGCTGTTCCCGCAGTTCGCCTCCCGGCTCATCCGCAACGGCGCGACCCTCGGCGGCAACCTGGGCACCGGCTCCCCCATCGGTGACAGCCCGCCGGTGCTGCTCGCGCTGGAGGCGTCGGTGGTGCTCGCCGACGCCGACGGTGAGCGCGAGGTCCCGCTGGCGGAGTACTTCACCGGCTACCGGCAGAGCGTGCGCCGTCCGGACGAGCTGATCCGCGCGGTACGCGTCCCGCTGCCGCTGTCACCGGTCACGGCCTTCCACAAGATCGCCAAGCGGCGCTTCGACGACATCTCCAGCGTGGCGGCCGCCTTCGCGCTCGACATCGAGGACGGCATCGTCCGCAAGGCACGCATCGGCCTTGGCGGTGTGGCCGCCACCCCGATCCGCGCCCTGCCGGCCGAGGCCGCCCTGGAGGGCGAACCGTGGACGCCGGAGACCGTCGAGGCCGCCGCCCAGGTGCTGCGCGCCCAGGGCACGCCGATGAGCGATCACCGCGCCAGCGCCGACTACCGGGCGGCGATGCTCGGTCAGAGCCTGCTGAAGCTGTACGCACGAACCACCGAGGCGGTGCCGTCATGAGCCAGCTGTCCGAGCGCCCCGAAAAGCCCCTCGTCGGCGTGGCGATGCCGCACGAGAGTGCCCGCCTGCACGTCACCGGTGCCGCGCTCTACACCGACGACCTGGTCCCTCGCACCAAGGACGTGCTGCACGCCTATCCGGTCCAGGTCATGAAGGCCCACGGCAGGGTCACCGCGCTGCGCACCGAGCCGGCGCTCGCGGTGCCGGGCGTGGTCCGGGTGCTGACCGGTGCCGACGTGCCCGGTGTCAACGACGCCGGTATGAAGCACGACGAACCGCTGTTCCCCGACGAGGTCATGTTCCACGGCCACGCGGTCGCCTGGGTGCTCGCCGAGACCCTGGAGGCGGCCCGGCTCGGTGCGGCGGCCGTCGAGGTGGAACTCGACGAACAGCCCTCCCTGGTCACGCTCCAGGACGCGATGGCGGCGGGCAGCTATCACGGCGCCCAGCCGGTGATGGCCACCGGTGACATCGACGCCGGTTTCGCCGACTCCGCGCACGTGTTCACCGGCGAGTTCCAGTTCTCCGGCCAGGAGCACTTCTACCTCGAGACGCACGCGGCGCTGGCCCAGGTCGATGAGAGTGGGCAGGTGTTCGTCCAGAGCAGCACCCAGCACCCCTCCGAGACCCAGGACATCGTCGCGCACGTGCTCGGCGTACCCAGCCACGAGGTCACCGTGCAGTGCCTGCGGATGGGCGGCGGCTTCGGCGGCAAGGAGATGCAGCCGCACGGTTTCGCGGCCGTCGCCGCACTGGGCGCCAAGCTGACCGGCCGGCCGGTCCGGTTCCGGCTCAACCGGACGCAGGACCTGACGATGTCCGGCAAGCGCCACGGGTTCCACGCCAAATGGAAGATCGGTTTCGACGCCGACGGCCGCATCCAGGCCCTGGACGCCACGCTGACCGCGGACGGCGGCTGGAGCCTGGACCTGTCCGAGCCGGTGCTGGCCCGCGCGCTGTGCCACATCGACAATACCTACTGGATCCCCAACGCGCGCGTCGCCGGTCGTATCGCCAAGACCCACACGGTCTCCAACACCGCCTTCCGCGGCTTCGGCGGCCCCCAGGGCATGCTGGTGATCGAGGACATCCTGGGCCGGTGCGCGCCGCGGCTCGGTCTGGACCCCATGGAGCTGCGGGAGCGCAACTTCTACCGGCCGGGCCAGGGACAGTCGACGCCGTACGGGCAGCCGGTCACCCACCCCGAGCGGATCGCCGTCACCTGGCAGCAGGTGCACGAGAGCGCCGGCATCGCCGACCGCAAGCGCGAGATCGCCGCCTTCAACGCCGCGCACCCGCACACCAAGCGGGCGCTCGCGGTCACCGGTATCAAGTTCGGCATCTCGTTCAACCTCACCGCCTTCAACCAGGGCGGCGCGCTGGTGCTGATCTACAAGGACGGCTCGGTCCTGATCAACCACGGCGGCACCGAGATGGGCCAGGGGCTGCACACCAAGATGCTGCAGGTCGCCGCGACCACACTGGGCATCCCCCTGCACAAGGTGCGGCTCGCCCCGACGCGTACCGACAAGGTGCCCAACACCTCCGCCACGGCAGCCAGTTCAGGGGCCGACCTCAACGGTGCCGCGGTGAAGAACGCCTGCGAGCAGTTGCGCGAGCGGCTGTCGCGGGTGGCCGCCACCCAGCTCGGTGCGAACGCCTCGGACGTGCGCGTCGTCGAGGGCGTCGCGCGCGCCCTGGGCAGCGACAAGGAGCTGGCCTGGGACGACCTGGTGCGCACCGCGTACTTCCAGCGGGTCCAGCTGTCCGCGGCCGGCTTCTACCGGACCGAGGGCCTGCACTGGGACGCCAGGACGTTCCACGGCTCCCCGTTCAAGTACTTCGCCTACGGCGCCGCCGCGGCCGAGGTCGAGGTGGACGGCTTCACCGGCGCCTACCGCATCCGGCGGGTGGACATCGTCCACGATGTCGGCGACAGCCTCTCCCCGCTGATCGACATCGGTCAGGTCGAGGGCGGTTTCGTACAGGGCGCGGGCTGGCTGACGCTCGAGGATCTGCGATGGGACGTCAGTGACGGGCCGAACCGCGGCCGGCTGCTGACCCAGGCCGCGAGCACCTACAAGCTGCCGAGCTTCTCGGAGATGCCCGAGGAGTTCAACGTCACCCTGCTGGAGAACGCCACCGAGGAGGGCGCCGTATACGGTTCCAAGGCCGTGGGCGAGCCTCCGCTGATGCTGGCGTTCTCGGTGAGGGAAGCGCTGCGGCAGGCCGCCGCCGCGTTCGGACCCAGCGGGGTCGCCGTCGAGCTGGCCTCGCCCGCTACGCCGGAGGCGGTGTACTGGGCGATCCAGGCCGCCCGCCAGGGTGATGCCTCCCGCGAGGGCCAGACCCGCGGCGGCTCCGCCGCCAACGGCCACGCCGGGAACGGACGCGGCGCGAACGGACAGGCCGGAGACGGGCACACCGCCCACGGCGCGTCCCGGGCCGCCACCGACGCGAAAGCGCCGAGCGGTGCCTGACATGACATGGGTCGCCGCGGTCGCGCGGTTGCGAGCACGCCGGGAACCGGGCGTGCTGGTGACCGTCGCGACCGTGCGCGGCCACGCCCCCCGTGACGCCGGTGCCAAGCTCGTCGTGGGGCGTTCCGGGACGTGGGGCTCGATCGGTGGCGGCAACGTCGAGGCCGTCGCGATCGACCGGGCCCGGGAGATGATGGCCGCCGCCGCTCCGGAGCCGGAGCTGATCGATTTCGCGCTGAACGACAAGGTCACCAACCAGCACGGCGTGCAGTGCTGCGGCGGCACGGTCTCGGTGCTGCTCGAACCGCTGCCGGTGGTACGAGCGGTCGCGATCTTCGGCGTCGGGCACGTCGGCCTGGAACTGGCACGCGTCCTGGCACGCCAGGACCTCGACCTCCACCTGATCGACACCCGCTCCGACCTCCTCACCGAGGAGCGGCTCGACGTGCTGGCGGACGCGGTGGCACAGGTCCACGTGCACCACACGCCCCTGCTGCCCGAAGAGGTGCTGGAGCAGTTGCCGCACGGCACCCACGTCCTGATCATGACCCATGATCACGCGGAGGACGCCGCCCTGTGCGACGCCGCTTTGCGCACGTCCCATCTCGGTTCCATCGGGCTGATCGGCTCGGCCGCCAAGTGGGCGCGCTTCCGCAAGCGCCTCGCCGACGAGGGCGGTCACGGCGAGACCGCCATCGACCGGATCAAGACCCCGATCGGGCTGGCCGACATCACCGGCAAGGACCCCGCGACCATCGCCGTGAGCGTCGCGGCCGATCTGCTGCGCACCTTCGAAGCCGAGGAGAAGCGACTGTCCGGCCGGGCGAGCTGAATCATCGGCACCATGTGAGCCGGCAGCACCATCTTGCGAGCACGCCCGCCCGGAACGGCGTCGTCGGCGCCGCGCCGAAAGCCGGCCGTCGAGTACACCCGCCGCCGCACCGCCGAGATCCACCACGCCGCCGCTCACACGCCGAGCGTGCCCGTCCTCGCTGCCGGACAGCGGGACCGCAGTGCTGTGGTGTGTTTGAGCGCGTTCAGGGGCTTGCCCGGCGACCGCGCAGCAGGACCCAGCCCCGGCGGTCCTTCTTGGGGAAGGCGATCGCGGGAAGAGACCGCAGGTGGGAGACCTCGACGAGGGTGGCATAGGCGCAGTCGGCGCGCTCGGCCCAGAACTCCTCGCCGGTGGCGCGGATCCGGGCGGCGAACCGCTCGCGCAGCTCGTCGATGCGGTCCCCGGTGAGCTGGTAGCCGGCGACCGGACCGGCGATGAACGCCCCCACGACCGCGCCGCCCGTCTTCTTCACCGCGACGACGTCTCCTTCGGCCAGGCAGCCGTAGGGGGCACATCTCACCCGCGAGAACCGCGACTCGATCGTTTTGCTGCCGTCCATCAGCAGACTGAGGAACGGCTCGGCCAGCAACGCCAGGTGCAGTGACACAGCACCGCTGCCGAGCCGGCCGAGCGCGTCCGCCCAGACGGGGTCGCCGCCGAGCTGATCGGTGAGGTGGCCGAGCAGTTCCCTGGTCGGTCCCTGGATGGTGTCCTCGCTCACGAAGCTCCCTGGTGCGCCGGAATCGTACTCGTGGCCAACGGCGGTCTACCTCAACCAGCGGACCACGGGCGCCCACTTGCGACTGCGTGGTGCGGTCCGTTTGCGGGCCCCGGAAAGCTTTCACGAGAGCCCCTGTCAGTGCCGGAGACTACGCTCATACGGTGCACGCTCCGTGTGGTCTCATCCGTTCGCATTGCTGACGCCTCCTAGGAACGAGAGTCTCCCGTGTCCGATCGCCTTGTCGTTCGTGGAGCCCGCGAACACAATCTCAAAGACGTCACCCTCGACCTGCCGCGCGACTCGATGATTGTTTTCACCGGCCTGTCCGGGTCCGGAAAGTCGAGCCTCGCCTTCGACACGATCTTCGCCGAGGGCCAGCGCCGCTATGTGGAGTCACTGTCGGCATATGCGCGCCAGTTCCTCGGTCAGATGGACAAACCCGACGCCGACTTAATCGAGGGGCTCTCCCCCGCGATCTCCATCGACCAGAAGTCCACCTCGAAGAATCCCCGCTCGACGGTCGGTACGCTCACCGAGGTCTACGACCACCTGCGGCTGCTCTGGGCGCGGATCGGCAAGTCGCACTGCCCGCTTTGCAAACGCCCCATCACCCGGCAGTCCCCGCAGCAGATCGTCGACCGGGTGCTCGAACAGGACGCGGGCGCCCGCTTCCAGGTGCTGGCCCCCGTGATCCGCGGCCGCAAGGGGGAGTACACCGAGCTGTTCCGGGAGATGCAGACCAAGGGGTTCTCGCGGGCCCGGGTGGACGGCACCCTGGTCAGGCTCGACGAGCCGCCGGTACTGAAGAAGTACGAAAACCACGACATCGAGATCGTCGTCGACCGGCTGTCGGTGAAGGAGTCGGCACGGCGCCGCCTCACCGACTCCGTGGAGACCGCCCTCGGGCTCTCCGGCGGGACGATCCTCCTGGACTTCATCGACCGGGCGGACGACGATCCGCACCGCGAGCGGCTCTACTCCGAGCACCTGTACTGCCCCCACGACGACCTGTCGTTCGAGGAGCTGGAGCCCCGGTCGTTCTCGTTCAACTCCCCGTTCGGCGCCTGCCCCGAATGCACCGGCCTGGGCAACCGGTTGGAGGTCGACCCGGAGCTGATCATCCCCGACCCGTCGAAGACGCTCAGCGGCGGGGCGATCGCGCCGTGGTCGGGCGGGCCCGTGAGCGAATACTTCGGCCGCCTCCTGGTCGACCGCATGCTGGAGGCGCTGAGCAAGGCCATGGGGTTCGACCTGGACACGCCCTGGGAGCAGCTGCCGACGAAGGTGCGGGAGACGATCCTGCACGGCCACAGCGAGCAGGTCCACTTGTCCTACAAGAACCGCTTCGGCCGGCAGCGCTCGTACGACGCCGACTTCGAGGGCGTCATCGCCTGGGTCCAGCGCCGGCACTCCGGCACCGACAAGGAGCTGACCCGGGAGCGCTACGAGGGGTTCATGCGGGCGATCCCCTGCGCGGCCTGCCAGGGCGCCCGCCTCAAACCGGCCTCGCTTGCCGTGACCGTGGCCGGGAAGTCGATCGCCGAGGTCTCGGCGATGTCGGTCAGCGAGTGCGCCGAATTCCTCGGAGCACTCGAACTGTCGGACCGCGACCGGCAAATCGCCGAGCAGGTGATCAAGGAGATCAACACGCGGTTCGAATTCCTGCTCGATGTCGGTCTCGACTACCTCACCATCGACCGGTCGACCGACTCGCTCGCCGGCGGCGAGGCACAGCGGATCCGCCTCGCCACGCAGATCGGAGCCGGACTCGTCGGCGTTCTCTACGTCCTGGACGAGCCCTCGATCGGACTGCACCAGCGCGACAACGAGCGTCTGCTGAGGACGCTGGAGCGCCTGCGGGACATCGGCAACACGCTGATCGTCGTCGAACACGACGAGGACACGATCCGCGCCGCGGACTGGGTGGTGGACATCGGCCCGGAGGCGGGAGAGCACGGCGGCCAGGTAGTGGTCTCGGGGACAGTGGAGGAGCTGCTGGCCTGCGAGCAGTCGCTGACCGGTGCGTACCTCTCCGGCCGGCGCGCGATAGCCGTACCCCGGCAGCGGCGAAGCGGCGACAGCAAGCGCGCGCTGGTGGTGAAGGGCGCTCGCGCCCACAACCTCCAGGACATCGACGTGGAGTTCCCGCTCGGTGTCCTCACCTGCGTCACGGGCGTCTCCGGCTCCGGCAAGTCGACTCTGGTCAACGACATCCTCTACAACGCGCTCGCCCGGGAGCTGAACAGAGCCCGCACAGTCGTCCCCGGCAAGCACACCCGGATCACCGGCACCCAGCTGGTCGACAAGGTCGTCCATGTGGAGCAGTCGCCCATCGGACGCACGCCGCGCTCCAACCCGGTGACCTATACGGGCGTGTGGAACCACGTGCGGAAGCTCTTCGCGCAGACCACCGAGGCGAAGGTGCGCGGATACGGACCCGGCCGGTTCTCCTTCAATGTGAAGGGCGGTCGATGCGAGGCATGCTCCGGAGACGGCACCGTCAAGATCGAGATGAACTTCCTGCCGGACGTCTATGTGCCGTGCGAGGTCTGCCACGGAGCCAGGTACAACCGGGAGACCCTCCAGGTCCACTACAAAGGGAAGACCGTCGCCGACATCCTGGACATGCCGGTCGAGGAGGCTCTGGAGTTCTTCGGCCCGATCCCGGCGATCAAACGTCATCTGCAGACCCTCGACGATGTAGGACTGGGCTACGTCCGGCTCGGCCAGCCCGCCACCACTCTCTCCGGAGGGGAGGCGCAGCGCGTCAAGCTCGCCGCGGAGTTGCAGAAGCGCTCCACCGGCCGGACCGTCTACGTGCTCGACGAGCCGACCACCGGCCTGCACTTCGATGACGTCAACAGGCTCCTCGGGGTGCTCGGCCGGCTCGTGGACGCCGGCAACACGGTCATCGTCATCGAGCACAATCTCGACGTGATCAAGACGGCGGACTGGATCATCGACATGGGCCCGGAGGGAGGCTCACGCGGTGGAACGGTCATCGCCGCCGGCACCCCGGAGGAGGTGGCCGCCGTCGACGGGAGCCACACGGGCCGCTTCCTGCGAGAGCGCCTCGTCCAGCCGTGACGTCATGTGCCCGGTGCCATACGGACGTTCATGGCGGCACCAAGGCTCACCGCCCCATGACCGGCCGAAACCATCGTCAGACGTCCGGACAGATCGGGAGGCACCATGGGTCCCATGCCCGCACTCGAGATGTTCTCGCGGGTGACGCGGGAGTGGTTCACCGCGTCCTTCGCCGCGCCGACACCCGCGCAGGAGCAGGCGTGGCAGGCGATCGCTCGCGGCGAGAACACCTTGGTGATCGCCCCGACCGGTTCCGGTAAGACGCTTGCCGCCTTCCTGTGGTCGCTGGACCGGCTCGCCCAGGGCACGGCCCCGGGGGCCGACGGAGCCGGCAGTCGGCCGGGCCGGAAGTCGAGGCGGTGCCGCGTGCTGTACGTTTCGCCGCTCAAGGCGCTTGCCGTCGATGTGGAACGCAATCTGCGGGCCCCGCTGACCGGCATGAAGCACACCGCGCGGCGGCTCGGTGCCCCGGAACCGGACATCTCGGTCGCGTTACGCTCCGGGGACACGTCCGCGAAGGAGCGGCAGCGGTTCCTCCGGGAGGCCGCCGACATCCTCATCACCACCCCCGAATCGCTGTACCTGCTGCTGACCTCGCAGGCCCGGGAAACGCTCCGGGATGTCGAGACCGTCATCGTCGACGAGGTCCATGCCCTCGCGGGTACCAAGCGCGGTGCCCACCTGGCGTTGGCGCTGGAACGGCTCGATGTGTCGCTGTCCCGCCCCGCGCAGCGGATCGGACTGTCAGCGACGGTCAGGCCGGTCGTCGAGGTGGCCGCCTGGCTCGGCGGCCCCCGCCCCGCCACGGTCGTCCAGCCGCCGGCCGACAAGCGCTTCGACCTTCGGGTCGTGGTGCCGGTCGAGGACATGGCCGAGGCCGCGGAGTCGGGTGAGCGGAAATCGATCTGGCCACACGTCGAGCGCCACCTGCTCGAGGAGATCGAGAACCATCGCTCCACGATCGTCTTCGCCAACTCGCGGCGCCTCACCGAGCGGCTCTGCGGGCGGATCAATGAGCTGGCCGCGGAGACCGAGCCGCCTGGCACGGACCCGGCGCGGACGGCGGGGCGGGCGCAGGGCGCGGCGGCCCCTCCAGCCGTGACGGCCCCTCCAGCCGTGACGGCCTCTCCAGCCGTGGTGGCCCGCGCCCACCACGGCTCGGTGTCCAAGGAGGAGCGCAAGGAGATCGAGGAGGCCCTCAAATCCGGGCGGTTGCCGGCCGTGGTAGCCACCTCGAGTCTGGAGCTGGGCATCGACATGGGCGCGGTCGACCTGGTGGCTTGCGTGGAGTCACCGCCCAGCGTGGCGGGCGGGCTGCAGCGGATCGGCCGAGCCGGACACCAGGTGGGTGCGGTCTCCAAGGGGCTGATGTTCCCGAAGTACCGCGGCGACCTGATACCCACGGCTGTCGTTGCCGAGCGGATGAAGTCCGGCGACATCGAGGAGCTGCGCTATCCGCGCAACCCGCTCGACGTCCTGGCCCAGCAGATCGTCGCGATGACGTCGATGGACGTGTGGACCGTCGACGAGCTGGCAGCCGTGATCAAACGCGCGGCCCCCTACGCCACTCTCCCCCACAGTGTGCTGGAGGCCACGCTCGACATGCTGGCCGGCCGTTACCCCAGCGAAGAGTTCGCCGAACTGCGGCCGCGCATCGTGTGGGACCGGGTCGCCGGCACCCTCACCGCCCGCCCGGGCGCGCAGCGGGTCGCCGTCACCAACGGTGGCACCATTCCCGACCGCGGGCTGTTCGGAGTCTACCTCGTCGGTGAGCGCAAGTCCAGAGTGGGCGAACTCGACGAGGAGATGGTCTACGAGTCCCGTGTGGGGGACGTGTTCGTGCTCGGGGCGTCGTCCTGGCGGATCGAGGACATCACCGCCGACCAGGTGCTCGTCACCCCCGCACCCGGCCAGCCGGGCAAGCTGCCGTTCTGGACCGGTGACACCGCGGGCCGCCCCGCCGAGCTGGGCCGGGCGATCGGCGCTTTCCTGCGGGAGATCGCCTCCTCGGCGGATCCCGCCGAGCGGCTGCGCGCCGCCGGACTGGACGCGTACGCGGTCGGCAATCTGATTGGTTATCTGCGCGAGCAACGCGAGGCCACGGGCCACGTCCCGGACGACCGCACGATCGTGGTCGAGCGGTTCCGCGACGAGCTGGGCGACTGGCGAGTCGCCATCCATTCACCCTACGGGTCGCGGGTCCACGCCCCCTGGGCGCTGGCGATGGCGCAGCGGCTGCGGGAACGGTACGGAACCGGGGCCGCCGCCGACTCCCAGGTACTGCACGCCGACGACGGAATCATGCTGCGCATCTCGGATTCCGCCGAACCGCCCCCGGCCGATGTCGCCGTTTTCGAACCCGATGACATCGAGCGGATCGTCACCGCCGAACTCGGCGGTTCCGCGCTGTTCGCCTCCCGGTTCCGCGAGTGCGCCGCGCGGGCGCTGCTGTTGCCGCGCCGCCGTCCCGGCAAGCGGACCCCCCTGTGGCAGCAGCGGCTGCGCTCGTCCCAGCTGCTCGCCGTGGCGGAGGGATACGGCTCGTTCCCGATCACCCTGGAGGCCATGCGGGAGTGTCTGCGGGATGTCTTCGACATGCCCGGCTTGGTCGAGCTGATGCGCGGCATCGCGAGCCGCCGGATCCGGGTGGTCGGCGTCGAGACACCCACTGCCTCGCCGTTCGCGGCCTCTCTGCTGTTCCGCTACGTCGGGGCGTTCATGTACGAAGGGGACGCCCCGCTCGCTGAACGCCGAGCCCAGGCGCTCACCCTGGACTCCGCGCTGCTGGCCGAGCTGCTCGGCCAGTCCGACCTGCGGGATCTCCTCGATCCCGAGGTGGTCGAGCAGGTCGGGGTCGAACGCGCCCTCCGGGTGCCGAGGGACCTGGAAGACGCCGCCGACCTGCTCCGCACCCACGGCCCCCTGGAGGACGGGACCCCCTTCATGGCCGAGCTGGAGGCCCGGCACCGCGCCATCCGGGTACGGATCGCGGGAGAGGACCGGTGGGCCGCCGCCGAGGACGCCGCCCGGCTCCGCGATGCCCTCGGCGTGCCGCTGCCGCCGGGCATCCCCCAGGCGTTCCTGGAACCCTCGGCCGACCCGCTCGGCGATCTCGTCATGCGGTATGCGCGCACCCACGGGCCCTTCCACTCCGCCGACGTGGCCGCCTGGTTGGGCGTCGGCGTCGCCGTGGTGACCGATACCCTCAACCGGCTCGGCGACCGTGTCGTCGCCGGACGGTTCCTCCCGACCTCGGGTGGCGGAGGCCGCGGCGAGGAGTGGTGCGACGCCGAGGTTCTCCGGCTGATCCGCCGTCGCTCCCTGGCGAAACTCCGGCACGAGGTGGAACCGGTGCCGCCGGAGCAACTCGCCGTCTTCACTCCCCGCTGGCACGGCATACACGCCGGCAAGGAATCCCGCCGGATCCCCGCGATGGACGCGCTGATAGCGGCGATCGAGCAGTTGCAGGGCGCGGTGGTACCCGCATCCGCCCTGGAGACACTCGTACTGCCCGCCAGGGTGCCCGGCTACTCCCCCGCACTGCTGGACGAACTCACCGCCGCGGGCGACGTCGTCTGGGCCGGACACGGCGCGCTGCCCGGCGCCGACGGCTGGGTCGCGCTCTACTTCTCGGACACCGCGCCCCTTCTGCTGCCCTCACCGGAGGAGATCGCCCTCACGCCGCTGCACGAGAAGATCCTCGCCGCCCTCACCAGCGGCGCCCACTTCTTCCGCACCCTGTCCGGCCAGGTCACCGCCGATGACGCACCGGTCGGCGACGCGGCGCTGGTCACTGCCCTGTGGGACCTGGTGTGGGCGGGCCACATCACCGGCGACACCCTCGCACCACTGCGGGCGACGCTCTCCGGCGGACGCCCCGCACACCGGCCGCGGACGAGGTCGCGACGGGTCGTACTTCCGTCCCGCAGCGGCCCGCCCACCGCCGCCGGACGCTGGTGGCGGCTTCCCGAACCGGCCGACCGTCCGGAAGAGCGCGCCCGAGCCCGGACCGAGGTGCTGCTGAACCGGCACGGTGTCTTCACCCGGGGCGCGATCGCCGCCGAACGCCTGCCCGGTGGTTTCGCGGGCGTCTATCCGGTGCTGCGGGCGTTCGAGGAGAACGGGCACTGCCGCCGGGGCTATTTCGTGGAAGGGCTCGGCGGGGCACAGTTCGCCCTCGCCGGAGCGGTCGACCGGCTGCGGGCCGACAGCCCCGGCGAGGGATGCGTGGTCCTGGCTGCCACGGACCCGGCGCAGCCGTACGGCGCGGCACTGCCCTGGCCGTCCGAGGAGGGAACCCGCCCCGATCACCGGCCTGGACGCAAGGCCGGTGCCCTGGTCGTGCTCGACGGCGGTCGGCTCGCCCTCTACCTGGAGCGCGGCGGAAAGACCCTTCTCACCTTTGTCGAGGACCCGGGGCGCGCGATCGAAGCGCTCGCGTCAGCCGTACAGCACGGAACTCTCACCACCCTCACCATAGAGCGGGCCGACGGTACGCCGGTGCACCAGACACCGGTCGCCGGCCTGCTCGAGGGGGCAGGATTCCACGCCACGCCCCGTGGCTACCGGTTGCGCCGGCCCTGACCCACCCCATGGCCCTCGGACGGGGATCAGGGCTGGAGGCGGACGGTCCGCCAGCCGTCCTCGGTGAGGTCGTAACGGAGCCTGCGGTGCAGGCGGGAGGAGGACGAGGCCCAGAACTCCACCGACGTCGGTTCCAGCCGATAAGTGGCGAACCGGTCGGGCCGTGCCAGCGTTTCCTGGAGTGGTGTCAGACGTTCGGCTTCCTTCAGCATCGCCTCGGGATCGTCCAGCCGGTCACTCTGCCAGGAGACGGTGGACATCGGACGCAGGGGTGCCGGCCTCGCTTCCCAGTGACGATCGGCCTCGGCCGCATCGAGTCGTACGACCGGCCCCGAGAAGATCAGCTGCTGGGCGGTCTCCCGCCAGTACAGCAGCCCGGACGCCCAGCCGTTCTCGGCGATCTCCCGGCCCTTCCGGCTGGTGGAGTGGGTGCTGAAACGCAAGCCGTGCTGGTCGATCTCCAGCACGACCACCGTCCGGCTGGAAGGGCGGCCGCGGCGGTCGGCGGTGGCCAGGGCCAGAGCCTTGGGTTCGCGCACACCGGTGTCGATGGCGGACGCCAGCCACTGGGCCGCCAGCTTCAAAGGCTCGGGCGGCGGGTTGTCGTACTCCGGGAAGTCCGGATCCGCGGGACCCGTGAGGGTTTCGTACTGGCTAGACATGGATCACTCCTTCGGCAACGGGTACGGCTTCACCGGAAACCAGAGCGCGGCCCCCCGCTTCCGCGCGGGCCCGCATCACTGAGTGCTTTCCCATCTCGACGCCCTGATGGATCTCGATCCAGGTGTCGAACCCGATACGTCCGTTCCGTCCCAGGTGCAGGGCGAGCGGGCCGGCGGCGGAGCCGGTGGCCGCGTCCTCCTGCACCCCGTACGCCGGGGAGAACATGCGGCTGCGCCAGCGCGTCCCCGATCCGGCGAAGCAGTTGGTCGCCATGTCCTCGAAGGCTGCCAGCGCCCGGTGGTCGGGGCGGAGTGCCGCCAGGTCCTCGATGCTCGGGAGGCCGACGAAGACATGGCGGGGCCCGTTGACGTAGATCTCCACCGGGAGGGTGGAGCTGTCCAGCCCCAGTGCCGCCAGTAACTCATCCTCCCGCTCGAACCTGGAGAAGGTCGGGGTCGGCTGCTCCATCGTCGCCGCGACCACGTGGCCGCCCGTGCGCTCCAGGTCGAAGGGGATCACGCCCATCTTGGTCTCCAACCGCAGCCGGTCCCCGTCGACGGATCCACCGAGGGCTACCGCGGTCCCCAGCAGCGGGTGACCTGCGAACGGCAACTCGTTGACCGGGGTGAAGACACGGACGTGGTAGTCGCTTCCCTCGCGGGCAGGCAGGACGAACGTCGTCTCGGAAAGGTTCATCTCCTTGGCGATCGCCTGCATACGGTCCGCGGTCAGGTCCCCGGCGTCGAAGACAACGGCGACCGGATTGCCGGACAGCGGGGTTTCGGTGAAGCAGTCGACGACCGTGTAGCGATGGGTCATGAGGGATGGTCCTTCCGATGAGGGAACAGAGTCTCAGGTCGGGGTGCCGTCGCGCTTGACCCTTCGTCACGGCACAGGGTCCGGCCGGGTCAGGACAGCCGGAGGTGAGGGCGGTAGATGTCCAGCCACGCGCTCATATCGAGCACTTGCTCAATACGGTTGCGGTCACCGATGGGCATCGTGGCGGAACCCCGCCGCACGATGTCGTCCAACCGGCTGCGCTCGACGAGGTCGAAGACGGGATCGTCGGTGGTGAGCAGCTCCTTGGCCTGCTGGAGCAGAGCGCCGGCATACAGGGGATCGCGTGTGGCCGGGTAGGGCGCCTTCGCCCGCTGCAACACGGACCGCGGGAGCAGATCCGCGGTCGCGGCGCGCAGCAGGCTCTTCTCCCTTCCGTCGAACGCTTTCATCGACCAAGGGGTGTTGTAGACGTACTCGACGAGCCGGTGGTCGCAGAAAGGGACCCGGACCTCCAGCCCGACAGCCATGCTGATGCGGTCCTTGCGCTCCAGGAGCATGCGGACGAAGCGGGTCAGATACAGGTAGCAGATCACCCGCATCCGTCTTTCGTGCTCGCTCTCTCCCCCGGCCGGCTCGACCTCGGATACCGCGCCGGCGTACTGGTCCCGAATGTAGTCGGGCAGATCGAGGGCCGCGGTGATGTCGGCGTTGAACCGGTCCGACACCTGGGCTCGCGCACCGCTGACGGGGACCGCCATCCAGGGAAACGTATCCGCTGCCTGCACGACGGGGTGATGGAACCAGCTGTAACCGCCGAAGACCTCGTCGGCGGACTCCCCGGACAGGGCGACCGTGGAGTGCTCACGGATGGCCTGGAACAACAAGTACAGCGACGTATCCATGTCGCCCATGCTGAACAGGCTGTCGCGCGCGGTGATCACCGCGCGGCGTACCTCCCGGTCGGCCATCGCGGAATGTTCGAGCACGATGGCCTCGTGCCGCGAACCGACGTGCGCCGCCACCTCTCGCGCGTAGGGCGCGTCGGGAGTGCCACGCAGGTCATCACCGACGAAGTTGTCCGCCTGTCCGACGAAATCGACCGCGAAACTGCGCACCTGCTCGTCACACTCGGCAGCGGCCAGCGCCGTCACCACGCTCGAATCCAGTCCCCCGGAGAGCAGCGAGCAACGCGGCACGTCGGAGACGAGCTGACGGCTCACGATGTCTTCGAGCAGCGAGCGAACGGTATCGACGCTGGTCTGCTGGTCATCGGTGTGGGGCCGCGTCCGCAGGGTCCAGTAGCGGCGTTCACGCAGTCCGGCGCGATCGACGACGACCATGCCGCCCTGTACCACCTCGCGCATGCCGCGCCACACAGCGGCCCCGGGCGGCTGGGTGAAACCGAACAGCCCGCGCAGGCCGTCGAGGTCGACGGTGCGGTCGGACAGCGGGTTGGCCAGAATCGCCTTCGGTTCGGAGCCGAAGACCACCCCGTCGTCGGTGCTGAAGTAGTAGAGCGGCTTGATGCCCAGCCGGTCACGGACCAGGAGGAGCTTCGCGGCCCCGGCGTCCCAGACGGCGAAGGCATACATGCCGTTGAGGTGCTCGGCCACGGCCTCGCCCCACTCCAGGTAGCCGTGGAGCACCACCTCGGTGTCGCTGCGGGTCCGGAACCGGTGGCCGCGGCGGACCAGTTCGGCTCTCAGCTCGGTGAAGTTGTAGACCTCGCCGGTGTAGACGATCGTCACCAAGCCGTCGCCGGTGCGCACCGACATGGGCTGGGTGCCGCCCTCGATATCGATGACCGCCAGTCTTCGGTGCCCCAGGGCCGCATGCCGGTCGGACCATGTGCCTTCGTCATCCGGCCCCCGGCAGGCCATGGTCGCTGTCATCGCGTCGAGGTCTGCCTGGTGCTGCACCAGATCCCTGTCGAACGAGACCCAGCCGGTAAGTCCACACATCGATTACCCCTCTTGCTTGCAGGTGGCCCGGTTCGGCGCCGTCGGGGCGGCCGGTGCGGCTGCAGACCCCGGAGCATGACCGCGCCTCAGCGGTTGGTCGGACGGTCGCAGGTCCTCAAGGCCGCGACGTTCACGCGGTCGGCACCTCCCCGGTGTCCATCAGCGGCGGCAGCGGGGCGGTGAGAATGCTCGCCCTGTCCTGGGTGAGTACCGATTCGAGGGAGCGTTGGCAGGAAGTCGGAGGCCAGGACGGTCATTCCCCTCCTCAGACCTGCTCCGTCGTCGGCCGCCAGGCCGAGACCACCGAGACGGCCTGCCGGGGGTTGAGCCTGGGGTCACAGAGCGTCGTGTATGTGTCTCCGCCTCCCCCGACGTCGTCCTGGGTCTCCACGCATTCGGTCACGTCGTCGGGGGTGGTCTCCAGGTGGATGCCGCCCGCGACGCCGCCGGCCTTGTGCACGGCGGTCTGGAATTCCGCGACCTCGCGGACAAGCGTGTCCACGACCCGGGTCTTGCGTCCTTCGGAGGTGAGCACGGTGTTGGCGTGCATCGGGTCCACCATCCAGATCACCGGGTGCCCGGCGGCACGCACCGCCTCCACCATCGGCGGTAGTACGTCCGCGGCCGCGTCCGCGCCCATCCGGGCGATCAGTGTGAGCCTGCCCGGCTCCCGTTCCGGGTCGAGCCGCGCGCAGAGCCCGAGCAGTTCGGCGACCTCCGCCTTCGGCCCGATCTTGCACGCCACAGGATTGACCACGTCGGACAGCAACGCGACGTGTGCGCCTTCGAGTTGACGGGTCCGTTCACCGATCCACGGCCAGTGGGTGGAGGTGAGCGCGAGTTGGCCCACCCGGTCCCGGCGTTTCATCGGGAGTTCGTAGTCGAGCAGCAGCGCCTCATGGCTGGTCCACAGAGGCGGATCGATGGTTGCGGGGGACGGCGAGCCGAGGTGGGTCATCACCTCACTCGCCGCCCAGTAGCCTGCCAACAGGCGCCAGGGATCGGATCGGCGTTTCGCGGGGTCCGGCTCCGGGCTGTTCACCATGTGGCCCCGGTACACCGGGATCTCGGCCCCGTCGATCCACTCGGTGGGCGCCGACCGTGGCTTGGCGTATTGCCCTGCGATCCGGCCGACCCGCATCACCGGTTGCCGCGTGGCCTGCTCCATGACCCTGGCGAGCAGGCCGAGAAGCCCCGCCTTTCGTTCCACGTCCTCCGCCGTGCATTCCGCGGGATCCTCCGCGCAGTCGCCGGCCTGCACCACCAGCGCCTTCCCGGAGGCGACCCGCGCGAGTAACCTCCGCAGCCTGCTCAACGACTCGCTCTGCACGAGCGGGGGAAGCGCCGCGAGCAGGTCCCGGACCTGCCCGACCTCTACGGTTCCTTCCCATGGAGGCTGCTCCCGGGCGACCGAGATGACATTCATGCTTGCTCCAAACTCATGACATGCCGAGAACTCGACTTTGTGCCTGCCGTGCTGAGCCCGGCGAGGTGTCCCCCGGCAGCCACGGCGATACCGAAGCCGAGGGCGCGGGGGTACGGCGAAGAAACAGACCGGCGGTACGGCGGAAAGCTGTCACAGGCCAGTCAGTCGGACCCAGGGAAGACGCGAGCGCCGCCACAGCGGTCGGAGCTTGCGTGAAGCCTCTGTCCCACCACTGCGGACTTGTGACCTGCGGAGACGACGAAGCGGAGAGAGCCCTGAGATCCTCGGATCAGGTTCCGGGGATGGGCGGGTACGGGTTGTCCTGGATGTACAGCCACGTACCGTTCGGCTGCTCGTGCAGCGTGTTGCAGAAGTACCCCGTGTACCTGACGCGGTTACCGTCCGGGCCTGTCTGCTCCAGCACGTAGTCACCCATGGTGACTGCCGTGCGGCCACGAACCTTGCCGCCGCCTCCGCGCTTCCCGCCCGAGATGACGGTGCTACGAGGGTGCACCGTGAGCTGCGGGTTCGACTTGAACCATTCCACGTAGAATTCTCGGATCGTCGCCAATCCCCTGATGGTTGAGCCGTTCCGTTCGACAAGAGCGGCCTCGGGCTCATGGATGGCGACGACTCCGTCCACGTCCTTGGCTTTGATCATCCTGCTCATGGCCTTTATCGCCTCAGCAGGAGTATCGGCACCGGACGAGACGGCCTCGCGGGCTCCCGTCTGCGTCGTGGCGCCGGTCCGCTCGTTTGCCGCGGGCCGCTGGGCGGAAGCGGGAGCGGCAGCATAAACGGCCGCCAACAGAAGAGCCGCGACCGATCCCCCGGAAATGATTTTCTTCATGACAGTCCCCCGACTCTTCATGACAGCCCCTCGAATGGCGGTCAGGATCACGCACTCCCCCCGTGCCGCCATGGGGCCTTGCACAGAAAGTAGTTGTCTCGTCAAGCCGACGTCAAGTGTCCGACTTCTCCAGATTTACTCAACTATGCAGAGCTTTTCGGCGTCCCGTTCGGTGCGGGTTCGGCAGTCGGCAAAGACCGTCCACCGACGTATTCCGGAACCCCATGACGGCAGCCCCGGCAAGAGCGAAGTTCCTGGTCAGGTGCGTGGAATTCCAGCACTGGCGCACGAATCAGAGAGTCATGACGGGGAGCGGAACGACCAGCTCGTTCCTCCCTGCGGCATCATCTGTCACGTCGGCCTCCACGAATTTTCCCCCACTCACGATGTTCCGTAGGCGGCTTTCATGCAGGGCCTGATCGGTGCCCGGCCGGAGACATTGTTCCGCGCACGTACGACCAGGCGACCCCGTGGATTCCCGCTGGCAGGGGCCGCTCCTCCTGATATTCGTTGACAGCCCCTGATGCCCCGGTTACCGTACCCGAATCAGACCGGAAACGGGTTTCTGACGGTTCTCGACCTCAGTTCTCCCGGCTGGTAGAGGAATCCATGATTCCTGATCGGTACCGACCGGTGGCGGAATCGAGTATTCCCGCCCTCTCCCTGTTGGCGAGGGAATCGAGGATTCCTGATCTCTCCCAGCCGGGAGAGGAATCCGGGATTCCTGATGGCCGACTCACGGTTACTGGCACAGCCGGCACCGGCCTCAGCCGCCGGCGCCGGCCTCAGAAACCATGACCAGACGTCGTCATGCGGCCTGCCGCACGATGTGACGTGTTGTCGGGCGCTCGGCGCCCCGAGTAACGGAGGCACTCGCATGGCAGGTCCCGAAAGCACCGCGGAAATGCACGGCATTTTCAACACCACGGCCGCGGAGTACGACCAGGGTGGTGTGGAATTCTTCGGTCCCATCGGCCGGAACCTGGTCGAGTTCGCGGCGATCGGGCGCGGGGACCGCGTACTGGACGTCGGCTGCGGACGTGGCGCGGCCCTGCTGCCCGCAGCCGCGGCCACCGGCCCGGAAGGCGAGGTCATCGGTATCGACATCGCCGAGAACATGGTCAGCTACGCCGAGCGGGACGCACGGGAACACGGCTTCACCCATGTGACCACCCAGGTGGCCAACGGTCAGTCACCGGGCTTCCCGCCGGGGCACTTCGACGTAGTGATCGGCAGCTTCAGCATCTTCATCTGGACCTACGGACCGGCCGACCTCGAGCCCTACTCGCGGCTCCTGCGCCCAGGAGGACGATTCGCCGTAAGCGCCCCCTCGTTCATCCTGAAGCCGGGTGAGAAATGGGGCTTCCTCCCCGAGCCGGTGCACGATCTGCTCTTCCCGCACCTGGTCGACCCCAAGGACCCCGACGGCTACGACTGCCCGTACAGCAACGTCCGCAACAACTGGCTGGCCTCCCAGAAGCTGGCCGCGAGCACGCTCCGGCAGGCCGGATTCACCGACATCACGGTGTGGGAGGAGGACCGGCAGCTCGTCCTCGACTCCGGTATGCAGTGGGTCCGGTGGACTCAGACACACGGGATGCGGCGTTTGTGGCAGATGCTCGGCGAACAGGAGCGCGAGGAACTCGCGAACGAGGTCGCCGACCGGCTCGACACCACCATGCGCAAGCCGGACGGCACCCTGACCGTTCCCCACCCGGTCGTGTACGCGAGCGGGCACGCACCAGCACAATGAGCCCCCCTTCGTTCGGCCCTCCATCGGCACGGCCTAGGCACTTCTCAAAGCCGTTGCCGGGCGGGAAGAACCGCGGGGCGATGTCCTGCCCGCACAGCCGGGCCGGCTGCTCGGTGGAGTGGTAGGCGATTTCGGTGCCGGGCCTGCCCGGGCCGCGCCTGCCGGGGGCACGTCGCGCGCGTCCAGCAGACGGCCGACAGCTTCGTACTTCAGCTCGGCGTTCTGTATTCGACTCGGGCAGGCGCCGCATACGGCCGGGCGGACCTGGCGTGGCGGTTTCAGTCCCGAGATCTCCGGTGCTCAGGGAGGCGACTTGTCATGCGTGAAACCCTTCCGGACGGCGCGCGGCGACCGCGGATCGCGGTGTTCGCCGGGCCGACGGCGACGATTTTGAACACACCGGACCTGATCACATCGAACAAGGCACGCATACGCCACGGCCTTCCGCTGCGGCCCTCGCCGTTCGACGTGCTGCGCCCGCAGCGGCTCGCGGCGCCCGTGACGGTGTACATCGAGGCGTTCAGCGCGCACCCGCTCGAACGAGACGCAGCTGCTTTGTACGCGCCGCCGGACGGCTGGCTCGACGGCGACGGCACGTTCCACGACGAGCGGCCTTCCGAGGACGCCACGCCGGTGTATGTGGCCGAACTCCGCCCCGACGACGGCCTCTACCCGCTTCCCTACATGGCGAGGCAGGCGAACGGCTCCGCTTGGGAAGAAACCGGGACCGCTCCGTTCGCACCCCCTGGAGCCGCCCGGCAGACCTTCTACCCCGATGCCCGCCGCCTCTACGAGGAGATCGAGCGGTTCGGCCTCGCCGACTACGGCACTTCCGTCGAGCTGGGGACGAGCGCCGACTTCGACTTCTTCCGGGCCGCTCCGTCGGGCGGGTACACCGCGGACCCCGACTCCGAGTGCCCCGGGCAGGACTTCTTCGTCTACTACCCCTATCACCTGCAGCAAGAACCCGGTCTGGCGAACCTCGCCCTGGCGACCAACCAGGTACAGGCCGTCCTCGCCACTGGTGAGCACGTCGGCGTCCAATGGCTGGAGGGAAGCCCGACCGTGGACGAGACGTTGTACTGGCTCGGACTCGTCGTCGACACCACGGTGCCGATCATCGGACACGCGGCCCAACGCCGCCACCAGTCATTGAGCGCCGACGGCGACCGCAACGTGGTGGACGGCGTCAAATACCTGGTGTCGGGCGTCTCCTTGAACGAGCGGGGCGAAGACCGCGTGGGCGCCTGCCTGATCGTCGACGAACTCGTCTACACAGCCCGGGACGTGACCAAGGTCGACGCGCGGCCGGGGGGTTACGAAGTCACCGGCGGCCACGGAGGAATCGTCGCCGACCTGGGCGGTTACGGTCCGCCCCAACTCACCTACCTTCCCGCCCGCCGCCACACGCACCGTTCGGACCTGCGCCTCACGGTGCTCCCCGAAAAGGTGAGCGGCGTCACCGGAACACTGGACGCCGGCGTGTCCCTGGTCGATGTTCCGACCAAGGACACCGAGGGACTGGTGCCCGCCGCCATGCCGCACGTCGTGATCACCAAGTACGGCCGGTACGTAGCGGCGCGGACTGGCGCTGATGGCCTGCCCGCTCCTGACGACGAAGTGGAGGTCCTGGCGCGGATCAAAGCCAACCTTGCCGCGGCGCCGCTGGCCGGTTTCGTATGTGAGGGCATGTCGCCGTTCGGGATGGCTGATCCGGCGAGGAACGCGGCACTGAGCGTCGCCATCTTCGCGGGCATGCCGGTGGTCCGCACCGGCCGCGGCAACACCGGGGGCATGGCGTATCGGACCGACCCGACGTTCATCTCAGGGAACAACCTCACAGCCACCAAGGCACGCATGCTTCTCATGGCCGCGCTGCTCAAGCTCGGGGCGCTGCCCCCCGCCCAGGATCCTTTCCACCCGACCCCTGACGAACGTGCGGCCACACAAGAGGCAGTCGCTCGGTACCAGGCCTTGTTCGACACCCACTGAAACGCTGCTGCCCGGGTCGAGACTGCGAGGTACTCACAAGGTGATGTTGACCATCCACGTGATTCCGAACTGGTCCACGAGCGAGCCGGCCTCGTCACCCCATGACTGCTTCTCCAGGGGTAGCGTCACGGTTCCGCCGACGGACAGTTTCTCGAAGTATTCGCGAAGTCTGGTGTCGCCTCCGAGGAAAACCGCGACGTTGTTGCCTGACTGAAAGGGCATCCCGTCCCGGACGTCCCAACCCATCAGCGTGTAGCCGTCCGGGGTGTCGAGCCGGGCATGCATGATCTTGTCAGCGTGTGCGTCCGTAGAACCGAACTCGGCGTAGGTGCCCATCTCCAGCTTGCCGCCGAAGATGTCCCGATAGAACTCTATCGCCTGCCGCGCGTTTCCGTTGAGGGCGAAGCACGGGTTGAGTCGAGATCCCATCTGAGGCTCCTGGGCATGAGTGGTTGCGAATGTCGTGATCCTGGCAGCGGGCTACGGAGGATCGTCCGAGCCCTGGCGGCGTCGCAGGTCGCTCAGCACGCCCCAGCCGTAGGGCGACGCGCGTCCTCGGCCTCGGCCGCACCCTGCTAACGAGCGAGCAACCCAACCGTTCCGGCTCCATACCGGACACGGTTCCGGCTCAACAACTGTCGGACGCGGCAATTCCGCAGCAAGCGGGCCCGTTGAAAGCCCGCACTGCCACCGGGAGTTCGCGCCGATGGCAGCCGAGATATCGGCCCCGAGCAGCCCTTTCGGGGCAGCTCGGGACCGTTATACGGTTCGGTCACGGGGGAGGTTCTCATGATTGATCTGGCACATCGTTCCGCCCGCGAACACGCTGCCGCCATCGCGGGAAAAGAAATATCGAGCCTGGAACTGCTCGACCACTATCTGCATCGTGGAGAACAGTTCGACGCACAGGTGAACGCCATCGTCGTCCGGGATGTGGAAGGGGCGCGAGCCGCGGCGCGCGAAGCCGATCGCGCCCTCTTCCGCGGCGAGCCGCTCGGCCCGCTGCACGGCGTCCCGGTGACCGTGAAGGACAGCCTGGAGGTCGCGGGCATGCGAACCACCGGGGGCTCCACCCGTTGGGGGTATCACGTCTCGACCAGGGACGCCGAGTCGGTCGCGCGGCTGCGGGCCGCGGGAGCCATCGTGTTCGGCAAATCCAACCTGCCGGCCGACGCCCGGGACTGGCAGACCTACAACGACATCTACGGAACCACGAACAACCCGTGGGACCTGGCCCGCGGGCCCGGCGGTTCCTCCGGCGGATCCGCCGCAGCACTCGCCGCTGGGCTGACGGGCCTGGAACTGGGCGCGGACTCGGCGGGTTCGATCCGCGTACCTGCCCACTTCTGCGGCGTCTACGGACTGCGTACGTCGTACGGGATCGTGCCGGGGCTCGGCAGTGTCTCCGGACACGCCCCGGGGACTCTGACGGAGTTCGACATGGCGGTGCTCGGTCCGCTCGGCCGGCACGCGGACGACCTCGGCCTGGGCCTCGACGTCCTGGCTGGAGCACCTCTTGACCTCGCGCCGGCGTGGCGACTGGAACTGCCCCCTGCCCGGGCTTCCAGCCTGCGGGAGTTCCGGGTCGCGGCCTGGCTGGACGACCCGTGCTGCCCCGTCGACAGCGAGGTGGTCGCGGTGATGCGGAGGGCACTGGACGCGGTGCGCGACGAGGGCGCGACCGTGATCGAGCGCGAGGGTCCGGTCGGACTCGCTGAGACCATGGAGCTCTACCGCCCGTTGCTGCTGGCGCAAGGAGGGCTGATCGAGCCGGAGGAGTCGTACGCCCGGCTGGTGGAACGCGCCGTGTCGGAGGGGGCCGGGGGCGGGATCGCCTCGGGCCTGACGGTCAGCTTTCGCGACTGGCACGCGCTCGACGAACGGCGGCAGCACTCCCGCCGGCGCTGGGCCGAGTTCTTCCGCGAGGTCGACGTGCTCGTCTGCCCCGCGGCCCCCGTCAGCGCGTTCCCCCACGACCAGCGCACCGATCCCGGCCGGACCATCCGCACCCTACGGATCAACGGTGCGGACCGCCCGTACGGCGACCTGCTCCCCTGGACAGCGCCGTCGTCCCTCAACTACTTGCCCGCCGCCGTTGCTCCGATCGGGCTCACCGGAGGCGGGCTTCCCGTCGGTATCCAGGTGATCGCGCCCTACCTGCACGACCGCACCGCCGTCCGCTTCGTACAGTGCCTGGCGGAAGTGATCGGGGGCTTCCAGCCGCCGCCGGGATACTGAACGTCGCCGCCGGCTCGCCTCGGCCCCGCCCACCCCGCCCCCACGGGGAGGGGTGTCGGACGCCGACCCGCCGTTCAGTTCCCCGGAGAGGAGCGCGGTGCCGCGATCAACGCGGTTGTGTCCATGGGCAGTTCGGCGACCCGCTCGACGTCCAGGCCGGCCCGGTTCAGCAACTCCGTGAACCTGCTCACGGTGCGGTGCCGGCCACCGGTCGTCATCAGGAGGTGCAGATCCCACAGCGGCGGAAGTATGGGAGAGTGCTCGGCGTCGTCGACGACACGGTCGAAGATGATGAGGCGTGACGAGCTGTCCACCATGCCGCGTCGGCAGTGCTCGAAAACCTTGACGACCGCGTCGTCGTCCCAGCCGGCAAGGATTCGGCAGAGGGTGTATACGTCCCCGCCTGTCGGAACGCCGTCGAACATGTCACCCGCGACCAGTTGGACCCGGTCCAGTCCGACCGTGTCGGCCAGGTGCTTACTGGCCGCAGGCATCATGTGTGTGCGGTCGAAGAGCGTACCCCGGGCATCCGGTGTGGCTTTCAGGATCGCGGCGAGCAGATCCCCGCCTCCGCCACCTATGTCCACGACCATCTTGTCGCCGGAGAAATCGAAGACCTCCGGCACTTGCGGGAAGAACATGTTTCCGGCGTTCATGGTGCGCTGGAAACGTTTGGCGGTGCCCTCGTGCTGGCCAAGATGCGTGTAAAAGGAATGGCCGTAGGCCGCCTCAAAACCTGACTCGACCTTGCTGATGGCCTGGTGGGCGTGGCCCCAAGCGGTGTAGAACTCCTCGCCGTGCAGCAAGCACATATCGCGCAGGGAATGAGAACCGTCGATCAGTGCTGCGCTCACAGCGGTGTTCCGGTAACCATCCCGCTCGTTCCCCTGAAATACCCCCATGGCCACCAGAAGACGCATCAGGCGGCGGATGCCCTCTTCCTTCGCCCCCGTAGCCTCCGCGAGTTCGCCGCAAGTGGCCCGGCCGGCTTCTATGTGGTCCGGTATTTCGAGTTTGACCGCCACATAGAGGGATTGCGCTCTCCATCCGCCGGTGATTATTTCTATGACATCCCGAGTCGCCTGCACGTCAACTGCCATCCGCTCTCCAAGGGAGTTCTGCCGAGCTGTACCGTTCCAGGGATTCGGCCCCCGTTGACAGCGTGGATCGGGTCACGCGGGCGGAGTGCGGGGGGCGTACTGCTCCGCGATCCATCGGCAGATCACTTCGACGACGTAGTCCTGCTCTGCCGCATCAAGCGCACGTCCGACGGGGATTCCGTGCCAGCGTGACAGGCAGGTACGGCAGCACGTGGCCGTGGCGTGCTGTGCGACGAACACCGGATGCCCGCGATAAGGCGTCTGACGGCCGTCCTTGTACGGTTCGGCCGGAGCCAACCTGCGTTTGATCAATTCCTCGGCGTGCCTGCGTACAGTGGCGATACCCCGCAGGTCCACCACCGCACGGTCCCGGCCGCGTAACCGGAACTTCGCGCGGAAATCCTGCTGTCCGATCCGCTGCAACCGCGCGTCCAAATCATCCATAGCGGGATTGTACCCATGGGCTCGTTCCCCCGGCCATACGCTTTGCACAACAGAGCGGACGCAATCCTGGTCGAGCGCACCAGAGAAATCGCCAACGATTTCCTTGGTCCACTCCAAGACCGTGCTCATTCGACGACACACACATTGATTTTCTTTGATCCGTGTGCGCCGGATCGCTGCGCAGAGGTACAGACAGAGATACGCATGAGCGGTGATCGTGTCGAGAGCCGGGGCGGTGTTGGCCGGGGCCGCCTTGGTGGTACTGCGGGCGGGGACGACGGGGAGCGTCAGGGCGGCGCCGGCGACCAGCAGCCCGCCGAACAGCGGGCGCCGGTGACCCAGCCGTCGTCGCGCGAGCCGGGAGCCGAGCCCGGAGCCCTCCCGATGGCGATGATGCCGATCGGGACGTTGACGAACAGCACGGCCTCCGGCCGAACCAGTCGGTGAGCAGCCCGCCGAGGAGCGCCCCGGCTGCGCCACCCGCACCGACGACGGCGCCGAGAAGTCCGAAGGCCCGGTTGCGCTCAGGGCCGGGCGCGAACAATGTCGTGATCAGCGACAGTGCGGCGAGGGCTACCAGCGTCGCGCCGAGGCCCCGCGCGGCGCGCGCCGTGACCAGGGCCGCCGGAGTGGGCGCCAGGCCGCCCGCGAGTGAGGCGACGGTGAGCAGGGCCGACCCCGGATCGAACATCCGGCGTCCTGCCAGTTCGGCGACCCGACCGCCGAACATCATGAATTCGCCGAACGCGAGCGTGCAGGCGTTGCTGCCCCACGACGAGTCGGCCTGAGCGAAGTGCAGGTCACGGCCGATGGCCGGGAGCGCCATGTGCACGATGGAGGCGTCAAGGGCCAGCACGAGCTGCATGGTGACAAGCAGAGCGAGTGCAAGGCCCTGGGCCTGCGCCGACTCCTCACACGAACCCGGATTCCGCTACCGCGGGAAGGGTCGGACAATACGGAATCCGGCTTCACCTTGTCAACTTCCCTGTGATTGACTGGTATTGATGACCAACCAGATGCCGTCTCGCGCCGATCGGCCTCTCCGAGCCGACGCGCGCCGCAACCGGCAGCGCGTCCTGGAGGCCGCGCGCGACGCGTTCGTCGAGGACGGCACCGACGCGCAGATGGAGGACATCGCCCGGCGCGCCGGGGTCGGTGTCGGGACCATCTACCGGCACTTCCCGACCAAGCAGGCGCTGATCGACACGCTGGCGGACCAGTGGCTGGCCGACAGTGCCGCCATCGCGGCCGAAGCGCTGGAGCTGCCCGACGCCTGGGAGGCCCTGAGCGCGTATGTGCGGCGGAGCGCCGAGGACATGATGCGGAACCGCGGGCTGCGCCAGGTCTACGGCGGCCTCGGCAGGCTGTTCGAGAAGGGCACCGGCGGCAGGAACTCGGAGCTGGTCACCAACGTCCGCAGGCTGATCGACAGGTGCCACCAGGCCGGGGTGCTGCGCGCCGATGTGGGTTTCGCCGAGTTCCGGGCACTGATGTACGGGCTCGCGATGGCCACGAGCAACGCCGACACCCTCGGCGCCCAGCAGTTGTACGCCGACGTGATACTCAAGGGCCTCCGCCCCTGACCCCGGCCCCACGCAAGGGCCTCCCCCTCCCCCCGGCGGCGTCAACGGCTCACGGCGGTCTCGCGCTCCGCGGCCGACAGCTTCTCCGGGTTGCGTTCGGCGTAGAGAGCCCCGCGCCGAGGCCGTCCTGGGAGTGCATCGTCATGAAGGGGCAATCGCGCCACCTTGCCGACTTGCTCGGCCGAGCAAGTCGGTGGTGTCGGCGGTTCGTTCGCTTCCTTCTCTCTTGCCCAACCCTTGCCCGTTCACCCCTGGTGCTGCCACACGCAGGACGCCGGGCACCCGCATTTTGTGTCACCCCGCATCCAGTGGCCCACGGCACGTCATCCGCCGCCGAACGGATCGGCCGACGAGGCCCTTGTGCCCGCGCGGGGATCACTCGCCCTTGCCGCCCTAAAGGGGAAACCACCAACCCGCGTCTCGTCGGCCGTCTACTGTACGGACAAGCCGTGCTGACCTTCGCGGCCCACCTGAGGAGGAACCCTGTGTCATCGCCCTACGGCCCCCAGCACGCTCCCGCCGGCGATGTGGGCGCAGCACTCATGATGATCGACTCCCGGCTCAAGAGCGTCCACGCCGGAAAAACCGGGACCGACCCCGAACAGCAGGCGCTCATCGACCAGCTCACGGCGTCGATGGGCCCCGAAGGGGCCAAGGATCTGCTGGACGGAGCCTGCACACTCATCTACATGTTCATGACGTGGCTGCGGAAGGCGCACGAGGACCACGGCAAGGACGTCATCGAGTACGTGGTGCCCAACCTCGTGGCCACGATGCGCATGATGCCCAAGAGTGTCAGCCCTGAGGCCATCCCCATGATGGCGGGCCTGGTCATCGCGGCGGGCACCGGGCTGAGCCCCAACCTGTGGCGCAAGCAGTACGGGGACTGGACGGGAAAGGAGATGAACCCCCTGGAAGTCACCGCCTTCCTCCTCGCCGAGCACATCAACCGCATCACCGACGATCCCGACTTCGCCACCCGCATGGTCACGGAAGCCCTGTCGAGCTGTGACGACGACTGACGTACCGGCTCGCCAAAAAATCCTGGGCCCCTCGTGAACTTTTCCGTCCCGTCGGTGATCGAACTTCTTCGTAAGGTTCCGTTCCCTCCTGTCCGGCAGGGGGTACGGGACACCTGAACGATCCCGCACGTCCTGGTACGTGCGTGCACGAGAGGGACTACATGCGCAAGCTCAAGCGCACAGCAATCGTCGGCGCCGGCCTTCTGGCCTTCTCCGGGCTCGCTGTCGGAGCCGCCCAGGCCGATGTTCCCCGGCCCCCCGGCTTCATGATCGGGGACCAGTACAAGGAGCCCAGCGCGGACGAGTGCATGAAGGACGGCCACTCCTGGCCGATCAAGGAGTTCACCTGCGTCGGTCCCCACGCGGACGGCTCGTGGACCCTCACCATCACCAAGCTCTGAGCACCAGGGGCCGCCCCGTACAGGGGCACTGATCGCTGAGTGAAGGCTGAACGGCGGCTCCCCGCCCCCCTGTTCCGGGGCCGGGGAGCCGCCTTCGTGCTGAGAGGGGACAGCACTACCGCCGGCGCGTGACGCCCGAGGTGGTTGGTCGCGCGGAAAGGGGCGGGTTCGCCAGGCGGAAGGACCCGCACCGCCGGTGGGGGAAGATACGGTGTCATCGTGGCCCGGTACCGGATGCGCCCGACGTCCGGGCAGGCGAACCGCTGCTGCACATCACCGGCTCATACGGCAGTCTCAGCCGACATCGACGCAGATCCCACCCGCCGCCGTCCGGCGCCGCCGGCCTGGAAGGGCCCCGCGCACGGCCCGGCGGCGGAAGGGCCTGGGAAAGGAAGCCCGGTGAGCTGTTTCGACCTTGCCTCCATGGAGGCTCGTCCCCGCGCCAACCTCCTCGCAGCGTTGATAGTCCCCCGGCCCATCGCCTGGGTGACGACGACGAACAGCACCGGACGCACCAACGCCGCACCGTTCTCGTTCTTCAATCTGATGTCCGGCACCCCACCGGTGCTGTGCATCGGTATGGGGGCGCGGGACGGGAGACCGAAGGACTCGGCGCGGAACATCGAGGAGACCGGAGAGTTCGTGGTCAACCTCGTGACCGACGCGTGCGCCCCGCTGATGAACGCCACCGCCATCGATTTCGACGCCGAGGTGGACGAACTGGCCGAGGTCGGAATCGACACGGTGCCCTCGGCGCTGGTCAAACCGCCGCGCGTCGCCGCCAGCCCTGTCGGCCTCGAATGCGCACTCACGCAGATCGTCCCCATCGGTGCCGGGCAGCGCATCATCATCGGGCAGGTGCTGGCCGTGCACGTCGAGGACGAGTACGTGAGAGACGCCGACCGCGGACACATCGACACCGCGTCCCTCGCACCGATCGGCAGGCTGAACGGCGGCTGGTACGCGCGCACGACCAGCCGCTTCCATATGCCCCAGGTGTCGGAGAGCGAGTGGCGGTCCCGGGGCACGGCCACCGCGGGTGACCCGCACGATGACTAGCAGGTGGCCCGCACGACGACCAGGACGGCGCCCGGCGAGACCGGCGTGTGCCGTGGTTCCGTCCGGTGGCGGCGACGCCGCTACCCTCCGCGGACCGTACGGCGGAGCTGGGCGAGGCGCTCGTGCAGGACGCCTTCCGCGCCGTGCCGCGTGGGACGGTAGTAGTCCTTGCCCACCAGGGCGTCCGGCGGGTACTGCTGTTCCAGGACTCCCTCGGGCGTCGCGTGGGGGTAGCGGTAGCCGACGGCGTTCCCCAGCTCCGCGGCGCCCGCGTAGCGGCCGTAGCGCAGATGAGCGGGCACCTCACCGACGGCGCCCGCCCGGACGTCGGCCATGGCCTCGTCGATTCCGGTGATCACCGTGTTCGACTTCGGTGCCAGGGCCAGATGTACGGTGGCCTGCGCCAGGGCGAGGCGGGCCTCGGGCATTCCGATCAGCTGGACCGTCTGGGCCGCGGCGACGGCGGCCTGAAGCGCTGTGGGGTCGGCCAGCCCGACGTCCTCGCTGGCGTGCACCACCAGCCGCCGTGCGACGAACCGCGGGTCCTCCCCGGCAACGAGCATGCGGGCCAGGTAGTGCAGCGCGGCGTCGGGGTCGGAGCCACGGATCGCTTTGATGAACGCGCTGATGACGTCGTAGTGCTGGTCCCCCTGCCGGTCGTAGCGCACGGTGGCCTCGGCGACGGCCCGCTCCACCGCCGGCACGTCGATCACCGTACCGCCCGTGTCAGCCACTCCGTCGGCGCTCGCCTCCAGCGCGGTCAGCGCGCTGCGGGCGTCTCCGGCGGCGAGGCGGACCAAGGCGTCCTCGGCCTCGGCCGAGAGCGAGACCGCACTGCCGAGGCCGCGCGGATCCGTCACGGCCCGCCGCAGCAGCTCGCGGACCTCGTCCTCGTTCAGCGACGTGAGCTGCAACACCAGCAACCGCGACAGCAGCGGCGAGACCACCGAGAACGACGGGTTCTCCGTGGTGGCGGCGACAAGCAGCACAAGCCTGTCCTCGACGGCCCCGAGCAGCGCGTCCTGCTGGGTCCTGGAGAAGCGGTGCACCTCGTCGATGAACAGCACGGTCTGCCGGTGCTGACGATCGCGGCGACGACGCGCGTCGTTGATCACCTCGCGCAGCTCCTTGACGCCGCTGGAGAGCGCCGAGAGGGCGACGATGTGCCTGGTGTCGACGGCGGCGAGCAGGCGCGCGAGCGTGGTCTTGCCGGTGCCGGGCGGGCCGTGGAGCAGGACCGACGCCGCGTCCCCGCCCTCCACCAGCCGACGCAGCGGCGCGCCCGGCCGCAGCAGGTGCGCCTGCCCGACCACCTCGTCGAGGGTGCGCGGCCGCATCCGCACCGCTAACGGCGCGTCGGCCCGCACGGGTTCCGCGGGCGGGGTGCCGGTCGCCGGCAGTGTGAACAGCCCCTCCTCCTCGGCGGCCATCAGTCCGCCCTGCCTTCGGTACGGAGCACGGCTCGGTGCCGGCGTCCTTCGCGGGTCCGAGGATCCCGGTCGCCTCGGCCCGGTGCGGAGGCCACGGCCGGCCGGGCCTCACGGCGACCGGTGGGGGATGTTCTGCTGGGCACGCGCCGTACCCTTTCCGCTATGGGTCGGTAACTCATGAAACGACCCTACGTCCGCCGCCCTCCGGCAGTCGGCGGATCGCGCGCTTCCGCGGGGTCTTGCCACCGGGGCCGCTGTCGGCGGTCGCGACGCGCCGCCCGGCAGCGGCCCGCTCATGGCAACGGGCGGAGGTGCTCGATCGTGATGTCGTAGCGCTCGCTGAGCCGCTGGGCGACCAGCGACCGGTGGCAGGCCTCGGGGTCGCGCTCGACGCAGAACAGCGCGGCGGTCCCGCTGCTCGGCAGCGCCGACACGATCGGCTCCAGGTCCACGGGATCGAGGATCTCGCTCGTATAGCGGCGGGTGTACTCGGCGGCCAACTCGCGGCGCGAGCGTTTGCCGACGCCGAGGCGGTCGTCCTCCGCGTACTGGAGCTGACGTAAATCGGTGGTCGGAGCGAGTTCGCGGTGGTGCTCGTAGGCGATTCCGGCCTCGTCGAGGGCCGCCTGCAGCCGGCGCGAGTTCGCCCACGCGTATTCGGGTCCGCGGACACCGCGGCGCTGACGTATGTCGAGCAGCAGGCGGACGTCCGCCTGTCGCAGTCGTTGCAGATAGGACTCACCGTCGAAGCCATAGACGCCGATCGTTGCCAACTTGAGCACCGCAGATCTCCCGTCCGCTGGTTGTTCGTGCCCGCCTGACGATGCTGGGCTGCCGCCGTCAGCCATGACGGCGGCCAGATCCGTGCCGTGCGCGGTGGTCCCGCCGGCTCGGCCGGCGGGGTCGTTCGCGGCTGTGATGAGCATGCCGGCCTCCATCGGTGAACGCGGGCGCCCGGGAACGTCCCTGTGTCACGACGGGAGGCGTGGCGCCGCGATGAGGGCGGTTGTTTCCATGGGTAGCTCGGTGGTCCGCGAAACGTCCAGGCCGGCCGTGTTCAGGAGCGCCGTGATCCGGCTCAGGGTGCGGTGCTCGCCGCCGGTGGTCATCAGAAGGTGGAGGTCCCACAGGGCGGGCAGCACAGTGGGGTTCTCGTCCTCGACGAAGCGATCGAGTATCAGCAACCGCGATGTGGAGTCCGCCATGGCGCGGCGGCAGTTCTCGAAGACCTGGACGACCGCGTCGTCGTCCCAGCCCGCCAGCACCCGGCAGAGGATGTAGACGTCCCCGCCCGCCGGGACGTCCTCGAACATGTCGCCTCCGACCAGTTGGACGCGCTCCAGTCCGACGGTGGCCGCCAGGTGCTCTCGTGCCTTGGGCATCATGTGCGCACGGTCGAGGAGCGTTCCCCTGGCGTCCGGTACGGCGCCGAGGATCGTGGCGAGCAGGTGCCCTCCGCCTCCGCCGACATCCACGATCATCTTGCCGCTGGAGAAGTCGAAGACCTCGGGCACCTGGTGGAAAAACATGTTCCCGGCGTTCATGGCGTGCTGGAACCGCCTGGCGGTGGCCGCGTCCTGACCGAGATACTCGTAGAACGGCTCACCGAAAGCGGCTTCGAACCCCGAGCTTGCCGTGCTGATGGCCTGATGGGCGTACCCCCAGGCGGAGTAGAACTCCTCACCGTAGAGCAGGCACATGTCGCGCAGGGACTGGGGCCGGTCGAGCAGTACTGCGCTGATCCGGGTGTTCCGGTAGCCGGTGGACTCGCTTCCCTCGAACACGCCCATGGCCACCAGCAGGCGCAGCAGGCGGTGCACTCCCCTCTCGTCCGCCCCGGTCGCGGCGGCCAGTTCGCCGCTGGTGGTCCGGCCCGCCTCGATGTGGTCCGGCAGTCCGAGCTTGACCGCGGTGTAGAGGGCCTGCGCCCGCCATCCACCGGTGATGATGTCGACCACACCTCGTGTGGCCTGCACGTCCTCCGTCATTGGGACCTCCCCATCCCCGACTTCCCAACCGCCTGCCGGTCGGCCCACTCCGCCGCTGCTTCCACCGCGGCGTCATCGCGCTCTGCGAGACGGCTTACCCTCATCGCTCCGTCACGACGCGGCCGTCGCCCGTGAGCGAGGCACCGGAGCAGCGTGCGCGTGAGCGCCCGGTACCCGAAGACCTTCCGGTGTGCAGCGGCACATCGAACAGCCCACCTCGCGCCGGGAGACCGTCGCTCTTCGCCCGCCAGCCGGCCGCTGCGCCCCCGGCCTGGTCATGGCGGCGGGCGGTGAGGGGCGTACTGCCTCGCGATCCACCGGCAGATCGCCTCGACGACGTAGGCACGCTCGGCGTCGTCGAGTTCATGCCCGGCGGCGATGCCGTGCCACCGCGCGAGGCAGGTGCGGCAGCACGTCGCCGTGGCGTGCTGGGCGACGAAGACGGGATGCCCGCGGTAGGGCGTCTGACGCCCGTCGTTGTGCGGTTCGGCCGGGGCCAGCCGACGGCCGATCAGGTCCTGGGCGTGCTTGCGGACCGTCGTGATCCCGCGCAGGTCGACCACCGCGCGGTCCCTTCCGTACAGCCGGAACTTCGCGCGGAAGGGGTGCCGCCCGATCCGGTCCAGCCTGTCGTCCAGCTCGTCCCTGTCGTCGGACTCGTGCGTCATCGGTTCCGGGTTCCTCCGAAAGCATGGGTGCCGTGGTCTCGGACAGCGCGGACCCGGCCACGGGCCCGGAAAACATTCCGACCCGGGTCGCGTGCCGGGCGGGCGGCAACGCGACCCGGTGGCCTCGACGGTGCGCTCGCGACCGCGTCGGCTGATGAGTTGAGGCCCCTACGTGGGTATTCCGCCACGCTTGATCTTCGGCACCTCGATACTCAGGGCGCGCAGCTGCTGGAAGGGGTTCATGAATTCGCGGTTCTGCTTGATCTTCCCGTTTTCGAGCAGGAAGGAGTGTATGAAGTGGTTCTCATAGTACCCGGGCGGGTAGTCCGGGTACCGGATTTCCCCCCTCCCGTCGCACTCGACCCAGAACCTGTTGGGATCCTGCGTCTCGAAGATCTCCACGTTGATCCATTCCCAGTCCGGGAACATGCGCAACGACCACTCGCCGTGCGCCTTGAGCTTCTCGTGCCCCTGCGAGACGACCGGTTCGCCGGTGTCGGTCGTGTACAGGCCGGCGCTGCCGTCCTCGGTGAAGAGCAGATACCGCGTCAAGCGGTTCTCGCCCTTCCGGCTCATGTAGTCCGCGACGACCTCACGGTGCCGGCGGCGGAGTTCGGCGTCGGTGCCGAACCCCTCGGACGGCGTATCGGTGCCTGCCATCTCGAATCCCCTTCCTCCATGGTGACGCTCTGGTTGCGGCCTGCCCTCGGTGCCGTGGCGCCCCTGCCCTGCGCCGCTGCCCGTGGCCGGGACGGTCCCCGAACGCGGGCAGCGGCACGGTGTCAGGAGCGCGTGGCGACTGCTTCGACCTCGAACAGAATGTCGGGCATGGCCAGGCCGGCGACCCCGATGACGGTCTGCGTGGGCGGCTTCTCGGCGCCGCCGCTCGCCACCGCCTGGCCGATCGCCCCGAGCTTGTCGACGTCGGGGTCCACCACATACGTCCTGAGCTGGACGACGTCGGTCAGGTCGAGCCCGTGGGCCGCAAGGGCCGTGCGCAGATTGCTGAACGCCTGCCGCACCTGCTCGTTGAAGTCCTTCGAGACAACCATTCCGTCCGGCCCCGACCCGTACTGACCGGACACGAAAACCAGCTCCGTGCCGGACGGGACCTTGGCGGTGTGGCTGTAGCCGAACGGGCCCGGGTCGTGCAGACCGTCTGGATTGACGATCGTGTGCGGCATATGGATTTCCTCTCTTCAGGGCGTGGTTTCACCTGTTCCGGCGAACAGCCGGCGGCAGGGCTTTGTGGTCCCGGCTGCACGGGAGTCGTCAGTGCAGCCGGAGCTCGGGGCGGTAGATGTCCAGCCAGGTGCTCAGATCGAGTACGCGCTCCATGCCGTTGCGGACGTCTATGGGCATCGTGCCCGGGTCGTGCTGCGTGATCTCTCCCAGCCAACCGCGGTCGACCAGTTCGAAGACCGGATCGTCGGTCGCGACCAGTTCCTTGCACTGCTGCAGCAGAGCATCGGTGTAGAGCGGATCAAGGGTGGCCGGGTAGGGAGCCTTCGCCCGTTTCAGCACCGAGGGCGGGAGCAGATCCGCGGTCGCGGCGCGCAGCAGGCTCTTCTCCCTTCCGTCGAACGCTTTCATCGACCAGGGGGTGTTGTAGACGTACTCGACGAGCCGGTGGTCGCAGAAAGGGACCCGGACCTCCAGCCCGACAGCCATGCTGATGCGGTCCTTGCGCTCCAGGAGCATGCGGACGAAGCGGGTCAGGTGCAGGTAGCAGATCACCCGCATCCGCATCTCGTGGTCCGTCTCACCCTCGCCCCGCCCGACCTCCAAGACAGCGTCGGCGTACCGGTCGCGGATGTAGGAGGGAAGGTCGAGGGCGGCGGTGATATCGGCGTTGAACCGGTCGGACACCTGGGCCCGCGCACCGCTGACGAACACGGCCATCCAGGGAAAAGTGTCCGCGGCCCGCGCCTCCGGCTGGTGGAACCAGCTGTACCCGCCGAAGACCTCGTCGGCGGACTCCCCGGACAGGGCGACGGTGGAGTGCTCACGGATGGCCTGGAACAGCAAGTACAGCGAAGCGTCCATGTCACCGAGGCTGAGCGGGCTGTCCCGCGCGGTGATGACCGCACGGCGCACCGCCGGGTCCGCGAGCGCGGCATGGTTGAGCACGATGGCCTCGTGCCGCGAACCGACGTGTGCGGCCACCTCGCGCGCGTAGGGACCGTCCGAGGTGGGGCGCAGGTCGTCGGCGACGAAGTCGTCGTCCCGCCCCACGAAATCCACCGCGAAGCTGCGCACCCGCTCACCTCGCTCGCGGAGCCGGGCGGCGGCCAGGGCGGTGATCGCACTGGAGTCCAGACCGCCGGAGAGCAGGGTGCAGCGTGGTACGTCGGAGACCAGCTGACGGTCCACCACGTCCTCGAGCAGCGTGCGCACGGTGGCGATGGTGGTCTGCCGGTCATCGGTGTGGGCGCGGGTCGGCAGAGTCCAGTAGCGGCGCTCGCGCAGGCCGCCGCGGTCGACGGTGACCACCCCGCCCGGTACCACCTCGCGCATCCCGCACCACACCACGGCCCCCGGCGTCTGCGTGAAGCTGACCAGTTCACGCAGTCCGTCGAGATCGACCGCGCGGTCCGCCAGTGAGTGGGCGAGGATCGCCTTCGGTTCGGAACCGAACAGTACCCCGTCATCCGTACCGGAGAAATAGAGCGGCTTGACGCCCAACCGGTCGCGGATCATCACGAGTTTCTCGGCCCTGGCATCCCAGACGGCGAAGGCGAACATCCCGTTGAGCCGTTCGGCGACCGCCTCCTCCCACTCCAGGTAGCCGTGGAGCACCACCTCGGTATCGCTCTGGGTACGGAACCGGTGGCCTCGGCTGCGCAACTCACCGCGGAGTTCGGCGAAGTTGTAGACCTCTCCGCTGTAGGTGATCGTCACCGCACCGTCGTCGGAGTGCACCTCCATGGGCTGGCTGCCGCCCTCGATGTCGATGACCGCCAGTCTTCGGTGGCCGAGCGCCGCGTGCCGGTCGAGCCGGATGCCCTCGGCGTCCGGTCCCCGGCAGGCCATGGTCGCCGCCATCGCGTCCAGGTCCGCGCGGTGCCGGGTCAGATCCCGATCGAAGGAGACCCAGCCTGCGATTCCACACATCGGTTTGCCTTCTTCCTCTGAAGGGCACTGCTGCCCGGACCGGACTGCCGAAAGTGGTGCGCTCCGGTGTGGTCGGCGCCGGCACGCCCGGCTCGCGGACCGGGCTCGCGGCCGCGCTGCCGAACCAGGTCCTGGGCGGGCTCATCGGCCCGGCGGGCGGGGTGGAGATCTCGTCGGCCACCGGCGAGCCGGCCGACGCGCTCACGACGACTCCTCCGCCGGTTCGAAGGCCAGGCCGTGGTCGGCCGGCCGCCCCGGGTGGACACCCTCGACGATGGCCTCGACGTCGGTCACCATGCGGTGGGTCGGCGGGTATCCGATGAGTTCGGCGGCCCGGTTCGGCGGCATCGGTGCCGTCAGGTCGGCTGTGGACTCCCACAGCATCACCGCGCCCCACCGGTTGTTCCGCCGGTCGGATATCCAGAACTTCAGCCGCAGCCCCTCGACCTGTTCCCACAGCTCCACGCCCTCTTCGCGCAGGTGGTCACGGAGGGAGCCGATGGTCTGCTCGGATCCGGACAGGTCCCACCAGGAGATGGTGGCTCTCATGCGTTCAGTGCCTCCTCGGTCTCCGTCAGCGGCGCCAGCAGCTCTTCCAGGAGGCGCTCCCCGTCCTGGGTGAGCACCGATTCGAGGTGGAACTGCACCGAGCTGAAGTGCGGACCGCGCAGGGCGTGCACCTCTCCCGTGCCGGCGTCCCGGCTGACCCGCACCGTGCCGACACCGGGGCACTCCAGCTCCCCGGCTCCCCCATAGGCCACGTAGGAGTTGTAGAAGCCCACCCGTTCCCGCGCGCCGAACAGGTCGATCTCGCGCTGGGTGCCCTGGTTCGGGACCTCCCGGCGCCGCAGCCCGAGCCCGAGGTGCCGGCAGAGCAGCTGATGGCTCAGGCACACGGCCAGAAAGGGGGTGCGCGCCGACAAGAGGTGCTCGATCGCCGAGGCGAGGTGGGCCATCCGGGGGTGCCCGGTCTCCCGGGGGTCGCCGGGGCCGGGTCCCAGGACGACCAGATCGTGGTCGTCGAAGCGGTGGGGCCCGTCGAACCGGCCCAGCTGCACCGTCAGCCCGATGGCCCGCAGCTGGTGGACTAGCATCGAGCTGAAGGTGTCCTCGGCGTCGACGACGAGCGCCCGGCGGCCCGCCAGCGCCGGCCGCGGCTGGATCCGGGAGTCGGCGTCGCTGAGCCAGAAGCTCGCGAGCGTCGAGTTGCGCCTCCCCAGGGCTTCCCGGATCTCGGGATTCCCATCGAGCCGCTCGTCGGCCCCCAGTGCCGCGATGAGCCCCGCGGCCTTCGTGCGGGTTTCCGCGACCTCGGAGGCTGGGTCGGAGTGCCGGACCAGGGTGGCGCCCACTCCGACCTCGACGCGACCGGTGTCGTCACAGTCCGAGGCGGTGATGTCGGCGGTGCGGATGAGGATGGCGGAATCCAGGGTGCGCGTGCCGTCGGCCTCACGGCCGATGAGGGCCGCGACGCCCCCGTAGTAGCCGCGGCCACGGGGCTCGTAGCGGGCGATGACCCGGCAGGCGTTCTCCAGCGGGCTGCCGGTCACCGTGGGAGCGAACAGCGTCTCCCGCAGTATGTCCCGGGGATCGAGAGCACTGCGCCCCTCGATGACGTACTCGGTGTGCGCGAGGTGGGCCATCTCCCGCAGGAACGGCCCCACCACCCGGCCACCGCCCTGACAGACCCGGGCCATCATCTTCAGTTCCTCGTCCAGGACCATGTACAACTCGTCGGTCTCTTTGCCGTCCGTGAGGAAGTCCATGACCTCCGAGAGGACGGGGCCTGTCGGGGGGTAGCGGTAGGTGCCGCTGATCGGGGTCATCGCCGCGACACCGTCCCGCAGGCTGACGTGGCGCTCGGGCGTGGCGCCGACGAAGGTCCGGGTGCCGGTGTGTACGAGAAAGGTCCAGTAGGCGCCGGTCTCCCGGGTGAGCAGCCGGCGGAACAGGCTCAGCGCGCTGCGCGTGGAGTAACCGGTGATGGTGGTGACGAACGAGCGCTTGATGACGAAGTTCGAGCCCTCCCCGGTACCGATCTCGTTGTCGAGCACGGCACGCACGATGTCGGCGTAGGCGTCGTCATCGATGTCGAAACGGCCGCCGGTCAGGGCGATCGGCTCGTCCGGCAGCCGGCTCAGCGCTTCGGACCTGGCGATCTTCTGCTGCTCGGCCACCGACATCGCGAGCAGCGGTGAACCGTCCGCGGCGGCGGCGAAGCCCCGCTCGGTGATCTGCTGGTGCGGCACCAGGACCAGCGTCTCCTGCCGGGCCTCACCGGGCCGCCCGGTGCCGTCCGCCGACGGGATGTCCGCGAGCCGGGCCGGGGCGCTGACCCGGCCCAGCAGGACCTCCAGCCGGTCCGGGCCGAGGGTTTCGGGCCGGTGCAGCAGGGCGAAGGCGCCCGGATCCCCTCCCAGCACGCGGTCGAGCAGCTGCGGCGAGTTCATCCGAAGACCTCCTCGGTGCTGGTGACCACCGAGCAGCGAGCGGCCGCGTAGTCGAGAGCCAGCCGGTGGTAAGCGGCGGAGAAGTCACCGACGGCGTCGGCGACCAGGAACGACTCGATGTCGTTGGTGAACGCGTCGAGGGCGGTGGCCAGGACACCGACGTGCCCGTACACCCCGCAGACGATCAACTGGTCGCGGCCCTGGTCGCGCATCCGCGCCAGCAGGTCGGAGCGGAAGAACGCGCTGTAGCGCCACTTGGTGAGCACACGGTCCGCCGGCCGGGGTGCGAGCTCCGGGACGATCAGACGGTCGAGCGGGTCCACCGTCATGCCCGGGCCCCAGATGTCCTTCAGCAGGCCGCGCTCCTGTTCCGTCATGCCACCGGGTTGCGCGGTGTAGAACACCGGGATCTGCAGCGCGGCGCAGCGCTCCCGCAGCAGCGCGCAGTGGCGCACCAGCGGGTCTCGTACCGACGAGGCGAACGGCGCGAGGAAGTACCGTTGCATGTCGTGGACGAGCAGCACAGCGCGGCGCGGGTCGAGGGACCACCGCGCGGTGCTGGTGGGCAGCTCGTCTCGTGTCGGCAGGGGGTAGGCGGGGATCGGCGCTATGCCCGGCACGGTTCTCCCTCGGCCTGGTTGGTCAGCTGGGTCCGCCAGGCCGAGACCACGGATACGGCCTGGCGGAGGTTGAGCCTCGGATCGCACAGCGTCGTGTAGTTCTCCCCGATCCGGTGGGTGCCGCGGTGGGCGTCGACGCATTCGGTCACGTCATCGGGGGTCGCCTCCAGGTGGATTCCGCCCGGCGTGCCACCGGCCGAGCGGACGGCGGCCTGGAACGCCACCACCTCCCGGACGATCGTCTCCACCACCCGTGTCTTGCGCCCCTCGGCAGTGGTCACGGTGTTGGCGTGCATCGGATCGACCAGCCAGATCACCGGGTGCCCGGCGGCGCGCACGGCCCGGACCAACGGCGGCAGCAGATCCATGGTCGCGTCGGCACCCATGCGCGCGATCAGGGTGAGCCGGCCCGGTTCCCGTTCGGGGTCGAGCCGCGCGCACAGCCCGAGCGCTTCCGCGACCGTCGTACGCGGCCCGACCTTGCACGCGACCGGGTTCACCACGTCGGCCAGCAGCGCCACGTGGGCCCCTTCGAGCTGACGGGTACGCTCGCCGATCCACGGCCAGTGGGTCGAGGTGAGCGCGGCGCGGCCCTGCCGGTCCCGGCGCAGCATCGGGATCTCGTAGTCGAGCAGCAGGGCCTCATGACTGGTCCACACGGCCGGCTCGGCACGCGCTCGCGAGGTCGGACCGAGGTGGGCCATGAGCCGGCTCGCCGCCCGGTAGCCCGCCAGCAGACGTCGGGGGTCGGGCCGCCGTGCTTCCGGGTCCGGCTCCGGTCCGTTCACCATGTGGCCCCGGTACACCGGGAGTTCGACGCCGCCGACCCACTCGGTGCGCGCCGAACGGGGCTTGGCGTACTGGCCCGCGATCCGGCCCACCCGCACCACCGGACGACGAGCGAGCGCGCCCATGACGTCGGCGAGCACGTTGAGGAGCCCCACCTTCCGCTCCACGTCACCCGCGGTGCATTCCGCGGGGTCCTCCGCGCAGTCACCCGCCTGCACCACCTGCGCCTGCCCGGTGGCGACGCCGGCGAGCAACTCCCTGAGTCTCCTCAGCGATTCGGTGTCCACCAGTGGAGGAAGGCCCGCCAGCACATCCCGGACCTGCCGGACCTGTGCCGGGTTCTCCCACTCGGGCTGCTGCCGCGCAACCGGGGCCTGCGGAACTTCGAGCGAGGTGACGTTCACGTCTTCTCCCAACCTCGGACGTGTCGGCAGCTTGGCTTTCCGGGAATTGTGAGCGCCAGGAATTCCCGGTGGAAGGGCGGTGGAGTGGGCAGGCGGGCGCGGGCCTGCATGCTGGAGTACGAGCACAGCGGAATACCCCGGAGAACGCAGGGGAATTCCCCGCCGATATGACCGGCTCACCGAGAAGCGGGCCGAGGACGAAGACGACGTTTCCGCCGGCAGGACCGGGTCAGTGGTGCGGCGGGTACGGGTTGTCCTGGAGGTACAGCCACGTGCCGTCCGGCTGCTGGCGCACGATGTCGCAGAAATTGCCGGTGAAGCTCTCGCGGGTGCCGTCCGGCCTGTTCTGCTCCAGCGTGTAGTCGCCCATTATGGACGCGGTCCGGCCACGTATCTTTCCGCGCTTCCCGCCCGCCTCCACGGTTTGGCGGGGGTTGACGGTGAGCACCGGGTCCGACTTGAACCACTCGACGTACATCTCGCGGATGCCCTTGTGGCCCCGGGCGATCGACCCGTCGTATTCGACAACAGCGGCGTCGGGTTCGTGGAGAGCGATGATCCCGTCCAGGTCCTTGGCCTTGATCCGCTCGCCCAGCAACCGCAGCAGCTCGGCGGGGGATTCCGCCCCGGTCCGCTTGCCGTTGCTGGTCGCCGGGGCCGTGGCAGCGGTCGATGTGCTGGTGGCCGACGAGGCGTTCGCCGTGTCGGCCTGGACGGAAATGGCCGACGCGCCGACGAAGCTCCCGGCCGTCAGCAGAATGGCTATACCAGCGATCGGCAGTGTGCGCTTGGCTGTCTTCATGTCATCTCCCCCAAACTGGAGATGGCAAGCAGGTGAATACGACACATCTGCGGCCTTGGATCCTCGGCCCGCCGTCGACGGAATACTGAATTCCGCCTACTGGCGGGGTCGGCCCCCCGGATCCGCCCTTCTGCGGAATACTGAATTCCGTCCGTGGGCGGGTACGGCGCCACTGCCCCCCGTTTGCCATCCTGTCCCCGTGATGGCAGACATACAACAGTTCAAAACTGAGGCTTGTCAAGCGATAAAAATGCAGGGGGTGTCGCATATTCGCCTCTCCGATCGCACCCCGGTGCACCTTTACGACAGCCACAACTCTTGATCCTTAAGCGTTCAAGCTGGTCAGCGATGCGCCACCCTTGACAGGGGCACGACTACTGTGACCGCACACGCTTTTCCGGGACGAGTTGTGCCGGGCTTCGTGTTGCCGGTGGTGCAAGTGGTGCCAGAGTTACGGCTGTAGCGGAAGGAAAAAACGCCGCAAGGTGACGGGGGCCCGGTCGTCGTGGTCGGCGAGGAATGGGTGCGCCCGAGGTGTGGTACGGGCACGACGAATTCCGAGGTCGTGTGGTGGGGGCCGGTCTTCGTCCGTCCGCCCGAGCCATTCATCACGCCACGCGGAGCCAGGAAGGCCACGTAGGGGGCCAGGGAGGCCACGTAGGGGCAAGGAAGCGGGAACTCCCCCGCTCCGACGTGCGTTGCGGAAGGTGACCGGATCGTTCGACATGTGATACGGCGGCGTCCACGCTGTCGGGAGAAGTGAGTAGCCCATGGCCATGGTGGGCCTTTTCTGGATCGCCGAGGGTGACGTGTACGTGGGCGCGAAGCCGTCCGGTCTGGCTCCGGGGGTACGCCTCTCCCCGGACGGCGTGGTGGCACTCGGCGACAAGCAGTCCGGCCGGTTTCCGTGGGAGGACGTGCGCACGCTGACCGTGGCGGACGTCCCCGTGAAGACCCTGAAGCGGCAGGTGGGCGTCGCCACGGAGCTGGCTCTGGACACGGTGGTGAACATGGTCATGCCCACGAGCCCGAGCCGGCTGGGGGACGCACCGGCGATGCTGACGATAGGCGTGGAGACGCGGGAAGGCGACCACGAGTTGTCGGCCTACGCGGCGGCGGCCGTCGGCTACTCCCCCGCGGAACTCGACCTGTCCCGCGCCCTCCTGTCCCGCCTGACGAAGGGCCGCCAAGAAGCGGCCACGACGCTTGCCGCGATGGCGGAGTGGGGCCGCACATGGGAGGGCGGCTCGCCTGGGGGGACGGAGCGGGAGAGCCTGCTGCGCAAGTGGGTGGGCTGAGTCCCCGGTCGCCATCGGAGCGAGACGCCGGCTGGGCGCGGTGAGACGCGGTTCCGCAACAGCCCCGTCCGCCCCCTGCCATGTCCTGCGGCGACGCCCGGGACCCCTCCCCGCTCGGTGACCGCCCCGGCCCGCACAGCAGGCCCTCAACCCCTGGCAGAAATCAGAGGTTTACCGGCATTTTCGCCTCTGTTGGGCGCTATAGCCCTGTTCATAGGCTCCTGGTACCAACCGCTCAGCAGCCGACGAGAGGGCAGTATCCGTGTTCGACAAAGGAAACGAGCCGAAAAACGTCACCCGGCGCACGGCACTGGAGCGTGGCGTGGGCGTCGCCGCGCTCGGTGCGGCCTCCGCGTTCGCCGGCGTGGTATCCAATGCGCCCGCGGCTTCGGCCGCCGCCCGCACGCCGCGCGGCAACGCTTCGACGGCGCGCACCGAGGCGCTCCCCCGGGAGGTGGCTGGAATCCGTATTCCCAGGAGCGAAGTAGCGCAGAAGGCGGCGGCGTTCGCCCGGGAAGAATCCTCTGTGACGCTCTTCAACCACGTCATGCGGACCTACCTTTTCGGCTGCGTGATGTTCGATCAGCGCGGTGTCCACTACGACCGGGAAGTCGCCTTCGTCGCGGCAGTCCTGCACGACCTCGGGCTGGTCGAGAAGTACCGGTCACCGAGTGAGCGCTTCGAGCTGGACGGTGCCGACGTCGCACAGCGGTTCCTGCGGAAGCAGCGCATGCCGGCCGAACGCGTCGAGGTCGTCTGGGACGCGATCGCCCTGCACACCAATCTCCCCATAGCGCTGCGGAAGAGGCCGGAGATCGCCATGATCTCCGTCGGCTCCGGGCTCGACTTCACCGGGAACGAGCTGCGGAAGGTCCCCTCCGAGGTCCTCGAGGACATCCTTGACGCCTTCCCCCGGGAAGGTTTCAAGAAGAACGCGGTCGACACCATGGTGTCGCTGTGCCGCACCAAGCCCACGTCGGTACTCATGCACCCCTTCGCCGAGGTCGGCCGCCGTCACCTTCCCGGCTTCGCCGTGCCCACCGTGGAAGACCTGCTGCTCGCCGCTCCTTTCGACGAGTGACAGGACTGCTGATCGGGGGGCCCGCTCTCCGGAGCGGGCCCCCTGCCTGAACGACCGGTCGCGGGTTGACCGCTCCTCCGTGCGTCAGAATGAGGGAGGGAGCTACTGCGAGGGGGCCGCGATGACCGACGACGCCAGGGATTCCCCGGCCTCCCTTTACGGGCCCGTCTCCCTCACGCTCGGCCTCATCTCCCTGATCGGCCTCGCGGTCGGCTTCGCCGGCCTGGCGTTCACGGTGCTGAGCGGTGGTCTCGCCGCCACCTTCGGCGTCCTGGGTCTCCGCGGTCGCGTCCGCCGCGTCCAGTGCGCCATCGGCCTGGCCACCGGCGGCATCACCGTGCTGGTGCTGATCACGCTCCTGTTTCTCTGGTCCCTCTGACACCCCGCCGTGTGACGGCTCCGCTGCCGCAACCGGGGAGCCGCCGCACGGAGGCTGACGGGGTCAGTGCTGGAGGGAGATCAGGAACTCCCCGAGGGCGGAGGCGACAGCGGCGGGGGCTTCGACGGGGAGCAGGTGACCGGCGGCCGGGACGGTGGTCAGGGTCGCGTGCGGGATGTGCGGCAGGAGGCATGCGCGCAGGACATGGGGAGGTTCCACCACATCGTTCTCCGCGCCGAGCACGCTCACCGGGACCTCGATGTCCCGTACGGCGGAGGTGATGTCCTGGGCGATCCCTCGCAGCGGCCACTCCTGCCGGGCTTCGGCACCGGCGGCAAGGCTGTCGCGCACCGCGGTGCTCCGTACCGCCTCGGGCAGCGACGTGGCGGCGAGAACGTGGTCGAGGGCGTACCGCACCGTCTCGGACGAGTCGTACGCGTGGGACAGGTTCTGCTGGTATGCGTCGGTCACCGTGGCGGGCGGCCGCGGTGGGCCGGGCGCGACGAGCACCAGACCGGCGAGGCCCGCCGGACGGCGGGCCGCCACGAGTTGGCTCACCTTGCCGCCCATCGAGTGGCCGACGAGGACGAACGGCCCCGGTACACACGCGTCGACCACACGGGCCAGGTCGTCGGCGAGCTGGTCGAGGTGGTAGGGGCCGGGCAGCGCACGGGAGGTTCCCCAGCCGCGCTGATCGAAGCGGACCGTCGCCTGCTCGGATGGCAGGTGGTCGATCACGCCTGTCCAGGTGTCGGCGGAGCCGCCCCAGTAGTGGACGAACACCAGTGCCGGGCCGGTGCGCCCGCCGACCCGTACGTCCAGGGTTCCTCCCGTCAGGGGCACCGGTATTGTTGTTTCCGTCATCGTCATACCTTTCACCTCGACCGTGCGAGCACCACGCGCCCGGGGCTGCCACGGTCTCGTACGGATCGCCTGACCTGTCTGTAAGGCGTACTGCCGACCGTATGGGAGGCACGGTTCCCGCAGCGGTGGAAAGGAGCCCGTTCATTGTGGAAAGCGGACACAGTGGTGTGCGGCAGCTACGCTACCTGCCTGCCGTCGGCTCACCGTACGGTGTGGAGGTCATGGACCTCGCCGCGCTGCGTTCCATGGACGCCCGCCGCCGTCGCGCACTCCCGCAGCGCCCCGACTTCCACGTGCTCGCCCTGATCGGCTCCGGAACCGGCTCGCACGAGGCGGATTTCTCCGGCTACCGGCTGGGGGCGGGCAGTGCCGTGTGGATCCGGCCGGGCATGGTGCACCGCTGGAGCGACATCGACGCCTGCGACGGCCCGCTGGTGCTCTTCCGGCCCGGTTTCCTCCCCGGTTTCTCAGCGGAAGAGGCAACCGCTCCGGCGTGCTGGCATATGGACGATCAGCGTCTGGAACTCGCTCTGCTGGCAGCCGAGCACCTGGCGCGCGAGCACAGAGCCGCCGTGCGCGCGCCGAGTCCGGCCTCTCCCGCGCTGCTGTCCCACCTGCTGGCCGCGCTGTTGCTGCGCGCACTCCCCGACACCCCCGCCCCAACCGACGCCGCCCGTGCCGGGAGAGGGGCCACCGAGGTGTTCCGCGCCTATCGGGACGCCGTGGAGGAGCACTTCGCCACCTGGCACCGCGTGGCCGACTACGCGCGGACGCTGGGGTACGACGTACGCACTCTCACCCGGGCGACGCGTGCCGCCGCCGGCACGGGTGCCAAGACCTTCCTGGACCAGCGCATCCTGCTGGAAGCCAAGAGGCTGCTCGCCCACACCGACCTCCCGGTCACCGCCTGCGCCCGGCGCCTCGGCTTCCGGGACCTCGGCAACTTCACCACGTTCTTCCGGCGCCAGGCCGGCACGCCTCCCGCCGCCTGGCGCGCCGCGTACGGTGGCGCGTACGGCGCGGCCGGCGCCGAGGGAACCTGAAACCTCCCCCGACACCTGGCCGCCGCATCCCGCCGAACCGGTGGCGTCACCCGTCATACCGCTCGGCCGGGTGGTCCTTTGGCCCAGTCAGGGCCGGATGTCCAGCTCCTTCCACGCTGCCGCCAGCCGCCGGGCCGTCGCGGTCTGGTCCCACATGCCGGCCGGGTCGGCGGGCATCGCGGCGTCGTAGAGTTCCAGACGCGCGACCTCCGGTATGCGACGGAGCAGGTCGCGGGCGTCCCTGGCCGCTGTCACCTTCAGCCCCAGGACCTTGCGGGTGTCGGGCGGCAGGAAGTTGTGCGCGGACTCCACGATGTTCGGCAGACCCGCCAGCAGCAGTGTCGCCGCGGCCGGGTCGAGGCCGGTGCCCTCGGCGAGCAGGGCGGCCGCGGCGGGGTCGAAGGCGGCCGGTCCGCTGCGCTCCAGCTCGTCCACCAGCCGGAGGAGCCGCTCGGGCGTGGCCCAGCCCTCGGGAACCGCTCGGGTGTCGAGCACACCCGCGGGAGCGGGCAGCGTGCCCCGTTGCAGAAACGCCACCACGCGCCAGGTGTCGCCGGAACGGGAGCGGCCCCACTCACCGTGCGCCATGGTGATGTCCAACGGCATCAGCGCGCCCTTCTCACCGGACAACGCGGCGCGCCGCTCGCTGTCCAGCAGACCGCGGCTGAGCCCGGGTCCGGCCAGCGGAGAGAGAGCCCAGAAGCGCAGGAGACGGGTCAGCGCCCGGCGGTGCGCGGGACTCGTGACGGCGCTGACCGCGCGGAACGCAAGGCCCCCGATCCGTCCGGGAAGCTCCGTCCAGTCGTATGCGCTGGTGAGGTCGGCCCAGTTCTCCATCGCGGTCGCCGCGTCGGTCGCGCCGGCGAAGAACGCCGACGTGAGTTCGATCTGGGTCGCCGTACCGCCGTAGCCGCTGCTGTACTTGCTGACCAGGCCCTCCAGCGCCCCGCCGAGGTCCTCCTCCGAGACCTTGAGCCGTGCCTGGCGTGGGCGGGCCAGCCGGGCCAGGATCCGGTCCCGGTGGGAGACCATGTCGGCGGTTGCCCGGACACATCCGAGGACGCCTCGTACGAGCAGCCGGTGGCCGGCCTCGGGAAGCAGCTTCGCCACGGCTGCCCGCAGCTCCTCCTCCGACGTGGCCGCGGCCTTCAGCAGGCGCCGCACGGTGTCCTCGGTGATCCGCCGGAGGGCCCGCGATCCGGCGGGGTCGCGCGGGCTGAGGAAGTGCCAGAAGGCGGGCGGTGGTATCAGCCGTGTTCCGGCGGCCACCGGGTCGGGTTCGTTGTCCACCCAGCCGTTATTCTTCCGCTCGGCCTGCCAGTAGCACTCGCCCGTCTCGGCGTCACGGGCGAGCACGGGGTGGCGGTGGCCGATGCCATGGCTGAGCACCAGGCGTTTCTCCGTGCCCGGTACGTCGAGGAGCCCCCAGATGGCGGTGATCCCGGACCCGTCGAGCACACCGTGCGCACCGTCGACGCGGTGGTAGCGGACCCGTCCGGTCGCCGTGTCCTCGGCCACCCGGAGTCCCACACGCGTGCCGTCGCTGCCCAGCGGCGACCCCTGGACGCCGTAGGGCAGGGGTGCCAGGTACGAGGACTCGAAGTTCCAGCGCTCGCCCTCGGCGAGCAGGGACGGGTCGAAGAACTCCGGCGGATCTGCTGCGACCAGCTCGCCGGTCGCAAGGTCGACCCGGTGCACCCGCGATTCCAGGCCGTCCCTGCTGAGCCACCAGAAGTCCCGGCCGTCGTGGAGCATGTGGCCGTTCGGACCGACCCGCTCCTCCCGGGGGCCGAGCACCTTGTGGCCCATGAAGCGCCGGCCGTTCGGTGCCATGAAGGTGTAGCCGGGCTGTGTCGCTTCGTGGTGGAGCGAACGCCACATGCCGAGCCGCACGGTGAAGGTTTCGTCGGGTGCGTCGGACCAGTAGTGCCGCTGTTCGCCGTTGACGTAGTGGAGGACGAGGAACTGTCCGTCCGAGAAATAGACCTCGGGCTCGTGGTGGAACCGGGCGGCTTCCTTCGGCACCCGCAGCCGGTGTTCCGCGATACGGCCGCCGGGCCCGATCGCGATGGCTTTCTCCCGGTCGTGCACCACCATGGCGGGCCAGCTCGCGCGGCACCAGGAGTCCTTTCCCGTGAGTTCCGCGGCGGCCTCGTCCAGGGCGGGCCAGCCGTACTCGTCCAGGATGCCGGCGCGCAGGGTACGGGTCAGCGGCGTCACCAGGTCGAGGGCCGCCAGCCGGGAGGGGAGGCCGGGCATCCGGTCGAAGACCTGCGGGTGGAGGTTCTCCTCCAGCCAGCGGAGAGCGAACGCGGCGTCCGCCAGGCCGCCCGCCTCGAGGCGCCGGACCCTGCGTTCGACGATTCCCCGCAGGACCGGCAGAAGGGCTTCCTTCCGCCACAGCGTGCGGAACTCGTCCCCCTCCTGCGGGACGGACCGGATCAGCACCGGCCCGAACCTGTCGTCGTCCATCAGCGCCCGCAGATCGATGCGCGCGGGCGCCTGCCAGTTCCGCAACGCCGCCGCCGGGCCGGGCGCCTCCACCGGGACACCCGCCTCCAGGCAGCCGGCCAGTACGACGGCGTCGATGCGGTAGTAGTCGTCGGGCGCGCCGGGGTTGAACCGTACCGGCGTGCCCGCCTCCCGGATGGTGTCCGCCAGCAGGGGAACCAGGCGCAGCAGTCCTTCGGGGACCGCGGGGGATGTGGCCCGGGCGTACCGGCCGAGCATCGCGGACAGCCATTCCCCGGCGTCACCCGCGAGTTCGCCGAGCGCCCCGGTCTCTTGCAGCAGATCGCACCACCAGGTGTCCATGGCCGAGGCCGGCGCCTCTGCCAGCCGCCACAGCAGTCGCTTCCTCAGTCCGGCGGAGGCGGCGATCGCGGGCACCAGCAGCCTGCGCTGCCCCGTCCAGAAGCTGTCCGCCGTCCGCCACAGGGCCGGTGTGTCCACCAGGCTCTCCAGCAGTCGCCGGTGCTCGGTGGCGACATCCAGCCCCGCGGCCCCGGCCAGCTCGCCGGTCTGTTTGAGCATCTCGGGCCACGGCGCGAGCCCGCCCCGGGTACGAAGGACGGCCAGCTCCCGCAGTTCGCGGTACGCCTCCAGGGGGTCGGATTCCCTGGACAGTTCTCCGGCGTATGCCTTGATGTCCTTGGCCGAGAGGGCACCGGCCAGCGCGAACTCCAGGAACACGGCGCGGCGCCTGGCCGGATCGACGCCCATGGTGGCGTGCCGGTCGGCGGCCCGGGCCCGGCCGAACATCGTCGCGGCCTGTTTGTCCCGTCCGGCGGCGAGGAAAAGGCGGCCGGCCTCTTCCCAGAACATGGGTACGTGGTCGGCGGGCAGGGTCGCCGCGATCCGCTGGAACTCCTTCGCCGCGGGTCCCGGCGCGGAGGCGATCATCCGCCCGGCCCGTGCCATCTCGACGCCCGCGGTCAGCGCGGCCTCGGTGTGCGCGAGGTCATGGGCCAACGCCCACGCCGGGTACCGCGGTGGCGGTGGCGGCCCGGCAGCCACGGGCTCTCCCACGTCCGGCGCGGAGTATCCGGCGTCGGCCAGGAGCCGGTCCTCGAGGGGTGCGACCGTCCGTTGCGCGAGCCGCACCACGGGTCGTGTACCCAGCAGCGGATGGCTGTAGCGGCGGGCGGTGATCTCCTCACCGCCCGCTGTTCCGACCGGGGCCAGCCCTGCCGCCAGTGCCGACGGGAGGTCGGGGGCGGCGGTGTCCGCCCCGGTGCTCGCAGACGTCTCGCGTGTCATCGGTCCTCGGCCCCCCGTCGTGCAGGCGCGCCGTATACCAGTTCCGCCATCCTCCGGCCCTCGGACCAGGCCACCGGGCCCACCTCGCCCAGTGGCACCGGCCGTTCCGCCTCATCGACCCACATCAACCGGCCCGGCTCCGCGGGCGCCCCGGGCTCGCCGCTCCCCAGCCGGCAACGTGCCTCCAGCGTGACGCCGCGCTCGGTGATCCGCAGCACGGCGAAACCGCCTCGTACGCCGAAACCGTGCTCGGCGGCGCGTGACCGCGTCGACCAGTACTGCCCGGAATCCTCGTCCGCCTCAACGCCGATGCCGGTGGCCGCGGGGTCGTTCCCCTCGCGCTGCCGATGCACCGAGCGGCTCAACTGCTCGACGGCCTGGGTGCCTCCGTGCTCTTCCAGCAGCCGCTGCCACGCCGCGGGGTCGTCCAACAGGGCCGGGTGCACCAGCGTCACGGGCGATCCGACGGGTGGTTCGTACGGCGCGCCGTCGAGCTCCCGTATGCGCGCCCGGCCGTCCTCGGACACCTCCTGCAACAGCCCGGCCCGTCCACCGGCGCGCACCACAAGGTGCCGCAAGCCGGTCCGCCAGCTCGGATCGGGCCATATCCGTGCCAGGAGCCGGGCGGGGATGGGCACCCCGCCCAGCAACCAGGACTCCACCGCGGCGCGGCACTCCTTTTCGTGTCCGGCCAACTGCTCCTGAAGGGCGGCGAACCTTCTGCCGACCCGGCTTGTCCGTACAGCGCCGGGGACGGACTTCAGGACTCGTCCATCGGTCTTCCGGCATGTCAACGTCGTCCCGTCCAGAGCCAGTTCATGGCCAGGTATCGCGGGCACCCATGCGAGCGGTGTCATGCCGCAGACTATGCCAACGCCCACTGACAACGGACCGCGGCGCCCGGCGCCGAGCCGTGGCTCAGCGGCGGGCCAGGGTGCGGTCGAGGAGTGGGAGCAGGCGGTCCCAGTGGCGCCGCAGCCCCGCGGGGTCGAAGGCGGCGGTGTCGGACATCGTGAACCCGTGCACGGTGCCGGGGTAGATCTCGGTGGTGTAGGCGACACCGGCGGCGTCCAGGGCCTGGTTGAACTCGGCGAGGGTCTCGGGTGACATGTCGCCTTCGGCGAGGCCGATGTGGACCTCGGCGGTGAGCCGGGACACGAGGCGGTGCGGGCTGTCGGGCGCGTCGGTGACGAGGAAGCCGGGGTGGAATCCGGCGAGGGCCGCCACCTTGTCGGGGTGGGCCGTCGCGGTGCGCATCGCCAAGGAGGCGCCCCAGCAGTAGCCGATCACTCCGACAGGTCCTGCGCCGGCCTCGGGCTGTGCGGTGAGGAACGTGAGGTAGGCGTCGGCGTCGCGCAGGACGTGTTCGGTGGTGTGCTGCTCGATCAGGGGCATCATCCGGCCGATGAGCGAGGGCCGGACGTCTTCTCCGATGTACTCGGGAAGTTCGACCACCGGTGCCGGAGCGTGCCGGTAGTAGAGGTTGGGGACGAGTACGTAGTACCCGTGCTCGGCGAGTTCGACGGCCTTCTTCTCCAGCTCGGGCCGCACGCCGAAGGCGTCCGTGTACAGCAGCACCCCGGGGTGACGCTCTCCTGTGCCGGGGAAGGCGGCGAAGGCGTCGGCCTGACCGTCCGGGGTGGGGATCTGAAGCTTTCTGGTGGGCATGGCGGATCGTCCTTTCTCATCCGGAACCCAACCCTAGCCGTGGTCTGCCGCTCCGCCGCCGGGGCCCGGCGGCGGCGCGGCAGAGCCGATGCCGAGCGGCGCGCCGGGGGCATCGACATCCATGAGGGGAGGGGTTCTGTCACTCCGTGAGGACCGCCGGCCTCAGGACTTCCCCGCACCACTGGCGGAAGGTCGTCGGACTCGCCGTCCCAGGTGTGCGCTGCACGCCGTCGTCCAGTCCTTCGTCCTTGGCACGCATCATGTCGACGTAGCCCTGCACGAACGCGTCCCCGATGCCGCGTCCGGCGAGTGCGGCACGGAAGTCGTCGAGCGACTGCCGCTCGTAGCGGACCGGGCGGCCGAGCACGTCGGTCATGACGCACGCGAGGTCGTTCGGCGACAGGTCCTCGGGGCCGAGCACCGGGACCTCGCCCGTCCCCGTCCAGGAGCGGTCGAGCAGCAGCCCGGCGGCGGCCGCGGCGATGTCCCGGGTGGCGGCCATCGGTGCTGCGCGGTCGGCGGTGACGAGGTCGGTGAAGACTCCGTGGTCGCGGATCGACGGCACATCCCGCAGCAGGTTGTCGATGAAGGTCGGACTGGCGAGCGCCCGGTAGGCCACGCCCGTGCTCGCGATGAGGTCGTCCATGGCCAGCGACGCCGTCACCTGCCCGGCTCGCCCGGCGACGGGGGTGCCGCGGCCGAGTGCCGAGACGCCGACGACATGGCCGACTCCGTGGGACACGAACGCCTTCGCGGCCGGGCCGGTGAACCCGGAGTACGCGGCCTCCAGGCTCGGTGCCCGCGGGGCGGGCGGAACCAGCCAGAAGACGGCGTCCGCGCCGGCGAAGGCGCGGTCGACGACCTCGGCGTCGCCGTGTGAACCGGTGACGACGTCGACGCGGGCACGGACCGTGTCGGGGAGTTTCCGGGGGTCGCGCACGATGACGCGCAGCTCCTCGCCGCGCGCGGGGGCCTCGTCGAGCAGCAGGTCCAGGAGCCGGCTGCCGATCTGTCCGGTGGGAGCGGTGATGACGATCATGTTGGAAGTCTCGGCGCGGCAACTCGCGGCGTCCAATACCCTTTCCGGCGATTGATACCTTGCGGGCATGGATCTCGATCTGCGCAAGCTCCGCTATTTCGCCGCGGTGGCCGAGCACCGGCACTTCGGCCGGGCGGCGAAGCAGCTCTACATCGCCCAGCCGGTGCTCAGCCGGCAGATCAGGGCCTTCGAGCAGGAGTTGGCGTGCACGCTGCTCGTGCGCACCACCCGCAGTGTGGAGCTGACATCCGCCGGCCGGCAGCTCTACGAGGAGGCGCAACGGATTCTTCCGTCCGTCGGCGCGGCGGTGCGCCGCGTGCAGGACGCAGACCGGGGCGTCCGGCGACTCGTCGTCGCCTTCTCTCCCGGGCTGCACGTCTCGGAAGCGATCAAGGCGTTCACCTCACGGCACCCGGACGTCGAGACGGACGTCGTCCCCGCGCACTGGTGGGAGCCGGACGCGCCGCTGCGCGACGGCCGGGCACAAGTCGCTTACCTGCGGCAGCCGTTCGACGATTCGGGCCTGCGCACCGTCCCCATCGGCCACGAGCCCAAGGTCGCCTGCATGCCCGCCGGGCACCGGCTGGCGCACCGTCGGGAACTCACCACCGCGGATCTCGACGGGGAGCGGTTGCTCGACGCGCCGACGCGGCGGACCTCGTCACTGGAGGAGAAGTTCGAGCTGATCGCCTCCGGGCAGGGCATCGCCTTCGTCCCCTTGAGCGTCGCACGGGCCCACTCATGTCCCGGCCTCGTCCGTCTCCCCGTCGCGGACGGCCCGGTGGTCGAGACATGCCTGGCCGTCCCCGCGGACCGGCGCGGGAGGCTGCCGCGAGAGTTCCTCGACATCGCCACCAGGACACTGCGGGACGGCGCCGGGCTGCCGTCCCGCTGATTTTTGGTCCAGACCTCTTGACGAAAGGTCTGGACCGCAGAACGCTCTCCGCGACCCCACACTCAGGCGGAGGGACACCCCATGCGCACAACGTCCGCTCGAAGACGACGGCCCTGGTATCTGCTCGGCATCGGCGTGGCGCTGGCGTGCGTCGTCCAGCTCCTCACCGCGGCGGCCCCGCAGGCGGTGGGACGCTCGCACCCCGCCGCCCCCTCCTCCCGGGCCGCCGAGACCTGCCCGGTGAAGGGCAAGCCCACCGGCAAGGTCCTCCAGGGCTACTGGGAGAACTGGGACGGCGCGGCCAACGGCGTCCACCCGCCCTTCGGCTGGACCCCGATCACCGACTCCCGTATCCGCGCTCACGGCTACAACGTCCTCAACGCCGCCTTCCCCGTGATCCGTTCGGACGGCACGGTGCTGTGGGAGGACGGCATGGACTCCACGGTCAAGGTCGCCACCCCCGCCGAGATGTGCGCCGCGAAGGCCCAGGGGCAGACTCTTCTGATGTCCATCGGCGGGGCGACGGCGGGCATCGACCTCGGCTCGCGCACGGTCGCCGACCGATTCATCGCGACCATCGTGCCGATCCTGAAGAAGTACAACTTCGACGGCATCGACATCGACATCGAGACCGGCCTCACCGGCAGCGGCAACATCAACCAGCTGTCCACCTCGCAGGCCAACCTCGTGCACATCATCGACGGCGTCCTCGCCCAGATGCCGCCGGGATTCGGCCTGACGATGGCCCCCGAGACGGCGTACGTCACGGGCGGCAGCGTCGTCTACGGCTCGATCTGGGGCGCGTACCTGCCGATCATCAAGAAGTACGCGGACAACGGCCGCCTGTGGTGGCTGAACATGCAGTACTACAACGGCAGCATGTACGGGTGCGGCGGCGACTCGTACTCCGCCGGCACCGTCCAGGGCTTCACCGCCCAGACCGACTGCCTCGACAAGGGCCTGGTCGTCCAGGGCACCACCATCCGCGTCCCCTATGACAGACAGGTACCGGGTCTCCCCGCCCAGCCCGGCGCGGGCGGCGGCTACATGTCACCGTCCCTGGTCTCCCAGGCCTGGAACCACTACAACGGCCAGCTCAAGGGCCTGATGACCTGGTCCATGAACTGGGACGGCTCGCGTAACTGGACGTTCGGCGACAACGTCAGAGCACTTCAGGGGCGGTAGCCGCGACCCGCTCCCCGTGGCGCGGACCGTGCACGCACACCCGGCCATGGACCCCTTCTCGCACCGGTATAGTATGGCCGGTATAGTTATTGGTTGCATGAGAAGGGCGCCCCATGATCGAGCTTCTGAACCACCCCACCCTGCTGGCCCGGGCCAAGGGCACAGGCGCCCTGGTCGCCGACATCCTGCAGACGCTGAAGGGCCGCAGCACCGTCGGCACGAACCTTCTGGACATCGACCGGTGGGCCAAGGCCATGATCCTCGAAGCGGGAGCGCTGTCCTGCTACGTCGACTACGAGCCGTCCTTCGGGCGCGGCCCGTTCGGCCACTACATCTGCACGGCCGTCAACGACGCCGTGCTCCACGGACGGCCCCGCGACTACACGCTTGCCGACGGTGATCTGCTGACGCTCGACCTCGCCGTCTCCAAGGACGGAGTCGCCGCCGATGCGGCCATCAGCTTCCTCGTGGGCGACGCCAAGCCCCCGGAGAGCGTCGCGATGATCGATGCGACCGAGCGCGCGCTCGCCGCGGGGATCGCCGCCGCCGGACCGGGGGCCCGCATCGGCGACATCTCCCACGCCATCGGCACCGTCCTCAGCGAGGCGGGATACCGGATCAACACCGAGTTCGGGGGCCACGGCATCGGATCGACGATGCACCAGGACCCGCACGTGCCGAACACCGGACGGCCCGGCCGCGGATACAAGCTGCGCCCGGGGCTGCTGCTGGCACTGGAGCCGTGGGTCATGGCGGACACCGCTCGACTCGTCACCGACGCCGACGGGTGGACGCTCCGGAGCGCGACCGGCTGCCGGACAGCGCACAGTGAGCACACCATCGCCATCACCGACGACGGAGCCGAGATCCTCACCCTGCCGACGCACGGGCGGCCGTGAGGCCGGGTCCTCTTCCTCCTTGTCGCCGGCCTCCCGCGCCGCGCCCTTCACCGGCTCGCGGGCCCGAAGGCGCGGCGGACTTCCCGCGGCAACCTTGACACTCTCCTGAGCCGTGCCCATAGTGCTCCCCTCGCAGCGCAACAGCGTTGCGCTGAGCGCACCGATCGCCCCGCACGACGTCGCAGGGCGCAGCATGGCAGGAGAGGCGTATGGCGAAGACCGCGGACCGTTCGCCGCGGGCGGCGGCGGAGTCCACGGACAGCGGACGGTCACGTACCCCGCCGAGCGTGCTCCAGTCCGCCGACCGTGCGCTGGTGGCGTTGCTGTCCTTCACCGAACAGCGCCCCGAGTGGGGCGTCAGCGAGCTGGCCAGGCACCACGGCTGGGACAAGGCGGTCGTCCAGCGGCTGCTGACCACGCTCACCGGGCGGGGCTTCCTGACCTGCGACAGCACCACCCGGCGATACCGGCTCGGCCCGGCGGTCTCCCGCCTGGCGCGAGTGGGTGAGCACAGCGGCGTACTGCCCTCCCTGGTCCGGCCGGTGCTGGCCAGGCTGTTGCGGGAGACCGGCGAGAGCGTCGTTCTCAACGTGCCCAACGGCGGCGGCTACCGCTGCGCCGCCGCCGTGGACGGCACCGGTCCGATCCGCTACACCGCCCTCGTGGGTGCCCTGATGCCCGGCCATGCCGGCGCCTCAGGGCACGCGATCTTCGCCTACTACCCCGAGGCGGAGATCCGGCAGACCTTCGGGGCCACCGCCCTCCAGCGGTTCACCGGCACCACCCTCACGAGCGTCGAAGCCTTGCTGGACCGCTACGCACGGCTCCGCGAGAAGGGCTGGGGCATCAGCCACGGCGAGTACGACGAGGCCGTCACCGCGATCTCGGCCCCGGTGTTCCAAGCCGGGACCATCGCGGCTTCCCTCACCGTCATCGGCCCCAGTCACCGCGTCACGGGAGCGGCCGACCGCATCGTCGAGGCGGTACGGGCCGGGGCCGCCGACGCCACCGCCGCCTTCGGCGACTGACCGGCGCGCTCTCCTCTCCGCCCCTGTCTCCTCTCCGCCCCCTGTCTCCAGCTCCTGTCTGTTCCCAGCCCCTGGTTCCCCGTTCCGGTTTCCCGTTCCGGTTTCCCGCCCCGGCCTTCCCGTCTTTCGCCGCGCCCCGCCCGGCCCCCCACTTCCGCGCCTCCTCCCCCGGTCCCCCTGGTCCCCCCGGCCCCCACATCCCCAGCACCCTCCGCCCCTCACCAGGCCCCCTCCCCCACGGTCCGGCCGCGGTGCCGTGCGCGCGACGTGAGGCTGTCCCGGCTTGCCCTCTCCCGGCCTGTCCCGCGTCGCTTCCCCCCGTCCCCCCGGTTCCCCCGTTCCCTTTCCGCCCCGTGCCGTCCTCGTGAGGTTGCCATGCCTTCTTCCGCCACACCGGACACGGACGCGCCCGCCGCGTCCCCGGACAACGGGCCCGTCTCCCACCCCAGGGCCGGCGAGCCCTTCCTCCTCGTCCTGCTGGTCGTCCTGTCGGTGGTCGGCGCCGTCATCGGCATCGACCTGGTCGCCAAGCTCGGCATCTCCGCGAACACCGCGGTCGTCGGCGCCCTGATCGCGATGCTCATCGGACGTATCCCGCTGGGGATGCTGCGCCGTATGCGCTCGGTGCACCGGCAGAACCTGGCCCAGAGCGCGATCTCCGCGGCGACGTTCGCCGCCGCCAACGCGCTGCTGACCTCGGCGGCGATCCCGTACGTCTTCGGCCGCGAAGACCTGGTGTGGCCGATGCTGGCGGGCTCGTTCCTCGGGCTGCTCATCGACGCCTGGGTGCTCTACCGTTCCTTCGGCTCCCGGCTGCTGCCCGCCGAGGCCGCCTGGCCGCCGGGGGTCGCCGCCGCCGAGACCATCAAGGCGGGGGACAAGGGCGGCAAACGCGCCGCCGTGCTGGCCGGCGGCACCGTGGCCGGCCTGGTGGGTACGTTCTTCAGCCTCCCGCTGTCCGCGGCGGGCGTGGCCTTTCTCGGCAACATCTGGGCGCTGCTGATGTTCGGCGTCGGGCTGGGCCTGCGCGAGTTCGGCCCGGACCTCTTCGGCACCGACCTGGGCGCGGGCTACGTCCCGCACGGCGTGATGATCGGCGCCGGCATCGTCGCGCTCGGACAAGCGGTGACCGTGCTGGCCCGACGCCGCCCGCACGGTGGCGGCACCCGCGACGAGCGGACCGGCCGGGAGAACGGCCCCGCCGGGGAGGAAGACGGCGACGGCGCCACGCGGCCGGCCCAGGGTGCCCTGGTCGACGAGGCCGCGCTGCGGCGTACCCTGCTGCGCGGTTACGCGCTGTTCACGGCGGGAGCCGTCGTCCTCGCGCTGGTCGGCGGCCTGCTGGGCGGGATGAGCGTGCCCGCGCTGGTCGGCTGGGTGCTGTTCGCCGCGCTCGCCGCACTGGTCCACGAACTGATCGTCGGGCTGGCGGCGATGCAGTCCGGCTGGTTCCCCTCGTTCGCGGTGACCTTGATCTTCCTCATTCTCGGCCTGGTCATCGGCATCCCCTCCGTCCCCCTCGCCCTCCTCGTCGGCTACGTCTCGGCGACGGGGCCCGCCTTCGCCGACATGGGGTACGACCTGAAAGCCGGGTGGCTGCTGCGCCGCGACCACCGCCCCTGGGACGCTTTCGAGCGGGCGGGCAGGCGCGAGCAGTTCCGGGCCGCTCTCCTCGGCTTCGCCGTCGCGCTGGTCGTGGTGGCGGTGCTGTGGCAGTCCTACTTCCACCAGAAGCTGATCCCGCCCGTCGCGCAGGTCTACGCCGACACCGTCCGGCACGGGCTCGGTGACCCCGGGGCGCTGCGCACCATGCTCCTGTGGGCGCTGCCCGGCGCCCTGATCCAGCTCCTGGGCGGCACGCGCCGGCAGATGGGCGTCATGCTGGCGACCGGCCTGCTGATCCTGACGCCGCACGCCTGCCTGCTCGTACTGGCCGCGCTCGCGGTCCGCGTCGTCTACCGCAGGGTGCGCGGCGAGCGGGCCGACGCGGAACTCAACCTCGTCGGCGCCGGCCTCATCGCGGGCAGTTCCCTCGGTGACTCGGCACAGATCGTCAAGGCCGAGTGACGCGGCCCCGCTCGCCGTACCGCGCCCGGCCACCGCCCCGAGACCCCCTGCCACGTTTGCGGGTTCCTCCGCCCGACCGGCGGACCGCGCAGCACGCACCACAGCTCTAGGAGAAGTCCCATGGAAATGCACAGCCGTCTCGAACCCCGTCCCGAGTACCTCGGCTTCGAACTCGCCCTGGCCGCCCGCAAGCTGGTGGAGCAGGTGATGCTCGTCAAGCCCGGCGAACACGTCGTGCTCACCGGCGACACCAGCAGCGACCGCCGGGTCCTCGACGCCACCGCGCACGCCGTCGCCGCGGCCGGGGCGCACCCGGTCATCGTCTGGTACGAGACGCTGCCCGGCTCCTCCATGGAACCGCCCCGCCCGGTCGCCGGGGCCATCGCGGACGCGGACGTGTGGATCGAGTTCGCGGTCTCCTACCTGATGCACTCCGACGCCTTCCGCGCGGCCATGAGGAACGGCTGCCGCTACACCAACCTGACCGCCATGGACGTGCAGATGCTCGTCGCCACGGTCGGCCGCCCCGACTTCGACGGCGTCATACGGCTCGGCAAGGCGCTGGTGCGGCTCCTGGAGGACGCCGACGAGGTCCGCATCACCTCCGCCAACGGCACCGACATCACCGCCCGCAACGGTGACCGGCCCATCAACCTGCGCGGCAAGCCCGCCGAGAAGCCGGGCGAGACCGTGATGCTGTCCGGGCAGATCTCCTGGAACCCGCTGGAGGAGACACAGAACGGCACCCTCGTCTTCGACGGCGCGCTGTGGCCGCCGGACGAGCTGGGGCTGCTGCGCTCCCCGGTCCGCTGCACCGTGGAGAACGGCGTCGTCACGGCCGTCGAGGGCGGAGCGGACGCGGAGACCTTCCGCCGCTGGATGGAGTCGTGGGACGACCCGCACATGTTCCGCGTCGCGCACTGGTCGCTCGGCTTCAACCCGGGCGTGCCCGCGCCCACCGGCCGCATCGTCGAGGACGAGCGGGTCTTCGGCTGCGTCGAGCTGGGAATCGGCACCAAGGGGGCGTGGATCGGCGGCGAGCCGTGGGTCGCCGCCGCGCACACCGACGGCAGCGTGCTGGGCCCCACCATCCACCTGGACGGGCAGGCCATCGAGCAGGACGGCCGCTACGTCCACCCCGAACTGGTCCGCATCTGCGCGGAGTTGGGCGTCGCCGGGTACTGAACCGCCCGTCACCCACCGGACGTACCCGGGGACCACCGGACCACCCGGGGAGGGGCAGGCCGGCGCCGCCCCTCCCCACCGGTGCCCCTCCCCCATCCACCCCTGGAGGCATCCGATGAACAGCACCCCGGCCACCGGAACCGCCGAACCGGTCACCTACCGCCACAGCGGTCTGGTCTGTGCCGACCACACCCTTGACGTGCCCCTCGACCACGCCGATCCGTACGGCCCCACCCTCTCCCTCTTCGCCCGCGAGGTCACCGCCGCGGGCCGCGAACACGAGAACCTGCCACGGCTGCTGTGGCTCCAGGGCGGGCCCGGCGGGCGGGCCGAGCGCCCGAACGCCGCCGGGGCCTGGCTGCGGCGCGCGCTCCAGGACCACCGCGTCGTCCTCATGGACCAGCGCGGCACCGGCCGCAGCACGCCGGCCGACCGGCGAACGCTCGCCGCGTTCCCCGACGCGGCGGCGCGGGCCGCCTATCTGAAGCACTTCCGCGCCGACTCCCTCGTCCGCGACGCGGAACTGCTGCGCGCCCACCTCGCAGGCGCGGGCCCGCAGGGCGCTCCGCCGTGGACCGTGCTCGGGCAGAGCTTCGGCGGCTTCTGTGCCCTCACCTATCTCAGCCTCGCCCCCGAGGGCCTCGACAAGGTCCTCATCACCGGCGGCCTCCCCACGCTCACCGGGCACGCGGACGACGTCTACCGGGCCGCCTACGCCCGTACCCTCGCCCACAACGAGCGCTATTTCGCCCGCTACCCGGCCGACCAGCAGCTGGCCGACGCGGTGGCCGCCCACCTGGAGACGCACGACGTGCGGATGCCGTCCGGTGAACGGCTGAGCGTGCGCCGCTTCCAGACGCTGGGCATCACCTTCGGCACGTCCGCGAGGTTCGACAGTCTGCACTACCTGCTGGAGACCGCGTTCGTGCGGGGGCCCGCGGGTCCCGAGCTGTCGGACGCGTTCCTGCGCGGCGCCGATGCCGTGCTCTCCTTCGCCGAGCGCCCCCTCTACGCGCTGCTGCACGAGCCGATCTACGCCCAGGGCGGCAGGCCGACCGCCTGGTCGGCGCACCGGATCCGGGAGGAGTTCCCGGCCTTCGACGCCGAGGGCATCGCCCAGGGGCAAGCGGGCCCGGTCCGTTTCACCGGAGAAATGATCTATCCCTGGCAGTTCGAGGAGGATCCCGCGCTGGTGCCGCTGCGTGAGACCGCGGACCTCCTCGCACACCACACCGACTGGCCCCCGCTGTACGACCTCGACCGGCTGGCCGCCAACGAGGTGCCGGTCACCGCCGCCGTCTACCACGACGACATGTTCGTCGACCGTGAGCAGGCGCTGGAGACCGCCTCACTGGTGCGGGGCCTGCGGCCGTGGATCACCAACGCGTACGCCCATGACGGCGTGCGCGCCGATCCCGCCGTACTCGACCGGCTCCTGGCGATGACCCGCGGAACCGTCTGACGCCCGCGGTCGTCCCCGGGGCGCGCGACAGCATCCCGCCGGGTGTCACTCCGCAGATGCCGCGCCCCCACCGGGAGCCGTCAACGCTTGGGCGGCTCGGGTCATCTCGGCTATGAGGGCGTGCACCGCCGGGGTCTCCGTCGCGGGAGCGGTGGCGGCCGCGATAGTGCGGGACACGGCGGGCCGGCAGCGCAGCCACCGGACGCCTGGCACTTCCGCGGTGATGGCCATGCGCGGGACCAGCGCGGTGGTCAGACCGGCGGCGACCAGTTGGAGCTGGGTGGCGTAGTCGGCGACGCGGAAGCGCACCCGGACGTCGGCCATTCCCTGCCGGCGCAGCAGTTGCAGGAGGGCGTGATGGGCATCGCTGCCCTCCGGGCAGCTGGCCCAGACCCGTCCGTGCAGGGCCTCGAGCGGAACCTCCCCCGCACCGGCGAGCGGATCGTCCTCGTGGACGGCGAGCAGGGCCTGTTCGTCGGCGAGGGCATGGGTACGGATCCCGGAAGGGATGCCGGCCGGGGCGTGTGTCCAGCTCTCCATGACGACGGCGTCCAGCTGCCCGGAGCGCAACTCCGGGAGCATGTCGGCCGCTTCCCCGTCCCGGATGCTGAACTCGAGGCGGGGGTGGCGGCTCTTGAGCGCGAGCAGCGTCCGGGGAACCAGCGCGCGCAGGGCGGAGGCCACAGCTCCGATGCGGAGGGGTCCCGCGACCAGCCCACCGATCTCCGCGAGGTCCCGTCTGGCCTGGTGGGCTGCCGTGACCATGGCGCTCACGGAGGACGAGAGGACGCGTCCGGCGTGCGTCAGCCGGATGCCGCGTCCGTCGGGTTCGACGAGTTCGCACCCGGCCTCCCGTTCCAGGCGGCGAATGTGCTGCGAGACCGCGGATCCGGTCACGTGCAGTTCCTGAGCGGCCGCGCGTACGGATCCGAGACGGGCCACCGCCTCGAAGACGCGCAGTCTTTCCCATGTAAACACCCAAGCCACACTACTCATTACCGCTGACAAACAATAAGTAGTGCTCATAGGTGCACGGTGACATGCTCGATCTGTGTCTGTCCCACCGAAATCTCGTGCCACCACCGCGTCCGTGACCTCGCGAAAGGCGGCTGCTGCCCGGACCTCCGCTGTCGTACTGGTCGTCAGCGGTGCCGCCTGCCTGTCGGCCTCGGCCGTGTTCGTGAAACTCGCCGACATCGACGCCGGGACAGCGGCATTCCTGCGCTGCGCCGTGGCGCTGGTGCCCCTGGTCCCCATGCTGCTCCACGAGACGAGGCGCAGGGGACCGCTGCCCCGGCACCTGTGGGGTTACGCCACGGTGGCGGGCCTCTTCCTCGGTGCGGACTATGTCATGTGGACGATCAGTGTTCTCGACGTCGGTGCGGCGATCGCGACGGTGCTGATCAATGTGCAGGTCATCGTCTTCCCCGTCCTGGTGCGGGCCTTCAGCGGGACGAGGATTCCGCGCCGCTTCCTGTACGCCAGTCCACTGATGCTCCTGGGTATCGCGCTCGCCGCCGGTGTCCTGCAGCCCGGACAGCAGGCAAGTCATCCGGTACGCGGCGCGGTGCTGGGTGTCGCAGCCGGTGCGGCCTACGCCGTCTACCTCTGTCTGTCCCGCCTGTCGGGCCGCCACTCGCCGGAACACCTCACCAGCCCGGTGTGCGTGTCCACCGCCGCGGCGGCCGGGACCGCCGCACTCATCGGCACGCTCACCACCGGGCTCCCCCTGGATGTCCCGGCGCGTGCGTGGGGCTGGATCACCGCACTGGCGCTGCTGGGACAGGTCGCGGCCTGGCTCCTCATCAACAGGGCCAGTCCTCGCCTCGCCCCCGGCACCTCGGCCGCACTGCTTCTGCTGCAGCCCGTCCTGGCGATCGGTTTCGGGGTTCTGGCCCTCGGCGAGAAACCCTCGATGACGCAGTTGTGCGGCTGCGCCCTCGTCCTCGTCACGGTACGGATCGCGAACCGCGCACCCGGGAGGGCCGGCCGGGCGTGAGAAGCCGCTGCCGCGCACAGCCGGCGCTCCGGTTCCATGACGACGCTCACTCCCCCGTCGCCCGCCGGTGTCGGCCGGGCCACCCCCGCCAGGTGGCGGGCCGCCCGCGCGCCGCCCTGCTGCGGCGGCCCCTGCGGGCGCCCTGAGCACCCTCGGCATGGGTGTGGGCGACGGCGGTTGTCCGCCGCCGCCCACCGACCGGGTCCACCGGCATCAGCGGCGCATCAGCGGCTCGATCCGCTTCCCCTCCTACGGGGACTCACCGAGCGAGCCGCCGGACCCGGTCATCCCTCGACCGGGCCGGCCGGACGGCCGGAAAGACCTGTCTAGTCCTGCTGGCTGCCGGAGGGCAGCTTGCGCAGCTTCAGGTCCTTCGCGTGGTCCGTACCGAAGCCGTGGTCCAGCAGCTTGGCCGCGTCGTCGTAGCGGTCCTTGCTGTTGAGCACGGTGCCCACGAGCGTCTTGTCCCCGCGCGTCGCGGCGAAGACCAGGCACTCGCCGGCCTTGCTGGTGGTGCCGGTCTTGATACCGATGGCCCCGGGGTACGCCCCGAGCAGCCTGTTGGTGTTCGTCCAGGTGTAGTGGCGCATACGCCCGTTGGCAGCGGGCGCGTCACCCTTGTACTGCTTGGTGCTCACGACCTGGCGGAAGACCGGGTTCTTCATCGCGTGCCGGGTGAGCCGGGTCAGCTCCTCCGGCGTGGTGGTGTCGTCACCGGTGCCGTCGAAGGTCTCGAAGTGGGTCTTGGGAAGACCCAGCTGGACGGTCTTGGCGTTCATCTTCCGCTTGAACGAGGCGACTCGTTCGGCGGGCGTGTCACCGTCGCCGACCTTCTCGGCGAGGGCGTAGGCCGCGTCGGCGCCCGAGGGCAGCAGGGCGGCGTAGAGCAGCTGGCGGACGGTGACCTTGTCGCCGGTCTGCAGGTCCGCCGTGCTGGCGTGGTGCTCGGTGACGTAGTCCCGGTACCGCTGCTGCACCTCCACCTGGTCGTTCAGGTCGACGTTCTCGTCGAGCACCACGGAGGCGACCATGATCTTCGTCGTGCTGGCCAGCGGACGGGCGGTGTCCCCGGCCTTGTCGTAGACGGACTCGCCGCTGTTGACATCCAGCAGCTTGGCCCCCTTCGCCGAGACCGTCGGCGGAGCGTCCTCGGACGCGACCGCCGACGCGACCAGCGGCGTGCCCGCGAGCAGCGCACCGCCGGCGGCCACGCCGATGACAACTCGGCGTGTTTTCAGTCTTTTTCCAACCATGGAGAAAGAACTCCGGATCTGCGGCACCTTGACGTACCGCATAGTGATGTACAGATCAAACGAGGCGCCCGGACCACTCGGAAGCGTACCGGGCGCCCGTGGAGTCCGATGGCGGCGGCAGAGCGGAAGTTCACGGGGGCTGTGTGACGGTTTCGCGGAGACGCGGGTGAGGCCCGGCGCTCCGCTCAGCGCCATTCCAGGACGAAGCCGGAACGCAGCGCCTGGTCCGCACCCGCCGCCTCGATCTTCTCCGGGGCCGAGCCCGGCTTCGTGTCGACGCGGAAGTGCTCCTCACGCGTGCCCTGCCGCGAGGTGATGATGATCTGCCGTCCGTCGGGAGACAGCGCGCGCAGAGTGTTCTCCCGACTGGTCTTCGGAAGTATCGGCTTGCCCGACACGTCCCCGGGCGGCTCCTCGTCCTCGCGGAGGCGAGTGGTGTCCACCGTCCAGAAGTTGTTCTTCCTGGCCGGATCGTCCTCCGTCATCTCACGGGGGCCGCACAGCACCGTGGTGTCGTCCGTCCACCCCCACGGCATGCAGCTGCTGGGAAGCGGGGAGAGCGGCGCGTCGTCGTCGCGCTGAGTGGTGGCGCGCCGGGGAACGTCCACGACGTTCATCCCCTGGAGTTCGTGGAAGCCCGCTGCCTTGCGGCCGTCGGGGCTGATCCGCAGGACGCTCGCGGTGATGGCGGCGGCCGGCTCGCCCGCCAGGGTGAAACCGGGACGCTGCTCGGTCAGCTGGTCGCCCGAGCCGTGCGGGGAGGGGGTGCCCGGCTTTCCTCCTGTCATCCTGCTGCTGAAGAAGCGGGGTGCGTCCTCGTCCTTGCCCTTGGTCATGTACCAGACCTCGCTGCCGCCGCTGCCCGGGGCGAACACCGGGTGCTGCTCGGTCGGGGCGTCCGCGAAGTTGGACGTGTCCTCCTTGGCGACCATGGTGGCCCGGCCCTGGGGCGTCACCACCGCGGCCCGTGTTCCCCCGGTCCCGGAATCGCGGAGCACCACGGCCAGCCGGGTGAAGTCGTCGTTGAACATCTGCCGCAGGCGCGGCTCGGCGAGGGCGTTGGGGCCCTCCTCCCCGGAACCCGCATCCGCCTGCCCGGGCATGCCGTCCTCGCACAGGTCGGCCAACGGCGATCTCGCCTCGTCGTTCGTCAGCACGGTTTCCTTCGGCAGTGTGAACGCCGTGCTGCCCACCTGCTTCCACGAGGTGGGATTCCACGCCTCCACGGTCACCTTGGCCAGGTTGTTCGCGGGCACGGTGCACCAGGCACTGACGACGACGTCCCTGTCCGGGATCGCGCCCCCGCTCTTCGGTGCGTTCTTCTTCGCGGCCTGCTCGCCCTGCTTCCCGGCCTGCTCGCCCTTCGGGCCGTCACCGTCACCGGAGGCCCCGCCCCCACTGCCGCAACCGGCAAGCGACACCGTGGCGGTGAGCGCGAGAGCGAGTGCCGCGAGATGTATGTGATGCCTGTGTCCCCGCATGGTGCGCGAGTTTATCCGGCCCGCGCTCGGCAGTGACGAACACGGCGCCACGGTTGCGTTCTTGTTCCGTGAAGCCGCCGGCTAGGCGCCGCAACTGCCCGGAGGGAGCTTGCTGCCCGCCCGTAGTGCCGCGACGGCCGACGCGGGGTCGTCGGCGTAGAAGCGGAAGACGCGGGCTTCGGCGGGCCTGCCCAGTACCCGTGTGTAACGCACCGGCTCGGTGAGGTGAACGGTGACCGTGGTCTGGCCGGCCACGGCCAGCTCGGTGAGCCCGCTCTCCTCCGCGGCGGCCCGCCTGCCGTCCGGAAAGTGCCGCTCCAGGTGGGCGGAGGCTATGCGGTCGGCCGGGACGCGGATGTCCAGCAGCGCGCCGTACCGCAGGCGCAACGACCCGTCGGCCCCGATCACGTGGGGGCGCACCACGCAGGAGGCGTGCAGCGCGATGAGGACGTAGCAGCCCCAGACATCGAGGACGAGGGTCACCGCGTGGACGGCCGGCCAAGGGATCAGAAAGGCCAGGGCCGCGGTCTCGACGACGCAGACGAAGAGGAAGCCGTACATGGTCGCTGCCTGGCCCGACGCGTACGGGACGGGAAGGTCGCCGTCCCGTACACCGTGCGGACCGCGACGGGTGACCCAGCGCAGAAAGCCGGCGGAGAGGGTGATCTCGTGGACGATCAGCCTGCGCACCGCCGCCGGGACGCTGTCAGCGAGCGCGGCCGGGAAAGCGGAACGCCAGGGCAGGCCCTCGCGGAGGTGCCGTCCGAGGTCCAGGAGGAGCAGCGTGGTCGCCGCGGCCACGAACGCGAGACACCCCAGCTCCACAGCCCTCCGGACCCCGGCGGCGGGACGCACCCCGCCGGCCACGCACAGGATGACAACGAGTTCGCAGAGTGCGAAGGCGGCGAAGGACCGGCGTACGGTCTTTCTCAACGTCCGCATGCGGAAGGCTCCTTGAGCAGTGCGACAGCGCGCCGCACGACTGCCGCCTGGGCGGGAGCGAAGTCCGCGAAGAGTGCGTCGGCGAAGCCGCTGTCCCCGTCTTCCCCGCCCTCGTCCTCCGCGGCCTGCAGCGCCTGCGCCGCCTCCTCCGGAATGCTCGCGACGAGGGCCCGTGCGGTCTCCTCCACGCGCGGGTCGTCCGCGGGCGCCCCGGCCAGTTCGTCCAACTGGGCGTAGACCTCGTAGGCGCGCCGCATGGCCTCCGCGTCGGCGCCGAGGGTGCGCCCCATGGCGTGGAGCCAGCCGCGCTCTTCCTCCGGCGAGCCGGTCTCCAGCAGGGCCAGCAGCTCCCGTTCCCTGGCCGCCATCACCGGCTCGGGTCCGGCCAACCGCGCCGAGGTGCGGGCCATGCCGTCGAAGAGAGCGGTCAGTTCGGGGGAGACGGGGGCCTCGGCGGGCAGCCGCCCGGTCCGCCGGGCCTGGTCGAGCAGTTGGGCCAGGCGGACGCGGCGCTGCCGGACGGCCTCCTCCTGGCGGGCCAGATCGGCGTCCAGTTCCACGAGGATCTCGACGAGGTCCTTGCCCGCGTCGTCGGCCAGAACATCCCGTACTTCGTCCAGACTCAGACCGATCTCGGTGAGCCGGCGGATGCGGGCCAGCTCGACGGCGTCGCGCAGCGTGTACTCGCGGTATCCGTTGGGCTGCCGCGACGGCTCGGGCAGCAGTCCGATGCGGTGGTAGTGCCGCACGGCGCGGGTGGTGATGCCGACGACCCCGGCAAGCTCTCCGATTCGCATGCCACCAGTAGAAAGGTTGTCGTCGCGACAAGGTCAAGCACGGACCCAGAACCTGGGCCGACGGCGAAGCGGTCCGTCGGTCCGGCTCATCCGGTGCGCTGCCCCGCTCCGACAGCCGCCGCCCCAGCCCGCCACGGTCGGGCGCGTCTCACGCGGCGGTGCCGTCGCCGTTCCCGGGCGTCTCCTCCTCGGCGGCACGCTCGATCTCCTCGCGGGCACGGCGGGCACGGCGGCGGTCGTCCCGGGTGGCGTCGGTGACGTCCAGGAAGATGTGGTCGACGTCGGAGCACCGCTGGGCGAGGTTTTGTTTGACGCGGACCAGGGCGCCCTCGACGTTCTCGCTGTCCACTCCGGGGACGAGGTCCACGCGTGCGGCCAGCAGCACCGAGTCGGGGCTCATCCGCATCGTGAGCACCTCGATGACCGCGTCGATCTCCGGCTGCCCGTCCAGGAAGTCGATGATCTCCCGCTGCAGCCCCGGCTCCGCCGCCTCGCCGATGAGCTGGTCCTTCGCGCTGCGACCGAGGGCGAACGCGATGTAGACGAGCAGCACCCCGATCAGCAGCGACGCCACACCCTCGTACCAGCCCCGCCCGGTCACCATGTGGAGTGCCATACCGGCGATGGCCAGCAGCACGCCCAGGCACGCGGCGCTGTCCTCGGCCAGGACGGTCCGCAGGGCGGGGTCCTCGCTGTGCCGTACCTCGGCGGCCATCGAGCGGGCCTGTGCCCTGGCCTGTGCCCGCACCTGGCACAGCGCCCGGACGAGCGAGGTGCCCTCGGCGAGCAGCGCGACGACCAGCACGGCGAGGCCGGTGACATAGCCGGCGAACGTTTCCTCGCTGCTGGAGTGGAACGCCTCGAAACTCTGGAAGAACGAGAAACAGCCGCCGGTTACGAAGATGCCGACGGCGGCGATCAGGGACCAGAAGAACCGTTCCTTGCCGTAACCGAACGGATGGGCGTCATCGGCGGGCCGACGGCTGCGCCTGAGGGAGGCGAGGAGGAAGACCTCGTTGAGGCTGTCGGCCACCGAGTGCGCGGCTTCCGACAGCAGCGCGGGCGACGCCGCGACGAAGCCGCCGACCAGTTTGGCGACCGCGATGAGCAGATTGGCGCCCAGCGCGACCCACACGGTCGTCCTGGTCTCGCCGTCCCGCCGGTCCCCTGCCGCCCCCTGCGGTCCGGGGCGGGCCTCCGCCACGTGCTGGTCCCGGGGACGAGCGCGGCCGGGGGATTCCGCCTGGCCGGTCAGCCCGTCGACGCGGCCCGTCTTGGGACTCGCGGTCTCCACAGCCGCGCTCCCCGCACCCGCCGCCTCCGTGCGCGTCGTCTTCTTGCGCATCGCCTTTCTGCGCATCGCCTCCGCGCGTGTCCTCGTCGCCTTCGTGCTGGTACTCGTCTTCCTCGTACTCGCCGTCTTCGCGCCCGCCGTCACCTCGTCCATCGGCTCCCCGGCCTCCCTCGCTCGGCCTCCCTCGTCATCCGCTTCCGCGTACCCGGCAATCCCCCGGCGACGCGTACTCGCCCGGCCCGGGGGCGGGCAGTCAGGCAGACCAGGGTGCCGTCCTGCTCGTCGTCATGCTCACGCACCTCGGCCCGCGTCTCGTCGGAAGGGAACGCCCCGGCGACGATGACGTCGAATCGAGGTGCGGCTCCGCCCTTGACCACCTGTCCGGGATCCCCGCCTCCGGCTGTCGGGGCCCCGTCTCCGGCCCGATCCGCGTGCGCAGCCGGAAAGTCACCACCGCACTAGAGTGATGCGGTGACCTCTCTGTCGGAAGACCCGTCGCGGCTGATCGGCGAACCCGACCGCGACACAGCCGTACAGCGCCTGCGCGAGGCGTACGCCGAAGGGCTCATCTCGCACGACGTCCTGGACGAACGCCTGGACCAGGTGCTCGCCGCCACGACGCACGGCGATCTCGCGTTCGCCCTGGACTCGCTCCCGGCGGAGAAGGCGGGGACCACCTCCACCCTCGCCGCCGCCGGCGGGCGGATCCGGCGGCGGGGCGCATGGCGGGTTCCTCGGTTCCTCAAAGTCGCGTCCGCCTTCGGCAGGGTGCGCCTGGACCTCTCCCGCGCGGTCATCGAGCACCCGGTCGTCGACATCGAGCTGCACATCGGTACCGGGAAGGTCAAGATCACGGTGCCCCGCGACGCGGTCGTCGATGTCGAGGGGGTGCGCACGGGCTGGAAGCCGACTCGCTACAAACCGCGAGAGCACTCAGGCCCCGACGGTCCGACGATCCGGATTTCCGGCGTCGTGGGCTTCGGGCGGCTGACGGTCCGCCACGCGTGGCGGTGAACCAACCGCTTCCCGTGCCACCTGGCTTGTCAGGTCGCCGGGGGCCGCGCCTCCGGCCCCCGGCTATCGGCCCCCGGCTGTCGGCTCCGAGCCGGGGTCCGGTCCTGTGGTGCGGGCCGCCGCCGGCTGTCGCGGCGCCGGCCACAGGACCGCCGAGGCTCCAGCGGATGGGCCGTGCAGGGACCCGCCCACGACGGAGCCGGCCGACGGAAATTCCCTACCGCGGTGGCCGGAGCAGGCGGAGACTTGCCGTATGGCTGGCATGGGGGCGGCGTTATGGCTGACATGGGGGCGTTCCGGGAGGCGGTCGTCGCCTGGGCAGCGGGTGGTCCGGGCGACCCCGCACGTGAACTGGCGGCGCGGTCGTCCGTCCGGACGGTCGTCCTGCTCGAAGGGCTGAGTGACGTGGCCGCGGTCGACGCACTGGCCGCGCGCCGGGGCCGGGACCTGGCCGCCGAAGGCGTCTGCGTGCTGCCGATGGGCGGTGCGATGAGTGCGGGGCGCTTCGCCCACCTCCTCGGGCCACCCGGCCTGGGCCTCCGCCTCACTGGTCTGTGCGACGAGAACGAGCACCGTTATTACGCCCGTGGCCTGGAGCGGGCCGGCGCGGCACAGGACGGGTTCTTCGTCTGCGCGGCGGATCTCGAGGACGAACTCATCCGCGCGTTGGGCGTGCGACGGGTGGAGGAGATCATCCGCGCGGAGGGCGACCTGCGTGCCCTGCGGACCTTTCTGCGGCAGCCCGCACAGCAGGGGCGCACCCCGCAGCAGCAGTTGCGGCGTTTCCTCGGGACGAAGAAGGGGCGCAAGATCCATTACGGTCGCGCTCTCGTGGAGGGTCTCGCCCCGGACCGCGTACCCGCCCCGCTCCAGGGCCTGCTCGCCGGCCTCTGACCGCCGGGGGAACCGCCCGTCGGGGGCGCAACCACGCGGGCCGATGCCGGGACTTTCCGGCAGGGCCGCCGCGCCGTCCGGATCTCGGGGAGGAATGCGTTGCCTCATGTGTGAGGACCTCAAAGCTCGGCCCGCGACTCCTGGGTCATCTCGCCCTTTTTCAGGGCGTGGAGTACTTGCGCCCTCACGTTGGCCCGGTCGGCGCCGCGTTGTGTGGTCACGGCAGCGGCCAGTGTTCCGGCAATGCCGAGCTTCAACACGTCGGTGGGCCGGGTGAAGGAGGAGAACCTGCGCCGCGACCCGCGCGTCCGCCTTTCGCACGCGGACGCCGCCGAAGGTGCGGCACATCGTCGGTGCGGAGCGGTTCCGGTCCGGCGGCCCATCGAGCCCACCGGCACCTCACCGGCCTCGTGAGCCGCGTCCCGGGGCCCCTCGCACCGGGCACGCCCTGGCCGTCGGTCGGACGATCGGCGCGAGCATCCTAGTCGTCCTCGTCCTCGAAGCTCCACCGGAAGTCGACCTGCGCGGCGGGAGCGACCGCACGGACCGTGTCGTGAGATCCCTGCTCGATCCGGTCGGCCCAGCCGCCGAAGCCGGACACGATGACCGGGAAGTCGGTTCCCGCGAAGACGCGGCCCGCCGACGCGTCCTCGGTCACCACCACGTCCCTGTCGAGATCGTGCTCGGTCAAGAACGCGGTCAGCGCCTCGGCGACGCGCCTGGGTTCCGCTCCCGGCCGCAGTGCGGAGACGTTGAGGCTGAGGCCCACAGATATCGACATGCGCACAACCTACCGCCCGCCGCTGTCACCCCTCGAAGCACAGCCGTCCGGGAACCAGGTGACTCGGCGGGCGAGAGCTTGACTTGAAGTGCTCTTCAAGTCGGAGCATCCGGTCATGGACACCAACGACAACGACATCCTGCTCTTCCACAACACCATGCGGATCACGGACGGCCACCTGGAGGACTTCCGGGCGGCCATCGACAAAGCGGTGCGGTTCGCCGAGCGGAACGGTCCCCAACTCATGGTCGAGGTCTTCGTCGACGAACAGCGGATGACCGCACACAGCTTCCAGCTCTTCCGGGATTCCGACGCGGTCCGTGCGCACTGGAGGCTCGCGGACCCGTACATCCAGGAGGTCATGGAACACTGCCGAGTCGCGCACTTCGAGGTGTTCGGTGAACCGGACGACGATGTGGTGAGCGCCGTGCGAGGGGCCATCGGGGACGGGGAGTTCGCCCTGGCTCCCCGTACGGCCGGTTTCGCTCGTTTCCGTGCACCGTCGGAAGAGACACCGAAGGCGGAAGACCAGCTCTCCGACGGCTGAACAGATCCCAGGGCCCCGGCTGGGCGGTGAGGAGCACCGATCGAAGAGGCCTGGTGGGCGTCGCGTATCTTGCTCGTCCAACGGGCCTCTTCGGCAGGGAGTTGGACATGGGCGCACAGGAGGCGCGCGACACGCACGACGCGCAGGAGACGGCCAAGAGGCTGCGGGCGATCAGCGACGAGTTGTCGGACCGCTTCTACGAGCGGGACGACGTGGTGCGGACGCTCGTGGTCACCCTGCTGGCCGGGCAGCACTCGTTGGTGCTCGGTCCGCCGGGAACGGCGAAGTCCGAGATGGCCCGGGAGCTGGCGGGCAGAGTCGAGGGGGCGGCCTACTGGGAGATCCTTCTGTCCAAGTTCACCGCGCCGACGAGGATGTTCGGCCCCATCGATGTCGCCGCCCTGGCCCGGGGCGAGTACCGTCAGGTCTACGACGGCCGCGCCACGACGGCGCACGTGGCGTTCATCGATGAGATCTTCAAGTGCTCGACGGCGGCGCTGAACGAGACGCTGGGCTTTCTCAACGAGCGGATCTACCACCCGGAGAGCGGCGGCGAGCCGATCCGCTGCCCTCTGATCGGGGCCATCACGGCGAGCAACGAACTGCCCAGCGGGGAGGATTCCGCCGCGATCTACGACCGGTTGCTGGTGCGGATCGAGGTCGGGTACCTGGCGGATCCCTCGAACTTCGCGGCGCTGGTCCGCTCCGCCGTCGGCCGCCCCGCGGCACCGGCGCGGACCACCGTCGAACTGGCCGCGCTGCAGCACGCGGTGAGCGAAGCCGTTCCTGCCGTGCTCGTCCCCGACGCGATCGTGGACGCGGTGTGCACGCTGCGGGCCGCTCTCCGCCGCAAGGAACTCGTCGCCTCCGACCGCCGGTGGCGGCAGGCGGTGGGCCTGCTCCAGGCATCCGCGTACCTCGACGGCCGCCCGGCGGTCGCCGGGACCGACCTGTCGCTGCTGACTCATGTGCTGTGGGACTCCCCCGCCGAACGCCCCGTCGTCGAGCGCGAAGTGCTGCAACTGGTCAACCCGGACGCCGGGGAGACGCTCGACCTGTCAGACCTCATCGACGAGCTGGAGGCCCAGCTCGACTCCATGGCCGGGCAGTCGCGCGAGGCGCTGAGCGAGTGGGTCATCAAGCAGGCACACGGCCGGCTGGCCATGGCGGGGAAGCGGCTGGAGAAGCTGCGCGAGGAGGCGGCGCGCGCGGGCCGCTCCACCGCGGCCATCGACCGGGTCACCGGCCGCCAGCGCGCCGTCCGCGCCCGTGTCCTCACCGAGGCGCTCGGCGTGGACGCGAGCATGGTGCAGGCCCGGCTCTGAACCACCGGGGGAACGGGAGCAGGGGGAACGGGACCATGGGCGAGACACCGGGCACGCCGGGCGGGCCGGCGAACGCGGCAGGGGGGCGCCCGGACGGGCCCGGCTCCGCCGCCGGGCGGCACACGGCGGCCGTGGTCGCGGACCGGTTCGACCTGATCACCTGGCGGGACGTCTACGCGCAGTCGGCCGGGCTGCGCGAACTGGCCGGGGAGTTGCACGAGCGCCACGCCTGCGCGGCCGATCTCCTGGCCGACGCCTTCCTGGCCGCCTACGCGCCGGCCCCGCGGTTGCGCGAGCGGGCGGACATGGACCTGTCCCGGCTGGTCAACCACCAGGTCATCACGTCTTTGCTGGGGTCACCGGAGTTCACCGGGCTGCGCCGCGAGACGGTCGGCGACCCCTACGCCGCCGCCATGGCCGTCCTCGCCCAGGGCACAGCGCTGCGCGAGATGCTGGAGCGTTTCCGGGAGGTCCAGGAACGAACCGAGCGGGCGGGGAAGGCCCAGCGGGACGCCGAAGCAGCCGCGGTCGCCGCGGTCGAGGCGCCCCGGCAGGCCGCCGGCGGGGGCGACGAGGAGAACGCTGTCCAGGTCCCGGCCACCGAGGCCGGGCAGG
>NZ_VJOK01000001.1:7157711-7177357 GCF_013302895.1 Streptomyces albus subsp. chlorinus | reverse complement strand
GCGCCGGCGAGCTGGAGCGGATGCCGTTCGAGCAACGCGCGCGGCTCGCCGAGCGGCTGCGCAGCAGCCGCCTCGCGCAGTGGGCCGAGTTGATCGGCCGGTTCCGGCAGATGGCCGCCGGTGAGCGTGCCCGCAAGGTCGAGAACGCCACGGGGGAGCTGGTCGGTGTGACGCTCGGCAACGACCTGACCCGCGTCATCCCCTCCGAGCTGGCCAGCCTCGGCCTGCCCGGGCTGCGGGCGGTGTTCGCCGCCCGCTACGCCGCCGGGGAGCTGATGCTCTACGACAGCCAGGGAGAGCAGGCCACCGGCCGGGGCGCCGTCATCGCGTGCGTGGACACCTCTCACTCCATGTACACGGAGGGGCCCGGCGGCGTGTCCCGGGAGGCGTGGGCCAAGGCGTGCGCCCTGGCGCTGCTGGACCAGGCCCGCCATGCCGGGCGGGACTTCGTCGGCATCCTGTTCTCCGCCGCCGACAAGCTCCGCGTCTTCCGCTTCCCGGCCGGGGAGCCCGCCGGCATCGCCCGGGTGCTCGAGTTCGCGGAAACCTTCCTCGGCGGCGGCACCAGCTACCAGACGCCCCTGACAGCAGCCGGCGAACTGCTGAAGGAGGAGTTCGACGACACCGCACGCGCCCGCGGCGACATCGTGTTCCTCACCGACGACGAATGCGACGTCACCGAGACGTGGATGCGCGAGTGGAACGACGCCAAGCACGTGCTGGGCTTCCGGGTCTTCGGCGTGGCCATCGGCGCCCCGCGCGCCGCCGGCACCGGCTCGGTCCTGGAGGCCCTCTGCGACAACCTCCGTTCCCTCGAGGACCTCACCGACGTGCACGCCGCCGCCGACCTCTTCCGCGTGATCTGACCGGTGAGCAGCGGTTGTTCGCTCCGCCTGGGCCTGCGCGGCGGTGTCCCGCCCGCCGGGAGGGCGGTCAGCTGTCCGCGCTGTGGGAGGAGGACGACTGCCTGCGGGCCTGCTTCACCTCGCGGTCGACGGCCCAGGCGTCGCCGACGGGGCCGAGGTGGCCGAGCTTGTCGGGGTTGATGACCGCGCGGATGGTCTGGATCTGTCCGTCGAGCACGTCGAGGGCCAGGGCGTGGAGGACCTTGCCGTCGCGGTCGCGGAAGAGGGCGCCGGGCTGGCCGTTGATCTCGCGCGGCTCGAACGTCACATCGACCCGGAACACCCAGGGGAGGACCGTGCCCAGCAGCCGGGCCACCTTGTCCGCGCCGACGACGGCCTTGGCCAGCTGCGGGGCCTTGCCGCCGCCGTCACCCACCATCCGCACATCGGCGGCCAGCACCTTCCGCAGTCCGCCCACGTCGCCGTCCTTCAGGGCGTCGAAGAACCGTGTGGCCAGCTCCTGCCGCTCCTTGCGGTCGGCAGCGAACCGCGGCCGTCCCTCTTCCATGTGCCGCCGCGCCCGGACCAGCAGTTGCCGGCACGACGCCTCCGAGCGGCCCACCGCCGCGGCGACCTCGTCGAACCCGAAGGCGAACACCTCACGCAGCACGAACACCGCCCGTTCGGCCGGGCTGAGCCGTTCCAGCAGCAGCAGCGCCGCCATCGACACCGAGTCGGCCAGCTCGACCGCGCGGGCCGGGTCCTGATACGGATCGCTCAGCAGCGGCTCCGGGAACCAGGGGCCCGTGTACTCCTCGCGCCGCACGCGCGCGGAGCGCAGCACATCGATCGAGATCCGCGTCACCACGGACGACAGGAAAGCCTTGGTCGACAGGGGCCGGGCCGTCGAGCCGTCGAAACGCAGCCATGTCTCCTGGACCGCGTCCTCGGCCTCGCCCACACTGCCCAGGATCCGGTAGGCGATCGAGAACAGCAGTGGCCGCAGCTCCTCGAATTCCTCGACCTTGTCCACGCCGACGTCCTTTCTTCGAACCTCTTCCACCAGGCCGTACTTGTCGGCGCAGGCATCTTCCGCAGATCGTGCGGCCCGCCGAGGGGCCGGTGCGACGCCCCGCGTCCGGGTCCCGGAACGGGCCGGCCGCGGCGGGTCGCCCCGGTCCGGGGCCCGCTGCCGGGCCCCGGACCGGGTGCTGGACCGGGTGCTGGAGCCGTTCAGTGGAACTGCCCGGCCACGTAGTCGCCGGCCGGCTGCTGGGTGATGATGTTCAGCCGGTTCGCGGCGTTCATGAAGGAGACCAGGATCACCAGGGCGGCCAGCTGCTCCTCGTCGTAGTGCTTGCCGGCGTGCGCCCACACTTCGTCGCTGACCCCTTCGGCCGCGTCCGCGACCCGGGTCCCCTCCTCCGCCAGTGCCAGCGCGGCACGCTCGGCCTCGGTGAAGACCGTGGCCTCCCGCCACGCCGCCACGAGGTGCAGCCGCACCGGGGTCTCACCGGCGGCGAGTGCCTCCTTGGTGTGCATGTCGATGCAGACGGCGCAGCCGTTGATCTGGCTCACGCGGAGCGACACCAGTTCCTGCGTCGCGGTCGGCAGCGCAGAGTCCCTCAGCACCTTGCCCGCCGACATGAAGTGCTTGAATGCCTTGCCTGCGGTCTGGCTGGCGAAGAGGTTCAGTCGCGCGTCCATGGTGGGCTCCCTCGCGGTTGTCGGTGTGGCTACATCCCCTGAGACGAGGCAGCCCGGGTCCCTGTGACAGGAGCGAATGTGACCTGCGTCTCCCTCTCGTCGCCCCGGACCGGCCGGTGATCCGCTCACCGTCCCGCCGCCACGGCAGAGCGGCCACGCCGCCGACGGGTCACTCCGCCGTGGCGGCGGGACACTCAGTCGCGGTAGGCGGCGACCGCGTGCCCGACGAACGAGCGGATCAGCGGATTGGTGTCCCCCTTGTTCCATGCCGCCACCAGGCGGCTCGGCGGCATGTCGGCCAGCGGGACGACGGTGAGCCCCTCACCCGGCTCGTGGCCGAGGAGCGTCATGCCGACCGTGCCGTTCCACAGCACGGCCTGCCGGCACTCCTGGACGGCCCGCACCACCGGGCCCTCGCGGGGTGCCCCGCCGTTCCAGTACGACTGCCACAGGGGGTCGGTGCCCGCCGGGAACCGGAACCAGCGGCGGTCGCTCAGGTCGGCCAGCTGAAGGCCGTCCCGGTGGGCGAGCGGATCATCGGCCCGCAGCAGTGCCCCCACCGGGTCGGCGCGCAGTTCGCGCATGGCCAGTCCGGTCTGGTCGAACGGCCCGCGGGTCAGGGCGACATCGACCCTCCCGGCACGCAGCCCGCAGGTGGGGTCTGTCAGGTCGGTTCCGCGGACGCGGATCTCCACCCGCGGATGGCGTCGGCGGTAGGCGTCGGCCAGCCGTTTCGCTCCCGGCTCGCTGCCGCCGCCGCCCAGGATGCCGACGGTGAGCGTCGCGGCACCGGCCGCCGCGGCCACGCGGACGCGTACCCGGTCGGCCCGGTCGAGCAGGGCGCGGGCCTCGTCGAGCAGTACGGCCCCCACCGGAGTGAGGGCGACCCCGGTGGAGGTCCTCTCGAGGAGCGTCGCACCGATCTCGGTCTCCAGTTGCCTGATCGCCCGGCTCAGCGGCGGCTGGCTCATGTGCAGCCGGACGGCCGCCCGGCCGAAATGGAGCTCTTCGGCGACCGCGACGAAATAGCGCAGCGTGCGTAGCTCCATGCTCGAACGATACCCGTACGGTATCGAGGCCCCGGAACGGGTCTTGGACAGTCCCGGTGCCCCGGCGGTGCACTTCGGGTATGACTGACGAACACAAGCCCGATGAGCCGATGACAGACCCCGCTGTTTCGGTGGTCGGTCCCGACGACGGCGAGACGATCGTCCTGGGCACCACTCGTCTGCGTCTCCTCGAAGACGGCAGCAACACCGGGCACCGCCTCGGGATGGCCGAGTCCGTCCTCGCCCCGCACACCCCGGGACCGCCCCAGCACCGGCACGCCCAGCATGACGAGGGGTTCTATGTCGTGGCGGGTACGGTGCGGTTCACCGTCGGGCAGAGCGACTACGACGCGACGGCGGGCACGCTCGTGATGGTCCCGCCCGGCGCCCCGCACACCTTCGCCAACGTGACGGACGAACCGGCCGTGATGCTCAGCACGTTCACGCCCGACCTGTACGTGCAGTACTTCCGCGATCTGCGGGACATGATCGCCGACGGCCGTCCCCTGACCCCGCAGGCGCACACACGGACGATGCGCCGTTACGCCACCGAGCCCGCCACCGACGTCGACCGGGAGGCGTAGTCCCTGCCTGCGCGAGGTCCCTGCCTCTATGAGGTCCCTGCCCGTACGAGCAGCCAGTCCGGCACCGGTCCGCCCCGGGCCCCGGCATGACAGACACCGGCACCTGTCAGGCCAGGCCGGCACACCGCCCGTCCGCCCGCCGTACTCACCACGGGCGGACGGAGCGGTGCCGCCGGGCGTCCTGGGTTCTTCCTTCCCCGCACCCGTGTCCCGCGGCGGGTAAGGCGCGCTCCTCGTCGTCGGACTGCCACGCGGCGCACAGTTCGTCGACCAGTTCGTCGACGTGCCGGCGGGTGACGTGCGGCATGGCGATCAACTGGGCGCGGTCGCCCTCGACCGTCAGCCGCCACCGTGCGCAGACCCGCCGAGGCGGCCGGTCGAAGGTGACGGCGAGCGCGTGCCGCCACCGTTGCGGGCGAGCCCCTGCCGCCGCCAGTGCCTCGTACGCGTAGGCCGCGGTCGCCTGGCACCGGTGCACCAGATCGCGCAGACCCGCGGTGCCCAGCTCCCGCAGCCGCTTCCACAGCAGAACCGGGGCGAGACCGTTGCGCGAGCAGGCGAGCGTGTGGTCGTCGGCGCCCACGTACTCCCCCACCGGCAGTTCCGGCAGCATCTCCCGCCGGGCAAGGACGATGCCGCTGGGCACGGGGCTGCCGAGGAACTTGTGACCGCTGACCGAGATGGTGTCGGCACCGTCCCGGAAGTCCCAGGCGGGCCGCGGTGTGCTGAAGGCCGCGACGATTCCGCCCAGCGCGGCGTCGCAGTGGACGTGGACCTCCCCCGCCGCCGACGCCGCCGCACGCAGCGCGGTGACGTCGTCGAAGACGCCGCCCATGGTGGTACCCGCCGTGGCCAGGACGACGGCACCTCGCGCGGCGGTCTCCCCGGCCGCGTCCCCGTCACGACGTGCCCGGCACAGCACGCCGAGGGCCTCGGGATCCATCGTGCCGTCCTGGCGCGTGGGCACGGTCACGAGCCCCATACGCAGGAGATCGGCCGCTTTGCGCACGCTGTAGTGCGCTGCCTCGGAGGTGTAGACGGGAGCGTGCGGCAGACGCCGGCGGCCGACGTAGAGGCCGAAGATGACTCCTTCGGTGCCGCCGCCCGTCACATAGCCGTAGGTGCCGTCCGGATCGCCCTGTGCGAGCCCGGTGAACCAGGCGAGTACAGCGCGTTCGAACCTCTTCGTGTGCGTTCCGGCCGCGTCGTCGCTGTCCGGGTCACCGACGTTGTTGATGAAATGCGACAGCAGGTGGCCGCAGTCCGCGTCGTCGAAGGCCAGGTTCCCCGGGAACCCCACGAGACGCTCCGCGGCACCCAGCAGTTCACCGGAGAGGGTCCGCAGCACAAGGCCGGTCTCGGCTGCGGGGGACGGCCGCTCACCGATGGTCAGATCCCGCTGCGACAGCATGCTCTCCTCCCCCTGCACGGCGTTCCGCACCGCGCTCCGCACGCGGACGGTCGAGCCGGACATGCCCGTGTGTAGTCGGTAGGAATCACAATGTTCCACTCTGCATCGGGCGGGGCGCACCGGCGGCAACGGCTCGCCAGGGGAGGAGCGGCTCGCCGACGAAGAGGCGGCTCGCCAGTGGAGGAGCGGGAAAGATCCGGGGGTCGGCCCGGCCGGTCCGCCCTCCGCACGTCAACCGCGTCCGGCCCGCTGCGGGTCCGGTTCCGGAGCGCTGGGGCGCACAGCGCCCGGCAGGTGCTCCTGCCCGTCGGCCGGTGACGGAGCGCGCGGCTCACCGTTCCCGTCCTCCTGCCCCAGCACGGCCCCGGCCCCCGCCGCGCCCACACAGGCCAGCGCCACCCACTGCACGGCGCCCAGGTGTTCGCCCAGCATGAGCACTCCCGCCAGTCCCGCACTCGCGGGCTCCAAGCTGGTCAGCACCCCCACTGTCCGCGTCGGCAGCCGCCGCAAGGCCGCCAGTTCCAGTGAGTAGGGAAGCACCGCCGAGAGCACCGCCACCACGGCCCCGGTCAGCAGGGCCGGCGGGGTGAGCAGTTGCGTTCCGCCGTCGGCCACTCCCAGCGGCACCGTCAGCACAGCAGCCCACGTCACCGCCAGGGCGAGCGGACCGCCTCCCGTGCTGCGGGCCCCCGTCTTCTTGCTCAGCATCAGGTAGGCCGCCATCGAGGCCCCCGCCGCCAGGGCGAAAAGCACCCCGGTCAGGGGGAAGCGGGCGTCGTGCGGCGCGTGGAAGAGCCATACTCCGCATCCGGCCAGGGCGGCACACCCCGCATCGAGGAGGCGGCGCGAGGTGAGCAGTGCGAGGGTGACCGGGCCGAGCAACTGCAGAGCGCTGGCCAGACCGAGGGGGAGGCGGAGCAGCGCGGGGTAGATGAGGTTCATCCCGGCGATGGCCGTCCCGAAACCGAGCACCAGGAGGACGTCCGTACGGTTGCGCGGCAGCGAGGGCCGGTACACGAGCAGCAGGCACAGCGCGGCCAGGCCGAGCCGCAGGGCCACCGTCCCCGGCGCTCCGACCGAGCCGGAGAGCTGCTTGCCGACGGCCTGCCCGAACTGGATGCTCAGCACGCTCGCGAGCATCAGGACGGGAGCGGGGATCTTCGCCATGCGTTCAGGCTCGGCGGCGCGAGCATGCAGGTCCAGCGAGGCTTTTTTCATACGACCGTTTAGGCTCGGCTTCATGATTGACCACCGGCTGGGCGTCCTGCGGGCGCTCGCGGAGTTCGGCACGGTGACGGCGACCGCCGCCGCGCTGCACCTCACCCCTTCGGCCGTCTCCCAGCAGTTGCGCCTGCTGGCCCGCGATCTGGGAGTGGAGCTGCTGCGGCCGGACGGGCGACGGGTCCGGCTGACGCCGGCCGCGCACATCGTGCTCCGCCACGCCGACGAGTTGCAGCGGCAGTGGGAAGCCGCGCAGGCCGAGCTCGCCCGGCAGGGCACGGCCCCCCGGGGACGGCTACGGCTGTGCGGGGTGTCCTCCGCGCTGGCCGCGCTCGCCGCTCCGGCCGTCGCCCGGCTGCGGGAGGCCCACCCGCAGGTGGAGCCGTTGCTCGTCGAGGAGGAGAGCGCCGAGTGCTGCCGGCTGCTGCTCGCCGGCGAGGCGGATGTGGCGCTGGTACTGCCGGGGCCGGAGGTACCGCCCGTCACCGACGCGCGCTTCGAGCAGGCGGCGCTGCTGACCGACCGCCAGGACCTGCTGGTGGCGGAGGGGCATCGGCTCGCCAGGCCGGAGGGGGTCGGACTGTCGGCGGCCGCCGGTGAGGCGTGGATCGTGAAGCAGCGGAACAACGACACCTACCCGCTGGTGACGGCGGCGTGCGCGGCTGCCGGGTTCACGCCGCGCATCGTCCACCAGGTCAAGGAGTGGTACGCGGTCTCCTCGCTCGTCGCCCAGGGGCTCGGCGTCTGCCTCGTACCGAGGATCGTGCCGCTGCCCGAGCACCCTGTCCTGCGCGTCCCCCTGCGCGGGGACCCGGTGCCCACCAGGCGGTTCGTGACGGTTGTCCGACGGGGCAGTGCCGCACATCCGCTCGTGCTGGCCGGGCTCACCGCGCTGCGCGAGGCGGCCTCGGCCTGCGTCGAGGGGGAAGGCCGGCAGGACCCCGTCCGGACAGTCCGTCAGCGCGCGCGGGAGACGGAGGCCGCGAACTCCCCGAGGAGGCCGACCGCCGCGTCCGGTCCGCCGTCGGCGTAGGCGCGGATCAGCGGTGAGCCGATCACCACGCCGTTCACGCCCGTGCGGCGGGCGACGGAAGCAGCCAGACCGGGCGTGGAGACACCGATCCCGCTGAGGACGGGAGTCCTCGGGGCGGCGCGCCGGACCGAGGCGACGAACGAGGCGAGCGCTTCGAGGTCGAGCCCGTCGGAGTAGCCCGTACGCTGCCCCGCGACCGCCGGCGCGTAGACGAAGCCCGTCGCTGCCCGGCACACGGCGGCCAACTCGCCGGGGGGCGCCTCGCGGCCGGCCAGCAGGGGGGGCGCTGATCCCGGCACGGGCCGCCGCGGCCGTCCACGACTCGACCTCCTCCGGCGGGATGTCGGCGACCATGCACCCCGAAGCCCCCGACGCGGCCAGCTCGTTGGCCATTCGCTGGGGCCCGCGCGCCGCGACCGTGGCCCAGTAACTCATCACGACGACAGGTTGCCTGGTGAGGGCCGACACCTGGCGCACGGTTGCGAGGGTGACGGCCACGCCGTCACCGCCGCCGCTTCGCAGGGCTCGGCGGTGCGCCGCGGCGATCACCGGTCCGTCGAGCCACGGATCCGTCGTCGGAGCGCCTACCTCCAGCACGCTCGCGCCGTTGCGCGCATAGGCGACGAGGGCTTCGACACCGGCGCGTTCATCGGGGTAGCCCGCCACCGAGAAGGCGCAGAGGACGGGCTGACGCTGCTCCAGCACACCGGAGAGGCCACTGTCTCGGTGGCTCCTGGCACGCTCGTCCGTATCGCGTATGTCCGCGGCCCGCGTCGTCATCGGAGAAGTCCGCCTATGAGCAGGCCAGTTGGACGGCAGGGGTGTTCGATGAGCCGGTCGGGCTCCAAAGAGACACGCATGACGTGATCATGGCCGGAAACAACCGGTAGCGCTACCACTTTCGTCAAACCAGCCACGGCAAAAGCCCCGGGCATCGGCATACCACCTGCTGCGCCTCTCCCCGCCGCCCCTGCCGCCCAGGGACTTGATGCCAGAAGCTTGATGCCAGGGGCTTGACGAGCGCGCAAAGGCGACCGTGGTGTTCGCGCCGCTCAGTCCCGCAGGCCGTAGAAATGCATCGGCGAGTTCGGGACGAAGCCGATGCGCGGGTAGACCGGTGCCCCGGCCATGGTGGCGTGCAGGGTCGCGCGGGTCAGCCCGGTGGCGCGGGCTCCCTCGTACAGCGCCTTGCGCGTCACCGCCTCGCCGTAGCCCCGGCGCTCCCACTCCGGGTCCGTGGCGACGAGTACGACGAAGAGACGCCCGGCCGTCTCCACCGTCGCCGCGCATGTCACCGGGGTGCCGTCCCGCATGCCCAGAAAGGCGTACGCCTGCTTCTTCCACAGCCGGGACCCGACGAGCCCGTCCCTGCCGTCCTCGACGGTGAGGCCGTAGGCACGCGCGTTGATGTCCGCATAGGCCCGCAGGTGTTCGTCGGTTGCCACCCGTACGAAGGTCAGGTCGGGGTGGGCAGGCTCGGGCAGGGGGAACAGGTCCCCGGCCATGCCGGTGCCGGGGAAGGCGTGCGCGAGGCCGGCCCGCTCCGCCGCCGGTCCCAGCGCCGCGCGCCCGCCTTCGTCGAGAAGCCCCTCGAAGACCCACAGGAATCCCGGGTGCCTCTTCGCCCGCATAATGCCGGCCGCCTCCCCCAGACGCTGTTCGACCAGCCGGGCGTCCGCACCGGCCTCGGTCAGCGTGACGCAGTTCCAGAAGGGGAACCGGCAGTCCGCCCAGCGGACGGCGATCCCGGGGAGATCGCGCACATCCGCGTGCGGGTCCCTGTCGAGCACCAAGGCGCGCCAGCCGACGGCCAGTTGCTCCATCGACTCGACGGACTCCGCAAGCACCATCGCCGAACCTCACACATCCGTCGAGCGGGCAGAAGACTTACCGAACCAGCCTACGTCCCCACGGCCCACGGCCCACGGCTTGTGGCCCCTGGCCCCTGGCCCCTGGCCCCTGGCCCCGGAAAAAGCTTCGCCGAAGGGTGCTTGGAGCGGCTACAGTCCGGTGCCGTTCGCGCGATGTCCCGGAGGTTCGGATGCGGCGTAACAGTCAGGTGCTCGTCTTCGACGCAGATGACACGTTGTGGGAGAACAACGTGCACTTCGAGCGGGTCATCGCCGACTTCCTGGGCTGGCTGGCTCATCCCACCCTCGACAAGTCCCAACTGCGGGCCGTCCTCGACGACATCCAGAAGGCCAACGCCGTCTCACACGGTTACGGCACCCCTATGCTGCTCCGCAGCCTCGCCGACTGCGTCGAGCGGCTGCGCCACCGACCGCCCACGGAGGAAGAGGCGGCGGACATCCGGCGGTTGACGGCGGTGCTCACCGAGTACCAGGTGGAGCTGATCCCGGGAGTCGCGGAAACCCTCGCGGCGCTCGGTGAGCGGCACGAACTGCTCATGCTCACCAAGGGGGACCCGGAGGAACAGCGCCGCAAGATCGACGCCTCTCGACTCGCGCCTCACTTCCGGGCGATCAGCATCGTCCGCGAGAAGGACGACGAGGCCTACCGCGCCCTCGTCAAGACCCATGACCTCACGCCCCCCACCTGCTGGATGATCGGCAACTCACCGAAGTCGGACATCCTCCCGGCCCGGCGCGTGGGCATGAACGCCGTGTTCATACCCCATGACCACACCTGGTCCCTGGAGCACGAGGAACTCGACCCCGACGACGAGGGAGTGCTGCGGCTGCGGACCTTCCGCGAGTTGCTGGACCACTTCTGAGGCGCGTGAGCTTCTGAGGCGCGTGAGCGCACCAAGTCCCGCCGGGGCCACCTTGCCGTGGTCCGCACGGCTGCGGAGCATGGGGCGATGTCCTCCATAGTCGCCTTCGCCGCACTCGCCGCCGTCCTGGTCGTCATCCCGGGCCCGGCCGTCATGCTCGTCCTCAAGAGCGCTCTCGCCCGGGGCCGCAGGGAGGCGGTCCTCACCGCGCTGGGCGTGCTCGTGGCGGACCTCGTCTGGGCGCTGGCCTCCGTCGCCGGTCTCACGGCGCTCCTGGTCTCCTCCCAGGTGGCCTTCGACGCCGTCCGCTACCTCGGAGCGGGCTATCTTTGTTATCTCGGTGTCCGGCTCCTGGCCACGCGGCGCGGCCTCCCCGCCACGGAGGCGGCGCCCGAGGAGCCGGACGGCACAGCGTCGCTTCCGTCCACCCGTCCCGGCCGGAGCGCCCTGCGGGCCTTGCGGGAGGGGCTGCTGAGCGACCTGTCCAATCCGAAGACCGTGATCGTCTTCACGAGCGTCATCCCGCAGTTCCTCGGCAGCGCCGCGGGCCCGGCCGACGTTCTCGTCCTCGGCGTCCTGTTCTCCGTGATCGGCTTCCTGTCCCTGCTCTCCTACGGCATGATCTTCGGCGCGGCGGCGAGCATCCTGCGCGATGCCCGCGTCACCCGCGCGATCCTGCGCGGCGGAGGTGCGATCCTGGCGGCGTTCGGGATCGGCCTGGCGGTCGAGCGCCCGGCGACCTGACCGCGAACCCCGGTCGGCAGAACGACTTAGGGCAGGCTAACCTCGGCGGCTGTGACACGGGTTCATCAGCTCACGGGCGCGGCCGGCTCCCCCACATCGGAGGCGGCGTACGCGGCGTACTACGCGTCGATCGCCCGCAGCGACGAGCGCGGGGACGGCACCGTCCGGCACCGCCTCCTGCCGGAGGTCGGTGACGGCACCATCGAGGTGACCTCGTTGCCCAGCGGGTTCCACATCGTCCGGTACGACGTCGCCTTCACCGGCGGGCACCGGCTCGGGTACTCCTTCCCGGGCGACCACTTCGAGCTGGAGCACTGCCTCGACGGACGCCTGGGCATCAGCGAGGCCGGCGCCGGAGACGGGGACCTGCACGCCAGTTCGGTGTCCCTGAGCCCCCGGCGCGCCACCCGCGGCGTCGTCGCGTACGGCGACGGCGAGCGGTACCGGGCGGTGTCGATCACCGGGACCTGGAGCGGGCTGGAGACCTATCTCCGCTCTCTCGGCACGTATGCCCTGCCGGCCACTGGGCCGGAGAACCTCGCGCGCGAGCGGTATCTGGGCCGGTCCGCCGCGCTGCGTCCGGTCGCCGGTCCCTTGGAGGAGATCTTCACGCACCGGCGCACCTCCCCGGGGCGCCTGCTGTTCTTCGAATCGCGGATCGTGGCGGCGCTGGCCGCGCTGACGGACGGGCTCACGGCCACGGCGCCGCCCGCGGACAGCCCGGGCCTTCCCCTGGACGACCACGAAGTGGCCGCGCTGCGCCGCGTTCCCGAACTGCTCTGGCGCCACCGCCACGCGCCGCCGACGCTGGCCGAGCTGGCCCGCGCGTCGTCGATGTCGGTCCGCCGCCTCACCACCGGGTTCCGCGCGCTGTACGGGACGTCGGTGCGGGAGTACCACCGACGCCGCTGCCTCGACCGGGCCGCCGCGCTGCTCGTCGGGACCGACTGGACAGTGGCCCGCATCGGGCACGAGGTCGGCTACGCCTCACCCAGCAATTTCTGCTATGCCTTCCGGCGCGAAAAGGGCCTCTCGCCCGCCCGGTTCAGGCACACACACTCCTGACACCCGTCCGGGTTCCCGGCCCCCGGCCCGTGCTTCCGGACCCGGCCTGCCCTTCCGGCTCCCCGCGCTCGCGACCCCCGGACCGCGCTTCCGCCTCCCCGCGCTTCCAACCCCCGGCCAGCGGTTCCAGCTCCCCGCGCTTCCGGGGTACCGGTCCGGCTTGCGACCGCTGTCGTCGAAGCACCGCGCTCCACATGCGCGCGCCCCTTGCTCCACACCGCGCCACCGGCTCGGCGCCGATCATGGGGCCGGAGCGGTCGCCACGCCTCGGGCCCCGCTCTGCCTCGGCCCGCACCCACACGCTCCCGAAGGGAGACCGATGAAGCCCGGCACCGATTCCGCACCCCCTCGGACCGGAACAGGGCGGCTCATCGTCACCCTTGCCGGGCTTTCGGCGGTGTCGCCGTTCGCCCTCGACATGTACGCGCCCGGCTTCCCCTGTATCGCCACCTCCTTCGGGACGTCGGGAACGGCCGTCCAGCTCTCCCTGACGGCCTGCCTCGTCGGGCTCGCCATCGGTCAGCTCGTGCTCGGTCCGGTCAGCGACGCGGTGGGCCGGCGGCGCCTGCTGCTGGCCGGTTCCGGCATGTTCACCGTGCTGTCCCTGGTCTGCGCGCTCGCCCCGACCATCGCCGTGTTCGACGTCGCGCGACTGCTCCAGGGGGTAGCGGGCGGCGCGGGGATCGTCCTCGGACGGGCGGTCGTCAGCGACCGGTTCACCGGCACCCGTGCGGCCCGCCAGCTCACGGCACTCGGTGTGATCGCCTCGACGGCGCCGGTGCTCGCGCCGGTCACCGGAGGTCTCGTCCTCGGTGTCGGCTCGTGGCGCCTGGTCTTCGTGGTGCTGGCCATGGCGGGGCTGCTGCTGTCGGCGGCGGTCTGGGCGTGGGTTCCCGAATCGCTCCCCGCCGCCCATCGCCGGACCGGCGGTCTGCGGGCCGCCGGCGCGGCGATGGGCGGTCTGCTGCGGCGTCGCGAACTGGTCGGCCACCTCCTGGTCATGGGCTGCGGGCTGGGGGCCCTGTTCGCGTACATCAGCGGCTCGCCCTTCGTCTTCCAGGACACGTACGGCCTCTCCCCCACCGGCTACAGCCTCGTCTTCGCCACCAACGCCGTCGGCACCGTCGTGGCCGGTACGGTCTTCGGCCGGCTCGCCGCGCGTGTACGCCTCAACTCGCTGCTCGCCGTCGGCGTGGCCATGACCGCGGGTTCCACGACCGCGCTGGTCGCCCTGCTCGCCCTCGGCGTCAGCAGCTTTCCCGCGACCTGGGCCTGTCTGTTCGGCCTGACGTCCGGCTTCGGAATCGTGCTGCCCGCGTCGACGACCATCATCCTCGCCGTGGGCAGGGACGCCCCCGGAGCGGCATCCGGCCTCCTCGGCGGCGCCCAGTTCGTGCTCGGTGCCGCGGCAGCCCCGCTGCCCGGCGCCGCGGGGAGCACCACCGCCATGTCGACGGCCGTGGTGGTACTGGGCTTCGCCCTCCTCTCCGCGGCAGCACTCGTCGCGCTCGCCCGACCGTGGCAGGGGCACGGTGAGCCGACCGACCGGCCAACTGTCGCCCCTTGATGTCGGAGGCAGCGGCCCGCCACTCCGTCGCCGCAACGGCCCGCGATGAAGGCCGTGGGCAGCGGGTACGCGTGGGGCATGAGTGAACACGACGAACGGCCCCAGACACCCGACCTGCCGCCTCCGCCCGCGGCACGGGGGATCTCCGAGGACGAGTCCGCCGCCGAGAAGTCGGCCGCGGAGAAGGAGAAGAACGGGAAAGCGGCCGGCGGCAGCGGGGCCGACGGCGCCGAGGAAGCCGAGGACTACGTCCGCGACGAGTCGTCGGGCGAGCCCTCGGGCTGACCCGGCCGGCCCGGCCCAGGGCACCCTCCCCCGGACAGACCGACCGGTCGGTCTGTCCGGCGGACGGTCCCCCACGCCCCGCCTCAGCCTTCGGCCGGCACCTCCCGGATCACATGCCGGGCGTGGTCCGCCATAGCGGAGTTCGTACCGCGGTAGCACGGCAGCGCGATCAGCGCCTGCGACAGCGTCCGCCCCTCGTCGGGAACAGCTCGCAGGCCGCGTCACCCGCCACCAGCTCGGGCCCGCTCAGGGCTCCCGCCCCGGGGCGCCACCCCGGCAGCCGCCGGCGGACCGACCACGGCCACGGATGCCCCTCGGCGGGCCTGCCCGGCGCCGAGCACCTCCGGGATGCGCGTCGGCAGGTGGGGAGCGAGGCGGGGCAGCCACTTCCGCTCCCGCGTCACATCCTCGGCCCCGCTCCGTATCTGCGGCAGCCGCACGGCCATGTCATCGCCCAGCCGGTACCTGGCGGCTTCGTCCCCGCGCGAGCCTGCTCCCCGCACGAGCTTGCTCGCCGCACGAGAGCACAGGCGCCGGCAACCGCCACGGCGGGCACAACGGTTACCGCCCGCCGCCGACGCCGCCGCTGCCGCCTCCACGCGGTCGCCGCTGCTGCCCCTGCCGCGACGCTCCTACCGCCGCACGCTACCGCTGCCGTTTGCCGACTATGCTCGCCACGGCGAACACACCGCCCCCGGCGAGGGCCAGGCCCAGCAGCGCGAAACCGCCCTTCAGCACCTTCCACCAGAACTCCGCGGGAGAGCCGGGATCGTGTTCGAGCATGGCCTCCAGCAGCTCGCTGCCGCCCGCGTCGAGCAGGACGAAAACGTAGCCGTTGGTCGTGCCCAGGAAGACGGCGAGCATCGCCAGCAGCGCGGGGGCGACGTACGCGCCGGGGTTGGGACCGCCCACCTTTCCCGCCACCGAACCGACGGCCAGCGCGAGTACCAGCGCGAAGATCACGTACATGACGCGCAGGCCGACCTTCGACAGGTCCTCGTAGCTGGCCAGGAGCAGCCCGGCGAACACGGTCGCGCCGAAGCCGGATATGAGCCATCCCAGGAGGAATGCCTTGGCTCCGCTGCCACGGCGGGGCGGCGGGAAGCCCGGCTGGTACGGATAGCCCGGCGGCCGCATCGGCTGGAACTGCTGTCCGGGCGGGAACTGTCCCATCGGCGCAGACGGCGGCTGCATGGGTTGCTGCGGCGGCCAAGGCTGGTTCATGTGTCCCCCGTGGTTGAAGCATGACGATACGAACCGTCAAGGTACCAAGACAGGGCCGGACGGTCCGCCCGCATCCGGTACCCTGCCACTGCTCCGTGGCACGCACCAGCGTTCGAACGCCGGGACGCGGGCCGGGAGCAGAAGCGGGCCAGGGCACCGGAACCCTGGCACACAGCTCGGTTCAACGGGGGATCACATGTACCGACGTCGCGCCATCAGCGCTGCCGTTCTCGTCCTGGCCGCAACCGGAACACTCGCGGGGTGTGCCGACGACCCCGCGGACAAGGCGTTCGGCGGGCTGGGAGACCTCGACGGGCCGTTGCCCTCGGGTGCTCCGTCCGTCGGCCCGTCCACGCCCCCCAGCCTCGAGCCCGGTGGCCCGGGCGGCCCCGGCGGCAGCACTCCCCTCCCCACCTCGCCGACGAGCCCGGGCGTGCCCACGTACGACTCCAACGCGATCGGCGAGGCCATCGGGAAGAACTGCCGCTACAGCCGCGCCAGTTCGCAGATTCAGTACGACGTGGACGTGCAGAACTCCTCCAGCGACACCTCGTTCACCTACAGCCTCTCCGTCGAGTTCAAGATCGGCAGCTCGCCCGACTCCTCGGTCGCGACGGAGGTCGTCGGCTCGGACTTCGAGACGGTGACGGTCGGCCCCGGAGGCGACCGCACCGTCACCCTGCAGGTGACGCACAGCACCACGCAGCGGCTCGCCTTCTCCTGCCAGGTGATGACGGCCACCAAGGTGCCGTCCTGAGACTGCCGGCTCCGGGGCGGTGAGCGGTGGGTGCTAGCCCAGTTCGCGGGTCCGCGTCTCGGGCAGCGACAGCACGCACACCAGGGAGACCACGGCCATCGCGGAGACGTACCAGCCGACGGCGCCGGAGCCGTACGAGGCCTGGAGGTCGGTGGCGACCAGGGGCGCCACGGCACCGCCCAGCACACCGCCCAGGTTGTAGGCGAGGGACGCGCCCGAGTACCGCACCCGGGCGCTGAACAGCTCCGGCAGGTAGGCGCCCATGGGCCCGTACACCACGCCCATGCACAAGAGCGTGCCGCCCAGCGCGAGGGCCATCAGCAGCGGCTGCTCGGTGTCCATCAGCGGGAAGAGGACGAGCCCCCAGACCGCGGCGAGGCCGCAGCCGAGCAGGACCAGCCGGCGACGGCCGCGGGCGTCGGAGCGGGTGGCCGCGAACCAGGTGCCGGCGGCGAGGAAGAGGCAGGCCGCCATCGACAGGGCCAGCATGGTGCTGCGCGGGACGCCGAGGCCCTTGGTGGCGTAGTTGAGGCAGTAGGTCGTCGCGGTGTAGAAGAGCCCGTAGGCGACGATCATGCCGCCGGCGCCCAGCAGGATTTCCCGCCAGTGGGTCCGGAAGACCTCCATGGCCGGTGCCTTGCTCTTCTCCTGCGTGTCCATCACCCGCTGGAAGACCGGCGTCTCACTGATCCGCAGCCGGACGAACAGCCCCACGGCGACCAGTGCGAACGACAGCAGGAACGGCACCCGCCAGCCCCAGGAGCGGAACGCCGCGTCGTCGAGCCCGGTGGAGAGGGCCCAGAAGATCCCGGTCGCGGCGAAGAAGCCGACGGAGGGGCCGAGTTGGGGGAAGGCCGCGAACAGGCCGCGGCGTTTCTCGGGGGCGTGCTCCACGGCCAGCAGCGCCGCGCCGCCCCATTCGCCACCGAGGCCGATGCCCTGGAGGAAACGGAGCAGGACGAGGAGCAGCGGCGCCCAGACGCCGAGGGTGGCGTAGCCGGGCAGCAGTCCGACGAACGCGGTGGAGAGCCCCATCAGCAGCAGGGAGGCCACCAGTACCGACTTGCGGCCGACCCGGTCGCCGAAGTGGCCGAAGACCAGCGAGCCGAGCGGCCGGGCCACGAAGGCCACCGCGTAGGTGGAGAAGGCCGCCAGTGTCGCGTTGAGCGGGCTGAGGTTGGGGAAGAACGCGTCGTCGAGGACGAGGGCGGCGGCGGTGCCGTAGGCGTAGAAGTCGTAGAACTCGATCGCCGTGCCGATGAAGCTCGCGGTGGCGACCCGGCGCATGCTCTCCGGGCGGCTCTTGTCCTCGCCCCCGGGCGCGGCTTCGGTCCCGGGGCCCGCGTCCGCGGGGCCATCGGCCGTGAAGGGCTCCGGCGTCCGGGTGCCTTCCGCGGGCAGCCCGCCGTCCCGCGACCCGGCCGGATCTGTTTTCGCTGGTCGTGCTTGCTGACTCACAGGCGCACCTTTCCGGGAGGACGGCTGCCAGTCAACAGGCGGAAGGGAGCGTCTCGTTCCGCGAGACGTCGCCGGGATGCGGCGAGTCCCGCCGAGTCCTGGGCGAGCCGGGTCAGCGACTCGGCCATGGCGTGCGTGCGTCGTGCTCTCCCCCGCTGGTTCCCCGCAGGCGGACGAAACGCGCCTCGACCAGCTCGGGCCGGCGATCCTCCGGCGCCCCGTCGGGACTCTACGAGCCCCGCGCCGCGTGCCCCGACACGGGTCCGCCTCGCCGGGGCCCTTCCGAGAGGCCCCGCCGCGCAGCCCGTGGTGTCCCCTGGGGCCCCCTCACGGGTGGCCTCAGGAGGTGGTCTCACGGGGTGCATGCCTCGGCGATCGACAGGCTGTTCTCGTAGAGGTGGTGGCGGGTGATGCGGCCGTCCTCGACGGTGAGTCGCAGCGCGAACGGGCCCTCGAAGGACTTCCCCGTCGCGCGCACGGTCCCCGACAGCTGTCCCATCAGCACGGCGTCGGTGCCCTCGACGAGGAAGGTGTCGACGGAGGGACGCGCGTCCTCGGGCACGGTGTGCTCCATCAACTCGGTGAACTGGGCGGCGCACTCGGCGGCGGTGGAACGCGGACGTATCCACGGGGCGGCGGGGTTCTCGGCGAGCAGCCAGTCGACCTCGTCGGCGAAGAGTCCGACGAGCCGTGCGGTGTCACCGGCGATCCGGGCGGCGAGGAACTCCCGCACGACGGCCCGCGTGCGCTCGGCGACGGGCGTCGCGGTGCCGGCTGCGGTCGCCGTGGCGGCTGCGGACTGGGCGGTCATGAGGGTCTCCTCGCGGCGGGTGGCCTGACTCCGGCGGGTGTTCCCGCCGACGTCCCCGATCCTGCCGGGAGACCGAGGAGCGGTCGATTACCGCGCGGGTAAAGAGGGTCCGGAGCGAGCGGACGCGAGGGCTCGTCCCGCGGGAAGACCCCGGCCTCCCCCGGCCCGGCCGCGCCGGGGTCAGTGGTCTCCCGCGGCGGCGGTCGCTGCGGCTTCCGTCAGGTAGGTGGTGACGGGGCCGAAGGTCAGCAGTCCGGCGGCGGCGCCGGACTGCTCGTGGCGGGCGGGGGCCAGCTCTTCCGCCGCACGGGCGGCCGACCGCGCCTCCCCGCTCAGTGCCGCCGCGCGGGCCAGGAGACACCAGAGTGCTTCCTGCATCAGGTCGTGGGGCGGCCTGGGCACCGTGCGCAGCGCCTCGCGGGCCTCTTCCGGGCGTTCCGCGCCGAGCAGCAGCAGTGGACGCACCCACGGGCCGTAGGGACCCCAGTCCGCGCCCGCGAACGCGTCCGGGTCGGGCAGCGCGCCGGCCCGCAGCACCGGCGCCAGCCGGACCAGCGCGGGCAGGCCCGCCGCGAATCCCGGCATACCGCACCCGTCCAGCAGCGCGACCGCCTGCGCGTAGGCGTCCCGCTCGGCTCCGGTGTCCTGGGACAGAGCCGCCCGCAAGGCGCGGTACCAGGCGGTGAAGACCGCCGCGAGCGGACGTTCGTGCCGCTCGGCCAGGCTGTCGACGGCCGCCGCCTGCGCGTCGGCTCCCGCCAGGTCGCCCAGACCGGACAGGGCCTGCAGGCGGATCAGCCGGCCCAGCACCTCGGCGCTGACCAGGCCGTGGGCCCGGGACAGCGCCACAAGTTCGGTACCGACGGCGTCCCGGCCCGCCGCCAGCCCGCACTGCCGGAACATCTGCATGAACGAGCCGTTGAGCGCGAAGGCCAGCAGTGCGGCGTCGTTCAGCCGCCGGGCCATGCCCTCGGCCTCCAGGGCGGCGTGCTCGGCCCGCAGCCGCCAGGGTTCGCGGACCGGGCCGTCGGCCGCGAGCGGCAGGGCGCCCTCCGCCAGCGCGTCGCCCCGCGACTCGACCGCCACGGCTGCCAGCAACCGGGCCCGCACGGCGTCCGGGGCGTCCTCGGGGAGCCGGGCCAGCACCCGCT
>NZ_VJOK01000001.1:7149272-7157691 GCF_013302895.1 Streptomyces albus subsp. chlorinus | reverse complement strand
GATCACCCTGGCGGTCAGCTCCACGTCTCCGGTGCGCTCCGCCGCGGCCACGGCCGCCGCCCGGTGCTGCCGCGCCGCGCCCAGCCCGCCGGCGCCGGTCACCGCCAGGTCCCGCAGCAGTCCGGCTGTCGTCTCCAGACGGGCCCGGGACCGCGCCGGGACGGCGCTCTCGTAGGCGGCGGCGGCCCGGCTCCACACCCCGCCCGCCGCCCCGTCCGCCACCCCGCCCGCCGTTCCGTCCGGCAGCCCCTCCAGCCGCTCGGCCTGCCGCAGCACGTCCTGTTCCAGGCGCCCCAGTCCGGGGCCGGGCTCGACCCCCAGTTGGTCGGCGAGGACGTGCCGGGCCCGGCGCAGCACCGTGAGCGCGTCACCCTGCCGGTCGGCCCGGTAGAGCGCGGTCGCCAGCAGCTGCCAGCCGTCCTCCCGCCACGGGTGCTCGGTCACATGCGCGTCAAGGTCGGGTACGGCCTCCCGTGCGGCCCCGGAGCGGATCAGCGCCTCGGCGCGGCGCTCCACGGCGTGCAGCCTCAGCTCCGTCAGCCGGGCCCGTTCCGCGCGGGCCCACTCCGCGGAGGGGAAGTCCGCGTAGGCCGGACCGCGCCAGGTCGCCAGGGCCTCCGCCAGCGCGGGAGCCGCCTCGCCCGGGCCCAGGCCGGCCGCCCGCTCCACCGCCTCCTCGAAGCGCCAGGCGTCCACCGCTCCCGGCTGCGGCCGCAGCACGTAGCCCGGGCCCTCGGTCGCCAGCAGCCGGGACGGTGTGCGCGGCGGGCGGTCCGGTTCCAGTGCCTGGCGGAGCGCTGCCACGAAGGTGCGCACCGCGCCGACGGCTCCGGCGGGCGGCTCCTCCCACAGGTCCGCGACCAGCCGGGAGACCGGTACCACCCGGCGCCGTGCCACGAGGAGGCGCGCCAGCACCTCGCGGTGGCGGGGCCCGCCCAGCCGCACCTGCGCACCCGTGCTGTCCCAGGACGCCACCGGCCCCAGCACACCGAACTCCACCGGCATGGTTCCCGGCCCTTTCCGTCCGCCGACGCGGGGCCCGCTGGTTCCGGGCGGCCTTTGTGCGGCCGCCCGCCGCGGTCGCCGGTCGTCGTGCTCATCAGTTGCTGATCCGGTGCCCGCAGGCTGGAGGCATCCGGAGCCGGAAGCGGCCCCGGCCTCCCACCGGACCGTGGCCAGCCTGCCACGAGAAAGAGACGATCATGACATCCAGCACCCGGAACACCGGTCCCGGCCCCACCGACCTCACCGGCCTGCCCGACCTCACCGACCTGCCAGGGTTCACGGCCCAGCGCGTGGACGTCGACCACGGGGTCGGTCTGGACGTGGCGGTCGCCGGCAGCGGGACGCCGGTCGTCCTGCTGCACGGCTTCCCGCAGACCCGGCTGATGTGGCGGCACGTCGCCGCCGACCTCGCCGCCGACCACACGGTCATCTGCCCCGACCTGCGCGGTTACGGCGCCAGCGACAAGCCCGGGGAGGACGGCCCCGGCACCTACGCCAAGCGCACCATGGCCCGCGACATCGTCCGCCTGGCCGCCGCCCTGGGCCACGACCGGTTCGCCCTGGCCGGACACGACCGCGGCGCCCTGGTCGCCTTCCGCGCGGCCCTCGACCACCCCGAGGCGGTCAGCCGGGTCGCCCTGCTCGACGTCCTTCCGACCCTCGACATGTGGAATTCGCTGCACGGCACCTCGGCCGCCGTCGGCTTCCACCTCTATCTGATGGCCCAGCCGCCCGGCCTGCCCGAGCGTATGATCGCCGCCGCCCCGGAGGAGTTCTTCGGCCACTTCCTCGACGTGTGGACGAAGGACCCGGACGCCCTGCCGGCCGGCGTGCGCACCGCCTACCTCCAGGCCTCCGCCGCCGCCGTGCCGTCGATCGTCGCCGACTACCGCGCCTCGGCCGGCGTCGACGTCGAGCACGACCGCGCCGACCTCGACGCCGGGAAGACCATCACCGCACCCGTCACCGTGCTCCAGCAGGACTGGGGCGCGGCACTCGGCTACGACGCCGAGGCGCTGTGGCGGGCCTGGGCGCCCGACCTGCGGCACCGCACCGTCTCCTGCGGCCACTTCATGGCGGAGGAGGACCCGGACCTGGTGACCGCGGAGATCCGCGCGCTGTTCGCCCGCTGAGCCGGCCCGGCGACGAGGCCGCGCGGCCCGGGGTCAGACCGCCATCGCCCGGGGTGCCGGGACGTCCCGGCCGGTCTCGCCGCCGTACGCCTGCCATGCCGCGGCCAGGCGGCGTGCCACTTCCGTCAGCGTGTCCGGGTCGGCGAGGAAGTGGAGACGGATGTACTCCTTGCTGCCCCCTGCCGCGTCGAGTCCGCTGCCGGGCAGTACCGCCACTCCGTGCCGGAGGGCGGTCTGCGCGAAGGAGTCACCGTCGCCGTGCGGGAGCCGCACCCACAGCGTCTGGCCGCCGGCGGCGGCCGGGATCCGCCATTGCGGCAGCCTGCGCGTCAGCTCGGCCCGCAGGTGGTCGTGGCGCGCCCGCCGGACTGCCGCCGTTTCCCGGCACAGGTCCTCGACGCCGGGCAGCAGTTCGGCGGCCGCGAGCTGCGCGGGGTGGTTACCGCCCAGGTCGTGCACCGCCCGGAGCCGGGCTAGGCGGTTGATGACCGGCTGTGCGGCCCGCACCCAGCCGACGCGCAGCCCGCCCCAGACGCTCTTGCTCAGCGAGCCCATCGAGATCGCCGTGTCGCCGAAGGCGGCGAGCGGAGGCGGAGCCGGCTGCTCCCCGGAGAAGGTGAGCGGAGCGAGGACCTCGTCGTCGATGAGCGGAACCCCCGCGGCTGCGGCAGCGGCGGCGAGACGGCGGCGCGCCAGCGACGGCAGCACCGCCCCCGTCGGATTGTGGTGGGTGGCCACCAGGTAGGCGAGTTCGGGACGGCGGCCGGGAGTGCGGAGCCGCGCCTCGAAGCCTTCCAGGCCGACGGGAAGCGCTTCCAGCGACGCGGCGTGTTCCCGGAACGCCTCCAGCGCACCCGGGTAGGTGGGCGCCTCGACGAGCACCGTGCCGCCGGGCTGGACGAACGCGCGGGCGAGCAGGGAGAGGGCCTGCTGACCGCCGCCGGTGATGAAGACCTGCTCGGGGACGGTCGGTACACCGCGCCGCGTGTAGTGGTCGGCGACGGCCTGGCGGAGCCGCCAGTGGCCCGACGGGTGGTAGCCGAGGTCGTCGGTCACAGTGGCCAGTTGGGACAGAGCCCGCTCGTAGGCCGTCAGCAGCATCGGCGGGGGCGAGGTGGGAGCGGCGCAGGTCAGGACGATGACGTCGTCGTCCTGGGGCTCCAGCAGGTGCAGGAAGACCGGCGCGTTCGTCGTCTTTCTGGGCCCGGGATGCGCGGGCCCGGCCACCCGGGTGCCGCTGCCCTGGCGTCGGACGATGCGGCCCTCCACGCTGAGTTGCTCGTACGCGGCCACGACGGTTCCGCGCCCCACCGCGAGCGCGGAAGCCAACGCCCGGTCGGGCGGCAGCGCGGTGCCGGGCGGCAGTTCGCCCTCGTCCACGAGGCGCCGCAGCCGTGCGGCGAGCAGAAGGTACAGCGGTCCACGTCCGGCCGACCACCGTCCCAGGCGGTCGGCCAGCTCAGCGGGGCCCATCGGCATGTTCGCGTCTTTCGGTGGCTGGGTGAGGAGCGGAGCGGACAGGAGAGGAGAGGAGCGGGATCGGGACGGTGGGCGAGGCGGGTGCGCCAGGGGTGTGCGTGGGAACAAGTGTGCCGCGGCGAGTGGTTCGCCACGTGGACCAATCATGCGGTACTGGCTCTGTCCCGCGGCCTCCGGGATGGCGAGGATCACAGCATGACCACGGGGGGGGCAGCCAGGGCGGATCGACGTCTGTCAGTGCCTCACCGTCGTAGTTCGGTGTGGTCGGCGTGGCCAGTCCGGCGATGCTGATCCCCCACACCTCCTCCCCCATGGCTCCGGACAGCGGTGTGGTGGGGGACGCGCACGGGCCCACGGCCGCGCTGCGGTCGTTGCCGGTCAGGTAGCTGCCCGCGGCCCGGAGGCGCCAGGAGCCGTCGGTACGGCGTTCCCACGGTGCCCGAGGAGCCACCTGGGGGCTCTGGCCGCCGACCGTCACCACCCGGACCTCGTCGAAGCCGTACCGGCAGTACGACCGCGGCCCCTTGTTGACGTCGTCCCGCCAGATCACGTCCACACCGCTGCCTTCATCGTGCGACCGGCCCCAAATGGCCTGGTAATAGGGCAGTTCGCAGAACCCCGCGATCTCGGAGCTCTTACCACTGCCGTACTGGACATCGACGTACGCACCACCCGGTGGGCGGCGGGTGTGGACGGGGACGTGGTACGAGCCGGACCGTCCCAGCAGCATCCAGGTGATCCACTGCGCTTCGACCTCGTCGATCAGCTCCCGTCTCTTCGGCCATTCCCGGGCAGGAGGCCGCGCATAGACCCGGATGAAAGCCGTGAAGATGTCCGTCACCACACGATCGTGCCCCACGGCAGGGGCGCACGGCTATGTGTGTCCCACCCGGCCGGCTCGAGTCCGAAGCGCACCGAGACGCTGGTGTGCCCGCCTCCGGCCGGCGAGGCCCGTCAGTTCTTCTGCAGGGTGCGGGTGACTCCCGCGACGACGGCGGTCGTCAGGACCCAGCCGAGGGCGATCAGCAGGTAGGCCAGCCACTGGAGGCCGCCGTCCGTCCAGTACCAGGCCGCCCGCTGCCCCAGGCCGCCGATGGGGATCAGGAGGTCGAGGGTGTAGACGAGGGGCCGGAACGGGGCGCCCTCGCCCGGTTTGACCGGCCTGGGAGTGGCCGCGCCGAAGGACAGCGTGCCCAGCAGGGTGAGTGCGAGAAGCCAGACTCCGGCCAGCCAGGGGCGGTAGCCGTAGCCGACGGTGGCGTCGAGCAGGTGCCCCCACACGCGCGCGGCCGGGGGCAGGGTCCGACGCCGGTGACGCTGTTTGGCCAGGAGCACACGGCGGGCCTCGTCGTCGTGGCCGGCGCTCCGGTACCAGCTCGCCAACTGCTCGTAGGGCTGGGGGTTGTAGCCCGGGCTGCGTCGTATCCAGGCCACGCGGCGGGCCACGGACTCCCGCCGCTCCCCCGCCTCCCGCCGCTCGCCCGCCCCGCCCGTCCCGGCCGCCTTGACGGCGCCGTAGACGAAGCCGTCCAGTTCCACCACCTCAGGCCAGCTGCGGTCGCTGTCGTGGAGGTAGGACACCTGTGCGCCCCGAAGGTCCACGAGGCCGGACGGCGGCCGGGCGAGCGTGAAGTCGAAGTCGACAGCCTGCATCAACGCTGCTTCCACTGAGGGGCCGTGGCCGCCGGACGGGCCGTTCAGGACGGCTCCCGCGAAGGTCAGGCCGTCCGTCACCCGGGCGCCCCGCAGCCGCACCGTCCTGTTCGCGGTGAACCCGCCGGAGAAGTCGAGCGTGGAGCCCTCGGCGTTGTCCAGGCGCAGGGCCACCCCGGTCCGGCCGGGGCGTGCCAGCAGCGCGTTCCGCATGTGCAGTCCGCCTGGTAGCCGCGCCCCCATGAGGCGGACTTCGCCGTGCGCGACGAACCCGTCCTCGCAGTAGACGCCGCCCTCCGCGACCAGCCCTCCGGCGGACACCGCCCACTCCCCGGGCGCGGTGATCTCGGCGCCGTTGAGGACCACGGCCCCGCTCACATGGGCGTTGATGAGCGAGAAGGCGGTGACCCTGCGGTGGAAGGGCGAGGGGGCACTGCTCTCCAGACGGGAGCGCCGCAGGTCGAGACGTCCCTCGATGCGGGCCAGGCCGGCCTCCAGTCCCGGCACGCGGCTGCCCACGATCGCGATCGACCGGGTCGATGCCTCGGAGAGGTCCACGCCTTCCTCGAACCAGCAGTCCTCGATCCGCAGGGCGTGGCCGATCTGGGCGCCGGCCAGGTTCAGATGTCCGGTCACCCGTGCCCCGGCGAGCCTGAGACAGGTCACGGAACCCGGCTGCGCGGTGTGCGCTCCTTGGAGGAGGGCCGCGAGCACAGCGGCCCGGACCGTGCGCCCGGGACCCCACTGCCCGCCCTCGTCGACGCGCTCGTCCGCGGGCGCACCCGTGCGCAGATCCACGCAGCGCCCCTCGGGGAACGCGTCCCACAGCTCACGCTCGGGCGGCGACAACTCGTCGTAGGAGAGCACCCGTTCAGGGTAGTGATCTCCCTTCGTGTGCGGCTCGCCCCACCCCAGCGGAAGCAAACGGGCGCCGGGCCGCAGGACGCGTCCTGACCATGGGACCCGGCTGCCCGTGCCTCCTTGCGATGACCCGATACGCCCTTCCGTCCCGGAGCCCTGCTGGAACACCAATGTCGCCCGGCATCCGGGCCGTCCGCGTGCCGTCCCCGCGGGGTGCCGGGACGCGCTGGATGCCGGCTGCGGGGACGGGCTGCTGCGGCCCGGCGGCACGCTCGTGGTGGTCGGCGCCCCGGCCCGCCACCAGAGAGGCGCGATATTTGACCGAGCAGTCTCGAAAGCGTAGGGTTCCGGTATGGCGCGAACCAAGGAATTCGACCCGGAGGCGGCCCTGGACACGGCGATGCGCCTGTTCTGGCGCAAGGGCTACGAAGGGACGTCCACCAGCGACCTGACGGACGAGCTGGGCATCGCGCGTGCCAGTCTGTACGGAACCTTCGGGTCCAAGCACGCGCTCTACCTGGCCGCCCTCGACCGCTTTCTCTCCGGCGCCGCGGGGCCGACCCCGGCCGACATCCTGGCCTCCCGTGAATCGGCGCTGGACTCGATCCGCGACCTGCTTGAGACCAGCGTGGTGCCTCCGCGAGGGGACACGCCCGCAGGATGCTTCGCCGTCAACGCCACCGTGGAGCACGGTGACACCGACCCCGAGATCGCACGGCGCACCACGGGCAATGTCAGCCGCCTGGAGACGGCACTCTACGGGGCCCTCCTCCGGGCGCGCGCCGAGGGCGAGCTGGCGCCCGGTGTCGACCCGAAGGCCGCGGCGACCATGCTGGCCGCACTCAACCACGGCCTGAAGGTGCTCGCGCGGGCGGGTGAGGGGCAGAGCGACCGCATCCGTACGGCGATCGCGTCAGCGATGTCGATGCTCGGCGCCCCGCCGCACGCCGACACCGACTGACCACTCCCGGGGCCCGTGAAGGGCCACCGCCGAGTGACCCGCACCTGGGTGACCAGGGCCGGAGACTCTCCCTCGGATCACGGACCACCGGTCACGAGTCACGGGTCACGGGTACCGGCCGGACGCCGGCACGTGCCGGCGTTCACGTCGCGGCACCGTCCCCCAGAGAACCAACGCCAAGCAGAGGGACGACACACCCTCTTTCGAGACTAACCAGTCTCGAAAGAGGGGCCCCTCGCCCCTCTGCGCCACACACAAGAGGAAGGAAAAAGCAGAAAATGATCTCCGACCACCTCGGGCAGCCCCTCAGCACAGGCCGGGCCGCCGTCAACGGAACGAGCCTGCACTACCGTACGGGCGGCACCGGCCCGGCGCTGGTGCTGCTCCACGGTGTGCCCAAGACCAGCTACCACTGGCGGCACCTGATCCCGAAGCTCACCGCGCGGTACACGGTTGTCGCACCGGACCTGCGCGGCTTGGGCGACTCGGCCCGTCCCGCGGACGGCTACGACTCCGCGACGATGAGCGACGACGTCGCCGCGCTGATGGCCGGCCTCGGGCACGAGACCTACGGCGTGCTGGGTGAGGACTGGGGGGCGGTGGTCGGCTACCAGCTGGCCGCCCGCCACCGTGACCGCGTGCGGGCGCTCGTCTTCGCCGAGGCGCTCCTTCCCGGGTTCGGTTTCGAGGACCACACGGCCCTCACCACCGACAACGTCTCCCGCGGAATGCACCTGTGGCACCTGGGCTTCTACTTCCAGCCGGACGTCCCGGAAATGCTGATCGCCGGGCACGAGCGGGAGCTGATCAGCTACATGATCAAGAATGAGCGCAGCTACCCGGACACGGCGACTCCCGAAGCCATCGAGGAGTACGTGCGCTGCTACTCGATGCCCGGAGGCATCCGGGCGATGCTGGCCGTCTACCGCGCGATGCTGGTGGACGCGGAGCAGAACCGGCAGGCGGCGAAGGAAAAGCTGGACATCCCGGTGCTGGCACTCGGTGGTTCCGCCTTCATCGCCGACCGCAACGAGGAGATGGCGCGGATCGTGGCCCACGACGTGACCGCACACGTCTTCGAGGCAGGACACGACCTCGCCGAAGAGGTCCCCGACGAGATGGCCGCCGTGGTGCTGCCGTTCCTGGCCGAACGGCTGTGACGGAACACGCTCCCCACCGCCGCGCCCCGACGAACGCGCGTGGGGTCGATGAACGCGCGTGGATCCAAGGACGCGCGCGGACCCACGAACGCGCACGGGTCCGCGCACGCCTAGGCAGCGCGGCCCCCGCGTCGCAGCCGGCGCCAAGGCGTGCGGCTCGGCGGCGG
>NZ_VJOK01000001.1:7072693-7149093 GCF_013302895.1 Streptomyces albus subsp. chlorinus | reverse complement strand
AACCGCCGCCGTACGAGCGGCCGACCCGTCCCCCGGCACGGCACGGGTCGGCCGCTCGGCGGCCTCGCCCGGTGGCCGTCGGGCCCATGTCGGCGGGACGCGGTGGCCGAGAGCCATCAGGGGCCGTTCGGAGGAGTTCACCATCGCGGGAGGGGCGGCGCGGCTCGGGTGCCGGGAGGCAGGAGAACAGGCGACACCGCTGTGCTCGTTGCGGCAACGGAGGTGTACGGGCACGCGCTGCGGCATATCGGGTTGCCGTCGTCCTCTCCGGGCGACAGTCTCCTTGCATGATCGAGCTGCACGTACTGACGCCGGATGACTGGGCCGTTTGGCGGGAGCTGCGGCTCGCCGCGCTCGCCGACGCCCCGCACGCGTTCTGCGCGCGGGTCAGCGACTGGCAGGGCGACGGTGACCGTGAGGAGCGTTGGCGTGCCCGGCTCGGCATTCCCGGCTCGCACAATGTCGTCGCCACACTCGACGGAAAACCGGTCGGGATGGTCAGCGGCGTCCCGGACCCGGACAGCGGCCGCGGCGTCGAGCTGATCTCGCTGTGGGTCGACGGCGGGGCGCGAGGCCGAGGTGTCGGGGACCGGCTGGTGCGGGCGGTGGAACGGTGGGCACGGCAGGAGCACGCAAAGGTCATGCGGCTGGCGGTCACGCCGGACAACGCGCACGCGGTCGCCCTGTACCGGCGCAACGGCTTCCGGGAAGCCGTACGGGCCGGTGACGTACCGCAGGACGAGCGCGGAGAACGCGTCATGACGAAAGAACTGGGAGCTCCCGGCGAGCCGCCGGGATGAGACAGCGGTCCTGCCGGGCCGGGACCTTGGTCAGTCGATCCGCCTGGCCAGCACCTGCCCGGGCCAGTCCCCGTCGAAAAAGCGATCGGTGCGGGTGAAACCGTTGCGCTCGTAGAAGGCGACCAGTTCGCCGCTGCCACCCGCCCAGCAGTCGACGCGCAGCAACCGCACACTGGCTCGCCGGGCCTCCTCGACGGCGTGGGCCAGCAGTCCGGCGCCGATGCCCAGCCCCGCGTGGCGCCGTTCGGAGACCAGCAACCGTACGTAGCGCTCGGGTTCGCCGGCCGGGGCGATCGGCATCCGCGGGCTCGGCCCGCGTCCCAGCACCGTCGCCCCGACAGCATCTCCTCCCAACTCCGCGATGTAGGAGTCGTGTTCGGTGGTGTACCGCATGACGCGCTCCACTGATCCGGGCTTCCGCGAGAACGGCGTCGTGCCCCACTGCTCGGTGTTGCCGCGCGCGTTCATCCAGGCCACCGCGGAGTCGAGCATGTCCAGGATGGCCGGTGCGTCGGCCAGGCCGCCTGGTCTGATCCGTATGTCGTGCGTGGTGTCGTTCACGGCGGAAGCCTAGGCACTGTGAGCGGAAGCCTGGGCACTGTGGGCGGGGTGGCCCCGGCCGATCGGGTACATCGCCCGGTGGTGAGGACGTCAGGTGGTGGCGTGGTGAGGCCGTCAAACGGTGACTTCGCCGATCCGGCGAACAGGAAGGGGACCCGGCGGTGGCCACGGGCCGCGGCGTCAGTGGCGCCCGCCGGCGTCAGCGGGGTGCTCGGGCGGCGCCTCCCTGCCGCAACAGGTCCAGGACTTGGGAGTGCAGGGCGGCCAGCCCGCCGGGCGGAACCGGGGCCGGACTGCCGGTGAGGGTGTACCACTCCTCGGCGCCGGTGTACTGGACGTCGACGGCCGCCCGGCCGCCCGGTGCGGGACGGGTCACGACGGTCACCTCTCCGGTGATGACGCCGACCTCGTCGGTCATGATGCCGCCCGGCCCGGCCTGGATATGGTCCTCGTACCGTTCCGGGGGGCGGCTGGTCTCGCGGGTCATCGGTCGCAGCTCTCCAGCATGGTGCCGAGTGCGGACTTCTCCGCGCTGGTGACGGTCAGGCGGTAGGCGGCCTTCACCGATGTCCAGGCCCGTGCGTAGGTGCACCAGGAGTCCTTGGCCGGGGGCTGCCACTCCTCGGGGCCCTGGTCGCCCTTGGCGCGGTTGGCGGACGCGGTCACCGCGAGCAGTTGGGGGTGCCCCAGGTCGTTGGCGAAGTCCTCGCGCCTGTGCTGCGTCCACCTGGCGGCGCCGGAGCGCCAGGCGTTGGCGAGCGGAACCATGTGGTCGATGTCCAGTTCGGACGCGTCGGTGATCTTCTTCCCGTCGTAGAGGCTGGTCCAGTTGCCCGACACCGCCCTGCACTCCGCATCGCGTTCGACGTCCGTGCCGGATCGGGCGAGCACCTTTTCGCGGGTGTCGCAGTCGTCGCCCTGTGCGGACCAGTGGGGGAACTTCGCACGGCTGTAGCCGGTCATCGGCCCGTGGGGTGCCACCTTCAGCTCCGAGAGGGCGCGGCGTGCCTTCGCCGCGGACGGCACGCCCGGTAGCCCCTTCTCCCCGGCGGCCTTCCCTTCGGCAGCGGGTGCGGAGGCGGCCGGCTTCTCGGATGCCGGGGAAGAGGCGTCCTCGTCGCCGGACGACGAGCAGCCCGCGGAGGACAGCCCGGCCACGGCCAGTACGGTCAGCAGCACGGTTCCCCGCACACCCGAGCCCAGACACCGCATGACTCACCCGCCTCCCCGCTCGACGGCCCATCACAGCGGAGGTTACCCGGACGGGCCCGCGCCTATGGCTGCCCTCATGTCTCTTGTGGCGCGGGCGGACGGTCGCACCGCGCGCGGACGTTCGCGGCCCGCGCCGATGTTCGCGGCCCGCGCGGATGTCGCCGGCGCGGTCGCCCTCGTCGAAGAAGGCGTTCCTTCGCCGGAGGAGGCATTCCTTCGTGTACTGTCCCGCCGCCGCGAGCGGCGGAACGGTTTCACCTGCCGGTGAGCGGGCAACTCAATTCGTGCGTGAGCGGGACGTCCCTCGCGTAAGGCGCCGGTCGGTTCGGGAAAGAGCCCCGGCTGCCGATCCGCCCCCGCCTGCGCCGAAGCTGCCGGCCCAGGAGGGGGGCGGCCCGCGGGCTCCGGGCTCGGGCTCCGGGCTCCGGGCTCCGGTGCCGGGTCTCACGCAGGGCCGGGCAGGCGCGTCAGCAGGCGGGGAGACGGGGGCAGCGGCGCGGGCGCCTCCATCTCCGGTGTGGCGCGGAACGCGTCGATCGCGTAGGCGGCGAAGCGGCGGGAGGCCGTGAGCCGGACGGCGGGCGGCGCCTCCTGGACGCCCCGGTGGGCCATGAGCACGAGGAACAGGTCGTCGACGACGAAGTCGGGGCGCAGCCGGCCGGTCTCCTGGGCGCGGCGGGCGAGTGCGGCGACCGCGTGCAGGGTCCGCTCCCGGTCGGCGGCGAAGTCCATGGCCTCGGGGAAGGCCGTCATGAAGGCGTCGGCGAATCCACGGCTGGACGCGTGGAGTTCACAGATCCGCTCGACGAGGCTGCGGAATCCGCGCCACGGGTCCTCGTCCGCGAGGGCGTCGCGGACGGCGGCATGGCAGGCCCGCCGCTGCTCGGCGTAGGTCTCCGCGATCAGGGACCGCTTGGTCGGGAAGTGGCGGTAGAGCGTGGCGGGGCCCACGCCCGCGTGTACGGCGACCCGGCGCATGGGCGCACTCAGGCCTTCCTCGCCGAACACCACGCGGGCGGCTTCCAGGATGCGCGCCCGGTTGTCGCGGACGTCGGAGCGCACAGTACGAGAGAAAGGGTCGGTCATCGCCTCTCACTTTAGCCATGCGGAAGGGCCGTTCCCGTACGGTCCGACAGCGGCGGCACCGGCTCGCCCCGAGGCATCCCGGCGACGTCCGGGCGGCGGGAGCCGGCTCGCCGCTGACGGTCGCAGCCGTTGCGACCTGTCCGTTCACCGGCCCGAGGAGCTGCGATGAAAGCCGTTGTGATCAGGGAGTTCGGAAGCCCCGACGGCATGGAGGTGGTCGACCTGCCCGTGCCCGTACCTGCCCGGGGACAGGTACGTATCGCCACCGAGGCGATCGGGGTGGGTGGTGTGGACGCCGTGATCCGCCGCGGGACGCTCGCCGCACAAGGCTTCCGGGCGGGCCATCTCCTCGGCAGCGAGGTGGCGGGAAGGGTCGCCTCGGTGGGGGAAGGCGTGGACCCCTCGTGGACGGGGCAGCGGGTGTGGGCGTTCACCGGTCTGTCCGGTGGGTACGCAGAGCAGGCCGTCGCCGCGATCGAGGACATCCTCCCGCTGCCCGGCGGCCTGACCGGCGCCGCCGCGGTGACTCTCGGCGGCTCCGGCGTGGTGGCCCACTACGGGCTGGACCGCGCCCGTTTCGCACCCGGTGAGACGGTGCTCGTGCGCGGTGCGGCCGGCAGCATCGGGGTCACGGCGGTGCAGTTGGCAGCCGGCGGCGGCGCGGGCGCGGTGGCGGTCACCACGTCCTCGGCCGAGCGCGGCGCGCGCCTGCGGGAACTGGGCGCGTCCCATGTGCTCGGCCGCTCCGGGCAGGGCGGTCCGGACGCGCCGGCGGGCTTCGACGTGGTCCTCGATGTCGTGGGGGGCCCGCGGCTTCCGCTGTTCCTGGACATGCTGAACCCCAACGGACGGTATGTGGCTGTCGGCGTGGTCGGCGGACCTCCGCCGGCCGACTTCGGCATGCGGCTGATCGAAGCCTTCCGCAGATCTGTTTCGTTCACCACGTTCAGCTCCGACACCGTGCCCGGCCCCGAGAGGCAGGCGGTGCGCATGTCCCAGTTCGCCGCCGCGGCACAGGGGAGACTGCGCACGGTCGTCCACGAGGTGCGTCCGCTGCACCAGGCGGCTCAGGCCCATCACGACATGGACGCGGGCACGGTGTTCGGCAGGGTCGTGCTGGTCCCCTGAGCCCGCCGGAGCCGCCTGGGCCTTCTTTTCTCCGGCGGACGCCGGTGGACGACGCGGACGCGGTGGCGGTGCTGGGCCGGCGGTGGTCACGGAACGCCGCTGGGGGTGCTACGGGGCGTGCGTCCGCCTTCCACGGGTGTTCTCCGGCAGCGTGCGGTGCCGCGCCGGAACGGGTGGGTGGGGTGTGACGCAGCCCGCACGGCGGGAGCCGGTTGCCATGGCATACTCCGCTGGACGGGCCCCTTCCGCTTCCGCGGCCACCAGGTGCGGACCCGGAAGCCGGCGCCCGGCTGGGACGCCGGTCCCAGTGGGCCTGGTCAGGCGTCCAGCACTCGGCCGGGCAGCACGACAGACCGCCCGGCGACGGTCCCGCTCAGGGACCGCACACGGAAGAGGGACCGCAGCCGGTCTCCACAGCAACGCCCCAAGCCCGCAAGCCCCTCCCCCTCTGCCGCACCGTTGCGGAAACGCCGCCCCCAGCAGCTCTGCTCGGGCCTTGTGTCACGGCCCCCAGGACAGGCGCTCTCCCCGGATGGAAGTACCACTTGATGAAGACCCGCCGCGTACTCGTCGTCTCCACCGCCGCGCTCGCCGCCGTCGTGGCAGCGGGTGGCGGCGCCAACGCCGTGATCGAGCACAAGGCCCAGGAGCGTGCGGCCGACGAGGCCCGGTCCCAGCTGGGCACCGCCTCCGGTGTGCGCGCGGAGCTCACGGACCCGCTGGCCGGGTTGAAGACCCTGACCGGACGGGTCGGCACCGTGCGCATCCGTGCCGACCGGGTCGAGCGTGCGGGGACGTCCTTCGCCGTCGACGCCGCCCTGCACGGAGTGTCCACCGACGGGAACGCCACGTCGGGGTCGGCCACCGTCACCGTGGGTTACGACGAGCTGGCCGAGCGGCTGCCGGAACCCGTCCGGGGGATGAAGCCGGGAACGGACGGGAAGCACCTCACCCTCTCCGGCACCGTCGGCGGCACCGGCATCCCCCTGACCGTGCTGAACAAGGTGTCGGCCGCGCCGGAGGGGCTGAGGGTCGCCCCGGAAGGGGTCCGCGTCATGGGCCAGGACGTGAGGATGAGCACCCTCACCTCGCTTCCGGGCATGGAGGGGTTCGCCGACCGGCTCGGCCCGCGCACCGTGGACCTCGGCGGGCTGCCCGAAGGGGTCCGTCCCACCGGCGCCGAAGCCACCCGCGACGGGCTCGCCCTCACCTTCCGCTTCTCCCCGGAGGCGCTGCACCCGTCCAGGACCACCGACGCCTGAGCCGGAGCCGCGCCGGGCCCAGGGTTTCGGCGGAGAACGGCGCGGGCGCGGACCGTGGCCCTGAACCGGGAGCCGGCTTCGGGGCCACGGTCCGCGCCCGCGCGGTTAACGTGGCCGTGTGGACTCCGGGACCGGTACGTTTCCTCCCCGCCCCCTGCGCGGGGTCCAGGCGGTGTACGCGCGTCAGAGCGGTTGCCCCGCCGATCTGGCCGTGGCCACCGTGGACTTCGAGCCGTGGAAGGAAGGCATCACGTTCGAGGTGGCGGCCGATCTGGAGATTCTCGGGTGGGACCCCCGCGGAACCCTCGGCCGCGCGGACCTCGCCGCCTTCCGGACCGCGTTTGACGCCGGCATCCGTGAGGAGTTGGCCGAGCAGGACCTCGTCACCACCGTGGCGGTGGCGGTCGTGCTGCGCGGCATGCGGGTCCACGAGATCGATTCGCACGCGCAGGCGTTCCGAGCGGCCGGACGCCTCGCCGTACGCCACGCGCTCGCTCTGGCGTACGGACGACCGGAACGACGCCATGCCAGCGCTCGGACCGCCCGGGGTCAGCTTCGGAGACGGCGCCGTTAGGGCCGCTCCACGAGAGCCGGCCACGCCGGGAGGAACAGGCGAAAAAGAGCCAGCTCCCGGATACCGCCCCGCCCCTTGTCCGCCCGACAATACGATGATGCCCTTTCTTTCCCTGACCTCCTTCTCGGCGCGGCCGGCCGTCTCCCCGCCCTGAGGAACACTGGCCCCGGTTTCACCCAGCGACCGTTTCCCGGCACGGAATCCCACCCTTGAACCTGACGCAACCGTCAAGTCCACGTAAAGGAGGACGGCCGAAGATGTGCTGTCGGCGTGGAAATGGATCTCCTTACCATCGGCGTGGGTGATCAGCGACAGGCGTTCACCGCATCCACGCACACCATCAAAGGAGTTGTCCGTGAAGGTGATGATCCGGGCCGTCAAGAAGATGCGCAGCAGGAAGGTGAACGCTCACTTCGAGGAGCGCACCAAGAGCGCCGTCATCGCGCGCACCAACTTCGGCTACTGAGTGAGGAAACCGCCTTCTCGCGGGTGATTGCGCGAGAAAGCACGCCGTGGCTCGGAAGCCGGCTGCCGGCTCCGGGCCACGGAAACCGGGAACGGAACATCTGTGGCACTTCACGTCTTCGCCGGCCCGACGGTCTCCCGCCGCGAGGTGGCCGCGGTGGCGCCCGGCGCCGTGTGTCATCCGCCGGTCCGGCACGGGGACCTGCTGCGGCTCGGGCTGGGCCCGCAGGACACCGCGCTGCTCGTCGACGGGCTGTACCACCACGTCGAGCCGGTACGGCACAAAGAAATCCTCGAAGTCATGTCCACGGGAACGCTCGTGGTCGGCTGTTCCAGTATGGGCGCTCTCCGGGCCGGGGAACTGTGCGGCGTCGGCATGGTGGGCGTCGGTGAGGTTTTTCGCATGTATCGCGACGGAGAAGTGGTGGGGGACGACGAGGTGGCCGTGGCTCATGGTGAAGCACCGGATTACCGGCAGCTGAGCGAACCCCTCGTCAATATGCGATATGTCCTTCAAGCGGCCGTCGGTGCCTCGGTTCTTCCGCCGTCCGCCGCCGACGACATCATCGGACGGCTGAAATCCCTTCCCTACCCCCACAGGACGTGGAGGCGCCTGGAGAGCATGGTGCCGCGCGGGCGGGAAATCCTCGCCCGTATCGACCATTTCCTGAGTACCGTTCCGACCGCGCGGAACATCAAGCACACGGACGCCCTGCGCGCGCTGCGCGATGTCCACTCCGGCGCGCTGGCCGCGCCACCGTTCACGACGGACACGCAGTGGCGGACGCGGCATCTGCTGCGCTGGACAGCACAGTTCGCGCCGGAAGCGGGAGGTGCGGGCCCGCTGGAGATATTCCGTTGCCAGCAGCTCTACGACGCGTCCTTTCCAGCACGCTGGCGCGCCTTCCGGCTCTCCCACATCGCCGGGCAGACCTCCGGGAGCAGTGCCGCCCTGGACCAGGCGGCACTGGCGGCGGCCCGGCGGAACGGGGTCGCCTGGGAGACGCTCTCGCAGGACCAGAAGCGGCACTGGCTCTCCCCGGACGAGCTTGCCGGGTTGGACGCGGACGAGTGCATGCTGCGACTGCTGGTCCGCTCCTCACCGTTCGACCCCGCGGAGACGGCGGCTCTGAGGGCACCCGCCCTCCCCCGCAACACGCGGCTGCTCAGGGACAGGGTCGTCCGCGCGAAGGCCACCAACGCGCGGTTCCTCGCGGCGAGCCGGGCCCATCATGTGGCCCATCTGAGGGAGGTCTCCGTCCGCGCACATCTGTTGTCGGTGTGGCGGCGCTGCGACCGGCCGTTCCACGGTGAGCGCCTCGCCGCGTGGGACCGGGGTTTCCGCTCTCCGGACGAGGCCGTCGAGCAAGCGCGGCCGTTCTTTCTGCACGCCACGACCCGGAACCGGGCCGTCGCCGGTCTCGCCAGGCTCGCCACGGGACTCGCGTGACCGGGGGCGCCGGGTGCGAGAGGAGCGCGGCCATGACACTCAAGACGCACAGCACCGGCACGCATCGCGTACGGACACCCGAGGAGACCTGGCGGCGCGTCGAACCGGTGCTGGGCCGCTACGGGATCTCGCGGCTGGCCGATGTCACCGGACTAGACCACCTCGGTGTCCCGGTGTACATGGCCATCCGCCCGCTGGCGCAGACGCTCTCGGTCTCCCAGGGAAAGGGCCTCACCCCGCTGCTTGCCCGGATTTCCGCCGCGATGGAATCGATCGAGTTGTGGTACGCGGAGAACTGCGCCGCGGACCCCGAGTTCTCCGGGGTCCCCTCCGGCGACCTGTCCCTTCCCTACTCCGTCCGCGACCTCGACCACAAGGAGGGCTCCCTGCTCACGCCGCGGTCGCCGCTGGAGTGGGTCGTCGGCGAGGGCCTGCTGGGCGGGGACCGGGTTCCCGTCCCCTATGACAGCGTCCATCTGTCGACGGTGGAGTGCGCCTGGTCCCCCGTGGGCCTCAGCAGTTCCAGTAACGGCCTCGCCTCGGGCAACTGCGTGGAGGAGGCCGCCGTCCACGCGCTGTACGAGCTGATCGAGCGCGACGCCCTGGCACACGCGCCTCGCGACGACACCGCTCCTTCTCTCGCGCTCGACAGCGTCACCGACCCGGCCGGGCGGGCGCTCATCGAGGCGTTGCTGGACGCTGGGGCGCAACTGCGTGTGCGTCCGGTGCCGAACAGGTGGGAGCTTCCCTGCTTCTCGGCTTCCTTGTGGACCGAGGACTTCCCCAGCCTGGCCGAGGGCTACGGGGCGCACGCCGCACCGTCGGTCGCCTTGTGCAGGGCTGTCACCGAGGCCGCGCAGAGCCGGCTGACGAGCATCTCGGGCACCCGGGACGATCTGCTCTCTTCCTATTACGAGCTGATGTTCGAGACGTCTCCGGCGCGTCCCGCGAGCACTCCCGGCACCGTCCCCTGGGACGCGGTGCCACAGGCCGCCGCGTTCCTCGACGTCGCCGAGGAGATGGTGTGGCTGGCCGGCCTCCTCGCGAAGGAGACAGAGGTCGAACCCGTGCTGGTGACACTCGCCGCCACCGCGGAACTGTCCGTGGTCAAAGTCATCGCCCCCACCCTCGGCAACTACCGCCACTGAGCGACCGCCCGGAAAGACCAACGAGGTGAACACGGTGAACGCACAGGTGTGGACGAGCATCGCGGTGCTCGTCTGGATGGTGGTGGCGGGTTTCCTCCGGCCTCCCGGCGGGATTCTCAGCTGGCCCATGTACACCCGGCGGTCCGCCTTCCTCGTCGAGGTGGCGCTCGACACGGGGCAGGCGGCCCGCCCTGTCGACGTCTACCGCGTCATCCCCTCCGGTGACTACAGCATGACGCTCACGGATTTCGAGCTGTTGCTGGAGTTCCTCCAGGAGCCGGACCGCACGGTCTCCGGCAGCGGCACGGTGCTCCATGAGGGGGGCGCCACCGACATTCGGATCGAGGCCGGCCGTGTGGCTGTTCCAGGCGCTGAGTGACGGCTTCTCCTTCGCCACCCGCGAGGGCAGGATCCAGGGCTTCCGCATGATGCTGGGGCTGGCGTGCACCGTGAAGTTCGCGCTGGCCCTGCTCAACGGCGGCCCGCGGCGGCTCGACGCCCCGACCTTCTCGCGCTACAAGCTCCAGCGGCAGTACGGCCGCCGGATCGCCGACAGCGTGGCGCGACTCCACCGTCCCCTTCTCTTCGCGCGCCTGCCGGCCGCCCTGCTCTTCACCGCGGGCGTCCGTCCTAAGGCCGCCGCACTGATCGTCCTGCTCGGCCTCCTCCATGAACTCCTCCACGACTTCCGCTTCAACACCTGCTACCTCGCGCTCCTCACCACCGCTCTCCTCACCGCCGGCGACCTCGGTTCGGGGTTCTCCCTCTCGACGGCCCAGAGCACACGCAATACCTGGGCCCAGTGGCTCGTGGTCGTCCTCACCACCGACATGTACTGGAACAGCGCCTGGCTGAAGCTGAGGTCACCCCAGTTCATGAGCGGGACCCTGCTGGCGCAGTACTTCTACGCCAACAAGGTGCTGCGGACGCGCCTTCCGTACCGTGAATACGCACTGCCCTCCGGTGCGTACGCCCTGCTGGGCACGCTGGAGGCGCCGGCCGTCCGGCGCTGCCGCGTGCTCGCCGTCGGCACCGTCGTCCTCGAGATCGCGCTGCCCCTCGCCTTGCTGTCCCGCGCGCCACTCGGCCCGGTCATGGTCACCGGCGCGGTGCTGCACGCCGCCTTCGCGCTGCTGAGCCCCCGCGCGGTCATCGGTTTCTCCCTCGCCACGGTCTCCACCTATCCGCTGTTCGTGCCGTGAGTGGCCCGCCCCCACCGGTGCCGTCCACGCCAGAAAGGTCGCAACGTGCCCCCGGACATGACCCACCAGCCCCCGTGCGCCGACGCGGCGGCCTCCTACGACGAGGACTTCGCCGCTGTCGACGGCAGCGCTTTGATGCGCCGTCTGCACCGGGATGCCTTCGGAACGGACTACCCCGAGGAGATCGATGTCTTCAGCTCCTGCTCCTGGTGGACCCTGGGCCAGGCGATCGCCCAGCTGAGGATGGTCCCGGACGGGACGCTGGTCGATCTGGGGTGCGGCCAGGGCGGCCCCGGCCTGTGGGTGGCCCGCGCCACGCGCACCCACCTGGTCGGGATCGACTTCAGTGCCACCGCTCGCGCCCTCGCACGGGCGGCAGCCCCCCGCTTCCTGCCGCCGGGCAGGGCCGAGTTCCGGTACGGCACCCTGACAGCGACCGGACTCGGCGGCGCCCGGGCGGACGGTGTCCTCTCGATCGACGCGCTGCCCTTCAGCCCCGACCGGCGAAGGACCCTCCAGGAGATCCGGCGCATCCTCAAACCGGGCGCCCGCGCCGTCTTCACTTGTGGGGAACGGACGGGGTCCGGCGAGGGGGCCGGGCCGTCCTCCTGGCCCCGCATGGCGCGCGCCGCCGGACTGGAGGTCACCGCCACTCTCACCGACGAGGGCCGCGGCGAGCGCTGGACCAGGCTGTACGCGTTGTGGCAGCGCCACGCCCGCGAACTGGTCGCCGACCTCGGGGAGGCCCCCGCCGGGCGCCTTCTGGAGGAGGCCAGGACGCTGGGCCCGCTGATGCGCTCCGGCACCGTCCGGCATCTCCTCCTCGCCGTGCGGCGGCCCGCATGACGTCACAACCGCGACTCGGCCCCGGGCACGTTCCCCTGTCCGGCCCCCGGCCGGATTCCCCGTCCGCCGAGCCGGCCGAGCGCTATCGACGTGGCCGGGCGGGCTATCCGGCCGCGTTGGCGCGTGAGGTGCTGCGTTACGCGGCGGCGTCCGCTCCGGTGCACGTGCTGGAAGTGGGCGCCGGCACCGGCAAGGCCACCACGCGCTTCGCGCCCCACGTCGCCGGTCTGACGTGCCTGGAGCCGGACCCCGCCATGGCTGCGGTGCTGCGGCGCACCTGCCGTCCGTATCCGTCCGTCGCTGTCGAGGAGGTCCGTTTCGAGACCTGGCAGCCCGCGGGGCGGCGCTTCGATGTGCTCCTGTGCGCGCAGGCCTGGCACTGTCTCCCCTCCCCTGTGCGCTGGTCCCTGGCGCACCGGGTGCTGGAACCCGGCGGTGTCCTGGCACTGTGCTGGAACGCGTACGGGGTCGTCGACCCTGCGCTGCACGCGGAGCTGGTCCGCGTCGACCTGCGGTACGGCCTCCGCGCGGAGGTGCCGCACACCCAGCAGGCCGGCGAGATCGGCGGGGACGTACCGCCGCACCACGCCCCCACCCACGAGATCGCCGGCGACCCGCGCTTCACCGACCTGCGAGCCGTCCACCACCACCGCCGCGCCTCCTACCCGACCCGGCGCTACCTCGACCTGCTGGCCACCATCTCCGTCTACAAAGCCGCACCTGAGGCGGTACGGGGAGCGATGCTGCGCGAGATCGGCGAGGTCCTCGACCGTGCGGGCGGGATCGAACTGGCCGTCACGACAGACCTGTTCCTGGCCCGGACCACGTAGCCCCCGCCCCCTCATGACGACCACCCGACCAGCCGCGCACAACGGTTCACTCTGGAGGCCTCCCAGGCATGACGTCCCCCGCGCCCTTGCCGACCACACGTAGCTGCCCGCTCGACCCGCCGCCCGCGTTCGCCCGGATCAGGGCCGAGGCGCCGGTGAGCCGTCTGCTCTTCCCGGACGGCCGCACGGGCTGGCTGGTGAGCGACTACGCACACCTGAAGAAGATGCTGGCGGACCCGCGTTTCAGCTCCCGTCCCGACCGTGCCGCGAACCCGTTCCGCGCGCTGTCCCGGAAAGTCGCCCAACGTCCCGTGCGGCCGGGGGTGTTCAGCGCCATGGACGCTCCCGACCACATGCGGTACCGGCGGCTGCTCACGGGGCGGTTCACCGTGCGGCAGGTACGGAGGCTGGCACCCGTCGTCGAGGAGATCGTGACCGGCCGTCTGGACGACATGGAGCGCCGGGGCGGTCCGCTCGACCTCGTGCGGGCCTTCTCTCTGCCCGTGGCGTCCATGGTGATCTGCCGGTTCCTGGGGGTGCCGGTCGACGACCACGCCCAGGTACAGCAGCGTTCCCAGATCATCTTCAACCTGGCGCTGCCCGGGGAGCTGAAGGCCGCGACCGGCGACGCGATGCACCGTTTCATGCTGCGGGTGGTCGCACACGAGCGCTCCGACCCCGGGGCCGGGCTGCTCGGGGAGCTGGCCCGGCTCAGTGGAGCGGACTTGCTCAGCGACGAGGAACTCGCGGGCATGGGCGGCCTGCTGCTGCTCGCCGGCCACGAACCCACCGCCCAGATGATCTCGCTCGGCGTCCTCGCTCTGCTGCGGAACCCCGGGCAACTGGAGCTGGTGCGGCGGGAGCCGGGCCTGGCCGGCCACGCCGTCGACGAGCTGCTGCGCTTCTTGTCCGTCGTCCAGTTCGGCGCGATCCGGGTGGCCGGCACCGACGTGGAACTCGGCGGACGCGGGATCGGCGCGGGCGACACGGTGATCGGCCACATGGCGTCCGCCAACCGCGACGCGATGAGGTTCCGCGACCCCGACTCCCTCGATGTGACCCGGGCGCACACCCCGCACCTCGCGTTCGGCCACGGCGCCCACCAGTGCCTGGGCCAGCACCTGGCCCGCCTGCAGCTCGTGGTGGCCCTCCGCGGTCTGCTCGCACGCTTTCCGCGCCTGCGCCTGGCCGTGCCCGCCGAACAGCTGCGGTACCGCACGGAGATGGTCGACTACGGCGTCCACGAACTGCCGGTGTCCTGGTGAGGCGGCGCCCTGGCCCCGGCCCGGGCCGCACAGCGCCCTCGGGGGCCCGGTGACCGGGGGCCCGTTGCGGTTTCCCCGCCGCCGGCGCACCGTGTTCGGCCAGGACCCCGAGACCTACGACCGTGCCCGTCCGCACTATCCACGGCAACTGGTCCACGACGTGCTGGCCTACGCGGCGCCGCGCCGCGCCGCAGCGGTCGAGGTCGGGGCGGGCACCGGCAAGGCGACGGAGGCGTTCGTCAGGAACGGAGTGCGGCTCACCTGCCTGGAGCCGGACGCCCGGATGGCCGGGGTCCTGGCCCGCCGGTTCGCCGGCTCGCCCGCCGTCGACGTCGTGGTCAGCGGTTTCGAGGAGTGGCCCGCGAGCACGGCACCCCCCGTCGACCTCGTACTGTCGGCCCAGGCCTGGCACTGGGTCGACCCGGCGGTGCGCTGGACCAAGGCCCACCGGCTCCTGGTGCCCGGCGGGGTCCTGGCCCTGTGGTGGATCGATCTGAGCGTCAGCGATCCCGGCCTCAACTCCGCGCTGGCCGAGGCGCACGAGCGCAACGGCTGCGGCCCTCTCGGCGCCCACACCCTCGGCCCCATCCTGAGCGGCGACGACTGGCCGCTCGAACAAATGACCGCCGACGGCCTGTTCACCGACCCCGTACGGCGCAGCTACCGCGAGGAGCGTCTCCTGCCGCCCGGCCGTTACGTGGACCTCCTGGCCTCCCTCTCCGGCTACCGCGCGCTCGACGCCGGGCTCCGCACCCGGCTGCTGGGTGAGCTGCGCACCGTGCTGGACGGCTGCCGCAGCGTGCGGGTCGCCACGGCCACCCGGCTGTTCATGGGCCGGGCCGCGCCCGGTGCCCCGCCGGCCGGGCACCGTACCCGGACTCGCCCCCGTACAGGCACCGGCACCCGCCCCCGCACAGGCACCGACAACAGCACCGGAACCCGCCCCGGCCCAGGCCCAGGCCCAGGCCCCCAGAAAGGATCAGCACTCCCCATGACGCTCACCTCCCCCGACTCGCCCGGGTCCGCGCCGTCTTCCCCGTCCGACGTGCACCACCGGAGCACCGACTCCGAGCTGAGGCTGACCACCGCCGCCCTGCAGAGCGTGACCCGGCGGCTGCACCGCCTGGCCGCCGCGGCCGAGAGCGCCCTGCGCCGGCACCCCGGGGAACCGTTCAGCCCCGGCTCGGAAGCCTTCGCGGACCTCGCTTCCCGTGCCGTCCCCCGCTGGCACTTCGCGATGCTCAACGACACCGAGCGCAATGACGCGCTGGTGAGGGCCATCGAACAGCACGTCACGCCGGATTCCCTGGTGCTCGACATCGGGACGGGCTCGGGGCTGCTGGCGATGGCCGCCGTGCGCGCCGGCGCCGGGCAGGTCGTCTCGTGCGAGGAGAACCCGCTGCTCGCCGAGGTGGCCCGGCAGGTCGTCGCCGCCCATGGCATGTCCGGACGCGTCACCGTTCTCACCGAGCGGTCCACCGGGTTGGGTGTCGGCCGGGGCCTGCCACGGCGTGCCGACCTCGTCGTGGCCGAGGTCGTCGGCAGCGCGCTGATCGACGAGGGACTGCTGCCGACCGTCCGGCACGCCCGCGCCGAACTGCTCGCGCCCGACGGCGTCCTGCTGCCGGGCTCGGCACGCGTGTACGGACAACTGCTGCACTGCGACGCGGCGATCGGGCTGGGCCGTGTCCAGGGGGCGGCCGGATTCGACGTGTCGCTGATGAACGTGGCGGCGGCTCAGGGCCACTACCCGTTGCAGTTGAGGACCTATCCGCACGAGTTGCTCTCCGATCCCGTCGAGATCCTCGCGTTCGCTCTCCGCTCCGGCGCGGCGGACCCGGGCGGCAAGCGGTTGTCGCTGGATGTCACCCGCACCGGCGAGGCCCAAGCCCTCCTGGTCTGGTTCGAAGCCGTCCTGGGGGAGTCCGCCGAGGCGCCCGTGCTGAGCAACAGCCCGGCCCGCACGGCCTCGCACTGGGAGCAGGCCGTCGTCCCGTTCCCGGTTTCCGTCCCCGTCAAGTCCGGCGACCGGCTCGGCATCGATCTGACCTGGACGGACCACCGCCTCACCGCACAGGTGACGGCCTGAACCAGGTCACGCGCCGACGAGACCAGGTCACGCGCCGACGAGTGGCCGGGCCGGTCAGGAAGTCCTGGAGCGCCGGCTGTTGAAGTTCTTCGAGAACTCCCGCGGGGAAGACGTTGCCCGTGTGGACAGAGGCGGAAGCGGATGTCGCCGGAGGTCGATGAGGTCGGCTCCCCGAACGCGAGGTTGATGACGTCCCGGCTCTCGGGGACGTCGGCCAGCCGGGTGTAGCCGGAGCCGTTGGCGAAGCTGGAGTGCAGACAGCCGATCAGCGCGTGCCCGGGCAGCGCGGCCGTGACGGCGGAGTCGGTGGCCGGGCCCGCCGCGGTCCGTGCCCCCGGTCGGCGCGTCCGGGCGGCGGCAGGTGCCGCGAGCAGGGCCGCCGCGGCGAGGGCGAACGCCGCGGTGGCGGCGCGGAGTCGGCGTCTGTGCGGGCCTGAGCGTAAGCGGGTGCGAGCCACGGCTGCCTCCGGGTGGGGAGAGTGCACCAGACACCGCACATCGGACCAGACCAATAAGAGTGTCAAGAGTCCGGCACGCCACCGCTCGCTCTCCGGCAGCGCACACGCCTTCCGCGGCGGCCGGCACGCGCGCCCGGCAGCGGGACGCGACGGCGTCCGCGCCCCCTTGGCCCCTTCAGCCGCCAAGGATCGGTCAGGAACCCGGCCAGACCAGCAGGCAGAACTCGTTGCCCTCGGGGTCCGCGAGCACGGTCGTCAGTATGCCGTTGTCGTCGAAAGGCCCCCTCAGCACCGTGGCGCCGCAGGCCTGGAGCCGGGAGAGTTCCGGTTCCAGCCGGGGGACGCGCAGGTCGAGATGCATCCTGTTCTTGCCCCGTTTGGGTTCGGGCACCCGCTGAAGCAGCAGCTCCGGCCCCTTGCCGTCCGACGGCGCGAGGCTCACATAGGGATCGACGGCCCGGACCCTGCGGTAGCCGAGCACGGCGCACCAGAAACGGGCGAGCCGGTCGTTGTCGGCGCAGTCCAGCACCAGGGCGAGCTGGGCACGGGCCGTGGGTTCCTCCGTCACCATGCCTCCCCTCTTCCCCGCGGGAACCGCACGCACGCCGGACCTCACACCCGTCGGCGGCAGCTCGGAGGGGCTGCCGGAGTCGGCGGGGCTGGCGGAGTCGGCGGGATCCCGCCGCCGGGACACTCCTCCATCACCGCATGTCCCCGCACGGGCGGGCGGAACTGGCCGCCGACCTGGAAGAGGCGGGAGCGTAGCGGCCGCGGCCGTGGGTCGCCGGGGGCCCGTCACCCCCTTGGAGCCGTCCTGTCGCGCCACGTCTCCGCGCGGGTGACGGTGAGGGGGGGACGGGCCCCGTACCCATGAGCCGCGAGGAGAGCACACGATGCGCATGCTGCTGAAGGCCAGGCTGGACACGGACAAGGGGAACGAACTGATTCAGAGCGGCAGGATGGCCGAGCTGCTCGAATCCCTGCTGCAGCGGCTCCAGCCGGAGGCCGCGTATTTCACCCCGGAGAGAGGGCGCCGCTGCTGCCTGTTCGTGATCGACATGCAGGACCCCTCCCAGCTCGTGCCCCTCACGGAGCCCTTCTTCACCGAGATGGGCGCGGAGGTGACGGTCCAGCCCGCGATGAACGTGGACGACGTCAAGCGCGGGATGGCGGCCCGCCAGGGCTGAGGCGGGGCGAGCAGCGCTCAGCCGCTCTCCCTGACCCGCTCCCGCCGGCAGGAGTCGAGGTCGGGGTAGCAGGGCAGAAAGGGTTCGGTGCCGGTCACGGTCAGCAGACGCCGCAGATGGGCCGGCGGGGCGAGGAGCGACAGCGGCCGCTCTCCCGCAGTGCGCAGCAAAAGGTTGAGCATGCTGGAGTCGCAGAAGGAAACCTCCGCCGTGTCGAACGCCAGGGGTCCTTCATGCCGGCGCAGCGCCGCGGTGACCTCCTGCTCGACCGGTTCGAGTGTCTCGATGTCCAGGTCTCCGGCCAGGCGGATCAGCCAGAACTCACCCACCTGCCGCGAGCCGCGCACACCGGCCGGCCGGCCGTTCCTCTCATGCGGGTCCTCAACGTTTTCCATACGACAATTGTCGCTGGTGGTGCCGCTCCCTCTTCGTCCGGGCCCGCACTGTTCACCGAACCCCCTCACACCCGCCGGGCCGGCTCCACGCCCGAGGACGCCCGAGAGCCGGAATCCCGCCGGCCCGGGGACGCCGGGGAGCCGGCTGCGCGGCACAGGACCCGATGGCTCCGAGGCCCCCCGCCATGCCTTGTAGCCTGGGAAGGAGGAGGCGCGTGAGGCATGGCCAGTGGCGGCGGCACGGCCCGGAATCCAGGCGGTGGCGAGGAGTTCGAGCGTCATACGCGGGGCGCGCCGGATGCCGGTGAGACGGCACCCCCGCGACCGGACGCGGCGTCCCCCGAACGGGACACCACGCCGCCGGACCAGGACGCGGCAGACCGGGAAGAAGAATCGATGCCGCCGCCCGGGCCGGGCGGGCCGGTGGACGCGGCGCCGGAGGCGGAGCCGCTCGGCGCCGGCGGCGAAGCGGCATCCGTGGAGTTCGACGAGGCGTTCATCCGTGCCGCGCAGGTGGCCGAGCCCGCCGCCCGGACCCGGGAGCTGGCCGCGCGCTGGGCCTCGGAGGGCTTCCCGGAACGGGAGCCGTGGCGCGCCGACGAACCCCCGGCCGGCTGGTTCTGGAGCCGTGGCCGGCAGACCGGCGGCGGCCGTCGAGGACGCCTGCGCCGTCGCCCGCGCTTGTGCTGGCCGTGGCGGCGCAAGCGCGGGGACTGACAGCCCGGACAGCCGGCCCCGGAAGCCGAGGCCGTCGGCGGCGACAGCGGCGGCAGCGGAAGCTGCCCGGGGCACAGCGCGTCGGCCGTCACATCGTGACGGCGTCAGCCCTCATGTCCCCGCCGCGTCGAGGTCGGAGGCGACGAGTGCGGCGAGTTCGTCGAGCGCCGCTTCCGCGCCGTCGCCCTCGGCCGCCAGGACGACGGAGTCGCCGTGTTCGGCGCCGAGGGCGAGCACCGAGAGGAGGCTGCGGGCGTCGACCGGCGGCCGGCCGTCCCGTGCGACGGTCACCTTCACGGGCTGACGGGCGGCGGCCTGGACGAAGAGGGAGGCGGGCCGCGCGTGCAGTCCGCTCTTGGCGCCGATCAGGACAGTGCGCTCGGGCATGGGGGTCACACTCCTTGTGGTCAGGGGCTGTTGGGGGTCAGACGGACGTCGCGGTCTTCGGGTCCGTCTCCGTCTCCGCGTCCGCCGGGATCCCGGTGCGGGCGGCGGCGCGGAGCCGTCGGGCATGCGTGCTCTTCAAGGCGATCACCAGGCCGGCCGAGACCGCGGTGCCGACGGCGATCGCGAGCAGGTAGAGGAGAGGACGGCCGATCAGCGGGACGACGAAGACACCGCCGTGCGGGGCCCGCAGCGTGTTCCCGAAGGCCATGGAGAGGGCGCCGGTGACCGCCCCGCCGGCCATCGCGGAGGGGATCACCCGCAGCGGGTCGGCGGCGGCGAAGGGAATGGCGCCCTCGCTGACGAACGAGGCGCCCAGCACCCATGCCGCCTTGCCGTTCTCCCGCTCGGCCTGGGTGAACAGGGAGCCGCGCACGGTCGTCGCCAGGGCCATGGCGAGCGGCGGCACCATGCCGGCCGCCATCACGGCGGCCATGATCTTCAAGCTGCCGTCGGTAGGGTCGGAGAGGCCGCCGACGGCGAAGGCGTAGGCGACCTTGTTGACCGGGCCGCCCAGGTCGAGGCACATCATCAGGCCGAGCAGGATGCCCAGGAGCACGGCGTTGGTACCGGAGAGGCCGCCGAGCCATCCGGTCAGCACCTTCTGGAGGGCGGCGATCGGCTTGCCGATCACCACGAACATCAGGAAGCCCACGACGGCGGTGGACAGCAGCGGGATGACCACCACCGGCATGATCCCGCGCAGTGTCGGCGGCACGCGCACCCGCTGGACGGCCATCACCACGGCGCCCGCGACCAGGCCCGCGACGAGCCCGCCGAGGAAGCCCGCGTCGATGGTGGCGGCGATGGCGCCGCCGACGATGCCGGGCACGAGGCCGGGCCGGTCGACCATGCCGTAGGCGATGTAGCCGGCCAGGACGGGGACGAGGAAGGTGAAGGCCGTGCTGCCGGTCTGGTGCATCAGGGCGGCCCAGCTGGCGGTCTGCGTCCATACGAAGTGGTCCGCCACGGACGGGGCTTCGGTGATCTCGTAGCCGCCGAGGGCGAAGGCCAGCGCCATCAGCAGGCCGCCGGCCGCGACGAACGGCACCATGTAGCTGACCCCGGTCATCAGCCAGGTGCGCAGGCGGGTGCCGAACCCGTCCTCGGAGGGTTCCGCCCGTTCCGCGGGGGGTCCGTCGGCGGACGGGGCGGGCGGCACCTCGCCGCGGGCGGCCTTCTCCCGGACCTCCGCGATGAGTTCCCCGGGCCGGGTCACCGCAGCCTTCACGCCGACGTCGACGGTCGGCTTGCCGGCGAAGCGGTCCTTGTCCCGTACCTCGACGTCGTGCGCGAGGATCACGCCGTCGGCCGCCGCGATCACCGCCGGGTCGAGCCGGGTGAAGCCGGCCGAGCCCTGTGTCTCCACGACGACGTCGACGCCCTCGTCGCGGCCTGCCCGCTCCAGCGACTCGGCGGCCATATAGGTGTGGGCGATGCCGGTGGGGCAGGAGGTGACGGCGACGATACGGAACGGTGCCGCTGCCCGCGCCTCGTCCGTCGCCGGGGCCGGTGCCTGCCCGTCCGCGGGGACCGGGGTGCCGTCCGGCCGGCCGGACGCCCGCTGCTCCTCGTCGCCGGTACGGGGGCTTTCCGGAGCCCGCTCGCCGCGTATGAGGGCAGCCGCGGCGGCGGGGTCGGTCTCCGTGCGCAGCGCCTCGGTGAACCGGTCGTCCATCAGCTTGCGGGCCAGCGCCGAGAGAATGGTCAGGTGGTCGCTGTCCGCGCCTGCCGGGGCGGCGATCAGGAACACCAGGTCGGCCGGGCCGTCCGGGGCGCCGAAGTCGATGCCGTGGGCGCTGCGCCCGAAGGCGAGCGTCGGTTCGGTGACGTGCTCGCTGCGGCAGTGCGGGATGCCGATGCCGCCGTCCATCCCGGTGGGCAGCTGCTCCTCCCGCGCGGCCACGTCGGCGAGGAAGCCGTCGAGGTCGGTGACGCGGCCCGCGGTGACCATGCGCTCGGCGAGGGCGCGGGCGGCTGCGTCCTTGGTCGAGGCGGAGAGATCGAGGTCGACCAGCTCCGCGGTGATCATTTGCGTCATCTCACACGGCTCCTTGCTCGCGGACCGCCCGAAGGGCGGGGCGTGGGGACGATCGGGGACGTACGGAAACCTCGGGGGCGCGGGGGCCGGGAGCGCGTGCCCCGGGAGGAAGGGCCGGGGATGCGGCGGGGGCGTCACGCCGGGTCCCCGGGCAGGGGGCGGTCCAGCGGCGGGTCCGAGGTGACCGTCACCCGTGCCGTGTCGATCTCGCCGGGGCCCGGCATCGCGCTGCCGGGCAGTTGGACGGCCGCGGTGCCGTGCGCGACCGCCGCGGCCAGGGCCGCGGGACCGCTGCCGCCGGCGGCCAGGAAACCGGCGAGCGACGCGTCCCCCGCGCCGACGTCGCTGCGCACGGGGACGGCCGGGCCGCTGCCGAACCACACATCGGAGCCGTCGGCCAGCAGCTGGCCGGCCGCCCCCAGGCTGGCCAGTACGGTGCGCGCGCCGCGACCGCGCAGCTCCTCCGCGGCCTTGACGGCGTCTCCGACCGTGGCGAGCGGACGGCCGACGGCCTCGGCCAGTTCCTCGGCGTTGGGTTTCACCACGTCGGGCCGCTCCCGCAGCGCCGACGCCAGCGCGGGGCCCGAGGTGTCCAGAGCGATGCGCGCCCCCGCGCGGTGGGAGCGCGCGACCAGTTCGCCGTACCACTCGGGGGACAGACCGCGCGGGAGGCTGCCGCAGCAGGCGACCCAGTCGGCACCGGAGGCCCGCACGCGCACGTGCTCCAGGAGCGCTTCGGCGGCGGCCGGGGAGATCCGGGGTCCTGCGGCGTTCACCTTGGTGAGGGTGCCGTCCGGTTCGACGAGCGTGATGTTCACCCGGGTCGAGCCGTCGACCGGGACGCCCGCGGCCTCGATGCCGTGCTGGTCGAGGAGCCGGGCGAGCAGCGCGCCCTCCGGACCGCCCAACGGCAGGACGGCGACCGTCCGGTGCCCTGCCGCGGCCACGGCACGGGAGACGTTGACTCCCTTGCCGCCGGGATCGACCCGGTCGGCTCCGGCGCGCAGTACGGCTCCCCGCGTCAGACCGGGCAGCTCGTAGGTGCGGTCCAGGCTCGGGTTGGGGGTGACGGTGACGATCACGCCCGGACCACCTTCACACCCTGCTCCTCGGCCGCGCGCACCGCTCCGGGGCCGAGAGCGGAGTCGGTCACGAGCACATCCACGTCGGCCAGGGCGCCGAAGCGGGCGAAGTACTTCTGCCCGTACTTGTCGGAGTGGGCGACGAGCACCACGCGGCGGGCCGCGCGGACGATGGCGCGCTTGACCGCGGCCTCCGCCAGGTCGGGCGTGGTGAGGCCGCCCTCGGCGGAGAAGCCGTTGGTGGCGAGGACGGCCACGTCGGCGTTGATCTCGCCGTAGGCGCGCAGTGCCCAGTCGTCGACCGCGGCGCGGGTGCGGTGCCGCACCCGGCCGCCGACCAGGTGGAGCGAGATACCGGGGTGGTCGGCCAGCCGCGCCGCGACGGGCAAGGCGTGGGTGACGACGGTGAGCGGGGAGTCGACGGGCAGTACGGCGGCGAGCCGCGCGGCGGTGGTGCCGGCGTCCAGGATTACGCTGCCCTCGTCGGGCAGCTCGGCCAGGGCCGCCCGGGCGATGCGGTCCTTCTCGTCGGCGGCGACGGTGTCCCGCTCGGTGAGGTCGGGTTCGAAGTCGAGCCGTCGGGTGGGGATGGCGCCGCCGTGCACCCGCCGCAGCAGGCCGGCCCGGTCGAGGGCTTTCAGGTCACGGCGCACGGTCTCGGCCGTGACCTGGAATTCCTCGGCGAGGGACAGCACATCGACTTTCCCGTGCTCCCCGGCCAGGCGCAGGATCTCCTGCTGGCGTTCCGCAGCGTACATGTGGGTTTGCTTCCGTTCCATGCCCGAACATGTGGTTCTGGGGCACGCTACGTCCACGTGACGCGGAAGTAAACAGGTTCGGGCAAGAAAACAGAAGCGGTCGGACACCCGAGCTGGACAAGCAGGACAGTACGGAAAAATATCCGGACCGTAGCTCCTTCGGGTGAAACAGACAGCAGCCCACCGGCGGCCTCCCCGGGCCGGGCCGAGACTGTGGCCGACGCCGCCGGGCGTCCGTGGCTACAGAGGGCGAGACGTCATGGTGGACGGCACAGTTCTGCTTGCTCTGCGCGAGAACCTGCTCCAAGGAGGCGTCGGCGCCGAGCAGTTACGGCGCATCGCGAAAGAACTCGGAAACCGGGGCCTGGACGTCCGCTGGGCGGCCGACGCCCGGGACGCCCGCGCAGTCCTGCGTACGGAGTCGGGGCTCGCCGCTGCCGTGGTGGCCTGGGAGCTGCCGGGCGAACGCGCGGCCGGACGGGACGGCGACGGGGGCAAGGATGGCGGTGGAGGGGGCGGCGGCGCCGACGTTCTGCGGCTGATCCAAAGCCGGTCCAGGGACCTCCCCGTCTTCCTGCTCATGACGGACGACTCCGACCACGACCTGGAACAGCTGCCGCTGTGGGTCTCGGAGACCGTGGTCGGCTACATCTGGCCGCTGGAGGACACCGCCGCCTTCATCGCCGGACGCGTCTCCACCGCCGCCCGTGCCTACCACTGGGACGTCCTGCCGCCGTTCTTCAAGGCGTTGCGGCGCTTCGACGACGCGCACGAGTACTCCTGGCACACTCCCGCCCACTCCGGCGGTGTCGCCTTCCTCAAGTCCGCGGTGGGGCGCGCCTTCTTCGACTACTTCGGCGAACGCCTCTTCCGCAGCGACCTGTCCATCTCGGTGGGAGAGCTGGGCTCCCTGTTCGAGCACAACGGTCCGATCGGTGAGGCCGAACGCAACGCCGCCCGGGTCTTCGGCGCCGACCGCACGTACTTCGTCCTGCACGGCAACTCGACCGCGGACCGGATGGTGGGGCACTACAGCGTCACCGCCGACGAGATCGCCCTGGTGGACCGCAACTGCCACAAGTCCGTGCTGCACGGGCTGGTGATCTCCGGCGCCCGCCCCGTCTACCTGGTCCCCACCCGCAACGGCTACGGTCTGGCCGGCCCCCTGCCGGGCGCCGAGATCGACCCGGCCGCCGTCGCCGCGCGCATCGCCGCCAACCCGCTGGCAGCCGGAGCGGTCAGCGAGCAGGCCGCGTACGCGGTGGTGACCAACTCCACGTACGACGGGCTGTGTTACGACACCATCGCGGCGGCCCGGGCCCTCGCGCCGAGCACCCCGCGGCTGCACTTCGACGAGGCATGGTTCGCCTACGCCCGCTTCCACCCCCTCTACGCCCGCCGCTACGGCATGGCCGTCGGCCCCGACACCTTCCCGGACGCCCAGCGGCCGACCGTCTTCGCCACACAGTCCACGCACAAGCTGCTCGCCGCGCTCTCGCAGAGCGCCATGGTGCACATCAAGTCCTCACCCCGCGCCCCGGTCGAACCCGCGCGCTTCAACGAGGCGTTCATGATGCACGGCACCACCTCGCCGCTCTACCCGGCCATCGCCTCCCTCGACGTGGCCACCGCCATGATGGACGGCCCGCAGGGCCGGTGGCTGATCGACGAGGCCGTCACGGAGGCCATCCGCTTCCGCCAAGCCGTGGTCCGCACCGGGCGCCGCATCGCCGAGGCCGGGGACCGTCCCGACTGGTTCTTCGGCGTCTGGCAGCCGGAATCGGTCACCGACCCTGCCACCGGCCGGCAGCTCACCTTCGCGGACGCCCCCGCCGCGCTGCTGCGCAGCGAACCGCGCTGCTGGCTGCTGGAACCGGACGCCGACTGGCACGGCTTCGAGGGCCTGACCGAGGGCTACTGCATGCTCGACCCGGTCAAGGTCACCCTGACCTGCCCCGGGGGCACGGCGAAGGGAGAGACCTCACCCTGGGGCATCCCGGCCCGCGTCCTGACGGCATACCTGGCCACACGCGGCATCGTCGTCGAGAAGACCGACAGCTACACCACACTGGTCCTCTTCTCCATGGGAATCACCAAGGGCAAGTGGGGCACCTTGATGGACGCCCTGATGGACTTCAAGACCCTCCACGACACCGACGCACCACTGGAGCGGGTGCTGCCGGGCCTCGTCGGCCAGTTCCCCTCCCACTACGCGGGAACCACACTGCCCGAGCTGTGCCGGCGGATGCACGAACACCTCACGGGCGCGGAGCTGATCACCACGCTCGACACGGCGTTCCAGCAGCTCCCGAGGCCCGTGGAACCGCCTCAGCGCTGCTACCAGAAACTCATCCGCCAAGGCACCGAACGCGTGCGCCTCGTCGAAGCAGCCGACCGCGTCGCAGCCGCCATGGTCACCGTGACGCCACCGGGCATCCCGGTCCTGATGCCCGGCGAGTCCACCGGCACCCCCGAAGGACCGCTCCTGCGCTACCTGAGCGCACTGGAGGCGTTCGACCGTGCTTTCCCCGGCTTCCACAGCGAAGCACACGGCGTCACCCTCGACGCCGAGACCGGCGACTACCTGATCGAGTGCGTCTCCCGCCCCACCTCGTGAACCGATTCCGCCTCGTGCACCGATCCCGCGCGGCCCGGCCGGGGCCGGCACCGCCCGGGATCCGCACGGAACCGCGTGCTCCCGGGCCCGGCGCCCGTCGCCGGAGGCGAAACCGATCTGCCCGCCGCGCCGGAGGGCTGTTCTCAGTGGTCGTAGACCTCGCCGAAACGCAGGCCGGTGTTCCGGGGGAAACCGAAGTCGGCGCCGTCGAACGAGGTGACACCGGCCGTCGTCAGGCCGGACGAGGAACCCCGCAGGACCCAGGCCGCTCCCGCGTCCGTCACCGTGCCGATGTCCTCGCCACCGGCTCCGGCGAACAGGTCCGCCTTCCCGTTCTTGTCGATGTCGGCCAGATGCACACCTGAGCCGAAACGGTCACCGTCCTCACCGGCGCCGGGCACCCCGGCGGTCTCCTGGTGGACGGTCTGCGCGCCGGTGGGGCTGACGCCGTCGGCGGAGCCTTTGAGCAGGACGACTGCACCCGCGCGGCTACCGCGTACCACCTCCGAGGGGACGCCCACGGCGATATCCGCGTAGCCGTCGCCGGTCACATCCCCCACGGAGACGTCGGCGCCGAAGCTGTCGCCGTTCTCGCCGGTGCCCGGGACGCCGGGGCTGTCCTGGTCGTAACTCGCGGGTTCCCGGCCGGAGTCGAGGCCCCCCTCGGCGCCCCACCACACGGTGACCGCGCCTGCCTCCCGGTCCCCCACAGGTTCGCCGGTGACCAGGTCGGTCCAGCCGTCCTTGTCGATGTCACCGGTGGCCACCGAACGGATCTCGGTGCCGGCGTCGGACAGGACGCTGTGGTAGTAGCCGATGTCACCCGGGCCGCCGCGGAAGGTCGCCAGATAGTCGCCGTCACCGTCCCCCCGCTTCCCGTACAGCACGAAGTCGCTGCCCTCGGTGCCCGAGAAGCGTCCTGCGGCCACACCGTCCAGTTGGACGTCTTCGGGGAGGAAATCGGCCTCCAGCGGCAGGGGCACGTCGCTGCCGTCGCCCTTGGGCGTCGTCTCCGGGTACCACCAGAAATGGCGACCGCTGACGACCTGGAGCTGCGCCGTGCCGTCTCCGTCCAGATCGGTGAAGGAGGCGCCCTGCCCGAAGTTCCGGTCGCCGGCCGTGGGGGCGCCGAGCGCGATGCCGCCGCTCGTGAGGCCCCTCGCACCGCCCCAGACGACCGACAGGGTGCCGTCGGGCCTGCCGCCGACCTTCTCGTAAGGGGCCCCCACGATCAGATCGGCGTAGCCGTCGTGGTTCACGTCCCCACTGGTGACGTTCTCACCGAACTGGTCGCCCGCCTCCGCCCTCCCCGGCACGCCCGCGGTGTTCTGCGTGAGGCGCACCGAGCGGGACGGAGAGGCACCGGACGCCGACCCGTACGTCACCACCACGGCACCGGCCCTGCCGTCGGCCTCGGGCACTCCGACGGCCACATCGGGGTAGCCGTCGCCGTTGAAATCCCCGTGCCGCCCGGAGGGTTCGGCGACCGCCGGAGCGGCCGTCGCGAGGGGAACCACGAGACCGGCGGCGGCGAGGGCCGTCAGGGTCGCTGCGGTGAGAAGCGCGCGGGTACGCATACGGTGTCCTCTTCGCTCTCTTCCGGGGACGGAGTAGGGACTTCCGGGACGGAGTACGGACCGGCTGAGTGCCGGCTCCGGGGGTGAGACTGTTCGACCGGGCGCATGGTTGTGCGGCAGGGGCAGCGTCGTGCCGCGCACGTTGCGGTCGCCCGGGTCGGCGTAGTTGGATCTCGTGGTCGACCCGGGCGGAGAGCACCGCGCCCACCGCGGCCGGGAGCGCGGCGGGCCGGAAGCGCGCGCGGCGCGTGAGCGGTCCGGGTCAGCAGGACGGTGGTTTCGCGGAAGCGACGGGGAAGCCTTCAGCACGCGGTGGGTGCCGGCCATGCCGGCACCCACCCCCCCCTCGCGCATACCGGTCATCCGGGACAGCGGTTCCCGCGGCTCAGGACCGAGGCACCGCGGTGAGTTTCGCGAGATCGGGCGCGAAGACCGTCATCCAGTGCGGACGCAGCCGGTAGAAGACGACTTCGTTGTCCCAGTCGAAGGCGTCCTCGCCGTAGAAGTCCTTGAGGTAAGCGAGCAACTCCGGCCAGTCCGCGGCGGGTTCACCGTCCTGGGGGTTGAGGATCTCCACCGTGCCGTGCGTGAAGACTCCCAGGTCCTCCCCGCGCATGTGCGCCGCGCTGGCGGCGGGCCGGGCGGCGAGATGCCGGGCCTTGGCGGCCTCACGCGCCGTACCGAAATGCCACATGCCGTGCAGGAAATGCCCGTCCACACCGCTGATCCGCGGCTCGCCCTTCGCCGTCACGGTGGACAGGGCGAGGGTGCGCATCCCGGTGAGGACCTGGGTGAGCTGCTCCGCCGTCAGGGTGCGCTCGGAGTTGATGATCGACCGCAGGTGCGAGGTGGAGCGGGAGAGGGAGGCGTCGAGAAGGGCCTGGAGTTGTTTGAGGTCTTCTGGCGTTTCGCGCATCCGGCAACAGTAGTCATGCCTCCCGGACGGCACATGCCGAATGCCGCAGGCCGCGCGCCTCGGGCCGGGGCATTTCCGTATGCGCTCGGCAGAGTTCCGGGCCGTGAGACTGCCGGAGGTCGCACAAGAACGTGCGGGCCGGCCGCTGGCAGGATCTCGGGCATGACCGCTGTCCAGGAAGTGACCTGCCGTTTCCCGTGGAAACGCCCTCTGTGGTTCCTCGTCGGCCTCGGTGCGGCCGGGGCGGTTCTGGCCGCGGTGCGCCTGGCCGGCCGGGGCGGGTTCCTGGACGCGTGGCTGGGCGTCGGCGTGCTGCTCGCGCTGGTGGGCGTACCGGCCCTGTACGCGCTCACCGTCCGGGTGAGCGCCGACGCGGACGGGGTGCACTCCCGTACGCTGCTGCGGCGCCGGACTGTGCGGTGGGACGACATCGCCGGCCTGCGCATCCACCTCGTCCACGAGAGGAACCCGCGGGTCCAGGACGCCCGTCGTCTCGGCCTGGCGCTGCGCGACGGCCGCAGGTCCCTCCTGCCCCTGCCGCGCAGCTGGACCCGGGACGATCCTGACTTCGAGGCGCACGTGGACGCGTTCCGCGCGCTGCACGCGCGCCACGGGGCACCGGAATCGGACCACGTGCCCGTCATCTCGTACCGCACCGCCGGCTACGGCTCGGCCGGGCTGCTGACCGTGTGCGTGCTCCTGCTCGCGGGCGCGGGCGTGGCCGCGTGGTGCGTCCCGGACGCCGCAGCGTACGAGCGGGCGTGGCGCTCGGCCACTCCCTGCGCCGCCGGGACGCCCGCCATGGAACGCCGCGAGTGCCTGACCACGACGGCCGCGGTGGTCGCCAGGACCGAGGCCAACCAGCCCAGACGGCGCAGTTGGCTCTACTTCACCGACGACCGGCCGCTGGAGCGGCTCGCCGTCCCGCGCGAGGCCGCCCAAGGGTTCCGGTCCGGGGACCGGGTCGAGCTGACCATCTGGCGCGGCGAGGTGCGGAAGGTCGCGGGCCGGCATTACGTGTGGCGCAAGCACATCGTCAGTACGGGGAGCGTGGCCCTCCTCGCCGCCGCGCTGGCCCTCGCCGCGGGCTACCCCGGTGCCCGGATGCTGGTACGCCTGCGCGGGCGCCGGCTGCCCGACGACGAAGTGCTCCCGCCGGCGCTGCCGTTCGCGGGCGCGCTCGCGGGTACGGCCGTGTGGCTGCTGCCCCTCTGCTACCTGCACCCCACGATCCCGCTCTCCACTCCCGCGACGGTCGCGTGGACGGTCGCGGGCTCGCTCGTCACGCTGGGCCTGCTGTGCGGGGCCTGGCGGGCCACCCGCGTACGGACGCCCGCGGCGGCGGCCGATGAGCACGGGCGGGACCGGGAAGGCGCGTACCGGGCGGACAAGGTGTACGTGCCCGCCCGCTTCCTGGAGCCCACCGACTACAACCCGCACCTCTTCGGCACCCACATCCTCCTCGGAGACGGTCCGCCCGCGGTGACCCCGCACCCCGGTCCGGGCCGGTTCGCCGCGAAGCCCGTGCCGGTCGAACGGCTCACCCTCAAGACCGTACGACGCGTACGGGGCGACGACGGCGACACGGTCCCCAGGAGCTGGCACATCGCCGAACTCGACGATGCGGGCAGGACGGTCCGCCTCGCCGCCGCCCCGGCGGATCTCGCTCGTGTACTTCGGGAGCTGGGCGGGCCGAGCACGCCCGCGCATCCGGCGCGCACAACGCCTCCCGCGAGCAGCACGGTCCCCGAGCCGTGACGTGGCCGGCCACGGCGCCGTATCAGCCGGTGGGTCACATCTCGCCACCGGTCAACTCGGAGACGGCGTCCACACCCACCTCCTCGCGGAGGACGGTGGGGAGCCCGAGGTCGCCGCACTTGACGGCAGGGCTACTGGCGGGGAGGGCGGCGCCGAGTCCGCCGATGAGGCCGCTGTGCCGTGTCGTGGCGCCGTCGGCGCGGGAACCTCCGTGGTCGGCGCAGGCGTTGCCGAAAGCCGCGTTGCCGAGACCGATGACGGAGGTGGCGTTCGCGGGTGTCGCGGCGCCGACGGCGCCGATCGTGGCGGCGGCCAGCACCAGGGCACGGAGCACAGGGATACGGTTCATGTCCCCACCAACGTGCGGGACCACCGGGCGGACACGGCACCGGACCGCGGTGGGTCCGGTGCCGTTCCTCGGGGCGGGGCCCGGGTGCGGTCGGCGGCACGGTCGGTCCGCCGGGCCGGCCCGGTCAGTCCGTCTCGGCCGCCACCGGCTTCGGGATGAGGAACGAGGTGCCGAACGCGACGGCGAGCAGCACCACCCCCGCGATCATCCCCGCGGCGTACCCGGTGGGCGACGAGGCGTCCTGGGGCAGGGCCGCGGTCTGCACGGCGTAGATCACCGCGAAGCTGAGCCCCGAACCGAGGTTGAAGGCGCCCGCGTTGAGCCCCGGCAGGAAGCCCGGGTTCTCCCGGGGCGAGTGCACGATGCCCAGCCCGTTGAGCACGATGTTGGCCACGCCCGCGTACGCCACACCGACCAGGAGCGAGGCCGCGAGCAGCAGCCAGCGCGAGTGCGCGTCCAGGGTGAGCAGCATCAGCACGACCGTTCCGGCCGCGCCGACCAGCCCGGCGCGCAGGATGCGGCCGTAGCCGTGGGTGGCGGCGAGCCGGCCGGCGAGCGGCCCCATGGCGAGTCCGGCCAGGGCGTAGGGGGTGAGGGTCCACCAGGCGGACTGCTCGGCCGACATGCCGAGCCCGGCCTTGGCGTCCTGCGCGAAGGCGGGCAGCAGGCCGTTCATGACGGCGAAGACGCCGGTCATGGTGAGCACCGTGGTCAGCAGTGTCGCCCAGGTGGCCCGGCGGCGCAGGTGGCGGGTGGCGACCAGCGGATGGGTTCCGCGGTCCTGCACGCGCCAGAACAGTGCGAAGGCGAGTGCCGAGACCACCACGAGCCCACCGGCGAGCGGCCAGTTGGCGGCGCCCAGCTTGCCCGCCTCGTTCAGCGCGATGAGCATCGCGCCCACCGAGACGACGAGCAGGACGACGCCCGGCCAGTCCATCCGGGTACCGGAGGCGGCGCGCGACTCGGGCGCCAGCGTCGCCACCAGGACCGTACCCAGGGCCGCGACCAGGGCCATCGCCCAGAACACGGCGGCGAAGCCGTGGTGGTCGGCGAGGTAGCCGCCGACGAGCGAGTCGACACCGGCGATACCGCCGTTGACCGCGGTGATGACGCCGAGCAGGGTGCCGTACTTCTTCGGCTCGGTGACCTCGACCCGCAGCATGATCAGGCAGAGCGGGACGGTGGGCCCGGAGACACCCTGGATGACGCGGCCCGCGAACAGCATCGGGACGCTGTTCGCCAGCGCGGCGACGACACAGCCCACGGCCATCAGCGCCAGCATGCCGACGAGCACCTTGCGGCGGCCGATGAGGTCACCGAGGCGCGGCAGGAAGAGGGAGAAGAGGGCGGCCGAGGTGAAGAACGCGGTCTGCGTCATGCCGATCTCGGCCGAACTGGCGTGCAGAGAGCGTTCGATGCTGCTGAGCGCCGGGCTGAGCATGCTCGCGTTCAGCTGGAAGGCGAAACAGGCTACGAGGAGCGCGGCCATCAGCACGCCGATGCGCACGGGCCGGCCCTGACGCACGTGGCCCTCGGTGAGGGTGGGGTAGGCGGCGCCGGTCATGCCCGTCCCGCCCGTTCGGCCGGGGTGTCCGGGCCGCCGGCCGTGCCCTCGGGGGCGGCCGGTCCGCCGGTGGTCTCCTCAAAGGTCGTCTCGGCCGCAGCGCCGACCGTGCCCGAGGCGTCCTCGGCCGCCGACCGCGCCGCCTCGGCCGCCGACCGCGCCGCCTCGGCGCCGCCGCCCTCGCCGATCCGCTCCAGCGCGTCGACGACCAGGTCCCAGAAGCGGGCGTGGTCGAGGTCGACGGCGACCTGGGTGTGGCAGTCGGCCGGCGCCGGCGCACGGAAGTCCGCGACCGTCATACCCAGGGTGAGCCCGCCGCGCAGCTCGATGTCGACGGGCGCCTTGCGCACCGTCATCACGTCCGGGTCGATGACGTACGCGACGGCGCACGGGTCGTGCACCGGGGGGTGTGCGAAGCCCTGGGCCTCCAGATAGGTGGCGCCGAAGAAGTCCAGCAGCTCGTTGACGAAGACCGCCGGAGGGGTGCCCAGCTTCGCGATCCGCTCGGTGACCTCCGGGGTGGCCAGCGCCTGGTGCGTCAGGTCGAGCCCGACCATGGTGACCGGCCAGCGCTCGTTGAAGACGATGTGGGCGGCCTCCGGGTCGATGACGATGTTGAACTCGGCCACCGGGCTCCAGTTGCCCTGGTGGTAGCCGCCGCCCATCAGCACGACTTCGCGGACCCGTTCGGCGATCCGCGGCTCCTTGCGCACGGCCATCGCGATGTTGGTGAGCCCCGCCGTGGGGACGAGGGTGATCTCACCGGGCTCGTGGGACATCACCGTGTCGATGATCAGGTCGACGGCGTGCCGCTCGTCCACGTCGAACGCGGGCTCGGGCAGCACCGGGCCGTCCAGGCCGGACTCGCCGTGGATGTCCGGTGCCGTCTCCACCGTGCGCACCAGCGGCCTGGGGCAGCCGGCCGCGAACGGGACGCCGGTGATGCCCGCGATCCGGGCGACGGCGAGCGCGTTGCGCGTCACCTTCTCCAGCGTCTGGTTGCCGACGACGGTGGTGACGGCGACCAGCTCGACCTCCGGGTTGCCGTGCGCGAGCAGCATCGCGATCGCGTCGTCGTGCCCCGGGTCGCAGTCGAGGATGATCTTTCTGGCCACGGAGAGCCCCTTTGCTCAGCCCTCCCGCCGCCCTGCCCTCCCCCTGCTGTCGGCCGGGGCGCCCCTGCCCCTGGCGGCTGCGCGGCGGGAGGGCGGGTGCGTGTGGCGGGAGCCACGGGATGTGGTGGGAAAACGTTCTCCCAAGACTCTGCGCAGGGCCTCCCAGGATGTCAATGGAGGACTGCGTCACACCCGTGCACAGGGGGCTGAGGCAAGCGGGTTCCGCTTGATAACGTTTGCCGATCCTCGACCGGCAAGGGGATAGGATCCACCCGATCCCGACGAAGAACTGGTGGCCGCCGTGACTCCTGCCTCAGACGTCACCCTGCGCGATGTGGCACGCGCCTCGGGCTACTCCGTCTCCACCGTCTCCCGTGTGCTGGCCGGCTCCCGGCCCGTCGGCCCCGCCGTCGCCCGCCGGGTGCGGGAGGCCGCCGAACACCTCGGCTACCGGCCCAACCAGGTCGCGCGCGCCCTGCGCAGCAGGAGCACCGCCACCGTCGGCCTCGTCCTCCCCCAGATCACCAACCCGTTCTACCCGGCGCTCGTCCGGGAACTGACGCACGTCCTCGACGAGCGCGGCCGCGCCGTGCTGCTCGCCGACTGCGACGACGACCCCGGCAAGGAAGCCGCCCGGATCGAGGCCCTGCTGGCCCGGCAGGTCGACGCGCTGCTCGTGGTTCCCGTGGACGAGCACCGGAGCCGGCCGGCCGTCGCCGCTGCCGCCGCGCGCGTCCCCTTGGTCCTGCTCGACCGAAGCTGCGGCCCGGGGGTCGCCGACCTCGTCGCCGTGGACAACGCCGCCGGAATGACACTGGTGCTCGACCATCTCGCCGCGCAGGGCCGCCGCCGGCCCTGCTACATCGGCGCCGACGGCACCGCCTCGGCCGCGGTGGAACGCCGCGCCGCCTACGAGGCGGGCGTCGCCTCCCTCCCGTCGGCGGCCTCCGGCGGGCCGCCGCTGCTCGCCCTCGGCGACTTCTCCGCCGCCTGGGGCCGGGAGGCTGTCGACCGGCTGTGGGACGAGCGGGAACGGACCTCGGACCCGGCTCCCGATGCCGTGGTGTGCGGCAACGATCTCATCGCGCTCGGGGCGATCCAGCGGCTGCGGCAGCTCGGCGTCGATGTGCCCGGCCAGGTCGCCGTGACAGGTTTCGACGACATCCCGCCCGCGGACCTCGCCGACCCCGCCGTCACCACCGTGCGGCAGCCGGTGCGGGACATCGCCGTCGAAGCGGTACGGCTGCTGGAGCGGCGGCTCGCGGACGGGCACCGTGCCGGACGCCGGTCCGCTGACGGGCGTCCCGACGACGGCCGGACCATCGGCGCCCGGGCCGCCGACGGACGTCCTGCCGACGGCCGCCCCACCGATGACCGTCCCGCCGACGGCGCCGACGCCGGCGGGCCTCCCGGCGCCGCTCCGGCCGACGCGCCCGGACCGGGTCCGGACACACCCGTGGCACGGCACGCCGTACGGCTCGCGCCGCATCTCGTCGTCCGGGCGTCGACGGTGTCCGGGCCGGCAACCGGGGCCGGGCCCCTCCCCGGGGCCTCGGGAGGGGCGGCACCGAGCCGTGCCGCCCCAGCGCCACGGTCCGCCGGTTCCCCGCCGGGCGCCCCGTCCCCTCAGCCCAGCCCCCTCTCCTCGAAGGCAGCACAGTGATCGCAGTCGTCGGAAGCCTCAACCTCGACCTCGTCACCTCCGTCCCGCACCATCCGGTGCCGGGCGAGACGGTGCTGGGCGGGGACATCGCCCAGCACCCCGGCGGCAAGGGCGCCAACCAGGCCGTGGCCGCGGCGCGGCTGGGGGGCGAGGTCGCGTTCGTCGGCCGGGTCGGTGACGACGACGCGGCCGAGGTGATGCTGGACGCCGCCCGCGAGCAGGGCGTGGACGTCCGGCACATCCGGCGGACCCCCGGCACCCCGACCGGCCGCGCCCTCATCGCCGTCAGCCCCCAGGGCGAGAACACCATCATCGTCAGCCCCGGCGCCAACTCCCGGCTCACCGCGGCCGACTGCGCGGCGGCGGCCGGCACCCTCGGCCGGGCCCGGGTCACCGTCCTCCAGCAGGAGGTCCCGGACGAGGCCAACCACGAGGCCGCGCGGCTGTCCGGCGGTACCGTGCTGTACAACCCGGCGCCCGCCGTCGCGGGCGCCCAACTCCCCTCCCGCGTCGACCTGCTGGTGCCCAACCGGACCGAACTCGCCGCGCTGGCCGGGCTGTCCTCGGCGCCCGGGACGCTCGACGAGGTCGCGGCGGCGGCGCGGCGGCTGCGGGGCGCCGGCGCCGTTGTCGTCACCCTCGGCGGGGACGGCGTCCTCCTGTGCGAGGGAAGCACTCATCTGCACATTCCGGCCTTCCCCGTGAAGGCTGTGGACACCACGGCCGCGGGTGACTCGTTCTGCGGCGCGCTGGCCGTGGGGCTGGCAGAGGGGCGGTCGCTGGAGGAGGCCGCCCGGTGGGCCGCCGCGGCCGCCGCCGTGAGCACCACCCGGGCCGGGGCGCAGCCGTCGCTGGCCCGGCGCGAGGAGGCCGACGCCCTGCTCGACCGGGGTTCGCTCGACTGAGGTCCACCCGGCCGGGGCTTCCCTTTTGGGGCGACGCACCGCCACGCGGCCGGGCCGCACGGGACTTCAGGCCGTCCGCAGGTGGCGGATCCGCCGGGCGACCGCGCGCCAGACGGTTCGGCGGCGCTCGGAGGTGGCGGGGTCGGACACGGTTCCGGGGTCCGGATCCGGGTCGTGGTCGGGATCGGGATCGCCATCGTGATCGGAGTCGCCGTCGGGAGATGAGTGGCGGTCGCGGTCGTGAGTCGCGTCGTGATCGTGGCCGTGGTGTTCGGTGTTTTCCGGGGACCCGGTGACCTCCGTGGCCTCGGCGTCTTCCGACCGGTCGCTCTTCTCCGCCGCGTCGGTCTCTTCTGTCGCGTCGGTCCCTTCCGTCGCGTCGGTCCCTTCCGTCGCGTCGGTCTCTTTCATCGTTTCGGTGGACGTGCGGGGCTTCGGCGTGGTGGGAGCTGAGGCGCGGGTGGCTTCGGCACGCGCCAGCGCGGCGATGGCCCGGAACGGGTCGATGGACATGACTCTCCTGCGGCAGAGGTGAAAAACCGGAACGGTGGCCAGCCGGAGCGCGGTCATCCTCGGCTCCGGGCGGGCGGGCCCGGTCAGCAGCGCAGGATCTGCCGTTGGTCCGTCCGTGGTGGACAGTCGGCGGTGGTGCCGGGGGCCGGGGGCGCGGGAGCGGTCACGGCCGGTGCCGGACCGCCGGTGGCCGGGAAGGCGACCGCGGGCAGCAGGGTGTGGCACAGCGTCCGGTGGGTGGCCGTGGCCACGGGACACACCTGGACGGTGAAGGGATGGTGCCCCGGGTGCCGGTCGCGTTCCGGGACGGCCACGGCCGGCCGCGCGCACGGGACCGCCGCGGCGGGGGCCCGGTCAGGGCGGCATTCCGGCTCCGCGGCCGTCAGTTGTGAGCTTTCGAAGGTGAAGAGGGTGAGCAGCAGCGTGAGTACGGTCGCCAGGATCAGCGCTGCCGCGGACACGCGGGACGACAACCGCCGACGGGCCACGGGTGGCATCCGAAGGAGCATCCGCCTTCCGCCTCCCGCCGTCCCGGTCACCGCTTCTATGGGCATGATCGAGGCGGTCCGGACGGAGCGTGGTGACAGTCACTCGCACGGGGTCGCTTTTCACCCGTGCCGCGTACATGGGGCGTTCATCCGATGAGCACGAAAACGCGGGGCGGCGGGTCGGCCCGGGGGTGAGCCGGGCCGGTGGCCCGGCTCACCGGTCACTCCCGTCCGGGACCGGCGGATGGGCGGGGTCCGGCGCCGTGGGCGAGCATCAGCGCCGAGTCCGCGTGAAGCGTGACGTGTACCGGGGTGAAGGTGGTGGCTTCGAGGGGTGACTCGCCCGTGCCGGGGTTGCGGGCGTAGCGCGGATGGGCGCCTCCGCTGATCTGCCAGCGTATGCGGTGGCCGGCGGCGAAGCGGTGGGCCGTGGAACTCATCGGCACGGTGAGCTGGGTGGGCGAATGCGCTCTCGTGCGCACCCGGCCCAGGCCGTCGCAGATGTTGACGGACCTGCCCTGTGCGTCGACGTCGCACAGGCGGACGAAGACGTCGGCGTGGCCGGTGTCCGTGGAGACGGTCAGCCGCGCGGAGACCGGGCCGAGGACGTCCACGGGCTCGGTCAGCTCAGGGCCGGTGAACGTCAGGACGTCGCCCCGGGATTCCAGCGCGCTGTTGTCGCGGGGGCCGGCGGTGCGGGAGAGCAGCGGGCCGCCGACGGACGGGGTGGGGTCGGCCGGGTCGTAGCGGAAGGCGGCCAGCGGCGCGGAATCCGTGGGGGCCTGCCGGGTGAGGTGCCCGTCCGGTGCGGGGAACCAGGCGGTGACGGGCGAGGCCGGGGGCCAGTCGTCCAGGTCCCGCCAGGCGTTCTGGCCGCCGACGTGCACGCGCACCCTCGTGGGGCGCAGCCCTGAGGGGTCGGCGCACAGGTGGGCACGCAGCCAGGCGAGGCTTTCGGTGAACACCTCGGGCCAGCCCCGCTGGAGCGCGGAGGTGTGGGTCCAGGGGCCGACGAGCAGGGCGGTCTCGCATCCGGCCCGGCGCAGCCTGCCGTACTGTTCGAGGGTCTGGTCGGAAAGCGCGTCGTGCCATCCGGTGAGGAGAGCGGTCGGAACGGCGAGCCGCTCGGCCGCCTCCGCCGTGGACGCGCCGTTCCAGTACGCGTCGCCGGGGTCCGGGTGCCTCATCACGTCGTCCAGCCAGGGCACCTCGCCGCCGAGGGCGACGGCGTGGGCGCCGCGCAGCGGTTGTGCCGTGGTGACGGCGCCAAGACGGCGCCGCAGGCGCAAGGTGGCGTTCAGGAACGGTCCCATGCCCTGGTGCTGGTACGTCATGCCGGCGCCGACGGCGAGGGCGTTCTCCAGACGGAGCGCGCCCTGTGCGTGGAAGAGGGCGTGGGGGTCGTGCAGCCCCACCTGCACCACCATCGCCTTCAGCTCCGGCGGCGGGTCCAGGGCGAGGGCCCACTGCGCGTACCCCAGGTAGCTGGGGCCGACGGTTCCCAGTTCTCCGCCGAACCAGGGCTGTTCCCGCAGCCAGGACACCGTGGCCCTGCCGTCGGCCGCCTCGTTGCGCCACAGGTGGAAGTCGCCGCCCGAGCCGCCGGTGCCGCGGCAGCTCTGCAGGAGCACATGGAAGCCCTGTTCGGCGAGGAGCAGTCCGTACATCGGGGACCACGGCAGGCCCCTGCCGTAGGGCGAGCGCACCAGGAGGGTGGGGAAGTCGCCCTCCGCACGCGGGAAGTAGTGGTCCGTGACCAAGGGGCTGCCGTCGGCGGCGGGTACGGGGAGTCCCGGCTCCCATCCGACGTCGTACCGCCTGTCCGGGAGGCGGCGCCAGGTCGCCCTCATCATCCGTGCGGACAGGGGCGGTTTCCCCGGAGGCGGTGCCCAGGCCGGCTTCGGCACAGGGTCCTGTGTGCGTGGTGCCATCGTTCCCTCGCTATTCTCGTACGTCGTACGAGAATAGCGGATGCTTGGATGGCATCCACCAGGCCGCCGCGACGACCGGGGAAACCGGGGAAGGAGCGCCAAGACCGTGACCCGTGAGGGAGGGAACGGCGCCACGGGCGTCGACCCCCAGCAGCTCTGGCTGGACCCCGGCCGGCCCCGCAGGGGCCGCAGACCCGCCTTCAGCCGTGAGGCGATCACGACGGCAGCCGTCGCGCTGGCGGACGCGGAGGGGCTCGACGCCGTCACCATGCGGCGGGTCGCCGCCCAGGTCGGAGCCGGCGTCATGTCGCTCTACAGCTACGCCCCCGACAAGGAGACCCTGCTGGAGCTGATGGTCGACCATGTCAGCGGTGAGCTGCCGGCCACGGACGACCTCACCGGCGACTGGCGCGCCGACCTCAAGGGCATCGCCCACCTCCAGCGCGCCCTCATGCTGCGCCATCCATGGCTCCCGGCCGCCCTGTCCACCCGCCGCGCGCTGGGCCCCAACACCCTGGCATTCCTGGAGCACGCGCTCGCCGCCCTGCGCCCGACCGGGCTGGACGGCGCGGCCAAGCTGGAGGTCTTCGCCCAGCTCACCGCCTTCGTGGCCGGGTACGTCGCCCACGAGATCACGCAGCGGGAAGCCGTCCGGTCCCCCGACCGGGCCGCGGCCGAGGCCCGCTACCTCGCCGCTGTGGCCGCGGACGGCCACCATCCGGAACTCGCCGAGGCCCTCTCGGCCCCCGGGCGCTCCCTCACGCCCGAAGCCACCTTCACCCGCTTCCTCAACCGCCTGGTCGACGGCCTCGACACCGCCTGACTCCCCCCTCCCCCACCCCCCGCTCCCCCACCGCATGGTGGGTTCCGTCCCCTCCGGTGCCGTCGAGTAGCCTCACCGCATGAAGGAGCAGGACCGGGATCAGGACGCGCGGTTCAGGGATGACGCGAAGGCGCTGAGGGAGATCGGCGCACACCTCGACGCCCAGCTGGACCGGGTCACCGTACGACTTCCCAGGGCGGTGGCCGAGGCGGCGATGGCCGCATGGGAACGGGACGAGCGGGCCGGCCCCGGGCGGGAGAGCCCCGCGCGGTACGCGCTGCGGGACCAGGCCGCGGAACTGGCGCTGATCGGCCTCGCGCTCTCGGAGCGCGGTCGCCGGGAGGGCGAGGAGTACGTCGTCGCTCTGGACGTCGCCTCGGCGGGGGCCGCACTACGGGCTTTCCAGCAGTCGGCCTGACCGGCCCGGCGCGACGCCCCTGAGACGCGGCGCCGAAGCGGCGCGGGCTCCCGGCTCCACCGGGCGGGGCCAGGGCCGCCAGTACGGCGAGCAGTCGGTCACCGCGGAACTCCTTCCCTCCGGAACAGCACATCGCCGGCCAGCCCCCCGGGGGGACGAGCTGAGGCACCTGTGTCAACGGCACACCGACTCACGGCACGCCATCCCCCTCTCACGCCGCCCCCCTCACGTCACGCCACGTCGCGTCCTCCCGGATCACGCCCTTCCGGACCGCGACGGCGCGACGGCTCCTCGGCGGCCGCCTCGCCGCCCTGTGCGGTGCTCCGCCCACCGGGGACGAGCCGTAGGTGCCTCTTGGCGCGAGCATGCCGTGGCGGACGACCGGCGTGGAAGAGGCGCTCCTCGACGCGGTCCATGGCGAACAGCAGCCCCCACAGGGCCGGCAGCAGCACAAGCGCGACGGTGACCAACACGATGCACCTCTCGGAGGACGACCGTCCCCCCGGGTGCCCGGCTCCGACCCGCTCAAAAGGACCAAGCTCGAAGGGGACGGACAGACCACCCGCACGCCCTCCGCCGCAGCGGGGAAGAGGCGAGGGACCGTGCGACCGCCGTGTCCGGATGTGACAGGGAATCGTCATTGTGGCCACGAGGGAGAACGGTGAGGATGGGCACATGCCCAGTCCACACCGTGTCGTCATCGCGGCCTTCCCCGATGTCGACCTCCTCGACGTCACCGGCCCTGCCGAGGTGTTCTCGCTGGCCAACCGGGAGACCTCGGGCCGCGCCGGCTACCAGGTCCGCCTCGCCGGGCCCGTCGCGGGCACGGTCCGCACCTCGGCGGGCGTGCGGCTGCTCACCGATGTGAGCTTCGACGAGGTCGGAGAGCAGGTGGACACCCTGCTGGTGCCGGGCGCGGTCGACATGACCGACGACGGTCCGCTCGCCCGTGTCGACAGCGCTGTCGTGGAGTGGGTGAGAAGGACCGCCCCGCACGCCCGGCGGGTCGCGTCGGTGTGTGTGGGCGCGCATGTGCTGGCGGCCGCCGGGCTGCTGGAGGGAAGGACGGCCACCACTCACTGGTCGACCGCCGCCCAACTCGCCGCCGACCATCCCGGCGTCACGGTCGACCCGGACCCGATCTTCGTCCGTACCGACCGGGGACGGCTGTGGACCGGGGCCGGTATCAGCGCCTGCCTGGATCTGTCGCTGGCCCTGGTGGCGGAGGATCTGGGCGAGGAGACCGCGCTGGCGGTGGCCCGCCACCTGGTGATGTATCTCAAACGGCAGGGTGGCCAGAGCCAGTTCTCGGTGCCCCTCAGCCGTCCGGCCGCCGGCCGGCGCGACATCGACGAGCTGCGGCTGTGGATCGCCGACCACCTCCAGGAGGACCTGTCCGCGCGGGCCCTGGCCGCCCGGATGTGCCTCAGCGAGCGGCATTTCGCCCGGGTCTTCACCCAGGAGACCGGCGTCAGTCCCGCCGCCTACGTCGAAGCGGCCCGCGTCGAGGTGGCCCGGCGCGTGCTGGAGACCACCGACTGCCCGCTCGACCAGGTCGCGGCCGCCGCCGGGCTCGGCTCGGCGGAGACCCTGCACCGGGCGTTCCGGCGGCAGCTCGCCACCACACCGGCGGCCTACCGCCGGCGCTTCCGTACCCAGGCGGCCTGACCCCGCCGCCTCCGTCCCCGTTCCCCTCCCCCTCTCTCCGCACCTTCCCCCTCCCCACCTCCCGCACTTCTCCCCCGCATGCAGCGAGGCGAAGGGCCTCGCCATGCCTTCTTCCCGATGAAAGGTTCCTCATGAGCACGCACACGCCCGCCACGACGCTGCGCGATGTGATCGGCCTCGATGGCCGGCCGCCCCGGCTGAGCGAGTCCGCCCTGATAATGATCGACTTCCAGAACACCTACCGCACCGGCGTCATGGAGCTGGACGGCGCCGAGAAAGCCCTCGCCGCGGCGGCACGCCTGCTGGAGCGCGCCCGCTCGCTGGGCACCCCCGTCGTCCACGTCGTCAACGACGGGGGCGAGGGCAGCCCCTACGACATCACCGCCCACATCGGCTCCCTCAGCGACGAGGTCGCACCGGCCGACGGAGAGCCGGTCGTCGTCAAGCAGGTCCCCAACGCCTTCCACGCCACCGGCCTGGAGGAGACGCTGCGCGAGCTGGGCTTCGGCGCGGGCGGCGGCAAGGACCTCGTACTGGCCGGGTTCATGACGCACATGTGCGTCGCCTTCACCGCGCAGGGCGCCTTCAACCTCGGCTACCGGCCCACCGTCGTCGCCGAGGCCACCGCGACCCGCGCCCTCGCCGCCCCGGACGGGAGCGTTCTGCCGGCCGGCGCCCTCCAGGACGCCGCCCTGACGACCGTCACCGATCTGTTCGGCCTGGTCGTTCCCACCGCCGAGGCGCTCCCCGCCTGAGCGGCCACGCCGGAGGCGAGCAGACGGCGGGAAACACGGGCCGCGCGGGCGGGTCCGGCGTCCGGCAGCAGGCGGGTCCGGCGTCCCCATGGGCGCCGGACCCGGGGGGGGGCGGCGGCAACCGGCCGCTCCGCCGGGTACGTCCGGCGTATTCGCCAACTCTCTTCTCTCACATGACAGTTCCCCCACCGGACAGGTTCGTGTTCCACTAGCCTTTTCCGGCACGGTGGTTCACCGGCCACCCGTTCCAGGGCGGGACAGCACCTCATTGGGGGGTGGGTGCGTGTGTGAGGACCTGGGGTTCGAGAGATTGCTCGGCGAGGAGGGCTTCTTCGCCTCCCTGCTGGGACGGGCGCCCTCGGGTGCCGGACGGGAGCCGCTGTACGGCCCCGACCTTCCCGTGGTGCTGCTCACCGGGGGCCCGGGGATGGGCAAAGGGCGGCTGCTGCGCGCGGTCCGGGACCGGTTCGCCGCCAAGGTGCCGGTGATCTTCCTGGACTGCGCTTCGCCCGTGTACGCGGACCGCGCCGAGCCCGAACCGGGTGCCCGATCGGTGGCGACCGAGGCCCTGGCCGAGGTCGCCCGCCGGCTGAGCACCTGGCAGGGCACCGGCGGCTCGTTCGCCCTCCCCCGGCTCTTCACGGGCCTCGCGGTGGTCGCGACCGGTGTCGCGGAGGGCACTGCCGAAGCGGTCGCCACGGAGGTGGAACGGTACGAGGAGCTGCCGCAGAAGCAGCGCCTGCGCGGCCTGGGAACAGGTGACTTCTGGAAGGGCGTGGTCCGCGGGACCGTCAGGAACCTGCTGACGACCCTGTCCGGGCAGCAACTGGACCCGTACTCGGCGGCGGTGAGCAACGCGCTGCTGGACGCCCTCTTCGAGCGCCTGGCCCCGCGCGGCAGGGCGGAACTGGAGCGCCTCTACGGCGCGTACCCCGGCGCGGCAGGCCAGCCCAAGCACGGCCTGAGCAACCTCGCCGCCGACTTCCAGGCCGGCGGCGAGGCCCGGGAGCTGGCCGAGGGCTTCCTCTTCCGGGCGCTCCGCGAGGACCTCGAGGCCGCGTACGCCTCGGCATCCGGCTGGCTGCGCCGGGTCGGCCGCCCGGGACTGCTGCTGGACCACGCCGAGACGCCCCTGGGAGAGCGGCTGCTGCGTGCCGTGCTCAGCGACCGCCGTGCCGGGCAGCGCGACCGTGTGGTGATCGTGGGCACCGCGCGGCGGGCGGACGGGGGCGCCTTCCTGCACGGTGGCCTGCCGCCCGAGGAGGTGGTGCGGCCGGTGGAGTTCCGGCCCGCCGACGGCCGGCCGCCCGCGTGGTCCCGGCGTACGGACGGCGGATCGGACCGGGCACCGCTGGCCGACGGGGTGCTGCTGCTGCGGATGCCGTTCCTCACCGGGGACCAGCTGCGCCGGGAGACCGAGCGCAGACAGCAGCGCGCCGAACCGGAGGGCGGTGCGAACCGGCGCCGGATCGACTCCGCCGTGGCCCGGCTCAGCGGCGGACGCCCGCACACGGTGATCCGCCTGGCCGCCGCGGCTGCGGCCTTCCGGATGCCGGCGGACGCCAACGACCGGGACATCCTCGACGCCCCGCTGCAGCACTCCGGTGACGGCGGGGCCGAGCAGCCGGTGGCGGACGTGCTGCTCCAGGAGCTGATCCTCGACCAGTTGCCGGTGGCGCTGCCGGACGAGCACCGTGACCACTGGCTGGATCTGCTCACCCATCTCTCCGTGGCGCACGACCAGGAGTGCGCGGACGTGCTGCTGCGCCACCACCAGGCGGGCCGGGTGCACAAGCTGACCTCGCACCACGTGCTGGAGCTGCTCACCGACACCGGCTGGCCCGGCTGCGAGAGGCACTTCATCGGGGACTTCGGGCTCCGGCAGCTGCTGGTGCACCGGCTGTACGGGCTGAGCCCCGGCGGCGCCGCCTGGTACGCCGACCATCATCTGCTGCGGGACCACTACGCGGCTCGCGCGGCGGCGGGCGAGGGGGCACCGGGTGACGCCGCCTCCGGCAACGGGAGGCCGGACGACGGGGCGTCGGGCGACGGGGCCTCCACCGTCGGAACGCGGGGCAACGGGGCGTTCCGTTCGCTCACGGCACACCGGATGAACCACCACCTGGTGTCGGGCGGTGCCCACGACGTGGTCCGCCATCTGGCCGCCACGCTGCCGGGGCGTCCCCGGGAGTGGTGCGCGGAGCTGCTGGAGATCGCCCAGGCACCGTATCCGGGCGGGGCGGACGCCCGGCGGGAGCGCGCCCAGGGGCTGGTGGCGGTCGACGGTGCGGCGCTGCGCCGCACCGTCGACCAGCTGCTGCACGCGGTGTGGCTGTGCGAGGAGCGGACCAGGCCGACGGGAAAGGAGACGGCCCGCACGCTGGCCAAGCTGCTGGATCTCCTCTCGATCATGGAGTTCGACGGCGCGGGACAGCTCAGCAGGACGGCGACCAGCTGGAGCGGCCTGGCGGAGAACGATCAGCCGCTGCTGCGCTGCGCCTGCACCGAACAGCTCGGGCGAAGGAGGTAGTGGGGAATGCCCAGGTGGCAGAAGATCCTCTACGCGCTGCTGGCCGTGGGGACGGTCACGGCGTGCGTCTGGTTCGGTCTGTCCGTCCTCAAGACGCCGGACACCTGCACCGACGGGATCGAGCGGATCGGTGACGAGTGCGTCGGCGTCAACGGCGAGGGCTACGACTTCGGTACGCCGGAGATCGCTGCCGTGGCCCGGGCCATCGCACGCGAGAACAAGCGCATCGACGGCCGGCCGCACGTGACGGTGGCGGTGATGCTGCCGCTCCAGTCGGACAGGACGGCGCTGCGCCGGCAGATGCGCAGCGACGTGCAGGGCGCGTACCTGGGGCAGCGGCAGGCCAACGAGGGCGAGGGGGAGCCGCCGAAGATCCGGCTGGTGCTGGCCAACCCCGGGCGGGACTACCGGCACCAGGGAAAGGTCGTGGACACTCTGCTGCGAATGGCCGACTCGTCCCGGGACCGGTTGCGGGCCGTCACGGGCTTCAACCTCAGCCTCGACGAGACCGAGAAGGCTGTCGCGCGGCTGACGCGGCACAAGGTGCCGGTGCTGGCCTCCCGGATCAGCGGGGACAGGCTCGCGAACAAGGACCGTCCGGACGGCACGGCGGAGCCGCGCTTCCCCGGCTTGGCCCGGATCATCCCCACCAACCACGACGCGGCCCGGGCACTGGCCGACTTCAACGGGGAACGGGGCCGGGAGAACCGCAGGACGGTGCTGGTCTACGACAAGCGCGCCGACGGCTACAGCCAGTCGCTGGCCAGGGCGTTCAGCGGGATCGAGGAGAAGGGCCCGCCCGGTCCCGCCGCGATGCCCTTCGAGTCGCCGGCCATCCATGAAGCAGGCTCGACCGGCAACCAGTTCACCCAGACGGCCAACAACATCTGCGACTCCGGCGCCGACACCGTCTATTTCGCGGGCCGTACGCTGCACCTGCGGATCTTCGCGCTCAAACTGGCCCAGGTGGACTGCGCGAACCGGCACTACACCCTCATCAGCGGCTCCGACGCCGCGTCGCTGCGGCAGGACATGTCCGCGAAGGACTGGGCGCACCTGCGCGGCGAGGACGGCCGGGCCAAGGTCACGGTGCAGTACGCCGCCCCCGCGCACCCGGACGCCTGGCGCACCGAGCTGGCCGACTGGCGCCGTGAGTGGAAGGCGGACCACGACCGCTCACCTGCCGAGGAGGACCTGCCCCAGTACCTCACCGAGCCCAAGGCCGCCCTGGACACCCTGCGGAAGCGGATCGAGACCACGCGCGGCGAGGGCATACGGCTCGGATCCGGCCCGAACCTGGAGGACTCCCGGACGATGCTCGTCTACGACGGGCTGGTCACCATCGGCAAGGCGCTGCACCAGGCGCAGAAGGGCGGCGCCGAGGCGGTGCCCAGCCGCGAGGACGTCGGGCGGCAGTGGTCGCTGCTCCAGTCCCGGCACCGGGTGCGGGGCACGAGCGGTCTGATCTGTCTGACCAGCGGCGGGAACGCCTACGACAAGCCCGCGGCGGTGGTGGAACTGGATCCGGGCCAAAGGGGGCGCGGCAAGCTGAAGTTCGTCGGCCTGGGCTGGCCCACGGGCCGGGAGCAGCCGAAGAACTGCGTGATTCCCGGCCGCTCTTTCCAGGAGTGACGAACCGGAGCCGTCAGCGGTGTGGGAGAACCGGTTGGGGGTGCGGGTCCGTCACCGGCGGGCCCCGGTATGGCGGGCGGCGAAGGTGAGGATCAGCGCCGCCACGTCGTCCGGCCGTTCCAGGAGCATGGCGTGTGTGGCGTCGACTTCCTCGACCGTGACGTGAGGGTGCGTCGTGGCCAACCGGGCGAGGTCCCGCGCCAGTCCCGTGGCGTAGGCGGCCATGAGCGCGTCGAACCAGGGCAGGCCGGGCGTCGGCGGGTTGGGGCGGGCCGCCCGGCAGATCAGCAGCGGACACGTGAGGCGCCGGTAGACCCCGAAGAGATCGAGCTGGTCCATGGCGGCCAGCATCTGCAGCGCCGGTGCGCGCTCGGGCCGCAGGTACCGCCTGCCGTCCTCGCACTCGGCGAGAGCCCTGCGCAGTCCCGCCTCGAACAGCGTGCCGGGTATGCCGAGGTCCTCGGCCATGGAGGTCTGCCGTGCGAGCAGGACGTCCATGGCCTCTGCCGGCAGTTCCTGGCCCGCCGCCCGCGCGGCGAACCGCCGGACCTCGGCCAGCCTGCTCTCGACGTGGTCGCGGTCCAGGCCGGCGTACTGCTCGGGCCGGCCGTATCCGTGACCGTCGAGGTTGACCGCCGCGGGTGCGGCCGGATGGTGCAGGGCGTACAGGGCGGCGACCATCCCGCCGAGCGAATGGCCGACGGGCAGCGCGTGCGGGAGGGCGAACGCGTCCAGCACCGCCTCGACGTCGTCGAGAACGGCGGGGAACGTCCACGGCCCGGATTCGGAACGGCCATGGGCGCGCAGGTCCATGGCCACCACGCGGTGCCGCGCGGTCAGCATCGGGGCGACGGCCGCCCAGTCCGCCAGGGTGCGCCCCGCACCGTGCAGGAGGAGCAGCGGCGGACCGTCCCCGCCGTGGTCGCGCACGGCCAGGCCGATGCCGTCACGGGTGACAAGACGGTCCTCGGGGGCTGAAGAAGGCATGGGGAAGCGCTCCTGGTGGCTCGTTCCTGGGGTCGCACCTCACCGTAAGCCCCTTGAGCAGACACAAGATCATCTGTGAGGACGAAGAAACAGCGGGCCTTCCCGGGGCATAATGGATGCACACCACGCCCGCACCCGCACCGTCCCGGGCCGTACCGGAGCCGCCGGGCAGAAGACGGGCCACCGCCCATCGGGCCCGTCGATTAGCCCATCCCGGAGAAGAAGCGCGCGCCACGGCAGCGGACCGGATCTTTCCTGCCGGAGGGCTCCTACAGTCGCGGCGTGCCCCACCCGTCCTCGCGGCCCGACCCGTCGGAGCCGGTGGTCTACCGCCTCACCTGCCGCTTCCGGCCCGGCGGGCCCCTCAACAGCGGCTGGTGGACCGACCGCGAGACGGCCGAGCGCCGCTACCGCGAGTGGATCGGCCTCTACGGCAGCACCCCCGGCACGGTCATCACCCTGACCCGTGAGACCGGCGCCGGAAGCGAAGTGCTGCGTGCGTGGCCCCCGGAGGGGCCCTGATCCGCCGGCCAGGGCCTCGGACGACCCCGGTGCGGCCCCGATCGACGAGGTCTCACCAGCCGGACGACACGGGCCTGCGAAAGGCGAGGAGAAGAGGCGGCCGGGACCATGGGGGCGGGACGTCAAAGAGGCGCCGGACGGTGAGCTTGTCACCGAGGCTCCGCCGGGAGAGCTTGGCACCGAAGCTCCGTCCGGAAAGCCGGCGCGGCCTCCCGCCGGGAAAGGAGGAAGTGCGACCGGCGTCCGAAAGCCGATGCCCTGGCACGGGACACCGACCGGAGACGGGGACGCGCCCGCCGGCTGGCCCCTCGCCGCCCCCGTGGTCAACGGGCCGCCCGCCGAAGGGCGAAGATCACCAACGGGGCAGAATGCCCCGTGTGCCGATAACGAACACCCCGAAGAGGGCCACTGCCGACGACGCCGGACCCGTCGGCCGCATCCTGGCCCGCGCCTTCGACGACGACCCCATGATGCGCTGGTTCTTCCCTGACGACTCCACGCGCGAGGCGGGGCTGGGACGCTACTTCGCCACACTCCTCGCCCGGCAGTACGGCCGCCACGGCGTGTGCGAGCGCACCGACGCGGCAGCCGCCTTCTGGGTGCCGCCGGAGGGCCGGGACAAGGCCGTTCCCGACGCGGAGACGGTCCGGGGACTCCAGGACATCCTCGGTGACCGGGCCGGCCTGTTCCGCGAGGCCGTCGAGGCGGCGGCCGAGCACACGCCGAAGGAGCCGCACTGGTACCTGGCGGTGCTGGGCGCCGACCCGGCCGCCCAGGGCCAGGGGCACGGGGCGGCGCTGCTGCGCTCGGGGCTGGCCAAGGCCGACGCGGCGGGGATGCCCGTCTGCCTGGAGTCCTCCAAGTCCTCCAACCTCCCCGTCTACGAGCACTTCGGTTTCACCGTGCGCGAGGAGCTGCGGCTGCCGGGAGGCGGGCCGGTGCTGTGGGCCATGCGGCGGGAGCCCCGGGCCTGACGCGCCCGGCCGGTGCCGGCCGGTCCCGCGTGGACCGCTGTCCGGCACCGGTCGGTCGAGGACCACGGCCGCTTCGACCGCGACGAGAGGCTGGGCTCGGAGACGTCGAGGGCCGCGGCGCCCGGCGGTGTGGCGAGCGGCGGTGCTCACCGGGCCGCCCGGATCAGGGAGTTGCCCCGGGTTCCCGCTCCATCCGGCCGGGCCTCCGGCGGGCCGCGACGATACCGAGAGCTTCGCGGCCTCGGCCCGGTAACGGCCGTGGGTGGAGGAGCGCTGCTCCTCGAAATGGGCGACCACCCGCTGGACGGCCGCCTCGTCCTCGATACGGGCGAGGGCACGCACCGCCAGGCCGCGCCAGAAGTACTGGGTGCGCCGGTCGTCCAGGAACCTCAGCAGCGGCTCCGTGCACCCCGGCTCCGGCCGTCCGTCGAGCGCACGGACCGCGGCGAGGCGGATCTCTTCGCCGAAGGGGCCGCCGGTCAGCCGGCCGAGGGCGGCGGGCAGCTCCCGCTGTCTCGCGGCCGGCCGCCGGGGAGCGTGCCCGACCGGTACGGAGAGCACCGGGACGGCGGGAGTGCCGATCCGGCCCAGTGACCGGATCGCCCAGACCGCGATGCCGGTGTCGTCCCGCTGCCCTCAAGCCGGCTATGTCCAAGGGGAGTTGAGGAGGGGTCCGCGCGGCACGGGCCGGCCGGGCAGCGGGCTGCCGGGGTCGGGCGGGCAGTGGTCAGGGGGCTTCCTCGTCCTGGTGCACGGGCGCCGCTCCTCACCCGGCAGGCGCGCCTCCTCAAAGCGGTCCAGCACCCGTTGGTCCCCGGTGACACCCGCGCCACCGCGGCACATCCGCGGCGGCTCGCTCCGGTGATCGCACACCTGGGCGAGGCGCTGGAGGAGGCGACCGGCCAAGGGGGCGGCCGAGCGGGGTGGGGAAACACCTTGCTGCCCGCGGCCCGCTCGCTCTAGGGTCGGGGCACTTCGAAGAGACGTTCTCCAGGAGCACGCCGCAGAGCGGGAACGTCCCACCTCGCCGAGGTGCCGGAGGGGCGGCAGCTTCCTTTGTCGACCCTTCTTCAGGAGGACTCTCCCGTGAACGTGAACGTCGGTATCGGCCTGCCCGTCGACGACCCCGCGGCCCTGCTCTCCTGGGCCCGTCGTGCCGACGCCGGTCCCTTCAGCACGCTCGGCCTGCTCGACCGGCTCGTCTACCACAACCCCGAACCGCTGGTGGCCCTCGCCGTCCTCGCCGGTGCCACCTCCCGTATCCGCCTCCAGACCGAGGTGCTGCTCGCCCCGCTGCGCGGCACCGCGCTGCTCGCCAAGCAGGCCGCCACACTGGACCGGCTGTCGGAGGGCCGGCTGGTCCTCGGTCTGGGTATCGGCGGCCGGGCGGACGACCACCAGGTCACGGGGGTGGACCTCCGCGCCCGGGGACGGCGCCTGGACCAGCAGATGGCGGTGATGCGCCGCCTGTGGTCCGGGGAGCCCTACGGGGACGGCGTCGGCCCCATCGGCCCCGCGCCCTTCCGTCCGGGCGGCCCCGAGGTGCTCTTCGGCGGCTTCAAGCCCGCCGCGCTCGCCCGTGTGGCGCGGTGGGGCGACGGCTTCCTCGCCGCCGCGGCTCCCTCCTGGGCCGGCGGCTTGTTCGACACCGTCCGCGCCGGCTGGGCGGAGCACGGCCGCGAAGGCGAGCCCCGCCTCGTCGCCCAGGTCAACGTCGCCCTCGGCCCCCAGGAGCTGATCGACGAGGCGCGGGCCAGCATGTACGCGTACTACGCCTTCACCGGTATGCCCGAGCGCATGGTCGCCGGCATGCTGACCACGCCGGGCGAGATCCGCGGTGCCCTCGCCGCTTTCGACGGTCTCGGCGCCGACGAGGTCATGCTCTACTGCTACGGCCGCGACCCGCGGCAGGTGGACCGTCTCGCCGATCTCCTGTGAAGGCCGCGGGGCCGTGCCGGGGCCACGCCGCCCCGGCAGGGCACGCGCCCCCTCGCGGGCCGCCGGCCGGGTGCGGCGGTCCCTCGGGTGTCAGGGGCCCGCCGGAAGGACGGGACGCACAACGGTGCCGTCGGTGAACCGCACCTCGATCCCGTGCCCGCCGCCCGCGTCCTTGTCGCCCGGGTGCCCCTCGCCCGTCTCCTCGACGACGACGGCGGTGACCGCCTCACGCAGTGCGCGGGGATCGACGGCGTCCCGGGACAGTGCGATCAAGGAGATGTGGACGCTGGTTCCGCCCGGGTGCCGGGCCAGTGCGAGGGAGGGGATCGCCGCGTGGGGGCCGTACGCGGTGGCGTGTGTCGCCTGGAGGACCGCCGCTCCGTCCTCGTCCCAGCCGTGCAGGGCGACCAGGGCGCTCGTCAGCCCGTCCTCCGTGCGGGCGAGGGCCCAGCCAGGCCCCGTCCGCGTGTGCGGGACGCGCCGGTGTGCGACCGCGTATCCGGTCTCGCGGACGCACGCACCGGCCGGGGCCTGGACGCGGTGGACGCGGACCTCCCAGGGGCCGTGCAGCAGCGAGACCGTCTCGATGCGGAAAGTCCTTCGGTGGCCGGGGAGTTCGGCCTCGTGCCAGGACGCTGCCCGGCCGTCCCCGCAGTCCAGCGGGTGGATGCGGACACGGCGCGAGGAGGCGCCGTCCGGGGTGAGGAGAGCGAGGTGGTTGTCGGCGGCCCTCGGGCGGGCGTGCGGGGCGGTGACGGGCGCGGTGGCCGTCGAGTAGGCGAAGGCGCAGTAGTGCGGATCGTCCCGGCCCCCGCCCTCCGGCGGCTGGTGGTCGCTGCCGTGGTTGACGAGCCGGACGATGCCGTCGTGCGTGGTGCCGTGCAGCAGCCAGCCCGGCGCGGGCAGCGCCACGCGCTGGTCGTCCTCCTCGACGGGCAGCGGGCGTTCGGTCTCCGTCCACACCGGGTGGCCGGCGGGCAGCAGCAGGCCGAGGAAGCCCTTGCTCGCCCAGTACGGTGACGCCGGGCCGGAGTAGCCCTGAGTGCTGGGCAGGAACGTGTCGTACCAGCCCAGCGGCAGCAGTCCCCGCTCGTCGGGCACTCCGCGCTCCAGGAAGTGCCGCAGCGTCCCCGACCCGAGGCGGCGGGTGAGGCCGGGCGGCAGCGGGCTGCAGTCCGTCAGGGCGCCCGCCCACAGGGGTGCCAGGGCGGCGAAGCGGTAGGTGAGGGAGCGTCCCTGGTGGACGGGGGCGCCGTCGGCGCCGAAGAAGTGCGGGTAGCAGGTCAGATAGGCGGCGAGACGCTGCCGGTAGACCTCGGTGCGCCCGCCTCCGTCACCCGCGGCGCCCCCGGTGGCGGCGGCCATCCTGGACCACAGCAGCGGGTAGAGGTGCAGGGCCCAGCCGGCGTAGTAGTCGAAGTGGCGGCCGTCGCCGTCCGTGTACCAGCCGTCGCCGACGTACCAGTCCTCGATCCGGTCCAGACCGCGCTCGATGTCCTCCCTGCGGTACGGGGCGCCCACCGAGGCGAGGAACTGCTCGGACACCACCTGGAAGAGGCGCCAGTTGTTGTCCCAGGTGCGCGCGCCGACGAAGCCCGAGAACCAGTCGACGACGCGCTGGCGCACCCGGCTGTCCATCTGGTCCCACAGCCAGGGGCGGGTCTCGTGCAGGGCGACGGCGATGGAGGCGGCCTCGACCATCTGCTGGGAGCGGTCGGTGATCGCCGGCCACGACTCGCCGCTCGCCCGGTCGGTGCCGGCGGCAAGCCCGGCGGCATACCGCTCGATCAGTTCCGGCACCCCCTCGCCGCCGGCACCCGCGATGCGGCACGCGGCGAGCAGGAAGGACCGGGCGAAGCCCTCCAGGCCGTCGACGACGAGCCCCGACCAGCTGCCCCGGCCCGGCAGCCGGTACTGGGCGAGCCCCGGGGTGGCGTACGGCAGGAGCGCGTCCAGCATCCGGTCGGCCACCGTCTCCCAGTGGGTGCGGGTCCATCCCGTGCGGGGCGAGCGGACGCGGTCGGCCGGTGGCAGCGTGATGTGGGGCGGCACAGGCATGGGGGAAGTCCCTCCGGGTCGGCGTGGGGCACGCCGGAAGCGGGTGTGAGGGGTGGTGGTGCCACGAGAGCTGTCGGCGGCGGCGGGCGGCGCCCGGTGATGGCGGGCGGCGCCCCGTGGTGACGGCCACGGTGTCGTCCCGGCCGACCACCCGGCCGGCCCGGGGGACTTGCCGGAGCGGTGGCGATCCTCCCGGCGCGAGGGCTGCTCCGGTTCGCGGGCCGCCCGGTGCCGGAACCCGTTCCGGCGCGACGCGCCCGCCCGGCCGGCCGCCGGGGCCGGTGACGCCCTCCCGCTGGACCGCCGCACCTTCACCGTGGAGCAGACGGACACCGCGTACGGCGGCGGCGCGGTCATCGCCGTCCAGCACGGCGATCCGCGCGCCCAGCCGTCGCCTGCCCGACCGTGCCGCCTGAGCGACGGCTGGCGGAAAAGCGAACAACTTCCCTCGGCACGCACCATGGTCTCTATGCTGACGGCATGTTCGACATACCTCTCTCCGCGCTGGAAGTCGCGATGGTCCAGACGGGCACGCGCGCGGTGGACACGCTGCGGGACACCGCGGCCTTCGCGCGGGAGCTGGAGAGGCTGGGCTACCGCAGGATCTGGTACGCCGAGCACCACCACTCGCCCGCCATCGGTGCGTTTCCGCCGGTCGTGCTGACGGCACACGCCGCCGCCTCCACCTCGGTCATCCGCCTCGGTTCGGGCGGCGTGCTCGCGCCCAACCACGCGCCCCTGATGCTGGCGGAGCAGTTCGGCACGCTGGCCGCGCTGCACCCCGACCGCGTGGACCTGGGGGTCGGGCGCGGTCCCGGCACCTTCGACGAGGGCATCGCACGGGCGCTGCGTCACGGGGCCGGCCCGATCACGGACGCGGAGTACCGGGACGATGTCGCCGCCACCCTGTCCTTCCTGGTCGACGAAGTGGCCCTGGGCCCGCTGCCGGAGCCGTGGCTGCTGGCCTCCAGCGCCGCGGGGGCCGGACTCGCCGCTGAGCTGGGCCTGCCCCTCGCCGTCGCCCACCACATCCGGCCGGACAACACCCAGGCCGTACTGGAGCGCTACCGGGCGGCGTTCGCTCCCTCCCGCTGGTGCGAGCGGCCGCGTGTGCTGGTGTGCGTGGAGACGGTGTGCGCCGAGACGGAGGAGGAGGCCGCCCTTCGCGTCGGACCGATGGACGTGGTCAAGGCCGGGCTCCTCAAGGGGCTGAGCGAGATCCCGTTCCCCACCCCGGCGGAGGCGGCCGGCCACCCCTTCACGGAGCAGGAGCGGCAGGCGCTCGCCGCTTTCCGTGCCCAGCAGGCCACGGGGACACCGGAGGCGGTGGTCCAGCGGCTCGCGCGACTGGCCTCCGAGACCGGGGCGGACGAGCTGATGCTGACCACTCCCGTCTACGACTTCCACGACCGCGTGCGCTCCTACGAGTTGATCACGAAGCACATCGGGGGCCCGGCCGCCCCGTGAGGAGGCCCGCGGCGCGGCCACGTCACCCAGGCGTGTCCGCCAGTTCCTCGTGCAGCCCCCGCAGCGCGGTGCGGTCGTCGTCGGTGCCGGTGTGGGGAGCGGCGAACCAGCGTGCGTACTCGACGATTTCGGACAGCCGCCAGTCGAGCCTGAACAACTCGGCCATCGCCGGGTCGGACCGCGGCCGCTCGCCCGCGCCGGCGTCGAGCAGGTCGGTGTGGTCCCGCTCGGGCGGTGCCAGAGCCAGTGACTCCCAGTCGACCAGCTTCAGTTCACCGGAGCCGGCGAGCAGCTGGTTGTACCTGTGCGGCTCGCCGTGTGTCGGCACCCAGGTGTGGCGGGCGGACAGTGCGCGGTCCGCGAGTTCCAGATACCGCCGTGTCCAGCGCTCGATGGCGTCCCCGCGTGCGGCGATGGCGGTACGGGCCTCCTCCGCCAGCGGGCCGGACGTCCAGGGGCGGGCGGTGCGCTCCCGCAGCTCCCCGGCGAACCGGGGCCCGACCCGGGGCGCCCAGGACGGCAGGCCGTGCGGCGGTGCGGCCCGGTGCAGAGCCGCCAGCGCGGTGAGGACCCGTTGCACGTGCCGGGGTTCGCCTGCCTCCGCCTCGCTGGGTGTCCGCCCCTCCAGCCACGGCGTCGCACTGAGCAGGCCGGCTCCGATGTCGACGGTGAACCGCCCGGAGGGGGCGGGCAGCGGCGCGCACACCGCCGCCAGACCGGCGTCGGCCAGCGCGGCGGCGCTCGCGTAGGCGGCCTCCAGCGACTCGCCCGTGTGCCGGGGCGCCGGCTGGTCCAGTGTCACGAAGAGCGTCCGGCCACCACCGGCCGCCCGCCAGTGATGTGCGCCGAACCCCCAGGGCAGGTGGGTCACTTCGGCGACCTGGGGCAGCCAGTTCGCGGCGACCGCGCGGGCGATGGCCTCGTCGCCGACGAAGGCGGGGCGGGTGAGCATGGGCACCGATCCTAGGCTCCCGGCCCGCGCCCGCCGGACGGAGGGCAGCCGGCTGTGCGCACCTCGGCCGCGTCGTCGGGGAGCGGGGTGTGCCGAGAAGCGTGAGTATCGGGTCGTGCCTGCCCGCCGGACGCCGGGGCGGCTCGGTGAGCCGACCCCGGGGGGCCTTCCGCCGCCGTGACCATGGCGAGGAGGCAGGGGCCCCGGTTCCGCGTCTGTGACCCGCTCCACATCGGTGCGCTGGAACCCGTCGGCCCCGCTGTCCGACCCCTGAACCGGTACGGCCTGGACCGGGCCGGTGGTACGACGCGAGCTGGGAGCAGTGGATGGACGGGCCCCGACGAACCTCTTCTTCCGCCACGGGTGGCAGGCCACGGCGGCTGCCGCCCGCCCCCGCACCGGCCCTGTGCGGGTTCCTGCTGCTGTTGGCGCTGGTGTTCGCGGCCTCGTACACGGTCGGTTCGGCGGTGGGGCCGGTGGCGCCCGGCATGCACGGCACCGGGTCGGGCGGCGGGGAGGGCGGCCGTGGCGAAGGGGACGGCGGTATGGAGCACGGGCACGGGGGCGGTGGACGGTGAGCGCGGGAGCGGCGGCCGTCTGGGTGACGACCGATCTGACCGTCGGCGGGATGACCTGTGCGGCCTGTGTGCGACGGGTGGAGAAGAAGCTCGCCCGGCTGGAGGGGGTCACGGCGACCGTCAACCTGGCGACGGGCCTCACCAGGGTGAGCCATCCGCCCCAGGTGCTGCCCGCACAACTCCTCGCGACGATCGAGCAGGCCGGCTACACGGCGGCCCTGCCGCAACCGCAGGCCCCTGTGCGGGCGGTGCGGAGCGAGGAGGAGGAAGGGTCCCCGGACAGCCGGGCGGAGCCCGACCGCCTGGTGGTCACCGCCCTGCTCTCGGTCCCGGTGCTCGTCCTGTCGATGGTGCCCGCACTCCAGTTCCCTCGCTGGCAGTGGCTGTGCTTCGTGCTGAGCGCGCCCGTGGCCGCGTGGTCCTCGTGGCCGTTCCATCAGCGGGCGCTGCGGGGCCTGCGGCACGCGGCGGCGACCATGGACACCTTGGTGTCGCTGGGCGTGGTGGCGTCGTTCTCCTGGTCCGCGTACGCGCTCTTCCTCGGGGGCGCGGGCGAGCCGGGGATGCGCATGCCGTTCAGCCTGGTGCCCTCGGCCTCCTCCGGGGCGGCGCACCTCTATCTCGAAGCGGCCGTGGGAGTACCGCTGTTCGTGCTGGCGGGCCGGTTCCTGGAGGCGCGGGCGCGGCGCGGGACGGGCGCGGCCCTGCGGGCGCTGGCCCGGCTGGCGGTCAAGGACGTCCCGGTCCGTGACGGCGACGGGGAACGGCTGGTGCCCCTCGGTGAGCTGGAGGTCGGCCAGGTCTTCGTCGTCCGTCCCGGCGAGCGGATCGCCACCGACGGAGAGGTGGTCGAGGGCAGCTCCGCGATCGATCTGTCGTTGGTCACCGGGGAGAGCGAGCCGGTCGAGGCCGGCCCGGGTTCGGCCGTGGTCGGGGGCGCCGTCAACGCCGGCGGGCTGCTGCTGGTACGGGCCACCGCGGTCGGGGCCGCGACACGGCTGGCCCGCATCACCCGGCTGGTGACCGAGGCGCAGGCGGGCCGTGCCCGCGCGCAGCGGCTGGCCGACACGGTGGCCGGTGTCTTCGTGCCGGTGGTGCTGACGCTGGCCGTCACGGTCCTCGGTTTCTGGCTCGGCGCGGAGGCCGCGCCGCAGGCGGCCGTGACGGCCGGTGTGGCGGTCCTGGTCGTGGCGTGCCCGTGCGCGCTCGGTCTGGCGACACCGACCGCGCTGATGGCCGCGACCGGACGAGGTGCCCAACTGGGCGTTCTCGTCCGCGGTCCGCAGGCGTTGGAGGGGCTCCGGCACCTCGACACCGTGGTGCTCGACAAGACGGGCACCCTCACCTCCGGCCGGATGAGCGTCGCCCGGGTCACCGCCGCACCGGGCGGTCTTGGCACGGAGCGGGCACTGTGCCTGGCGGGCGCGCTCGAGCAGGGCTCCGAGCACCCTGTGGGGCGGGCCGTCGCCGCGCATGCCCGGCGCGCGCTGGCCCCCGAGCCGCTGCCCGCGGTGAGCGGGTTCCGCGCGGTGCCGGGACGGGGTGTGCGGGGACGGGTCGAAGGCCGCCTGGTCGAGGCCGTCGTCCCGGACGGCGAGCTGCCCGCCCCGCTGGCGGAGGCGCTGGTGCGGGCCGGGAAGGACGCGCGCACGGCGGTGCTGGTCCGGGTGGACGGCGCGGCCTCGGCGCTGATCGAGGTCGGCGATGTGGTGCGTCCGGGCAGTTACCGGGCGGTCGACCGGCTGCGCCGGCTGGGCGTGCGGCCCGTTCTCGCCACCGGGGACCGGGAAGCGCCCGCCCGGTCGATCGCCGCGGCCCTGGGCATCGACGACGTGCACGCCCGGTGCTCCCCCGAGGACAAGGCCGCCCTCGTGCGGGGATTGCGGAAGGCGGGCCGCCGGGTCGCGGTCGTCGGAGACGGCGTGAACGACGCCGCCGCTCTGGCGGAGGCCGACCTGGGGATCGCGATGGGCGGCGGCACGGATGTGGCGATCGGCGCGGCGGACGTGACACTGGTACGCGGGGACATCGACTCCTTGGCGGACGCGGTCCGCCTCGCACGGCGTGCCCTGGGCACGATCCGCGCCAACCTCCTGTGGGCCTTCGGCTACAACGCCGTGACCGTGCCCCTCGCCATGGTCGGCCTGCTGAGCCCCATGGTGGCCGCGGCGGCGATGTCGGCCAGTTCGCTGCTGGTGGTCGGCAACAGCCTGCGGCTGCGCGCCTGGTGCCCCGACCCGGCAGGGAGGAGAAGGTGAGGGACACCGACTCCTGGCGGCCCTCCCGCCGCCGCCTGGCCGCTGCCCTGCGCGCCGGGACCGCTCCCCTCGCGGCTTGCGCCCTCGCCCTCGGCGGGCTGGCGGTCTGGGCCGGCACCGGACAGGCGGGCAGCCCCGCCCGGATCGGCGTGGCGCGGGGGCAGGTCCTGCTGCCGTACGGAAACGCGGAGAGGACGGCCGCGTTCTTCACCGTCGTCAACCGTGGCGGCACAAAGGACGAACTGCTCGAGGTGACGTCGCCGGTCACGCGCGGACCGATCGCCCTGAGCCGCCACCGCACCACCGCGAGCGGTGCCCCGTACAAGGGTGTCGCGGAGTCGGCCACGGTTCCGGCGGAGGGCGTCTTGTCCATGGACCCTCACGGCGTGGACGTGACGCTGCCGCCCGGGCGCGGGTGGCGTGCCGGCGACGTGGTGCCGTTCACCTTGCACTTCGCGCGGAGCGGGGCCGTCAGGGCGACAGCGGTGGTGATCACGCCGGGCGCGCGCATCCCATGACTGCCCGTTCGGTGGTGATGTCCGCCCCGCACGCCCCTGCCCGGCACGCTCCCGGCCCGGCCCCTCGGGACCGGGCGAGGTCCCGGCGCGGCACTGCTTCCCGGCTCCCCCAGGTGCGGTGCGGCACCGGGCCGGTGCGGCTCACGTGCCGGCGCATGACGCCCCCTGCCCGGATGCGACGATGAGGTGCGATGACTGTCGGGTGGTGTTCCCGCACGATACGGGCCGGTATGTTCGCGGCCCTGTGCGTGCTGGTCGCCGCTCTCGGACACGTGCTGATGTCGGGGAGCGACGTGCCCGCCTGGGCACTGGCGGCCGGTGTCGGTCTGACCGGCGCGGCGGGCTGGTGCCTGGCGGGGCGTGAGCGCGGGCTGCCGCTCGTCGTGGCGGTCGTGGTCCTCGCCCAGGCGGTACTGCACTCGGCGTTCTCCCTGGCACAGACCCTGGCGCGAGAAACACCGAAGCCCAAGCCCTCCGGGGGCGGCACGGCCGTCGTGCGCACGGGCGGCTGCGGCGCTCCGGAGCACCACCGCATGGACTCCGCGGTCCACCACACGGATTCCGCCGGCCACATGGGCACCCCGGAACACCATGCGGGCGGCCCGCGGGTGGGCGCCGGCCACTTGGGCGCGGACCCGCTCCACCCGTTGGGGCGGCATCCCGGGCACATGCCCCGGGGCGACCACATGGGCGCCATGGGGCACATGGACCACTCCATGGGCGGCATGTGGTCGTTCGGCATGCTCTCCGCCCACCTGCTGGCCGCCCTCCTGTGCGGTCTGTGGCTGGCCTACGGCGAACAGGCGGCCTTCCGCATCCTGCGGACCGTCGCCGGCTGGCTGGCCGCACCGTGGCGGCTGCCGCTCACCAGGCCGCTCACACCCGACGGCCCGCGGCCCCGCCCCGCCTACCGTCGCGCGGAGCGGGCACCGGCTCTTCTCCTCCTCGTCCACGCGATCACCTCTCGGGGCCCGCCCGTGGAGCCCGCTGTCGTCTGAAGACAGCCGGCATCCCGGGGCGGCCCCTGCGCTCCCCGGGCCTCGGTCGCACGCGCTGAAGCGCCCTGCGGCCGATCCGACACACGCACCGGACCGCGTCGCGCCGCCGCGTCCGCGCCGTGGTGTGCGCGTGGCCGCGCACCGGTCCGGGCCTTGGTGACGAGAAGGACAACAGGTGTTCACTCCTGCTCCGCACGCTCCGTGCGAGAAACACAGCACCACCCGCAGCGCCCCGGCCGACGAGTCGATCACCGCCTGGGCGCTGGCCGCCCGCGGTGGTGACCCGCGGGCCGTTGACGCGTTCGTACGCGCCCTCCACCGCGATGTGCTGCGCTACGTCGCCCACTTGTGCGCCGACCCCCAGGCCGTGGACGACCTGGCGCAGGACACGTTCCTGCGGGCGCTCGGCAGCCTGCACCGCTTCGAGGGCCGCTCCTCCGCCCGCGCGTGGCTGCTGTCCATCGCGCGGCGCGCGGTGATCGACAGCTACCGCCGCGCCGCCGTCCGCCCCCGGCTGACGGATCTCCCCGACTGGCAGGCGGCCGTCGAACGGACGCAGCCGCGCGGTCTGCCGGGCTTCGAGGACGGTGTCGCACTGCTCGAACTGCTCGCGTCCCTGCCGGAGGAGCGCCGTGAGGCGTTCGTCCTCACGCAGATGCTGGGCCTCCCGTACGCGGAGGCGGCCGAGGTGAGCAACTGCCCGGTGGGCACGGTCCGCTCGCGGGTGGCCCGGGCCAGGGCCACGCTGATGGATGCGCTGGCCGTGGCGGACGAACCCGCCGCCGTGGCGGCCTGAGCCGGTCCGGCGTGCGGCGGGAGGTGCCGGTTTCCGGTGGGGAGCACGTGTCCGGCACCGGCACCTCTCCCCTCGCCCGCTCCCCTCCGCCGGGCGGCCTCGGGCCGTGCCGGGATGCCGGAGTCAGGAACCGGGTCGCCGCCGGTGCCCGGCCCCCGGGAACTCCCCGCCCCTTCGTCCCGACGTCTGCAGGGGGGTGACGCGGGTTCACCTCCGTACCGAGTGGAACCGGGAGATCTGCGATGCGTTCTCGTGTGTGGCGCGGGACGACGGCCGTCGTCCTCGGCGGCCTGCTGGCGGCCGGCTGCGGAGGCGGGGAGGAGACCGGGGGCCGGGACGCCCGCGCTCCGGGCCCGGACGGCCATCCGGTGACGGTCACCGACTGCGAGGGGGCGAGAACGACCTTCGCCCGCGCCCCGGAGAAGATCGTCACCAGCAACGCCTCCGGCCTGGAGCTGCTGCTGCGGCTGGGCGCCGGGGACAAGGTGACCGGCACCGGGTTCCCGCCCGGCGAGGGCACCCTCCCCGGCGCTCTCGACGCGCGGGCGCGAAAGGTCCCGGTGCTGGGCAGGACCGTGATCCCGAAGGAGAAACTGCTCGCCTCCGGCGCCGATGTGTACCTCGACACCTTCGCGTCGATGGAGAACATGGGCGGCGGCGGGGCGGGAAACGCGCCGACCGAGGCCGAGTTCGCGGCGGCCGGGATCAAACATCTCTACCTGAAGTCGACCGCCTGCGCCTCGACGCGCGGGAAACCGGTCACCGACCTGTCCGCGGTGGAGGCCGACATCACGACTCTCGGGGCCGTCACCGGAACCAGTGCCCGGGCGGAGAAGCTCGTGGCCGGGATGCGCGAGAAGGTGGCGGCGGCCCGGAAGCTGAGCCGGGGCACCCCTGACGCCGAGCGTCCCACGTACTTCTTCTTCGACTACGACGCGGGCACCAAGCAGCCCACGGCCGTCTGCGGCCGGCAGGTCGCCAACGCGGTGATCACCCTGGCCGGGGCCCGCAACATCTTCGCCGGGTGCGACGGCGACTTCCAACGGGTCGACTGGGAGGAGGTGGTCGCGAAGGACCCGGACTGGATCCAGCTCGGGGTACGCGACCGGGGAGGCGAGACGGCGAACCGGAAGGCGTTCGACGAGGCGCGGCAGTGGCTGGAGGACAACCCGGCCACCAAGGGGCTGACGGCGGTCAGGAAGAAGCGGTTCCTGCGCATCGGCTCCGAGCCGACGACCATCGCCGGGGTCCGCAACGCCGACACCGTCCAGGAGATCGCCCGGACGCTCTACCCGGGCAAGGGCGCGTAGCCGTGGCCGTCACACCGGTCCGGGTCCGCCGGGAGAGGGCGGGCTTCGGACAGCGGACGCGGAACCTGCCCGTCGGTCCCGTCGCGCTGGTCCTGGGTGCGGCCCTGTTGGGGGCGCTGACCGCGGCGGTGTCCTGGGGCTCGACCTCCCTCTCCCCCGGCGAGGTGTGGGGGGTGGTGGGGCGACGGCTGGCGGGCGGTGGAGCGCGGCCGGGCACCCACGATCTGATCGTCTGGCAGTTGCGCGTGCCCCGCGCCGTGCTGGCCGCGCTGGTCGGCGCGGGGCTGGGCCTCGTCGGTACGGCGGTGCAGGCGCTGGTGCGCAACCCGCTGGCCGACCCGTATCTGCTGGGTGTCTCCAACGGCGCCTCGCTCGGTGCGGTCGCCGCGCTGGTGCTCGGTCTCGGTACCGGCGGGGCGCTGGGGCTGGGGCTGTCCACCGCGGCGTTCGCGGGCGCCCTGGCCACCTTCGCGCTCGTGTGGGCGGTGGCCCGGCGCGGCGGCGGGTTCGCGCCGCTGCGGCTGGTGCTGGCCGGGGTGGCGATCGGCCAGTTCCTCTCCGGCTTCACCAGCTACCTCGTCCTCCGGGCCGGGGACGAGCAGCAGACGCACAGCGTCCTGTTCTGGCTGATGGGCAGCCTGAGCGGCGCCAACTGGCCGCTGCTGGCCGTACCGGCGGTGGCGGTGCCCGCCGCGCTGGTGTGGCTCCAGGCACGGGCGCGGAGGCTGAACGCGCTGCTGGCCGGGGACGAGACGGCGGCCGGGCTCGGTGTCGACGTGGCCCGGCTGCGCCGCGAGCTGTTCACCGTCACCAGCATGCTGACCGGCGTCCTGGTCGCGGTGTCGGGCGCCATCGCCTTCGTCGCGCTGATGGTGCCGCACGTCTGCCGTCTGGTCGTGGGTGGGGACCACCGCCGTCTGCTGCCCGTCTCGGCGCTGTTCGGCGCCCTGCTGCTGGTGGTGGTCGACCTCGTCTGCCGCACGGCCATGCCGGACCAGGAGCTGCCCGTGGGCGTCGTCACGTCGCTGCTGGGGGCTCCGGCCCTGCTGTATCTGCTGGACAGGCGCCTGGGGAGGGAACGTTGAGGATCGACATCGAGGATCTGCACGTGTCCTACGCGCGCCGCACGGTGGTGGCGGGCGCCCGCCTGGTGGCAGCCGAGGGGGAGATCACGGGCCTGGTCGGCCCGAACGGCAGCGGGAAGTCCACCCTCCTGCGGACCGTCTACCGGCACCTGCGGCCCACCGCCGGCCGGGTGCTGCTCGGCGGTACGGATCTGCACACGCTCTCGCCGCTCCGCTCGGCGCGTCATGTGGCGGCGCTCCCGCAGGAACGGGGCGGCGACTTCGAGCTGACCGTGCGGGAGATCGTGGCCATGGGCCGCATCCCCTACAAGCGGCCGTTCGCGGGCGAGGACGACACCGACCGGGAGTCGGTCGCACGGGCCCTGGCCGGTGTGGGGATGAGCGCCGCGGCGGACCGCCGCTTCACCACGCTCTCCGGCGGGGAGCGCCAACGCGTGCTGCTCGCCCGTGCCTTCGCCCAGGACCCCGAGGTGCTGGTGCTGGACGAGCCGACCAACCACCTCGACGTCCGCCACCAGGTCGACCTGCTGGTCCTGCTGCGCGCACAGCGCCGTACGACGCTGGTGTCGCTCCACGACCTCAACGCCGCCGCCTCGGTGTGCGACCGGCTGCACGTGCTGCACGACGGCGCCGTGGTGGCCTCGGGCCCACCGCGTGCGGTCCTCACGCCCGAGGTGATGGCCGAGGTGTTCGGCGTCCGGGCGGCGGTGGTCGACCACCCGCTCACCGGTGATCCGCTGATCGCCTTCGACCACCGGACGCCCGCCCCACAGATCGGCCGCCGCTGATCCAGCATCCGCCGCCCGGCCTCCGGGCGTGCACCACCGTTGCGACTTCGCGTTCCGAGGAGTTCCGTATGCCCCCGCACGAACCGTCCGCGACCCCCGCCGGCGATCCGCGTCGGCCGCTGCCCGACCCCGTCCCGCTGACGGGCCGCTCCTACACGTCAGATCCCTACCCGCTGTACGCGCGGATGCGTGCGGCCGGCCCGGTGCACCGGGTGCTCTTCCCCAGCGGGGTGCACGCCTGGCTGGTCACCGGTTACGAGGCGGCCCGTGCCACGCTCACCGACGACCGCCTGGGCAAGAACCACGACCGGGGCAACGACCGCTGGCGCGCCCGCGCCTCGATCATGCCCGAGCCGCAGCGCTCCCAGCTCCAGGTGCACCTCCTCCACCAGGACCCTCCTCGGCACACCCGCATGCGGCGCCTCGTCACCGAAGCCCTCGCCCCCCACCGGATCGAGCGCCTCCGCCCCCGCATCCAGCAGTGCGCCGACACCCTCGTGGACGAGCTTCCCGGGTCCGGCCCGGCCGACCTCGTCCCCGGCTTCGCCGCCCGCTTCCCCTTCCGGGTCCTCGCCGATGTCATCGGTCTCCCTCCACAGCAGGCGCGCCGCTTCGACCCGGACTGGGGCAAGGTCGTCCAGCCGGTGGGACCCGCCGACCCCGGGCGGGCCCTCTACGAGCAGCGGCTGCACGGTCTGCAGAGCTACATCGCCGAGCTGGTCGCCCACAAGCGCGCGCACCCTGGCGACGATCTGCTCAGCGGCCTGGTCGCGGCCCGGGACCGCGGCGAACTGACCCGGCAGGAGCGGGACTCCATGGTCTTCCAGCTGCTGGTCGCGGGGCAGGAGCCCGTCACCAACCAGATCACCACCGCGCTCGTCGCCCTCTTCCGCAACCCCGGCCAACTCGCCCGGCTGCGGGACGAGCCGCGGATCGCGCCGCGCGCCGTCGAGGAGCTGCTGCGCTACGACAGCGCCTTCGAGCTGACGACCTGGCGGTTCCTGGCGGAACCGGGCGACCTGCACGGGACCCGCGTGCCGGCCGGGGACTCCGTGATCGTCTCCCTGTGCGCCGCGAACCGCGACCCGCGACGCTTCCCCGCGCCGGACACCCTCGACCTGGACCGCGGCCCCGTCCCCCACCTCGCCTTCGGCCACGGCGTCCACTTCTGCCCCGGCGCCGCCCTCGCCCGCGCCGAGCTGCGGATCGCGCTGGGCACACTGCTGGCCCGCCTGCCCGGTCTGCGGCTCGCCGTTCCCGGCGACGCCCTCACCTGGATCCCGGCCGTCCTGGGGCGAGGGACCGAGCGGCTGCCGGTGGCCTACGACCGGCGGCTCTGACACCCCGGCACCTGGCCTCCCCCCCCCTGCCCCTCCCGTACGGCCGGGCCGCCCCTTCTTCCGTACGGCCGGGCCGCCCCTCACACCTCGCCGTCACAGGCCCTCACACCGGAGAGATCCCATGCCGCCGACCACTGCATACCGGGACCGCCACACCAGTGTCGGTACCGCTGTCCTGGACCTGCTGCTGCCCCACCACCGCACAGCGGGCCGGGCCTCCGTGTCCCCCTCGTGCTTCCCGCACCAGTTGCGGCGCATAGCCGGCTTCGTCCGCCAGGGCGCGCCCGTGGTCTTCACCCTGCCCGGTTTCCCCTGCAAGTCCCCCAACCCGGACAAGGTGCTGGGCCACCTCCCCGACCAGGGAGAACGGCTCTCCCTCGGCTTCCTCGACGCGCTGTGCGAACAGATCGAGGGGGTCTACCCGCCGGGCGCCCGGGTGATCGTCTGCTCCGACGGCCACGTCTTCTCGGACCTCATCGACGTCCCCGAGCACCGCGTCGACGCCTACGCGGACGCGCTCCGCGGCCTGATGTCCGCGCAAGGGCTGGACCACCGCCTGTCCGTCTTCGACCTCCGTGACGTGTTCGGCGACCTTCCCGGTGACCTCAGACGCACGCGCCTGAACGACCACTACGCCCCCACGCTCGACGCCCTGCGGGCCGAGGTCCGCGCGGGCGGCCAGCCGCTCGCGCTCTACCGGGGCATCACCCGCTTCCTCTTCGAGGACGCCGCCGACCGCACCGGCACCCGCTCCGCCCTGCAACGCGCATGCAGGCGGCGCGCGTACGGCGTCATCCAGCGCAGCCGCGGATGGGGCCGCCTCATCGCCGCCCACCACCCCCACGCCGTCCGCCTGTCCATCCACCCTCAGCCCGTCGGCGCGCCCAAGTTCGGCATCCGTCTCCTCGACGCGCCCGACGCGTGGACGACACCGTGGCACTCGGCGGCCCTGCTCCGCGCCGACGCCGCCTGGACCCTCATGCCCCGCGCCCAGGCGGCCCGCACCGGCCGCCTCGTCCACCGCGACGGCCGCCCCAGCCACTTCGAGCAGCGCTGAGGTCACGGAGCGGCACCACGGCCGGACCACGGGCGCGGACACGCTTCCCGCCCCGCGCGGAGCGAAGCCGTCAGGCCGCGTGGTGGGGGCCTCTCCAGCCGGTCGTGGCCAGCACCTCGCGGGCGATACCGGCCACGGTCCGCCCGTCCGTGGCCACCCGCACGGTCCCCGCGGCGGACCGCTGGTCCAGGAGCCGGGCCTTGCGGACGCCGGCCGCGAACTCGGTCTCCAGCTCGGAGCCGGGTTCCCGGCCCGTGAGCCGCGCCCGTGCCGTGGCGTCGGAGGCGCCGCCCGAGTTCCCGGAGGTGGACGGCATGGCCGAGTTCGTGGCACGACGCGTCGGCGCCCGCCGACGCGGCGGGCGCCGTCGGGGCCACCGCCGGTGGTGACGGCAGCGGTGAGGTGTGCGTCCCGGCACCGGGGCCGGTGCGCCCGGTGCCGGGACGGGCCGGTCACTCGATGGTGAGCTTGAACGTGGAGGTCGTGTTGCGGATGTCCTCGGCGTTGTCCCGCAGGGTGAGCCGGCGGAAGGTCGCCTCGCCCACGGCCGGGCCCTGCCCTTGTTCGGGCATCTCGTTGGCCCAGATGCCGAAGCCGGACTTCTTGTCGTACTCGTCACCGCTCTTCTTCGCCCCGGAGACGGTGACATCGGTCAGTTCGGTGTCCTCGACCGGATTCTGCGGCTGCTGTCCCACGTAGTTCGTCTGGAACATGATCCCGTGGTACGTCGGGTCGGTGATCCCGGCGCCGTTCACCCGGATCGCCCGGAACGGTTTCGACGCCGAGAACAGCCAGATGCCGGGGAAGGTCTGGCCGTTCCAGAAATGACCGCCGGCACGCTCGATGCCGAGGTTCTCGAATGTGGTTTGCCCGGGCCCGAAGCCGTTCATCGGATACCCGAAGTCCAGCGAGGAGATGGTCACCCCGGAGTAGACCAGGGTGTCGGCGACGCGGATGTTGCGGAAGGTGTTGAGCTGCCCGCCGTAGACCGCCAGCCCCGCCGCCCGCCAGGTCAGCTTGGAGGTGAGGTTCTCGTAGACGTTGTTCTTCTGGTCACCGCCGCCCGCGTCGAGCGCGGAGAACAGTGCGAACGAGTCGTCTCCGGTGGCCCGCGCCTCGGTGTCGGCCACCAGGTTGTCGGTGGAGCCGTTGGTCATGTTCAGACCGTCGGCGAAGGTGTTGCGGATGCGGTTGTCCCTGAGCGTCATCCGGTCGGTGTTGGCGCCCCAGTAGAGGCAGACCATGTGTTCGGCCCAGATGTTCTCGATCGTGATGCCGGAGACGTTCTGGAAGTCGAAGACCTTGCCGGGCCCGTCGATGCGCGAGGTGTAGTTCCCGAAGTACGCGAACCCGGCGAAGGTCGAGCCGTTCGCGCCGTTGTCGGCACGGAAGCCGACATCGGTGTTCTGCTGTCCCGCGGGGGCGTGGAAGCGGGTGAACCACGGTCCTGCGCCGATCACCTTCACCGGTTTCAGGTACACCTGGAACTTGCTGGAGGTCTCGTAGTCACCCGGCGGCAGATAGACGCCCTGGATCTTCCCTGTGGTGTCCATCCGCGCCTTGTCCAGCGCGTTCTGCACGTCCTGGTGGGTGAACCCGGCCGGTTCCACGAACGCCGCGGGGTCCGGGTTCGGCGCGGCCGAGACCTTTTCGAAGTCGACGAAGTCGATGGCGTACGTCGAGGAGTTGTCCGCGTCCTTCTGCAGCCGGATGGTGCTCCCGGCCGGCACCGTACGGCCGAGGTCGAGGTGCGCCTCGTCGTAGATGTGCCGGGCCGGGCCCGCGCCCGGGTCGTTGACCGGGGACGCCTCCGGGCCGTACAGCCAGGCGTACTTGGAGGTCAGGTCGAGCGCCTTGGCCTTCTGGCCGTCCACGTAGACGTTCAGGGTGGCACTGGTCCCGCCGCCGCCCGGCGCGTCGGGGAGGGAGAAGCGGGTGACGAGGGTGTTGGTCTCGGCCGTGGTGGTGAACTCCACGTACTGGCCGGTCTCCTTCAGCGTCACCGCCTTCCGGCCGGACGCCTCACCCGCCACGTCCCCGATCTTCCGGTTGGGTCCCACCACCTGGGCACCGCCCCCGGTGGTGCCGGACTCGGCCTCGACGGTGGTGTACGGCATGTCGGCACCGGTCGCGGCGGCCCCCGCGCCCTTGCCCCCGCCGCTGCCGTCCTTGCCGCTCCTGCCGCCCTTGCTCCCGCTCTCGCCGCCCTTGCTCCCGCTCTTGCCGTCGGTCCTCGTGCGTGCCTTCCCCGCCGTCCCGGCGCCGCTGCGGGGCGGGGTGAAGGCCGCACGCGAGGACCCCTCGCCCGCCGCGACCGTACGGATCACCGGACGGCTGTCCGGGGACTGGTTGCCCGCCGCGTCCCGGGCCCGCACGGTGTACTCGACCTTCTCCTCGGCGCCGCCGGGAGCCGTGGTGTCCTTCCAGTGCTTCGCCGTCGCGGGCAGTCCCGCGCGCAGCCGGCCGTCGGCGTAGACGTCGTACCCGGCCGCGCCGGGGACCCGCTGCCAGTGCAGGACCGCGCCGTCCAGCCGGACGCGGTGCGGCGTGCCCGGTGGTGTGGTGTCACCCGACACCGCACCATACACCGCGAGTTCGCCGACCCGGCGGGCGCCGACGGCACGCAGGTACCGCACCGGCGCACCGCCCAGCCGCAGGGTGACCTCGCCCTTGCGGGCCCGGGTGTCCGACAGTTCGACGTAGTCGCGCCCGTTGGCGGAACCCTGGAGCTGGACGCGCTGGGCGCCGCCGGGCAGCGACAGCTCGACCCGGTCCAGGCGGCGGGTCGCGCCGAGGTCTGCCCGCACCCAGTGGGCGGTGCTGCCCTTCGCGTACGTGTCCGGGTCGCCGTCCCGCGCGCGGGCGGGCTCGGCGTCGCCGCTGACCCGGACCTGGAGGGGGCCGGTGTCGCCGCCGCCGTCCGGCCGGCCGTCCTGGGCCGCCCCGGCGGAGGCCGCCTGCCAGCCGGAGAGGAGCAGCCCGGTGCTGAGCACGGCGGCCAGTACCGGTCGCCAGGCTCTCGTGCCTGCCGCGCCCCTGCGGGCGCGGACCGTGCGTTCTGTGGTGCCCATGGGATTCCCTTCTGTGGGGGGAGGGAGGGGGCGGCGGCCGGCCCGGGTCAGGCCCGCAGCCAGACCGCCGTGTCCTGCGGCAGCGCGCCTGACGGCGTCAGGGGGCCGCTGGCCAGCAGGAGTTCGGAGTGCGCGGGGAGCGCGGCATCGGACGGGCCGAGGTTGACCGCGCACAGTACGGTCCCGCCGTCCGGCAGGGCCCGCGCGAAGGCCAGCAGGTGCGGCGCGTCCGTGCGCAGCCAGCGCAGCGGCCCGGCGTCCCGGAAGGAGCGGCGCAGCCGCAGCGCGGTGCGGTACAGCGAGAGCATCGACTCCGGGTCGCCGGCCTGCCGTTCGGCGGCGTAGCGCTCCCAGCCCTCGGGGCGCGGCAGCCAGGAGGGCCCGTCACCGTCCGCGCGCCACGGCAGCGGCACCCGGCAGCCGTCCCGGCCCGGGTCCACGCCGCCGGAGCGGGCGTGCATCGGGTCCTGGATGCGTTCGCGGGGGATCTCCGCCTCGGGCAGGCCCAGTTCCTCGCCCTGGTAGAGGTAGACGGAGCCGGGCAGGGCCAGGGTGAGCAGCGCGGCGGCGCGTGCTCTGCGCGTGCCGAGGGCGAGGTCGGTGGGGACTCCGAAGCGTTTGCGCTCGAAGGCGAAGCCGGTGTCCTCGGCCCGCCCGTAGCGGGTGACCGTGCGCGTCACGTCGTGGTTGGCCAGCACCCAGGTGGCGGGGGCGCCGACCGGCGCGTGGGCTGCCAGGGTGAGGTCGATGGAGGCGCGCAGCTCGGCCGCGTCCCAGGGGCGGGCCAGGAAGTCGAAGTTGAAGGCGGTGTGCAGTTCGTCGGGGCGCAGGTAGCGGGCGAAGCGTTCGGCGTCGGGCAGCCAGATCTCGCCGATCAGCACGGCCCCGTACGCATCGGCCAGCCGCCGCCAGGAGCGGTAGATGCCGTGCAGCTCCGGCCGGTCGTGGAACGGGTGCTCGCCCGCGTCGGCGCTGCCCGGCATGTCGGGCAGCCCGTCCGCCTTGACGAGCAGCGCGGCGGAGTCGATCCGTACGCCCGCCGCACCGCGTTCGAACCAGAAGCGCAGCACGTCCTCGTGCTCCTCGCGCACCTTCGGGTGGTTCCAGTTGAGGTCGGGCTGCTCGGGTGTGAAGAGGTGCAGGTACCACTGGCCGCCCTCGGTGCGGGACCAGGGCACCCCGCCGAACTCGCTCACCCAGTCGTTCGGCGGCTCGTCGGAGGGCGGGCGGAAGTGGAACAGCTCCTGCTCCGGTGCGCCGGGCCCGGCGGCGAGCGCGGCCTTGAACCACGGGTGCTGGTCGGAGACGTGGTTGGGCACGATGTCCACGATGGTGCGCAGGCCCAGCTCCCGGGCCTCGGCCAGCAGCGCCTCGGCCTCGGCGAGGGTGCCGAAGGCGGGGTCGATGGTGCGGTAGTCGGCGACGTCGTAGCCGCCGTCGGCGAGCGGTGACAGGTACCAGGGGGTGAACCAGAGGGCGTCCACGCCGAGTTCGGCCAGGTACGGCAGGCGGGAGCGGACCCCGGCCAGATCGCCGGTACCGTCGCCGTTGCCGTCGGCGAAGGAGCGGACGTACACCTGGTAGATGGCAGCACTGCGCCACCAGTCCGTGCGGGACAAAGGAGGGATCCTTTCGTACGGGTCGTACGGGAACCGCGGAGGGTGGGCGGGGTGACCGTGCCCGGCAAGGTCCGAGCCCGGTCAGCCCTTGAGGCTGCCGGCGCCCAGTCCGGCGACGATCTGCCGCTGGAAGACCAGGAACAGCGCGATCAGCGGCAGCGAGGCCATGACCAGGCCGGCCACCAGGGTGTTGAGCGGGGTGTCCTGGGCGACGCGCTGGAGGAAGACGCTCAGCGGCTGCTTCGCCGGGTCCGGCAGCACCAGCAGCGGCCACAGGAAGTCCTTCCACGCGGTGACGACCGAGAGGATCGACACCACGGCGAGGATCGGCCTGGACAGCGGCAGCACGATCCGCCACATGGTGCCGAACGGTCCGGCTCCGTCGATCCGCGCGGCGTCCAGCAGTTCGTCGGGGACGCGGTCGAAGAAGTTCTTGAGGATGTAGATGTTGAAGGCGTTGGCGGCGGCGGGCAGCCAGACCGCGCTCGGGCTGTTGACCAGGTTCCGGTTGAAGAGCGGTACGTCGACCACGGTGAGGTAGACGGGCACCAGCAGCGCGGTGGCGGGCATCATCAGGGTGACCAGCATCAGACCCAGTACGACGTTGCCGAACCGGGGCCGCAGCTTGGAGAGCGCGTACGCGGCGGGGACCTGCACCGCGAGCTGGACCAGCCAGGCCCCGCCCGCCAGCAGCACCGTGTTGAGGAAGTAGCGGGTCAGGTCCATCTCCCGCCAGGCCCGCGCGTAGTTCTCCGGGTGCCAGGTGGAGGGCACGTAGGTGGGCGGGTTCTGCGCCAGTTCCGTGGGCGACTTCATCGCGCCCGTCGCCGCCCAGTACAGCGGAACGAGGAAGGCGACGGTGAACAGGGCCAGCGCCAGGCCCAGCACCGACCAGTAGACGAGCCTGCCCTTGCGGGTGCGCAGCACGGCGGGACGTATCAGGGTCCGGGGCGAGGCGGCCATCAGTCCTCCTCGGCGCCACGGGTGACGCGCAGGTAGAGGGCGGAGAAGGCGGCGAGGACGAGGAGCAGCAGCAGGCTGAGCGCGCTCGCCGTGCCGAAGTCGTTGTAGACGAATGCGTAGCGGTAGACGAGGAACATCACGGTGACCGTGGAGTCCTCGGGACCGCCGCCGGTCATCACGTAGGGCTCGGTGAACACCTGCATCGTGGCCACGATCTGGAGCAGCAGGAGGACCAGCAGCACGAACCGGGTCTGCGGGACGGTGACGTGGCGCAGCCGCTGCCACAGGTTCGCGCCGTCCAGCTCCGCGGCCTCGTACAGTTCGCCGGGGATGGTCTGGAGGGCGGCCAGGTAGATCAGTGTGGCTGTGCCCATGTTGGCCCAGGTGGAGACGATCACCAGGGAGACCAGCGAGGTGGAGGAGGAGTCGAGCCAGTCGGAGGTCGGCAGGTGGAGGGTGCGCAGGATCTCGTTGATCAGTCCCGGGCCCGGGTCGTAGAACCACTTCCACATCAGCGCCACCACGACCGGCGGCAGCATCACGGGAAGGTAGACCAGGACGCGGAAGTACGCGCGGGCGTGCCGGAACTCGTTGAGCAGCACGGCGGTCAGGAACGGCACGAGGAAGCCCAGCACGAGCGCGTACGCGGTGAACAGCGCGGTGTTCCGCCAGGCGGTGCCCAGCAGGGGGTCGTTGAACAGCTTGTCGAAGTTGGCCAGGCCGGCCCAGGTGTTGCCGGTGGCGAAGTTGACGTGCTGGAAGGCCAGCAGCACGTTGCGGACGATCGGCCACCACGAGAACAGCGCGAAGAGCGCCACGGCGGCACACAGGAACCCGTACGCGGTCACGTGCTCGCGCACACGACGCCGGCGGCGGGCGGCGCTCCGCTCCCTCGCCCCGGTGGCCGGCGGCGGGGGCAGCGGCTTCTCCAGCACGGGGGCGGTGGCCATCAGGACGCGTCGTAGATCTGGTCGACCTTCTTCTCGGCGGTGGCGAGAAGCTGGTCGATGTCCGCGTTCTTCTTGGTGAGGACCGCCTGCATCACGTTGTCGAGCACCGCGTAGACCTGCTGGGCCTCCGGGGGCTCGATGACGCCGGGGATCCGGGGCGCCGCCTCCATGAACGGCTGGTAGTTGTCGACCGGGATGTTCGCGTTCTCGCGCTTGGCCTTCTCCACACGGTCGCGGACGGAGCCCTTCCAGATGTCCGGGGTGGGCGGCACGGGCAGGCCGATGGGGAGCTTCGCGTCCAGGTTCTCCTGGATGTCGCGCTCGACGAGGTCCGGGTTGAGGAACTTCCACCGGAGCCACTTGACCCCGGCCTTGACGGTCTCCGGGTCCGCCTTCGGGTTGATCATGTAGCCCTCGCCGCCGATCAGCGTGGCCTTGGCGTCGGGGACGGGCGCGAGCCCGTAGTCCCGGTACCTGCCGCCGAACTGCTTGGCGATGACGGTGATGTTGTCGGCGGCCGAGACGTACATGCCGAGCTTGCCGCTGCCCATCATCCGCTGGACGTCCTCGGCCTGGAGCAGCTGCTTGCTGCCCATCGAGTCGTCCTTCCAGCGCATGTCGTGCAGCGTTCGCAGGGTGGCCTTGCCCTCCGGCGAGTTGAAGGCGGCCTTCCACTTCCCGTCCCGCTCGGTGGCCATGCGGCCGCCGCGCGAGTACAGCTCGGCGGCGAAGTGCCAGCCGCCCTGGTTGTTCTTGGAGAAGTCGGCGTAGCCGACGGTGTTGTCACCCAGGTCCGCGATCTTCTTCGCGGCGGCGCGGACCTGGGCCCACGTCCTCGGCGGCTTGTCGGGATCGAGCCCGGCCTTCTCGAACAGCGCGCGGTTGTAGAGCAGCCCCATGGAGTAGTTGGCGGTGGGCAGACCGTACTGCCGGCCCTTCTCGTCCTGGAACACCCTCATCAGCGCGTCCTGGACATCGCCCCGGTGCGGCATGTCCTTGATCCGGTCGGTGATGTCGGCGGCCTGCTTCTTGGCGATCAGGCCCCGGGTGTCGGTGAAGTAGACGTAGAAGACGTCCTCCAGCTTGCCGCCGGCCAGTTTGGCGTTGAAGGTCTTCGGATCCATGAAGCCCTCGTGCGGCACGATGTCGATGTCCGGGTTGGCCTTCTCGAACTGCTTGACGCGCTTGTCGAAGAGCTTGCGTTCGAACGCCTGGGTCTTCGGCGGCTGGCCGTTGACGTCGAGCTTCACCGTGCCGCCCGGCCCGCCGTCGGAGCTGTCGCTGCTGGTGCCGCAGGCGGCGAGCGCGGTCAGGGACACGGCGGCCACGAGCGGAAGCACAAGGCTCTTTCTTGACATTGACATCGGTGACCCCTCTGGGCGGGAACGCTGGCCCATACCATTGCACCGGCACCAGAGGAGCGCAATATCCCGAGCGCAGATTGCAAAATAACGACAGCCTCCCAGCGCCTCGGGAGGTGGTCCTCTAGCGGGACATGACGGGACCGGTGGAGCCCCGGACCACCAGCTCAGGCTCGAACATGATCTCGTCGCGCACCACCTCCTTGCCGTCGATCTGCGCCGTCAGCAACTGGATCGCGGTACGGCCCATCGCGTCGATCGGCTGCCGCACGGTGGACAGCGGCGGATCGGTGACGGTCATCAGCGGCGAGTCGTCGTACCCCACCACCGAGACGTCCTCCGGCACGCGCAGCCCGCGCCGGCGCACGGCCCGCACCGCCCCCAGGGCGATGATGTCGCTGGCGCACACGATGCCCGTCACCCCGGCGTCCAGCAGCCGGGACGCCGCCGCGTGCCCGCCCTCCATCGAGTACATCCCGCGCACCACACGCTCCTCGGGCAGCTCGGCCCCACCCGCCCGCGCCACGGCCCGCGCCGCGGCCAGCTTCCGCCGGGAGGGCATGTGGTCCGAGGGGCCGAGGGCCAGTCCGATCCGCTCGTGCCCGAGCGAGGTGAGATGGCGCCAGGCCTGCTCCACCGCGACGGCGTCGTCGGTGGAGACGCACGGGAAGTCCAGCCCCGCAACGGGGGCGTTGACCAGCACCACAGGAAGATGCCGCTCCAGCAGCAGCCGGTAGTGGTCGTGCGGCGCGTCCGCCTGCGCGTACAGCCCGCCCGCGAACACCACGCCGGAAACCTGCTGCTGGAGCAGCAGGTCCACGTAGTCCGTCTCCTGGATGCCGCCCGGCGTCTGGGTGCACAGCACGGGGGTCAGCCCCCGCTGGGCGAGCGCGCCGCCGACGACCTCGGCGAAGGCGGGGAAGATCGGATTGGACAGCTCGGGCAGCACCAGCCCGATCAGCTTGCCGCGCTCCCCGCGCAGTTGGGTGGGCCGCTCGTACCCGAGCACGTCCAACGCCGTGAGGACCGCCTGGCGGGTGCTCTCCGACACCCCGGGCTTGCTGTTCAGCACCCGGCTGACGGTCGCCTCGGAGACGCCCACCTTCTTCGCCACCTGCGCAAGTCGTCGCGTCATATTCGCAAGCTTAGCGCAAATTGTGCAAGCCGTTTGCGTCGTGGTGGTACGGGCCCCGGACCCGCTGCTCAATGAGGCCGGGCCCGGGACCGGGATCGGGAACCGGGGCCGCACTCCGCGCACATTTGTCGCCCGCGTGACTGGCGGCGTCCGCCGGAAGGGAGCATGGTGTGGGCTCCTGAGCGACATCCCAGCGAAAAGGGGTCGGCAGTGGAACGAAGACGTTTTGTGGCCGGGGCGCTCGGCGCGGCGGCGGGTGGTGTCCTGGCGGGCGCCGCCGGCCAGGCGTGGGCGGGGCCCCGTACGCCCGCCCACGGACCGGCGCCCACGGCGCGGGCCGCGTCCGCGCTCGCCGGGTGGAGCGCCGTACCGGCGCCCGGAAGCGTGCCCGGAGCCCAGTTGTACAAGGTGGCGGCGCTCGGGCCGCGGCACGCGTGGGCCGTCGGCGAGGAGGCGCTCACCACCGGTGCGCCGGGGCGTCCGCTGGCCATGCGGTGGGACGGGTCGCGCTGGTCCAGGACCGATGTCTCCTCACTGACGTTCTCCGGGAGACTGAACTCGGTGGCCTGCGACGGCCCCGCCTCCGCGTGGGCCGTCGGCCCGCCGGACACCCCGCCGGGACGGCTGCTGCGCTGGAACGGCACCGCGTGGCGCCCCGTCGGCTACCCGGGCGGTGACAACGCGGTGCTCTGGGCCGTGGCGGCCGGTTCCGGCGGGCAGGTGTGGATCACCGGCAGGCACGCGGGAGCGGCACGGCTGCTGCACTGGAACGGCACCCGCTTCCGGTGGCTGGACCCGCTGCCCGTGCCCTCCCCGGAGGCCGCGACGCTGAGTTCCGTCCTGGTCCGGTCGCAGGGCGATGTGTGGGTGACCGGCAGCCGCAGCACGGAGAGCGCCTGGCTCGGGATCGTCGCCCGCTGGGACGGGGCCTGGACGGTCTTCCCGGACGCGGGCGGCATCCGGTCGGGCATCAGCGGGGTGCTGCCGCTGGCCGACGACGACGTCTGGGCCGTCGGGGCCGGCTTCGGCATCGGCGGGCCGCCCGGGAAGCCGCCGGGCTCGATCCTGGTGCACTGGGACGGCACGGCGTGGACCAGCGCCCCCAAGGACATCGGGCCGGGTGTCCTCACGAGCATCACCGCGGACGAGCAGGGCCGCCCCGCGTGGATCTCCGCCTGGGACTTCTGGGACCAGAAGCGCACCGCGTACCTGCGCTGGGACGGTACGACGTGGCAGGTCGTACGGGGGCCCGAGAGCACGGCCGCACCCTCCCCGTACCTGTCCGACCTCACCCGGGTGCCCGGTACGGCCACCTACCTCTCCGTGGGCCGCACGGGAGCGACCGCGTATCCCCCCTCGGAGGCGTACGGGGAGACGACGACGGACGCCTAGTGGTTCTGTCCCCTAGCCGCTTAGTCCCGGTGCGCGTACAGGACGACGGTGGATCCGCGGG
>NZ_VJOK01000001.1:7057377-7072449 GCF_013302895.1 Streptomyces albus subsp. chlorinus | reverse complement strand
GATACGGCGACCGGCGGCCGGGGACGGGGCCCGGCGGGCCACCCGCCGTCCCGGCCGCCGGTCACGAACGGCGGCGGGGCTTGCCGCTCCGGCCGCCCCTGGGGCCGCCCGACCCGCCCCGCGGGCCCTTGCCGGGCTGCCGGCCGGAGGCGGGCTTGCGGCGCGGGCCGGGCTTCTCCTGGCGCTTCTTCCGCGGCGGCTGCTGTTGCGGCTCGGGTGCCTTGCGGCCACGGGTGCTGTTGACGGTACGGCCGCGGACGATGCCGATGAAGTCCTCCACCATGTCGGTGGTCCGCTCCTCCGGCCACGCCAGCGCCACCTGGGAGACGGGGGCGTCCGGGACGGGCCGGTAGGTGAGGTCCCTGCGGTGGTGGAGACGGGCCAGCGACTGGGGGACGACGAGGACCCCGATCCCGGCGGCCACCAGTTCGACCGCGTCGGCCGTCGTCGCCGGACGCTCCTTGGCGGGCCGCCCCGGCCGGTGCTCCCAGTCGAGCACCTCGTCGAGAGGGTGCAGCACGATCTCGTCGGCCAGCTCCTCGGTGGTCACCTCGTCCGCCGCGGTGACGAGGTGGTCCTTGGGAACGACGACCACCGTCGTCTCGGTGTAGAGGGGGATCGCGCTGAAGTACGTACGGTCGACAGGCAACCGCAGGAAACCCGCGTCCGCGCCACCGTCCCGCAGCACGTCGGGGGCCTCGGCAGCGGCGGCGGAGACGAGGTGCAGCGGGATGTCCGGCAGCCGTTCGCCCCAGATCCGCACCCATTTCGTGGGGGTCACACCGGGGACGTACGCGAGCCGGAACGAGGGGGTGGGCGAGGGGGAGGTGTCCGAGCCTGTCACTTCGCCAGGCTACCGGGCGCGGTCAAAGGCACCGCGCACGCTCGATACCCTGGTCCCATGACGTCGCACAAGACCACCCAGACCATGAAGCCCGCGACCGCGGCGAAGAAGCTGGGTGTGTACCTCGAAGCCACCCCCGCCGAGTTCCAGGAGGGCGTGGTCTCGCGCGACGAGCTGAACGCGCTCCAGGCCGACCCGCCCCAGTGGCTGGCCGACCTGCGCCGCAACGGCCCGCACCCCCGTCCGGTGGTCGCCGCGAAGCTGGGCGTCTCCATCTCTGGTCTCGCCCGCGGCGGTGTGACCGAGGCCCTCACCACCGAGCAGATCGAGGCGCTCAAGGCGGAGAACCCCGAGTGGCTCCAGAAGGAGCGCGCCACGCAGGCCGAGGTGCGCAAGGAGGCGGCACGCATCAAGGCGAAGAACGCCGAGCGCGACGACCGGTCAGGCGCGCCCCGCCGCTGACTCCTCACCGCCGGCCCCTCGCCCCGCCTCCTGACCCGTCGCCGGGGCGTCGGCCCACGGCCGTGCCGGGTCCGGCGGCGGGCTGAGGAGGCTGGAGTGCGCGCCCAGCGGGTGGCACCCCGTTGAGCGGTCGGTTCCGCGGTACGGGACCGGAAACGGACCGACGGGACCGGAAACGGACCGACGGGACCGGAAGCGGACCGTACCGGAACGGACGTGACCGCTGTCCCGTGGCCCAGGCCCTCCTGCCCGGTCGGCCGGAGTCCGTCCGGCTCAGCCCGTGCTCGTCCTGCTCAGCCCGGCTCGTCCTGCTCAGCCCGGCTCGTCCAGCGCAGCAGGTCCTCGGCCGGCAGGGCGTTGACGACCTCGTCCGCCCCCACCCCGCACTCGGCCGCCCGAACGCAACCGCCCGTCTGCCAGTCGAGCTGGCCCGGTGCGTGGGCGTCGGTGTCGACGGCGAAGCGCGCCCCCGCCTCCCGGGCCCGCCGTATCAGGCGCCGCGGTGGGTCGCTGCGCTCCGGACGGCAGTTGATCTCCACGGCCGTCCCCGACTCCGCGCAGGCGGCGAAGACCTCCGCGGCGTCGAACTCCGACTCCGGCCGCCGCCTGCCCGACAGCAGCCGCCCGGTGCAGTGCCCCAGCACGTCCACCAGCGGGTTGTTGACGGCGCGGACCATGCGGTGCGTCATCCGGTCCCCGGGCATCCGCAGTTCGGAGTGCACCGAGGCCACCACGACATCGAGCCGGGCCAGCAGTTCCTCGTCCTGGTCGAGCGTGCCGTCCTCCAGGATGTCGCACTCGATACCCGTCAGCAGCCGGAACGGCGCCAGCCGCTCGCTCACCTCCGCCACCACGTCCAGTTGCGCGCGCAGCCGGTCGGCGGACAGGCCCTTGGCGATCGTCAGCCGTGGCGAGTGGTCGGTGAGCACCGCCCACTCGTGCCCGAGCGTGCGGGCCGCCGCGGCCATCTCCTCGATGGAGCTGCCGCCGTCGGACCAGTCCGAGTGCAGGTGGCAGTCGCCGCGCAGCGCCGCCCGCAGCTCCCGTGCCGCCTCGGGCACGGGGGCCTCGCCGTCCGCCTCCGCCTCCAGCCGCGCCAGATAGCGGGGCACCTCGCCGTCGAGCGCTTCCCGTACGACCTGCGCGGTCCTGGGGCCCACGCCCTTCAGCGCCTCCAGCGAGCCGGACCGGGCCCGTTCCTCGGTCTCGCCCGCCGGGAGCCCGGCCAGCACCCCCGCGGCCGTACGGAAGGCCCGCACCCGGTACGTCGGTGCCTGGGCGCGCTCCAGCAGGAACGCGATCCGCTCCAACGCGGCCCTCGGTTCCACCCCGTGCCCCTCTCCTCACCGGCCCGGTCCGGACGCTCCTCCCTCCACGGTGGCCCGGTCCGGGCGCCCTCGCCTGTCGGTGGCGGGGCCCGAGACGTTTCTCAGCGAGGGTGTCATGACCGTCCCCAGGATGAGGGGCCTCGCCCCGCCCTTCACCATGAAGACGGTCAGGCCGCGCCAGGGCGGCCCGCCTGGTGACGCTCGGTCCCGCCGATGCCGGAAAAGGGTGAAGCGTGTGAGTGAGGAGTATCCGCCGCAGCCGTGGCACCTGCGGGGAGAGATGTTCGCGGCGCTGTGGCAGCTCCCCGTCTCCGGGCTGCCCGACTGGCACCTGCCGCCGGGCGTCCGGCTGTCGCGGTGGCGGAACCGGTGCGCCGTGGTGACGTTCTGGGTGGACTACCGGCGCGGCGGCACGCTCGCCTACCGAGAGCTGCTCGTCGCGGTCGCCGTCCGGGACCGCCGGGGACCGGCCGGCTGCGCGGTCGAGGCATGGGTGGACGACGCCCGCTCGGCGGCGGGCGGCCGGGCGCTGTGGGGGATTCCCAAACAGCTCGCCCGTTTCTCGTTCGCCACCGGGCTCCCGACCGGACGCGGCGGCCGGACGCACGCGTACACCGGGCTGGTGTCCGCACCGGGCCGGGAGGACGCCAGGGTGGGCGCCGTCCAGCTCGATGTACTGTCCCTGCCGGGCAGGGTGCGGCTGCGGTCGCGGCTGCTCCAGCCGCACCTGGGCGGGGTGTGCGAGGTTCCTATGCGGCTGCGCGCCACGGCGTCCCTGGCCCGGGCCCGGCTCTCCGCCCCGCCGGACGGCCCGCTCGGCTACCTCGCCGGACGCCGCCCGCTGGCCGCCGTCTCGCTGCACGGCTTCACCGCGACCGTGGGGTCCCCGCCGCCCGACGGGCGCCGCGCCCGGCGTGGTTGACGCCTTGGGCCGCGCGTAGGAGATGTCTACCGCGCGGCTCCGGCCCGGCTCTTGTGCGTACCTACGAAGACCCGGCCCCGACCTGCGGTCGCTTTCATGTCTTCCACTCCTAGCTGAGTCGTCCCGGTTGGCTGTGTACTCCTCACACACACCGCGACGAAGCGAGGCGCGGTGCCACGAAGCACGTGAGAGGTCCCGCGGATCTCCTCCCGACCCGCCCCCTCTCGCCGAGCTGAGGAGAAAGCTGTGACGGATACGTCGTCCGGTCGGCGACCGGAGGCCGCCCGGGCCGGTCCCGGGCTCCCGGTGGTCGCGGAACGCGGCGACCGCGACGCGGTGCCGGCCGGTGCGGGGAGGGGCAGCGCCGCTCTTCGGGAGCGCCCCGACTCCCCGTTCCCCAGCGCGGCACCCACCGGCCTCACGACCCCGGCGGTCGTGAGCGCCATGGCATTCGTGAACGCCATGGCCGTCGTGAACGCCATGGCCGTCGTGTCCACCATCCGCAACGCGACGGGTTTGCACCTGACCCGCCCCCGGTCACTCCCGAGCACCTTTGCGGCGTCCGAGCGTGATGCTCCCCCGGCGGGCCGGCATCCGGAATGCGCAGGCGAAACATCCCCCCGTCTTCCCGAGAAGGAGTGACCATGACCACCACCCAAGAAGCGAGTGTCCAGGGATCCGAGCGCGCCTGGATGGAAGAGGCGATCAGCCTGGCCACCGCCAGTGTGGCGAACGGCGGCGGCCCGTTCGGCGCGCTGGTCGCCAAGGGCAGCCGGATCGTCGCGCTCGGGAACAACCAGGTCACCTCGACCCTGGATCCGTCGGCACACGCCGAGGTGAGCGCGATGCGCGCCGCCTGCAAGGAACTGGGCGTCTTCTCGCTCGAAGGCTGCGTCCTGGTCACTTCGTGCGAGCCGTGTCCGATGTGCCTCTCCGCCGCGCTGTGGGCCCGGGTCGACCGGGTCGTCTACTCCGCCGACCGGCACGATGCCGCGGTGGCCGGTTTCGACGACCGCAAGTTCTACGACCTCTTCGAGAAGAAGCCCGCCTCGATGTGGCCGATGCGGGTCGAGCAGCTGGACCTGCCGAACCGCACCGCGCCGTTCGACGCGTGGCTGGCCAAGTCCGACCGCGTCGACTACTGACGAGCGCGTCCGCCGTGGGGCTCCGGCGGGGCCGGCCCCACGGCACGCCGCTCGCGGGAGCAACACACCTCTGATGGGCGGGCGGTACACCCCGGGGGCGGTACACCCCGGGGGCGGTGCGTTCTGTCACCTTCGGTCACCCCGCGCCACCTCACCGACGGCGCCGGGGGGGGCGCCGTCCAGCGCTCGCCCACGGGGCTGAGCAGATCTACGCTGGGAGTACCTGCTCGGGACGGTAGGTGCTGCCATGACAGACATAGTGATAACTGTCCTCGTCGTGCTGGCCGTAGTGGCGGCCATAGGGGCCCTGTCGGCGGTCCGCGTCATCAAGCAGTACGAGCGCGGCGTCGTACTGCGGCTGGGGCGGCTGCACCGGGACATCCGAGGACCCGGACTGACGCTGATCGTTCCGTTCGTCGACCGGCTGCGCAAAGTGAACATGCAGATCGTCACCATGCCTGTCCCCGCCCAGGAGGGCATCACACGGGACAACGTGACGGTACGCGTCGACGCGGTCGTGTACTTCAAGGTGGTGGAACCGGCCGACGCGGTCATCCGGGTCGAGAACTACCAGTTCGCCGTCTCCCAGATGGCGCAGACCTCGTTGCGGTCGATCATCGGGAAGAGCGATCTGGACGATCTCCTCTCCAACCGGGAGAAGCTCAACCAGGGCCTGGAGCTGATGATCGATAGCCCCGCCGTGGACTGGGGCGTGCAGATCGACCGGGTGGAGATCAAGGACGTGTCGCTGCCCGACACCATGAAGCGGTCCATGGCCCGCCAGGCGGAGGCGCACCGCGAGCGCCGGGCCCGCGTCATCAACGCCGACGCGGAACTCCAGGCGTCCAAGCGGCTGGCCGAGGCCGCGGAACAGATGTCGGTGCAGCCCTCGGCCCTCCAGCTGAGGCTGCTCCAGACCATCACGGCGGTCGCCGCCGAGAAGAACTCGACCCTCGTCCTCCCCTTCCCCGTCGAGCTGCTGCGCTTCCTGGAGCGCGCGCAGCAGCCCGAGGCCGAAGAGGCCGCCTCCTCCGCGCCGGGCACGGCCAGGGGCCGCGGAACGCCGGTGGGCGCCGGGGCGGGCCGAAAGGGCACGGGCGATCGGAGCGAGCGGCGCGGGGCGGAGGAGGACGCGGGGGAGGACATCGCCCTCACGTTCCGGCCCACCGCGCAGGGCTCGCCCACCGGGGCGATGCCCGAACCCGCCGCTCCCTTCTCCGGTCCCCTGCCGCCCGACCCGGCAGCGCCGTTGCGGGACCCGGCCATGGTGCTGCCGGAACTCCAGGTGACCGGTCTTCCCACGGCGGAGGACGTCGCCGCCGACCGTCCTCGGGAACGGGAACGCGGACGGGCGGAGCGTCGGGAGGGGCGCCGCGAGGACCGGACCGAGGAGGAGCGCGCCCACTCCGGCCACGGCCGTCGCCACCGCTCCCGCGGGACGTGACAGCCAGGACGTGACGGCCGGCCGACGCCGCGACCGGCCGGGGCGGTGACGAGGAGCCGGCGCCTCCGTGGTCACCGCGACCGGCCGGCACGGCGCCCGAGAAGCCAACGCCCCCGTGGCACGGAGTCGGCCCCGTGGCACCGAGTCGGCATCCCGCGGTCCGCCGCTTCGCGTGCCCGCACGCGGTCCCGTCGCCGTCAGGACGGCGGGCGGTGGTCGTGCGCTCCGCCGTGACGGCGGACCAGCAGATCCCCCAGGGCGGTGCGCCGGTGCAGCACCGCCCGGCCGGCCCGCGTCGTGCTGATCAGCCCTCCGCCGCGCAGCGCGGCGGTATGGGCCGAGGCGGTGGCGTTGCTGATGCGGAGGCGACGGGCGACGCCGCTCGTGGTGTGCTCCTCGGCGAGCAGGAGCAGGATCGCGAGGCGGGTCCGGCCGAGCAGGCGGGCCAGCGCGTCGTGGGGGCCGCCGTCCGGGTCCGGTGCGAGCGGCAGGCCCGGGCCGGCCGGATAGGTCACACGCAGGGGTCCGTCGGGCAGGTCGGCGACGAGGGGATGACCGGTCCAGTGGAAGGTGGGGTGGAGGACCAGACCGCGGCCGGACAGCGTCCAGTCCGACTCCCGGGGCGCCCGCACCTCCCACGTGTGCCCGCGCAGGCGGCTGCCCGGCACGAGGGCGGTGAGTGCCGCGGCGGTGCCCTCCTCCGCCGAGGTCAGCGCGTAGCGGGTGAACTCCGATTGGTGCAGGTCCTGTATCAGGGCCCAGTGCGGGCGCACGGCGGTCTCGAACGCGGCCAGTTGCGCGCGGCGCAGCACCTGCCAGGCCTCCTCCTCGTCCCGGTACAGCGCACGGACCCACAACGGCGCCGGGCCGGGGTGGCGGGCGTAGACCCGCTCGATCTCGGAGCGGAGCAGGTCGGGCGGGACATCGCGCGGGCTGTCCAGCCCCTCCGCCAGCTCGCTGTCGAACACGTCCATGAACCGGGGGGCCTCCCCGGCGGGCACGAGATCCGCGAGCGGCTTCGCCGCGGTCGGCAGGGACCGGCGAAGCCGCGCCCGCCAACGGCCGAAGAGGAGTCCGTCGTCGGGGCGGATCATCCGCAGCAGGGCCACGTTCAGCTCTTGCAGGGGAGCCGGCCGTGGTGCGAACCGGACCCGCGCGAAATCGGTGGCCGTGAAATGAACGCGTATCACCGGTCTCCCCCGCTCACCGGTCTCCCCCGCTCACTGGTCTCTCCCCGCCCACTGGTCTCTCCCCTCACCGGTCTCTTCCGCGCTGTCTCGCCATCGTTTCGTCCTGGGCCTCAACGATGGCCGTGCTCCCGGGTGGAGGAACAGCATGCACACCATGATTCCTTCGCGCTGGTCTTCCTCGTCCCGGCCCCCGTCGCCGCCTGCCTCGTCGTCCTCTGCCTCGTCGCCGCCTGCCGCGCCGTCACCTGTGTCCGGTTCCGCCGGTGCTCCGGGGGCGAGCCGTCGGACGTTCGTCCTCACCTCGGCACTCGCCACCGGGTCGCTGCTGGCGGGAGGCGCGGGCACGGCACGCGCCCAGGCGCGGGCCCGGGCAGGGTCCGCGGGCGATGTCACCGTACGGCTTCCCGCTCCCACCGGTCCGCACCGCGTCGGTACGGTCACGCTGTACCTGGTCGACCGTTCCCGGCCCGACCCTTGGGACGACGCGATCCCGGTACGGGAGCTGGTGGTCACGGTGCACTACCCGGCGCGTTCCGTCCGCGGCTGCCCGGTCGTACCGCAGATGACGCCCGGCGCCGCGGCGCTGTTCCAGCAGATCGACGTCCACATCCACGGTCTGCCCCGCTCCGGCGTGGACTGGTCCGCCACCCTCACGCACGCGCACGGCGGGGCGCCCGCGCAGCCCGTCCGGCGCCCGGTGCTCCTCCACAGTCCCGGCGGCGGCGACCCCCGCACCCTGGGCACCGCTCTCGCCGAGGAGTTGGCGAGCCACGGCTATGTCGTGGTGAGCCTCGACCATCCCGGCGACGCGAGCGAGGTGGAGTTCCCCAACACCACGGCGTACCGCGACCGCCCCTACCGCACGACGGTGTTCCGGGACGACCCGCGCAAGGAACCGCGGGTGGCCCGGACCATGATCGAGACCAGGATCGCCGACCTGCGCTTCGTCCTCGACCGGCTGGCCGGCCTGGCGGCCGGGCGCAACCCCGACGCGCTGGGACGCCCGCTGCCTGAGCACCTCGGACGTGCCCTGGACCTGCGGCGGGTGGGCTGCTACGGGCACTCGGCCGGAGGCACCGCGGTGGCCGAGGCGCTGTACGAGGACCGCCGTTTCGCGGCGGCGGTCAACCTGGAGGGCTACCTCAGCCATCCCCCGGAGGGCCCGGGTCAGGAAGGAGAGCTGTACCCGGTCGCCCGGTACGGGGTGGACAGGCCGCTGTTCCTGCTGGGGACGGACGGCTTCATCGGCCAGGAAGCGGCCAGGAAGGAGCTGGAGGCCTCCTGGTCGGCCATGCCGGCCCACCCCCGCGGCCGTATTCGCCGACGGCGGATCGACGGTGCCACGCACTGGGTGTTCACCGACTACGCCGCCCTGGCGCCCCAGTTGGAGACGGCGGGGCTCATGACGGCCGACGCGCGGCACGCCCTGGTCGGCTCCCTGCCCCCGGCGGTTTCGGTGCCCGTGGTCCGGCGCCACGTCCGTTCCTTCTTCGACCGCCATCTGAGGCGCTAGCCCCATCGGCGTCCCGGCTGGACGGTCACCCGTCCAGCCGGGACGTTCACAGGGCTTCGCGGAGCCGTCCGCGTGTGCGTCCCGCTCGGTACGCCGCCCGGAAAAATGAGTGGCAGGCGTCCCGTCGCGGCCGTTAGCTTCTGCCTGTCGCCAGCTTCCTTCTGTCGTCTTCGACCGTTTCCGGGCTCTGCCCCAGAGAGGGTGTTTTATGCACCGGCCCGCGCCGAGCGCGCCTCGCCGCACCGCGTAACGGCATACGCGTACCGCCGCCGGCGTCTTGTGACGGTCGGCGGCGGCCGGACGCCGTACCGGTGCCCAGCCCTGCCCGCGCCGCCCGGCCTCTGTCCAAGGGGCGGTGGCGTGCGTGCCGTTGGCCTCTTCCGGGGTCCGCTCGGCCGACTCCTGCTGTCATCGAAGACCTCTCAGCAAGGAGCCCCGGGTGTCCAGCACCGACAACGCTCGCCCGAGCGATCACCACAACTCCCTCAAGCTCGACACGTTCGCCTGTGTGTGGTGCGGCCTGACCGTCAACGCGGTGGCCGCCGACGGCCGGCGGCGCAACCACTGCCCGTCGTGCCTGCACTCCCAGCACACCCTCGACCATGCCGACGGCGGCCCCAGCCAGTGCCGTTCCCGGATGACGCCGATCTCCATCGCCGTGCTGCGGGACGGCGCGTGGCGGGTCATCCACCGGTGTGTGCGCTGCGACCAGCTCACCTCGAACCCGGTGTGCGCGGACGACAACCAGCTGATCCTCATGCGCATGGCGGTCCGCCCGCTGGCGCAGCCGCCGTTCCCGCTCGAAGCATTCGGTGACCTGTGACCGGCGGCGGAGGGAAAGGAGACCGCCGTGCCACGGCGTAAGAGACTCTCCGGGCGTGCCCCCGGGCGGCGCGCACAGCGGCACAAGGACGTACTCCGCGGACCCGGCGGGCACCGGTCCGACGGCTTCCGGTGCGTCGGCTGCCGGCTCGACGTGTCCGTGGCCGCCCCCGGAACCGCACACCGCAACCACTGCCCGAACTGCCTGGCCAGTCTGCATGTGGACCGGCGCGTCCCGGGCGACCGCGACGCGTCGTGCCGGGGGCGGATGGAGGCGCTGAGCATGTCGGTACGGCCGGACGGCGAATGGATGCTCGTCCACCAGTGTCTGGCCTGCGGCGCGTTGAGCGTCAACCGCATCGCCGGGGACGACAACGCGCTGGCCCTGGTACGGCTGGCGCTGCGACCGCTGCGCGACACACGCGCCGCGAGCAGCGCCCTGCTCACCCTGTGAGGGCGTGACCACTCCCCAGCACCGGTGAGAGCCCGAGGGCCGCCGCCGACCGCGTCCACGACTCGATCGCGCGCCCCGGTCGCGGCGGCCCTCGGAAGCGCGGGCTCTTCTCCCGGACGCGTACGATGCCCGGCTGCACCTTGACGAGGGTCAGGCCCCACAGACCCACGGTGCCATCGCGGCGGCCGGACAGGTCCGGGAGCTGTGCCTGTCAGCGGTTCAGTTCGCGGTGGACGGCGCGGGCCGCGGCCTCCACCGTCCGGATGCCGTCGCCCATCGTCCTGTTGTCCTGGGAGAGGATCGCGATCCCGTAGTCGTGGCCGCCCCCGGTGAAGGCGCCGATGCTGTTGACGCGCCAGCCGTGCGTGGCGCGGGAGAGCCAGCCGTTCTTCACGTGCACGGTGGCGTCCTTCGGGGCGCCGGCGGGGGTGCCCCAGCGCTGGCTCGCGACGACCTTGTGCATCAGCCGCAGCTCGTACGCGCGGGACCCGGCGTTCAACACCCGGTTGTCGGAGGTCAGAAGCTTGAGCAGCTTGGCCTGGTCCCCTGCCGTGACCTGGGTGAGGCCCCAGTAACCCCGCCGGCCCGGCTCGGTGTGCTTCATGCCGGCCAGGTCGAGGAAGTGCCGCACGCCGCCGCGCCCCACCTCGCGCCACAGCGTGCTGGTGGAGTCGTTGTCCGACTTGGTGATCATGGCGGTGGCGAGCTTCTTCTCCCGCGGGCTGAGCTTGCGGTGGTCCTCCTCCGCCTGCCGCAGCAGCGCAGCGAGAAGGGTGGCCTTCACCACGCTCGCCGAGTCGTACGCGGTGCCCGCGCGGTACGAGCACGAAGTGCCGGAGGAGCGGTCGTACAGCGCGACCGCCGCCTTGCCTCGGTGCGCGCGCAGCGCGTCGGCGACCTTCCGGGACAGCCGCTGCGCCAGGTCGCCGTCGTCGGACGAGCAGCTGACCTCGGAGCCGCCGACCCGGGCGTGCGCGGTGCCGCCGTCGGGGCTCTTCGCCGCTGCCGGCGTCCCGGCGACCGTGCCCGCCGCCACGACCGCGGTGGCCAGGCCGAGCACGAGCCGTCCGCCGCGCCGCCGCACCGGTCCGCCCGGCCGGGGCGTACCGCCCGGTATGCCGGATTCCGCGCCGTTGGAGCCGCGGTACGCGCGCTCCTCCGTCGCTCCTGTGCTCTTCCTCATGCGGGTCTCCCCGTTCGGTGCGTGGCTGTGGTCGTCAGGGCGTGCTGGGCGTGGGGGAAAGGGATACCGGGTCGGTCGTCGGACCGGTGCCGCGCGGGAAGACGGGCGCCGCCACGCCATGCCCCGCGGCTCCCGGCGTCCGGGCGCACCCCCCGCATGCTGTCCGTGGCCGGCCGGGACCGACGCGTACACACCGGTCCTCCGGCCGTCGCGCGAGCCTACGCGAGGAAAAGCCGCACCGGGGTGGCCCGGATCACATCTCCCGCCTGGAGAGAGAATCTTCACGGCAGGCTGCCCGGTCCCGATGACGGCGCAGCGCGGACCGCGCACATGCGGTGAGCGACTTCCCGGCTCGACCAGTTCGACATGCCCGACCGGCTCGACTGGTTCGACCGGCTCGACCGGCTCGGTCCTGACCAAGGTTGGGGTGCGCGCCCGGGACGCGGTCGGTAGTGCTCTCCCCCGTTCCGGGGCGGGGGAGGCGGGAAAGCGGGGCGGGGCTGCCGAACAGCCCGGGCCCCCGGGAGGAGGGGCGGAGGGGGCGTGCTCGTGGCTCAGCGGTCCCGCTTCACACGGGCGAACCAGCGGGCCGGACCACGGCGCGGGCGACGGGGGCGGCGCGGGTTCCGCCGGGCAGAGCGCCGGCCCGCCGCATCCCCCTCACCCGTCCCACCGGCGAGGCCGGATCCCCGCCCCCCGTGGCCGTCCGGTGACAGGGTGGGGGCCTTGCGGTCCGACTGGGCCCGGATCTCCACGCGGGATTCGTGGGCCGTGATCCGGAAGGCCTCCTCGTACGAGGCCAGGGCCGCGCTCATGGCACCGCCCGCCAGGCCCCGGCGGCGGACGTGGGAGGCCAGCCAGGCGAAGAAGCCCAGGACCGCGGCGAGGACAACGGCGGTGAGCAGGAACGGTACGAGCGCGCCCATGGCCGTGAGCCTACGGCAACGGTGTGGCGCCCAGGGGTCGTCGTGCGCGCTGGGACGCTGGGATGTACGTCTGCTCACCGGCCCGCATCCGGCGTCCCGCCTTGGACGCGACTTCCGAAGGGCTACCGCGCTGCGGCATCCGACGGGATGCGGCGCGGTCCGGGCGAGTACTGCCGCGAGTACCGCCGGCGGGCGGCTCTCCGGCGGCGTGGCAGGGTCGGCCCATGCCCTTCGACCACAACGACCACTATCACCGTATGCTGTTGCGCCAGGTGCCGCCGGGCTGCGGGACGGCGCTGGACGTGGGCTGCGGCACCGGCCGCTTCGCCCGGCGTCTCGCCGGCCGGGGTATCGAGGTCGACGCGATCGACCCGTCCGCGAAGATCATCGCCGAGGCCCGCGCGCTGTCGGGACAGACGGGCGACGGAGCGCCACCACCCGGATCTCCGCGCTACCGGCAGGCGGACGTCACCGCGGTCGGACTCCCCCACGCGCGGTACGACTTCATCTCCTGCCTGGCCAGCCTCCACCACGTGCCCTTCGACACGGTCACCTCCCTGCGTGACGCGCTCGCCCCGGGTGGGGTGCTGGTGGTTCTCGGTTGCTATCGGGAGCAGGGGCTGCGCGACCTGGTGTGGTCTCTGGCCGCCTCGCCCGTCAACGCCGCCGCGAGGCTCGCCGTCGCCGCGGCCGAGAGGGTCCGCCCGCACGCGGCAGCCGGACGGGGAGCGAGCGAACCTCCGGTGGCACAGCCGGTCATGTCGCTGCGGGAGATCCACCGGGAGGCTCCGGTACTGCTGCCGGGGTGCACCATCCGCAGGCTGCTGTTCTGGCGCTACCTGCTTGTCTTCCGCGACCCAGGATGAGACAGAACAGGCCGTCGTCCGCCCCACACCCGTTCCCCCTCCGGTGGCCGGCCGCGGGCGAGTCGGCTCGACGCGGGGCCGGAGAACCAGTGAGCCAGTGGACAGGTAGGCAGGTGCGGACAAGGTGGGCCGGTTTCCGGCGACCGTGCCGAGGTCCGCTGTCGGTGCGCGGCGGGATACCGCGCGCGATCCGCGTGAATACTCGACATCGGGAGCGTTTCCCCTCCCGCACCCTCACGACAGGAGCGATGCCATGGCCTCCTCCCCCGCCCGGCCGAACAGTCCCGGCAGTCACCTTCTTCCCTCACCCGTACAGGAGTTGATGTACGGTCACCTCCACGCGTCGGCGCTGCGGGCCGCCGTCGTCCACGGCATACCGGATCTCCTGGCCGACGGTCCGCGCACCGTGGAGGAGCTGGCCGAGCGCTCCGGTACCCGGACCGGCCCTCTGCACCGCGTCCTGCGACTGCTCGCCGCACGGGGGCTGTTCCAGGAGAAGAACGGCACCTTCGCCCTGGCGGACGCCGGAAGGAGCCTGTGCACCGACGCACCCGGCTCCCAGCGCGCCGCCGTGCTGCTCTTCACCGACGAGATGTTCCACCGGGCCGCAACGAACATCCCCGGAACTCTCCGTACGGCCGAGCCCGGCTTCGAGGCGGCCCACGGCCGGCCGTTCTTCGCGTACCTGGCCGCCACACCCGACAAGCACCGCCTCTTCGACGCCGCGATGACCTCCCGGGCAGGCGCCGCCGACGAGGACATCGCGGCCAGTTACCCGTTTCCCTCCAGCGGCACGGTCGTGGACGTCGGCGGCGGGCAGGGCGGTCTCCTCCGCGCGGTCCTCACCCGCTTCCCCGAGCTGCGGGGCACCCTCTACGACCGGCCCGGCACGGTCGCCGGCCACCTGCTCGACACCGAGGAACTGCGCGGCCGCTGGAGCGTGCAAGGCGGCGACTTCTTCACCTCCGTGCCCGGGGGCGGAGATCTGTATCTGCTCAAGAACGTCCTCCACGACTGGTCCGACGAGGACTGCCTGCGCATCCTCGGCACGGTCCGCGAAGCCGTGCGGCCCGGCACCCGGCTGCTCGTCGTCGAGGCCGTGCTGCCCGACGACGGAACCCCGCACCCCGCTCTCGAACTGGACATCGTCATGCTGATGTTGCTGGAGGGACGCGAGCGCACCGCCGCCGAGTTCGACAGCCTGCTCGGCCGCTCCGGCTTCCGGCTCGACCGCGTCCTGCCGGCCCCGGCGGCGTCCTCGCTCATCGAAGCCGAAGCGGTCTGACCCCGGCAGAGCCGGAGCGGTCCGGCCCGGCAGGGCACGTGCGCTTCGGCAGGAGCGGACCGGTGACATCATGGCCGGGGCCGGGCCCCCTCCCGCCACGTCCGGACGAACCGCTCGTGGACAGGCACCGGGACCGGGGCCTGAACCGGAACCGGGACGTCAGGCAGCATTGGCGACGGGTCCGGTGCCGATGCCGGAGCCCGGTCCGGACCGGTGCCGGGCGGGGCGCCTTCGCCGCGGTGAGTTCCTTGCGGACGGTGCGGTGGTGCTCCGGGGTCCACATGTTCCAGCGCCGGACCGTGCGGTCGGACGGGCGGCCCAGGGCATGGAGTTGGAGGTGGAGGGCTGCGGCGTCCCGGCCGGCTCCGAGGGCCGTCGCGACCTCCGCCACCAGGTCGGGGACGCTGAAGAGCGGGTTGGTCTCGTACTGGCCGGGCGGTACCGGGGTGGTCGCCGACCGGTCCGCCAGCCGCCGGAGCCCGGCGAGCAGGCCGGCCGGCGCGTCCCCGAGGTGGTCGATCAGCGTACGGGCACCGGCCGCGGCCGGGTCACCGACCGGGCGCTCGGTGAGGGCCCAGACCACAGCGGCCGCGGCGGCCCGCACCCCGTCGGCGTCCAGGTGCTCCGGGGCACGGCCGGTGAGCAGCGCGGCGGCCCACGCCTCGGGCAGGCCGTGCTCGGCGGCGAG
>NZ_VJOK01000001.1:7047056-7057199 GCF_013302895.1 Streptomyces albus subsp. chlorinus | reverse complement strand
GCTGCTGTCGTCGGTGTACGGGGCGGTGCCGAGGAGCGTGGCCCAGGCCGTGGCCATCCGGTCGGCGGCGGCGGTCGTGCCGCCGGGTGCCCACAGCGCGGCCGGATCGGCGGGCAGCGCGGCGGCGAGCACCGTACACCGGCCGGCCGCTCCCAGCCGCTTCGGGCGTCCTCGTAGACGCGGGCGGCCGCCCGGTCCGCCTTGTACGGCTTGGCGCGGAGGAGCTTGCGGTACGCGTCGTGGTCGGCGCTGCCCCGGAACCCGTCGAGGACCAGTGCGGCGACCGCGCGCGGCACCCCGGTGCGCCAGCGGAACAGGTCCACCGCCTCCTCGGGCACCGGCAGCGGGCCGCGCTCGGCGAGGAGTGCCAGCAGGCGGGGCAGGCGGGCGGTGTCGTCGTGCGCGATGGTGTGGATCGCGCACTCCGTGGCGTCGCCGGGAGCCGGGTCGGCGGCGCGCTGGAGGAACGGGGACCGGCCGCCGCGCGGCGGGCCGGAGCCACGAGAGCCCCGGAGGCGCGGAGTTCGGCGATCCGCCGTGCGGGGGCGCGGCCGGTCCGCCAGGCGCTGCCGGCTTCGGCGAAGGGCCGACCGCTCCAGACGCCGAGCAGGGAGGCGAGGGCCCGCCGGTGCTCGTCGGGAGTGGCGGCGACAGCCGCGCGCCAGGCCACGGCGTCGATCCGGCCGGTCAGCCCCGCCCACTCGGGCGGGGTGGCGGGCAGGGCGAGCGACCGCGTCTCGTCGTCGATCTCGCCGCGCAGATACCGGCCGTCGGCGGCGATCGCGGTGAGGCGGGCTGCGGCTGCGGCGTCCGCTCCTCGTAGGGGCGCGGTTCGGGCAGCAGGCCGTGCAGAGCGGGGACGAGCCGGGTGTCGGGCACCGGGTCGGGCAGTTCCACGACGGGGCCGGAGCGCATCACGGCGACGCGGTGCGAGAGTTCGCGGCGGCGCCGCAGGATGTCCATGGCCAGGCGGACCGCGTGGTGGACGCCTTCCCGGATGCGAGGGTCGGTCACGCCGGGCAGCGCGACCAGCCCGCCGTCACCTGCTCCGTCATCGGCCCCCTCACCGGCTCCGTCACCGCTGCCGACGCCCGCCGCACCGGCGGCCGCCAAGTCCGCGCCCGCCGTTCCGGCGCGCAGCAGGCGGCGTACGGCGGCGTCGGTGACAGCTCGCAGGGCCCGCGAGGAGGCCGGGTCGCGGGGTGTCAGGAAGTGCCAGTAGGCGGGCGGCGGCACCGGCCCCGCCTGCTCGCCGAGGGTGGCGCGCCCAGGGCCGCGGTCACGGCTTCCGGCGAAATACCGGACCTGCCAGAGCAGGGAGTTGTCCTCGGCGGCGTGGCACCGGACGGTGGTGCTGCCCGCCAGGACGGCGTCCTCCCCGCCGAGCGGTGAGGTGTCCGGCCGCCGGCCGTGCGCGAGCGCGGCGTCAGCAGTCGTACGCGTACTCGGCGGTCCCCTTGCCCTGCCAGCGCACCGTGGCGGTGCCGTAGGCCGCGATCGGCACGCACGCCGGGTTGGTCCCGCTGGTCAGCTCGACGGAGCCACTGATCCTCACCCCGCAGTCGTTGCGCAGTGTCGCCCAGCCCGGCCCCTGGCCGGTCAGTTCGGCACAGGCGCCGAGGGTGCCGGGGACGGCGGCCGTGCCGCTGCCCGCCGCTCCCGCGGCCTGTACCGGAACGACGACGAGTGCGGCGGTCGCCGCGAGAACGCCCATCACGGACACGCGTCGGAACATGGTTCCCCCCGGAATCTCACTGATCGATGAGTGGAAGACGGCACATCCGTGCCGGGCGGTCGGTACACCGCGGAGTCTCCGACACACCACGGAGTCTCCGACTGGTCTCGACCACCGCGTCGCATCCTCACCCTTTCCTCGCCCCGCCACAAGACCGCGCCGAGCCAACCGCCGGCGGGCCGCAGAGCGATGGACGGCCAGGGCTCACGGAGCGGGCGATGCGGGCGCGCGGCACGGGGTGCGGTGGCGCGGGCCCGTCCAGCGGGTGCGTCCCAGCCCACCCCGGGCTCCAGGGCCACCCGGGGCCGCCTTCCGCCGACCGCCCCGCCAACCGCCTCGGCGCCAGGACCCAGAGGTGCCGGCGGTCGGTCCGCTCACCCCGCAGCGGCCTGTTTGTCACTCGTCCGGGTGCGGCGGGGAGTGGCGAGCGGGGGCGGGCGGGCAGGATCGAGCAGGTCCGGCCGGGTGGCGGCCGTGAGACCGTCCGTCCGGTTCCCGCGCGTCAGGGTGGTCGGGAGCCGGGCGGACACCGCCGGGGCGGGGCGCCTTCCGAAGCCGCCGCACCGATCCAACTATTTGCAAAATATTGGCTGTTGCCCGCACATGGCCGCAAGGCGGGCTGACACACTGGGCAGCGGCCCCACCGATCCTCCCCCGTGTCGGTGGGGCCCTTGTGCGCGCGGGCGGCGCGAAAGGGGTGCGGCGGGTTCCCGCACGTGATCGCGGGTTGATCCGCCGATCTTCGTCACTGGGCATCAACGGCTACCAGGCGCTGCCGGTCGTCCTGCGCTGACGCCGCCCACCTGTCCCTCGCGCTCCGGGCGGGCAACGGCCGCGCACCGGCCCCGCACGCGGGAGTGGCCCGCCGGAGTCTCCGGCGGGCCACTGCGGTGCGGGCTTCCGGCCGGCCCGTGCGGGACTCCTGGGAGCCGCCGCTTCACGACAGCGCGTTCCCGCGGCGCTCCGCCGCCTTCTGCGGCATCAGGCCGGACCGGTGGACCGGCACCGCGCGGTCAGCACTTCTTGTAGTCGCTGCGCGAGGAGTTGTACGAGCACGAGTCGCGCAGCGAGCCGGAGGGCGTGTAGAGGCGGGCCTTGTCCTTGGTGTTGTTCCACACGTACCAGGTACGGCCCTGGTACAGGTGGCCCGCCGAGCTGGTGCCCCTGCCGGTGTGGACCTTCACCGTCTTTCCGGCGCTGATGCGGTAGGACGGGAACGTGTAGGTGTAACCGGCGTTGTCCTTGAGCTTGAAGCCCTTCATCTGGAAGGCCGACCCGGTGCCGTTCTTGATCTGCACGTACTCGCCGTTGAGCGACGCGTTGCCGCCCCGGTCGCTGCCCGGGCTGTCGTAGTAGATCTTGTAGAGGTGGACCGAGCCGGCGGCCTGTGCCGGTGACGGCAGCAGCAGGAGGGAACCGGTGGCCGCCGCCGCGAGGGCGACGGCGGCGCTGCGTATACGGAGCATGACGCGTCCTTCTTCCGGGCTGGGCACCCCCACGGGCCCAGCGGGTTCCTCACACTATTCACCTCTTGGTCACATCCGGAGGGCCGTTATCCAACCGGGACACTGCTACAGAGGCCGCCAGCCGGGCAGGAGTTCCTCCCAGTCCCCGGCGTCCTGCGGGTGCCCGTGCCATACGCCGAGGCGGCGGTGCCGCATCGCCACGTCACGGACCCAGACGGTGGCGTCAGGAACCCAGCCGGCCAGCATGGTGTGGCCGTCGAGGACGGGCTGTGCCAGGCCGCAGGAGGACAGGTAGCCGCCGACGGTGACGTGCACACCGTCGTAGTGCTCCGCCAGTGCCTCCCAGTCCGGCAGGTACCAGGGACCGTCCGCGTCGCCCCAGTCGCGCCACTCGCCGTTGTGGGTCACCGACACGTCGCGGGGGAAGCGGGTCACCAGCTCCCGCCAGTCCTGCGGGCCTCTGATCTCGGCCACCCGTGCCTCGCCGCCGACGGTGAGGCTCACGACCGTCCCGGTCGTCTCGTCGAAGGGGGTGAAGGTGTCGACGAAGCGGCCGAGTTCGAGGGCGGGCAGCCCGCCACGGGGGCCGGTGGTCCAGGTTCCCGCGGCGAAGTCGGGGGCCGACCACCAGACCGCGCCGAGACCGCGCTGCCCGCGGCGCGGGCCTCCGCGCCGCCGGGGGCGGTTGGCGGCGCGCTCCCGGGCCATGTCACGCCGCATCGCCTCCTCGACCCCGGCGAGACCTCCCCCCTCCCCGGCACCGGCGCCCGCCCCGGCGTCCCGGTCGGGCTCCGTCCACACCAGCTGCCGCTGGTCCGACCGCTCGACGGGGTCCCACCACCAGGCGGTCGCCGGGGAGCGGACGAGTGCGGCGGCGACCGGCCGCAGTTCCTCGGCCGCGAGCGCGGTGAGACGCCATACGACCACGTCACCGCCGCCGAACCCGAACATCTCGGCGGGCCCGGAGAGGTTCTCCAGCATCCGGGCCTCGTCCAGCTCCGCCAGAGCGGCGCGCCACTCCTCCCGCGCGACGGCCTCGCGCAGGAGTGCCCGCACCTCCCCCGCCGGGACCTCGTGCCAGTTCCTGCGCTTGCGGTGCCGGACGGTCCGGGACCTGGGGCGGGTACCGGGCCCGTCGTCCTCCACCACGAACGTCGCGGTCCCCGGCACGTCCCCCAGGCCGAGCGAGGTGAACAGGGTGTGGTCCAGGGCATGGTCGACGAAGGTGCCCAGGAAGTCCCGCCCCAACGGGGCCCCGAGCAGCAGGGCTTCGCGTTCGGCGAGGCTCGGTTCGGGGTGCTTGCGGTTCACGTCTGTCACGCCGTCACCCTACGGAGCGGCGGCGGACCGCCGCGAAGGAGTTTCCCGTGGTGCTCTCTTCGCGAAGGCGCAGGGGCGCGGCGGTTCAGGGCCGGGGGCCGGTGGACCGGGGGCCGGTGAGTCCCCGTGCCGCGTAGTAGTGGGCCAGGACCGCTTCGGCGCCCGACCCCTGGGCGGTGACGATGCGCTGGTAGCGGGCCGAGCGCAGGTCCCCCGCGGTAAGGAGGCGGGGAAGTTGCGCGCCGGGTGGGCAGTAGCCGTCGGGGCCGGCCACCAGATCGCCGTCGGGCGGGGCGGGACGGGAGCCGAGGTTGGCCAGCAGCCGGTGCGTGGTGAGGACGCGGCTTCCGCCGTCGGTGCCCCGCACCGTGATCCGGTGGCCGTCGCCCTCCGGAACCACGGTGACGCGCTCGGCCTCGGACAGCCGCACCCTGCTGTCGTGTGCCACCTCCTCCGTCTTGTAGCTGTCGCCCGGCGGGTGCAGCACATCGAGGCGTACCGCCGCGGACGGATGGGCGCGCAACCAGGTGCCGAGAGGGCGGTCGGCACCCAGCACGACAGCGGGGTACCCGGTCCCCACGTCCTCGGGGGCCGCCCGCCACAGCGGTGGCGGGCGCAGCCCGGCGGGGGCGTCGATCCACGCCACCTCGCCGGGGGCCGGGGCCGTGACGCCGGTCGCCACGAGCACGGCCGAGGCGGACAGGACACGCCCGTCCTGGAGGGTCGTCTCCGCGCGGTCCTCGGACGCGGTCACCCGCACGGCCCGCGCGGGGACGAGCGCGCAGCAGCCGGCCTCAACGAGCCGTGCGACGTCGGCCGCCAGCGCGTCCGCGAGCGGGGCGCCGTCGCGCCAGCCGCCGGGCACGTTGTCCAGCGCGCCGATCCGCGCCACCTTCCCGCCGATCCGGTCCGCCTCGACGAGCAGCGTGCGCAGCCCCAGACCGGCCGCCATCAGCACGGCGGCCACGCCCGCCGGTCCCCCGCCGACGACCACCAGTTCCGCTTCCACTCGGCCTCCCGCGATGCGATTCCCGCCGACGTGCCGCCCCGCGCACGGTCGGTCCTCCACGATCGCACCGGCGACGGAACGGCGCACTTCCTCTACGCTGCGTGGATGACCAGTGACCAGAGCACTGCCGCGGGCGTACCGGAGAGCGAGATCGCTCCGCGCGTGCGGGCCGTCTACGGCCCGGAGGACCTCAGCTCCGTACCGGCGTTCGCCGGGGGGTTCATCAACTTCGGCTACTGGGAGGGCGTTCCGCTCGACCGTCCGCTCACCGACGAGGACCGCGTGCGCAGCGAACGCGGCCTCTACCGCCGGGTGCTGCGGACGCTGCCGGGCCGGGGCAGCGCCGTGGAGGTCGGCTGCGGGCTGGGGCTGGGCAGCGCGCTGGCGCTTGAGGAGTTCGGCTTCGGCTCCGTGACCGGGGTGGACATCCACCCGGAGCAGTTGGAGCGGGCCCGCCGCGCCAACAGATCTCTCCTGGAACGCTCGCCGGAGCGGCTGCGGTTCGTGCCGGGCGCCGCCTCCCGGCTGCCCTTCCCCGACGGGGAGTTCGACGCCCTCTTCTCCGTCGAGGCCGCACAGCACTTCCCCGACCTGGCCGCCTTCGCCCGCGAGAGCGCACGCGTCCTGCGTCCCGGCGGGCGCCTGGCGGTGACGTCCTTCTTCCTGCCTGAGGGCGGGGAGGGCCGGGCCGAGGCCCTGGCCGAGCGGCTGGAGAGCTTCGCCGACGGCCTCGATGTGGCCCACCCGCTCGGCACCCTGGTCTCCGCCCTCGCCGAGGCCGGCCTGGCAGAGGTGTCCGCCGAGTCGATCGGGGCCCAGGTGTGGCCCGGGTACGACCACTTCCTCGCCGGCGCCGGCCTCCCGGTGGCCTGGCCCCGCAACTTCCTGGGCGCCTACCGCGACGGCCTTCTCGACTACTACGTCGTCACCGCCCGCCGCCCGGCCCTCTGCTGACGTCCGGGGTGCCGGGCGAGTCCTCCGAGAAGGTGCCGAACTCGCCCAGGCACCCCGCCCCCCGGCGAACGGGGTGACGCCGAAGCCGGTCGCGTCGGGCCGGTGCGCCCACTCCGAGGAGGCGGTCGAACTGGTGCGGCCCTTCCAGCAGTTCTGCGCGGCCGGGCTCGGCGGACGCGCCCCAGCGCGGCTGCTGCCCCGCGTGGTCACCGGCCGCACGGCCCGGAGCGGCGCCGGAAGGTCCGCACCGAGCGCGACCGGCGCGCGGCCTGTCCGCAGACCTAGGGCGCGGAACGGGGTGCACAGGTGTCCCGGGTTCGGCACCGGCTGGACGGCTGGGCCTCTCCGGCCGGGGAGCGCGGCATGACCTGCCGCGCTCCTCGCCCCGCGCACGACCGGACGGACGCGCTCGGTGAACCGGAGTCCCGGCCCGGGACGCCGTCAGGCCTCGCGGCCGGGGGTGGCGTCGCGGTCCGGGGCGGACTTGGCGGACTCGCGCTCCGCGAAGGGGCCGCCGGCGGCGAAGACCCGTGCGGCGAAGCGTTCGCCCATGCGGCGGTGGGTGGCGGCGTCCGGGTGGAGCCGGTCGGGCAGCGGCAGTTCGGCGGCGTCGGCCTCGCCGTAGAGTTCCCGGCCGTCGAGGTGGTACAGGTGGGGGTCCTCCGCCGCCCGCCGCGCCACGATCCGGGCCAGTTCCTCGCGGATGACGCCCAGGGTCAGCTTCCCGCTCGCGCGCTCCTTCGGATCGCCCGCCGCCCGGAACCGGATCCGTCCGTCGGCGATGCCGTCGAGGTCCGGCATGCAGGGACCGGGTGTGTCCTCGTGGATCGGGCACAGAATGGGCGAGATGACGAGCAGCGGCGTCGTGGGGTGGCCCTCGCGCAGCGTGTCGAGGAAGCCGTGCACGGCGGGGGTGAAGGCACGCAGCCGCATCAGGTCGGCGTTGACCAGGTTGATGCCGATCTTGACGCTGAGCAGGTCCGCGGGGGTGTCGCGCATCGTGCGGGCGGTGAACGGGTCGAGCAGCGCGCTGCCGCCCAGCCCCAGATTGACCAGGTCGACCCCGCCGAGGGAGGCGGCGAGCGCCGGCCAGGTCGTCGTGGGGCTCGCGGCGTCCGAGCCGTGGCTGATCGAGCTGCCGTGGTGCAGCCACGTGCGACGGCCCCGGTCGGGCACGGGCTCGACAGGCGCGTCGGTGCGCAGGGCGACGAGTTCGGTCACCTCGTTGTGCGGCAGCCAGATCTCGACCGTCTTGTCCGTGCCGGGCAGCCCCTCGAAGCGGAGGGTTCCGGCCGGGCCGGGCCGGCTCTCGGCGGCTCCCCAGTTGGCCATGTCGATCGTCACCGTGTTCCCGCCCGCCACACTGCCCTGCCCGGCCAGGCGGCCGTCGACGAGCAGGTCGTACACGCCGTCAGGGCGCTGCGGAACGCCCACGTAGACGCGCTTGGTGGGCAGCGTCTCCAGCTCCACGGCCGTGGCCCGGGTGCGGAGGACGAGCCGCACCCCGGAGGGCTGGGACTCGGCCAGGGCCAGCTGTCCGTCGTCGCACTGGGCGCGGGCCCAGGCGGGCAGCCGGTGCGGGAGCAGACCGTGCGCGGTGCGCTCCACTTCCAGAGCGCCGTGCAGCAGGTCCTCGGTGAGGGGCGTGGTGATCCAGTGGTCCTGGGTGTGCATGACTCAACCTGTCGCTTCGAAGGGTGTGGGGCGCGTGGTTCCGCCGGGGCGGGCGGGACCACGCGGGTGCGACGTCGGGCCGGGACGTCCCGGCCCCCGGTCACGGTGCCGGTGGCGGTGGCCAGTTGGTGAGGAGGGCGTCGAGCGCGTCGAGGATCCGGGACCAGGTCTGCTCCGTATCGGGAGCGCTGTGGCTGAACCCTCCGCCCAGTTCCAGGCTCACGTAGCCGTGGAAGACGCTGCCCAGCAGCCGGACCGCGTGTGTCTGGTCCGGCTCCGTCAGGTCGTAGCCGCGCAGGACCGCCCGCGTCATCTGCGCGTGCCTGACGCCCGCGCCGGCGGCGGCCGTCGCCGGGTCCAGCCGCAACTGGGCCGCGGCGTAGCGCCCCGGGTGTTCCCGGGCGTAGTCGCGGTAGACGTCGGCCAGGGCCACCAGGGCGTCCTTACCGGCCCGGCCCGCCAGCGCGGCGGCGCCCCGGTCGGCGAGTTCCTCCAAGGCGAGCAGGGCGATCCCGGTCTTGAGGTCGTGGGAGTTCTTCACATGCGAGTAGAGGCTGGCGGCCTTGACGCCGAACCGTCTGGCGAGCGCCGAGACGGTCACCTGGTCGAAGCCGACCTCGTCGGCCAGCTCCGCACCCGCCTGGACCAGGCGTTCCGTTGTCAGTCCCGCACGCACCATAAGTGTCTCCTCTTCCGGCAGAACCCTATTAAGCACCCACCTAAAGGCTTTAGGCAAATAGGGGTGAGCTTTAAGCATCCTCGGCCGGCACTCGGCCAGGGCATCACCCTCGGAGGGCACCGCCGCTCGGAGGCTTCAGCCGTGCGGAGTGCCTCGTCACCCAGCGGGCTCAGTCGCCCAGCGGGCGGACGGTGAGGATCTGCTGGGCGTGTCCGACCGGACCGGCGACGTCGTGCAGGACGGTGCTGGTGATGCCCTGCCCGGTGGGGCCGAAGACGACGGTGGTGTCCAGCCCCGCCCAGCGCCCCTCGGGCAGCCGGTGCAGATGGATGGTCAGGTCGACGTTGGGGAACATCCAGGCCGTCGGAGGCTGCCGGACAGCGATGCCGTTGGCGGTGTCGACGAGCGCGATGAAGGAGGCCACTCCGCCCGCCCGCTCCCCCGCCACCAGCTCCACACCGGTGGAGACCCAGGTGGTCGCACGCCCCGGCTGCGGCGGGGCGAGGGGCCGTGCGTCCAGGGAGGCGATATACCCGCCCGGCCACACCGAGGCCATGGACCAGGGGGCCAGCTCGTCGGGAGGCGTGAGGCGCTCGGCGCCGCCCCCGGCCACGGCGCTGGTGTCCAGGACCGCCAGGAACCAGGCGCGGGCCCGGACCACGGGCCGGCCGGCTATCAGCACGGTGGCCTCGACGAGTTCGATGGTGCGGCCGGGCCGGACCGTCTCCACCCGGACCTCGCACTCGTCGAGGGCGAGGCGACCGAGGATGTCGAAGCTGATCCGGCTCATCACCATCCCCGCGCCGGGGCGCTCCGCCTGGTGCCGGTCGATGGCGTGGGTGATCAGCCCGCCCAGCGGACTGAAGTGCTGCTCCTCGGTGTTCCACGCGCCGCCGACGTGGGCGGTGGGCTTGTAGCGATGCTCATCGATGCGCTCGAAATAGCTGTTCACGACCGGTGCGCTGGCGTTCAACGGGTCACTCCTCGGCGGACGAACGAAGATCGAAAGGGTTGCCGAGGCCAATCTAGAGGGGACCGCACACGCCGCCCCCACCGATGAGCGCACACACCGGTGACCGGGCCGGACACCCGCGTGGACCGGCGATGCGGAACGCCACGCGGACCGGCGCCGGGGCAGGTCAGGTCAGGTCAGGTCAGGTCAAGTCGGATCAGGTCACGTCACGTCAGGTCACGTCAGGTCAGCCTCACCGGCCACTGCGGGCTCCAGCCAGCGCAGTCCCGATCGCCCCGGGGCCCCGGGGCCCCGGGTACCGCGGGTCCCGGTCACCGTAGGCCCGGCCACCGC
>NZ_VJOK01000001.1:7015842-7046854 GCF_013302895.1 Streptomyces albus subsp. chlorinus | reverse complement strand
GCCGCTTGAGGCCGAGCCGGAGCTTGGCGTTCCCCTTGTGGTACTTCGTCGTGTACCCGGCGTGCTTGCCCGCTCCGCAGACGTGCACCGCGTGGCGGTAGGAGCGCATCCTGATGGTCAGTACGGCGCAGTACTTGTCCCGCTTGTCGTCGTGGACGTTCGCCAGGACCTTGGACATTCCGCTCTTGTGGCACTCCACCCAGTTCGCGTGGGCGCCCGAGCGGACGATCTTGTGGCCCCCGCACAGGGCGGCTCCGCCGCCGTCCCCGGCGTGGGCGGGGGCCGCGACCGCCATGGCCCGCTCCGGTCGCACCCACCAGCACCGCTGCGACGCCTCGCACCCCCGCGGCGCGCACGGTGGACACGCGCCGGCCTGTCCCCCGCGCCCTCTGCGTTGTCCGTGCCCTCTGCCTTGTCCGCACTCTCTTCATCTCCCCTTCCCCCTCCGCGCGGCCGGCTCCACGGACGGACCGCGGGAGCCGGCTCGGCCGACCGTGTGCCACCGGTTCGCCCCCGGAGACACGTGTACCGCACAAAGACTCACCGGGACCGCAAACCGGTTCCCGCGCGTGGCGGTTGGCGGGCGGGGAGGGGGCGGCGGACGCGGCGGCCGGGTGCGGGTCAGGTGGGCCGGGGCGCGACCAGTCCGGCGAGGACCCGTCGCATGGTCCGCTCGAACATCTCGTGGGTGCCGTCACCCGCCTCGTCCCCGGCGGGTTCGGTCATGGCGGCGGTGAGGTGCGGATGGGAGCCGCGCGCCGCGACCTGGCTCAGGTAGGCGGCCTGGGCGGCCCGGCGGCCGGTGCCGGCGCGGGTGGTCTGGAGTTCCGTCCGGGCGAACTGCGCGGTCAGCGCGCTCATCAGGGCGACGACCTCCATTTTGGTCCGGCCGGGCAGTCCGGTGGGCTCCAGGATCCGCAGTGCGTGTTCCAGGTAGTCCAGGCCCCGGGGGCCCAGCCGCAGGGGTTCCGGCGGGATGTCGGCCAGCCAGGGATGCCGCACGTGGAGGGCCTTGGTCCGTACGGCGAGGGCGAGCAGGTCCTCGACCGGGTCGCCGTGGAGCGGGGCGTCGAGGTCCAGCTCTCCCGTCACCGCGTCGGCCATCAGGTCGAGCAGGTCCTCACGGCTGGAGAGGTAGCGGTAGAGGGAGGACTGGCCGGTGCCCAGTTCCTTGGCGACCTGCCGCATGGACACGGCGGCCAGGCCGTCCCTGTCCGCCAGCCGGACGGCGGTGGCGGCCAGTTCGGCGCGGCTGTGTCCGGCCGCGGGGCCCCGGGCACCGCGCTCGGGCCGCGTCCAGACCGTCCCAGGCTCTTGCGCCGCCATCTCCACCCGCCTCTTTCCGTCATGGCCACCGCCCCTCTTCCGTTTGGGGAAGCCGCCCCTTACTCTAAAACTGCGAACAACGGTCGCAGTTCTGGGAGAGCCGCAGTTCAGGGAGATCCGTATGCCTTCGACGTCAAAGCAGCCGTGGAGCCCGGTCCGCCATGCCGGGAACGGGACGGTACGGCTGGCGTTCGACCAGCTGACCGAGGGAGGGGACGGTGAGCCGCTGCTGGTGGTGACGGGGCTGGGCGTCAACCGGCTGTGGGTCCCGGACGGGCTGTGCCGGATGCTGGCCGCCCGGGGTTTCGCGGTGGCCCGCTACGACCACCGCGACAGCGGCGAGTCGACCCACCTGCCGCCCGCCGCCACCCGCAACCCGATCGCGGCCCTGTTCGCGCGGCGCGGCGACGCGTACACGGCCGAGGACATGGCGGACGACGCCGTCGCGGTCCTGGACGCGCTGGAGTGGCCGTCGGCGCACCTGCTCGGGGTGTCGCTCGGCGGCGCCGTCGCCCAGCGCGTCGCCCTCCGGCATCCCGGCCGTGTCAGGACGCTCACCTCGATGGCCGCGGTCCCCGGAGACGTCGGGGGCCTGCGCACCATGCGGTTCATCCGGATGGGCACCCTGGCCAGGTTCGCCCGGCTGAGGTTCCCCGACACCCGGGAGGGCGCGGTCGCGGCGGGGGTCGCGGTCTCCCGCCTTCTCGCCTCCCCGGGCCGGGACTTCGACGAGGCGGCCGCCCGCGAAGCCGTCGAGCGCAACGCCGACGGCGGCGTCCACGACCAGCGGGCGCAGAGCCGCCAGATCGGCGCCCAGTGGCACGGCCCGCCGATCAGTGCCATCGACCGGCCCACCCTCGTCCTGCACGGCGAGGACGACCCGCTCATCAAGCCCTTGGCGGGGCGCGTCGTCGCGGCCCGGATCCCCGGTGCCCGCCTGGTCCCCCTCCCCGGTGTCGGCCACGAACTCCCGCCTGCCGCCTGGGAGACGATCACCACCGAGATCCGCCGGCTGGCCGACTGTCCGCGACCCGCCCGCCCGTGAGCGGACCGACGCGCTCCTCGGCGGCGGCACCCTCTGCGGGGGGGGCGGGCGGTACCGGCAAGCCGTCCGGTGTCGCGGGAGCCGCGCTCAGTGCCGGGCCAGGAGGCGGGGCAACCGGGCGAGGGTGGCGGACATCCGGCCCGCGGGGACGCCTCCGCCCTGCGCGAGGTCCGGGGAGCCTCCTCCGCGTCCGTCCAGCAGCCGCTCGACGAGCGTCGCGGCGCTCAGCCCCGCGTCGCGCGCGGCCTCGTCGAGGGCGAGGACCACGGTTCCGCCCGTGGTGCCCACGGCGACCGCGCCGGGCCGCCCGCCCGGCAGCCGGTCGCGGACGGCGAGGGCCAGCGCCCGGGCCTCATCGGTCCCGGCGTCGAGCGTGGTGGTGACCAGGCGCACCCCGTCGGCGTCCTCGGCGGTGGAGACCAGTTCGGCGGCGCGCGCCGCGGTGGCCCGCGTCCTGAGGCGGGCGTTCTCGCGGTCGGCGGCCTTGAGGCGCTCCAGCAGGGCACCGATCCGCTCGGGCAACTCCGCACGCGGCGCGTTCAGTTGCTCCGCGATACGGGAGACCAGGTCGCGTTCCCGGGCCAGATAGGCGAAGCCCTCGATGCCGACGGCCGCCTCCAGCCGCCGCGTGCCCGCACCGACGGAGGACTGGGAGGTGAGGGCGATGGTGCCGATCTGGGAGGCGTGATCGACATGGGTGCCGCCGCACAGCTCCCGGGACCAGGCGCCGCCGATCTCGACGACGCGCACCTTCTCGCCGTACGTCTCGTCGAACAGCGCCAGCGCGCCGAGCGCCCGGGCCTCCGGCAGGGTCATCCAGCGCACGCCGACGGGCAGGTCCCGGCGCAGGGCCCGGTTGGCGACCTCCTCGATCTCGCTCCGGGCGGTGGCGGAGAGGGCGCCGCGCCAGGGGAAGTCGAGGCGGAGGTGGCCGGGCCGGTTGGAGGAGCCGGACTGGAGGGCGGTGGGGCCGAGGACCTCCCGCAGCGCGGCGTGCAGGACATGGGTTCCGGAGTGTGCCTGGCGGGCGCCGAGCCGCCACTCGGGGTCCACGGCGGCGTGGACGCTGTCTCCGGTGGCGAGTTCGCCCGCCGTGACGCGCACCCGGTGGGTGATCAGGCCGGGCAGGGGCCGCTGCACGTCGAGCACCTCGGCCTCCGCCGAAGCGCCGGTGATCCGTCCCGCGTCGCTTTCCTGGCCACCGGACTCGGCGTAGAACGGGGACCGGTCCAGGACGACCGTGACGATCTCCCCTTCCGTGGCGGCCGGCACCGGACCGCCGGCACCGAGGACGGCCAGCACCGCGGACTGCGTATCCAGGGTGTCCCAGGCCCGCCAGTCCGTCGGGCCGTGCTCGTCCAGGAGCGCGCGGAGTGCCCGGGTGCCGCCCGCGCCGCCGGACTTGCGGGCGCGCGCGTCGGCGCGGGCCCGCTCGCGCTGGGCGTTCATCAGCGCGGTGAAGCCCTCCCGGTCGACCTCCACGCCCTGCTCGGCGGCCATCTCCACGGTGAGGTCGAGGGGGAAGCCGTAGGTGTCGTGCAGCAGGAAGGCCTGGGCGCCGGACAGCGCGCGACCGCCCTCCGCCTTGGCCTCGGCCACGGCCGTGTCCAGCACGGTGGTCCCCTGCTTCAGAGTGGCGCGGAAGGCCTCCTCCTCCCCGTACGCCTGGTCGGCGATCCGGGCGAAACCGTCGGCGGCCTCGGGGTAGCCGGGGGCCATGCGGTCGCGTGCGACAGGCAGCAGTGCGGGCAGTGCGGGGTCGGTGAAGCCCAGCTGCCGCATCGAGCGCACCGCGCGGCGCAGGAGGCGCCGCAGGACGTAGCCGCGCCCCTCGTTGCCGGGCGCGGTTCCGTCGGCCAGGAGCATGAGTGCCGTACGGACGTGGTCGGCGACCACCCGCAGCCGGATGTCGGCCTGCCGGTCGGCGCCGTAACGGGTGCCGGACAGTTCGGCGGCGCGGTCGAGGACGGGCCGGACCTCGTCGGTCTCGTACAGGTTGTCGACGCCCTGGAGGAGGGTGGCCATCCGCTCCACGCCCATGCCCGTGTCGATGTTGGGGCGCGGGAGTTCACCGAGCAGGGGGTAGCCGGACTTGCCGGAGCCCTCTCCCCGCTCGTACTGCATGAACACGAGGTTCCAGAACTCGGTGTACCGGTCCTCGTCCACGGCCGGTCCTCCCTCGCGGCCGAACGCCGGGCCACGGTCGTAGTACAGCTCCGAGCACGGCCCGCACGGACCCGGTACGCCCATGGACCAGAAGTTGTCCTCGTCGCCGCGCGCCACGATCCGCGCCTCGGGAAGACCGGCGACCCGCCGCCAGATGTCCCGGGCCTCGTTGTCGGAGTGGTGGACGGTCACCCAGACGCGGTCGGCGTCCAGGCCGAAACCGCCCCGGTCGACGGGCGCGGTGGACAGCTCCCAGGCCAGGGCGATCGCTTCTTCCTTGAAGTAGTCCCCGAAGGAGAAGTTGCCGTTCATCTGGAAGAACGAGCCGTGCCGGGTGGTCCTGCCCACTTCCTCGATGTCGAGGGTGCGCACACACTTCTGCACGCTGGTGGCACGCGGCCAGGGCGCCGCCTGTTCACCCGTCAGGTAGGGCTTGAACGGCACCATGCCCGCGTTGACGAACAGGAGCGTCGGGTCCGGCGCGGGCAGCGGCGCGCCGGGGACGACCGTGTGGCCGCGTGCGGCGAAGAAGTCGAGGAAACGGCTGCGGATGTCGGCGGTGCGCAAGAGGTGCTCCGGTGGGTCGGACGGGGCGGGGAGGAGGGGGAGGCCGGGAGGGTCGCCGGGGACGGGCCGGGCGCCCGTCAGGCGGCCCGCGCGGCGGGCTGAGGCGCCGCCGGGTGCAGTGCGGCCTGCTCCAGCGGTGCGGACGGATCGGCCGACAGGTCCCACGGCGCCGGGGCGGCACCGGCGCGGACGAGCAGGTCTCCGACGGCCGCGATCATCGCGCCGTTGTCCGTGCACAGGCTCAGCGGCGGTACGCGCAGGGCGACACCGGCCGCCGCACACCGCTCCTCGGCGAGTGCCCGCACCCGGGAGTTGGCGGCGACCCCGCCGACCACCACGAGGGTGTCCACCCCGTGTTCCCGGCAGGCGGCCACCGCTTTGCGGGTGAGTACATCGGCCACCGCCTCCTGGAGCGAGGCCGCGCCGTCCGCGACGGGCAGTACGCTCCCCCGGTGCCGTTCGGCCCAGCGCGCGGCGGCCGTCTTCAGCCCGGAGAAGGAGAAGGCGTACGGGTCGTCGCGCGGCGCGGTGAGCGGCCGGGGGAACGGTACGGCGTGCGGGCTGCCGTCGCGTGCCGCCCGGTCGATGGCCGGTCCGCCCGGGTACGGCAGGCCGAAGACGCGTGCCGCCTTGTCGAAGCATTCCCCCGCCGCGTCGTCCAGCGTGTCGCCGAGGTGGACGATCCGGTCCCGGACCAGGTCCCGTACCAGCAGCAGCGAGGTGTGGCCGCCGGAGACGATCAGGACGACGCAGGGATCGGGCAGCGGGCCGTGCGCCAGGGTGTCGGCCGCCACATGTCCGGCCAGGTGGTGGACCCCGTACAGCGGCACGCCCAGCGCGTAGGCCAGCCCTTTGGCGCCGGCCAGGCCCACCTGGAGCGCCCCGGCCAGTCCGGGTCCGGTCGTCACGGCCACCGCGCCGATGTCGCGCATCCGCAGTCCGGCCTCGTCCAGCGCCCGCCGGACGACGGGTCCGAAGGCGTGCACATGGGCCCGTGCCGCGATCTCCGGCACCACACCGCCGAACCGCGCGTGCTGGTCCATGCTCGACGCCACCGCGTGTCCGAGCAGGCGTCCGTCCCGCACCAGGCCCGCGCCGGTCTCGTCGCAGGACGACTCGATGCCCAGCACCACCGGGGTCGTACCCATCGTGCTCCTTCCCACCACTCTGTCGCATATCAATTGTAGTTGCACATTAATTGCAACAAGCGGACCAGGGTGGTCAGGGAAGAGGTGGCCGGGCGCCTGATGTCCCGGGAGCAGGACCCCGCGCGGCCGACCTCCTCTGTTTCTCCACGCAACAACCGGCGCGGAACGGGCACTCCGGCCAGCGTCCCGCCCCGACGGCCCGCGCCCCGCGAGGTGGCGGACGCAGCCGTCGAGCGGATCCGTCGAGGAGAGAGAGGTGAAGACGTGCCGCAGGACATGGGGAAGCGGGTGCGGGAATGGTGGGGAAGGGCCCGGAATCCGGGCGGCCACGAACGGCAGGTTCTGGAGCTGATCGTCAAGAGCACGCTGGCGGCGAGCCTTTCGTGGTACGTCGCCCATGACCTGCTGGTGGCCCGCACCCCCGCCTTCGCCCCGTTCTCCGCCGTACTGATCATGCAGGTGACCGTCTACCAGTCGCTGCTTCAGGCGCTGCGCTATCTGACGGCGGTGTGCGCCGGTGTGTTCGTGCAGGCCGGCCTGGGCTTCCTCGCCGGGCCCGAACTGTTCACATTCGTCCTGGTGGCGCTGATCGCACTGACGATCGGACGGTGGCGGCACCTGGGAGAGCAGGGCACCCAGGTCGCGACGGCGGCGTTCTTCGCCTTCTCCACCTATTCCGCCTCCACCGGCAACCTCCAGCGCGTCGAGCAGCTCGGCCAGATCATCCTTCTGGTGGCGATCGGCTGCGGGATCGGTGTGGGGGTCAACCTCTTCCTCTGGCCGCCGACGCGCTACCGCGGCGCCGAGGCCGGCATCCACGCCCTGGCGCGGGCGCTGTCGGATCTCTTGGCGGACATCCATCCCGCCCTGCGCGCGCACGACTTCGATCCGGAGAGCGCCGGGCAGTGGCGGCAGCGGGCCGCCGACATCACCTCGCTGGTCGGCCAGACCCGCTCGGCCCTGCACACGGCGATCGAGAGCCGCTACTACAACCCGCGGCTCCTTCTCCCCCACCGCAGCCGGCACAGGGACTTCTACGGCTACCGGGAACTGGTCGGCGCCCTGGAGCGCGTCACCCACCAGCTCGGCTCCCTCACCCGCACCCTGCACCACTGGCCGCGCGGCGAGGACGGCGACGAATGCCGGGGCTTCCTGCGCGACTGCGCCGACCTGCTGGAGGCCCTCGGTGAGATAACCCGCCAGTTCGGCGAGGTCGAGGAAGCACAGCTGCCCCGGCAGGCCCGCCGGTTGTGCGATGCCGCCGAGAGGGCGCAGGAGAAGCACTCCCGGCTCGTCGGGCACGCCCGAGACACCTCCCTTCCGCTGGGCGACCCCTCGCGGCCCTACGGCGTGCTCCTCGTGGAGGCCACCCGGTTGATGGACGAGGCCCGCTACTCCTGCGACACCCTGTGGCACACCGTCGACGAGACCCGCCAGAGCGCCGGTGCCTGTGACGAGCGCGTCCCCTGATCCGCGAGGCGTAGCCGTACCGCGCCGGCCGCGGACAACCGGAGTTCCCGGTGGTCGAGAGGGACGATGCGGGGTAACCGGAAGTGGCGATGCGGGTAACCGGAAGTACCGGCCTCGTCGCACCGACCCCGCCGGTCCGCTCTCGATCCCGGGAGGAACGATGAACATGCCGAGGCAGTCGCCTTCGGCGGCGCCCCACCTCATACGCACGACGAACGGTACGGCACCCCCGGCGCGGAAGGCCGGTCCCCCGTCCGCGCACACGGGCGGGAGACAGGCCGGTGCCGAGCAGCGCGCGGACCGCCGTCACGAGACGCCCGAGGGGGCCCGGGAGAGGGTCAACCGCCGCTGGAACGAGGTCCTGCAGGAGACCCGTGTCGCGCAGACAGGCGTCCAGGTCCTCTTCGGCTTCCTGCTGAGTGTGGCGTTCACCGAACGCTTCGAGGACCTGGCCGGCTTCGACCGCGCCGTCTACGTCGTCACCGTCATCCTGGGCTCGGCGGCGATCGGCACCCTGATCGCTCCCGTCTCCCTCCACCGGTTCCTCTCCGGGCAGCGGATGAAGGACGAGGTGGTCGAGACCGCGGGCCGGCTGATGATGTGCGGCATGGTGCTGCTGGCCCTCACCATCGGGTCCACCCTGCTGCTGCTCCTGCATGTCGTCCTGACCAGCCTGCTCGCCGAGATCCTGGTCGGCACGGTCATGGTGTGGTTCGCCGTGTGCTGGTGGGTGCTGCCCGTGTGGCTGCGGAGCCGGGCGGCCCGCAGGACGGGGATCGGCTGACGCGGACGCGGGGCCCCGCCGACGCCGCTGTCAACGCCGCGGCAAGGTACCGGCCGGAGGCGTCAGCAACACGTCAAAGCCCCTCCCCCGGCCCCGCCGACGGGCTACTGCTGGATGCGGAACCCGTCGCACCGGAGGAGGTGAGTGCGGTGACAGGAGCGAACATCACGGGCCTGATCGTGGCCGCGTGTCTGATCGGCTACCTGCTGCTGGCGCGGAAGTACCCGGACCGTTTCTGACCCGCCTGTTCCGGAGCCCCGCCGGTTCCGGACCCCACCGGTTCCAGGGCCCTCGCCCGCGGTGCTGTTAGGAGCCCGTCAAGGCGGCGGCGCGGGGCGTCAGGGAAGCGTGAAGGGGCTGTGAATCCGGTTGTCCGGCGGATTTCCTTTCCTCGTTCGATCATTTCCGGAACATTTGGAGCTCGTGATGGCCGACGTGGCCTTCCTTGTCACCACGGTCGCGGTGTTCGGTCTGGTGGCCCTCATCGCCAAGGGGGTGGCGAAGCTGTGACTGCCCAGAGCGTGGAGAACGTGATCGGCCTGATCGTGGCCGTCGCCCTGCTGGGTTACCTCATCCTGGCCCTCGTCAAGCCGGAGAGGTTCTGAGCACGGTCATGAGTTCCGAACTCGCTGCCGCTCTGCAGCTGCTGGCGCTGATCGGCGCGCTCGCCCTCGTGTACCGCCCGCTGGGCGACTACATGGCCCGCGTCTACAGCTCGGACAACCACCTGCGCGTCGAGCGGTGGATCTACAAGGTCATCGGCGCCGACCCGGACGCCCGGATGCGCTGGCCCGCCTATCTGCGCGGGCTCCTGGTCTTCTCCGCCGTGAGCATGCTGTTCCTCTACGCCCTGCAACGGTTCCAGGGCAGCCTGCCGGGGTCGCTGGGCTTCTCCTCGATCGACCCGGACCAGGCGTTCAACACCGCCGCCTCCTTCGTCGCCAACACCAACTGGCAGTCCTACTCCGGTGAACAGGCGATGGGCCACGTCGTGCAGACCGGCGGCCTGGCGGTGCAGAACTTCCTCTCGGCCGCGGTCGGCATCGCGGTGGCCATCGCCCTGGTGCGCGGCTTCGCCCGGGCGCGCGGGGCCGGCCGCGGCGGGGAGCTGGGCAACTTCTGGGTCGACCTGGTGCGCGGCACCGTGCGCGTCCTGGTGCCCCTGTCCGTGATCGGCGCGGTGGTGCTGGTCGCCTGCGGGGCGATCCAGAACTTCGCGGGCGTCCACGAGGTGGGCCAGTTCGCCGGGGGTACGCAGCAGTGGCGCGGCGGCGCCGTGGCCTCCCAGGAGGTGATCAAGGAGCTGGGCACCAACGGCGGCGGCTACTTCAATGCCAACTCCGCCCACCCCTTCGAGAACCCGAACGGGTTCACCAACCTCTTCGAGGTCTTCCTGATCCTCGTCATCCCCTTCTCGCTGACCCGGACGTTCGGCCGCATGGTCGGCAACCTGCGCCAGGGCTACGCGCTGCTGGGCACGATGGCGGTCATCTGGATCGGCTTCACCGTCCTGATGTGGTGGACGGAGTTCGCCGGGCACGGGACGGCGCTGGAGGCCGCGGGCGGGGCACTGGAGGGCAAGGAGACCCGGTTCGGGATCGGCGGTTCGTCGATCTTCGCGGTGGCCACGACGCTGACCTCGACCGGCGCGGTCGACTCCTTCCACTCCTCGTTCACCGGCTTCGGCGGCGGCATCACGATGCTCGGCATGATGCTGGGCGAGATCGCACCCGGCGGCGTCGGGTCCGGCCTCTACGGCATGCTGATCATGGCGATCATCGCGGTGTTCCTCGCGGGCCTGATGGTGGGGCGGACCCCGGAGTACCTGGGCAAGAAGATCGGTACGCGGCAGATCACGCTGGCCGCCCTCTACATCCTCGTCACCCCGGCGCTCGTGCTGTGCTTCACGGCGGCGTCGCTGGTGCTGGACACCCCGGCGCACTCGATGGCCAACTCGGGAGCGCACGGCTTCTCCGAGGTGCTGTACGCCTACACCTCGGGGGCCAACAACAACGGCTCGGCCTTCGCCGGACTGAACGCCGACACCCAGTGGTTCAACACCACGATCGGGCTGGCGATGCTGCTCGGCCGGTTCGTGCCGATGGTCTTCGTCCTGGCCCTGGCCGGTTCGCTGGCCGAGCAGACGCCCGTCCCCACGACGGCCGGCACCCTGCGCACGGAGAAGCCCCTGTTCTCCGGGCTGCTGGTCGGCACGATCGCGATCGTCGCCGGTCTCACCTACTTCCCGGCCCTCGCGCTCGGGCCGATCGCCGAAGGGCTGGCGGCATGAGCACGCGCACCGCACCGCACGAGGAGAAGAAACAGGACGCCATGTCCACCATGACGCCCACCCGGGCACCGCACAGCGACACCCCCTCCGGGCACCAGGCCGGCACCGGACGGGTGGGCACAGGAATGTTCGACCCCCGGCAGCTGGCCGCCTCCCTCCCCGAGGCGTGCCGGAAGCTGGACCCGCGGGTGATGGTCAAGAGCCCGGTCATGTTCGTGGTCGAGGTCGGTTCGGCGGTCACCACGGGGCTGGCGCTCGCGGATCCGGCGGACTGGTTCGGCTGGGTGATCACCGCCTGGCTGTGGCTGACCGTGCTGTTCGCCAACCTGGCGGAGGCCGTCGCGGAAGGCCGCGGCAAGGCGCAGGCGGACACCCTGCGCAAGGCCAAGACGGACGCGGTCGCCCGCCGGCTGTCGAAGGACGGCGCCGAGGAAGAGGTGCCGGGCACCGGCCTGCGCGTCGGCGACCTGGTGGTCTGCGAGGCCGGCGACATCATCCCCGGCGACGGGGACGTCGTCGAGGGCGTGGCGTCCGTGGACGAATCGGCCATCACCGGCGAGTCCGCCCCGGTCATCCGGGAGTCCGGTGGCGACCGCTCGGCCGTCACCGGCGGCACGAAGGTGCTCTCGGACCGCATCGTCGTACGGATCACGACGAAGCCCGGGGAGACCTTCATCGACCGGATGATCAACCTGGTGGAGGGCGCGGCACGGCAGAAGACGCCGAACGAGATCGCGCTGAACATCCTGCTGGCGTCGCTGACCATCGTCTTCCTGCTGGCGGTCGTGACGCTGAAGCCCTTCGCCGGGTACGCGGGCGCGGACCGGCAGACCCCGCTCCTCGTGCTGACGGCGCTGCTGGTCTGCCTCATCCCCACCACGATCGGGGCGCTGCTGTCCGCGATCGGCATCGCCGGCATGGACCGGCTGGTGCAGCGCAACGTGCTGGCGATGTCCGGCCGCGCCGTCGAGGCCGCGGGGGACGTCTCCACGCTGCTGCTCGACAAGACCGGCACCATCACCCTCGGCAACCGGCAGGCCGCCGAGTTCGTGCCGGTCGGCGGGGTGGGGGCCGAGGAGGTCGCGGACGCGGCACAGCTCTCCTCCCTCGCGGACGAGACACCCGAGGGCCGCTCCGTGGTCGTCCTGGCCAAGGAGCGGCACGGGCTGCGGGAGCGTGAACAGGGCGAACTGGAGCACGCCGAGTGGGTGCCCTTCACCGCGCAGACCCGGATGTCGGGCGTGGACCTGACCGAGGAGGGGGCGGTGCGCCGGGTCCGCAAGGGCGCCGCCGGGGCGGTGTTCGCCTGGGTCGGCGACCGCGGCGGCAGCATCCCCGACGAGGCGGACGAGATCACCCGCCGGATCTCCGAGGCGGGCGGCACCCCGCTCGTGGTCGCGGCCGAGGAAGCGGAGGGCGCCCGGGTGCTGGGCGTGATCCACCTCAAGGACGTGGTGAAGGAGGGCATGCGGGAGCGCTTCGCCGAACTGCGCCGCATGGGCATCAAGACGGTGATGATCACCGGCGACAACGCCCTGACGGCGAAAGCGATCGCCGAGGAGGCGGGGGTCGACGACTTCCTCGCCGAGGCCACCCCCGAGGACAAGATGGCCCTCATCAAGCGGGAGCAGGCCGGCGGGCGGCTCGTCGCCATGACCGGTGACGGCACCAACGACGCCCCCGCGCTGGCCCAGGCGGACGTGGGCGTGGCCATGAACACCGGCACCTCGGCCGCCAAGGAGGCCGGGAACATGGTGGACCTGGACTCCAACCCGACCAAGCTCATCGAGATCGTGGAGATCGGCAAGCAGCTCCTGATCACGCGAGGGGCGCTGACCACCTTCTCCATCGCCAACGACGTCGCGAAGTACTTCGCGATCATCCCGGCGATGTTCACGGTCGCCTATCCGAGCCTGGACAAGCTCAACATCATGGCGCTGTCCTCGCCGCAGTCCGCGATCCTCTCGGCGGTCGTCTTCAACGCACTGATCATCGTGGCGCTGGTGCCGCTGGCCCTGCGGGGTGTGCGGTACCGGCCGATGAGCGCCGACCGGATGCTCCGCCGCAACCTCGGCATCTACGGACTCGGCGGCCTGATCGCCCCGTCCATCGGCATCAAACTGATCGATCTGCTCCTCTCCCTCGTTCCCGGGCTCGGCTAGCGAAAGCGTCGTATCACCATGAACACCTCCGTACGCAACACCGCACGGCTGACAGGAGCCGCCCTCAGGGCCCTCCTGGTGCTGACGCTGGTGACCGGCGTGCTCTATCCGCTGGTCGTGACCGGTCTCGCCCAGGGGCTGTTCCCCGACAAGGCGAACGGTTCCCCGGTCGAGGCGGACGGCAGGACCGTCGGCTCCGAGCTGATCGGACAGACCTACACCCTGCCGCTGAAGAAGGGGCAGCAGACCCCGGAACCCGATCTGAAGTGGTTCCAGCCGCGGCCGTCCAACGGCCTGGGCACCAACAGCGTGAACACCCGCTACGACCTCCTCGTCTCGGGCGCCACCAACCGGGCGGCCGACGACAAGGAGCTGACCGGCTGGGTGAGGAAGGCCAAGAAGGCGGTCGTCGAGGACAACTCGGTGCCCGGTCACCGCGTGGACCCGAAGGACGTCCCGGCCGACGCCGTCACCTCCTCGGGGTCCGGGCTCGACCCGCACATCTCTCCCGCGTACGCCGAACTCCAGGTGCGCCGGGTGGCCGAGCGCAACAAGCTGGACGCCGAGCGGGTGGAGAAGCTGGTCCAGAAGCACACCGACGGGCGCGTCGCCGGCTTCATGGGCGAGCCCACGGTCAATGTCCTCCAGCTCAACGTCGCGCTCAAGGAGTTGGCGCGGCAGCAATAAGACGCGGATCTCCTCCGAGGGCCGGATCACCGGCGTCCGGGGCAGGGCGACCCGGTCGCCCCGGCGGCTCCGGCGCGCGGGGCCGCTCCGTGAAGTAGGCGGCGGGGGTGGTGCCGAGTGCACGGCGGAACATCGCGGTGAACGCGCTGGGGGTGGCGTAGCCGACGCGGGCGGCGACCGCGGTGACGGAGGTGCCCTGCGCCAGCAGTGTGACGGCGTGGACGAGTCGGGCCTGTTCCACCCAGCGGGCCGGGCTCATTCCGGTGGCGGCGGAGAACCAGCGGTGCAGGGTGCGCGGGCTGGTGTGGGCGAAGGCCGCCGCCTCGGCGGTGGTCCAGCGCCGCTCCGGCGCGTCGCGGACGGCCGCGCACAGGCCGGCCAGCGGCGGGCCGTCGGGGACCGGCAGGCGCAGCGCCGGGACGGGCTGCGGCGTCAGCTCCGTGAGCAGGAGGCCCATGACCTTTCCGTCGCGGCCCTCCCGGTCGTAGGCGACGGGCAGCCGCGTCGCCTCGTCGATCAGGTGCCGCAGCAGGGGCGTGACGGAGACGACCGTGGGCTCCGCGGGCAGCCGGGCCGCGGCGGGGTCGAGGTAGAGGGTGCGCATCGCGACCGCTCCCGCGCAGGTCATCTCGTGGGTGAGACCTGCCGGGATCCACACGCCCCGGGTGGCGGGCACCACCCAGATCCCGTGCCCGGTCCGCACGGTGATCGCGCCGGTGATGCCGTAGATCAGCTGGGCGCGGCGGTGCCGGTGCGGGGGGATGTGGTGCCCGTCGGGCAGGTCGCGGGCCATCGCCGCCACGGGCCTGGGCACGTCCTGGTAGTCGTCGCGGTCCTCGCTCTTCCCGTACATGGCCCGATCTCGACAGATGGTGGCTGGACAGGGAAAGCGTGCCACAGGCGGGCTGCATAGCGTCGGTCCATGTGAGTCCTCCCCGCTCCCTCCCCCGAGCCCTCGGCCCGGTTCCGGTCCTGGCCGCCACCAGCGCCGTCACCGCGGCGAACGTCTACCTCAGCCAGCCGCTGCTGGAGAGGATCGGCTCCTCGCTCCCGGCCTCCCCCGGGGTCCTGGGCGCGATCCCGACCGCCACCCAGCTCGGCTACGCACTGGGCATCCTGCTGCTCGTCCCCGCCGGGGACAGCCACGACCGGCGCCGGCTGATCCTGCGCCTCACCGCGCTGTCGGCCGTGGCCCTGGCGGCCTGTGCCGTGGCCCCCGCCGTGTGGACCCTGGCCGGCTGCGGTTTCGTCCTCGGTGTCCTCTCGCCCGTACCGCAGCTGGCCACGCCGCTGGCCGTCGCGCTCTCCCTGGAACGGGGCCGGGGCGGGGTGGAGGCCGGTGGCCGGACGAAGGGCGGCGGCCGGGGGCGGGTCGTGGGCACGGTGCAGGCCGGTCTGCTGGTCGGGGTGCTCGCCTCCCGCTCGTACTCCGGGGCGCTGGCCGGGGTCGTCGGCTGGCGCGGCGTCTTCGCCTGCTCCTGCCTGCTCACCCTGGTGCTGCCCGTGGTGCTGCGCGGGTACCTGCCGCGGACGGACACCGCCCCCGCGGCCACCGGCTACCGGGACTCGCTGCGGTCGCTGCCCCGTGTGGCCGCCCACCCCCTGGTGCGCCGGATCGTCCTGTCCGGCGCGCTCGTCGGCGTCTCCTTCGGCGCCTTCTGGACCACCCTCACCTTCCTCCTCGCCCACAGCTACCACTACGCGACGGCGCGGATCGGCCTGTTCGGACTCGTGGCGGCGGCCAGCGCCCTCGCCTCGCCCTGGGCGGGCCGGTCCGCCGACCGGCTGGGGCGGCGCGGGGCACTGGCGCTGCTCGTCTCACTGGTGCTCGCGGGCTGGCTGGTCACCCTCCCCCACGGCACGGCGCTCGGATGGCTGGTGACCGGCGTCGTCCTCCTCGACGTCGGCGTGTGGGGCAGCCAGGCGGTCAGCCAGACCGTGCTGTTCACCCTCGACGGAGCGCTGCACAGCCGCCTCAACACCGCGTACTTCACCTGCCGCTTCCTGGGCATCGCGACCGGGTCGCTGGCCGGTTCCGCCGCGTGGACGGCCGCGGGCTGGCCGGCCGTCGTCGCCGTGGGGGTCGGGTGCGGCGCGCTCGGGCTGCTGGTGGGTGTGCTCGGGGCGGGGCGCAGCTGACGCGCTTGCCGACGTGGTCGAGAGGGTTACGGTCCAAGGCCGCCGCCGCGGCGAGGGGCCTGGACGGGGAGCAGAGCGCGTACCGCTCCTCGGGACCGGTTCCGGAGGCGGCTGGGCCGCTGCATACCCTGGCCCCCAGTCGCCGCAGAACCGAGGAGCCCGCCCATGACCGCCCGTACGTCCGCCGTCCCGTCCCCTGTCGCTGTCGTCACCGGCGCGAGCGGGGGCATCGGCGCCGCCACGGCGCGCCGGCTGGCCGCCGAGGGCTACCGGGTGGTGCTCGCCGCGCGGCGCGAGGAGCGCGTCGAGGCCGTCGCCCGGGAGATCCGCGGGGCGGGCCACCAGGCCGAGGCGTACGTCCTGGATGTGACGGACCGGGCCGCGGTCGAGGAGTTCGCCGGGCGCGTCCCCACCCTCCACGTGCTGGTGAACAACGCGGGCGGCGCCCTGGGGGCCGATCCCGTCGCCTCGGGCGACCCGGATGACTGGCGGCGGATGTACGAGACGAACGTCATCGGGACGCTGAATGTCACCCAGGCGCTGCTGCCCGCGCTCACCGCGAGCGGTGACGGCACCGTCGTCGTGGTCTCCTCCACCGCGGGCCACGGCACCTACGAGGGCGGGGGCGGTTATGTCGCGGCCAAGCACGGCGAGCACGTCCTGGCCGAGACGCTGCGGCTGGAGATCGTCGGCACCCCGGTCCGCGTCGTCGAGATCGCGCCGGGCATGGTCAAGACCGACGAGTTCGCCCTCACCCGCTTCCGCGGCGACGCCGAGAAGGCCGCCAAGGTCTACGCGGGCGTGGCCGAACCCCTGACGGCCGACGACGTCGCGGACACCATCGGCTGGGCCGTCACCCGCCCCGCCCACGTCAACATCGACCTGCTGGTGGTCCGTCCCCGTGCCCAGGCGTCCAACACCAAGGTGCACCGCGACCTGTAACGGTACGTCAGCCCACGTCGGCACCGGGCCTCGCGTCGGGAGCCGCACACCGTGGGCGCGGAACCTTCACGCCGATGTATTGACCTCCATTCACTGGCACCTCAGCATGAATAGCCCCATGCAAGCCGCCTCGCGCGGCCGTCCCGACGGCGCGGGCGCGAGGACACGAGGAAAGGTGCAGCGCGATGGGTGGTGTGGTGGAACGGCGCTCGATCGACGTGGTGCCGGACACGGAACGGTACGGCACGGCCTTCAGCCAGTTCACCCTCTGGCTGGGCGCCAATCTCCAGATCACCGCCGTGGTGACCGGGGCACTGGCCGTGGTCTTCGGGGCGAACGCGTTCTGGGCGGTGCTCGGCCTCCTGACCGGCAACCTGCTGGGCGGAGCCGTCATGGCGCTGCACTCCGCGCAGGGCCCCCGACTGGGACTGCCGCAGATGATCTCCAGCCGCGCCCAGTTCGGGGTGCGCGGCGCCGTGGTGCCGCTCGCGCTCGTCATCGTCATGTACATCGGCTTCTTCGCGAGCGGCAGCGTCCTGGCGGGCCAGGCGGTCGGTGAGCTGACCCATCTGGGAGAGACACCCGGCATCATCCTGTTCGCGGTGGTCACCGCCGTGGCCGCCGCCATCGGATACCGGGTCGTCCACGCGCTGGGCAGGGTGGCGGGCGTGGTGTGCGCCCTGGCCTTCGTCTACCTCGGCGCCCGGCTGCTGGAGCGCGCCGAGCTGTCGGACCTGCTGGCCGACCGCGCCTTCGACTTCCCGATGTTCCTGCTGGCGGTCTCGCTGGCCGCCTCCTGGCAGCTGGCCTTCGGCCCCTACGTCGCCGACTACTCCCGCTACCTGCCGCGCTCCACCTCGGCCCGTGCCACCTTCTGGTGGACGCTGGGCGGTTCGGCGCTGGGCTCGCAGTGGTCGATGACCTTCGGCGCGCTGGCCGCCGCGGCGGCCGGAGAGCACTTCGTGGGGCACGAGGTGAGCTACGTGGTGGGCCTGGGCGGAGCCGGGGCGACGGCCTCGTTCCTCTACTTCGTCATCGCGCTGGGAAAGCTGACCATCAACGTCCTCAACACCTACGGCGGGTTCATGTCGCTGGTGACCGGGGTCAGCGGCTTCCGGTCCCAGCGCGCGCTGGGACCGCGCGGGCGGGCCGCCTACATCGCGGGCATCATGGTCGCCGGGACGGCGGTCGCGCTGCTGGGCAAGGACAGCTTCCTGACCTCCTTCAAGGACTTCCTGCTCTTCCTGCTGACCGCCTTCACCCCGTGGTCGGCCATCAATCTCGTCGACTACTACCTCATCGCCAAGGAACGGTACGACCTGCCGGCCCTCAGCGATCCGGACGGACGCTACGGCGCCTGGCGGGGGAAGGCGCTCGCCGTCTACGCGGTCGGCCTCGCCGCGCAGTTCCCCTTCCTCGCCACCCACTTCTACACCGGTCCGCTGGTGGAGCCGCTCGGGGGCGCGGACATCTCCTGGCTCGTCGGACTCGCCGTGCCCGCCGCCCTCTACTGGCTGCTGGCCCGGGGTGACACGGCCCACGTACCGGAGCGCACCATCCTGGGCGCCCCCGCGACGGCGCCGCCGCCCCAAGCCCCCCGGGAGCAGCTCGGCAGCTGACACCGCACGGGCGGCGGGACGGCAGGGTGACGGGAGGAACGGGGCCGGGGGCGCCGTCCGACGTCCTTGTGGTTTAACCTTCAACCAGTAAGCCGAGCGCCCCCGTGGGAGCCGTCATGGCCGCCCGCACGCCGGGGCCGCGCGGAGGACACCGAGGGAACGGAGACCACCACCGTGAGTGCTCAGCCCAAGATCGCCGTCATCTACTACTCCTCCACCGGCACGATCGCCGAGATCGCCAAGGAGATCACCCAGGCCGCGGAGAAGGCCGGCGCCGAGGTCCGGCTGCGCAAGGCCGCAGAACTCGCCCCCCAGGAGGCCATCGACTCCAACCCGGCGTGGGCCGCCAACGCCGCCGCCACCGCCGAGGTCCCCGTCGCCACCCCGGACGACATGGTGTGGGCGGACGCCGTGATATTCGGTTCGCCGACCCGCTACGGCAACATCGCCTCGCAGCTGAAGCAGTTCATCGACACCCTCGGCGGCCTGTGGGCCGAGGGCAAGCTGGCCGACAAGGTCTACAGCGGCTTCACCTCCTCCGCCACCGCGCACGGCGGCCAGGAGTCCACCCTGCTGGCACTCTACAACACCGTCCACCACTTCGGCGGCATCCTGGTCGCCCCCGGCTACACCGCCCCGCAGAAGTTCGCCGACGGCAACCCCTACGGCACCTCCCACGTCGACGGCCAGGGCAGCAACCCCGTGGACGAGACCACGCGCACCGCCGCCCGCGTCCAGGCCGAGCGCGTCGTGAAGGTCGCCTCCGCCCTCAAGGCCGGACAGGCCGCCGCCTGACCCCGCGCCCACCCGTGGCCCCGTCCCCGGCCCGGCGGCCACCCGCCGCCGGGCCGGGGCGTCAGGGCTTGACGGCGCCCCGCCCGGACCGAGGTCCCGCCGGGGGCGGCGGTACCGGGAAGCACCGGGCTCTTCTCGTCCTCGGCGGTCTCCGGTCGCCAGCCGCAGCCGGCCACGAGGCCGGGCTCTGGCCACGAGACCCGGCTCGACCAGCCGCAGGCCCTAGAAGAACGCGGCCGCGGTCGCACGGTCGCGCACGGTCGGGGAGATGCCGCGGTCGCGGTAGGCCTTCTCCACGTCGCGGACCGCCCCCGCCTCGCCCCCTCTCCAGGTCGGCCGTGCCGTGGGAGAGGACGAGCGCGCTGCCCGGCACCAGGCCGCGCGGCAGACGGCGGACGAGGGCGCGCGGCGCGTCCTCGTCCGGGACGAAGTGCGGCAGCGCGACGAGCGGGAGAGCGACGGGCTCGGAGAAGTCGAGGGTCTCGCGCGCGTGCCGGGGAATCCGCTCCGGATCGCGCGGATCCGCCTCCACGGAGAGGTCGCGCCTTCCGGGGTACTGGTCGTCAGGGCACGGGCGTAGGTGAGAGCGAGGGGGTCGTTGTCTGAGTGGACGACCCGCGCGGCCGGCTGTTCCCGCTGCGCGACCTGGAGGAGGTCGGGCGCGGTCGGGATGCCGGTCCCGGCCCGCCCGCTCCCTCCCGGCCCGCCCGCCCTGGGCGCCCTGGACGCCTTCGCTGCCGGCCTGTGTCAGGGGGCGATCTCGGCCTCCCGGGGACGGGGGATGAGGAACGAGACGGCGTAGGCCGCCGCGACCACCAGGGCGCCCAGCAGCATGGCGGACACGTACCCGCCCGCCGAGGAGCTGCCCTGCGGGCTGCCCGTGACCTGGACGGCCGAGAGCAGGGCGAAGCTCAGTCCGGCGCCCAGCCCGAACGCGGCCGAGATGAGGCCGGGCAGGAATCCGGGGTGGTCCTTGGGCGCCAGCACGACGCCGAGCAGGTTGAGGACGATATTGGCGACGCCCGCGTACGTGACGCCGAGCAGGGCCGTGCAGCCGGCCATGACCGGCAGGGAGCGCACTCCCACCAGCGCCATCACCGCGATCACCACGGCGCTGCCCAGCAGTCCCCAGCGCAGCAGCCTGGGGTAGCCGACCAGCGGGGCGAGCCGCCCGGTGAAGGGGCCGACGAGCCAGCCGACGAGGGCGAAGGGTGTGAGGAAGACCAGCGAGGCGAGTCCGGCACCCATGCCGAACCCGGCGTGCGCGTTCTGCACGTACGACATCAGGACGCCGTTGACGACGGCGAAGACGCCGGTGAGGGTGAGCAGCGTGGTCAGCAGCGGTGCCCAGGTGGCGCGTTGCCGCAGGTCGCTGATGCGGACCAGCGGGTGCCGGCTGCCCTGCTCGATCCTGAGGAACACCGCGAACGCGAGCACGGCCACCACCAGCAGCCCGGCGGCCAGCGGCCAGTTGGCGCCGCCCAGCTTCTGGGCCTGGTCCACGGCCAGGAGCAGGGCCGCGACGCTGACGACGAGCGGTGGTACGCCCGGCCAGTCCATCGGGGTGCCCGCGGACGGGCGCGACTCGGGGCAGCCGAGCGCGACGGCCACCGCCGCGACGAGGGCGACCGCGGCGATCACCCAGAAGACGCTGCGGAAGCCGAACTCGGCCGCCAGCCAGCCGCCCGCCAGCGCGTCCACCCCGGCGATCCCGCCGTTGACGGCGGTGACCACGCCCATGAGGGTGCCGAAGCGCTTGGGGTCGGTGATCTCGGAACGCAGCATCAGCAGGGAGATCTGCACGACCGGCCCCGAGACGCCCTGGACGACCCGGGCGAGGTCGAGGACCGCGATGTCGGGGGCCAGCGCGGCCAGCACCGTGCCCGCCGCCATGACCACGAGCATCCACAGCAGCACCCGGCGGCGCCCGGCGATGTCGCTGAAACGGGGCAGGAAGAGGGAGAACATCGCGCAGGCGGTGAAGAACGCCGTCTGCGACAGCCCGGTGCCCGCCTCGTCGGTGCCCAGTTCGCGGGCCATGGTGACCAGGGCCGGGCTGAGCATGCTCGCGTTGAGCTGGAAGGCCACGCAGGCGGCGAGCAGCGCCGCCATCAGCGCCACGGTGCCGGCCGCCTTCCTCGCCGGCCGGTCGGTGAGGTCACAGGTCATCGCCGGGTCTCACTTCCGTGCCTGGCAGAGCCGCTCGACGAGCAGCTCGGGGAAGGTGCCGTCGGTCTCCAGCACCACGGTGGCGTTGGCGCCGGGCAGCTCGGGGTAACCGCGGTGGATGCCGCGGGTGTCGGCGACCAGGGCGCCGCGCGCGGCGCCGTCCGCGGTGTCCACGGTCACGGCGAGCCGGGGCGCGGTGGTCGGGGCGACCTCGCCGAGGGCGATGCCGGCGGCGAGCGGGTCGTGGCAGGCCGAGCCGCGGAAGGGCAGAGCCGTCTCCTCGTGGAACGCGAAGTAGAAGTCGAGGATCTCGCCGGCGAGCCGGCCGACGGGGTTGCCGCACGCGAGCAGCCGCTGCCGGTGCTCCTCGGTGAGGTTCTCGCGCATGGTGACGTCGAGCGGCACGAGGGTGAGGTCCCAGCCCGCGGTGAGCACTTCGAGGGCGGCCTCCGGGTCGTGGCCGATGTTGGCCTCGGCCACGGGGCTGATGTTTCCGGGGTGGTGGACGGCGCCGCCCATCACCGTGACGTGGGGGACGAGTTCGGGCAGCCGGGGCTCCTCGCGCAGGGCGAGTGCCAGGTTGGTCAGCGGCGCGGTGGCGAGGATGTGCAGGTCGCCGCCGGCCTGGCGGGCGGTGTCGATGATGAGGTCCACGGCGTGCCGCGGGTCGGGGGCGGCGGCGGGTTCGGGGAGGGTGACGCCGCCGAGCCCGCCCTCGCCGTGCACGAAGCCGGCCTCGGGGTGGGTGTCGCCGCGCAGGGTGGCCGCCGCTCCGGCGGCCACGGGTATGCGGGTGCGTCCGGCGGTCTCCAGGACCTGGAGGGTGTTGCGCGCGGCGCGCTCCGCGGTGGTGTTCCCGGCGACGGTGGTGACCGCGCGCAGGTCGGCGCCGTCGCTCCGGCACAGGTAGAGGAGCGCCACGGCGTCGTCGATGCCGGTGTCGCAGTCCATCAGGAGCGGACGGGGGGAGGGAGTGGGCATGGGTCACTTCCGGTGGGGAGTCGGGGAGGCGGTGCGGTGCCCGTACGCGGCGTCTGTGCGGAGCGGTGAACCGGGCGCGTGATTGTCCGACAATTGACTGGCCGCGAGAGTATCCACGGGCGGCGGCCCGCACAAGAGGTCACCGCGAAGACGGGCGCGGCACCGTACGGCAGCCTGGAACAGACCGATCCGGGAGCGGAGGAGCAGGCCCCGCGCACCGGAGCGGCAGCAGGGGGCGCTAGTCTGGGGCGCGTACGTGGACGGCCCGTCGAACGAGTCGGCACGAACACCCCATAAATGTCGGACAAAGTCTCCCGGGAGCTCGGATGCCTCGACAGGGCGACCGTCGGACCTCACCGCGCGTCAGGTTGTACGAGCGCATCGTGGCCGCCATCGACGACGGCACCTTCCCGCCCGGGGCGAAGCTCCCTCCCGAACCCGAGCTGGCGGCGCGGCTGGGCGTGAGCCGCTCGGGGCTGCGCGAGGTGCTGATCCTGCTCCAGGAGGACGGTGTGATAACCCGCCGCCAGGGCTCCGGCAGCGTCGTCAACCAACTCCCCGCGGCCCCGGGGCTGGAGCGGCTGCTGCCCGTCGAGTCCCTCCTGGGACCGGGCGCCGTACGCGCCCGCCGCCTGGCCGTCGAACTGGAGGAGCCGACGGACTTCTCCGGCTACCACCTGCGCATGGCGCCTTCCGAACGCGCGTGCTTCTGGGAGACGGTGATCGACGTGGACGGGTTCCCCGCCTGCTTCGCGCACGAGTGGGCCGCGGACGAGGCCGCGCTGCGCACGGTGGCCGGTCGCGCTCTGGTCGGCGTACTGCGCGGCCAGGGGCCGCAGCCCCCGCCGTCCGGCGGTGGGGAGGCCGCGGCCGGAGAGGCGGACCCGCACGCGCGGACCGGCACCATGCTCGCCGCCTTCCTGAGCGCCGCGGAGGGGCTCGCGTTCACCGCCCGCAGCACGCTCGGTGCCACCGTGGTGGGCAAGGAACGCGGCCGGGCCGTCTCCCGTCCACCGGAGACCGCGGCGCTGCTGCTCACCCAGACCGTCTCGGTCACCGGCCGGCCGGTCCTGGCCGCCAAGTACCTGTTTCCGGCCGGGGCTCCGCTGCTGTCCCTGACACCTCGCTCTCCCTGACACCTCGCTCTCCTGGCCCCGCGCCGCTGACACGGACGGCGCCGGGGGCAGGGAAATGAGGCTCGCGGTCGGCTACTGTCCGCCCGGCCCCTCGAGGTTGAGCGGGGCGGGGCCCGGACCGGGGTCGCCGGTGCGGGCGAAGGAGATCCAGACGGCGCGGACCGCCGTGCCCAGGGCCGCGACGTCCTCCCAGGGAAGATCCCCGAGCATCGGCGCGCCCCGCCACGCCTGCCGGGACCCGAGCAGCAGCGGGAGTTCCACGCAGTGGGTGGCGCCGAAGGGGGAGCCCGCGGGGCGCCAGTCCAGGCGGTAGGTGTGCACGCGGGCGCCGGCCCGGCGCAGCCGTTCGCCGAGACGGGCCAGCGGCAACGCGTAGATCCGCCGGGTCTCTTCGGCGACCTCACCGCTCCCGGCGCCGCTGTCCCCGCTGCCGCCGCCCGGGAGGAAGGCCGACATGTCGTCGGCGTTCCAGCCGTAGAGGACGTCCATGCCCCTGACGTTCGTCTCGAAGGCGGCGTCCGGGGTACCGAGCGGGCCGGCCCCGGTCACGGGGATGAAGGGCGGTTCCAGCCGGCTGCCGGTGCGGCGCCGGTGGGCGGCGGCGGTGCGGCCCTGGGCCTGAAGGAGGGCATCGGGAGGCGCGGTGCGGGGGTCGGCGCCGAGGACGTCCGCGAAGAGCCGGCCCAGGGCGCGGGCCTGGTCGCGGGGCCGCGCGGCGATGAGCAGGGGCGGGCTCTGCAGGATCGCGCGGCCGAACAGACCCCGGGCTTCGGGCATGCCCATCAGCAGCCGGATGGACAGGGCTCCCGCCGACTGGCCGAAGACGGTGACCCTGCCCGGGTCGCCGCCCCACGCGGCGATGTGGTCGCGGACCCAGCGCAGCGCCTCCAACTGGTCGTAGAGCCCGAGGTTTCCCTCGCTGACGCCGTCGAGGACGAGGTATCCCAGCGCGCCCAGGCGGTGGTTGACGCCGACGACGACCACGTCGCCCTCGGCGGCCAGCGCCCCGCCGTCGTACCAGTCCCGCAACCCGGCGCCGCTGCTGAAGCCGCCGCCGTGGAACCAGACCAGGACGGGGCGGGCGACCCCGTCCCGGGCCGGGGTGGTGACGGTGAGGTTCAGGCAGTCCTCCCCCACCGGGTGGCGGTCGCCGGGCGGGCCCATCACCGCGTCGAGCCGGGAGGGCGGCTGGGGGCAGAGCTGACCGGTGGCGGGGCGGGTGTCGTCCGCCGGGACGGGGCGGGGCCGCGCGAAGCGTTCCGCCGTGGCGTACCGGACAGGTCCGCTCCTGATCACCGTGGAGCCGTCCACGCCTCACCTCCGAACTCCGGCGGCGCGACCGGTTCCGGCGCGCCCTCGGGCACCGGTGTGAAGGGTGCCACGGCACCCGCGAGGCTGGCACCGCAGAGCGCCACCAGGTACCAGGTGACGCCCCCGGGGAACCGCCGGAGCCCAGCAGCGCGGTGAAGATCACGGGCGCCTGGCCCCCGCCTCCCGGACAACGACGGCCGGCCGCGGGTGCTCCTTCTCCCCGGCGGCGATCGCCCGGGGCAGCAGCATGGTGGACCCGGCCGGGCGGGTGCCGACCCCGGCCGGGGCCCGCGGGCCCACGGGCCCGCCGTCCCGTGGGAGCGCGGTCGCCCGCATACCCCACAGGAACCGGCGGGCCTTCGGGTCACTGTCCCTCGCCACCCCGGGCGAACCGCAGTGTGACCAGCTCGAACGGGCGGAGGGACAGCTCCACGGCACCCCTCTCGCCGGTCGGCACGGGCGCCTGACCGGCCCCGGACAGCGGGCGCTCCAGCAGGTCGCAGACGGCCACCCCGCCGGCCGGGAATCCGGGCGTGAGGCGTGCGGTGGCCCGGCCGCCGCGCGCCTCGTGGAAGCGGACGACCACATCACCGCTCGCGTCGTCGGCGAGCTTGACGGCGGTGACCACGACAGCGTCGTTGTCCACGGTCACCAGCGGGGCCACCTCGGCGGTGCCGGGGACCTGCCGCACCGGCTGGTTGAGGTGCCAGCCCTCGCGCACGGCGTCACCGATCCCGGCGCCCGGCACCAGGGCGTAGCGGAAGCGGTGCACGCCCTGGTCGGTGTGCGGGTCGGGGAAGCGGGGCGCACGCAGCAGGGAGAGCCGGACGGTGGTCGTCGTGCCGGTCTCCGCGCCCGGCCCGGTGGCGGCCCGGACGTCGCGGGTGACGTCGTGCCCGTAGGTGGAGTCGGTGACCAGCGCGACGCCCCAGCCGGGCTCCTCCAGGTGGACGAAGCGGTGGTTGCAGGCCTCGAACTTGGCCGCGTCCCAGCTGGTGTTGGTGTGGGTGGGGCGGTAGAAGTGGCCGAACTGGGTCTCGGAGGCGTACCGGTCGGCGTGCAGGTCGAGGGGGAAGGCGGCCTTGAGGAACTTCTCCGTCTCGTGCCAGTCGATCTCGGCGTCGATCTGGAGCCGCCTGGCCCCGGCCTCCAGCGTGAGCAGTTGCTCCGCGCGCGAGTCGCCGAAGGAGCGGGCGACCCGTACGGAGGCCGTGGCGGGACGCCCGGCACGGGCGGGCTCCTCGGCGGCCAGGGCGACCTCGTCGGCCTCGGTGAGGTCGGTGACGGTGTTGCGGTAGAAGGCGTCGACGTCCCAGGCGTCCCACATGTTCGGGAAGTCGGGGTGGAGCTGGAGCAGGTTGGCGGCCTTGCCGGGGGCGACGGTCTCCCTGCGCGCCTCGATGTCGTAGACGGAGACGACCAGCCCGCGCCCGTCGATCTCCACCCGCAGCAGCCCGTTGTCGAGGACTAAGCCGCCTCCGGTGCGCTCGCTCGCGGTGACGGTGCCCTCCGGAGTGGTGAGCGGCGCGGCCCCGCCCGCGGGAACGCCGTGGCGCGCGTGCGGCGCGGAGTTGAACGCGAGCTGCGGGCCGTCGTGCGCGGCCTCTCCGGCCAGCGCGCGCTGCGCGGCGTCGATGATCCCGGTCAGTTCCGCGGCGACCCGCGCGTAGGTCTCCTCCGCCTCGCGGTGCACCCAGGCGATGGAGGATCCGGGGAGGATGTCGTGGAACTGGTGCAGCAGCACCGTCTTCCAGAGGCGGTCGAGCTGTTCGCAGGGGTAGGGGTGGCCGGCCCGCACGGCCGCGGTCGCCGCCCACAGTTCGGCCTCCCGCAGCAGGTGTTCGCTGCGGCGGTTGCCCTGTTTGGTCTTCGCCTGGCTGGTGAGGGTGGCCCGGTGCAGCTCCAGGTACAGCTCGCCGACCCACACCGGGGGCTCGGGGTACTCCGCCTCGGCCTTGGCGAAGAACGCGGCGGGGCTCTCCCACTCGACGGTGGCCGAGCCCTCCAGGTTCCGCAGCCGGGCCGCCTTGGCGACCATCTCGCGGGTGGTGCCGCCGCCTCCGTCGCCGTAACCGGTCGGGGCGAGCGAGCGGGTGGCACGGCCCTTGTCCTTGAAGTTGCGGGCCGCGTGGGCGATCTCCGAGCCCTTCATGGAGCAGTTGTAGGTGTCCACGGGAGGGAAGTGCGTGAAGATCCGGGTGCCGTCGATGCCCTCCCACCGGAACGTGTGGTGCGGGAAGGAGTTGACCTGGCTCCAGGAGATCTTCTGGGTGAGCAGCCACTTGGAGCCGGCCGCCTTGATGATCTGGGGCAGCCCGGCGGCGAAGCCGAAGGTGTCGGGCAGCCACGCCTCGTCGCTCTCGATGCCGAACTCGTCGAGGAAGAACCGCTTGCCGTGCACGAACTGCCGGGCCATGGCCTCGGACCCCGGCATGTTGGTGTCGGACTCCACCCACATGCCCCCGGCCGGGACGAACCGGCCCTCGGCCACCGCCTTCTTGACCTTCGCGTACACCTCGGGGCGGTGTTCCTTGATCCAGGCGTACTGCTGCGCCTGCGACATGGTGTAGACGAAGTCCCGCTCCTCCTCCAGGAGCGCGGTCATGTTGGCGGTGGTACGGGCCACCTTCCGTACGGTCTCGCGCAGCGGCCACAGCCAGGCGGAGTCGATGTGCGCGTGGCCGACGGCGCTGAGGCGGTGCGCGGAGGCGGCGGCCGGGGCGCTGAGCACCTCGGTGAGGCAGGCGCGGGCCGCGGCGACGGTACCCCCGATGTCCTGGAGGTCGAGGGCGTCCAGGGCGCGGTCGAGGGCCCGCAGGATCTCCCAGCGGCGGGCTCCCTCGGCGGGCAGTTCCCGCATCAGCTCGTCCAGGACCTCCAGGTCCATCACGAGCTGCCACACCGTCTCGTCGAAGACGGCCAGGTCCATCCGGGCCAGCCGGTACCGCGGTTGGCTGCCCGCGGTTTCCTTGTCGCCCAGGTCGGTGGGGAGGAAGGGGTGGTAGTCGAGGATGACCGGGTTGGAGGCGGCCTCGATGTGCAGGTCCACCGCCTCGCCGCCCGCGGCCTGCTCCGCGACGCGCACCCACTGGTTGCGGGGGTTGAGCCCCTTCACGGGCGTACCGTCCGGCCGGTACACCAGGCCCTCGCACTGGAAGCCCGGCATGTTCTCGTCGAAGCCGAGGTCGAGCAGCGCCTCGACGGTGCGGCCCGCCCACTCGGCGGGGACGGTGCCCTGGACGCGGAACCAGCTGGTGCCCCAGGGGGCGCCCCACTTCTCCCCCACCGCGATCGGGGAGTGTTCGGCGGCCAGGCCCTCGGCGACCGGGACCGGCTCGCCGGGCGCGTGCCAGACCGTCACCTCCAGCGGGACGGAGCGGGGGTGGACGGCGGGGCGGATCCGCTCGTCGAGGACCCGCTTCAGGCGGCCTTCGGTCAGTGCGCGGTCGTCGTGCATGAGTGCTGCTCTCCGTAGGGGTGTGCCGTCGGGTCTACCAAGGGTGGCGGGTGGAGACAGGGGTTGAGTAGGTGTACAGCTCCCCTACGCCGCGAAGGATGAACCGGGCGGCCCGCTCACCGGGTGCGGGGCCGAGCCCCGGGACGAAGTAGGCGTGCTGGCAGGTGGCCCCGAGGAAGCGGCGGCTGCCGTCGGGCAGCACCCGGTGGAGGGCGTAGTGGCGCACGGGATCGGCGGGACCCGCCGGGTCCGGGGCGGGTTCCCAGGCGAAGCGCAGTCCGGTGGTGCCGTCGGCATCCTGTGCGGCGGCGGTGACGCGCAACGTGCGGGGCGGCGCGGGGCGGGGCCCGGGGCCGTCGCCGTCGCGGACGGACAGGGCGCCCAGCCGCCAGTCCACCTCGCCCGGTGAGACGTGCGCCGCCCCGCTTGCGTGGCCGGAGCGCGGCGTGATCCGTACGCCGAGCGCCCGCAGGGTGCGCTCGCGGTGCCCTGACAGGAGGGCGCCGAGGCGGACGGTCGTGGTGGTCCAGCCGGTGCCGCCCGGCCGGACGGTGCCGGCCGGCAGGTGGACCCACGGTACGGGCCCGCCGGGGCGGTCGGGTTCCCGGAGGGCGACGGCCAGCTCGACGGTGACGCCCGCCGGCTCGCCGCCGGTGCGGTGGGTGAGGGAGACGGTCGTGTGCCTGCCGAGGGGCAGCCGGGTGCGGAACAGCTCGACGGTCACCGGGGCGCCGGGGCGCCCGTGGACGAGGAGGCTGCTGCCGCCGCGCCAGGCGTCGGTGAAGTCGAGGCGGACGTCGGGGCGGGCACCGTTGGTGGTGACCGGCCAGCGGCGGCCGGGCAGCCGGTCCTGGAGACCGAGGTGGTGCCACTCCGCGCCGGACGCCACCTCGCCGTCCTCGTACCAGCGCAGCCCGTGACCGGTGTTGAAGGTGGTGGCGAAGGGGAGGCGGGTGACGGCGGAGCGGTCCGCGACCACGGCGGCGGGCGCCCGCCAGCCGGAGCCCGCGCCGTCCGCGCCGGCCGGGTCGAGCGAGGCGCCGGTCCAGAACCGGTCGTCCGCGGCGTGGAAGCGCTCGGGGGTCCGCTGCCCGGCGGGCAGGTGGGTGAGGGTCCACTCCGGCCGGTAGAAGCCGTAGCCGACGGTGTGCGGGCCGCCGGCGGGGACGATCGCGTCCCAGTCCACATCGGTGTCCCAGCCCTTCTCCTCCACATTGACGCCCGCGCGGAGCGCGAAGCGGTCGCGGCCGAGCCGCTCCGCGAACCGCCCTGAGGAGGCGAGCTTCTCCCGTGTCCAGCGGAAGTCGAGGAACATCCCGTCGGCCACCTCGCCCCGCTCGTCGTGGAAGAAGAGGCGGTTCTCCTCGTTCAGTTCCCCCTGCCAGCCGACCTCTCCGCCGCGGGTGAGGGCGTCGTACCAGGTCAAACGCAAACCGTGGGTGTCGGACAGCGTCCGCAGCCGGCGCAGGAAGCCGTGCGTGTGCCCGGCCAGCTCCGCGTCGCCGCCCTCGGTCTCGGCGTTGACGAACCAGCCGTCGAAGCCGTACGCCCGCGCCACCTGGGCGAGCCGGTCCGCGAGCGGGTAGCCGCCCGAGGCGTCCTGCCGCACCAGGTCGCGGGTCCAGCGCAACTGCCCTCCGTGCGCGACGGGCGGGAGGAAGACGGTGCCCAGGACGGGAACGCCGTTGCGGTGGGCGGCGTCCACGACGGGCGCGGTGGGGGCGAGGATCAGCCCCTCTGCCGCCGACCCGCCCCAGAAGACCAGCTCGTCCAGGTAGGCCCAGTGGGTGAAGGCGTAGTGGTCGGCGCCGGGCCCGCCCTGCGCGGGATTGCCCGCGGTGTGGCCGAAGGCGGCCAGCGCGCTGATGCGGGCCTGCCCGTCCCTGGCGGTGGGGTTGGCGGGCACGGGGGTGAAGCGCGGGGCCAGCGGCACGGTGGCCCGGTTGAAGGGCAGGTCCTCGTCGTCCTCGGGCCGCCAGTCGGCCAGGCCGCGCCAGACGACGCCCTCGCCGGGGGTGCCGTCCGGCAGCGAGTCGGGGAACCAGTAGGCGGCGTAGGGCTGTCCCGGTGCCCGGCCGGAGGCGGCTTTGGGGGCGGTCCCGGTTCCGGGGCCGGGTCCGGGACCGGGACCGGGACCGGCGGAGGCCCCCGCGGTGGAGGCGGCGGCGGGCGGGGCCGGTGGCCCCATGAGGGCGGCGGCCGCCGCGGTGCTGACGGTGCCGAGAAGCGTGCGGCGTCTCATGTCTGCTCCACGGTGACGAGGTCGGTGATGCCACGGGCGGTGAGGTGCTGCGCGTCGTCGGCCCGTTCGGCGAGGACGACGGCGGGGCGCGCGCCCCGGGCCGTCAGCCGGGCGAATGCCTCGAAGAAGGAGCCGCCGGGCGCGCAGACGGACCTGCCGGGACGGGTGCCCTCGGCGTGGCTCTCGGGGCCTTCGGGGTGGGCGTCGAGGACGAGCGCGGTGGTGCGGGGCGCGGCCGGACGCGGCGCCGCGCGGCGGTCCCGCGCCACCTCCGCGAGGGCGCGGGCCGCGGGCTTGGGGCGCTGGTCCTCGGTGAACAGGCCGAGGGAGTACTCCAGTTCGGGGAAGTCCGCGAGGCGGCGGGGGACGTCGTGGGAGCACCACCAGGTGACGCCCCACACGTCGGGGCAGTCGAGGGCGGCCTCGACGGTGGCCCGCGTGAAGGCGGCGGCGCGGTCGGCAGGGATGTGCGGCTGGGGCGCCCCCACCTCCTGGAGCCACACGGGCCGGTGCGGCTCGAGCGCCCACGCCTTGGACAGTTCGACGAGGTAGGCGGCGTGGTGCTCGGTGGCGACG
>NZ_VJOK01000001.1:6992050-7015271 GCF_013302895.1 Streptomyces albus subsp. chlorinus | reverse complement strand
AGGAGGTGGACGGCGGTCGCGGCGCCGAGCCGGGCGGCGTGCGCGGGGGTGGAAGGGGTGGTGGTCCAGGTACCAGGCCGCGTCGTACTCGGCGTGCACGTGCCACTTGCCGGGCGCGCCCCGCGCGCAGGCGTCCAGCATCCGGCGCAGCCACGCCCCGGCCTGCTGCTGGGTGATGCGGTCGGGGTCGGGGTGCGGGTCGCCGGAGAACTGGTTGATCTCGTTGCCGACGGTCATGCCGAGGAAGTTCGGCCGGTCGGCGAGGGCCGCGGCGAGGGTCCGCAGATAGACGGCCTCGGCCTCGACCACGTCGGGGTCGGTGAAGAGGTTGCGGCGGTGCCAGGTGCCGGTCCAGGCGGGCAGGAAGTCGAAGCTGGACAGGTGTCCTTGGAGCCCGTCCACGTTGACGTCCAGGCCGCGCTCCCCGGCCGCGTCCACGAGCTGCCGCAGCTGTTCCACGGCACGCTCGCGGACGACGGCACGGTTGGGCTGGAAGAGCGGCCACAGCGGGAACACCCGGATGTGGTCGAGGCCGAGGGAGGCGAGGGAGTCCAGGTCGGTGCGGACGGCGTCCAGATCGAAGTCCAGCCAGTGGTGGAACCAGTCGCGGGAAGGGGTGTAGTTGACGCCGAAGCGCGGCGTCGCGGAGGCGGGAGGGGGCGTGGGGGCGTCGGTCATCGCGGGTCTGTTCCTGGGGTGGGAGCGGGTGGGCACGGGGGCGGGGTGGAGGGGCCTGGGTCCGGGCCGGTGTCATCCCTTGACGGCGCCCTCGCCGACGCCGCGGAAGAAGTACCGCTGGAGGCAGGCGAACATCACCAGCAGGGGCAGCACGGCGATGATGGTGCCGGCGGCCACCAGCCGCTGGTCGTCGGCGAAGGTGCCGTGCAGGTAGTTGAGGCCGACCGTGAGGGTGAAGTTGTCCGGGTCGCTGAGGACGATCAGGGGCCACAGGAAGTCGTCCCACGCGGCCATGAACGCGAAGATGGCGACGACGGGCAGCGTGCCCTTGACCGAGGGCAGGGCGATCCGCACGAACCGCTGCCACACGTTGGCCCCGTCCACGAAGGCGGCCTCCTCCACCTCGTACGGCAGGTTGCTGAAGGCGTTGCGCATCAGCAGCACGTTCATGGCTCCCACGGCGCCGGGCAGGACGACGCCGATCAGGGTGTTGTTCAGGTGGAGCGCCCGCATCATCGTGAACTGGGCGATGATGATGCTCTCCAGCGGGACGAGCATCGCCATCACGAAGACGGCCACGGCGGCCCCGCGCCCCCGGAACCGGAGCCTGGCGAGGGCGTAGCCGGCCAGGGAGGCGCCGACCAGGTTGGTCACGACGGCGGCCACGGCGACGGTGAGGGAGTTGAGCGCGTAGTCCCACACCGGGATGATCCGCGCGACGCCCGCGTAGTTGTCGAGCGTGGCGTCGGCGGGAAGCAGCTTCGGCGGGTAGCTGTAGAGGTCCTCGCCCGGGCCCTTGAGCGAGGTGGACAGCTGCCACAGGAACGGGCCGGCCATGAGGGCGAGGACGGCCAGCAGCACCAGGTAGCGCAGCGCCGTCCGCCAGGCGGGGGGCCGTCTTCCCGTCTCGTCCCGCGGGCCGGTGCGCCACCTGTCCGAGGGCCCGCGGCGGCCCGGTGGCCGCCGCGTCCGCTCCGGTGCGTCCGCTCCGGCAGCCGGTGCCGGTTGGGCGGCGAGCGTCCCCATTACGCGTCCTCCTTCCGGTTGGCCCGCAGCACCAGCAGCATCAGGCCGAGGGTGAGGACGAAGACGACCACGGAGAGCGCCGAGGCGTACCCCACCCGGCCGTTGAGCCCGGTGCCGACCTGCTGGACGAGCTGGACGAGCGTGGTGTCCTCCCCCGCCGGGCCGCCGTTCTCGCCCGCGAGGAGATAGACCTCGGAGAAGACCTTGAAGGCGCTGACGGAGGAGAGGGCGCCCACGAGCACCATGGTGTTGCGGAGTGCGGGCACCGTCACGGTGCGGAAGCGCCGCACCGGTCCCGCCCCGTCGACCGACGCCGCCTCGTGGAGTTCCCGGGGCACGTTGGCGAGTGCCGCCAAGTAAATGATCATGTAGTAGCCGAGGCCCTTCCAGACCGTCAGCAGCATCGCGCTGAGCAGCAGCAGCCACGGATCGCTGAGGAAGCCCACGGGGCTCGCGCCCAGCGCTTCGAGGACGCCGTTGACCAGACCGCGGTCGTCCAGCAGCCACGCCCAGATGAGGCCGACGACGACCACGGAGGCGACGACGGGTGTGTAGAAGGCGGCCCGGAAGAAGGCGATGCCCGGGATGTGCCGCTGAACGAGCAGGGCGAGCAGCAGCGGCAGCACGACCAGCAGCGGCACCGTGACCAGGACGTACAGCGCGCTGTTGCGCAGCCCCGTCCAGAACATCTCGTCGTGCAGCAGCTCACGGAAGTTGGCCAGGCCGACGAAGCCGCCGGGCACCAGCGTCCGGTTGTCCGTGAAGGAGTTGCCCACGGTCAGGAGGAAGGGCGCCAGGCCGAAGGCGAGGACGGCCAGCAGACCGGGGGCGAGGAACAGCCACGGGCTGGCGGGCAGGTGTCTGCGCACTCCCCGGGGCGCGGTAGGTCCGCCCCGGGGTGGTGCGGCGTTAGCTGTCTTCATTCCCCATCCCGGTTCTCCGCTCGGTGCGGCTCTGTGGTGCGCGATCACGCGGGTCAGCCCATCTCCAGCAGCCGGTTGCACTCCTTGGCGGCGGAGCCGAGCGCCTTCCCGGGCGGCTCGTCCCCGCGCACCGCCCGTGTGACGGCGTTCTGCAGGGCGGTCTTCATGTCGTCGCTCATCAGCACGGGCGTGTAGTTGACGGCCTTCTCCAGCGACGCGGCGGTAGCGACGCGTACCCGCGTCCTGTCGGTGCCGTCCTGCTTCGTGAAGTACTCCGTCTCCAGCGCCCCGCGGGTGCTGGGGAAGACGGTGGTCTGGTGGGCGAACGCCATCTGGTTCCGCGCGTTCGTCACGAAGTGGGCGAAGGCGACGGCGGTGGCCTTGTTGCGGCCCGCCGCGTTGACCATCAGCCCTTGGACGTACATGTTCGGGCGGCCGGTGTTGTCGGGCGCGTCCGTGATGCCGATGTTCTCGTAGAGGCGGGGCGCCTCCTTCTTGAACTTGTCGAGGTCCAGGGCGCTGCCGGGGTTCATGGCCACGGACTGCTGCATGAACTTGCGGCCCGCCTGCTCGGGTGTGGAGGTGAACGCCTGCGCGTCGAGGGCCCCGGCCTCGTACAGCTTCTTGTAGCGCTCCAGCAGCTCGACGCCCTTGGGCTCGTCGAAGGTGAAGGCGGTGCCGGACCTGTTCATCAGCCGCACGCCGTAGCGGCCGAAGTCCTCGATGGTGGGGACGCTCGCCAGCGTGGCGACCCTCCCCTTGCTGCGCCGGGCCATCCGCAGCGCGTCGTCGAAGAGTTCGCCGTAGGTGCGGGGCGGGTCCTCGGGGTCGAGCCCCGCCTGCCGGAAGAGCCGCTTGTTGTAGAACAGCGGCCCGGTGTTGAGGTACCAGGGGAAGGCATAGGTGCCCTTCATGCCCGGGATCCTTGAGCTGCGCCACGCCGAGGGCAGGTACTCGTCCCGGTACCGCGGGGCCGCGCTGTCCAGGTCGAGCGCCAGTCGGGCCTTGGCCAGCGGGGCGACGAGGTCGGGTGAGACGTTGACGACGTCGGGCAGGGTGCCGCCCGCCGCATCCGCGCTGATCTTGTCCGCGTACCCCTCGGCCGGCTGGTCGACCCACTTCACGTGCGTACCGGGGTACTTCTTCTCGAAGTCGGCTATCAGTCCCTCGAAGTAGTCCCGGTAGGTGGCCCGCAGATTCCAGGTCTGGAACGTGAGGGTGCCGCGCACCTCGCCCTCGGCGCTCGTGGTGTCCACGTCCTGCGTTCCCACGGTGCACCCGGTGAGGGCGAGGACGCCGGCGAGGGCGAGGGCGGTGGCTATGCGGAACTTGCGCACGGCGAACGGCTCCTTCGAGCAGGACGGGAACACGCCGCGGAGCGGCCGCCGTCGGGCGGGCCGCAGGGAACGACAACTCCCCGGCGAAGGGCGCTGACATCGATGTCAGTCGTCGGCGCCGAGGGATAAGCTGCATTGCCGCAGCGGGAAAGTCAATAGCCTGGAAAACCCGCCCGCTTTTCCGCCACTCCGTTGCCCCCCACCGTCACCGACTCCCTTGCACTCAAGAGCTAATGCGCTTTAGCGTGACGGCACTCAAACGCTTTAGTCCGCAGAACGCCAGAAGGAGCGCGGGGCGCGGCGCCCACGGCGCCGGGCCGGATGGCAAGGTGGCCGGGCCGGACGGCAGGTGAGGGAAGACAGGAACGGGGGTGGCCGGACGTGGACCCGGCGAAGGGGCGCGACGACACGGTGGCCGCGGGCGGGGCGGGAAGCGGGGACGGCGCGGGGGCTCCGGTCCCGGCACGGCCGGCGGACCCGTCCGGTACGCCCGCCCGGCTCCGCAGGCCGACCATCAAGGACATCGCCCGGCGTGCGGGGGTGTCCGAGAGCGCCGTCTCCTTCGCCCTCAACGGCCGCCCCGGTGTCTCGGAGGCAACCCGGGCCCGGGTGCGACGGGTGGCCGAACAGGCCGGCTGGCGGCCCAGCACCGCCGCCCGGGCGCTGTCCGGAGAGGGCGCCGCCACCGTCGGACTGGTACTGGCCCGCCCCGCGCGGATCCTCGGCGTCGAGTCGTTCTTCCTCCAGCTCATCTCCGGCATCCAGCAGGTCCTCGCGGAGCGCCGGCTCGGCCTGCTCTTCCAGGTGGTGGAGGACGTGCCGGCCGAGTGCGCCATGTACCGCCACTGGTGGGCCGAGCACCGGGTGGACGGCGTGCTGCTGGTCGATCCCCGCACCAACGATCCCCGGCCCGGTGTGCTGGAGGCCCTGGGGCTGCCCGCCGTCGCCATCGGGGGCACCGGGAGCCGGCCCCGCCTCTCGGCCGTCTCGGCCGACGACGCGGGTGCGATGGCCGCCGTGGTGTCCCACCTGTGCGACCTGGGGCACCGTGAGATCGTGCACGTCGCCGGGCTGCCGGAACTGGCCCACACCGAGCGGCGGATCGCCTCGCTGCGCGCGGAGGCCGAAAGGCGCGGGCTGCCGCGCGTCCGGTCGCTGACCACGGACTACTCGGACGCGCAGGGCGCCGCGATGACCCGCCGCCTGCTGGACGAGGAACGGCCGCCGACCGCCGTCGTCTACGACAACGACGTGATGGCCGCCGCGGGCGTGGCCGCCGCCGCCGAGCGCGGCCTGTCCGTGCCCGACGACCTGTCCCTCGTCTCCTGGGAGGACTCCGTGCTCTGCCGCATGGTCCACCCCTGGCTGACCGCCCTCGCCCGCGACCCGGTCGCCTTCGGACGCCGGGCCGCCGGGGAGCTGACCCGCCTCCTGGACGGCTCCCCCGCCCGCACCGTCCAAGTCCCGCTGCCCGCCCTGCTGTTGCGCGAGAGCACCGCGCCACCGCGACAGTGACCGCACGCGGTGCGACACCGCCCGCCGACGGGTCGCCTTCGCATCCCGCCGGTATGCGGCGCGGCCGGCGCTGCGGCTAGGGTGATGCGTCGTCGATCAACTCGAAGCGGTTGTCGCTCAGCTGGAGGGCAGTGTGGAGGACGCGCCGTGGGTCGGCCTGGCCGACGCGGTCAAAGGAGTGCGCAGCGAACTGAACGCCGCGCTCGCCGACGGGCAGGACGATCCGATACGGTTCGAACTGGGGCCCGTCGAGCTGGAATTCAGCGTGGACGTACGCAAGGACGACAAGGCCGCCGGCGGGGTGAAGGTCTGGGTCCTGCGGGCGGACGGCGAGAAGTCCTCCGGGCACACCACGGCCGGACGGCTCCACGTCACCCTCAACCCGGTCGACGAGCACGGTGCCGCGGCCCGCATCTCCTCCCGGCGTGACCCGGCACCGCCTCCCCCGCCTCCGCCGGCGGTTCCGGGACCGAGGCCGTGACAGGACCGCGGGCCGGATGCGCGCCGAACAGTCCGTCACCGTGTGGGGCGGCTCCTACGGCTCGGGGTACCTGGTCGGACCGCGGCTGGTGCTGACGGCCGCCCATGTGGTGGCAGGTGCGGGCCCCGGCGGCGCGGCACAGATCGTCCGCGCCGACGAGAGCGAGTGGTGGGCCTGCGAAGTGGCCTGGCTGGGCAACGGGTCGGCGGGCATGGACGCCGCACTGCTGCGCGTCCACGACCCGCGCTGGGTGCCGCCCGCCCGCCTGGCTCCCCCGCGCTGGGGACGGTTCACCACCGGGGAGCCGGGGCAGCGCTGGCAGGCCGTGGGGTTCCCGGACGCCGTGGAGGCGGTCGGCGGGCTCCGGGAGAGCGAGCACCTGTCGGGCACGGTCAACCCCGGGTCGCGGACGCGGGCGCGGCGGCTCGCCTGCGCGATCCAGGGGCCGGCCCCCACCGGTCGCGGCCCCTCCCCCTGGTCGGGCTTCTCCGGCGCCGCGCTGTTCGCCTCCGGTCTGCTGATCGGCGTCGCGCTGATCGACGCCACCGCCTGGCAGCACGGCCGCATCGAGGCGCTGCCCGCCGAACGGCTGCTGGCCGAGCCGGGGTTCCGCACGCTGTGGGAGGAGGAGTGGGAGCACGCGGCGGTGCCGGAGTCGGTGGAACTGGCCGGGCTGGTGGTCCCCCCGTCGGCGAAGCGGCCGGTCTCGCCCGCGGGCCTGCTGCGCGCGGACGCCGACGTCCTGCCGTTCCACGGCCGGGAGGAGCTTCTCGCCGGTCTCCACGACTGGTGCGTCCAGGACGACCCCGACGGGACCGGGGTCTCGCTCCGCCTGCTGACGGCCCCGGGCGGCCACGGCAAGTCCCGTACCGCGCGGGAGCTGGCGGCACGGCTGCGGACCGAGGGCTGGGCCGCCGGCGAGCTGACGGCGTGGGGCCCGGCCCACCGCGCGGACCGGCCCTACGCCGCCGTCGCGGCCGGCACCGTTCCCGTGCTGCTCGTCATCGACTACGCCGAGTCCCGCTCCGAGCAGATCACCGCGCTGGTCCGGGCCCTCGACCACCGCCACGGCGGCGCACCGGTCCGGTTGCTGCTGCTGGCACGCTCGGCGGGGGAGTGGTGGGACACGCTGCGCACGGCCGACCCGCTGCTCGACGACCTCACCAGGTCCCCCGTGCACCACGTGCTTGAACCGCTGTTCGACGGTCCGGCCGCTCCCGGCCCCGAACTGGAGACCTCGCTGCTCGCCCTGGCCCGCGCGCTCGGCCGGCTGCCCGGCCACCGGGACACCGACTGGGGCCGCCTCATCCCCGACGCCACGGCCCTGGCACACGACCTGCTCGCCGACGGCCCCGTCTCCGCCCTCGACCTCCATCTGGCCGCGCTCACCGCCCTGTTGCAGACGGGTCCGCGTCCGGTGGCCCCGCCCGGGACGCACCCCGCCACCGCGGCCCGGGAACCGGAGACGGCCGAGGACATCCTGCTGGCCCACGAGGAGCGGTACTGGCTGACCGGGGCCAGGGCCCACGGGGTCGCCCTGAGCCCCGCCGTGCTCCGCCGGGCCGTCGCCTTCGCCTGCCTCACGGCACCGCCCGACGAGGCCACCGCCCGCGACGTCCTGCGGTGCGTTCCCGGGCTGCGCGACCTCGGCGAGGACGCCGGCATCACCGCCGCCACCTGGCTGAGGGACATCTACCCGCCGCTCGGCTCCGCCTTCTGGGGGTCGCTGCAACCCGACCGGATCGCCGAGCACCTCCTCGGCCACGTCCTCGGGGACCGGCCGGAACTGCTGCGGTCCGCCCTGCCCGAGCTGCCCCGGGACCTGCTGGACCACGCGCTGACCGTCCTGGCCCGGACCTGGGCCAGGCGGCCCTCGTTCGCCGAGGAGTGCGCCGAGGCGATCGCGGCCTCCCCGGCGCGCCTGCTCCCCGCGGCCGTACGGCAGGTGACGAGCACGCTGGAACCCGCACCGGTGCGCCGGGCGCTGGAGCGGTATCTGTCCCAGGAGTCGCTGGAGACCAGCACGCTGGCCACCGTCCTGATGGCCGTGCCGCTCAAGACCGAGGTGCTGCACGCGCCCGCGGTCCACATGGCGCAGCTCCTCGCCCGCCATCTGCTCGGCGAGCTGCGGTCCGGGCAGCCGGTGCTCGAGGAGACCGCCGTCGCGCTCAACATCGCCGCCATCCGGCAGCAGAGCCTCACCGGCCATGCCGGCTCGGAGGAGCGGGCCCTCGCCGAACTGGCCGTCGCCGTCAACCGGGCACTCGTCGAACAGCACGGCTCCGGACAGCGCAAGCACCTGGGCATGGCCCTCGCACTGCGGACCAGGTGTCTCGACCGGCCGGGCGAGGAGCAGGCGGCGCTGGCCTGCGCCGACGAGGCCGTGGGGTTGCTGCGCGACCTGCCCGGCGCGGAGTGGGACCTGGTGACGGCGCTCAACTCGCGGGCCGTGGTGCTGGGCCGGTGCGGGAAGCACGAGACGGTCCTCGACGTGGTCGACGAGGCGTTGCTGATCCTCGGGAACCAGGCCGTGCCCGGCACGGACGGCGACATGCTCTTCTTCACCCTGCGGCAGAACCAGGTCCTCTCGCTGGCCGCCCTGGGGCGCCTCACGGAGGCTCTCGACACCTCCTCCCAGACGCTCGCCCGCTTCCGGGAGCACGCCGAGCGGCGTCCCGACGCCTGGGCGGAGCTGTGCTGCCTGGCACTGCGGCAGCACGCGGAGATCCTGCTCGACAGCGGGCGGCCCGAGGCGGCGCGGCCCGTGCTCGACGAGGCACTCGGACACGCCCGCCGGCTCGTCCGCTCCCGGCCCGGGGCCCACCACGCGCTGCTCTCGTCACTGCTGGTGTTCACCGCCTCCGTCCAGGACGCGACCGGCTCGGCCGCCGAGGCCGCGGAAACCGTCGGCGAGGCCGTCGGCCTGCTCCGCCGGGCGGCCCCGGACGACCCCTCGGTCGCCGGGCAGCTCGCGGACACCCTGGGCCTGCACAGTGTGCTGCTCGCCGAGGCCGGGGAGCCGCGCCGCGCGCTGCGCGCGGCGAACGGCGCCGTCCAGATCCGGCGGGACCTGTACCGCGCCGAACCGGACGGCCGGTACCGTCACTTGGCCGACGCGCTGCTGGTGCTGGAGCGCCGGTTCACGGCCCTCGGCCTTCCCCACCGGGCGGAGTCGGCCGCGAGCGACGCGGTAGGGGTGCTGCGCGCCCACGGTGACCCCGGCGACGCCGGGACCGCGGAACGGCTCGCGGACGCCCTGCACCGCCGCGCCAACCGGCGTACGGACACGGGGAACGCGGCCGGTGGCAGGTCGGACATCGCCGAGTCCGTCCGCCTGCGCCGCTCCCTCGTGCGGCGTTCCCCCTCCCTCCCGCACCGCCGGGACCTCGGGGTGAGCCTCCTGGACGAGGGCGCCAAGTACCTTCCCCGCCGCCCGAAGCGGGCGTTGCGCAGCGCCGACGAGGCCGTGGGACTGCTGCGCGGTGTCGCGGAGGCCGGCCACGAGGGCGGTGACGTCGATCTGGCCCGGGCGCTGGGCAACCGGGCCGGCGTCCTGGCGGCGCTGGAGCGGACGGAGGCGGCGCTGCGCGACTCCGAGGAGACCGTCGCCCTCTTCCGGGCCGCTGTCGAGGCCCGGTCGTCCGAGGACGGCGGCGTGGACAGCGGCCCGGTGGAGGACCTGGCCATCGCCCTGACCAACCACGCCCACATGCTGCTGAGTACGGGCGCGGCGGAGGAGGCGATGCGGGCCGCGGAGGAGGCCGTCGGCCGCTACCACGCCTCCCTCGCCCGCACAGGAGCGGTCGGCCGGGGCGCGTTGATGGTGCTGTCACTCGTGGCCCTCGGTAAGGCGGCCCGCGAGGCGGGGTACGAGGCGCGCGCGGAGTCCGCGCTGGAGACGGCGCGGGCGTTCGCGCGGCGCACCGGGCAGCCCGGTCTCGTCCGCGCGTACCTCGGCGGGCGGCCCGGGGACGGATGACCTCCTCGTGCGGAGAGGCGGCGGGCCGGCGGTTCCGGGGCGGAGAGCGGCGGCACGCTCACATGGCGCGCAAACCCCGGTCGGCGAAGACGATCAGCCACTCGAAGCTCTCGTCGATGTCGGCGCTCCACTGGAAGCCGTTGGCCGCCTGCAGCGTGGCGAACCCGTGGCAGAGGCTGCGCAGCATGCGCAGCGCGTGGTCCACGTCGGCGTCCGCGATCTCGTAGCCGCGCAGGACCGCCATGAAGGCGTCGAGCAGCCGACGACCGGCGGTGGCCGGCGGGTCGTCCGGGCCGGACGGCTCCACACCGATCGTCGCGGCGTACCGGCCGGGGTGCTCCACGACGAAGGCGCGGAAGGCGCGTGCCGCGGCCGCCAGGGCGTCGCGGCCCGCCAGCCCCCGGACGGCGCCGCCGACGGCGTCGGCGGCCTCGTCCAACGCCAGGGCGGCGATGCGCCGGTTGAGGTCGTCCAGGCCGCCCACGTGCTTGTAGAGGGAGGGGGCGCGGACGCCCAGTCGCTCGGCGAGCAGGCCCATCGTCAGGTTGGCGAGGCCCACCTCGTCGGCGAGGGCGGCACCCGCCGCGACCACGGCTGCGGCGTCCAGCCCCGCCCTAGGCACGGGCGCCGTCCCGGCGGGCGAAGGCGAGCACCAGCGAGGCCACCTGGTCGGGGAACTGGTCGTGCGGGTAGTGGCCGGCCCCTTCGATCATCTCCAGGCGGCCGAGGCCGGAGGGCAGGGCCTCGACGATCGCCGCACCCTCGGCGTGCGGGTCGGCCCAGTCGGGGTCGAGCGTGCCCATCACGACCAGGACCGGGCAGCGGACGTCGCCCAGGTGCGCGCCGGCGTCAGTCGGGGCGCTGCGGCCCATGCCCCGCAGGGCCTTCATCCGGCCCGGCTCGCGCAGCAGGGCGTCGATGCGTGCGAGCCGCCCGGACCAGTCGTCCGGCCGCACGCCGGGGTAGGCCACCTCGAGGTAGGAGCGCCAGAGCCGCACGCTGCCGAACGCGCCCGCGCCCAGCAGCCGCAGCATGCCCCGCCGGAAGCGTCTCACCCGCAGGTCCCCGAGGCGGATCGTCTGCTTGCGGGTGAACGGCGCGAGTTCGACGACGGCGGTGACGAGCGAGGGCTGCCGGGCCGCGGCGATGGTGGCGGCGCCGCCGGAGATCGAGTGGCCGACGAGCACGGCCGGGCCGCCCAGGTGGCGGATCACGGCGAGCAGGTCGTCCGCGAGGGCGGTGCGGCTCCAGTCCTGCCAGTCGGTGCCGGACTCGCCGCAGCCGCGCAGGTCGACCGCGGCGACCCGGTACCCCGCCGCCACCAGCCGCGGGATCAGGGCGCGGTAGGCGGCGCGGCTGTCGCCCATGCCGTGTGCGAGGACGATCAGCGGGCCGGACCCCGCGACCTGGTAGGCGAGGGTGCCGCCCTCGACGGTCAGGTATTCGGTCATGGCATCCCCCGTTGTGGCTAGTGTTATTAGCTAGAAGCTAATCACCTTAGCCGCACCTGTCAATGGCGAGGTGCCCCCCGGTCTCCAGGCTGGCGAGGGCGGAGGCGCCGCTGCACAGGAGCCGTCCGTCGCGCCGGACGCTGACCCGCAGCCTGCCGGCCAGCTGGTGGCGGGTGTGGGCGAAGCGGTGCCGTTCCAGCAGGGGCACGGGGAGGGCGAGGGGCTCGGCGGCGGGGGAGATCCCGGTCATCTCGACCTGGTGCCGGCGGGAGCGGGCCCGCACGTGCCAGTGGCCGTCCCGCACCGACGCCCGCACGAGCGCGGCGGGCGGGACCAGGCTGACGACCTCGTCACCGAGGGCGACCACCAGACCGTTGGCCGGCACGGTGAACCGGCCACGGCCCAGGAGGCCGCCCGCGAACGCCGCACACAGGTCCGGCCGGTCGAAACCGTGCGCCTGCCCCCACCACCAGGCCGGCGGGAAGCCCCGGCCCCAGGACTTCTCGGCGTAGACCTGGCAGCCCGACAGATCCCAGGTCTCCCCGTCCAGCGTGGCGGCCCCCTCGACCCGCGCGCCGAAGAGGTGCGGGTGCCAGTAGTGGTTGAGGCCGGGCACCAGGGAGAAGAGGCCGCTGCCGTGCAGGACGCGGTGTGCGGGCCAGGTGCGTACCGGCCGCACCTGGCACCGGACGTCCACGCCGTCGCCGATCCGGGCCCGCAGCCGGTCGTGGGCCAGTTCGAAGGCGGGCGGCGCGGCGATCCGGAAGGTCCGGGTGTCCGCCCGGGGCCCGTCGAGGCTCGTCGCGCGCACCAGTCCCGAGGGGTGCGCGGAGACGACGACTGTCGCCCAGGGCCGTCCGGGGTGGTGGTTGACCCCGCAGGCGACGAGCAGGACCCTGCCCCGCTCCGGGTCGGTGAAGCGCCACAGGTACCCCTCCATGGGAGCCCGGTGGGAGGGCAGGGGGTCGCCGCGGGGCAGGTCGGCGCCGGTGCCGCGCCACAGGTCGCGCAGCCGCTCGGCGGGGCCGGATCCGGTGCCGCGCCCCCGGCGCGGGGTGCGGGGGACGGGGTGGCCGTTCATCTCTCCCGTGCCGTCAGATGGTCCGCCAGGGCGAGCAGTTCGGTGCGGACGCGGACCGGCATCGGCAGGGCGGCGACCATTTCGACGGCGCCCTCCCGCTGCCGGCGCGCCTCCGCCTCGGCCCCGGCCCTGCCGCCCGCCGCCTCCGTCAGCTCCAGCGCGGTACGCAGTTCCGCCTCCCCGAACCGCCCCTCGGAACCCGCCAGCAGGGTGTGAAGGCGCTCCCCCGCATCCGTGCCGGAGGCGAGGGCGGCCAGGACGGGCAGGGTCTTGCGGCCGGCGAGGAGGTCGGAGCCGACCGGTTTGCCCGTCCTGGCCGGCTCGCCCCACAGGCCGATGATGTCGTCGGCGCACTGGAAGGCCACGCCGATCCGGTGGCCGAAGAGCGCGAACCTGGCCACGTCGCGCGGCCCGCCCCCGGCCAGCAGCGCGCCGATGGCGGCGGCCCCGGCCAGCAGGGCGCCCGTCTTGGCGGCGGCCGCACGGCGGTAGTCGGCCAGGGTCACCGAACCCGGTCCGCGCCAGGGGGCCCGGGCGGAGCTGTGGTCGTACTCCTGGCCGCGCAGTGTGGCCAGCATGGCGCGCGTCAGCAGGGAGACGGCCCAGGCGGCGCGCGGGGTGCGCGGTGCGGCCAGGGTGTCCGCGGCCAGGGCATGGAGGCCGTCCCCGGTCAGCAGGGCGGCGGCGGTCCCGTACCGCTGCCAGAGGGTGGGCCGGCCGCGGCGCGTGGAGTCGCCGTCCATGATGTCGTCGTGGACGAGGGCGAAGTTGTGGACGAGTTCGACGGCGGCGGCGCCCGGGGTCGCCCGCTCCGCCGGGGCGCCGAGCGCCTCGGCCGCGAGGTAGGCCAGGGCCGGGCGCACGGCCTTGCCCGGTGTGGCCCGTCCGGTTGGTTCCCCCTCGGGACCCCACCAGCCGAGGTGGTAGCCGCTCATCCGGGCCAGGTGCCGCGGCAGCCGGTCCACGGCCGCGCGCAGTGCGGGCTCCACGCGCGCGTGCGCCCGTCGGCACACCGACACGGCGAGGTCGCGGGCCCCGGCCGTCGCACCCACCGCCCCGGTCATCGTGCCTCGCGCTCCTCGGACAGAAGGGGTGCGCCCGCCGCCCCGGGCCCGTGCCCGTGCGCGCCCCCGTCGGGCACGGTTCCGTCCCCCGGGACGCCGAGCGCCTCCGATCGCGGTCCGCGCTCCCGCCCGGCGGCCTCCGCCGTCCCGGCAGCGTCCGGCTCCTTCGCGCGGCGGGCCGAGAGCACCGCCCGGTACAGCCACAGTGCGAACAGCACGGTGGTGCCGCCCGCGAGGGACGACCAGAGGGCGGGGGCCGGCCGTCCGCCCAGTGCCATGTCGGCGAGGAGGCCCAGCATGGTCGCACAGGTGGTGAGCGGCAGTTGCACGGACGCCCAGAAGGTGACGGCGTCGCAGCGGACGCGGTCCTCCATCGCGCCGGTGAGGAGGCCGCGCACCACGACGGCCGCCACGGGCGCCACCAGCACCTGGGCGAGGGCCACCGGTGCGGGCAGGACGTGGGCGGCGGCGAGGGCGGCCACGCCCGCGTACAGGAGGGCCTGGCCCACCGCGTAGACGGCGGTCAGCCGGCGCGGGCCGAGGGTGGCGGCCAGGGTGGCCTTGCCGACGCGCGTGTCGCCCTCGATATCCGCGAGGTTCATGATCAGGCACCGCAGCACCTGGAGAGCGGCGACGAAGGCCGTGCACCACAGCAGCAGCGCACAGGGCGGGCCGGACTGGAGGAAGGCGGCGAGGAGGGGCCCCATGCCGTAGAGCACGGCGGCGCAGCTCACCTCGCCCAGGGCGCGGTAGTTCAGGCGCAGCGGGGGCGCCGTGTAGAACCAGGCGAGCGCGGTCAGCGCACAGGCCAGCAGTCGCGCGGGCGGTGTCGGCATCGTGGCGATGAGCGCCAGTGAGGTGAACAGGAGGACGAACGCGGCGCCGATGCTCGTGGCCGGGGAGAGGAGTCCGTCGACCAGGACGCGGCTGCCGCCGGTCCAGGAGGTGGGCCGCGCGTTCGCCCGGTCGGCCTCCAGGTCGAAGTACTCGTTGCAGAAGTGGGTCATCAGATGCGTCGACCAGGCGAAGGCCAGGGTGACCAGATACCAGGGCAGCGAGAAGGTGCCGGTCGCGTGGACGGCGAGGGTCACGCCGAACCCGGTCACCATCATGCTCTGGAAGAGGAACTTGACCCGGGCCAGCCTGACGAAGGCCGCGAACGAGCCGGGTGCCGGGGAGGCGGCGGCCGGCGGGGGGCCGCTCCCGCGTCCGGTGCCGCTCACGGGCGCGGTCTCGTTCACGTGTCCTGCTTGGCGGCGACGATGATGCCGTGCGGTGTCCAGCCGGGTACCTCGATCCGCTCGACCGAGGAGAAGCCGGCCTCGCGCAGGCACTTCTCGTGCAGCCGCCAGGGGTAGATCATTCCGCCCTCGGCCGGCAGCGAGGCGAAGTAGACGCTGTCCAGGGCCGCGACCACGGGGCCGTCCCCCTCGTCGTTCGACATCGAGTTGAAGATGACGACGCGTCCGCCCGGGGTGAGGGCGTCGTACGCCTTGCGGAGCAGCGCCGTGTTCTCCTCCGGTGTCCAGATGACGAGCTGATGGGCGAAGAGGACGCAGTCCATCCCGCCGGGGAACGGGTCGGCGAACATGTCGCAGGGCTCCACGAGGACCCGGTCCCCCAGCCCCGCCTCGGTGATCCTCTTCTCGGTGACCGGCGCGGAGGAGGGGATCTCCAGGACGGTGACGTGGAGGTGCGGGTTGGCCTCGGCGAGGGCGAGCGCGTTGACGGCGTCCCCGCCTCCGCAGTCCAGGAGCCGGGTCGCGCCGCCGAGGTCGAGGGCCGCGACGAGGTGCTCGTTGGCCAGCTCGGACCAGGAGCGCATGTAGCGGTAGAAGACCGTCTCCAGGTGCGGGTGGCGGCTGAGGCGGTGGTAGAGGTCCGGGCCGTCACCGGGGATGCGCCGCAGCCCGACGTTGGTGTTCTCCCGGAGGGAGGCGACGAAGTCGGCCTGTCCCGGGTAGACGATGTGCTGCTCGAAGGCCACGGTGTCCTTCAGCTTGTCCCAGCCGCCGTCCTCGGCCAGTGAGGCGATCAGCGTCGCGGCCCGGTAGCGGCCCTCCTCCTTGCGGGTCAGCCCGAGCGCGGTGCAGCCCAGCAGCAGGATGTCGGCGGCCCGCTCGGCCAGTCCCAGCTCCGCCCTGATCTCCTCGGCGGTCAGCTCGCCCCGCTCCAGGAGCAGGTCCAGCAGCTCCAGTTCGCAGGCGGCGTTGAGGTACTGGAAGGCGGCGTGGCCGAAGAGGAGAAGGGACAGCCGGTCCATGTCCAGCTCCGCGGGCTGCTCGGCCCCCGGGGAAGCCGCGGCCGACGGGGTGGTCATCGCGGGGATGGTCATTGTTTCCCTCTTGCCGTTCGGTACTCGTGGGCTGTGTCGACAGCAGGTTCGCCGACCGGCCGCGCTTGCCGTCCGACCCGAAGCCCGGACCAACCGGTAAAACGACGCAATGCAGTCAATCATCACTATACGCATGACATAGCTACATATAGTGATATTCAATGCCACCGACGCAGGGAACGACGCCATGAAACCAACGCCACTCGACGCGACGTCCACAGCCGAAGCGCTGCCCGGCCGTACCGAAACCCGGCCCGGCGAGGGCACCGGCCCGGCGGCGGACGCCCGCCCGGAGAGCGGCACCCGCCCGTGGGACATCACCGGAATCGACCACATCCGGCTGAGCGTGGGCAACGCCCGCCAGGCCACCCACTTCTACGTGAGCGCCTTCGGCATGGAGCCGACGGCCTGCCGCCGCCCGGAGAACTCGCCCCACGGGCACGCCGAGTACGTCCTCACCTCCGGCGATGTCCGCTTCGTGGTGACCGGCGGCGGCGAACCGGACAGCCCCGCCACCCGGTGGGCGGCCGTGCACGGCGACGGCGTCAGCGACATCGCCCTCACCGTCGGGAACCTGGACGAGGGGCTGGCGCACGCGGTGCGCGCGGGCGCGGAGGTCCTCGCGGAGCCCGAGGAGCACGAGGACCGGTTCGGAACGGTACGCACGGCCGCCATCGCGGCCTACGGCGAACTGCGCCACACCCTGGTCGAGCGCCGCTCCTACTCCGGTCCCTTCCTGCCCGGCTTCGAGGCACCCGCCCCCGGCGGCCCCCGGCCCGCCGGCCCGCGCCTCTTCCACCGGATCGACCACGTCGTGGGCTGCGTCGAGCTGGGCCTGCTGGACCAGTGGGTCGACTTCTACCGCCGCACCATGGGCTTCTCGACGATGGCCGAGTTCGTCGGCGACGACATCGCCACCCGGTACTCCGCGCTGATGAGCAAGGTCGTCACCGACGGCTCGCACAAGGTCAAGCTCCCGCTGAACGAACCGGCCCCCGGCCGGCGCCGCTCCCAGATCGACGAGTACCTCGCCTACCACCGCGGCCCCGGCACCCAGCACATCGCGCTGGAGACCAAGGACATCCTCGCCGCCACGGACGCCCTGCGGGCCGCCGGGGTCGACTTCCTCCCCACCCCGCACACCTACTACGACGACCCGGAACTGCGCGCACGGATCGGCGCCGTCCGGGTGGACATCGGCGAGCTGCGCTCCCGGGGCGTCCTCGTGGACCGGGACGAGGACGGCTACCTGCTGCAGATCTTCACCCGCCCGCTGGTGGACCGGCCGACCTTCTTCATCGAACTGATCGAACGGCACGGCAGCCGGGGGTTCGGCAAGGGGAACTTCAAGGCCCTCTTCGAAGCCGTCGAGCGCGAACAGGAGCTGCGGGGAAACCTCTGACGCCCGACGGCGCCCGACACCCCGCCCGGCCCCGCCCCGGCCCGGCCGCCCCGTAGTCCCCTCCCCCACCCAGGAGCTTCCATGACCAGAGCGACGCTCGCGAAGAATCCCGACGACGTGTCCGCGATGTTCGACCAGGCGGCACCCCGCTACGACCTGACCAACACCCTCCTGTCCGCGGGACAGGACCGGGTGTGGCGCGCCCGTGCCCGCGAGGCGCTGGCGCTGCGCCCCGGGGAACGCTGCCTGGACGTGGCCTGCGGAACCGGCGTCTCCACCGAGGCCCTGGGGCGCTCCGGCGCCACCGTCGTCGGCGTGGACCGCTCCGCGGGCATGGTCGGCCGCGGCGCCCACCGGCCCGTCACCCTGCGGGTGGGGGACGCGCTCCACCTCCCCTTCCGGGACGCGGAGTTCGACGCGGTGACCATCATGTTCGGACTGCGCAACGTGGTGGACGCGCCCGCCGCGCTCCGCGAGATGGCCAGGGTCGTACGGCCCGGCGGCCGGCTGGTCGTCTGCGAGTTCAGCCACCCGGCCTGGCCGCCGTTCCGCACCGTCTACCTGCGGTATCTGAGGGACGGTCTGCCCAGGATCGCCCGCCGCGTCTCCAGCAACCCGGACGCCTACACCTACCTCGCCGAGACCATCCGCGCCTGGCCCGCGCAGCGGGAACTCGCCGCCGTGATCGCCGGCTGCGGCTGGTCGCACGTCTCGTGGCGGAACCTCACCGGAGGCGTCGTCGCCCTGCACCGCGCCGTCCGCGACGCCCCGCGCCCCGCCCCGGCCGCGCCCGCACCCCAGGAGGCCGCCGCATGAGCCCACAGGCCGCGGCCGACGCCCAGGTCGTCGTCGTGGGCGCGGGGCCCGGCGGTTCCACGGCCGCCTACCACCTGGCGCGGCAGGGCCTCGATGTGGTGCTGGTGGAAAAGGCGCGGTTCCCCCGCGAGAAGGTGTGCGGCGACGGGCTGACGCCGCGCGCCGTGCGGCAGCTGGTCCGGATGGGCATCGACACGACGGGACCCGGCTGGATGCGCAACAGGGGTCTGCGCTTCGTCTCCCGTGGCCGGACCCTGGAACTCGACTGGCCCGAGAGCAGCAGCTTCCCCGGCTACGGCCTGACCCGCACCCGCGAGGACTTCGACCAGCTCCTCGCCCGGCACGCCGAGGCCGCGGGCGCCCGACTGCACACCGGTACGAAGGTGACCGGGCCGCTGCTGGACCGCGCGGGGCGTGTCGCCGGCGTCTCCGCGAGCGGGCCGGACGGCGAGCGGCGGGACTTCACGGCCCCCCTGGTCGTCGCGGCGGACGGGGTCGCCGGACGCCTCGCCGTGGCCGTGGGCATCGAACGCCTCCCGAAGCGTCCCGTCGGTACGGCGGTGCGCCGCTACATCCGCAGCCCCGCCAAGCACCTGGACCCGTACCTGGAATCGTGGCTGGACCTGCGGCGCGACGACGGCCGCATCCTCCCCGGTTACAGCTGGATCTTCCCGATGGGCGACGGCAGGGTCAACGTCGGTCTGGGGGTGCTCAACGACTCGCGCACCGGCTCGATGCAGGCCCGCCGGCTGCTCGACACCTGGCTGGCCCGCACACCCGCCGAGTGGGGGCTGCGCGACGCGGACGGCTCGGGGAACGCCGACGGTCCGCTGCGCGGCGCGGCCCTGCCGATGGGCTTCAACCGCCTCCCCCACTACCGGCGCGGCCTCATGCTGATCGGTGACGCCGGAGGCATGGTCAACCCGTGCAACGGAGAGGGGATCGCCTACGCCATGGAGTCGGCCGAACTCGCCGCCGACATCGCCGCGCAGGCCCTCGCCCGGCCCGCCGGCCCCTCACGGGAACGTGCGCTGGAGGCGTACCCGGCTCAGATGGCCCGCCGGCTGGGCCGCTACTACCGGCTCGGCCGCGGCTTCTCCGCGCTGATGGCGCGCCCGGCCTTCACCTCGCTCGTCACCCAGAACGCCGTGCGGTCCCCGGCCGCGATGCGCTTCATGGTGCGGCTGCTGTCCAACCTGACCGACGACCCCGGCTCCGACACCATGGACCACGTCATCAACGCCCTCATCCGGGTGACGCCCGCGCCCCGCGTGGCCCGCTGAGCACCACGGAAGAACGGCTCCCCACGTGTGGCCCGGCCGTCCCCGGCCCGCCGGTCCGGCGTCCGGCGGGGCGCCCGGCGATCAGCGGTTCGGCTGCGCGGAGCTCACATCGGCCAGCGCGGAGTTGGGGTCGCGCTGCAGGGCGATGTCGCCCATGGTGACCGTTCCGACGAGTTCGTCACCGTCCACGACGGGCAGGCGGCGGACCGCGTTCTCGCGCATCAGCCGTACGGCGTCGTCGATCTCCGCGTCCGGCGCGCAGGTGACCACGTCGCCGCTGCACACGTCCTGGGCGCTGGTGGTGTCGACGTCGCGGGCGTCCGCCAGCGCGCGGACGACGAGGTCCCGGTCGGTGACGACACCCCGCAGGTGGTCCTCTTCGCTGACCAGCACCTCACCGAAGTCCTCGTCCCGCATGAGCCGGGCGACCTCGGATATGGCGGTCTCCGGCTCGACGGTGATCGGGTCGGCCGTCATGATCTCGCTGATCCGGTGGGCCATGATCTCCTCCTGATGGTCTTCGGCATGGTCCGACGTACTCCGCCCCCCGTGCGTAACCACGGGTCCCGCGGCCTACACCTGGCCCCCTCCCCGGAATGCGGGGGCGCCGCCGGGGGCCCAGCCTGGTGAGGGAGGTGGTCCCAGGCGATGGCACGGCTGCTGACCGACGGGGACGATCTGGTCGTCCGCCCGTCGTGGTGGGAGAAGCTCGCCACGGGGCACCGGGAGATCCGGGTGCCGCTGTCCGCGGTGGCGCGGATCGGCGAGGAGCCCTCCTGGTGGCGCCCGCTGCGGGGCGAGCCCGGGCGGACCAGCTATGTCCCGGGGATGTCCCATCTCGGTGTCTGGCGGCACGGGGACGGGCAGGACTTCGTCGCGGTCCGCCCGTGGCGGCCGGTGGTGGTCGTCGAGACCCGTGGCGGCGCGCCGTTCGCACGTATCGCGGTCTCGGTACGGGACACCCGTGTGGCGAGGGACCTGTTGACGGACCGGCGGCGCTGACGCACCCGGGCGGGCGTGCGCGCCACGACGAGACGAGGGCAGGCGGTTGCTCATGGTGGGCGAGAGCGGCGACGACCTCCAGGCGCGCAGGCAGGGCCGGGGCGGGCACCGCGCCGTCCCGCACACCGCGGACGTACGCGTCGAAGCCTGGGGCACCAGCCGCGAGCAGTGCCTGGCGGAGGCGGTGCTCGGACTGGTCGAGTCCTTCGCCGACCTGTCCCGGGCCGGGCCCGGTGCCCTGCGCCGGGTCCGCGTCGCCCGGGACAGCGACGAGGACGTGCTGGCGGCGCTGCTGGAGGAGGTGGTCTTCCGTCTGGAGGTCCACGGCGAGGTGCCCGTGGAGGCCGAGGCGCGGACCGTCGAGGACGGTGCCGTCGAGGCACGGCTCGCGGTGACGGACCTGTCGGCGGTGCCCGTCACCGGGGCGGCACCCAAGGCGGTGTCCTGGCACGGACTGCGGATGGGGCCGGACCCGTACGGGTGGTCGTGCGCGGCGACGGTGGACGTCTGACGCTGGGACGCCGGGAGGCCGCGACGCAGGGAGGCCGGGACGCAGGAACTCCCGGCCTCCGGGACCGCCTCCGGCCCGAGACCTCCGATCTCCGGCCTCGGGCCTTGTGCCTTGTGCCTCGGGCCTCGGGCCTCGGGCCTCGGGCCTTCGAGATGCGACTCCCTCGATCGCCTTTCCCCGGTCGCCCTCCTCGAACGCGACCGCCGTCCTCGAATGCGGCGGCAGCCGCGAGGGCTACCCCTTGACCACGCCGAGCGGGACCAGACGGGCCACCTTGCGGCACAGGCCCGCGCCCTCGCTCGCCTCGACCACGGCGGTCACGTCCTTGTACGCCTCGGGCGTCTCCTCCGCGAGGCTGCGCGGCGACAGCGGGCGCACCGCGATGCCCTCCGCCTCCAGACGGGCCCGCAGCTGCTTGCCGCCGGTCGTCCGCGCGGCCTGGTGGCGGCTGAGGGCGCGGCCCGCGCCGTGGCAGGTGGAATGGAAGGCGTCCCCTCCGGCAACGCCGGTGAGCACGTAGGAGGCCGTGCCCATCGTGCCGGGGATGAGCACCGGCTGGCCGGCCTCCCGCAGATCCTCCGGCAGATCCGTGTGGCCGGGAGGGAAGGCCCGGGTGGCGCCCTTGCGATGGACGCACAGCCGCCGCCGCGCGCCGTCCACGGTGTGCGTCTCGACCTTGGCGAGGTTGTGCGAGACGTCGTAGACGAGGGTCAGCCGGGCGCCCGCCGCACGGTGGAAGACCCGGCGTGCCGCCTGGGCCAGCAACTGCCTGTTGGCCCGGCCGTAGTTCGCCGCCGCCGCCATCGCACCGAGGTAGTCGCGGCCCTCCGGGGAGTCGGCCGGGGCACAGGCCAGCTGCCGGTCGGGGACCTGGACGCCGTAGCGGGGCATGGCCTTGTCCATGACGCGTACGTGGTCGGTGCAGATCTGGTGGCCGAGCCCCCGCGAACCGCAGTGGATCATCACGCACACCTGGTCCCTGGCCAGCCCGAACGCGGCGGCGACCGGCTCGTCGTAGACCTCGGCGACCCGCTGGACCTCCAGGAAGTGGTTGCCGGAACCCAGGCTGCCGACCTGGGCGAGGCCGCGCTCACGGGCCCGCTCGCCCACCTGGCGCACATCGGCGTCGGCCACCGCCCCGCCGTCCTCGCAACGCCACACGTCCCGCTCCTCCCCGTGGCCCTCCTCCACGGCGTACCGGGAGCCGCCCTCCAGGACGGACTCCAGCTCGCCGGGCCCGCTCAGCTTCCACACGCCACCGGGTCCCGCGCCGCGCGGCACCGCACGGCCCAGGCCGTCCATCAGCTCCTGGAAGGCCGGCGCGAGTTCCCGGCGGCCGCAGTCGGCCGTCAGCAGCCGCACCCCGCAGGAGATGTCGAAGCCGACACCGCCGGGCGAGATCACACCCCCGTCGGCCACATCGGTGGCGGCGACGCCCCCGATGGGGAAGCCGTAGCCCCAGTGGATGTCGGGCATGGCGTAGGAGGCTCCCACGATGCCCGGCAGGGTGGCCACGTTGGCGACCTGTTCCAGCGACCGCTCCGCGTCCCGCAGCAGCCCCTCGGAGGCGAACACCACTCCGGGAGCCCGCATCCCGTCCTGCGGCTCCACCCGGAACCGGTACGGGCCCTCCTGCGCGTACTCCATCGCAGCCTCCACAACGTGCCCCGCGTCGGCCGCGCCCCGCCCCGTGCGGCGACACGGCCCTCGCAGCCCCACGGGGTTACCCGGCCACGGCGGACCACACCGCGGTTCCACCACCGGGCCCGCGGTTTCAGCCCCGGAGCCCGCGGTACCCGGACGGGAAGACATCGATGCTGTCCCACGCGGCCCACGGCCGGGACAGTGAGGCCGCCGGCCGGAACCGCTGAGGGAGCACAGCAGCTGACCCCCAGTGATGCACATGTTGTCCGCGACTCCCAGCGATACCGCCATGTCAGACCGCCACGAACTCCGCCGGCTGTCCGCCCGGGAACCCACCCCGCCCAATCCGGGCCCGGGTCCCGGACCCCCCGCGCCCGAACCGGGCCCCGTGCCCGGCCCGGCACCCTTGCCGGGCCCCGATCCGGTGCCGCCCGCACCTCCCCGGCCGGAACCCGACCCGGTGCCTCCGAACCCCCGGCCCCCCACACCGGGACCCGAACCCGGCCCGGCGCCCGACCCGGTCCCGCCCCCGTCCCCCGTCTCGGCGGTCCGGTGCGCATGGTGAAGGGCGCCCGACGGCTCGTGTACGACTTCAGGCCTGGACGCCCCTCGCACGTACTGTAAGCCTGTACTGACCCTCCGTGGAGGGAGCGTCACCGTTTCGGGCGATCAGTCAATTCCCCTTCGCGACCA
>NZ_VJOK01000001.1:6981246-6991661 GCF_013302895.1 Streptomyces albus subsp. chlorinus | reverse complement strand
ACAACACCACACACGCATGCGACACCCGGAGCGGGTCGGAGGAACACCCTCCCACCCGCTCCGCCGCATCAGTACGTACCCGTTGAGGGGCCGGACCAGCGGACCCCGCATACGGGAGCGGCATGGCCCGGTGACTCACCGATCCATGTCGTCGACACCGATCTTCACCAGGAACTCCCGGAGGTTGCCGCGCAGGCGGTCGATCTTCTGCTCGGGGGTGAGCGTTTCTCCCCCGCGCCGGACGCCCCCGACCTGCTTCCTTCCCCCCCCCCCCCCCCACACACACAGACAGGGAGCAGGCGAGGTCCGCGCACAGGTAGGCCCCCACCGTGTTGCCCTGCCGTCCCGCCGCTCCCGGCCTCGGGGCCGCCAGCAGTGCCACCCCGGTGCCCGGGTGGGAGGTCAGGCACACGGAACAGACCGTCGTCTTCGTGTAGCTGCGGTAGCACTCCGGTGGAGGCCCTCAGTGCGACGCCGACGGGGCGGCCGTCGTACTCGGCGACTAGATGATTGAGTCCGATGTTTGTGCTGGCCGCGACCATGGCGAAGGGCGCCCGTTGGTCTGAGTGTGACTTCGAACCTGGACGCCCTTCTGGCGGCACTCTACGTGTTCATCGACGACCATGTGGCTCCCTCTCGCCGGATCGGGCGACCCCCGAAACTCACCGACAGCGAACTGCTGTGCCTGGCAGTCGCACAAGTCCTGCTGGGCTTCCCCTCCGCCCGGCACTGGATCCGCTTCGCCCACGCCCGCCTCGGCCACCTCTTCCGCTACCTGCCCCAGCAGTCCGCCTACAACAAACGCCTCAACGCCGCCGGGCCGCTGATCAGCCACACCATCGAGATGCTCACCCGTCAGGTCCCGACCTGGCACGACGGCCTGCGCCTGACCGACTCCACCCCGCTGCCCTGCGCCGCCTCCCGCGAGACCGTCAAACGCTCCGGCCTGGCCGGGCACGCCGGATACGGCTACTGCCGCAGCCACTCCCGCTTCTTCTGGGGATTCCGGCTCTACCTGGTCACCACCGCCGAGGGCATGCCCGTCACCTGGTGCCTGGCCAACCCCAAACTCGGAGAGCGGGAAGTGATGGCCGCCCTGCTGGAACGCGACCACCACCTGATCCGGGCCGGGCAGGTGATCCTGGCCGACAAGGGCTTCGCCGGCCGGGAGTTCGAAGACTTCGTCACCGACCGGCTCGGCGCCCACCTGGTACGGCCGGACCGCAGGGACGAACCGGCCCGCTTCGGCAAGGTCGCTCGCATCCGCCAGTGGATCGAGGCCGTCATCGACACCCTCAAGGGACAGCTCAGCCTCGAACAACACGGCGGCAGAACCCCGGCCGGAGTCTTCGCCCGCACAGGACAACGCCTGCTGGCCCTGGCCACCGCGATCTGGCACAACTGGCACACCGGAGCAACGGTCAAGCGCTCACTGATCGCGTACGACCACTAAAGACATCGGACTCACTCATCTAGGTGCCCTCGGTCGGGGGCACCCGGATCCCGCCAGCCGAAGAAGTCCAGATCTCCCCAGGGGCGCTCCTCCAGATCCCGTGGGACGTACATCCTCCGGGCCTCTCCTTTGGAGCAGTTGACGAAGCAGGCCCGTATCTCCGGGTCGGTGAGCGGTTCCATGCCTGGTGACAGGAGGTAGGGGTCGGCCGGGTGCCACTCGGTTCTCCCGTCGCCTCCCGCGCCCCGGCCCCGTCCCCGCCCCGGCCACACGGGCCCTTGCCCCGCTCCGGCCGGATCGCGAGAGCACCAGGAAAAGTGAGGCACATCACAGTGTTCGATTAGGTATGCGGAGAACTTTTCACTCCGCAATGGCATCCAATCTCCTGTACGACACGGAAACGCCTTTTCGGGAGGGGAACCACTGTCATGAGTGACATGACCGAACTGCACCACAGCAACGGCACCGCACGGGGGCGTCTGGCCAAGCGGATCGGCGGGGCGGGGCTGGCCCTCGTCGCCGTCGCGGGACTCGGCCTCGCGGGGGCCGGCGCGGCGCAGGCCGCGGGCAGCCGCGCGGCGACGCCCACCTGCACGGCCTCGGGGCTGACCGCCTCGTTCGGGCAGAAGCTCGGCGGCGGGATGAACCACGCGGGTGTGGTGCTCAAGCTGAAGAACACCAGCGGCCACACCTGCCTCCTGCGCGGTTACCCCGGCCTGGGGCTTGAGGGATCGGGGCACCGGGCGCTGGGCTCCTCCGTGCACTGGGGCGACACCTGGTACGCGAAGGACCCCGGCAAGAAGACGCTCACGCTCAAGAAGGGCGCGAGCGCCGAGGCCGTCGTGTCCTGGACGCACGCCAACGAGGGCACCTCCGGCGCCCGGCACGCCTCCTACCTCCAGGTCACGCCGCCGGCCTCCCGCAGCCACAAGACGCTGAAGTTCCCCGCCTGGGTGGACAACGGCCGCCTCAGCGTCACCGCGCTCGCCCCGCACATCGCGGTGACGGACCAGGCCGCCTGACGGGTGGCGTGACGGGCGCAGGCACACGCGACCGGCAAGCCAGGACCCACCGCGCGACGGTGTCCGGTGCTCGCGGGGAAGGCGTACGGTCCCGGCCCGCCCGCGCGGCCCCGGTGAACCGCGGCCCATGACACGGGCGGCGACGGCCATGGCGGACGACTCCGACCGCCATGGCCGTCGCCGCCACCGCCGGGAAGGGGGAGGCCCGGCGGTGCGGCAGCACCGAAGCCGGTCCTGCGCCGCCGGCGTGGGACGCGTGGCCACCGGACCGGTTCCGGCGCCACCGTATGACCCGGGCGGGAAGCTTCCCGCCCGGGTCATACGTGTGCGCCCCCGTCCGGCCGCGCCGGGCGGGCCCGCGGCCGGCTCCCGTCGGCGGCGGAACGCCGTGGGCCGCGCGGCCTTCCTCCTGGCGTCGCTCGGTGCGCCGTGTGCCGTCGAGGTGCACCTGAGTGAACCCGTTTCCGCGGGGGACCTGCAATGCGCCACTGACGCACACCGGGAACGGAGGGTGAGGGCATGGCCGGGAAGGAGCCGCGGGGCGAGCTGGGGGCGGAGGTCGAGGAGGGGGCGGTCACCACGGACGTGCCCGCGAGGCTGGACCGCCTCCCCTGGTCGCGCTGGCACTGGATGATCGTCGTCGGGCTCGGCACCGTCTGGATCCTGGACGGTATGGAGGTGACGGTCGTCGGCAACGTCGCCGGCCGGCTGTCGGAGCCGGACAGCGGCCTGGACATCAGCGCCGGGCAGGTCACCGGCCTGGCCGCGGCGCTGTACGTGGCCGGGGCCTGCGCGGGCGCGCTGTTCTTCGGCTGGCTGACCGACCGGCGGGGCCGCAAGAAGCTGTTCATGCTCACCCTCGCCGTCTACCTGTCGGCCACGGCCATGACCGCCCTGTCCTTCGAGAGCTGGTGGTTCTTCCTCTTCCGCTTCCTGACCGGGTTGGGCATCGGCGGCGAGTACGCGGCCATCAACTCCGCGGTGGACGAGCTGATCCCCTCCAGGTACCGGGGCCAGGTGGACGTCATCATCAACGGCAGCTTCTGGCTGGGCGCGGCCGGCGGGGCGCTGCTGTCCATCCTGATGCTGGACACGAGCATCTTTCCTCCGGACGTCGGCTGGCGCCTCACCTTCGCGCTCGGCGTCGTCCTGGGCCTGGTCATCCTCCTGGTGCGGCGCCATGTGCCCGAGAGCCCGCGCTGGCTGTTCATCCACGGCCACGGGGCGGAGGCGGAGGAGCTGGTGCGCCGCGCGGAGCGCCGGACGCTCCGGGACCGGGGCGGCGAGCTGCCGCCGCCCGCCGGCCCGATCACCATCCACCAGCGCAAAGCCGTGGGCTTCGGGCTCATCGCCCGCGCCGTCTTCACCCACTACCCCAAGCGGGCGGTGCTGGGACTGGCGCTCTTCCTGGGGCAGGCATTCCTCTACAACTCCATCACCTTCGGCTTCGGCACCATCCTGATCACCTTCTTCGACGTCCCCTCCCGGACGACCGGGTACTTCTACGCCGTGATCGCCGCCGGGAACTTCTGCGGCCCCCTCCTGCTGGGCAGGCTCTTCGACACCCTCGGACGGCGGACGATGATCTCGGGGACGTATCTGCTCTCCGGCGTGCTGCTGTTCGGCACCGCCTGGCTCTTCGGCGGCGGCCATCTGTCCGCCACCACCCTGACCGCCTGCTGGTGCGCGGTGCTCTTCTTCGCCTCGGCGGGGGCCAGCTCCGCGTACCTGACAGTCAGCGAGGTGTTCCCGATGGAGACCCGCGCGCTGGCGATCGCCTTCTTCTACGCGGTCGGCACCGCGGCGGGCGGCATCAGCGGCCCGCTGGTCTTCGCCAAGCTCACCGGGACGGGAGTGGCCGGCGACACCGTGCTGGCCTTCGGGATCGGTGCCGGGCTGATGACGGTGGCGGGACTCGTGGCCGTCGCCCTGGCCGTTCCGGCGGAACGGCGCGGCCTGGAGGACATCGCGGCGCCCCTCACCCAGCAGCGGTCCGGGCAGGCCACGAACGGGTCGTGAGCCTGCCCGGACCCCCTCCCGGCGCGGCCGGGCCGTCAGCGTGCCGGGTTGTGCTTCAGGACGGCCTCCAGCAGGCCGGGCTCCGCCTGGGGGAAGTCCATCGGGACGATGCCCAGACCGGTCTTCCCGGCCATCTCGGAGCTGTTGAGGAAGTCGCGGACCTGGGGGTTGAGGCGGTCCGCGTTGGAGGCGGGCGGCAGTCCGGCCGCCGTGCTCACGAAGTTGATGTAGAGGGGGCCGGGCTGGGCCGCCGCCTTGCGGAACTGCGCCTCGATCTTGGGGTACTTGGCGAACGGCTCGGACTGGTAGGCGTCCTGGATGTCGAAGAGCGCGGTGTCGCCCCACCGCGGGCCGGGCAGCCCTCCGTTGTCGGCCAGCAGGACGACCTTGCCGCGGGCCTCCCCCAGCGTCGGCAGCGTGCTGTCGAGCCGGAAGAGGGAGCGCCATCCCTTCTGGTCCAGGTAGACGTCGAAGATCTTCCGGAACTCCGCGTCGCTCACGTCGGAGTACTCCTGCTTCACTCGCATCAGGACCGTCTCGCCGGGATGGGCGGCGAGGAAATCGCGGCAGGCGATCAGCACGTCACCGAACATCAGGTGCTGGAAGAAGGCCCCGTGGTGGATGGCGAACACGCCGTCGATGGCCCGGCAGCGCACGTCGAGGAAGCGCACCCCCGCCAGGAGCTGGTCGGCGATCAGGGTGTCCTGGCACTCCACCCAGGGGCCGCCGAAGCGCGCGCCGGAGTCGTGGGTGCCGGGCAGGGTGAGCGAGTTCAGCGTGGTGGACGGCGCAAGCGCCGCCATCCAGTCCGAGGGCGCGGCGGTGCGGGGGCGGGCACCCGTACGCTCCCCGGCCACCGCCGCACCCGTGCCGCCCGCGTACGCCAGCAGCCCCGCGGCCGGCAGGGCGACCGCGCCCTTGAGGAACCTGCGTCTGTCCACTGCGAACTCCCTCCCCGTTTCGACGCTCCGTTCGAGCGCCGCTGTCCGCGGACATCATGGAGCAGGGAGACCGATACGTGAACACCGGGGTGCCCGGGGCGAGTCGGGCGCCGTCCGGCCGGCGCGCACGGGAGCCGCAACGGGAGCACGGGGACGTAGGGGGAGAAGTCCCGGCACCGCGGCCGGCGGCCCGGTCCCTCCCTGCTGCGCGGCCGCGCTGCAGGGAGGCGGCGGCTCACTCGGGCAGGGCGGCCAGCCAGTCGATCAGGAGCTGGTTGACCTCGGCGGGACGCTCCTGCTGGATCCAGTGTCCGCAGTCCTCCAGGATCCGCGAGGAGAGCAGCCCGGGAAGGGTCGTCGGGTAGGCCGCGATGGCGTCGGACAGCCACGTGGTGGAGGCGTCCCGGCCGCCGCCCGCGAACAGCGACGGCTGGGTGAGGGGTGCGCCGCCGTAGGTGGCCAGGTCCTCCCAGTCGCGGTCCATGTTCCGGTAGCGGTTGAGGGCACCGGTCAGGCCGGTCCGCTCGAACTCCCCGGCGTAGACGTCGAGGACCTCCTCGGTCAGCCAGGCGGGCCGCGCGGCGGGGAAGCGCTCGCGCAGGGTGCGGCCCCGGCCGGCGAAGTGCGGGTCGGGGGCGTCGGCCGCGGGCATGGTGTCGCCGGACAGGGCCGCGTAGAAACCGGCGAGCCAGCCCCGCACATCGGGCTCGATCTCGGCCTCGGCCCGCCCCGGCTCCTGGAAGTAGGAGACGTAGAACTCCTCGTCCCCGCCCATCTGGGCGAACATCTGGCTGGGCCGGGGTCCGCCGGGCGGGGTGTAGGGGACGCTCAGGAGCCCCACCGCGCGGAAGACCTCCGGCCTCACCAGCGCGGAGTGCGCGGCGATGGTCGCGCCCCAGTCGTGCCCGACGACCACCGCCGAGGTGGCATCCAGGGCGTGCACCACCGCGACGTTGTCCTCCACCAGGTCGAGCATCCGGTAGGCTGCCGGGTCCGCGGGACGGGACGAGCGCCCGTACCCGCGGACGTCCACCGCGACCACGCGGTAGCCGGCCGCCGCCAGGGCCGGCAGCTGGTGGCGCCACGAGTACCAGGACTCCGGGAACCCGTGCAGGAGCAGGACCAGTGGCCCGCTCCCCTGCTCCACCAGGTGGGTCCGGCCGGCTGGGGTGGCGACCAGCCGGTGGGTCGGCTGCGTCGTCGTGGCCTGTGCTGACATGTGTCCTCCTGTACCGCCGCTGTGCCCCTCGTGCCGCTTGCCCGGACCGGCGTCGGCCGGCCCGCCCGGCCGGCGGCTCGGAACCGATCTTCCGGCCTGAGGCGCAGGCGGGGCGAGGTTTGTTGCCGGCGCGGCAAAAAGCGGCCAGGTCCGCGGCGGGCCGTGGGGACACGGGCGGCCGGAGGATCAGCGGCCGGAGGTTACTCGAAGGGCGTCAGCGTGAGCGTCATCTCCCGGGCGGCACCGTCCTCGATGTAGGAGGCGAATCCGGCCACGTCGTCGAAGGCGAAGCCGTAGGCCTTGCCGTCCTCGGTCGCGGCGTGCATGGCCTTGGCGTAGTGGTGGGTGCGGTCGCCCTGGTAGAAGCCGGCCGGGTCGGTGGTGGGCTGTTCCGCCGTCGTGAGCAGGGTGGTTCTGTTGAAGGCCGCGCCGAGCACCGCGGCGACGGGGCCGGTGGTGCCGTCGTTGGGCGCGGCGAGGGCGCCGTCGCAGAAGAGCACGTCCTTCGTCGTCGGCTTGCGGAAGGAGACCTGGGCCGGGCCCGAGAAGGAGAGCGTGTCGCCGCTGACCCGCCCGGTGAACGTGCCCGCGTTGGTGGTGACCTTCAGATCCTTGCCCGCGTAGGCCGACCAGACCTCGTCGATGTAGGGGGCGAAGTAGTCGTCGGCGAAGAGGCCGGAGCCTATGCCGTGGCCCGGTGCGATGACACGCTTGTCGTCCACGACGAGCTTCGAGAACCCGTCGGCGGAGCGCACCTGGTCGAAGACGCGCGCCCGGGCACCGGGCTTGAGGGTGCCGGTGGTCTGGTCCTTGTCGCCCTTGAGGCCGATGGCCAGCGGCACGCTGAACATGTCCACCATGGTGGTGTTGCAGTACATCGCGCCGTTCTTGTGGGTGAACTCGGCGCAGTCGTGCACGACGGGGTAGTTCGGGTCCGACTCGACCCATCCGGCGGGGTAGGCCAGTGCCGCGCCCTGCCCGCCGTCCACGGCTTTGAACTTCAGCTTCTCGCCGCAGGCAATGTAGATCCGGCCGGACATCTGAGGCAGCTGGACGGTGGTCTCGGTGCCGGTGAGGGGGATGGCGTAGTCGGTGAAGCCGTCGGGGCCGTTGTCGGAGAGCTGGACCTGCTTCAGTTCACCGCCGGGGGTGACGTAGCACTGGTGGGTGCCGTCGTTGCCCACGATGTAGACATGGACCGAACCGTTGTCGTACGCGCCGCTGTTGTTGACGATCTTCAGCGGCAGACCGGCCGCCTTCGGCTGCTGGGGACCGCCCGCGCTCGCGCGCTGGGCGAGGAACCCGGCGGCGGGGGCGGCGAGGGCGGTGGCCACGGCTGTGCGGAGCAGTCCGCGTCGGCTGAGAGGGGTCATGGGCGAGCCTCCATGCGGTGTCGGTCGGTGCGTGTGGGCGTGTGTGAGCAGCGCGTCCCCGCCCCCGGCGGGTCTCGTCCGGGTGATACCGGACGGGACGGCGCCGGCACCGCGCGCGCCCGGGAGGGCGGGGAGGACGCGCGGTGCGCGGGAAGCGTCAGGCAGGCGGTGGCGGAGTCCGGGCGGGTGACCGTCCGGGCCGGGCACGCGACCGCCCGGGCGGACCGGTGGCGGTACCGGTCCGGTTTCCGGGCAGGGGGCGGCCCTTGGGTGTCGTCGCCATGACACGCGCTCCTCGGAAGTGGGGGGTGAAGCGCTCTCACGTCACGGCACAGCACCGTGCCGAAGGTATGGACCATCGTCAAGCACAACAGCTGAATCGGGCACACTCGGACCCTCACCCGCCCCAACCGGGCCCGCACCCGGGCCTGCCACCCCCGGAATCCGGCCACACCGCCCACCGGTCCTGACCAGGATGGCCGTGGCGGCAGGTGCGGCAGGTGCGGCAGGGATCGGGGCGGCGGGACGTGCGACGGCCGGGCGGGTGAAGGCGTCGCCACCGGTCACGGCGTGCGCGAGGAGGCACCGCCCGCACGCGGCGGCGCACGGCGGCGAAGCGGGGAGGAGGACACCGGCGTTGGGTGCGCCGCGCCGCCGGGACCGCCACCGGACACTCCCGAAGCCATCGTTTCGGTGGTGCCGTTCGGACCGTGGCACGGGTGCCGGACGGCATACCGGGGAGCGCACAGGGTACGGTTCCGTCGATCTCTCTCCGCAAGACCGAACCCGCACGGCAACCGAGGAACTCGGCGACATACCCCATGACTGATCCCGAAAAGGCGCAATTCGACCTGCTCTACGAGGACGCGAAGGCGGGCGTGGCAGAGGCACGGCAACGTGTGCTCGACGCCTCGGCCGACGGGCCCGACAGCGACCGGCTGGCGCAGGCCCTGGACGAACTGGAGGCCGCGCTGGCCCACCGGGAGGCCGCCCGGCTGCGGACCCGCGACGACGCCTGGCTGCTCACCGCGCTGGGCGCGGCCAACGCCATCGACCCGGAGTACCACGGAGAACCCCGCTCCCCCGCCGAGACCCAGTACGGCGAGGACTAGCCGGGCCCGGTGCGGCGAAGGCCGACGCGGCCGGCCCCCTCGGCTGCCGGCGCGGCCGGGCCGCCCCGCCGTCCAGAGGGCGGCCCGGCCGCGGTTCGTTGCCGCACCCCATGGGCCCGCCCGAAGCCCCCGCTCGATTCCCGGCGCGGGCAGCACAGGCCCGCGCCGCTGCCCCAGAGGAACACGGCACCGCGCACGGCACAGCGGCTGACAACATCCGGCTCAGCCCGGAAGGTTCCGCTCCGGCGACGCCGCCGGAGCACGTGCCGTCGCGGAACCGGTTGGCCGAGAACAGTCCCCGGACCGAGCGGGGCGGGTAGGCAGTCTGGGGGAGCCGAGCGGGCTCCGGTTCGCATGGTGGCGGCCTCACGTCCGCCGCCGCGCGAGCGCTGGAACCGAGGAGGCGGGTGATGACCGTCGTCGAGTCGGGAGACGTGCGGGAGCTGCTGACCGAGGAAGCGGCACTGGCACGGGTACGGGGCATCTGCTTCAAGACCGGGCCGCCGCGCCGGGTCGGGGTCGAGCTGGAGTGGTTGGTCCACCCCGCCGACGGTGTGCCACCGGCACCGGGGGCGGGGCAAGCGCAACAGGACACGGCAGTCGGCGCGGCCGCCCTGGGGGCGGCGGTGGCGGGGTTGAGGGAACTGTCGCTGTCCTCGGTGGTCACTCTCGAACCCGGCGGCCAGGTCGAGTTCAGCTCCCGGCCGGCGGACTCCCTCCCCGCGTGCGTCGAAGCGGTCGGCGCCGACCTGGCCGCGGCGCGGGCACGGCTGAGCAGCCACGGCATCCGTCTGGTGGGCCGGGGGCTGGACGTACGCGGCGGCAGACGGCTGCTGGACGATCCCCGCTACCGCGCGATGGAGAGCTTCTTCGACCGTACGGGCCCGGCGGGCCGCATCATGATGTGCTCCTCCGCCTCCGTCCAGGTGTGCCTGGACGCGGGGGTCGCCGGGCGGGGGCCGTTCGGCATCCGGCGGCGCTGGTTCCTCGCGCACGTGCTGGGCGCGGTCCTGACGGCCGCGTTCGCCAACTCGCCGCTGCTGGAGGGGCAGTGGTCCGGCTGGCGCTCGGGGCGCCAGGCGGTGTGGGCGGCCCTGGACGGCTACCGGAACCTGGCGCCCACCCGGGTGAGCCGGGGCGATCCGCGGACGGCCTGGGCCCGGCACGCGCTGGACGCCCCGGTGCTGTGCGTCCGGTCGCCGCAGGGACCGTGGACGGTGCCCGGCGACGGGATGACCTTCCGCGAGTGGATCCGGCGCGGCGCGGGCCAACGCGC
>NZ_VJOK01000001.1:6974282-6981226 GCF_013302895.1 Streptomyces albus subsp. chlorinus | reverse complement strand
ATCGTGCCGCTCGCCGTGACGACCGCCCTGTTCGACGACGCGGTGGCGGCCGAGGCCGCCTACCGGGCCGTCCGGCCGCTGGCCGCCGTAGCGGCCCGCACTCCGGCGCCGCGCAACGCCCTGTGGCAGCGTGCCGCCAAGCACGGGATGAGCGATCCGGAGCTGCACGCGGTCGCCGTGACGTGCTTCGCCGCCGCCCGTGAGGCGCTGCCCCGGCTGGGGGCCGGCCCGGCCGTCGTCGCGGCCGTGGACGAGTTCACCGCCCGCTATGTGGCGCGGGGCCGCTGCCCCGCCGACGACACCCTCGACGCGTGCGGCGTCCCGGCCGCCGCTCCCCCGCCCGCCGCGGGGCCCGCGCTCCCGGGCCCCGCGGGAAAGGAGAGGTCCCATGACGGTTGAGACAACGGACGGCGGCGCCACGCCGCGCGCGCTGGCACGGGAGGCGCTGGCGGTGGCGCGGGAGCGCACCCTCGGGCTGGCCGACTGCGTCGAGGACGGCGAACTGACCGCGCAGCACTCCCCGTTGATGTCCCCGCTGGTGTGGGACATGGCACACATCGCGAACCAGGAGGAGCAGTGGCTGCTGCGCGCCGCCGGTGGTCTGGCGGCGCTCCGCCCCGAGGTCGACTCGCTCTACGACGCGTTCGAGCACCCCCGCGCCACGCGCCCTGCCCTGCCGCTGCTGCCGCCCGGCGAGGCCCGCGGCTATCTGGCCGAGGTACGCGGCCGGGCCCTCGACGTGCTGGAGGGCGCGCGGCTGGCGGGCGCCGGACGGCTGCTCGACCACGGCTTCGCGTTCGGGATGATCGCCCAGCACGAGCAGCAGCACGCGGAGACGATGCTGATCACCCACCAGCTGCGCCGCGGCCCGGCCGCGCTGACCGCTCCCCCGCCCCCGCCCGCGCCTTTGGACGCGGCCTCGCTCCCGTCCGAGGTGCTCGTGCCGGCCGGTCCGTTCACCATGGGCACCGACGACGACCCCTGGGCGCTGGACAACGAGCGCCCCGCCCACCGCCGCGAGCTGCCCGCCTTTCTGATCGACACGCTGCCGGTCAGCAACGCCGCCTATCAGCGGTTCATCGAGGACGGCGGCTACCACCGGGAACGCTGGTGGCATCCGGCGGGCTGGCAGCAGGTGCGCCGCCACGGCTGGCGGGCCCCGCTGTTCTGGCGGGACGACGGCGCGGGCGGCTGGTGGCGCCGCCGCTTCGGGGTGCGGGAGCCGGTGCCCGCCGACGAGCCCGTGCTGCACGTGAGCTGGTACGAGGCGGACGCGTACGCCCGGTGGGCGGGGCGGCGCCTGCCCTCGGAGGCCGAGTGGGAGAAGGCCGCCCGCTTCGACCCGGCCACCGGCCGCAGCCGCCGCTTCCCCTGGGGCGACACCCCGCCCTCCGCGCACCACGCCAACCTGGGGCAGCGGCACCTGGGCCCCGCCCCGGTCGGCAGCTACCCCGCCGGCGCCTCGGCACTGGGGGTACGCCAGCTGCTGGGTGACGTGTGGGAGTGGACCGCCGACGCTTTCGGCCCCTATCCGGGTTTCACGGCGTTCCCCTACCGCGAGTACTCGGAGGTGTTCTTCGGCCCCGCGTACAAGGTGCTGCGCGGTGGCGGCTTCGGGGTGGGCACGGTGGTGGCGCGGGCCACGTTCCGCAACTGGGACCACCCTGTGCGCCGCCAGATCTTCTCCGGGTTCCGCACCGCCCGCTCGCTGCCGCCGGAGCGGGCGTGAGGGCCGGGCGGACGAAGGGCCGGGACTGATGTGCCGCCACCTCGCGTACGTCGGCCCGGCGTGCGCGCTGGGCGAGGTGCTGACGCGGCCCGAGTTCTGTCTCGTACGGCAGTCGTGGGCGCCGCGCCGGCAGGGGCACGGGACGGTGAACGCGGACGGCTTCGGCGTCGGCTGGTACGCGGAGGGCGATCCGCTGCCCGCCCGCTACCGCCGCACCGGCCCCGTGTGGGCGGACGCCTCCTTCGCCGACCTGTGCCGGGTGGTGCGCTCCGCTGCGTTCCTGGCGGCGGTGCGGGACGCGACCGACGGCTGCGCCGGCGGGGAGGCGGCGGTCGCCCCGTTCACCGCCGGCCGCTGGCTGTTCAGCCACAACGGGGCGGTCACCGGCTGGCCCGCTTCGGTGTCCGAGGTGGCCGCCCGCGCCCTGTCCGCGCGGGAGCTGCTGGAGGTCGAGGCCCGCACCGACTCCGCGCTGGCCTGGGCGCTGGTGCGGCACCGGCTGCGGGACGGTGCCGCACCGGCGCGGGCCCTCTCCCGGGTGGCCGTCCAACTCGCCGGGGCCGCACCGGGCTCCAGGCTGAACTTCCTGCTCACGAACGGCAGGACCGTGGCCGGGACAGCGGCGGGCGAGTCGCTGTGGTACCTGCACCGGCCAGGCGCGTCGTTGACGGTCGCCTCGGAACCGCACGACGCGGATCCGGGCTGGCGGCAGGTGCCCGAGAGGCACGTACTCGCCGGAGACGCCGCACATGTCGAGCTGATCCTGCTGGAGGAGCTGTGAGCGGAAAAACTGGGGGCCGAGGCCCTGCGAACGGAGGTTCCGCGTCGGCGGGGAACGGGAGGAAAGGGACGGGGTCCGTGGAGTGGGAGGGCGGGCCGCGTTTCACACTCACCCGCGCCCTCCCGCCCGGGGCGACCGCGGCGGCGCTGGCGGCCGATGTGGCCGAGGGGCTGGCGCGCGCCCCCAAGGAGCTGCCGCCCAGGTGGTTCTACGACGCCCGGGGCAGCGAACTGTTCGAGGAGATCACCACGCTGCCCGAGTACTACCCCACCCGGGCCGAGCAGGAGATCCTCACCCGGCACGCCGCGGAAATCGTCCGTCCGACCGGTGCCCGCACCCTGGTGGAGCTGGGCTCGGGGTCGTCGGCGAAGACCCGGCTGCTGCTGGACGCGCTGCCCGAGGACCTGTTGTACGTGCCGGTGGACGTCAGCCCGTCCGCTCTGGAGGCGGCCGGGCGGCTGCTGCTGGCGGAGCGGCCGCGGCTGAGGGTGCACGCCATGGTCGCGGACTTCGAGAGGGGGCTGGAGACGCCCGCCTCGCCGGGCCCGCGCCTGGTGGCGTTCCTCGGCGGCACCATAGGCAACCTGCTGCCCGCGGAACGCGCCCGCTTCCTGAGGCGGCTGCGGGCCCGGCTGGAACCCGGTGACGCCCTGCTGCTGGGCACCGATCTGGTGAAGGATCCGGCCGTTCTGGTGGCCGCGTACGACGACGCCCGGGGCGTGACGGCGCGGTTCAACAAGAACGTGCTGCGCGTGCTGGCCCGTGAGCTGGGGGCCGACTGCGATCCGGACGACTTCGACCACGTCGCCGTGTGGGACCCCGGCCGGGAGTGGATCGAGATGCGGTTGCGGGCCCGTACCGCGCTGACCGTGAAGGTGCCCGCGCTGGAGGCGAGCTTCGACTTCCGGGCCGGCGAGGAGCTGCGCACCGAGATCTCCGCCAAGTTCCGCCTCGCGGGGCTGGCCGGTGAACTCACCGCGTGCGGCTGGCGGCCGGCGCGGTCGTGGACCGACACCGGTGGCCGGTTCGCGTTGACCCTCGCCTTCCCGGCGGGGTGACGGGCCGCCAGGAGCGGAGGGCGGGAGACGGGTGCCGGGGGCCGGGCATCACACGACAGGTGGCTCGTCCGTGTGCTCGCCCCGGCCACCGGTGAGCGGGAGTTCGGCCCAGATGGTCTTGCCGTGCGGGCCGTACCGAATGCCCCAGTGGCGGGCGAGCTGGGCGATGAGGAACAGGCCGCGCCCGCCCTCGTCCACCGTGGTCGCCCGGCGGACGTGCGGGGCGGTGCTGCTGCTGTCGGAGACCTCGCAGGTCAGGTACCGGTCGCAGAGCAGCCGTACGGTGACCGGGGGTTCGCCGTGGCGGATGGCGTTGGTGAGCAGTTCGCTGAGGAGGAGTTCCGCGGTGAACGCGGTCTCCCCCAGCCCCCAAGCGGTCATCCGCTCCCTGCAGGCGGTGCGGACGGGGGCGACGGCCTCGGGGTCGCTGGGCACCTCCCACTGGGCGATCCGGTCGGGCGGGAGCCGCCGGGTCCGGGCGACGAGCAGCGCGATGTCGTCACGGTCGCTCTCCGAGCGGTCCGGCAGCAGGGCGTCGAGCAGGGCTGTGCAGGTGTGCCCGGGGTCGTCGTCGGACCCGGCGAGGGTGGAGCGCAGCAGGTCCAGACGGTCGTCGAGGTCGCGGGTGCGGAGCCGGACCAGGCCGTCGGTGTAGAGGACGAGCCGGCTGCCCTCGGGCAGCGTCACGGTGTGCGTCTCGAACGGGGAGGTGCCCAGTCCGAGCGGCAGGTTGGCGGGCGCCGCCAGGACGCGGGTGGTCCCGTCGGGGTGCGCGAGCACGGGCGGCGGGTGTCCGGCCCTGGCAAGGTGGCACCGGCCGGAGGCGGGGTCGTAGAGGGCGTACAGCACGGTGGCGCCGGTGACCGCCTCCGTCTCCGGGCCGCGGGTGGGGTCCTGGTCGATGCGGGCCACCAGTTCGTCCAGGTGGGCGAGGAGTTCGTCGGGCGGCAGGTCGAGCGAGGAGAAGTTGTGCACCGCGGTCCTCAGCCTGCCCATGGTGGCCGCCGCGTGCAGCCCGTGGCCGACCACGTCGCCGACGACCAGTGCCACGCGGGCGCCGGGCAGCGGGATGACGTCGAACCAGTCCCCGCCGACTCCGGCCTGGGCGGGCAGGTAGCGGTAGGCGGCGCCCACCGCGTTCTGCTCCGGCAGCCGGCCCGGCAGCAGGCTGCGCTGGAGCGTGACGGCCATGCCGTGCTCACGTGCGTAGCGGCGGGCGTTGTCCACGCACACCGCTGTGCGGGTGACCAGTTCCTCGGCGGAGGCGAGGTCCTCCGGCTGGAACGGCCGCTGTTCGCGACGCCAGAAACCGGCCAGTCCGAGAACGGTGCCACGGGCCCGCATCGGAACGGTGATCAACGAGTGGAACCCCGCCCGCAGCACGCGTGCCGCCCCCTCGGGGTCGGCGCCGCGCCACTCGGTGGTGGCGGCCAGGTCGGGGGCGAAGACCGCGCGCACCTCCCGGGCTCCCGCACCCGGTTCGGCCGTGTGCCCGTCGACGCCCCGACGCACCGCGGGCTCGCCGGTCTCCCCTGTTCCCCGCACGCCCTCCGCGCCCGCTGTGCACGCTGTGCCCTCAGGATGCTTTGCGTGCTCGCGCGGGACGGCGACGGGAGGGATGTGCGGGAGGCTCCCCACGGGCTGGAGCGGGTGGTCGCCGCCCCCGGCCCGCAGCGCCACCCGTCGCACGGTCGCCGCGGTGGGGTCGGGCAGCGGCTCCTGACCGCTGATCACCGGGTCGAGGAGATCGACGCAGGCCACGTCGGCGAACCGGGGCACGGCCACCTCGGCCAGTTCCTCCGCCGTACGCCGCACGTCCAAGGTGGTCCCGATGCGCAGGCCCGCCGTGTACAGCAGGTCGAGGCGCTGGGCGGCGACCTCCGCCTGGCCCGCCACCTCGCGCAGTTCGGTGGTGTCGCGGAAGGTGGCCACGCTCCCCGCGGGGCCGCCCCGCTCCCCCGTGGGACGCTGGCTGACCGCCAGCAGCCGGCCGCCGACCACGTGCACCTCGTCGGTGGCGGTGCGCCCCGAGGCCAGCAGGTCCCCCACACCGGACGCCGGCCCCAGCTCGGCGACCGTCCGCCCCTGCGCCCCGCCCGGCAGGTCCAGCAGCCGCTGCGCCTCGTCGTTCGCGAGCAGCAGCCTGCGGTCCCCGTCGAGGACGAGGACGCCTTCGCGCACCGAGTGGAGGACCGCGTCGTGGTGCTCGTACATGCGGGTCACCTCCGCCGGGCCCAGGCCGCGCGTCTGCCGGTTCAGCCGCCTGCCGACCAAGCCGGCGCCCGCCGCGGCCAGCAGGAGCGCCCCGACGGCGCCGACGGCCACCCACGGCAGTTCCCGGTCCAGCCTCGCCGAGACGGTGGCGAAGTCGACGCCCGCGGTGACGATGCCCACCACCCGCCCGCCGGGGCCCCGTACGGGGACGACGGCCCGTACCGAGTCGGTGAGTTCGCCCCGGAACTGCTCGGTGTACGTCCGGCCGGCGAGCGCCCGGCCGAAGTTCCCGTCGGCCCGTTCACCGATGAGCCCGGGGAGGGGGTCGGAGCGGCGGATGCCCTTCCGGTCGAGGATCGCGACGTAGTCGATCCCGCAGGCGCGGACCGCCCGCGGGGTCACCGGCTGCAGCCGCCCGGTCGGCCGGGCGGAGCGCAGGGCGGCCGAGGTCGAGGGGGTGACGGCCAGAGTCGCCGCGCAGGCCAGGGAGCGTTCCCGGGCGCTGCGGACGTCCGCCTCGCGCGCCTGCCAGGCGAGGACGACCGCCGCCGCGACCACCAGCAGCAGGACGATGGCCAGCTGCAGGACGAACATCTGTCCCGCGACGCTGCGCAGCGCGAGCGGCGAACGGCGCCGCCCAGCGCCGGAACGCCGGTGCCGGCGGGGCCGCTGGGGCCGCTGGGGCCGCTGGGGCCGCTTCCACGGGGGTCTCAGCCGTCTCGGCCGCATCGGCCGCATCAGCCGCTTCGAAGCCATACGACAATGGTTTACCCCCTTTCCTCCCGTCTCGCGCGGAGGGCGGGACGCACCCGCACGATCGCCCGGAAAACTCGCGGGAAGCCGGAGCGCGCCGGGCACGGGCCCTGGAAGGCCGGGCGGGCGGCCGGAAATAACGCGTCGAACCCGCTCACGCGCCCGTGCTACTTTCCGCGCGGGCCGGAACCGGCCGGGGTGGACGGCCCCGCGCCGGCCCCGCACCGCCCCGGCCCGGCGCGGGGCGACGGCCCCCCTTCCGACCACTCCAGGAGACCCGCATGCCCCGCTGGCTGCTCGCGCTCGCCGCCGCAGCGCTGGTGTTCTACACCGACGACTACGTCATCGCCGGCGTCCTGCCCGAACTCTCCCGGGACCTGTCCGTCTCGCCGGGCGCGGCGGGCCAGTT
>NZ_VJOK01000001.1:6943787-6974185 GCF_013302895.1 Streptomyces albus subsp. chlorinus | reverse complement strand
GTCCTCCTCGGCTTCCTCACCCAGCTCCCGCGCCGCACCGCACCGGAGCCGGCGCTGCCGCTGCGCTCCCAACTCGCGATCCTGGCGCGCCCCGCCGTCTCCCTCGGGCTGGCGGCGAACGTGGTGCTGATGTCCGGCTCCATGATGCTGCTGACCTACCTGGCGCCGTTCACGGACCGGCTCGCGTCCGCCGACGCGGGCGCGCGCGGGCTGCTCTTCGCCGTCTCCGGGCTCGCGGGCATGGCCGGTATCTGGGGAGGCGGACTGGCCACCGACCGCTGGGGGCCGGACCGCACCCTGGCGGCCGGCGTCGGGCTGTTCGTGCTGACGATGGCGGCGCTGACGGCACTGTGGGCGGCACGGCCGGTGCAGGTCGCCCTGCTGCTTCCCGTCGTGGCGGTGTGGGGCGGCGCGGCGTTCTGGAACTCCCCCGCCGTGCAGGCGCGCCTGCATCTGCTGGCCGGACCGGTCGCCGCCCAGGCGCTGGCGATGAACACCTCCGGCACCTATCTGGGTGTCGCGGTCGGTGGCGCGGCGGGCGGCGCGGTGCTGGAGGCGGCCGGGCCCGGCCCGCTGCCCGTGGTGGCAGGTGCGGCCGGAATCGCGGCGCTGGGCCTGTTCCTGCTGGCCGCCGGCCGGCGCGGCGGGGCTCGCCGGCCGGCGGAGGAGCGGGCCGGTGAGGCCGCGGCCTGAAGCGGAGAGCCCTCCCCTGTTACTGTACCTACTAGTATGTACGCAACGGAGGGGGACCCCACCATGCCATTCGTCCGTATCGACGCCCTCCGGGCCGACAGCGACCGGCTCGACGCGCTCGGCCGCGCCGTGCACGAGGCCCTGGTCGAGACGCTCGGCATCCCGCCCGACGACCACTTCCAGGTGCTGGTCGGTCACGACGGCAGCACCGGCACCCTGCGCCACGGCACCTATCCGGGCGTGCGGCGCGACGACGGCATCGTGTACGTCGCGATCACCATGCGCTCCGGCCGCACCACCGCCCAGAAGCAGGCGCTCTACCGGCGCATCGCCGAACTCGCCCACGCCTACGCCGGGACGGAACCGCGCAACATGTTCGTCACCGTCACCGAGAACACCTCGGCCGACTGGTCCCTGGGCGAGGGGCTCGCGCAGTACGTCACCGCGCCGTAGCCGGCGGGGGCGCCGTCGGCCCGGCCGCCGCGCACTGGGCAACGAGCCCGCGGGGCTGCGAGGATACGGCCATGGACCGGGGGCGGGAAGTGCGGTGGGAGAAGGACGCGGCAACGGTCGAGACCATGTACGCGCTGGTCACCGCGACGCTGCTGGGCGGCGCCGTCCTCGCCCTGCTGGCCGCGCCCGCCCTGCGGTGGTCCCTGCCGCCGGGAGCCGAGAACGCCTTCCGCGCCACCGGATGCGTGGCCGGTGCCGTGGTCGCCCTCGCCCGCGTGGTGACGGTACTGCGCCGCTTCGACCGGCAGCGGCGGCAGGGCACCTGACACCGGATCGGCGTCGCCACCTCAGTTCAGCAGCAACAGCGTGTCCCAGCCGCTGACGGAGGGCCGGTCGGTGGCGTAGGCGTGGAGGGCGAGCGCGATGCCCGCGGCGCCGTCGAGGAAACCGGGCATGTCGAGCAGCAGGTCGGCGGCCGGCTGGTGGTAGCGGTACCCGAAGGGGGCCCCGGCATCGAAGCCGTCCAGCAGCCGTGCGGCCACCTCGTCGGCCGCGGTACGGAACCCGGCCCCGGGGTGGGCGAGTTCCCACAGCTTGAGCTGGTACAGGACGCCCGACCAGCCATGGCACAACGCGTGGTCGTCGATGCCCCACCCCTCGGCGGGCCGGCGGAGCATGGCCGCCACGGCCTCCAGTCCGGCCCGCGTCCACTCCGGGCGGTCGAGCGCGCGGCCCGCCATCTCCAGCGCGCGGGCGGTACCGGTGGCGCCGTAGCACCACGAGGGCCGCGCGGGCCGCGGGGTCCCGTGCCCGTGCCGGTCGGCGTAGTAGCGAAGGGGGACGTACGGGGTCCAGTACGGCCCGGCCTCGTCGTACTCGCGCCACTCCAGCAGCCACTCGGCCATGGCGGTGATCGCCTCCGCCTGCCCCGCCACCCGGAAACCCTCGCTCCAGGCCAGCGACAGCAGCCCCAGCGGGCCCGGAACGCCGTGCGCCAGACCGAAGTTGGCCTGGCCGTCGGCGAACTCCTCCGCGACCCGGGTGCGACTGGTGGCCCCGTACCACCAGCCGGGAACCTCGGCTCCCGCGACGTGGAGCGGGGTGCGCAGGTCCGCCAGCGAGGACAGGGCGGCCCGCAGCGCGGCCTCGTTCGTCTCCCCCGCCTCCCCGGCCTGCCCGTGCCCCGCCCGCCGGTGCAGCAGATGGCGGGCGACCCCGCTCAGTCCGCTGAGGACGTCCACGACGGCCGGGTAGGTCGGCAGACCCGCCTGCCGCGTCGAGGCGTGCAGGGCCGCGAGGTGGTGGGCGTACTCGGCCATGCGGGAGTCGGTGCGCCGCAGCAGCGAGGCGTACTCGCCCTCGCGCACGGCGGCCACGCGCACCGCGCCGGCCCGCGCGCCCAGCCCGGCGAAGGCACCGCGGACCGGCTGCTTCGCGGTCGCCTCCGCGCTGAGCCGAAGGAAGCGGTGCGCGGTCGCACGGTGCACGTCGGGGTCCTGCGGCGCGTACCGCCCCTCCCCGCTCGCGCCCAACTCGGCGTGGAGCAGCGCCAGCGCGGGATAGCCGCGGTTGAGGGAGCCCGGTTCCCACAGCGGCGAGCGGCTCTCGTCGGCCTCGGCATGGGTGCCGCCGGCCACGGTGGCGGCCACCACCGCCTCCGGGTCACCGAGCCTGGCGGCGATCTCGGCGACGGTCCGCGCGGCGGCCCGGCGCAGTTCCGTGCGGGTCCGGCCGTCTGTCGCCGGCCCCGCGCCCGCCGGGCCCCGGGCCCCGCCGTCGGAGGTGCTCCCGTCCGCTGATGCCGCCGCACCCCGGGCCGCCGTCCCTGTCATCAGACCTCCCCGCCCACGCCGGCTGTGGCCTTGGCCGCGGTCCTGCTCCGGTGCGGGTGCGCGCCCGCGCCCATGTCCGCGCCCGTGTCCTGCTCCGCGCCCGCGCCTCCGGCAGCGCGCGGACTTCCGGCCGCACGGCCTCCGCCGCCGCGCTGCCCGTCGTTCCCGCAGCCCCCGCCGTTCCCGTGCGGTGCGCCCTTCGCACACCGGTGTGCGCGCGCGTACTGTTCGCCGTTCACGTGTGCTGAGCCCTTCCGGCGAACCTCTTCACGAGGCCGCGCAGGATGCCGTAGGAGCGCCGCTCGGCGGCCGGGTCCATGCCGAGCAGCCGGTTGGCGTGCATGTGCAGGAGGGCCGCGACGGCCGCTCCGCGCTCGGGCGAGGGTCCTTGCGCGGTGCCGACGCCCAGCGCCTTTCCGTACGCCCGTGCCGCCTCGGCCAGCGCGGCGCGCTCCGTGGCGGTTTCAGGGTCGGCGGCGTACTCGTCGACGAGCCCGAGTGCTGCGCGGCGGCGTGCCGCGGGGATCTCGTTCTGCACGTCGGCGGGGTAGGCCGCCAGCACCCAGCCCCACCAGTCCCAGTCACCGAGCGCGGCGAGCAGCGCGGCGTGGTCGAGGGCGGCGAGCGTGTCGGCGGGCATCGCCAGGCCGCCCCGGGCCCGCGCGGCGAGATGGGCCGTCACCAGGCGGCTGTCGGCGTGGAAGAGCCGCTCCGCCCAGGGCAGCGCCTCGGGGCCGCCGTACCGTTCCGTCTCCGGCTCGTAGGTGTCCAGCACCAGTTTGCGGATCACGCCGTCCGCCGCGGCGTCGCCCGCCCACTCGTGCAGGGCGGGGAGCACCCGTTCCCGTACGGCGGCCGGTTCACCGTGCAGGCGCAGCCGCAGGTGCGGGCCGGGGTCCGCGTAGCGGAGGAAGAACCAGCGGTCCACCTCCGGGCCGACGCGCTCCAGGAGAGGGGGCAGGTCCCGCACCAGCAGCGGGTCGAGCCGGTCGCGGGCCGCGTACAGCTTGGCGTACAGCCAGGCGCCGCCCGGCACGTGCCGCGCGCGGGAGGCCGCGGGGCGGGGCGCCCTCGGCACGGCCGGACGGGGACGGGTGGGCAGGAGCGGGACGACGACCTCGGTGGCGTGCCCGTCGGACCAGCCCAGACCGGCGGGGTCGGCCAGCGGTGACTCCTGCACCAGCGGCACCGCACCTCCCACGAACTGGGTGCGCAGCACCTGCTGGTGCGCCGGGGCGGTGACGTCCAGGTCCAGATGGTGGTCGAGCACGCTCACCCGGAGCACCGTGGGCACCGCGCAGCGGGCCCGCCACTGCTCCAGCGCGCGCAGCCACTCCTTGCCGTCGAGCGCGGGGTCCCGCAGTTCGGGCGGCGGGCGCCAGCGCGCGGGCGCCAGGATCGTCCGCCCGTACCGCACCCGGGGCAGGCGGGGCAGCGCGTCCAGTCTGCTCCACTGCCACGGCGCCCAGGGCCGCAGTCCGCTCATGCCCACACCGGCCAGGAAGCGGGCAGCGTTGGGGGCCTCGGTGGCGATGTTCAGCATGCTGGGGCGCAGGATCGTCACCTCGCGCCCGGTGGACTCCTGGACGAGGAAGAGCCGCTCGCGGGTGGCGCCCACGGCGAGATCGTCCAGTGCGACGGTGCTGCCCGGGGCGTCCTCGGGGACCGGGAAGCAGCCGGCTGCGACGGTGCGGGCGGCGAGCCGGGGTACGCGGGCGACGTTGCCCGAGCGGGCGTGGCGCGGCTGGAAGAAGAGCTGGACCGGGAGCGGGGCCTCCTCCCGCGGGGCCCCGCGCGGCGCGCCGCGGTTCGCGGCGGGAACGTCGTGCAGGGCCGCCAGTTCCCGTTCGACTCCGAGCAGTTGGGCGAAGCGGCCGGCCATCGCGCCGGCGGTGTAGGAGCCGTTCGCCACCAGCAGCCGGAAGTCTCCGGCCTCCAGGGCCGCGACCGAGCGGGCGAGCGGCTGCACGCACAGGTCCAGCGTTCCGGGCGGCGGCCCGGGCTCCGTGTCCCGGAGCGGGGCGAGCCGGTCGAGCAGCGCCTGGTCCAGGACGAGTTCGCCGCCGGGCCCGCCGGCCAGCACCTCGTGCACGGCCTGGCCGAGCGCCTCGTCACGGTCCGCCGGGTACGCCACGGCGGGTGCGGGCCCCGCCGCGCGGTCCCCGGCCGGCACCCGGTAGCCGGCGGGCGGCCCCAGGCCCAGGTGCGGGTCCAGCAATTCCCTGACGGCGACCGGCCGGTCGGTGCCGTACCGGTCCAGGAAGGCGCGGTGGTACTCGGCCAGTTGCGGGTAGTGCCCCTCGTCGGGGGCCAGCCGCCACAGCGCCCCGGCCGCGCGTGCCGCCTCCTCCCGCACCGCGTCCGGCAGCAGCAGGTCGGCATCCACGCGCAGGTCCACGTGGACGGGCGGCCGGGTACCGGTCTCCCGCGTGCCGGTGGCGCCGCGCACCTCGTGCGGCACCGCGAGCACCTGCCGCCACTGCTCCCGTCCGGTGCCGGGCGCGGCGGCGGAGTACGCCTCCAGCGTGGTGGCCAGCCGGCGCAGCCCCGCGACCACGTCCGGCGGGCACTGCGCCGGTGCGCCGTCCTTCGGCTCCGGGCCGTCCGGACCGTCCGGGCGCCGAGGTGCCGCCTCGGCCAGCCGGGCGTTGACGGCGCCGAGGTGGTCGGGCAGGTCCTGGCGGGCGGCGACGTCGGTGAGCAGCACCTCGCGGTCGATCAGTCCGACGAGCAGCCGCTCCACGTCCTCCCGGCGTGCCTCGGGAAACCGCTCGCACACGGCGGCACGCAGCGCGGCGAACGGCAGCGGCCGGCGCGCGGCCTCCACCGCGGCCCGGACGACGGGGCCGTACTGGAGCGTCATTTCGTGCGGAACGGGCGCGTCCGCGGGCTCGTCCCGCCCCGCGCGCACATACGGCAGGACGAGCCGGTCCCGCCGGACGCCGCACAGGTTGTTCGCCGCGACCAGCAGCACGTCCCGCACGGCGGGGTCGTGGTGCAGCCGCCGTACGACATCGTCCAGCCAGCCGGCGTCGGGGCGCGCCCACTTGCGGTGCGCGGTGCCGATCCGCACCGAGGTCCGCGCTCCGAACCGGGCCGTGCCCACGCCGGCCAGCAGGCCGAACGGGGTGGGGCGGCCGGTCATGCGCAGCACGTAGCGGGTGACGGCGAGCGCGGCACGGCGCAGCCTGGCCACCGGGGGCGGCGTGCCGTCCTCGATCCTGGCGAGGGTGCCGGCCAGTGACGTGCTCGATACGTCGAGGGCTTCCCTGACGACGGGGTCCGCGGTCAGGTCCCGCAGGTAGCCGGCGAGCCGGGCGGTCTCTTCCGCCTCGTCCCCGGCGGGGCCGGCCAGGCCGTATCCGGTCCCTTCGAGGGTGCGTACGGCGCTGGGATGGCCGACGGGCAGCGCCGCCATCCTGACGACTCCGAAGCCCGCTGCTTCGAACACCGGTTCCGGTGGCTCGTCCACCGGTCTCGACTGCGACACCGCTTCCCCCGTTCGCTCGCCCGGCCCGTCCCTGTCACGGGCCGCCGCCCGCCCCTCGGCCCGGGCCGGGGGCGCGGCGGCGGTCGCGCTGCGGTCGTTCAGTGGCGCGGGGACCGGAGCGGCGGCAGCCGCGCCGGTCCCCCTGCCGGTGTGTGCTCAGCAGCAGGGCACGCACATGGCGACACCGACGGCGTAGGTGTTGACCGTGGTCGGGGTCAGGGCGGCGTTCTCGTCGAGTTCCCGGGCGGCCTCGGGGTGCACGGCCTCCCGCTCGGTCGATTCCACGAGTTCCACATCGAGATCGAACAGCGTGCTGGGCATATCGGACCTCCCGTTGTGACGTACGCGAGCGAGTGCCCTCATTGATGAAGACACGTCACGATAAGTGCGGCCTCTGACGGAGAGCAATGGTTCGTAAGTGAGCAGGATTGCCTTCCAGCGCCCGAAGTGGGCCGAGCTGCGAGGGAGTTGAGGGAGCCGGCAGTGACGGCGAGGGCTCGCGCCCTCCGGCGTCCCCGCGAGCCACACCGGTGGAACGGCCCGCCCCTGTCCCACCCGGCGGCGGCCGACGTGAGACCCGGGGCCTCCTGGGCACGCCCCGGCCGGGCAGGCGGTGCGGCCTTCCGCGGATCACGGCTCGGTTGCGTCCCGCACGAAGCATTGACGTACCCGTCGCCCAAGCTCTAGGTTCCCGCCATCGATAGGAAACTTTCCTAACGAACGACGCCACCCGTGCACCGGCGCCCGGGTGGCCCGGACGGACGGGGCACCCACCTTGGCCACACACGCCGACCCGAGCGGCATACCGGGAACCGCGGGCACTCCCGGCACACCGCGTGTGCTCCGCGCGATGAACGACCGTGCGGCACTCGACCTGCTGGTGGCCCACGGACCGCTCACCCGCACCCGGATCAGCGAACTGACCGGGCTGTCGAAGCCCACGGCGTCCCAGCTGCTGGGCCGCCTCGCGGACATGGGGCTCGTCCGGACCCGCAGCAAGGAGCGGGGCAAGCCCGGACCGAGCGCGCTGCTGTACGAGATCGAACCCTCGGCCGCCCATGTCGCGGCGCTGTCCGCCGACCCGCAGGGCGTCTCGGCCGCCGTCGCCGACATCACCGGCACGGTCGTCGGCCGGGCCCGCGTGGAAGCGGACGCCGTGGCCGAGGACGTACGGCACCGCACCGCCCAGCTCGTCAAGGAAGCCGTGGACAGCGCGCTGCGGGACGCCGGACTGGGGCCGCACGAGCCGCCGCACACCACCGTCATCGGCACGCCGGGCGCCATCGACCCGCGCTCGGGCGAACTGCGCTACGCCCCGCATCTGCCCGGCTGGCACTCGCGTACGCTCCGCGCCGAGCTGGCCGAGGTCCTGGGCACCCCCGTCACGATCGAGAACGACGTGAACCTCGCGGCCATGGCCGAACAGCACGAGGGCGCCGCCCAGGACCACGACAACTTCGCCCTCGTCTGGGTGGACGACGGAACGGGCGCCGCCATCGTCGTGGACGGCACTCTGCTGCGCGGGGCGACCGGCGGCGCCGGCGAGATCGGCTACATGCCGCTGCCGGGCGCACCGCTGGCCCGGGGCGGCCCTGGCGCCTACGCCGCGGCGGACGCCGGCGGCGGGTTCCAGAGCCTCGTCTCGGTCCCCGCGGTCCGCGACCTCGCGGGGGGCAGGGCGCTCGCCGACGCGCTGGCCGACGCCTCGGTGCGCGAGGAGACCGCACGTCGGCTGGCGGCCGGGATCGCCGCCGTCGTCGCGGTCGTGGACCCCGAACTCGTCGTCCTGTCGGGCGCCGTACCGCAGACGGGCGGCGAGGAGCTGCGAAAGCTGGTCGAGCGCGAGCTGACCGGGCTGGCGCTGCCCCGCCCGCTGCTGCGGCTGAGCGATCTGGACGGCGACCCGATCCTGACCGGCGCCCTGCTGTCGGCCCTGGCACAGGCACGCGACGAGGTCTTCGACACCGCGTGATCCGGACCGGGTGACTCGGGTCGGTGACCCGGACCGGTGGCCCGGGTCGGATGACTCGGCTCGGTGACTCGGCTCGGGTGACCCGGACCGGGTTACTGGGGTCGGATCACCCGGTCCACGTGACCGGGGTGGGCCCGGACCGGTCCCGACCGTCCCCGCCCCTCCCTGTCCCCATCCCCGCTCCCCCTGTTCGGTCTCCCCTCCCTCCACGTCCTCCAGACGTCTTCTCCCGCACCTCCCTTCCCCCGCCTCCCTCCCCCTGCCCTTCCGTGAACGAAGGAGTTCCCATGCCGCCTCCGCGTCTGCGTCCGCGGCTGCGCGCCTGGCCGGTCGTGCTGCTCGCCGTCGGGCTGCTGGTGTCCGGCTGCGCCAATCCGAGCGTCGGCAGCGCCGACGACGACCCCGACGCCCCCGTCACGCTCAAGTTCTGGCACGGCTGGTCGGAGCCGGGCGAGGTGAAGGCGATCGACAGGAGCATCGCGCGCTTCGAGGAACTGCACCCCAACATCCGCGTCGAGGTGACCGGGAACGTCAACGACGCCACCGTCAACCAGGCGCTGCGGGCGGGCGGTGACAAGGCGCCCGACGTGGTGTCCTCGTTCACCACCAACAACGTGGGCCAGTACTGCGACTCGGGGATGTGGGCGGACCTGGACCCGTTCCTCGACAAGAGCGGCATCGACAAGAAGAAGGTCTTCCCGCGCACGCTGCTGGACTACACGCGGTACGAGCGCACCCAGTGCGCCCTGCCGCTGCTGGCCGACGCGTTCGGCCTCTACTACAACAAGGACGCCTTCGCCGAGGCCGGGATCAAGCGTCCGCCGCGCACCATGTCGGAGTTCACAAAGGTCGCGGCCAAGCTCACCAAGCGCGAGGGCGGCCGGGTCGAGCGGGCCGGTTTCATGCCGAACTTCCGGCTGTACCAGAACAGTCCGGACCGGATGTTCGCGCAGTGGGGACCGCGCTACTTCGACGGGAAGGGCAGGGCACGGCTGGCGAAGGAGCCGCGCACCCGGCAGTTCTTCCGCGCGATGAGGAAGCTGTCCGACGCGCAGGGCGGCTACCGGGCGCTGGAGCGGCTGCGGCAGGGCTTCGGCGACGAGATGTCCAAGCAGAGCGGTTTCATGACCGGCAAGCTCGCCATGCACCTGGACGGTGAGTGGCGCGGGCTGATGCTGAAGGAGGCGAAGCCGGACTTCGCGTGGGGGGTGGCACCGCTGCCGGTCCCCGACGACCAGGCGGACGCCTACGGGCGCGGCTACCTGACGGGCACGGTCGCCGGGATCGCGCACAGCAGCAAGCACCAGAACGCGGCGTGGGAGCTGCTGAAGTTCCTCACCACCGACACCGACCAGGTGGTGTCGTTCGCGAACGCGATCCACAACATCCCCTCCACGAAGGCGGCGCTCAACTCGCCGGAGCTGGACGCCGACCCGGACTTCCGCACCTTCCTGCGGATCGCGAAGAACCCGCACAGCCAGGCGCTGCCGCCCTCCACCACGGGGGGCCAGTACGTGACGGCCTTCCAGGACTTCTCCTACTCGGTGGAGGCGGGGAAGGCCGGCGACCTGGAGGTGGGACTGCGCGCACTCGACCGGCAGATCGACGCCGACACCCTCCAGGCCAAGAACTAGGAGCCCGGCCATGGCACTCTCCCTCACCCCCGGTACCCGGCCGGGTACGTCCGGCCGGACGGCCGCCGGCCCGGACGCGCGGCTGCGCCGCAGGAAGCGGACCCGGGACAGGCTGCGCACGCTCGGCTTCCTGTCGCCCTGGATCGTGGGGTTCTCGGTCTTCTTCGGCTACCCCCTGCTGGCGACCGTCTACTTCTCGTTCATGCACTACAACCAGATCAAGCAGCCGGAGTTCGTCGGGCTGCGGAACTGGTCGTACGTGTTCACGCAGATGCCCCTGTTCGGGCCGGCGCTGTGGAACACGCTGTGGCTGGTCGTGGTGATGGTGGCGCTGCGGGTGGTGTTCGGCATCGGTATCGGGCTGCTGGTGACGAAGCTCAAGAGCGGCGTCGGATTCTTCCGTACCGCCTTCTACGTGCCCTACCTGGCCCCGCCGGTCGCGGCGACGGTCGCCTTCGTCTTCCTGCTCAACCCGGCGACCGGTCCGGTCAACGAGATCCTGTCCGCCGTCGGCGTCGAGGGGCCGAACTGGTTCAACGACCCGGCCTGGTCCAAGCCGTCGCTGGTGCTGCTCTCGCTGTGGGGCATCGGGGACCTGATGGTCATCTTCATGGCGGCCCTGCTGGACGTGCCCAAGGAGCAGTACGAGGCCGCCGAGCTGGACGGCGCCGGGGCATGGGCCAGGTTCCGCTACGTGACCTGGCCGAACATCACGCCGATCGTGATGTTCGCCGTCGTGACCGGTGTGGTGCAGACGATGCAGTACTACACGCAGGCGCTCGTGGCCGGAAAGCTGGCGTCCGGCGTGACGATCGGCCCGGGCACGGTCATCCAGCCCGGCTACCCCGACCACTCGACGATCACCGTGCCGCAGCTCGTCTACCAGCTGGGCTTCCAGAACTTCAACACCGGTGCCGCCTGCGTGCTCTCGCTCGTGCTGTTCGCGATCGCCATGGCCGTCACCGTCCTGCTCATGCGCCGCAAGAGCGGCCTGCTGTCGGCGGAGGACTGACCAGATGACGACCCCGACATCCCCGGCGGCCACGCTGCCGCCGTCCGCCTCACGGCCCGTCCGGGCGGCCCGTACCCCCGCGCCCCGCTCCTCGGCGGCGGGCCGGAAGGCGCGCCGCACCCGTGTGCTGCACTGGATCGCCGTGCACTCCGTGGCTCTCGCCCTGGCGCTGGCGTTCGTGCTGCCGTTCGTCTTCGTCTTCCTCACCTCGGTGATGAGCGACGGGCAGGCCATGAGCGGCGAGCTGTGGCCGGCCTCCTGGCACTGGGAGAACTACGCGAAGGTCTTCCGCACCCCGGGCTTCCTGGAGTGGTGGCGCAACTCGCTGATGTACGCGCTGCTGGGCACGCTGTTCACCGTGTGCTCGTCCATACCGGTGGCGTACGCGCTGGCCAAGTTCCGCTTCCGCGGCAGGCGGACGGCGATGCTGCTGGTCATCTCCACGATGATGCTGCCGCCCCAGGTGATCGTCATGCCGATGTACCTGGTGTGGGCGCAGCAGTTCCATCTCTCGGGAACCCTGTGGCCGCTGATCATCCCGATGGCGTTCGGCGACGCGTACTCGATCTTCCTGCTGCGGCAGTTCCTGCTGACCATCCCGAAGGAGTACATCGAGTCGGCCCGGGTGGACGGCTGCGGCGAGGTGCGCACCCTGCTGCGCATCATCGTGCCGATGGCCAGGCCCGGCATCGCCGCCGTCGCGCTCTTCCAGTTCTTCTACTGCTGGAACGACTACTTCGGCCCGCAGATCTACGCCGCGCAGAACCCGGGCGCCTGGACGCTGAGTTACGGGCTCGAATCGTTCAAGTCCGCGCACAGTGTGGACTGGAACCTGACGATGGCGGCCACATTGCTGATCATGGCGCCGGTCATCCTCGTCTTCTTCTTCGCACAGAAGGCCTTCGTCGAAGGCGTCACCCTCACCGGAGTAAAGGGCTGAACACATGAAGCTCGCAGTGGTCGGCGGAGGCTCGACCTACACCCCCGAACTCATCGACGGCTTCGCACGGCTGCGCGAGGTGCTCCCGATCGAGGAGCTGGTCCTGATCGATCCGGCGACCGAACGGCTGGAGCTGGTCGGCGGTCTGGCCCGGCGCATCTTCGCCCAGCAGGGCCACCCCGGCACCGTCACCACCACGGCCGGCCTGGACGCGGGCATCGACGGCGCGGACGCGGTGCTCCTCCAGCTGCGCGTGGGCGGCCAGACCGCCCGGAACCAGGACGAGACCTGGCCCCTGGAGTGCGGCTGCGTCGGCCAGGAGACCACCGGCGCCGGCGGCCTGGCCAAGGCGCTGCGCACCGTCCCGGTCGTCCTCGACATCGCCGAGCGGGTCCGCCGCGGCAACCCGGACGCCTGGATCATCGACTTCACCAACCCGGTCGGCATCGTCACCCGCGCCCTGCTCACCGCCGGGCACAAGGCGGTCGGCCTGTGCAACGTGGCCATCGGCTTCCAGCGCAAGTTCGCCAGGCTGCTCGGCGTCGCACCCGCCGAGGTCCACCTCGACCACGTCGGGCTCAACCACCTCACCTGGGAGCTGGGCGTACGGCTGGGCGGCCCGGACGGCACCGACGTGCTGCCCCAGCTGCTCGCCGGGCACGGCGACGCCGTCGCCGACGACCTGCACCTGCCCCACGCCCTGGTGGACCGCCTCGGCGTCGTCCCGTCCTACTACCTGCGCTACTACTACGCGCACGACGCCGTGGTGCGCGACCAGCGCGAGAAGCCCACACGGGCCGCCGAGGTCGCGGCGCTGGAGAAGCAGCTGCTCCAGCTGTACGCCGACCCGGCCCTCGACACCAAGCCGGAGCTGCTGGCCCGGCGCGGCGGCGCCTACTACTCGGAGGCCGCGGTCGACCTGGCGGCGTCCCTGCTGGGCGGGGGCGGCAGCCCCCACCAGGCGGTCAACACCCTCAACAACGGCACGCTCCCCTTCCTGCCCGACGACGCCGTGATCGAGACGCAGGCCCGCATCGGCCGGGACGGCGCCCACCCGCTGCCGGTCCCCTCCCTCGACCCGCAGTTCACCGGGCTGATCGCCCATGTGGCCGCGTACGAGGACCTCGCCCTGCGCGCCGCGCTGCACGGCGGTCGCGACCGCGTCTTCAAGGCGCTGCTCGCCCACCCCCTCGTCGGCCAGATCGAGTACGCGGAGCAGCTGACCGACCGGCTCCTCGCGCACAACAAGGAGCACCTGGCGTGGGCCTGAGCGAACCACTGTCCGCGGCCGTCCTCGCGATCGACGCGGGCAACAGCAAGACGGACGTGGCCCTGCTCGCCGCCGACGGCACCGTGCTCGGCACGGGCCGCGGCGGCGGCTTCCGTCCTTCGGCCGTCGGCGTGGGGCCCGCCGTGGACGTCCTCGCCGAGGCCGTCGTCCGGGCGCACGCCGCGGCCGGTACCGTCCGTGGGCCCGCCGGGGCGCACGGCCCGCTGCCGCCGGTGCGCCAGGTGATGGCGTGCCTGGCGAACGCCGATCTCCCCGTCGAGGAGGAGCGGTTGGCCGCCGCCCTCACCGATCGCGGCTGGGGCGGTGCCGTCACGGTGCACAACGACACCTTCGCCGTGCTGCGCGCCGGACTGGCCTCGCTCGGCGGCGGCGCGGCACCGCGCGGGGTCGCCGTCGTCTGCGGCGCGGGCATCAACTGCGCCGGCATGCTGCCGGACGGCCGCACCGCCCGCTTCCCCGCCCTGGGCCGGCTCTCCGGCGACTGGGGCGGCGGTGGCGGGCTCGCGGACGAGGCGCTGTGGCACGCCGCGCGGGCCGAGGACGGCCGGGGCGGGCCCACCCGGCTGCGCACCGCGCTGCCCGCGCACTTCGGACTGGACTCGATGTCCGCGCTGATCGAGGCGCTGCACCTGGGCGACATCCCCTACGCGCGGCGGCTCGAACTGACGCCGGTGCTCTTCACGGTGGCCGCCCAGGGCGACGCCGTCGCGCGTTCCCTGGTGGCGCGGATGGCCGAGGAGGTCGTCACCATGGCGGTGGTGGCGCTGCGTCGGCTGGAGCTGCTGGAGGAAGAGGTTCCCGTTCTGCTCGGCGGCGGCATCCTCGCCGCCGGCCACCCTCTCCTCGACGACCGCGTCGCACAGCTCCTGAGCGAACGGGCGCCCCGCGCGGTGCCCCACGTCGTCCGGGCCCGCCCGGTCCTGGGCGCCGCTCTGCTGGGCCTGGACGCGCTGGGTGCCCCGCTCGACGCGCACGAGAGGGCGCGCCGGTACTTCGAGCCGGACCCGGCCGGGGCGCGGGGCGTCACCGGTCCGCTGCCCACGGCGGCGTCCGGAGGCCGGTGAGTTCGCGATCCCGGGGACGCCGCGCCGCGTGTCCACGTCTGCGGCGTTCCGACGGACGTGCGGGCGCGCCGGTGGGCGCGCCCGCATCGTGGCGTCTCAAGCGGCCTGCGTCAGCTCCGCGCGGCCGAACAGCAGGGCGTAGCCGGGGGGGAGCTGGGCCAGGACGCGGTCCAGCAGGTCCTTGCCGGCGAGGCGGCCGACGAGACCGAGCACGGTGCCCACGTCCCAGCGGGTCGTGGCCGGGGTGCCGCCGGTCCGGGTGGCGAGGTCCTTCACGAACTCCCACCCGGTGAGCTGCGCGCTCTCGGGGATCTGGGCCGTGAAGGTGCGCGCGGCCTCAGTCGGGAGGACGGCGGCCAGATCGACGCGTTCGTCACCGGAGAGCCGTCGGCCGAGGGCGGCGAGCACCGCGTGTATGACGGCCTCGGCCCGTTCGCGGGTGGGGTAGGCGCCGTCGTACCTGACTCGTTCCGTCATCTGCTGGAACGTCATACCACCCTGGCGAGCCTCGTGCAGAGGCTGCGTCTGTGTCAGCGACACGTTGTCCCTCTCCGGTTGTGGTTCTCGGACGGTTCTGTGGCTCCCGCGGGCCGGGGGTGACCCGGACAGCGGGTGGTGGCCCCCGGTGGAAGCCTTGACCGCGGGCGGCGACGCCGCCTCACCCGCGCTTCCCCAGGGGAGCGACGGGCGGCGCTCGCGTGCCGCGCGGTGCCGTGTGCCACGCGGTCTGCCGGGTGGCACACGGTCCCAGGTGGTGGCGTCCCGCGCGGATCCGCTCGTCGTTGAGCGGTCCGGCCGCCCGGAGCGGCCGGTGCCCTCCGCGCGGAGGGGTCCGGCGGGGGCGCCCTCCGCCGCCCGCTGCCTCGTGCCGGGCTCGGCTTCCGCCCGGCTGCTGCCCGGTTGTTCGCGCCCCGGGCTCAGCTGCTGAGCTGCTTGCGCTCGGTGCCCGCACCAACGGTGATCTTGCGTGGCTTGGCACGCTCGACGACCGGGATGCGGACGGTCAGCACGCCCGCCTCGTAGTCGGCGCGGATGTTCTCCGTGTCCAGGGTGTCGGCCAGCATGACCTGGCGGGAGAAGACGCCCAGCGGCCGTTCGGCGAGTTCCATGCGGACCTCGTCGTCCGCCGCGACCGGGCGGCGCTCGGCCCTGACCGTGAGCATGTTCCGCTCGACGTTGATGTCGATCGCCTCGGGGGAGACGCCCGGCAGGTCGAGGGCCAGCACGTAGTCGTCGCCGTCGCGGTAGGCGTCCATGGGCATCGCGGACGGGTTGGACCAGGTGCCGCTCGTCCCCATGAAGCGCTGGGTGAGGCGGTCGAGCTCACGGAAGGGGTCGGTGCGCATCAACATGACAAAACACCTCCGATGCGTCTGGGGCAGGATCTGCGTCTGCCAATGCGCTTCACCTTGTCTTCCTTGTAGCATGTCATCGGAACGATGACAAGCTCGGTTGTCGCCTGATGGACGACGTCGCGAAGGGAGGACCCCTCGTGCCCACATCCGACGAACGCCCCGGTCCGGCCGCACGGCCCGCCACGGCTCCCGCCTCCTTTCTCGCCGCCTCGACCGCGCTGAGCACGATCGAGGAAGCGGTACGCACCGCGCAGAGCACGGCGGGCGAGCAACCACCGCCCGGCACGGCGGGCCCCAGCTGCGACCAGGCCCTGGCCGCGCTGCTGCTGCTGCGCCAGGTGCGTGACGAACTCGCGGGCTGGGAGACCCCCCTGATCGAGGCCGCCCGCGCGGCCGGGGCGAGCTGGTCCGACCTGGCCAGCCCGCTCGGCGTCGCCAGCCGCCAGGCAGCCGAGCGCCGCTACCTGCGCGGACGCCCCGGCGACCCCGGCACCACCGGGGAACAGCGCGTCCAGGCCACCCGGAACCAGCGGGCCGCCGACCGCTCCGTGGCCGCCTGGGCCCGGGACAACGCCTCCGATCTGCGGCAGCTCGCGGGACAGATCACCGCCCTGCCCGACCTGCCCACCGAGCCGCGCACCCTGCTCACCAGCGCGCTCGCGGACAACGACGCGGCCCGGCTGGTGGGCCCGCTGATAAGCGCGCAGAAACACCTGGCGGGCGACCACCCCCAACTGGCCGCCCGCGTCGGCACGCTGGCCTCCCACACCGGCCGGCTCCGCCAGGACAGCGACGGCACCCGCCGCCCCACCACCTGATCCGGCTGATCCGGGCGGGCACCGCCCACCCGGCGGACACCGGCCGGCGGGCGCGGCCCGCCCCGGAACACGCGGCCCGCCCCGGCACACGCGGCGCGCGGCGGTCTCCGCCGCCCGGCGCCCATCCGGGATCCCGGTCACCGCGCGGATACGGGCCCGCGGCCTGTGAAGGGTCAGCGGCCTGTGAAGGGTCAGCGGCCGAGGCCCAGAAGGCCGCCGAGCACCGTGTCCAGGGTCTTGCTCGCGAACTGCAGGCCCGCCTGCTCCCGCGGGGTCAGCTTCGTCGGCTGCCCTCCGGGGGTGTCCGCGGCCGCGGCGGGAGCGGCGAGGGCGGTGACCGCGAACAGTGCTGCCAGGGTGAGGGCCGGTCGACGGAACATGCGCACTCCTGAAGTACGAGGGAACCAGTGCGCCCGCCATCGTCGGCGGCATACCGCGCGGCACGGGGGGCGGCTGGCCGGTGGCTGGTGCGATCGGACGAGCCGGCGCCACTCGTGCGGCTGTCCTCCCGTCCTTCCCCCGGGCGGCCGGCCGCCCCGTGCCCACGGGGTGCCGGGACCCTTGGCCGTCCTACTGTTCGACGCCGCCGAGCAGGCGCTCCGCGCGCTCCTCCACGAGCCGCACCGCGCCGGGCTGGCGCCCCGGCACACGGCGGCGGAGCACCACGAGTTCCGGCGCCAGCTCCCGGGCGGTCTCCTCGTCGGTCAGGCGCGCCCACTGGTGGTGGGCCCGGTCGACCGCGCCTTCCACCTCCGGTCCGTCCTCCGCCTCACCGCGTTCGAGACGGCCCCGGGCGACCCACATCCACAGTTCGCAGCTGCGGGCCGGGTCGCCGGCCAGCCGGGCGAGGTCGGCGCGGACCTCCACCCAGTGGAGCACCCCGTCGGAACCGGGACCCTCGGTGCGCTCGGCCGCGCTCTCCCACGCCGCGGCGATCGCCTCGGCCTCGTCGTGCCGTCCCGCCCGTGCCGCCGCGATGATCGCCTCGTGGGGGTCCTCCGTCGCCCGCCCGCCCTGGTCATCCGCGCCGCCCTCGGGGCGGTTCGGGGCTCCACCGGACGGGACGGGAGCCGGCTGAGGGTCGGGGGCGGGGCGCGGGGACGGTTCCGGGGCGGGCGCGGACGCGGAGGCCGGGGCGGGCACGGAGGCCGTGGCGGCGGACGGCGCGGGCGCGTCGGTGGGGGCCGGGGCCGAACCGTTCGCGGGCTGGGGCTGAGGAGGAGCGGGCTGGGGATGGCCGTTGCCGGGTGCCCACGGGGGGAGGTCGGCCGCGGGCCGGTGGTCGCGGCCATCCTGCGGAACGGTCTCCTGCCAGGGCGCGTGACCGTTCCGGGGGTGCGCGGTGTACGGCTGCGGCTGCGGGCCGGAGGGCGCGGAGAGGGCCGAGGCGAGGAAGACCGCACCCTCCGCCGCACCGGAAGCGGCCGCGGCGCGCTCGTGCAACTCGGCGAAGGGCATCCTGCCCCCGGCACGCCACAGGCGTACGCACTCCAGGAGGTACGCGGGCTCCACAGGCGCGGAACCGCCCCGCAGCCGCCGCCACTTCGGCCCGCGGTCCTGGCGTACCACTCGTCCGAACACCCCGACCCCGGGAGCGTCGGGCAGCCCGCCCGCCCTGACCGCTTCCCAGGCACCGGCCTCCGCCGCCATGTCCAGCAGGACGGTCGTGGTGCCGGCCGCCCGTATGGCCAGCTCCCCTATCAGCCACTCCCAGGGCAGCCCGCTGTAGCGGACCGCCGCCGAGCCCTGGCCGGGGGCGCCCAGGCCGATGTGGAGTCCGCCCTTGCGGGGGTCCTTGCGCAGTTCCCCGACGAGCAGCACAAGGAGCCGGCCGGAGACCCCCGCCACCAGCCGGACGCGCGCCAGCACCATCTGCGGGTCCACCGGGCCGACCAGTTCGACGACTCCCACGCCGCCGTGGGCCGGCCCATCGCCGTCACCAGAAGCGCCTGCCAGCACCCCGCTCCACGACACCCCGCCCAGGCCGGCCACGACCACGCCGACGTCCATCATGCCCCCGCCGACGCCTGCCACCACCAGCACACCGTCGCCCGCGGCCTCGGGGCCCACACCCGGTACTGACACCAAAACCCCCCACACACCAAAAACAACAGAACACGGACAGTTCTCAGCCCACGGCTCCGGCAGGCGGTGGGCCCCGGCCGTTGCCGGCAGGGACCTCCAACCGTCCGGCGGCGGACTCCAATTCAACACGACCGCGTCCCGGTCGGCGATCCGGACGGTCCCCTCGTCCGGCACGCGTGTCACCTGCGGGGACGATTCGGACGCCGAGTCGGTTCGCCACTCCGTCGGGTGAAATTCACCGCAACGCATCCTCGCGCTTCCCTCTCGGTCGCTTTGGTGAGGGCTCGCGGCGGGCGATCACACAGCAGCGCTGCCCGATCAGAAAAACTCTCTCGCCGCAATGGTTCGATCATCGATGAAAAGAATTGTCGCTCTTTTCCGCCCTGGCATTCGAATCGCCAGTCTGCGCCACCCCGGCTGCTGCCGCGTGCAATTGCCGATGAATTTGCACGCGTCAGACGCACGTAGCGTTCCGCCCACCCGGACCTGTAGCTTCCGGAAGCAGGGGGACCGCGACGGAGGGGATGGGAGGGGAAGAGAACGTTGAGCGTTCCGATGCCCTTGCCGTGCGAGGAACACTGCTCCGCGGAAACCGCGAACGGGGTAGGAGTGAACGGGGTAGAGACAAACGGGGTAGCAGCGAATGGCGAAGCCGCGAACGGGGAACGCGCCCGGCGGCGGAACGGACCGGTGCGCGAGGGAAGTCCTCCGGAGCGCGCCTCCGAGGTGCCGGTGGAGTTCGCCGCGTTCTGCGCGCTGTACCAGGGCCGGTATCTGCAGTACGCGCACAGCCGCCTGGCCGATCCGCAGACGGCCGCCGTCGCGGTACGGCTCGCCTTCACCGAACTGGCCGAGCAGTGGGAGCAGGCGTTGCGCAGCCCGCACACCAACGCCTACGCCTGGCAACTGCTCAACCGGCACATCCGCGTCCACGCGGGCGCGACGGCGAAGGACGGTGCGGAGGATGTGGCCCGGACCGGGGAGAGCCAGGCGGACCCGTCACTGCTGCCCGAGCACACGAACGGGACCCGCATCCTCCACCAGGACCTGGGCATGCCGTTCGTGGAGGCCACCGAGTTGATGGGACACACCACGCCCCGGCCGAGGTAGACCTGCACGCGGGTCCCGCGCGCTCGGGGGTGCTCCCCCGTTGCGCCCGTGCGCTCCCGTGTGCCAGGACCGTTGGGGCAACCCTCCCTCAGTGAGGGGGTGGACGATGCACGGCTCTGCCACGGTCGGATGGCTCCTGGTGGCGCTCTGCGCGGTCGCGGGCGCCTCGTGCGTGCTGCGGGCACGCGGCGCGGGGCCCGGTGGACGTGCTCAGGCGCGGGGCGAGGCGGTGATGGGGTTCGGCATGGCCGCCATGGCGGTGCCCGCCCTGTGGGATGCCGGACCGGTCCCGCCTGTGGTGCCCGCATGGGGATTCGCCGGGGTTTTTGGGACGCTGCTGGCCCGGGAGCTGCTCATGGCCGCCCGGAAGCAGCGGGGCGGAGCCCGGCGCGGGCACGCGCACCATGTGGTCGGCGCGGCGGCGATGCTCTACATGGCGCTCACCATGGCCGCCGGCCCCTCCGGCCCCTCCGGCGCCGCCGCGCCGCACCACGCGGGAGCCGGCGGCATACCGGTCGTGACGGCAGCGCTGCTGGGCTATTTCGCCGGGTACGTGCTGTGGTCCGGTGCGCGGCTGATGCCGTCGGCGGCCGGTGTCGCGACGGCCGGAGCCGACCGGACGGCCGCGGGAGACGACGTGCGGCTACGGGGAGACGACCAAGGGCCAGGACCGGTGGCGGCACCAGCGGGGACGGGCCTGGTGCAGCAGGCCGGGGTGGCCGCGGGATGCAGACTCACCATGGCGACGGGCATGTTCGCCATGCTCCTGACGCTGTGAGACCGGCGTCGCCCCCTCTTCGGGACGGGGCCCCCGGTGAGCCTCTCCGGGACCGCCGAGAGCCGCCTCCCTGCGACGGACGCTTCTGGCGTACGGGGTCCGCACCGTGACGTGAACACAGGGGCAGGGTGAGGCGCGTCACTTCTTCGCCCGGTGCCGTATCACTGTCTCGTAACGGCCTCATAGGCTGACCGGTATGACGGTCCCGCTCGCGCTGATGGCGCTCGCCCTGCTCGCCGCGGGTCTCGCGCCGCGTGTGCTGTCCCGCTGCTCCTGGCCCGACCGGGAACCCGTGCTCGCCCTGTGGGTGTGGCAGTGCGTCGTCGGAGCGGTGCTGCTGTGCTGTCTGCTGGCGATGGCCCTCTCGGGCGCGGCCGCCTTCGCCGCGGTGCGCACACACGTCTTCGCCGGAGCGCCCGACGGTGTCGTGCGGGCGTACACCTCGGGCACGTACGGGCCCTGGGCGGGGGCGCTGTGCGTCCTGCTGGCCTGCGGGGGCGCGTGGACCGGCGCGATGCTGCTGAGGGAGATCAGGGACGCGCGGGCCAGGCGTCGCAAGCGCCGCGCCGAACTGCGGGAGCGGGCGCCCCGGCTGCCGGGCGAGGCCGCGGCGTCGGGCGACCGCCTGGTCGTGCTGGAGGACGAGCGGCCCGACGCCTGGTGGCTGCCGGGCACCCCACCGCAACTGGTCATCACCACATCCGCCCTGCGGCGTCTGAAGGGGCGCCAGTTGGACGCCGTGGTGGAACACGAGCAGGGGCACGCGCGGGCCCGCCACGACTGGCTGCTGCACTGCTCCTCGGCCCTGGCGGCCGGCTTCTCGCGGGTCCCCGTCTTCGCCTCCTTCCGCGACCAGGTGCACCGCCTGGTGGAACTGGCGGCCGACGACGTCGCCTCCCGCCGGTACGGCCGGCTGACCATCGCCCTGGCCCTGGTCGAGCTGAACGAGGAACGGGGCGTCTTCGGGCCCTGCCCGACACCGGTGGCGATGGTGCCCCAGCGGGTGCACCGGCTGCTCGCACCCGCCCCCCGGCTGTCGGTCAGCCGCAGGCTCCGTATGACGGCCGTGGCCTCGCTGGTCCCGGTGGTGCCGGTGCTCGTGGCCTTCGCCCCCGGCCTCTCGGCGCTGCGATAGGCGCGCCGGAACGCCCGGACACGCCCGGGGCTTGTGCCCTCCCCCGTGCGGCGGGTGATGATCGGCGCATGGCTGCTCCGACCCCGCAGAAGCCCCCTGGAAGGCGGCAGGCCGTGACGGCTGCCGCACTGGGGGCGGCCGCCGTCCTGCTGATCGCCGCGGCCCTGGTGCCCTGGCCACCGCTGGCCGCCCTCGACCGGAGTGTGGCCACCGGGCTCCACACGGCCGCTCTGGACCAGCCGGGGATCACCCATGCCAACCGGATCCTGACCGACTGGGTGTGGGACCCGTGGACCTTCCGGCTGCTGCTGGCGGTGGTGGTCGTCCGGCTGCTGTGGCGCGGGGAACGGCCGGTGGCCTGGTGGGCGGCGGGCACCGCGCTGGTCGGGTCGGCCGTGCAGCAGGGGCTGAAGGCGGCGCTGGACCGGGAGCGGCCGAAATGGCGGCAGCCGGTCGACTCGGCGGAGTACGCGGCGATGCCGTCGGGGCACGCGATGACGGCCGCGCTGGTGTGCGTGGTGCTGCTGTGGCTGTGGCGTGAGCGGGCAGCCGTGGCCGGGGACGTCTGGTGGCGCTCGGCGGTGGCCGCCGCGTGCGTGTTCGTGGCCGGAGTGGCCTTCACCCGCGTCTGGTTGGGCGTGCACTGGCTGACGGACACGGTGGTGGGCGCGCTGCTCGGTACGGCGCTGGGACTGGCCTCGGCGGCGGCGTGGGCGGCTCTGCGGGCCGGGGAGGGCCTCTCCGCCCCTCCGGTCCGGGACAGGTGACCGACGGCGCCGGAAGCCGCCCTCAGGGCCTCGGAGGACTGGGCCCGGGCCTGACCTGACGACAGCGGGAGACCCGGCTCACGGGTCCCGGGACGGCCTCCTGGAACGGGACCCGTGGCGGGAGGGACCCACGGGGTGTGTGTGACGGGGCGTGGGAAGCTCAGGGTTTGCGGGCCACGGCCCCCACGTTGTCCACCTCGTCGGGCTCGCCGAACGGGAGGGCTTCGGGGCGCCAGCGGGTGACGGAGACCAGGCCCGGCTCCAGCAGTTCCAGTCCGTCGAAGAAGCGCAGGATCTGTTCGCGGGACCGGTTGACGCGGGGATTGTCGCTGGTCCGGTTCCACTGGCGCACCATCGCGCGGACGGCCTCGGGGTTGACGATCTCGGCGGAGTCGCTGAACACCAGGTGGCTGCCTGGGGGAAGGGCGTCCATGAGCCGCCGCACGATGCCGTAGGCGCTGTCGTCGGTGATGTGGGCGACGACTCCCAGCAGCATCAGAGCGACGGGCCGGCGCAGGTCGAGGGTGCCTGCCGCGCCGCGCAGGATGGCGTCCGGGTCGCGCAGGTCCGCGTCGATGTAGTGGGTGACGCCCTCGGGCGTGCTCGTCAGCAGGGCGCGCGCGTGGGTGAGGACGAGCGGGTCGTGGTCGACGTAGACGATCCGCGCCTCGGGGGCGATGCGCTGGGCGACCTCATGGGTGTTGTCGACCGTGGGGAGTCCCGTTCCGACGTCCAGGAACTGACGGATGCCGGCCTCGCCGGCGAGGTACCGGACGGCGCGGCACAGGAAGGCGCGCTGCGCGCGGGCGGTGGTCACGATGCCGGGGTTGCTCCGGGCGATCTCGTCGCCCACCTCCCGGTCCACCTCGTAGTGGTCCTTGCCGCCCAGCCAGTAGTTCCAGATCCGGGCCGAGTGCGGCACCGTCTCGTCGATCTCCCTGGGGTCCGGTCGCGGAGTGTCGGTCATCGCTCGCTCTGCCCTCCTCGCGGGCCGCGCGGCCCGCCGCGCACGCACGATCTGCCGGGACGCGCGCCAACATACCCCTGAAGGGGCGTGCGAGAGTTCCGTTGGGAGCGGGAAGTTGCCCGCCACCGGGGGCTTGTCCGGGTGCCGCGAGTCGGGGTGCCACCGCTCGGCCGCCGCGCCTGCTCGAAGCCGATACCGGGGCGATCCCCCGCGTCGCCCCGGTATCGGCCGCTGTACCGGGCCTGTGCGCCATGGAGCACGGAACCCGAAGTCGTGCTGAGTATATTGGCTGCCAGCCAGTCAACGCAGGAGTACAGCATGTCCCCTCGGAGCGCATCGGTCAATGAGGAGTTGCGCCGACGCTCGCGCGAGCGCCTGCTGCAAGCGACGGTCGAACTGGTCGCAGAACGCGGCTACGAGGCGACGACGCTGGGGGCCATCGCCGACAAGGCGGGCTCCGCACGGGGGTTGATCTCCTACTACTTCCCCGGGAAGCGCCAGCTGTTCCAGTCGGCCGTGCACCGCCTGATGCACCTCACCCTCGCCGAGGCGCTGGGGCGCGGCCCGCTGCCGGAGGGGCCGGGCAGCGGGAAGGAGATGCTGGCCCGCGCCATCGACGCCGTGCTGGGCCTGGCGCGCGACCACCCCGTGCTGATGCGCGCGCACATGGCGGGCATCCTCCAGCAGGAGGGGTTCGTCCAGTGCGACGAGCAGCAGCGGCTGGCGGGCCTGCTGCGCAAGACCGTGGCCGGATACGGCTCCCCCGACCCGGACCGCGACTATCCGCTGCTGCGGGCGAACCTGATGGGGGCCGTGGTCGCCGCCCTGCTGCCCGGCGCTCCGATGCCGCTGGAACGGCTGCGGGGTGAACTGTTCGCGCGGTACGGCCTGGAGTGGGAGCAGGGGGTGCCGCCGGAGGAGGCCGCGCGACGAGTGGGTGGTGCGTCGTCCGTGGCGCTCATCCGGCGGCTGGGCGGAGCCGGGCCGTGCGGCGGACAGCTCCCCCGCGGACCGCACGGCCCTCCTCGTCAGCGGTAGTCGGGCTGGGTCTGGACGTTCAGTTCACGCATGCGCACCTTCTTGGCGCCATCGGTGCGCCGGTCGTCGATCCGCAGCACGTCGAAGCCCTTGGCCATGTCGTTCGAGTAGATGTGGCCGTTGTAGTAGTACGCGGACCACGAGCCCCCCGTCAGCAGGGAGGTGGTGGACAGCGGGCCCCGCTCGAAGTACCCGATCTCCCGGGGCCTGTCCGAGTCGGTGAAGTCCCACACGGAGACGCCGCCCTGGTACCACGCCTGGACCATGATGTCGCGGCCCTTGACGGGGATCAGCGAGCCGTTGTGGGCGACGCAGTTCTCCGTCTCCGCCTGGTGGCGCGGGATCTTGAAGTACGAGCGGAAGACCAGTGCGCGCCTCTCGCCGCTGCCCTTGATGTCGTAGATGCCGTCGGCGCCCTTCTGGTCACCGGTCTCGGCGTTGCAGGTGGGGGCTCCCCCACCGCCGAGTTCGTCGGTGAAGACAACCTTCTTGCCGTTCCGGCTGAAGGTCGCCGAGTGCCAGAAGGCGAAGTTCTCGGTGTCCTCGACCCGGTCGATGACACGTGGCTTCTCGGGGTTGCGGATGTCCATCAGTATGCCGTCGCCCATGCAGGCACCCGCGGCCAGCTTCAGCCTCGGGTAGGAGGTGATGTCGTGGCACCCGGTGGTCTCCACGGCCCGGGGCTTGTCCGGGTCACCGGGGAAGCCGCCGTCGGGGAAGAGCACGGGGAAGTCGATGACCTCGGCCTTCCGCGGCTGCGCGCGGGGCACCTTGACGATGGAGATGCCGTCGTGCGGAGGTCGGCAGTCGGGGAAGGAGGCGTCCGGCGCGTAGGAGGAGACGTAGATGTAGACGTTCTTCCGCTCCGGCACCAGGGTGTGGGTGTGCGAACCGCAGGAGGTCTCCACAGCGGCCACGTACTGGGGGTTCCGCTTGTCGCTGATGTCGAAGACCTTCATGCCCTCCCAGGAGTCCTTCCGGGTGGCGGGCGCCGTGGTACTGGCGCAGGAGTCGTCACTGCGCGAGCTGTCCGTCGAAAGGAACAGCAGGTTCCCGGAGACCGACACGTCGTTCTGGGAGCCGGGGCACAGCACCTGGCTGACGACCTTCGGGGAGGCCGGCTCGCTCACGTCGTAGACGGTGAATCCGTCGTAGTTCCCTGCGAAGGCGTACCTGCCCTGGAACGCCAGGTCCGAATTCGTACCGCGCAGCGCGCCCTTGGGCAGGCTCGCCAGGTGCTTGATGTTGTCGCTGTGCACGATCTCGTCCTGGCCGGGGATGTCTCCCTGACGGATCGCCTTCTCGGTCAGCGCGCGGTCCCGTTCGGTCACCTTCCGCGGCGTGCGGGGCGTGTCCCCGGGATCGGGTGTCGCCGCTGCCGGCCCCGCGGCCAGCAGCGCGGCCAGCAGGCCGAGCACCACCGCCGCGACGGCACCCGGCCGTCCGGCACGCCGGGTGGGTCTGTGGTTCGAGGTCACTGCTACCTCCCTTGGCTCCGCCCGCCTCCCTGCGCGGTGGGGCGGTCGCGGACGGGGGAAGTATGACCCGCAGCATGTACATATCAACAGAGGGCGATGAGGCCGTACTCGGCCGTCTTTACGCCCGGCGCGGCACCCCTCACCCTCAAGACAGCACCCTGTTCCCACGAGCCCGCACACCGTCGTCTTTCGCCCGTCCGCACTCCGGAGGACCGCGTGCCCGACCGTCACAGAGCCCGTATCCGTCGCGCCCCGGCGGCAGCCGCCGCCCTCGCTCTCGCCGTGGCTCTCATGGCACTGCCCGCGCTCACCGGGTGCAGCGGTGAGGGGGAGCCGAAGGCCGACGAGGGACCGCCCGTCGTCGCCCCGGGGAAACCGGGCGAGGACGCACGGACGCTCTCCCCGAAGCAGGCGAGGGAGAAGGCCGGAGGCGACACCGAACCGAACGCGGCCGACTTCTCCTACGCCACCATGATGATCGAACACCATCAGCAGGCCGTGGTGATGACGAAGCTGGCCCCGGACCGTGCCGCCAGCGGTGCCGTACGCAAACTCGCCTCCCGGATAGGCGCCGGGCAGGGGCCGGAGATCAAGGCGATGCGCGGATGGCTCGAACAGAACCGCAAGGAGAAGCCCGCCTCCTCCTCACCGGCGGACGGCCACCACGGGGACGACGGGGGCGACGGGGGCGACGGGGACGAGAAGAGCGAGGGACAGGCGGGACATGGGGGTCACGCGGAGCACCAAGGCCGCGCCGGGCACGGCACGATGCCCGGCATGGCCACGAAGGCCCAGCTGGCGCAGTTGCGCAAGGCCGACGGCAAGGCCTTCGACCAGCTCTTCCTCACGCTGATGACCACCCATCACAAGGGCGCCGTCACCATGGCCGTCCAGGTCCTCGAGGACGGGAACGACGTACGCATCGAGGAGATGGCGACCGACGTCATGGCACAGCAGCGGGCAGAGATCAGGCGCATGCGGAAACTGCGCTGAACCGCGCGGGGCGAGGCCGGAAGGAGCCGAGGGCGCGGCACGGGGAGACCGTCGTCGGAGGCTGGAGCGACGGGGGTCGGAACGGCGGGGGCCGGCGCAACGGGGGTCGGAGCAGCAGGGGCGGCCGCCAACGGGGCGGCGGTCAGCAGAGGAGGCAGCCGGCGCAGGCGGCTGTCAGCGGCGTGCGTGGCGCGGGGACAGCAGCCCCGCGTCGCGCGCCTGCGCGATGAGGCGCAGCGACTTGCGGCGGCTGTGCCCGGTGAGCCGCATGACGGCCAGCACCGGGTCCTCTCCGCTCCGCCGCGCCGCCGTGTAGGTGTCGGCCACCACTGTGCGCGCCGCCCGGCCGCGCGGTCCCGGCGGTCGTCCCCGTCCGCGTACGGGCGCCGGCGGCGGGGCCGGGGGCAGCACGCACGCTCCCGTGGTCCGGGTGGTGGGGGCCGTCTGGGGCGGCTGGATGGCGGCCGGGCACGCGTCCGTCAGCGGATCGCCCAGCAAGGGCGCGAGGACCGAGAGGCCCCGCGCCGTCAGAGGCGGCTCGGCCCGCACCTCCTCGACCCGGACCCGGTCGCCGACGACGGCCGCCAGGACCTCGACCTGACTGCCGTCCGGCAGTGCGAGCCCCGCGGCGAACCAAGGGGCGTGGTCGCTGCTCTCGTGCGGCACGGGGCCCGCGCCGGTGCCGTAGCCCCGCAGCTCCCAGACGGGGCACTGCGGCTGCGGCGGCGCGGCGTCCGGCAGTGGCTCCCGCGCCGTCGCCGCCTCCGGTGGCCGGGAACCCGGCTCGTGGCAGGGCTCCGAGAGCTCTCCGGCACAGCCCGGAGCAAAGGGGTGGGAATCCGGTGAGGAGTGGCCATAAGGGGGTCTGTCCGACACGTCGCGGCACCGTAGCGGCGACCGCCCCGGCGGTCCGCGCGGCGCGCGCGGGACCTCGCGGGGCACCCCGATCGACGGAGGCGACAGCGGGCCGAACGGCGCACCGGTGCCCCCGTCCGGGCGGCGGTTCCCGGCGCTCGGCCCCGCGTCGCCGCAGGCCGGGCCGGATTGTCAGTGGTCGGGTGCAGACTTCTCCCCACCTAGGACAACGACGTCTCGAAGGCGGTGCCGCCATGGCGGATGTACTGCTCGCGGTAGGTACACGGAAGGGCCTGTTCCTCGGCCGGCGGAAGGCCGGAGGGCGGGCTGCGGGCGGCTGGGAGTTCACCGGACCGCACTTCAACGCGCAGGCGGTCTACTCGTTCTGCGTCGACCGGCGCGGCCAGGGCGCGCCCAGGCTGCTGGTAGGCGGGGACAGCGCCCACTGGGGCCCCTCCGTCTTCCACTCCGACGACCTGGGCAGGACGTGGGTGGAGCCCGCCGCACCACCGGTCAGGTATCCGGAGGACACGGGAAGCTCGCTGGAGCGGGTGTGGCAGCTCCAGCCGGGCGGCGCGGACGAACCGGGGGTGGTGTACGCGGGGACCGAGCCCGGCGGACTGTTCCGTTCCGAGGACGGCGGGGAGTCCTTCGAGCTGGTCCGCGCCCTGTGGGAGCACCCCACCCGCCAGCAGTGGGAGCCGGGCGGCGGCGGGCTGGGGCTGCACACGATCCTGGTTGACCCGCGCGACTCGCGGCGGGTGACGGTGGCCGTCTCGGCCGGCGGCGCGTACCGCACGGCGGACGGCGGTGCGAGCTGGGAGCCGTGCAACCGGGGCGTGTCCGCGGTGTTCCTGCCGGAGAGCCGGCGCTACCCCGAGTTCGGGCAGTGTGTGCACAAGATCGCCCGCGACGCGGAGAACCCCGACCGGTTCTACCTCCAGAACCACTGGGGTGTCTTCCGCAGCGACGACGACGCCACGAGCTGGCGGTCGATCGGTGACAGCCTCCCGTCGGACTTCGGCTTCCCGGTGGCCGCCCACCCGCACCGCGGCGGGGTCGCCTACCTCTTCCCGCTCAACGCGGACAGCGACCGGGTACCGGCCGGACACCGGTGCCGCGTCCACCGTACGCAGGACGCGGGTGGCAGCTGGGAGCCCTTGGGGGACGGGCTCCCGGAGCGGGCGCACTACGGGCCGGTGCTGCGGGACGCGCTGTGCACGGACGACGCGGACCCGGCCGGCGTTTACTTCGGCAACCGCAACGGCGAGGTGTACGCCAGCGCGGACGAGGGCGAGAGCTGGCACCAGTTGGCGTCGCACCTTCCGGACGTACTGTGCGTGCGGGCGGCGGTGATCGACTGAGGCGGAGCGGCGCGGGCCGCAGGAGGGCGGACGGGCCGGGGCCGCTGAGCCAGTAGAGTGACCGCTCGTGGCTGCACGACCGTTGAACGAGATTGTCGAACCAGGCTGGGCGAAGGCGCTGGAGCCGGTCGCCGAACGCATCGCCGCGATGGGGGACTTCCTCCGCGCGGAGATCGCGGCGGGGAGAACCTACCTCCCCTCGGGGGCCAATGTCCTCAGAGCGTTCCAGCAGCCCTTCGACGAGGTGCGTGTCCTCATCGTGGGACAGGACCCCTATCCGACCCCCGGACACGCGGTCGGCCTGTCGTTCTCCGTGGCCCCCCACGTGCGTCCGCTGCCGGGCAGCCTGGAGAACATCTTCCGGGAGATGCAGGACGACCTGGGCCTCCCCCGGCCCTCGAACGGCGACCTGACGCCCTGGACCCAGCAGGGGGTGCTGCTGCTCAACAGGGCGCTGACAACGGCACCGCGCAGGCCCGCGGCGCACCGCGGCAAGGGCTGGGAGGAGGTCACCGAACAGGCGATCCGCGCGCTGGTGGCCCGGGAGCGGCCGCTGGTCTCGGTGCTGTGGGGCCGCGACGCGCGCAATCTGAAGCCGCTGCTGGGGAACCTGCCCTCGGTGGAGTCCGCACACCCGTCGCCGATGTCGGCCGACCGGGGCTTCTTCGGCTCCCGCCCGTTCAGCCGCGTCAACCAGTTGCTGGCCCAGCAGGGGGCCGAGCCGGTGGACTGGCGCCTGCCGTGAGCACGGGGGCGGGCGGCGGCGAGGGGGCGTGGGTGCTCGGCGTCGACTCCGGCGGCTCCGGGCTGCGCGTCGCGCTGGCGCGGTGGCGTCCGGGCGAGGAGGGCCCGCCCCGGCCGGTGGGCACCGCCTCCTGCCCCGAGCCCGTCCGCACCGGACCGGCCGGCATCGACGCCGCGCACATGGCGGGCCAGTTGGTGCCGGCGGTACGCGGCCTGCTCGCCGGGGCATCCGGCGGGCCGGGCGAGGCACGGATCGCCGCGGCGTGCGTGGGTGCCGCGGGCATGGCGACGCTCGGGGACGGGCTGCGCGCCGAGCTGCCGGGCGTGCTGGCCGGGGAGTTCGGGGTGCGCCGAGTGGCGCTCGCGGCCGACGCGGTCACGGCGTACGCGGGGGCGCTCGGTGAGCGTCCGGGCGCTGTCGTCGCCGCCGGCACCGGGATGATCGCGATGGGCACGGACCTGGTCTCCTGGCGGCGCGCCGACGGCTGGGGGCATCTGCTGGGCGACTGCGGCAGTGGCGCGTGGATCGG
>NZ_VJOK01000001.1:6760462-6942562 GCF_013302895.1 Streptomyces albus subsp. chlorinus | reverse complement strand
ACCGGCGGCACAGGCCCCAGGTCCGCCCGCCCGCAGGCGCCGGCCCGGCGGGGTCGGGGCGGCCGGTGGACCGGGTAGGCGGCATGCGGCCCGCCCCTTGTCCACTCGTCAGCAAACGTGCCCGCATACGGGCAGGCGCGGACGGAAAGTGGCGGAAAGCCGTCACTCTACGACTCGGGTAAATCGGGACATACGCCCACCGGCGTCCCCCGGCCGAACAGCCAAGCCCATCAAGGCATTAGCATGCGGGCGCATGAGCTCCCCCACAGGACCGGACAATGGCCTGCCCGTACGAATGCCACGTCCCCGCCGGCCCGGACGACACCGCCGGCCGGAGCCCGTCGTCGCCCCTGAGGGCGCGCCGGCGCTGGTACTGGCCGTCCCCGGCGCACCCTCCGGCGCCACGCGCGCGCTCGCGGAAGAGACGCTGAGCATCGCGCGGTCGGAGCTGCCCGGTCTCGACGCGCGTGTCGGTTTCGCCGAGGGCGACGACGAGGAGTTCCCCACCATCCGCACCGCCCTCACCCAGGCGGTGGCCGACCGGGAGACGCGGCTGCGCTACGCCCGCGAGGCGGCCGCCGCCACGACGGACGAGGCGGCGGAGGAGGAGCAGGAGGGCGCGGTGGCGGCACCGGCCCGGGAGACCGAGGACGGCGGGCTGCCCGCCGTGGTCGTACCGCTGCTGGCCGGTCCGGACGCCGCGCAGCTGCGGCGTATCCGGCAGGAAGTGCTGAACAGCGGCTCGGGGGCCGAGCTGACCGACGTGCTGGGGCCCCACCCGCTGCTCGCCGAAGCCGTGCACGTCCGCCTGTCCGAGGCGGGTCTGGCGCGTGCCGACCGAGCGCGACTGTTCACTGTCGCAACGGCTGCGGACGGCATCATCCTGGCCACCGTCGGCGGTGAGGAGGCCGTGCAGGCCGCCGGTATCACCGGCATGCTGCTGGCGGCCCGGCTCGCGGTACCGGTGCTGGCCGCGGCGCTCGACGACGAGGGTGCGATGCAGAAGACCGCCGAGCAGCTGCGCACCTCCGGCTCCCGGCAACTGGCCGTCGCGCCGTGCCTGATCGGCCCGGAGATCGCCGAGGGGCTGCTGGAGGCGGCGGCCGAGGAGGCGGGCTGCCCCGCCGCCGAACCGCTGGGCGCCTACCCCGCCCTGGGCAAGCTCGTGGCCTCCACGTACGCCGCCAAGGCCGGTATCGCCCAGCCGGAGGCGCGGCAGGGCGTGCCGGTGCGCTGAGGCGCGCACACCAGGCCCCCTCGCGGCCACCGTCGTGTGCGGACGCCTCGCCCCGTCCAGCGGCGGTGAACCGCCTTCACGAACGGCATCCGCCAACGGCGCGGCCCGCACCGGGATCAGGAGCCGCCTCGGTGCGCGCCGCGCCGTTGACGCGACCGCGGTCACCCGAAGGCCGCGGTCATCCGAGGACCGCGGTCACCCGAAGACGACGCAGGAGGCGGCCGGTGCGGCCAGGGAGCCGGCCCGGTGCGGGATGCCGGTGGCGGGGTCCACGTCGAACCAGGTGACGTCGCCCGACCGTTCGTTGGCCGCGTACAGCCGGCGTCCTGAGGGGTGGACGGCCAGATCTCGCGGCCAGTGCCCGCCGCAGGGGACGGTGGTGACGCGTTCGGGCAGCTCCCCCGCCGTCAGGTCGAGAACGGTGACGCTGTCATGGCCCCGGTTGGCGGCCCAGGCGAAGCGGCCGTCGGGCGAGAGGGCGAGCGCGGAGGGATGGTTCTCGGTCTTCGCCTCCGGCGGCAGCAGACGTGTCTCCCCCAACGGCACCAGTTCGCCGGTCCCGGCGTCCCAGCGGCAGGCCGTCACGGTGGAGTCCAGCTCGTTGACCACCAAGGCCCGCCCGGCCCCTCCCGGCCGCCCCGGGGCGGGGGACGCGACGGCGAACGCCAGGTGGCGCGGGCCGGTACCGGAGCGGAGCGGCACCTCCCTGTGGAGGCGCAGGCCCGGCCCGGAGCGGGTGTCGGACCCGGTGCCGGTGCCGGTGCCGGTGCCGCGAAGGTCGTAGACCCATACCGAATCGGTGCCCAGGTCGGTCACCAGCAGCCACTGGCCGGACGGGTCCGGGACGACGGCGTGCGCGTGCGGGCCCTCCTGCCGGTCGCGCACCGGTCCCTGACCGTGGTGCTGGTGGGTGACCGCGTTGCCGCCCGGACTGCCATCCGCGCGCAGGGGCAGGGCGGTCACGCTTCCGGAGGTGTAGTTCGCGGTGTAGAGGTGGCCCCCGGCGACCGTCAGATGGGTGGGCCCGTCCGCGTCCACGGGGACGGTGCCGCCCAGTGGAACCGGATACGTCTCCCGGTCCAGGGACAGCGCCGCGACACCGCCCCGGTCGGTCTCACTGACGGCGTAGAGAACCCCTCCCCCGGGCGACAGCGCCAGGAAGGAGGGATCGGTGACCGTGGTACCTGTGTGGTGCAACGCGGTCAGCGCGCCGGTGGCGGCATCGAGTTCCGCCGTGGTGATACCGCGCCCGCCGTCAGAGGTGAACGAGCCGATGTAGGCCCGTCGTCCGCGCTCCGTACCGTCGGTCATCGCACTGCCCCTTCGCCGCTCCGTCCGGGGGCACGACGGTAACAGGTGACAGCGGTTTGGTCTGGACCAGTTGCCCTGAGTGCGGACCCCCGGTCCACGCCACGGTCAGCTGATCGACAGGCCGACCGTCAGCCGTCGCATGTCACCCATCACCCGTCCCCCGTCGCCTGTCACCCGTCAGCCGTCGCCCGGCGCCGGACCCGTCGGCCGCCGGCCATCCGGGCTGTTCAGCCGCTGGACCTGAGCGGGCTGTGCAGCGGCGTGGCGAGCTGGTGCAGGGCGTCTTCCAGCGCGTGCAGGTGGGCGAGGGCGCGGTCGCCGGGCGGCTGCGGATGCGGGCCGACGGCCCGGGAGGCGGCGGGGGCGCCTGCTGTGGCGGGCGCGGGTACCGGGGACGGTCCCGCCTCGGAGAGTCGCCGCACCGCCGCCTCGACGCGTTCGCACGCCGCCGTCAGACGGGCGTCGTGCGAGGCCACCGGGTCCGCGGCGGCCTCGGCCAGGCCACGGACCTGGCGGGCGCAGTCGTCGAGCAGCTCCAGCACCCGGCGGGCGCGGGCCTTGCGGGCGCGCAGCGGGCTGAGCGGGTGGACGAGGGGCGCGACCGAGAGCCGTACGCGCCCCAGGAGCAGTTCCAGCTCGGCGATACGGGGCTCGGGGTCCGCGCCCTCTTCGCCCGCGAGACGGCGGGCGGCGTCCCGTGCGCACGCGTGCACGCAGTGCACGGCGCGCCGTATCCACACCTCTGTCGCGGCATGCGTGGTGACGGGCAGCACCAGGGCGACACCGAGAGCGGCCCCCAGGGCGCCGACGGCCGTCTCCTCCAGGCGCAGACCGAGCAGCCCCGGGTGGAGCACGCCCAGCAGGCCGTAGAGCATGCCCACCATGAGCGTGACGAAGAACATCATCCACGAGTAGGACAGCGGGGCGGTGAAGAAGATCCCGAAGACGCAGACGGCGACGACAGCGGCCGTCGGGACGACCGCGCCGTGCGTGGGCAGCGCGACCAGCACTCCGGCGGCCAGGCCGGTGACCGTGCCGAGGACGCGGCGGAAGCCTCGGACCAGCGTCTCGCCCCGGGAGGAGGTGTTCACGAAGATCCACCAGGCGGCGCCGACGGCCCAGTACCACCGGTCGAGCGAGAGCGCCTGCCCGGCGGCGAGGGCGAAACCGCAGGCGAAGAGGGCTTGGAACGCCTGCCGGGTGGTGGGGTGGCGCAGCCCCCTGCCGCCCACCGGTGCGAGCGCGGGCTGCGGTCCCGCGCCGCGTTCGAGGGGCCACAGGACGAACCGGGTGAGCGCGGCGGCGGCGAGGGCGAGGAGGCCCGCGGCGAAGGTCTGCGGGAGCTGGGCGGGGCCGGTGTGCAGGAACTGCGCGGCGAAGAACTCCATGAAGGCGAAGATCCCGAGCGCGTTGCCGCGCGGCCCCCAGCGGCGTGCGTAGACCCCACCGAAGACGACGGCGAGGAAGGCGGCGTCCCGGGCGAGCGGCAGCCCGTGCAGCACGGCGGCCAGCGTCAGGACGGGGAAGCCGGCGACCGGGAACAGCGCCGTGGTGACGGCCTGCCCTCGTACAGTGCCGTCCGCGACGGTGAAGAGCGCGAGCAGCGCCACGAGCCCGCCCGCGACAGTGGCCGGCAGCGGCAGACCACTGAGCGCGCAGACGGTGACCGCGAGTCCGATACCGATGACGGCACGCGACGAGACGCGCGCCCGGAGGGAGCGTTGTGGACCGAGTGCCGCGACGGTGCGACGGAGGACATGTGCTGGGGTCCTTCCCCCGGGCTGCCGAAGCGACTTCTCCAAAACCCCTCCAATCCGGGCCGGCCTGGCTGGCCGTGTGTCCACATGCTGGTACGAAGAGGAAAGCACCCCTTCCCACCTGCGACCAAATCGCACGCCTTTGGCATGCTGGAACGCATGATCCCTCCCGCCACAGGGCCCGCGGTCGTCTTCGACCTGGACGGCACCCTCGTCGACAGCGAGCCGCACTACTACGAGGCAGGCAGGCGCCTGCTGGCCGCGCACGGCGTCGGCGGCTTCACCTGGGAGGAGCACGAGGGGTTCATCGGGATCGGCACCCGCGAGACCCTGGAGACGCTGCGCGACCGCTACGGGATCGAGACCCCCGTCGACGAACTGCTGGCGGAGAAGAACCGTCTGTACCTGGAGCTGGCGCGCTCCGGTACGGAGGTGTTCCCCGAGATGCGCAAGCTGGTCGAACTGCTGCACGCCGCCGGGTGTCCCCTGGCTGTCGCCTCCGGATCGTCCCGCGCCGCCATCGACGCGGTCCTCGGAGCGACCTGCCTGGATGCGCTCCTGCCGCTTCGAGTGTCGGCGGAGGAGGTGGCGCACGGCAAGCCGGAGCCCGATGTCTTCGTGGAGGCCGCTCGCCGCCTGGGCGTCTCCCCCGGCGCCTGCGCCGCGATCGAGGACTCCCCTCCCGGCGCCGAGGCGGCGCGCCGCGCGGGAATGCGCTGCGTAGCCGTCCCCTATGTTCCGGCCACCGCCACCGACCCGGCCTTCGCCGACGCGGACCTGCTGTTTCCCGGAGGGCAGCGGGAATTCGACGCGCAGAAGGTCTTCGACTGGATCGTCGCCTAGCCCGCCGCCATACGGCGCCATGCGGCACCATGCGCGTACGCCGCCACGCACCCCTGTGCCCGTGTTCAGCGATCCGCGCCCCGGCTCGCTCCCCCTCACGCCCCGCGCGCCTCACGCCCGCCCGCGCACGCGCCCTGCGGCCCGAGGCCGCGCCCTGCGAGCCGGCCGCTTCGCGGGCGTCCGGATTCTCCGGGTTCACGGCCCTGTGGCCATGCAGAGAAGACCGGTGGGCCGTTCGCTGTGGCGAACGGCCCACCGGCCCCAGGAGATGAGGCGGGTCACTCGGCCCCGCTCTCGCGGAGCGGCTCAGCTGTTGCCGCCCTGACCGCCGCCGCTGGCCTGGCCGCCCTTCTGGCCGGCCTCGGACGCGCGCTCGCGGTCGTTGGCGAAGTTGCCACCGCTCTGGTGGCCGCCCTTCTGGCCCGCCTCCGAAGCGCGCTGCGGGTCATTCGCGAAGTTGCCGCCGCTCTCGTGGCCACCCTTCTGGCCCGCCTCCGAAGCGCGCTGCGGGTCATTCGCGAAGTTGCCGCCGCTCTCGTGGCCACCCTTCTGGCCGGCCTCCGAAGCGCGCTGGCGGTCGTTCGCGAAGTTGCCCTGGTTCTCGGCCATGACGATTCCCTCCTCGTCTGGTGTGGGACTCGATCTCTGTCTGGCGCGGCGGGTACCCGACGCGCAGGGATCAAACAACCGCGAATCCATGGATTTCCGCTGTTGTCACAGAGCGCGGAGAATGCCTGGTCGACCGGGGTGCGGAGCAACGCGTCCGGTGGCCTTCGGGCCACCGGACGCTCAGGGGCAGCGCTCGGGCGAGGCGGGGAGGGAGCCGCCGGAGGGAGCGGTGCCCCCGCGCGGTTATTCACGTCGATATCGGCAGCGGGTGGATCTCCTGCGCGGGGTGCCCGGCGCGCTCGTGGATACGGAGCACCGCCTCGGCGGACGGTCCCTCGGACAGGCAGTACACCGTCCCGGACTCCGGATCGGCCCACGCGTGCTGGAAGTGCACACCCTCTTCCGCCTCGATGGCCTCGTCGGCCCTGTGCGCCTCCATGAACTGCTCGGGTGTGATCCCGACCATGCCGCGATGAACGTCCATGAACTGGGTCATCGCTCCGTGCCTCCGCTCGGTTTCGGCTCTTCCGTCCCTTCCATGCTCCGCCGGTGGGCCGTGATCTTCCAGCGCACAGCACACCGTCGCGCCCGGGTGCGCCCGGGGTTGCGCCCGTCGTTCCGTCGCCCGGCGTGCAGGTGCGCGCACACGCGGGAACAGTCCCTGGACACTGGCACGAGCGGCTCTCCCCCGGCTACTCCGTGTCCGTCTGGACCGCGCGGAGAAGAGGGACGCGGGCGGCCTGGCGGCCTGGCCACAGGGCGGCCAGCACGCCGATGACAGCGGCGACACCGATGAACAGGCCGAGGCGGGGCCAGGGCAGGACGACGGGGACGCCGCTCTGGCCCGCGAGGGCGACCGCACCGAGGATGGTGCCCGTGACCACTCCGAGCGCGGCCCCGAGGAGGGAGAGGAGGAGGGACTCCAGCCGCAGGACCGCGGCGACCCGGGCGCGGTCGAGGCCGAGGGCGCGCAGGATGCCGATCTCCCTGACCCTTTCGAACACGGCCATGGCCATGGTGTTGACGACTCCGAGGGCGCCGATCAGCACGGCGAGACTGAGCATCGCGTAGGTGAGGCCGAGGAACGCCTTCAGCGGGCGTGCGGCCTCGCGTCCGGCGTCGGCCCGGTCCTGGACGAGGAGTGCGGGGTTGTCCAGCGTCCTGCGGATCTCCCGTTTGAGGGCGGCCGTGCGTCCGGGGGCCGCCTTGACGAGCACCGTGTCGGTGCGCGGTGCGTCCGGGAGCGTACCGGCGTGCCGGGGAAGGGCGTCGCGGGGCATGAGGACGGGCGTGAGGGCGCCGGGCCCGTCGTACAGCGCGACGACCGGGAGGCTGAGCCGGGAGCCGGTGCCCTCGACGGTTCCCGCGACCCGGGAGCCGAGGTGCCAGCCGTGGTTCCGCGCCTCCCGGCGGGTGACGGCGACACCCCGCGTGAGGTCTCCGAGCGATCCCTCGGTGACGTTCAGATCTGCGACACGTGCGACCGTGCGGGGGTCGACAGCCGTCGCGGCGAGGTAACCGCCACCGCGGAGCGCCACGGAAACGGGGGCGGTGGAGGTGACGGCGGCGGCGTCGGGGAGCCGGCTGATGCGCGCGGCGGTGCCGTCGGCGAGATCCGCGAAGTCGACGGGTGCCACCCGCAGGTCCGCGGCCATGGTGCTCTCGGCACTCGCCGCGGTGCTCCGGCCCAGGGAGCCGACCGCGACGGTCGCCGCGCTGATCAGCGCCAGACCGATCATGAGGGGCGCCGCCGTGGCCGCCGCGCGCCGTGGGTTGCGGCGGGCGTTCTCGACGGCGAGCGTGCCGTGGAGCCCGGTGAGGCGCACCAGCGGCCGGCGGACCAGCGCGGTCAGACCGAGGGTGAGCCACGGCAGGAGCACGATCAGTCCTGTCATCAACACTCCTGCCGCGAGGGTGAGCAGGCCAGGATCGTCCTGACCGGCTGTCATGGCGACGAGGAGCGCGCCCAGCACGGTGACCGCCGCGCCCGCGGTGTTGCGGCGCCGCAACGAGGCGGGGGCGGCGGGCTCGTGGGTGCGCAGTGCCGCGACCGGCGGTACGGAACCGGCCCGTCGGGCCGGTATGTACGCGGACAGCACGGTGATCACGACGCCGACCCCGAAGGCGGCGGCGAGCGGCAGGGGCGAGAGGATGCGCAGCGGCGGCGGGGGCCCGTCCGTGGCACCGAACAGCCGGCCGAGTCCGGCCGCCACGCCGACGCCGAGGAGGTGGCCGAGTGCGGCGGCGACGGCTCCCACCAGCGCCGCCTCGGTCAGGACCAGACGTGTCACGTACCGGCGTGAGGCGCCGATGGCCCGCAGCAGGGCGTGCTCGCGGGCGCGGGCCGCGCTGAGCATGGTGAAGGTGTTGACGACGAGGAAGGTGCCGACCAGCAGCGCGACCGCTCCGAAACTCAGCAGCAGGGAGGCGAGTTTGCCGCCGTCGTCCCCCCGCGCCCGCGAGGTTTCCCGTTCCAGGGCCTCCCGGGTGTCGGCGCGCACGCCGGGCGGCAGCGCGGCGCGGACCTGCTGGGCGAGCCGTTCGTCGGTGACCCCGTGCCGCGCGGTGAGGGTGAGGGAGGTGTACGCGTCGGCGCCAGGGGCGAAGTACCTTCGCGCGGTCGCGGTGTCGAAGACGGTCAGCGTGCCGCCCCGGACGATCCGGGGGTCGTGGGCGGTCACGATGCCGACGAGCCGCTCGGTCCGGGTCTTGCCCCGCGCGACGATCCGGACCCGGCCCCCGAGGTGGTATCCCGCACGTCGGGCGGTGCCGGCGTCGAGTGCGATCTCACCCGCGCTCCTCGGGGGTCGCCCACGGGTGAGCGGATGGCGCGGGTCCCTTCCGCCCGGACCGGCCGCGAAGTTGACGCCTCCGGCGGCGCCGCGCGGGCCGATCAGCTCTCCGTCCGGCCCGACGACGAAGGCGGTGCCCTCCGCCCGCCCGCGGGCCGCCTCGGCACCGGGGAGCGCCCGCAGGCGCCCCAGCAGACCGTCGTCGAGCCGGGGCGCCGACCCGGACGGGGATGTCCCGGCGCCGTCCGGGTCGGCTCGGACCACGACCGAGGCGTCGGGGAGGGAGGCGCTCCCGGCCTCCTTGAGGGCGGTGCGGACGGACTCGGTGTAGAGGAGCGAGCCGGACACGAAGGCCACCCCGAGAGTGACGGCTACGGCGCAGAGGAGGAAGCGGCGTGAGTGGGCACGGACGGAGCGCAGTGCGGTGCGCAGCATCGAGGGACTCCGGGAACGCGAGGCGGTGGATCAGGCTTCGGAGAGAAGGCGCGTACGGTCCGGTGGGAGGCCGCCTCCCGTGGACGCCGTACCGGGCTTTCCCGCTGTTCCCGGGCGCGGACCGAACGCCTCCGTATCCGCGCCGGGTACGGGATCGGGGGCCGGCGCCGCAGTTCGTTCAGGTACGGACACCGGTACCGACGTCTGTCGGAGGATCTGGCTCATTCCCGTGCGCTCCCGTGGTCGACTGCGGCGGTCTCCCGATCGTGCGGCGGGGCGCGGGTCCGGCGGATCAGCCGGACGGCCGAAACGGTGACGGCGCTACGGGTCGGCCGAACGGTTGAGGCCGCCTACCGCGTCGCGCCGTAACGTGAGGCGGCGGTCCACGCCTTCCGGGGCGGCCGAGAGGTCACGGCGTGTTTTCCCCTCCGTGCGGCGGACGGCGGGGACCGGTGCCCTGCGAGCATGGGCGCATGACGATCCGTGTGCTCCTCGCCGACGACCAGGAGATGATCCGCTCGGCCTTCCGCATGATCCTCGCCTCGCAGCCCGACATCGAGGTCGTCGCGGAGGCCGCCGACGGCGCCACCGCGGTCCGGCTCGCACGTGAGCACCGCCCGGACGTGTGCCTCCTCGACATCCGCATGCCGGAGCTGGACGGGCTGGAGGCCACCCGTCTGCTGGCCGGACCGGAGGTGTCCGATCCGCTCAACGTCCTGATCGCCACCACCTTCGACCTCGACGCGTACGTGTACCGCGCGCTGCGCGACGGGGCCCGCGGCTTCCTCCTCAAGGACGGTTCCCCGGCGCTCCTCACCGAGGCCGTACGCGCCGCCGCCGTCGGCGACTCCCTCATCTCCCCCGCCGTCACGGTGCGGCTGCTGCGCCACATGACGGCGAGCGGACAGAGCACGTCCGGTGCCGGTCCGGCGGAGACGGCGGCGGCACGGTTCCCGCGCAGGGGCCGGCCCGCGCAGCCGGAGCCGCCCGCCCGGACCGCCCGGACCGCCGGTTCGTCGCCGGCCGAGCCGCTGACCGAGCGCGAACTCGACGTGGTGCGCCTCGTCGCACGCGGACGCACCAACGAGGAGATCGCGGCCGAGCTGTACGTCACCCTCTCCACCGTCAAGACACATCTGGGCAACGCGCAGCGGAAGCTGTCCACCCGCAACCGCGTCGAGATCGCCGCCTGGGCCTGGCAGAACGGCATCTGTGCCGAGGGCGCCGAGGGGTGAGTCACCGGCGCCGTGGGGCACAGCGGCCGGCGTGTCAGTCCTCGGTGGGCCGTACGGTGCTCATGATCTTCTCGATCTCGGCCTCTGTCAGCGCGTTCGGGGCTCCCTGGTCCGCGTAGATCACCCACCCGTGCATGGTGCCGTCGGGGAGCTTCTGCGCGATGCTGTGCACGACGGCCTCGGGCGGGACGCAGGAACCGGGGCGGTTCGTGACCGTGACCTTGGCGGTCGCGGTGTACCCCTCGATGCCGCCGTGCTTCCACGGCTTGGCCGCACCGACCTTGATCTTCGGCTTGTGGTCCTCACCGCCGTAGGCGGCGAAGCCCCAGTTGCCCGCCCAGTTCCGCGCGTTCTCCTGGAGCGAGCCGTCCGTGCCGCCGCCCGTGGTGCCGACGGTGGCGAGCTGGCCCTTGCCCGCCTCACCGACCGCCTTCGGGTTGGGGCTCGACGGGCAGCCGCCCTCGCGGTAGTTGGCCGTTCCGGTCATGACGACGATCGGCTTGCCGTCCTCACCCGTGTAGGAGAGGGCGGTGTCCTCGCCGAGCACCTTCCACTTCTTGGCCTTGCCGGGCACGTCGTAACGGAAGTGGTGCTTGTGCGACGTCTGCGTCTGCCATCCCGCGACCACCGGCTGGTCGCCCGACGGGTCCGCCGGGGCGGAGGACTTGGACGACCCGTCCGAGGGTGCCTTCGACTCCGCGGTGTCGGCCGCCTTGTCCTTGCCCTCGCCGGTGTCGTCGTTGCACCCGCTCAGAGCGACGACGATGCCGATACCGATGGCGGCGACGAGGGCGGTCCTCTTCCGGTGGGACGGTGTCCGGGCCGGCTGCCGGTGCTGGGCGAAGCGTTCGAGCATCTTTGACTGAGACATGATCGACACCCTAGGTGAACTGCGCTTTCGCCCCTTCACCAGGTGGCCGACCGCAGCGAGACGGATACCTGCTCGTGACACGGTGACCCGTGCGGCGCCCCGGCCGCCGGCAGCGCGCTTCGCTCCGGCTCACCTCTGCGGCGCGCGGTCCGACGTGGGCCACACGTAGGGAAGCCCTTCGGGGACGTCGGGAAAGTGCCTGCGGTAGAAGGCGGGATCCTTGGTGACCAGGGCGGACTGGTGGCTGCGGTGGAAAGCCGGGTCACCGAGCCAGTTGGGGAGGTCGCCGGCTGCCGAGAGTTCCGGGTAGTCGCGGGGCCGGGCGGCGAAGTCCGCGGCCAGGGTCGCCGCACAGGTGTCCGCCCGGCCGCCCTCGGTCCAGGCGTGGCACATCTCCAGGCCGTACCGGACCAGGGCCTCCTCGTACCCGGCCCACATCCGTACGGCCGGGTGGTGCCGCCAGCCGTAGCCCGGGACGATCAGGCCGCGCAGCACCTGGATGACTTCCACCCGCTGCTTGCCCAGCCTGCGCGTGTCCAGGACGGCGGCGCAGGCGGCGAAGTCCGGGTAGGGAAGGAACGTCTGCATACCCCCTGTCTAGCCCTTCCCCGGGCGCATGCCTCTCATCCGCCGCCCGGGGAGCGGGCGCGTCGGCCGCGGTGGGCGCCCGGCCGGCCAGTCGGCGGAGACCGACCGGTCGGTTCGCGACCAGGTGGCACAGCCGGGCCTTTCGCTCCTGCTTGCGGCGAAGGGAGTTTCACCACCGGGGTGACGGAATACCGCCTTGGGGTATATGGCTCTGCTCAACGTCCTGGGTAGGCAGTGAGCGTGACGACCCCTGCGCTCGGGTGCGACCGCGGTGCGGTCGTCCAGGCGCTGCCGCCGGCCACCGAGGTGGCACATCTGCGTGCCGATCGGCCTGCTCCAGGCCGGCTCCGCGGCGTTCACGCCGACGTTCCGGGCCGTCATCCCCGGCATCGTCACCGGCGAGACCGCCTGCACACGTGTGCCGGAGTCCTCGCCGGCGCCACGGCCGCCGCGGGGAGGCTCATCGCGTCCGGCCGGCCTGGCTGCTCACCTGTCCGGTGGCGGGGTGGCTCGGCACGAACGCCGGCTTCAGCGTGGCCTGGTCCCTCCTCCTCGCGGTCCTCGCCGGAACGGGAGCCGTCGGTGCCTCCCTCCTGTGGCCGCGCCACGACGGGCGAGGAGCCACGACCCACCCCGTGGCACCCGCCGGGGACGCGTCCAGCACGGACCGGTCCACCCTGTCCGAGGCCGCGTGAACCGCTGCGGCCTTCCCGTACAGGAGCGGAACCGGAGTTGCCGCCAGTGCCCACCCGACCGCACTGGACGTACTACCCCCTGGGGGTATGTTAGATTTCGCCCGCGAAACCGCTCGCCGCACACACGGCGCTCGAACAGTCCCAGTCCCGGGTCCCGCCCGGAAAGGCAGACGGAAGAGGCACCAGGATGGCCACGGAAACGACGATCGCGGGCTTCGCCACGGAGGAATTCAGCGCCGTACGGGCGGTGTTCCAGTCATTGGTCGGGACCGGGGAGGAGACGGGAGCGGCCGTATCCGTATGGCGGGACGGGCGCGAGGTCGTCCACCTGCGCGGCGGCTGGGCGGACACCGGGCGGCGCCGGCGCTGGCAAGCGGACACTCTCGTCCAGCCGTACTCGCTCTCCAAGCCTTTCGCCGCGCTGGCCGCCCTCACCGCGGTCCGGGACGGCGCAGTGGGCCTGGACGAACCGGTCGCCTCGTACTGGACCGCGTACGGACGCCGGGGCAAGGAGCGGACCACCCTGCGGCACATCCTCACCCACCAGGCCGGCCAGCCCCGCTTCCCCGCCGAGGCCGCGGGCCTCGACCTGCTGGACGACGCCGGGCTCCGCGACAGTCTGGCCGCGGCGGCGCCCGAGCACCCGCCGGGCACCGGCCTGGGCGAACACGCGATGACCTACGGCCACCTGATCGACGGTGTGCTGCGCGCCGCCGCGGGCACGACGTTGGGCGAGCGCTTCAACCACGTGGTACGGCCCGCCCTCGGCCTGGACGCGTGGTTCGGTGTACCGGGCCACGCGCTCGCCCGCGCCGCGGACCTCGAACACGCCGACCCCGCCTGGGCGCGCCAACTGCCCTCCGCACCATGGCTGGCGACACCGCCCGGCGTCCTGGACCCGGCGAGGATGAACTCTACGGAGTGGCGGCGGGCGGTCTTCGGCGCCGTCAATCTGCATGCGACCGCCACCTCGGTCGCCGCGTTCTTCTCCCGGCTGACCGACCCCGACGGTCCCGTGCGCGCTCTGCTCGGGCCGGAGCTGCACGCCACGTACCTCGCCTCACAGGTCACCGGCCACGACGAGGTGTTCGGGACGACGGTCACCTGGACCCCCGGGTTCGTGCGCGACCGCGTGAAGATAGCCAAGGGCGGTATCGGCGGCTCGGCTGCCTGGTGGTCGATCCGGCACGGTCACGGCGTCGCCTACCTGACCCGCCGCCTCGGTGACCACTCCCGCGCCGCCCGGATCGCCGCCGCCCTCGGTGACGACCTGACGGTGATGGGCGAAGCATGAGGCGCCGGACAGTTCCGTTCACCGGCGCGGAGAGCCGGCTCCGTTCTCCTGGTGAGCGCACCGTCCGAGCACCCCGTCCGAGCGCCGCGGCTCGCTCCCGTTCAGCGCGGTGCGGGATAAGGGCGCCACGGTCGGCCGACCAGCCGGCGCAGCCCGCCCCTCGGGTCCTCGTCGTCTCCGGGGCGTCTGGGCAGTATGTGCCAGTGCAGATGCTCGATGGTCTGTCCCGCGGCGGCTCCGACATTCATGGCGAGGTTGAGGTCGGCCGAACCGGTCTCGGCCGTGAGCCGGCCGCGCAGGCGGGCCACAAGGCCACCCAGCTCGCTCCAGTGGGCGGAGAGGAGTTCGGAGGGGTCGGTCAGGTGGTCGCGAGGAACGAGCAGCAGATGCGAGCGCACAACGGGGAACATGTCCTCCACCACTCGCAGCAGCGGTCCGCCGTCGAGTTCGGGGAGTTCAGCGGTGCAGAACGGACAGCCCTCGTCCGGCACCGCCTTGAGTACGCGGCACCGCTCGGTGTCGACGAACAGGTGGTCGCCGGGCTCCAGTTGTCGGGTCGCTCCGGCCGCGTCGACGAGCGCGGGAATTCCCAGCTCGCGGGCGGTGATCGCGGCATGCGAGGTGATGCCGCCCGCCTCCAGGACCATCGCCGCGCAGTCGAACAGATCAGGTACTTGCGCCGGCGAGAGTGACGAGGCGACCAGCACCGCGCTGCCGTCGGCCGGTTCGCCGGGACGGCAGACCCGTCCTTCGGCGAACCCGGGGTGGACGCACTTACCGGTGATGCCGGTCAGGTGCCAGCGCACAGGAACTCCTCCCATCGACGTACGTGAAGCGTCAGGGCGTCCAGGTACTGGTCGGTCAAGGTCGGCCGGTCGGCCCTGAACGGAAGGCCCAGACGGTGCTCGACCAAGGAGCGCCATCCCTGGTGGGGAACTCCGGCGCGCCCGGCGGCGGCTCGCACCTCGGAGAGAAAGAAGTCGGCCAGCAGCCGGTTGCCCTCCCGCCGGCCGCCATGGCCCTCTGCGTACGGGCCACGGAGCAGCTGTCGGATTCCTTGCGTCACTGCCGTGCACTCCGTCCCATCGAGCGGGCACGAGTCACCGGTGCGGTAGACGACCGCCCGGATCGCCGCGTCTCTGGGCGGCGGCAGGACGTTCTCGCCGCGGAAGGCGTCGTACGACGGACGGCCGGCCCCGGCCAGGTCGTACTCCACGGCCACGTGCAGGGGGCGCCCGCCGTAGGCGCGGGGAAGGTTTCCGAAACAGCGCGTGTACCACAATGACGTCCCGGTCGTGCGCGGAGGCAGGCCGATGAACCCCTGGTCGTGCTGGCCGAGCCATCGCACGTCCGCGTACTGCCTGAGCACGGTGGCCAGGCGAAGCGCGGCGTCGATGTCGGTACCGGCGCATGCGGCGAGGTCGATGTCGTCCGCCCCCACGCAGAAGCACGCCGGGGTATCGAAGAGCCGGACCGCGCGCTGCGCGATGACGTCGGCGCAGTCGACAGCCGCGTCGAACTCGGTTTCGTCCGTGCCGGCCAGCAGCACGTGGAGATACCGGTAGCAACGGAGCGACGTGCCCAGGACCGGGTCGTCGGCCGACAGGGGACGGCGCTCGTGGATCTCCCTCCACGCGCGTGACACCGTCGGCGCCAGGGCGAAGAGCACCCGGTAGATGTTGTGCACGGAGAACGGATAGTCCGCCCGCCGTTCCCGGTCGGAGATCCGCTGCCGGAAGGCGTCGTTCAGCAGGGACGCGGGCAGGGTGGCCAGGTAGCGCTCAAGGGCCGCGTGCCTGGTCCCGCTCTCACCGGAGGGGGGCGTCACGGAACCGTTCCATGGTGACGCGTATGTGGTCGGTGCCGGGGAACACCGCCCAGTCCCATTCGTCCGGACGGCCCAGCTGGGCCACGAGGATCCGGCGCACGTACTGGGAGAGCGCGTGCGGCGCATCGCACATCCACGCCCTGCCGGACCGCGTACGCAGCCACAGGTAGGCCCGCTGCCTGCGCCGCACCTGATCGCGTGCCGGTGCTGTCAGGCCCTCCACGGGACGCAGCGCGAACTCCTTCCGCAGCTCCGAGGAGAGATCCACTTCCGTCGCCGCCGGGAAGACATGGATGTGGGCGTGGTCGGTGCAGGACCCGCCCCGGTTCCGGAACGATTCCGCGCCGTGCTCGAACGCTGTGACCGGCCGGCCGAACTGGGTTGTGAGGTAGCCCTCAAGACGCGTGAAAAGGTCGTCGAACTCGGCGTCGTGGTCCTCGTCGAGGTGGCCGGCGGAAAGGACGTGCGCCTTGGGGACGATGAGCACATAGCCGGGGCATACGGCGCCGACGCCGGGGATGACGACGAAGCGCTCGGTTTCGTGCAGGACGAAATCCGCTGGAGGGACATCGTCCAGCAGTGTCGCGAGGAGATTGTGCTCGGGCCTGCGATGGATTTCCGCGCAGAACGAGCAGATTTCCCGGTAGTCCTCGGGGTCGACGTCGAATTCTTCGATCGTGTCGCTGGCCTGTGTCTCCAAGAGTCCCCTCCTCGGCCGCGTGGGCTCATCGATCGGTCAGAAAGCCGTCCACCAGCGCCGCGACCTCGTCCGCCACTTCCTCGGCGGTACGCTCTCCCGTGGCGACGACCCTCCAGCCCGCTCGCTCCGCGAGCGACAGCAATGTGGTGCGTACGACGGCCTGGTACCCGACGAAATCGTCTTCCGCGGACGCGAGCGAACCCCGCTCCAGCACCGTCGTGGATTCCTTGCGCGCGGAAGCCGTCCGGGGCTCCACGTCCAGGAGGACGACCAGATCCGGCTGGCGTACCAGCCGGAGCGCGCCGAGGACGTCTTCCAGACCGAGATCGCCGTTCGTGACCACCCGCGCGACGAACTTGTTGATCCAGCTGTCGGTGACGACGACACCGTGTTCTTCGCCGGTCGCGACAGCCTGCCGGAGACCGGCGAAATACGCGGCGTTCAGATACACCCAGTGGGCGCTGCCGAGCGAGGCGATCCTGGAGTCGTGGGGAACGCCCCAGAGGCGCTCGGCGAGCGCCGTCAGTTGTTCTTCGGCGAACGCGGGCTCCACCACCGGTGAACGCTTGAGCAGCGCCCTCGCTTTGTGACCTTTCTCGACGAGCCTGGTGACGAGCAAAGGAACGGCCGTGGTCTTTCCGGCGCCGTCGATTCCCTCGAACGCGATCAACATCTGATGGCCCCCGCTGCCGCCGGGTCACGACCTCGGATCAAGATTCCTCACAGTACTCCCCGGCAGCCGCGCGGTCTACTGTGGACGTCGATCCGGGTCCCGACTACGCAGGCGGACACAGATGGCCGAATTCAGCTTGTCACTCGACGGTTCTCTGGCGAATTCCCGCGACGAGCTGGGCGGGAAAGCCTGGTCGATCAACAGAATGCTGCGTCTCGGGTTGCCGGTTCCCGCCGCGTTCGTACTGACCGCCGAGGCGCTCGGCGCCTGCCGGCGCGGCGGCACGCTGTCCGAGGCGGCACGCGAGGAACTCCGCCGTGCCGCACGACGGCTGCGGCACGACGATGGCCGCCGCTTCGGCAGCGCACGCCGCCCTCTGCTGCTCGCCGTGCGCTCCGGTGCGGCCGTGAGCATGCCCGGCATGATGGACACGGTCCTCAACGTCGGTGTGACGAACGCCGTCGAGCGCGGGCTCGCCCAGGAGACCGGGAGCCGAGCTTTCGCCGCCGAGGTCCGCGCGCGCTTCCGCGAGCAGTTCGACCGCGTCGTATCCCCTTCCGACGGCGACGGGGACCCGCTCTCCGACCCCTACCGGCAGCTGTCCGCCGCCGTCGCCGCCGTCGCCGGCTCGTACTACTCCGACCGGGCCCGTGCCTACCGCGGCCGGAAGGGGCTTGCGGAGGACACCGGCACCCATGTGATCGTGCAGGCGATGGTTTTCGGCAATCGCGACGCACGCTCCGGTACGGGCATCGCCTGCAGCCGGAACCCTCTGACAGGAGAGCCCGCCCTCTGGGGCGAATGGGCGGGCAGGTCGCAAGGCGCGCAGCTCATGGCGGGCGGGCTGAGGACCGCGCCGCTCTCCGCGCTGGCCGAGGACCTGCCGGAGGCGCACGCCCAGCTCGCCGAGGCGGTGACGCGGTTGGAGCGGGACCAGCGCCGGGTGGTCGAGGTCGAGTTCACCATCGACTCGGGACGGCTGTGGCTGCTGCAGTTCCGGGCGGCGCGCCTCACCCCGCGGGCCGAGGCGCGCGCGGCGGTCGCTCTGGCTCTGGAGGGGGTGATCGACCGCGCGGAAGCGGTCCGGCGTGCCGGTGGCGCGGCGGACGCGGAGCGGGCCGCCGTGCGGGTGGTGCGTCCGGCGTGCCCCCCGGTCGCCGCCGGTGCCGGCGCGTGCCCGGGTGTGGGCAGCGGGCTCGTCGTGCTCGATCCGGAAGAGGCCCGCGTACGCTCCGAACGGGGGGAGCACGTCGTTCTGGCGAGGCCCGACAGCAGCCCCGACGATGTGGTCGGCATGCTGGCCGCCACGGCGGTGCTGACGGAGCGGGGCGGCCCCGCGTCGCACGCGGCGGTGGTCTGCCGGGAGCTGGGACGCCCGGCCGTCGTCGGGTGCGGGGCGGCCACGGTCACCACGCTGGCCGGGACCTGGGTGACCGTGGACGGCGCCCTGGGCGAGGTGTGGTCGGGTCGGGTCCCGGTGGACGAGGCCGGCGAACACGGCGGGCCCGAGTCGGAACTGCTGCGGGCGTGGGCCTCCGCCGAGATGGCGCCCCCGCACGCCGGAGCTTTCCGGTCCGGCGACGCCGGTGAGGCCGACGAGGCCGACGAGGACACGCTCCTGCGCGTCGTCGGTCTCAAAGGAGCCGTGGCGCCGGACGTCGTCGCGTCCGCACTCGGTGTGCCGGTGGAGGGAGTGGGGGAACAGCTCGCATCGCTGCGGGACGGCGGTTTCTGCGACGAGCGGGGCGGGTACGTCCGCTTGACCGAGGCCGGCCGGGTCCGGTCGCGGGAGATCCTCGCGGCCGAGCGGTCCGCGTGTGACGCCGCGATGCTGGAGCGGTGCCACACCGCATTCCGGTCGCACAACGAGGCCGTCAAGCAGGCGGTCACCGGCTGGCAGACGAGGGCCGGGGAGTCCGAGCACGCCGGGGTCGCACTCGATCGCCTCGGCGCGATCCACCGCCGGCTCGGTGAACTCTTCGCCCTTCTGGGGGAGCTGCCGCTCTCGAAGCGTCGCTATCCGCAACGGCTGTCCGCGGCACTCGGTCGGGCCGAGTCGGGTGAGCGCGGGTGCGTAGCCGATCCCCGGATCGACAGCTTCCACACCGTCTGGTTCGAGCTGCACCAGGAGCTGCTCGATCTGCTGGGGCTGGACCGCGAAAGCGAGACCGGGTGATCCGGGGCGAGACCGCTCACAACAACGAGGGCTGAACGGCGCCGACTCAGAACAACGAGGGCTGGACGGCGCCGACCTCGGACGTGTAGTCACCCAGGGCGATGCGAAGTCCGCGCAGGCTGCTGAGGTCGGCCACGTAACGTTCACCGTCGGGCCGGGGCCGGACGCTGAACGCCGCCAGGGAGCCGAGCATGCCGTGCACGTACAGAGAGTGGTCGCCGGTGGTGAGGTCCAGGGGGTATGCGGTGTGCGGGGCGGCTTCGACGAAGGCGCGGGCGAACGCGGGCAGGCGCCAGGGCTGCGCCGGGACCAGCGGCTTGACCCACCCTTCCGTTTCCGCCAGGTGCGCGAGGTAGCTCTCCGCGTCGCGGGCGGCGGCCAGCGTGGCTTCCTCGATCCCGGTGCGGTCGAGGGGACCGAGCGCGGCGAGCAGCTTCCGTTTCGCCGTGACCAGTTGCGGCAGACCGCACTGATGTGACACGGCCGCCTCCGCTTTGCGGACAGCGATGCCGTCGGCGGCCTCGGCGACGTAATAGGCGGCGAGGGCGCCCTGTTCGGCGAGCCGCGCGTGGAGCCTGGCTTCGGCGACGGTGCCGACCTTCACCGTCCCGTCGCCGAAGCCGGCGAAGTACAGCAGGTGGGGCTGGGAAAGGTAGCCGCGGACGTTCCGGGGCACCTGGCCGCCGCGGTGCGCTTGGTGGACCTGCGTGAATCCCTCGTTGTTCCGGCACGCGGCGCACTGCTTCCCGGTGGCCGGCCGGGCCTCGCCGGAGCACGCGACGTGGCGACCGCCCGGGGTCGCGAGGTCGATCCACCCGGTGCAGTAACGGGCCCCGCCCGACGGCGCGCGGAAGCAGAACCCGCCGGTGACAGGGCGGTGTTCGACGACCGAGGCGGGCGTACTCATCCTCAGTTCGGGGTAACCGCCCTCGCGCCAGTCGATATCCAGGAAGAGACGGTTTTCCGCCACCCTCGCTCCTTCTGCGTCGGTGCGCACACGGTGTCCGCGATGTGCTCCGCATGATAGCCGGGACCTCGGAAGACCTTTCGGTGGAGCGGAAAACCCGGGAAACCCGGTACGGCACCTGCCGGTTACGTCCGCGATCTTTTCGGAGCCGCACACGGGTATGTCTTTCGAGATCAGAAGGGGAGGCAATGCCGGTGAGATCACTGACCTTCGGCGCCCCGGCGCTTTTCCGACAGTCAGGGGTGCGCAAGTCGCGGTGCTTGCGCCGGGCCTCGGCGGGCGCGTACAGTCGCTCGACAGTCGACTCGCTCGGAGATCTTTTCAGGCGCCTGATCTTTCAGGCACCGCACCGGGCGGCGAGGGGGTGTGATGCAAGGAGTGACTCTCGGCACCAAGTCCCTTGACCGAAAAAGCGTGGAAGAACTCGCGCTCCGGTTGAAGATTTCGGGAAAGTCACCGATCCGGCGCTACGTCGAGCTGGCCGAGCGCATTTCTTTCGCGGACGAGGCGATCATTCTGGGCGGTTCGCTCGCATTCGGCCTCGGAAACCGGAAGAGCGATATCGACATACTCCTCCTCGACAGCACGTCGGGCGGGCGTCCGCCGGGGCCCTTCCAGTTCTTCGAATCCGGTGACCGGGTCGAGATCACCCGCGTCCGGACCGGGGAACTCGCCTCCCTCGCCGACGACATCGCGAGCAGCCTCGGCAGGTCGGCGCCGCTCACGCTGCCGTACACGAAGATCCGTGAACTGAGCCGGGCGGCCTTCGGCTGCCATGTCGCCGGCCCAGCGCTCGACGGAGCCGTTGACGCCCGCCTACGGCGAACCTGTCAAGAGGCCATGCTGACCAGCAGCACGGCATCGGCGGGAAGGCACGCGCTCGTGGCCTTGCTCGCCGCCGAACAGGACGACCTCGCGACCGCGTGCTGGAACGCGCGGGGAGCCACGGACGCGGCTCTGCAGTGGATGCTCCTGAAGGCGGGGCACCCGTACGCCGGCTCGAAATGGCTCTATGAGCAGGCGCGTTCCAAGCCCGGCCTGGCCGGCGCCTGGGAGGTCGTGCGGCCCTGTCTGCGTATCCCTCGTGACCGTGCGGGCCAGCGGGAACACCTCGCCCGGTGCCTCGACGTCTTCGAGCGGACCTTTTCGACGGAACCGGTGCTCGGCGTGCTGGGCGCGGACGCGGGCTGGCAGCGCGGGGCGCTCGAACTGTGCCGGCTCGCCGGCCGCCATGTGGTCGTCGACCCCGAGAGCAGCACCGTGACCGAGATCGACGCGGGCACGGTACCGGGGCTGCGCCGCCTGTTCGGGCTCGCCCCCGGGGAAGCGCTTCCCGTCTCCTCCTCGGACCCGTCCGAACGGGCCGCCATCTGGCCGCTGTACGCCTCCGGCCTGGTCCGCCTCGATCCCGGACGCACGGCCTCATGAGCCCGTCAACCGCCGGGGTCGACGCCCGCCGCTACACATGGTGCTGGAGCCAGGCCGTGTGGAGCTTCGGCGCGGTCCTGCCGATGCTCGCCGAGGATGTGGACGGAGCCGAGGCCGATGAGCAGCCGGGGCTTCTGGAGTACGTGTGCCGCCTGGTCGGTGAGTACTGCGCGGTGGCGGTCCACCTGGTGACCGCTCACCCGCGCCCTCTTCCGCCGACGGCGGTCCGGGCGGTCACGGCCGTGGCGTCAGTGCCCGACGCCCGGCTCCGCGAGGTGCTCACGGACCTGCTGTACGGAACACCCGCGGAAACGGACCAGCTCGCGCCCCTCGCGCGCGAGGCGGTCCGGCGCACGCAGGACATCCTGGGACCGGTACCGGTGCTCATCGGCGAGCACGACCGGGTCCGGGCACTGGCGCAGGCCCGCGACTGGGTTCGCCTGATCGAGCTGGTGGGCGAAGGAGGCGGGGACTACCTGCCCGATGTCGAGGGACGACGGCCGGCGTCCGGGGCCTGACACCGGTCGAACGAGCGGGGCGTGTGCCGTGTGCGCACGCGGATTCACCGACGGCTGGGCTCAAACCGCAGACGAAGGACGGAGTATGACGCTCTTATCCACCGAGCTTGACGCCACGGCGGCCCTGCGGCTCAAGATGCAGATCCTGCACCACGGCATCGTGCCGACGCGGCCCTTCCTCGACCACTACGGCGCGCCCTATCTGGAGAAACGCCGGGCCTACGGCAACGCCGACGACCTCGCCTTCGTGGGGGACTCCCTCCCCCAGGAGGCGTATCTGGGGCCGGCGCGCATCATCACCTCGCTCAACATCCGGCCGGCATCGCCCTGGCGGCTGGACTGGAGCGAGGAGGAGGGGTTCTTCGTCGGCGACGTCCACGGCACGGTGGTCACACCTGTCGACTTCCCGCGGCGTCCGGCGTTCTACGACTACCCCATGTCGTCCGGCGGCACCGTGAAGAACCTGATCACCCTGTACGGCGGGGGCTCGCTCGGGATCTTCGTCTACGGGCGCTGCGCCCTTGTCGACATGGGCAAGGCGTGCCAGTACTGCTCGATCGAGCCGAACCGCAGCAAGACGGACATCGACTTCGCCAACGTGGTCAGTGAGGCGAAGCTGCGCGAGGCACTCGCCCTGGCGCTCACGGACACGGCGGCACCGATCAAGCAGATCATGATCAATGGCGGCAACTTCCCGGATCCCGACAAGAGTTTCCGGTACTACGCGCGGCTCGTCCGCGCCGCGCGGGAAGTCCTGGACGAGTCCGGCCGCGAGGACATCGAACTGCACCTGATCGTCTACCCGCCCAGTGACCTGGAGCTGTTCGCGGAGCTGAAGGGAATCGACGTCGGAGTCGCGATCAACACCGAGGTCTACGACGCGGAGATCTTCCGGAAAATCTGTCCGGGCAAGACGGTGGTCGGCGGGCAGCGGCACTTGCACGACGCGCTGTGCCGGGCCGCGGAGATCCTGGGTCCGGGCCACGTCTACTCGATCCTCGTCGGCGGCCTCGAACCGCAGGAGTCGATGGACACGGGGATGGAGTTCCTCTCCGGGTACGGCGTGACTCCCATCATCAACGTCTTTCACGCGGACCCCGGGACACCGCTGTACTCCCACCCGGAGCCGTCCATCGAACGGATACGTGAGATGGGGACCTCGCTGGAGCGGCTCTTCCGGGAGCACTCGTTCATGACGCCGTTCTATATGAGCTGCGGGCGCAATTCGATCGACACGGAAGCCTACCTGGGGTTGTTCTCCCGCCTGCCCGCATGACAGCCCAAGTGAATCGGAAGCCGACCGAAATCGAGTCCCGAGGGAATAGTGGAGGGGAATCCATGTCCCCGGTTGAGGCCGATGTGCGCACGTTGGAGGACAGGCTCAGCAGTTTCGTCTCGCTCGCGGGCCACGCGGACGACGACCGCGTCCTCGCCAGGGCGGTCAGGCGGTCGCTGCTGAACCCGAGCGCGTTCGTGGCGGCCACCTGCTCGGCACTGCGACGGCCCGCCGGCGATGTCCTCGCCGTGGGACCGGTGGAGCGACGCGTGCTCCTCCTGCGGCGAAGCGGCAGCTCCTGGGCCGCACTCAGTCTCTCCGGCAGCCCGCTGGGCGAGCAGCCCTGGCCCCCGGCGGTGTCCGCGGAGCTGGACTTCGCCGACCCGGGCGCGGCCCTTTCGACCGTCGAGGTCGGCCCTGAGGCGGAATTCCGGCTGAGCCGCCCCGTCATCAAGCTCGTGTCCCTCTACCACGAGGAGAATTTCCCGCTCCCGCGGTTCCCCCTGGGGATCTCGGACCTGGCACGTGCGGTGCGGGTCGCGATGACGGGGCAGGTCGAACTGCTGGACATGCAGCTGGGCCTGGACCTGGATGCCGTCGAGGCGCGGTTGCGCGGCGAGCCGTTCGACATCCTGGGGATCTCGGCGACATTCGGTCAGCACGACCTGCTGGCCGAGCTGCTCGGTCGCTTGGCCGACCTGCTAGGGGAGCCGGACGGGCCGCGGCTGGTGCTCGGCGGTTCCCTCTGCGCCCTCAACGCGGATCTGCTGCTCAAGAGCTACCCGGACGCCGTCGTGGCCCGTGGCGCCGGCGAGCCGACGATGATCGACGTGGTCGAGCACTGGCACGGCGACCTCGCCAAGGAGCAGATCCGCAACATCCGCTACCGGGGCGACGACACGATCGAGATCACCCCGAAGGTGGCCAACAAGGAGTACCGGGACATCTGGCCGGAGCTGGATCTGGTGGAACGGACACTGGAGTATCACGGGGTGATGCAGCTCGAATCCAGTCGTGGCTGCACGCACGCGTGTTCCTTCTGTCCCCGGGAGCACAAAGGGATCTGGGCAGGTTACGAAGCGCCCGACCTCACCCGGCTGCTGGCGGACATCGGCCCGGTCTACGACCGCCATCCGGAGATCGCGCGCAAGATCTTCCTCGTCGACGAGGAATTCATCGGCCACGACCGGCGCGGCGAGGCCCTGCAGCGCGCGGCCGACGTGGCGGTGACGCTCAACCAGTCGGGTTTCCGGTGGGAGACCAGTTCGCGGGTCGACCAGGTCCACCGTCCGAAGGAGGACGCCGCCTGGCACCACCGCCGCATCGACGTCTGGCGCAAGCTGCGCCTGAACGGGCTGGACCGCTGCCTGTTCGGCGTCGAGTCCGGCGTGGACTCGATCCTCAAGCGGTTCAACAAGCATGTGACGGCCGAGCAGAACGTCTACGCCATCCGCACGCTGACCGGCCTGGGCATTCCGATCCGGTGCACTTACATCACCTTCGACCAGCTCATGACGATGGACGAACTCATCGAGAGCTACCGCTTCCAGGGGCGGCGCGACCTCACGCTGCGGCCCGTACCGGAGCTGACCACCGAAGAGCTGTTCGATCTCGTGCGGGACGAGCAGGAGGTCAAGCGCTATCTGCGGGACCGGCCGTTCTACGAGCACATCTCGTACATGCTCGTCTCCATGGAGTGCCTGCTGCGCTCGCCGTACCTGCGGCGGGTGGAACAGGCGGGGCTGGCCAGGGACGTGCTGCCGTCGATGGGCCGGCGCAACGCGGTCTTCCAGGACCCGCGCATCGGCCGGATGAGCGACTGGGCCCAGCGCTGGGTGGACCACAATTTCAGCCTCGACTACACGCTCAAGAGCTTCGAGAAGGTCACCACCGGGCAGGAGAACGAGGCCGTGCGGCGCATGCGGCGCGCGCTCAAGACATCGGCGTACGCGTTCCTCGGAAGGCTGCTCTGGCTCTGCCTGCGCGACGACTCCCTGCTCTCCTCGGACGAGGGCCCGGCGGATGCCGCCTTCAAGCGGGAGTTCGGCCCCTGGGCCCTCACCGGTACCGAATCCGACGCGGCCGACGACGACATGCTCGCCCGGCTGGCGGACTTCAACCTCGCGGAACTCCGCAGCTCGCTCCAGGGCGAGTTCGACCGGGTCTGCTCCACACTGGTCCCCACCCGGGTCGCGCTCCTGCGGGAGTCGTGGCAGCGCTGGTACGAGCGAACGGACTGGACGCTGATCAATCCGCCCGAGCAGTGCGTCGCCGAATAGCGGTCGGACATGACAGGACTCGGAAGTAGTGGACCGACGTTCCGGCTCGATGAGGAGTTCTTCGCCGGGTGGCGCCGCCGGCCCCCCGAGTGGGGGTTCGACATCGGATCGGGCAACACCTTGGGCGAGCTGGTCTTCCTCGCCAGGTACAGCAGGGTGACGAGCAGCGGGGCCAAGGAGACCTGGGCCGACTGCGTCCGGCGTGTTGTCGAGGGAACCTTCTCGCTGCTCCGTGCGCACTGCGCGGCGGCCGGACGGAGGTGGGACAGGGACCGGCTCGGCCGTGCGGCCGAGGACATGTTCGCGCGTATGTACACCATGCGCTGGCTCCCGCCGGGGCGCGGCCTGTGGATGATGGGCACCGACTTCGTCAGGGACGAGGGAGGTGCGGCGCTGCAGAGCTGCGCGTTCGTCTCGACGGCGGGCCTGGCCGCGAGCGAACGCAGTGAGCCGTTCGTCCGGCTGATGGAGATGTGCCTGCTCGGGGTCGGGGTGGGTTTCGACACGGCGGGCCGCGGGCGGCTGCGGATCGGCCCGGAGCCCGCGACCGCGGCCGCGTTCGTCATCCCCGACAGCCGCGAGGGGTGGAGCGAGTCGCTGCGGCTGCTGCTCGACGCCTTTCTCCGGCCCGGTCGCCCGATGCCGCGGTTCGACTACGCGAAGCTGCGTCCCGCCGGGGCGCCGATCGCACGTTTCGGCGGGGTCGCCTCCGGACCGGCTCCCCTTCAGGCGCTGCACGAGAGCGTCACGGCGCTGCTGCGCAGACGTGCCGGCCGCACCCTGGGAACGGCCGATCTGGTCGACCTGATGAATCTGATCGGCAAGTGCGTCGCGTCGGGGAACATCGGCCGCTCCGCCGAGATCGCGCTCGGGGACCGGGACGACCCCGATTTCCTCGACCTGAAGAACCCGAAGGTGCACCCGGACAGGATGGGACCGAACGGCTGGGGGCATCTGTCCAACAACAGCCTGGTCGTCGACGCGGGTGACGACTGCGAGGCGCTGGTCGACCGCATCGCGGCGAATGGCGAGCCCGGTCTCTTCTTCCGCCGTACGGCACAACGCTTCGGGCGGCTGGCGGACCCGCCCGACGAGCGCGATCTGGCCGCCGTCGGCACGAACCCGTGTGCCGAACAGACTCTTGAGGACCGGGAATGCTGCACTCTCGTGGAGACCTTCCCCACACGGCACCGCTCGCTGACGGACTACCTGGCGACACTCAGGACGGCGCTGCTGTACGCCAAAGCCGTGACGCTCATGGACACCAGGTGGCCCGACTCCAACGACGTCATGCGGCGCAACCGGCGGATCGGCTGCTCCATGTCCGGGCTCGCCCAGTTCCGGGACGCCATGGGCGCGGAACGCGTCCGCACGTGGCTGGACCAGGCCTACCGGGGGGCCAAGGAGGTGGACGCCTCCCTCTCCGCGTGGCTGGGCATCCCCCGGTCCGTGAAGCTCACATCGGTGAAGCCGTCGGGCACGGTGTCGCTGCTGGCCGGGGTCTCGCCCGGGGTGCATTTCCCCGAGGGCGCGCCGCAGGGGGGAACCTGTATACGCCGGCTGCGCACGCCGTCGTCAGGACCGGTCGCCGAGGCCCTGGCCGCGGCGGGCTACCGGCTCGAACCCGACGTCATGAGCCCGGCCGACTCCGTCGTCGTGGAACTGCCTGTCGGCGGGCATCCCGGCCGGGTCGCGTCCGAAGTGGGAGTCCGGGAGCAGCTCGCTCTCGCCGTCACGGCCCAGCGCTACTGGGCCGACAACCAGGTCAGCGTCACCCTGACCGTGCGCGAGGAGGAGCTGGCCCACCTCCGGCAGCTCCTCCGGCGGGCCGACCTCGGCCTCAAGGCGGCCTCGTTCCTGCCGCGGCGGACCGCTGGGGCCTACCCGCAGATGCCGTACGAGCCCCTCGCGCACGACCGGTTCCTGCGGCTGCGTGAGCGGGTCGGTGAACTGGACCGCCGTCTGCTCTACGGCGGGGCGGTCGAGCCGGAAGGAGAACGGTTCTGCACCAGCGACCGCTGTCTTTGAACACACCGTCCCGCGGCCGGGACCCGATCCGGCGGACCGAGCGAAAGGTGGCAGCATGACCGGTCAACCGGCGAGCGGGGAGCTCGACATGGTGCGCAGCGCCGTCGAGTCGGTCCTCGGAGTGCCGGTCGCGCCCGACACCGACTTCTTCGGTGCGGGCGGTGACTCGTTGAAGGCGATCGATCTGGTCGACCGGCTACGGGCCGACCTGGACGTCCAGCTCGACTATGTCGACGTGTTCGACCATCCGACACCGGCGCAGTTGGTGCGGTTCGCGGATTCGCTCCGGTCAGGCGGTGCCTGAGTGGCCGTGGTCCAGGAAACCGGCGAACACGCGCTGACCAGCTGCCAGGCCCAGGTGTGGGCCGCCGGCAAGCTGGCCGGCGGAGCGGTCCAGCGCGGCTACTACGCCGTGCTGCCGGGAGAGCTTTCCCCCGCCCGGCTGGCCGACGCGGTCGCCGCCCTGGTCGGCCGCCATCCCGCACTGCGCACGCGTATCGTCCGGGGCGGCGGCGGGTTGCGGCAGCGAACGGATGGCGCCCGCCCCGCACTGGAGCAGGTCGATCATCCGGACGTGCCGCTGGCGGAGGCCGTCGCCGCCGTCCTCGACGAGGTGCGTGTGGACGTCTCAGGCGGGCCGCCCGCGTACTTCGCGATTGTGCGTGCTTCCGGCGGTGCCCGCGCGCTGGTGGTCGCCGTCCACCTGGCGGTCGCGGACGGCTGGTCCCGTGGCATCCTCCTTCGGGAGCTGGACCAGTTCCTGAGCACCGGGACGTTCGCCCCAGCGCCGCGGCTCGCCCCTGGCGAGATCGCCGATCTCCACGAGGCACGCCGCACGGCACCGGAGTACCGGCGGCGGCTGGCTCACTGGGCGGAGCACCTGCCGTCCCGGCCGCCGGGTGGGGCCGCGCTGGGGGGCGGTGGCACGCGCGGTGGCGTGCGGCATGCCCGCGCTCTCGCTCCGGCCGTCGTCGCCGGGGTGCGTGCCGAGTCCGGCCGGGCCCGGGTGAGTCCCTCCGCCGCCTATCTGGCGGGGGTGGTCGCCGCGGTGTCGCCCGCCCTGTCCACCGTCTGCGTCCTGACCTCGGGGCGGACCGCGGAAGTCGGCTCGACGGTGGGCGTCTTCGCGAACCATCTGCCGCTCCCGGTGGACCCGGCAGCGGTGGCAGAGGGCGGGCTGGACCGCCTCTGGGCCTCGATGGTGGCGGCGTTGAGGAACGAGGTTCCGCTCCCCGAACTCGCTGAGGCGTTCCCGGAGCGCCGGGCCGCTCTCGCCGCCGTCACGCAGGGCGGTGTGAGCTTCCAGGTCGCGCCCCCCTGGCCGCGGTTCACCTGCCTGCCGTTCCTCCCGTACCACCGGGGGGAGGCGTCGGAGGTGCCCTTCAGCGCCATGGCCGCCAGCATTCGCGAACAGGCGGGCGGCACCGGGTGGGACGTCGTCCATGATCCCTCCCGCTGTGACGAGGACCGGGCCGTCGGATTGTTCGCCGGGGCAGCCGAGTACTGGGCGAGGTGGAGGTGACCGGGTCAGGGCGAGGTCTGGGCACGGATGGCGGCGGTCGCCGTCCACGCGGACCGTGCTGTGCGGAACACCCCTTCGTGCAACTGGTCCATCGCGAACTCGATCGCGTAGGCGTTCTCGATCGCCATCATGAGCCGGAGCAGACCCGCCGAGTCGACACCCTGGTCGACCAGCGGAACATCGGGGTGCACGGCAGTGCCGGATTCCGCGTAGGGAACGTGTTCCCGCAAGAGTTTCCCGAAAGTGTCATCCCAGGGAACTGTCAAGATCGATTCTCCTCCCCAGTGAATTCCTCGTGCCGAAAATCGTAGGGCCGCTTTCCCTGCCGGGCAACCAAGGTCGCGGCGAAAGGACGATGATGACGACGCCACCCTCCGACGTTTCCGTCGCGGTCCGGCGGAACTGGGACGAACGCGCCCGGCGCTGGCTCGATTACGACGACGACATGGAACGGTTCGCCGCGCCGCTCGGTGAACTGGCGCTCGAGCGGCTCGGCCCGTGCGAGGGCGCCCGGATCATCGAGGTGGGGTGCGGTACCGGTGGCTGCCTGCACACGCTTGCGCAACGGGTCGGTGACACGGGGCGGGTGACCGGTGTCGACATCGCCGCGCCCATGGTGGAGCACGCGCGCCGCAGCGTCGCGAACCGTGCGAATGTCGAGGTCCTGCACGCGGACGCCTCGACGCACAGGTTCGAACCGGAGCACGACGCGGTGTTCTCCCGGTTCGGCATGATGTTTTTCCCCCACCCGGAGTCCGCCTTTCGAAATATCGCGCGTGCGTTGCGTCCCGGAGGAAAGATCGCGTTTGTGTGCTGGGACGGGATACGCACCAATGAATGGTTCATGATCACCGGCCTGGCAGCCATGTCCGTGACCCGGGCCCCGCTCGCCCCGGCCCGCCGGGCTCCTTTCTCGCTCTCGAATCCCGAAAGACTCAGGGAACTGCTCGCACAGGCGGGATTTCACAGTGTGCACGTGGCCCGCCGGGTGGAGAAAACGGTCATGTCGGAAGAAGATCTGGAGACCCGGCTGAAGTCGAGCCTCGAAGTGACGGGCCTGCGGGAAACGCTCCGCGGACTCCCTCAGGATGTCCGGCGGAGGGCCGTCGACGCGGTGCGCGAAGCCCTCTGGGCGAGAGTGTCGGACGGGCGGATAGCACTGCGCGTGGGCGTACTCGTGGCGGAGGCGACACGGTGACCGCGCAGGTCGGCACGCGCGTATACCGGGTGTCCCCAGCGCAGGAGTGGATGCTCACCCTGCAACGGCTGCGCGGACTCCCCCACCTGCAACTGACCAGGGTGATCGACGTCGGACGGCCGGAGACCCCGGACGGGGTGCGGGACGCGTGCCGCAACCTGGCGGCACGGCAGACCGCTCTGCGCACCCGCGTCGTCCGCCGGGGAGGCCGGTTCACCCAGGAGATCGTTCCCGTCGACGACGTCCCGATCGCCGAGTCCGAGTGCGCGGACATCGCCGATCCGGTGCTGGCCGGACTGGTCGCGGAAGAGCGCCGCGAGCCCGTGGACCTCCGGCGGGCGCCCGCCCGGTTCCGTCTCGTGTCGACGCGCCGCGGGCCGTCTCTGGTCGTGCTCACCTGCCACCACGCGCTGGCCGACTGGTGGTCGATGGAGACCGCGGCCGGAGAACTTCTCTCGGAGATGTCGGGCGGTGGACCGGCGCCCGCGCCGGTCCCGTTCGCGGAGTACGCGGACCGCCTCGCGGCGGAGTCCGGCGCTCCGGACGCCGATGGCGCGTACCGGTACTGGTCATCCCACCTCTCCGGCGCGAAACCGCCCGCGCTGGGCCCCGACCTGCCGGCCGGCCACCGTGGGTGGACGACCGACCGGTACGTCGCGCGCACGATCGCCCCGGCGTCCTCGGTCCGCAGCATGGCGAAGTCGGAGCGGGTGACGGTGTTCGCCGTCCTGCTGGCGGCGTTCGCGAAAGCGCTCCACCGTCTCGGCGGCGAGCGGGATGTCGTCGTCGGTACGCAGTTGGCGAACCGCGTGCGTCCCGAACTGCGCCACCTCATGGGCTGTTTCACCACGACGGTCCTGCTGCGCCTGCCGGACGCCGCGGAGCCGCTGCCGGCCCTCAGCCGGTCCGCGCAGCGTGCGCTGGCGGGCGCCTACCGTCACGGGCAGGTCGATCCGCGCCGCCTCATGCGGCTGCCCGGCCTGTCGTCCGCGTGGCGGGCCACGGCGCCTTCGGTGCTGTTCCAGTTCGTACCGGCCGACGTCTTCGGGGACGACCGCGACGCCCTTCCCGAGCCGCTGGCGACGGCGGCCCGCCCCGGAGCCGGGCTTCCGGTCGACCTCCACGTCGCCGTATCGGTCACGGGCGGTTCCGTTCGGTGCGAGGTCGATTTCAACGGCACGGTCTTCGAACGGGCGACCGTGGCCCGGCTGGTCGCCGCATTGGCGGCCGCGCTCCGCGCCGGTGCGGAAGGGGACTCCCATGGGTGATCTCGACCACGACAGCGCCGTCACGGACTCGGTCGGCGTCGTCACCCCGGCGTGGGACGGCTTCGGCCCCAACGGGGGCTTCCTCAGCACGATGAGCATGCGCGCCGCACTCGGATCGGCCCGCGTCGACGTCGTCCGGAGCGTCCAGTCCCAGTTCGTCCGCCCGGCCAGGCACACCGGGCTGAGCTTCACCACGACGGTGCTGGGGAGGTCGAACCGGTCGGACACGGTGCAGACGGTGGGCACCCAGGAGGGCGGTCCCGTCCTCGTCACGCTGGTGAGGACGCTGCAGCCGGTCCCGGGCGAGATCGACCGGGAGAACTCCGCCTTCCCCGAAGTGCCGGATCCCGACTTCCTCCAGCCGACCGAGCGGCTCCTGCCGCCCGAGGCCGTCGGTGTGGTGCCGATGACCAGGCACTTCGAGGTCCGGCCGGTGACCTGGGAGCGCACCTGGCCGCCGGTCAAGGCCCGCCCGCCACGCTGCCTCGTCTGGTGCCGCTTCCGGCCGCGGGCCGTGTTCGCCGACGCGGCCGTGAACACGGGGCGCTTCCTTGTACTGCTGGACAGCTGCGTCTGGAACGCCGTCGAACGAGGTACGTCGGGTGCGACCGGCCTGTCGCCGCGCAGCACGGACCTCTCCGTGACGGTGCTCGACAGCGGGAGCGCGGAGGAGTGGTTGCTCTGCGATGTCACGGTCCCGCTGATCCGCGCGGGCTCCGCCGCCGCGGTCGGAGCCGTCTGGTCGAGGACGGGGCAGCTGCTCGCCACCGGTTCCATGAACATGACGCTTGTCCGGACACGCGGATGAGGCACGCGCCGACGAGGCAGGAGGGGAATGCATGCACACCGGGGATTCCACGGACCGGATGGACGGGCTGGTCCGCGAATTCAGCCGGCGGATCGCACCCGCCAAACCGGACGAGGCCCGCGCCGATGACCGTTTCGTCGAGGACCTCGGCTACGACTCGTTGGCCATGCTCGAATTGCAGTTCGCGCTGGAGGAGCTGTTCGGCCTGGAGCCCATCCGGGGCGAGCAGGCGGTGAGGATGACGAGGGTCAGCGACCTCACCCAGTTCGTCCGGGCCCAGTTCGAGGACGGGTTCGGACAGGTTCCGGACGCCGGTGTCATCGAGCTGCTCCGCACGCAGTACCCGGGATCGGGAGAGTGACCGGTGACCGTCATGGACTGGCTGGAGGATCCCGATCCGCGGCGCGGACTGAGGTTCGCGGCCACCGACGGGAGTTGGCCGATGGTCTCCTACGCCGACCTCGCCGACCGGGTCCGGGCCGCGGCGGGCGCGCTGCGGAGCGAAGGGGTCGGACCCGGTGACCGTGTCGGACTGGTGTTCCCCACCGGGCCCGAGTTCGTGACAGCGCTGTTCGGGGTGTGGGCTGTGCGAGCGGTCCCGTGCCCGGTCGCGCCGCCCGGACTCGTACTGCGGGACGCCGCCTACACCGCTCATCTGGACGGCCTCGCCCGCGCCGTGGACATGTCGGCCCTGGTCGTCGCCGGCCAGTACGCCGACGCCGTGTCCCAGGCCGCGCGGGCGCGGGGTATCCGTGTGCTGCACGACCTGCGGGGGCCCGCCGCCGACGTGGTGGCGCGAGGGCCGTCGAACCCCGCGCTGGTCCAGTTCAGTTCGGGCTCGACGTCCCGGCCGAAAGGCATCGTGATCGGCTCCGGGGCACTCCGCCACCATCTCTCGGCCATCGCGGACTGGCTCGGCGTCACCCGCGCGACCCCGGCGGCGAACTGGGCCCCCCTGCACCACGACATGGGGCTCGTCGGCTGCCTCCTCACCCCCATGGCACAGGGCGCGGACGTGTGGCTGATGAGCCCCGAACACTTCCTTCGCCGTCCCGTCGAGTGGTTGCGCTGCCTGGGCGAACACGGCGCCTCCAAGGCGGTGTCGACCTGCTTCGGGCTCGAGCACATCCTCCGCCGGGTGAACCCGGCGGCGCTGGCCGGGATGGACTTCACCGGCTGGGACGCGCTGGTGATCGGCGCCGAGCGCATCCGCCCGGAGGTCGTGGCACGCTTCGGCGCCCTGCTGGAGCCGTTCGGTCTGAGGCGGTCGGCCCTCATGCCGGCGTACGGGATGGCGGAGTCCACCCTGGCGGTGACGGGTTCGCCGCGCACGGAGGAACCGGTCCACCGGCACATCGACGCGGCCTCGCTCCGGATCGGCGAGCCGGTCCGGCCGTTGGACGCGGGCAAGGGCGGGACGCCCGTCATGGCGTGCGGCAGCCCGCTGTCCGGCACCGGGGTGGAGGTGGCCGACATCGACGGCACGCCGCTGCCCGAGGGGCACCTCGGTGAGATCCGCGTCAGCGGGCGTTCGCTGGCCGACGGATACGCTGAAGGCGGCGCGCTGCCCGGGACCGCTTTCACGGGCGGACTCACGACCGGCGACGTGGGATTCCTGGCCGCCGGCGAGCTGTACGTGATGGGCCGCTACGGGGACAGCGTCAAAGTGCACGGCAGGGTCGTCTTCGCCGAGGACCTGGAACTGCTCGTCAGAAGCGCGTTACCGGAGGTCGGGTCCTGCGTCCTCCTCCTCGGCGAGGACGGCGGCGGCGCCAAGGCGGTAGCGCTTGTGCAGCGGATCGATCCGCCCCGGGCCGCGGCCCTCACCTCACTGCTGCTGCCGCACCTGCCGGGAGTGGCCGTGGAACTGCGCCGGACACCGCCCCGGGCCATCCTGCGGACCACCAGCGGCAAGCCGCGCCGCCGTCCGATGTGGAAACAGCTGTCGTACGGGTGGTCTCCGGGCGAGGTCGTCGAGGCGGCACCAGCGAAGTCCACGATGGGGTGAGAGATGAACCAGGAAGAGGTCACCGCCGAAGTCACCAGCCGGTTCGACTGGGACTACACGACCACGCTTCCGCGAGTGGCCGACCTGTACGAGCGCGGCAAGGCCGGTCAGTGGGATCCACGCACGGACATCGACTGGGACGTCGACGTCCGGTACGGCGGTCCGCTGCCGGACCTAGGCCCCGACACGGCGTTCCCGTATCCCGACCCGGCCAGTCTGGGGGTTTCGCCGCGGGAATGGCAGGACTTCCGCTGGGAGCACCACCTGTGGACGGTGAGCCAGTTCCTCCACGGGGAGCAGGGCGCGCTGCTCGCGGCGGCGAGGCTGGTCGAGATGGCTCCCGACATGGACAGCAAGTACTTCGCGGCCACGCAGGTCGTCGACGAGGCCCGGCACGTGGAGGTGTTCTCCCGCTACCTCGGGGAGAAGGTCGGTGACAAGCGCTCCATCGACCCGTCGCTGGCCACCGTGCTGAAGGACATCCTCACGGAGAACACCTGGGACCTGGTGTTCCTGGGCATGCAGATCATCGCGGAGGGGTACGCGCTCGCCTCGTTCCGGCTGAACAAGGCCCTCTTCCCCGACCCGCTGATCGCCCAGATCACGAGCCGGGTGGCCAGGGACGAGGCGAGGCACATGACGTTCGGCCTGCTCGCCCTGGACGGGATCGCGGACAAGCTGAGCGCGAGAGAGCTACGGGTCCGGGAGGAGTTCATCTGCGACACCCTGAGCCTGCTGTGCCGCCGGGTGGGTATCGACGGCAGGTGGCAGGATCTCGGTCTCGGTCCGGCCGGGACGGTACTCGACGCCGGGAGCCGGCAGCGCTCGGCCTCGTTCAAACGGGCGCTGTTCAGCCGGGTGCTGCCGAACCTCGCCCGGCTGAAGCTGCTCACCCCCTACGTACACGAACACTGCGGGAAGTTGGGACTGACAACAGCATGAACGACCCCGCCACAGCACCGGCACACGGATCCGCGGCGGAGCGGCTCCGCCGCATCCTCGTCGGCAACACGGTGCTGACGCAGGTCCTGGACGTCGCGGCACGGGCGGACCTGCCCCAGTGGTACGTGTCCGCCGGCTGCCTGGCGCAGACCGTCTGGAACGCCCGGACGTCGCGGCAGCCGCCCGACCACGGAATCCGGGACTACGACCTGATCTACTTCGACGACTCGGATCTCTCGTGGGAGGCCGAGAACGAGGCGATCGAACGGGTCCGTTCGTCGCAGGCGGTCACCGGCCCGGACATCGAGGTACGCAACCAGGCACGGGTGCATCTGTGGTACGAACAGCGCTTCGGCGTTCCATGCCCCCGCTACGGCTCGGCGGAGGAAGCGATCGACACGTACCCGACGACGGCGACGTCCATCGGCGTCCGCGTCGAGGACGACGGGCACTGGCGCTTCTACGCGCCGTTCGGGTTCGACGACCTGCTGAACCTCGTGATCCGCCCCAACCGGGTGCTCGCACCGCGAGCGGTCTACGAGAAGAAGGTCGCCCGCTGGCGCGAGCACTGGCCCGAACTTGAGATCCTTCCCTGGGAGTGACTTCCTGTGCTGCCGATGCATCACTGGTTCCTGCGCGGCCGCGAGGTGAATCCCACAGGTACGGCGCTTCGCGTGGGTTCCCTGGCACTGTCCTACGACGAGACGCATCGGCGGGCCGCGCGGTGGGCGGACGCGCTGCGGCACCACCGACGCACCGACCGGACGTTCCGGATCGGCATCCTGAGCGGTCGCAACGAGGTGCGCTACATCGGCCTGCTCGCCGCGCTGTACGCGGGAGCGACGGCCGTCCCGGTCAACACGCACTGGCCGGTGGCCCGGCAGCAGCGGGTGGCCGCACTCGCAGCCCTTGACGTGATCGTCTGCGACGAGGTGCACGACGCCGACGCGGACCACGGCGACGCGGACCACGTGCGGATTCCGCGGATGTTCGGCCCGGAAGACCAGGCCGCCGCCGAGGCCGCAGGCCGCGAGTACATCGCCGTGGAGCCGCGGGAAGAGGCATACCTGCTGTTCACGTCGGGCTCGACCGGTGACCCGAAAGGGGTCCCGATCAGTCACCGGAACATCGACGCCTTTCTGACAGCCGTGCTCACCTGCTATGACATCGGTCCCGGTGACGTATTCAGCCAGGTCCACGAACCGACCTTCGACCTGGCCATGTTCGAGCTGTTCGCGGCCTGGGGAAGCGGAGCGTGTGTGTGCGCCGTCTCCAAACTCCAGGCGATGAACCCCGGCCGGTGCGCCGCCACATGGGGCATCACGGTGTGGACGACCACCCCGAGCATGGCCGCCCTCTCGCTCCAGCGCGGCAGGGTGCGGGAGGGATCGATGGCGGGCCTGCGCTACTCGGTCTTCTGCGGTGAGCCGCTGCCTGTGGGCGTCTCGCACGCGTGGCAGTCGGCCGCGCCCTCCGCGACGCTCGACAACCTCTACGGACCGACCGAGGCGACCGTGGCGTGCACCCGGTTCCGGATGGCCCCCGGCGGCGTCACACCCGCCGACCTCGGCGGCGTGGAGACGGTCCCGATCGGCGCGCCGCTCCCGGGAGTCGATTGCGTCATCAGCGAAGAGGACGAGCTGCTGCTCGCCGGACCGCAGGTCTTCGCGGGTTACCTGGGCGCCGGCGCGGAACCGTTCGTCACCAGGAACGGCCGGCGGTGGTACAGCACGGGCGACGTCGTGCGCACCGTGGCGGACCACGGTCTGGTGCACGGCGGGCGCCTCGACGACCAGGTCAAGGTCAACGGCTACCGGCTCGAACCGGGTGAGGTCGAGAACGCGATCCGACGTCACGCGCCGGACAGCTCCCCCGGTGTGGTCGCCGCGCCGCTCGACGACGGAACGGCAGTGCTGTGCGCCTTCCTGGCCCACTTCGCGGGAGATGTCCGCTCGGTGCGGGAGGCCCTGGGAGCCGAGCTGCCCGCCTACATGGTCCCGGGACACCTGTGGCGGCTCGACGCGCTGCCGTTGAACGCCAACGGCAAGACCGACCGCGCGATGCTGCGCGAGCTGGCTGTTCGGAACCTCGCTCACACGACCGGCCGGTGAGGTCCGCGAGGACGGCGCCGAGAGCCTCCTCGGGGGGAAACGGATGCGGATGCCGATCAGGAGGACCGGCGGTCCGCCCCGGGCACCGGCGCTTCCCGGTCGGCAACGTACTCCAGGAAGATCTTCTGGGTGAATCCGCCACGCTCCGATCGCTTCCGGCCGGCCAGGGCCACCAGGTCTTCCCAGGTCAGCTGGTAGGCGGAAAGCAGTGCCTCGATCACCTCGACCAGGTCCGCCAGCTCGGCCAGCAACTGGCCGGCGGGCGCGTCCCGGGCCTCACCGGCCTCCTCGACGAGCTTCTCCCGAAGCGCGGCGCGGTAGTCGTCCTCGCCGAGCAAGCGAACGACAGGTGACAGGCCGTCCTCCCTGATGATCTGCGGGATCAGGTCACGGACCAGCTTGTGGTGTTCAGTGCGCACAAGCCGACCCTAGACCACCCGTCCAAGAGCGTGACCGCCTTCACCCGCCCGATCCAGCCATCCGGGAGACCGGCCACCCGCCGTGCCGAAACCACCGCCGACGCCTTGTAGGCCCAGCGGGCTGGATGGACGCCGACACTCGGCATGTGCCCGGTGTCAGGCCGTGCCCGGCTCTCCTACCGCCGGGCCGAGGAGATCTTCGAGAAGAACACTAGGCTGCCGGCCAACCCGCTCGCCTCACCCGAGGACATCGAGGAAGTGGACTGCTGGACCCTGCACCGGCTCCGTCACAGTGACAGTGACAGAGCCTTGACGCACGACGCTGAGGGGGACGCTTCCGCCCCGCTTTCGCCCCACTGCCGCTGGCCCGCTCCCGACCACGCCTCCGCCCGTCTTCAGGAGCGCTACGCCCGCCCTGGCGTCGACGCTGACGCCCGGTACGTCGCCGGTAGCGATCCCGCAGCCCGTCGCCGTAGACGACCTTCTGGGACCAGCCGCACGCCTTGGCCGCGACGAAAACCGCTGGGACAGGTGAGAGGTACGCCTGGGAGCTGTACGCCAAGGGCAGCCCGCCGGGCGTCGGCTACGACCCGCGGAACCCGCTGACACCCGCCGAGTCGTCGCCGTCGGCCGACCGCTACCCGGCAACCGCAACGACCGCACGGCATGGGAGTTGCCGCACGCCAAGGCCGCCGACAGAAAAACCACAGTGATCGCGGACAGTGGCTACCGGGACACCAATCTCCCCTCCCCCGCACGACGAGAGCACGGCCAGACCGAACTACCGGCCGGGCAAGAGGAACACCATGCTCCCCACCGCAAAACCCGCACTCGCATCGAGCACGCCCTCTCCCACATGAAGACGTTCTCGACACGGACTATCCCCGCGGGCGCGGGGAGCACTCGACAGCCGTGCGGCAAACGCTCGCCGCCCAGGGCATCTACGTCAGACACGACGTCCACGCCGAAGGAGCGTTCTGTCGGCACTATATGAGCGTTCGCCCCATCGTCACGCTGCGCCCTGAGGTCATCGCGCTTCCCGCCAGGTGGTCGGGCCGGATCAGCTGCAGCATCCATGGCACGTAGAGGCCGCAGGTCGCCGGGCAGATCGGGGAGTCGGAAGGAATGCCGGCCGAGCATGTTGATGTGATGGCGGAGGAACGGGGAGAGGCGTGCCACGGCTTCGTCGCGGATGTCGAATCCACCCTCGCGCAGCTGAGTGACAGCGACGCCCCAGGGCCAGACGCGTCTTGGAGGCATGCCCGACCTCGTCAGGGATCCCGGCCCGCCGACGCCTGTGGTGATGATCGTCGGTCCATTCCCCGGACCGGAACAGCTCCCACTCCAGTGGACAGGAGGCGGTGTGGGTGGCCGCGTGCACGCCGACGGCGACCTGGCCGTTCGCCCGCTTGCCCAGCGCTCCACAGTACTGCCACGGGCGCTGGTGCCCATGAGCTGTACCCGTGACGGCCCTCCACCCCCGACCTCACCAACGTCGGGCAAGGACCTCGTGACCATGTTGCCGGGCGCCGCGTACTTCCACCACGCCGACTCCTTCGCGATGATGCGCGGCGGGCACCTCGACGTCTGCGTCCTCGGTGTTCACGAGGTCGCCTTCAGCGGCGACCTTGCCAGCCGGCACACCGGCAAGCCCGACGACATCCTCGCCGTCGACGGCGCGGTGGTCTACAAGCGTCTTCGACGTCGGCGCCAAGGGCGTTCGGATCAGGGAGACGTACGGCGTCGGTGCCGACGACCTCGCGGGGCGACGCGGCATCAAGCTGCCGCAGCGTTCTCGTGCTCCCGCACGCTTGATGGCCCCGGCGCCCCTCATGGCGCGGTGCCGGGGCCATCGACCAATCGACGCTACTTGCCGGCGAGTTCGATGTAGGTGGTGCCGGTGACCGGGCGGTGGTCGTAGGTGCCGGTGACGGCGGCGCTGCCTTCGTAGCCGGGTCCGGGGATGAGCATTTCCTGGTTCTTGGCGTAGACGGTGACGTTCAGCTTGGCGTGTTCGCCGGGGATGCTGACCTTCCAGCGAGTGGGGTAGCTCCTGCCGCTTGTCGGGCTGGTCCAGCGGGTGGACTCGTCGGGGGTGAGGCTCGCTTCGGTGACGGTGTGGGTACCGTCGGGCTTCACGATGGTCGCGAAGTTGTTCGTCTTGTCGCCGTACTTCTGGTTCCAGACGCTGACCTTCTCGCCGTTGGACAGGTTGAGGTTCATCCAGGACCAGGAGGCGTTTCCGGTGCTGAAGTCGGGCAGGGGTCCCCACTGGCGGTCCAGCCAGGACTGGCCGCGAAGCTTCTCGGTCCGGCCGTTGAGGGTGAGGGTCCCGGAGGTGTCCACGTTGGGCAGGGCGTATTCGTAGTTGGAGTACTTCGCCTCGCCGAACATGGGGAAGTAGCCCGTCCCCAGGTTGTAGAGAACGCTTCCACGGGGGCGCAGCGTGGCGTCGATGGTTCCCTCGGGGACCTTGGCGCGCAGTTTCATCTCTTTGGCGTCGCCGGTCCAGGAGACGTTGTCGGTGTGGATGTCCACCCCCTGCTTATCGGACAGGCCCTTGCCGAGGGGGAGGGAGTCTTCCGACCGCGTGGACCAGCCGGTGTCCTCGTTGACCACCGACGCCCTCGAGACAGAGCCGGCTTGCTTGCCGGCGAGGCCGCCGTTGAGGTAGTGGACCAAGAGGCCGTATCGATGGCCCCCGGCACTCACGTGCGCGGTCAGGTACCAGGACTGGTTGGGCTGGTCGGGGTCGTAGGTGAGGTTCGCGGCCGGGTCGACCTGGACGGGGATACTGGTCCCGGACAGCCCCTTGTGGGACGCGGTGGGGTGCGCTGCGGAAGTGTCGGCGTTCGTCACCGTAGCCGTTCCTCCCGAGGCGAGGGTGAGTGAGGCGATGAGCGCGGCGGTGATGCCGACCGCGCCGGCGGTGGTCTTACGCATCGTGGCTCCTAGCGAGGTCCCTCGAACCGGTGGAACCCGAATGCGTACGAAACGGTTTCGTACTATCCGAGGTTGGAACGCCGAGTGGAAGGAAACCTGCAGTACAGACGGGCGGATACCCCACCCGGGGTATGGATGGCTTCACCAGGGCGCCCTGCGAGCGACCCGGAACTAAATCCTACAGGTGCAGGATTACTTGGTGCCCGCTCCGTGTCAAGCGAGGTTCAGGCAGGAAGGGCTGCACCGATCGGCGATGTGGTGCCGACCCAGCGGTGCTCAGCTGCGAAAATCGTGACGCCTACGCTGGTCCGACTGTCGGGCAGGCGCCTGCGCAGCCGACTGAGGAGGATGATTGGGAGACGAGCCGAGTACCACCCGACGCCCGGGCCGTCCCAAAGCGGATTCCAGTGCGGTACCCGCAGAACGGGACGTGCTGCGGCGGGGCCTGGAGGCGTTCGCGACGCTCGGATACGACCGGGCGTCCGCGCGAGAGCTTGCGCGCCGTCTCGGGGTCGGACCCACCTTCATCAACGACCGCTACGGTTCCAAGGCGGCTTACTGGCGTGCGGTGGTGGATGCCGCGCTCGGCGCTCAACTCGGAGGCATGGCACCACCGGCTCCCGGGAGTGACGACGCGGACGTGGTGCGGCAGTTCGTCAAGGAGTTCTACCGGGTCAGCATCGACGAGCCGTACCTGGCCATGTTGATAACCGACGAGTCCGCGCGAGAGTCCGAGCGGCTCGACTACCTCTACGAGCGTTACATCGAGCCGACGTTCGCCCTCGTCCTGCCCAGCATCAAGAGGCTCATGGCGTCGGGACGCATGACTCGGGTCCCGACGGACATCGTGTTCTTCGTCATCATCGCTCCCGTGTCGGGGCTGGTCCGTGACCCTCTCGCGCGGCGCCTCGGCAGCCCCGAACACATGCAGCACGCGGACCGCCTTGCCCGGGCGGAGGCCCTGGCGAAACTGGTGGTGGACGGTCTGCTGGCCACAAAGCACGAGTGAGCCGCTGGAGACGAGGTGAGAGAAGCGTTTGCGGGGCGCGATCGGCAAGCTGATCGCCCTGGTGTCAGACGCGGACGACGCGGTCCGCCCCGCACGCTCGCTGCTCCCGACGCCGGACTGACGTGCGGGACAGGGGCGCTTCTGTCAGCTTGGCGCCCTCGCTCAAACGTCAGCCGTTCATACGGCTCCCCAACCGGTTTCAGCACGTACCGGCGGAAGACCGCGGCGATGGCGCGGCGGACGCCGCGCTTCCGGTCGTCGGCGTTGTCCCGTGACCGGACGAGGGTCTGGGTGACCACCCGGTCGATCTCCTCGACCAGGTTCCGCTCCGTGATGGTGACGCCGAGCGGTGCGTGCTCGTGATCCGCAACAGGACGCCCACCTGGTCGTCGTCCAGCACGACAACGGCTTCGTCGTGGGGGTGTTCCCCGACATCCCAGATGCGCGGGCGACCCGAAGCGCTTCGGACAGGAAGCCCAGGGCGTTCTGGATGATCCGGTCCCGCAGTTGCGTGATCCGCTCCCCGAGCGCGGTGTACTTCACGGACCCCGGTGCACCCCCTGTCGAAGACGGACCCTGACGGAAGTTTCCAATTCCCAACGAAAAGGGTAGAGGGGATATCACCTCGTTAGCCCGTGCGCGCATGATCGGCCCCTGCCTCTCGCGCACGGGCCGATCCGGCCCACGTAGAGAGCGGCACCAAACGCGAGCGCCGGCTACCGGGGCCGCGAGGCCACTCGGCGATTGAGGGCGCAGAGGACTCCAGCTGCACCGCCTCGCCCTCAGAACCGCAGGACGGGAGCCGGTGAGAGCAGAAAGAAGGAGGCGACGGTAGCGGTCGCCTCGGAGGACCGAGCCGCGCAGCGACGGCTAAGCCCTCCCCCGTGCGGGCGCCATCCCTGCGGGCGCGGGGAGCACCTCCCGCACCACCCGGTGCACGGCCGTGGTCAGGCGCCATCCCTGCGGGCGCGGGGAGCACAGGGCGTGACGTGGGGTTTTACTGCGGGTGGGGACGGGTTTCACTCGCTTTCGCCGAGTCGGGCATATGGGGCATCTGTTTCTGGGTGGGTTATGTGCGTCGAAAGCGGCGGCGTTGGGCTGCCTTGCTCCAGCCTCGCGGTGGGGTATCGGGGGCGGCAGCCAGCGCACTGGGGGTGGTGGGACGGTGGAGGAGGGTGAGTCCTTCGTGGTCGATGGGGTGCCAGGGGTGGCTGTGGGTTTCGAAGGCGAAGCCTTGTTCGTTGTCGGTTTGGTAGGCGAGGAGTGCGCGGCCTTGCCCGGCGTACTGGCGGACTTCGTCCCACAGGATGCCGCGGATTGCGGGCGAAGGGGGCACCGAGGAAGACGCCGGTGAGAGTTCGAGAAGCCAGCGGGTGAGGAAGCCGCGAAGTCCGGCGGGGCAGGTGGTGAGGATGATGACGCCGCGGTGAAGCTTTGCCAACCCATGCACAGCAGTTCCTCCTCCGGGTCTTCAGGGATCACGAAGCGGGTGTACGTGCTGCCGTTGATACCGCGTCCGAAGCCGTCGTAGCTACGCGACTTCCGCGCGGTACTACTGATCTTTTCGTAAGTTCGGTGGGTGTGGTGGGCGGATGGTCAGGCGGGTATGGGCGAGGAATGACCACGGCAGTCGGGGGTTGGCGTTGATGCGGTGGATGCCTTGCTCGGTGGCGTCGGCGACATCGGCGAGGTGGTCGCCGGCGAGGTTGGCGAGTTCACGCTTCTTGAGCGAGGACCACAGCAGTTCCACCGGTTTCAGCTCGGGAGCGTAAGCGGGTAATCGTTCCAGGGTGAGCCAGTCCTGTTCGGCGGCCCAGGCCCGCATCGCCCGGCTCCAATGGGCCGACAGGCCGTCCCAGACCAGGACCACTCGCTCGCCGCGGTAGAACACCTTCATCTGCTCCAGAACCTCGATGAGTCCGGCGGTGTCCTAGCTGCCGGGCTTGAGGTGGAAGCACAGGCGGGCCCCGCGATCGGGGTCGGTGGAGTGGTAGCCCAAGGCTCCGGCCATTGACGCGCGCTTCCAGTTCAGGCGGTGGCGCAGGAGCGGAGTCCGTCCTCGGGGCGAGTAGGTGCGGCGGACTTGAGGGAGCAGGGAGACGCCTGACTCGTCGAGGAAGACGATCCAGGCACGTGTGTTCACGGCCCCTTTTTGATGCGCGGCCACTCGTGCGCGATCCAGCGGGCGATCTCCGACTCGTCCCGCTCGACCGCGCGCCGCTCGGGCCGTTGCAGGCTCCATCCGAGCCGGCCGGTCAGCAGCCGCCACACCGACGACCTCGACAACACCACCCCCGTTGCCCGGGTGACGACCGCGCCGACTCGTTCCAGGGTCCACAGGTCGGCCTCGAAACCATGAGCCCGGGCACCTTGCTCCAACGCGGCGCGGACCATCTCGACCTGGGTGTCGTCCAGCTAGGGTGGGCGCCCGGTGGCTGCCCGTCTCCGCAGGCCCAAAGCACCGTCTTGCTCCCACACCCGCCGCCAACGCCGCACACTCTCGGCACACACCCCCACCGCCCTCGCGATCTCCGCATTCGAAACGCCGTCCTCGAACAACTGGACTGCCCGAACACCACGCGCCTCCGCCAACTGAGGCCGCGATAAAGGAGGAAGGGCGGAGCCGGCAACCGAAGGGGAAGGTTGATAAGCCACCCCGACAGCTTCCCACCCGCACGGCCAGCACACCCACCGAACTTACGAAAAGATCAGTAGTGTCCATGCCGCGTCATGTTGCGTGGTGGTCCGTAGTGCCGTTTTCGCAGATCATGGCACGCATCACAGTCCCGCTGTTCGCGCCGCATGTTGCACCGTCCAAAGGCGTCCGCGCTCCCCTTGCGCTCCCCCATGCGCAGAGAGTCGCACAAGAAGCCCGGGCGGTGACTCATGCGTGAGTCAGTTGCCAGCCTTGTCGGGGGTGCACAAGTTGACCTGCGTGTCGGCTCTCCGTCGTGAATATCGCCAACATGCTGCCGCCCTGCTCCAGCCACCGCGCCCGGGTGGCGACGAACAAGTGTGAAGCGCTGTGCACTGCTGAGCTGTGTACCACCTGGGTGCCGCCCGGCGGTGGTGTCCTGGTCTGCGACGGGCGCGGAGGGCTCACCTACTGCACGGACGACGACCCGGTTCTCGGTGCGCGCCGCCTCACCGTCGACCCGAGGTTCGGCCGCACGAGTCGGTGGTCGCGTTCCTGCGCGCGCGGCTGGGCGAGGAAGAGACGTATCGGGCGCCTCTACTGGACCCGCACGGCAGGAAAGCGGAAGCCCGGCGTGACGGCGGCCTCGAACTGGTTGAGCTTGTTGTCCAGCTGACCAGCGAGCGGTTCAGGCCGAGGGTGAGGGTGCCTGGCCGGGGGGTGCCGGTCGGGCCGGCGCAGGCGGAGAGGGGGCCGAGGGCCGCTCCGGTTACGGCGAGGGCGGTGCCGCGCAGCAGGGTGTACCGGCTCAACCCGGAGGGGGCTCGCAGCAGACGGAACGGTTCATCCGGACGCCACCGTTCCCAGCGTGTCGAGGACGCCGTACACGCCCACGCAGAGGATGGCGACGCTGCTGACAACCAGCGCCACGGTCATCCAGGGACTGGAGCGGAAACGCTCCGGGACGCCGGTGTAGCGGAGCTTCCACACGGCGACGACCACGGCCAGCAGGAAGATCCCGCCGCCGATGCCGCCGATCTGCACCATCAGGACCGGGGACTGGACGTACAGGAAGAAGAAGGCCCACACCAGCGGCAGGGTCCAGGTGAGGATGCGGATGGCGCGGGTGCGGCTGCCCACGTCTTCCCACTTGACGACGCCGAGCATGCCGAGGGTGTTGGTCCACAGACGGGGCACGGAGGCGGTGGAGCCGATCAGGGTGGAGAAGAGGACGGCGATCGCACCGACGAGGAAGAGGTACTCGGCCCAGGGGCCCATGGTGTCGGTGTAGATGCGCGACAGCGTGGTGATCATCTCGTTGCCCTCGGGCACCAGGCCCTGCGGGTGCAGCACGGCCGCGCCGATGACGTAGAAGGACAGGGTGCACACCACGCAGACGGCGAGTCCGGCCAGCACGTCGAGGCGCATGACCTTGATCCAGCCCTCGGCGCGGCGGGCGCGTTCCTCGGTGCCGTCGTCGGGGCCGGTCCAGCGGGCGTAGCCCTTCTCCATGCACCAGTAGGTGTACGTGGTCATCTCGTCGGCGCCGACGCCGGTGATGCCGAAGACGGCGAGGGCGATGCCGATCGTGCCGGCCGGGATCTCGAAGCTGAAGCCGCTGCCGAGCTCGGAGGTGCCGAAGCCGAACTCGGTGGTGGGCAGGCCCACCGCGAGGCTCACGGTGATCAGGGTGAAGATGATGACGGAGACCACGCAGGCGCGTTCCACCAGGCCGTACTTGCCGGACTGGAGCAGCAGGATCGCGGCCAGGGCGACGACGAGGGCCCAGAGGGCGAGGGAACCGGCGCTGAGCGGTTCGCCGATGACGGGCCAGAGCACGGAACACGCGGCGGCCGTGCCGCCGATGATGCCGCCGCGCTGGAACATCTTGGCGAAGTCCATGCCGATCCAGAGCCAGTTGATCCAGCCCAGGCGGCCGACGCGGGGGCCGACCTCCCGGTAACCCTCCAGGGCGGTGCGGCCGTTGAGGATGGTCCAGCGGGCCAGTTCCATCTGGACCCAGACCTTGACGCCGGTCGACACGACCACCAGCCACAGCAGGGCGAACCCGGCCTTGGCGCCGAGCGCGGTGGTGGTGATGAGCTCTCCGGAGCCGACCACGGCGGCGGACAGCACGAAGCCGGGGCCGAGGTGGCGCAGCCGGTCCCGGAAGGAGGCGGGGGCCAGGCGGGCGTCCTCGGGGCGCAAGGCGTACGGATCGGCCTGCGGCGGCGCCGCGGAGGGCGTGGAGTCGATGGTCGACATGGGCGGTGTTCCTTTGCTGGATCCGGCGCCGTCGCCGGAGTGGAAGGGGGCACTGCGTGCGGTTGTACGGGGGGTGTGGCGGCGCTGCCTCATGTGGGCCAGGGCGCACCGGGAGCAGTTGCGGAGGCCGGACGGCCCCGGAGGGGGGCACTGTGCCGGGCCGGTCGGGCCCGGCGTGGTCGTACGGACGGCGCTGCCCGTGGCGCTGCTTACGCCGGGTTGAGCGGGGCCTGGCCCGCGAGGACGCGGAGCACGTCCTCGGCAACCATGAGGCCCATCGCGCGGTTGGCCTCCGGGGTGCAGGCGGCCATGTGGGAGGTGAGGGTGACTCCTGGTGCGGTGCGCAGCGGGTGGCCGTGCTGGAGGGGTTCGGTGGTGAAGGCGTCGAGGGCGGCGGCGGACAGGTGCCCGGAGTGCAGGGCCCCGGCGAGCGCGATGTCGTCGACGAGGTCTCCCCGGGCCGCGTTGACCAGTACGGCGCCGGGCTTCATGGCGGCCAGCCGGCCGGCGGTCAGCAGCGGCTCACCGGCGGGCGGCAGGTGCAGGGTGACGACGTCGGCGCGGCCCAGCAGCGCGTGCAGGTCGGCCGGTTCGGCACCGGCAGCGGCCACGGCGTCGCCGGGCACGTACGGGTCGTGGGCGACGACGCGCATGCCGAAGGCCTGGGCGTAGCCCGCGACGAGGCGGCCGATCCGGCCGAAGCCGACGACGCCGAGGGTCTTGCCGTACAGCTCGGGCCCGAAGTGCTTGGGCCAGCCGTCCGCCATGACGGCGGTGTGCGAGGCGGTGATGCGGCGGGTCGCGTCGAGGACGAGGCCGAAGGTGTACTCGGCGACGGCGCGGGAGTTGGAGCCCGGCGCGCACACCACGGGGATGCCGCGTTCGCGGGCCGCGACGAGGTCGATGGTGTCGGTGCCGACGCCGTGCTTGGCGATGACCTTCAACCGGGGGGCGGCGTCCATCACCTCGGCGGTGATGTGGTCCATCCCTGCGATGAGGGCATCCGCGTCCGCCGCCCAGCGGGGCAGTTCGGCGGCCGGCAGCGCCGTGTCCTCGTACGGGCGGAGCGGGCCCGCACCGCCGTCGGCGAGGAGTTCCCAGGGTTCGGCCGCGTGCCGTGCGAAAGTCGGCGTGGTGATGAGCGTGGTGCGGCCCTGCCCGCTCGTGCGCGGGGTGGTCATGACGCGGTGCCCCGGGCCGCCTCGAGGTGCGCGGTGGCAACCTGCTGGAGGTGGACGACGTCGGCGGAGACCGTGGCGAAGGTGTAGCCCTCGGCGAGACGGCGGGCGGCACTCGCGCCGTCGGCGTTGTGGATGCCGGCGGCGATCCCGGCGGCCTCGGCGGCCTTGCGGATCCGGGTGAGAGCCGCCTCGAACTCCTCCGCCACGTCCGGGTCGGTGGACGACGTGCCGCCGATGGCCAGACGCAGGTCGGAGGGGCCGACGTAGATGCCGTCGAGGCCGGGGGTCGCGCAGATCTCCTCGACGTCGGCGAGGCCGTCGGCGGTCTCGATCATGGCGAGGACGGCGGTCTGCTCGTGCGTGTCGGCCGGGTTCGGGCCGATCCGGAGCTGGGCGCGCATGGGGCCGTAGGAGCGGCGGCCGTGCGGCGGGTAGCGCACGGCGGCGACGGCGTCGGCGGCGTCCTGGGCGGTGTCGATGAGCGGCACGATGACGGCGGCGGCCCCGGCGTCCAGGGCGCGGCCTATGCAGGTGAGGTCGTTGGCCTCGACGCGGACCATGCCGACGGCGGTGGAGCCGCGGGTGTCGGTGGCGATCAGGTTGTTGAGCAGGCCCTGGTAGCCGAAGAGGCCGTGCTGGGCGTCGAAAGCGAGGTAGTCGTAGCCGATGCGGGCCAGGCGCTCCGCGGCGACGGGCGAGTCGAGCAGCGACCAGTAGCCGATGAGGCGCTGCCTGTTGCGCAGGGCGGTGGTGAATTCCGCGGCGGTGGTCATGACGGGAGTTCCTCCGGAAGGTACGGGTTCGCGGCTCGGCGGTCAGCGGTTGTAGGCGGGCATGGGGCCGCGCAGGGCGGCGCCGACGGCGTCGCAGGCTTCGGTGACGTCGGCAGGGAGCGGGCCGGCCTGGGCGGCGGCGATGTTGGCGCGCAGGTGCTCCACCTGGGAGCCGCCGAGCAGCAGCGCGTCGGTGGACGGCCGGTCGAGCAGCCAGCGCAGGGCGAGTTCGGTGAGCGGCAGGCCCGCGCCCTCGGCGATGGCGGTGAGCTGCGCCACCGCGGCGAACAGGTCCTCGTTCCAGTACCGCTGCTTGTACATCGCGGCCAGCTCGGAGTCGCCGAAGCGGCCGGTGGCGGGGTCCGTGCCGAAGCGGTGCCGGCCGGTGAGCAGGCCGCCGCCGAGCGGGTTATAGACCATGGTGTGCAGGCCGCTGACGGCCGCGTACTCGGTGTACTCCTCCTCGATCCGGCGGGCGAGGAGGTTGTGCAGCTGCTGTGCGATCACGGGGCGCGGGGCGCCGGTCTCCTCGGCGGTGCGCGTCAGCTCCGCGATCTGCCAGGCGGCGTGGTTGGAGACGCCGAGCGCGCGGATCTTCCCCTCGGCGGCGAACTCGGCGACCGTGGCCAGGGTGTCGGCGAGCGGCGTGCGGCGGTCCGGCTGGTGCAGGTAGAAGAGGTCGACGTGGTCGGTGCCGAGCCGCTTCAGGCTGCCCGTGAGGGCCGCGCGCAGTCCCGCCGGGGAGAGCGGGGCGTGCTCCCCCTGGTCCGGGTGCGGGATGCCGGCCTTGGTGGCGAGGACGATCCGGTCGCGGCGGCCGGGGAGCAACCCAGCGAGGATGCGCTCGCTCTCGCCGCCCGCGTAGCCGTTGGCGGTGTCGACGCCGGTGAGCCCTGAGTCGAGGGCCGCGTCCAGCATGTCGGCGGCGCCCGCGCGGTCGACGGTGTCGCCGAACGTCATGGTGCCGAGGACGAGGCGGGACAGCGGGACCGGGACGGACGGGAGCTCCATCCCCTGCGCGGTGCCCTGTGGGCGCGTGCTGCCCCGCGGGGCGGGGGTGCCAGTGCCGGTTCCGGTGCTCACGGGTGATTCCTTCCGGTACGGGGCCGTGCCGGGCGCCGCCCGCCCGGCGGGTGGTGTGCGACGGCCGTTGTCGCGTGGAGGAACGCTCGCATGGCTGCACGTTATGCGCAATACCCCTCGCGCGAATCGCGCAGGATGTGCCATAGTCGAGCCCGTCGGCGCCGCGGCCGTTCGACCCTCGCTCTGCCGCGTACAGGTTTGGAGGAGGTATCCGTGAGCCCTTACAGGGGCGCGCCACCGGTCATGGCACTCGCCGACGACCTGTCGGGCGCCGCGGAGGCTGCCGCACTGCTGCGGCTGCCGGCGCTGCTGGCCCTGGACCCCGCGCAGGCACCGCCCGCGCGGGACGGCGAGGCCGTGGTGGTGGACCTCGACTCGCGTCACCTGCCGGCCGCGGCCGCGGCCGGCGCCGTGCGCACCGCGCTCGCGGCCCGTCCCGGCGCGACGACCTGGTACAAGAAGTCCGACTCGCTGCTGCGCGGGAACGTGGGGGCCGAGGCCGTCGCGTTCGCCGAGGGCGCCCGAGCCGTCGTGACCGCCGTGGCCCTGCCCGTCGCCGGACGGGTGGTGCGCGGGGGCGTGGTCCACGTGAACGGCGTACCGCTGCACGGAAGCGGCGCGTGGCGTGCGGAGGAGCGGACGGCACCCCGCTCCGTCGCCGGGGCCCTCGCCCCGATGCTCACCGCCGGGGTGCCCCTCGACGTCGTACGGCAGGGGCCGCGGGCCCTCGCCGACCGGCTCACCGCGGTGGCCGCGCGCGGACGGCACCCGGTGTGCGACGCCGAGACCGACGCGGACCTGGACGCCGTCGCCGAGGCCGCGCTGCGGCTGGGCCCGGGGTACCGGCTGCTGGGCAGCGGCGGTCTGGCCGCCGCGCTGGGCCGGTGCGTCGGGACCGCGGTCCCCGGGCAGCACGTCCCCGACACCGGGCGGCCCCTGCTTGTCGTCGCCGGGAGCGCCGAGCACGGCATCGTTGCGCAGATCGCGCAACTGGAGGCGGCCGGAGCGCACCATGTGTCCCTGAAGCCCGACGAGTTGACCGGCGCTTCCCCCGTACCGCTGCCGCCGCTGCCTCCCGGCGGGATCACCGTCCTCTCCGTCGACGGGTCCGGCGGCATCCAGCCCGGGGTGGCGCGGCGCCTGGTGGCCGGACTGGCCCGCACGGCCGCCGCGCTGCCGGGGGAGCCCGACCTGGTGCTCACCGGCGGCGAGACCGCCCGCCGGGTGCTGGACGCGGCGCAGATCACCGCGCTGCGACCCGTCGGCGAGATCCACCACGGCGCCGTCCACTCCCTTACCGCCGACGGCCGGTCGGTCGTCACCCGCCCCGGGAGCTTCGGCGGGCCGGACTCGTTCCACCGCATCGCCGCCGCACTACGGCCCCGCCTGCCGTCCCCGTCACCCGCACGTCGTCCCACCGCACCGTCACCGAGCCAAGGAGTCATCCCGTGAACGCCCAGCACCCCCTCCCCCTCATCGGCCTCACCATGGGCGACGGCGCCGGCATCGGGCCCGAGGTCATCGTTCCGGCGGTGCTGGACCCCGCCACACTCGGCCGGTGCCGTCCCGTGGTGATCGGTGACGCCGCCCGGCTGCGGAAGGCGGCCGTGATCCTCGGCGTCGAGTGCGAGGTCGCCGCCGTGGACGCCCCCGCCGACGCCGAGTTCACCCCCGGCCGGATCAACGTCGTGGACCTCGGCCTGCTTCCCGACGACCTGCCCTTCGGCAAGCTGTCCCCCGTGGCGGGCAACGCCGCGTACGAGTACGTGAGGCGGGCCGCCGAACTGGCTGTCGCCGACGAGATCGACGGCATCTGCACCGCCCCGCTCAACAAGGAGGCCCTGCACGCCGCCGGGCACGTCTACCCCGGCCACACCGAGCTCCTCGCCCACCTCACCGGCGTCGAGGAAGTGTCGATGATGCTTTCCACCGAGAAGGTGAAGGTCATCCACGTCACCACCCACATCGGCCTGATCGACGCGGTCAGCCGCATCGAGCCGGGGCTGGTCGAGCGGACCGTGCGCCGCGGCCACGAGGCCCTGGTCCGGGCCGGCGACCCGAACCCGGTCATCGGCGTCTGCGGCATCAACCCGCACGCCGGCGAGAACGGGCTGTTCGGGTACGGCGAGGAGGAGGAGAAGATCGTCCCCGCGCTGGAGAAGCTCCGCGCCGAGGGCGTCGACGCCCGGGGCCCGCTCCCCGCCGACACCGCGTTCTTCCTCGCCTCCCGCGGCGACTACGACCTCATCGTGGCGATGTATCACGACCAGGGGCACGGCCCGGTGAAGGTGCTCGGCATCGAGGCGGGCGTCAACCTGACCATCGGTCTGCCGGTGATCCGCACCTCCGTCGACCACGGCACCGCCTTCGACATCGCGGGAACCGGCAAGGCCGAGGCCGGTAGCATGATCGAGGCGCTGCGGCAGGCCGCCGAATTGTCCACCGCCCGCTGAACCGCCATATCCAGAAGGACACTTGATGCCTCCCACCGCATCGCAGGCCCGGCGCGAGGAGATCCTGCGACTCGCCACCACCGGCCTGGCCAGCGTCGACGAGCTGTCGCAGCGCTTCGGCGTGACCGCCTCCACCATCCGCCGCGACCTGGCCCGGCTCACCGCCGACGGCCGTCTCGCCCGGACGTACGGCGGCGCGATCGCGCTGACCGCCCACCCGGAGGCGTCGCTGCGGCAGCGCACCGGTGAGGCGTACGCGCAGAAGCGGGCGATCGCCCGGTGGGCGGCGGCCGAGGTGCAGCCGGGCGAGACGGTGCTGCTGGACGCCGGTTCGACGGTCGGCGCGCTGGCGCACGAACTGCGCACCGCGCGGGACCTCACCGTGGCGACGACCGGCCTGACCGCGCTGCACGAGCTGGCGGACGTGGAGAGCATCCACGTGGAGTGCCTGGGCGGCACACTGCGTCCGCTCAGCCAGGCCTTCGTGGGCCCGCTGACCGAGGCGGCCCTGGAGCGGATGACCTTCGACCGCGTCTTCCTCTCCGCGGACGGGGTCACGGCGGACGGCGGGATCAACGAGGCCGACCTGCGCCAGACCCGCCTCAAGGAGCTGATGGCCCGCCGGGCGGCCCGCGTCTACGTACTGGCCCACGCGGAGAAGCTGGGCCGCGCCCCCTTCCACGCCTGGGCCGCCCTGCCGCCCGGCTGGACCCTGGTCACCCACCAGGCGGCGAGCGAGGCCCAGGTGTCGGCGTTCACCGGCCGCGGCGTCCGGGTCGTCCGGGTCGAACCCCTCGAGGAACTCGGGGATTCGGAGGGGCTGGATCCGCTCCCCCTCCCACCCGGCGACTGACGTCCTCGTCTTCCGGGAGCCGTTCCGAGCCGCGCCGAGGGGAAACCCATACCGGCTGTACGCCACCGCCGAACGCGAAGGTCGGACGGTGACCAGCATTCCGGTGCACACGCTCAACGACGCCAGGAAGCTACCCGGCATCGGCCTGGGTACCTGGCCGATGGACGACGACCAGGCCGAGCAGGCGTGCAACGCGGCGCGGGTGTTGCAGCGTATGCCCGGGGGCCGGCTACCGGCGGCGCGGGATGGTGACCCGGGCCTCCGCCAGGACGACGCCGGTCGTCGGGTCGCGGTGCACGGGAACGTACAGGCCCCAGTCGGCGCCACCGGCCGAGAGCCAGCCTCCGGCCCACGGGGCGTCGGTGGTCGTGAGTACGCGACCGACGAGCGGGCCACCCAGGAATCGGACGATCACAGCGGTACCTCCATCCGGCGGGACTCTCCCGCCTCACCCCTTGGTGGGTCTCAGCACCGGGAGGACAGCACCGGGGCGCCGGCGACTTCCGTCCCGGCTCCGCCGCCGGGCTGACGGCGGCGAAGCGCGGCGGCCCCGGCCGACGCGCAACCGGCTGAGCGCACCCCGATCCCCGGCCGCGCCGCCCATCCCGCCCGTCCCTTCCTCCTTCACTCCAGCCAAGGGACAAGGGCAGCGCAGCCGCCACGGGGATGAGCGATCCGACCACGGCACAACAGCGTGGTGAACTGCACGAACATGTGGACGGTCCTGCGGGCCGCGCAACAGATAGGCGCACCCTTTGCCGCAACCTCGTGCTCCTGGTCGACCGGGACGACCGGTCACGCGGTCTGGACGGCTCCCTGGGCACGGGCGAGGTGGCGCAGTTCGGACCGTGCCGCCGGCACCGAGGGGGCGGTCTCCCAGTAGGGGTGCCACCACAGCCGGACGGACAGGAGCAGCAGGCGGCGGCGCAGGGCGGTGGTGTCACGGGGGCGGGGTGCGGCCAGCGCTTGGTAGGTCGCGTTCCAGGCGGCTTGCGTCTGCACCAGGTCGTCGGGGAAGTCGATCACGTCCATACCGGCATCAGATCGCTTGTTCGAATTTCGTGTCACTTCGGACACGCCACCCACTAGCCAGCCATTCAGTAACCCCAACCCCCGGAAACCGGGGCCGGATTCGGAACCGGAACCACCACCGGCGAGCGGAACGGATCACTGCTTGGCGGCACCGGCCGCCAAGCAGCCGGAACGTTGTGGGCGGCCACGATCAGCTCGTGGTCGCTTGCCCGGATCGCGGCATCGCTGACCACATGGCAACCTGGGGCCCGACCGCGGCGCTGGAGAACGCCGACAGCCGCCGCATGATCTTGGATCTGTACGAGGAAGCGCCGCCCGGTCCCGCACGCGAGAGGCTTCTGGGCGCCGTCAGGGCCCTGGCGATGGCTTACCGCTAAGGCTTGTCCCGTAAATGATCTGTGGCGTGCTGGGTGGCCGGCTGGTTTCTGCGTCACACGGCGAGGACGAGGTTGTGCAGGCGGGCGATGCCGAGCATGGCGTGGTGGACGCCGTCACCTTTCAGGCGGCAGTCGCGAAGGATCTTCCAGCCCTTCATCCGGGCGAAGACGTGCTCCACGCGGGCGTGGACTGTGCGGTGGGAGGCGTTGTGCTCCTCCTACCAGGCCGGGAGTCCGGTCCGGCCCCTCTCGCGGCGGTGCGGGATGACCAGCCCTGTGCCCCGGTAGCCGCCGTCTGCGATGACTGTGGTCTTCTTGCCGACGGCGTCTTCCGCGCCGGACAGCTCCCACGCGCCTTGCAGTCGTTGCGGTTGCCGGTGACTGGTCGGCCGACCGCGACGAGGAGCCGGGTGTCGGCGTCGATGACGGCCTGGTGGCTGGTGGAGTACCTGTAGTTCTTGGACTGCTCGGCGATGGTGTGGTCGCGGGTGGGGACGAGGGTGCCGTCCACGATCAGCACGGTGTCCTTGCGGTACCGCTTGCGCTGCTGGAGGGCGAGCGCGGGCCCGAGGTGGTCGATGATGCGGCCGGCGGCCGACTTGGACACCCCGAACAGCGGGGCCAGTTGGCGCAGGGTCAGGTTTGTGCGCCAGGAGGCGGCGACCAGGAGTACGCGGTCCTCCAGCGGCAGGCGCTCCAGGGCCGGCCCTTGCGCACCGGGCCGGCACCCTCGCGCCGGAGCGCGGTGATCAGCATGCCGAACTGGCGCGGGCTCAGCCCGGTGAACGGGGCTGTCCAGGACGGCTCCGACGCCGTGATCACACCAGACACAGCAAGATCATCTCACCCGACCAGCAGTTACGGGACAACCCTTAGTCATCAGCCCGTCCAAGACCGACCGCGAGCGCGTCATCCCAATGTCTGCCGAGCTGTTCCACGTCGTCGCATCCGTCATTCGCCGGCACACCTGCGACGGCAACTCCGTCCCGATACTGCGGCGCTTCGACCCGCACGACAAGGTCTGGAGTCCGCCCATGCCGTTCCTGTTCCAACGGAAGATCGGCTCCACCCGCAGCGTGATCAGTCCCCAAACCGTCCTGAACATGCTCGCACGGCGCTGCAAGGACCTCGCTGAACACCATCCCGCCTTCCGCTCAGTCAAATTCACCCCGCACGACTTCCGCCGCATCTTCACCACCGAGCTCGTCAACAGCGCACTACCCATCCACATCGGCGCCACTCTGCTCGGCCACCTCAATATCCAAACCACCCGCGGCTATGTCGCCGTGTTCGACGAAGACGTCATCCGCCACTACCTCGCCCACCTCAACGAACGCCGCCAGCTCCGCCCCGACCACGAATACCGCGACGTCACCAGCGACGAGTGGAACGAGTTCGAAGAGCACTTCGACAAGCGCAAGGTCGAACTCGGCTCATGCGGACGCCCCTACGGCACCCCCTGCCAGCACGAACACGCCTGCATCCGCTGCCCCCTGCTCCAGGTGAACGCGAAAATGGTCGCGCGGCTGGACGAGTTGGAGGAAGATCTCACCGAACGGCGAGAGCGCGCCGCCGCCGAACAGTGGCTTGGCGAGATCGACGGTATCGACCTGACCCTGGCATTCCTCCGCACGAAACGCGACGAGGCCCGCCGCCTGACTCACCGGGCTCCGGTCGACCTCGGCCTGCCGAGTCCACGAACACGAGGGACCCGATGACAACACCCAACCCACTGACTCCGACGACCATCCAACGGTTGGCCTTCATCCGGTTCCTGCACAAGCAGGGCATGCATCAGAGCGCACAGCCGGAGCCGGTATCCGGCACCGCGATCCTGTCTTTCCAAGACGCCGCGGAACACTTTCTCCTGCTCAGCGCCGAGCACCTGGAGATCAACATTCCTGGCGACATTAAGTTCCTTCAGTATTGGGAACGGTTGCAGCCTGCTCTCCCCGGAAACCAGCCGTTGCCGGGCAAGCATCCCCTGGGCCGCATGAACAAGCTGAGGGTCGACCTGAAGCATCACGGCACGATCCCGTCGGCCAGCGCCATCGCGCAGGCCAAGGCCGATATCACTGCCTTCTTTACCGACGCCACACCGTTGGTCTTCGGAGTCGACTTCGCCACCGTCGACATGGCTGACCTCGTCACTCGCTCGAAAACGGTCGAGATCTTGAAGGCGGCCCAGGATCGTGTGGACCAGGGCAACATCCCAGCGGCCATGGCGGGGCTCAGAATTGCCTTCAACGAGCTGATCAGCTACTACGGCGAACGCCGAGAGCGGGGCAACGCACGCGCGCCCTTCAGTTTCGGCCCGACCCTGAAAACCTACCGCGACAGGGGTTACAGCCTCCGGAACGAGAGCCGGCCGGGCCCTGGAGGCCGTCACCAAGGTCACCCAGGTGTTGTAGAGTGCGATGCGGATTCTGGCCCTCGGAATCGACTACGCACAGTATGCACAGTTCAACATCCAAGCTCCGCGTGTCAACGCTTACGCAAACGGTTCCATGCGGTTTTCCGTGGACAAGAGCCACAAGCTCCTGACTGACGAGGACTACCGGCTGGCTCGACTCTTCGTCATCCAATCCGCACTCCAAGCTGCCAGAGCCGACACCGTGCTTGAACTACGGCGAGAGCGCTACACACGACCGTCCATCACAGACGCTGCCAACATGCCCGAAGCGCAAGAGTGGGACGGGCCCACAGCGTTCTCTTAATCCTCAACCCGCCAGTGGCCACGTTCGGGTGAAGTGCAGAGAAGCACCGACTGCTGAAAGGCCGCCCACGATGCCAACGCCCCCTCCACACAGGAGTGGCTGGAGGCCAAGCGCGCCGAAGAACACCAAGCCGCCGCGGAATGGGCCCAGAAGTTCGAGATGCCGCCCCTCGACGGCCCCGAGCGGGCCATCGGCTGGGGCGAGTGCACCCGAGACCGCCGCGCACACCGTCCTCGTCACCGAAGGCGCCTGGGACGACGCCGACTGGGCACAGCTGGAGGACAAAGCTCGCACCGTCACGCGCGCCGGATGGTGGATCGATCAGCGCGACACCGACAGCGCCGACCTGCCCGAGCTTCTCGACGCAGCCACCAACAACGACCGCGGCAACCCGTTGCGATGAACCCCCACTGACGCCTGCGGACACGTCTTCCTGTCGCGACACGCGCATGGGTGAGGCGCCAGGCGGCGCCCCACCCAGTCACCGAAGTGCACTTGGGTTCAGGAGGCATTCCATTTGGGGAGCGCTACCGTAAATTCGCGTCCGGTACGCTCGCCGAACTCCTGCAGCGTTCCGCCGGCGTGCTCCACTTTGTAGCCATCAGGAGCGAGACGGTTGCGGTACACCGCGGTCAGCCGCTCCTGCGCATTCCCGGACTGTAGAGCTACCAGCAGCTCGCGCAAGAGGCTTGTGAAGTCCTCCTCCGCCGGGTCAATGCTGATCGCCATATCGAGACCTGTACGAACAGTGACCGTGTCCCCGTAGTCGTGGACGATGACGGCACAGCCGCTGTCCTCGGGAATCAGCACAGCGGTCGAGTCATTGACCTGTGAGAAGAGAACCTTCCCCTCCGCCGCGAACGAGCGGATCACTTCCACGATTTCCGGAAGCATGTAACGTCTCCTAACCGGCGGGGTCCACGGGCCGTGGCCTCTACTTGCAGGGGTTCTTGACCGACTTGCTGTAGGTCCAGTGCCGCGACTTGGACGGAACTCCGCGGTAGACGCCGTGGCCCATGGACGCAGTGCGGAAGGTTCCCTTCCGGCACTTGTAGTTTCGCGTCTGGTTACGGTACTTCTTCACTCCGGCTTTGGGCTTGTGCACGTTGCGGGCCTTGCTCTTGGTGACGTTGACCCACTTACCCTTGACCTTCTTCTGCAGCTTGACGACGTTGGTGACCGAGTCGACGCGTGCGGTGCAGCCGAACTGGGACTTCCCCACGATCCATCCCGGCTTTCCATGGGATTCGTGGGGTTCATTCGCCTTCACCTTGCACTGAATGAACCCTGTTGCCGCCACCGTATGCGCGGGTGCCGCCTCAGCCGCAGGACCTGCGGCCATCAGCACGGCCGCCGTAGATGCGACAACGGCCATTCTCTTTGCTATGCGCTTCACTTCTGTTTATCCCATGTACCGTGCGCACCGCCTGACCAGATGCGCGCTGATGATCACGACAGTAGCGGCATAGCAAGAAGCTGATCAAATCGCCTGATTTTTGAGCTGCGGCGCGCACTGTGGACATTCGCGCCAACTAGAGGCTGCTGCCGAGGAGTTGGTGGCAGACGGCGCGCTGGTCCTGTGATGCCGGAGGGGGAGAGCGCGGGCAGTCAGGCGCTTCTACCGGATACCTCCCGGTTAGCCAAACCGGGGAACGCGCGGACCATTGATCCTCCCGCCGCTACCCGCCCCCTGTGTGGAAGGACCTGCGTGAGCGACTCCCTGCCTCCGCCGAACACCGGCATCCCGGTACTCTCCCCGACGCCCGACCCGGTCACCCCGGACCGGGACATCACCCACCGCCACTTCCAGCCCCGTGAAGAGGTCCTCGTCCTCAAAGGCATCGCCCGAGGCAGGCTGTGGGGACGCTCGATGCGCGTGGTCACCCCCTCCTGGCACACGCCCACCGATAAGGACGGTTGGCGGCTTCGCGACCCGAACGGCGGCCGTCAGACCTACATCACCGCCCACCCCGGCTACCTTGCCCACGCTACGGGGCACTGCCCGGACTGCCTGATCTACCTGCACGCCATGGAGGAGCACAGCCTTCCCGAAGGTCCGCACGGCGCCGACCCGGTCGACTGCGGCTGGTACACCACCACGGCCCTCGGTCAGCTGGTGCACGTCGCCGACACACGGGGCGGCCAATGAGTCTCCACCGCCACCTTCGCCGGCGTTCTCTGAGCCTGCCCACCGGTCCGATCGGAGGCATACCGGCGTGATTCCCCGCGTCAACCACCGTGAGCACACCCCCCATGACCCGCTCAGTGAAGCACTGGGGCGGCGGGTGTCACCACAGGAGGGCCTGACCGCATACACGGTCGTCGCCTACTGGCCCGGCCTGGATGACTACACCCTTGACGACGAACAAGCGACGTGGACATCCCTCCAGTGGGCCGAGCACTGGAGGACCCGCTGCACGAACATCCCTTCGCGGCCAGTCCCGAGGATAATCGCCATGCGATCTTGCACATCGATGTGCGGCTGCCGATCGGCGAGCGGGATCTCACCGGCCCGGAGTGGTCGGAGATCGCCCATCGGCTCGCACGCGTCGCGGAGATCGAGATCCCGGGAGACGACGAAGGGTGCCGCTGGATCGCCGTCCAAGCCCAGCCGGGACGTCTGGATCTGCTGGCCAACCTCATCCGGCAGGACGGCGTCTGGCAGGATCAGCCGCACAACCTCGGGCGGCGGCTCGCCGCTGAGGCCCGGCGCATCGAAGCCGACCTCCACCTCACCATTCCTCGCCAACCCGCTCCCTCACCGCAGACGGCGGTTCCCAGCCCGGTGTCGGGACTGCCCTCTGCCGCACTGTCGAGTGCAGCGCAGCAGGTCAGAAGTTGGCTAGTGCAGCTAAGCACTGACTGCTGGCGCGCGGCCCGCGACGGGGACCCCGTGTCGAAGGCCGAGTCGCTGGCCACCAAGCGCGCCGAAGAAGCGGCCGAGGCCGAGGCGTGGGCCGAGCAGTACCGGATGCCGCCGCTGGAGGGCAGCGAGCGCGCAGTCGGCTGGGCGGCCCGCTGCCGCCGCCATCTGGTGACCGCCGCCTACACCGCTCTGGTCGCCGAGGGCGAGCTGGACGAGCACGCCTGGGAGGCGATCGAGGACGCGGTCCGGCCGGTGACTCGCGCGGGGTGGTGGATCGACAACCGCGACGCCGATCCGGCAAACCTCCCCGAACTCCTCGAAGCCGCCAACGACGCCGACCGCCCCACCGAAAACCCGCACTTCTGAGGACCTGGCACCGTGCCGAACCCCACCCCCCGACCCCGAGGACACCTACACCGTCGGCCGACTCGTGCGGGGGCTGACCCACCGGATGACCAGCACGCACACCTACGCCCGCGCCAAACACCACACCGACCAGGTGCTGCACCCGGACTTCGGCGCGCTGGCGCGGCTGGGCGAGTTCTTCGAGGCCGCCGCTGAAGAGGCCCGTGCCTCCGGGGCCGACGAGGGCTTTGAGCTGGCCTGCCGGTTCGAGGAGGCCGCCGGCACGCTGACCGAGCTGCGAGACGAGCTGGATGACGCCTCCGAGGAGCTGCGCGGCCTCGGCCTGCCCCGGCAACTACGCGAACTCGGTCCTCCCGAAAAGCCACACTGGCGCGACCGCGTCGCGCACTACAACGCCACCGCCCCCCAGAGCACGGTCGCCCCCACACCCGGCGCGAATGCCGCCCGCCCGGTCCCGCCCTCATCGCCCGCCCCGTCCCCGCGCCGCCACCGCTAGGAGCACACCCGTGATCACGCGCAGAACACCCGCCTCACCCCGCGCTCCCCCGCCCGACCTCGCATGTTCTGAGATCCCGTCTTGTCTGATGCGCGTACCAGGACGCCGTCGACCACCACCGGCACGGACGTCCTGCTCTCTCTCCTGCTCGCCCTGGCCGCCCTCGGAATCGGCGGCGGCTCACTTGCCTGGCTGTTCGGCAACCTCGCCAACACCGCTCTCGGCTCCGGCACCTGGGCACCGTACGGGCCCACGCGAGTCCTCTTTCACCCCCACCAGGTCTGGCCCCACCTTCCACGCCCGGCTCTGCTCGTGTGCTGCTACGGCCTCCCCGCCGTGGTCCTGGTCACGATCACGTTCGCGAGCGTGAAGCTGTGGCTGCGCCATCGCCCGAGCCGGTCGGGCCTGGCCGACCAGCAGGCCCTGGGCGACCTGCTGCCGAAGAAGGCAGCAGCCAGGGCCACCGGCCTGCGCGCAAGCCTCGCCGACACCCAGCCGAAGGACGTCGCCCCCGACGATCGCGGTGTGCTGCTGGGCACCCTCAAGCCCGGCGCCACGGAAGTCCGCTCCTCCTGGGAGGACGTCCTCCTCACGATCATGGCGCCTCGGTCCGGCAAGACCTCCGGCCTGGCCATACCCGCGATCCTGCGCGCCCCGGGCCGGTGCTGCTGACATCCAACAAGGCGGCCAACGACGCCTTCACCACCACGCTCGACGCACGTTCCCGGGTGGGGACGGTGTGGACGCTGGATCCGCAGCAGATCGCGCATGCCGAGCAGACGATGTGGTGGAACATCCTCGCCGACGCCCACGACCTGGCCGGAGCCCGCCGCCTGGCCCAGCACTTCGTCACCGCCTCCGTGGACGAGTCCAGCGCCGGGGACTTCTGGTCCACGGCCGCGGCCAACACGCTCACCGCGCTGTTCCTGGCCGCTGCCCGCGGGCAGCGGCCGATGACCGAAGTGATGGCCTGGCTCGCCTCCCCGGCCGACCGCACCCCGATCGACCTGCTCACCGACGCCGGCCTGGATGCCGTCGCCGCACAGTTGCAAGGCACTGTTGCCGGTGCTGTCGAGACCCAGGACGGCATTTTCGAGACCGCCCGGCAGTACGCCAGCTGCCTGCTGGATCCGCGCATCGCCGCCTGGGTCACCCCACCGCCGTCCGGCTTGACGCTGCGGGAGTTCGACCCGGCAGGGTTCGCCACCAGTACGGACACGCTGTTCCTGCTGTCCAAGGACGGCGGCTCCGCCTCAGCGATCATCGCCGCCGCCGCCGACGCGGTGATGCGCGCGGCCGTCATCCAGGCCGAACGCGCCGGAGGCCGCCTGGACCCGCCGATGCTGGCGATCCTGGACGAGGCCGCCAACGTGTGCAACATCCAGGACCTGCCGGACCTGTACTCCCACCCCGGCTCCCGCGGCGTCATCCCCATCACCATCCTGCAGTCCTACCGGCAAGGGCAGCGCGTGTGGGGCGAGACCGGCATGGACGCCCTCTGGTCCGCCGCCACCATCAAACTCATCGGCTCCGGCATCGACGACGCCGACTTCGCCGACAAACTCAGCCGCCTGGCCGGGGACCACGAAGTGCAGACCGTGTCGGTCTCCTCCAGCGATACGGGCAAGTCCTCCTCCGTGTCCATGCGGACCGAACGCGTCCTGCCCGCCGACGCGATCCGCGCCCTGCCCAAGGGATCGGCCCTCCTGCTGGCCACCGGCATCCGCCCCGCCCTGCTCGACCTCAAGCCCTGGTACCGCGAGCCGGACGCCGACCGGCTCGGCACCGCCTCGAAAAAGGCCACAGCCGCCATCACCGAACGCGCCCTCGCCAAAGATCATTCCAACCGCGACCAGTACGGACCGGCCGCATGACCCCACCTCCCCCGCGCCTCACCCCGGCGAGACTCCGGCACACCGCCCGTCTCCGCCCAGCCGCTCGTCTCGCCGAGGTACCCCATGTCCTCTCCCAACCGGCCGACATCCGCTCCCCCACGCACCGGGCACCTTGCCGGCGGCCCTGCCGTACGCCGGGAGGGCCGCTGGTGGCTCGTCGCTTCCAGCGGTGCCGTTCCGGCCGATGCCGCGCTCGCGCACGTTCTCGACCGTCATGCCGCTGACCTGGCAGAGGCGAACCGCGCCGTCGCAGCTGTGGAGCACGGGTGACACAGACGCCGCTGGTGCAGGCCGAGCAGGCGGTCCTGGGCGCGGTGCTGCTGGAGCCGCGCCAGCTCGGGCGGCTGTCCGGATGGCTGCGCCCCGGGCACTTCTACCGGCCCGCGCACGCCGCCCTGTATGCGGCGATGCTCGACCTGCGTACCGAACAGCACCCCACGACGAAGGCGTCGCCGGACGCACCGGTTCCCCTCGCCTGGGTCAACACACCCGCGAGAAGGCCAACACACACGCGCGCGGCATCACGGTCGGCTACGTGCACTCCCTCGCTTCGGCCTGCCCCCGCCCCGCACACGCCCCGGTCTAGGGGCGGATGGTGCTGGAAGGCGCTATCCACCGCAGCGTCACCGAACACGCCACCCGCCTGCACCACGCCGCCCGAGCGGCGGGCGTCGCCGAAACTCTCCAGCACGCCCACGTCCTCAGTGACGTGCTCGATGACCTGGGGCGCCGCTGGGGCACCGAGCGCCCGGCCCCACGAGTCGGAACATCACGTGCCGCGCCTGTCCCTGCGCAGGGCTCGGCGGATGAGCGTGTCCTGGCCGAGGAAGAGTCCCTCCTCTGGGCGCCCTCGCCACGTACCCGCAGCAGATGCGGGAGGTGGCCGGCTGGCTGCGCCCGGAGGACTTCGCCGACCCCGGACACGCGCACATCTACCGGGCCCTGGGGGCACTGCACCACCGGGGCGAGCCGGTCGACCAGCTCACCGTGCTGTGGGAATGCCAGCGCCGAGGAGCACTCGCCGACGGCACACTGGAGGCCGACCGCGTCCGCCAAGTGTGCGGCATCGCCGCGAGAGGCTCGGCAGACTACTTCGCGGAACAGGTCCTCGACGCCTCCCTGCTACGCACAGCTGCGGCCTCCGCCCGGCAAATCCGTGACCTGGCCGACGAAGCGTCCCTCGCACCCGGCCGGCTCATCGCCCAGGCCGCCGCCGCTCTCGTCCCACTCGATGAGCTGCGCCGACGCCGATGCACCGCCATGGCCACCTCCGAGCCGGAAGGGATGGCCACAACCAAGCCATCTGGGGTACCGGCTGCCGCCCGTGCTGCCGCTGCTCGCGCCCGCACCCACGCTCGGCGCCCCGGGTCCAAGGCGCCTCCGAAACCGGCCCCCTCTTAGAGAGCGTCTGATCACCGTTCAGGCTGTTGTGGCAGTCATGTCCGTCTCGATTCGCCAGGTTGGCGTGGATTCTCCCGTCAGTTCGCGGGACATTTTGTTAGTAGTGCTTCGTTAGGTTCTTGCTGTGGTTTTGCTGGTGGTGAGGGGTCGGCCGCAGGTGGTGCAGATGCCGGTCCAGCACCTCAGTAGGTCCTGGAGTGCGTCCAGGACTTGGTAGAGGGTCAGGCCGGCGTCCGGGCTTTGGGGTCGAGCCGCCGGAGGGTGAGGAAGGCCTGGGCGGCGGTGACGAGGGTGACGTGGTGGTGCCAGCCGCGCCAGGTGCGGCCCTCGAAGTGGTCCAGGCCCAGGCCGTGCTTGAGCTCGCGGTAGTCGTGCTCGATGCGCCAGCGCATCTTTGCCCACCGCACCAGATCGGCGACCGGGGTGGTGGCGGGCAGGTTGGTCATCCAGTAGCCGGTCGGCCCGGCCTCGTCCGCGGGCTGCTCGACCAGCAGTGTCCGCATCGGCAGAACGCCGTCCCACCGGCTGCGTCCACCGGCCTGTTCCTGGGCCGTGCGGCAGGCTTCCTTGCCCGAGGGCCGCACCTCCAGCACGGCGAATCGCGAGGTCATCATCGACTTGCTGCCCTGGCGCCAGGTGACCTCCTCGAAGGAGGTGCCGGCATCGACGAACCCGGTCAAGGGCCGGGGAGCTTCGCGGTAGCGGGGCAGGGTGGGTGGTCCCAGCCCGCCGTATTCCGGCTGATGCGGCTCGGCCGTGGCCGGGCGGGCAATCTCCCTGGGGTCCACCGCCATGACGTAGGACCAGCCGCGTTCCTCCAACGCGAGCCGGAAGGCCACGCTGCGGCCGTAACCGGCATCGGCCACGAGCACCGGCACTGCTAAACCCTGTGCGGCCAGCCCCTCCAGCAATCCCAGAGCCAGGCGCGTCTTGGACACATGCCCGACCTCCTCAGGGACCCCAGCCCGCCGGCGCCGCCGATCATCGTCCGTCCACTCCCCGGGCAGGAACAACTCCCACCCCAACGGGCACGACGACGTGTCGGTGGCCGCGTGCACACTGACCGCGACCTGGCAGTTCGCCCGCTTGCCCAGCGCTCCGCAGTACTGCCGGGCCACCCCGACCGAAGCACTGCCGCACTTGGGAAACGACACGTCGTCGACCACCCACACCTCAGGGCTGATCGCCTCACTCAGTCTCTGCGCGATCCGCTGTCGTACCGGCATCCACTCCCACGGCGACTGGTTCACGAATTGCTGCAGGGCCTGCATGTTGCCCTCCGGCAGCCGCTCGGCCATCGGCTGGATCGACTTACGCCGGCCGTCCAGCATCAGACCCCGCAGATAACACGCGCCCCACCGCCGCTGATCCCGCCGCGGCAGCGAGGCGAACACATCCGCAACGAACTCCGCTAACTCACCCCGGAGCCGTTCCACCTCTCCCAGCTTCATAGCAGAGCAGATGCCCACCACCAGACGAGATCACCCGACCTAACGAAGCACTACTAGTGACCTGAGTCAGAGGTTCGTCGTTGGTTGGGTATGAGTCGTCCGGGTCCGAAGATTCCGCCGTTGTCGCTCACTGATGCCCAGCGGACCGTGCTGGAGGGCTGGGTGCGTCGCAGAACAACGGCCCAGGCTCTGGCCCTGCGGTCGCGGATCGTGCTGGAGTGCGCTGAAGGCCACTCGATCATGGAGGTGTCCCGCCGGTCAGGGGTCGTTCCGGACACGGTCCGCACCTGGCGGCGCCGCTTCCTCGAACGGGGACTGGACGGTCTGTGCGACGATCCGCGGCCCGGCGTCCCGCGGAAGATCACCGATGCTGACGTCGAGAGAGTCATCGTCAAGACACTCGAGGAGACGCCGAAGAACGCCACCCACTGGTCCACCAGATCGATGGCAGCGGCCACGGGCATGTCGCAGTCGACCGTCTCGCGGATCTGGCGGGCGTTCGCACTGGCGCCGCACCGGTCGCAGACATTCAAGCTGTCCACCGATCCGCTGTTCATCGACAAGGTTCGTGACGTCGTCGGCCTCTATCTCGATCCGCCGGAGAAGGCGCTCGTGCTGTGCGTGGACGAGAAGTCGCAGATCCAGGCCCTGAACCGGTCCCAGCCCATCCTGCCGATGATGCCCGGTGTTTCCGAACGCCGCAGTCACGACTGTCTCCGGGCCGGCACGACCACCCTCTTCGCCGCCCTGGAGGTCGCCACCGGGAAAGTCATCGGCTCCCTGCACCGCCGCCACCGGGCGGCGGAGTTCAAGAAGTTCCTGACCAAGCTCGACAAGGAGGTCCCCGACCGCCTGGAAGTCCACCTGATCCTGGACAACTACGCGACCCACAAGACGCCGGACATCAAGCGGTGGCTGCTGGCGCACCCGCGGTTCCACCTGCACTTCACACCCACTGGTGCTTCCTGGCTGAACCTGGTCGAGCGGTGGTTCGCCGAGCTGACCCAAAACAAGCTCAAGCGCGGCGTCCACCGCTCCGTCCAAGCCCTCGAACGCGACATCCGGACCTGGCTCACCGACTGGAACGAGGACCCCAAGCCGTTCGTCTGGACCAAGACAGCCGACGAGATCCTCGACAAGGTCGCCACTTACTGTCGACGAATCTCTGACTCAGGTCACTAGCGGCCGTTGACCGAACGCGAGCTGGACCAGCTTCAGCCGGCGTGGCTGAGGGGGCCTGGCGGATCGACTGGGCCTCACTCGTTCGGTCCAGAGCCGACGCCCGGTGCACCGCCACCGGCCAACGGTCATCCTCGCAGTTGGGATGGGGGTTCGGGTGCTTTGCCCCGCCACGGGCAGCCACTTTTGGCGACTGTGCGCGAAGGTGCCGACGTGGGCGCGGAGGTAGCGTTTTTCGGGACGGGCGGCTTCGGTCCGGGACCTCGAACCGTGCGGGACCGCGACGGCCTTACGAAGCGATCATCCGCCCCGAGAACGAGAACGGTGAGGACCGCCCGCCCGCCTTGGAGGAGTTCGCGCGGCCTCGCATCCACGGGTGCCGGTCGAGAAGGCCCCGTTTCACCGGGGCTGTCGTTACGGGGGCCGAATCCCGCCAGGGCTCAGGGGCCGCCCACGGCCCTGCGGCGGCACCATCCGACATCACACCTCAGATGGGCTTCCCGCGGCCCCCGCGGGCGGAAGCGGACTTGGCACGTGCCCACGAAGAGAACCGGAAAGGAAAAAGCATATGAGCGAGAAACTTGTGAAGGTGAAGAACACCAACGGAAACGGCCGCGGGCTCAAACTCGACACCGACGCGTTCCTAACGGACACGCGCAGCAAGCTCACCACCGACACGATCATGGGCACGGACGATGACTTCCTGCTTGACGACACCCCTCTCGCCCGGGACATCGAGAGCTCGACGAAACTCTCGGAGGCCCTGGACAAGGAGGAAGATGACAAGCTCTACATCGGCAAGATCAAAGGGTCCGTCAACCCCGACGGAGGAGAGAAGTGGTTTCACCTGAGTAGCCCCACGAAAAGAGATGTTCTCGACCAGCTGGGCGTCTTTCGCGGACGCACTCCCGGAAAGCGCGGTCTCACGAAAACATTCAAGAACGTATGCGCGGCGGTGTTGCCTGACGCCAATCAGCCCGACATCAGTTCCGAAAAGGCCACCACATACCGTTTCTCCGAATTCACCAGACACCTGGAGATTTCCGGCGTAAATTCCGCCTCCGTGCAACTCACGACACCCTTCGGTGACGCCAAGGCGGAATACGAACACGAAAGCAAGAAGTCCAAGGACGGTAGGACGGCCACCGAGCACCTGGTAACCCGCTTCACGGTCCGCAAGGTCATCCTGAAACATGACCTGAAAAAGGTCAAACCCAACGCCGATTTCGCCAAAGCGGTCGACGATGCCCTCGACTTCGAAGGAGACCAGGTGACCGAGGACCACTACAAAAAACTCATGAAGGTCCTGGAGGAGTGGGGCTTCTACGTTCCGGCGTACTTCACCCTCGGCGGCCTCATCCACGCCTCGGACACCACCGATATCAACGAGTACGCCCAGGCCGAGAAGGAACGGAGGGCGTTCGGAGGCTCCGTCGCGGCGTCCTTCCGTGGTATCGGCGCCGGCGCCGACTACAAAAAGTCCAGCGGAAACGACAATGCCGATAAAAAACAAACGAAGTACAAGGACACCGTCCTGATGGCAATCGGAGGCAGCCCCATCACTTCCCACGACGACTACTCGAGCTGGGCCGAAAGTCTCAACTACGCCAAGAACTGGGCGGTCATCGAACACAACGAACTCTACCCGTCCCTCTACCTCCTCTGGCAAGACGTAAAATACATCAAACTACAAAGTCGGGTCTGGAAAACTCTCGTGGCATTCGCGCGAAGCAAAGGCCAGTGGAAGCCGATCCACGAATACGTGGACATGGTCAAGTACGGCGAACGCATATTCAAGCTGAACCGCGGCGAGGAAGCCCCCGTCCCGGACCGGCTCGAGGCGGCCGGCACCGACCGGGCCGCCGTCGGGCAACCGGACCCCGGCGCCCTGCAGAGCCCGGCCGCCCGCGACCGCGACTGAGGCCGGCCCCGCCGACCAGCCGCAGCCGTCGGCCCCCGCCGTGACGGCGGCGTCGTGACGGGCCGCCCTGCAGCACCCAGTTCATGGCGTTCTCCTCCCAGCCCTCGCCGTCGTCGAAGTTAGTCCTCCATGGCGGCCGAGCCGGGCACCCGGCCGCCGTTCAGGGCGATGCCCTTGCGGTCGTTTCCGGCGCGGCGGGTGATGATGTCGCCGATGCTCTCCGGGGTGAGTCCGAGATGGCTGACGGTGTGCCAGCGCGGGTGCAGGCGGCGGAAGAGGAAACCGTCGGGACCGGTGTCCACGGTGTCCAGTGCGACGCCCCCCAGGCCTGCCCGGTGCACACCGGGCAGGCGCCTCGGGCACCAGCGTCACCACCATCGCCGCGGCGGCCCTCGTCGTCGCCGCGCGCCCGCGGGTCGACTTCCTTCGGCTGTTGCCCAAAGGGCTTGACTCAGCGGAGGTTCTTGAAAACCGGGCGGGCAGCACCACCCGGATGCTTCGCACAAGGGGCGCTCCGTGTACAGACGTGAAGACTTGACCGTGTGGTGACCGAACCGTCTGCGGCTTACGCGCAGAAACCGGTCGCGGCGCAATCGCCCCCTGTGCCAGTAGGAGGTACGCGCATGTCTGTCAGACATCAAAAAAGACGTCCGTCCGCCCCCACCCCGGGCGCCCCCGGGGTGGGACCGAGCTTGGGCCGCAAAGGCCGGTCAGCGCGATGGGGCACTGTCGCTCTACTGGCCGCCGGTGCGTTGGTGTTGCAGGCAGCGCCGACCCAGGCTGTCCCCGAGCGTATGCCGGCGGGTTCCTGCACCGCCGGGGCCAGAGCGATCCTCTCAAGGATCGGCAACGCTCTCCCTCCAGGCACCGGCGACGGCCGCTTGGTGTATCTGCGGTGCGGTGAACACTGGGATGACCATCGCGGCTACGGGATGAGGCATATCGACGCGGAACACGGCCCGGGTCCCCATGTTGACATCAACTTCCGGCAGGTCACCGAGTGTGTGAGGGCGATCGCCGAAAACTACCGGCCTCGAATCGACCATGGCCAGTGGAGGTACCGGACCACCGGCGCGACGAGATGGCGGTTGCTCATCGACCCTCAGCACAACGATCGCGGCGTCGTCACCGTGTTCGCGGAGAACAACAACACCAACGGGTACCGGCCTTTCAACCTCTGTCCCGGCGACGTGTAGCGATGAGCCGTCGGCCGGCCTCTGCCGGCAGGTCGGCAACCTCAACGGTGCCGACGGCACCCCTTAAGGTTCCGTCTCTTCGGTCATGATCGAAGGCAGATGAGGAATGCGGCTGCGGTGACGGTGCCGAGGTAGACATAGCCTCGCTTGTCATGTCGGGTGGCGACGGCCCGGACCTGCTTGAGCTTGCCGACCGCTCGCTCGACAGTGTTGCGTTGCTTGTACCGTCCTGGTCGAAGCCCGGCGGCCGTCCGCCGTCCGACCCCCGCCGCAGGCGGTTGGCCCGCTGGTCCTTCATCTCCGGGATCACGTGCCGGATCCCACGTCTGCGCAGGTAGGCGCGGGGTGGCACGGTTGCTGTATGCCTTGTCGGCGCCGATGCTGTCCCGGGGTGCAGCGCGGACGGCCGTGCCCCGTGCGGGGAACCCGGATCTTGTCCATCCGCATGGCACCGGACCACGTCTTGCAGGCTTCAGCGAAGAAGCCTTTATTCACTTCTGCTCGTGCCTGCGCCCGGCCGCAAAGACGGCCCGGGTCTGCTGCAGCGCTTCGAGATCGTGGAGCGGGTCACCGTCGACCAGGAGGAGATCGGCTCGGAGGCCCGGGGCGAGTCGTCCGGTCACCTGGCCGAGTCCCAGCGCTTCAGCGTTTCGGCGGATGGCCATGTCGAGGATGGTGTGGTTCGGGAGGCCGAGGTGCGCGTAGAAGGTGAGCGCTCCGGGGAGGCCGTTGAAGCCGGTGCGCTGGACTCCGGCGTCGGTGCCGACGATCAGGTTGGCTCCGGCGTCGGCCATCTGCCGTACCTGGTCGAACATGAGGGCAGCACGTTCTTCGCCGAAAACCTTGGGGAGCATGCGCCAGTGCGGGCTGACGGTCATGCTGACCGCGATCGCCAACGAGGGCGAGTCCACGTCCTGACTCCGCTTCGCTGCTGGCCGCCTGCATCCGACACTGTTCGGGGGAAGGGTCGTCGACTCCGATGCGAAGCTCTCCGGACGTACGGCAGGCCGTCAGCGTGATGGTCTCCTGACAGTCAGAGCATCCATGGAGCACGGCATTGGCCAACAGCTCGCCTACGGCCAGCGCGACCGCGTCCGCCATCAGGCCGAGCCCCCAGTCGGCCAGCTGCTCGCACAGCGCATGCCGCGCTGCCGGGACCGACGCGAGCTCTGCGGGCAGATCAGCTCGCATGCAGCACTCATCCGTGCGCCAAGGCCCGGCGAGCCTTTGGGAACTTCGGGTGACCGCGTTCCTCGCTGCCTCGGTCAGCCGATGCAGTGTCACCACGACAGCCTCCACTCGTGTATCGGAGTTGCCCTCCGGAATGCCCGCAATTGCCGCATTGGCGCTGTGTGCCGGGATTTGTCTTCGGCTGCAAGTCGTCGACAACGGCGGCAGAAGCGAAGTCGCAGCAGACCTCGGGCTCGGCCGTAGTTGGCCCGGCACTCTCCGCAAGGAGTCACAGCCTGGCAAGAGTTCAGCGGCCGACTCCAGTCCCATACCGCCCTCGGACGTCGAACGGAATTCCCCTCGGCCCCTCGGACTTCCCTCGGATCTCCCTCGGTATCAGTAACCCTGCACTCAGCAGGGCAAATTGAGAGGGCAGTCGCTTTACGGTCGGATTCACGGCCGTGCAGGAGGCACGGGAAGAGAGGGGCGCGATGGGCACGCTGTTCCGCTATCTGCTGGATGAGCAGAAGCTGAAGGACTACGAGGCGTTCCTGCCCCGGTTCAGGCAAGCGGCCCGCGAGCTGGCCGAGGCCGAGGGGAATCCCAAGGTGGCCACCCTGGAGCCCGCCCTCAAGACCTTCGAGGCGTGGTACTACGGGCGTCGCCGGCCTCAGCGGGATGCCCGAAGGGTGCTCATCCGCTGGTTCGGCTACTCCATCGACCAGATGTGGGGGCCGGCGCCCGCGGAAGATGGGCCACCGCCTCCCGCCACGTTCTCTCCACGACCCAGCGGTGTCGGCCCAGCCGCATGGAGGACTCGATGCCCTTGCGGGCGATGCGGTGGCCGATGCGACGCTCGCGAAGCCATTTCCGCAGGTGGTCGTAGTCGTAGCCCTTGTCGGCGTGGAGCTTGGCCGGACGCCGGCGGCGCGGGCCGCGGCGGGAGCGGATCGGCGGAATCCCGCGCACGAGCGGCTGCGGTGCCTGGCTGTCGTGCAGGTTGGCGCCGGAGACGCCCAGTGACAGCGGCACGCCGTTCCGGTCGGTGATCAGGTGGATTTTCGATCCCGGCTTGCCGCGGTCGGTCGGATTCGGTCCGGTCAGTGGCCCCCTTTTGCCGCCCGGATGCTGACGGAGTCGATCGCGCACCGCGACCAGTCCAGCTCGCCCCGGGCGCCGAGCTCGTCAAGGATGACCCGGTGGAGCCTGGCCCGGACGCGGTCCCGGCTCCACTGGGCGAAGCGCCGGTAGACGGTGGGCCAGGCCGGACCGAACACCGGCGGCAGCTGCCGCCAGGTGCAGCCCGAGGTGGCCACGAAGATGATCGCCGCCAGGCACTCGCGGTCCCCGGCCCTCCGTTTGCCGCCGCCCTGCGGGCGTTTGACCTCCGTCGGCGGGACCACCCGCCGAAACAGCGTCCACAACTCGTCCGGCACCAACCGCGACACCGGATCCGTCATGCACGGCCCAACGAGCGATCACGCCATCAGAAACGGTGTCTAAGAGGAGCCGGGCGACAGTGTGCCGCACTGGGCCAGCCCTTGTTCCGGGCCGTGCACACATACCTCGGTGGCACGTCCGCCGACGTCTGCGTGTACAGCCTGCTGTGGCAGTTCCCGCACACGGCAATGCCCGTGAGCAGATACGGGTGGTTCGAGTGTCGCGGCTTCCCCTTGAAGGGGACATCGCGGGCGGCCAAGGCCTTCTTCAGCGCGTCGTGCGTCATCCGGTCCCACAGCCCCTCGCAGAGCCGCACCGGATTGCCCTCCTGGTCGATGACCGGCTTGCCGCGGTGCATGAGGTAGCCCAGAGCGGCCTCCGAGAGGAGGATGTTCTTCAAACTCGTCGGATACCACCGCCGTCCCCGCGCCAGCTTGCCGTACATCATATCGGTGTGGTCGGCAGGCGCGAGTTCGCCGATGCGGTTCAATCGCGCCGCCTCGCTGCTGGGAGTCACATTCATCGGATCGGCGAGGATGCGCTGCGCCACGTTCCTGATGACAAAGGCCGCGTGCGGGTGCAGCTCCACGCTGTCGACCCTGCCGTTCATCACCTTCCGCACGTACCGGAACCCGTAGGACGGCTGATGCTTGGGACGGCCCGCTGTGCGCGCCTTGACCGTGGCGTCACGGTTACGGCGCTGAATGGAGCGCAGCTCCATCTGCGCGCCCCACGCCTCGATCGTGAAGCGGTTCTCGTCGGCCGGATCATCGAGGTTCCAGGGACCGTCGTGGCCATGGGTGAGGAGGAGCTTGCCCTCGTCACGCATTTTGTAGCCGGTGTTCAGGCAGTCGACGACGTTCCGCCCGAGCCGGTCCACCGCTGCGGCGACCAGGCCGTCGTAGGAGCCCATCTCGTCCCGCAGCCAGGGCCCCAGCCGCGGCCTGGTCACCGGATCGGTGGCACCGGAGACTTCCCAGTCATCGGCCCAGCCGATGATGTGCCCGCCGATCGACGCGGCGGCTGTCAGCACGTCCTGCCGCTGACGTTGCGGCGAAGTCGTGGCCGCTTTCATGCGGAACAGCCGCCGCACGCCGACCAGGCACTTTCCGCAGCCGTCCCAGGGCCGTTCCGCCACATCCATGTCCACACCGCGCACTGCTTCTCCGTTTCGGCCAGGCAGAGTACGGAGATATGGCGGCCACACCCAGGACGATCTTGGATCAGCCCAGGAAGCTGAGCCGAACCTGCCGGTTGGGATTAGAGATGTTGGTGTCGACCAGGCAGACGGACTGCCAGGTGCCGAGTTCCAGGGACCCGCCGATCACGGGGAAGGTGGCGTGCGGGGGGACGAGGGCGGGGAGGACGTGGTCGCGGCCGTGGCCGGGGCTGCCGTGGCGGTGGCGCCAGCGGTCGTCGGGGGGCAGCAGGTCGCGGAGAGCGGAGAGCAGGTCGTCGTCGCTGCCCGCGCCCGTTTCGAGGACGGCGATGCCCGCGGTGGCGTGGGGGACGAAGACGTTGAGCAGACCGTCACGGCCGCGTGCCGCGTCGGCCAGGAACGCCTCGCAGTCGCGGGTGAGGTCGTGGACGGTCTCGGACGAGCCGGTCGTGATCCGCAGGACGTGAGTGCGCAGTGCGTCGGTCATGCGCCCATTCTGACGGCCTGGTGGTGGCGGGGCGCGGGAAGGTTCCCGGGTCGCGCGTGGTTCACAGGACATGGACAGCGTGGAGGTCGTGGTCGTCGGTGCCGGGCAGGCGGGGCTCTCCAGCGCGTACCACCTGCGGCGCACGGGGTTCGGACCCGGTGTGGACTTCGTGGTCCTCGATCACGCGCCCGCACCGGGCGGGGCGTGGCAGTTCCGGTGGCCGACCCTCACCTATGGGCGCGTACACGGGATGCACGCGCTGCCCGGCATGGAGCTGACCGGCGCCGACCCGGACCGGCCGTCGGCAGAGGTGATCGCGGAGTACTTCGCCGCCTATGAGGACGCCTTCTTTCTGCCGGTACGCCGGCCGGTGGACGTGCGGGAGGTACGGGACGCGGGCTGGGGAGGGCGGCTGCTGGTGCGGACGTCGCAGGGTGACTGGGCGGCACGCGCCGTGATCAACGCGACAGGCACCTGGGACCGGCCGTTCTGGCCCCGCGTGCCGGGGCAGGAACTCTTCCGGGGGAGGCAGCTGCACACGGCCCGGTACCCGGGACCGCACGCGGAGGCGTTCGTGGGCCGGCGGGTGGTCGTCGTCGGGGGCGGCACCTCGGCCGTGCAGCACCTCATGGAGATCTCCGGAGTGGCACGGGAGACGCTGTGGGTGACGCGGCGGCCTCCGCGCTTCCGCGCGGGGATGTTCGGGCAGGAGGAGGGCCGCGCCGCCGTGGCGCTGGTCGAGGAGCGCGTCCGCCGGGGACTGCCGCCGCAGAGCGTGGTCTCCGTGACGGGACTGCCGATGACGGACGAGGTGCGCCGTGCCCGGGAGCGCGGCGTGCTGGAACGGCTGCCGATGTTCTCGCGGGTCACCGAGGATGGCGTCGAGTGGGCGGACGGGAACCGGGCGAAGGCGGACACGATCGTGTGGGCCACCGGCTTCCGCCCGGCCATCGACCACCTCGCACCACTGAGGCTGCGGGAACCGGGCGGCGGCATCCGTCTGGAGGGCACACGGGCGGTCCGCGACCCGCGCGTCCACCTGGTCGGCTACGGCCCCTCGGCCAGCACCATCGGTGCCAACAGGGCCGGACGGGCCGCCGTACGGGATCTGAAGGCCCTGCTCGCGTCCGGAGAGCCGGGAGAGGCCGGAGAGGCCACCGCCGCCGCCACCGCCACCGTCCCCAGGGACTCGGCCGCCGTCTGAGCCACCAAAGGCTCGGCCGCCGCCTGAGCGGCTTCCAGGTCCGCCGTGCCAGCTCGTCGGGCCGCTTTCATCCTTCCCGCGCGGGGGTGCCACTGGTGCACGCCCAGGTGTGACTGCGACAGTGGGGCCCCGGCGTGATCATCCGCCGGCGGCTCCCACCGGCTGCCGGCCGGCGGACCGCACCCGCGCGCATCCCCGTGGATGCGCCCACGCAAGCAGTGCGAGGACGGAACGGAAGGGGAAGGGAGACGCCGTGCGCGTAGCGCTCTTCGTCACCTGTGTCAACGACGCGCTCTATCCGCGCACGGGGCAGGCCGTGGTGGCTCTGCTGGAGCGGCTCGGGGTGGAGGTGGACTTCCCCGAGACCCAGTCGTGCTGCGGGCAGCCACAGTTCAACACCGGCTACCGGCACGCCACGGAGCCACTGGTGCACCGTTACGCCGCCGCCTTCGAGGGATACGACCACATCGTCGTACCCTCCGGCTCGTGCGCGGCGATGGTGCGGGAGAACTATCCCCGTATGGGCGCGAAAGCGGCTGCCGAAGGGCGCGGCGGAGTGCTGGCTGCCGTGGCGGAGAGCGTGGTACCGCGTACCTACGAGCTGACGGAGTTCCTGGTCGACGTCCTGGGCGTCACCGATGTGGGCGCCTACTACCCGCACACCGTCACCTACCACCCCACCTGCCACGGTTTGCGCATGCTCGGTCTGGGTGAGCGGCCACGGAAGCTGCTGGAACACGTCGAGGGGCTCGAACTGCGGGAGCTGGAGGGCGCGGAGGAGTGCTGCGGTTTCGGCGGTACGTTCGCTGTGAAGAACGCGGCCGTCTCGTCCGCCATGGGCGCCGACAAGGCCCGCCACATCGAGGAGACCGGAGCGGAGTCGGTGTGCACGGTGGACAACTCCTGCCTGATGCACATCGGTGGGACGCTCACCCGGGCGGGCTCACGGGTGCGCCCCGTGCATCTGGCCGAGATCCTGGCGAGCACGAAGGAGGCTCCCCTGTGAGGGACACGGCGCTGAGTGGCGCATCCGTCAGGGGCGTACACCTGGCACTGCACGGATGCCAGGGCGCGGACGGGGAGGAACGGTGAGCGTCACCTACCTGGGAATGCCTCCCTTCCCGCAGGCCGCCGAGGTCTCCGTCCGGGACGAGCGGCTGCGCCGCAATCTGCGTCATGCCACCCACACGATCCGTGACAAGCGGGCCGGCGCCGTCGCCGAGCTGGTGGACTGGGCGGCGCTGCGTGCGGCCGGTGCGCAGATCAAGGACCGTACGCTGCGCCACCTCGACCACTACCTGGAACAGCTGGAGGGCGCCGTGACCGCGGCGGGCGGCACGGTCCACTGGGCCGCCGACGCGCGGGAGGCCAACGAGATCGTCACCCGGCTGGTACGGGAGACCGGCGAGCGCGAGGTCGTCAAGGTCAAGTCGATGGCCACACAGGAGATCGGCCTCAACGAGGCGCTGGAGCGCGCCGGGATCGCGGCGTACGAGACCGACCTGGCGGAACTGATCGTGCAGTTGGGCGACGACCATCCCTCCCACATCCTCGTCCCGGCCATCCACCGCAACAGGGGGGAGATCCGCGAGATCTTCCGGGAGCGGATGGGCCGGTGGGGCCGTCCGGCTCCGGACGGGCTCACCGACGCCCCCGCGGAGCTGGCGGAGGCAGCGCGGCTGCACCTGCGGGAGAAGTTCCTGACTGCCAAAGTGGGCATTTCCGGGGCGAACTTCATGGTGGCCGAGAGCGGCACCCTGGTTGTCGTCGAGTCGGAGGGCAACGGCCGGATGTGTCTGACGCTGCCCGAGACACTGATCTCGGTCGTCGGCATCGAAAAGGTGGTCCCCACATGGCAGGACCTCGAAGTCTTCCTCCAATTGCTGCCGCGATCCTCCACGGCCGAGCGGATGAACCCGTACACCTCGACATGGACGGGGACCACCGAGGAGGACGGGCCGCGGACCTTCCATCTGGTGCTCCTGGACAACGGCCGCAGTGACACGCTGGCCGACCGGGTGGGCCGGCAGACACTGCGGTGCATCCGCTGCTCGGCCTGTCTCAACGTGTGCCCGGTCTACGAGCGCGCGGGCGGGCACGCCTACGGCTCGCCCTACCCGGGCCCGATCGGCGCGATCCTCACACCGCAGCTCGACAGCATGGACACCGGCCTGGACACGTCGCTGCCCTACGCCTCGTCGCTGTGCGGTGCCTGCTTCGAGGTGTGCCCGGTGGCCATCGACATCCCCGAGGTGCTGGTGCACCTGAGGGAACGTGTCGTGCAGGGCGGGACGGCCACAGTGCGCGGACAGCGTACGACCGTCAAACCCGCCAAGGGGCACGCTGCCGAACGCGCGGCCATGCGAGCGGCCACCTGGGCGTTCGACCACCCGCGTGCCCTGCGCGCCGGGGAGCGGCTGGCCTCACGGGCGCGCCGCCTGGTGCCCCGCAGGCTCCCGGGCCCTGGCCGCGCCTGGACGGACACCCGTGACGTCCCGGCTGTGCCTCCCGAGTCCTTCCGCGACTGGTGGCGGCGTACGCGTGGCCCCCAGGGCGGGCCCGGCAGCGGCGGAAGAGGGGCGCGGCCCGGCGACAGCGATAGCGATAGCGACCGCAACAGCGGCAGCGGCGACAGCAGCGCCAACGGTAATGACAAGGGCGACGGCGACGGTCCGGCAGGAATGGTCCGATGAGCGGCAGCGGCAGCCGGGAGACTGTTCTGGCCCGGGTACGGCGCGCCCTGGCCGACGTCCCTCGCGACGAGCGGCCCGAGCAGGTGAAGGTCGCCCGCGACTACCTCCGCGTGCACGGGGAGCGCACCCCGCGCGAGAGGGCACAGCTGTTGGCCGAGCACCTGGCGGACTACCGGGCGCACGTGCACCACTGCTCCCCCGCGGCGTTGCCCAGGACCGTGGCCGGACTGCTGGCCCTGCGCGGCTCCCGCAGTGTCGTGACGCCCCCGGGCGTTCCCGACGCGTGGGTGCCGGAGGGCATGCGGCACGTACGCGACTCGGCGGCACTCTCTCCCAGGGAGCTGGACGCGATCGGCAGCGTGGTGACCGGGTGCGCGGTGGCCGTCGCGGAGACGGGCACGCTGGTGCTGGACGCCTCCGAGGACCAGGGGCGGCGCCGCGTCACCCTCGTGCCCGACCATCACATCTGTGTGGTGCGGGTCCCCGAGCAGGTCGTCGACTCGGTGCCGCAGGCACTCGAACGGCTGGACCCGGCACGACCGCAGACCTGGATCTCCGGTCCCTCGGCCACCAGTGACATCGAACTGAACCGCGTGGAGGGCGTCCACGGACCCCGCACCCTCGACGTGGTACTCGTCACCGACGATGCCGCGGAGACCGAGAGCACCGAAGACTCCGAAGGCGCCGAGGACTCCGAGGGTGCCGCAGGGAACGGGGCTCCCCCGAGGGGCTGAGGCCCCGCGCCGGAATCCCGAAACGTGCCCCCCTTCCCCAGTACACGCGGTCCGCGTATGCGGGTCCGGCAGCCCATGCGCCGGACCCGCATACCGTGTCGGGGCCCGATGAGTGGGTCCATGACGGTGGTGGGCCGCGGGGAACCCGGAACCGGCACACAAGGGCGGGGAGGCCGGCACGCAAGGGCGGGGAGAGGGCGAGGGGGCCGGTGGTCAGCGCGCGGGGACCGCCGCGGCCGGTACCGGGTCGGACGATGTCACCAACGGCCGGCCCCGCGCCTCCTGCTGGAGCCGGGCGTGCTGACGGCCCAGCTCGGCCCACAGCAGGCTGACCGGATGGCCGGGGTCGTGGTTCTCGGGCTCACGGCGGCGGAACGCCCCGACGAGCACCCGCTGGCGCGGTCCCATGTCCTCGACCAGGGGCAGGACGCGCAGCCCCTCGGCCTCGGCCATCCTGCCCTCGGCGATGGCCTCGCCGATCCCCTGGGTGACCAGCATGCTGCCGCGCAGTACACCTGAGCTGAGGAGTTCGAAGCCGTAGTGCGCCGAGTCGATCTCCGCCGCGATGCGCATACGGCGGCGGTACTCGGGGCCGAACCAACCGCGCAGGACGTTCGGGATCAGCCCGTCGCCCGAGACCACCAGCGGCAGCCTCCCCAGGGACCGCACTCCCACTCCCCGGCTGTCCAGAGGGAGGTCGCCGTCCTGCTGGTTGGTGACCAGACAGAACCCGCCGCGCCGCCACTGCATGACCTCGTAGCCGGCGAGCCGAGGGTCGTGCGTGGCCGTGCCTCCCGACTCGACGGCCCCCGCGGACGTCGAGGTGAGGACACTGCCGCACACCAGGTCGAGTTCGTGCGAGCGCAGTTTCTCCAGCAGTGTGCCGCTGCGTACATGTGCCATGGTCAGCTCCACACCGTTCCGCCGGAAACGGTCGTTGACCTCTTCGACAGCGGACAGGAGATACCCGAGCGTGTAACGGGTGGAGCCCACGCGCAGGCTTCTTCCGCACCGTCTGCGGGCGGAGTCCAGCCCTTCGCGCCACCCGTCGAGGGTGCCGCCGGCCAGCCGGGCGAGGTGCTCGCCGGTGCGTGTGAACTGTACGCGCTCGCCACGTCCCCGTTTGCGCAGCAGGGGCTCACCGCAGTGCTCGCCCAGTTTGCGGTTCATCGTGTCGAGCTGTTTCTGGATGCTGGACTGCTCGCGTCCGAGCCGCCGGGCCGCACCCAGTGCGGTGCCTTCCTCGTGCACGGCGAGCAGGGTGCGCAGTTGGTCCATCGTGATGTCGAGCAACCCGGGCGGGTACTCGGGGGTGTCCATGGGGGGCATAGGGCGCCTCTCGTTCTCCTTCGTCCGGCGGTAGGGGCCCAGCAGCCTAACTTCCGTGCTCTGTCCGGCAGTTCACGGGTGATGTTCTTCGGATTCCTCAACGGAACCGGTGGTTCGGCGGAGGGCGTTCATGGAAAGGTCGAACCGTTCGTTCCCCTTCCGCATTCTCGCAAGGAGTTCACGCACGTGAGCCACCCCCCGACCGCCTCCCCTCACACCGGCATGCTCCCCGACCCCCCGGCCATGGACAGCACCCAGGCGCCGCCGAAGAGACCGGCCGTCATGACCGCCATGCTGTCGGCCGCCGTCCTCTCCGCGCTGTGCGGGCTCATAGGCGCGCTGATGGTGTTCGTGGGCGGCAAGGACCTCGCCGACGAGAACGTCCGCAAGGCCGTGGACAGCAACCCCACTGCGGTGGGCCTGCCCTCGGGTACCGACTCGGCGGACGTCAAACGGTTCAGCGCGACCATGTGGGACGGAATCGTCACCGACTGGCACGGCACCATGGCGGCACGTGCCGCCATCGCCGCTGTCCTCGCCGTCGCCGTGCTGCTGTTCGCACTGTGCTGCCACGCGGGAGCTATGTGGGCCAGGGCGCTGCTGACCGTCGTGGCACTGCTGGCGGCCGCCTTCCCGCACGCTCTCGTCCTGCGCGACGCCGCACCGGCGGGGCTGTACGCCACCAGCCTCGGTGCCATCGTCCTGGCGGTGGTGACCGCGGTACTGTGCTGGCTGCCCCCGGTCGGACGCTACAAAGCAGCGGTCCAAGGCCGCTGACACCCTCGGTACCCCGGCCCGGGGATCCCCACCGGTTCGCCGCGGGCCCTGCCCGTCGCCACCGGTCCGGCTCGGTGCCCACCGACCCCGCCGCCGCACCGCGCGTCCCCTCCGGTTCCCGCCGGGGGGGCGCACCGCGGGAGCGACGGGGTGGTCCCGTACCGGGGAAGGTAAGACGCCCTCTGAGGGGCGCGGCCGGGACGTTCACTGTCCGCGCAGCCGCTACGCCGCCGGCGTAACGCTCTGCCGGGTCCGCTCTCCGCCGCGTACTTTCCGGGCATGGAGCCCGAAGAGTACGACCCTTTCTGCACGTGATCCCTTTCCCGTCGGGCAGGCGTACCTGTGGCGGGACGGTGACACGCTCACGCTCGTGGACACCGGCCCGCCCGGCGGCGCCGACGAGGCGGAGGACGCCATCCGGCGCAGCGGGGCAGACCCCGCCGCACTGCGGCGTATCGTGCTCACCCACTGCCATCCCGACCACACCGGCTCGGCCGCCGAACTGGCCGACCGGCACGGCGCGGAAGTGGTCGCGCACAGGGCGGACACTCCCGTCATCCGGGGGCACGTCCCGGCTCCGCCACCCGACATGGCCGGCGCGCCGGAGTGGGAGCGCGCCGTCTTCGACGAGGTGCACGCTCCTCTCGGCATCACCTCCGCGGCCCCGGCCGTCCCGCCGACGCCACCCTGCCGGGTCGACCGGGAGGTGGCGGAGGGTGACGTGCTCGAACTCGGTGGCGGCGCCAGGGTGCTGTCGGTGCCCGGCCACACGGAGGGCAGCATCGCCCTCCTCCTGCCGGCGCATCGCACACTGTTCACCGGTGACGCGGTGGCGGGCGTTCCGGAGGGCCCCGTGCCGGGCGTCTTCAACCAGGACCGGGCGCGCACGGTGACGTCGTTCCTGCGGCTGTGCGCGCTGGGGCGGAGGCGGTGGAGACCGTCTGCTTCGGACACGGCGAACCACTGGCCGTCTCCGCCGGTGAGACGCTCGCGCGGGCCGCTGCACCCTACAGCTAGCCTGTACGCCCGAACGGCGCACGAGGGCGCCCAGCCGCGTGCCGTACCCGCCAGCAGGTCCGGAGGCCCGTCATGAACCAGCCCTCACCTCGCCAGGTCGCCTCGATCGAGGGGGTCGGTGTCCGTCGCGTGACCTCGGACCAGCTCATCCTCGACGGGATCGACTGGTCGGTGCGGTCCGGTGAGCACTGGGCGCTGCTGGGCGCCAACGGTGCGGGCAAGACGACGCTGCTGAAGCTGATCGGCGCCGTCATGCACCCCACCACCGGCACCGTCGAGGTGCTGGGCAACCGGCTCGGCCGGGTGGACGTGCGCGAGCTGCGGGCGCACATCGGTCATGTGTCCACGGCGCAGCGCGTGCCGCAGGACGCGACGGCGCACACGGTCGTACTGACCGGCGCCACCGGTACCGTGCAGCCCCTGTGGCGCAAGTACGACGACGAGACGCGTCAGCTGGCCACCGAGCTGCTGTCCGAGCTGGGCTGCAAGGAGTTGGCCGACCGGCCCTTCGGAGTGTGCTCGGGCGGCCAGCGGGCCCGGATCCTGATCGCCCGGTCCCTGATGCCCGCGCCGTCGCTGCTGCTGCTGGACGAGCCGTTCAACGCGCTCGACCTGCCCTCGCGCGAGGACCTGATCGACGCGCTGTGCCGGCTGGCCGCGGACCGCCCCTCGCTGGCGACCGTCACGGTCACCCACCATCTGGAGGAGCTTCCGCCGACCACGAGTCACGCGCTGCTGCTGCGGGAGGGCCGCGTCGCCGCCCGCGGACCCGTCTCGGAGGTGCTGACCGGCGCGCTGATGACACGGTGCTTCGGCCGCCCGATCGAGGTCACCCGCCAGGACGGCCGGTGGCTGGCCCGCTCGGGCCGAAGGGGATAGGGCCCGGCCGGCCCGATCGCGCGCGACGGACGGACCTAGGACCTTGGGCGCGCGGGGTTCGGTCCCGCGTCCGTTCCCCGGGCGCGGTGGCCCGCCGTAGCGTCCCCCCATGGACACCACGAGGACCGACGCGGGACGAAGCGACACGTCCGGGACGCTCGACGAGGCGCTCGAACGTCTCCACGCCAGCGGCCCCGAGCGCGAGGGCTGGCTCTCCAACCACGCGCCGATGGCGGTGGAGGCACTGGTGCGCCACGGGCAGGCGGCACGGGTGCACCGCTGGATCGACGGGTACGCGGCCAAGCTGGAGGACATGCCGGCTCAGGACTCGCCGGTCACAGATGCCAACTGGGCCGAGGCGCTGGGCGACCCCGGGCGCCTCGCGGACTGGACACGCTACTTCGTCCGCCAGGTGGAGGAACGCCCCTGGCGCGAGGTGCTGGCCACCTGGTGGCCCCGGTTGCTGCCGGGTATCTCCGGAGCGGCCACGCACCCGGTGATCCGTACGGGGCACGCCGTGCGCACCCTGCTCGCCGACGGCGGGGAGACGGCACCGCGCCGTGCCGAACTGGCGCACGCGCTCGGGTACTGGGCGGCCCGGCACAGCACCCTGCCGCACATCGAGCCCCTTCCCCGTGCGGCGTCCGCCGACGCGGCGTACGAGGCGGTGCCGCTGATCGACGACCAGAGCGGCGGCATCCGCGAACGGCTCGCCCGCATCACGGCACTTCCCGGAAGGCCGCTGCGTGCGTCCGGCGCCGGAGCCGGCACTCCCCCGCCGGACGCCCCCGGGCCGGTTCCGCGCACCGCACCGGAGGATGCCCGCACGGAACTGGAGGAGATCGTGCGCGCCGCCACCCACCGGTACGCCACCCACGCGCACGGCTCCCCCGTGATGCTGGTGCACGCGGCGACGGCACCCAACGCCGTCCTGCGCATCCTGCCGGCGCTGCCCCGCGAGCTGTGGGCCGCCAGCGTGGACGCCGCCTGGGCCGCCAGCGCGGCCGTCACAGCCGTCTACGGGCCCTCTCGCGGCGCTCCTGTGCCGACGGGTGGCGGGCTCTCTCCGGAAGAGGCCTTCGCCCGTGCGGCGGCCCACGGTGACGAGCACGCCATCAAGTTCGCGGACACCGCGCTGGACGTCGCCGTACGCCGGGGCGGTGAGGACCCGCTCGCGGTCGCGGCGACACTCCGGGCGACCGAACTGATCGAACCGCCGGCTGATCCCTTGTGAACGAGCCCGGGCTCCCCGGCCCGGCGCAGAGCCTTCGGCGGGTGGCGTCGCGGGGGTCTCAGGGTGTGGCGGGGGGGATCGCGGGGAGACGCGTCGCCGCTCCTAGCGTCCGCCGAGGCTGCTTCCTCCGTCCACGTCCAGGACATGGCCGGTGATGAAGCCGGCGTCGTCGGAGAGCAGGAACGCGACGGCCGCGGCGATGTCGTCGGGCGTGCCGAGGCGTCCCACAGGGATCGAGGCGATCGCCTCGCGCTCCGCGTCGCCGACGGGCCGGGCGCGGTGGAACAGTTCGGTGCCGGTGGGGCCGGGGGACACCGCGTTGGAGGTCACGCCGTCCCGGGCGAGTTCGAGCGCCCACGCCCGGGTGCATCCCACGAGCGCGCTCTTGGCCGCCGCGTACGCGGTGCGGTTCCTGGCGCCGTAGGTGGCCCGTGAGGTGATGTTGACGATCCGGCCGAAGCGCTCTTCGCGCATGCCGGGCACGAGTGCCTGGACGATCTGGACGGACGCCCGGAGGTTCACTTCCAGCACCTGCTGAAGGGTGCCCAGCTCCAGCTCTTCCAGTGGCTGCGGCTGTGCGAGGCCCGCGTTGTTCACCACACGGCGGATCGTGCGCCCTCGGGTGACCTCTTCCAGCATTCTCGCCGTGTCGTCGGCGTCGGACAGGTCGCACCGGCAGAACGTGCCGGGGAAGTCTGCACCGGGCTCGCCGCGGCCGACTCCGATGACGTCGTGACCTGCCCGTGCGAGCCGGTTGGCGATCGCCAGCCCGATGCCTCTGGAGGCACCTGTGATCAGTACGTCTCCCACATCGCTCCCTGGAACACTCCGGCCGCGCCGGCTGTGCTTCTTCGCTGATCAATCTATCGCGCGAGCCATGTGCCGCGTTCCCGGGCGGGAGTGGATACTGGCTGGCCCCGAACACAGGCACGAGCAAGGAGCATGCCCAGTGGCCGGCGACCCTCGCACAGGACCGCCCCGTCTCGGCAGCGAGCGCGACACGCTGCGGGCGTTCCTCGACTACCACCGTGCGACCCTCGCCATGAAGTGCGAGGGGCTGACCGACGAGGAACTGCGGCAGCGGTCCATGCCACCCTCGACGCTGTCGCTGCTCGGCCTGGTGCGGCACATGGCGGAGGTGGAGCGCGCGTGGTTCCGCCGCGTGTTCGAGGACCACGACGCACCCATGGTCTGGTCCGACACGACCGACTTCCAGGCGGCGTACGACGCGAGCGCTTCGACGCGGGCCGAGGCGTTCGCGGCCTGGGAGGCCGAGGTGGAGAACTCGCGCCGCGTCGAACGGGCCGCCGCGTCGCTGGACCTGGCCGGGCTCCAGCCGAGGTGGGGCGAGGAGGTGTCACTGCGGATGGTGATGGTGCACGTGCTTCTCGAGTACGGCCGCCACAACGGCCACGCGGACTTTCTGCGCGAGGGCGTCGACGGGACCGTGGGCGCCTGAGCCGTCGTGCGCCGGCGTCACCGGCCGACGCCGCGGAACCCGTGCGCGGGGCGGCTCCGGCAGGGCCCCTACCCGCTCCCGTGCGTTTCCGGCAATGCCCGTTGCTGATAGTGGGACAGGCTGGTTGACTGCGTCCCATGGGTGAGCAACCGAGCCTCGACGCCGTGATCGAGCAGATCCCTCTCCGGCTGCGGCGCGCACGCGAGAAGAAGGACGTCAGCCTGGCGGACCTCTCGCGTGCCACGGGCATCTCGACCAGCACGCTGTCCCGGCTGGAATCGGGTCAGCGCAAGCCGAGCCTCGAACTCCTCCTGCCGGTCACCGCGGCGCTGGGCATCCCCCTCGACGACATCGTCGCCGCTCCACGCATCCTCGACCCCCGGGTGCCGCAGCATCCCACGAGGAAGGGCGGCCGCGTGCTGGTCCCGCTGTCACGGCAGCAGGGAGAACCACGCGCCTACAAGATGACGATCCCCGCGCACGACGAGGAGCCCCACCTGCGCACTCACGCGGGGTACGAATGGCTCTACGTGCTCCGCGGCCGGCTGCGCGTGAAACTGGGCGACCGGGACTTCCTCATGGGTGCCGGTGAGGCGGCCGAGTTCGACTGCCAGATCCCGCACTGGTTCGGCGCCGCCGGCCGCGGCAGCGTCGAAGTGCTCAGCCTCTTCGGAAAGCAGGGCGAACGCATCCACCTGCGCACTCCCCGCCGTTGAGGCACGGGCGGACGCAGCTGGGACATGGGCGGAGGCAACTGTCGTGCCGGCTGCGGCCTGGTCCCCGCCGGCACCGCGGACGTCGAAGGCAGCGGTGAGCCACCGGCGCCTCCGCGACGAGGCGACCGGGCGTTGCCGTGCCGCGTCGCGCACTCAGCCGACGTGTGCGGCGAACGCCTGGTAGGCATCCTCACCGAAGAGCACGAACCTGACCTCTTCAACATCGGTGTCCGTCTCGCGGACCGCTTCCACAGCGATGCGTGCCGCGTCCTCCAGTGGCCAGCCGTAGGCGCCGGTGGAGACGGCCGGAAAGGCGACCGTCCGCGCGCCGAGTTCGTCGGCGACGCGCAAGGACTCGCGGTAGCAGGACGCGAGCAGTGACGGATCGCCCCCAGAGGACCGGTGGACCGGACCGACGGTGTGGATGACCCAGCGTGCCGGAAGCCGCCCGGCTGTCGTGGCGACGGCCTGACCTGTGGGGAGGCCCTTCCCGTAGTGTCCGGCACGCAGCTCGCGGCACTCGGCGAGGATGTCGGGGCCGCCCTTGCGGTGGATCGCACCGTCCACGCCTCCCCCGCCCAGCAGTGAGGAGTTGGCGGCGTTGACGACCGCGTCGACGTCCTGCTCGGTGATGTCCCCCCGCACCAGGGTGATGTTCGTCGGCATGCCTTCATCCTGACGCTCCAGGCGTCGGCACGCACACCGATTGCGGTTGCGCCGGCCGGGTGCCCGCTGCGCGCCCTCTGGTCGGCCTACGGGTATTCGTATTAGCTTGCCCCACCCCCTGCTGCACTCCTGGTCGTCGCCGGAAGGACGGGTCTCCATGGCCGGTAAACCCTCTCGCCGTTCGCTGATGGCCGGTGGCACGGCCGCCGCCCTCGCCGCGCCGCTGTTGTCGGGACGGGCCGCCGCGGAGTCGCCTGGACGGGGGGATGGGCGTGGGGCGGGACGCGTGACCCCGGGGGCCGACGTGGCGGCGGCGGAGGGCTGGCGCGTGCTGCGGGACCGGAAGGTCGGTGTCCTCAGCAACCCGACAGGGGTGCTGAGGGACGCACGCCATGTGGTCGACTCGATGGCGGAGCACGAGGAGCTGCGCATCGTCGGCGTCTTCGGCCCCGAGCACGGCTTCCGCGGCAGCGCGCAGGCGGGCGAGTCGGAGCCCGAGTTCGAGGATCCGCGTACCGGCCTGACGGTGTACGACGCATACGGTGCCGACGCACGGAAGATGACCGCCCTCTTCCGCAAGGCGGGGGTGGACACCGTCGTCTTCGACATCCAGGACGTCGGGGTGCGCTACTACACGTACATCTGGACGATGTACCACGCGATGGCCGCCGCGCGGGACATCGGTGCCTCGTTCCTCGTCCTGGACCGCCCCAACCCTCTCGGCCGCAGAGCCGACGGCCCTCTGCTGACGCCCGCATTCGCCTCCGGTGTCGGTCTCAAGCCGATCATCCAGCAGCATGGGATGACGGTCGGTGAACTCGCCCGCTACTTCAACGGCGAGCTGCTGCCGAAGGAGGGCGACGGCGGAAAGGTGGAGCTGGAGGTCGTGCGGGTGCGCGGCTGGTCGCCCAGGACGACGGCGCAGCACACGGGGCTGCCATGGGTGCCGCCCTCCCCCAACATGCCGACGCCCGACACGGCGACCGTCTACGCGGGCACCGGCTACTTCGAGGGGACGAATCTGTCCGAGGGACGAGGAACCACGCAGCCGTTCCAGTTCGTGGGAGCACCCTTCCTCGACCACCACTACAGTGACCGCCTCAACGCCCTGCGGCTGCCCGGGGTGCGCTTCAGGGAGGGCTATTTCGTGCCCACCTTCAGCAAGCACCAGGGCAGAACCTGTGCCGGCGTCCAGCTTCTGGTGACCGATCCGGTGCGCTACGAGGCGGTGCCGACCGCGGTGGCGATGCTGCGGGAGGCGATGAAGTACGACGGTTTCGCCTGGCGGAAGGACCCCGATCCCCAGCGGCCCTTCTGGATCGACAAGCTCTCGGGCTCCCCCCGGCTGCGCGAGATGCTCGACGCGGGCAGGAGTCCGGAGGAGGTCACCGGCGCCTGGCGTGCGGAGGTGCGCGACTTCGAGAGGACACGGCGGCCGTATCTGCTCTACCGCTGACCCGCTACCGCCTCTCACCGGCGCGCCCCCGTGCCCCCTCCCGCCCTTCCGCCCCGCAGACACGGCCACGCATGCCACCGCCGTGCGTGCCTGACACGCCGTAGGCTCGCCCCATGCCCGCACGCTTCAAGGACCTCGCACTCGACGCCGTCGACCACCAGGCCCTCGCGGACTGGTGGTGCCGAGCGCTGGGCTACGCCCGCCGTGAGCCGCCGCCCGGGTCCCCCGAACGGCCTCGCGAATGGCCCGTGCCGATCTACGACCCGACGGGTTCCGGCCCGTTGATCTGGATCAACCCGGTCGATGAGCCGAAAAGGGAAGGGCACAAGAACCGGATGCACCTGGACGTCTTCGGCGACCGGGACGAGCTGCTGGCGCTGGGGGCGGCACTGGTGCGCGCACGGGACGAGAAGATCGAATGGGATGTCCTCAGCGACCCGGAGGGCAACGAGTTCTGCGTCTTCGAACCGCCGAAACCGAAGCCCCAGCCGGTGCGCCGCTAGAGCGACGCTCCTCGTCCGTCAGCTCACCGCCACGTCGGCGGCCCGGCTGTGGTGCGCCGTCCGGCTGTCGCGCCGTACCAGTGCGGCGTACTTCCCGTCCGCCGCGAGAAGCTCCTCGTGGGTGCCCCGTTCCGCGATCCTGCCGCGGTCGAGGACGACGATCTGGTCGGCGTCGCGGATGGTGGAGAGGCGGTGCGCGATGGTGAGGGTGGTGCGTCCCGCGGACAGGGCGTCGATGGCCTCCTGTACGGCACGTTCGGTTCGGGTGTCCAGTGCGCTGGTGGCCTCGTCCAGGATCAGCACCGGCGGGTCGCGCAGGATGGTGCGGGCGAGGGCGAGGCGCTGTTTTTCGCCGCCGGAGAAGCGGTAGCCGCGCTCTCCCACCATCGTGTCGTAACCGCCGGGCAGCGCGGTGATCTGGTCGTGGATCTGCGCGGCCCGCGCGGCGGCGCGCAGTTCCTCGTCCGAGGCGTCCGGCTTGGCGAAGCGCAGGTTCTCGGCGACGGTGGCGTGGAAGAGGTAGGTCTCCTGGGAGACCACCCCCACGGCGGCCGAGAGCGTGGCGAAGTCGAGGTCGCGCACATCGATCCCGTCGAGGGTGACACGGCCGCCCGTCACGTCGTAGAGCCGGGGCACCAGATAGCTGAGGGTGCTCTTGCCCGACCCCGTCGCCCCGACGATGGCCAGGCTGGTGCCAGCGGGGACGGTCAGGTCGATGCCGCGCAGGGTGTGGCCCGCCCCGGCGGCGCCGTCCGGTGGTGCTGTGCCGCCGTCCGTGTAGGAGAAGTCGACGTTCTCGAAGCGGACCTCTCCGCGCACCTTGGGCAGGGCCACAGGGCGGGCCGGTTCGGTGATGGTGACCGGCAGATCGAGGTACTCGAAGATGCGCTGGAAGAGTGCCAGCGAGGTCTGCATCTCCACGCCGGTCGTCAGCAGGGAGACGGCGGGGCGCAGCAGTCCCTGCTGGAGGGTGACGAAGGCGACGAGCGTGCCGATGGAGAAGGCCGGGCCGCCGAACCGCGTGAGCACTCCGGCCGTCCAGTACAGCAGCGCGGGAATGGCGGCCATGACGATGCCGATGGTGGCCATCCGCCAGCGTCCCGCCATGCTGGAGCGTACTTCCAGGTCCACCAGGCGCTCGGACTCACCGGCGAAGCTCTTGGTGAGGGAGTCGGAGCGGCCCATGGTCCGGCCCAGCAGGATGCCGCTGACCGACAGGGACTCGGTGACGAGGGCGGACATCGCGGCCATCTGCTTCTGCCGCTCCGTGGTGATGCGTTTGCGCTCCCGTCCCACCCGACGGCTCACCCACACGAAGAAGGGCAGCAGCGCGAGGGAGACGAGCGTCAGCCGCCAGTCGAGGGCGAGCATGGCGACGACGGTGGCCACGACGCTGGTGAGGTTGGAGACGAGCGAGGTGGCGGTCGAGGTGACCGTCGCCTGCATTCCGCCGATGTCGTTGGCGATCCTGGACTGCACCTCGCCCGTCCGTGTGCGGGTGAAGAAGGCCAGCGGCATCCGCTGGAGCTTGGCGTACACACCGGTGCGCAGGTCGTGCATGACCCGCTGACCCACCGTGGTGCTGATCAGTGTCTGGAGCACGCCGAAGACGCTGGTCATGACGGCGGTCGCGATCATGCCGAGGGCGAGCAGGGACAGCAGCCCGGTCCGCTGCCGCGGGATGGCCACGTCCAGGATCGCGCGCAGCAGGAAGGGCGAAGCGACGGAGACCAGTGAGGAGGCGGCCACCAGGAGGCCGACCACGGCCAGCCGCCCGCGGTAGGGGCGGAAAAGACGCAGGATGCGGCGTACCTGAGCCGGTTGCTCGGGGGCCGGTGAATCGGTCAGCGGGTTCTTGGGGGACGGCGTCCAGCCGGGCGCTGCATGGTGCAAGGGGCTCCTCGGGATCGGATGAGAGCGCATCGGGTCCAGGTGGCCGGCCGACGGCCTGCCCGGCGGTCCGAGCGGTGGGCTCTGCCCTCCCGCACGCACCGGGATCGGAGCATAGTTCATTGTTACCTATACTCACAACGAACAAGGTCCCTGATAATCTGCGCCCATGGTTCACCACCCCGCCGACGAATCCGCCACCGATCTGGCCGACCAACTGCTGCGTCTGACCAGGCGGATCAATCACGCGCACCGGCGGAACCTCGCACCCCTGGGGGTCACACCGGCGCAGGGGCGGATGCTGCGCATGGTCGCGCACAGCGCCGAACCGCCCCGGATGGCCGACCTCGCCGAACGGCTCGGCGTGGTCCCCCGCCAGGTCACGAGCCTCGTCGACGCGCTGGAGGAACGCGGACTGGTGCGCCGCGCCCCCGACACCGCGAACCGCCGGGTGACCCGCATCCGGCTGACGGAGGGCGGCACCGAAGCGCTGATCGCACTGCGCCGGGCACGCCGGACGGCGACGGAAGAACTGCTGGCCCCTCTCTCGGCACCGCAGCGCGACGAACTGAGCCGCCTGCTGTCCCTGCTCAACGGACACGACTGCCGGCACGACGGCCCGCACCACGGATGTGACGGGCACAGGCACGGCGGCTAGCCGACCGCCCCCGTCACCCCCGCCGCCCCCGCCTTCACGGCGCCGATGGCGACATGCGAGCCGTCGGGCCGGCCCGGGAGCGTTGTCCGGCGGGTACGACCCCGGCGGCCGGTGTCGGAGGGCCGAACTAGCATTGGCTCACACATCCCCCACTCACGCCCCGCCCTCCCTGTGCGCTCAGGAGATGCCATGCCGCTGCTCGAACCGAAGCCTGGAGCCCTGCGCCCGCGCACGGGTGCGGGCCACTCCCCGGCCGCGGACCGCGTACCGGAAGAGCGGGCACACGGCACCCCCCAGCCGCTGCGGAGCGATCTGGAGCGCCTGCTGGGCGCCGGGAAGGTCCTCTCGAAGGTCTTGGACCTGGTGCGTTACGCGTCCGACGCGAGCCCCTACCGTTTCATCCCGAAAGCCGTCGTGCTCGCCGAGGACGTGGCCGACGTCGCCGCGGTGCTCGCGTACGCGCGGGAGAACGGCCGCGACGTCGTCTTCCGGGCCGCCGGGACATCGCTCAACGGCCAGGCGCAGGGCGAGGACATCCTGGTGGATGTGCGACGCCACTGGGCGGGCGTCGAGGTGCTCGACGGGGGCAGGCGGGCGCGGATCCGGCCCGGGACGACGGTCTTCCGGGCCAACGCCGCGCTGGCACCGCACGGGCGGCTGCTGGGTCCCGATCCGGCCAGTGCCGTCGCCTGCACGGTCGGCGGCGTGGTCGCCAACAACGCCTCCGGGATGACGGCGGGAACGACCCGCAACTCCTACCGCACCCTCTCCTCCCTCACCTGCGTCCTGCCGAGCGGCACGGTCGTGGACACCGGCGACCCGGCGGCCGACGAGAAGCTGGCCCGTGACGAGCCCGCGCTGTGCGAGGGCCTGCTCGCGCTGAAGGAGGAGATCGAGGCCGACCCCGCGCTCGTCGCCCGCATCCGCGCCAAGCACGAGCTGAAGAACACCAATGGGTACCGACTGGACGCCTTCCTGGACGGTACGACACCGGTGGAGATCCTGCGCGGTCTCATGGTGGGCTCCCAGGGCACGCTCGGCTTCCTCGCAGAGCTGGTCTTCGACACCCTCCCGCTGCACCGGCGCACCTCCACCGGCATGTTCTTCTTCCCCACCCTCTCCGCCGCGGCCGCGGCCGTGCCGCGCTTCAACGAGGCCGGTGCGATGTCCGTCGAGCTGATGGACGGCAACACCCTGCGGGCCTCCGTGAGTGTGGCCGGGGTGCCCGAGGACTGGGCCCGGCTGCCGAAGGAGACCACAGCGCTGCTGGTGGAGTTCCGCTCCCCCGACGACGCCGTCCAGGAGGAGCGCGAGCGGGCGGCCCGTGAGGTGCTGGCCGGTCTGGAACTGGTCGCCCCTGTGCCGTCCGTCACCAACGAGCTGACACGGGACCCCGGGACGATCGGCTTCTACTGGAAGGCCCGCAAGGCGTTCGTCACGGCGGTCGGCGGGTCGCGGCCCTCCGGGACGACGCTGATCACCGAGGACTTCGCGGTACCTCCCTCGCGGCTGGCCGAGGCCTGCGAAGCGCTGCTGGAGCTTCAGGAGCGGCACGGTTTCGACGCCGCCGTGGCGGGCCACGCGGCCCACGGCAACCTGCACTTCCTGCTCGCCTTCGACGCGTCCGACAGCGGCGACGTGGCCCGGTACGCCGCTTTCATGGACGAGTTCTGCCGGATGACGGTCGAGCGCTTCGACGGTTCCCTCAAGGCGGAGCACGCCACGGGCCGGAACATCGCACCCTTCCTGGAACTGGAATGGGGCAGCAAGGCCACGGAACTGATGTGGCGGATCAAGCGTTTGGTGGACCCGACCGGGGTGCTGGCGCCCGGCGTCCTGCTGGACAGGGATCCGCGCGCGCACCTGCGCGGCCTGAAGTCCATCCCCGGCGTGGAGGCCCTCGCCGACCCGTGCATCGAGTGCGGCTTTTGCGAACCGACCTGCCCCAGTGAGGATCTGACCACCACGCCGCGCCAGCGCATCGTGCTGCGCCGCGAGATGCTGCGCCAGCCCCGCGGCTCACTCGTCGGGGAGAACCTGCTCGCCAGCTACGGGTACGACGCCGTTGACACCTGCGCGGGCGACTCCACGTGCAAGCTGGACTGTCCCGTGGGCATCGACACCGGCGCGCTGATGAAGTCCTTCCGGCACGCACGGCACTCGCCCCGCGAGGAACGCAACGCGGCGCGGGCGGCACGGCACTTCGCGCGTGTGGAGCGTTCGGCCCGGCTGGCCGTCGCGGCGGCCGACCAGTTGCGCAGGCGCCTACGCGGGCGTGAGGGCGATCTGGGTGACCGCTTGCTCGGCAAGGTGACCGCCGCCGCACGCAAGGCGGTCCGTCCCGATCTGGTGCCCGAGTGGCTGCCGGAGATCCCGGCCCCGGCGGCTCGCCGGCTCCCCGCGACCAGCAGGCAGCACGCCGCGGCGGTCTACTACCCGGCATGTGTGAACCGCATCTTCGGCGACCCGCACGGCTACGACGGCCTGTCCCTGCCGGAGGCCATGGTCACCGTCTCGGCCCGCGCCGGCCGTCCGGTATGGATACCGGAGGACCTCACCGGCACCTGCTGCTCCACGATCTGGCACTCCAAGGGCTACGAGGCGGGAAACACGCTGATGGCCAACCGCATGGTGGAGGCCGCGTGGCGGTGGACTGACGGTGGCGAGCTGCCCCTCGTGGTGGACGCCTCCTCGTGCACCCTGGGGATCGCCGAGGAAGTCGTGCCCTACCTCACACCCGCCAACCGCAAACTCCACGAACGGCTGACCGTCTACGACTCCCTGGTGTGGGCGGCACGGGAGCTGCTGCCGCGCCTGACCGTCGAGCGGCGCGTCGCCTCCGCCGTCCTCCACCCCACCTGCTCCATGCGGCATCTGGACGACGAGGCGGAGCTGCGGGAGGTCGCTGAGGCGTGTGCGGAGGAGGTCGTGGTGCCGCTGGACGCCGGCTGCTGCGCCTTCGCGGGCGACCGCGGCCTGCTGCACGAGGAGCTGACGGCCGCCGCGACGGCCCGGGAGGCGGCCGAGGTGGCCGAACGCTCCTACGACACGTATCTGTCGGCGAACCGGACGTGCGAGATCGGACTCGACCACGCCACGGGCAATCGCGGATACCACTCGGCGATCCAGGAACTGGAGCGGGCCACCCGGCCCCGGTGAACCGGGGCTCAACGGGCCGGGCTCCCGCGATGCGGGAGCCCGGCAGCCGGGGATCCGGCACGAGAGAGACGGCAGCCAGGGGCGCCCGGCAACGCGGGGGCCGGCGATGCTCGTCCAGCAGCCCGGGGGCGCACCGCGCGCGACGGCCCGCCCCGGGTCCGTCAACCGGTCGCGTTCACATGGAGGGCGACCGCGCTCCGGGCCGGCACCGTCAGCTGGGCGGTACCGTCGGCGGCGACCGTCACCTTCTGTCCGCAGCCGCCCTGCGCGGAGGCCACGTTGCAGTACGTGCCCTCGGGCAGCGAGGTCCGGAACGTGCGGTTCAGCTCGCGGTCCCCGTTGTTGAGCGCGACGAAACCCTTGTCGCCGCGTCCGAAGGCGAGGGCTGGGCCCTCGGACCACCAATGGGTCAGTTCCGCCTGGCCTACCGCGTTGCGGAAGCCGACCATGCCGGTGATCTCGGGCCGGGCGTGGAACCCGGTCCAGCCGGTGTCGCCACCGGGCGGGCCCGCGTCGTTGTCGGTGAACTCGTAGCCCGAGTGGACATTGGGCGAGCCGTAGGGATGCGCGAGCAGGAAGACGTTGGCGAGGGTGTGGGCGGGCCCGTCCTTGTAGGTGAGGGTGGAGCCGTTGCGTTCGGTGTCCCAGTTGTCGACGAAGGTGCGGGCCGACCCGCTCTCCAGCTTGCCGTCCCCGACGGTTCGCAGCGAGCCGAGGTCACCGCCTTGGAAGGCGCTCTTGAGATGGCGCCCGTAGCGGAACTCGTCGACGTCCCCGACGCCGGTGTACTCACCCGGCTGCACCGCCTCGCCCTCGCCGTGGATCACCTCGCTGACCCAGAAGCCCGGGTCCTGGATCATCCTGGCCTTGACCGCCGCCAGGTCGTCGGCCGCGATGTGCTTGGCGGCGTCGATCCGGAAGCCCGCCACACCGAGGGAGCGCAGATCGTCGAGGTAGCGGGCGAGGGCGGCGCGTACCTTCTCGCTGCCGGTGTCGAGGTCGGCCAGCCCCACCAGTTCGCAGCTCTGCACGTCTCCGCGGTCGGTGTAGTCCTTGATGTCCCGCCGGCAGGTGTGGAAGTCGGCGTCCTCGTAGGTGCCGGGATAGCCGTACTTGGTGTACGACGTGCCACCGGTGCCGGTTCCCGAGCCGGAGGACATGTGGTTGATGACGGCGTCGGCGATGACCTTGACGCCTGCCGCCTCGCATGTCTCGACCATGTGCGCGAAATCGGCACGGCTCCCCAGCCGTCCGGCGATCTTGTAGCTGACCGGCTGGTAGGACGTCCACCACTGGTCACCCTGGATGTGTTCGGTGGCCGGCGAGACCTCGACATAGCCGTATCCGGCCGGGCCGAGCGTATCCGTGCACTCCTGGGCGACGGAGGTGAAGGGGCGCTCGAACAGGGTCGCGGTGACGGCCCGTCCGCCGGGCGGCGCGGCCTGCTGCGTGTGAGGCGATGCGGCCCGTGAGCCACGGAGGGGGGCCGTCCGCGGCTCGTGGGGAGAGGCCGTCCGCATGTCGTGGGGGGAGGCTGTCCGCGACCCGTGAGGGGAAGCCGTTGCCTGGGCTTGCCAAGGCGCAGTGGCCAGCAGTCCGCTCACGGCCAGCACCCCTGCCGTGCTCGCGTTGAGCAGTCGTCTTCTCATCGTGCGGCTCCTTCGGTGTACGGGCATGGGAATGCCCGGAAGGCAGCCAGGCGCCTGGGCCACCGTGGGGGGACATGAACACGCCGTCGCACCGGGCGGGTTCATGGGTACGGCCGGGAGACTGCCCGCCCGTCGGAGACGCGTCAAGAGGCTCAGCAAGAATCTCCAGTGAATTGCTGCAAGGTTTTGCGGCACCAGAAGTCCATCCACGGGCAACGAGAGTCCAAGTCCGCACTCTTGCGCATCACTGGTCTCAACCACCAAGGTCCATAGCCGGGTTCACAAGCCCGGCTCACCCATCCGACGTGCAGCGACCTGCGGGAGACCTGATGAGTGACGAGCAAGGATTCAGCCGCCGTTCCGTGCTGCGGGGTGCCGGAGCCGCGGGAGCCGGCCTGGGAATCGGCGCGCTGGGCACACCGGCTGCCGACGCGGCGTCGCCCGGCACTGCCACGGCGGCGACAGCGGGCGGAACCCAGCCGGTGACACCGCCCCGCAAGGGCCGGACGATGATCGGCGTACCGTTCGAGGAACGCGGCACGGTCCGGGTCGGCATCATCGGTCTGGGCCAGCGCGGCGGCAGCATGATCGACCTGTTCCTGGCGCTGGAAGGGGTGCGGGTCGTCGCATTGTGCGACCCCGTACGGGAGAAGACCGAGCGGGCGGCGAAGAAGGTCACCGACGCGGGCCAACCCGCGCCCGCTCTCTACACCAAGGGCGACCACGACTTCGAGAAGCTGTGCGGACGCGGTGATCTCGACTTCGTCTACGTCGCCACCCCGTGGGACTGGCACTTCGAGATGGCCAAGGCCGCGCTGAAGGGCGGCAAACACGTCGGGGTCGAGTGTCCGATCGCGATGGAGCTGAAGCAGCTGTGGGAGCTGGTCGATCTCTCGGAGACCACCCGCAGGCACTGCATGCAGCTGGAGAACTGCGTGTACGGGCAGAACGAGATGCGCGTCCTGCGCATGGCCCATCAGGGGCTCTTCGGCGACCTGCTGCACAGCGCCGGCGCCTATCTGCACGACCTGCGCGGGCTGATGTTCGACCCCGACTATTACGAGGGACCCTGGCGCCGCAAGTGGCACACCCGGCTCAAGGGGGACCTGTACCCGAATCACGGCTTCGGCCCCGCCGCCACCTATATGGACATCAACCGCGGTGACCGGGCCGTCCGCATCACCACCTTCGGCTCCCCCGCACTCGGCCTGGCGGCCTACCGCGAGGAGCACATGCCGCCGGACGACGAGAGCTGGAAGGAGACGTACGTCAAGAGCGACATGGCCATCAGCCTCGTCCAGACCGCCAAGGGCCGGGTCATCCGCCTGGAGCAGGACGTCTCCAACCCCCATCCCTACTCCCGGCTCAACATCCTCGGCGGCACCAAGGGCGTCTTCGAGGACTACCCTCCCCGCATCTACCTGGAGCCGGACATGTCCGGTGACAAGTGGGGCGACTTCGACACGTACAAGGACCACGACCACTGGCTGTGGAAAGAACACGCCAATCCGCCCGGCGGGCACGGCGGCATGGACTACCTCATGCTCTTCCGCCTCATGCAGTGCATGCGACTCGGACTGGTGCCCGACTTCGACGTGTACGACGCCGCGACCTGGACCGCGCCCGTGCCACTGAGCCACGCCTCCATCAAGGCGCAGGGCACCCCCCAGGAGTTCCCCGACTTCACGCGCGGGCTGTGGAAGAAGAAGCGGCCCGGCGTGGACTCCGAGAAGCCGGAAGAGTGACCGGCCCTCTCCTTGCGCCGGGGCCTGCCCGCATGGAACCGATTCCTATGGGACCGGCCTGTGCGGAACCGGTCCCCACGGGTCCGGCTTGCGCGGCGCCGGTCCCTGCGGATCCAACTCGGGCGAGACCGGTTCTCGAGGCGCTTGTTCCCCGGGGGCCGGCCTGCCCGGGCACGACGGACAGGGCGGGGAAGGCGTCGCTCAGCCCTTGAGCGACGCCTTGTCCCCCATGACCACCACAGGGTGCTTCTTCGGGTCCAGGGTGCGCAGCAGCGTCTCCATCCCGGACTTGGAGAGGCTCACACACCCGGACGTACCGCTGCCGTGGTCCATGTGCAGCCAGATACTGCCCCCCTTGGCCTGGCCCTGCGGCCGGGTCGGGTCGAGGGGGGAAGTGCCCTTGACGCGGTTGTAGTCGATGGCGATCACATGGTCGAAGTCGTGCCGGGTCTTCTTCGGCCAGTACGTGGGCGGCGTGAACGCGGACGTGTGGGCGTACGGCAGCTTGGCGTCCGGCTGCGGCAGTACGCCGCCGGCGTCGGAGAGCGTGAAGACACCGACAGGGCTGCGCTTGTCACCCTGACGGTGGCTGTGCGTCCACCCCTTCTTGCCGTTGTGCGCGGCCCATGTGTGCTCCATGCGCCACTTCTCACCCTGCCGGGTGTAGAGGCGCACCGTCGCGTCCGCCGAGTCCTTGCCCGCTCCCTCGACAGCCACCACCTGGGCGCTGTTCGCGGGAATCCTGGCCTGGAGCCTGTCCCCCACCCGGGGGATCCGCGTCGGGTCCTTGGCCAGCTCGGCCCGGGCCGATGACTCGGACGCCTGGGCGCCGTTCCCCGGGCCGGCCTTCTTCGCGTGGCCGGCCGCGCGCTCGGAGGCCTGATCGCCGTCGCCGGAACCGCAGCCGGCGAGCAATACCGCCAGCACCGTGCCGCCCGCCGCGGCCACAAGGGCCGCCTTTGCCTTGGCCCGCGCTCTGGCCCTGGCCGCCGTCGGATCCTGGGGGCGGCCCGTGGTGCGCCCGTGTGCCGTCGCTTTGCCGCCTGTCCGTCCTGCCCCACCTATGCGCATGTCCTCCATCCTCGCATTGGCCGGAAGTGTGCCGCTTCCGGGTAAAACCCTTTGCCAGGAGCACCGGTCACCGGATGGGATCGGCGCACACCCGCAGGGCCGCCCCCTGCCCCTACGCATGCCCGCCTCCTGATAGGCGCACCCGCCTCCACCAGACCGCTTCACCGACATACGAGCCCCTCGCACGCCCCTCCGGACCGCCCATGACCGCGTTCGCTGTGACCGTCCTGACCTGTCCTCACTGACCGCCCCGTTCGCCCCGTCCGTCCTCCGGCCCGTCCGTCGTCCGCACGGCAGGCTGCCGCCGGGCGGTCCGAGACCGCATTTCACCGAGTGTGCTTCGTCGACCGACTGGAACCTCATGCAGATTCGCGACCTCCCCTACGAAGACCCCGGAGACCCGGACGTACGGTCGGGTTTCCGGCTGCTCCTGTGGTTGGGCCGCAAGCAGACGGGCGGCCAGCTGAAGGCGCTGGGCTGGGGTGTGCTGCACCTCGCCTCGATCGCGTCGTTCCCCGCGGTCGCCGGGATGGCGGTGAACGCCGTGGTGCACCGTTCGGGCGCGGACCTCGCGTGGGCCGGCGTGGCGATGGCCGTCGCCACCGTATCGGTGACCGTCGGCGACACGATGCTGCACCGGGTGGCCGTCACCAACTGGATCACCGCCGCCGCGCGCGTCCAACAGTTGCTGGCCCGCCGTACGGCCGACCTGGGCGCCACGCTCACCCGCCGGGTCGCGGCCGGAGAAGTGGTCGCCGTCTCGACCGGTGACATCGAACGCATCGGATGGTGCGTCGAAGCGGTCTCCCGCTTCAGCGCGGCCCTGCTGACGACGCTGGGTGTGTGCGCGGCCCTGGCCGTGTACCAGCCGCAGCTCGGACTGCTGGCCTGCGTCGGCATGCTCGCACTGGCGCTCACCGTGCTGCCGCTGCTGCCACGGGCGACCCGGCGCGCGGACGCCCAGCGGGAGAAGGCGGGGCGCGCCACGGAACTGGCCGCCGACACCGTGGCCGGACTCCGGGTGCTGCGCGGTATCGGTGGCGAGGAGCTGTTCCTCGACCGGTACCGGAAGGCTTCGCAGGAAGTGCGGCGCGCCGCCGTGCGGACGGCACGGATGTGGTCACTCATCGAAGCCCTCCAGGTCGCCCTGCCGGGTCTGCTGCTGATCGCCGTGGTGGGGTACGGAGCCCGGCTGGCACTGGAGGGCCGTATCGCGGTGGGCGAGCTGGTCACCGTGTACGGGGCGATCAGCTTCCTCCTCCTTCCTCTCCAGCTCTTCGGGGAGTTCGCGATGTCGTACTCCTTCTCCCGCCCCTCCGCCGCGCGCGCCGCCCGGGTACTGGGCCTGCGGCGCAACGAACACGAGTACGAGCACGGCAGCGGGAACAGCTCTGCGGGTGTGCGCACCAACGGCGGTGGCAGCGAACGTACGAGCGGCCTCGGGAGCGCTCCCGGCAGCGCGAACGTGAGAACGGACGGAAACGGCAGCGGCGGGGGGAGAGACCTGCGGCAGGGCCTGTACGACCCCGTCACGGCTCTGCACGCGCCGACCGGGGTGCTGACGGCCGTGGTCTGCGGCGACCCGGACGCGGCCGGGCGCCTCGCCGAGCGGCTGGGAGGGCACCCTCCCTCGGGGGCGGACGGCGGCACCGCGCTCGGCGACGGTGAGCAGCGGCCCGCCACGGCCTCGGTCCCGGCGTCCGTCCTGCTGGACGGCGAACCGCTGGACCGCATGCCGCTGGAGCAGGCCCGCACGGCAGTCCTGGTGCAGGACAAGGACCCGGTGCTGCTGTCGGGAACACTCGCCGAGCTGTTCGAGGTCCCCTCCTCCGGTGAGGTGAGCGTCCAGCAGGCATTGGCGGCCGCACAGTGCGACGACGTACTGGAGGCACTGGTGCAGGGCAGCCCCGACGCCGACGGCGATCCGACACGGGCCCGGATCACCGAGCGGGGCCGGTCGCTCTCCGGCGGCCAGCGGCAGCGCCTCGCCCTGGCGCGTTCCCTGTTCACCGCCCCTCCGGTCCTGGTGCTGGACGAGCCCACCTCGGCGGTCGACTCCCACACCGAGGCGCGGATCGCCCGCGAGCTGCGACGACTGCGCTCCGGCCGGACGACCGTGGTCTTCTCCTCCAGCCCGCTGCTGCTCGACCGTGCCGACCGGGTCGTCTTCGTCCACGGGGGACGAGCCACGGCGGCGGGCACGCACCGCGAGCTCGTCCGTGCCGACGCCGCGTACCGCTCCGTCGTCACGCGTGAGCCCCTGGAGCCGCAGGGGCCGGAAGAGACCCGGGAGCCGCCGCGAGCGGACGGGGCGGAGCCGGAGACCGGTGAGGAGTCGACGGCCGGTGAGTCGCAGGAAGTCCGTGGGACGCCGCCGGCGGCGTCCCCGCGTATGCGTGTGAGAACGGGTAGCGCCCAGGCCGAGGAGGTCGAGTCCGCGTGAGTTCCCAGAGCACCCGGCTGAAGTCGGGGAGCCGACCAGCAGCCGGGACCCGGGTGCGGGGCGCACGGCGGTTCGGCGTGCCCGAACCCGCCTACGACCCCTCGGCTCCGGAGGACGTCACCATCCTTCCGGTCGGTACGCCGGCGACCGTCCGTTCCTATGTCCGTGCGCTGCTGCGGCGCCACAGGCGCACCTTCCTGCTGCTCGTCACCGTGAACAGCGTGGCCGTCATCGCCTCCATGGTCGGACCGCGGCTGCTGGGCGAGGTCGTCGACGACCTCGCGGCAGGAGACCGAGACCTGCGGCTGGGCCGGATAACCGCCCTGTTCGCCGTGGCGCTGCTCGTGCAGACGGTCTTCACCCAGCAGGTCCGGCTGCGCGGCGCCATGCTGGGCGAGGAGATGCTGGCGGACCTGAGGGAGGACTTCCTCGTCCGCTCCGTCGGCCTGCCGCCCGGCGTCCTGGAGCGGGCGGGGACGGGCGACCTGCTCTCCCGGATCACCACCGACATCGACCGGCTGGCCGAGGCCATGCGCAAGGCCGTCCCCCAGCTGGCCGTCGGCCTGGTGTGGACGGCGCTGCTGGTCGGGGCACTGTGCGTCACCGCTCCTCCGCTGGCATTGGCCGTGGTCCTCGCCCTGCCCGTGCTCCTGGTCGGCTGCCGGTGGTACTTCCGGCGCGCACCGCACGCCTACCGCGCCGAGGCGGCCGGCTACGCGGCCGTCGCCGCTGCCCTGGCGGAGACGGTGGACGCCGGCCGCACGGTGGAGGCGCACAGGCTGGGTGCCCGCAGGATCGCGCTCTCCGAGCGGCGGATCGCCGAGTGGACGGCGTGGGAGCGGCGGACGATGTGGCTGCGCACCGTGCTCTTTCCCACCATCAATCTCAGCAACATGCTGATCATCGGCGGTGTGCTGCTGCTGGGTGGCGTCTTCGTCCTCGAGGGATGGATCAGCGTCGGCCAGCTGACGACCGGGGCCCTGCTCGCGCAGATGCTGGTGGAACCGGTCGGGCTGATCCTGCGCTGGTACGACGAACTCCAGGTCGCCCAGGTCTCGCTCGCCCGGCTGGTGGGGGTGCGGGAGATCGAACCCGACGACGGCACCAGTGGGCTCGCGCCCCAGGACAAGGCCATGCGCGCCACCGACGTACGCTTCGGCTACCTGCCCGACGTGGACGTCCTGCACGGTGTCACGCTCGACGTGGCCCCGGGCAGCAGAGTCGCACTGGTGGGGCCGTCCGGGGCCGGCAAGTCGACACTGGGGCGGCTGCTCGCCGGTATCTACGGACCTCGCCGCGGCGAGGTCACACTCGGCGGAGCGCGGCTGAGCGAGATGCGCGCGGAAGAGGTCCGCCGCCATGTGGCGCTTGTCAACCAGGAGCACCACGTCTTCGTCGGCGCCCTGCGCGACAACCTCCTGCTGGCACGCCCCGGCGCGGACGACGCCGAGCTGTGGGCCGCGCTGGGTGCGGTGAACGCGGACGACTGGGCCACGGGGCTCCCGAACGGGCTGGACACCGAGGTCGGTTCCGGCGGGCTGGCCATCACCCCGGCACAGGCCCAGCAGATCGCGCTGGCCCGTCTGGTGCTCGCCGACCCGCACACGCTGGTCCTCGACGAGGCGACCTCGCTGCTCGATCCGCGCGCCGCACGGCACCTGGAACGGTCGCTGGGACAGGTGCTCGAAGGGCGCACGGTGGTCGCGATCGCCCACCGGCTGCACACCGCCCACGACGCGGACGTCATCGCCGTGGTGGAGAACGGGCGCATCAGTGAACTGGGCAGCCACGACGCCCTGGTCGCCGCCCAGGGCCCGTACGCGGCCCTGTGGCGTTCCTGGCACGGGTGAGCCGGACGCCGCCGGCGCCCCGTGCCGAGGCTCCGGGGTGCTGCCGTCCCGCGAGAACGCGCGGCGGCGCCCCGGCACCGGGACGAAGCACCTGCGTGTGAGGGGAAGCCTCAGCCTATGAAGCCGAGGGCGACGAGGCTGCCCGCGCCGCCCAGCACCATGAAGGCGGGCATCAGCACGGCGTTCTCGACCCAGGCGCCCGCGCGGAAACGCATGAAGCGGGGGGTGCCCAGCGGATACCACCGCTTGCCCGCTATGGGTATCGGCCACATGATCGGGCAGCCGGAGACCGTCAGGGCGTCCCCGATGTTGTGCACCATGGCGCCCAGGGCGATGGGCAGGCCCATCCACAGGTACTCCTGGCCGTCGCCGGAGAACAGCCAGTCGGCGCCGTTGCCCGGCTCTTCCAGCACGCCTGCCAGAATCCAGGCGCAGGCGGCTCCCAGGAGCCACACCAGGACGTCGCTGGAGACCCTGGCCATCCGCCACAGCAGGCCCTCCACGGCAAGGACCATGTGGATGAAGAGTATGACCAGCACCGCCCAGCGGCCCCAGAAGGCGGCCGCCGCCGCGAACCCCGCCCCGATGAAGAGCGCCCAGGGCCAGGTGTGGGTGAGGGTGCGGTGTCCTCCGGAGCGGTGCCGTTCGCCTCGGGCGCGGGTGCCGTTGTAGACGGCCGTGGAGAGCTTGTCGATCACTCCGCACAAGGCGTGCGAGAGAGGCCCGAATGCGCGCGAGATGGTCGCGGACTTCTGATCCAGGTCCGGGGCAAGCGCCGCCCCCGCGCACAGGAGTGCGCCGACCACGACCACAGGCCAGGGCATCGGGTGGCCCGCCGCAGCCACGGCGGCTCCCAGGCCGAGCCAGGCGGCGGCTCCCGACAGCGAGTGCGCCGGTCCCATCATGCGTATCCCCGCCCTGTCCTCTGCTACCTCGCGACTCTCGCGGCCCCGCGGCCCGGCCTGCGCCCCGCGCCCCCGCGCTGCTCCCGTCCGGGCCTGACACCCGTTCGGCAACACAGCGTAGCGTCCGGTGATCATCGGGAGCCCACCGGTTCCCTGATCGGCCGGAACAGCAGGCAGTATGGGGGGCGTGACAGCCACCCTTATCGACCAGATGCCGAGTGACGCCGATCCCGATGCCCTCTTCGAGTCCTTCTCGGGGTGGGCGGAAGAGCGGGGCATCTCGCTCTATCCCGCCCAGGAGGAAGCGCTCATCGAGGTGGTGTCGGGGGCGAACGTGATCCTCTCGACACCGACGGGGTCCGGCAAGAGCCTGGTCGCGGCGGGTGCTCACTTCGCCGCGCTCGCGCAGGACAAGGTCACCTTCTACACCGCGCCGATCAAGGCGCTGGTCTCGGAGAAGTTCTTCGACCTGTGCAAGCTGTTCGGCACCGAGAACGTCGGCATGCTCACCGGAGACGCCTCGGTCAACGCCGACGCCCCCGTCATCTGCTGCACCGCGGAGGTGCTCGCCTCGATCGCGCTGCGCGACGGGGCGGACGCCGACATCGGCCAGGTGGTGATGGACGAGTTCCATTTCTACGCCGAGCCCGACCGTGGCTGGGCGTGGCAGATCCCGCTGCTGGAGCTGCCGCAGGCCCAGTTCATCCTGATGTCGGCGACGCTGGGTGACGTCACACGCTTCGAGAAGGACCTCACCCGCCGCACCGGCCGTCCCACCGCTGTGGTCCGCTCGGCGACCCGGCCGGTGCCGCTGAGCTACGACTACCGCACCACCACGCTCACCGAGACGCTCACGGAGCTGCTGGAGACCCGCCAGGCGCCGGTCTACATCGTGCACTTCACCCAGGCGCAGGCCGTGGAGCGGGCGCAGGCGCTCATGAGCATCAACATGGCGACCCGCGCGGAGAAGGACGAGATCGCCAAGGTCATCGGCAACTTCCGTTTCACCACGAAATTCGGCCGCAACCTCTCGCGGTACGTACGGCACGGCATCGGGGTGCACCACGCGGGGATGCTGCCGAAGTACCGGAGGCTGGTGGAGCGGCTGGCGCAGGCGGGGCTGCTCAAGGTCATCTGCGGTACGGACACCCTCGGCGTCGGCGTCAATGTGCCCATCCGCACCGTGCTGTTCACCGCGCTCACCAAGTACGACGGCAACCGGGTGCGTACGCTGCGTGCCCGCGAGTTCCATCAGATCGCGGGCCGGGCCGGCCGCGCGGGCTTCGACACCTCGGGACTCGTCGTCGCACAGGCCCCGGAGCACGTGATCGAGAACGAGAAGGCGCTCGCCAAGGCGGGAGACGACCCGAAGAAGCGCCGGAAGGTCGTCCGGAAGAAGGCGCCCGAGGGCTTCGTCAACTGGAGTCAGCAGACTTTCGAGAAGCTCATCGCCTCGGAGCCGGAGCCGCTCACGTCCCGCTTCCGGGTGACCCACGCGATGCTGCTCTCCGTGATCGCGCGTCCTGGTGACGCCTTCACGCAGATGCGCCGGCTGCTGGAGGACAACCACGAGGACCGCCGTTCCCAGCTGCGGCACATCCGCCGTGCGATCGCGATCTACCGGTCCCTCCTGGACGGCGGCATCGTGGAGCGGCTGGACGAGCCGGACGCCGAGGGCCGCACGATCCGGCTGACCGTCGACCTCCAGCAGGACTTCGCGCTCAACCAGCCGCTCTCCACCTTCGCGCTCGCGGCCTTCGAGCTGCTGGACCCCGAGTCGCCCTCCTACGCGCTGGACATGGTCTCCGTCGTCGAGTCCACGCTGGACGACCCGCGGCAGATCCTGGCCGCGCAGACGAACAAGGCCAAGGGCGAGGCGGTCGCCCAGATGAAGGCCGACGGGATCGAGTACGAGGAGCGGATGGAGCGGCTGATGGACATCAGCTACCCCCAGCCGCTGGAGGAGCTGCTCTTCCACGCCTACGGGCTCTACCGCAAGTCCCACCCGTGGGTCGGTGACCACCTCCTCTCCCCCAAGTCGGTCGTCCGCGACATGTACGAACGGGCGATGACCTTCAGTGAGTTCGTCTCCTTCTACGAACTCGCCCGTACCGAGGGCATCGTGCTGCGCTACCTGGCGAGCGCCTACAAGGCCCTGGAGCACACCGTCCCCGACGACCTCAAGTCGGAAGACTTCCAGGACATCATCGAGTGGCTCGGCGAGATGGTGCGGCAGGTCGACTCCAGTCTGCTGGACGAGTGGGAGCAGCTGGCGAATCCGGAGGACGAGACGGCGGAGGAGGCCCAGGAGCGCGCCGACCAGGTCAAGCCCGTCACGGCGAACCCGCGTGCCTTCCGGGTGCTGGTGCGCAACGCGATGTTCCGCCGGGTGGAGCTGGCGGCGCTCGACCGCTTCGCCGAGCTGGGCGAGATGGACGGGGACGACGGCTGGGACGAGAACGCCTGGGCCGAGGCCATGGACCCCTACTGGGACGAGTACGACGAGCTGGGCACGGGGCCGGACGCCCGCGGGCCACGACTGCTGCGGATCGAGGAGGTTCCCGAGGACCGGCTGTGGCGTGTCCGGCAGACCTTCGCCGACCCGCGTGGTGATCATGACTGGGGTATCTCGGCCGAGGTTGACCTGGTCGCCTCGGACGAGGAGGGCCGCGCGGTGGTCAAGGTGACCGACGTGGGCCCGATGTGAGCGCGGCGCCGAACGCGGCCGGCCCCCTGGCCGCGAGGAAGGAACGCACGAGATGACCGGGCCCAGCCCTGCGGAACGCCTCGTGGACCTGTTGGACCTCGAGGAGATCGACCTCAACATCTTCCGGGGTGACAGCCCCCAAGAATCGCTCCAGCGGGTCTTCGGCGGGCAGGTGGCCGGGCAGGCACTGGTGGCGGCGGGCCGGACTGTGGACGACGAGCGGCCCGTCCACTCCTTGCACGCGTACTTCCTGCGGCCCGGCATTCCGGGCGTGCCGATCGTGTACCAGGTGGAGCGGGTCAGGGACGGCCGTTCGTTCACCACACGCCGTGTCGTCGCCGTCCAGCGCGGTCGTGTCATCTTCAATCTGACCGCCTCCTTCCATGTGCGGGAGCCCGGGTTCGAGCACCAGTTGCCGATGCCCGAGGTGCCCGATCCGGAGAGCCTGCCGAAGCTGGCGGACGAGATCCGGGCCCACCTGGGTTCGCTTCCTGTTCCGTTGGAGCGCATGGCGCGCCGTCAGGCGTTCGACCTGCGCTATGTGGAGCGGCTGCGCTGGAGTCCGTCCCAGCTGGCGGGGGTGGAACCGCGCAGCGCGGTGTGGATGCGCGCGATCGGGTCGCTCGGGGACGATCCTCTCGTGCACACCTGCGCGCTGACCTATGCCAGTGACATGACTCTCCTCGACGCCGTCCGTCTCCCTGTCGAACCGCTGTGGGGGCCGCGGAACTTCGATACCGCCTCGCTGGATCACGCCATGTGGTTCCATCGGCCGTTCCGTGCCGATGAGTGGTTCCTCTACGAGCAGGAATCCCCCATCGCGACCGGCGCGCGAGGACTCGCCCGGGGTCAGATCTATGCCCGTGAGGGCAGGCTGATCGTGTCCGTCATGCAGGAGGGACTGTTCCGCCCGCACTCCGACGAGCGTAAAGAGTCCCGTTCTTCGCAGGACCCTTCCTAGGCGGACGTCTGGTCACTGTGCCGGACGCGCCGCGGGCTTGGGCTTGCGGCGTCCCAGGAGATACCAGCGCCGGCGGGAGGCGGCCGCGCCGGGCTTCCTCGTGACGGGGCGTGCTGAAGCGGGATCGGGCCGGTGTTCCCGGCCCGGCCGGGGGTGGAAGATCTCCTCGTCCGCCGACTCGGCTTGCTCTCCGGGACCGCCCAGGAGCACCGCCCGTTCCCCGTGGGACGGGAGATGTTCGCGGTGAGACAGGAGATGGGGATCAGCGGGAGTGAGTGCGGCGGGGTAGCCCGTGATGCCCGAGGTCCCCGGCAGTTCCGATGCCCTGGCCGCCTCCAGTTCGGCGTCCAGCATCAGTCGGTGCCATCGGATTTCCTCCTCCCCTTCGGCCAGGCACAGTTCTTCCAGCAGTGCCCGGCTGCTCCGAGACTCCGTGCGTGTCTCCAGCAAGCGAGGGCGCAGTGCCCTCAGCCTGGCCCGTTCGCCGGGGTCGGGCACGGTCTCGGCCAGGATCTCGTCGTCCAGCACGCTCGCCCGGGCGGCGACCCGCTCCCAGGGGCCCGCCGCGTGCCGGATCAGCTGCCGAACCCGCCTCGTGCGCCAGTTGCGGGCCCGGTGGTCGGCACCTGCCTCCAGTGCGGTCCGCATGCCCTGGGGAAGGCGTCCGGTCAGCAGCGGGGCGTGATTCTCCGCGAAATCCCGCAGCTCGTCGGCCAGGTAGAGCCAGACCAGGGTTCGGTACCGGTTCAGGTAGAAGCCGACCGGACTGAAGCATCCCGCCCTCGCGAGGCGGGCGAAGCGGGAGGGGTTGATGTCCAGCAGCTCGGACGCCTCCTGCGCTCCCATGACACGCAGCCGTTCACGCAGCCCGCCGGGGAAGTCCGGAGCGTTCCTGATCCTCTCCAGCTCTTCCCGTGGCACCCTGCGGGCACCACCGGATGCCCCTGGCACGGTGCGCACCTCGTCGATCTGTACGGCCAACTCGAATTCCCGTAGCCGCAGTCCCAGTTCCATGGCGGCTGTGCGCGGCGCCACGCCGTCCCCGTGCGGGACGGGCGCCGCCGAACGGCGCCCAGCTGACTTCTCTCGCATGTCGTCTTCCCCCGTGAGTGCTCGATCACCTTGCGTGAAGACGACGATAGCCTCTCGAGCCCGTTCCCGCCGGGCCTGTGGATAACTTGAGGAATCGCAGGTCAGTGGCCGTTTCGCACGGCGACTCCGAGGTGTTCCCCGACCCGGTTGACCAGCAGCGTCATCTCGTAGGCGACCTGGCCGATGTCGGCTTCGGCTCCCGTCAGGACACACAGACAACTGCCGTCGCCCGCCGCCGTCACGAAGAGCACGCCCTCGTCGAACTCGATCATGGTCTGGCGAACCCGGCCCGCCTTGAAGTACTGGCCGGATCCCTTGGCGAGGCTGTGCAGGCCGGAGGAGACCGCTGCCAGATGCTCGGCGTCCTCGCGATCGAGTTCCTGACTGCTACCTGTCACGAGTCCGTCGGTGGAGAGGACCAGCGCATGCCGGACCGACGAGATCCGCTTCGTGAGGTCGTCCAGCAACCAGTCGAGTCCCGTGTTCAGTGCCACCCCGCGCCCCCTTTGTCTCGGCATCTGCCGTGCCACCCTTACCCACGAGAGCACCGTCAGCAACCATAAGGTCCAGTTCAGTTGCGCACAGTTACACCCCTGTCGCTCCTGTCACAGCCGTATCACCGGATTGTTGCGGACGACCGGCCTCCGACGGATCCCGAGCGTACGACGGAAGAGCGAGGATGAGGGGATGACACACGACTTGACCGACGACCGGCGCGCCGTACGGGAGTTCTTCACCGAGAGGGCCGCACGCTGGGACGCCCGTTTCCCCGAAGACGGTCCCGCCTATGCCGCTGCCATCGCCGAGGTGGGCCTGCGGCCCGGCGAGACGGTCCTGGACGCCGGCTGCGGCACCGGTCGGGCGCTTCCCCTGCTCCGCACCGCGGTGGGCCCGGACGGTACGGTCCTCGGAGCCGACCTCACCCCGGCGATGCTGCGGCAGGTCGTGACGGCCGGGCGCGCGCGGAGTGCCTCTCTCCTGCTCACGGACGTCGCCCGCCTGCCACTGCGGGACGGGTCCCTGGACGCGGTCTTCGGTGCGGGTCTCATCTCCCACCTCCCGGGACCGGAGACCGGGCTGCGCGAACTGGCCCGCGTCGTAAGGCCGCAAGGGCGTCTCGCGCTGTTCCACCCGGTGGGCCGCGCCGCACTGGCTGCCCGCCAGGGGCGGCAGATCACCGCGGACGACATCCGGGCCGAACCGAGACTCCGCGCACTGCTCGCGGCGACCGGCTGGCGTCTTGTGTCCTACGTGGACGAGGACGACCGGTATCTGGCGCTGGCGGTACGGGAGTAGGCCGAACCAGGAAGGCCGCGCGGGCGGCGGCCCTCGCAGCCGGACCCGCCCTCGGAGCGTGACGGGGAGCCCTCTCACTCAGGTGGCTGGTCGGTCGAGTGCGGTACGGGGCAGGCAGGCAGGCCGGAGCCGCCCCGGCCCGGGAAGGTGCCCAAGTCCGCTACCCGGTAGCCCTCCGGATAGCCGGGGTAGCTCCTGATCTCCGGGTTCTGCCGGCCGAAGTGCGGGCTGCGGCGAGGCGGCAGCAATCGCACGGTACGGGCCCGGAACCGCAGTGCACCGCGTGTCAGCCGACGGGCGGCGGGATGCGGTTCCGGGTAGCGGAACGCCCTCAGCAGCGAGTCGTCCAGCAGAGCGAGACTGGCGCCGCGCACCAGGGGCGCGAGAGGCCGCGGATACCACGAGGCCATCAGGTCGAGCGTGGAGTCCGAGACTCTCCGGCCCCCTTCGTCCCAGCCGAAGTGCGCCTCCTCGTACTCGTCGAGGAACCGTTCGAACTCCTCGTAGTCGCGCGGTACGTCCTGGATGCCCATGTGCCGTCCGAGCGTGCGGTAGTACTGGGCGACCGCGCGCAGCTCATGCTCTGTCAGTCGCCGCCAGCCGTAGGAGTCGAGCCATCTCTTCGGCATGACAACGAACGTGCACAGCACATAGCGCATGTCCTCATTGGAGATGTCGTAGCAGCGATGCATCTGGTTGATGCGCCGGATGGCGGTGCGCCCGTGCACGCTGTCGAAGCCGTGCTCGACGACGGCGTCGAGCAGGAGTGCCGTGTCGTCGTAGCGCTTCTGCGTACGGTCGGTCAGCTCTGCCGTCTCCGCCAACAGCCCGCCGATGCTGGGCACGGCGTAGGTGCGGTACAGGGCGAGTTCGAGAGCGCGAGCGATGTCCCAGGGGAACTCGTAGGCCGCGATCAGGCGGTAGATGACATGCGCCTCACGCTCCGGATCGAGTTGGAGGATGTACCTGAGTCGGTCGTAGCGCCCCACGTCGTGCCCCTCTCCTGGGTCCCCTCGGGTCTCCTGGGTCCCCTCGGGTCTGGCGTCTGCCGCGACACCCTCGCATCTGTCGCGGACGCCTCTCGGCAGCTATGGTCACCGGGATCCGGTAAGAAGGGGAGGCCACCGGTGAGTACGGGCCAGGAAGATTCGCTCTATGTGCTGACTGCCGTCCTGTTGACACCCGCGCAGTTCCCGAGCGTGCTGGGAGACGACTACCCCGCTGTCTGCGCGGCACTGGGACTGGAGCCGTACGCCGAGGGCTACGGACTGGTCCTGGGCCAGGACGAGTCGGGTGCGCGCTGGACCGTGGTGACCGAGGACGTGACACAGGTGGCCTGTGCCGTGGCGGCCTGGGACTGCGGCATGGAGTACGACCTGTCTCCGAACGAACGCTCCGTGTCCACCGTGCTCCCCGGCTGGCCGCTGGCGCTGACCGTCTCAGCCCCGGGCGTGCCCTCCCCTCACGATCCGGAACCGGAACCGGGCGGCGACGGGAGCGCTGTGCTTCTCTCGCCGCCGGACACCTCCCGGTGGGGGCCCGCTCAGCGGCGTCTCGGCGCGGACGAGATCGCCCTCCAGTGGGCGCAGTGGCGGGCGCAGGTGGAGGAGGACGTGGAGTTCGTGGAGTCGGGTGCGGAGCCCGATGACCAGGTGCGGCGCGTCCTGGAAGAGATGCGGGGCTATCTGGAGACTCCTCCGCCGCCGGGTCGTATACGGTCCGCCTTCGCCTCCGGCGACGCGCGCACGCTGAGGGCGGACGGTCCGGGCTGGAGCGTCGTGGCACGTACCGACGACATCGCGTTCGTCCTGTTGGACGAGGCCCCCGGCGAAGTGCGCCCGGTCGGCCGGGGACGCGAGTTGCCGCACCTGCTCTCGGCTCTGGACAGCATCGCGGTTCGCCCAGCTGCCTAGCCCTCCTCGTGGCCCGAAAGCCTGGGCAGCCGTCTGAGGCGCTGCCCTGGCAGCCCCGCCGTCAGCGGCAGGCTGGGCGGCGCCGGGCACGCCGACGGATGGCTAGCGGCCCAGCTCCTTGCGGCTGACTCTGCGCAGCCTGCGCCGCTGCGAGGGGTCCAGCGCCAGGTAGGCAACCGCGGGCACACCGACGATCACCAGCAGCGCGATCCAGAACGAGGTCAGCCACCACAGGAGCAGCCCTACCGCGACCCCGCCCACAGCGATCTTGGCTCGGTTGGTCATTTCGCTTCCTCCTCCGCACCGGCGGGGCTCGCTGCTGCCGCAGCCACAGTGCTCCGCCTCTCCTTCCATTGAACGCCATTCGGGCACGGCAGGTTCCCTCCCGCCTGCGAGACCACAGCCCACAAGGTCTTTCTCGATTCGGTTCTCGCTTCCGACTCGCGTGCTGTACCCTCGGCCGCCCACTCGCTAGTCAAATTTGAGGAATGCGTCGCACTGTGGCCGAGACCCTGGCAGTCCCCTCCTGGTCGTCCCAGCTCACCCACTGCGTGGCCGCGTTCTTGCCGGCCGATCCGCCACGCCGCTCACGAATCGCCTTCTGGCACCCGGACAGCACACCTCCCGCCCTTCTTGCCGAAGACCTCGCGGCCGAGTCCGTGGAACTGACCGTCGTGACGCCCGGCGACGACGGTGTCGGAACACGGACCGTGCCCGCGGTCACGCTCCCCGTACAGGCGGCCCTTCCGCTTCTCAGCCGCGCCTATGCCGCGTGGGGACCGGACAGCGCTCTCACGTCCCCGGAGCAGTCCGCTCGCCACGAGCCGCAGGCCGACCCCACGGTGGTGTTCTGGGGCGCGGCTACGCTGCACGCCCTCCGCCTGGCCGCAATGGGACGCCTGCTGCCCGGGCTGAGTCAGCAGGACCACGACGCCTGGCGGCTGGCTCCCCTTCATGCCGAGGACAGCGTCGTCATCGGTGACCTGGCGGCAGCCATGCCGCCCAACGCGCACGCTGTTCCGCTCCCCGGGGACGGTCCCCCGCGCATGCCCGCGCCGGAGCCTTTGGTGCGGGCGTTCCTGGACGCCGTGGCCGACGCGCTCCCCCGTACCCCGGCGGCTCCGCTGGCGGCAGGGACGCCTGCCTTCGCGGACGAGGAGCCCCATGCCGTGCCCGAGCTGCGCGAGTGGGCTGCGGAGGTGGCCGCCGGAGTCGACGCCGGTGTGCGGCTCTCGCTGCGCATCGAGATCAGCGGGCTCCCCCCGTCGCCCGGCGCGCTGGATGCGCAAGCGCCTCTCCCCGCCACGGACAGGACGGGCTCGCACCCCATGGAAGCGACCGAGCGCCCCTCGGATGCGGCCGGCCCCCGGCCGGTCTTCCGTGGGGTGCTGCAACTGCACGCCTGGGATGACAGCACCTTGGTGGCGGACGCCGCCGAGGTGTGGGCGGGCACCTCGCACACGGCGCGGCGGTTCGGGCCACGAGCGCGCACGACGACACTGCTCACGCTGCGCCGTGCGGCAGCGGCCTGGGATGCTCTCACCCCGTTGCTGTCGGCCGCCGTCCCCGACGCGATCGAACTGGCCGACGAGGAGGTCGCAGAACTGCTCGGAACCTCGGTACCGCGCGCTCTTGCAGCCGCCGGTATCCAGGTGCACTGGCCACGCGAGTTCGCGCGCTCGCTGACTTCCCGTGCCGTGATCGGTCCCGCCGACGAGGCGGGCGGGCCGGACCTGGATGCCACGGAGCACGGCATGGAGGGTTCGGGGCTCCCGTCCCTGCTCTCCCCGGAGGCACTCCTGAGCTTCGACTGGCGCTTCGCTGTCGGGGACCAGGAGGTGACCCGCGCGGAACTGGACCGGCTCGCCGAGGCAGGGCGGCCCCTGGTGCGGCTGCGCGACCAGTGGGTGCTCATCGACCCGGAGCAGGTCCGGGCGGCACGCCTGCGCGAGGACCGCAAGGTGGGCACTCTCGAAGCGCTGGACGCCGTCCTGACCGGCACTACGGAGAGGGACGGCGAGCGCGTCCAGGTGGAGGCGACCGGGTGGCTCGAGGCGCTGCGCGAGCGGCTGTCCGATCCCGAACGCCGCGAAGAACCTCCACTGCCGCCGCCCGCACAGCTCAGAGCGAAACTGCGTGAGTACCAGTTGCGCGGGCTCGACTGGCTGCACCGTATGACCTCGCTCGGGCTCGGTGCGTGCCTGGCCGACGACATGGGCCTGGGCAAGACCATCACCCTCATCGCGCTCCACCTGCGCCGGCAGGAGAGCGCGGCGACAGCGGGCCCGACCCTGGTGGTCTGCCCCGCCTCGCTGCTCGGCAACTGGCAGCGGGAGATCGAGCGGTTCGCCCCCCGGACACCCGTACGCCGCTACCACGGTCCGGGCCGCTCTCTGGAGGAACTGCGCGAGGGCGAGTTCGTCCTCACGACCTACGGCACCATGCGGCTGGACGCGGCGCGGCTGCTCCCCGCAGCGGACGAGGCGTGGGGCATGGTCGTCGCTGATGAGGCCCAGCATGTGAAGAACCCGTTCGCCGCCACCGCCAGAGCGCTGCGCTCTCTCCCCGCGCGGGCCAGGGTGGCGCTGACCGGCACGCCCGTCGAGAACAACCTCTCGGAACTGTGGTCGGCCCTCGACTGGACCACCCCCGGGCTGCTGGGGCGCCTGGGCACCTTCCGCAGGCGCTACGCCGACGCGGCGGAGGGCGGCGACCCCGCGGCGGCCGAGCGGCTGTCACGGCTCGTCCGGCCCTTCCTGCTGCGCCGGCACAAGACCGACCCGGGGATCGCGCCTGAGCTGCCGGCCAAGACGGAGACCGACCGTGCGGTCTCGCTGACGACCGAACAAGCCGCCCTGTACGAGGCCGTGGTCCGCGAGAGCCTGGAGGCGCTGCGCGGGACAGGAGGTATCGAGCGGCGGGGCCTGGTGGTCAAGCTGCTCACCTCGCTGAAGCAGATCTGCAACCACCCGGCGCAGTATCTCAAGGAGGACGACGGTCCGCTGACCGGCCGCTCGGGGAAGCTGGAACTGCTGGACGAACTCCTCGACACCCTCCTGGCCGAGGAGGCGAGCGTGCTGGTCTTCACCCAGTACGTGCGGATGGCGCATTTGTTGGAACGGCACCTGGCCGCACGGGGTGTGGCCACCCAGTGTCTGCACGGCGGCACTCCCGTCACGCGCCGCGAGGAGATGGTGCGCCGCTTCCAGGAGGGCGCCGCGCCGGTGTTCCTGCTCTCCCTCAAGGCCGCGGGAACAGGGCTCAACCTCACCAGGGCCAGCCATGTCATCCACTACGACCGCTGGTGGAATCCGGCTGTGGAGGCCCAGGCGACCGACCGCGCCTACCGGATCGGCCAGACACAGCCCGTACAGGTCCACCGGCTCATCGCGGAGGGGACGATCGAGGACCGTATCGCCGACATGCTGCGCCGCAAGAAGGCTCTCGCGGACGCCGTGCTGGGTTCCGGTGAGGCCGCGTTGACCGAACTGACCGACGCGGAACTCGCGGACCTGGTCGAGCTGCGGAAGGGGGAGCGATGAGCGCAGACGACCTCACGACCGAAGGGAACGGGCTCACGGAGGAGTCCGGTGCGGACACGCGGGAACGCGTTTTCGCGCCACTGCCGCCCGCCCGGGGACGCGGTTTCACCCGCACCTGGTGGGGCCAGACGTGGCTGACGGCGCTGGAAGAGACAGCGCTGGACGGCAAGCAGCTCAAGCAGGGCCGCGCGCTCGCCCGGCAAGGCGCGGTGGGTGCCGTCTCCGTACGTCCTGGCCGCATCACCTCGGTCGTGCTCGGTGCCGACCGGACGCCGTTCAGAGCGGACGTCCTGCTGCGTGAGCTGGACGAGGGCGAGTGGGACCGGCTGCTGGACGTGATCGTCGAGCAGTCAGGGCACATCGCCGCTCTGCTGGACCGCGAGATGCCGCCCCGCCTCGTGGAGGACGCCGCCGACGCGGGGCTCGAATTGCTGCCCGGGATCGGTGACCTGGACCCTGAGTGCACATGCGGCTCCTGGGACCACTGCCCGCACACGGCCGCTCTCAGCTATCAGATGGCCCGGCTGCTGGATGAGGATCCGTTCGCCCTGCTGTTGCTGCGCGGCCGGGCGGAACAGGAGCTTGTGGAGACGCTCCAGGCGCGCAGTGCCGCCCGGGCCGCGGAGGATGCCGACGGACTGGCCGCGGGGACCGGTGGCTCGGAAGACGGGCCGGAGGGGGTGGACGCGGCGGAGGCGTTCGCCCTGGGGGCGGTGCTGCCGCCGCTGCCGCCGGCCCCGGGACCCGTGGCGGAGACAGGACAGCCGGCGGCGCTGGAGGGCGGTACGTCGGGTGCGCCGGGGCTGGACGTCGACGCGTTGGACTTTCTGGCACTGGACGCCGCCTCAAGGGCCCGGCGGATGCTCGCGGAGGCTCTCTCCCCGGACCACGCGACCCGCCCGGCAGCACGCCCGCTGACGGTGTGGGAGGACGCGGTGCGGCTCGCTGCCGCCCGGCCCTCCAGCACCGTCATGAAGCGGCTCGCCCAAGGCTGCGGGCGCAGGGAGGGGGAGTTGGAGGCGGCCGTACGTGCCTGGGGATTCGGCGGGCCCGAAGCGCTGGCCGTACTGGCCGGTGACACCTCGCCGGCGCCGGAGGCGCTGGAGCGGGCACAGCAACAGCTCGACGCCGCCTGGACCGAGGAGGAGGGCCGCCCCGTGCTGCGGAGAACGGGAGCCCGCTGGACGGTGCCAGGAGCGGACGCACAGCTGCGCCACGGGCCGGACGGACGCTGGTGGCCCTATCGCAGGCATGGGCGCGTGTGGTGGCCCGTGGGCGGCCCGGAGCGCGACCCGGCGGCCGCTCTGGCGGTCGCGTTGGCGAGTGGCGAGGAGGCGTTCACCGAGGCGGGCTGACCGTGCGTGTGTGCCGCCGCCCCGCGTCGGGAAGGGCGGCGGCGCACACGGACGCCGGTGTCAGGCGAGTCCCTCCAGCACCGGGAGATAGCCACCGGACTGCCCGGCGGCGGTCGGGTGGTAGGACTCGTCCACCGGGAGGGTGACGCTGTGCAGCCACTCGTCGCCCGAGCAGATCTCGTGCCCGGAGAAAGCGGGGCGCACGTCGCCGAAGCTGTAACCGTGGTCGGCGGCACGCTTGGCGGTGACCTCGTTCAGGTCGTCCGAGGCGGCGTTGATGGCTTCGCGGGACTTCTCGCTGATGCCGACCGCGCAGTCGCCGTCGAGCTTGTACATGTGCGGGTAACCCAGCACGACGACCTTGGCCGAGGGTGCCTTGGCGCGGATCGCGTCGTAGACGGTGTCCAGCTTGCCGGGGAGTGTGTCGGCTATGTAGGTGCGTGCCTCCTGGACGCGTGCCAGGCAGGCGCTCTCGCCCTGGGTGACGCAGGTCGTCATGGCGTCGCCGAAGCCCGCGTCGTTGCCGCCGATGCTGATGCTCACCAGGCCGGTGGAGGTGTTGAGGGGCCCGAGTTGGCCGGCGAGTACGTCGTCCGTACGCGCGCCCGAGCAGGCCGTGAAGTCGAAGGAGGAGGGGGAGTTGGCGGCGTTCCAGAGCTTGGGGTAGGCGTTCGCGCTCCGCTTGCAGTCGCTGCCGTCGTAGTCGCCGGCGCCCACTCCTGAGGAGTAGGAGTCGCCGAGCGCGACGTAGCCCGTGGCGGGGGCCTCCTCGGCCGATGCGGAGGTGGCACCGGTGAGGGAGGACAGTCCGAGGAAGAGGGCGGCGGCGGTGGCCGTGGACGCCCATCTGCGCAGCTTCATGGCACCTCTCATGGATGGCACGGAAGGAACAGCTGTCACATCGGTCGCAGCGGACTTACCCCGCAGTGGACGCGTCCATGCCAACTCAACTGCGTGCCCGAAGCCGTGTGTTGAGGCGCGGCGGGCACGTTACCCCGCTTCCGTCAGGACAAGGGTCTGTTGAGTTTCTCGCCCTTGCCCGCCGTCAGAGAGCATGTGACGTGGTCGAAGCCCCTGCCGACGTTCTCCGCCTTCGGGTAGGAGATCAGCGTTCCGCCCACCGTGCCGCCCGGCTGCTTGGCCGCCTTGTCGCGCAGCACGGAACGGCACAGCGCGTCGGCCCGCCTGCGCACCGCGTCGTCGGTGCCGTAGTCACCCGTGATCTTCTTCCGGCTGACGACCTCGGCGTCGTGCGGGCCGTCGCAGTCGCGGGTTTCCACCGCGCCCTCGCGCTCCGCGGAGCGGTCGTAGCAGTCCCCCACTTGGAGCAGGAAGGAGGGCAGTGGTACGTCGCTCACGCTGTCGTCGGGCTCCTCGGAAGGCAGTCCGTCCTCCTCACCGGGCGCGGGGAAATCGGTGGCCTGCCCGTCGTCCGACGGCTCCGTGGAAGGCTGCCCGGTCTCTTCCTCGTAGTGGGAGGGTGTACGAGAGGAGGAGGGCTTGTCACCCGCCGACTCGCTCTTCCCGCCGTCTCCGCCTGTCAGATAGAGGACCGACGCCGTGATGAGCGCCAGGGCGACGACCGCGGCCGCGACGACGGCGGCCACCACCCTGCCCCTGTTCCCGCCTCCCGGCGGCGGAGGAGGTGGCCAAACTCCCGGCCCGGACCCCGGCGGACCGAAACCGCCCGTCCCCGGTGGCCCGAATCCGCCGGCCCCTGGAGGCCCGAAACCGGCCGGCGGCTGAGCGGGAGGCGGCGGGTTGCCCGGTGGCCTGCTCGGCGGTGGCGGCACAGTCATACACATCACTCTGTCATGAAGTGCTCACTCCATGCGATCCGGTTGTTGGACAGGCATGCCTCAGTGGCTCCGGGTGGGAGAGAAGACACAGGAACGCACAGAAACCGAGGAGATGCATGAGGACTTCCCGGCACGCCGGTCCGCCCCGTCCATCCCGCCCCGCCTCTCCCCCGACCCTCCCCTACTACGAGGATGTCTCCCCCGGCACCGGTTGCCTGCCGCCCCGCGCATGGGCGCCCGGCTCCGACGCGCGCAGGCTCGCACTGACCGGAACCGCGTGGAAGTTCCGTCTGTCGTCCGCCGCCGAGACGCACACCGCGGCCTTCGCGGAGCCGGACTACGACGACTCCCAGTGGGCCGAACTCCCCGTGCCCTCCCACTGGGTGCTCCACGGGCACGGTTCGCCCGCGTACACGAACGTGCCGTACCCCTTCCCCGTCGACCCACCGCGTGTGCCCGACGAGAACCCCACCGGCGACCACCGTCACGTCTTCGACCTCCCCCAGGACTGGCCACTGTCCGCGGCGGACGCCGCTCTCCGCGACGGCGCCACCGGTGCCGAGGACAGCGCTGGGGAGACACTGCTGCGCTTCGAGGGCGTGGAGTCCTGCGCACGGGTGTGGCTGAACGGACAGGAGCTGGGAACCTTCCAGGGCTCCCGGATGCCGCACGAGTTCGCCGTCGGGTCCCTGCTGAGGCCGCGCGGCAACGTTCTCGCGGTACGGGTGCACCAATGGTCCGCCGGGAGCTACCTGGAGGACCAGGACATGTGGTGGCTGCCCGGCATCTTCCGGGAGGTCACCCTGCTGCACCGTCCCCCCGGCTCCGCGCGGGACCACACGGTGCACGCGGACTACGACCACACCACGGGCCGCGGCACCCTGCGCGTGGAATCCGTTCCGCCGGGACGGGTCACCGTGCCGGAACTCGGGCTCGACCTGCCCACCGGCCGGACCGGGACGGCGCAGGTCGAACCGTGGACGGCGGAGACTCCGCGGCTCTATGACGCCGAACTGACCGCGGGCCAGGAGCGGATCCGGCTGCGGATCGGTTTCCGCACCGTCGCCGTCGAGAACGGGCTCTTCACCGTCAACGGCCGCAGAGTGCTGCTGCGCGGCGTCAACCGTCACGAGTTCCATCCCAGGACCGGCCGCGCCCTGGACCTCGCGACGATGCGCCGTGACCTGGAGCTGATGAAACAGCACAACATCAACGCCGTCCGCACCAGTCACTACCCGCCGCATCCGGCCTTCCTCGATCTGTGCGACGAACTGGGGATGTGGGTGATGGACGAGTGCGACCTGGAGACGCACGGTTTCCTCGCGCTGAAGGACGTGCGCAACCCGGTGGACGACCAGCGGTGGACCCCCGCGCTGCTCGACAGGGCCGCACGCATGGTCGAGCGCGACAAGAACCATCCCTCTGTCGTCATGTGGTCCCTGGGCAACGAATGCGGGAGCGGAGAGGGCCTGTCCGCGATGGCTCGCTGGATCCGCGAACGGGACCCCTCACGCCCTCTGCACTACGAGAACGACCCCTCCTACCAGGACAGTGACTTCCACTCCCGCATGTACGCGTCCCATGCCGAGGTGGACCTGGCGGGCCTGCGTGCGGAGTGCGCGGCGGGCGACGCCGAGCCGGACGCGCGGCGGCACTCGTTGCCGTTCATCCTGTGCGAGTACGCGCACGCCATGGGCAACGGCCCCGGTGGACTGAGCGAGTACCAGCGCCTTTTCGAGACCCATGAACGCTGTCAGGGCGGCTTCGTGTGGGAGTGGATCGATCACGGTCTCGAACACCGCGCCAGGGACGGACGGTCGTACTTCGCCTACGGGGGCGACTTCGGCGAGGAGGTGCACGACGGCAATTTCGTCTGCGACGGTCTCGTCTTCCCCGACCGCACGCCGTCCCCCGGGCTGACCGAGTACAAGAAGGTGATCGAACCGGTCCGCATCCGGCCCGGATCGACGGGCGGGAGCGTACTGATCACCAACCTGTACGACTTCGCCGACCTGTCCCACCTCGCCTTCTCCTGGTCGTATGAGATCGAGGGCGAGCAGGTGAGCGGGGGCATGCTGCCCCTGCCCGAGGCACCGGTGCCGCCGGGGAAAAGCGTGGAGCTGCCGCTGCCCGCCGCCCCGGAGACCGGTCGCGCCGGAGAGGCGTGGTGGACAGTACGTGCCGTTCTCGTCCAGGAGACGGCATGGGCGCCACGCGGGCACCCGGTCGCCTGGGGCCAGTTGCCCGCAGCCGAGGCACGGGAGGCCGTGCCCGCGAGGCTGCCGTCGGCCCCTGCCGCTCCGCGCCGCCTGGAGGCCCCTGAAGGCTCTGAGAGCGACGTGCGGGATGCCGGGCACATCCGGCTGGGCCCGGCGCTCTTCGCGGCGCACAGCGGCGTCCTGCTGCGCCTGGGAGGCGTCCCGCTGCGGGGGCCCCGGCTCGATGTGTGGCGGGCGACGACCGACAACGACGACGGCGCCCCCTTCCAGCCGGACGTACGGATGGGGCCGCTGTGGCGGCGCCACGGACTGCACCGGATGCGGCACCGGACGGAAGGCGTGGAGCCGACCCCGGATGCGCTCGTCGTGCGCTCACGGGTCGCCCCGGCCGCTTCCGCACTGGGGCTGCGCACCGTCTACCGCTGGACCGGAACGGCCGACCAGGTACGGCTGACGGTCACGGTCGAGCCGGAGGGCGACTGGGACTTCCCGCTGCCCCGGCTCGGAGTGCGCCTGGGGCTGCCCTCCAGGTACGGCTACGCGACCTGGTTCGGCGGCGGACCGGGTGAGGGCTATCCGGACACCTCCGCCGCCGCCCTCACGGGACGGTGGCGCAGCACGGTGGACGGGCTCCAGACGCCCTACGTACGCCCCCAGGAGAACGGCGCCCGGCCGCATGTCCGCTGGGCGGAGCTGAGGCGCGGGCCACAGGGTCCGGGGTTGCGGATCGAGTCCGAGGACGCCTGGTGCTGGTTCACCGCGCGCCGCTGGACGAGCGAGCACCTGGACACCGCGGGGCACACCACGGATCTGGTGCCCGGGCAGACGGTGTGGGTCAACCTCGACCACGGGATGCAGGGCATCGGTTCGCAGTCCTGCGGGCCCGGTGTGCTGCCGCAGTACCAGTTGGCAGTGCGTCCCGCCCGCTTCTCCTTCACCTTCCGCGAGGTCGGCACGGTCGAGAGGAGCTGATCCGTCGAAGGTGCCCCGGCCGACGCCAGGGCAGCTGATGTACTGCGGGCCGGGGCGACCCGGCCCGCACAGGAAGGCTCAAGGCCGGCGAGGACAGAGCCTCCGATGGCCCGGGGAACGCCTCATTTGACGCCGACGCCGCCGTAGCCCATGTGACGGGTGAGTTCCTCGCCACCGGGCACGGGCCCGTCGGGCCGCCACAGGGGGAGCTGCACCAGGCCGGGTTCCAGCAGGTCGAACCCCTCGAAGAAGACCGCGATCTCCTCGCCGGTCCGCCACTGGGCGCTGGCGGTCGACTCCTCGTTGTAGACCCGCGCGACCTGGCCGAAGCCCTTGTTGTCGTTGAAGTCCGCGGTGCCGTGGCTGAGGACGAGGTGGCTTCCCTCTGGCAGCCGTTCGGTCAGGGCGCGCACGATACCGACCGCGTCCTCGGCGTCGGTGACGAAGTGCAACACCGCGAGGAGCATCAGGGCGACCGGCTGGTCGAAGTCGATGAGCTCCTGGGTGACCGGGTGGTCGAGGATGCCCTGGGGATCGCGGATGTCTCCGAGCACGAAGCCGGCGTTGCCGGAGTTGATCAGCTTGGCTCCCGCGTAGGCGGCCACGATCGGGTCGTTGTCCACGTAGGCGACGCGGACCTTGGGATCGACGGCACGAGCCACCTCGTGGGTGTTGGGCGAGGTGGGGATGCCGGTGCCGATGTCGATGATCTGGCGGACGCCCCGCTCGACCACCGCCCGCACGGCACGGTGCATGAAGTCGCGGTTGCTGCGGGCCGTGATCCCCACGTCCGGCAGGGTGGCGAGAATCCTGGCCGCAGCGTCCCTGTCGGCCTCGTAGTTGTCCTTTCCTCCCAGGTAGTAGTCGTACATCCGGGCCGGGTGCGGCCTGTTGGTGTCAATCTGTTCCGGGCTGAAGCCGGCCTCCGACACGCTCTTCTCCGTCTCGTCGGTCTGTTCGGTCTGGTGTGCGGTCCGGAGGTGCGGTCAGGCGACCAGGAAGTCGGCCTCGCCCGCCTTGGCTGCTCGGATGAAGCCTGATATGTCGCTCCGGCTGCAGATGAGTGCGGGGCCGTCGGGGTCGGTGGACTGGCGCAGTGCGACACGTCCGTCGGCCAGCTCCAGCGCTTCCACGCAGCTGCCCCCGTTCCCCCCGCTCCAGGGCTTGCGCCAGCCCTCGCTGCCCAGGTGTGCGGCAGGCATCCCGTTGTAGATACGACCCATGGTTCAGATCTCCTTGCGCAGTGCACTCAGGACCGCCCGGGTCCGCGCCAGGGGCACGGCCTGGGCGCTCATCCGGTCCAGCGCCTCGAGGAACATGCTGACGTCGTCGCGCTGGTCGAAGTAGACCGCGCCGACAAGGCTCTCGGCGCAGACCATGTCGGGCAGCTCGTCGAGGGGGAACCGGAAGAGGTGGAAGGGGCCGTACATGGCCGGGTGGGGGCCCGCGCTGAACGGCATGATCTGCAGCGCCACGTTCGGCCGTTCCATGGCCTGGAGCAGGTAGTCGATCTGTTCGCGCATGACATCGGGGCCGCCGAGGGGGCGGCGCAGGACGGTCTCGTCGATGACGGACCACAGCAGCGGCGGGTTCGTCTCCCTGGTGAGCACCGTCTGGCGTTCCATGCGCAGTGCGACACCGCGTTTGATCTCGCTCTCGGCGGCATGCGGCATACCGGCGCGCAGCACCGCCCTGGCATAGCTCTCGGTCTGCAGCAGCCCGGGAACGTAATGCGGCTCGTAGGAGCGGATGACCTCCGACTCGCTCTCCAGGCTCACGAAGACGCTGAACCACTCGGGCAGCACGTCGCGGTAGCGGTGCCACCAGCCGGGCTGGTTCGCCTCGCGCGCGAGCGAGACGAAGCCGTCGATCTCCCCCTGTTCGGTCACCCCGTAGGTGCGCAGGAGCTTCTCCACGTAGGGGACTTTCAGACCGACCTCGGCCTTCTCCATCCGGCGGATGGTGGCATGGGTGACGTCGAGGGCCCTTGCCGCCTGCTCGAACGTCACTCCGGCACTCTCCCGCAGGTGCTGAAGCCTCTTGCCCAGCACCACGCGCAGCACGGTGGGCGCTCCGCCACCCGTCCGCGAGTCCGCCACAGTCGCTCCCCTCCAACTGACATCGACAGAGGGAAGTTTGGCACGGGGCATCCCACGTGCACACCCTGTCAATCGTACTTCTGCAATTTACAGATTGATCCTTGCCATACGCGAGTGGCGAACCGCATAGTGGAGCCTGTGGCTGCCCCCCATGACGCCCTGCCTTTAGAACACCGGCCTGCCGGCGCGCCGAAGACCCGCCCGCTGCGTGACGCGTTCCATCTGCCGGCTCGGAACACCTCTGTCGCCGTCGCCCGCGCGCGTGTGCTGGAGAGACTCCGCGAATGGTATGTGGACGAGGAATCCAGCGCCGACGCACAGCTGTTGATGTCGGAGCTGTTCACCAATGCCGTTCGGCACACGGACAGCGAAAAGGTCAGCTGCGAGCTGTGGGTCATCGGAGTGCGCCTGCGCCTCGAGGTCACCGATGAGGGCGGGGGCGGCTCCGCGATGCGCGTCGACAACCCCGCCTGTGCCCGCCTGGGAGACGACGAGGGCGAAAGCGGGAGGGGCCTCCTGCTGGTGAGCGTGCTCGCCGACGACTGGGGCATACGCAAGGCCCGCACGGGCGGCTCCGACGCGGTGACGGGGCACGCTGTGTGGGCCGAGCTGGAATGCCACAGGACACACAACTGACGGCGGACACCGAAGGACAACCGAGACGGTACGCACCGCTGACAGCGCCTCCCGCCGATGGCAGGATGCACGGCATTTACCGGCCAAGATCGGGCTCCATTGCCGACCTGTCCCTCGTGGAGGCGCTGTGTCCGCACGATCCGCGCGTAAGCGACAGCACGGGATTTCCCGCATCTCTCTGACAGCCGCTCTGGCTGCCGCCGTACTGACCGCGGCCACCGCCTGTTCCAGCACCAAGACCTCCGGTGGCAGCGGTGGCAAGGTGCAGTTGGCCCACTCGGGGAAACTGACCACCTGCACCCACCTTCCCTACATGCCCTTCCAGTTCAAGAAGGGCAAAGAGGTTGTCGGGTTCGACGTGGACCTCGTGGATCTGGTCGCCAAGGACCTCAAGGTCGAGCAGGAGATCGTGGACACGCCCTTCGAGGGCATCCAGTCCGGAGAGGATCTGAACACGGGCAAGTGCGACCTTGCCGCCGCCGGGATGACGATCACGCCGGTGCGGGAGAAGAACCTCGATTTCTCCCATTCCTACTTCGAGGCCACCCAGGCTCTGCTGGTCAAGAAGGGCAAAGGCTACGACTCGCTCGACGACCTCAAGGGCAAGGAGCTGGGCGTCCAGCAGTCGACGACCGGCGAGGAGTACGCCAAGAAGCACGCCAAGGGCGTCAAGACCCGCCAGTACGAGGATCTCGGCCTCCTCCTGACCGCCGTCAAGACCGGCAAGGTGGACGCGGGCATCAACGACAACGGCGTGCTGTACGACTACGCCAAGAAGAACCCGGACACCCGGGTGACCACCGAGTTCGACACCGGAGAGCAGTACGGCATCGGCGTGCGCACCGGCAACGACGCACTGCGCGAACAGATCAACAAGACGCTCAAGAAGGCCAGGGCCGACGGGCGGTACGACCGGATCTACAAGAAGTGGTTCGGCAAGGAGCCGGCGAAGTGAGCCGCACCGGCCGTGCCCGTGCTGTCCGCTCCGCGCAGTACGGCGTTCTGGTCCTCCTGGTCCTCGTCGTCGCGTTCGCGGCGGACTGGGGCGAGCTGCGGCGCGCGTTCTTCGACGTCGAGGTGGCCAAGGAACAGTTCCCGGACGTCGTGACGACGGCGTTGGTCAACACGGTTGTCTACACCGTGCTCGGCTTCACCTTCGGGCTGGCTCTGGGCCTGCTGCTGGCGTTGATGCGGCTGTCGCGGGTACCGCCCTACCGCTGGCTGGCGATCGCCTATATCGAGTTCTTCCGCGGCGTGCCGGCGCTGCTGGTGTTCATCGCTCTGGGCTTCGGCGTCCCGCTGGCCTTCGAGGTCTCCATCGACCAGTACGTGACGGTCATGCTGGCGCTCGGGCTGGTGGGAGCGGCCTACATGGCGGAGACCATCCGGGCGGGCATCCAGGCCGTCCCCAAGGGGCAGACGGAGGCAGCCCGCTCGCTGGGCATGTCGTCCTCCCGCGCCATGGTCTCCATCGTCATCCCGCAGGCGTTCCGCATCGTGCTGCCGCCGCTGGCCAACGAACTCATCCTGCTCACCAAGGACTCCTCTCTCGTCTACCTGCTGGGACTGTCGATGGACCAGTACGAGCTGGCCAAGTTCGGCCGGGACGCGCTCAATCAGCACCACAGCCTCACACCCATCCTGATAGCGGGGCTTTTCTACCTGGTCATCACGCTGCCCCTGGGCCACCTGGTGCGGCGCCTGGAAGCCCGTACGGCGAGGGCGAGGTGAGCGGCATGAGCGGTACGACCGGTGACGGCCCGACCGGTGCGAAGGTGGCCGGGAGGTCTCCCCAGGACGGCACGGCGGCCATCGAGATCGAGGGGCTGCGCAAGTCCTTCGGTGCGCTGGAGGTGCTCCGCGGCATCGACATCACCGTGCGGCGCGGCGAGGTGGTCTGCGTCATCGGCCCGTCGGGGTCGGGGAAGTCCACGCTGCTGCGCTGTGTGAACCTCCTGGAGGAGCCCACCTCGGGCCGGGTGCGGGTCGCCGGGACGGAGGTGACCGACCCGGAGGTGGACATCGACCGGGTACGGCGCCGTATCGGCATGGTCTTCCAGGCGTTCAACCTCTTTCCGCACCTGACCGCGCTGGGGAACCTGACCATCGCGCAGCGCCGCGTCCTGGGACGCGGCAAGGCGGAGGCGGAGGAGGTGGCCCGGCGCAACCTCCGCCGCGTCGGACTGACGGAGAAGGCGGACAGCTACCCCGCGCAGCTGTCCGGCGGGCAGCAGCAGCGGGTGGCGATAGCCCGTGCCCTGTCCATGGGGCCTGAGCTGATGCTGTTCGACGAGCCGACCTCGGCGCTGGACCCTGAGCTGGTCGGCGACGTGCTCGCGGTGATGCGCGCGCTGGCGGACGAGGGGATGACCATGCTGGTGGTCACCCACGAGATGAGCTTCGCCCGGGAGGTCGCCGACCGGGTCATCTTCATGGACGGGGGTGTCGTCGTCGAAGAGGGGCCGCCCGAACGGGTCGTGGTCGATCCGAGTCACGCGCGGACCCGGGCCTTCCTCGCCCGGGTGCTGGATCCGGCCGCGGCGGACGTCCTGGAGGGGTCTCCGGCGCCGGAGTCCCCCTCGGCGCCGCTGGAGGGGCCGCCGTAGGGGCCGGGGTGGCCCCTACGAGGAGTCGTCCTGGGGCCGTCGCGGGGGAATGCCTCCGTCCGCTGCCGTCGAGAGGGCAGGCTGTCAGACCCTCCCTCTACATTCGTAGGTCTCACCGACTTCGCGTGTTCGCCGGCGCCGCCGGGTGGCCGGAGCAGACGAAAGGCAACGACGATGGCAGACAGCCCCCGCACGGCGGACGCTCCCGCGGGCCGGACCCCCGGCACCGCGGAGGAACTGCTGGAGCAGGCGAAGCCGTACCGCAACGAACTGCTGGCGCACTGCTACCGAATGATGGGCTCGGTGCACGACGCCGAGGACCTGGTGCAGGACACCTACCTGAGGGCGTGGCGGTCCGGCGACCGCTTCGAGGGCAGGTCCTCCCTGCGCACCTGGCTGTACCGCATCGCCACCAACGCCTGTCTGACCGCCATCGAGCAGCGGGGCCGGCGCCCGATGCCCTCCGGTCTGGGCGCGCCCAGCGACGACCCGGAACGCCCGGTGACGCAGGCCCCGGAGGTGCCCTGGCTGGAGCCGATCCCGGACGCGATGTTCTCGGGCGCGTCGGCCCCGAGCGATCCGGCTTCGGTCGTGGTGGACCGCTCGTCCATGCGGCTGGCGCTGGTGGCCGCGCTCCAGCACCTCCCCGCCCGGCAGCGCGCCGTCCTGCTGCTGCGTGATGTGCTCAAGTGGCGGGCGGCCGAGGTCGCCGAGCTGCTCGACACGACGACGGCGAGCGTCAACAGCGCGCTGCAACGGGCCCGCGCCCAGTTGGAGCGGGTCGCGCCGGTGGAGGAGGAGCTGGCGGAGCCCACCGATCCGGCCTCACGGGAGCTGCTGGACCGGTACGCGGCGGCGTTCGAGCGCTCGGACGTGACCGCGATCATCGACCTCTTCAAGGAGGACGCCGTCTGGGAGATGCCTCCGTTCGAGCAGTGGTTCCGCGGCCGGGAGGACATCGTGCGCCTCATCGGCGCCCAGTGCCCCATCGGACGCGACGAGGGCCTCATGCTGCCGGCCTCGGCCAACGGCCAGCCGGCGTTCGGCCTGTACAACCTGCGGGAGGACGGCACCTACCGGCCGTTCCACCTCCAGGTGCTCACTCTGCGGGACGGCCAGGTCGCCCACGTCGGCGCGTTCTTCGGGGACGCGCTCTTCGAGAAATTCGGGCTTCCCGTGGTGGTCGGCGCGGAGGAGGCCGCCGCACGGCGCTGAGCCGCGGCCTCCATGGCTGCCGGCGCCGCCGGAACCTCGTGCTCCCTGTGGGAGCCGGAGGGCCCGCTTCCCGTGTGGGCGGGCCCTCCCGGTCGGCCGGAGCAGGGCTTCAGACACCCAGCAGGTGGTCCATGGCCAGCTGATCGAGGTGCTCGAAGGCCATGCCGCGGCCGGCCGCCGCCGCGACGTCGAAGTCCTCGTAGGCGCCGCGGTCGGCCAGCAGCGCGCCGGGGGTCTCACCGGGATCGAGGGTGGGTCGCGCCAGCTCGTCGAGTCGCGAGGCCCGCAGTGCTTCCCGCACGGCCGGGTCGGCACGGAAGGCTGCCGCACGCTCGCGCAGGATGAGGTAGTTGCGCATGCATCCCGCGGCGGAAGCCCATACCCCGTCGGTGTCCTCCGTGCGCGGAGGCTTGAAGTCGAAGTGGCGCGGCCCGTCGTAGTCGCTGCTCTCCAGCAGGTCGACCAGCCAGAAGGCAGCACGCAGGTCACCCGCGCCGAAGCGCAGGTCCTGGTCGTACTTGATGCCGGACTGGCCGTTGAGGTCCAGGTGGAAGAGCTTGCCCGCCCACAGTGCTTGGGCGATCCCGTGCGGGTAGTTGAGCCCCGCCATCTGCTCGTGCCCCACCTCCGGGTTGACGCCGAAGAGTTCGGGGCGCTCCAGGCGTTCGATGAAGGCCAGCGCATGGCCGACGGTCGGCAGCAGGATGTCGCCGCGCGGCTCGTTGGGCTTGGGCTCCAGCGCGAAACGCAGGTCGTAGCCCTGCTCGGTGACGTACTGGGCGAGCAGGTCGAAGGCTTCCTTCATCCGGTCGAGGGCGGCCCTCACGTCCTTGGCGGCCCCGGATTCGGCGCCTTCCCTGCCGCCCCAGGCCACGTAGGTGCGGGCGCCCAGTCCGGCGGCCAGGTCGATGTTCCGCATCGTCTTGCGCAGGGCGAAGCGCCGTACGTCGCGGTCGTTGGCGGTGAAGGCGCCGTCCTTGAAGACGGGGTGGGTGAACAGGTTGGTCGTCGCCATGGGAACCGTCATGCCGGTCGCGTCGAGGGCCTGACGGAACCGCTTGACGTGCGCTTCCCGCTCGCCTTCGGGGGCTCCGAACGGAATGAGGTCGTCGTCGTGGAACGTCACTCCGTACGCCCCCAGCTCGGAGAGGCGGTGCACCGACTCGACGGGGTCGAGGGGGGCCCGGGTGGCGTCGCCGAACGGGTCACGGCCCTGCCAGCCCACCGTCCACAGGCCGAAGCTGAACTTGTCCGCCGGTACGGGCTCGTAGCTCATCTGCTGTCCTCTCCCGCGCGCTGTGCCCCGCCGGTGTCCTCGTGCCTCTCTCAGGGAGCGACTGCCGCTGCCGCGGCCGACCGCGACACCGCCTGGGCGGACGCGTCACCGCTCAGGCGGACGTGTCACTGTCCGGGCAGACGTGTCACCGTCCGGTCGGACGCCTGTAGGAGACCGCGCGGAGCTATTCGTCATGGCCGTTGACAAATTAGTATGCGCGCAGCACCGGCAGCGAGGGAAGGGATCGGCAGCCCATGGCCGCACCGGAAGGGCCGCTCGTCATCGGAGTCGACAGCTCCACGCAGTCCACCAAGGCTCTCGTGGTGGACGCCGCGACGGGCCAGGTGGTCGCCCGGGGACAGGCACCCCACACCGTCTCCCCCGGCGACCGCCGCGAGTCGGACCCCGAGGAGTGGTGGCAGGCGCTCCGTACGGCGGTGGGACAGTGCGGACGGGCCGCCGGTGAGGCCGCCGCCGTCTCCGTCGCCGGACAGCAGCACGGCCTGGTGACGCTGGACGCGGACGGCCGTCCCGTGCGGGAAGCCCTGCTGTGGAACGACGTACGCTCCGCACCGCAGCGCGACCGCCTGGTGGCCGACCTCGGTGGTCCCGAGGCGTGGGCCCGGCGCGTGGGCAGCGTGCCCCCGCCGGCCTTCACCGTCACCAAGTGGGCGTGGCTGCGCGAGAACGAGCCGGAGTCGGCCCGGGCCACGGCCGCGGTCCGGCTGCCGCACGACTTCCTGACCGAGCGGCTGACAGGACGTGCGTGCACGGACCGGGGCGACGCGTCGGGCACCGGTTGGTGGGCCTCTTCGACCGAGTCCTACGACAAGGAGATCCTGCGGCTCGCCGGGCTCGATCCCGCGCTGCTGCCCCCGGTCATGTCGGCGGGCGAGGCCGCGGGCACCGTGCGGGAGGCGGAGGACGGTTTCCTCACCCCGGGAACGCTCGTGGCCACCGGTACCGGTGACAACATGGCGGCGGCACTCGGTCTGGGCCTGCTGCCCGGCCAGCCCGTCGTCAGCCTCGGCACCTCGGGCACGGTGTACGCGGTCTCCACACGCCGCCCAACCGATCCGACCGGGACCGTTGCGGGGTTCGCCGACGCCCGCACGGGATGGCTGCCGCTGGCCTGCACGCTCAACTGCACCCTGGCCGTGGACCGGATGGCCGCGCTGCTCTCCCGTGACCGGGAAGACGTGGAGCCGGGCGGCCGGGTCACCGCGCTGCCCTTCCTGGACGGTGAGCGCACTCCCGACCTCCCTTACGCGACGGGACTGCTGACCGGGCTGCAGCACGCCACCACGGGTGGCCAGGTGCTCCAGGCCGCCTATGACGGCGCCGTGTTCGCGCTCCTGCGGGCGCTCGATCTCGTGCTGGCCGAGACGGGAGAGAGCCCCGGTGACGCACCGCTGCTCCTGATCGGCGGCGGTGCCAAGGGAGTGGCCTGGAGGGAGACCGTGCGACGGCTGTCCGGGCGCGCCGTCCAGGTGCCGCGGGCCCAGGAACTGGTGGCCTTGGGGGCCGCGGCCCAGGCCGCGGGACTGCTGCTCGGTGAGGACCCGTCCGCCGTGGCCCGGCGCTGGCGCACCGCCGACGGTTCCTCGTACGAACCCGTCGAACGGGACGAGGCAGCGCTCGCCCGCCTCTCCGACACGCTCGACGGGGCACGGACGCTGCTGGCCCGACCGCACTGACCCTCCGAGCCGCCACCCCCGTCCCGCACACCGACCGCCCCCGCCGCACCCCACTCGGCGCATACAGGCACCGCAACGACCCGACGGCCGGGACGGCACCTGTTCGCACCGAAGGAGCCCGCTCCATGGCAGGTCACGCGCCCGGTTCGCAAAGGGAGATACGCAAGCGCAACCTGTCCCGCGTGCTGTACGCGATCGCGGAACAGGGGCCGTCTTCCCGGGCGGCCGTCGCCGTGCGGCTGGGTCTGACCCGTGCCGCGGTGTCCACCCTCGTGGACGAACTGCTGCACGCCGGTCTGCTGACCGAGCAGGGCCCCACGCCGCCCGGCGGCGGCCCCGGCCGCCCCGGTACCGCACTGGCGCTGACGGACAGCGGGCCGTGCGGGCTCGGGGCGGAGATCGGCGTGGACCATCTCGCCGTCTGCGCCGTCGACACGCGCGGTCAGGTGCGCGCACGCGTCCGGCTGGAGTCCGACGACCGGACCGGCGCACCGGGTGCGGAAGGGCGAGGCGATACGCCGGATTCCCTCGGACGGGACGGTGGTGCGGTTTCGCAGGGACGGAACGGTGCATCAGATGCCCACCGGCGGAACAGCACCGCGGTTTCCCATGGGCGGAACTGCACCGCGATTACCCACAGGCTGGGCATCTCACCAGGTCAGGTCCTCGCCCGGCTGCGGGCCCTGGTGGACGAGGTGGCCGCGCGGGCCCGCGCGCTCGGGTTGCACCCGGCCGGGCTCGCCGTGGCGGTGCCGGGCCTGGTCGCCCGGGGGACCACCACGGTCGTCCGGGCGCCGAACCTCGGCTGGTACGACATCGACCTCGCCCCCGCTCTCCAGGGCGCGGGGGTGGCGGAGGGGGCGGCGCCCCTGCCGCTGACCGTGGACAACGAGGCGAACCTCGGCGCCCTCGCGGAACTGTGGCTGGACAGCGACCGGGTGCCCCGTGACTTCGTGCACGTCTCCGCCGAGGTCGGCATCGGTGCCGCCGTGGTACTGGAAGGCGAACTCCTGCGCGGGAACCGTGGCTTCGCGGGCGAACTCGGTCATGTGCCGGTGCGTCCGGAGGGCCCGGACTGCGCCTGCGGAGGGAGCGGCTGCCTGGAACAGTACGCGGGTGAGGTGGCCCTGCTGCGCGCCGCCGGGATCGCTCCTGAGAGCCCCAGGCACGCCGCCCTCGCGGCGCTCTCGGAGCAGGCCGCGCACGGAGGCACCGGAGCGAGAGCGGCGCTGGAAGAGGCGGGCACGGCTCTGGGCATCGCGCTGGCCGGGGCGGTCAGTCTGCTCGATCCCGGCGCCCTGGTCCTCGGGGGAGCGCTGGCCCGCTTCGCCCCCTGGCTGCGCCCGGCCCTGGAGAGGGAGCTGACCGAGCGTACGGCCGCTCCCGGGGAGCCGCCCGCGCTGCTGGTCTCCGGACTGGGCGCGGACGGTCCGCTGCTGGGCGCCGCCCATGCCGCCGTCCGCGTGGTACTGGACGATCCGCTGTCCTACGCGGGCACCACCGTGGGATGAGTGCACGTACCCGCACGGCCCGCCCGGCACACCTCGGCCGGGACCGTCCGGCGCCGCCCGGTCTCCGTCCCGCGGGCTCGGGCCGCTCATGCCCTCACCCGGTCACAGGTCGCTCCAATGGCACTCTCCGACGACTCTTGGCAGCCCTTCCGGCGACTGCCATCATCAACGCGCGTCAAGCATCGGCGACGCACGTCAGGTTGTCATGTTCGTGCCCCCATTGACCCCACCCTCTTCCCCCCACTGGGAGACCCGATGGACTCAGCACGCCAGCACACCGTGTCCCCGTCCGCGCGCCCTTCGCTCCCCTCGCGCCGCACTCTGCTGCGCGGCGGCGCGGGCCTCACGCTCGCGGCAGGACTCACAGGCGCCTCCCTCATGGCGGGCAACCCCGCTACGGCGGGCTCCAGAAGACCGCTCGCGGTCGACTACCCCGAGGCGGAGTGGGTACCGGCTTCGCGGTCCAACTACACGGTCGCGGACCGCCCGACGCAGTACCCGATCGACTTCGTGGTCGTCCACGTCACACAGGAGTACTACGACGACACGCTCGCCATCTTCCAGAACCCCGCCAAGGCCGTCTCCTCCCACTACGTCGTACGGTCCGTGGACGGCCACGTCGCCCAGGTCGTGCGCGAGAAGAACGTGGCCTGGCACGCGGGCAACTGGAACTACAACACCCGCAGCGTCGGCATCGAGCACGAGGGCTGGATCGACGATCCCGACACGTGGTTCACGGACGCCATGTACGAGGCATCCGCCGCCCTGACCGCGGACGTCTGCCGCCGCCACGGCATCCCGGTGGACCGTCAGCACATCATCGGCCACAACGAGGTGCCGGGCGCCGATCACACCGACCCCGGGCCGGGTTGGGACTGGGCACGTTACATGGAGTTCGTCAAGGCCCAGTGAGACGGCCGACCGCGCCGGCGGATCCCGGGCCTGTCCCGCAGCCGGGCACTCTCGACACTCGCCTGACCGAGGCCCGCGCCCGCCCGGGATCCGCGCGGGCACCCGCCTGACCCGCCCGAAGCCGAGGGGTCGGCAACGCCCGGACCACGAGACGTGGCGAGCCCGCCAACACCGGCCCGCCGCAACGGTGTTCGCGCGTACACCCGACCGAGTACGCAAACACTTCAGCCCATCGTGTGACTACCGGCCAGAAGGCTTCTGTCCAGGGCACAGGCCCCTCATGCTCGGCATGTGCAGCAACGGGACCGCGAGCGACAACGGGACAGCGGGCAGCCCAGAAGGCGTGCCGGACGGCGGACGCTGACAGCGGCGGCGGCCGTCTGTGCCGCTCTCGGCACGACGGGGGCCGGCGCGGCGCTCGGCATGTCCTCCGCTGCCGTGCCCGCGTCGGACCAGTACGGCTCCTCGTCGCTCGCGGCAGCCGACGCCCCCGCGCGATCAGCTGTGGACGGCGCGGCCTCACTCGCACCCACCGGGTCCGTCGCATCCGACTCGTCGGCCACGTCAGCCGCGACTCCGCGCCGTGCCGGCGAACAGGGACCCAGTCCGGCCGGTGCCGCTCGGCGGCCGGGCTCCGGCGAGGGGGCACATCTGTCCGCGCACGCGGACGGCGCGCATGTGGAGGCCGCGGCCGGCCACCACCACTGCTGCCGGGGTGCCACGCTGGACGTTGCGACCGCGGACGGCGTCATCGTGCACCTCTCCGACGGGCACTGGCCGTGCCCACCCCCTCCTCCGCACCCGACACCGCCCCCCAGCCCCACACCGACTCCCACACCCACGCCGCCGGAACCGACGCCGACGCCGTCCCCGACACCGACGCCTTCAAAGCCCGCTCCCCCGCCGCCTTCACCCTCCGGCTCCGCGCCCGGTCCGTCCATCGCCCCCGCACCGGCGGCACCGGAGCCGGCGCCCGTACGGGACGCGCCGCATCGCCCTCCGCGCCCGGAGCGGCCATCGGCTCGGCCTCCCGCGCAGAAGCCCTCGCCCTCCTCACCGGAGCCTTCGCCCTCACCGTCCCGCAGCCTCCTGGCGGCTCCGCACCAGCCGACGCCCGAGCGGCAACAGCCGGACGGCAGCATGTCGATGGTCACGCGCACGCTGTTGATCGTCGCCCCCGCCGTGCTGGCGGCTGCCGCGCTGCGACCGCGTTCGAGCACTGGGCGGTCGGCGGCGTCCGGAGCATCCGGTGAAGCCCCGGGCACGGGCGGCTGACCCGGCCCCGCCTCGCCCGGACGCGCACCACCCGGCCGTCCATCGTCCACCGTTCATCGGGGCCGGACCGGGTCCGCCGCCGTCCGCGCCGCGCGGCACTGCCGTCCCGCCCGCGTCCCCGCCCCGCTTCCCATCCCTCATCCCATCCCCCATTCCCCATCCGTCTCTCGTGTTCTCTGGAGGCCCCGTTGTCCGAATGGCTCGTGCTGGTCCTCGTTCTGGTCGCCGCCTGTCTGGTGGTCCTCTCCGTGGTCGTTCTCAGACGCCGGCGCTCCGGTGGCGAGGATCCGTCCGAGACGCCGGACGTGATCGAGTACATGACGATGATGATCGGTGTGGTCTACGCCATCGTGCTGGGCCTCGCCATCGCGGGAGTGTGGGAGGCGCGCAACTCCGCGGACGCCGCCGTGACGCAGGAGGCCCAGGCACTGCACGAGGTGAGGGAACGCGTGCAGGTGTACCCCGCCGAGGAGCGGAAGCGGGTGCGTGACGACATCGACGCGTACGTGCGCTACACCGTGAAGACCGAGTGGCCCCACATGGTCGACCACGGCGAACTCACCGACCGGGGCGCGAAGATGCTCGCCCGGGTGCGCGAGGACGTGACGTCATACGAGCCGAAGACCACGCGGCAGGCCCAGTCGTACCAAGCCCTGGTCGATCAGGTAGCCGAGGCCGACACCGCGCGCACGGCGCGTGGGGAGAGCGCGGAGCCGACGATGCCGGGCGTGGTGTGGATCGGACTGTACGCGGGGGCCGTCGTCTCGATCGGCATGCTCTTCGCCCTGCAGATCCAGCGCTCGGGAAGGGAGTTGGTGCTGGCCTGGATCTTCAGCGCGCTGATCGCCTTCCTGCTCTTCCTGGTGTGGCACTTCGACGCGCCCTTCGCCCGGGGCCTGGACGACCCGGTCTCCGCGTTCACCTCCCTGTTCCCGCGCGCCACGGGCTCGTAGGTGTGACAACACGCGCCGTCCCCCGGCCGCTCCTTCGTACTCCCCGGAGGACCGGAAGCGGGCAAGCCGCTGGAATGCGACATTCCAGCGGCTTGCGCGTCTCGGGGCGGCATTCCCGGAGGCAGCGGCGTCTTGAGTGCCGATCCCGGGACGGGCTCCGTCGTTGTCTCCGGCACCGCTCCTCGCGCCTCTCCTCTCCTCTCCTCTCCTTTCCTCTCCTCTCCGCCCCACCCCGCCCCCGCCACCCCCGCCGGCCCGGGGCCGGGTGAGATGCTGGCGGTCCGAGAGGCCGAAGATCACGAAGGAGTCCGGGTGTCCCTGCTCTTCCCCGCCCTGCACAGCGCGTCCTCGCACACGGCTCTGCGCTTCGGTGACCGGGCGCTCAGCTACCGTGAGCTGGCCGCCGCCGCGACCGGTGTGGCCGCCCGGCTGGAGCGCGCGGCCCCGGTGGCGGTCTGGGCGACGCCCAGCCTGGAGACCGCGGTCGGCGTGGTGGCCGGGCTGCTGGCCGGTGTGCCCGTCGTCCCGGTCAACCCGAAGAGCGGCGAGAGCGAGCTGGCGCACATCATCACGGACAGCGCGCCCGGGATGGTGCTGGCCGAGCCCGGCGTGGAGCTTCCGGAGCAGCTGGCGCCGCTGCCGCGCACGGACATCGGCCTGTCCGCCGAACCGGTGCCGGAGGCCGGGCTCCTGCCGACCGAGCCCAATGCGGAAACGGCCGCGCTCATCGTCTACACCTCCGGCACCACCGGCCCGCCCAAGGGCGTGGTGCTCTCCCGCCGCGCCCTGGCCAGCAATCTGGACGCGCTGGAGGAGGCCTGGCAGTGGACGGCGGACGACGTCCTGGTGCACGGCCTGCCGCTGTTCCATGTCCACGGGCTGATCCTGGGCGTGCTCGGTCCGCTGCGCCGCGGCGGCACCCTGCGCCACCTGGGCCGCTTCACCCCGCAGGGTGTGGCACGGGAGCTGGCGAGCGGCGGCACGATGCTGTTCGGGGTGCCGACGATGTACCACCGGCTCGCGGACGCGTGTGCGAGCGACCCCGATCTGGTGCGGGCGCTGGCGGCCGCGCGGCTGCTGGTCTCCGGCTCGGCCGCGCTGCCGCTCCATGACCACGAAAGGATCACGGCGGCCACCGGCCAGCGGGTGATCGAGCGGTACGGGATGACCGAGACCCTGATGAACACCAGCGTGCGCCCTGGGGGAAGCTCCCGGCCGGGCACGGTCGGGGTACCGCTGCGCGACGTGGATATCCGTCTGGTGGACGACGCGGGGCAGCGCGTCCCCGCCGAGGACACCGAGACGGTCGGTGAGCTGCAGGTGCGGGGGCCGAACCTGTTCACCGAGTACCTCAACCGCCCCGACGCCACCACCGAGGCCTTCGACGGGGGCTGGTTCCGTACCGGTGACATGGCCACGTGGGACACCGACGGCTCCGTGCGCCTCGTCGGCCGGAAGGCCACCGACCTGATCAAGAGCGGCGGCTACAAGATCGGCGCGGGGGAGATCGAGAACGTGCTCCTCGGCCATCCGGCGGTCGCCGAGGCGGCCGTGGCCGGCGAGCCCGACGACGACCTCGGAGAGCGCGTCGTCGCGTGGATCGTCCCGGCCTCCGGGCAGCAGCCTCCGACGCAGCAGGAGCTGGCGGAGCTGGTCGCGGCCCGGCTCGCCCCGCACAAGCGCCCCCGCGAGGTGCGGTTCCTGGACGCCATGCCGCGCAACGACATGGGCAAGATCCTGAAGCGGCAGCTGCCGGGCCGGCAGGGATGAGGACCGCGGTCCGCCCGGCACGGCTTCAGGAGGCGGGCGCCGGGGTGGGGCGGTTCTCGGCCGGACCGGTGGCTTCGGCCAGGCGGCGATACGAGTCGAGGCGCTGTGCGGGGTCGTAGGTGTTGAGCGTCAGCAGCACCTCGTCGGCGCCCGTGCGCTCCACGAGCCCCGCCAGCGCCTCGGTCACCTCCGCCGCTGTGCCGCGCAGCTGCGACTGCCGGGCCTCGTCGAAGGCGGCACGCTCCTTCTCGCTCATCGTGCGTCCGAGAACCTGTTCGGGCGGCAGAAGCGGCGTGAAGGTCCCCCTGGTACGGGAGACGGCCGTGGACCAGGCCTCGGGGAGCTGGAGCAGCTCGGCCTCCTCCCGGGTCGCGGCGGCGGCGGCGTTCACCGCGACGACGACGTACGGCGAGCCGGCGGGAGGGACGCCCGTGCCCGGCAGGCCGGTCTCGTGGGCCCCGCGCGGCCGGAAGGCGGCGCGGTAGGTCTCGACGGCCTCACGTGTCCGCCGCTCGTCGCGCGCGGCACCGATGACCAGGGGGAGCCCGTGCGCGGCGGCCACGGACGCGCCGGAGCCGACCGCGAGGACGAACGGCGGTACCCGCAGGCCCTCCGCGGGGCGGGCGTGGACGAGGCCCGTACCGGCGAAGTAGCCGAGCAGTTCCGCGATCTGGTCGCTGAACCCGTCCGCCGCGTCCTTGCCGACCCGCAGCGCCTTGCGTATGCCGTCGGTGAAGCCGACGGAACGCCCGAGGCCCATGTCGATCCGTCCCGGGAACAGCGACTCCAGCACGCCGAACTGCTCCGCGACCACCAGCGGCTGGTGGTTGGGGAGCATCACACCGCCGGTGCCGACCCGGATACGTGACGTGGCGGAGGCCACCGCCGCCGCCAGGACGGTCGGCGCGGACCCCGCGATGCCGGGGACGGCGTGGTGCTCGGAGACCCAGAAGCGGAGGTACCCCAGTTCCTCCGCCTGCTGCGCGAAGCGGACCGTCTCACGCAGCGCCTGGCCGGGGTGCTCACCCTCACGAGTGAGCGACCGGTCGAGGATGGAGAGAGGTACCGGGAACCGACGTGTGGAAGTCACACCTGGTGCAACGTCTCACAGCGCCATGGATTCCCGTGCGGCCGGACGGGCCGACAGGCCGGTGGGCCGCCGAGCCGGTGGGCCAGTGGGTCGCCGGGCCGATGGGCAGTCTCAGTCCTCGCCCGCCCCGGCTTCCTCCAGCAGGCCCGCGTCGTGGACGAGGAGCGCGATCTGGACCCGGTTGTTGAGGTCCAGCTTGGTCAGGATGCGGGAGACGTGCGTCTTGACGGTCGGCACGCTCATGTAGAGCGACGCCCCGATCTCGGCGTTGGTCCGGCCGCGCCCCACGCCGAGAGCGACCTCGCGTTCCCGTTCGCCGAGCACGGCGAGGGCGTCCCGGGCACGGGCGCGGCGGCTGTCGTACCCGGCGGGTGTGACGTGCTGGATGAGCTGCCGGGTGACGGCGGGCGAGAGGACGGGCTCCCCCGACGCCACCTTCCGTACGGCGGAGAGGATCTCGGCCGGGGGCGTGTCCTTCAGCAGGAACCCGGCGGCTCCGGCCCGCAGTGCGCGCAGCACGTGAGCGTCGGCATGGAAGGTGGTCAGCACGACGACCTCGGGTGCCCGCTCGCGCCGGCGGAGGGTCTCGGTGGCGGTGAGGCCGTCCACGGTCGGCATCCGGATGTCCATCAGGACGACGTCCGGGCGGTGCTCGTCGGCCAGCGGCACCACCTGGCCGCCGTCCGCCGCCTCGCCCACGATCGTGATGTCCGGGGTGCCGTCGAGCATCAGCCTGAGCCCGGCGCGTACCAGGGCGTCGTCGTCGACGAGGAGCACACGGATGGTCATGCGCCTACCGTAGCCAGCCCGCCACGCGCCCCTCCGCCGAGCCCGCGGAAACCAGCCGCGGCGGCTCACCCCCCCGGCCACGGCGCTCCCCTCCCCGCCGTGGCACTCATCTGCCCTCCCCTCTCTCCTGCCCTCTGACGGGAGCGTGCGGCGGTGTGCGGACGGGTCGCGGGTGGTACCCATGGCCGCCATGGAGTGGTTCACGCCGTGGTTCTCGGCCCCCGGGTACGAACTGAGCCGACTGGTCCTCCAGCGGGCGCTGGCCGTCGTCTATCTCGTCGCCTTCCTCTCCGCGGCGACGCAGTTCCGTCCGCTGCTCGGCGAGCACGGACTGCTGCCGGCAACCGCCTTCGTGCGGCGCGTGCCGTTCCGTGCCTCCCCGAGCCTCTTCCACTGGCGGTGCGACGACCGGGTCACGGGAGCCTGTGCCTGGGCGGGCGTCGTCCTGTCCGCCGCGGTGGTGGCGGGGGCCGCGGACGCCGTCCCGCTGTGGGCGTCGATGGTGATGTGGGCGCTGCTGTGGTTCCTCTACCTCTCGTTCGTCAACGTGGGGCAGATCTTCTACAGCTTCGGCTGGGAGTCGCTGCTGCTGGAGGCGGGCTTCCTCGCGGTCTTCCTGGGCAACGCGGAGACGAGCCCGCCCGTGCTGACGCTGTGGCTGATGCGCTGGCTGCTGTTCCGGGTGGAGTTCGGCGCGGGACTGATCAAGTGGCGCGGTGACGCTTGCTGGCGCGATCTGACCTGTCTCTACTACCACCACGAGACTCAGCCGATGCCCGGCCCGCTCAGCTGGTTCTTCCACCACCTCCCCAAGCCGCTGCACCGGGTGGAGGTGGCCGCCAACCATGTGGCCCAGCTCATCGTCCCGTTCGGGCTCTTCTTCCCGCAGCCCGTGGCGAGCATCGCGGCGGGACTGATCATCGTGACGCAGCTGTGGCTCGTGCTGTCGGGCAACTTCTCCTGGCTCAACTGGCTGACCATCGTCCTCGCGTTCGCGGCCGTGGACCTCTCGCCGCTCGCCGGCACCCCCGCCCTCGACCCCGCCCCGCTGTGGTTCGGCGTCGTCGTCTGCGCGGCCTGCCTCCTGGTCGCCGTACTGAGCTACTGGCCCGCACGGAACCTGGTCAGCAGGACGCAGCAGATGAACCGCTCGTTCAACTCCCTCCACCTCGTCAACACCTACGGCGCCTTCGGGAGCGTGACCCGCGTGCGCCAGGAGATCGTCCTGGAGGGCACGGACGAGGAACGGCTCACCCCTGAGACTGTGTGGCACGAGTACGAGTTCAAGGGCAAGCCGGGTGACGTGAGGCGGCTGCCGCGCCAGTTCGCGCCCTACCACCTGCGTCTGGACTGGCAGATGTGGTTCGCCGCGCTCTCCCCCGCCTACACCCGCGGCTGGTTCGAACCCCTGCTGGAACGGCTCCTGGTCAACGACCGGGCCACCCTGCGGCTGCTGCGCACCAACCCCTTCCCGCAGCAGCCGCCCACACACGTGCGTGCCCTCCTGTACCGCTACCGCTTCACGACGCGGGAGGAGCGGCGGCGGACGGGCGCCTGGTGGCACCGCACGTTCGTGCGCGAGTACCTGCCGCCAGTCCGCGTCACGGGGCAGTACGGCGGACGCTCCTGGTGAGACCGGGCGCCGCCGATGCCCCGAAGCCCGCCAGGTGACGAACAGCTCCGGCGAACGCCCTGCCGGAACCACTCGTCACGCACTAGCGGGACCACTCGTCAGCCCCCCTGACCGGGGCTGCTCGTCAGTCCCCTAGCGCGACTGCTCGTCCCGGCCGACCGCGGCGATCAGGCCCTGGGCCGTCTTGTCGGAGTCGGTCCCATGGCCCTCGACAGTTTCGAGGGCGACCTCGGCGCAACGGAGGAACATGGCCTGCTCGTGTGCGGTGAGCGCGGCCTCGACGTCGCCGGGGTGCGCCGCGAGAGCTTTGCCGAGTTCGGCGCCGTCGAGCATGGCCAGGTTGGCGCCTTCACCGTTCGGGGCCGCCAGGTGGGCCGCGTCACCGAGCAGGGTCACCCCGGGCACCCGGTCCCACCGGTGCCCGGCCGGCAGGGCGTAGAGAGGGCGCAGGACCGGCGGGACGTCGCCGTCGGTGATCAGCGCGGTGAGTTCCGGTGCCCAGCCCTCGAACTCCTTCGCGACCCGCGCGGCGGCCTCGGCGGCATCGTCGAAATCGATGGCGGCGAACCACTCCCGAGGCTCCGCCAGCCCGACATAGGTGTGCAGAGTGTCCCCCCGCTCCCGGTGAGCGAAGATCTCCCTGCCCTCCTTCTGCGCGATCATCGCCCCGCTTCCGACCACCTTCGCGACGGCCGGGTGCCGGGTGTCGGCGTCGAAGAGATAGGTCTCGACAACCGACTTGCCGACGTACTCGGGTGTGACGCCGGAGAGCAGCGGCCGGACGCGCGACCACGCGCCGTCCGCGCCGACCAGCAGGCCGGTGGTGAGCGTGGAGCCGTCGGCGAAAGTCACCTCATGACGCCCGTTTCCGAGGCCACGGGTACCGCTGACCTTGTGCCCCCACCGGACGGTGCCGGCCGGGAGCGAGTCGAGCAGGACCTGTCGCAGCTCGCCGCGCAGCACCTCGGGACGTCCCCCTGTGCCGTCGTCGGCCTGCTCGAACAGGAGCGTCCCGTCCGGGTCGAGGACCCGCAGTGCCTGGCGGCCCTCGAGAATGAGACCACGGAACTCGTCCATCAGGCCGGCGGCTTCGAGGGCGATGTGCCCGTTGTAGTCGTGGATGTCGAACATCCCGCCCTGCGAACGGGCCGTCGGTGACGACTCGGCCTCGTAGACCGTGGCCGATATGCCGTGGAGGTGCAGGACGCGGGCGAGCGTGAGGCCGCCGAGCCCGGCGCCGATGATGGTGACATCAGTGGTCATGGGACTTTCTTCCTGATCCTGGCCCCCTGGGCGGGCGCCTGGCGGTTCCCGCCGGGAGCGCCGTTCCAGTACGTCGGGACGATGCGTCGGTGCTGGCCGGCGCCGTGTTGTCCGGCGCCGACGAGTTCCACTCTCCCGTCCGCTGTCGACAGATCACCGACAGACCACTGACCACCGTCGACAATCCCCCGACAACGCCCCGGCAGTCCCGTAGGGACGCCACCACCCGTTCCGTCCACCCCGCTGCCGGCTGCGCCTGTTCCGGTTCCGCCTGTTCCGTCCCTGGAGTCGGATTGCCGGCGGCCATGGGGCCGCGGAGCGCGGGCGCGTTCGCCGGTTCACGGCACGGGTGTCCGCGCCACCTCGGGGGACGACGACTCCAGCGGTACGGACCAGGAACGCACCAGCCCCAGCTGGGCCGCCTGCCTCGGCAGCACCGCGTCCAGCGCCCAGTCCGCCAGCACGCGGATCCGGTTCCCCGGCATGGAGGCGAGGTGATAGCCGCGCGTCACCAGGTTGGCGAGCGGCCCGGAGAGGGGCACGCGCAGCGGGTTCGCGGCAGCCTGCACGCCACCGAGGTCGACCATGAAGCCGAGATCGTGATGCTTGTAGGGACGGGACGCGCCGTAACCGAGGGAAGCCGCGAGGTTGCGTCCCGCGACCTTCCCCTGCCGCACCGCATGCTGGGCGGTCATGGGAGTGATCTCTCCCGGCCGCGTCAGGTCGGGCACCGCCGCCGCGTCACCGCAGGCCATGACGTCCGGCCGGCCGGGCACCCGCAGGTACTCGTCGACCATGAGCCGCCCCTGCTGGGTCTCCAGCCCCAGGTCCTTCACCAGCGGGTCCGGGCGCACGCCCACGCACCAGATCAGCGAGCGAGTGGGGATGAACTCACCGTCACTGAGGAGCACACCCTCGCTGGTCGCCTCCTTCACCGACATCTGGGTCCGTACGTCCACACCGCGTTTCCGCAGCACCCGGTGAGCGGTGTCGGACAGGCGTTTGTCCAGCTCAGGAAGGACGCGCGGGGCGAGGTCGAGCAGCATCCAGCGGGGTGTCCCGTCGGCGTGGGCGCCATCCGCCTCGGACCGGCGTGCGCCGCGGCTGTGCTGCCGGGCCAGCGAGTCGGTGAACATCTGGCCGTGCGCCGCGACCTCGGTGCCCGTGTAGCCGGCGCCCACGACGACGAAAGTGCGGCGCGCCGCGGCCTCCTCCGGGTCGTCACAGGCCGCCGCCAAGGCGAGCTGCCGGTTGATGTGGTCCCGCAGATACAGGGCCTCGGGCATGCCGCGGAAACCGTGCGCGTGTTCGGCGACCCCGGGAATCGGCAGCAGCTTGTTGACGCTGCCGACCGTCAGCAGGAGCCTGTCGTAGCCCAGCTCTCCCGAGCGCCCCTCGGGGTCCACGTACCGCAGCCGGCGGCGGTCGAAGTCGACCTCTCCCACCTCGCCGAGTACGAGCCGTACGCCTGGCAGGGTGCCCGCCAGCGAGACGGAGACCCGCCGCGGCTCCAGCACGCCGGAGGCGACCTCGGGAAGCAGCGGCAGATAGAGGAAGTAGTCGTTGGGGTTCACCAGCACGATCTCCACGGCGCCACGGAGCGTGCGCGGGAGCGTACGTGAAAGAGTTCGCGCCGCCTGGTATCCGGCGAATCCAGCTCCGACGATCACAATGCGGGACCGGCTCACAGCCGAGACCTCCTCCCCGGGAGCGGGGCCGGAGCCACCTGGCAACTCCGGCCATGTGTCGCAGAAGAGCCGGAGTTCCCGCGCACCTCCCGGACAAACTCCGGTGAGCCCACGCTCCCGGGGGCCGAGCCTTCCCCTCCCCCGCTTCCCTGGGGGCGCCCACTCCCCCGGTGCGCCCGGCGCACCCGAGCCACGGTCCGGGTCCTCCCCCGGACCGCCCGGAGGAGGCCCGCCGGGAGGGCCGGCCCGATGGAGGGGGGTGGGAGCGAGCACCCCCTGAAGTGCTGTATTGTTCTTTGTGCGCGAGCGGGACGGGGCAAAACCCCGGACCGAACGAGCACCGGGACGTGGCGCAGTTTGGTAGCGCACTTGACTGGGGGTCAAGGGGTCGTGGGTTCAAATCCCGCCGTCCCGACCAGGTTGTAGCTGGTCGGAGGCCGTTTCCACCGAGAGGTGGGAACGGCCTTCCGTGTTTTGCGGACGTTGAGTGGTCGCCATCGGTACGGGACAGATGTGCGGGCCCCGATATCGCAGCGGCGTACGGCCTGGTGGTCGTGGCGTGGTCGCGGACTTGCTCCCCTCGGTCGAGTGCGGCATGGCGTCGACGGCGTGGCCGGCCGTGCGCTGGGGCACATAAGCGTGGAGGTTCGCGGTGGCGGAGAGGGCCGAGTGCCGCGCGGCCCGCGAGGAGCGGCCGCCGCACCCGGCGCGTACATGCTTGGAGCTGGGCGACCGCGCAAGCGCAGGGCTTCGAGGCTGCTCGGAACGGGGAAGCGGAAGCACGCGCTCAGTGCTCGTCCTTCTTCTCCGTGAACTTCACGCTGTTGAAGGTGGCCGCGGTGCCGAAGGGGGTGTAGTCGCCGTCTTCCATCGTCAGGAAGAACGTGGAGACCTTGCACTTGGTGGCGGTGTAGAGGTGTGCGTACAGCCCGCTCTGGTTGTTGGCCCAGTTCCCCTTCCCCACGGGCCAGCACTGGCCCTTCTTCGGGTTGTGGAACTTGTTCGGGTTGCTGCCGTCGGTGGAGGTCGAGTAGGCGAAGTAGGGTGCCTCGGCCTGGGTGGCGGGCGGCGCGGCCGCTGTGAGTGCGGTGAAGAGGGCCGCGGCGCACAGGATGGTCGTCGTACGGCGCACGAGAGGACTCCGTTCGGCTGGGTGTGGGCCCCGGGCCGGCCGGCCCGGGTGGCGGGTCAGGGACGTCGGATCTCGTAGGTGGTGACCACGGCGGCATGGTCGGAGGGCCAGGCGTTGTAGCGGTAGCGGGGGTGGTCCTCCCAGGCGGGGTGGTCCTCGGCGGGGGCCGGGGCGCCGGCCGTGAGCGTGTGCGAGTCGAGGGCACGCAGCCGCCTGCCCTTGTGGAAGATGAAGTCGATGCGGTCCAGCGGCTCGACGCGTTGCAGCTCCTCGCGCCACAGGGTGACCGGCGACCAGGTCAGGCCCGGGTTCGCCGAGGGATCGGGGTGGACGGCGCGGTAGGAGTCGGTGAAGGCCGCGTCTTCGAGCAGCAGGGTGGCCGGCCAGTTGACGGGCGGTGTCAAGACCTCGCTGGTCCAGTCGAGGTGGGAGGGGCTGTTGAAGTCGCCCAGGATGATCACCGGCTGGTCGTCCGCCCGGGCCGTGTAGGGGGCGAGCGGCGCGAGGATGTGTTCCTCCATCTCCTCGGCCCGGGCCGAGGCGCCCTCCTGTGCCTGTACGGCGGGTGTGAAGCGGCGCGTGCCGGGCGGGGCTTTGTCGGGGCCGTAGCAGGTGTGGTCGAGGTGGACGGTGCACACCTGCACCGTCACCGCGCCGACGACGACGGCGGTGCGCAGGTAGTGCTGGCCGAAGCCGCCGGCGTCGGGGTCGATGGGGTACCGCGAGAGGACGCCCACGTCCTTGTCGTCGACCGGGTCGTCGTTCAGGCGGGGGTACTGGTGGTAGTACCAGCCCAGACGCTCGGCCAGGCGTCGGACCGTGCCGGGTTCCTGATAGCGGTGGACCTCCTGGAGGGCGACGAGGTCGATGCCGCTTTCCAGCAGGACGCGCAGGACCTTGTCCTCCCCGTTGAGGACGCGCGTGGCGTCGTACCACATGTTCCAGGTGGCCACCCGGAGCCGGTCGGTCACCGGGTCGGTTCCGGCCCGTACCGGGATGCGGACGGCGATGGTCGCGGGGCGGGCGCCGGGGTCCTCGGCGTCGTGGGCGGTGACCACGAGGTGCCCGTAGCGGCCCGCCGTTCCCTCCGGGGCGACGCCCGTCACCTCGCCGGCCGGTGAGACCGACAGCCAGTCGTCCCCGCTGTGCCCGGTGAAGACGACGGGCCGGCCGAAGGACCGCAGCAGCCCGGCCAGCGGCACGCAGACGGGCTGCCCGATCAGCACGTTGGCGGTGGTGAAGGAGCCGACCAGGAAGTACGGTTCCGAGGTCAGCTCGAAGGGGAGCGGCTCGGCCAGGTCGATGACGCCCTCACCTGCTCGGTCGCTCCCGCCGGCCCGGGCGTGGCCGGTCCCGGCGGCCTGCTGGAGCTTGAGGACGTAGGAGCCGGGCGAGATGGCGTCGTCCTCGCCGGGGTCGGTGGACAGGCCGGAGAACCACACGACCCCGGCCCTGCCCGGTGCGTACTCGAAGGTGACGCACTCCTCTTCCGTGTCCTGGCTCGCGTCCACGTGCGGGTTCGTGTCCCGGTCCGGCTCCGTTTCCGGGGGCGGGGCCGCGTCCGGGTCCCGGTAGAGGGCGACGCGGTTGTCGCCCGCCGCCTCCACCTCGTAGAAGACGGGGATATCCGCTCCGGGCCGCAGCGGCTCGCTCGTGCAGAGGCTGATCCGGTTCGGCATCGTGGACTCCGGTCGCTCGACGGGGCGCAGCCGTTGGCCTTCGGCCCTCTTCGTCCCGGGGCGGCTCCCCGGGCGATGACATGGATATGCCCCGCGTCCTCCGATGCCGTGTGGACGGGCCACGAGCTTCCGCCGATCGAAGGACACCCTCTGGGACCAGCGGTCCCCGAGTTTCCGTCATCCGAAGGGCGCCCCTGTGACACCAGCGGTCCCAGAGGGGGAAGAGGAACTCCTCTCCCCGTCGGCGAGTCTGGTCACGACGTGCGGCGGGTCGTAGCGTGAGGCAGAGGCCGAGGGAGGGGGGCCGCGTGGGGGGCTTCGACGCGGAAGGCCGGCGGGCGGTGGCGCGGACCTATGCGGGTCTCGGTGCGGGGTTTGCCGCCCTGGGAACGGTGTGTGCCCTGTGGGGCGGGCCGCTTGGGACCGTCTTCGCCGCGATCGCCGGGCTGAGTGCGCTGCTCGCGCTGACAGCGGCGGCCGGATTCCGGCAACTGGCGCCGGGAGGCAGCACCGTTCACGCGGACATGGCCCAGTTCGGCTGGGGGCTGCTGAACATCGTATGGACGCTGCTGTCGGTGCTGATGCCGGTCGCGGTGTGTGTCTGGTTGTTCGTCATGGACGAGGAGTTTTGGGGAGGCACGCTGAGGACGGGAGTCGCACTGCCGGTGTTCCTGGTGTTCAGCGCGCTCGTGCGACAGGCCCACCGCCAGGCAGCCAGGACGTTCGACGAAAGTGCCCGATGAGCCCGCCGAGGGTGAGCCCCAGGCCGCCGTCATGTCCGTGCATCCGGTGGAGCCGCGCGAGCCGGTCAGGGTGATGTCGTACGAGCAGCGGTGGCCGGTGGACATCACCTCCTCCAGAAGAGCGGTCCCGTCCCGCATCCAGGCGGCCGCTCGCTCGAAGGGGAGAGTGCACCGCGTGACCTCGAAGTAGCGGACCAGCAGCCCTTTTTCGTGTTCCCGTGGGATGGGCGCGAACGCCACGCTCAGCACGTCGCTGTGCGCACCGGCGGGCGGAGCCCGTCCAGCCGCAGCTCTTCGACGCGGCGCGCGCTGCCGAAACCGCCGCCGACTGCTGGGGCATCCCGTGGACGCCTTCGCTCAGCAGCGGCGGAGTGTGCCTCTTCTCGCCGAGGGCGGGCAGGGCCCCGCCGGCGCTCCCAGGGGCAGTGGACACCCGCGGGCGCAGCGGCGACCCACCGGCCCGCGCCAACCTTCCCGCCCCGTTCGCGCGACGGCGGTGACCACGACTCCAGGGGCGGTCCGGCGGCACGTCCGGCCGGGAAGGGTGATACTGGCGCCGCGCACCGGAGCATGTGCGAGGTGTCTTGGGGGGAGGAGATCCGGGTGAAGCCACTGGCTGCTGCCGATCCGCGACGGATCGGGCCGTTCCGGCTCGTCGGTGTACTCGGGGGCGGGGGGATGGGCCGGGTCTATCTGGGCCGCTCGGCAGAAGGCCGTACGGTCGCGGTGAAGGCGGCCCGCGCCGAGCTGGCCGATGACGAGCACTTCCGGGTCCGGTTCGCCCGCGAGGTGGCCGCCGCACGGCAGGTGGAAGGCCCCTTCGTCGCTCCGGTCGTGGCGGCGGACCCGGAGGGGGCGGCCCCCTGGATGGCGACGGCCTACCTGCCGGGCATCTCCCTGACGGACGCCGTACTGGCGCACGGGCCACTGCCCGAGCGTGCCGCGGGAATGCTGGCCGCCGGACTCGTGGAAGCACTGGCCTCGATCCACGCGGCGGGCATCGTGCACCGCGACCTCAAGCCGTCGAACGTGCTGCTGACCGCCGAGGGGCCTCGCGTCATCGACTTCGGCATCGCCTACGCCGCCGCGGCCACCGCGTTGACCCATACGGGCATGGTCATCGGGACACCGGGGTTCATGGCGCCCGAACAGGTGAGTTCGGCGGGGCCCGCTGTGACGGGCGCGACCGATGTGTTCGCGCTGGGCGGGGTGCTCACCTTCGCGTCGACGGGACACGGCCCCTTCGGCAGCGCCGAGCCACAGGTCCTGATGTACCGGACGGTGCACGAGCGGCCCCGTCTGGACCGGGTCCCCGCCGCGCTTCGTGAAGCGGCTGCCGCGTGCCTGGCCGGGAACCCGCGCGACCGCCCCGGCATCGCGTGGTTGCGCGAGAGACTGGGCCCGGCGGGCCCGTACGGGGACTGGCTCCCCGCACCTGTCACGCACAGCCTGCTCGAACTGGCCGGGCGCGTCATGGAGGCGGACGGCCCGCCGCTGCCGGATGCGGGTGCCGAACCGTCGCCGGACCGGCCGTCGTCCGGCCCGGCAGCCGACGGCACCGGAGGCAAGGCAGCAGCCGACGGGACAGCGCTCCTTCCCCGCACCCGGTCGCCGCACGAGGCGCCCACCCAGACGGCACGGACCCGTCCCCTCACCCTCGGCCCCCGGCCGAGCCGGCGGGGCCTTACCCGGCGCGGCACGCTGATCGGATTCTCCGGCGCCGCGGCCGCGGCGGCGGGCGGACTCGCCTGGACGCTGCGCCCCCAGGCGAGAGACAGGGGAAAGCGCCCCAACCCGCTCGGGGTGACGGCCCAGGACGAACTGTCCGTCGTCGCCTTCAAGAAGGGAGCGGGCGGGTTCGGCGACGCGTACCTCCAAGAGGCGGAAGAACGCTATCGGCGTGCCTTCCAGGGAAGCCACGTCTCGCACCGCGCCACCGAGAACATCGCCAAGACCGTGCTGGCCCGGCTCCACGCCTCGGCCCCACCCCCGGACCTGGTGCAGAACTCGGGCTCCTCACCGCTCGACCTGCACGCGCTGATCCGGGACGGGGAACTGACGGACCTGGGACCACTGCTGGACGCGCCGTCGCCCGACGCGCCGGGAACGACCGTCCGGGAGACCCTCCGCCCGGGCACCCTTGCGCGGGAGGGTGCGGGCGGCTCCTCCGTGTATGTGCTGCGGTACGCGAGCCTGGTGCTCGGCATCTGGTACATCCCCGAGCTGTTCGAGGAGTTCGGCTGGGAGTACCCGCACACCTGGGACGCGATGCTGGAATTGTGCGCCGCCGCGAAGAAACAGGGCCTCGCGGGGTGGGCGTTCGCCGGCAGCTACCCCTCGTACCTGCTCTATCTCGTCCTGCCTCTCATCGGTAAAGCGGGCGGACGCGGCGCGCTGGAGGCCATCGACAACCTGGACAGCGGCGCATGGCACCACGAGGCGGTGCGGGACGCCTTCGAGGCGGTCTACGAACTGGGGGCGAAGGGGTACGTGCATCCGCGCAGCGCGAGTTGGAGCCACCTGTCCTCCCAGGCGGCCTGGCTCGACGGGAAAGCGCTCTTTCTCCCCAACGGCAGCTGGCTGGAGGAGGAGATGGCCTCGGCTCCCGGGACCTACGACGAGATGGCGGTCGCCCCCACTCCCACGCTGGACGCCTCGGACGCGCTGCCGTTCCCCACGATGTGGCACCTGCCCTCGAGGCCCTTCTTCGTCCCGCGCAAGGCACGGAACCCAAAGGGCGGGATGGAACTCCTCCGCATCATGCTCGGCCGCACCTCGGCCCGGCGCTTCACCGAACTGACCGGGAGCCTCACCACCGTCGACCGTGCCGAGCACGCGCGGGACCTGCCTTCCGGTGCGGCCTCCGCCGCGCGTGCCCTGGCCCGGGCCGGACGCCATGTCCTCAACCCCCGTCTCCCCGACTGGCATCCCGGGCTGTGCCGCAACAGGATCGGTCCCGTACTGGGTGAGCTGATCACGGCCCGCGTACGGCCCGCGGAGGCCAGGGACCGTATCCAGCGCCACGCCGATGCGGCCGCCCGGGACGGCAAGGGGCCCGGGCCGCGCCACTGAGCCGCCGGCCGTCGCCACTCAGCCCGGCGCGGCAGCGAGGCGGCCGCACCAGTACCGAGGAGTCCGCCGCGACTTGGACCGCTACCGGCCGCTCCCCTCCCCGGACGGCACCGCACACGCCGTGCAGGCGCGCGATGAGCGACCGCTACGGCTGAGCCCCGTCCTTCCTCCCCGCACGCTCCTCTCCCGCGAGGAGCCGCAGTGCCGTGTCGTCCTTGCTGCCGGGCTGCGGGAAGTACACGTACAGCACATGCCCCTCGGGGCCGGCGAGTGCGAAGGTTTCGAAGTCGAGGGAGAGGATGCCGGCGTCCTCGACCGCGAGCCGCTTCCGGCCGGTCACGCGGTCGTACACATCGTGCGAGTCCCACAGGGCGCGGAACGTGTCGCTGCGCTCCCGCATGCTCGCCACGAACTCGTCCAGCTCCGCGGGCCGGCCCGCCACGGTGGTACGCAGGCCGGCGACGGCCTGGACGGCGATGTCCTCCCAGTCGGGGTACACCCTGGGGGCACGGGGGTCGAGGAAGGTGAACTCGATCAGGTTGTGCCCTGGGCTCCACGCCGGGTTGACCCGGGCCGCGAGGGCGGTACCGGCCAGGACGTCGCGACGGGGACCGACGACGAAGGCGGGCAGGTCGGCCCACCGTTCGAGCAGTACCAGCACCCCCGGCCGCACGGCGTCGACCGGCTCCGCGCCGCTGCCGGCCGCCGGTGCGAGCGACGGCGCCACCAGGGACCACAGATAGGTCCGCTCGGTGTCGTCCAGGCGCAGCACACCGGCCAGGGCTTCGAGGATCTCGCGGGAGGGGTGCCGGTCGCGGCCCTGTTCGATGCGGGTGTAGTAGGAGGGGCTGACACCGGCGAGCAGCGCCAGTTCCTCGCGGCGCAGACCCTTGACCCGCCGTCGTGTGTTGTCGACGACTCCGGCGGAGGCGGGGTCGACGCGTTCCCGGCGGCTGCGCAGGAAGGAGCCGAGGCGGTTGTCGTTCTGGTTGTTGTCACGAGTCATCCAGCCGGATTCTACGGACGCCGCCTGCCCCCGGCGCGGCAGGCACCGCCGAAGCTGACCCTCCGGGAGCCACCCTCGGAGGGGCGTGGCACCCGCGCCGGAGTCCCGTTGTAATCAAGGCATGACGAATGAAGTTGTCACAGCAGAGGAACCGGCGGGCGGCGCCGAGGGGGCGCCGGTCTGGCTGATCACCGGATGTTCGAGCGGTCTTGGCCGCGCCCTGGCCGAGCACGCGCTGTCACGCGGCGACCGCGTCGCGGTGACCGCTCGCGACGTGGCGAGCGTCCGGGACCTCGCCACCGCCCATGGTGACCGGGCGCTGGCCCTGCGGCTGGACGTCACCGACCCGGCGTCGGTGACCGCGGCCGTCGAGGCGTGCGAGAAGGAGTTCGGGCGTGTGGACGTCCTGGTCAACAACGCCGGCTACGGCTACCTGGCTGCCATCGAGGAAGGAGAGGACGCCGCGGTCCGGGACCTGTACGACACCAATGTGCACGGCGTGGTCACCGTCCTGAAGGCGGTGCTGCCCGGTATGCGGGCCCGCCGTTCGGGGCGCATCGTGAATGTCTCCTCCTTCGGCGGTCTCGCGGCGTTCGCCGCGACCGGCTACTACCACGCCACCAAGTTCGCGCTCGAAGGACTGTCCGAGTCGCTGGCCGCGGAGGTCGCCCCGCTCGGCATCGCGGTCACCCTCGCCGAGCCGGGCGGCCTGCGCACCCGGTGGGCGGGGAGTTCCATGCAGCAGTCCCCCATACGCCTGGACGACTACGAGCAGACCGCCGGCAAGCGCCGTGAGACCACCTTTGCCGTCTCCGGCCGCCAGCCCGGCGACCCGGTCCGCGCCGCCGCGGCGATCGCCGCCGCCGTCGACGCCGAGACACCGCCGCTGCGGCTCCTGCTCGGCTCGGACGCGCTCGCCGGCGCCCGCGCCCGCCTGGAACGCCTGCGAAGCGAGATCGACGCGAACGAGACACTGACCAGGAGCGCGGACCTGGAGCCGGCATCAGGGGCGGCAGCGTGACCGCGGGTAAGAACACCGCCATGCCCCGTGGGGCGTTCGTGGTGATCGGTGCCGGCCCTGGGCTGGGGGCCGCCGCGGCACGCCGGTTCGGCCGGGAGGGGCATCCGGTCGGGCTGGTCGCACGCGACGCGGAGCGCCTGGAGCGGATGGCCGCCGACCTGGCCCGCGAGATCCCGGCGCCGGTCGCCGCCCCGGCCACCGCGACCGCGGACGTGACCGATCCGGACGAGCTGGCCGCCGCGCTCGGCGCGCTGCGCGAGCGGCTCGGCCCCATCGAGGTGGTGCTCTTCAGCCCGCGACCGAGTCTGGAGTGGATCAAACCGGTACTGGACACCGAGCCGCAGGACGTCGCGAACGCGCTGGCGCTCAGCGTCGTCGCCGCCACGGCGGTGGTCCGCACGGCGGCCGCGGACATGCGCCGCCACGGCCGTGGCACGCTGTTGTTCACCACCGGCGGCGCCGCCGTCGAACCGCACCGCGACCGCGCGGTGTCCGGGATCGCCTACGCGGCCGAGTCGGCCTACGTCCGCATGCTCCACGACGCGCTCGGCGACGAGGGCGTGTACGCCGCGCAGCTCACGGTCGTCGGACCCATCGGCCCCGGGGCACGGCACGAACCGGATGCGGTGGCCGGACAACTGTGGCAGCTCCACACCCGGCGCGACCATCCGCTGCTCGTCCTGCGCTGACGAGGAGAGTGCCCGGCCGACCGCCTCGGCCAGCTCTGCCACCGTGCCGCCCGGCCTCCGGCATCCGGCATCCGGCCGCAAGACGACCGGGTCGCTCATCGACGACTCCCCTCGCCAGCGCCCGGAGCGCCGGCGGCCGAGTCCGCGGCTCTCTCCAGGCCGCACCCTTCTCCGTGGTGGGGTCAAGGGGCGTGGGTCCACACCCCGCCGTCCCGAGCGGTGAAAGAGCAGGTGAGGGCGGGTTTCCCGATACGGGAGACCCGCCCTCGCCGCTTCTTGAGGGCCACCTGGGAGAAATCCGGGAGATGATCTCGGAGTCATCGCGGCAGGGCCGCGCCCATGACGGACGCGGATCGGACACCCAGGCCGACTCGGGCTCTTCGTGGCGGGTGGCGACGGTAGTGGCCGTTGTTACCAAGTGCGGACACAAACCGGTGAACAACTTGTGCTCGGGTGCCATCTCACGGGGTGCAGCGAACAGGAGCTGCGACCGGTACCCGCGGTTGAGCGTCGGTGCCGGATTCCGACACCCTTGGGGGGAATACGCATCATGACCGTTCGTACTCGTCGCACCGTCCGTTCCGCCGGCCTGGTGGCCGCCGCCGTCGCCGCGGCGCTCTCGCTGACCGCCTGCCAGAGCGGGGGCAAGGAAGCGGCCATGGAGAAGAAGGACTCCGCCGCCTCCACGGCCGCTTCCACCACCGGCAGCGGTGGTACGAAGAGCGAAGGCGCCCGGACCGCAGCGGGCAAGGACCAGATCCGCGAGCAGAGCGGGTCGCCCGCCAACGCCGGCGCTCCGAAGACCACCGCCAAGAAGGGTTCGACCCGTACCCAGAAGCTGGTGGACGGCAGCACGGCCAAGATCCAGAAGCTCGGTGAGCAGCACTACCGCGCCAAGATCGTCAACGGTGGTTCGGTCCTGGCCACCATGGAGACGAAGGGGCACGACGCCGGGCTCGACGCCAACGACATGTTCGTCGTGCTGACGCTGGGCGGCGAGGTGCACTCCTGGATGGGCGGCGGGCACCAGGGGCCGGGCACCTTCCAGCTCGCGGGCGGCTGGACCGCCAAGGTCAAGAAGCTCGGTGAGCTGCGCTACCAGGCGCAGATCATCGGGAACGACGGGGTGGCCGCCACGCTGAAGACCAACGGGCACGACGCCGGGCTCAACGCCAACGGTGTCTACATCGTGCTCAGCAGCGGCGGCGTGATCAGCGCCCACGCGTAAGCACTTGCCCGGTCACGCGGCGGTGGAGCCACCCGGAGGTGGTTCCACCGCCGCGGTCATGACTGCCTTCGCCGGCCATGGCCGCCTTCGAACGGCCTTTCTCTCTCCCCCCAATGGCGCCGACTCAGGAGGGAGACAACATGCCGTCCAGGACCACGGACCGCGCGAGCACCGCCTACTTCCCCCGGCTTGCCGCGGAGCGCTTGGACATCGCCCTGTGCCGGGCCTCAGCCACGGTCGCGAGGGCCGCGGACGCCCACGCCGGGGCCCTCGGACTGGGCGTCGGCCAGCACCTGGTGCTGAAGATGCTCCCCGAGGTCGGCCCCTGCTCGCAGCGCGTCCTGAGCGACGAGTCGCGCATCGACCGCACCGTGATGGTGGGCATCTGCGACGGTCTCGAACAGGCGGGCCACGTACGCCGCGAACGAGACGTCGCGGACCGCCGCGCCTACGCCGTCCCCCTCACCGATTCCGGCCGCCGGCTCCTCGCCCAGGCGGAAGACGCCGTGCCCGAGTTCCTCGACGGCACCTTCCATGCCCTCAGCCCTGCCGAGCGCCGGCAGCTCTCGGACCTCCTCGGCAAACTGCTGCGGACCGAACCGTGACGGTTCCCCCGGCCTCGCCCCCACCCTCGGCACCGGCTCCGGCAGCACCCGCCCCTCGTCGGCCCCCCTTCTCATCCGTCGGAGCCCCTGCCGGTCACGTCTGAGCAGCGCGCCACTCGCTCGACGGGATCCGCAACGCGCATCCGCCGAGTACTTGCCGCCAGCGGTTTCTTCGGCATCGAGCCGTTCCGCCCACAGGCCGACGCGGGCTCGGTCGCGCGGACGGCCTTTCGTGGAGCGGTCGTCGGGCCGGGTCGCGCACGGCCCGGGCCGGCCCGTTGAGGTGCGCGACGACGAAGGCCGGGATCATCACCGCGGCGATCCATCCGCCTGCCGCTCGGCTCGGCGGTGCGACGAGGAGAGGAGCACGCTGTCGACGATCAGGGCGACCCCGCCCGCAGCGACCAGCGCTCGTGCGTGATCCGACCAGGAAGGGACCAGCCCGCGGACGTGGTCCGCGCACACGAAGTGCCCGGCACCGGTGCACACCAGGAAGGCCGCCAGTGCGACGGCCGCCGTAGCCTTCACGCCATGACGGTGCCGCCGACCGGGGCGTGGACGCTTGAACGAAACGATCGCCGTCTGCACTTCGCAACCGGCCCGGCGGCGACGAAGTTCGCCGAGTCATGCTCCTTCCGGCTGCACCCCCACCGGCACCCGGCTGGAAGATCGTGCTCGCACCCGGCGGCGGTGCCGAGGTCGGCTACGTGGGTGACCGCACCGCCGCCGCGACCGGTGTGGTCGTGCCGCCGCAGCCGGCACACACCTGCACCGTGTCCCCGGCCTACGTCGTCCTCTTCCTGGACCCGTGGGAACGGGCGCTCGGCACCGGCCCAGCGGCCCTGGACGAGACCGCGCCCAGGCGCGTGCTCGCGGCTCTCGGTCGCCCCGGTCCCGGCGCCGACCTGGACGCGGCCCGTGCCGAGCTGAGGAGGCTCGCCGGAGGGAGCGCCCCGCTCGATCCCCGGGTCGCCCACGCGGTACGGCAGGTCACCCGCGCCGGATCCACCCCCAGGGTCGGCGCGGTCGCCGTCCGGGTAGGGCTCTCCCCGTCGCGGTTGCGCATGCCCGTCCGTGACGGGGTGGAGGTACCCCTTCCACGGCTGCCCCTGTGGGCCGTGCTACACGCCGCCATGGCCGAACCACCGGCCGAATCCGCGGCCTGTGCGGCCGCTTTCGCGGGCTTCGCCGACCAGGCGCACCTCACGCGCACGGCGCGGACCCACGCAGGCCGCACCCCGTCGGGGATCCTTCGCCCGAAAGCGTCCGCGGGCAGTCCCCGGGCCCGCGCGATGCGGGAGAGTGACCTTGAGGGCTCTCCCTCCCGTCCCACGGAACATCGAACTCAGCCGCGGTGGAGCGCACTCCGGCGTCGATGGTCCTCCAGCATGGCGTCGAGACGATCGCGGAGCAGCGTACGGCCGAGATCGTCGTAGGCGCGGGCCCACAGGGGGTGGAGTGCGGGAAGGCGCTGCTCGTCCTCGTGGTAGGCGGCGGTGAGCCCCAGAAGGGCGCTCGCAGGGTGGCCCGCGTCGAGCATCCGGGAGGCGTCGGCCAGGATGGTGTCCGTCTCCCCGGTGAAGGCCGGGTACTCGCCGGCGAAGGCGTCATCCGGTGCGAGGACGCCGATGCCGGTGCCGGACGGGTCGGGCTCGTGGCGCCAGCCGGCCGGCGTCGCCAGATCGAGCGGAACCTCCACGTCGCCGCCGTCGGGGCCCACCCCGTGGTCCGGGGTGGGATGGACGCCGAGCACGGCGGACAGCCGTGCCACCTGGGCGCGGCGGCGCTCTCCCCCGTTGCGCAGGGCGAGGGCGAGCAGGAAGGTGAGGCCGTCCAGGGTGTTCCGGCCTATGATGCCCGGGTCCTTGTGGCCGAAGGAGGCCACGGGATGGTCGGTGCGCCCGAGCTCCGGCGCGGGGACCACCCATCCGACGCAGGTGCCGTTGCCCAGGTCCGCGAAGGGGAGAAGTTCCGGTACTGACATGAACGGTACGTGGTGCCGACGGAACACCTCCCCCGCGTAGCAGTCCTCCCACCCCTGGGGCGCGAGGGGTGCCTCACACAGGTCGAACGGCAGGGCGGAGCTGGTCTGCACACGGAACGCGTCGTACAGGCCCTCCTCGTACAGGTCCGTCTCGAGGAATCCCTCCTCCCAGGCGACATCGATCACCGTGGCGAGTGCGGGCGGGGTCGGGAAGGGGAACAGGTCGTCGGTCCAGCGCGGTGTTGTCGTCATGGAACGGTGAGTGTCGCACTCGCGTCCGACAGCTGCCGTAGTGGTGCGTGCTCAGTCGGTCGGACCCTGCGTCAGCCGCGGAGTGCTGTCACTCGACGAGACGGCCCGGTGACCCCGGAACGCCCCCTCGGGACGGCTGACTGCCGCCTCAGCAGGGGCGCGACGCGCGGCTCGGACCCGGCGCTCTGGGGGCGGGGCGGCGTGTGAGCCGCACAGGATCGAGCAGGTCGGTCCGAGTGGTGATCACCGGCTGGCCCGCCCGTGCCTCTTCCCCCGTGCCTGGGCCGGGGTCACCGTATGGCGCGCGGATCAGCCCTCCGTACTGCGCGAACGGCGGGGGTCACCGCCGCGACGGGTGGGCCGTCGGGGTGCCGGGCGGTGCCGGGGCGTCCGCGGATGGTCATCATTCGATGAAACAACTCCCAAAGCTTGGGCACAAATTCCACACATACTCTCTTCATACCGGTCCCGATGGTCTAGATTGACCGTGCTTCAGCCGTTCGGGCCCGAAGCGACCACCATTGATCTTCAGGTCCAGCGCTACGAACAGCCAGCGGTCACACCCCGGTCACCACACGTGGCGTGATCGCTTCTCGGAGCCCGGAGGGGCCTCGGGTGCGGGGAGCACCGGGGTTTCGACGGGTGCGAGCACCTTGGGAGAACCGGCGGGGCATGCGCATGCCCTGCCGCCGGGGTGGGCTGTCCACGTGGCGTCGGCGGATCCGGGATGTCGTGCGCGGGGGGCGTGGGCGTTCCGCCGGGGAGGAACAGCGCGGCGCGGGGGCGGAGGCCCCCCGTGGGGAGGAACGCTGCGGGGGGCGGGGGCCTCCCCGGGGGGAGGAACAGTGCTGGGCGCACATGTCGCACCACTTCCGGTACGGGGGGTGCCGTGCAAAAGGGGGGGTTAGTCAGCCCGTTACCGTCGGCGGACAAACGTCTGGCGGACAGGGCGATGAACCGCACCGCGAACGACTGGGAGCAGCGGTACCGCCGTACCGTGATCACCAGTGACACCCTGGTCACCGCCTTCGTGGTGGCGGCGACAGGCATCTTCTTCGGGGCCCGTGACGCGGCCAACTGGCATGAGAAGTGGGGCATTCTCGCGATCGGCACCGAACTGCTGGTGCTGGGCGCGCTGGCGGTGAGCCGGGCGTGGGTGCCGGCCGTGCTGGGCCAGGGCGCCGAGGAGTTCCGCCGGCTCGGGCGCTCGCTGTTCATGGCGGCCGTGGTGCTGGCGCTCGGCGGGATCGCCCTCACCTCGCGCAACATCAAGCTCTGGATCTTCGTCGCGATCCCCGCGATCGCACTCATCACCATGACCGCGCGCTATCTGCTGCGCCTTCGGCTGCACAGGCAGCGGAAGGAAGGGCGGTGTCTGAGACCGGTGCTCGCCGCCGGGAGCCCGGGCACCGTGCGGGACCTGATCACCCGGGTCCGCAAGTTCCCGCACCTGGGCTGGCGGGTGGAGGCGGTGTGCACGCCGGACGGCCGCGGACTCGACGGCGACCAGCTGGACGGGGTGCCGGTCGTCGGCCGGCTGGCCGACCTGGCCGGGCACGTGCGCCGCGACGGCTACCGCGTCGTCGCGGTCACACCGGACCCGCACTGGTCACCGGAGCAGTTGCAGCGGCTGGCCTGGAATCTGGAGGGCAGCGAGGCGGAGATGGTGGTGGCCCCCGTGCTGATGGAGGTGGCAGGACCGCGGCTGCATGTCGACGCGGTGCTCGGGATACCGCTGCTGCGGGTCAGCATGCCCGCCTTCACCGGGGTCCGCCGGGCGGTCAAGGAGGTGGTCGACCGGTTGGGCGCGGCGATCCTGCTGGTGCTGTTCGCGCCGCTGATGGTGCTGGTCGGGCTGCTCGTGCTGGCCGACAGCCGGGGCGGGGCGTTCTACCGCCAGCGCAGGGTCGGCAAGGGCGGCCGCGAGTTCACCCTCTTCAAGTTCCGCACCATGGTCGCCGGGGCCGACCGGGCGCGCGCCGAACTGGCCGACCGCAACGAGGGCGCAGGTCTGCTGTTCAAGCTCCGCCGGGACCCCAGGGTGACCCGGGTGGGAGCCGTGCTGCGCCGCTATTCGCTCGACGAACTGCCGCAGCTCTTCAACGTACTCACCGGGTCCATGTCGCTGGTGGGTCCGCGGCCTCCGCTGCCGGAGGAGTCCGCCGCCTACGGTCCGGACATCCGGCGGCGCCTGCTGGTCAAGCCAGGGCTCACGGGCCTGTGGCAGATCAGCGGACGCAGCGATCTGCCGTGGGAGGAGGCGGTCCGCCTGGACCTGCGGTACGTGGAGGACTGGTCGCTCGCCCTGGACACGGTGATCTTGTGGAAGACGCTGCGGGCGGTGCTCCAGGGACAGGGGGCCTATTGATGCGCGGAGATCGTCGTCCGGCCGGAGCAGGGGCGGCAGGCCACAAGGGCCTGCCCGGGGGGAGGGACGGGTCATGAGGGTCAGCGTTTTCGGGCTCGGCTACGTGGGCTGTGTGTCGGCCGCGTGCCTGGCCGGCATGGGGCACGAGGTCGTCGGGGTGGACGTGAACCAGGTGAAGGTCGACCTGGTCAACGAGGGCAGGGCCCCGGTGGTGGAGGAGCGGATCGGCGAGCTGATCACCGAGGTGGTGCGGACCGGGGCGTTACGGGCCACCGGTGACGTCCGGGAGGCGCTCGCGGACAGCCAGGTGTCGCTGGTCTGCGTGGGCACGCCGTCGGAGCCCAACGGCAGCCTGTGCACCGCGTATCTGGAGCGGGTCACCGAGCAGATCGGCGCGGCGCTGGCCGAGCGGGGCGGGCGGCACACCGTCGTGTTCCGCAGCACCATGCTGCCGGGCACCTGCCTGAACCTGCTGGTGCCGATCCTGGAGAAGTACGTCGGCGGGACGGCCGGGGTGGACGTCGGGGTCGCGGTCAACCCGGAGTTCCTGCGCGAGGGCACCAGCGTGCGGGACTTCTTCGACCCGCCCAAGACCGTCATCGGGGAGCTGGACGCGGCGAGCGGTGACGCGGTGAGGGCGCTGTACGACGGACTGCCCGGTGAGGTCTTCCGGGTGCCGGTCCCGACGGCCGAGGCGATCAAGTACGCGGACAACGCGTTCCACGGCCTCAAGATCGGCTTCGCGAACGAGCTGGGCGCGGTGTGCCAGGCGCTCGGGGTGGACTCGCACCAGGTGATGGACGTGTTCCTGGCCGACCGCAAGCTGAACATCAGCTCCGCCTATCTGCGGCCCGGCTTCGCCTTCGGCGGCTCGTGCCTGCCCAAGGACCTGCGCAGCCTGGTCCACGCGGCGCAGCGGGCCGATGTCTCGGTGCCCATCCTCGCCCACGTGCTGCCGTCCAACTCCGCGCATCTGCAGCGCGCGGTGGAGCTGGTCGAGCGCACCGGCAAACGCCGGGCGGGCCTGCTGGGGCTGTCCTTCAAACCCGGCACCGACGACCTCCGTGAGAGCCCGCTCGTCGAGCTGGCGGAGAGGCTCTTCGGCAAGGGGTACGACCTGAAGATCTACGACGCGAACGTGAGCCTCTCCCGGCTGCTCGGCGCGAACCGGGAGTACATCGAGACCCGGCTGCCGCACCTGACGCAACTGCTCGCGGACTCCGTGGACGAGGTCCTCGAACACGCCGAGGTGTGCCTGATCGGCACCAGGGATCCCGGCGTGCTCGCGGCGCTGCCCCATGGCGGCGGCCCGGTGCTGATCGACCTCGTCCGCCTTCCCGACGCCGAGGCGCGCCGGGCCGAGCCGGGGTATGTGGGCCTTGCCTGGTGACGCGGCGGGCGGCGGGCGGCCGGGGCGGCGCGCGCTGATCCTGGTGGAGAACCTGTCGGTGCCGTTCGACCGGCGGGTGTGGCAGGAGTGCACGACGCTGCGCGACGCGGGATGGACGGTGCACGTCATCTGCCCCCGCGGGACCAAGCGGGACACGGAGCCGGAGGCGGAGATCGACGGGGTGCGGATCCACCGCTACCCGTTGCGCGCGGCCACCGGAGGGCCGGCCGGCTATCTGCGGGAGTACGGCTCGGCGTTGTGGCACACGGCCCGGCTGGCCCGCAGGGTCGGCCCGGTTGATGTGGTCCACGCCTGCAACCCGCCCGACCTGCTGTTCCTGCCGGCACTGTGGCTCAAGCGGCGCGGCGCGCGGTTCGTCTTCGACCAGCACGACCTGGTGCCCGAGCTGTACCTCTCCCGGTTCGGCCGGGGTGAGGACCTGCTCCACCGTGCCGTGTGCGCGCTGGAGCGGCTGACCTACCGGGCGGCGGACGTCGTGCTCGCCACGAACGAGAGCTACCGGGACGTCGCGACGCGCCGGGGCGGCAAACGCGCCGAGGACGTCTTCGTGGTGCGCAGCGCGCCCGCGATCGAGCGGTTCCAACCGGTGCCGCCGGAGCCGGAGCTGAAGCGGGGCAAGCCCCATCTGCTGTGCTACCTCGGCGTCATGGGCCCGCAGGACGGCGTCGACTACGCCCTGCGCGCCCTCGCGAAGCTGCGTGACGAGGTCGGGCGTACCGACTGGCACGCGGTGTTCGTCGGCTCCGGTGACGCCTTCGACGCGATGGTGGAGCTGTCGCGGCGGCTCGGGCTGCGTGACCAGGTGCGGTTCACCGGGCGCGTACCGGACGCCGACCTGGTGCGCTACCTGTCCACCGCGGACGTGTGCCTCTCCCCCGACCCGCGCAATCCGCTCAACGACGTGTCGACCATGAACAAGGTCCTGGAGTACATGGCGATGGGCCGGCCGATCGTCTCGTTCGACCTGAAGGAGGCGCGGGTCTCCGCCGGTGACGCCGCCGTCTACGCGCCCGCCAACGACGAGGCGCAGTTCGCGAAGCTCATCGCGGTGTTGCTGGACGATCCCGGCAAGCGGGCCCGGATGGGCAGGATCGGCCAGGAGCGGATCGGCGGGCAGCTCTCCTGGCGGAACTCCCAGCGGGCGCTGCTCGCCGCCTACGCCGCCGCCTGCCGCGGCCGCGCGCCCGTGGCGGAGGGCGCCCCGGTCCGGCCGGGGAGGAGGCCCCGCCGTTGAGCGATGACACCATACGCCTGGTCACGATCGGACGGATCCTCCGCCGGCGCTGGCGGCTGCTGGCCGTCCTCACCGTGGTGGGCGCGCTCGTCGGCTACGGCGCCTCGGTGCTGTTCCCGCCTCGCTACACGGCGTCGGCGTCGGTTCTGCTGCCGGGGCAGTGGGAGGAGCGCGAGCTGCTGACCCAGGCGCAGATCGCGACCAGTTCGGCGGTGCTGGACCGCGCCGCCGCCGCACTCGGCCGGCCGGACGTCAGCGGCGGCGAGCTGCGGGACAGGGTGAGCGCCGATGCCTCCGACGGGAACATCATCCGCGTCTCGGGGACGGCGACGACCCCTGAGCGCGCACAGCGGCTGTCCGACCTGGTGGCCCAGCAGTTCGTCGCCTTCGCCACGCGGATCGCGGGCGGCACCACCGACCCCGAAGCCGTCACGGGCCAGGAGACGCTGCGCAAGAAGGTGGCGGAGACCAACCGCCGCATCACCGAACTGGCCGACGCGGCCGATCCGGGGCGGACGGTGGAGAGCGTGCAGGCCCGCACCACGCTGGAGAAGCTGCGCACCTCGCTGGAAGAGTCCATGAAGAAGCTGGACCAGGCCGACCCGGCGGGCGAGAAGGCCGGCCCGGTCGTCATGGGGCCCGCGGCCCGGCCGACCGGGGAGGCGCCGCCGACGCGGGTGCAGCTCGTCCTCTCCGGGGCGCTGCTGTCCTTCCTGCTCGCGGTCGTCGGCCATCTGGTCGCCGCACGGGTGAACCGCCGCCTGCGCGCCGAACCGGAGATCGCCACGGCGCTGGGTTCGGTGGTGCTGGGCACCGTCGACGTGCCCGGCGAACGGCGCGCGCGAGGCCCCGACGGACGCGGCCCGGGGGCCCGGCTGCGCCGGCTGCTGGGTGTCGATGTGCGGTGGGACGTGCCGCCGCCGCCGAGGTCCGGCGACGAGGCCGGCAGGCGGATCCGCTACCGGCGGGTGTGCGCCCGCCTCCGGGACCAGGCGCCGGCCGCCCGGCGGTTGCTCGTCGTCGTACCGGACGGCGACGAGATCGCCCGCCGGGCCGCCGGGCACCTCGCCGCCGAGGCCGGGAGTGCTCCTTCCCCCACCTTGGCGAACGGGGCGTGCCCCGTGCTGCGGGTGGTGGGTGTTCCGGTGCCGCGGCCGGTGGTGCCGGACCGCGGTACCGAGTCCGGTGCCCTGGTCGTCGTCAGCGCGGGCAGGTGGACGGCGGAGGAGCTGGCCGGTGTCGCGGGGGCGTGTGCGGACGGCGGGCACGAGGTCGTCGGCGTGGTCGTCGCCGGCCAGGTCGAGGCCGGTCCGGCGCGGGCCGCCGGCTCGCCCAGGCAGGACGCCGCCCCGGCGCTCGCGGCCGGCGGCCGGGCGACGGGAGGTCCATCGTGACGACGAGCACGACCGCCCAGACGCCGGCCCCCACTCCCCTGCTGGACCTGCGGGCGCTGGTGGTCGCGGTGCGCAGGCGGCGGCGCCTGTGGTGCGCCATGGCGCTGCTGGGGCTGCTGGCCGGGGCGGCGGTGGCGGTCCTGCTGCCGCCCCCGCCGACCGCGGTGACCAAGGTGCTGGTCACACACAAGGAGGACCAGCCCAACGACACCGGAACGCTGATCCGCACCGATGTCGCGCTGCTGGGCACCACGCGCATCGCCGGCAAGGCCCTGCGGTCCCTCGGGTCCACAGAGGAACCCGAGGACTTCATGGCGGACTACCGGGGCACCGGCCTGACCAACAACCTGCTCCAGATCGAGGTGACGGGCGGCAGCGACGCGCAGGCGGTGGCCCGGGCCCGGGCGCTGGCCGACGCGTTCGTCGCGGACCATGTGAGGCGGATGCGGCAGACCGCGAAAGCCGAGGCGAAGGCGCTGCTCGACCAGCGTGACCGGATGCGGGACGAACTCACCGAGGTCAACAAGGCCATCTCGGGCCGCTCGCCCGGACGCGGCCCGGAAGCGTCGGCCGGCGTCGAGTCGCTCTTCGCCCGGCGGGCCGAACTCACCTCGAGGATCGCCGACTTCGACCAGCGCGCAGCGGATGCGCGCACCGGTGCGCCCGAACTCGTCGCCGGGACGCAGATCGTGGACGCGCCCCGCGCGGTGCGGCACTCCCTGGCCAGGACCGCTGTCACCGACGCGGCGATCGGGTGCGTCCTCGGACTCGTGCTCGGGCTCGCGGTGGCCGCGGTCGGCGCGGTGGTGGCGGACCGCCCGGTGCTGCGCCGGGAGGTCGCGGCGGACCTGGGCGCCTCGGTCATCGCGGAACTGCGCCGCGCGCCCCGCCGGACGGCCGGGCCGTGGCGGCACCGGCGGGCCCGGGTGGCGCACGAGCGGCTCACCGCGACCCTGGCCCGCACCGTGCGCGGCTGCGCGGACGGGGTGTCGCTGCTGGAACTGGGCTGTGCGCGCACCACCGGCGTGCTCGCCCTGCGTCTCGCGGAAGCACTGGCACAGGACGGGCCGGTGGTGGTCGTCGACGGGCTGCCCGGCCCGCGTCTCGCCGGCCTGAGCCGGCAGCCGGAGGGCCCGGACGTGGTCGGCGTCGAGCAGGCCGGGACCGTCGCCTCCCCGGTGCGCCGGATCGGCGTCGGCTCGGTCGCGCCCGGCACGGCGTGGACCGACCTGCGGTACCTCGGCAGCAGGACCGTGCTCGTCGTGCGTGCCGGGAGCGGCAGCGCCGCGTGGCTGCACACCGTGGCGCGGCAGCTCGCGGACCAGAACATTGCGGTGCTCGGCGTCGTGCTGGTCGACCCCGATCCACGGGACCGGACCGACGGCACGCTCTGGGACGGCCCGCCCGCCCCGCGCGGCCGGGGCGAGCAGCCGGCCCGGCGGAACGGCCGGGGTACCTCCCACACCGTTCAGGCAGTGGGAGAGGGCCGGCTGCCGGCGGAGCGGCTGCCGATGTGGGCCGTACAACAGGGCCCGGACAACGACCAGGAGGCGCGGTAGGACATGTGTGGCATCGCAGGCGCTTACCGATGGCCGGACGGAGAAGCCGTGGCCGACCGGCTCACCGGTCTCCTGGCCCACCGCGGCCCGGACGGGGCGGGCCGCTACAGCCACCCGGCCGGGGACGGCGAAGTGCACCTCGGGCACCGCAGGCTGGCCGTCATCGACCTGTCCCAGGCCGGCGCCCAGCCGATGGCCTCCGGCGGCCTCTGCCTGACGTACAACGGCGAGCTGTACAACGCGCCCGAGCTGCGTGCCGAACTGGCGGCAGCCGGGGTGCGCTTCCGCGGCACCTCCGACACCGAGGTGCTGCTGGAGTGCTGGCGGCGCTGGGGCACCGACTGCCTGCCCCGGCTGCGCGGCATGTTCGCGTTCGCCGTCTTCGACGAGCGGACCGGCGAGCTGGTGCTGGCCCGCGACCAGCTCGGCATCAAGCCGCTGTTCCTGCTGCGGCGCGGCGAGGGCCTGGTGTTCGCCTCCGAGCTGAAGGCGCTCGCCGCGGTGGCCGGTGGGTCGCTGCGGGTGGACCACGCGGCACTGGTGGCCTCGCTGCTGTACTACTGGGTGCCGGACTCGCGCTGCGCGTTCCGCGAGGCGGAGAAGCTGCCGCCGGGGAGCTGGCTGCGGTGCCGTCCCGACGGCCGGGTGGAGCGCGGCCGGTACTGGAAGCTGAGGGACGTCGCCGCCGAGGGCCGGGAGCGGGCCCGCAGCGGCGAACTCCCCGATCTGGCGGCCCTCATCGAGGAGTCGACCCGGCGGCACCTGCTCTCCGACGTACCGGTGGCGGCCTTCCTCTCGGGCGGCCTGGACTCCAGCTATCTGACCGCGCTGGCGGCCCGCCACCGGCCCGGGATCTCCGCGTACACGATCGGGTTCCGCGCCCAGGACGCCAGGTTCGAGGCGATGCCCGACGACCTGCGCTACGCGCGGCAGGTGGCCGAGCGGTTCGGCGTCGACCTGCACGAGATCGAGATCGCTCCCGACGTGCTGGACCTGCTGCCGCGGATGACGTACCACCTGGACGAGCCGATCGGTGACCCGGCCGCGATCAACACCTTCCTGATCTGCTCGGCGGCGCGGGAGGCCGGGGTCAAGGTGATGCTCTCGGGGATGGGCGCCGACGAGCTGTTCGCCGGGTACCGCAAGCACCTGGCCAATCTGCTCGCGCTGCGCTACCAGCGCGTCCCCGGGCCGCTGCGGCGCGGCCTGTCCCGGGCCGTGGACCGGCTGCCGGTCGCCACCTCCCGGCGCGGGTTCCGGTCGGTGCGCTTCGCGAAGCGGTTCCTCTCCTTCGCGGAGCTGCCGGAGGAGACGGCGTTCCGGCGCAGTTACACCATGTACGACCGGGCGGAGCTGCTCGCCCTGCTCGATCCGGACCTGGCCCCGGCGGTCGAGGACGTGCTGGGCGAGCACGCGGACATCTACCAGGACAACGACCTGGACGACTTCGTCAACCGCATGTGCCTGGGCGACGCCCGGATGTTCCTGCCGGGCCTCAACCTCGCCTATACGGACCGGTCGAGCATGGCCGCGTCGACCGAGGTGCGGGTGCCGTACGTGGACGTCGAGGTGGTGAAGGCGGCGTTCGCCGTGCCCGGCGATCGCAAGATCGTCGGGCGGCAGGGCAAGGCCGTCCTCAAGGAGGCGGCCGCCTCGGTCCTGCCCCGGGAGATCGTCTACCGGCCCAAGGGCCTCTTCAGCGCTCCGCTGCGGGCCTGGATGAGCCGGGACCTGGCACCGCTGGTGCGCGAGGTGGCCGAGGACGGCGAGCTGGTGCGTTCCGGGTTCCTGCGCCGCGACGCGCTGGCGCGGCTCGTGGCCGAGGACGCGGCCGGGCAGCGGGACTACTCCAAGCATCTGTGGCACGTGCTGACCCTCGAGTACTGGTATCGCGGCGCGACCTGCGGGTCCGGCCGGAACTCACCGATCACGGCGTAGAGACAAGAGGACTTCGGGTGAAACAGGTTGTGCAGAACTACAAGAGCGGCGAACTGGCGCTGCTCGACGTGCCGGCGCCCGGGTGCAAGCCCGGCGGCGTACTGGTGCGGAGCACCTACTCGCTGATCTCCACCGGTACCGAGCTGATGAAGGTGTCCGAGGCCGGGATGTCGATGGTGGGCAAGGCCCGCTCCCGTCCCGACCAGGTGGCCAAGGTCATGCGGAGCGTGGCCACCAACGGAGTGCCCGCCACCTACCGCAAGGTGATGGGCAAACTGGACTCCTACACGCCGCTGGGCTACTCGCTGTGCGGGGTGGTCGAGCAGGTCGGCGCCGGGATCGACGACGTGAAGGCGGGCGACCTCGTGGCCTGCGCCGGCAACGAGCACGCCTTGCACGCCGAGCTGAACTGGGTGCCGAAGAACCTCTACGCCCAGGTGCCGGACGGCCTCGCACCGCGGCACGCGGCCTTCGGCACCGTCGGCTCGATCGCGCTGCAGGGCGTCCGGCAGGGCCGGCCGCAGCTCGGTGAGGTGGCGCTGGTCATCGGCCTCGGCCTGATCGGACAGCTGGTGGCGCGGCTCCTCACCGCCTCCGGGGTCCGCGTCGTCGGCGCCGACCCCGACCCGGTGCGCTGCGAGCTGGCCGAGCGCCTGGGCGCCGCCTCCTGCGGCGATCCCGCCTCCGCGGCCGTGGAGACGGCCGTCGCCCGCCTCACCGGCGGCCTGGGCGTGGACCAGGTGTATCTGGCCGCGGGCGGCGACAGCAACCAGCCCGTCGAGCTGGCCGCCCGGCTGAGCCGGGACCGCGGCCGGGTCGTCGACATCGGCAAGTGCCGCCTGGACCTGCCGTGGAACGCCTACTACGAGAAGGAGCTGGACGTCCGGTTCTCCCGCAGTTACGGCCCCGGGCGCTACGACCCGGAGTACGAGCTGGAGGGGCGCGACTACCCGGTCGGCCACGTGCGGTGGACCGAGCGCCGCAATCTCGCCTGCTTCCTCGACCTCCTCGCCCGCGGCAGCGTCGACGTCGAACCGCTGATCTCCCACATCGCGGACTTCGACGACGCCGTCGGGACCTACCAGCGCCTCAAGGACGGCGAGATGAAGGCCGTGGCCGTGCTGTTCCGGTATCCCGCGCCCGGCGGGGAGGCCCCGGGCGCGGAGCCCCCGGTGGTGTCCGTGCCCGCCGTGCGGCGGGGTGGCGGCGGGGTGTCCGTCCCGGCCAGGGCAGCCAGGACGCCGGTGCGGCTCGCGTTCGCCGGCGCGGGGAACTACGCGACATCGATGCTGCTGCCGCACCTGGCACAGCGCGACGGGGTCGAGCTGTCCACGGTCGTCACCACGACGGCGCTCTCGGGAGCCAACGCGCAGCGGAAGTTCGGCTTCTCCCGGGCGACCACCGATCTCGACGCCGTGCTCGGCGACTCGTCCATCGACGCGGTCTTCGTGGTCACCCGGCACAGCTCGCACGCCGAACTGACCCGCAAGGCACTGCTGGCCGGCAAGGCCGTGTTCGTGGAGAAGCCGCTGGCCCTCACCGAGGAGGAGCTGGCCGGCGTCCTCGCGGCGGTGGAGGAGTCCGGCAACGACCGGCTGCAGGTGGGCTTCAACCGGCGGTTCGCGCCGCTGCTGCGGGAAGCCCGGCAGGTCTTCGGCGCCAGGACCGGCCCGGCGAGCCTCCGCTACCTGGTCAACGCGGGCCGCCTCGACCACGGCAGCTGGTACCTGCGCCAGGCCACCGAGGGCTCGCGGTTCGCCGGCGAGGGCGGGCACTTCATCGACACGGCGAGCTGGCTGCTGGGGGCCGACCCGGTCTCGGTGTACGCGGTCGCCCCGTCCGGCAACGAGGACCTCCAGATCGTGCTGCGCTACCCGGACGGCTCCACCGCCACCATCGGCTACGTCACCACCGGCCCGGCCGCCTTCCCCAAGGAGACCCTGGACCTGGTCGCGGACGGCAAGGCGCTGCGGCTCGACGACTTCGTCCGCGCCACTGTCTACGACGGCCGCCGCAAGCGGTGGGTCGGTCCGCGGCTGCCCAAGGCCCGGAACAAGGGGCAGAACGCCGAGCTGGCCGCGTTCGTCAAGGCCGTGCGGAGCGGCGGGCCGATGCCGGTGCCGCTCAGGTCGCTGGCCGCCACCACGGCGGCCACCCTCGCCGTGCCGGCCGGTCTTGCCTGCGGTGCGCCGGTGACACTGGCGGGGGTGCGATGACCGCGGGTCCGACCAGTACGGGCTGGTACCTGCGGCGGCTGTCCCGGATGGAACCGGGGGAGGTCGCGGGCCGGGTGGGCGACGCGGTGCGCAGGCGGCGGTGGCGGTCGGCGCGGCCGCGGTGCCCACGCGTGGCCGGCGCCCGGTTCACCGCCGTCCTGCCCGCCGGGGCGCTGGAGGCGGTGCCGCCGGACGCCGTGAAACGTCTCGTCGCCGAGGCGGACCGGCTGATGGCCGGGCACGCCGTGTACTTCGGGGTGGAGCGCGACGACATGGCCGACCCGGACTGGTCCTACGACCCGAGGACCGGCCGCCGGGCCCCGTGGGGTTACGCCTTCGACGTGCCGTACCGGGACGAGGAGGCGGTCGGAGACATCAAGCAGATCTGGGAGCCCTCCCGGCACCAGCACCTCACCCGGCTCGCCGCGGCCTACGCGGTCACCGGGAACGAGCGGTACGCCGAGCGGGTGGCCGAGCACCTGCGGTCGTGGTGGGCGGCCAACCCACCGCTGCGCGGCGTGCACTGGATCAGCGGCATCGAGCTGGGCATCCGGCTGCTGTCGTGGGTGTGGATCCGCCGGCTGCTGGACGGCTGGCCGGGCGCGGCCGGACTGTTCGAGGACAACCCGGTGGCGCTGCACCAGATATGGCACCACCAGCGCTGGCTGGCCGCCTTCCCCAGCCGGGGCTCGTCGGCGAACAACCATGTCATCGCGGAGGCCGCCGGGCAGTCCGCCGCGGCCTGCGCGTTCGACTGGTTCCCCTCCTCGGCGCGTTGGCGGTCCGCCGCGCTGCGGTCGCTGGAGCGGCAACTGCGCGCCAACACCTTCCCCTCGGGCCTCAACCGGGAGATGGCCACCGAATACCACGGGCTCGTCCTGGAGCTGGGCCTGGCCGCGGTCGCCGAGGCGGACGCCGCCGGTGTGCCGGTCCCCGCGACGGTCCGCCTCGTACTGCTGCGCATGACCGACGCGCTCGCGGCCGTCGTGGACAGCCGGCTGCGACCACCGCGCCAGGGGGACGCGGACGACGGGTACGGTCTGGTCCTGGACGGCGCGGGCACCGACCGCTGGGCCTCGCTGCTTTCCACGGGGGACGCCGTGTTCGGCCGGCTCGCCTGGTGGCCGGCCGTGACCGCCACGGATGTGCGCACCCCGCTGCTGGCCGCACTCGTCCGGCCGTACGCGAGGCGGGGACCGGGCCCGGAGCACGGCCCGGACCCGGACCAAGGACCGGGCCCGGAGCAGGGACGACCCGCCCCCGCGCAGGGAGCGCGCTCGGAGCGAGGGCCCGACTCCGTGAGGGGAACCGGCGCCAGGAGCGGAACCGCACCGGCCGTGGCCCGCCCGGCACGGCGGCCGGACCACTTCGCGGACGCGGGCATGACCATCCTGCGCGGTCCGGAGGGCATCTGGTGCCGCTGCGACGGGGGTCCGCACGGCTTCGGGTCCATCGCCGCGCACGCCCACGCGGACGCGCTGTCCGTGGAGGTCCGGCACGACGGCGTCGACGTCCTCGCGGATCCGGGGACCTACTGCTACCACGGGCAGCGCGAGTGGCGGCGGTACTTCCGCTCGACCCTCGGCCACAACACCCTGCAGCTCGACGACCGCGACCAGTCCCTCTCCGGCGGCCCGTTCCTGTGGACACGGCACGCCCGCACCCGGGTGCTGCTCGCGGACGTCCCCGACGAGGGCACGGCCCGCTGGTGCGCCGAGCACGACGGCTACCAGGGCACCGTGCACCGCCGCCGGGTGGAGCTGACCGCCGGGCGCCGGGAGCTGCGCGTGGTGGACGAGGTGCGCGGCCCGCGCCGGGCCGCGCGGCTGGCGTTCCACCTCGGGCCGGCGATCACGGCGGACCTGGTGGAGCACCGGGCGCGGCTCACCTGGACCCGGGACGGCGAGGAGCGGTCCGCCGTCCTCGACCTGCCCGGACGGTTGCGCTGGCGGGCGCATCGCGGCGAGACCGCCCCTTCCCCGCACCCTTCGAGCGGGGGATACCCCGTGCTGGGCTGGTACTCCCCCGGCTTCGGACGCAAGGAGCCCAGCACCACGCTGGTCGGCACCGGATTCGCCGGCGGCGCGGAGGGGTTCACCACCGTACTCAGGTTCCACGGCTAGGGGGGCGCGTGGGGATCAGGAGGCGGAACCGGGCGTTAGCGGTGGTGGCGTTGGCGCTGGCCCTGCTGGGGGTGGCCGGCTGTGTGGGCACGCCGGGCGCCCCGGGGGAACCGAGCGCGGCGCCCTCCCCGACCGCGGCCCGGTCCGTGGCCCGGGTGTGCGCCCAGCCGGCGGCGGGACCCGTGAAGGCGCCGGCGGGCGCGGTGACGGTCGATCCCGCGGTGGTCGGTGACCTGGCCGCGAAGACCCGGAGCAGCCCCGCGCACACCACGTTCTGGCTCCGGCCGGGCAGGCACCGGCTGAAGGCGGACCGCTACTCCCAGGTCGTGCCCAAGAAGGGGAACCGCTACCTCGGCGCGCCGGGCGCGGTGCTCGACGGCCGGCGGACCAACCAGTACGCGTTCGGCGGCGGTGCCCGCGACGTCACCATCCGCCATCTGACCGTGCAGAGGTTCGTCGCGCCGCACAACGAGGGCGTGGTCAACCACGACTCGGCCGACGGGTGGCTGGTCGAGCACGCGACGATCCAGCACAACTCGGGCGCCGGGCTGATGGCCGGCTCGCGCCAGCGGGTCCGCGCCAGCTGCCTGCGCGGCAACGGGCAGTACGGCATGAACGCCTACAAGGACGGCGGCCCCCTCCGCGACCTGGTGGTCGAGGGCAACGAGATCGCGGGCAACAACACCGGCGACTGGGAGCGGCGGCGGAAGGGCTGCGGCTGCACCGCAGGCGTGAAGTTCTGGGCCGTCGACGGCGCCGACGTACGCGGCAACTGGGTGCACGACAACCGCGGGGCCGGGTTGTGGGCGGACACCAACAACAACGACTTCCGCATCGAGGAGAACGTGCTCGACGCCAACGACGGCGCCGCGCTGATCTATGAGACGAGCTACAACGCGGTCATCCGCAAGAACACGATCCGGCGGAACAACCGGGTCGAGGGCCGCCGGTACGCCGACCGGGGCGACAGCTTCCCGTTCGCGACGCTCTACCTGTCCGAGTCCGGCGGCGAACCACGGGTGAGAGCCCGCACGGACAAGATCGAGGTCTACCGGAACGTGCTGGAGAACAACTGGTCCGGGATCACCCTGTGGGAGAACGCCGACCGGTTCTGCAACAGCCCGGCCAACACCTCCTTGGGCGACTGCACACTGCTGGTGCGGGACGCCGGCCGCTGCGCGCGGCCGGCGATCGCCACGGCGCCGCTCTACTCCGACTGCCGGTGGAAGACCCAGCGGGTGGACATCCACGACAACCGCTTCGTCCTGGACAAGTCCGCCGTCAAGTGCACGGTCAAGTGCGGCCGCATGGCGGTGCTGGCCAACTACGGCACCTATCCGGACTGGTCGCCGTACCAGGGCGAGCGGGTGGCCGAGGCGATCACCCACGACCAGCGCAACCGCTGGCACGACAACGTCTACCTCGGGCCGTGGGAGTTCGTCGCCCACGACCCGAGCCGGGTGCTCGACTTCGGGCAGTGGCGCGGCACGCCCTACCAGCAGGACGCGGACAGCACCCTCGACCCGCGGGCCGGTGGTTGAGATGAGCGAGGAGCTGCGGCGCGGCGGGGTGCCGGGCGGAGCGGAGACGGCGGGCACGCCACCCGGAACCGAACCGCAGCCCGCCGCCACGCCGAGGGCGGTCGGGATCGTGTGGGGGCTGCTGGTCCTCAACACGCTCGGTTCCGCGGGGGCGAAGACCCTCGTCCCGCTCCCCCGCTCCCTCATCCAGATGGTCACCATGGGCGCGCTGGCCGGCGCGTTCGCGCTGGCGCTGGTGCTCAATCTCCGGCTGCGCGTCCGGGCCGGCGCCCTCGTCTTCCTGCTCACCCTGCTGCTGGTGCCGAGCGTCCTGTCCAGCCTGCACCTGGAGTCCGGGTTCGGCGCCCTGTTCCGCTGCGTCCGGCTGGCTCTGTTCGTCGGCACGCTGTGGCTGCTCACCCGCTGGTGGGACGGCGGCCTGACCTTCGTGAGGCACCACGTCCGGACGTACTTCGCGGTGCTGGGGTCGGTCGCCGCAGGCGCGGTCGTCTCCCCGGGCACGGCCATGCCCGAGCTGTACGGCGGGCGGCTGGTCGGCGCGCTGTGGCCGCTCACCCCGCCGCAGATCGGACAGTACGCCGCGGTGATCAGCGGGCTCACCGTGCTCCTCGTCCTGGGCCGCCGGACCGACAAGGCCGGTGCGGCCGTCGTCCTCGTCCCCTCGCTCGTCCTGCTCGCGCTGACCCACACCCGGACGGCCACGCTCGGCCTGCTCATCGGGCTGACGCCGGCGATCGGCTCGCTCGTGCTCACCAGTGCCGCCGCGCGCCGCTTCTTCGCCTGGGCCGCGCTGGTCGCCGCGGTCGCCGCCGTGGGGTTCGCCTCCGCGCTGCGGGCCTGGTTCCTGCGCGGACAGAGCCAGGAGCACCTCACCAGCCTCACCGGCCGGGCCAAGGTCTGGGACGCCCTGCTGGCGGCCCCCCGGACGACCTCGGAGAAGGTGTTCGGGGTGGGCCTGGGCGACAAGTCCTTCGGCGGGCTGCCGATCGACAACAGCTGGCTGGCCGTCTACCACGAGCAGGGCTGGAGCGGTGTCGCCCTCGTCGCGGCGGTCTTCCTCGTGCTCGGTGGCGTGGCGCTGCTGCGGCCGCCGTCGCTGCCGAGGGCCTGCGCGATCTTCCTGATCAGCTACTGCGCGATCGCGTCGTACACCGAGGCCGGGCTCGGCGACGCCTCGCCGTATCTGCTGCACCTGGCCGTGGCCGCCTCGCTGCTGGCCGCCCCCGCCACCGCCACGCCCCTTCCGGCGTCCGCGGTCCCCCGACGACAGCTTCCACGACGGACTCAGGAGCGGAGGTGACCTCACGCATGCGTGTCCTGGTGGTGCACAACCGCTACGCCTCGGCGCAGCCGAGCGGGGAGAACAAGGTCGTCGACCAGGAGGTGGGGCTGCTGCGCGCGGCCGGGCACCGGGTCGAGGTCTTCGAGCGGCGCAGCGACGACATCGCCGGCATGTCCCCGCTGGGCAAGGCCGCGGTGCCGCTGCTGGTGCCGTGGAACCCGGCGGTCCGCTCACAGCTGGCGGCCCGGCTGCGCACCTCGCGCCCCGACGTGGTGCACCTCCACAACGTCTTCCCGCTGCTGTCGCCCGCCGTGCTGGCCGCCTGCGCCGACGCGGGCGTGCCCGCCGTCGCCACGCTGCACAACTACACCCAGGTCTGCCCGCCCGGCACCCTCCAGCGGGACGGCCGGCCGTGCACCGAGTGCGTCGGGACGGCGCCGCTGCCCGCCGTCCGGCACGGCTGCTACCGCGGCTCCCGGCTGGCGACGGTGCCCCTCGCGGTGAGTCTGTCGGCCAACCGGCGGCGGTGGTGGTCCGGCGTGGAGCGGTTCTTCTGCATCTCCGCGGCGCAGCGCGACGTGCTGGTGGGGGCCGGAATGCCCGCCGAGCGGCTGGTGGTGAAGCACAACTTCGTGCCCGACCCGGACGCCCGCCGGTCGGGCCCCGGCACGCACCTGCTCTTCCTCGGCCGGCTCGCCGAGGCCAAGGGCGTGCGGCTGCTGATGGCCGCGTGGGACGAGGTCGCGGCGAGCGGCGGTGTGGGCGTGCCGCTCGTCATCGCGGGAGCGGGGCCGCTGGAGTCCGAGGTGGCCGCGTGGGCGGCGGGCCGCGAGGACGTGCGCTACGCCGGACTGTACGGAGGGGCGGAGTGCCGGCAGGCCCTCGCGCGGTCGGTCGCCGTGGTGGCTCCCTCGACATGGCTGGAGGCGTTCGGGCTGGTGGTCGTGGAGGCGATGGCGGCGGGGGTCCCGGCTGTCGCCGCGGGGCACGGCGCCTTCGCCGAACTCGTCGAGGACGGAGTGACCGGGCTGCTGCACCGGCCGGGCGAGGCCGCCTCGCTCGCGGCGTGCCTGCGGCGGATCACCGCCCGGCCCGACCGCAACCGGGAGATGGGCCGGGCGGCCCGGCGCCGTTACGAGCAGGGCTTCAGTCCGGCCGTCGGGCTGGAGCGCCTGGTGGAGGGGTACCGCTCCGCGCTCGCGGGGCGGACGGAATCTTTGGGGGGCACTACATGACACAATGCCGGCTCTGCGGCTCGGAGGCGATGGCGAGCGTCGTCGATCTCGGGGCGACGCCGCCGTGTGAGAGCTTTCTGTCCGCGGACCAACTGGACCAGCCGGAACCGGCGTACCCGCTGCACCTGCGGGTCTGCACCGACTGCTGGCTCGCGCAGCTCCCTGTGCTGATCACGCCGGAGGAGACGTTCGAGGAGTACGCGTATTTCTCCTCGTACTCGACCTCCTGGGTGGAGCACGCGCGGACCTTCGTCGGCGACGCCGTCCGGCAGTTGGGCCTCGGCCCCGCGGAGAGGGAAGCCTTCGTGGTCGAGGTGGCGAGCAACGACGGCTATCTGCTGCGGCACCTGGTGGACCGGGGGATCCGCTGCCTCGGCATCGAGCCGTCGGTGAACGTCGGGGCCGCGGCGCGGGAGGCGGGCGTGCCCACGCTCACTCAGTTCCTGACCCCGGCGACCGGCACGGCCGTCCGCGAGGAGCACGGCCCGGCCGACCTGGTCGTGGCCAACAACGTGTACGCGCACATCCCCGACGTGGTCGGGTTCACCCGGGGGCTGCGTGCCCTGGTCGCCGACGACGGCTGGGTCTCCATCGAGGTGCAGCACCTGCTGACCCTGATCGAGCAGAACCAGTACGACACGATCTACCACGAGCACTTCCAGTACTACACGGTCGCCTCCGCGATCCGGGCCCTCGCCAGCGGCGGGCTCGCGCTCGTGGACGTCGAGCCGCTGCCCACGCACGGCGGCTCGATCCGGCTGTGGGCCCGCCCTGCCGAGGCGGCCGGCGAGGCGTCCCGCCGGGTGGCCGAGGTGCTCGACCGGGAGAAGGCCGCCGGGCTGCGGGAGCTGTCCGGGTACACCGAGTTCTCCGCCCGGGTGGCCAAGGTGCGCCGGGACCTGCTGCGGTTCCTCATCGAGGCGGCCGAGCGCGGCGAGACGGTCGTGGGCTACGGCGCCCCGGGCAAGGGCAACACCCTGCTCAACCACTGCGGCATCCGGCCCGACCTGCTCCCCTACACGGTCGACCGCAACCCCTACAAGCACGGCAGGTTCACCCCGGGCACCCGCGTCCCGGTCCTGCCGCCCGAGCGGATAGCCGCCGACAGACCGGACTACGTCCTGGTCCTCCCCTGGAACCTGCGGGCCGAACTGGTCGAGCAGCTCTCCTTCGTGCACGCCTGGGGCGGCCGGCTGGTCTTTCCCATCCCGGAACTGAGCATTGTCGAGGTCAAGCCATGAAGGTCGTACTGTTCTGCGGCGGTTACGGGCTGCGGATGCGCAGCGGGGCGTCCGACGACCTCCCCAAGCCGATGGCGATGGTCGGCCCGCGTCCGCTGATCTGGCACGTCATGCGCTACTACGCGCACTTCGGGCACACGGAGTTCATCCTGTGCCTGGGGTACGGGGCGCACCACATCAAGGACTTCTTCCTCACCTACGAGGAGACGGCGTCCAACGACTTCGTACTGCGAGGCGGGCGGACCGAGCTGCTGTCCACCGACATCGCCGGCTGGACGATCACGTTCGTGCAGACCGGCATCGAGTCACCGATCGGAGAGCGGCTGCGCCGGGTGCGGCAGCACCTGAACGGCGACGAGATGTTCCTCGCCAACTACGCCGACGTGCTCACCGACGCGCCGCTGCCGCAGATGATCGACCAGTTCGCCCGGCGGGACGCGGGCGCGTCGATGATGGTGGTGCCGCCGCAGTCCTCCTTCCACTGCGTGGACCTGGCCGAGGACGGCCTGGTGGGCGGCATCACCGCGGTCAGCGAGCTGCCGCTGTGGGAGAACGGCGGCTACTTCGTGCTCCGCCAGGAGGTCTTCGACCACATCCCGGAGAACGGGGACCTGGTGGGCGACGGGTGCGCCCAGCTGGCCAAGCGCGGCCGGCTGGTGGCGCACCGGCACCGCGGCTTCTGGAAGCCGACCGACACCGTGAAGGAGCGGGCCGCGCTGGATGCCGCCTACGCCCGGGGCGACCGCCCGTGGGCCGTGTGGGAGGACAGCGCCGGGGTGGGCGCGTGATCCGGCTCGGGGCCGGGCGCCCGGACCGGATCGTCGCGGTGGGCGCGCACTGCGACGACCTCGCCATCGGCGCCGGCGGCACCCTGCTGACGCTCTGCCGCGCACGGCCGGGTATCCGTGTCGACGCGCTGGTGCTCTCCGGCGCCGGCAGCGAGCGGGAGCGGGAGGAGCGGGCCGCGCTCGCCGCTTTCTGTCCGGGCGCCGACCTGCGGCTGACCGTGCGCGAACTGCCGGACGGCCGGCTGCCCGCGCGCTGGGAAGAGGCCAAGGCCGCGGTCGAGGAACTGCGTGCGCACACCGACCCGGAGCTGGTCCTGGCCCCGCGCACCGAGGACGCGCACCAGGACCACCGCGGCCTGGCGCGGCTGATACCCACCGCCTTCCGCGACCACCTGGTCCTCGGCTACGAGATCGTCAAATGGGACGGCGACCTCGGCCGTATGGCGGCCTACCAGCCGCTCACGCCGCAGACCGCCGAAGAGAAGGTGCGGCTGCTGCGGGAGCACTACCCCTCGCAGCGGCACCGGCCCTGGTACGACCGTGAGGCCTTTCTCGGCCTCGCGCGGATCCGCGGCATCGAATGCCACGAGGGCTACGCCGAGGCGTTCGCCGTCACCAAACTCACGCTCAACCTGGGGGGTTGACACCTTGCGCGTACTGCTCACCGGTCACCAGGGATACCTGGGCACCGTCATGGCCCCGGTCCTCGCCGCCGCCGGGCACGAGGTCGTCGGCCTCGACGCCGGCCTGTTCGCCGGCTGCGTCCTCGGCCCGGCACCCGCCGACCCGCCGGGGCACCAGGTGGATCTGCGCGATGTCACCGCCGACCACGTGGCCGGGGTGGACGCCGTGATCCACCTGGCCGCGCTCTCCAACGACCCGCTGGGAGCGCTGGCCCCGGACCTCACCTACGAGATCAACCACCACGCGTCCGTACGGCTGGCCCGGCTGGCCCGCGACGCCGGGGTGCGGCGCTTCCTGTACGCGTCGACCTGCTCGGTCTACGGTGCCGCCGGCGGTGACGATCTGGTGGGCGAGGACGCGCCGCTGCGCCCCGTGACGCCGTACGCGGAGTCCAAGGTGCGGGTGGAGGACGACCTGCACGCGCTGGCCGACGGCGACTTCAGCCCGGTCTTCCTGCGGAACGCCACCGCCTTCGGCCACTCGCCCCGGCTGCGCGCCGACATCGTGCTGAACAATCTGGTGGGCCACGCGCTGCTGTCCGGCGAGGTGCGGGTGCTCTCCGACGGCACCCCCTGGCGCCCGCTGGTGCACGCCGCCGACATCGCGCGGGCCTTCACGGCCGCGCTGGCCGCCCCGCGCGAGGCGGTGCACGCCCGCGCCTTCAACATCGGCAGCGAGACCAACAACGTCACGGTCGCCGAGATCGCCGGGCAGGTCGCGGAGGCGGTGCCCGGATCCCGGGTGGTGATCACCGGGGAGACGGGTGCCGACCCGCGCTCCTACCGGGTGGACTTCTCCCGGTTCCGCGCCGCGATACCCGGTTTCGACTGCGCGTGGACGGTGAAGCAGGGCGCGCTCGAACTCGCCGACGCCTACCGGACACACGGGCTGACCCGGGAGGACTTCGAGCAGCGCTTCACCCGGCTGGCCGTGCTGCGCGCGGCGTCCGAGACCGGTGCCGTGGACGACACCCTGCGGTGGCGCCGGTGACCGGGGCCGGCGAGCAGATGTACGCGCTGGTGGAGCGGCTCTACCCGCTGTGCCGGAGCATCACCGGAGACGGTGTGCGCGCCACCTTGCGGATCGTCGACGAGTACCTTCCGCTGCAGGTGCACGAGGTGCCGACCGGGACGCGGGTGCTCGACTGGACGGTGCCGCAGGAGTGGAACATCCGGGACGCGTACATCGCCGACCCCGCCGGCAACCGCGTCGTCGACTTCGCGGAGTCCAGCCTGCACGTGCTCGGCTACAGCGTGCCGGTGTCGGCCACCATGCCCCTGTCCGAGCTGCGTGCGCACCTGCACACCCTGCCGGACCACCCGTCCTGGGTGCCGTACCGCACCAGCTACTACAAGCGGGACTGGGGGTTCTGCCTGGCCCAGGAAACCCTGGACGCGCTGCCCGACGGCGAGTACGAGGTGCGCATCGACTCCACCCTCGCGGACGGCCACCTCACCTACGCCGAGCACGTGGTCCCCGGGCAGGTCCCCGACGAGGTGCTCGTCTCCTGCCACGTCTGCCACCCGTCGCTGGCCAACGACAACCTGGCCGGCATCGCGGTGGCGACGTTCCTGGCCCAGGCGCTGGCGGAGCAGACGCCGTACTACACCTACCGGTTCCTCTTCGCGCCCGGCACCATCGGGGCGATCACCTGGCTGGCCCGCAACAAGGAACGGGTGCGTGGGGGAAGGGTCAAGCACGGGCTGGTGCTGGCCTGCGCCGGCGACCCGGGCAGCCTGACGTACAAGCAGAGCAGGCGCGGCGACGCGGAGATCGACCGGGTGCTGCGCTACGTGCTGGCCGCCTCCGGACGCCCGCACCGCATCACAAAGTTCACTCCGTACGGCTACGACGAGCGGCAGTTCTGCTCGCCCGGGTTCGATCTGGGCGTGGGCTCGCTCACCCGGACCCCGTACGCCGGCTACCCGGAGTACCACACCTCGGCGGACAGCCTGGACTTCGTCTCCCCGGAGGCGATGGCGGACACGCTCGCCGTCTGCCGCGAGGCGTTCGCCGTTCTCGACCGCGACCGGCGCTGCCTCAACCTCAGTCCCTACGGCGAGCCGCAGCTGGGCCGGCGCGGGCTGTACGACGCACTCGGCGGGCGCAGCGACACCCAGCAGGCCCAAATGGCCATGCTCTGGGTGCTCAATCTCTCCGACGGCGAGCACAGCCTGCTGGACATCGCGGAGCGGTCCGGGCTGCCGTTCGACACCGTCGCCGTCGCGGCCGACGCCCTGCGCGGCGCCGGGCTCATCAAGGAATGACGCGGATGGCCACCGGAGGCGGGAAGACGACGGCGGCGGCGGCCGGGGCCGCGCCCGCCCGGACGGCCGCCAGGCGGGCCGTCGTCGGCCGGCTGTCGTGGGGGCTGGCCGACCAGGCGGCCTCCAGCATGACCAACTTCGCGGTGGGCATCTACGTGGCACGCTCGCTCGGGCTGGCCGCGTTCGGCGCGTTCAGCCTGGCCTGGGTGACCTACGGCGTGGTGCTCAACGTCTCCCGCGGACTGGCCACGGACCCGCTCATGGTGCGCTTCAGCGGCGTGCCGGACGCGTCCTGGCGCACGGCGGCGGCCCGTGCGTCGGGCACCGCGCTCGGCGTCGGGACGGCGCTCGGCGCGGGGTGCCTGGTGGCCGGGACGGCTCTCGGCGGGCGGGTGGGGACCGCGTTCGCCTGCCTCGGTCTCGTCCTTCCGGGGCTGCTGCTCCAGGACGCCTGGCGGTTCGCGTTCTTCGCCGCGGGCACCGGGCGGAAGGCGTTCGCCAACGACCTGGTGTGGGGCGTCGCGCTCGTCCCGGCCATGGTGGTGGCGGCCCGCGTGGGCAGCGTCGCCGCGTTCGTACTCGCCTGGGGCGCGTCCGCCGCGCTGGCCGCGGGGTTCGGCTGCCTCCAGTCGGGCGTGCGGCCCGGGGTGCTCGGGGTGCGCGCGTGGCTTCGCGAGCACCGCGACCTCGGCGCCCGGTACCTGGTCGAGAACGTCAGCAACAGCGGCGCGAGCCAGCTGAGGGCGTACGGGCTCGGCGCGCTCGTCGGCGTCGGCGCGGTCGGGGTGATCCGGGGCGCCGAACTCCTGCTCGGTCCTTTCCTCGCCCTGCTGATGGGGCTGTCGCTGGTCACCGTGGCGGAGGCGGCACGGGTGCTGCGGCGGACCCCGCACCGGCTGGGCGCGTTCTGCCTCCTGCTGGGCGGCGGACAGGCCGCC
>NZ_VJOK01000001.1:6706487-6760442 GCF_013302895.1 Streptomyces albus subsp. chlorinus | reverse complement strand
AGCTGCGGTCGGCCCTGCGCGAGCACCTCCACAACTCCACCCGTGAAGTGAGGACATCATGACCGCGCACCCCAGGCTGAGCATCGGCCTGCCCGTCCACAACGGCGAGGAGTACCTCGCCGAGTCGCTCGACGCGCTGCTCGGCCAGACCTACGAGGACTTCGAACTGGTCATCTCCGACAACGCCTCGGCCGACGGAACCCAGGACATCTGCCGCCGGTACGCCGCGCGGGACTCACGCATCCGGTATCTGAGGCTGCCCCGGAACATCGGCGCGGCGCCGAACCACACCTACGTGTTCACCCGGTGCCGCGGCGAGTTGTTCAAGTGGGCCTCGCACGACGACCTGTACGCCCGGGACCTGCTGCGGCGCTGCGTGGAGGCGCTGGACGAGCGCCCCGAGGTGATCCTCGCGCACTCCGGCCAGGCCGTCATCGACGGCGACGGCAAGGTGAAGGTCCCCTACACCTACGGGCTCGCCACCGACTCGCCGCACGCGCCGGAGCGCTTCCGCAGTCTGCTGTTCGAGCCCGGTGGCGACGACTTCTACGGGGTGATGCGGGCCGACGTGCTGCGCCGGGTCAAGCCGCACGACAGCTACCACCACGCGGACCGCACCTTCGTCGCCGAGATCACCCTGCACGGGCCCTTCCACCAGGTGCCGGAGCTGCTGTACTTCCGCCGCGACCACCCCACCCGCGCCGAGCGGGCCAACCCGTCCAAGCGCTCCCGGTGCGTCAACCTGGACCCGCGCCGGGCGGGCCCGCTGCACCCGACGCCCCGGCTCCTGGCCGAGTACGTCTGGGGCTTCGCCTCGGCGATCCGGCGGGCGCCGCTGTCGCCGGCCGACCGGCGCGCGTGCTACCGCCACCTGGCCGCGTGGCTGGCCAGCCGCCTCGGGCCGGGCGCGGACGAGCGGGTCGAGGACCGCACCCCGGCCGACCCTGGCCGGCTCACCGTCTTTGTCGACTCCCTCGTCGCCGGCCGCGAGGACCGTGAGGGAAGGCGGGCGTGAGGTCCGGGGACCCGGCCCCGGTGCGGGTCGGGGTGTTCGGCCTGCTCGGCTCCGGCAACCTCGGCAACGACGGGTCGCTGGAGGCCGTGCTCGGATACCTGCGCGCCGAGCACCCCGGCGCAGCCGTGGACGCGCTGTGCGGCGGACCCGAGGTCGTCACGGCCCGGTACGGCATCCCCGCGGCGCGGCTGCACTGGTACCGGGGCGAGTACCGGACCGCCTCCCGTGCGGGCGCGGTCGCGGCGAAGGGCCTGGGAAAACTCCTCGACGCGTTCCGCACCGCCGCCTGGGTGCGCCGGCACGACGTGGTGATCGTGCCGGGCATGGGTGTGCTGGAGGCCACGCTGCCGCTGCGGCCGTGGGGTTTTCCGTACTCACTGCTCCTGCTCTGCGCGAGCGGCCGGCTGTGCGGCACCCGGGTCGCGCTGGTCGGTGTCGGTGCCGCCGCGATCGGCAGCCGGCCCACCCGGGCCCTGGTGCGCTGGTCGGCGCGGCTGGCCGCCTACCGGTCGTACCGGGACTCCCTGTCCCGTGACGCGCTGCGGGCGATGGGCGTGGACACCGCGCGCGACGAGGTCCACCCGGACCTCGCCTTCGCCCTGCCGGCGCCGCGGGCGGCCGTGCCCCGAGGGGCCGCGGAACGCCTGGACCCGCCGGGTGCGGTCTGCGTCGGCGTGATGGATTTCCACGGCGGCGACGACGACCGCGACCGGGCCGAGGAGATCCACCGGCGCTACCTCGACGGGACGACCCGCTTCGTCCGCGCGCTGGCCGAGGACGGCAGGCGGGTGCGGCTGCTCACCGGGGACGCGTGCGATGCGCCGGTGGTCGCCGCGATCCTCGACGCGGTGGACTCGCCACTGGTCACCGCGGCCGAGGCGGACTCGCTGACCGACCTCATGACGCACATGGCGGCAGCGGACACCGTGGTGGCGACGAGGTACCACAACCTGGTCTGCGCGCTGAAGGCCGGTACGCCGACGCTGGCGCTCAGCTACGCCGCGAAGAGCGATGCGCTCATGGAAGGGATGGGCCTCGGCGCGTACCGCCACCCGGCCCGCGAGATCGACACCGACCGGCTCCTCGCACAGTTCCGGGACCTGGAGAAGCACTCGGCCGAGCTGAGGCGGACCCTCACCGAGCGGAACCAGGCCGCGGCCCGCCGCCTGGCGGACCAGTTCGCCGCGCTGAGCACGGCCCTGTTCCCCGCAACGGACCACCACGCACCCGCCCCTGCCCGACGGGAGACTCCATGAAAGCGACCGACGTCCCACAGATCGACGGCGCGTACCTGTTCGAGCCGACGCCGTACGCCGACGAGCGCGGCTTCTTCTGCCGCACCTTCGACGCCGACGTGGTCCGCTCGGTCGGCCTCGACCCGTGCGCCTTCGTCCAGGACAGCGTCTCCCGCTCGGTGCGGGGCGTGCTGCGCGGCCTGCACCTGCGCTCCGGCGCGGGGGAGGCCAAGCTGGTGCGGTGCTCGTACGGCAGGATCTTCGACGTCGTCGTGGACCTGCGGACCGACTCACCGACCTACCTGGGCCGGGCCTTCTTCGAGCTGTCCGGCGAGACGCAGTCGACCCTCTACATCCCGGCGGGGTGCGCGCACGGCTTCCAGGCGCTGACCGGGACCGCCGACACCTCCTACCGGATCGACCGCCCGCACGATCCGGGCGAGGACGTGACGATCGCCTTCGACGACCCGGAGCTGGCCATCCCCTGGCCGCTGCCGGTCACCTCGATGTCCCGGCGGGACCGGGAGGCACCGCGCCTCGCCGAGGTCCTCCAGCGGAAGGAAGGGTGAGGCGGCGTGGACACCGGAGGATCGGGACGCACCGAAGTACCCGGGGAGTTCTCCCTGCCCCTCTCGCGGCAGGCGAACGAGCGGCTGCACAGCCTGATCCCCGGGGGCGCGCACACCTACGCCAAGGGCGACGACCAGTACCCCGAGAACCTGGCCCCGGTCATCAGCCACGGCCGGGGCGCACACGTGTGGGACATCGACGGCAACCGCTACACCGAATACGGCTCCGGACTGCGGTCGGTCAGCCTCGGCCACGCCCACCCGCGCGTGACCGAGGCGGTACGGCGGCAGCTGGAGAGGGGCAGCAACTTCGTCCGGCCGTCCGTCGTGGAGATCGAGGCCGCGGAACGCTTCCTGGCCACCGTGCCGACCGCAGAGATGGTGAAGTTCGCCAAGAACGGCTCCGACGTCACCACCGCGGCGGTGCGCCTCGCTCGCGCCGTCACCGGACGCCCGCTGGTGGCCCTCTGCCGCGACCACCCGTTCTTCTCCGTCGACGACTGGTTCATCGGCACCACACCGATGCCGGCCGGTGTGCCGACGGCGACCACCGAACTCACCGTCTCCTTCCCGTACGGGGATCTGGCCGCCACCGAGGAACTGCTCGACCGCCACCGGGGCGAGGTCGCCTGCCTGATCCTGGAGCCCGCCACCCACACCGAGCCCCCGCCCGGATACCTCGCCGGACTGCGCGAGCTGGCCGACCGGCACGGCTGCCTCCTGGTCTTCGACGAGATGATCACCGGCCTGCGCTGGTCGGAGGCGGGCGCCCAAGGGCTGTACGGCGTCGTCCCCGACCTCTCCGCGTTCGGCAAGGCACTGGGCAACGGGTTCGCCGTCTCCGCGCTGGCCGGGCGCCGCGAGGTGATGGAGCGGGGCGGGCTGCGGCACTCCGGCGACCGGGTCTTCCTGCTGTCCACCACGCACGGCGCGGAAACGCACGCGCTGGCCGCCGCGATGGCCGTGCTCACCACCTACGTCGAGGAAGGCGTCACCGCGCGGCTGCACGCCCTCGGCGAGCGGCTGGCGGCCGGGGTCCGCGAAGTCGCGGCGAGCATGGGCGTCGGTGACCACCTGATCGTCCGGGGCCGGGCCAGCAACCTGGTCTTCGCCACCCTCGGCGAGGACCGGCAGCCGTCGCAGCGGTACCGCACCCTGTTCCTGCGCCGGCTCCTGGAGGGCGGCGTGCTCGCTCCCTCGTTCGTGGTGAGCAACGCGCTCAGCGACGCCGACATCGACCACACCGTCGATGTGGTGGCCCAGGCGTGCGCCGTCTACCGGAAGGCGCTGGACGCCGCCGACCCCACCCCCTGGCTGGCCGGGCGGCCGGTGAAGCCGGTGTTCCGCCGCCGCGCGTGACGTGCCGTCAGGGGCGCGCCCCCTGCCGGGCGTCGGCCCTCGCGTGGACGAGGCGGCCGGCCGTCAGGTCGACCAGCCACCCGGTGGCCGGTACCGCCGCCAGCGCGGTGCACCAGCCGCCGAGCACGTCGGTCGGGTAGTGCGCGCCGAGGGCGACCTGCGCCCAGCCCATGGCGGCGCCGGCGACCAGTGCCACGGCGAACACGAACGCCGTGCCGGCCGTCCTGCCGGGGCGGCGCCGACCGGTCGCGAGCAGCGCCACCACGAGGGCGAGCGCGGTGGCGAAGGCGGTGTGCCCGCTCGGATAGGACAGGTTGCCGTCGCCGTGGATGCTGCGCCCCACAAGGGGCTTGAGCAGCGTCGTCGCCCCCACCGCCGCTCCGGTGCCGAGGACGGCGAGCACCGCGGCGCGGGGCCGCCGAAGCAGCAGGCAGCCCGTCACGGCGGCAGCGACCAGCATCGCCGCTCCGGCCGGCTCCCCCAGGAAGTCCATGGTCGAGGCGGCGTGCCGCCACGGCGACCGCACGCCCTCCCCCGCCGGCTGGAGCCACTCGTCCACCGTGCCGGGACGGCTCTGCCCGGCGAACAGGGCCCCGAGCACGGCGACGACCAGTGTGGCGAGAACCGCGAGCAGTCCGAGCCGCGCGCGCAGCGGCGGGGGCAGCACCGCGGGCGCCGGCCCGCCGCTCACCCGGCCGTCGGGGCTGACCACGTCGGAATCCGTCTCCACCCGCCACCCCTGCCCACCCGCACGGCCGTGGCAAACCGCCGCGCGGCGAGCAGGTGAACAGTACCCGCCCGGCACGGGCCGCCGAGCGGCGCGGGCTTCCCACCGGCCGCCCCGGCTTGACCTTGACACCGTGCCAAGGTCTTCGCTGGAGCCGAGGAGGTGGTCCCCATGACCGCATCGGAGCAGGACACCGGGACCGCCCGGATTCTGCGGGGCCTGGAGGACGGCCGCGCGTCGGTGCGGCTGCGGGCGGCGCTGGCGGCGGGCACGGCTCCCGACCCGGGGTTCGTCGGCAGGCTCGTCGAACGCTGCGCGGTCGAGCCCGAGTTTTCCGTACGCGAGATGCTCACCTGGGCACTCACCCGCCACCCGGCCTCGTCGGTGGTCCCCCTGCTGCTCGCCGAAGTCCGCTTCTCAGGAGCGCAGGCTCGGAGCCAGGCGTTGCACACGCTCTCCAAGATCGGGGACCGGCGGGCATGGCCGCTACTCACACCGGCGCTGCTGTCCGACCCGGACGACGAGGTGGCGCGCAGCGCCTGGCGGGCAGCGGTCGTGCTCGTCCCCGAGGACGAGAAGCCCGAGCTGGCCGCGGTGTTGGCCGCACAGCTCGGGCGCGGTGGACGCGAGACGCAACTGAGCCTGAGCCGGGCGCTGATCGCGCTGGGTGAGACGATGCTGCCGGCTGTGCGCGCCGCGACGGGGGACGGCGACCCGCGCGTGCGCGGGCACGCGATCGCCACGGAACGGCTGTGGCGCGACCCGGACGCCGGGTTCGAGTTCGCGGTCGAGGAGGCGAAGCGCGCCGTGGCACTCGGCGGGGCCGCCCAGGAGGGAGAAGAAGACCGTGCTGATCGGTGAGGTGGCGCGGCGGTCCGGGGTCAGTGCCCGCATGCTCAGGCATTACGACGCGCTCGGTCTGGTGCGGCCGACGGGCCGTACCGTTGCCGGTTACCGGGAGTACTCCGGCGACGACATCCGGCGCATCTTCCACATCGAGAGCCTGCGGTCGTTGGGGATGTCGCTGCGGGACGTCGGGCGCGCACTCGACGATCCCGACTTCACGCCCTCCCAACTCGTCGGCGACCTCGTCGAGCGGACGCGGGAGCGCCTCGCGATGGAGACCGAACTGCTCACCCGGCTCCGTCGGATCGGTGCCGCGGAACCCGCCGGCTGGGAGGGCGTCCTGGAGGTCGTCGCGCTGCTCCAGGCGCTGGCCTCGAAGAGCCCCGGGAACCGCCAGCGCGCGGCCCTCTCGTGCGGGGAGAAGGTCCCGGTGCCGGTGGACGCCCTGGTCGAGGCGGCCCTGAGGGAGAACGACCCCCACGTCTCCGGAGCCCTCCGGTGGGCCCTGGCACGCGCGGGCGGGGACGGACCGGCGCTGCTGGCGGAGGGCCTTCGCTCACCTGAGGCCGAGGTGCGGAAGCGTGCGATCCAGTGCCTCGCCGGGTTCCCGGACGGCAGGACGACCGCACTGCTGCGGGAGGCCCTCACCCATGCCGACTGCGTCGTGCGCGGATACGCGGCGCTGGCGCTCGGGAGGCGCGGAGCGGCCGAGGCGGTCCCGGCGCTCGTCGATATGGTCGTCGCACAGACGCACGACGTCGAGGCGGCCGACGCGCTCAGCGCGCTGGCGAGCAGCCCCGCGCTGGCGGAGCGGATCGCCACCAGGCTCGTCGGCCGTCTCTCCGCCGACGCCACCGGGCCGTCCGCGCGCCGGCGGCTGGCCCAGGCGCTCGCGGACATCCCGGGCGGCACGGCCTCCCGTGCGCTCGCGGAACTGGCGCGGGACGAGGACCGTGGCGTCGCGGTCACCGCGGCCTACATCCTCGGCATCCGCGATGACGGATGACACAGGGGCGCCCCGGGCGGACCCGTCCCCTCTCAGGTCGCTCGCGTGAGCGGGGGGGGCGGGCCGACGGTGCGGGCGGCCCAGGGGCGGTCGTCGGCGCGGCCGGTGGAGGCCCTATCGTTCTCGCCCGTGACCGAACCTTCCTCGTACCTCACCACCACGGCGGACGCCTACGACGCCGTCGCCGGCCTCTACGCCGAACTCGCCCGCGACGCCCTTGACCCCCTCCCGCTGGACCGTGCGGTCCTCGCCGCGTTCGCCGAGCTGGTGCGGGCCGACGGCGCCGGGCTCGTCGCCGAGGTGGGCTGCGGCCCCGGAGAGGTGGCCGCGCACCTCAGGGACCTCGGCCTGGAGGTCTTCGGCGTCGACCTGTCACCGGTGATGATCGACATCGCCCGGCGGACGTACCCGGACCTGCGGTTCGAGCTGGGTTCCATGGACGCCCTGGAGGTGGCCGACGGCGAGCTGGGCGGCCTGGTCTCCTGGTACTCGGTCATCCACGCCCCGCCCGGCACTGTGCCCTCCTACCTCGCCGAGTTCCGGCGGGTGCTGGCGACGGGCGGCCATCTGCTGCTGGCGTTCTTCGAGTCGGAGGGCGGACCGGTCACGGCGTTCGACCACAAGGTGACGACGGCCTACCGGTGGCCGCTCGACGAGCTGGCGCGGCTGGCGGGTGAAGCCGGTTTCACCGAGACCGGCCGGATGCTGCGTGAGCCGCGCGAGGACGAACGGTTCCGGCGCGGCCATCTGCTGCTGCGCAAGGCCGGGTAGCGGCCCCTGGCGGGGTGGGTGCGGCGGCGGTTCCTCCCGGCCCGGCGCCGCGACTGCCGTACCGTGGACGGCGGTCCACTGGCCGAGGGAGAGTGCCGTGCCGGCCGTCACGTCCTCTCACACGCCCAGGGTGGCTCCGCCGTCGACTGTCAGGTCGTGCATGGTGATGTGCCCGGCCCGGTCGGAGAGCAGGAACAGCACGGCGTCCGCGATGTCCTCCGGCCGGGCCAGCTTGCCCAGCGGGATGCCCAGCTTGTATGCCTCGGGCCGGCCCTCGACCGTGGCCTGCGGGCCGGTCTCGTCCTGCCACATCGACCGGAGCATCGCGGTGTCGGTCGACCCCGGGGCCACCACGTTGCACCGGATGCCGTGGCCGGCCACCTCCAGGGCGAGGCACTTGGTGAACATCGTGGCCGCCGCCTTCGACGCGGCGTAGGCCGCCATCTCCGTGCGCGGCGTACCGGCCGCGTTGGACGCCACCGTGACGACCGCGCCGCGCGAGCGGGGCACCATGCGGTCGACCACCGCCCGCGACACCAGGAAGACGCCCGTCGTGTTGACGGCGAACGTCGCGGCCCAGTCCTCGTCCGTCTGGTGGCGCACCGGCCCCAGCCGCAGCACACCGGCGGCGTTGACCAGGAAGTCGAGCGGCCCCAGGGCGCGTTCCACGCCCTCCACCAGGTCCTCCACCTCGGCGCGGCGGGTGACATCAGCGGGGAACGCCTCGACGGCCAGTCCGTCGACGGTCAGCTTGGCCACCACCTCGGCCAGCCGTCCGGCGTCACGGTCCACCGCGGCCACCCGCACACCCCGCCGGCCGAGTGCGCGGACCACGGCCGCGCCGATTCCGCCCGCTGCCCCGGTGACCAGGGCGACCTTGTCCTCCATTGTGCAGACCTCCATTGCTGGGTGCGTGCGACGGAGTTCCCGTACGTCCGGCCGGTTCGAGTCGAGGCGTACGCGGGCTGTGCCGGGAGACTCCATGGTGGCGGCGCTGTACGGTCGAGCTTCTGCGATCACGTGGCCGGCTGACCGCGTTTCAGTGTCGTGGCCGTCTCGACAGCGGGGCAAATGTCCTCGGCGGGACTGTGTCAAGTGAACTGTGTTCCACGAGTGCGGCCGACGGCCGCACCGCATCCGGCGCTACAGGCGTCGGCGTCTCCTGCCGCGGAGGCCGGACAGGAGCGCCGCGAGGACCATGATCCCCGTCATCGCGCGGAAGGCCGCGCCCAGGCCGTCGGCGAAGGCGACCGCGAGCCGGCCGTCCAGTCGGCTGGTGCCGACGAAGAGGGCGAACGCCAGCTCGCGCGGGATCGAGTGCGCGGCCACGAGCATGGCCGTGGTGAAGGAGAAGACCATCCCGATGCCGGCGAACGTGCGCAGCACACCGGAGGCGATGCCCAGCCGGTCGGGCGGCGCGGCCTTCATCACGGCGGCGCTGTTGGCCGGGAAGAAGAAGCTGCCGCCGATCATGAGTACCAGGTTCCCGATCGCGGGGAGCCACAGGCTGCTCGTCGCGGTCATCCGGGAGAAGACCAGCATCGCGGCGACACAGATGCCGAGCCCCAGGGTCGCGGGGACGACGGGCCCCAGCCGGTCGGTGAGCCGCCCCGCCCAGGGCCCCACCAGTCGCGCCGACCACATAGCCGGGTACCAGCAGCAGGGACGCGTCGATCGGGTCCATGCCGCGGGTGCCCTGGAGATACATGATGACGAGGAAGAGCACGGCGAAGCTGCCGACGCCCTGAAGCAGCGAGGCCAGCAGCGACGGCGTCATCGCGGGGATGCGGAAGAGCGACAGGTCGAGGGTCGGCTCCTCCTGCCGCAGCTCGATCGTGACGAACGCCACCAGCAGCGCGAGGCCGCCGGCCAGGAACCCGGTCATGGTCGCGTCGAGCGGACGGGACGCCAGTCCGGTCATCGCCCACAGCACCCCGAAGAGTCCGAGTCCCAGTGCGACCATGCCGGCGACGTCGAGCTTCCTGCGGCGGCGCTCGCCCCGGTCACGCAGCACCCGCGCGGCGAGCGCCAGTGCGACGGCGCCGATCGGCACATTGATCCAGAAGATCCACTGCCACGACACACAGGTCACCACGACCCCGCCGAGCAGGATCCCGAGGACGGAGCCGAACGAGAAGCCGAAGGCGTTGAACCCGTAGGCGCGACCGCGCTCCTCGGGCGGGTACAGCTCCGAGATGATCGCGCCGCTGTTGGCCGCGATCAGCGCCGCACCGACGCCCTGGAGGAGACGGAACCCGATGATGCTCGGCGCGTCCCAGGCGAGCGCGCACAGCACCGAGCCGACCGTGAACACCAGGAAGCCGGCCTTGTACATCCGCACGCGGCCGAACATGTCCCCGAACCGGCCCAGTTGGGTGGAGAGCACCGTGACCACGAGGAGGTAGCCGATGACCACCCAGGTGACGGCGGACAGGGAGATACCGAGGTCTTTCTCGATCTCCGGCAGGGCGAGCACCACGATCGTGCCGTCGACAGCCGAGATGAGTACGCCGATCATCACGACGAGCATGCCGAGGGCACGGCGCGGCGGTATGGGCGCCGGAGTGTCCGCCGACCCCGCCGCGGTCTCTTCGCTGACCATCGCTGATCCGCTTCCTTTCACTTCGCGTATCTACCATGTGAGCTTGCTAGCATGCCGGGAACAGTGAACGCCCCCGATGCCGTGGGGAATCGGGGGCGTCCGGAAAGGCGGCCTCACTCCGCGCCGCCGGGGCACCACCGCGCCCCGGTGGCCCGCCACCGCTTTCTCGCGCCGCGGAAGCCGCTCAGCTCTCGCGCGACAGCGACGCCGGGGAAACGCTCAGCTGGGGAGAGGCGCCTCGATGCTCCATTCCCGCCCGTCCGGATCGCGGACGACCATCCGCTGGGTGCCGTAGTGCGTCTCCTCGAACGGGGAGACCACCTCGACGACGGGGTCGGGCCGGAAAGCGGCGGCATCCGCGACGCGCAGCACGATCTGCGTCCGCGGCTCGCGCTCCTCGGGGATCTCGTTGACGACGAAATAAGGACCGCTGTCCTGCTTGAGCATGCCCGAGCCGTGCTCGGTGGAGAACTCGACCTTGAAGCCCAGCGCCTCCAGGAACTTGGCCGTCTTCCCCCAGTTGTGCGTCTCGACGAAGACGCCTTCGACACCCTCGGTCGTCATGTCTGAAGTCCTTTCACGAAGGGGTTCCATCCTGATCGCGCCGCTGGTGCTCGGCGAGGTAGGCACGCAGCGCCTCCGCGACCAGAGCCGACAGCGACAGCTCGCGGTCGATGGCGGTGTGCTTCACCTGTCTGATCAGCTCCACCGGCAGGTAGACGTTGAACTGCCTGACTTCCTCAGCACCCATGGCGAGCATGCTAGCACGCTAGCAGCTACAGGCCGATTGTTCTCCCTGCGCCCCGTCGTTCCCGCCCCGCGTCCCCATGGCGGAAGGGTCGGAGGCGGTCAGGCGGTCGCCCCGGCGATGAGGGCGGACCCGCCCATGGGCGCGGACACACCGCGGCCCGGCACCCCGCCGGGGTGCCGGGCTCCGTCCGGCAAGGTGCCGCTGGTCAGTCCGTGCCGGACTCCATCGCGGCACGGTCCAGCAGCTCGTCGTCGCCGGAGACCTCGCCGCGCGAGGCGATCGCCTCGGCGCCGCCCTCCGGCATGGTGCCGATCAGCCCGGTCGCGGCGGCCTGCGCCGCGCCGATGGCCGGCGTGGAGGTGCCGATGAGACCGAGCCCGGCGTACTGCTCCAGCTTGGCGCGCGAGTCGGCGATGTCGAGGTTGCGCATGGTGAGCTGGCCGATCCGGTCCACCGGGCCGAACGCCGAGTCCTCGGTGCGCTCCATGGACAGCTTGTCCGGGTGGTAGCTGAAGGCGGGACCCGTGGTGTCGAGGATCGAGTAGTCCTCACCGCGCCGCAACCGCAGCGTCACCTCTCCGGTGACGGCCGCGCCGACCCAGCGCTGCAGCGATTCGCGCACCATGAGGGCCTGCGGGTCGAGCCAGCGGCCCTCGTACATGAGACGGCCGAGGCGCCGCCCCTCCGTGTGGTACTGGGCGAGGGTGTCCTCGTTGTGGATGGCGTTGACGAGCCGCTCGTAGGCCACGTGCAGCAGGGCCATGCCGGGCGCCTCGTAGATCCCGCGGCTCTTCGCCTCGATGATCCGGTTCTCGATCTGGTCCGACATGCCCATGCCGTGCCGGCCGCCGATGGCGTTCGCCTCCATCACCAGATCGACGGCGGAGGCGAACTCCTTGCCGTTGATCGTGACCGGACGCCCCTGGTCGAAGCCGATCGTCACGTCCTCGGCGGCGATCTCCACCTCGGGGTCCCAGAACCGCACGCCCATGATCGGCTCGACGGTCTCCACGCCGGTGTCCAGGTGCTCCAGCGTCTTGGCCTCGTGGGTGGCGCCCCAGATGTTGGCGTCGGTGGAGTACGCCTTCTCGGTGCTGTCACGGTAGGGCAGCCCGTGAGCCAGAAGCCACTCGGACATCTCCTTGCGGCCGCCCAGCTCCGTCACGAAATCGGCGTCGAGCCAGGGCTTGTAGATCCGCAGGTTCGGATTGGCGAGCAGGCCGTAGCGGTAGAACCGCTCGATGTCGTTGCCCTTGAAGGTGGAGCCGTCGCCCCAGATCTGGACGTCGTCCTCCAGCATCGCCCGGACCAGGAGGGTGCCCGTGACCGCGCGGCCGAGCGGCGTGGTGTTGAAGTAGGCACGCCCGCCGGAGCGGATGTGGAAAGCGCCGCAGGCCAGCGCGGCAAGGCCCTCCTCGACCAGCGCCGCACGGCAGTCGACCAGGCGGGCGATCTGTGCCCCGTAGGTCTTCGCGCGACCGGGTACCGAGGCGATGTCGGGCTCGTCGTACTGGCCGATGTCGGCGGTGTACGTGCACGGGACGGCGCCCTTGTCGCGCATCCACGCGACCGCGACCGAGGTGTCGAGGCCGCCCGAGAAGGCGATGCCGACGCGCTCGCCGGCGGGAAGGGAGGTGAGGACCTTAGACATAGGAAGAGTATGCATAATCGCGCATGGTCATGCAAAGCGACGCGGGTCACGCCGACCGTGCACGACCCCTCCCGGCACCTCCGGGGCGGAGGATCTCATGATCCACCACCCCGGAGAAGCCCACCGTGGACGGCACCCTCTCCTGCCGGCTGGACGATCGTTCCGGCAACCGTCGCGTGACGTCGCACGTCGTACTGGACCCTGGGCCGAGGCGACCGCTCCCGGTGCCGGGGAGGCTCTTGCCAAGCACTCGCGCCGACCGGGGTATTGACGTCACCGCGTGGGGGACGGTGAGGTGTCCCCTCCGGCACACTCCCCCCCGGCACAGCCCCCCCACACACACAGCCTTTCCCCCCACAACTTCCCCCCACAGGAGGTCTGTTCATGGCAGGCAGCTCCACCTCGCCGGAAGGCACAGGCATACGCGTACGCGCGCGTCGCGCACGGATGGTGGCCGCGCTGGCCGTCGTCGGCGGTCTGACGGGTACCGCCGCGGCGACGCCGTCGTTCGCCGCGCACGAGGGGGCCGGTACGGCCCCGAAACAGCACCGGGCCGCCGCGTACATCTCTCCGTTCACCGGGCTGCCGGCGCGGCGGAACCCGGTGCTCGCGGTGAAGATCGACAACCACAAGGACGCGCGCCCGCAGACCGCGCTGGAGGACGCCGACATCGTCGGTGTGGAGAAGGTCGAGGGCGGCCTGGGCCGGCTGTTCGCGATCTACTCGAGCCACTACCCCGAGACCCTGGGACCGGTGCGCAGCGCCCGCGAGTACAACGTCGAGCAGATGCGGATGTTCCAGCGGCCCGCGCTCGCCTACTCGGGCGCGCGCCAGGCCGTCGTGGACAAGATCAACAAGTCGCCGCTCCACGGGGTCTCGCACGACGACCACCCGGACGCCTACGAGCGCGGCGGCGACCACGCGCCACCGCACAACCTCTACGGCCACCCCGACAGGCTCCTCGCGAAGGCGCCGGAAGCCAGCACGGCCAGTGACATCGGTTTCCGCTTCGGCGCCGAGCCCGGCGGTGGCACGCCGACCGACGAGCGGACCGTCGACTACGGCTCGTCCGCGACCACCTTCACCTGGTCGCCGGACGAGGGCCGTTGGCTGGTCTCCTTCGACGGTGAGCCCGCGAAGGGCACCTCCGGGAAGCGGCTCGGCGGCAAGACCGTGATCATCCAGAAGACGGATATGCCGCCCGACTCCAGCGGCGAGACGCCCTACATCGAGACCGTCGGCAGCGGCGAGGCCGTCGTGCTCCGCGACGGCAAGGCGTTCACGACGACGTGGCAGCGCGCGAGCGCGACCGGCGACACCACCTACACCCTGCCGAACGGCAAGCGGATGCCGTTCGACCGCGGTCAGGTCTGGCTCGCCTACCAACAGCGCTGACGCCGCCTGCCGCCGGGCGGCACGGCTCGCGTGGAAAAGCGCCTGTCCCGTCCTGCCGGCATGGGTATGACGGTGGACACGGCCCCTCGCCCGGGGTCCTCTCCGAAGGAGCAGCACCGTGGTGTACGTCCCGGCCGACTGGTCCCGGCACCACCTCGACGGCCGCCGCTTCCGCCCCCTCGGTGAGGTGGAGCGGTCCCTGCTCGCCCAGCGTGTGCCGGCACCCGGCGGAGGGCGCGCCCTCGATGTCGGCTGTGGCACCGGGGAGCTCGCCGTCTTCCTCGCGGAACAGGGGTATGCCGTCGACGCCGTCGATTTCGCCGAGGGTGCTCTCGTCCGTGCCCGGAGGGAACGACGGGGTGCCGGGCGGATCCGGTGGCTGTGCCTGGACATCGAGCAGGAGGGCACGGAGGTGCTCGCCGGGGACGGCTACGAGGTGATCACGCTCCGTCTGGTGTACCCCTTCCTGCGGGACCGCACCCGGGCCATGCGCGGCCTCGGCGCCCGGTTGCGAACCGGCGGGGCCGTCGTGGTGATCACTCCCGTCGCCGCGAACACACCGGAGGAGCGGCGGAACGTCGCCTTGGACGAGGACGAGATCGAACTGCTGGCCGAGAGCTGGGAGGAGGTGGAACGGTACGACGCCGAGGGGCTGGCCGTCCTCGTGCTGCGACATCCGCGCACCGCGCCCCCCGCCGTCGAGAAGCCCGGACGGCTGGGCCCGCACGCGGTGGCCGGGGCGTGCGCCGTGGTCACCGACGCGCACGGGCGGGTCCATCCAGCGGCTGTCGCGGGACGACCGGCGGTCGTCCCGCCGAGGCCGGCCGCGGAAGCGGGCGAGCCGGTGCCGGAGCAGCGGGCGCCGGGAGCGCCGGTGTCGGATCCCGTCCGGCGGTCGCCGCGTGCCGTGTCGCGCCCGGACAGGCGCGGCGACGGCTCTCGCGCACGGGAGACGGCGTGAGCGGAACCTGGCTGCCGCCCGCGCAGTACCTGGCCACTCTGCCCAAGGCCACCGTCTACGGCTGCCTCTACGTCACCGACGAGGCCGACCGCCCCCTTCAGCTGCGCTCCGTCCGGAATCCGGCGGTGTGGCAGTGGCCCGGCGGGAACATGGACCCGGGCGAGACGCCGTGGGAGTGCGCGGTGCGCGAGTGCGAGGAGGAGACCGGGCTGCACGTCGCCGGTGAACCGCGGCTGCTGGCTGTGCACTTCCTTCCTCCGCTCGGCAACTGGAGCACCCACAAGGTCGGTTTCGTCTTCGACGGTGGCCGGCTCAGCCGCGAACTGATCGACAGCATCGTGCTGGACCCGGAAGAGCACACCGAGGTCGCCGTCCGGTCGGTGGAGGAGTGGCGGACGGTGATGCCGGCGTTCTCCTTCCGCCTGCTGGCCGTGACCGCGCAGGCCCGCCGCACCGGCGTGGCGGCGTACCTCGAACAGTCGGGGCCCGCGTAGACGACCGGCCCGTTCCCTCTCGCTCGCCGGTGCACGGAGCTGTCGCGGTGGACCGATCCGGGGTTGAATACCGCACAGGCCGGTACCGCGGCCGGCCGGCGAGCGGCGGCGCGGTGACGGTGTCGGTGGCGGACACGGCGTGGCGGGGCGGCGCTCAGGGGGCAGACCGCCGTGCGACGCGTGAGCGGGGGCGGGCGGGGCCGGGCGACGGGCCCGGGTCGCGGTCGAAGGGGGACGGAATGCCGGTGTGGCAACGGTCGGGGCCAGCGGCCCGGTGCGGAGAGGCTGCTCCAGCGGGAACGCGCCCCTCGGGGGCCCGGGTCGCCGGTGCACCCGCTGGGAAGGCGCAGGGTGCCGGGGCGTGTTCCGCCGGTTCCACTCCCGGGAGACGGCAGCCATGACCGATCTCGACTTCGGTGCCGCGCAGGAGGCCGTGAACCGGATCCAGCGGCTCTCGGACACGTACTGGCACGCGCTGGACGCGTCCTGCCGGGCGATGGACGACGACGCCTGGGTCGGTCCGGCCGGCCGCCGGTTCCATGACGACGTACAGGCGCAACGCCGGGAGTTATGGGACCAGTTGACCCAGGCGGTGCACGCCGCCGAGGCGAAGCTCCGGTCACTGCCGAGGAAGCCATGACCGATCCGACGGCCGACCCGAACTTCTCCGGCATCAAGCAGCCCGTATTCGACGACCTGGTGGGCAGCCACGGGCGGGCCGCGTCCGCGCTGGAGCAGCTCGCCCAGGATCTGTGGGCCGAACTGAACAGGATGGGCATCGACACCTCGCCCGCGACGCGCCTGCGCGGTCTCGCGCAGCGGGTGCGCACCCAGGCGACCGACCTCCAGGCGCGGCAGAGCCGGGTGCACGCGATGCAGCAGGAGGGCTCCGGGGGCGCCCCCTACCGCACACCGTCCGGCACGTTCTGGGAGGTGGGCGAGGCCGCCACCCCCTCGCCTCGGCCCGGTGCCCCGCCTCCCACCGATCCGGCGCGCCTCTCCTACGAGCTGTGGAACGCGAACTTCCTGCCGCGTCCCGGGCGGCTGCGGCCCGACGGCACACCGTTCTCCCGCGAGGAGGACGCGGTCCTCAGCTGGATCGAGACGAACAAGCAGACGATCATCGAGGAGGCGCGGAAGTGGAACATCTCCCCGCAGGCCGTCGCCGCCGCCATCGCCTGGGAGGCGATGGAGAACGTGCAGCCGTTCCGTCATCCGATTCCGGCCAAGTCCGGGCTCGGCCGGGTACATCAGCGGTTCGCCCGGTGGGCCACCGGGCCGGGAAAGGTGCACACGGACTTCCCGTTGGTCAAGCAGGTCGAGGACCGCGGCTATCTTCCCCGTCAGGGCCTGGCGGAGCGTGAGGCCCTGCTCAGTTCGAGCAAGGGGTCGATCACGTACATCGCCGCGATCATGGGGGCCTTCGCCGACAGCGCGGACCGCGACGGTCGATACCACATCCGTTACGACGTCCCGGCGCTCACGCATCTGTTCCAGGGCAGCGACCTGGAACAGTGGGAGCGGCGGCTCCGCGAGAAGCCGAGGGACGAGCCGCTCTCCCCGAAGAACCCGATGGCCGAGTGGGCGAAGCGCAACCGGGTGTTCCTCGACTCCGCCATGCCGCTGCGCCCTTGGGACAAGGACCCCACGCCCACGACGCCCACCCCGCAGCCGCCGCCCACCCCCGAGCCGACGCCCGGACCGAGCCCCACGCCCCGCTGAGGCCGGCGCCGCCCGGCCCGCTCCCTCTTGCCGGGCTGCCGGACGTTCCCGGACCGCCCAACGGTTCCGGGACTGCGGGTCGTTCCCGGACCGCCGGACGGCTTCCGGACTGATGGCCGGTTCCCGGGGTACGGACGGTTCCCCGGCCGCGGACGGCCGTTCGGCCGGTCTCAGTCTCCCCCGGGCGCGGTGTGCCGCAGCAGAGGGCCGGTGTGGCGCTGGAGGACGGCCGTGGCCTCGGCCGGGGTGCGGTGGCCCGCCAGGACGTGGACGGTCAGCCCCTCCGCCAGGGCCAGCAGCGTGCGGGCCTCGCGCCGGGGGTCGATGTGCGGGGGGATCTCCCGGGTGTCCTGTCCGTAGCGGATGAGCCAGCACAGGAGGTCGTCGAGTTTGGCGTAGGTGTCCCGCAGGACGGCGGCCAGCTTCGCACTGGCCGGGGCGTGTGCGGTGAAGGCCAGCCAGGCGTGTGCGTGAGTCCTCGACTCCTCGTCCAGCAGCGCGAGTTCGGCCAGCGTGTGGGACAGCAGGGTGGAGGCGGACCGCGGGTCGGAGGCGGCGGCGATGCGCTGGTTGGCACGCTCGGTCACGCCCTGGGAGATGTGCTCCAGTGCGAACAGCAGCATGTCCTCCTTGGTGCGGAAGCAGCGCTGGACGGCGCCCATGGACACCTCCGCCTCTGCGGCCACGTCCCGGAGGCTGACCGCGTCCATGCCGGAGCGGGCGATCAGGGTGCAGACGCTCTCGGCGATCCGCCGGCGGCGTTCCTCGTAGTCGACCTGTCTGGGCACGTTCCCGCTCCTCCCCAGGTTCCGATGCACTTGCATCATATCCGGATCTCCCGCACGATGTGATGCGACCGCATCGGAACGGCGCGGGCACATCACAGGAGGGGTATTCCGTTCATGGCAAAGCAGACCAAAGGGGCGGGCAGCGACTCGGTACAGGGGCTGCTGTGGCTGTTCGGCGCGATCCTGGTCGTCCAGGGCTTCGGATCCGCCGTCACGGAGGCCGGGTGGGACACCAGCTTCGGGGTCTCCGGTCTCCTGCGGGCCGCCCATGTGCCCGTCTGGGGAACCCTGGTGGTCGGGGTGGCGGGCGTCGCCCTGCTGGGTGCGGCGGCGCGTCGCCGCCACCGCGAGAAGCGGGCGGGGCGCGGCTCGTGACGGGACGGGCCAAGCTGCACCGTCCATGACCGGTACGGAGTGACGCACCTCGTGACCGGTACGGAGTTGCCGCGCCTCGTGACCGGTACGGAGTGACGCATCTCGTGCCGACGCGAGGTGTCGCACCTCGTAGCCCGTGCGAAGTGCCGTGTCTCGTCGATCCGTCGGCGACGGGCGCGGGCCACCGGAGGCGGAGCGCCTGCCTAGGCAGGGAGGCAGGGAGTCAGTCCGCTCGGCGCAGTCCCGCGATGAGGAGAGCGACCAGCCGGCGGGCGTCGTAGCGGGGGTCGGTGTCCGCGCCGATGCACAGGTTGCCGACGCCGCGCATCAGTTCGTAGGCCCCTAGGCCCGCGCGGATCTCGCCGGAGTCGGCCGCGGCGTCGAGGAGTTGGGCGCACACCGGCACGAGGCGGTCCAGGAAGGAGGCGTGCAGCGTATCGAAGCCGGCCTGGTCGGACTGCAGCACGGCGGCGAGTCCGTGCTTGGTGACCAGGAAATCGACGAACAGGTCGATCCACTGCCGCAGCGCGGCGTACGGGGTCGCGCCGCTCTCCAGCAGAGCCGGCCCGGCCTCGGCGCAGGCCTCGATCTGGTGCCGGTAGACGGCGATGATGAGGTCGGCGCGGGTGGGGAAGTGGCGGTAGATCGTGCCGACCCCGACGCCGGCCTCGGCCGCGATGTCGCGTACCGGCGCCTCCACGCCCGACGTGACGAACACCGCGGCGGCCGCGTCGAGCAGGGTCTCCTGGTTGCGCCGGGCGTCCGCCCGCTTGGACCTGGCCGCGGGACCCGCGCCCTCGTCGCTCCCGTGCACCGCCGCTCCCTCCGCCGTCTCGCCTACGGAACAGGGTTCCGCTTGCCCATCGTGCCAGAGCCGGGACCCGGCGGCCAACCGGGCCCCGCGCGGCATCCTCGCCGGCGGAACCGGACCCTGCCCCGGCCCCGGCGCCGGGTGTCAGGGCCGGGAGCCCGCCTCGATCCCGTCGAGCAGGAACTCCAGCCCGAGCGAGAAGTTGGCGTCCCAGTCGTCGTCGGCGATGTAGTTGTTCGCGGCGACGGTCGGGTACCGCTCGCGCCTGTTCTCCAGGTACTCCTGCCCCAACCGGGTCTCCTCGGCGGAGAGCTGGAGGCTGGACTGGGCGGCGGTGGCGCCCATCACATGGTTGTAGAGCGCCCAGGTCGCGGCGTGCAGCCGCTTGCCGGTCACCCCGGCACGGACCAGCGCGGACTGCAGGAACTCCATCCACGCCAGGAAGTTGGGCCCCATCAGCGGCCGTTGGCGCGCGGGCAGGGTGGCCGCCCAGGGGTGCCGCAGCATGGCCTTGCGCCAGCCGTCGACGAGGGTGGCGATGTCCTCGCGCGGACTGTCGGCGTGCCGGTCGGGGACCTGGGTCTCGCCGAAGATGGCGTCGACGGCGAGATCGACGACGTCGTCCTTGGTCGCCACGTGCCAGTACAGCGTCGTGGCACCCACCTGGAGGCGCTCGGCCAGCCGTCGCATCGTCAGCCGGCCCATGCCCTCGTCGTCCAGCAGCGCGACGGCCGCGTCGACGATACGCGCCCGCGTCAACGGGGGTTCGCCCTGTTTCTCCCGCGAGGCCCGCAGCCAGACGTTGCCGACTCCGCCGCCGGACCGGCTCTTCGTGCGCTCTTTGTCTGCGATGACGTTCACCTCCGAAATCACGCGGCCCGATCCCAGGGCGCGAGACGCCGCACCGAGCGTGCACTGGAGTCTCGCATGCCCTGGCCCCCGGTCCGTACCAGGTGACCGGCGCACCGGGACCGAGCCGCAGTCCTACTTCTTGAAAAAATCTTCGCCCCCCTGTTGACCAGGCATTTCAACGCTCTCCAGGCCGCCCGGGGAGAGGCTTCGCACCCCCTTTTGGTCACGTCCCGCTGCGCAGAGTTGTAGTAGAGTCACTCGTCACTAGACCAACGTTCGAGACACCCGACCATAGTGCGAGTGACTGTGACAGACATCAAGCAAGAAGCCCCGGCTCCCCCCGCTCAGTCCCCGAAACGCTGGTGGGCCCTCCCCGTCGTGAGCCTGGCCCAGCTGATGGTCGTGCTGGACGCGACCATCGTGAACATCGCCCTTCCCTCGGCCCAGCAGGACCTGGGAATGTCGGACGCCGACCGGCACTGGGTCATCACCGCCTACGCCCTCGCCTTCGGCGGGCTGCTGCTCGTGGGCGGCCGGGTGTGCGGCGCCCTCGGCCACCGCCGCTCCTTCACCCTCAGCCTGATCGGCTTCGCCGTGACCTCCGCGCTCGGCGGAGCCGCGAACTCCGCGGGCATGCTGTTCGCCGCCCGCGCGGGCCAGGGAGTCTTCGCCGCCCTCCTGGCGCCGGCCGCGCTGTCCCTGCTGATCCTGACGTTCACCGACGGGCGCGAACGGGGGAAGGCCTTCGGTGTGTTCGCCGGGGTCGGCGCCGGCGGCGCGGCCCTGGGCGTGGTGGCCGGCGGTCTGCTCACCGAGTACACCGACTGGCGCTGGTGCCTCTACATCAACGTCCCGATGGCCGCCCTCGCCCTGCTGGGCGTGCCGTTCATCATCCGGGACCGCCCCAGCGGCACCCTGCGCCACCTGGACCTTCCCGGGGTGCTGCTCAGCGTCGCCGGCCTCGTCTGCCTGGTCTACGGCTTCACCCAGGCCGAACCGCACGGCTGGGGCGACCCGAAGGTGCTCTCCCTGCTGATCGGCGGCATCGTGCTGCTGGGGCTGTTCGTCCTGGTCGAGGCCCGGACGGGGCACCCGCTGCTGCCGCTGCGCATCCTCGCCCACCGCACACGGGGCGTCGCCTTCGTCTCCGTGTGCGTGATGTTCATCGCGATGTTCGGCTTCTACCTGTTCGTCAGCTACTACACGCAGACGATCCTCGGCTACTCACCCGTCAAGGCGGGCATGACGCTGCTGGTGAACGCCGTGTGCACCACCATCGGCGCGATGCTGATCGCCGGAAAGCTGACCGGCCGCGTCCCGGCGAACGTGCTGATCGCGGGCAGCCTGCTCTCCTCCGCCCTCGGCATGCTGATCCTCACCCAGCTGGAAGTGGACAGCTCCAACGTCTTCCTCGTCTATCTGACCCCCGCGATGATCCTGACGGGGCTCGGACTCGGCTGCCTGCTGGCGGCGGCGACCAACATGGCGACGGTGGAACTGGGCCACGCCGAGGCGGGTGTCGCCTCAGCCGCGTACAACACGGTGCAGCAGGTGGGCGCCGCGTTCGGTACCGCTCTGCTCAACTCGATCGCTACCAGCGTCACCGGTGACTACCTCAAGGAGCACGGGGCCGGCCCGGAATCCGTCAACGCCGGGACCGTGCACGGATACACGGTGGCGCTGTGGGTCGCCTTCGGCATCCTCCTCGCCGGTGCGGTGGCCGTCGCCCTCTTCTCCCGGCGCCGGGACAGCGAGGGCCGGCCGGAGGCCGTCCTCGAGTCCACGCACTGAACCGTCCCTCTCCGCTCACTCAGGCCATCCCCCAGCCGAACAAGGAGAAACAAGGCCCATGGACAATGCGCAGCTGCCCCCCACCGCTGCCGAGGGTTTCGTACCCGTCATCGATTTGTCCGCGAAAGACACGGCCCCAGGACGCGCCGCGATCGCCACCGCGATCGACCAGGCGTGCACGAGTTCCGGTTTCTTCGTGATCGTCGGTCATGGTGTCCCCGAAGACCTCATCGGCCGCATGTTCACCACGACGAAAGCCTTCTTCACCCTGCCGGACGAGGAGAAGGACCTCGTCGCGCACCGGCCGGGGGTGTCCGGATACCGGCGGACCGGCGGCACCACCGCCCTCAGCCTCGATCAGGAGACGCCGCCCGACCTGTGCGAAGCCTTTTCCGCGCACGTGACGGGGGAACTGAGCGACAGCGAGCGCGGCAGGCTCGGTGACCAGTGGGCGACCTGGACGCTGGCGAACATCTGGCCCGAACGGCCCGCCGGCTTCCGGGAGGTGTGGCAGGAGTACATGGCCGTCATAAGCGATCTCGCGGCGGACCTGATGCGACTGTTCGCCCTCGCACTCGATCTGAAAGAGGACTTCTTCGACGACAAGTTCGACCACCACGGATCATCCGTCGCCGTCAACTACTACCCCCCGCAGCACACCCCGCCCCTCCCCGGCCAGTGGCGGCGGGGCCCCCACACGGACTTCGGCAGCCTCACCATCCTCTACCAGGAGGACGACCGCGGCGGCCTCCAAGTCCTCCAGGGAGAAGACACCTGGCGCGACGTCGCCGCCATCCCCGGCAGCTTCGTCGTCAACATCGGCGACCTCATGGCCCTGTGGACCGGCGGACGCTGGGTCTCCACCATGCACCGCGTCGTCAACCCCCCACACGGAGACACCACCTCCCGCCTCACCATCCCCTTCTTCTACCTCCCCAACCACGACGCCACGATCGAACCGCTGCGGCCGTGCCCGGACGCGGCCGGCGGCCCGGTGGGCAGTCGCCGGACCGATCTCACCAGCGTGATCGCCGGGGAGTGGATGTCCCGCAAGATCCAGAAGATGTTCGCCGGCACCCCGTAACACGCCGCGCGTGCCCCGACCCCGATCCGTTGCCGAGGTGCCCTCCCCCGCATGCGCACCTCGGCAACGGGTCGGCTTTCCGCTGTTGCGGCAGCGGTACCGACAGAAAGACGTAAAGAAAAGGATCGAGCAAACCGTGGGGACCGTACGGTCGGCGGATGAGTTGACACATTCGGCCACCGGCCGTGGCGACCGGCAGCCGGCCGGACCTACCGTCGGGCGGGACATCACTTCCCGGGCGTCGGCGCGGAAGCCTCGGGAAATGCAAGAGGAAGGAAAAGTCGTGAGTAATGCTCAGCCGACCGTCACCGTGACCGATGGGTTCGTGCCGGTCATCGACCTCTCCTCGCGGAAAACCCCCGAGGGTCGCGCCGCGATTGCCGACGCGATCGGAAACGCACTGCGCAGTTCGGGCTTTTTCATCGTCGTCGGCCACGGGGTTTCCCGGGACCTCGTCGACCGCATGTTCACGACGACGAACGCCTTCTTCAAGCTCCCGGAGGAGGAGAAGGACCTCGTCGCGTCCCGCCCGGGGGTGTCCGGATACCGCAGGGCCGGCGGCACGCTCGCGCGCAGCCTCGACCAGGAGACGCCGCCCGACCTGTGCGAGACGTTCGCGGCCCACGTGACCGGGGAGCTGAGCGACGAGGAGCGCGCCGGGCTCGGTGACCAGTGGGCGAGCTGGACGCACCGGAACGTGTGGCCGAAGAACCCCGAGGGGTTCCGGGGCGCCTGGCAGGACTACATGGCCGCGATGGAGGAACTGGCCGCCGACCTGATGCGGCTGTTCGCGCTGGCACTCGAACTGGACGAGGACTTCTTCGACGACAAGTTCGACCACCACGGATCATCCGTCGCCGTCAACTACTACCCCCCGCAGCACACCCCGCCCCTCCCCGGCCAGCTGCGGCGCGGTCCGCACACGGACTTCGGCAGCCTCACCATCCTCTACCAGGAGGACGACCGCGGCGGCCTCCAGGTCCTCCAGGGAGAAGACACCTGGCGCGACGTCGCCGCCATCCCCGGCAGCTTCGTCGTCAACATCGGCGACCTCATGGCCCTGTGGACCGGCGGACGCTGGGTCTCCACCATGCACCGCGTCGTCAACCCCCCACACGGAGACACCACCTCCCGCCTCACCATCCCCTTCTTCTACCTCCCCAACCACGACGCCTCCATCGAGCCGATGCGGCCGTTCACGGATTCCTCCGCCGTCGAGCGGTTCGACACCGTGACGGTGAGCGAATGGGTGTCGCGCAAGGTCCAGAAGATATTCTCCTGAATTTCTTCCGAGTTGACAGATCCAACGGCTGAACATGGTCCGCCCGCTCAGCCGTATCTACGGTCGGAATCACCTACCGCTGACGGCTCCGCAGAAAGGCACGGAAGATGACCAAGAGCGTCCACCACGACAGGATCAGCGAACAGTACCAGGCTTCGAGCACGCAGTACGACAACGTCAAGAACCTGCCGTACGCCTTTGTCGAGCGGGAGACGCTGCTCTCCGGGGTTCCCGACCTCACCGGGAAGCGCGTGCTGGACGTGGCGTGCGGAACCGGTTTCTATTCCCGCATTTTCAAGCGGCTGGGCGCCGACAAGGTCGTCGGCGTGGACATCGAGCAGTCCATGGTCGACGTCGCCCGCCAGATCGAGGCCGAGGCGCCGCTGGGTATCACGTACGACGCGGTGGACGCCGCGGAACTGCCGGTGCTGGGGGAGTTCGACGTCGTCGCCCCGATCTGGGCGTTCGTGCACGCGAAGGACACCGCCGAATACCACGACATGGTGGCCCGGTGCGCGGCGAACCTGGTGAGCGGCGGCACCATGGTCGCACTCTGCTCCAACCCGGACATCGACCTGGACAAGATGTCCGTCTACCCCCGCTACGGCCTCTCCATCACCCCGAAGGAGAAGCACGGCGATCTCCAGGTCATCCACATCGAGATGGATGTCGAGCCGCATGTCGGATTCGACGGCTTCTTCTGGCCGGCGGGCGCCACGGAGGAGGCGATGGAAAAGGCCGGGCTGATCGATGTGAAGCGCCACCCGAATCGCGCTCCGGGACACGTCGCAGGAATGTCGGAGAAGGGCTACTGGGCCGATTTCGTGGCCAACCCGCCGTTCGCTCTCTACACGGCGGTCAAGCCCTGAGGATCCGGTTCGGGAGACCGGACGAGTGGCACCCTCTCGAGACGGAGAATCGCATTGAAGCTCGCTGTGTTCGGAGCAAACAGTTCCACCGGACGTCACCTCACCGAGCAGGCGCTGGGTGCGGGACACACGGTGACCGCGGTCGTGCGACGGCCCGAGGCGTTCCCGCTGTCCGGCCCGCAGCTGCGGGTGCACGCCGCTGACGTGTTCGACAAGGCGGCGGTCGAGGAGGCGGTGGCCGGCAGCGAGGCGGTCATCTCGATCCTCGGCGTCCCCTACCAGCGCAAGCCGGTGACGGTGCTCTCCCGCGGCATCACGCACATCACCGACGCGATGGCGGCGCACGGCGTCAAGCGGCTGGTCGCGGTGACCTCGCGCCTGCTGGCCGTGCACGCCCCCCGCTCGGAGGGCGAGAAGCCGCTGTACGAGAGGTTCGTCTACCGCAGGCTCCTCTACCCCTTCCTCACCACCCTCGGCCGGACCCTGTACGACGACATGCTCCGCATGGAGCACATCGTGCGCGCGACCGAGCTGGACTGGACCCTGGTGCGGCCCTCCGCGCTCTACAACACCGACGTGGTCAGCGACTACCACTTCGGCCCGCCGGAGTCGCCGGGCCTGTACACCTCGCGCATCGACCTCGCCCATTCCCTGCTACACGAGGTCACCGAGAACTCCCATGTGCGCTCGGTGGTCTCTGTATTCACCACGGAAGGGGTGCCGACCTTCGGTGACGTACTGAAAAAGGAAGTCATGCGCATCGGCTCCTGGGAGCATAAGTAGGATTCAAGCCGCGCACGGACCGACGACACCGCCCCGGAACGGGGTGGTGTCGTCCCCATGCGCGTTTTCCCCGCGTTTCCCGGACCGCACACCGGCTCATTCCGTACCCAACTCCAAAGCAGCGTGGTAAGACTGGAACAGACCTGTGGCATGGACCAAGCGGCACCATCCGACCGTGAATCCGGGAGAACTTCCAGGGGGGAGATGCACCGGTGCACAAAGGATCGCAGCTCGCAGTATTCCTCGAAACCCTGCACTGGTCGCCCGAGCGACTGGCGCGGGAAATCAACAGGCGATACGGCGAGGGCACCGTCAGCCTCAAGGCTCCGTACGGCTGGGCGAAGGGAGCCTACCCCCGGGGCCAGGTGCCGGGCTTCGTGGCCGCCATCCTCTCGGATCAACTGGGCAGAACGATCGATATCAGCCAGATATGGCCGCAACGCTTTCCGGACGCCCAGCCGGGCGGTGTCGGCGACCCGGCCCTCGGCCCCCCGTGGACGGAGGAGCACGTCGGCCGCATCCTGCGGCCGCTGCTGGACCAGGAGGACGGTAAGCGGGAGCCGTGGCCGGCCGAACCGGTGCCCGGCGCCGTGCTCGTCTCGCTCGCCGTGGACTGGCTGACGGCCGAGGGCCGGCTGGCGTCGGCGCGGTCACAGGGCGCCGAAGTGTCCACCGAGATGGTCGACATACTGACCAGTCGGATTGCGCGACTGCGCCGGGTGAGCGCCGCGGAGGACGACTCCCTGGTCATGAACTGGGTGGTGCACGAGCTGCGCTGGGCACTGCACATGTCCGAGAACACCGCCTATGACGCCCCGACCGGCAGACGGCTGTACGGCGCCATCGCCGAACTGGCGCAGCTCGCCGGCTGGCTGGCCGAGGACCAGGGCCACTACGCCCGCGGCCAGCACTATCTACTGGCCGCGCTCCGCGCCTCCGGCCTGGCGGGCGACCGCAACCTGGGCGCGTACGTCCTCTCCTGTCTCAGCTACCACCTCACCAAGTGCGGCAACGGCCAGGACGCGCTGCGGCTCATCAAACTCGCGGACGTCGGCATGGACGACGCGCTGCCCGGCGTACTGCACTCGCTGCTGGCCTCACGCGAGGCACGGGTGTACGCGCACTTCACGGACGGACCGGCGGCCGAGCCGGCGGGCCAGGCGGGGCCGACGGTCCACCGCGTCGGTTCGGCGGGACACCCCGCCGGCGGGCCTCCGGAGCGCCGTGACGCGGAGGGCAGACTGCCCGGACCGGGGCCCCGCTCCCCCCTGATCGGCGCGCACTCGGGGGTGGTCACCCCGTCGGGCCACCGCGGGCTGAGCCCGTGCGACTGCGACCGGTGAGCGCCGCCCGGCCGGCACCGGCCGGAGCGTCACGGCCCGTGCCCTGACCAGGACACGGGAGGGGCGTGGCCGGAACGTAACCGGGACGTGGCTGGGGCATGTTCGGGGCACGGCCGGGGTACCGCCGGGTCAGGCCACCCGGAACATCCCAGGCAGGGCAGGGCACGGCGCGGCGCGGCCGGCCGTCCCGGCGGGGGAGCCGGTGCCGTCCCCGGCGACCGGCTCCCCTCCCCTCCGCACCCGTGCCCTCCCCTGCCTGCCTCCCCTCCCCCGATCTCAGGCCGCCCCGTCGTGAGGCCGCGAGGGGGCGGGCAGCTCGAGGTAGCCGCCCAGGGTGTGCGTGCCGGGCGGCGGTGCGGGCTCGGCGGCGCGGGGAGCGTCCCCGCCCGTGGGGGCGAGATAGCCGCCCAGCGTGTAGGTGCCCCCGTCCAGCGGGCCGGGACCGGACCGGGCACCGGCCGGGGCGGCGGGAGACGGGACAGGGCGCGCGACGTCGGTCGGGGCCACGGCGTCGGGGGGTGCGACGGCGTCCGGGGCGGCGAATTCGCGGGCCCCGTGCAGCCATGCGAGGTGGTCGTTGAGGTCGTCGGCGCTCATCCCCGCCAGCGTCCTGTTGCGGGCCGCCGCCGTCTCGCCGCGGGCGTGCCACAGTCCGATGCTGTCGCGGGCCGTACGGTGCACGCGGGCGGTGCGCTCGCGGCGGGCCGCGTTGTAACGGCGGAACCGGGCGGGGAACTCGTGTGCGGAGCAGTCGAGCAGGTCGCCGAGCACCACCGCGTCCTCCAGCGCCATGCAGGCGCCCTGCGCCGCGTAGTGCAGCATCGGGTGGGCCGCGTCCCCGAGCAGGGCGACCCGGCCGTCGGTCCAGGTCCCGACGGGTTCGCGGTCGACCAGCACCCAGGCCTTCCACTCCGTGCCCAGGGCGAGCAGCCGCCGCGCGGTGTCGCACAACTGGGCGAACTGCTCCCGCACCCGGGAGCCGGGCACCGGCACCCCGGAGAACACCTCGGCCGGCTCGTTCTCCACGCTGGGTGCCAGGTTGAGCAGTCGGCCGCCGGCGATCGGATAGTGCACGAAGTGCCTGCCCGGCCCTGCCCACCAGGTGACGGACCGGTGGCGCAGGTCGTCGGGTACCCGCTCCATCGGCACGATCGAGCGGTAGACGGTGATGCCCGCGTTGCGCGGCATGCCGTCCCCGACGAGCTGTGCGCGGACGGCGGAGTGCAGGCCGTCGGCCCCCACCAGGGCGTCCGCCGTCAGCACCTCCCCGTTCCCCAGCCGCACCCGCACACCGTGGTCGGTGTGGGTGTAGCCGGTGACGGGAGAGGACGCGCGCAACTCGACGCGGTCGCTGTCCCGGCACGCCCGCAGCAGCAGCCGGTGCAGCTCGCCACGGTGCACCACGACGTAGGCGTTGCCGAAGCGGGCGCGGTACCGGGCGTCGAGCGGCATGCTGACGACGTGCTCTCCCAAGACGCCGTCCATGAACCGCAGTTCCTCCACCGGTACGGCGATGCCGCCGACGGCCTCCGCCAGGCCCAGCCGGTCGAGTGCGAGCATGCCGTTCGGTGCGAGCTGGATGCCCGCGCCCAGCTCCGCGAACTCGGCCGCGCGCTCGCACACCACGACCCGGTGTCCTCGGGCGGAAACGCCGAGCGCCGTGGCGAGTCCACCGATGCCGCCCCCGGCGACGGCCACCGTCGTCATGCCTCTCCCCCGGCCGACCGCGCCTCGGCGGGGCCGACGGTGACGGGCGGCTGCCCGGCCGCCGGCGCTGCGGCCCGCCGTGTGCCCGCTTCCTCTCCCGCCCCCACGAGACGGGCCAGTTCCAGCCGCTTGACCTTGGTGGTGGCGGTCTGCGGAAGGTCCGCCTGCCGCCACTGGACCGGCGGGGCCATCCGCGGCAGATCGGCCACCGCCGCCCGCCAGGCCGCCTCGTCCAGGGGACGGTCGTCCTTGGTGCAGACGACCGGCAGCGGGAGCCCGTCCTCCGTCTCGATGATCACGACCTCGGTCAGCTCGGCGAGGCGGGAGAAGAGCCGGTCCTCCACCGAGAGGGTGCTGCCGAACCCGGGGATCTCGTCGACCTCCCGGTCGAGCAGATGCAGACACCCCCAGCGCGTGCGGTAGCCCAGATCCCCCATCCGCCACCAGCGCGCGGAGGCCTGCTGCTCGAACCGCTCCTGTTCACCGAGGTAGGTGCGGATCCGGCCGTCGCTGCTGACCTCGATGTATCCGGGCGAGGAGGCCGTGGGCCGCTTGCCGTCCCGGCTCACCACCCGCACCCCCGTCATACCGGGGAAGGGGATGCCCACGCAGCGGCCGTCCGCCGTGGGCGAGCGGCGCTTGCCGTAGGAGCGGGCGACGCTCGGGCCGACCTCGCTCTGCCCGTAGATCTGGCCGAACTTGGCCGACCGGCGCCGGGAGGCCCCGATCAGGGTGCTCACCGTGCGGGGGTGCAGAGCGTCGAACGTGCTGCTGAAGAACTTCACGTTGGCCAGCGGCCGGCGCGGGTCGGAGGCCAGTTGCTCCCAGCTCAGGTACGTGTTCGGGTGGGCCTCCAGGACCGCGGGCCGCAGCCGCGCGAAGAGCGGGGCGACCCGCTGCGGGTCGGCGTCCGCGAGCACCGCGACGGGGAAGCCGCGCAGCAGCGAGAGGGCCAGCGCGGTGAACAGCCGCGAGTGCACGAAGGAGACGTGGATGGCCACCGGCTCGCGCCGCCGCAGCAGCGCTGTCGCCAGCGCCTGCGGCCGGTAGCGGGCCTCCAGGCTGAAGGCGGTGTGGACGGCCAGCTTGGGCAGGCCGGTGGTGCCGGAGGTGTGGGTGACCAGGGTCGGGTGCTCCGGCGGCAGCGCCAGCGCGGGGATGCGCGGCGCCCCCGCCAGCTCGGCCAGCGCGGTGGCCCGCCGGTGGCTGCCGGAGGCCAGCAGGACGCGACGGCAGAGCGGGAAGACCTCCTTGGGCAGGGAGCCGGTCAGCTTCGCCTCGTCGGTGAGCAGGTACGGGCGGTCGACCCGGCGCAGCAGCGCGGTGACCGTCTCACCGTCCAGATGGGGCGACAGGAGCACCGGAACGGCGCCGATCCGCGCGGCCGCGACCGCGAGCAGGGTGATGTCGAAGGCGTTGCTCTTGTGAATCACCAGATGGTCGCCGGGGCGTGCCCCGGCGCGCCACAGGCGCGAGCCGAAGTCGCTCACGAGATCGGCGACGTCGGTCATCGTCAGGCTTCTCCCCCGGTCCGGCGCGATGTCCAGATCGTGGTCGAGGAGCAGGACGTTCGTCGGATAGCGGGCCGCCGCCCGGTCGAACAACGTGCCCAGCCGAATGCCGCTGTTTCCTATGCGCTGGAGAAGCATGCGTCAACCTCGATGCGGGTCTGCTGATGAAGGTCAGGGGGTCAGGACGACTCGACGACTTTCTTGAGGCGTTCGACAGTGGCGGCCATATCGGATCTCACCTTGGCCCCCCACTCGGTGAAGAACGCCTTCTTCTCGTCGTCGCTCATTCCGGCCGTGATGCCCGTGATGCCCTCGGTGGGTCCGCCCATCCGGAAGTGGTGGGTGAGCGAGGTGCCGCCCGGTGCGGGCCGCAGCGTGTATCCCCAGACGCTGTCCTGGGCGCGGCCGGCCTCGGTGCGCATCGCCCAGGAGAAGCGGTGAGGGGGTTCGGCCGCCACGACCTCGGCCGTCGTGGTCCACGCGCCGCGTACCACGGGGGCCCAGGCCACCACGTCGGCGCTGCGGTGGTTGTGGCCGCGGAACACCGCGCCCACGGTGCCGGGGGTGCCGTGTGTCCACTCCCCGCCGGTGCACTCCTCGCTCCACTGGTGACAGCGCGGCAGATCGCTCACCACGGAATAGACGCATTCCGGGGACCGGGCGACATGCACCTCGACGCTGATGTCGAAGAGGGGTTCTGCTTCGTTCGGAACTTCTGTGGCGTTCATGGCGAAATCCTGTCCGGGGGTGGGAAGGGCGGCAAGAAAACGCGGTCCGGGTTCGTCAGGTCCCGTCGGCCGCGAGGGCGGCACGGCTCTTTCCGCCGCGCCCGCCGGCCCGCGTCGTCCGCCATTCGACCAGGGCCAGGCCCGCGGCCATGCCGCCGCCGAACCCGGCGAGCACCACCAGGTCGCCGGGCACGAGCCGGTCGGCGGCCCGGTCGAGGGTGACCGGCACCGACGCGGCACCGGTGTTGCCGAGGAACCGCACCGTCGTATGCGTGTGCTCCGGCAAAAAGCCGAGGCTGTCGGCGAGCGCGGCGATCATCCGCCCGTTGGCCTGGTGGGGGACGAAGTGCGCGCGCCGGGCGCGGTCCGCCAGATGGCGGTCGAGGAAGGAGCGGATCAGCGGCCCGACCCGGTTCTCCACGAAGTGGCGGACCGCCGGGCCGTCCATGGCGAAGTAGTGGAGGCCCTCCTCGACCGAGGCCCGGGACGCGGGTATCCGGGAGCCGCCCGCGGGGACCCGGATCAGGTCCCGTTCCTGCGGGAAGGTGGCCAGCTCGGTGGCGAGGACACCTCCGGTCGCGGTGGGCCCCAGCACCACGGCTCCGGCGCCGTCGCCGAAGAGCACGACGGTCCTGCGGTCGGTGGGGTCGAGAGTGCGCGAGTAGATGTCGGCGCCGATGACGACGGCGTGGCCGCCCGTGCCGCGGATCATGCGCTCCGCCGCGGTCAGCGCGAAGACGAAGCCGCTGCACACCGCGTTGATGTCGAACGCCGGGGTGCCGGCCGGGACGCCGAGTTCGGCGGCGACCGCGGTGGCGGTGGGCGGCTGGGGCGCGTCGGGTGTGGAGGTCGCCACCACGACGAGGGAGATGTCCGCCGGGCAGACCCCCGCGTCGTCGAGCGCGGCGCGCGCGGCCATCGCCGCCAGGTCGGAGGTGGCCTCGTCCGCCTTCGCCCAGCGGCGTTCGCGGATGGCGGTCTTCCGGGTGATCCACTCGTCCGTCACGCCGGCCGGTGCGCCGACCTCGTCGTTGGTGACGACCTTTCCGGGAAGACAGGAACCGGTGCCGAGAATTCCGATCGCTTCGGCGTCATGGACCGGTGCTGCTCCAGGGGCCATGATGACTCATTTCAGCTCGTCGCCGCGCGGCATTCCCGGGCGGGAGTGCGGGGCGGCGTCCGGTACGAAGGTTTGCCCCGGACGGTATTCGGGGGCCGGGCGGCGCCCTAGGAAAACGCGGCAACAAGTGTCAGCTCCGTCGGCGGCGGTGGCCGTTGCGCCAATCCCGCGGCGACCGGAAGTGAACGCCTCGGGGTGCGGCAGAAGTTGACAGACTTCCCGGCCCGTACATCGACCTTCTCCCGCAAGCGGTCCTAGCGTGGGGCGCCGAGGCGGTGGCCGTCCGAACAAGGGATTTTCATGGGGACAAGCAAGGAGGCGGCGGCACAGCCGCCTTGGACCGGTGCCATCGACGTGCACCACCATGTCATTCCGGAATTCTACGCTGCGGAACTGAGGGACCTCGGATTCGCCTCCACACTGCCCGGTGTCGACAAACCCCGGTGGGAGATCGGGACGAGTCTGTCGATGATGGAGCGGCAGGGCATCCGGGCGGCGGTCGTCAACGTCTGGCCCGGGGTGCCCGCCGTGGACGCGGCGACGGGCGCGCGGCTGGCCCGCCGGGTCAACGAGTTCCTCGCGGAGCTGACGGCCGCGCACCCCGGCCGGCTCGGCGCGTTCGCGGTGCTGCCGCTGCCGCACGTGGACGCCGCGCTGGAGGAACTCGCCTACAGCATGGACGTCCTCGGCCTGGACGGGGTCGGCCTGGTCACCCACTACGGCGGTGTGTACGTGGGGGATCCGGCGCTGGACGCGTTCCACGCCGAGGCGGCGCGCCGGGGCACCCCGCTGTTCGTCCACCCGACGGCGCCGCCCGTCGACCAGCCCGCGTTCGGACTGCCCGTCTCGCTGTGCGAGTTCCCGTTCGAGACCGTGCGGCTGACGGCGCAGCTGCTGTACAACCGCACGCTGGAGAGGCATCCGGGGCTGCGCGTGATCCTGTCCCACGGGGGCGGCGGTGTGGCCTACTACGCCGCACGGCTGGCCTGCGGCCCGCTGATCCGCGCCGATCTGGCCGAGCGGCTGCCCGAGGACCCGGTCGGCTATCTGCGGCGCCTCTACAGCGACACCGCCATGATCGGTGATCCGCACGCCTTTCCGTCGGTGCGGGCGTTCACCGGAGCCGGCCGGCTCCTGGTCGGCTCGGACTTCCCGTTCATGCCGGAGTCCTTCAGCGCGGCCGGCGGCCGTCACATCGTCGGGCAGGGCGGATTCACCCCGGACGAACTGGCGCGCATCGAGTTCGGCAATGCCGCCGAGCTCTTCCCACGATTCGCCCACGAGAGGCAGGAGGGCCGTTAGCATGCTGGACGACACCACGGTCGCCGCGTATCTGGACCGTATTTCGGCGCGGCGCCCGGCGAAAGCCGACCTGGAGTCGCTGCGGAACGTGCAGATGCGTCATCTGCTCTCCGTGCCCTTCGAGAATCTGGGCTATCACCTCGGTGAAGAGATCCACATGGACGAGCGGGCCGTCGACAAGGTCGTCCAGGAGCGCCGGGGCGGTGGCTGCTACGAGGTCAATCCCTCGCTCAAGTTCCTGCTGGAGAGCCTGGGGTACGAGGTCTCCCTGCTGCCGGGCAGGGTGTGGATCAAAGGACGGCTGACCGCCCCCCTGTGCCATCTCGCGCTCAAGGTGCGGGCGGAGGGCGCGGAGTGGCTGGTCGACGTGGGCTTCGGCCGCAACAGCCGCTACCCCCTCTCGCTGGCCACGCGGGACGAGCAGCAGGACCCGCACGGCAGCTTCCGGGTGGCGGCGGCCGACGACGGCGGTATCGACGTCTCCTTGAACGGCACGCCGCAGTACCGGGTGTACGACATCCCGTGCGACATCTTTGACTTCGGGCCCACGCTGTGGTGGTACCGCACCGCGCCCGACTCCCCCTTCCTGCAGAACCTCTTCTGCTCGCTGCCCACCGAGAACGGCCGGGTCACCCTGAAGGAGGACCAGCTCACGCTCATCGTCGGCACCGAGCGGGAGAGCCGGCGGCTGTCCGGCGAGGAGGAGATCCGTGAGGCGTACGACAAGTGGTTCGGCATCCGGCTGGAGCGGCTGCCGGTGAAGGCGTCCCAGGACAACGGCATCTCCATGTCGTTCGACTGACAGCGGGCGCGCCCGGCGCGGCCACGGCGTCCGGCCATGGCCTCCGGTCGTCCTTCCCCGCGGCCGGAGGCCGCGAGCGCTCCACCCCCGGAGCCGTTCCGGGGGTGGAGCGCTTCGTCGGCCTTCGGCGTCCCCGGGCCTGGGTCCCGGACCCGGGACGGTAGGTCGCAAGGTGCCGGAGTCAGGAGGTGCCGGAGGGGTTGGAGACCAGGTAGCGCCAGTACCCGTCCGGGCCCCGGCGGGCGATGTCGGTCGCCGTGCCCTCGGTGTGCACGTGGCTGCCGTCCGGCCCCACGCCGTCGTGCACGTAGTCGTTGATCAGCAGTGCCGTGTCCCCCACCACATAGACGTGGCGCAGCGTGACGGTGATCGGGATGCGGTCGCGCACCACCGCCGGGAGCCCGGCGCGGCGCTGCTCGCCCGCCGACACCTCACCGGGCCGCACCACATGGACGGCTTCCGGTTCGAAGAGCGCGTCGAGGAGTTCGAGGTTCCGCGCGTTGAAGGCGTCGGCGAAGACGGTGGGCAGGTCGGCCGGCTCGACGGGAAGTCCCGCAGTGTGCTGAACGGCATTCGCGAGGTCATTCATGCGCCGAGTACAGCAGCCGGGAAAACCCGAGGGCACGGGGTAGCGCCGGTCTCTGTCAGCTCCGCGCCTCCGGACGGAGTATTCCGTGCGGACCTGACAGATGACGGAATCAGCCGTGGCTCCGGCTTTCGCGCGAACGGCATGATGCAGCCGTCATCCGCGTGCCGGTACGCCCGAATCGGTCGACAAGGAGTTTCCCTTGACCACGCTCACTCTGCTCTTCCATTCCCGCAGCGGAAACACCTACCAGCTCGTGGAGAAGGCCGCGAAAACGGCGCTGGACGCGGGTGCCGAGGTGCGGGTCCGCAAGGTGCCCGAGCTGCCCGACCCGATGATCCTGGACAAGGGTGCCTACGCGGAGCTGGCGACCGCCACCGCGGACGTCCCGGACGCTGGACTGGACGACCTGCTGTGGGCCGACGCGATCATGGTAGGTACGCCGGTCCACTACGGGCTGCCCGCCCCGCAGATACTCAACTTCATCGACCACACCGGCCCGGTCGCCATCCCCGGCAAGCTGATGAACAAGGCGGTGTCCGCGTTCGCCTCCGGTTCCATGCCGCACGCGGGCCAGCAGGCGGCCATCCTCGCCCTGCACAACGCCTTCTGCCACTGGGGCGCCGTGATCGTGCCGAACGGCTCGGCCGCCGCGGTGCTGCACCAGCCCGGGAACGGGGCCCCGTACGGCACCGGCACCATCTCGCGGCACCAGGCGAACAGCGTGACCGAGGACAACCTGGGTGCCATCGAGTACCAGACGCTGCGCACCCTCCAGGTCGCCGGCGCGCTCGGCCGGGGGCTGCGGCCGGAGCCGGGGATCACCATGGTGAGCGACGAGCGGCTGCGCACCTTCGGCCTGGACATCTGACGGGGCGGGCATGACGTTCCGTGACTCCCCGTGGCCCGAGGGGACGCCCTGCTGGGTGGAGGTGCGGGTGGCCGACCCCGTGCGCACCAGCACCTTCTACGGCAAGCTCTTCGGCTGGACGTTCTTCGACCACGGCCCCGAGTACGACCACTATCTGACGGCGCGGCTGAACGACCGCGCCGTCGCCGACATCGGCCCGCGGGCGCCGGGGCAGCCGGCGGCCGGGCCCTCGGCGTGGCTCGTCTGCTTCGCCGTCACCAGTGCGGACGCGACCGCGGCGCGGATCACCGAGGCGGGCGGCACCGTGCCGCTGGCGCCGTGCGACGTCGGCGACCACGGCAGGTTCGCGGTGGCGGCCGATCCCGCCGGGGCCGAGTTCGCCGTCTGGCAGGCGTACGCGTACCCCGGCGCGGAGGTCACCGGCGTGCCCGGTGCGGCCGTGTGGCACCACTGCGCGAGCCGGGACGCCGGGGCGTCGCTGGCCTTCTACGCGGCCGTGTTCGGCCACACCGTGACCCGGGCGCCCGGCGGCTGCACCACGCTCGGCCTCGACGGGCGCCCGGTGGCGAGCGTCGGCGAGGTCCCGACCGGGGACGGCGGCGCACCCTCACACTGGGACGTCACCTTCGGCGTCGAGCACCTGGCCACCGCGCTCACCCGGATCACCGAGCTGGGCGGCACCGTGCGCGAGGGACCGTTCGACACCCCGCACGGCCCCGGCGCCCGGGTCACGGACGCGCAGGGCACCCCGTTCGACGTCCTCGAAACCGGCGGCGGGCACTGAGGTTCGGTAGGGGGCGCCCTCCCGCCGCGCCCCGGCACACCACCGGGCCGCCGGCGGACCACCGCCGAGCCGCCGCCGGTCCACTGCGAGAGGGCCGCCCCTTGACGCCTCCACGCCACCTGGGGGGCAGCGGGCGCGACACGGGCGCGGGCGCGGATCCGACATGAACGCCGGCGCCCGCACCCGGATCCGGACCGGATCCGCAACCGCACCCGCACCCGCACCCGCACCCGCACCCGCACCCGCACCCGCTGCGAAGGGTGACGCCCGCACGGCACCGTCGCGGGAACTCCGGCATGAACAGCGGACGCCCGCGGCATGACGCGTTCCCGGCGGTTCCGTTGCCGAGGACTCCACCGCGCGGGCGCCGCCCGCACAAAATCCGGGGCCCGGGCGGCGGTTGGGCCCGAAAGGACGTCGGACATCCGCCCCGTGCCGGGTCCACCGGGTCTGACGGCCGGCCGGGTCCCGGCAATTGACAGATTTCCGCTGACCTGACGAACCGGTTCGTCGCGCCTTGGCCCGCACCCGCCGAGGCATCAGGGTGGAGCCGTGTCCCCGATATTCCTTTCGGATCGATATCCAGGCGACGGCCGATGCCGGGCGACGGCGCGGAACAGCCGTGACCGGCTCGGGTCGCCGTGCGAAAGCTGGAGCCGGCATTGACTAGCGACATGCTCCCCATTCCCTTGGAAAAGGCGCGGCAACAGCCGGAATGGGAGGACCGGGCGCAGGTGCAGCGCGCGCGGGAGACCCTGGCCGAGCGCCCCGGACTCGTCCGGCCGGACGACGTGCGGACGCTGCGTGCCCATCTGGCCCTCGTCAGCGAGGGCGCGGCCCAGGTCGTGCAGGCCGGTGACTGCGCGGAGGACCCGGCCGAGTGCACGGCGGACCACGTCGCGCGCAAGGTGGCCGTGCTCGACCTGCTCGCCGGTGCGATGAAGCTGGCCGGGCGGCGTCCGGTGCTGCGGGTGGGCCGGATCGCGGGACAGTTCGCCAAGCCGCGGTCGCAGCCGACCGAGCGTGTCGGGGACGGCGAACTCCCCGTCTACCGGGGCCACCTGGTCAACGGACCGGCGCCGGACGCGGAGGAGAGGCGCCCCGACCCGCTGCGTCTGGTCACCGGGTACATGGCCGCCGCCGACATCATCGCCCACCTCGGACAGGGCCGTGCCACCGGCATCGACCAGCCGGTGTGGACCAGCCACGAGGCGCTGGTCCTCGACTACGAGGTCCCCCTGGTGCGCCGGACCGACGAGGGGGAGCTGCTGCTCTCCTCGGCCCACTGGCCCTGGCTCGGGGAGCGCACCCGCCAGGTGGACGGGCCGCACGCGGCGCTGCTCGCCCAGGTGGTCAACCCTGTCGCCGTCAAGGTGGGGCCCACGGTGGAGGTGGCCGAGCTGCTGGCGCTGTGCGCCCTGCTGGACCCGGAGCGGCGCCCGGGCCGGCTGACGCTGATCGTGCGGATGGGCGCCGGGACGGTGGCCGAGCGGCTGCCCGCGCTGGTCCGCGCGGTGCGGTCGGCCGGGCATCCGGTGGTGTGGCTGACCGATCCGATGCACGGCAACACGGTGGTCACCCGCAGCGGCCACAAGACGCGGTACGTCCGCACGTTGCAGCGCGAGGTCCGCGAGTTCCGCGCCGTGCTGGCCGGGGCCGGTGCGTTCCCCGGCGGTGTGCACCTGGAGACGACGCCCGACCAGGTCACCGAGTGCGTGCTCGACGCCTGGGAGGCCGACCGGGTCCCGGAGGTCTACACGAGCTTCTGCGACCCGCGGCTCACCGTCGACCAGGCGCTCGAGGTCCTGAGCGCCTGGGGCGGGGCCGAACCGCCGGCGATGGCGGCCGAGGTGGCCGGGCCGCGGCAGGCGGCGGGGGGCTGAGACATGGCAGGCAGCGGCGCCGACAGCCCCCCCGGGCGGCCACGCGCGGCGACAGCGACGACAGCGACAGCGAAATCGACAGCCGGGAAGTCCGGTCCACCCGGTGGGCCCGGAGCGCTCGGCACACGGGCTCGGCACGTGAGCGGCGTCCGGGCGCGCACGCAGCGGCACCCAGAGGAACGGAGAGGAACCGCCATGTCCGGGATACCCGACATCCCCGCGTACCCGATGCCCGGTGAGCAGGATCTGCCGGCGAACACCGCACGCTGGACGGTGCGTCCCGAGCGGGCCGTCCTGCTGGTGCACGACATGCAGCGCTACTTCCTGCGCCCGTTCGCCGACGAGCAGCGCCGCACGCTCGTGGGCAATGTCGTCCTGCTGCGCGAGCGGTGCGCGCGGCTCGGTGTCCCCGTCGCCTTCACGGCGCAGCCCGGCAGCATGACCCCCGAACAGCGCGGTCTGCTGCGGGACTTCTGGGGGCCGGGGATGCGCCTCGACGCGGCGGACCGGGACGTCGTGGGGGAGCTGGCCCCGCGCCCGGACGACTGGCTCCTCACCAAGTGGCGCTACAGCGCCTTCTTCCGGTCCGATCTGCTGGCCCGGATGCGGGGGGCGGGCCGCGACCAGCTCGTCGTCTGCGGCGTCTACGCCCACATCGGGGTGCTGGCCACCGCCGTGGACGCCTTCACCCACGACATCCAGACGTTCATGGTGGCCGACGCCGTCGCCGACTTCTCCGCGGACGAGCACCGGCTCGCGCTCACCTACGCGGCGCGCCGGTGCGCCGTGGTGGCCACCACCCGCGGACTGCCCGTCGAAGGCGGCACGCTGCTGGGCGACGTGGCCGACGGGACGGCGGAGAGGCGGGCCGCCGCGTGAGCGCCCGGCGGACGGCCGCCGACCCGGCGCGGGTGCTGCTGGAGCGGGTGCTGGCCCCCTCCCCTCCCCCGTTCGCCCTGCTGCACCGCCCGACGGCGGCCGGGTCCGACCGGGTGGAGGTCCTCACCGGACCGGTCGGGCCCGTGGAGCGCATCGCCGACCTGCCCGTCCCCGCCTCGGCGCGGGGCCCGGCCGGCGCCGACGTGCTGGCGCTGGTGCCCTACCGGCAGCTGGCCGAGCGCGGCTTCCCCGCACCGGACGACGGGGAGCCGCTGCTGGCCATGACCGTACGGGAGCAGGCCGCGCTGGACCGGGCCGAGGTGCTCGCCACCGTCCCGGACGTGCCCATCCGGCTGGAGAACGAGCGCTTCGACATCGACGACGAGGAGTACGCCGGGCTGGTGCGCCGCGTCCTGGCCGAGGAGATCGGCGCGGGCGCCGGCGCGAACTTCGTCGTCAAGCGCCGTTTCCTGGCCGATCTCACGGGCTACACCCCGGCCACGGCGACCGCCTTCTTCCGGCGGCTGCTGGCGCGGGAGGCCGGCGTCTACTGGACGTTCCTCGTGCACACCGGCGACCGCACGCTCGTCGGGGCCAGCCCGGAGAGGCATCTGAGCCTCGCGGACGGGGTCGCGGTGATGAACCCGATCAGCGGGACCTACCGCTATCCGCCTGACGGCCCCACCCTCAGCGGGGTGATGGACTTCCTGGCGGACCGCAAGGAGACCTACGAGCTGTTCATGGTGGTGGACGAGGAGCTGAAGATGATGTCCCGGTTCTGCGACGCGGACGTGCGCGTGGTGGGGCCGTACCTCAAGGAGATGGCACGGCTCGCCCACACCGAGTACGTCATCGAGGGGCGCACCGAGCGGGACGTACGGGAGATCCTGAGCGCCACCCTGTTCGCGCCGACCGTCACCGGCAGCCCCCTGGAGAGCGCGAGCCGGGTGATCAACCGGTACGAACCCGCTGGGCGCGGCTACTACAGCGGGGTGGCGGCGCTCATCGGCAGGGACGGCCGCGGCCGCCGCACGCTGGACTCCTCCATCCTCATCCGCACCGCCGACATCACCTCCGAGGGCCGGATGGCGATCGGAGTGGGCGCCACCCTGGTGCGGGACTCCGAACCGGCGGCCGAGGTGGCCGAGACGCTCGCGAAGGCGACCGGTCTGCTGTCCGCCCTGCGCGCCGAGCCGGAGGGCCCGCTGGGCCGGCACCCCTCGGTGCGGTCGGCGCTGCGGGCCCGCAACCAGGAGATCGCCCGCTTCTGGCTGGACGGGTCCGGCCCCGCCGCCGGCCGCCCTTCCGCACTGGACGGGCGGCGGGTGCTGGTCGTCGACGCCGAGGACACCTTCACCTCGATGATCGCCCACCAACTGCGCTCCGCGGGGTTGGAGGTGACGGTGCGGCGGTTCGACGAGCCCTACTCCTTCGCCGAGCACGACCTCGTCGTCATGGGGCCGGGTCCGGGCAGCCCGCTGGAGGTCGGTGAGCCCCGGATCGCCCATCTGCACGAGGCGGTGGACACGCTGCTGGAGGCGCGCCGCCCGTTCCTCGCCGTCTGCCTCAGCCACCAGGTCCTCAGCCACCGGCTGGGCCTGCCGGTGCGCCGGAGGGACATCCCGCACCAGGGGGTGCAGAAGGACATCGACCTGTTCGGGCGGCCGGAGCGGGTGGGCTTCTACAACAGCTTCGTGGCGCACAGCCCGTCCGGGCTGCTGACCCCGTACGGTACGGGCCCGGTCGAGGTCTGCCGGGACGCGGCGACCGGTGAGGTGCACGCGCTGCGGGGACGGCACTTCGCGGGAGTGCAGTTCCACGCCGAGTCGGTCCTCACCCACGACGGGGTGCGCATCCTCGGGACGCTGCTGGCCGGTGTGCTCGACGGCGCCGGGCAGCCGGTGCGGTCCTGACGGTGGGCGGGCGCGGCCGCGCGCTGCCCCGCCGTACCGCCCGCGGAGCCGGGGCGGCGACCGCACCGGCCCCGTCAGCCCGTCGTCAACGCGACCCGGCGGCCGTGCAGTTCGCCCGCCTCCAGCATGCGGTGGACCTCGGCTGTGGCGCTCAGCGGAAGGACCCGTACCTCGCGCGGCCGCAGACGGCCCCCGGCCAGCAGCCTGTTGACGCAGCCGGCCGCCTGCGCCAGCTCGCCGGCCGTGGCCCCGGTGATGGCGAAGCCGACGACGGACCCGTCCCGCACGTACAGCGGTCCGGCGGGCAGCACGGGCGTGGTGTGCAGTCCGGCGAGCAGGACGACGCGTCCGCGCCGGGCGAGCAGCCGCACGGCGGTGGTGAGGTCGTTGACGCCGGCCGCGTCCGCCCAGACGTCGACTCCTTCCGGGCACGCGCGCGCCAGCCGGTCACCCAGCCCGTCCGCCTCCCGGTCCACCACCACATCGGCTCCCAGGTCACGGCAGTAGGCGGCGTCCCGGGCCCGGGCCACCGCCACCACCCGGGCACCCGCCGCGGCGGCGACGACCAGCATGGCGGCCCCCACGTTCCCCGCCGCGCCGACCACGACCACGGTCTGGCCCGCCCGCAGCCGGCCGTGGGTGACCAGGCCCAGGTACGCGGTGGCCGCCGGGTGCACCACCGTCACCGCGGTCTGAGGGGCGACACCGTCGGGCAGCCGGTAGAGCCGTTCGGCCGGCACGACGGCGCGTTCGGCCGCCGCCCCCTGCCGTCCGGCGTGTCCGAGGCTGTTGCACCACACCCGCTCCCCCACCCGGAACCCGGTGACCCCGTCGCCCGTCCCGGCGACCCGGCCGACCAGATCGCGGCCGACCACGAACGGGAAGTCCACGGGCGTCTCCACCGCCCCGGACCGGATGAAGGTGTCCACGTGGTTGGCGGTGGTCGCCTCGACGTCCACCAGCACCTCGTGCGTGCCCGGCCGGGGGTCGGGGAGCGGACCGAACCGTATGGAATGTGCCGGACCGAATTCGTTGATGTAGGCAGCACGCATACGGGGATTCTCCCAGAGGACGCGGCGCCGGACACGCGGCGGCCCGGTCGGGTGCGGAATGTGTCAACTCGCATCGCCGGGCCGCCTTTTACCGTTCCTTTTCCCCACCGCCCGCACTTGACTGATTGCTCCCGCCGGCGTTGCCGGGCACCCGCCCGCCCTTTCAGAATGCGTGCGGTGTTCCCTCGCACGTCCTCGCCGTATTCGGGCAGGTCCGGCGCTGCCATATGTCCCCGGCCGGAATGAGAAGGGGTGCTCGGATTGAACACGACGGCACACGAGATCGCGGTCATCGGCGCGGGCCCGCGCGGGCTCGCCGTGCTGGAGAGACTGTGCGCGAACGAACGGGCGCGGCCGTTCCGTTCGCGGGTGCTCGTCCATCTCGTCGACTCCGCGCCGGCCGGTGCGGGATCGGTGTGGCGCACCGGCCAGTCGCGGCACCTGCTGGCGAACACGGTCGCCTCACAGATCACCGTCTTCACCGACGTTGCCTCGCGCATCGCCGGTCCCATCGAGCCGGGACCGAGCCTGTACGAGTGGGCCGCGTCCCTGCCCGCACCCCCAGCGGGGGACGACGCGGCCGGCAGCACCCCCGACACGGCGTACGACGCAGCCACCCTCGCCGAGGCGCACGCGCTCGGGCCCGACTCCTACCCGACGCGCGCGCTGTGCGGGCGCTACTTCGCCGACTGCCTCCGCCGCGTCGTGGAGGGCGCCCCCGCCCATGTGGAGATCAGGGTGCACAGGTCCCGGGCCGTGGCCATGGCCGACACCCTCGGGTATTCCGGCGGGCCGCAGGGCGTCCGGCTGGAGAACGGCACCCGGCTCAACCACCTGGACGCCGTCGTGCTCGCCCAGGGACATCTGCCGACCCGGCCGACCCCGCACGAGGAGCGCATCGCGAGCCTCGCCCGTATCAACCACCTGACCTACCTGCCGCCGGCCAACCCGGCGGACGCCCGCCTCGACGGCATCCGGGCCGGGGAGCCGGTGCTGCTGCGCGGCCTCGGGCTGTGCTTCTTCGACTACCTCGCCCTGTTCACCCTGGGCCGCGGCGGCCTCTTCGACCGCGTCGGCGGGGAGCTGGTGTACCGCCCCAGCGGCGAGGAGCCGCTCCTGTACGCCAGTTCGCGCCGGGGTGTGCCGTTCCACGCGCGCGGCGAGAACGAGAAGGGCGCGCACGGCCGCCACCTCCCCCGCCTGCTGACGGCCGACCACGTGGCCCGGCTGCGCACGCGTGCCGCACGGGCGGGCGCCGGGCTGTCCTTCGCCCAGGACCTGTGGCCGCTGATCGCCCGCGAGGTGGAGACCGTCTACTACGAGACCTGGCTCAGGCACCGGCGCGGCGCCGAGGCGGCGGAGCTGTTCGCCGCCCGCTACGCGGCCTGCGCCGAACCGGCCGCGCGCGAGGCCCTGGTGGACGCCCACCGGATCCCCGCCGCCGACCGGTGGGACTGGGCGGCCCTCGCGGACCCCGCACGCACGCGTACGTTCACCGACCGCGACGACTTCCGGGCCTGGCTGCTCGACCGGCTGGCGGAGGACGTCCGGCAGGCCCGCGAGGGGAACGTCGGCGGACCGGTCAAGGCCGCCCTCGACGTCCTGCGCGACCTGCGGAACGAGATCCGGCTCGCCGTGGACCACGGCGGCCTGGAGGGGTCCTCGCACCGGGACGAACTGGACCGGTGGTACACGCCCTTGAACGCCTTCCTCTCCATCGGCCCGCCGCCCCGGCGCGTCGAGGAGATGCGTGCCCTGGTGAGGGCCGGTGTCCTGGAGCTGACCGGCCCCGGCACCCGGATCAGGATCGACACCCGTCGCCGGGCGTTCGTGGCCGACTCCGAGACGGTGCCCGGCCCCACCGTCCGGGCCGGGGTCCTCATCGAGGCACGCCTGCCCGCGCCGGATCTGCGCCGCACGGCCGACCCGCTGCTGCGGCACCTGCGGCACACCGACGCGTGCGCCCCCTACCGGGTCGCCACCGCGGACGGCGGCACGTACGAGACGGGCGGACTGGCCGTGACCCCGCGGCCCTACCGGCTGCTCGACGCCCGGGGGCGGGCGCACCCGCGCCGCTTCGCGTACGGGGTGCCGACCGAGGCGGTGCACTGGGTGACGGCGGCCGGCATCCGGCCCGGTGTGGACTCGGTGACGCTCGCCGACGCCGACGCCATCGCCCGCACCGTGCTCGGCCTGGGGCCCAGCGACGCGGCAGCCGGTGCCACGGCGGCCGGGGTCCCGCACGGCGAGGTGCTGCTGTGAGCACACCGCCCGCGAGAGCCGCCACGGCCGGTACCGCGCCGCCCCCGCCCGCGCCCCACGTCCTCGACGCGGGCCTGCTCTCCCCGGTCCGCGCGGGCACCCCCGTCGAGCGGGCCGTCTCGGACTCCGCGTGGCTCCAGGCCATGCTCGACGCGGAGGCCGCGCTCGCCCGCGCGCAGGCGAGGCTCGGCCTCGTACCGGCACACGCCGCCGAGGTCATCACGAGGACCGCGCGGGCCGGCCGGTTCGATCCGCGTGAACTGGCCGTCCGCGCACGCGAGAGCGCCAACCCCGTGGTCTCTCTGGCCGGAGCCCTGACGCGCGCGGTCGCGGAGGCGGACCCGGCCGCCGCCGAGTACGTGCACCGGGGCTCGACCAGCCAGGACATCTTCGACACGGCGGCGATGCTCGTCTCCCGCGACGCGCTGCGCCTGCTGCGCGCGGACCTGGCCCGTATCGCGGACGCGCTCGCGCGCCTCGCCCGCGCACACCGCGACACGGTGCTGCCGGGACGCACCCTGGCGCTGCACGCCGTGCCCACCACCTTCGGGCTCAAGGCCGCGGGCTGGCGGCGAGCGGTGCTGGACGCCGACGCCCGCGCGGCCACCGTCCTGGCCGCCCTGCCGGTCTCGCTCGGCGGTGCGGCGGGCACCCTCGCCGGATACGTCGAGCACGGCGCGGACCCGGAGCGCCTCGTGGCGGCGTTCGCCGCCGAGACCGGGCTGCGCGCCCCCGCCCTGCCCTGGCACACCCTGCGCACCCCGATGGCCGACCTCGCCGCCGTCCTGGCACACGGCGCGGGCGCGCTGGGCAAACTGGCGGTGGACGTGCTGTCCCTCACCCGTACCGAGGTGGGCGAGGTCGTCGAACCCCATGTACCAGGACGCGGCAGCTCCTCCGCGATGCCGCAGAAGCGCAACCCCGTCCTGGCCACGCTGGTCCGCAGCGCCGCCCTTCAAGTCCCGGCGCTCGCGGGGGTGCTGACCCAGTGCATGCTCACCGAGGACGAGCGTTCCGCGGGCGCCTGGCACGCGGAGTGGCAGCCGCTGCGTGAATGCCTCCGCCTGACCGGGGGCGCCGCCCACACGGCGGTGGAGCTGGCCGGGGGACTGACCGTGCGGCCCGCGCGGATGCGCGCCAACCTCCGGCTCACCGAGGGCGGGATCGTCGCCGAGCGCCTCGTGGCCGCGCTGGCACCGCTGCTGGGCAAGGCCGCCGCCCGCACCCTGCTGACCCGCGCCACCGCGGCGGCGGCGGAGGACGGGCGCCCCTTGGCCGTACACCTCGCCGGCGCGGCCGAGTTGGCCGGCCGGATCCCCCCCGCCGAACTGGACCCGCTGTGCGATCCGGCCGGCTACACCGGCGCCGCGGCCGGCCTGGTGGACCGCGAACTGCGGCCGGGCGGCGCGGAAGGAGACGGCTGAAACCCCGCCCCCGCCTCGTCCCCGACGGAACGGACGGCGCCCTGCGCGCCCCGCCGCACCACCGGCTTCTGACCCGCCGTGACCCGCACCTGACCCGTTCCTGACCCGTTCCCGACCGCTGCTGACCGCGACGACCCACCGCCGGCCCGTCCCGCACCGTGGTGCCCGCTCCGGTGCGAGGGGGGCCGGCAGGCCGGGCGGAGTCCACGCGAGGGGCGGGGTCGTCCCCGGCACGGGCCCGCTCCGGAGGGCGGCTCCCCGCCGGAGGGGCTCGGTGGGGAACCGTCTGGTAGGAAACCACGAGTCCCCCGGGGCCACCCGCCGCATCCGCCCGCAGCGGAACCGGACATCCCCATCAGCGGAGCGCGCCGTCACCCACGGAATCCGTGGCTTTCCCCGGCGCCGCACACGGATTCCTGACTGTCTCGGGGGCGTTCACGGGAATATCGGCTGCCCGCCGTCCCGCTGACCACCCTGACCCGGCTCATGACCAGCTGACCCGCTGACGACCTTGCGCCGCACACCGCCCGTGGGTTTGGATTTTCGCAGCCTTAGGGAACGGGGGAAGAACAGGCTGCGGATTCTTATACACATGGTAACCGCAGCTATTCGCCCCCTCATTCCGACGACCAATCGACCCAGGGCCGGAAAAATAGGGGGAGAAATGTACGTGTACCGAGCACCGCGGGAATTGACCGAACCCTGGCGCCGTACCGCCCCAGCGACCGCGCCGCGCCCGCGCGTCCGTCCCGACCGCCGCGCGCCACGCCCCGCCTTCCCGCGAGGGCGTGACTGAGCCTCCCGCGTCCCCCGCCGTGCCGGCAGCCCGCACGGTGCCCCTCCGCTCCGTACGCCGCTTCCGCTCCGTACGCGACCGACTCGGCCCGCCACGCAGTGCGCACCCGCACGCGGGGGCCCTCTCCTCCCGGACCCGCTCTCCCCTCCGCCCCTGACGGGCCGGACCGAGGCCCGGAAGCCGGTACCCCCGTACCGGACATGTGACAGCCACTCCCACCCACCACCGCGCTCCGGACCGCCGACGACGTGCGCCGACGACGCCGCACGCTCCGCCAGGCCGCACCGGAGCCTCCTTCCGCGGACCCGGCGGACGTGCCCGCGCACGACCGGGTGCGCCGTACCGACGCGCCCGCGCACGGCACTCGCGACGTGCCCAGGTGCCGGTCGTCCCGCGCCGGAGACCGGGACCAGGGCACGGACACCTCGCGGCCGGCCCCGGCGGCCCCTTGCCCGCAGGGCCCACCGGCAGGCCCCAGGCCCGTATCCGCCCTCGCACCTGTCCGCTCACCACATCGATCACGACCGCGCACGCCCGTGCGCGGTCCGGGAAACGCACCGCGCACCCACCAGGAGGCACGGCATGACTCTCGTCAACCGCGAACCCGACTGCATCGCATTACTGGACGACCCGACGGACGGCCCCGGCCCGGAAACCACCGGAAGACCTGCCCTCGACCGTTCGGTGGCGGAACTCTCCCCCGTCGTTTTCGCCTCGCTCCCGCGGGCGGACCAACGCCGAAAAGGATTGATGTACCTGCGTGGTCTGCTGGGAGCGACCGGAAGGAAATCGGTGCGGAACATCGCCGCATTCCTGGGGGACCAGGTCAACGATCAGGGCCTGCACCACTTCATCAACGACTCGACATGGGAATGGGACCCCATGCGGGAAGCCCTGGGACGCCATGTCCTCCAACGGCTGCCACCGCGCGCCTACGTGGTCCATCCGCTGCTCATCCCGAAGTCCGGCACGCACTCGGCGGGCGTGACCCGCACCTTCTCCTGGGAGCGGGGGCAGGCCGTCACCGCCCAGCAGGTGACCGGCGTGTGGGGCGTGACCGCGCAGACCGCGCACCCGCTGAACTGGCAGCTGCACCTGCCCTCCCAGTCGCCGAGAGGCACCCCCGACGACTGCCGCGGGACGGTGCCGGGCACGGACCCGGCCGCCTGGCGGACACCGGAGGAGGCGATGGTGAACGCCTACGTGGAGACGGCGGCGCGCCTGTCGCTGCCGCGTCGCCCGGTGGTGCTCAACGCCGAGCGGCTGGACGGCATCAAACTGGTCGCCCGGCTCGGCGCGGCGGGGCTCCGGCACGTCTCGAAGATCGCCCCGGACACCTGGCTGCTGCCCAACGACCCCTCGCTGCCGGGGTGGGGCGACAGCCCCCTGCAGGCGAGCCGCATCGCGCGGATGGCCAGGGCCGGCCGGAACCGCGTGGCCCTGATCCCGTCCGGCACCCCGGACACACCGGAGCTGGTCGTCACGGCACGGGTGCGCCTCCCGGCCGTACGGGAAGCCTCCGGGCAACGCGGCACCGGGAACGGGGACCTGCTGCTGATCGGTGTGGGCGGCGGCCGCTCCCGGTGGCCCGAGGAACTCTGGCTGACGGACATGGCGCGGGCCGACCACTCCGCCCTGCTGCGGCTCGTGGGGCTGAGCCGCCGGGTGGAGCGGCAGGGCGTGCCGCTGGCCGAACGCGTGGGGATACGGGACTTCGTGGGCCGCTCGTACGCGGGGTGGAACCGGCACGCCACGCTCGCCTCGGTCGCCCATGCGGCCACCGAACTGGCCGGACTGCGGCCGGACGCCGATCCCTTGGCGGCGAGGGGGTGGGGCCGCGCCTGCCTGTGACTGGGGGCGCGCGTGCGGCCGGGAACCTGTGACCGGAGGCCCGCGTGCGACCTCCCGCCTGTGACCTGGGGTCCGTGGCCTGGGAGCTGTGACCCGGGGTCCGGGACCGGGAGCTGTGACCGGGGGCGGGCCGGGCCGGGCAGGGTCCCGGTCTCAGTGGCCCCTGCTGTGCCGGCCGCCGAGCTGGTCCCGGTGGCGCGGGTCGCCCAGGTGCCTGTCCTCGTCGAACTCGGGGGCCGCCTTGACCTGTTCCCTGGACAGGGCGACGCGGACGGTCCGGTCGGCGTTGCTGATGCCCAGGACCGCGCCGGCCGGGAGGAGCACCTTCTTGCCGAAGATCCACGGGCCGGTGTCCACCACCAGGTACCCGGAACCGATCTCCGTGGAGTTCTCGTCGACCGTGCCGGCGCGGCCGTCGGGCGCCTCGACGTGGTACCCGGTCAGGTCCGCGTCCGGCGTGTGGCCGGCGGTCGGCGCGTAATTCCCCAGGTTCTCCGTCACCAAGACCTCCCGAAACCTCTCGCCGGACCCTCCGCACGCCGGCGGACGCGCCCACCACGGGTGCCCCGCCGGACATCCCGGTACACACCCTCGTCTGTTTCCATGAGAAGGCAGGCGGGGGAGCGTCGGACGCCGAAGGAGCTGGGCGGTGGCGAAGGGGAAGGCGGAAGCGGGGGCGGTGACCGCGCCGGTGGTGGTGTTCGATCTGGACGGGACGCTGGCCGATGTCCGGCACCGGCTGCCGCTCCTCCAGCGGCGCCCCCGCGACTGGGAAGCCTTCTTCGCCGCGGCCGTCCACGACCCGCCGCTGGCCGAGGGCGTCGCTCTGGCCCGCGAGAAGGCGCGGGAGGGGGAACTCGCCTACGTCACCGGACGCCCCGAACGCTGCCGCGCCGACACCCTGGCGTGGCTCCGCGAGCAGGACCTGCCCGGCGACCGGCTCCTCATGCGCGCCGAGCGGGACCGCCGCCCCGCGCGGGTCGCCAAGCCGGAGCTGCTGCGGCACCTCGCCCGCGAGCGCCCCGTCCTGCTGGTGGTGGACGACGACGCGCAGGTGTGCCTCGCCTACGAGCGCGCGGGCTTCCCGGTGCTGCGCGCGGACTGGATGAGCCAGGAGCCGGTACTGGAAGCCGTCCAGGAAGCGGAAGGGCGCACTTGACGCGCGCCGGGCGACTCGCGCCGACAGCTGCCGCACCCGCCGAGGGCTGCCGCGTCGAAGACGCCCGCCGACGGCTGCCCCGGTGGAGGCGCCGATCACCTGCCCCTCCCCGATGCCGCGCCCGATGCCGCGCCCGCCGGTGACACCTCCGGGGGACGGCCCACCCCGCGAACGGCACACGTGGCGACGACGGGGCGGGGAGGGGGCGTTCAGCCTGCCGTTTCCGGCAGTCGGCGGACCGCGAACCCGCCCCGGCCGTCGAAGCCCACCTGCCAGACGGTGTCGAAACCGTCGTCGGCGGCGGGGGCGCGGAGCCGTCGGAGAGTGGCCAGCACGCCGGCCTCCGGCACCCGGTCACGCCCCTCCCGGAGCGCGTTGCGCCGCAGCGACCCCGCCGGATCGGGCGGGAACCAGTAGGCGGTGACCGTCGCGCCGTGCGCGTGCGCCAGGGCGACCAGCGGCTCCCATTCCCGCGCCGAGGGGTTGGTGTTATCCACGGCGACCGACCGCCCCGCGCCCAGCGCCTCCTCGACGAGGCGCAGTTGCCTTCGCTGCTTGTTCCGCGCGGAGCGGGGAAAGAAATCCTTGCTGACCAGCAGGTACCGACCGGTGAGGTGCCGGTCGCAGAACGTGGACTTCCCCGAGGCCTGGAGCCCGACCAGCACGGCGACGTCCGGGACCGTCCTCCTCACGGGCATCCGCACCACCTCCTCGCCGTCGGGGTACCCACCCCCGCCCTGGGAGCGGCGGGGTCGGTGCGACCGTGTGCGTCCGGGCCATCGCCATCCGTGCCGCGGCGGCGCATCCTGTCCCCGACGGGAAGGCCCGCACCGCCGCGCGGGGCGGGTGTGCCGAGGCGAGGAGGGAGCGAGTCGATGCCCACACCCGTGTGCTCGCTGATCCTGAACGAACGCCAGAGAGTCGCGAGCGGGTCGTACCACGTGGTGCGGTTCCCGTTCGGCGGCGGCGAGTCCTACGACGCGGAGGGGATGCACCAGGTACGGCAGCCGGACGGCTACGAGGTGACCAACTGGCGCGCCGACGACCGGTCCGGCCTCATCTGGCCCTCGGTCGACGGCTGGGGCTCCCTCACCGCGCTGATCTACTGGGAAGCGGGCGACTACAGCGAGCTGCGCGACCAGTTCGTACGCGACCCGCTCCGGCTGACCGACGATCCGGTGAACACCACGGCGACCGACCACAGGCGCCCCTCCCCCGGGATGCAGTGCTTCACCAAACACCACGAGTTGTTCGTGCACCCGGGCGTACCGCTGGCGCTCCGCGTCTCGCACAACGACTCCCGCGCCCGCCACCTCGTCCACGCCCAGTTCAAGCTCGCCATCCACACCTGAGGCGACGGGCGCACAGCGCGGCATGGGGCCGCCTCCGGCGCGTCGCCCCCGGGGGCCGGCGTTCGCGCACGCCTGCGGTTGACCGACCGGGCAGTCGGGAGTCGGCCGGCCGGCGCCCCCTCCGTACGGACACCCCGAACGGCCCGCCCGCCCGGGTCCCGTTCGGGAGGGCGGCTCCGGGGCGGGCCGAGAGGGCCGTGGGCCCGGGGACCGGAACGGCGGGGTCCGACGGGTCCGGCCGTCACGAGGGTCCCCCGGTGCCGTGGAGCGCGCCCGGCGCTCCGGTGCCGGGCGGGGTGAACCGTCCGAGGACACCGGCCATATGGGCGGCGAACGGCGCCAACGCGGGCCGCAGGTCCGACCAGTGCTCGGCCTCCTCCCCCCGGTAGACGGCGCGGGCGCGGGCCAGGACGGGGCGGTGCCGCGCGGGCAGCCGCTCCAGTGCCCAGGCCGCCGCCGCGTCCTTGGGGTCGATCACGCCCGTCGCGAGGGTCCGCCAGATGCGGGCCAGCGTCAGGACGGCGTTGCGGGTGTCGCTCTCCAGCTCGGACAGCAGCTCGGGCACGGCGGCGATGAGCGCCCTCTCCAGGTCCTCGTCCGGCACCGGGTCGAGCAGCCGCGCCGGTGGCGGCCCGTACAGCGCCGTGTTCCCGCGCAGCACCACCGTGACCAGCAGGGCCAGATCCGGACTCGGTGCGGGGGCGGGGATCTCACCGCGCTCGTACTCCTCGCGCAGCCACTCGCCGTACTGGAACTCGCACCACGGCGGATAGCGCCAGGGACGGATGTCGCCCTCGGCCACGACCGTCAGCTCCACGGGGCGCGCCGGACCCGTCCGGGCCTTCTCCCCGGAGACCGGGAGCAGTTCGGCGACGAGCGCCCGGCGTTCCTCCTGGGTCGTGCGCCGCCGCGCCACCACGAACACATCGACATCGCTGTGCGGCCGCAGCCCGCCCAGTACCGCGGACCCGTGGAGGTACGCCCCCCGTACAGCGGGCCCGAGCACCCGCCGGACCACCTCCACGACCTGCTCCGCCAGCGCCACCCGACCTGCCCTCCCCTTCACCGACGCACCGGGTTCCGCCCGGACCGCTCCGGGGCCGGACCGCCACCGAAGACCGCCGCCCCCCGTGCCGGCCGTTCTTCGGGAGCGGCATTCTCCCCCGTCGGAAGACCTCTGGCCAAGGCGCATCCGGGTGGACCGGGCGCACGGATCAGGAGCGCTGGAGCGGCGGGGCCGGCGCCCTGAACGGCGGCGCGGGCGCGGAACCGGACGGGGGCGGGGGCGGGCACAGGCGTCGGCGTCGGCGTCGGCGCGGAACCGTACCGACCGCGGTCCCGCTCTCCGCGGCACGGCGTGACAGCGCGCCGCCCGTTGCCGAACGCCCTTCGGACAGCGCGGCGGCCCCACTCTCGGCGCACGGCGTGACGGCGCGCCCCCGGGCCGAGCGCGACCACGCCGTCGTGCGCCGGCCGGAGCGAGGTCCGGCGGCCACCTCCTCGCCATGGAGGCCCCGGAACAGCTCGCGGCGGACACCCGGGGATTCTTCGGCGGCCCGCGCCGGCTCAGCCCACCGGGCTGCTCGCCGCGGCGGCCAGCCGTTCCAGCTCGGCCGCCGCGTCCGCACGGAACGCGGCACGGGCGGCCTCGGTCTGCCGGGTCCGGGCGGGGCCGGGGGCCGCCAGCGCGCGGACCGCCCGGACCGGCTCCCCCTCCCCTTCGGCGTGGCAGGACAGTCCGGCCCGGGCCATCGCCTCGACGCCCGCCACGGCGTGCCCGGGCAGGGGGCGGTAGCCGACGACGGGCAGCCCCGCCGCGAGGGCCTGGGCGGCGGTCTGCCCGGCGGCGTTGTCGAGCAGGACATCGGCGGCGGCCATCAGCCGGTGCAGATCGGTCACCCAGCCGAGGGGCAGCACACCGGGCCGGCGGGCGGCGCGGCGGCGGAGGCGCTCGTCGTTGCCGCACAGCAGGACGGGCAGGCAGCCGTCCGCCGACAGCCGCCGTGCCGTCTCCAGGAGCCCGGTGCCCACGCCCCAGGCGCCGGTGGACAGCAGGACGGCGGGCCGGTCCTGCGGGGCGGCGTCCGCGCCGGGGAGCGCCGCCGCGTGCCGGTGCAGGAGGGCCCGCCACCGTCCGTCCGCGTCCCGGGGGTCGAAGAACCGGTCGGGCACCACGGGGCCGGTGGTCCGGGCCGCGCGTCCCGTGGCGGCCCGGACGTCCTGGGTGGCGGTCTCGGTGACGCACAGGTGGAGGTCGTTGCCGGAGTGCAGCCAGCCGCGGTGGACGGCGAAGTCCACCACGACGACGGCCGCCGGCACGGACAGCGCACCGCGGGCGCGCAGCCGCCCGGTCACCTGGGCGCACAGGTGGAAGGTCGGTACGACGACGTCGGGGCGCCAGTGGGCGACGGCGCGCAGCAACGGGCGCTCGGCGAGGGCCGCGAGGGGCGCGCTGCTCAGGCGCGGCCGGGGCGTGGTGCTCGCCGCGAGGAAGCCCGCGTAGACCGCGCCGTACAGGCCGGGCAGATGGCGGACGGTGGCGCGGTAGCCGGCGCGCAGCGCGCGTCCGGTGCCCGCCGGAAGCAGGGTGAGGACGTCGCGGACGGCGGCGGTGTGGCCACGGGACCGCAGCCGGGCCGCGAGTTCGTGGGCGACCGCGTCGTGACCCGCGCCCATGCCGGCACTCAGCAGCAGGAAGCGGTGCGGCATGGGGCTCCAGAGGTCGTCGGTGGCGGGCCGGGCGAGGCCCCGGGCGGCCCGGCCCCTTCCGCGAAGCGGCCGGGCGTGCTGGTCGCGGTCGTGGTCGTCCTCCCGCCACCGGGCGCCGGCCGTCGTGGTCGGCCTCCCCGCACCGGGGGTGCGCCAGAGGTCCCGCCTGCCGCGCCCACCGC
>NZ_VJOK01000001.1:6681888-6706280 GCF_013302895.1 Streptomyces albus subsp. chlorinus | reverse complement strand
CCCGACCGCCGCCCGGCACACTCCCTCCTCCCCACGGACCCCTCCGCCAGGTACCGGCCGCCCGCCACCGGTGCCGCCCCCGCCACCGGCACGGCCGCCGCCACTGTCGCCGCCCGCTCGGCGGACCCGGCCCGGACCATGGCCGGCGCCCCCCTCTCCCCCGCCGGCACCCCGCGCCGCCGGGAGGACCCGCGTGGCCCGGCCGGGCAGGCGTCCGCTCCCCGCCCGGGGCCGGAGGACGGAGGGCGCGGTCGTCGTCCGGTGGCTCTTGTGACGGGCGCGTCGTCCGGGATCGGAGCGGCCGTCGCCGAGCGGCTGGCCGCCGAAGGGGGCTGGCGGCTGCTGCTGAACGGCCGGGACGAACGCCGCCTCGCCCAGGTCGCGACCCGCACGGGCGGGGTGCCGCTGGCGGCGGACCTGTCCGACGCTCGGGCGCGCGAGCGGCTGGCCGAAGAGGCACTGGCGCACAGCGGACGGGTGGACGCACTGGTGGCGGGGGCCGGGATCGGGTGGGCCGGGACGTTCGCGGCGATGCCGGCCGAGGACATCGACGACGTGCTGGCGGTCAACCTGAACGCGACGCTGCACCTGGTGCGGCTCCTGCTGCCCGGGATGGTGGACCGGCGCTGCGGGCGGGTGGTGCTGATCGGTTCCATGGCGGGCAGCGTGGGGGTCCGCGGGGAGGCCGTGTACGCGGCCACCAAGGCGGGACTCACCGCGTTCGCCGACAGCCTGCGCTACGAGCTGGCCCCCAGCCGGGTGCGGGTCTCGATGGTGCTGCCGGGGGTGGTCGACACGCCGTTCTTCCAGCGGCGCGGCGCCCCCTACCACCGCGACCGGCCCCGGCCCGTACCGCCCGACGACGTGGCCGAGGCCGTCTTCCGGGCGCTGCGCACCGGCCGCCCCAACGCCTATGTGCCGTCCTGGATGGCGGTGCCCGCGTGGTTGCACGGGGCGGTGCCCGGTCTCTTCCGGTCGCTCGCCCAGCGGTTCGGGTAGGCCCGCGGGTGCTGTGGACGGCGGTCTCCATCGTGCTGGCGCTGCTCGCGGCGCTGGGCAACGCCGCCGCCTCGGTGCTGCAACGCCGGGCCGCGGCCGTGGAGGGCCCGGGACCTTCGGGACGGCGGCTGTCGTGGCTGCCGCATCTGCTGCGCCGCCCGGTGTGGCTGTGGGGGGCGGCCACCCTGGTGCTGTCGGGGGTGTGCCAGGCGGGGGCGCTGGCGACGGGGCCGCTGGCCGTGGTGCAGCCGGTGATGACGACGGAACTGCTGTTCACGCTGATGCTCGGCAGTCTCGTCTTCCGGCAGCGGGCCGGGGGCCGGGCGTGGGGCGCGTTCGTGGCGATGGTGGTGGGGCTGGCGGCGCTGCTGGCGCTGGTGTGGCCCTCGGGGGGCGAGGCGGCGGTGCCCCAGGAGCGCTGGCTGGTGGCGGCTCCCCTGGTGGCCGCGCTGGTCGCGCTGCTGGTCGTGGTGGCCTTCCGGCTGCCCTCGGCTCCCCGGGCGACCGTCCTGGGGTCGGCGACGGCGGTGCTGTTCGGTGTGACGGCCGCGCTGATGAAGGACGCCATCTCGCGGCTCGCCGACGACGGGCTGGTGCGGCTGCTGACGGCGTGGCAGACCTACGGCGTGGTGGTCGCCGGTCTTGCGGGGTTCCTGCTGCTCCAGCTGACACTCCACGCCGGCACGCTGGTGGCCTCTCAGCCGGCGCTCACGCTGGGTGACGCGTTCTTGAGCGTGGTGCTGGGGGCGGCGCTGTTCGACGAACGGCTCGCGCTGGGCTGGCGGGTGGTGCCGGAGCTGGTCGCGCTGGGCCTGATCGGTGTGGGCAGCGTGCAACTGGCCAGGTCCCCGGCCGTGGCAGGGGGCCAGGACGACGACGAGGAGGCGGACAGGTGGTGAACCACCGGCGTGCCCTCACCACGGCCGCGGCGCCCGCCGCCGCGGCGGCGGCCTGCCACATCCTGCCCGCCGCGACGTGGCTGCCCGGCGTACGGGCGACGCTCTTCCCCTCGCTGGACGGACGCGGCAGCCCGGACCATGTGGCGCTGACCTTCGACGACGGACCCGACGCCCGCTCCACCCCGTACTTCCTGCGGGAGCTGGACCGGCTGGACGCCCGGGCCACCTTCTTCGTGCAAGGCGCCGCGGTACGGCGGCACCCCGCCCTCGTCCGGGCGATGGCCGCGGAGGGGCACGAGCTGGCGGTGCACTGCTGGGAGCACCGGCCGCCGTGGCTGCCCCGGCCGGTGGCCGACCGGGCGGACCTGTCGCGCGCGGTGCGGGTGGTCCGGGAGACGTCGGGTACCGCTCCGCGCTGGTACCGGCCGCCCTACGGGGTGCTCACCGCGACCCGCTGGCTGGCCGCCCGCCGGCTGGGGCTGCGTCCTGTGCTGTGGACGGCCTGGGGCCGGGACTGGCGGGCGGGCGCCGACGCGGCGAGCGTCCTCGTCCACCTGCGCGAGCGGCTCGCCGGCGGCGCCACCGTCCTGCTGCACGACAGCGACCGCAACAGCGCACCCGGTTCCTGGCGGGTGACCCTCTCCGCGCTCCCCGTGCTGGTCTCCTGGTGCCGCGAGGCGGGCTGGCGGGTCGGTCCGCTGTCCGAGCACGGCGTGGCCGGCCTTGTACCGGCCGCCCGTCGACTGGGCGCGGGAGACGCCGTACGGGACCGCATGCGGGACCTGATGGACCCCTGAGGTGTGGGCCGGATGGTGCCCTGCTCAGCGTTCCTGCCGGGCCGCGAGGGCGTGGGTCACCCGCGCCGTCGCCGGGTAGAGCGCGCGGTAGAGGTCGTACAGCTCCTCGTACCGCTCGGTGGCGTCCGGGCTGGGGGTGACGGTGTGCCGCACGGGGTTCCAGGCGTCGATGGAGGCGTCCGTGACCAGTTGCGCCGCGAGCAGGGCCCCGCCGTAGGAGGCGCCGATGGAGGTGGTCCGCAGTTCCTGCGGTCTGCCGGTGACATCGGAGACGATCCGCGTCCACAGGCCGCCCTGGGTGCCGCCGCCCACGGCGACGACCCGGCGGATGTCGCCGCCGGCGGCCTCCAGCGCCTCGATGTTGTGCCGGACCGCGTAGGCGGTCGCCTCCAGCGCGGCCCGGTACAGGTCGCCGCGGGTGTGGGAGAGGGAGAGGCCCGCGAGGACGCCGCGGGCCCGCGGGTCCATGACGGGGGTGCGCTCCCCCGCGAAGTACGGCAGCATCAGCAGGCCGTTGGCGCCGGGTCCGGACTTCTCGGCCAGCCGCAGCAGTTCGGCGTAGTCGGGGTCGCCGAACAACTCGCGCAGCCAGCCGGTGACGGCGCCGGAGGTGGCCATGCCGCCGGCGAGGTTGCGGGTGCCGGGCAGGGCGCCGACGGTGCTCCACAGCGCGGGGTCGGTGAGCAGTCCGGGCACGGTGTGGATGAGGAACATCGTCGTGCCGTACATCAGCATGAGGTCGCCCACCTGGTGGGCGCCGACGCTCACCGCCTCGGCCCAGGCGTCGACGGTGCCGGTGATGACGGGGATACCCGCGGGCAGTCCGGTCCGCCGGGCGGCCTCGGCCATGACGGTGCCGGCGGCTTCGCCGGACCAGCGCAGCGGCGGGAGTTCGATGCCGGGGGCGATCCGCTCGGCCCAGGGCGCGTACCACTGCAGTGCGTTGGTGTCGTAGAGCGGGGTGGTCTGGCTGGCCGAGTGGTGGTCCAGGACGTAGGCGCCGGTGAGCTTGCGGACCAGCCAGGAGCTGGGCATGTAGAGGCGGCGGGCGCGGGCGAACAGGCCGGGTTCCTCGTCGGCGATCCAGGCGATCTTCGCTCCGGCGGCCTGGCTGGTCAGGTCGCAGCCGCAGCGCCGGCGGATCTCCTCGGTGCCCAGCTCCTCGTTGAGGCGGGCGATCTGGGCGACGGAGCGGGTGTCGACGCCGTAGAGGACGGCCGGGCGCAGGGGCGTGTCGTCGGCGTCGGTGAGCAGGACGCAGGGACCCATGCCGCTGAGGCCGACGGCCACCACCGCGGCGTCCCCGGGAGCGGTCAACTCCCGGGACAGCGAGACGAACTCGTCCCACCAGACATCGGCGTCCATCTCCACGTGCCCGGGCGCCGGCCTCTCGACGGTGTGCTCGCGGACCGCGGAGCGCAGCAGTGTGCCGTCCAGCCCGACCAGGACGCCCTTGCTGCTGGACGTGCCGATGTCCACTCCCAGCACCGCGTTGAGTGACATGGGCGGCAGGCTGGCAGAAATCGATTTCAGCGTCAACGGCCTCCTCTACCGGACAACTCGTGACATATCCGCCAAGCGTCCGGAGAACGTCCCTGCGCTCCGGCTGGATGCGGAAGCACCCGCCCGGCCTCGGCCCGCCGCCCGCGCGGGCCGGCAACTCGGTCGCGCGGGGAGGCGGCCCGCACCGGCACGGCCGGCCTTCCGGCGGGCCGTCGTGAGGCGTGAGGTGTGAGGTGTGAGGCGTGCGAGGAGATCCCCGGCCCCCGGAGCCACTGGGCCCCGGAGGCGGACGCCTGCGCGCATTCCCCCGTCACCATCCGTCAAGCGCTGCCTGGTTTTTCCGGACCTCGCCCGGGGAGGGAGGAAGCGCACGTTCCCGATATATCGCCCATACGACCGAGGAGAAGCCATGACACCTCCGCCACCCGAGACCGCCCGCACACCCCGGGCCGCCCGTCGGGCCGCCGCGCTCGCGGCGACGGCACTGCTGCTGTCCGTACCAGCCCTCGCGACGGCCACCACCGCCTCGGCCGCGGCCACCCCGCCCGGTTTCAGCTGCCACACAGGCAAGCACGCGAACGACAGCCGAACCGGCTACGCGCGGTGCCGGAACAACAGCAGGACGACGCAGACGTTCTGGGTCCACCTGGTGTGCGGCTTGTCCCGCGACGTGGACGGCGAGCGCGTCACACTGCGGCCCGGCCGCTCGGGGAAGTCCACGGCCCACTGCGCCGCCCTGGGCACCGGCATCGGCAGGATCGAGGTACGTCCCTGAGACAGCTCCGCGGCGGAGGGCGGGCGGCGGCGTTGACGCGCCGGCCGGCTCCCGTCGCGGAGAAAAACAACGTCACCCGGGTTTAGTGCCCACGGCGCCGGTTAGACGAGACGCCGAGTGCTTGGGAGTACAGGCACATCCGCGGGAGGGACCGCACGACAGGTCCCCCGGGTGTGTCCACCCGGGCCCCCGTTCCTCCCGCGGTCGGTACACGTGTCAGCGAGACCGGGAGGAGCCGAATCGATGGGCACCGTACGGTACCGCCCCCAGCGAGCACGCCACACACACGACGACGCCCCCGACACCACCGAGGATTTCCAGCGTCTTGCCGCCCTCCCGGAGGGGCCGGAACGGGAAGAGCTGTGCAACCGTCTCGTCGAGGCCTGGCTGCCCATGGCACACCGCCTGGCGGCCAAGTACCGCAGCCGCGGTGAGAGCCTCGAAGACCTCGAACAGGTCGCGGCGCTCGGCCTGGTCAAGGCCGTCAACCGCTACGACCCGTCCCAGGGCACCCCGTTCGTGCCGTTCGCCGTCCCCACCATCACCGGCGAGATCCGCCGCCACTTCCGCGACCACACCTGGGATGTCCACGTTCCCCGCCGGGTCCAGGAGCTGCGCAACAAGGTCCGCACGGCGATCCGGGAGCTGAGCACCACCGCGGACGACCGCACGCCCTCCGCCGAGCGGATCGCCGAGCACACCGGGCTGTCCCTGGAGGACGTGGAGGCCGGGCTGGAGGCGATCGGCAGCTTCCGGTCGCTGTCACTGGACGCCTCGGCCGGGGACAGCGACGACGGCTTCTCCCTCGCCGACACCTTCGGCGCGAACGAGCCCGACTACGACACCGTCGTGGCCAAGGAGGCCGTCAAGCCCTGCCTGCGCGCCCTGCCGGAACGCCAGCGCCGGGTGCTGTACATGCGCTACTTCCGCGACATGACGCAGTCCCGCATCGGCAAGGAGCTGGGCATCTCCCAGATGCACGTCTCCCGCCTGCTGAGCAAGAGCGTCGAGCACGTCCGCCGGCAGGTCGAACACGACCGCCGTCCGGCCCGGCCGCGGTGCGCGGGTGCGGGTGCGGTCCGCGCCTAGGCGCCCCCGCCGCCGCGGCTGCCGGGTGACGCGCCGGGCCGCGGCCCAGGGAAACACCGCAGCTTGGAAACAGGGCAGCTTTGTGAAAGGAACACGATCCAGCATGCTGATGGCCCACCCCGCCGTTCTCCGCGACCTCGTCGCCCAGTACGAGACGCTCAGCGTCCTGCACGCCGAGGACGGCTCCCCCGAGAGCCGGCAGCGGCTCAACGACATCGCCTACACCCTCTGCGTCGCCACCGGGACCCGCGACGTCGACGCGGCGCTGATCGCCGCCCGGCACCAGCTCCCCGGCGCCCGGGTGGAGGACGACTCCCTGCTGGCAGAGGCCCCGGCCACCGCCGGGGCGCCGACGGCCCCGGCAGCGGAGGCGTGAGCGGCCGACAACACGCCGGCGCGGCCCGGGACGTCCCGGCCCACGGCGGCAGCGGACGGGTGCGGCCGGTCCTCGTGAGGAGGGCCGGCCGCACCCGTTCACGGCGCCGCCTCCCGCACCGACGCGGCGAAGCGGTGGGCGAGTCCGCGCCAGACCGGGGTGGCGGAGCGGGCGTCCCGGCTCGCCCTCCGGTACAGCCCGGCCGGGTCGAGACCGTGCTCGGCGAGGCGTACCGGGTCCCAGTCGCGCAGCCTCTCCGGCGCCGTCTCCGGGTGGAACTGCACGCCCCACGCCCGCTCGCCCACCCGGAACGCCTGGTACCGGCAGCGCTCGCTCTCGGCCAGCCAGACCGCGCCGGGTGGCAGCCGGGTGATGGCGTCGACGTGCCGCTCGATCGCGGTCACCCGCCCGGGCAGCGGGCCGAAGAGCGGGTCGTCCGCCGCCTCCTCGCGCACCGTCACGGGCGTGCTGCCCAGCTCCGGAGTGCCGTGCCCCGCGGTGACCTCCCCGCCCGCGACATGGGCCAGCAGCTGCCCTCCCAGACAGATGCCGAACACCGGCTTGTCCTCCCCGAGCGCCTGCGCCACCAGCTCACGGGTCGGCGCCAGCCAGGGGGCGCGCTCGTCGTCGTCCGGCATGAAACCGCCGCCGAGCACGACGACGGCCTGGTGCGTCAGACGCGCGGGCAGCGGGTCCGGCTCGTACGCGCGGACCACGTCGACGGCGACACCGGCTTCCTCCAGCCAGCCGCCGAAGCGCCCCGGTCCGCCCCGGGCCGTGTTCTGCACCACCAGTGCTCGCGCCGCCACGCGCCGCCCTCCCCGCCGTCATCGGGGCCTCGCCCCGCCCGGTAACCCCGTTCCGCCGCCGTCCATTGTCGGGGCGCCCGGTCGCCGTGTCCCGACACAGCACGGCACGGTACGGAAAAAGCCGGGCGGGCCGTGAACAGCCCGCCCGGCCTGCGGCCGTGGACGGCGTCGGGGGGAGCGGTGTCAGATCCGGCCGCGGGTCAGCCGGGTGAGCGGCCCCGTCCTCCTGCGGGCGGTCGTACGCCCCAGGGCGAACGCGCCCGCCAGCAGGGCGAGCAGCCCACCACCGGCACCGGCGGCGACCTTCTTGCGCTCCTTGACGGCGGTCAGCCCGGCCGTGGCCATCGTGCCCGCCGTCGAGGTCACGGCGACGAGGGTGTCCTTGGCGGCCTCGCTCCCGCGCCGAGCGGCCTCTCCCGCCGAGCCCGCGGCCTCACCCGCCTTGGTGGCAGTCCTGGCACCCGCCGTGGCTGCCTTCTTCGCACCGTTGTCCTTCGCGTTCTTCACAGGATCAGCCATGGACGGCGGGTAGCCGCGTGAGCGACCGCCAAACCCGGGACGGCGTCGAGACGTCGAGGCATCGAGGCGTCGAGGCGTCGAGGCGTCGAGGCGTCGAGGGCACGGAAGCGGGCGTCAGCCGCCGTACATCCCGCGGAAGAAGAGGAACCCGATCAGCATGCCGCAGACCAGCCCCGCTATGGAGACGCCTATCGCGGTGGAGGCGAGCCGCTCCTGTTTGGACTTGGCGACCAGACCGCAGATGAGGCCCGCGATACCGAAGCCCGGCGGGCAGAAGAGGAACGCGATGGCGCCGAGCACGATACCCACGATGCTCAGGGTGTTGGAGTCGCTCGCGGGCGGACCCGGCTGCTGGTACGGCGGTCCCGGATAAGACACTGCTCCCCCTCGAAAATCGCCTGTCGTCACCCTAAGGAGTGAGCGCGGGGTGTGAACAGCCCCACGGCGCCGGGGGAACAGCCAGTGGTCAGGCGGGTCTGAGGGCCGTGTCAGCGGTCGACGCCCCGGAAGGGGACCCGCTGCCGCCCTCCGCGTCGACGAAACCGCGCAGCCCTTTGAGCAGGGCCTCCCGCTCCCGGGGCCGCATCGCCGCGAGGATCTCCAGCAGGGCCTCCTCCCGCTGCTCGCGCAGATCCCGCAGATAGGCACGGCCGCGCCGGGTCAGCCGCAGTTCCAGTTCCCTCCTGCTGGTGGGGCTGGGCGAACGCTCCACGAACCCGATCGCCTCCAGCCGGTCGCACAGCCTGCTCACCGATGAGGGCGCGGAACCGAGCGCCTCGCCCAGCGCCCGCAGGTTCATGCCCTCGTCACGGTCGACGCAGTACATGACACGCAACTGGGAGGGAGAGACAGGCGCGGAGGACACGGCGTTCCGGCCGCGCTCCCACAGCACCTCCAGCAGCTCGATGACCTCGCCCGCCCGCTGTGCGGTGTCGCGGGCGGGACGTGCGGGAGGGGGAGGGTTCACACCCATATCAGTACCACTCCAAAACGGCGGGCGGCACAGTCCGCGCGAGGCCCTGCACCTGTCTCTCCTCTGCGTTCCAGTCTCCGCGGGGGCGGTGGGCGGCGGCCGTCTTCCCCTGCACGGCCTGTCCCCGACCACCCCGTATGCCCGGTCAGCCACGGGTCATGCCACCGGCGGCGCCCGTTCACCGGGACAGGAGAACACCGGAGAAGGAGGAAGCGGAGAGGGAGGGGCCGAAGAGTCGCCGAGGGAAAAGTGGATGAAAGGGAGAAAAAGCAGGACAGGGACGTGCTGACCGGGCACGGGAGGGAGGCAGGGCGGCGCCGGAATGGGCGGCGAGGTTACGCGGGGGGGTACGGACCCGGGCGTGGGGCGGGGGCCGGGCGGCGGACCGGTGCCACCGCGCGGCCCTCAGCCACGCGCACCCATCAGCTCGCACCCGCCCCTCAGCCGACACGCGCCCGTCAGCTCACGCGCGGCCCTCGGCTCGCACCCGCGCCCTCTGCCCACACGCAGCTGTCGGCTCGAGCCCGGGCCCTCAGCTCACGCGCGGGCGCACGGTGCCGGTGGCCCGGCGCGGGGCGGGGGCGGTGAGGGCGCTCGCCCGCGCGTTGAGCAGCGAGTCGAACAGCGCACGGCCCTCCACCAGGGCGGCGCGCATCTCCTCCGTGCTGAAGCCGCCGGCGACGCGGCCCGCCTCGTGGACGCGCCGGTAGCCGTGGACGCGCCGGGCGTGGTGCACCGAGAGAGCGGCGGCCCGCTCCTCGAACGGCACGTCGGCGGGGTAACCCCGCTCGACGGCCAGCCGTGTCAGCAGGTCCTCCGCCCTGCTCAGCGCCCGCTGCGGCGCGTCGGCGAAGTCCTCCTGCACCGCGGCCCACTGGTCGAGATAGCGCTCGCGCGTGTTCCGGTCAAGCGGCAGGACCGCGAGAGCGCCGTAGCGCTTGAGCCGCGTCCGCAGTTCGCGGACGGCCGCCCTGGCGTCTCCCTGGTGCCGGGCCAGGGCGCGGTCGTACTCGGGGCCGAAGCGCCGGCTGAGCCCCTGCCCGTCGCGCGCCGCCTCCTGCCGGCTGCGGAACGCGAGGCCGGTCGACACCGCCAGGACCACGACGAGACCGACGACGAACAGAATGGTGACCATGTGCGCCTTCTCCCCGCTCCCGTGCCCGTCGGCACGCGGAAGCCGTACATCAAAAAAGGGGGACCGGCTCGTTTGCAGCGACCCGGTATCCGGGCGCCTGCCCGCTTCCCGCACCCCCAAACCTGCTGCGAAAAAATCACCGTCACGACCGGTGGCCCGCATCAACGCATGAGCCCGGCCGACAATCTGACGCTACGTCACCTCCCGTGCGGATCGCTGCTTTTCACCAGCGCGCCACGGCGGGCGCGTCGCCGGGCGCCGGACTCCGCTTCTCCGTCCCCCGCACCCCGCGCCCGGTCGCTAAGATCCACAGGAGGTGTCCGGGCAAGGGGCCCGGGGATGGCGGTTGGGGTGGACATGGTTGCTGGCCGAGTCGTCCGGTTCGACGGTGCGCGGGGTTACGGGTTCATCGCTCCGGACCACGGGGGCGAGGACGTCTTCCTGCACGCGAACGACCTGATGATCCCGGAGTCCTACGTGCACACCGGCGTCGCGGTCGAGTTCGAGATCGAGGACGGCGACCGCGGCCTGAAGGCGTCCTCGGTCCGGCTGCTGCACCCTCCCGAGCCCGCATCCCCGTTCGAGGCGGCGCCCCCCGCCAAGGGCCGCGCCCCTCACGGACCGGGTGCCGCCCGGGCGGACGACGGCGAGGAGCCGCTGTGCGACGTGCTCAGCGTCTCCGAGTACACCCGGGCGGTGACGGAACTGCTGCTGGAGGCCGCACCGGGGCTGACCGGCACCCAGATCCTCGACATCCGCCGCCGCCTGGTGCAGTTCGGCAAGCGGCACGGCTGGGCCGAGGACTGAGCCGGCCGCCGAACGGCGCACCGGCCGGGACGCCCGCCGGGACGCCGCCGTGCCCGGAGGGGCTTTCTCCTCCGGGCACGGCGGCGCTGTGTCACCTCCGGTTCACGCTCCGGCACACCACCGGGCGACTGCCGCCGCGGGCCGCCGGACGCGCCCTCTGTCCTCCCGCGGTCACCGCCTCAGATGCCGAACGCGGCCGGGTACCGGATGACGCCGGAGGGGACGGGGCCCGCGTCCTCGTCCAGGGTGAGCGCCATCATCGCCTCGTCCGGCACCTCGACCGGCGCCCGGACACCGAACCGGGAGGCCGGGCGGAAGCCGAACCTCGGGTAGTACTCCGGGTGGCCGAGTACGAGCACCAGGTTCTCGCCCCGGCCCCGCGCGGCGTCGAGCGCGGCGTGGATCGCCGCCGCACCGGCGCCCGTCCGCTGGAAGGCGGGAAGCACCGCGCACGGCCCCAGGGTCAGCGCCGGGTACCCGTCCACATGGCACCGGGTGAGCAGCGCGTAGCCGGCGAGGGTGCCGTCGGGGGCCTCGGCGAGCAGGGAGAGGCCGTCGATCCACGCCTCGGGGTCGGCACGCAGCGCCTCGACGATCCCGGCCTCCAGCGAGGTGGGGAAGGCGGCCAGGTTGATCCGCCGGATCGCGGCGGCGTCCTCGGCCGAGCCGGGCGCCTCGGGCCGGGTCCGCCAGGTACGGGCCTGCGGGGTACGCACAGCGCCGGGGATTCCGGTACCACCGCCGGCCTCCCCGCCCCGGCTGTCCGCGCCCTGCCGCACCTTCCGGCCGTCCGGAACGCTCCGGCTGCCACAGCCCTCCGGGCCTTTCCCGGTGTTTCCACCGCCCTGGCCGTTCTCACCTCCCTGGCCGTTCTCACCTCCCTGGCCGTTCTCACCGCCCTGGCCGTTCTCACCGCCCTGGCCGTCTTGGCCGTCTTGACTGTTCTGACGATTCTGGTCGTTCTGGCCGCCTTGGTCATTCTGGCGGTTCCAGCTGTCCCGGTCGTTCTCGCTGTTCATGGTGGTTCCGTTCCGGGAAGCGCCCTGGGGCGCGGAAGAAGCGGGGGCGGGGCGGCGGTCGCCGGACGGCGCTACGGGGGCGCGCTCCGGCGGGTCGCACGGCCGCAGGACGTAACCCGCGTAGCGGTAGCCGGCACCGTGCTCGCGCCGCGCGCGGATCTCCTCGCGCAGTTCGGCCAGGGCCTCGGCCATGCCGGGAGGTGTGGCGTCGGCGGTGGGGAGGCGCGCGCCGGGCGGCGTGCAGTACTCGTCCCACCAGTCGGAGTCGGGCAACGGCCAGTGCGCGGTGACCCGGTAGCCGGCGGGCTCGGCCGCCACGGTGTTCTCCTGTCGCCTGCGGAGCGGATACCACGCGTCCCAGAAGGCCCGTGCCTGCTTGGAGGGCGTCGGGGTGGTCCACTCGCACTCGGTGACGACGAGCACTCCCCCCGGTGCGAGCAGGCGGCGCCAGGAGCGCAGCGCGGTGCCGAAACCGATGGTGAAGACCGAGCCCTCGGCCCAGATGACGTCGAAGCTCCCGTCGGGGAAGGGCGACGCGTCCAGCGAGCGGCGGAGCGTGGTGACGCGCCCGTCCAGTCCCTGGGCCACGGCCGCGGCCGCGAGTTCGTCCAGGAAGGGCTGGTGCAGGTCGACGCCCGTGACGAAGGCGTCACCGGGAGGCGAAGCGGCCAGTGTCAGCGCGGAGCGGCCGGGGCCGCAGCCGGCGTCGAGCACCCGCGCCCGCGCGGGCAGCGGCCCGGCCGGCTCCAGCAGGTGCCGGGTTCCGGCGTCGGAGCCGGGGCCCTGGCGGGGCAGGCCGCGGTGCAGGGTGATGAAGGCGGCGGTGACGGGGTCGCCGGTGACGGGGTTCGTGGCGTCACCGGGGGAATCTGTCGAAGACTGTGACAACGGGATGACCCTTGCGATGAGGGGTCCCGGTGCTGTGGCGGGCTGACGCGCCCAGGCAGGTGGTTCAGGCGAGGGCTCGAGCCCGGTGCAGGACCGGGTCCCGGGAGACGAGGACAGTCCGGATGCCGCGCGTGGCGGCCGTCTGCACGGCGACCATCAACTCATCTCCTCCACTTCGCACTTGGTCGGTGACCCCGTCGGCCACCGTCGCGCACACGGTAACACGGCCTTCTGACGCCGGAGCCGTGGCCTCCGGGACCCTGCCCCGGGGGGGCGGCGGCGATGTCAGTACCAGCCGTGCGCGGCGGTGTCAGTACCAGCCGTGCGCGTTGTGGTGGGCGAGCGCGGCCTGCCAGGACCCGTACCGGTCCTTGACGTAGCGCTCCGCGCCGGCGTGCTGCTCGGCTACGGTGCCCCTGCCCCAGGGCTGGTCGGTCTGGAACAGCCCGTGGTACTTGCCGTTCTGGGCGGTGGGGTTGCCGCTGGACTCCCGGCGGATGATCTCCGCCTTGGCGGCGCTCTCCGCCGTCGAGGAGGCGGACTCCGGCTGGGTCCGGGGCTGGGGGGCCTGCCGGCTCTCTGGGGCGGCCTCCTGCTGCGGTGCCTGGGGAGCCTGCTGGGCCTGGGGGGCGGTCTCCTGTTCGGCCGGTGGCGGGGTCGCCGGGGCCGGGGGGGCCGGAGGCTGTGGAGCACTCGCTTCGTCGAGTTCGAGGTGCTGGCCCGGGTAGATCCGGTCCGGATCGGCGAGGCTGTTCCGTTCGGCCAACTCCTGCCAGGTGGTGCCGTGGCGCTGCGCGACCTCCGAGAGGGTGTCGCCGGGCTGCACCTCGTACCCGGGAGTGCTCTGCGGCTGCGCTGCCTTCGCGTGCGGAAGGGAGTGCGTGTGCGTGTCCGCGGACTGCGCCTCCTGCGCGAAGGCCGGGGCGGCCGGCACGGCTACCGCGGCCGCCGTGAGGACGCCGAAGGTGGCGATCTTGGTCTTACGCATCTGAATCAAGTCCTTACCGTCGAGTCCGGAGACTCTCTGTTGGGGTCAGAGGAAAGCCCGTCAGGGCGGTAGCAAACTCCCTCGGGCCCGTTCCGGACTGACGATCCGTTCGGCTTGGCTGATCTTTCACCCGGGCAGAGGTACCGGGCGTCCCCGTTGGGCGGTACCCGGACCGGACGCGGGTCGCCGAGCCGTCGGGACGGGGGCGGAACCCGGGTTCCGCCCCCGTCCTCCTCCCCTCCCCCGCCGCCGCTAGAGCGGGTGGGCGCGGAGCCAGTCGAGGACCTGGGCGGCGTGCTGGTCGGGTGGGAAGACGGGGTAGAAGACGTGCTCGACGGCGGCGTCGCGGGCGATCAGGGTGAGACGGCGGTAGAAGACGCGGCCGTCCGCTTCGAAGGTGGGGAGCTTCAGGACGGCGGCCAGCGTCAGCGCCGGGTCGGAGAGCACGGTGAAGGGCAGGTGCAGCCGGTCCACGACTTCGCGCTGGTAGGGGCTGGGCTGGCTGGAGAGGCCGTGGACGCGGTTGGCTCCGGCTGCGAGCAGGTCCGCGTGGTGGTCGCGGAATCCGCAGGCCTCGGGGGTGCAGCCGCGCGCTCCGGGGATGGTGTCCCAGCCGGTGGGCAGGTCGCGGTCGGGACGGCCGGTGAGGGGGTAGATGTACAGGACGGTGCGCCCCGGGCCGAGCCGGTCGAGTGCCACCAGGCCCCCCGAGGTGTCCGGCAGTTCGAGGTGCGGCAGGGGGGTGCCCGGCAGGTGGTCGGCGGCGCCGTCGTCCTCGGGAACGGGAAGTCCGGCCGGCAGCCGTGTCAGGTCGTCGTCCATGGGGTGTCCTTCCCCGCCTCGGGGCGGTGGTGGTGCGGTGGTCGTATCGGTGCGGGAGCGGTGGGCGGCCGCGCGCAGGTGCGCGACCAGGGTGGCGCGGCGCGCGGTGAGGCTTGCGATGCGTGCGGTCAGATCGTCGATGGCCCGCTGGTACCCGGCCAGTGAGGCCGGGCAGTCGTCGGCGTGCCGTTCGCCGGCTGCCAGGCAGTCCACGAACGGGCGGGTGGCCTCCACGGGGATGCCCAGCCGGCTGAGCGAGGCGATCTCCCGTGCGACGCGTACGGCGTGGGCGTCGTAGTCCCGGTAGCCGTTCGGCAGCCGGGCCGGGGACAGCAGCCCCAGCGACTCGTAGTAGCGCAGTGCCTTGACGGTCACCCCCGCGCTGCGGGCCAGCTCACCGATCCTCATCCGCCCCTCCTCGTGCTCACAGCGGGACGCTAAACCCTGACCCGGGGGGCAGGGTCAAGGCTCAGGCGCCCGTTCGGTCCAGCGGGCGGCGAACGGGCGCGGGCGGGCCGAACGGGCGGCAAACGGGCCGGTTCAGTACCGGGAACGGGCAGGGCGTGGTGGCGGCTACGGCGCGGTTCCGCTGGTGTGCGGGCAGACGCGGGCGCGGTGAGGCGGGCGGAAACAGTCAGGATCTGTTTCCCTGGAAGGCTGGTCGTACCTGGTCAGCGCCCTGTAGAACTCTGGTCACGGGTAAAGCCGGGCACGAACGGGCAGCCCTGTGACCGAACGGAGCCGGACATGGAAGTCCGGCGGAGGGGAACGAACGAGCCATGAGCGCGGCGGAGCGGCAGCGGCAGATCGTCGGTACGGCGCGGCGGCTCGGTTCCGTCGAAGTGGCCCGCCTCGCCGAGGACCTCGGCGTCGCGAAGGAGACGGTGCGCCGCGATCTGCGGGTGCTGGAGCAGCACGGGCTGCTGCGCCGCACCCACGGCGGGGCGTATCCGGTCGAGAGCGCGGGCTTCGAGACGACGCTCGCCTTCCGCACCACCATGCACGTGCCGGAGAAGCGGCGGATCGCCGCCGCGGCCGTGGAACTGCTCGGTGACGCCGAGACGGTCTTCATCGACGAGGGCTTCACCCCACAGCTCATCGCCGAGGCGCTGCCGACCGACCGCGCGCTGACCGTCGTGACCGCCTCGCTGCCGGTGGCCAACACGCTCGCCACCGCCGGGGACTTCACCGTGCTGCTGCTGGGCGGGCGCGTGCGGGGCGGCACGCTGGCGACCGTCGAGCACTGGACGACGAAGATGCTCGCCGGTTTCGTCCTCGACCTGGCGTTCGTCGGGGCCAACGGGATCTCGCGGGAACACGGGCTCACCACCCCGGACCCCGCCGTCAGCGAGGTGAAGGCACAGGCGATGCGGGCCGCGCGGCGGCGGGTCTTCGTGGGGCTGCACACCAAGTTCGGCGCCGCCAGCTTCTGCCGCTTCGGCGAGGTGGGTGACTTCGAGACCCTGGTCACCTCGACCGGTCTGTCCGCACAGGAGGCGCAGCGCTACGCGTTGCAGGGGCCGCAGGTGATCCGGGTCTGACGCCACCGCGTCCCTCTTCCCCGCACCCCTCTCCCCCCTCCTCCCCCGCAGCCCCGGTGCGCCCGGCCGCTGCGCGGGCCACCCGGCCCGCACCACCCCTCCCCTACGGGGCAGGCAGCCGCCCCGCCGCCTGCCACCCCCTCCCATGACGATTCGCCAGGAGTTTCCCATGCGCCGTCGGAGCAGACAGCTCAGCCGGATACCCCGACCACCACGCCCCGCCCGGGCGGCCGTAGCGACCGCGACGGCCGGGGTGCTGCTCACGTTGCCCGCCTGCGCGGGAGCCGGGGCGCTCGGCCAGGGAGGGGACACCATCAACGTCCTCATGGTGAACAACCCGCAGATGATGGAGCTGCGGAAGCTCACCGCCGAGCACTTCACCAAGGAGACCGGCATCAAGGTCAACTTCACGGTGCTCCCGGAGAACGACGTCCGTGACAAGATCGGTCAGGACTTCGCCAACCAGGCCGGCCAGTACGACGTGGCCACGGTCAGCAACTACGAGACGCCGATCTTCGCCAAGAACGAGTGGCTGCGTCCGCTCGACCCCTACACGCGCAAGGACAAGGGGTTCGACCAGAAGGACATCCTGCCGTCGGTGCGCGAGTCGCTCAGCGGTGAGGACGGCAAGGTCTACGCACAGCCGTTCTACGGCGAGTCGTCCTTCCTGATGTACCGCAAGGACGTCTTCGCCGAGAAGAGCCTGGAGATGCCGAAGCGGCCCACCTGGCCGCAGGTCGCCCGGCTCGCCGCCGAGGCGGACGGCGCGGAGCGCGGGATGAAGGGGATCTGCCTGCGCGGACTGCCCGGCTGGGGCGAGCTGATCGCGCCGCTGACGACGGTGGTCAACACCTTCGGCGGGACCTGGTTCGACAAGGACTGGAAGGCCCGGCTGGACGACCCCGCGTTCAAGAAGGCGACGAAGTTCTATGTCGACCTGGTCCGCAAGCACGGCGAGTCCGGTGCCGCCCAGTCCGGGTACGCCGAGTGCCTCAACAACATGACCCAGGGCAAGACGGCCATGTGGTACGACGCGACCGCGGGCGCGGGCTCCCTCGAAGGGGACAAGTCCAAGGTCAAGGGCAAGATCGGCTATGTGCCCGCGCCGACGCTGAAGACCCCCAGCTCGGGCTGGCTCTACTCGTGGGCGTGGGGCATCCAGAAGGCGAGCCGCAACCCCGACAAGGCGTGGAAGTTCATCTCCTGGGCGTCCGGCAAGGAGTACGAGCGGCTGGTCGGCAAGAAGTTCGGCTGGGCCAACGTGCCGGCGGGCAAGCGGGCCTCGACCTACGAGCTGCCCGAGTACAAGAAGGCCGCCGGGGCCTTCCACGAGGTGACCCGCCAGGCCATCACCAAGGCCAGGCCGCGTGACCCGGGAGTGCAGCCGCGGCCGACGATCGGCATCCAGTTCGTGGACATCCCCGAGTTCGCCGACCTGGGCACCAAGGTCTCCCAGGAGATCAGCGCGGCCATCGCCGGCCGCCAGTCCGTGGAGACGGCGCTGAGCAAGGCACAGAAGCTGGCCGAAGAGGTCTCCGAGGAGTACGAGGGGAGAGGCCGATGAGCACCCCGACCATCCCGGCGGCCGGCCCGCGGGAGAAGAAGGAAGCGCCGCAGCCGCGGAAGACGACCGCCGGCACCGGGCCCTCGAACCGGCTGCGGGCCTGGGTGACCCGGGCGCCGCTGCTGCCCGCCCTGGTGTTCATGATCGTCGTCACCCAGCTGCCGTTCGTGGCCACGCTGGTGATCTCGCTCTTCGACTGGAACGCGCTCTATCCTCAGGCGCGCGCCTTCTCCGGCTTCGAGAACTACGCCGAAGTGCTGAGCGACTCCGAGCTGCGCGACTCGGTGCTCACGACCGCGGTGCTGACCGCCGTGGTCGTGCTGGCCAGCCTGGTGTTCGGCCTGCTGCTGGCGCTGCTGCTCGACCGCGGCTTCCGCGGCCGCGGGCTGGTGCGCACCCTGCTGATCGCCCCGTTCCTGCTGGTGCCGGTGGCGGCGGCGCTGCTGTGGAAGCACGTGCTCTACAACCCGGAGTACGGGCTGCTCAACGGCATGCTCACCTGGCTGTTCGGGGAGAAGGCGCCGCAGCCCGACTGGGTGGCCGAGATGCCGCTGGGCGCGGTCGAGGTGGCGCTGATCTGGCAGTGGACGCCGTTCATGATGCTGATCCTGCTCGCCGGGCTTCAGAGCCGTTCCACCGACGCGCTGGAGGCCGCCCGCATCGACGGGGCGAGCGCCTGGCAGATCTTCCGCTATCTGACCCTGCCGCATCTGCGCCGCTACCTGGAGCTGGGAACACTGCTGGGGTCGATCTACATCGTGCAGAACTTCGACGCCGTCTTCACCATCACCTCCGGCGGCCTGGGCACGGCCAACCTGCCGTACACCATCTACCAGACCTTCTACCAGGGGCACGAGTACGGACTGGCGTCGGCGGCCGGCGTGCTGGTGGTGCTCGGCTCCCTCGTCATCGCCACCCTCGCCCTGCGGGTGGTCTCGTCCCTCTTCCGTGAGGAGGCCCGCGCATGAGCACGGCTGCCGCGGTCACCGCTCCCCGGAGCGTCCGCAGAAGAAACGCCCTCCTGGGGCTGGTGGCGTGGGTGTGCGCGGTGGTGTTCGTGCTGCCCATCGCCTGGATGGTGCTCACCTCCCTGCACTCGGAGTCGGACGCGGCGACCAACCCGCCGTCGCTGGGCGCCTCCCTGACACTGGACGGCTACCGGGAGTTCTTCGGCACGGACGGGGGCGGCGCCGGTCCCTGGCCGGCGCTGGCCAACTCGGCGACCGCCTCGGTGGTCTCCACGCTGTTCGTGCTGCTGCTGGCGCTGCCGGCCGCCTACGCCCTGTCCATCCGGCCGGTGCGCAAGTGGACCGACGTGCTGTTCTTCTTCCTCTCGACGAAGATGCTGCCGGTCGTGGCCGGGCTGCTGCCCCTCTACCTGTTCGCCAAGAACACCGGGCTGCTGGACAACATCTGGCTGCTCATCATCCTCTACACCTCGATGAACCTGCCGATCGCGGTGTGGATGATGCAGTCCTTCCTCGCCGAGGTGCCCACCGCGCTGATCGAGGCGGCACAGCTGGACGGGGCCCGGCTGCCCACCATCCTGTCCCGGGTGGTCGCCCCCGTGGCCGCGCCCGGGATCGCCGCCACCGCGTTGATCTGCTTCATCTTCTCCTGGAACGAGATGCTCTTCGCGCGGGTGCTGACCGGGGTCGTCGCGCAGACGGCGCCGGTCTTCCTGACCGGCTTCATCACCAGCCAGGGCCTGTTCCTGGCGAAGGTGTGCGCCGCGTCCCTCGTGATCTCCCTGCCGGTGCTCGCCGCGGGGTTCGCCGCCCAGGACAAGCTGGTCCAGGGCCTGTCGCTAGGAGCTGTGAAATGAAGGCCGCACTCGTCGAGTCCGTGGGGAAGGTCTCCCTGACGGAGGTCCCCGACCCCACGCCAGGACCCCGCGAGGTGGTGGTGAAGGTCGCGGCGTGCGGGCTGTGCGGCACGGACCTGCACATCCTCCAGGGCGAGTTCGCGCCCACCCTGCCGGTGGTGCCCGGACACGAGTTCGCCGGGGAGGTGGTGGCGCTCGGCACCGGGGTGACCGAGCTGTCCGAGGGCGACCGGGTGGCCGTCGACCCGTCCCTGTACTGCTACGAGTGCCGCTACTGCCGCACCGGTCACAACAACATGTGCGAGCGGTGGGCGGCGATCGGGGTGACCCGCGCGGGCGGCGCCGCCGAGTACGCCGTGGCGCCGGTCGCCAACTGTGTGAAGCTGCCCGAGCACGTGCGCACCCAGGACGCGGCGCTCATCGAGCCGCTGTCGTGCGCGGTGCGCGGCTACGACGTCCTCAAGAGCCAGCTGGGCTCCCACGTCCTGATCTACGGCTCGGGGACGATGGGGCTGATGATGCTGGAGCTGGCCAAGCGCACCGGCGCGGCCAGTGTGGACGTGCTCGACCTCAACCCCGAGCGGCTGGCCACCGCGCGGCAGCTGGGATGCAGCGGCGCCGCCGCGAGCGCCGAGGAGCTGGAGAGGCCCGGCGGCTGGGACCTGGTGGTGGACGCGACGGGCAACGCGGCCGCCATCCAGGACGGGCTCGGCCGCGTCGCCAAGGCCGGCACGTTCCTCCAGTTCGGCGTCGCCGACTACGCGACGCGGGCCACCATCGATCCCTACCGGATCTACAACCAGGAGATCACCATCACCGGGTCCATGGCCGTGCTGCACAGCTACGAGCGGGCCGCCGAGCTGTTCGCGGGCGGCATCCTCGACCCGGAGGTGTTCATCTCGGACCGGCTTCCGCTGGCCTCCTACCCCGAGGCTCTGGACCGGTTCGCCGCGGGCAAGGGCCGGAAGATCGTCGTCGTGCCCTGACCCGCCACCGGAGCGTAATCCCCCGGCGCTCCGGCACCCGTGCCCCGGGACCCGCCCTAGAGGTGGTCCCGGGGCACGGTCTCGTTCCAGGTGCGGGAGAAGACGCGGTCGCCGCCCTCGTAGGCGTCGAGTGTCGCGTGCACGTGGAAGTCCCGCTCGGTGCAGGTCAGCACCGTGCGCGTGACCGCCCGGGCCTCCCAGTCGGCGCGCCGGAACGTCATGGTCCAGGTGGACTCGCCGCCGACGGAGGTGAAGTCGTCGGCGACCGCCGTGTACCGCTCGTAGGCGCGCCTGCCCACCTCCAGCCCGATGTGGTCGAGCCGCTCCGTCCCGCGGTCCTTCACGATCTCCAGCTCGTGGTGGTAACCGATCAGATCCCGCTTGACGTCCCAGCGTTCCTCGGGCGGGGTGAGCGCCGTGGTGCTCAGCGGGGGTGCCCCCTCAGGCTCGCCGAACAGGTCGCGCGGCGCCTCCCCCTCCTCGCGCGGGGTGCGCAGCGGCAGGGTGAGGCTGCTGGAGTTCTGGTGGACGCTCAGCAGCACGGGCCGGGGCGGCGGCCAGGCCAGCGGCCAGTACGAGGTGGACAGCGACAGCCGGATCCGGTGACCCGGCGGGAACGCCTGCGCCACCCCGTTGAGCCGCACGGTGGCCCGGTAGCGCCTGCCGGGCTCCAGCGGCTGCGGGGCGTCGGTGCCGTCCCGGTGGGTGAGGTTGAGCAGCCCGTAGGTGATGCGGGTGGCGCTGCCGTCGGGTGCGACGTCGGAGAGGCGCGCGGCGACCTGGGCGACGGGCTCGCTCACGGACAGGTCCAGCTCGACGCTGGGCGATCCGAGGATCTCCACCCGCTCGGTGAGCGGCCCGGTCTCGAAGACCAGGGAGCCGCCGTCCTCCTCGCGCTGGTCGTAGGGCAGGTCCGGGGGCGCGTTGTAGGAGGCCCACTTCCCGGCGAACTGCCCGACCGACAGCGGCGAGCGCACCGTCAGCGCCTCGCCGGGCTCCGCCTCGCTCTCGCCGCCGTCCCGCGCGGGGCCGATGCGGTACTGGGTGAGCGGGTAGGTGACCTCGTTGACGTGCGGCGAGGGCCACTCGGGTTCGACGACCCACCTGCCGGGGCGCTCCTCGTACGCGGTGGACGGGGGCACGCTGTCCTGCATCCAGGCGCTGAGGGTGGGACCGTCCAGCACGCCGTTGTCGGCGCCCTTGAGCCAGTGGTCCCACCAGCGGACGACCTCCTGGAGGTAGCCGATGGCCGGGCCCGGCTGCCCCAGGTGCGGGAACTTGTGCGACCAGGGGCCGATCAGCCCCTTGCGGGGCACGTCCAGGTGGGCGAGCAGCCGGGTGACGGCGTTGGAGTAGCCGTCGGCCCAGCCGCTGGAGGCCAGGACGGGGCAGCGCACTGCCTGGTAGTCCTCGCAGACGGAGGCGTGCCGCCAGTAGTCGTCCCGCCGCTGGTGGCGCAGCCACTCCAGCACCCACGGTTCGGTGTTCTCCAGCCGCTCCCGCCACATGCCGCGCCAGCGGTCGCCGACGACGGCGGGGTCGGGCGGGCAGGTGGCGTAGGCGAACATGGTGCCCGCCTCGGCCAGGTTGTCCGACAGCAGCGTGCCGCCCATGTAGTGCATGTCGTCGGCGTAGCGGTCGTCGGTGAACGAGGCGATGACGAGCGCCCGCAGGCTCTCCGGCTGCCGGGCGGCCACCTGGAGCGCGGCGAAGGCGCCCCAGGAGATGCCCATCATCCCGGTGGTGCCGTCGCACCACGGCTGCTCGGCGAGCCAGGCGAGCACGTCCTCGGCGTCCCGCTGCTCCTGCTCCAGGTACTCGTCCCTGAGCACCCCGTCCGAGTCGCCCGTGCCGCGCAGGTCCACGCGGACGCAGACGTAGCCGTGACCCGCGATGTAGGGGTGGTGGATCGAGTCCCGTACGGCTGTCAGGTCGCGCTGGCGGTAGGGGATGTACTCCAGTACCGCGGGCAGCGGTTCCTGGTCGGTGCAGACGGGACGCCAGACGCGGGCGGAGAGCCGGGTGCCGTCGGGGAGCGGCACGGTGGTCTGCTCTTCCTTCGTCTCGTACGGCAGGTTGTGCACGGTGCGCATGGGCGCTCTCTCAGCTCCTTTCGTCGCGCCGTCGGTGCGCGTCACGCGCGCCGGTCCCCGGGCGCGTCGCTCCCGGGCGGCGCGCCGTGCAGACCGAGGGCCGCGATGGCGCGGTCGTACTTCGCGCGCAGTTCGTCGTCGTCCTCGCCCGCGGTGAAGACATGGGCCAGCTCGTAGCTGTAACTGTCCTGCTGGGACAGGTCGTGCAGCGGCTGCCCCTGGTGCGGGACGACGTCGACGACGACGCCGGGGATCTCCTCCTCGACCTTGGCGATCTCCTCCCGGGAGGGCACCCGCTCGGCCACCCCGTCGGTGAACCAGCGGTGGTACCACTTGGCCGCGCACCGGTAGGGGCCCGCGCGGTGCGGCAGGTGCGGGTCGCGGCCGAAGGCGAGGGAGAGCATGCAGTGGTGGTTGGGCACGCCGTCCACGAAGTGGAACAGCTCGGCGTGCGACTGGGAGTGGCGCGGGTTGATCTCCAGCAGCTTGATCTCGTCCTTGCCCGGATCGTAGAAGAACTCGATGCTGAAGGTGGCCGCGTCCATCCCGATCTGCCGGATCACCCGCTTCGACACCTCGGCCAGCCGGTCCTGGACGGGCTGCGGGAGGCGGCTGGGGTACTGGTGGCGCAGAAAGGAAGAGGAATCGGGGTAGTTGACGGAGTCCAGCACCCCGTAGACGGTGACCTCCCCCTGGTGCGCATACCCCTCGGTGGCGACCTGCAGCCCGGTGAGCCTCTCCTCGGCGAGACAGACCATGCCGCCGACGCCGGCCATCTCCTCGGGCACCTCGACGCGGTCGAGTATGTACTCGAAGGGCTTGCCGACCCGGCTGACGCCCTCGCGGATCCTCGCGACGGCCTCCCGGAACTCCGCGAGGTCCGCCACCCCGTAGGCCAGCTCCGAGGAGTAGGCCAGGGCGGGCTTGACCCACATCGGGAAGCGCACGCCCTCGGGGGGCTCGGGCTCGTCGGCCTCCAGATTGACCCGGCCGAAGCGGGGTATCTCCTCGATGGCCTTCTGCTGCTCCAGCCTGCTCCAGTACTTGTGCTCGCACTTGACCACCGACTCCAGGCTGGTGCTGCGCGTGCCGTACTGCTCGGCCAGGATCGGGATCATGGTGCTGACGGGGAAGTCCCAGTACCCGACGATGGCATCGACCCCGCCGTCGAAGGAGTCCAGGATCGCACGGGCCCGGTCGAGCAGTTCGGGGACAAAGACCTCGTCCTCCTGGAGTTCCTCGGGGCTGAGCAGCGGGTGGAAGCGGTAGCGCTCGGCGTCGGGCACCGCCTCCAGGGTGGCGCGGTTGGCGTCGTCCATGCCGAGGACGAACACGTCGCGGACATCCTCGGCGCCGTGGTGCGGGGCCTTCTCGGTTCCGGCCTGGGCACTGGTGGTGTTCTGGGTTGAGGGCACGGGTCCTCTCCACGTCGGTGTGCGGTCACGCCCCGGGCCCGGCCCGGGAGCCGCCGGAGCCCTGGCCCGACTCCGGCGGCCCGGAGCGGGTAGCCCGGGGAGCGGGAGGGAAACGCACCTGTGCCGGGCGCCGCGTCAGCGCTCCGGGGCGGCCCGGTCGGCCACCTCCACCCCGTCCCCCACGGCGAGCGCCCCGGGCCGCACCACCGAGAACTTGGACCCGAACACGACGCCGCCCCCCTCCGCGCGCCGGTAGCCGGCGAGCGTACGGAGCGGCTCGGGGCCCGCTTTCGTCCCGGTCCTCTGGTCGACGAGGGTCACGGCGCAGCGGACGGCGAGCTTGGTGTAGCCCAGCTCCACCTCGCCCAGCCGCAGGCGCCGCACCCGGTCCTCCGCGTACGGCCGGCCGTCCCAGCCGTCGACCACGATGTTCGGGCGGAACCGGGCCATCGGCAGCGGGGCGGAGCCGCGTTCGGCGAGCCGCGCGTTGAAGTCGTCCAGCGTGGTCCGCGTCAGCAGGTGGACGGCGCTGCTGTCGGCGTAGCGGGACGTGCCGGGCGTCGCCCCGTC
>NZ_VJOK01000001.1:6670751-6681410 GCF_013302895.1 Streptomyces albus subsp. chlorinus | reverse complement strand
GTCCCGCGCCGCGCCGACGCCGTCCGGGAGTCGCTTAGCCTGGTGCCAGGAGGGAGATTCCGTGACGATCTCGAGGTCCCGTCCCGCAGCCGAGGGACACGCACAGCAGGCACCGCACGCACAGCGCGAGACGCGGGCGCACCAGGACGCGTCCGCGCCGCGGCAGGCGCGTGCCCGCGTGCGGGAGCAGCTGCCCCCGGACGGCCAGGAGTGCGTCCTGCTCAAGCACGGGGAGATCTTCCTGCGCGGCCGCAACCGGGCGCGGTTCGAGGAACTGCTGCACCGCAATCTGCGCGACGCGGTGCGCAAGCGGCTGCCCGGCTCGATCTGGATCGAGAAGGGCCGCAGCGTCACCCGGGTGGGCGGTGAGGCGTCCCTGGACGAACTCGTCGCCTGCGTGCGGCGGGTGATCGGCTTCAACCTGGTGCAGCCCGCCGTCCGGATTCCCAGCACCGTGGAGGACATCGGCGCCCACGCCGTCCGTGCCCTGCGGCAGGCCGAGGAGGAGCGCGCGCGGGGACGCGGTGAGCTGACGTTCGCGGTGCGCGCGAAGCGGCGCGACAAGACCTTCCCCCTCACCTCCTCCCAGCTCGCCGCCGCCGTCGGGGAGCGGGTGTGCCGGGAGACCGGCGCGAAGGTGAACCTCTCCTCCCCCGACGTCGAGCTCGCCGTGGAAGTCGAGCGCAGGACCAGCTTCCTGTCCTGGACCAGGATCGCGGGCCAGGGCGGACTGCCGGTCGGCTCCAGCGGCCGGGCCCTGGCGCTGCTGTCGGGCGGCTACGACTCGCCCGTCGCCGCCTACCGCGCCATGCGGCGCGGACTGGCCTGCGACTTCGTCCATTTCACCGGCGCCCCCTACACCAACGCCTCCTCGGTCTACAAGGCGTACGCGCTCGCACGCGAGCTGAACCGCTTCCAGCCGCACCGCACCCTGTGGGTCGTCCCGCTGGGCAAGGCCCAAAAGCAGCTCGCCGTCGCGGGCGCCGGGCGGCTCCAGGTGGTGGCCCAGCGGCGGCTGATGGCACGGACCGCCGCCGCGCTGGGCCGGCGGCTGGGCGCCTCCGCACTGGTGACCGGCGACAGTCTGGGGCAGGTGGCCAGTCAGACGGTGGCCAACATGGCGGCGGTGGACGAGGCCGCCGAGCTGCCGCTGCTGCGCCCGCTGCTGGGCTGGGAGAAGCAGGAGATCATCGACGAGGCCAAGGCCCTGGGCACCGCCGAGGTCTCGGTGCTGCCCGACGAGGACTGCTGCTCGCTGCTCGCCCCGCGCCAGGTCAGCACCCGTGCCCGGGTGCCCGATCTGCACCGGGTGGAGCGGCGCCTGGAACTGGACGAGCTGGTCGAGGAACTGCTGGCGGGCGCGTGGTCCATGGAACCGGGCGCGGACGGGGCGCACGCCGGTGCGCGGCCGGATGGGAGCGGCGGGGACCGCGCGCAGACGGGCGCTCCCGTACCCGGTCAGTGCCCCGCACCGGAAGAGGCAGGGCGGCGCTCCACGCCGGAAGAGACCGGGTAGCGCCGCACACCGGACGAGACCGGGTAGCGCCCCACGCCGGACGACCTTGGGGGCACCGGTCGCCGAACGAGTCCCGGCAGCGCCGCGCGCCGGAAGAGCCCCGGCAGCGCCCCGCACAGGGAGCCGGCGGCGCCCCACATCGAGGTGCGGGCCTCAGCGTCGTGTCCCGCGCCTCCGGCGCACCGTGCCGGGGGCGCCCGGGGGTGCGGCCGCCCGGCCACTGCCGGCCGCTCTTCCCGTGCCGCCCGCGCTCCCCGTGCCGGCCGCTCTCCCGGTGACGCGGGCGCGGGAGGCCAGCACCGCCTTGCGCAGCCAGTCGGGCATCGGTTCGCCCTGGGTGCTCCTGGTGAGCATGGCCGCGACCTTCCGGAGCTTGGTGTTGGTGTGCTGCGAGGTGTCCACGAGGATCTGCCAGGCGGTCTGCGGGGTGCAGTGCCAGGAGGCCATCAGCACGCCGCGTGCCTGGTCGATCACGGGACGGGTCTCCATGGCCTGCCGCAGCTGATCGAGTTCGGCGCGCAGTTCCCGGGCCTCGTCGGAGGGCAAGGGACGCGCGTGGTCGGTGTCCGCCCCGTCGGTGTCCGCCTCGTCGGTGTCCGCCTCGTCGATCTCCGCGCCCGCCGTCTCCCCGCCCGGTTCGTCCGGGCCGGAGCGTTGGGCCGACTCAGAGGTGTAAACAGCGCTCTCTCCGGTCACCCGGGCGTCCATCCGCGCTGGTTCGGACCGGGAGCCGGTGCGGTAGCGCCCCGGAACCGGCCTAGGCGGGACCGGGGGCGCGCCCTCACTGTGGATACGGCCGGGTGGCGTGGTCGGCGCCACGGGGAGATCCATCGTGCCCTCCGGAGAACAACTGTTGCCGTGCGACATGTTTCACCTGCCCTGACGTGCCGCTCCGCACACCTGTTGAATCCGGACCGGTCGCCGACGGGGTCGGCGGGCACCGCGTACGGTCCGACGGGGTCGGGGGCACCGCGTACGGTGGCGCCGAGACCGTCCACGTCGCCGCACGCAGAGGAGACCGAGTCCGTGTCCGAGACCGAACCGCCCGTCCTCGTCCGCAAGGACGGCCGCGCGGGCCGCCTCGTCCTCAACCGGCCCCGCGCGCTCAACGCCCTCACCCGGCGGATGGTCCGCATGATCGCCGAGGCGCTCGACGCCTGGGAGCGGGACGAGGAGGTGGCGGCCGTCGTCGTCAGCGGCGCCGGTGACCGGGGGTTGTGCGCGGGCGGGGACATGCGGGGCGTCCACGACGACGTACGGCGGGGCGGCGGCGAGGAGTCGGCGCGGTTCTGGGCGGAGGAATACCGCCTCAACGCCCGCATCGCCCGCTACCCCAAGCCGTACGTCGCCCTGATGGACGGCGTGGTGATGGGCGGCGGGGTGGGGATCTCGGCGCACGGCAGCGTCCGTGTCGTCACCGAGCGGGCCCGGGTCGCCATGCCGGAGACGGGTATCGGCTTCGTACCGGACGTGGGCGGCACCTGGCTGCTGTCGCGGGCGCCCGGCGAACTGGGGACGCACCTGGCACTGACGGCCTCCTCCGTCGGAGCGGGCGACGCGCTGCTGTGCGGACTGGCCGACCACTTCGTCCCGGCGGAGCGGCTGGAGGGGTTCGCGGCGGCGCTGGCCCACAGCACGCCCGCGGAGGCGCTCGCCCGGTACGCCGCCGCGGCCCCCCGCCCCGCGCTCGCGGAGCACCGGGAGTGGATCGACGCCTGCTACGCCGCCGACAGCGTTCCCGCGATCCTGCGGCGGCTGCGCGAGCACGGCGGGACGGCGGCCAAGGAGGCGGCGGAGACCATCGAGTCCAAGTCGCCCACCGCGCTGGTGGTCACCCTCGCCGCGCTCCGCCGGGCCCGCGCCCTGACCTCGCTGGAGGAGGCGCTGAACCAGGAGTACCGCACCTCCGTCGCGACGCTCTCCTCGCCCGATCTGGTCGAGGGCGTACGGGCCCAGCTCGTCGACAAGGACCGTGCGCCGCGCTGGTCACCGGCCACCCTGGCGGAGGTGACCGAGACCGAGGTGGCACGGCACTTCACCGCTCCGCCGAGCGGGGATCTGGGCCTTCCCGTGCGAAGCTGACGCCTTCTGTGCGGAATGCGCGGGGGTTACCCGTGCGTTCCTCACAGCCGGTTCGTGACAGAACCGACTACCTTTTCCCCTCCCCGTCCTGCACGCTTGAGCCGTGCTTCCCAGGGAGGGGAACAATGGACAAGCGGTACGAGATATTCTGTCTCGCCGACAAGCATTTCTATGACACACCCGACCGCTTGTCGGAATCCGCCCAGGACGACGGGCGGCAGGCCCAGGACCCGGGCGCTTACCGAGTGGCACAGCGTCCCGTGCCCGACGGCTGGCGGCAGACCCGGTCCGGCGACTGGCTCGAACTGCGTCCGCTGACCGGCGAGTTCCCGCTCCAGGGCTGGAAGGTCCACGCCTCGGCCACCCTGGGGAACGCGGACGGGATCGGCGCCGCGATCTGGGACTACTGTGTTCCCCGCGGTATTCCCTTCAAATTCGTGCCGCACCGCACCCTGCTCTACCTGCGCAACGCGAAATACGCGGGGCGCGGCACGAGCGGGAAATTCGCCACCATTTACCCGGCCGACGACGCGCAACTCGAAACGCTGCTGCGGGAGCTGGGAGAGATACTCGACGGCAGACCGGGCCCCTACATTCTCACCGATCTGCGCTGGCGCCAGGGCCCCTTGTACGTGCGGTACGGCGGATTCGCGCCCCGGTTCTGCGTCGACGGCCGGGGCCGGCTCGTCCCCGCCGTCGAGGACGCGCGGGGCCGCCTCGTCCCCGACCGCAAGGACCCGGCGTTCCGGGTGCCGGACGGTGTGGAGCTGCCGGCGTTCCTGCGCCCGCACCTGGAGGCACGCGCCGCGTCCACCGTCGCGGAACTGCCCTACCGCATCGAGCGGGCGCTCCACTTCTCCAACGGCGGCGGGGTCTACGGCGGCACCGACATCCGCGACGGGAGCCGGGTCGTGCTCAAGGAGGCCCGCCCGCACGCCGGGCTCGCCGCCGACGGCGCCGACGCGGTGGCGCGGCTGGAGCGCGAGAAGGCGGCGCTCGACCAGCTCGCGGGGCTGCCGGTGGTGCCCGCCGTACGGGACTGGTTCACCCTGGACGGGCACCGGTTCCTGGTGATGGAGGAGCTGCCCGGAGCACCGCTCAACTCCTTCTTCGCCCAGCGGCATCCCCTGCTGAGCGCCGACCCGGACCCGGCGGCCGTGGCACGGCACACCGAGTGGGCGCTGCGGACGCACCGGCTGGTGGAGGAGGCCGTCGCCGCGGTGCACGCGCGGGGCATCGTCTTCAACGACCTGCACATGTTCAACATCATGGTGGCGCCCGACGAGCAGTCCGTCGCGCTGCTGGACTTCGAGGCGGCGGCACGCGCCGAGGACGACCCGCGCCAGATCGTGGCCCACCCGGGCTTCATCGCCCCCGCCGACCGCACCCGCTTCGACATCGACCGCTACGCGCTGGCCTGTCTGCGGCTCGCGCTGTTCGTACCGATGACATCGCTGCTGGCCGTCGACCGGGGCAAGGCGGCGCACCTCGCGCGGATCGTCGCCGCGCAGTTCCCCGGTGTCCCGGAGGAGTTCCTGGCCGAGGCGGTCGCCACGATCGAGGGGGACGGCACGGCGGATGCCTCCTCCCACACCGCGCGGACGGCGCCGCCGACGTCCCGCCCCGCGCGGACGGCGCCGCCCGGAACCGAGCGGCGGGCGCGGCTCCGCCCGTCCTCGTCCGCCGCCTCGTTCGCCGCCGCCCTGGCCCCGCTGGACGACTGGCCCGCGGCCCGCGCCTCGATGACCCGCGCGATCCTCTCCTCGGCCACCCCCGAACGCGACGACCGGCTCTTCCCCGGCGACATCGCGCAGTTCGGCGACGGCGGCGGACTCGGCCTGGCACACGGCGCCGCCGGGGTGCTGTACGCACTCGACAGGACCGGCGCGGGCCCCTGCCCCGACGGCGAGGAGTGGCTGCTGCGGCACACCGATCCCCCGCCGCGCGGCACCCCGCTGGGCCTCTACGACGGACTGCCGGGCGTCGCCTGCGTCCTGGCACGGCTGGGGCACACCAAGCGCGCGCTGGAGCTGATCAACCGCGTACTGGACGAGAAGTGGCAGCGGCTCGGCAGCTCCCTGCACGGCGGGCTGGCCGGACTCGGACTGGCCCTGGGACAGCTCGCCGACGACACCGGCGAGACGGGCCTGCACGCCCACGCCGCCGAGGCCGCGCGGCTGCTCGCCCAGCGGCTGGACGAGCCGGACGACGGGACGCCGGGCATCGACAAGGCGGGGCTGCTGCACGGCGCGACCGGGGCGGCACTGCTGTTCCTGCGGCTGTACGAGCGGCACGGGGACCCCGCGCTGCTCGACCTGGCCGAGCGGGCGCTGGACCGCGACCTGGCACGCTGCGTCCAGGACAGCGCCGGGACCTGGCAGGTGGACGAGGGCAGCCGCACCATGCCGTACCTGGGCGCGGGCAGCGTGGGCATCGCCACCGTGCTCGACGACTTCCTCGCGCACCGGCCCGGCCACGGCGGATTCGCGCGGGCCCGGGAGGGCATCCTGCCCGCGGCCCGGATGCGCTACTACGCACAGCCCGGCCTCTTCCAGGGCCGCGCGGGCATGCTGCTGCACCTCAGCAGGACGACGACGCCGGGGGCCACCGAAGCCGACCGGGCGGCGCAGCTCGACGGGCTCGGCTGGTACGCCATGGCGTACCGCGGCGCACTCGCCTTCCCCGGCGACCAGATGATGCGGCTGTCGATGGACCTGGCCACCGGCACGGCGGGCTGCCTGCTCGCCGTCGGCGCCGCCGCCGCCGTCCGCGGCGGCGAGGCGCCCCCGGGGCTGCCGTTCCTGCCGCCCCCGCCCGTACCGGGCAGCACCACCACACCGCCGCCGGACAGCACCGAGGCACCGGCGGCCCCCTGACCGGCCTTTGGGACAGAGGCCGTACCGAAGCACCACCCGTCCCCGAAACACCACATCACCCGATGGGAAGGAACAACCACCATGGCACTTCTGGACCTGCAGACGATGGAGCCCGAGGAGCGGACCGGCGGCGGCGACGACAGCAGCGCGAGCCTCCTCCTGTGCGACAAGCACAGCTCCCACAGCACCCTGCTGTGTCTGTGACCGGGTGACTCGAGCACCCGGTGCTCCTGGGCGGGGTTCTGCCCCCGCCCAGGGGCGCTTCCCTGTCTCCGGGAAGCGGCTCGCCGCCCCCGGGCGGCAGCCCGGCACCGGAGGGAGTACCGGCGGGGCGGAGCGGGACGGCACCGGCCGGACGGAGGCCGACCGGCTGCTGCTCGCCGAGGGGCGCCGTCACCGGTGGCGCACCCTCGCCCTCTTCCTGACCGCCACCCTCGCCGCGGGCACCGGGCTGGCGCTCCCCGCCGCGCTCGGCCGCACCCTCGACCTGCTGCTGGCCGGCGGCCACGGCGGACGGACGGCGGGCTGGCTGGCGGCGTGCGCGGCACTGACCGCCGCCCTGGTGGTGCTGGACGCCGCCGACACCGTGCTCACCGGCACGCTCAACGCGCGGACCACGGCACGGTTGCGCTCCCGTCTCGTCGGTCACCTGCTGAGCGTCGATCCGCTGCGCGCCGGCCGCTTCTCCCTGGGCGATCTGGTCACCCGCTGCACGGGCAACGCCGCACACGCGGGCACCGGCCCGAGCAGTGCCGCCTCCGCGCTGGCCTCCCTGGTGACACCTGTGGGCGCACTGGTGGCACTCGCCCTGCTGGACCTGCGGCTCGCGGCGGTCTTCCTCGCCGGTACGCCGCTGCTCGCCCTGCTGCTGCGCGCGTTCTCCCGTACCTCGACGGAGTGCGTGACCCGCTACCAGGAGGCGCAGGCACGGATCGCCGGGCGGCTGGTGGAGGCGCTGTCCGGGGCCCGCACCATCGCGGCCGGCGGCATCGAGGAGCGCGAACGCGCCCGGGTGCTGGAGCCGTTGGCCGAACTGTCCGCGCACGGGTACCGCACCTGGCGCCTCCAGGGCCGGGCCACGGCGCAGGCGGCGGTACTGGTGCCGCTCCTCCAGGTCGCCGTCGTCGCCGTCGGCGGACTCGTGCTGAGCGGCGGAGGGCTGAGCGTCGGCGGACTCGTCGCCGCCACCCGCTACGCCGTCCTGGCCGCGGGCGTGGGCACGCTCGTCGGGCAGCTCAACGCCCTGGTACGGAGCCGGACGGCGGCGCGGCGGCTGGCGGAGGTGCTGGCGGTTCCCCCCATGGCGGACGGGCCGCGCATGGTGCCCGGCCACACCCCGGGGACCGGTGGGGGACGGCTGGAACTGTGCGGTGTGTGGGCCTCCTACGGCGGCGAACCGGTGCTCCGCGGCGTGGACCTGGTGGTGCCCGGCGGGGCGACGGTCGCCGTGGTGGGCCGTTCGGGTGCGGGGAAGTCCCTGCTGGCGGCCGTGGCCGGACGGCTGACCGCGCCGGACGCGGGACGCGTCCTGCTGGACGGCACCGACCTGGCCGCACTCGACCGGCGCGGCCTGCGCCGCGCCGTCGCCTTCGCCTTCGCGCGCCCCGTCCTGTTCGGCGAGACGGTGGGCGACGCCGTCGCGGCGGGACTCCCGGCACGGGAGAGCGGCGCGGGTGGCGTGGAGGACGCCGGTGACGCCAGGCGTGAGAGGGGCGCGGACGGCCCGGGCCGTGAGAAGGGCGGGCGCGGTGCGGGCCGGGCGTGGGCGGACGACCCGCGGGTGCGGGCGGCGGCAGCCGCCGCGTGCGCCGACGGATTCGTCCGCACCCTGCCGTACGGCTACGACACCCCGTGCACGCGGGCCCCGCTCTCCGGCGGGGAGGTCCAGCGGCTCGGCCTGGCGCGGGCGTTCGCGCACGGCGGCCGGGTGCTGATCCTGGACGACGCGACCTCCAGCCTGGACACGGTGACGGAACTGCGGGTGACGCGAGCGTTGCTGGGTGCGGACGGCGGGCCCGCCCGCACCCGGCTGATCGTCGCGCACCGCGCCTCCACCGCCGCCCGCGCCGACCTGACCGCGTGGCTCGACAGCGGCCGGATCCGCGCGGTGGCCCCCCACCACGAGCTGTGGGAACTGCCCGCCTACCGCGCCCTGTTCGCCGACGGAACGGGCGGGGGCGTGTTCGCCGACGGAACGGCCGGGGGCGGCGGCGATGGCTGACCGGCCGGCCGCCCGAACGGCGCGCCCGGGCCGCCACCGCCGCCGCCCCCAGGGGTTCGTACAGGCCGGGCTGCGGTTCCTGGGGCGGCGGCCCCGCGTGCTGTGCGGGCTCGCGGGCTGGTCGGCGCTGGAGGCGGCCCACACCTTCGCACTGGGCTTCGCCCTGGCACGGGCCCTGGACGACGGTTTCCTGGCCGGGCGTCCCGCCACCGGACTGGCGTGGCTGGCCGTCGCCGGGGCGGGGCTCCTGGCCGGCGCGCTGGGCACGGCACGGGTCCACCGCCAGGTCGCGGCGCTCGCCGAGCCGCTCCGGGACGAACTGGTGCGCCGCGTCGTGGGGCGTGCGCTGCACGAGGCCGTCACCGCCACGGGAAACCCGGGAGGCGGCGTGGGCGAGGCGGCGGACGCGTCCGGTACCGGCGCGGTCTCCCGGCTGACCCACCAGGTGGAGATCGCCCGCGACAGCTTCGCGGGCCTGGTCATGGTCTCCCGCTCGTTCGCCGTCACCCTCGTGGGCGCTGTCGCGGGTCTGGCCGCGCTGGCGCCGGAACTGCTGCTGGTCGTCGTGCCGCCGCTGCTGGCGGGGCTGGCCGTCTTCGCGGGGACGCTCCGCGTGCTGGCCCGCAGGCAGCGTGACGTGCTGGTGGCCGACGAGGAGCTGGCGCGCGAGGCGGGGAACACCGTGCGGGCTCTCAGGGACGTGGCCGCGTGCGGGGCGGGCGACGCCGTGCTGCGGTCCGCTCGGCGTCGCATCGACGCCGAGCGGTGGGCCGCCGACGCGCTCGCCCGCTGGGGGATCGCCCGCGCGGTGGCGCTGGGGATCGGCGGGCGGCTGCCCGTCGTCCTGCTGCTGGTGCTGGCGCCGTGGCTGCTGCGGCAGGGGGTGGGCGCCGGGGCGCTCGCGGGGGCGCTGACATATCTGACGCAGGCGCTGCTGCCCGCGTTGCAGAGCCTGGTGCACGGGCTGGGCGGCGCCGGTGCCCGGCTCGCCGTGGTACTGCGCCGGCTGCGGGAGGGGGCACCGCCGGCCCCCGTACGGAAGCCGGACCACCCGGAAGCGGACGCCGCGGGCCTGTCCCGGCACCCGGTGAGCGAGCCGGTGCCGCACGGCGGGGACCGGGAGACGCCGCACGGCGGGGGCCGGGAGACGCCGCACGGCCGGGGTCGGGAGGGGGTGCCGGGGAACGGGGGCCGGGAGGTGCCGGCGCTCGAACTGCGGGGCGTCACCTTCGGGTACGGGCCGGGGGCCGAACCGGTGCTGCGCGGGCTGGACCTGACGGTGGCGGCGGGCGGCCACCTGGCGGTGGTCGGGCCCAGCGGCGCGGGCAAGTCCACGCTGGCGCTGCTGATCGCGGGCCTGCTGCGGCCGACGGCCGGCGAGGTGCTGCTGTACGGACGGCCCCTGTCCGCCGCGCCGGAGGGCGGGTCCGCGCTCCTGTGCCACCGCGTGCTGATCCCGCAGGAGTCGTACGTCTTCTCCGGCAGCGTCCGCGAGAACCTGTGCTGCCTGCTGCCGGAGCGGGCAGGTGCGCCGGCCGACGCGGCGCTGTCCGGCGCCGTCGCGGCGGTGGGCGCGTGCGGGCTGGTGCGGCGGCTCGGCGGGCTCGACGGGCGGGTGGACCCAACTGCGCTGTCGGCCGGTGAGCGGCAGCAGCTCGGGCTGGCCCGCGCCTGGCTCACCCCCGCCCCGCTGGCCGTTCTCGACGAGGCGAGCAGCCAGCTGGACCCCGCCGCCGAGGAACGGGCCGAGGACGCGTTCAGGCGGCGGGGCGGCACGCTGATCGTCATCGCGCACCGGATCAGTTCGGCCCTGCGTGCGGACCGGGTGCTCGTGCTGGACGGCGCCGGTACGCGCTGCGGCACCCACGCGGAGCTGAGGGAGCACTCCCCGCTCTACCGGGACCTGACGGCCAGCTGGGCGCCGGGCCCCCGGGTGTAGCGGCGCGGCCCGCCCTCACGGGCGG
>NZ_VJOK01000001.1:6631978-6670493 GCF_013302895.1 Streptomyces albus subsp. chlorinus | reverse complement strand
GACTGCCCGCGGGTCGCCCCGCCGGCGGGTCACAGCCAGCCCGCCCCCTGCGAGATGCGTATGGCGTCCACCCGGTTGCGGGCCCCGGTCTTGCGGGTGATGGCGGACATGTAGTTGCGTACCGTCCCGGTGGACAGTCCCAGCCGGCGCGCTATCTCGGTGACGGGGGCTCCCTCGGCGGCCGCCGACAGCACCGTCAGCTCCCGTCGGCTGAGCGGCACCTCGGAGGCCCGCAGCAGGGTGTTCGCCAGGGCGTTGTCGACGAAACGTTCCCCCGCGGCGACCCGCCGGATGCCGGTCACCAGTTGTTCGGGGAGCGCGTCCTTGCACACGAAGCCGCGCGCTCCCGCGTCCAGTGCCCGGCGCAGCGCGCCCGGGCAGTCCTGGCTGACCAGTACCAGCAGCCGGGCCGGTTCCCGCTCCCGGCCGCCGGAGCGGGTGCGTGAGGCCAGTTCGTCGAGCGGGGAGCGGCCCATCACGTCGGCGTCCACGACGCACACGTCGGCGCTCCGCGTCCGCGCCGACCGTACGGCGTCCTTCCAGGACGCGCCGTCGATCTCGATGTCCGGCTCTTTTCCCACCAGAGTGGCCAACGCGCATCTGAGGATGCGCACGTCGTGCACCAGCAGTACCCGGATCACGCGGTGTTCCCCCCTAAATACCCGATAGCCGCGCATGACAGGCGCAGCTCAATACATACAAGCTCATCGCGTGCGGGAGACGGGGAGTTTTGGCCACACATCGAGACGGAGCGTGCGCGTTGTGTTATGGGGGGGCGCGTGCGGGGGCGCATCGGCGGGTGCGTCCCGTGCCGGAGGAATAACCCGCGCGGGGAGGGGAGTTGACAGCACGGAGCGCCCCGCGGGCGCACCGGTCCGATTCCCTTCCCTGCGCGAGTGAGGACAACTGCCATGGCCACCGGGCTCTCCGACGACCTGAAGAAGTACCTCGACGACGAACGGGTCTTCGCGACCGTGGCGACGCTGATGCCCGACGGACGTCCGCACCAGACGGTGGTGTGGGTGCTGCGCGACGGCGACGACCTGCTCTTCTCCACCACCGTCGACCGGCGGCAGGGCAAGAACCTGGCACGGGACCCGCGGGTCTCGGTGATGCTCAACCCGCCGGAGAACCCCTACGTCTACGCCGAGATCCAGGGCACCGCCACCCTCACCCCGGACCCGGACCACACGCTGCTCAACGCCGTGTCGCGCAAGTACACGGGCAAGGACTACGCCGACTTCAACCCGGCCTCCCGCGACGACGGGGAGCGCGTCACCGTCCGGGTCACCGCCCAGCGGGTCACCGGCAGGCTGTGAGCCTCCGGCCGGCGCCGCCGTCCCTCACCACACCAGCGCGGCCAGCAGGGTGATGCCCGCCAGGGCGCAGGCGACGTAGTCACCGATGTGCCCGGAGTGCAGGCGGCGCAGCGGCACCGACCAGCGGGGCCTGGCCCCGCTGGGCACGGTGCGCAGGGCGGTGCCGGCCGCGCCTGCCGCCAGCGCGGCCGACAGCACCCCCAGCAGTACGCCTGCGGCCGGCCAGTGGGGCGCGGGGCCGGCCGACGCGGGTGCCGGGGTGGCGTGGAGGACGGCCAGGGCGTATCCCGTGTGGTCGGTGAAGGGCTCGGCGGCGCGCCCGACAGCCGACCACAGCGACGGCACGCAGCCGACCGCGAGTCCGCCCGCCAGCAGGGCGACGGCGGCGGCGAACATGGTGTCGGGCACCCGCGTCACCCTGCCGGGGGTCTCCTCCGGCTCGTCGGCGCCGGTGGTCTCCGGATCCGTGCCGGTGTCGGTGTCGGGGCCGGGGTCCGTGTCGGTGTCCTTGTCGCTGTCCCTGTCCGCGGTCGCCCCCTCCTCCGCGCGCTCTCTCCCGCCGCCGCGTACGTCACCGCCGGTCGCGTCCTCGCCGCGCGGGTGGCCTTCCGCCTTCCGGCCCCGCGCGCGGTGGCCCGCCCCGGTGGCGCCGCCGTCCGGGGCTGGCGCCGAACCCAGTCCCAGGAAGACGCCTCCGGCGACGCGCAGCACGGCTCCGCCGGTGGCGGCGGAGACGAGGACGAACACCACCGTCAGCGGGCCGCCCGCCGCCTCCTCCGAGAGTGCCTTGCCCAGGCCCGTGCCGAACGGCGGCAGCCCGGCGAGCGCGAGCCCGCCGAGCGCGAACAGCACGCCGACGCGGGGCAGTTCGCGGCCCCGGCCGTGCAGACCGCGTTCGTCGACGCTGCGGAACCGGTCCACCAGGACGCCCGCGCACGCGAACAGGGCGGCCTTCACCCCGGCGTGCCCGAGCAGGTAGAGCCCGGCGCCCGTGACCGCCTCGGGGGTGAGGGCGGCCAGGGCGATGAGGAAGAGCCCCGTGTGGGCGATGGTGGAGAAGGCCAGCAGCCGTTTGATGTGCCGTTGCAGCCAGCACAGCAGCGCGCCCGTGACGGCGGTCAGCACGCCCAGCACCAGCAGCGCGCGGTGGACGGCCGCCCCGGGCACGCCACCGGGCCCGGCGAAGACGGTCCAGTAGAGCCGGGCGACCCCGTAGACGCCCAGCTGCACCATCACCCCGGACAGCAGCATGCACACCGGGGTGGGGGCGACGGTGTGCGCGTCCGGCAGCCAGAAGTGGAAGGGGACGGCGGCGGCCTTGACCAGGAACCCGGTGGCCACCAGCACGAAGGCGGCCTTGACCAGGGCACCGGAGTCGCCGGGGGCGGCGTCCAGCCGCTCCCCGATCCGGGCGAGGCCGAGTTCGCCGGTGTGCGCGTACAGCAGGCCCACGCCCAGCAGAGTGGCGTAGCCGCCCAGCGAGTTGAGGAACCCGAAGGTGAGCGCGCCCTGCACGGCGCGGGCCTCCTCGACGCGGTATCCGGTCAGCGCGTAGGCGACCACGCCCATCAGTTCGAAGAAGACGAAGGCGTTGAAGAGGTCGCCGGTCAGTGTGAAGCCGCACATGCCGGCCTGGAACGCGAGGATCAGCGCCGGGAACGCACCGGCCTGGCGGGGCGGCGGGTCGTCGAAGAACCGCCACGAGTAGACCAGGACACACACCACGAGCAGACAGACGAGCGCCGCCAGCCCGAGGCCGAAGCCGTCCCCGACCAGCACGATGCCCACCCCGGCCCCGTGCTCGGGGCGCCAGCCGCCCACCCAGGCGACGGGCGCCGGACGGTGCGCCGTGACGGCCAGCACGGTCAGGGCGAGCGCGGCGGTGGCGGCGGCGACGGCGGTGCCGAGGATCTCGGCGACGTGGCGCGGCAGCCACCGCCCGGTGGCAACCAGCACGGCCGCGCCCAGCAGCGGGCCGGCGACCAGTACGGGCAGGACCGAGGACGCCGTCATCCGCGCAGCTCCCGCAGCTCGTCGGGGTCCACAGTGCCGTGCCGCTTGGAGACCTGCACGACCAGCGCGAGCAGCAGCGCGGTGACGGTGGCGCCGACGACCACGTCGGTGAGGGTGAGCGCCTGCACCACCGGGTCGACGACGGGGCGCGAGCCGGGCCGGATGTCGGAGTAGACGGGCGCGGTGCCGCCGCGCCGGTAGCCGACGGCCAGCAGCAGCACATAGGTCGACGCCTGGCAGACGGCGAGCGAGCCGACGGCGTGGATGAGGTTCCGGCTGGTGGCCATGCCCCAGCAGCCCACCAGGAACAGCCATCCGGCCACCAGGTACGGCAGCACGCTCATCGGCCGCTCCCCTCGTCCGCCGACTCGATCTCGATGGCCTGGTCGAGGAACTGCGCCAGCAGCACCACGACGGCCGCGGCGACCTCCACGGCGATGGCGGCGTTGAGCAGGGGCACGATGCCGCCGGAGGAGAGCGTGTTGGCGGTGCCGTAGGGCAGTGTGTTCTCCAGGAAGGCGGCGCCCGCGAGCAGTCCGCCCAGCCCGACGAGCAGATAGCCGGCCTCCCCGGCGGCGTCGGCGACGGTGAACAACGTCAGCGACCTGACCCTCTTGAGCGCGCGGTAGTCGATGGCGACATAGAGCAGGTGCAGCGCGGTCGCGGCCACCACACCGCCCTGGAAGCCGCCGCCCGGACTGAGCTGTCCGTGCGCGGCGACGTACAGCCCGGTCAGCAGCGTGACGGGCAGCACGGCCAGCGCGTAGCGGCGCACCGGGGCCGGGACCCGCGCCGGTTCGGGCTCGACGCGGCGCTCGTCGCGGGTGGTGCGCAGGATGACGACGGTTCCCAGGACCGACCCGAAGAGGATGGCCTGCTCGCCCAGGGTGTCGAAGGCCCGCTGGTCGAAGTTGACGGAGGCCACCGTGTTGGCGGTGTGCCTCCCCAGCGCGGCCTCCACGGCCCGGGTGCCGTACGGGTGCCAGGAGCCGCCGAAACCGGGCAGCTGGAGGAACGCGACGGCCAGCAGTGCCGCCACCCCGAGTCCGCCGAGGACGAGTACCCCGGTCCGCATGCGCCGGTTCACTCGTGCTCCTCCCGCCGCTCGCTGCGCGCCTTGCGCCGTACCTTGCGCACCGACAGCAGCACCATCAGCGGTGTGAGAGCGGTGCCGACGGCCAGTTCGGACAGGGCCACATCGGGTGCCTGGAGGACGGCGAACAGGACGGCGAGCGCCAGCCCGAATCCCGCCAGGACGGCGGCCTGGCGCACCGGGTCGCGGGTGAGCACGGTGGCCGTCCCGGCGACCGCGACGAGCAGCAGGGCGAACGCCACGGGCAGCTCAGCGCTCATCGCCCGCACCCCCTCCCGGCGGTGCCGTCAGCGCCCGGGTGCACAGGGCGCTGCCCGCCACCAGCAGGCAGCCGACGGCCAGGAGCTTCAGCGTCGTCCTGCCGGGTGCGGCAGCCGCGCACACCGGTGCGACCACCAGCGGCACCGGCGCCACGCCGAGGACGGTCATGGTGCGGGTGACCCGCGCCGAGGGCCGGGCGGCCCGCAGTTCGTCGCGCAGCAGCCGCTCGTAGACCAGCGTGCCGACGGGGCCGAGCACGGCCAGCACGAGGGCCATGTCGGTGTAGGAGGGCCGCGCGTACCCCTGGGAGAGCAGCAGCAGAACGAGCGCGGCGAGCACGGTGGCCAGGTTCTGCGCCAGCACGCGCCGCCGCACGGGCCCCGTGCACACGCACAGCAGCGCGGGGAGGAAGCCGGCGAGGAGCAGCGCGCAGGCCGCGGCGAGCCAGCCGTTCACCGCTGTTCCGCCGCCCTGCGGGCGGCCCTCCCGCCGAGGGCGGCGAGCAGCGCGGCGCCCGCGCCCACGCAACACTCCAGGGTGTCGACCGTCTGGATGAGCACCAGCCACAGCCCGGCCAGCACCGTCCACCAGGCGGCGACCTCCGCGACCGCCTGGGCGACCGCCGTCAGCCGACGCGCCATCAGGCCGCCTCCCCTCGCCTCACGTGCCTCGCGGGCCGGACGGGTCAGTGGGTACCACCGGCCGGGCGGTGCCAAACGGGGCTCCCGTGCGCGTCGTTTCGCACGGTGACCTGCGGGTACCGCGACGCTCTTGGAACGACGCACCCGACAGCGGCCGGCACGCCCGGCGCGGAGTGAGCGGAGTGGAGATGCGACTGACCGAGGCCACCGCGACGAATCCGAGCACCGGGGAGTCGCCCGGGGCAGGGACCCTTCGCCCGCTGGGCGCACGGGAGGCGGCCGGGGTGGTGGGCGACGTCCTGCTGCCGGTACTGGCGGGCGGCGTGATCGTCCGCAGGCCGCGCGCCATGGGACTGGTGGAGCGCACGGGCTGGGACCGGCGCGGTGTGGAACGGGTGCGCGCCCTGCGGCAGCGGCACGGTTCCGGACCGCTGCCGCTGACCGTGCGCGGGCGCTCCTACGCGCTCGTGCTCGACCCCGAGGACGCGGAGCGCGTCCTGGCCGGCACCCCGGAACCGTTCAGCCCGGCGACGCGGGAGAAGCGCGGCGCCCTGGCGCAGTTCCAGCCGCACGGGGTGCTGGTCTCCGGCGGCTCCGAGCGGGCGGCGCGGCGGGAGTTCGTCACGCAGGTGCTCCAGACCCCGCAGCCGCTGCACGACCTGGCGGGGCCGCTGACCGGGGTCGTCCGCGAGGAGGCCGCCGCGCTGCTCGCGGAGGCCGAACGCTCCGGCCAGCTGCGCTGGGAGGAGTTCGACGCCGCGTGGTGGCGGACGGTCCGCCGCGTCGTCCTGGGCGACGCCGCGCGGGACGACGTGACACTGACCGCCCAGCTGGGCGCGCTGCGGTCGGCCGCCAACTGGTCGCTGCTCAGCCCGCGCCGCAAGCGGCTGCGGAGCGCGTTCCTCGCCCGCGTGCGGGAGTACGTCGCCGCGGCGGAACCCGGCAGTCTGGCCGCGCGGGTCGCGGCGACCGACGCCCCTCCCGGAACCGACCGTGCGGGCCAGGTCCCGCACTGGCTGTTCGCCTACGACGCGGCCGGCATGGCGACGGCACGGGCCCTGGCGCTGCTGGCCACACACCCGCGGGAGGGCGAACGGGCACGCGAGGAAGCACGCGGCGGGGACCCGGCCGCGCCCCGCGAGCTGCCGTATCTGCGGGGGTGCGCGCTGGAGTCGGTCCGGCTGTGGCCGACGACCCCGCTCATCCTGCGGGAGAGCACCGAGGAGACCTCGTGGCCGGGCGGCACGCTCCCCGCCGGATGCGTCTTCGCCCTCTACACGCCCTACCTCCACCGGGCCGAACCCGCCGCCCCCTACGGCGACACCTTCGCGCCCCAGCAGTGGACCGCTCGGAGCGGACGCGCGGCCCGGGCCAACCCCGCGCTGGTGCCCTTCAGTTCGGGCCCTGCCGGGTGCCCCGGCCAGAACCTCGTACTGCTGACGACCAGCACCCTGCTGGCCGCACTGCTGGAGCGGCACACCTACACGCTGGCCTCGCACCCGGGACTGCGGCCCGCCGCACCGGTGCCCGCCACCCTCGACCACTTCGCGCTCCGCTTCCGCGTGCACCCGGACCCCGGCTCCGGGCCCCGGTGAGGGCCCGGCCGCACGGCGCACGACAGCCGCGCGGCACCGGCCTCCTCGGCTCGCCGGCCTTGCCCGGGCCTCTTGTCCGGCCCATTCGGCTCATCGGCCGCGTGCTCACTGGCCCCTTGTCCGGCTCATCGGCAAGGTGCCCGCGGCCGGTCTCCACTGCCGGTCCCTGCCGCCGGGAGTCCGACGCCAGGGTTCCGGCGCCGCGTTTCCGGCGCCGCGTCCGGATACCGGCACGGCTGTCGGCACGCATGTACGTGGCCCGGTCGCCCGCGGGCGGCCGGGCCACGGTCCGTCGTGGGGGTCACCCCGTCCCGTCGGCGTCGCGGGTCACATCTCGTCCTCGTCCACCGTGCGCAGGGCCTCCTCCTCGGCGGACAGCGCCCCGCCGCCGCTCTCGCGCCCGTAGACGTCCTGGCGGCGGGGCGGCGTCGCCTCGGGGTCGTTGCGCAGCAGCCCCGAGGCCTCGTCGGGCGGGCCGGAGACGGCCTCCCGCTCGGAGACCTCGGGCTCCTCCTCGGCGAGCCGCTCGTCGAGGGACTCGCCCTCGCGCATCTCGGCGGGCGTGGGGGCGGCCCGCGTGACGGCGGTGGGCGTGTCGCCGGGCACCGCCTCCTGCTGCGGATCGCTGGCCCGCTCCTGCTCGGGCGTGCCGTCCTGGAGGTCGGGGATGCCCTGGCCCTCGGGGTCGGCTCCCGGGTCGGCGGGCCGGGCGCGCTCCTGGTCGGCCTCCGCCTCGGGGGTGAGGAACGAGGTGTCGAATCCGCCGCTGTCCCGGGCGGGGGCACGCGGCGGCGGGTCGGATTCCACGGGCGGGTTCCACTCGCCGCGCTCGACGCGTTCGCCCGGCTGCCGGCCCTCGGCGGGGCCCTCGCCCATCTCGGCGGCGTCCTCGGTCGTGACGCCCTCTTCCGCGGGGATGTCCCTGCCGTCTGAGGTCATGGTGGCCTCCTCTCGTCCGGTCGCTCGGGTACCCCTCCGACGCGGCGGCTACGCGGAGCGACTCCGCAGGTCAGCGGCGCCGTCGCCGGCGGGGTTCAGGTGTCCTGCTCCAGCCGGGCGCAGACGCTCTCGTCCAGCCGGGTCAGCAGATCGGCCGGCCCCTCGTAGACCTCCTGGGCGCCGGCCTGTGCCAGGTCGGCGCGCGGGATGCCGCCGCTCAGGACGCCGATGGCGGTGACGCCCGCGCGGGCCGCGGCCCGCATGTCCCACACGGAGTCGCCGACGAAGACGGTCTGCTCGCGGGCGGCCCCCACCAGCTCCCTGGCCTGCTCGACGGGGTCCGGCGCGGGCTTGCCCCGCTCGACGTCCGAGGAACTGGCGATGTGGGCGATGACGTCGTCGGCGTCCAGGGCGCGGCGCATCGCGGCCAGCTCGCCGCCGGACGCGGAAGTGACCAGCACGACGCGCCAGCCCCTCCCGTGCAGCGCGTGCAGCAGTTCGCGGGCGCCCTCCAGCGCGCCGAGCCGCTCGTGGCAGGTCGCGAAGAGGGTCTTGTGCGCGTCGCTGAGGGCCGCGTCCTGGTCGCGGTCCCGGCCCTCGCCCAGTACGTGGGCGATCAGGTCGCTCCCGCCGAGCCCGATGGCCCGGTGCAGGGCCGCGGTGTGCACCTTGTGCCCCGCCTGCCGGAACGCCTCCCACCAGGCGTGGACGTGCAGATAGGTGGTGTCGGTGAGGGTGCCGTCGACATCGAAGAGCGCGGCGCGCGGCATGGTGGCTCCTTCCCTGCGGGTGAGCTGACGGGGTCGTCGTCACAGGCGGTCCGGCGCCGCGGGCGGGCGGCCGTCGGCGAGCACCCTGACGGTGTGGAGATCGGGGGCCGCCGCGTCCGGGAGGTTCATTCCCGCCTCCACGCCGGTGCGCAGGTAGTCCAGGACGGTCCTGGTCAGCCGCTCACCGGGCAGCGCGGCGGGGATGCCCGGCGGATAGGGCGTGATCATTTCGGCGACGATCCGCCCCTCGGCCTCGTCCACGGGCACGTCCTCGACCGCGCCGAAGTAGGCGTCCCTCGGCAGATACGCCTGTTCCATCCGCAGGTCGGCCGGGGTGCGCAGGGCGACCGTGGGCGAGGAGGGGAACTCCTCGGCGCGGGCCGCCAGCTCCCGTACGGCGTCCAGCAGCACGGACGTGGTGCGGTGGTCGTCGGCGTGGGTGAGCTGGGTGCTGATGCGGCGGTGGTCGCTGACGTGGACGTCGATGTGCCGCTCCTCGCGCAGCCAGTCGGCGGCCTGGTAGCCGGTCAGCGGCAGCTCCGCCAGGTCGATGACCACGGGCAGCGGGTCCAGGTCGGCCGCCAGGCCCTCGCCGACGAAGTCGGCCCGGTCGTTGACGTGCAGCCCGTCGGTCTCCTCCAGCCGCCCCCGCACCTCGGCGGCGAGGTCGAGCGCGTGTCCGAGCAGCTTCTGGCCGTGCTGCGCCATCTGGCGGCGCCAGCCGTCCAGGCCGGCGTAGATCAGCACGTTCGGGCTGGTGGTGCCCAGCAGGTCGGCGCGCTGCGCCAGCATCAGCGGATCGATGTGCGGGCCCTGGAGATGGAAGACGGAACCCTGTTCGAAACCGCTGCCCATCTTGTGGATGCTGGTCACGCACACGTCCGCGCCCGCGTCCATCGCCCAGGCTGGCAGGTCGGGGTGGAAGGGCAGGTGGGCGCCCCACGCCTCGTCGACGATGAGGGGGCACCCCCGGCGGTGGCACACCTCGGCGAGGGCGTGCAGGTCCGCGCAGGTGCCGTAGGGGGTGGGGCTGGTGACCAGTGCCCCGCGCGCGTCGGGGTGCTCCTCGAAGGCCGCCTCGAACGCGGCGGCGGACGGCGCGTGCGCCAGCAGCCGCTTCTCGTCCCACCGCGGCTCCACCCACACCGGGTGGATGCCCGAGAGGACGAGGCCGGAGACCACCGACTTGTGGGCGTCCCTGCCGACCAGCAGCTTCTCGTGCGGCCCCGCCACCGCCAGCATCGCGGACTTCACCGACAGCGAGCTGCCGCAGGTCGAGAAGAACGTGTGCTCGGCGTGGACCGCGTCCGCCATCAGCTGTTCGGCCTTCACGAGGACGGCGCCCCGGGTGCGCCGGTCGTCGAGCCCGCCGGAGGCCAGCACGTCACCGTGGAAGACGGCGTCGCCCAGCACCTCGCGCACCCTCGGGTCGGCGCCCCGCGCCTGTTTGTGTCCGGGCGGGGTGAACGGCAGCTCACCCGCCCGCTGGTAGCGGGCCAGTGCCTCCAGCACTGGTGCGGCATCGTGATCCATGCGTCACGTAGTGCCCGCACAGCGCGGAACGGAACCAGGCGTACGGCGTTCGGAGCGACGGGCGGTACAGGGGGCGCGCCGGGCCCGGCCCTCCCCCGCCGCACGGGCGAGTGCGGACGGTGCTCGCCCCGCGAGGCCGTCCCGTCCCCCGGCTGCGCCCACCCCCGGGACGGCCCCCGGGACGGGGCGCCCGTGCGGTCAGCGCCGCTCCCGGGGCGTCTCCCGGACGACGTCCTGGGGCCTCTTGTCGTCGCGCAGGCCCAGGAACCGGGGGTGCCTCAGCATGCCGTCCCTGGTCCACTCGGTGAAGCCGATCTGCGCGACGAGACGGGGCTCCACCCAGTGCGCGCCCCGCTCGCGGACCGGATCGGCGAACGGGGAACCGGGCACCTCCAGCTCGTCCAGGCCCCGGCGGAGGGCCAGCAGGGTGGCGCGGTCGTACCCGGTGCCGACCTTGCCCGCGTAACGCAGCCGGCCGCCCCCGCCGCCCCGGTCGTAGTAGCCGAGCAGCAGCGCGCCGAAACCCACTCGGCTCCCGGCCGGCTCGGTGAAACCGCCGATGACCAGCTCCTGGTCCCCCTCGCACTTGAGCTTGAGCCAGTCCGGGGAGCGGCGGGGCTGGTAGCGGCCGTCCGCACGCTTGGCGATCAGCCCCTCCCAGCCGTGCGCGCACGCCTCGTCCAGCAGCCACTGCCCGCCCTCGTTGCGGTGGGTGGTGAAGCGCAGCGGCGCACGGAAGTCCAGGGCCCTGCGCAGCAGCGACTTGCGGGTGCGCAGCGGGAGCCGCGTCAGATCCATGCCGTCGAGGCGCAGCAGGTCGAAGACGTAGTACGTGACCGCCACCCCGCTGGCCCTCGCCTGGCGCTCGGTGCTCAGTTGCATCCGCTGCTGGAGCCGGGAGAAGTCGGTGCGTCCCCGCGTGAAGGCGACGACCTCCCCGTCCACGGTGAAGTCGGCCCGGCTCTGCCCGGCGAGCGCGTCGGCGATCTCGGGGTACGTCTCGTTCACCCGCCGCCCCGTACGGGACAGCAGCCGCTCGCCTCCGCCCTCACGCACGGCAAGCACCCGTACCCCATCGAGCTTGCGCTCGAAGAGCCAGCCCCCGGCGGAGAAGTCGCGCCGGTCGCTCAGCTCGGCACGCATCGGCTTCCCGGCCAGCGTGGCGCCCGCGGGCGCCGGCCGGAGCAGCGCCCGCTCCCCGGCGGACAGCGAGCCGAGCAGATCGCTCATGTCCGGCCGCCCTCGCGGGTCCACTCCTCGGTCGCCTCGTCCCGCACCTGCCGCAGCGTGCGGTCGCTGCGGGCCGAGCGGACCCGCCACGGGTCGGGCGTACCGCGCGAGGAGGCGTGGCTGTCGTTCTTCTTGACCAGCAGCCACGCCTCGCGCTCCCCGTCGTCCCCGCTGCGGAAGCGGGAGAGCGCCCAGTCGCCGCGCAGCTTGCCGCCGTGCATGCGGAAGGAGATGTGGCCCTTCGCCAGCGCCTTGCCGAAGTCGCGGGACAGCGGCTCGTAGGTCCCCTCGTCCCACACGATGACCGACCCGGCGCCGTACTCGCCGTGCGGGATGACGCCCTCGAAGGTGCGGTAGTCCAGCGGATGGTCCTCGGTGGGCATGGCCAGCCGCTTGTCGTGCGGGTCGGTTGACGGCCCCTTGGGCACCGACCAGGACTTGAGGACCCCGTCCCACTCCAGCCGGAAGTCGAAGTGCAGCGTCGTCGCGTCGTGGATCTGCACCACATAGTGCGGTTGCCCGCCGCCCCCGGCCGGTCCGCCCTCGGGCTCGGCCGTCCGGTCGAACCTCCGCTTGCGCCGGTAGGTCTTCAGCGCGTCGTCGTCACCGCTCACGCCCTGTCCTTCCCGGCCACGCCACGCCACACCACGCGGCCGTGGCCTCACCCGCGGTTCCGTCCGCCACCCCGTCCTCGCGTGGCCCGTTCTCCGCCCTCCCCGCGTTCCCCTTGTCGCCCCGCCCACACGGGCCCCTGCGGGCGGCTCGCGGCTCCCCGGTGGTGCGGCCCGGCCACGGGGCGACCACGGGCGGACGCCGGTCCGACCACGTGCGGATACGGTCCGACCACGGTGCGGGTACGGAACCGCACCCCGTGCCGAGGTGCACCTCGTGACCGAGCAGCACATATGACCTGGCGGCACGTCGCGACCGAACAGCGGCTCGTGACCGAACAGCTGCCCGGGTGCGCGGCGCGGTGGCACTCCGTCCGACTCCCCCTGCGGGCGGCACGTGCCGCGCGGGCGTACCCGATCGCGTGGCCGCCGAGTTGAACCCGGCGAAGCACCAGACGCGCCCCTACCCCCACCACCGGACACGAGGAGGCCCCGCATGACCTCGACGCCCCGCACACCCGCCCCCGACGACGCGGCTTCGTCCGGGGCGCCGCCGGAACCCGGCACGCCCACCGGACCGGCACCGGGCCCCGCCCCCGGTCCGGTGCCCCGCCCCGCCCACGCGCCGGCACCCGCGAAGGTGCCCGGGCCCGCACCCGTCCGGACACCGCCGACGCCCGTGCAGACCCCCGGTCAGAGGTCCCGACCGCCGTCCGGGCGGACGCCGGGGCGACCGCCCGGGCCGACGACCGGGCGAACTCAGGAGCCGCCGTCGGACACCCGCGCGGAGCGGGCCTCCTCCGATGCCGGTACCGACACCTGCGCCGTCCGCTCGGGTCCCAGCTACGGTTCCGGTTCCGGTCCCGGTCCCAGTTCCGGTCCGGAAGCAGGTGCCCGTGCGGAAGCCCGTACCGATGCCCCTATCCCCACCGGTACTGGTACCGATATCCCCACCGGTACTGGTACCGATCCGGGTACGGAGACCGCCGAGGAGCTGGCCGCCTACCTCGCGACGCACCCCGCCCCCGCCGCCGCGGTGGACGCCCTCATCCGCGACGAGCGGGGGCGCCTGCTCGTCGTCGACCCCGTCTACAAGCCGGGCTGGGACCTGCCCGGCGGCATGGTGGACGACGAGGGCCTGGTGGACGGCCTGGTGCGGGAACTCCGCGAGGAGCTGCGGCCCGCCCGGCTGCGGGTCGGCCGCCTGCTGGCCGTCGACAACGTGCCGGCCGCCGTCTACGGCCGGGCGATGACGGCCTGCGTCTACGCCGTCCACCTGCCGCACCCCGTCCGTGTCGCGGACCTGCACCTGCAGCGGGACGAACTGCGCGCCGCCGAGTTCCTCCCGGAGGCCGAGGCACTGGAGCGGCTCCCCGAACGACTGCGGCGGCGCACCGTCGCCGCCCTCGCCGCCGAGCGCGGCGCGCACACGGCGCACCTGCTGGACGGGTACCCCGCGCCTCTCGGCGACCGGGACCGCTGGGCCCTGCTGCCCGGCCCGGTGGTGGCCGCCGCCGTGCTGGTGGTCGACCGGGCGGGGCGGGTGCTGGTGATGGAGGGCGGTGACCGCCGAGGAGGGCAGACCTCCCGCCACCGGCTGCCCGGAACACTCGTCGCCGCCGACGAGACCCCCCGCGAGGCCGCCGCCCGCACACTGCGAGCCGGCCCCGGCCTGACGGGCCCCGGCCCGACCACTTCCGGCTCCGCGCACCCGGGACCGGCAACCCCGAGCCCGGCACCCCCCGGACCCGCCCGCCCCGGATCCACGCATCCCGGCTCCGGTTCCGGCCCCGGCCCCGCCGACCCGCGTGCCGCAGGGGCCGGGCCCGCCGGCACCGGAGTCGCGGGCGGGCGGCTCGCGGACGCCGGGGCGGTGGGCATCCGGCCTGCGAGCGGGAGGTCCGCAGGGACGGGTCCGGGGGGTGCGGGCCGCGCGGGGGATGCCGCCGCCGCGCGTGCCGCGGACCGTGCGGGGCCGGGTCGCGGCGCCGTGGGGCGGCTCCTGGCCGTGGACAGCACGCCGTGCCTCCGGGGAGGCCGTACTCTCCTCGTCCACCTGTTCGCGGCGCCCTGCCCCGCGGAACAGCAGCTTCCGCCCGGCGCGCGCTGGCTCGCCCCCGCCGAGGCGCTGAAGCTCCTTCCCGCCCCGGAGGCCCGTCTCGTACGCGGTGTGCTCTCCCCCGGCGGGGAGAGCACTCTTCCGGAGACCGGATCCCGCTGAGGGGGACCCGCCGGCCGGGAGCTCGGGGCCGGGCGGTGACGTCGCCACCCGGCACCCGGCACCCGGCCGCTCCATGCACCCATGCGCCCACGCACCCATACGCCCATGCACGCAGAGGGTGGTTCGTACGGTGATGCCCTGTTTCGGACGAGGGTGGGGGTCGTGCTGGTGGTCGGCTCAGGGGCCGAGTTCCGCGGTGATGGCGCCGCGCAGGAGGTGGCGAGCGCGGTCGAGGGTGAGGGTGCCGCTGAGCCAGCGCTTGCTGAGCCCTTCGACGAGGGCGGTGAGCCGGTCTGCGGCGTCGTCCGGTGAGATATCAGGTGCGGCGCGGCCGGTCTGCTGGGCGCGGTGGATCAGGTCGCTGGTGTGGTCGTTCCAGCTGCCGGTGGTGGTGCGGAGTTGGTCGCGCAGATCGGGCTGGAAGACGGCGGTGGAGCGCAGTTCGCCCCAGGCCGTGGTGTTCTCGACGACGGCGGGGGTGTCCTGGAGTTCGAGGAGCAGCATCTCTTCCAGGTGGCCGCGGGGGTCGGTGTCGGGGTCGGTGGTGGGCTGGGTGTAGTGCTCGGCTCGGGTGTTGATGAAGTCGAGGGTGCGGGCGAGGAGACCGGCCCGGTCGCGGAAGTGGTAGTAGATCAGCGAGGTCGACACGCCGGCCTCCTCGGCCAGCTCCTCGACTCGCAGGCCCCTGATGCCGCGCTGAGCGATGACGCGGGTGGCGGCTTCCAGGATGGCGGTACGGCGGGCGGACACGGGTTCGACTCCCTCGAAGCGTTCCGATCGATGACGGAGACGATGTTACCTTCTCGTCCTGACTGAAATTTCAGTCAGGGCGTCTTGGTGAGAAGGGGAGCCGTGTCATGAGGAGACCGAACCGCCGAAGCGTGCTGAGGGGCGGCGTGGCTGCCGTACCGGCCGCCGCGGGGCTGACAGCCTGCGGTCAGGATCAGGAGAAGAAGGCAGGTCGCCAGTCGTCCGGGGCAAAGGAGGCCGCGGTGCCCAGCCGGAAGCAGGCCGAACTGTTCATGCCGGCGGAGACACACGAGCACGTCCGCACGTTCATGTCGTGGCCGCCGCTGGACTCGGTCTGGGAGGACATGGCGAAAGACGCCCAGCGCGACATCGCGGGCATCGCCCGTGCGCTGGCCGGGTTCGAGCCCGTGGTCATGCTGGCCGCCCCGGAGGAGGCCAAGGCGGCACGGCGGGCCTGCGGCGCGGGAGTGGACGTGATCGCCGTGCCCACCGACGACCTGTGGATGCGCGACAGCGGCCCGACCTTCGTCCTGGGCCCGGAAGGCCTTGCGGGCATCGACCTGCACTTCAACGGCTGGGGCGGCAAGCAGGAACACGAGCACGACGCGAAGGTGGCCCGCGCCGTTCTGGAGTACGCGGGCGTCCCCCGCGTCGACGCGCCCTTGGTGGGAGAGGGCGGCTCACTGGAGGTGGACGGGCACGGCACCCTCCTGGTCACCGAGAGCTCTCTGGTCAACGCCAACCGCAACCCCGGCCTGAGCCGCGACGAGATCGAGAACTCCCTCAAGCACCTGGTCGGCGCCGACCAGGTGATCTGGTTCAAGGGCGCCAAGGGCCAGGACATCACCGACTACCACGTCGACTCCCTGGCCCGCTTCGGTGAGAACGGTGTCGTCCTGCTCAGCCGCGCCTGGGACGGCGACGGACCCGATGTGTGGACCCGTGCCTACGATCAGGCCCGCGGCGTCCTGGAGAACGCGACCGACGCCCGGGGAAGGAAGTTCGAGATCATCGACCTCCCCGAACCCGACCCCGCCAGGCTCGGCCGCCGCGGGAAGGACTTCCTCGGCTCCTACGCCAACTACTACATCGCCAACGACGCCGTCCTCATCCCGCGCTTCGGCGACCGCAGAGCCGACCAGCAGGCCGCCGCCGTCATCGGCGACCTCTACCCCGACCGCGAGGTCGTCCAGTTGGAGATCCACACCGTCGCCGAAGGCGGAGGCGGCATCCACTGCGTCACCCAACAGCAGCCCAGGGCCGCGGAGAGCGGCAGTTCTTGAGGTGTTGTGCGATGACCAGGCCGCGCACGTCCACGGCCGGTCCCCGCTTGCGGCCCGGCACCCGCCTCGCCGGGTCCCGGCCGGTCGTGGACGCCGGGACCCCGGCGGCCGCGTGGACACTCTCGGTGCCAGCACCGCCAGGGCCGGTTCCTCCAACCGGCGGGCCCGTACACGGACCTGGCAGCGCAGGAGTTCGTGGACGACGCAGGAGTTCGTGGACGACATGGCCGGTCCCCTCTCCCGCCAGGCGGCGAAGCAGTGGTACGCCGCACTCTTCCGCGGCAGGCCGTGCAGGAGACAGGCCCGCCGGCAGCCGGTGCGGCCCCGGCAACAGAGCCACTCGAACCTCACGAACCGGCCTCGCGGACCAGGCACCCGGCCCCACCCGGCCTGGCGCAGGCGGCGAGGACCAGGCACCGGGCCGGGGGCCGCGCCGCCCGGCCCGGTCGCGGCGGCTCAGTCGCGGCGCAGCCGGTGGAGCAGGAACGCCAACGCGGCGGCCAGTCCCGCCAGGAGGAGTACGACGGCGGCGAAGGCGTCCGTCGGTCCCGTCGAGGCGGAGATCGCGGAGAACAGGGCACCGATTCCGGCGACCCCGGCGGCCTCCGACGCCTGTACGGCGGTCAGCAGTCCGCCCGACGCGGCGCCCGCGTCCTGAGGGGCCACCTCCGCGAGGGCGAGCCCCAGCAGCGAGGTGGCGACCACGCCACCGCCGAGTCCGTACAGCACGAGCCCCGGCAGCAGCAGGAGGGCCCGGCCGGGTGCGGCCTCCTGGGTGGCCGTGGTCGCCCAGACGGCAAGCAGCCCGGCTCCGGTCACCAGCGCGCCCCACGGCACGACCCGCCCGCCCCAGCGTGCGACGAGCTTTCCGCACACGATCGCGGCGACGGACGTGCAGAGCGCCATCGGGGTGAACAGGGCCGCCGACTGCCAGGGGGAGAAGGAGAGCGCCTGCTGGAGGTGGAAGGCGAGGAGGAAGACGAACGCGCCGTTCGAACCGTAGAAGAGCAAGGCCGTGGGCAGACCCAGCGAGAACCCGCGCTGGGCGAAGAGCCGCGGCGGCAGCAGAGGGGCTCCCCCGGCGCGGGCGACGCGCCGCTCCCACAGGACGAAAAGGCCCAGCAGGACCGCCGCCGCGCACGTCTCCACCACCAGCGGCGCCGTCCAGCCTCCCTCGCCGCCGACCACCAGCGGGTGCAGCAGCCCGAAGAGTCCGGCGCCCAGCAGCGCGGCGCCGGCCAGGTCCAGCGCGGGGCGGGCTCCCTCCCGGTCCGCTTCCCCCACCAGGACGAGCGCCCCGGCGAACGTGGCCGCGCACAGCGGGACGTTGACGAGGAAGACGGCCCGCCAGCCGAGGCCTGCCACGTCCCACGCCAGCAGCAGCCCGCCGACGACCTGCCCGGCCACGACGCCGGCCCCGACCACCGCCCCGTACAGTCCCAGGGCCCGCGCCCGCTCTTCCTCCCGCCGGAAGGTCGCCTGGAGCAGCGCGAGGACCTGCGGCAGCATCAGCGCGGCGGCCAGACCCTGTGCGACCCGCGCACCGATGAGGAACGCGGGCGTCGTGGCGCAGGCGCAGAGCAGGGAGGTGGCGGCGAAGGCGGCGACCCCGCTCAGGAAGATCCGCCGCCTGCCGTACAGGTCGCCGAGGCGCCCGCCCGTGACGAGCCCGACGGCGTACGCCAGGGTGTACCCGGCCGGTACGAGCCCGATCTCGGCGAAGCTTGCGTTCAGTTCCCTCTGGATGGCCGGGTTGGCGACGTTGACGACGAAGATGTCGAGAAAGCCCATGAAGGCTCCGAGCAGCACCACCGCCAACGCGGCCCACTGGGCGCGGCCCGCCCTGGGCGGCTCCTCCATGAAGCCGGCCGGGGGTGCCGACGGCCGCGCGGAGGACGGGCTCTCGTGCTCTGTTCCAGGCACCACGAACTGCCTTTCATCGCCGGGTTTTTCGTGAGGGACCCGGCCAGTCTCGGCAGGCCGTTCGCGGGGGCCAAGGCGGCGCTTATGGTAGTGCCGTGAGTACCAGGACGCGGGGCACGGCCACGACACCGGAGCCGCAACCGGATACGCCGGGCACGGCGGCGCCGACGCAAACGGCGGCATCAGCACGTCCGGCGGCGTCAGCGCGTCCGGCCAGGGCAGCGCGGACGCGGCGGCGCACGGAACTCAGCGCGTTCCTGCGCGACCGCAGGGCGCGGGTCTCGCCGCGGGACGCGGGGCTCCCGGAGGGCGGGCGGCGGCGCACGCCCGGACTGCGCCGCGAGGAGGTCGCCACCCTCGCGGGGGTGGGGCTGACCTGGTACACATGGCTGGAGCAGGGCCGCGCGATCTCCGTCACGACGAGTGTGCTGGACGCCGTCGCCGGCGCGCTCCGGCTGGACGGCACCGAACGCGCCCACCTCTACCGGCTCGCGGGACACGAACCCCGGCCCCACCGGACCGCACCGCCCCGGGACCCGCACCCGGCCGACGCCGCGCCCGGGCTCCCGGCCGCCGTGGTCCGGGTGCTCGACGGGTGGCTCCCCCACCCGGCCTACGTCCTCGACCGGCACTGGCGCTTCCTGGGCGGGAACACCGCGCTGCACGCGCTCTTCGGTGACCTGCGGCCCGGCATCAGCTGTCTGGACGGCTTCACCGGAAAGCTCCCCGGCGGGCACCGCCCCGCGAACTGGGACCAGTTGGCGCCGCAGCTCGTCGCCGGCTTCCGCACGGACGCGGCACGCTACCCCGACGACCCGGAGTTCCCCCGCGTCGTCACCGAACTGTCCACCGCCGATGCCGGGTTCGCCGAACTGTGGCGGCGCCAGGAGGTGCGGGACACCGCCGTCGGCGCCAAGACGCTCGACCACCCCACCGAGGGCCGGCTGCACTTCGACCGGACCACCGTCCATCTGGCCGACCACCCGGACCTCCACCTGAGCCTGCTCCTGCCCGCGGCGGACACCGGCGATGAGCGGCCGGCACCCACCGGCTGAGGAGAAGCGCACCGGCCGCACCGTGGACGACGCGTTCACCGGCGGCCGCCCCCGGCGGAAGGCCGGGCCGCCCTGTCACGCCCTCGCGCGCCGCCGCCCGCGGCGTCCCTTCGTGGCCGTCTCCCTCCCCCCCGGCCCTCCTCCGGCCTCCTCCCGTGAGGCCCTCCGGCAGCGCGCGGCTCACGTGCTGCCCGGTGGTGCGGACAGCGGCTCCGTCCGGGACAGTGCGGTGCGCAGGACGCCCGTCACCTCCTCGGCGCGCTCGTTGACGAAGAAGTGGTCGCCGGGCACCGGGCGGAAGGTGAAGGGCCCGCTGGTCAACTCCTGCCAGGCGCGCATCGAGCCGGGCGGCAGGGAGGTGTCGGCCAGCCCGGGCAGCGCCGTCACGGGGCAGCGCAGCGGAGGGCCGGCGGGGGGCCGGTAGGTCTCCACGAGGGTGAAGTCGGCGCGCAGTCCGGCGGCTGCCAGTTCGACGGCCGCCGGATCGTCGAAGAGGCCCACGGGCACCTGCCCGTAGAGGCCGAGCGTCGTCATGAACGCCGCCCGGGGCAGGTCGTGGACCGTCTCGCGGGCCGGCGGCAGGTGCGGCGGGCGCTGCGCGGCGACGGTGAGCCCCAGCGGCGTCCGCCCGCCGGCCTCCAGTCTGCGGGCGGCCTCGAAGGCGACCAGCGCGCCGAGGCTGTGCCCGAACAGGGCGTAGCCGTCCACGGCGTCCACCTGCTCCTCCAGCACCGGCAGCAGCCGCGCCATCAGGCTGTCCATGTCGGTGAAGGGCTCCTCGGTGGCCCGCCCCTCGCGGCCGGGCAGCTGCACCGGGACGGCCTCGATGCCGGGCGCGAGCAGCCGCTGCCAGGACCGGTAGGCGGAGGCGCCCTGGCCCGCGCAGGGGAAGCACAGCAGCCGCACCCGGGCCCCGCCCGCGGCGGCCGGGAAGGGCAGCCAGCGGTCGGCCGGCGGCGGGGCGGTGGTGTTCATGCGGAGATGATCCCTGCGATGGCGCGGACGGTCGGGTTCTCGATGAGGGTGGCGATGGGCAGGTCGGTGTCGAACTCGCGGCGCACCCGGGCGGCGAGCTGGACGCCGACGAGGGAGTTGCCGCCGAAGGCGAAGAAGTCGTCGTCCGGGCCGATGTCGTCGATGCCCAGCGCCTCGGACCACAGCTTCGCCAGCCGCTCGTGCACGCTGTCGGCCGCCGGGCCGGGGCCCGGGTCCCCCTGTCCTGTGGCGGCCGGGCGGGGCGCGGGCAGGTCCGCGCCCCCGGCCGCCGCGGCCGGCGCCTCCGACCGCCGGCCCGCCTCCGCGATGACGTCGCTGGTCAGCGCCTCGACCGCGCGCAGCCGCTCGTCCAGGCCCTCGGGGATGACGACGACCTGCGGCCCGATCCGGTCGCCGAGGATGTGCCAGAGCGCCTGGATCCCCTCCTCGGGACGGATGGCGAACTCGCCGCCCAGCCCTCCCTGGGGTGCGGGCCGCTGCTCCTGCGCGGGGGCGGCGGGCCGGGCGCGGGCGGTGACGCTGTCCCGGAACCCGGCCGGGTCCCGGACGCGGACCGTGTAGCCGGTCACGTCCGCGACCTCGCGTCCGTCCCCGTCCGTGAGGGTGAGGTCGAAGGTCACCACGGGGCGGTGCGCCCCGCGCCGCCGGGAGTACACGTGGACGGTGGGCGGCAAGGGGCCGTGCAGGGTGAGGCGGCTGAGGGAGAAGGGCAGGTAGCTCTCCCCCGTCGGGCCCAGTTCCGGCAGATAGACGGCGTTGGAGGTGGCCGCGTCGAACAGGGCGGGGTGCAGGGGGTAGTCGGCCGGCTCGGCGCGGTAGGGCTCGGGCAGTTCGATACGGGCCAGGGTCGAGGAGTCGTCGCGGCGCAGCTCGGCGACGCTGGTCCAGCGGGGCCCGAAGTCGACGAGCCCGGTCTCGGGTTCGTACGGCTCGGTGTCCGGCTTCACGACGGGGAGGCACTCGCGCAGCACCTGGAGGTCGTGGAGGTGGACAGGGCCGTCCGGGGCGGGGGCGACATGCCCTGCGGCGTGCTCCGTCCACTCCTGGCCGTCGGCGCGGGCGGCGACGGAGAAGCGGTAGCCGTCGCCCTCGGGGGTGAGGACGGTCCGCAGCGCTGTGGGACCGGTGAGGACGAGGACGGCGAGGAAGGTGACGTCGGTGAGCCGCAGCCGGACGGAGGCGGTCGCGTCCCCTCTCAGCGCGTCGGCCGCCGCGGCGCGGGCCATCTCCAGGTACGCCGTCGCCGGCCACACCGGTGTACCGGCGACCCGGTGCTCCCGCGAGACCCAGTGCGTCTCGCCGTCCAGCACGGTGCGGTAGGTGAGCCGCCCGTCGGGGCCGTCGGTGCGGTCACCGAGCAGCGGGTGGACGGCGGGCAGCGGCGGCTCGGCGGCGGGTGCCGCCGAGCCGGGGAGTCCGGGCCCGGAAGCGGCCGGCGGGGCCGCCGGCACCGGGGCGGAGGCGTCTTCGGGTGCGGAACCGGTTTCCGGTGCGAGGGCGCTCTCCGGGGCGGGGGCGAGGGGTGCGGCCTGGGGACCGACCGTGTCGTCCCCGGCGGGCGGGTGGGGGGCGTGTGCCGACGCCAGGGAGCCGACGGCCGGGGCGGCGGTGCCCGCCTGGAGGGCGCGGAAGGCCGCCGGAGCGAGGGCGTCGGCCCGGGCCGCCATGCCGACCTCGGCCCAGGCGTCCCAGTTGACGGAGACGGTGAAGCCGGGCGCCTCCGCGGCGCGGGCGTGGGCGTAGGCGTCGAGGAAGGCGTTGGCCGCCGCGTAGTCGGTCTGGCCGAGGTTCCCGGCGACGGAGGTGATGGAGGAGAACAGCACCATCAGCTCCACCCGCTCGCCCAGCAGCCGGTCGAGCACCAGCGTGCCCGTCACCTTCGCCGCCATCACGCGTTCGGCCTCGGCGCGGGTCTTGAGCGCCAGGAGTCCGCCGCCGGGGACGCCCGCGGTGTGGAAGACTCCGTCGACGGGGCCGAACTCCCCCTCCGCCCGCTCGACCACGGCCCGCATCGCCGGCTCGTCGGCCACATCGGCGCGGCACACCAGCACCCGGGCGCCGTACTCCTCCAGGCGCCGCAGCCGCCGCACCGTCTCCGCCACTCCCTCACGCGTACGGGACGGGCCGGCGAGCAGCCGGTCCCACTCCTCGCGGGGCGGGAAGGGGGAGCGGGCGGTCAGCACGAGGCGGGCGCGGACGGCCTTGGCCAGCCCCTCGGCGACGGCCAGGCCGATGCCGCCGAGTCCGCCGGTGATCAGGTAGGTGCCGCGCTCGCGCAGCGGTCCGGCGGTGCCGCGGGCGCGGGGTTCGGGCACCTGGGTGTGGTGCGGCAGCCAGCGCCTGCGGCCGCGCAGGGCGATCCAGCGGTCCGCACAGGCGGCGGAGGCCGGCGCGGGCCGGCCGCCGGCGCGGGCGAGTTCCTCCAGCAGCCCGGGGGCGAAGCGGAGTTCGGCCACGTCCAGGCAGCGTACGGCGCTCTCGGGCAGCTCCTTGGCCAGGACGTCGCACACCCCGGTGACGGCGGCACGCGCGGGCGCGACCGGTTCGGCGCCCGAGACGGCGCGCAGCCGGGAGCCGACCACGTCCCACCGCGGTCCGGCACCCCGTCCCCCGGCGCGCCCGGCGCAGACCTGGGCGAGGAACAGGACGCTGAAGAAACCCAGGTCCAGCCAGCCGCCGGTGTCGTCCTCGGGGTACGCGGCGTCCGGCGGTCCGAACAGCCAGCCGTGCAGGATCCGTTCGGGCCACAGCCCGTCGGCGGCCAGGGCCTCGGCCAGCGCGTCGTAGTCGGCGCGGACACCGGGGCGCAGCAGATAGCGGCTGCCGGTGAGCCGGGCGAACCGGTCGCCGGGTTCGGCGGTGACGACCTGCCCGCCCGCGCGCCGCAGCGCGCTGACGGTGCCGTCCAGGATCTCGCCCCGGCGCAGCACCAGCCAGGTGGCGGCCAGGGAGCCGGTGCCGGGCGGCGGCGCCGGGTCCTCGCGCCAGCCGGGCCGGAAGAGGGCGCGGCCGATGGGGCGGCGCTCTTCGCCCTGCTGCCCGGGCCCGGCTGCGGAGGCCGCCGTCCCGGATGTGGTGGCCTCCGTCGCGGGGGCGGGGGCAGCCGTGGCGGTTGCGGGGGCCGCCGTGGCCCGGGGAGCCGGGGCCGCGTCGAGCCAGTGGGGGGTGCGCTGGAAGGGGTAGGTGGGCAGCGGTACGCGGCGCCGGCCGGTGCCCCAGTAGGCCCGCCAGTCCACCGGGGCGCCCGCCGTCCACAGCCGCGCCACCGCGCGGGCCAGGCAGCGCGGGCCGTCCTCGCCGCCCTGCGGCATCGGCATGGTCGGCACCACGACGCGGTCCGGTGCGTCCCGGTCGCGGGACGACATTCGGCGGGCCTGGGCGCGGGTCAGCGCGGTGAGCACCTGGCCGGGCCCCACCTCGGCGAACAGCAGGTCGCCGTCCTCCAGCAGACGTGCGACGCCGGGCGCGAAGAGGACCGGGGCGCGCAGGTGCCGGGTCCAGTAGGCGGGGTCGACGGCTTCCTCGTCGGTGATCCAGGTGCCGGTGACGTTGGAGACGAACGGCAGCGTGGGCGGGGAGAGTTCGGCCTCGGCCAGCTCGGCGGCGAAGGGCTCCAGCGCGGGTTCCATCATGGCCGAGTGGAAGGCGTGCGAGGTGTGCAGCCGCTGTCCGGTCACACCGCGTGCGGCGAGCGCGGCCTGCGCGGCGTCCAGCGCCTCGTGCGGGCCGGAGAGCACGGTGAGACGGGCGCCGTTGTACGCGGCGACGTCCAGGCCCTCGAGGCCCTCGGCCTCCTCGGCGGGCAGCGGGACCGCCAGCATGCCGCCGCCGGGCAGCTCCTGCACGAGCGCGCCGCGCCGTGCGACGAGCCGCACGGCGTCGGCCTCGGAGAACACCCCGGCCAGGCAGGCGGCGACGTACTCGCCGACGCTGTGCCCGGCCATCGCGGCGGGGGCCAGGCCCCAGGCGAGCAACTGCCGTGCCAGGGCGTACTCGACGGTGAACAGCGCGGGCTGCGCCATCGCGGTACGGGTCAGCCGCTCGGCGGCGGCGGGCTCGTCCCCGGCGAACACCACCTCGCGCAGGTCGGCGTCCAGCAGCGGCCGGGCCAGCTCGGCGCACCGGTCGACCGTCTCCCGGAAGACGGCCTCCCGCGCGTAGAGAAGCTTGCCCATGCCCAGGTGCTGGGAGCCCTGGCCGGGGAAGAGGAAGGCGAGGGGCGCGTCGCCGGCGGGGGCCGGCGGTGCGTCGGTGCGGGCGGCGCGCAGGGCGGCCGGTGCGCCCTCCTCACCGGGGACGACGGCGAGACGGTGCCGGAAGGCGGGCCGCCCCAGGGCGAGCGTCGCGCCGACGTCCTCGATGTCCTGCCCCGGGTGCGCCTCGATGTGAGCGGCGAGCCGACCGGTGGCGGCGGCCAGCGCTTCGGGGGTACGCGCGGAGACGGGCAGCACGACGGGCCGCGGTGCGGGTCCGGGCGCGGGCGCCCGGCCATCGGCCGTCCCGGGGTAACCGGCCGCCACGGAACCGCTCTTCCCGGAAGAGCCGGGCGCCTCGGGAACGTCAGCACGTGAGGCGGCGCCGAGCGCGGCGGAACCGCCGGGCGACGCGGAGCCCCCGGCCGCCACCGGAGCACCGGCCCCGGCCGAGGCGGCGGCCTCCGTGGAGGCACCGGCGTCCATCGAAGCGCCGGCCTCCGCCGAGGCGCCGGCCTCCACCGAGGCGCCGGTCCGTGTGGCGGACGTGGTCGTCGCCGGGCGTCGCCGCGGGGCGCGTTCGGGTGCCTGTTGGACGATCACGTGGGCGTTGGTGCCGCCGACGCCGAACGAACTGACGGCGGCGAGCCGCTCGTCCTGGTGGGCGGGCCAGTCCGCCAGTTCGGTGATGACGCGGAAGGGGCCGCTGTCGAAGTCGATGGCGGGGTGGGGCCGGGTGTGGTTGATGCTGGGCGGGATGCGGCCGTGCTGGAGGGCGAGGACGGTCTTGATGAGGCCGACGACACCGGCCGCGGGCCCCAGGTGCCCGATGTTGCCCTTGACGGAGCCCAGGGGGCAGTCGCGCACCCCGGTGTGGCCCAGGTCGCGGTAGGCACGGGTGAGGGCGTTGACCTCGACGGGGTCGCCGACGCGGGTGCCGGTGCCGTGCGCCTCGATGTAGCCGATGCGGCCCGGGTCGATGCCGGCCGCGCGCAGTGTGCGCCGGATGAGCGCGGCCTGGCCCTCGACGCTGGGAGCGGTGAAGCCGGCCTTGAGGTTGCCGTCGTTGTTGAGGGCGGAGGCCCGGACGAGGGCGTGCACGTGGTCGCCCGCCGCGAGCGCGTCGGCGTACCGCTTGAGGACGACGGTGCCCACCCCGGTGCCGAACACCGTGCCGTCGGCGTCGGCGTCGAAGGGTCTGACCCGGCCGGTGACGGAGAACATGCCGCCCTCGGCGGCGTGGTAGCCGGACACGCGCGGCAGTTCCACCTGCACGCCGCCGGCCACGGCCGCGTCGCACTCCCCGGCGCGCAGCGCCTGGCACGCGGTGTGCACGGCGACCAGTGAGGTGGAGCAGGCTGTCGCCACGTTCACGCTCGGTCCGGTCAGGCCCAGGTGGTGGGAGACGGCGGTGGTGAGGTAGTCGGCGGCGTTGCCGACCATCACCCCGACCTCGCCGAGGAACGCGGTGGCCTCGGGGTGGGCGGCCACGTTCCACTCCCGGTAGAAGTTGGGTGCGCCGCCGCCGTAGACGCCGACCGTGCCCGGCATGTGGAAGGGGTCGTACCCGGCGTGTTCGAGCGCGGTGTAGGCGCACTCCAGGAAGAGCCGGTGCTGGGGGTCGCGTACCTGCGCCTCGCGGGGTGTCAGACCGAAGAAGCGGGCGTCGAATCCGGCCAGGTCGGCAAGGACCGGTTTCGCCCTTACGTAGTGCGGGTCGGCCAGCACGGCGTCCGGGATGCCGGCCTCGCGCAGCTCCTCGGCGGTGAAGCGGGTGACCGACTCGACGCCGTCGGCCAGCTGGGTCCAGAACGCGTCGAGGCCGGCGCTGCCGGGGACGCGGAGCGCCATGCCGACGACGGCGACGGCGTCCCGTACGTCCTGTCCGTCCCGGTCCGACGCGGTGGCGGTTCCGCTCCGGCCGGACGCCCCGACACCGTCCCGCGGGTTCCTACTGTGCACCGGCAGCCCCCTCACCTGATGTGCTGGCATCCTCCGTCGGCCCCAACTCGTGCGTCAATGCGTACAGTTCGGCAATGACGTACAACGGGCGCGCCGGCCGGACGCCGTCGCCCGCGCCCGCCGCCGAGGAAGGAGGATCCGGTGCCCGAGCCCCTGGCCTACCCCGCGGGCGCGCTGTGCTGGGCCGATCTGCACACGTCCGGCCCGGCCGCCGCCGAGCGCTTCTACGAGGCGGTGCTGGGCTGGGGGTACGTGCGGACGGGACCGGCCTACGACCACTACAGATACGCCACCTGGCAGCGGCACATGGTGGCCGGTATCGCGCCGTCCGGCCGGGACGAAGACCCCGGGGACGCGCCGGCCGCGGCGAGCTGGATCGTCTCCTTCGCGGTGGAGCGCGCCGACGCGCTGGCCGAGCGCGTGGTGGCGGCCGGTGGCGAGGTGCGGCACGGGCCCGGGGACGTCGGGGTGCTCGGCCGCACCGTCACCGCGGTGGACCCCGAGGGCGCGCACGTGGGCTTCTGGCAGCCCCGCGCGCACCTCGGCGCGGGGCTGTTCGACGAGCCGTCCGCGCTGTGCTGGGCGGAGCTGGCCGTACGCGACACCGAGCGGGCCGACCGCTTCTACGAGGCCGTGCTCGGGCTGCTCCCCGCCGACCACACGGCGGTCGGCGGGGAGCACTACGCGGCGTACCGCCTGCCCGGGGAGGTGGCGGGGGCGGGCGGACCGGCGGGGGCGGGGCGGACTCTGCTGCGCGCGGAGCAGCCGGACGAAGAGGCTTTCTGGATGCCGTACTTCGGGGCGCGCGACGCGCGGGCGGCAGTCGCGACGGCGCGGCGGGAGGGCGCCTCCGTGCTGTACGAGGGGATGAACGGCGAGGGACTGGAGGTGGCCGTGGTCCGCGATCCGCAGGGCGCGGTCTTCGGCGTACTGGAGCGGGCCGCCCGCCCGGAGCCCTAGCCGGCGGGCTCCAGGGCCCCGGCCGGTGGACTCCCTCCGGAATTCCGGTCCCGAACCTGTCGCGGGCCGCCGCCCAGCAAGTAGGGTGCGCGGCCACCGCCGTCGAGTGAACGGCGTGCGGAGCCGCGACGTTGTGGAGGTAACGGATGAGCGCGGGCGACATCTTCCTGTGGGAGCTCTTGGGCACCGCGGTCCTGGTGATGCTGGGTACCGGCGTCGTGGCCAACAACGTACTGCGCAGGACGAACGGCAACGGCGGGGGCGTGCTGTTCGTCAACATCGGCTGGGGCTTCGCCGTCTTCACGGGCGCGAGCCTGGCCGCGCCCAGCGGAGCCCACCTGAACCCCGCGATCACCCTGGCCCTCGCCGTGGCCGACAAGACCGAGTGGTCCGACGTACCCGTGTACATGCTGGCGCAGATGCTCGGCGGCGTCCTCGGCGCGGTGCTGTGCTGGGCCACCTACAAGCTCCAGTTCGACGACCACGACGACCCGGCGGGAACGCTGGGGGTCTTCTCCACCGCGCCGACGATCCGCAACCCCGCCTGGAACCTGGTCACCGAGGTGCTGGGCACCTTCGTGCTGGTGGCGTTCGTCCTGTTCTCCCCCACCTACAAGAACGGCGACGGCGGCATCCCCGACTTCGGCAACTCGGCGCTGGGCTACGCGGGGGTCGCGTTCGTGGTGCTGGTGATCGGCACCTCGCTGGGCGGGCCGACGGGGTACGCCATCAACCCGGCGCGCGACCTGGGTCCGCGCCTCGCCTACGCGTTCGTGCTGCCGATCAGGGGCAAGGGCCGGGCCGACTGGGCGTACTCGTGGGTCCCGGTGGCCGGCCCGCTGGTGGGCGGCGTGCTCGCCGCGCTCCTGTACCTGGCGTACCCGGCCTGACCGGCCGCGGGGAGGGCGAGCCGTGCGGCCGGGGCCGGGAGGCGCCCTTCCGCTCCCGGCCGGACTCGCGGTGTCCTGGGGTGCGCGCACTCGGGCGCGTACCCCAGGAGGGAGTCACCCATGGAGACCGTCACCAGGAGAGGACACGCGGACGCCGGCTGGTACGTGGACGGGCGGTGCACCGACTGCGATGTGGCCCGTCAGCTCGCCCCGGACCTCGTCGTCCAGGCACAGGGCCGTTCCGAGATCGTGCGCCAGCCCCGGGACGAGGAGGAGGAGCGGCAACTGCTGACGGCGGCACTCGCCTGCCCCACGCGTTCCATCCGTCCCCCCGGCGGCCGCCTGCCGCAGGCCGGCCCTGACCCCTTTCCCCTCGCCCTGGACGACGACGTCCTGCTGTGCGGGCACAACTCGCAGCGCACGGCGGGGGCCAACTCCTATCTGCTGCGCCGCCCCGGCGGCACGTGGATGATGGTGGACACGCCGCGCTTCGCCGAGCGGCTCGCCGTGCGGTACGAGGCGCTGGGCCCGGTCACCGACGTGCTGCTCACCCACCGGGACCACGCGGCGCACGGCCGCCGCTGGGCGGACCGGCTGGGCGCCCGGCTGTGGATCCACGAGGGCGACCTGGACGCGGCACCCGACGCCGACCAGGTGTTGCGCGGCACGGAGCCGTCCTGGATCGCCCAGGGCGTGCGGGTCTTCCCCCTCCCGGGGCACACCCGGGGCAGCGTGCTGTATGTCGCCGACGAGCGGCTCTGCTTCAGCGGGGACAGCTTCTACTGGGCGCGGACCCTGCAGGACGTCGAGGTGGCGCAGACTGTCACCTGGTACTCGATCGAGGAGCTGGCCGCCTCGCTGGCCAGGACGGTGGACGCGCTGCGTTTCGAGTGGCTGCTGCCGGGGCACGGCGGCCGCAAGCGGCTGCCCGCCGCCGAGATGGCCCGCCGCATGAGGCGGCTGACGGAGCGGGTGGCGACCCTGCGGCCGCTGCCGGTGGACTTCGCCGCCCTGCGCTGGTGAGACCGGGCAGCGGTCCCGGTCGCGACGGTGGTCCCGCGATGGCGCGCCTCCTCGTCTGAAGGGGTTGCCTGAGCCGGCGGTGCGCCGGGGTACCCGGCGCACGAGAGGGCGGGATGGTTGCGTTTCTCCCGTCCGCCGACCGACCAGCCGCTCCTTGCGAGGTGTGCCATGGCTCACGCGTCCGCCGCCCCGTCACTGACCCGCGACGAGCTGCGCAGCGTCTTCACGAGCGCGTTCGCCGACGCCACCGGGGACGACGGGACCGACCGGGACAGCGGGAGCGGCCGGGACGGCGGGAGCGGCCGGGAGGCCGGGATCGCCGCGGCGCACGGCACGGCCGGTACGGCGCACGGCACGGCCCGCGAACTGGTCGGCATCGAGGTGGAGACGGCGGCGCTGGATCCGCGCACGGGCGCGGCCGTCCCCTACCGGGGGCCGCGCGGGGTCCGCGCCCTGCTGGAGTTCCTCGCCGCCGAGCGGCCCGGCGCCGTCCCCCTCTTCGACCGCGCGGCACTGGTCGGGGTCGCCCTGCCGGAGGGCGGCACGGTGACGCTGGAGCACGGCGGCGCCGTGGAGTACTCCTCGCCGCCGTGCCGCTGCGTCGGTGACCTCGCCGAGGTGACCGACCGCGCCCTGCGCGAGCTGGCCGCCGCCGCGGACCGGTTCGGCTTCGCCCTGGTGCCCGGTGCCCAGTACCCGTTCACGGCCCCCGGGGAGGTGGAGTGGGTGCCGCACTCGCGCACGCCCGTGATGCGGCGCCACTTCGAGCGCCTCGGCCCGCCCGGCGCGGACGGCGTCCATGTGATGTCCCTGGCGCTGTCCACCCAGGTCTCCTTGGACTTCTGCTCCCCCGGGGACCTGACGCGCAAGCTGCGGGCCCAGGCCGCCGCCTCGACCCCGGCGGCGGCACTGTTCGTCAACGCGCCGCTGGACGCCGGCCAGCCGTGCGGGCTGCTGTCCCGGCGCATGGACCACCTCTCCCGCACCGACCCGGCCCGCACCGGCGTCGTCCCGGCCATGCTGCGCGAGGACGTGGACATCGACCAGGTCGTCGACTGGGCGCTCGCCCTGCCGATGATCCACCGGGCGGCACCGGACGGCGGCCGGCGCGCCGTGCCCCGGGTGCCCTTCGCCACCCTGCTGACCGAGGGGTTCGGCGACGGAACCGCCCCGGACCTCGCCGACTGGCGCGCCCACCTCTCCCAGGTCTTCTCCGACGTGCGGCTGCGCGAGACGCTGGAGTTGCGCGCCGTGGACGGACCGCCCTACCGGGCGCTGTTCGCCCCTCCCGCGTTCTGGAGCGGGCTCGGCTACCACCCGCCGTCCCGCGAGGCCGCCTGGGAACTGCTGCGCGGGATCGGACCGGAGGCGCACCGGGCGGCGCTGCGCGAGATCGCCCGCCACGGTCTGGCCGCCCGCCTGGCCGGGCGCCCGGTCCGGGCGCTGGCCACCGCCCTCCTGGAGCTGAGCGCGGCGGGCCTCACCGCGCGGATCGCCGACGGGCGGGAGCGCCCCGAGGCCCTGGCGTTTCTGGAGCCGCTCCGCGAGGTGGCCGAGGAGGGCACCACGTTCGCGGAGCTGACCCTGGCCGACCTTGGCGGCGGACCGGACGGCTTCCCGGCCCGCCACATCGCACGCCACCGCATCCCGCGGGGCTCCTAGCCGCTGTGCGGAGCGGGTGCCGGTCCGCTCGCGACGCGTCTCGTGGCAGCCGGCCGGGCATGCACCTGCGGACAGACGCGGACAGGAACGGCGCCTGCGCCGCGCCCTGGAGGAGGCCGTCGCTGCATCCGGGCCCACCGACGGACAACGAACCAGGGCCTGGCTGTCATGCAAACGCCGGCCGGGGAGGGCGATGGGCAGGGGCACCGAACACACCGAGTGGGACGGCTTCTCATTCGGCCTGCTGGGACTGCGACAGGAAACGGTAGTGGTCGTTGCCGGCTACCAACTCTCCGTGCGTCCCGTACCCGACGACCTGGCCACCGTCGAGCACCACGATCAGGTCCGCGCCGCGGAATGTGGAGTACCGGTGGGCGATGACCAGGAGGGCGCACTCGGATGCGACCTGTCGGATCGAACGCCGCAGCAGGGTCTCATTGACGGCGTCCAGCTGAGCGGTCGGTTCGTCGAGCAGCAGCAAGCGGGGACGGCTGAGCAGTGAACGCGCGATGGCGATGCGCTGACGTTCCCCGCCGGAGAGCATCCCTCCGTGGTCACCGGTGTTTGTGTCGAGCCCCTGGGGAAGCCGTTCCACCAACTCGGTCAGATGCGACAGGTCGATCACGCGCTGCAGCTCCGCGGTGTCCGCGTCCGGCGCGGCGTACAGCAGGTTCTGCCGCAGAGTGCCGTGGAGGACAGGTGCGTGCTGCTCCACCAGTCCGATCCGGGCCCGGTGCGCGTTCTCGTCGAGTGAGCGTACGTCCTGTCCCTCGAAGAGCACTCGCCCGTCGTCCGCCTCGTAGAACCGCTCGGCAAGCGCGAAGACGGTCGACTTGCCGACACCGGAGCTGCCCGCCAACGCGACTGTTCCGCGCGGAGGCACCTGGAAGGAGACCCCGCGCAGCACCGGTCGGCCCGGCTCGTAGCCGAACCACACGTCACGGAACTCCAGTACGGGCGTCTCGCGCTGTGCCGCCACTGTGCCCCGGCCCACGGGCGGAGCCGCTGTCGCCTCTGCCTCCTTCGCCGACGTCCTCTCCGGCGCCCCATCCGTCGCCGTCCCCGCCGCCGTCGCCGCCGTATCCGCCGTCCGGCCCGTCCTCGTCTCCGTGTCCGTCTCGCGCGGCAGGTCGAGGATCTCGCTGATGCGCCTGAGCGCGCCGACGCCCTGGCGCATGGTGCTCAGCGCCTGGAAGACGGAGCTGACCGGCCCCATGAGATAGAGCATGTACAGCAGGAACGCCGCGAGATCGGCGATGGAGGCGCCCCGGTCGGCCACCCGCATGCCCCCGATGACGAGCACCAGCAGAAACGAGCCGTTGATCGTCAGCATGATCGTGGGGGCCACGACCGAGTCCAGGAGCCCGACGCGCACGCTCGCCGTATACGCGGACCGGGCCTGCCCTCCGATGCGTTCCGTCTCCCGTTCCTCCGCGCGGCTGGCCCGTACGGTACGGATGGCGCCCAGCGCACGTTCCAACTCCGCGGTCATCGCACCGGTGGCCTGCTGGGCATGGAGCGAAGCCCGCTCGATGCCGCGCAGCATCGAGGCGACCAGCAGCGATCCCGCGGCGATGACGCCGAGGACGATCAGGAAGAGAAGCCAGTCGAGCCACATCATCAGCACGACGACGCCGACCATGCTGATACTGCCGGTGATCGCGTCGGTGAACCCTTCCGAGATGAGCAGCCGCAAAGCGGTGCTGTCCGTGCTGGCCCGTGAGATCAGGTCACCGATGCGGTGCCGGTCGTACGTCCGCATCGGCAATCGCATCAGGCGGTCGATGATGCTCAGCCGGAGGCCCAGGACGACCCCCTCGCCGGTGAGCGCCAAGGCATAGCGGGCCACCGCCTGCACCGCCGCCTGTGCGAGGAAGAGCGCCACGAGCAGACCGATGAGGTTCCCCGTCCCGGCGCCCTCCCTGGCCGCCTCGATGACGCGTTTGACGAGCAGCGGCTGCGCCAGCCCGAGCGCGGAGCCGACCAGGGACAGCCAGACGGAAACGGTGATGGTGCGGCCGCGCCCGCGCAGTGCGCGCCGGATCTCCTGCCCCACCGTGCGCTGTGGGCCGCTCGCGGTGTCCGCACCGGACTTCATCGGGGGCTCGCTCCTGGCACATGCCGGGAACCGACACGCTGGAGGACGGCGAAACCGGTCCGGACACCGGGAATGTCACCCAGCACTTCGCCGTGCAGTTCCGCCCAGGCGTGGAAGGAGAACCGTCCGCCGACGGAGGAGCGCTGCCGTGCCACGACGACCTCGGCCGGCTGTCCGAGGACGGAAAGGTAGGTTGCGAGAGCGAATGACCTGGGCAGGCAGAGGGCCTCCGGTGCCACCAGCCGCAAGGTCAGAAGGCAGGGCAGCACCTCCCGGCGGGCGAGACCGATCGACGCCGGCGGACTGAGCACCGCGGCGAAGGCGGAGGCAGGGTGCGTGTCGATCAGCCGCCGCTGTGCTTCCGGCCAGCCACGCCTGCGCAGTACGCGCACCGCCTGGGCCGTGCGTATGGCGGCGAGCAGTCGGACGCGCGGAGGAACCGGCGGCGGGGGAGGGGTCCGATCGGTGTCCCACAGCAGGTGTTCCCAGGACGCGGTGGGACGCTCCCGTACGTGCATCAGCGGGTCGGCTCGACGAGTTGGTTGTCGGCGAGCTGCTCGGACAGCTCCGCCATACCGGCAAGCAGCGTCTCATCCGAGGCGTCGACGCGCTGAGAGAGTTGCCGGACGGCCTCCTCCGCGGTCTCGTAACGCAGCGCGGCCTCCAGCATGAGGGTGGCGACGGGATTCAGCTCGAAGTAGACACCCCGGGCGCCGTCCACCAGTACCCCGGCGCCGTCGGCCGGATCGAAGACTGTCTGCTCACTCAACTGCAGCAGGGGCATATGATCACCTCCCTGGAGCGAGGCCGGTCTTGCACTCCAGGTCTCGTAGGAACAACTCGACCATGGCGGAACAGATCAGGTTCTCGGCGTTGCGGCGCAGCGTGCGCGGGTCGTCGAAGACCCGCTCGAGCCGCCGCGGGTCGACCACGCCCCTCGCGACGAGCCGCGCTTGCGGCCCGCCGAGAATGCGGCGCAGGGTGTCGGTGTGCCGCAGGCACCAGTTCTCGTCCGGGGAGCCCAGCCAGGACCGGCCGTGGTGCCGCCAGATCTGCGGGGGCAGCCGGTGGGCAGCGGCCAGGCGCAGCACGGGTTTGTCGATCGTCCGCCCGCCGTAGGGGATCATGCGGTAGGCGTCCGGGCAGCCGGGCCGCCAGCCGTCGCAGCGACCTGCCGCCCCAGGGCTTGCCGAGGTGGATTCCACGCGGTCGCCACAGCGCCAGATTCAGCGTGTGCTCCTGTGGCGCGAAATCCGTGTCGTACGCTTCGGGGGCGGCGTCCGGCATGGGGATGAGGAAGTCACTGCCGAGTTCCACCTCGGCGCATGCCTGCGGATCCGCGTACAGGGAATATCCCGGTCTGGCACTGCGCAGAATGCGGCTCAGTTCCCAACGGGTGGCGAGCAGCCCCTGAAGCATCCGCCACTTCTCGCGCCGCCGCACATCCCCCGCGACAATGTCGTGCAGGCCGTACCGCAGCGGGCCGAAAAGCATATCCCCTTCCAGGCCGGACAGAAGATGCTGTACGCCGTCCGCAGCGATACGGTCCGCGACGCGTTCGAGGGCGCGGAACCATACGTGGTTGAAAGGATGCGGAAAGTCCCACTCGCGGGAGAAGTAGTCCTCGTCTCCCTTCGAGGGGATGGTTACCAGAGGCACCGAAAGGTGCCGGCAGACCCGGCGGGCATAGGAAAGCTCGTCGGCTGACGGATCGTCGGTGCCCATGTGGTAAGCGACCACATCGACGCCGTGGTCGGCGAGGGCCGCGAGCACGGTCGCCGAATCCACCGGAGAGGAGGATCCCCACGCGTCGCCTGCTGTTCGCATAGCTCCGGGTCTCCTCCAGCAGCAGCTCATAGGTGATGTCCGCGTACTCGCGCAAACCGGTGCGACGGGGAAGAACCCAGGGGGTGGCCTGGTCGTACCATTCCTTACGCGTCGAACGGGCGTCGAAACCGACGGCTTGCCCTGGATGCAGCTGTCCCAGTTCCGGGTAGACGAATACGTCCTCGCCTCGGCAGCTGCGCCAAAGCGTCTCCTTGTCGAATTCCGGAAGCCGGCCGTCGAACAGGTCTCTGGGGTCGGCTGACCAAGTGACGTGCGTCGGCGTCCTGCGGAAGAAGATCTGGTCCGGCGCCGACAGTCCCCGGAAGATGACCAGCCGCTGCGGGGTGAGGACGCATCCGGTCAACTCCGCCGGAAGCTGAGCCAGGACCGCGTCGTCTCCTGCCGCCAGAGCCAGAACGACACTCCGCACGAGGTTCGGGGACGGCCGTTGCGGCAGCGGCCCGGACAGCAGAAGCAGCGATTCGGGCACCGGCTGCGGGCATGGCCGAGTCGTTCCAGGGCGCAGCCATTGCACAGCGTGGCAGCCCTCGGCAGGCAGACGGCCTCTGTGGTCGAACGGCACCGTGCGGTAACCGGCCCCGGCGCCCCAGGACGTGCGGCTCACCCGTCCCGAGCTGCCGAGGAAATCGGCCACGGGGCCGCCGCGGCTTTCGAAAGCCCCTCCCCACTGCGCCTGTCGCGCGGCGGGTGAGGGGCCGGACTGATGGCCTGTCATGCAATGTTGCCGTGGCCAAACAGGTCGGGAACGCCGCGGCGGAGCTGCCCGGTCAGTTCCTCCATCCGGCCCAGGCGAACCACGGTCGGAGCCGTGTACCTCAGCATGTCCTCACCTTCTTCTTCCTTCGTAGGGACGTAGGGATTTTCCCTACAAATAGGGTAGTACTGCCCTTGGGGTCACGCATCTGGACGTAGTGGGGATAGCAACTGTCCGCCTGTCTCGCAGTGTCATCGCCCTGTGGACCGCTTGTCCTCACATCCGCCGCATCGACAACGCGCCCACGAACTGGGCCGGAATCCGGATCTGGGCGCACCTCCGAACCAGAGAACTCCGGCATTCAACGGATGAGGACCGGCCGAAATCCTTCGCATCCCGCAGCGGTTAAGAACCGTGACAGCATGTGTTGTCTGTAGCCGGTCTGGACCCTGAAGGCGACCGCGTCGATCACCCGCGATGGGCCCGCCGGCGGCCGCCCCGTTGCGGCGCCCGGTCCGGGAGCAACGGCTCGATCCGCGCCCACCGCGCACCGGTCAACGGCCCACCCGGACCAACGCCTGACCGACCCGGACAACACCACCCAGGAACCCCGGGTCACCCGGGGAGCCCGGGGAGCCCGGGGCCGTTTCCCGGAGGAACCCGGTGCCGTTCTCCCGGGTTCCCCGGGCGGAGCCCGGGGAACCCGGACGGCTCACACCACGCCCTGGGCGCGCATCGCCTCGGCGACGCGGAGGAAGCCGGCCGCGTTGGCACCCAGCACGTAGTCGTCGGGGGCGCCGAACTCCTCGGCGGCGGCGACGCACTGGGTATGGATGTCGCGCATCACCGCGGCCAGCCGGGTCTCGGTCTCCTCGAACGTCCAGGTTTCGCGGGTCGCGTTCTGCCGCATCTCCAGCGCGGAGGTCGCCACACCGCCCGCGTTGGCGGCCTTGCCGGGACCGTAGAGGACGCCCGCCTCGCGCAGGACGCCCACCGCGTCGGGGGTGCAGGGCATGTTGGCGCCCTCGGCCACGGCCTTGACGCCGTTCTTGACGAGGGTGACGGCGTGCTGCTCCGTCAGTTCGTTCTGGGTGGCGCTCGGCAGGGCGAGGTCGCAGGGTACGTCGAAGACGGAGCCGCGGGTGCTGAAGCGGGCCGAGGAGCGGGCCTCGGCGTAGGTGTCGAGCCGGCCGCGGCGCGCCAGCTTGATCTCCTTGAGCAGGTCGAGGTCGAGCCCGGCCTCGTCCACCACGTAGCCGGAGGAGTCCGAGCAGGCGACGACCCGGGCGCCGAGCGCCTGCGCCTTCTCGATGGCGAACAGCGACACGTTGCCGGCGCCGGAGAGCACGACCCGCCGGCCGGCCAGCTCCTCGCCCCGGGTGGCGAGCATCTCGCGGACGAAGTGCACGGTGCCGTACCCGGTCGCCTCCGTACGGGCCTGCGAGCCGCCCCAGCCGATGCCCTTGCCGGTGAGGGCACCGGCCTCGTAGCGGTTGGTCAGCCGCTTGTACTGGCCGAACAGGTAGCCGATCTCGCGCCCGCCGACGCCGATGTCACCGGCCGGCACATCGGTGTGCTCGCCGAGGTGGCGGTGCAGCTCCGTCATGAAGGACTGGCAGAAGCGCATGACCTCCGCGTCGCTGCGGCCCTTGGGGTCGAAGTCGGCGCCGCCCTTGCCCGCGCCGATACCCAGACCGGTGAGCGCGTTCTTGAAGATCTGCTCGAACGCCAGGAACTTCACGGTCCCCAGCTCCAGCCGGGGCACGAACCGCAGCCCGCCCTTGTAGGGGCCCAGCGCGCTGCTGAACTCCACGCGGAAGCCCCGGTTGACGTGGACCTCTCCCGTGTCGTCGGTCCACGGCACCCGGAAGAGCACCTGCCGTTCCGGCTCCACCAGCCGCTCGATCAGCTTGGCCTCGGCGTACTCCGGCCGCTTCTCCAGCACCGGTGCGAGGCTGTGCAGCACTTCACGCACCGCCTGGTGGAACTCGCCCTCGCCGGGGTTACGGCGCAGAACCTCCGCGTACACCGCTTCGATACGGCTGCTGGCATCCACAGGCATCATCCTCGTCACTCGCCACGACCACCCGGCACATGGGGACCGGGCTGGTCACGAGGGTACGTGCGCCCGTCACGAGCCCGGCTCGCGAGTGCCGGGAAACACCACGGCCCCTCGGGGCGTTTCAGGCGCGCTCAGACGCGTTCAGACGCGTTCAAACGCGCTCCGGCTCGGCGAGACGCGCCGCGTTCTCCAACAGCAGCGCGTGCACGAAGGCTTGGGGGAGATTCCCGCGCAGTTGCCGCTGCTCGACGTCGAATTCCTCCGCGTACAGCCCGGCGGGGCCGTAGGCGGCGCGGTTGCGCTCGAACCAGCGGTAGGCACCGGCCCGGTCACCGAGGCGGTCGGTGGCCAGGGCCATCATGAAGCCACACAGCAGGAACGCGCCCTCGGCCTCGGCGAGGGGCCGGTCGTCGTGCCGGAAGCGGTAGACGTAGCCGTCCTCGGACAGCTTCTCCCGGACGGCGGCGACGGTGCGCGGGAAGGACGGGTCGGCCTCGGGCAGGCAGCCGCGGGCCAGGGGCAGCAGGACGGCGGCGTCCGGCTCCGGGTCGTCGGCCGCGCGCGCCCACACCCCGTCCGGGCGCAGGCACCGGCGGCGGGTCTCGGCCAGCACCGTGTCGGCCAGCGCACGGGGCCGTTCGGCAGCCCGCTCCGGCAACCGGTCGGCCAGCGCCCGCAGTCCGGTCACCACGCTGAGGCGCGAATGGGTCCACCAGCGCTCCTCCAGCTCCCACAGGCCGGCCTCGGGGCGCTGCCAGTTCCGCTCGACGGCGGCGACGGCCACCTCGGCGGCGCGGCGCACCTGGGGGTCGTCCAGGTGCCCGTGCGGGGCCGCGGCCGCGTACAGCTGGAGCACCTCGCCGAAGGTGTCGAGCTGGAACTGGCGGCCC
>NZ_VJOK01000001.1:6622285-6631790 GCF_013302895.1 Streptomyces albus subsp. chlorinus | reverse complement strand
CCAGACTTCCGCCGCTCGCCGCGCGCGCCGAGGTGATCTCCAGAACGAGGTCGCGCTGTTCGCCCTGACGCAGGGTGCAGGAGCCGAGCAGGGCGCCGCCGGCCGCGGGCCGCGCCTCCGGCGCGCCCCGCCAGCGCACCCGCAGCCCGCCCCCGACGGCCGTCCACACCGGCGGCCCGTCCGCGGCCCCGGCACTCGTCGCGTCCGCGCCCGCCCCCGGTACCCCGTCCGCCTCCGGCGCTCCGTCCGTTCCCGATGCCCGGTCCGTCCCCGATGCCCGGTCCGTCCCCGGTGCCGGGTCCGGCTCGCGCGTCCAGGCGCTCAGCGGGGCCTGCCCGAAGTCGGGACGGGGGTCGAGCACCATCCGCACCCCGACGCCGGACGGCGGGGCCTTCTCCACACGCACCCGGCGCAGCAGCACCAGCCGTTCGGGCGTGGCCGGCAGCGCGAGCGCGTCCCGGACCACGAGGACGGCCTCGGACGTCACCCACCGGTTGACCCGGATGAGGGAGCCCTCCTCGTAGAAGCCGCCGGCCACGTGCCAGTCGTCCTCGGGCCGGACCGCGTACTGCCCCGGTCCGCCGATGAGGCGGGAGAAGACCGCCTCGCTGTCCCAGCGCGGCGCGCACAGCCACACGATCTCGCCGCGGGGGCCGAGCAGCGCGCCGCGCTCTCCGTCGGCGAGGAAGGCGTAGTTCCGCAGCGCCCACGGCGCCGCTCCGTCGGAGCCGGCCGGCGAGGTAGAGGCCACCTGCGTCATGGTCGCGACCCTAATACCCGCCGCGGCGCCCGCACGGAAACGCTGCGCGGGCCCGGCACCCGCGACGGTGCGTGCGCGGTGGCGACGCGGGGTACCCGCCCGGTCCCGCGGCGGCAGCACGGGAGCCGCCGCCCGTCCGGGAGGAGGACGACGATGGCCCAGCTCGTCCGGGAGGTCATGACCGCCGCACCGGTCGCCGTGGGCACGCTGACGGGCGTCGGTGAGGCGGCCCAGCGGATGCGCGACGAGGACATCGGCGCCGTACTGGTCACCGAGCGCGACCGGCTGCGCGGCCTGGTCACCGACCGGGACCTGGTGGTCCGGGTGCTCGCCGAGGGCCGGGACCCGGACCGGACGACGGTCCGCGAGGTGTGCAGCCCCGAACTGGTGACGGTCGCCCCCGACGACGAGGCCGGCCACGCCGTGGACCTCATGCGACGGCACGCGCTGCGGCGGCTGCCGGTGGTGGAGGACGGCGAGGCCGTGGGCATGGTCGCGCTCGGCGACCTGGCCCTGGAGCGGGACCCCGGCTCGGCGCTGGGCGAGATCAGCGCCTCGACGGCCAACACCTGAGTGCGCCGTCGGCCCGCACTTGAGTGCGTCGTCGGCGCACACTTGAGCCCCCACACCGGTCCCCCTCCCCGGCGCCCCATCGGCCAGTTCCTCAGCGCCCCATCGGCCGGTGCCTCAGCGTTCCATCGGGGCCGGTTGCTGAGCGCCGCACCGGCCGATGTCCGAGCCCCACACCGGCCAATATCCGAGCTCCGCACCGGCCGGTGCCTGAGCGCCGTACGGCGTCCTGCGCGGGGCTGGGGGACCGCAGGGCCGCCGGGCTCCCCAGGGGAAGCCCGGCTCGGCTCCGGGGCCGGAGCCCGGCTCCGGTCCCGGCCGGCCATCCGCCGCGCCGCCGCCACCGCCCGGCCCGCTACTCCCCCGACCCGCCCGGCCTGCGGAGCATCGCCCAGGTGCGGGGCCCGCCGTCGGGCAGGTCCACCTCGGCGGTGACGGTGAAGCCGAGCCGTTCGTAGAACCTCACGTTCCGCTCGGCGGAGGTCTCCAGGAAGGCCGGGCAGCCCGCCTGGTCGGCCTCCGCCAGCCCCGCCCGTATGACGGCGCTGCCGAGCCCGCAGCCCTGGGCCGCCGGGTCCACGCCGACCGTGCCGAGGAACCAGGCGGGCTCCGCCGGACGGTACGGCGCGAGGGCGCGCTCGGCGGACTCGAAGGCGGGCGCGCGGTCCCCGGCCAGCTCCTCCAGCAGCGGCCCCACTTCGGCGAAGCCGGGTGCCGGGTCCCGCTCGGGGGTCGTCCACACCGCGACCGCACGGCCGCCGTCCGCCACCCACACCCGCCCGTAGGGCAGGCCGATGCGGGTGAGGAACAGCTCCTGGAACCGGCGCACCCTGCTCTCGTGGTCGTCGGCCGCGACGACGTGCCGGGTGAAGGCGTAGTCCGCGAACGCGCGGGTGAGGGTGTCCAGCGCGGCGGGGACGTCCGCCGGTTCGGCGGGCCGGACGCCGCCGGTCACCTGGCCTGCGCTGGTCGGTCGCGTCATGGGTACTCCTCGTGGGGCGGGACGTGAGGGCCGTCGGTGACGGCTCCGGCACCCTCGTAACGCTCAAGAGCCTCGTTCCGTGCTCGGATACCGGGGCCGGGATTTCCGGGGGTTTTCCGTCGCCAGGGCGGGCAACCCCGGAGGGCAGGACCCGCCGAACGGGTGCTCCGCGCGGCGCAGGCCGGGGTGCCCGGTTTCCCGAGGTGAGGAGCTGGAGATGTCCAAGCGCCAACCCGACCAGGCCGGCGGCGAGCCGGACCAGATCCGCGGCCCGGAGGAGCGCCGGATCCACGGGGGCATGCCGAACAAGCCGGACGACGACGAGCTGGCGAGGCGCACCGAGGAGGAGCGTGTCGAGGCGGGGCTGGACGACTACGACCCCGACGACGTCCCGCCCGCCACGGAGAGCTGAGCGGGGGCGGGCACACGGTTTCCGCCCGCCCCCGTCATGGGCGCCGGGCCGCCCCGGGACAGGATCCGGCGTGCCGCTGAAGAGACGGCCGGGGGTCGGCCGCCTGCCCGCGGGCGGCCGACACCGCTGGCCCGGACTGCCGAGAGGTCGCATCCCATGCCGATCGCCACGGTGAACCCCGCTGACGGCGAGACACTCAAGACGTTCGACCCGCTGCCCGAGGACGAGATCGACCGCCGGATCGCGGAGGCCGACGCGGCCTTCCGTGTCTGGCGCACCACCACGTTCGAGGAGCGGGCCCGGCTGCTGACCGCAGCGGCTGGGCTGCTGGAGCGGGAGGCGGGCGGGGTCGCGCGCGTCGTCACGACCGAGATGGGCAAGACCCTGGCCGCCGCCGAGGCGGAGGTGGCCAAGTGCGTGAAGGCGATGCGCTGGTACGCCCGGAACGCCGAGGCGCTGCTGGCCAACGAGTACCCGGCCGCGGAGGACGTCGAGGACGCGGGCGCGGTCAGGGCGAAGGTCTGCTACCGGCCGCTGGGTGCGATCCTCGCCGTCATGCCGTGGAACTTCCCGCTGTGGCAGGTCATCAGGTTCGCGGCGCCCGCGCTGATGGCGGGGAACGTCGGGCTGCTCAAGCACGCCTCCAACGTGCCGCAGACCGCGCTGTACCTGGGCGACCTCTTCCACCGCGCGGGTTTCGCGCCGGGCTGCTTCCAGACCCTGCTGGTGCCCTCCGGCGCGATCGAGTCCGTGCTGCGCGACCCCCGGGTGGCCGCGGCGACGCTGACAGGGAGCGAGGGCGCGGGCCGTGCGGTCGCCTCGGTGGCCGGGGACGAGATCAAGAAGACCGTTCTCGAACTCGGCGGCAGCGACCCGTACGTGGTGATGCCCTCCGCCGACATCGAGTCCGCCGCCCGCACGGCGGTGACCGCGCGGGTGCAGAACAACGGCCAGTCGTGCATCGCCGCCAAGCGCTTCCTCGTCCACACCGACGTCTACGACGCGTTCGCAAAACTGTTCGTCCAGGGCATGCGGGAGCTGACCGTGGGCGACCCCATGGACCCGGGGACGGACGTGGGCCCGCTCTCCAGCGAGCAGGGCCGCGACGACCTGGAGGAGCTGGTCACCGACGCGCTCGCCCAGGGCGCCCAGGCACCGTGCGGGGGCCGCCGCCCCGAGGGGCTGGAGCGGGGCTTCTACTACGAGCCCACGGTGCTGACGGGGGTCACCGACCAGATGCGCATCCACCGCGAGGAGGCGTTCGGCCCGGTCGCCTCGCTCTACCGGGTGCGCGACGTGGACGAAGCGATCGAGCTGGCCAACGACACGCCCTTCGGGCTGAGTTCGAACGTGTGGACACGGGACGAGTGCGAGACGGAACGCTTCGTACGGGACCTGGAGGCGGGCGGCGTCTACTTCAACGGCATGACGGCCTCGCACCCGGCACTGCCGTTCGGCGGCGTCAAGCGCTCCGGCTACGGGCGGGAGCTGGCCGGGCACGGCATCCGGGAGTTCTGCAACGCCACGACGGTCTGGCGCGCCTCCTGAGCCTCCGAAGCCCTTCCGGACAGGGCTCCGACGGCGCCGGCGCCCCGCCCCGCCCGCCGCCCGCTCAGACGCGGCTCAGGCGCGGCTCACCGTACGGTTGACGCCGGCCACGAACGTGGTCGCCAGCACCCAGCCGGCGACGATGAGCAGATACGCCAGCCACTGGTACCAGCCCTCCGGTGCGTACGCCTTCTCCTGGCCGAAGTCGATGATGGGCAGCAGCAGGTCGAGCGCGTAGGCGAAGGCGTTGAAGCCGGGCGCCTCGTCGGCCTTGAGCGGACGCGGCGGATGCAGGCCGAAGGTGACCGCGCCCAGCAGGAGCAGCCCGGCCAGCCAGCCCGCGGCCCGCAGGGGCCGGAAGCCGTAGCCGACGGTCACGTCCTGCAGATGACCCCACAGGCGCCCGTGGGGGGAGAGCGTCGTGCGGTGCCTGCGCTGCTTGGCGAGCTGGACGGTACGGGCCGCCGCGTCGTCCCCGATGTGCCGGTAGGCGGCGGTCAGCTGCTCGTACGCGAAGGGCACGTAGCCGTCCCCGTCCCGGGTGAGCACCTCCAGCCGTTCGGCGGCGGGCAGGGCGGGGGCGAGGGTGGTGTAGGCGAGGGCGTCGAGCAGCACCTCGCCGGGCAGCACGCTTGGCGCCACGTGCAGCAGGTCGAAGCGGGCGCGGCGCAGGTTGACGGCGCCCTCGACGGGCGCCGCCTCGCGCAGCCAGAACTCACCGGCCGTGCAGCTGCTGGCCCGCAGGGCGACACCGCCCGGGTTCGACAGCCGCGCGTAGGCGAGGTTGAGCTGGCCCGGCACGGTGGCCCCGCGCAGGTTGACGCGTCCCTCGGCGCGCATCCGCATGGCGTGCAGGTCGGTGCCCACGGTCAGCGTCTCGGCCTGGAGCGCGGTGTTGCGCGGGCCTCCGGGGTGCAGGAAGCGGGCGTCGTCGAAGCGGACGTAGCCCGTGACGGTCATGCCGTCCAGCCGTGCCTGGCCGTGGACGGTCAGACTCGCGGCGCGCAGGTCCTCACCGATGACGGCGTGGTCCAGCCGGAGAGCCACCCCGGACTCCTCCGGCCCCCGCTCCCCCCGCTCCGCGTCCAGCACGGCGCGGCCGAGGAAGAGCGCACCCCCGACGCGCGCCCCGCTCAGCCGGAGCGGCCCGGTCACGCGGCAGTCGTTGAGCCGGAGCGCCCCGTCCACCCGCACGGTGGTCGCCCACAGCCCCGGCATCCGGCAGCCGCGCAGGGCGAGCTGCCGGAACTCGGCTCCGTACAGCACCACGGTCTGCTCGAAGACGCACTCCCGCAGTGAGACCGGCGCGGTGACGACGGCGGAGTGGAGGTCGAGTTCACCGGTGATCCGCGCGCCCCGCAGCCGCAGCGCGGGTATCTCCCCGTCCTCCGCCGGCGCCCGCAGCAGCAGGGAGCGCAGCACCCGTGCCCGTACCGTCCTCTCGCCGTCCGCCGCGAGGTCGACCTCCTCGCCGCGCGGAAACGCCTCCCACACCCGCCGTTCCGGCCGCGTCAGTTCGTCGATCTCCACGCGCGGGACTCTTCCGGCACGGCGCGACCACGTCAACCGCACGCTGTGGCCGGGGGGGCGGGGCCGGGGAGCGGGGGGCCGCTGGGCCGCGCGGTCATTACTCCGCGCGTCATCGACCGGGTGCGGGCGGGAGGGCATCTCCGGAGACCTCGGCGTCCGTCTGTCAGCCCTGGTTCGTCCTGCGGCAGGGGCAGCCCGGGCAAGGGCTCAGGGCCGGTGCCCGGCCGGTACCTCCTCGTCGGCCGGCACCGGTCCGGGCGGGGTGCCGTCGCCGAAGGGGCGACCGCCGAGTTGTTCGCGGTGGTGCGGGGTGAGCCAGCCGGACAGGTCGGGGCCCACCGGCACGATCGAGGTCGGGTTGATGCCGGTGTGGACGACGTAGTAGTGCCGCTTGATGTGGTCGAAGTCCACCGTGTCGCCGAACCCCGGCGTCTGGTACAGGTCCCGCGCGTACGCCCACAGCACCGGGTCCTGCTCCAGTTTGTTGCGGTTGCACTTGAAGTGGCCGTGGTAGACGGCGTCGAACCGCACCAGGGTGGTGAACAGCCGGATGTCGGCCTCGGTGATGGTGTCACCGACCAGGTAGCGCTGGCCCCTCAGCCGTTCGGACACCAGGTCCAGCCTGCGGAAGACATCCGCGTACGCCGCCTCGTAGTCCTTCTGCGTGGTGGCGAAACCCGCGCGGTAGACCCCGTTGTTGACGTCCCGGTAGATGCCCTCGGCGACCTCGTCGATCTCGTCGCGCAGCGCCTCGGGGTACAGGTCGGGCGCCCCCGGCCGGTGCAGCGCCTGCCACTCGGTGGCCAGGTCGAGGGTGATCTGCTGGTAGTCGTTGGTGACCAGCTTGCCGCTGGGCACGTCCACGACGGCCGGGACGCTCACCCCGCCCGGGTAGCCGGTCTCCCGCTTGTCGTACGCCTCGTGCAGGAAGCGGATGCCGAGCACCGGGTCGCGGTCGTCGGGATCGAGCGTGAAGCGCCAGCTGCGGTCGTCCTGGATGGGGTCGGTGACGGCCAGCGACAGCGCGCTCTCCAGTCCCAGCAGGCGCCGCGAGACCAGGGCGCGGCTGGCCCACGGGCAGGCACGGCTGACGACCAGCCGGTAGCGGCCCGCCTCGACGGGCCAGCCGTCGCGCCCGTCCGCGGTGATGCGGTCGGCGAAGTGGCTCTTGGACCTCTTGAACACCTTGCGGCCGTACTCGGTGTTGCCGGCGCTCTCGCCGGTGGTGGCAGCGCTGCTCATGCCGGTTCCCTCCTCGGGGTCGGGGTCGGGTCCTCTCCCGTTCGACCGCATCCCATCACCGGGGGCGGCCCCTGCCGAGTACCCGCGCCCGCGGCATGTGCCGCGTGGCGCCGTCCGTCCGTCTCCCGCGTCGGTCCGGGCGTCCGCCGGTCGCCGGGCGCCGTGTGCCGGTCGCCGGTCGCCGGTCGCCGGTCGCCAGACACCGTGTGCCGGGCGGTCAGCGTCCGATCTGCCACGCGAAGGGCGGCAGCTGGGCCGCCCGGCAGTAGACCTCGCAGGCCCAGGGCAGCGCGGCGGCCGAGGGGTGCAGCCGCGCCCCCTCCAGGCTGGCCAGCAGCCGGGCGGTGTGGTGGACGCACCCGGTGTGCTGGGTGCCGTCACGGGCGATGACGGTGACCGCCGCCGGCCTGCCCTCGCACGGTGTCGGGTCCGCCTCGTCGGCCGCCGCACACCGCCGGGTCCCCTTCGCTGGTACCGGGTCCATCTCCCCCACCCCCGAGTCGCTCACTGCCCGAACCATCGGAACAGTCGGTGGCTTCCCCCAACTGCCCTGCTTCATGGGGGAGTTGGCGAACCCATGGAGAAGACTTGACGTATCGCCTCCCGGTGTGTCCCTCGGCCGGGCGCGGGGAGCCCCCTTCCGCGCGCTCCCCGTGCCCGGCCGTCACCAGCCGTCGCGGTGCAGTACCTCGGAGACGGGGCGCCGCCGCACGGGGCCGAACCTGCCCTGCGGCCGGCCCACCGGGATGACGGCGAAGGTGCGCATCTCCTCCGGGATCCCCAGGGCCTGCTTCCACTCCTCCTCCAGCATCAGGTGCCAGATGGTGATGTTGGCGGCCAGGCCGAGACCGCGCGCGGCGAGCAGCAGGTTCTGCACGCCGGGGTAGACGCAGGAACCCTCGGCGAGTGCCGTGAAGCGCTCCTGGACGGCAGCCAGCCGGTGTGCCGCGGCTTCGCCGAGCGCCTCCAGCGAGGCCCGCTGCCCCTCCTCGTCCGGCGCCGGGAGGGGCATGCGGTAGCAGGGGATGACGAGGGCCGGGGTACGGGCGAAGTGGTCGCGCTGGTACTCGATGGCGGCGACCATCCGACCGTAGGCCGCCTCGTCCATACCCGCGGGCGCGTGCTTGCCGGTGGTGGCCAGATAGGCGTCCACACACCGCTTCCACAGTGGAGCCAGCCGCGCCATGACGGCGGGGTCGGCGACCACGACGTACTCGTAGCCCTGGATGTTGCCCCCGCTGGGGCCCCACACCGCCGCCTGGACGAGCCGTTCGAGCAGCTCGTCCGGTACGGGGTCGGGCTTGAGGCGGCGCATGGCCCTCATCGTGGACATGGTCTCGAAGAGCGGAGGCTGCGCGGCAGCGGGGTTCCCGGCGTCGTTCGGCATGATCGGGAAGTGTAGGCCGGACGAGCGTCCGGCTCAGCCCCCTGGATCACACCTGGTGGCCGGGCGGACGTCCGGTGGCACCCGCCCGCCCCCCGTCGGCCGCCTCCCGCGGACCCTCGGCAGCCCTCAGCAACCCTCGCCAGCCCCTCAGCGGCTCTCAGTCCAGGAGGAAGTCCCGCATCACCGGGGCCAGTTCCCCGGGGGGAACCTGGTGGAAGGTCCCCGGGAGCGCGCGGTGTTCCCCGTGCGCCAGGGCCTGGGCGGTGACGCGGGCGGCCTCCTGGAGGGCGGGCGTGCTCGCCCTGCTGCTGAGCACCAGCACCGGGACGTCCACGGCGGACAGGGTGCCGGCCGGCAGGGAGGCGTCGCCCAGCAGGGAGGTGTCGTAGACGAGGGTGTGGGCGAGCTTCTCCATCCCGTCCCACCCCGCCGACCGCCGGGCCCCCTCGACGGCCTGGGGCGGCAGGCCGACGACCTCCGTCATGAAGTGGGCGACGGCCTGGTCCCGCTTGCCCTGGCCGACCAGGTCGGCCAGGAGCGCCGCGTGGTTGGGGGCCTGGGGCAGCCCGGCGGCGCCGGTGAAGGGCGGTTCGAACAGCACCAGCCTGCCCAGCGGGGCGTCCGTGCGGGCCGCCGCTTCCAGCACCACGATGCCGCCGGAGGACATCCCGAACGCGTGCACCCGTCCGCCGTCCGCGTCAGGGCGCAGCGCCGCGGCGACGGCGGCCAGGTCCTCCGCCTCCCGTTGGGGCGCGTACGGCGGGGTGTCGCCGCTGTCGCCTCTGCCTCTGCGGTCGTAGACCACGCCGGTCATGCCGAGGTCCGCCAGTTCCCGTGCCAGCGGCAGCCCCGCGCCGCGTGCGCTGAGCGCGCCGCCGACCAGGACGACGGGCGGGCCGTCGCCGAGCCGTTCGCAGGTGAGGGTGGTGCCGTCCAGGGAAGTGACCGTGTGCGTACTCATGGGGTCTCCTCGCGACGCTGCGGTGTCCGTCGGGTGACTTCTACCAGCGGGCTCGGACATCGCGGGGCGGAACGCGCACGAACCCGCCGTCCGCCCGGGACGGGCGGCGGCTC
>NZ_VJOK01000001.1:6611037-6621597 GCF_013302895.1 Streptomyces albus subsp. chlorinus | reverse complement strand
GTCCCAGCCGGGCTCCACGACCCGCTTCTGCACCAGGATGGCGCCCGCCAGCACGGCGGCGCCCGCCAGGAGCATCAGCACGATGCCGCCCGCCGTGCCCGCCTTGGCGGCGAAGCCGATGAGGGAGCCGAACCAGCCGAAGTCGGCGTCACCGAACGTGGTGTTCTCCTCCCCGAAGGCGCCGAGCACCTTCAGCAGGACGGCGGGCAGCAGGGTGATGAGCACGCCGTTGCAGAAGGCGCCGAGCGCGGCACCGCGCCTGCCGCCCGTAGCGTTGCCGTAGACACCGGCCGCGCCGCCGGTGAAGAAGTGCGGGACGAGGCCGGGCAGTACCAGTGCCAGCCCGAAGGCCGGCTCCAGCACCCAGGCGAGCAGCGCGAGGGTGCACAGGCCGCCCGTGAAGCTGGCGAGGAAGCCGACGAGCACCGCGTTCTGCGCGTACGGGAAGACGATCGGCGCGTCCAGCGCGGGCACGGCGCCGGGTACGGCCTTCTGCGCGATGCCCTGGAAGGCGGGGACGAGTTCGGCCAGGATGGTGCGGACGCCGAAGAGGATGACGGCGACCGAGATGCCGAACTGGAGGCCCTGCATGACGGCCTTCATCAGGTAGTTCCCCACATCCGTGGCGGCGGCGCCGTTGCCGGTGGCGAACGCCTCGAAGGCCGCCCGCTTCCCCGACTTGGCGAGGTGGACGACGGCCATGGTCACGTAGATGAGGAGCATCGACAGCGCGGTGGCCACCATGGAGTCCCGCAGGAAGCGCAGGCCCTCGGGCAGCTTCATGTCCTCGGTGCTGCGGCTGCGCCTGCCCACGAGCTGCCCGACCGCGCCCGCCGCCACATAGCCGGCCGTCCCGAAGTGGCCTATCGCCAGCGAGTTGCTCCGGGTGACGCGCTTGGTCCACGGGTGCGCGAAGGCGGGCATGGACACCAGCAGGATGGCCAGCAGCGCACCGCCGACCGTCACCACGGCCCAGGCGGGCAGCCCCGCCGTGGCCAGCACCACGGTCAGCAGCGTCGCCATGAAGAGCATGTGGTGGCCCGTCAGGAAGACGTAGCGCAGCGGTGTGAACCGGGCCAGCAGCAGGCCCAGTCCGAAGCCGACGATCATCAGCCAGGCCACCCGCGCGCCGAACTGCGCCTGGGCGATGCCGACGATGGCCTCGTTGGTGGGGATCACCCCGTGCGCCCCGGTGGCGCCCTGGATCATCCGCCCCAGCGGCTCCAGGGAGCCGACGACGGACCCGGCGCCGGCGTTGATGAGCAGGAAGCCCAGCGTCGCCTTGATGGCGCCGCCGGCGATCTGCCCCGCGGGCTTCTTCAGGGCGATGAGTCCGGCCGCCGTGATGAGGCCGATGAGATATGCGGGAACGCTGAGGATCTCGTTGACGAGGAACGTCGCGGTCGTGACGAGCCAGTCCATGGAGCCTTCCGCTTCGTGCAGGGGTGGTGGCGGGAGCCGGTACCCGGTGGGGTCAGACGTCGTAGGTGTCGCGGAGCACGGCGTCCACCTCCGCGGTGCTGGTGAAGTCCTCCACGATCTTGACGGGGACGCCGATGTCACCCAGCGTCCTGGCGATCTCGCGGGAGGCGAGCACGGCCTGCGCCTCCGACGCCTTGCCCCGGGCCGAGATGGTGTCGGTGGCCTCGACGGTGATGTGCCGGGCCCAGCCCCAGCGGTCCAGGACCTGCTCCAGGGTGTTCTTGAGGAAGAGGCTGGTGCCGACGCCGTTGCCGCAGACGGTGAGGATCTTGTGCACCGCGGGCCCGCTCGCGCTCGCCGTGGCGGGCCGCCGCCGCTCCCCGGCCCTGCCGCCGGTGTCCTCGGCGTCCCGGGCCCGGTCCTGGTCCCCGTCCCCGTTCCCGTCCTGCCGCGCCAGCACCCGGCGCAGCGCCTCGGGGTCGGATGCGGCTCGCAGGGCGGCCTCGGTCTCGGGGTCTCCCAGCAGCCGGGCGAGGGCCGCCATCGCCGCCGTGTGGGAACCGGAGTCGCGGGCCGCCAGCGCGACGACGAGGGTGACGGGATCGTTGGTCTGGTGGCCGAACGTGACGGGTTCGGCCAGCCGCACCCAGGACAGTCCGGTACGGAGGACCTCCGGCGAGGGCCTGGCGTGCGCGAAGGCGAAACCGGGCGCGATCACGATGTACGGCCCGTTCTCCTCGACGGTGCGGACCATCGCGTCGGTGTACGCGTCGGTGCTGGTGCCGGTCGCGACCAGCAGGTCGCCCGCCGCGCGGACGGCGGAGCGCCAGTCGTCGGCGGTCAGGCCGAGGCGGATCGCCTCGGCGGGCAGGAGTTCGCTCAGTGACGCCATGCCCCGGATCCTGACATGCCCCTGTCCCGGCTCGTCCCGGGGGCCGCCGGGCGGAACGGACGGACGGCCTCCGCCGCGCGCGGTCCGCACACGGGAGGGGGTCCGCGGCCGCGGACCGGCGTGTCGGTGCCCGGGGCGCGGGGTACCCGCACGGACCGCGGGCGGTCCCGGGCGCCCCTCGTACACGTCCGGCACCACCACGCCACGACGATCACATCCGCACATCGCCCCCTCGACGACGCAGGGAGGAACCATGCGCCTCGATTCCCTCGCTCCCCTACTCGACCGGAGCGGACCGTGGGCCACCGCCTACGTCGGTACGGCACGGGCGACCGAGACCTCCGGGGACGAGCGCCGGCTGACGGCCCGCGCCGTGGGGGACGAGCTGGCGCGGCAGGGGGCCGGGGCGGCCACCGCGGAAGCCGTCGCGGAACGCCTGGCGGCGCTCTCCCCGCGGACCGAACCGCAGGGTGCCGTCGTCTTCGCGGCGGACGGCGACGTCGTCCTCGACCTGCCGCTGACCAGGGCACCCGACCGCGCCCAGGTGTCCTTCTCGGCACTGCCCCATCTGGGCCCGCTGCCGGAACTGCTGGGGGAGAACCCGCTGTGTCTGACGGCGAGGATCGACCGTACGGGCGCCGACTTCGAACTCGTGGACGCGCACGGGACCCGGCAAGCCGGTCAGGCGCGCGGCGAGGAGTGGCCGGTGCACCGCACCGCCACCGGGGAGCCCTCGGAGAAGCACTTCCAGGTGCGGGTGGAGAACACCTGGGAGAGCAACGCCGGGGTGATCGCGGAGGCGGTCGCCGAACGGTTCCTTCAGACCGGCGCGGACGTCCTGGTGCTCAGCGGCGATCCGCGCGAGCGGCGCGCCGTCCACGAGCGGCTGCCCGAGCAGTTGCGGACCCTCGCGGTGGAGACCTCGCACGGCGGCCGCGCGGCCGGGGCGGCGACCGAGCTGCTGGACCGCGAGACGGAGCGCGCCCGCCGGGAGTTCGCCGAACGCCACACCGCCGAGGCCCTCTCCGAGCTGCGGGCCGCGCACGCCCCGGGCACCGGGCCCGCGGGTTCGGCGGGCACGGCCGTGGCCGAGGGCGTGCCGCGGCTGGTGGAGGCCGCCCGGGAGCACCGGGTGGGCACGCTGCTGGTGCGGCCCGGCGGTCCCGACCGGGACCGCGAGGTGTGGGTCGGCGACGGCTTCGACCAGGTGGGGGTGCGCCGGTCCGAACTCCCATACCTGGGCGCGCGCGAGCCCGTCTCCGCCCGGGCCGACGACGCGCTGCTGCGGTCGGCGGTGGCCACCGACGCCGAGGTGCTGGTGGCGCCGGCCGACGACGAGCTGCCCGTCGGCGGGCTCGGCGCGATCCTGCGGTGGACCCACGAGGAGGGTGCGGCGGCCGGCTGAGCCCCGCCCTCCCGGCGTACGGGCCAGGGGCTGTCCGGCCCTGGGCCGTACGGGCGAGGTCCCGGGCGCGCCGTGGCGCGGGACGGTCCGGCCGTCCCGCGCCACGGCGTCTCGCTTCAGCTCGGTCCCATAACGCTTCCGACTTGACACTCTTCCACGACGGTGTCGAGGCCGGGACCTCCCAGGAGCGGGAGCCGCGGTCCAGCCAGCCGGACAGCAGGCCGAAACAGGCGCCGGTCAACGCCAGCAGCGCGCCCAGCCAGCTCGGTGAGGTCAGGCCGAAGCCCGCGGCGATGACCATGCCGCCGAGGGAGGCGCCCAGCGAGTTGGCGATGTTGAACGCCGACTGGACGCTGGCGGAGCCCAGTTCGGGTGCGTCCCTTCCGTGGTCGAGGATGCGGGCCTGGACGCTGGGGATGGCGGCCATGCCCGCGATGCCGGTGAGGAACACGTTGCCGGCCACCAGGACGGTGTTCTGTGCCGTGACCATGATCAGCACGAGGGAGACCGACAGCGTCAGCAGAGCGCCGCAGATGGTCCGTACCGGCCAGTCCGCGAGCCGTCCGCCGAGCATCGTGCCCACCGTCATGCCCGCCCCGGCGAGCGCCAGCAGCGCTGTCGCGGCGGTGGGGGTGTAGCCGCTGACCTCGGTCACCAGTGGCTGGATGTAGGTGTAGAAGGACGAGGTTCCGGCGAAGCCGAAGACCACGATGGCGTAGGCGAGCCACACCTGCGGCCTCCGGAACAGGCCGAGTTCCCCGCGCACGCTGCCGCGGACGGGTTCCGGCTCCTGGGGCAGGAGCGCGGCCAGCGATCCGAGCCCGAGCACGCCGATGCCCGCGACCACGACGAACGTCCAGCGCCAGCCGACGGTCTGGCCGAGCAGGGTGCCCAGCGGCGAGCCGACGATGTTCGCCATCGGTACGCCGACGAGCACCAGCGACAGCGCGCGGCCCCGCCTTTCGGGCCCCACGAGTCCGGCCGCGACGACGGCGCCGATTCCGAAGAAGACACCGTGCGGCAACCCTGCCGTAAACCGCGCCGCCAACAGGAGCTGGTGGTTCGGGACAAAGGCTGACGCGGTGTTTCCGAAAATGAACAGGCCGGTCATCGCGAGCAATATCGTCTTACGGCGGACCCGCATACCCGCAATGGTGAGCAGCGGGGCTCCGATGACGACACCGAGTGAGTAGAAGGATACGTAGCCGCCGGCATCGGAGATGCTGACTCCCATGTCGGACGCGGCTTCGGGCAGCAGACCTATCATCACGAACTCGGCCGTGCCCGCACCGAATGTCGCAATGGCCAAAGCCAGGAGGGCAAGGGGCAACGGGGACCTCCTTGCAGGAGTGGGGTGTTTGGGGGTTCCAGGCTCGCCACGGCGGGCCGTTCCTTGGAAAGAAGCGTGCCGCAATACCGGATTCGAGCAAACGGTTTCCCCATAAGGCTGCCCATAATAGGATTCCGGGAAATTCCCGAACTCCCCCTGGAATCAAGGCAGTCGGGCGTCCGTACACCCGGAAAGCCGGGCGGTGGCGGATGCGGATTCGGCGTGTCGCGAGCAGTCGTACCAACTTACCTGTGGGCCGGGCGAGTTGACGGTGACACGAGCGGCGACTGTGACCACGGAATTGTGCTGGTACCCGATTAATCCCGCGCGTCGGCGATTCGCAAACAGCGCGTTCCAGAACGCGGTTTCCAGACAGCCGATTCCCAAAAGCGTGTACCGGTAGGCGTTTTCCGGACAGCGGATTCCGCGGGCCCCTCCCGGCGCCGGACGCGGCGGCCCGTGCGGCCCTCCGGCGGACACGGGAAATCCCGGCCACCCCTGGCGAGGGGGTGACCGGGAACGAGGGTGCTCCGGCCGCGGTACCGGAGCGGGCGGGTGACCGGTGCCGGCCGGGCACCCGCCGAAGAGGTCAGCCGCGGATGTTGACGTCGATGCAGGCGTAGAAGGCGTTGGCCGTGTCGGCGATGTTCCACACCGCCAGCACCTTCTGCTTACCGGTGATTCCCCGGAAGCTGACGTTGTGGGAGACGTACTCGCCGGGGATGCGGCCGCCGTCGTTGAACTCGGCGAGCTTGGTGTTGCCGATGAAGTACTGCCACGTACTGGTGGCGTGCCTGGCGGTCAGCCGCCAGTTGAACGTGGCCGAGCTGCCGACGTCGGTGACCCGCCAGCCCTTGTTGTCGTCGCGCAGATCCGCGAAGCGTGCGTTGCCGCCCGCGCAGTCCTTGAGCCCCTTGGGGCCCTCGACGCTCTGCGGCTCCCACTTGATCTCCCCGCACTGGACGACGCCGGTGGCGCACTGCGCCTGGCGGCTCGCGGGGTTGGTGACCCAGCCGTGCGCACTGGCGGGGGTCGCGGTGAGCCCGATGACCAGGACGGGGGCGAGCCCGACACCGGCCAGGGCGGCTAACTTGCGCTTGTTGTACGGCTTCTTGTGCATCTCAGCTCCTTCGGTGAGAGGGAGAGCACACTGGGGGGATTGGTCTAGACTTTAACGGCTGACGGTGGCCGGTCAAGCCTTCGGGAACGCGAAACCGTACCCCTGGTCCTTCAGCCAGGGCAGGAACTGCCGCAGGGCCTCATAGGACTCGGACCTGTCCCCGCCGCCGTCGTGGAAGAGGATCACCGCGCCGTCCTCGGTCTGCTCCTGGGCGTGCCGGAGTATCACCTCGGCACCCGGGCGCTGCCAGTCCCCCGGATCGACGACCCAGCCCAGCGGGCGCATCCCGTGCCGGGCGGCTATGCGGCGGCTGTCGGGCGTGAACGCGCCACCGGGGGCCCGGTAGTAGTACACGGGCGCGCCGCCCGACGCCTTGTCGATCATCTTCTTCGCGCCGAGTATCTGGCGCTTCTGGTACGCCACCGGCTTGTGGTCCATCCCCGTGTCGTGGTCGACCGAGTGGTCGCAGAGCCGGTGCCCCTCGGCGACGATGCGCTTGACCAGCTGCGGATAGCGCTCGGCGTTCGGGCCTATCAGACAGAACGTCGCCTTGATGTGGTACCTGCGCAGGAGGTCCAGCGTCCTGGGCGTCCACTCCGGGTGCGGGCCGTCGTCCAGCGTGAGCGCCACCGAGGGCCCGCCCCCGGCCCCCTTGGCACCCCGCTCCACATGGTGGCTGATCGTCCGGCTGACCTTCCGGGGCGCCTTCGGCCGGGAGCTCGGCGCCGCCTCGGGCCTGCTGCGCGGAGGGGCGGCCTGCGCGGGGACGCGGGAAGCGCGCACGCTCTGCTCCCAGCCCGGATGCTTCTCGGAGGCCGCCGCCCCCGAACTCGCCTGGACGAACGCCGTCAGCAGACCGACCGCCACCGTGCCCGCCGCGGCGACCACCGCCACGGCTCCCGGCCTGCTGCCCCGCTTGCTGTGCAACTCCTGCTCCCAACTGCCCGTTTTCACCGTGCTTGTCAATGATGCAGACCTCTCGGGTGGAACAGTGGTTGCGTCGGGCGGATGAGAGATACGCCGCATTTGGACCGGGGCGGCGCGGACGCGCCTCCGGCCGCCTGACAGCCTGGGAGAAGACCGACCGAGACCAGGGAGCACAGGCGATGGCGAGCAGTGAGGCATTCACCGAGGACCGGGCACGCGAGGTGCTGGCGGCGGCGACGGGCGGCCCCGGCGGCGGCGCGGAGCTGCTGTCGCTCGGGGAGAACGCCGTCTTCGCCCTGGACGGCACCGTGGTGCGGATCGGCCGGGACCCGCGGCTGCTGGACCGCGCCGAGCACGAGCTGCGGGTGGCTTCCTGGCTGGAGCGGGAGGGCGTACCGGCGGTGCGCGCGGCCGAGCCGTCGGCACGGCTCGTCGATGACCACCCCGTCACCTTCTGGCAGCGGCTGCCCCCCGCCGCCCGCCCCGCGACGGCCGCCGACCTGGCCGGGCTGCTGCGGCTCGTGCACGCGCTGCCCGAACCGCCCTTCGCGCTGCCCGCGCGGGAGCTGATGAGCGGGATCGAGCGCTGGCTGCGGCTGGCCGGGGACGCGGTACCGCGTGAGGACGCGGCGTTCCTGCGGGCCCGCCGTGACGACATCGTCGCCGCGCTGCCCGGACTCCTCCCCCACCTCCCGCCCGGCCCGGTGCACGGGGACGCACTGCCCCGCAACGTACACGTCACCCAGCGGGGCCCGCTGCTGGTCGATCTGGAGACCTTCTCCTCCGATCTGCGCGAGCACGACCTGGTGGTGATGGCCCTCAGCCACGACCGGTACGGGCTGCCCGCGGCCGAGTACGCCACCTTCTGCACCACCTACGGCTGGGACGTGCGCGCATGGGAGGGGTGCGCGGTGCTGCGCGGCGCACGGGAGACGGCCAGCTGTGCCTGGGTCGCGCAGCACGCCCCGGGCAACCCCGCCGCCCTGGCCGAGTTCCGCCGCCGGGTCGCCTCGCTCCGGGACTCCGACCCGACGGTGCGCTGGCACCCCTTCTGACGGCACTCTTCCGGAGGCGCCCGGCGCCTCCCCCCTGCGGGATGACTGCCGTCAGTCCGCTCGCCGCAACTCCCTCTCGGCAACGGCGGGGAAGCTGTGCGGCGGCCGGCCGGTGACCCGGTGGACGGTGTCGGTGGTGCGGTCCTCGGCGCCGTCCGCGATGGCGCGGTCCATGTCGGCCAGCAGCGCGGCGAATTCTTCGGGCAGCGCCGCCGTGAGGCGGTCCCGCAGTTGCGCGGGCGTCAGACGGCGGTGCCGTACGGGCCGGCCGGCGACCCGGGTGAGGACCGCGGCGATGTCGTCGTGGCTGAGCGCTTCGGGTCCGGTGAGGACCAGATCGGTGCACGGGGCGTGCGCGTCGGTCAGGGCGTGCACGGCGACGGCGGCGATGTCGTCCGCGTCGACGAAGCCGATCCTGCCGTCCCCCGCGGCGGTCATGAACGTGCCGCTCTCCCGGATGCTGTCGGCATGCGGGTGCGAGCCGGTGAAGTTCTGCATGAACCAGGAGGGCCGCAGCACCGCCCACTCCTCGACCATGCCGCGCCGCAGCGCCGCGTGCACCGCTCCCACGGCGGGGCCGCCCTCCGGGACGGCCGAGGAGCTGAGCAGCACCGCGCGCCGCACCCCGGCCGCGCGGGCCCGCTCCAGGAAGGGCAGCATCACCGCGGCCGGGTCCGGGTCCCCCACGGGAGGCACCAGGTAGAGGCGGTCGGCGTCCTCCAGGGCAGCCGCGTGGGTGGTCTCGTCGTACCAGTCGAAGCGGACCGCCTCAGCGCCCGGCACCGGTGCGGCCCGGCGGCTCGCCGCCCGCACCCGGTGGCCGGCGGCGGCCAGCCGCGCGGCGGTGCGGCTGCCCGTGGTGCCCGTGGCGCCGATGACCAGCGTCGTCCCGGGGGCGGTCATCGGGCGTGCCCGGTGAAGTCCGCGCCGGGCTGCTGGAGGGCGAGCGGGCTCCAGTAGTCGCGGTAGGAGCAGATCAGCCCGTCCCGCACGGTCACCACGGCGACGTAGCGCGTGTCGAAGGGCCCGCCCGTCTGCACAAGGCGGCCCACTCCGCGCATCTCCACCACGATCGTCTCCGGATCGGCGGTCTGGTGGATGCGCACCTCGGGGAAGTCGCGCAGGTCGATGTGGTCGGGGTAGTGCCGCATGTACGCGGCGATCTCCTCCCTGCCCTCCAGCCGGCGGGGCCGGCCCTCGGGGGCGAAGGGGAACTCCATGACACCGTCCCGGGCCCACAGGCCGGCCCAGTCGGTGATCTTCTTCTGCAACAGCAGTTCCAGGCCGTGGCGGAACAGCTCCGCCGGGGCCGGTGCCGGCGCGGTGGTGGTGGGCATGGTCCTCGTCTCCGTCCGCAGGGCAATGAATACGGACCGGTGGTCCGCCTGAACGATACGGACCACCGGTCCGCATAGCAACCGGCGGGGGACCCGGCCCTGCCTGCCCGTCGGCGCCGCCCCGCACCGCGCGGGAGCGTCAGGCGGCGGGGAGGGGGGAGAGCCAGCCGCGGTGGGTGAGTTCCTGGACGAAGCGGCCGTAGGAGTCGTCCAGGGCGGCCTTCTCCCCGGGGAGGGGGTCGACGAGGTGGCCGTCGGAGGTCATCGCGGCGGCGGCCTCCTCCAGGGAGGGGTGGAGCGTGCCGGTGGCGGCCAGCAGGGCTGCGCCCAGGGCGGTTTCGGCGTGCGGGACGACACGGAGGGGCATGCCGAGCGTGGTGGCGCGGATGCGGGTCCACAGCCGGCTGCGGCTGGCGCCGCCCGCCGCGTGGAGCGGCGCGGACACCGGTACGCCGAGGGCCTGGACGCGCTCCAGGGCGAGCCGTTCGAGGAAGGCGACGCCCTCCAGGTCGGCGCGGTGCCGGTCCGCGTCGTCGGCGGGGGTGCCCAGGGTGAAGCCGCGCGCGGCGCCCGCCACGAAGGGGAAGCGCTCGCCCTCCCGGCGCAGGGGGTAGCTCACGCAGGAGGCGGGCCCGCGCGCGCCGGCCGCCGCGTCCAGTGCGGGCAGCCGCTCCGCGTCGCGGTGGGCGAGGGCTTCGCCGCCGGTGTTGGAGGCCCCGCCCGGCAGCCACCAGCCGTCCGGGTGCCGGTGGCTGTAGAGGGCACCGGAGGGGTCGGTGACCAGGCGGCGGGTGACGCCCTTGAGGACGTACGTCGTACCCAGGACGCCCACGAACTGGCCGGGAGCCACCGCTCCGGTGGCGAGCTGGCCGGCGCAGCCGTCCGTCATGCCGAGCCGGACCTCGCAGCCCTCGGGCAGTCCCGTCTCGGCCGCCGCCCCGGCGCAGACGGTGCCGACCGAGGTGCCCGGCGGCTGGACGGGCGGCAGCCAGGACGCCGGTATGCCCAGCGCGTCGAGGACCTCGTCGGGCCACTCGCCCCGCAGCGGGTCGTACCCCGTCTTGAGCGCGTG
>NZ_VJOK01000001.1:6585833-6609824 GCF_013302895.1 Streptomyces albus subsp. chlorinus | reverse complement strand
CAGCGTTTCAGTCGTCTACGTTTCAGTTCTGATGTTAAATTCACACACTCGATGTGAAAAAGGGGCTCGCGTCTCTCACGCCCTCACCTCCCACCCCTCACCTCCGCGAGCCGCACATCGGTGTGCTCCCTCAGGTCCGCGACGAGTTGGGCGTCCACCCCGTCGTCCACCACGACGTGGTCGAAGTCGGCCACCGGGCACAGCCGGTGCAGCGCGGTGCGGGCCACCTTCGAGTGGTCCATCAGCAGGGCCGTCCGGGCCCCCGCGTCGAGCATGGCGCGCTTGACCAGCACCACGTCCTGCTCCTGGTGGAAGGTCATGTGCGCGTTCATCGCGGAGGTGCTGACCAGCACCAGGTCCACGGCCATCGCCTCGACGGCCTCCACGCACGGCACCCCGAGGAAGGAGTCGTGGGTGCGGGAGTACTCGCCGCCGAGCGCGATGAGGCGGATCTCCTCGCACCCCGCGAAGACGTCGAGCACCCGGCGGGCGTTGGTCAGCACCGTCAGCGGCCCCTTGTCGCGCAGCAGGCCGGCCAGCGCGAGCACGGAGGTGGAGTCGTCCAGCATCACGGACATGCCGGGCTCGACGAGCCGCGCCGCTACCCGTGCGACGGCCTCCTTCTCCGCGACGTGGACGCCGAGGCGGTAGTCGAGGTTGCTCTCGAAGACGCTGGTCGGCAGCGCGGAGACGCCGCCGCGGAAGCGGCGCAGCACCCCGCGCCTGGCAAGCGCGTCCAGGTCGCGGTGGACGGTCATCACGCTGACGCCCATCGTCTCGGCGAGCCAGGTGACGGTGACGGTGCCGTGCCGCACGACGTGCTCGGCGATGCGCTGCCTGCGGTTCTCCTGGGAGCGGGCGGCCGCGGCGGGTGACGGGCCGCTCTTGCGGCCGGTGTTCGTCATGGTCCGGCGCCCCTCAGCCCGCCGCAGCGGGGGCGGTGGCCGGCGTGTGAGCGGCCGCGCCGGCGAGGGGGCCGGTGGGCACGTTCAAGGAGCGCAGCGCCGTACGGTCGCCGCTCACCTCGATCTCGGTGACGGCCGCGTTGTCGAGCCGGGGCAGGACGTGCCGGTAGCGGCCGACGGGGATGCCGAGCATGGCGCACAGGGCGATGCGGAACGCCGTGTTGTGCGCGACTACCAGGACCGTCCCCCCCTCGTGGGCCGCGGCGACCTCGCGCAGCGCCCCGCACACCCGGGCGGCGACGGCGGTGGGGGGCTCGGAGCCGGGGAAGGCGCCGGTCTCGGCGTCCTGCTGGAAGGCGCGCACCAGTCCGGCGTCGTCGGCGGTCATCTCCGCGATGGTGCGGCCCTCGCCCCAGCCGAAGTCGGCCTCGCGCAGCCCCTCGTGGACCGCGGGCGCCAGCCCGAGCGCGCGGGCCGCGGGCGCCGCCGTGCGCCGCGCCCGCTCCAGCGGCGAGCTGACCACCGCGCGCACCGGCGTCTCGCGGGAGCGGGCCACCGCCCACCGGGCCAGCTCCTCGGCCTGGCGCAGCCCGTCGTCGGTGAGCGCGACGTCGGAGATCCCGGCGTAGCGGTTCTCGGCGTGCCAGACGGTCTGGCCGTGTCTGACGAGCAGGAGCCGGGCGGTCATGCGTCCTCCAGGGCGGGGCTTCGGCGGTGAACAGCGAGAGGGCATTGGGTTTCTTCACGTCGAGCGCTATAAATATAACAATCTCGATGTGGAGAACGAGCGAGCAGCACCGCGACTGCCGTCTGGAGGGCGCACGGCCATGACTGGAACCACTGGGGCGATCATCGGTGTCGACGTCGGCACCTCCGTCACCAAAGCCGTCGCCTTCGACCGGGACGGGACCGCGCTGCACACCGCCGCGCGCCGCTCCACGCTGCTGCGCGAGCCCGGCGGCATCGTCGAACAGGACCTCGACGAGGTGCTGGACAGCGTCGCCGAGGTGGTGCGGGAGGTGGCCGGTTCGCTGCCGGGGCCACCCGCGGCGCTCGCCCTGACCGGCCAGGGCGACGGGCTGTGGCTGCGGGACGCCGAGGGCCGGGCAGTCCGGCGGATGATCTCCTGGATGGACGGCCGCGCCGCACGGCTGGTCGCCGGCTGGCAGCGGGACGGCACGGTGGAAGAGGTCTTCCGGCACACCGGCTCGGGCATGTTCCCCGGCTGCCACGCGCCGCTGCTGGCGTGGCTGGCCGAGCACGAGCCGCAGGCGCTGGAGCGCGCGGCGGTCGCGGGCTACTGCGTGGACGCGATAGCCCAGCGGCTGACGGGCACCATCGGCGTGGACGCCTCCGACGCCACCCTCCCCTTCCTCGACCCCGTCACCCGCCGCTACTCCCCCGCCGCGCTGGCCGCCTGCGGCGTCGACGGGTTCGGCCACCTGCTGCCCGAACCGGCCGCGCCGCGCACCGTCCTGGCCCTCGACCGGAACGGGGCCGCGCTGCTCGGCCTGCCGTCCGGGCTGCCGGTCACCTCCGGCCCCTACGACCTCCCCGCCTGCGCCATCGGGAGCGGGGTGCGGGAAGTGGGCGACGGGCTGCTGACGGTCGGCACGACGCTGGCCTGCCAGGTGCTCACCGACCGCGCTGACGAGGGACGGGACGGCGAGCCCGCCGGGATGTGGCTGTGCACCCCGCGCCCCGACCGCTGGCTGCGGGCCCTGCCCGCGATGGTCGGCACCGCGGGCATCGACTGGGCGCTCGGCCTCGTCGGCGCGTCCACCGGCGACCTGGAGGCGCTGCTGGACAAGAGCCCCGCGGGGGCGCGCGGGGTCACCGCGCTCCCGTTCCTGTCGGAGGCGGGCGAGCGCGCCCCGTTCGTCTCCCCCGGCGCCCGCGCCGGGTTCGCCGGGATGACCCTGGCCCATGACCGCGCCGACCTGGTCCGGGCGATGTGCGAGGCGGTCGGCTACGCGGCCCGGCACTGCCTGGAGGCCGCGGGACTCTCGCGCACGCTAGCCGCCTGCGGGGGCGGGACCCGCTCCGAGGGCTGGATGCGCGCGTTCGCCGGGATCCTGGGACGGCCGGTCCGGGTGCCGCTGGAGGCCGAGGTCGGTGCGCGGGGCGCCGCCGTCGTGGCCCGCGCGGCGCTGGGCGACCCGGTGGACGAGGAGAGGTGGCACGCGGAGTACCGGCTGGTGGAGCCGGACGAGGAGGAGCGGGACCGGTACGAGAGGGGGTACGCGGACTACCGCGAGAGGGTCCAGACGGCGCGGGCCGGCTGGGACGGCTGAGACCGGCCGGCCCGGCGGCGGGTGCGGCGGTGCGGCGGTGCGGCCTCGCGGGCCCGCGCGCCCGGTGCATCCCGATGTCGCTTTTCCGCCAGTCCCCTCCCCCGGGGAACGGGAGACTGGAGGGGAACGGAGAAGGGACGAGCCATGCACCGCACGCACACCGTCATCGACAGCCCCGTCGGCCCGCTGACCCTGGTCGCCACCGACGGGACGCTGTCCGGCATCTACATGGAGCCCCACCGGCACCGTCCCGCCCAGGAGACGTTCGGGCAGCGCGACCCGGGCGCCTTCGGTGAGGTGACGGAGCAGCTCGGCGAGTACTTCGCCGGGGACCGCAAGGAGTTCACGGTGCCGCTGGCCCCCGAGGGCACCGCCTTCCAGCACACCGTGTGGGAGGCGCTGCGCACCATCCCGTACGGCGAGACGCTCTCCTACGGGCAGCTGGCGGAGCGGATCGGCCGGCCGGGTGCCGCGCGGGCCGTCGGGCTGGCCAACGGACGGAACCCGCTCAGTATCGTCGTCCCCTGCCACCGGGTGATCGGCTCGACGGGGCAGCTGACCGGGTACGGCGGCGGCATCGAACGCAAGCGGCACCTGCTGGACTTCGAGCGCGGGGCTTACGTGCCGCGGGGAGCGGGGGCCGCGGCCACGACGCTGTGGTGAACGAGGGCTTGCCCGGCGAGGGTTTGCTTTCCGCGCCGGCGGCCACCCGTGGGGCGGACAGACACACCAGCCGTCCACCGAGGAGGACATGATGCTCCGCGCCATCGCCGACGTGCTGCGTTCGATCGGCGGCGCCATCGCCACCGTCGTCACGCTTCCCTTCCGGGCCGTCGCCCGGCTGCTGGGCGGGGCTTCCCGCTCCACGTCCCGCTCAGCGCACTGAGCGCCCCCGCCCGCCGGAAGCGGTCACCCGCCGAAGTCCAGGAGGATCTTCGGCGGGCCGCTTCTGCCCCGCTCCAGCAAGGCGAAGGCCGCACTCGCCGAGGCGGCCGGGAACACCTCGGCCACCAGCGGCGCCGCGTCCAGGACGCCCCGTTCGAAGAGGGCGACCGTGCGGTCGTAGTGGAAGACGCCGTGCTGGATGCCGAGTACGTCCACGCCCTGGAGGGAGAGTTCGCCCGGGACGAAGGAGACCGGCTCCCTGGCGACCCCCACCAGTGCCACCCGGCCGCCGCGCCGTGCCATGCGGAGCGCCCCGGTGAACGCCGAGGCGGCGCCCGACGCCTCCACGACGAGGGAGTAGGCGTGCTCGGGCACGTCGTCGGCGTGGTGGGCCGCGTCCGCGCCGCAGCGCAGCGCGAGGTCGAGCCCGGCCCCCGTCGATGCCGACGGCGTCCACCGCCGCGGCGTGGTGGCGCGCGAACTGCACGGCCAGCAGTCCCATCGTGCCGGTGCCCACGACGGCGACCCGGTCGTCGAAGCGCAGCCGCGCCCGCTCGAACGCCTCGACGACGGAGACGGCGGGCTCCACCAGCGCGCCCGCCGGCTCGGGCAGTGACGCGGGCAGCGGCGTGAGCGCGTGCGCGGGGACGCGCACGTAGTCGGCGGCACCGCCCTGGAGCCCGTAGAGGCCCACTTCCCGCAGGGCCGCGCAGCTTTGCGTCCTCCCCGCGTGGCAGTCGGCGCAGCGCCCGCAGGGCACCATGGTGCGGCCCACGACGAGCGTGCCGACGCCCGGGGCGTCCGCGGGTGGTTCCTCCGCGTAGGCGACCACCTCGCCGTACCACTCGTGCCCGAAGACGTGCGGGAAGGTGATCCGGCCGTCCTGGAGGAACGCCGAGGTTCCGTGCAGGATCTCCAGATCGGTACCGCAGATCCCCACCTTGCGGGTGCGCACCAGCACCGATCCCGGCTCCGGCCCGGGAACCGGCACCGTGGCCAGGTCCGTCCGCCCGAGACCGGTGATGCGCGCGGCACGCATGGTGCCGCCGGGCCACTTCCCCTTCACCGCACGGTCCTTTCCGCCAGGCTGCTCACGGTACGGGCGCGGGCGCGGACCGCCGTGGTCCACCGGCCCCGCCCCACCGGGATCATGGCACGGACCGGTGCCGCCTCCGCGCCCGGGTCGGACCCGGCGCGGGCGGTACGCGGCGGACCCAGTGGCACGGTGGCCGCGCCCGTGACAGACCCGGCGCAGGGCGAGGAACTCCCGGGAGTCCTTGGACCAGGCGTCCTGTGCCGTCCAGCCGGCGGGCCCAGCCAGGCGGTCCAGTGCCGAGGCGCCCAACCGCGCCCAGGGAAAGGGGGTTCCCGTGCCGCCCTGGGCGCTCTCCAGCCAGACCCGGAGCCGTTCGTCGACGTCCTCCCGGGCGACCTCGGCCAGCAGCAGACCGCCGGGCCGCACCAGCTGGGCGACACGGCGCAGCAGCAGCTCGGGATCGCCGCCGATGCCGATGTTGCCGTCCATGAGGAGGGCGGTGTCCCAGCTGCCGGGGGCGGGCAGCGGGTCGAAGACGGAGCGGCGCACGGCCCGTCCGCCGCGCCGCACAGTGCGGGCGACGGCGGCGGGATTGACGTCGATGCCGAGCGAGGGGTGCCCCTCGTCACGCAGCGCGGCCACCAGACGGCCCGGCCCGCAGCCGATGTCGAGGACGGCGCCGCGGCAGCGGTCCAGGACGGTCAGATCGGCCGCGTCCGCTCCGGCGCACCAGCGCTCCACGTCCAGCGGCAGCGACCAGCCGCCGGCCGCGCGCAGCCGGAGCGGACCGCGGCCGAGGCTGATCGCCCGGGTGTAGGGGTCCTCGGTCCAGGACCCGGCTGTGGTCGCCGGCCGCCGCCCGCTCACGCCCCGGCCGTCCCCGGGGCGCCCGGCGAGTCGCCCGCTGTGCCCGGTGCCGTCGGCGCGGGGGCGCGGTCCAGCAGTCCGCGCAGGCGGGCGTGTTCGGCGGCGAAGAGGGTGCCGGGGGCCCGGGCGGCGACCGCGGCCGCGTCGTCCGGCTCGTCCACGTCCCGCAGTTCGGGCAGGTCGCACACTCGAAGTCCGGCGTCCACCAGCCGGGCGCGCTGCACCGCGCCGGTGGTGGGGGTGGACATGGGGACGCCGCGCAGCAGGGCGGGGTCGGGGCGGGCGAGTCCGAGGGCCCAGAAGCCGCCGTCGGCGGCGGGGCCGAAGAAGGCGTCGTGGTCCCGCCAGGCGTGCGGCGCGGTGGCCGGTGCGAGGAGTCCGGGGGTCAGCTGCGGGGTGTCCATGCCGACGAGCAGGGCGGGCCCGTCGCACAGGGCGAAGGCGGCGGCCAGGCGCGCGTCGAGTCCGCCGGCCGCCTGCGGGGCGATCTCCAGGGTGTCGCCGCCCTCGTCGGGGCCCGGCAGCCACGGCCCCGGCCGGCCGTCCAGGACGAGGACGCGGCGCCGTGCCGGGGTGGCCAGCACCGCGCGCAGCGTGTCGGTCAGCGCGGCGGACGCGAGGGAGGCGGCCCCGTGCTCGGTGAAGACGGGGCCGAGCCGGGTCTTGGCCCGGCCGGGGCGGGGCTCCTTGGCGATGACGAGCAGCGTGGTGCGGGAGGGGTGCGGCATCACGCGTCCTCGTCGGCGGCGGGCGGCACCACGTCGGCCGCCGGTGCGGACCGGCCTCGGGGTGCGGGCGCGGGCGCCGCTGTCGCGGCCCGCCACGTCATGCCTGAACCTTCCTGGAGCGCATGTGTCGAGCCTCCTGGAGTCGGCCGGGGCGGTGAAGCGTCTGTCGGGCGCCCGGACGGGGTAGCCGATCGGGCGCCCGTACGGGTGTGCCGTGCCTCAGTGCGGGGATGTCGTGTCAGTGGGGCGATGCCGCCGGGTCGAGCGCGGTACCGCCATGGCGGCGGAGGTAGGCCAGCACGGCGCGGACGCGGCGGTGACCGCTGTCACCGGCCGACAGGCCGAGCTTGGCGAAGACGTTCCCGATGTGTTTGTGGACGGCGTTGTCGGTGATGACGAGCCGTTGGGCGATGGTCGCGTTGTCGTGGCCCTCCGCCATCAGCGCGAGGACCTCGCGCTCACGTGCGGTCAGGGCGTCGACGGGGTCGCCTCCCGCGAGGAGTTGGGCGATGACCTCGGGGTCCATGGCGGTGCCGCCGGCGGCCACCCGGTGCAGCGCGTCCGTGAACTCCGCGACACGGCTCACCCGGTCCTTGAGCAGGTAGCCGATACCGCCCCGGGCGTCGGCGAGGAGGCGGCCCGCGTAGTCCTGCTCCACGTACTGCGACAGCACCAGGACGGGAAGTCCGGGATGGTCCCGGCGCGCCTGGAGTGCGGCCCGGATGCCCTCGTCGCGGAAGGTCGGGGGCAGCCGCACGTCCACGAGGGTGACGTCCGGCCGGTGGGTCTCGACCGCGGCGAAGAAGCCGCGGGTGTCGGACGTGATCGCGGCGACCTCGAAGCCCTGGGAGTTGAGCAGGAGTTCGAGCCCGGACGACAGCAGGACGTTGTCCTCGGCGATCACTACGCGCACGGCAGCTCCACGGTGAGGACGGTCGGCCCGCCCGGCGGGCTGCTGATCTCCATGGTGCCGTCCAGGGCGGCGGCGCGGCGGCGTATTCCGTCCAGGCCGGATCCCCGGGCGGCGTCCGCTCCGCCGGTCCCGTCGTCGGCGATCTCCACGTGCAGCAGCGCGCCGTTGCGGGTGACGCGGACCGAGGCGCGGGTGGCGCGGCTGTGCCGCGCGATGTTCGCCAGTGCCTCGGTGACGGCGAAGTAGGCCACCGCCTCGACGGCCGCGGGGACCTCACCGAGCGGGCCCGTGTCGATGCGGGTCGGCACCCCGGCTCTGGTGGTCAGGGTGCTGATCGCACCGGCGAGGCCCTGGTCGGCCAGCACCGGGGGATAGATGCTGCGGATGACGGAGCGCAGCTCGGTCATCGCGTCCTCGGTCTCGGCGTGGGCCTGCCGTACGAGAACGGCGGCCGTGCCGGAGACGTCGGGGAGGCTTTCGCCGGCCACGGCGAGCCGCATCGCGATGGCCACGAGCCGGGCCTGGGTACCGTCGTGCAGATCTCGTTCGATCCGGCGGAGTTCCGCGCTGTGTGCCTGCAGGACGTCCGCACGTGTCCGGGTGAGTTCGGTGACGCGTTCGGCCAGTCGCGCCGCGGGCGAGGGTCTCAGGAGTGCCAGGCAGCACCGGGCGTGCGCCCGGGCGAGCGGCGGGAGGAGGAGGGCGGCCAGTGCCGCCAGGAAGACGAGGTTCAGCAGGCCGAGCGGCAAAGCCGTGCCCCAGCCGGTGAGGGGAACGCTGACCACGGGCAGCCACGGTGCCGTGGGAAAGGCCCACCACAACGCCGTGATGACGGGGGTGAGAAGCAGGCTGCCCAGGAGGAGCAGGGCGAGGGCGCCGGCCGGCAGGCCGGTGACCACCTGCGTCAGGAGCCACACGAGGTCGCGGCCGGCGGCAGGCGGACGCGGCTCGACCGGCTGTCCCAGCAGTTCCCCGGCGCGGCGGCGATGCCGCTCCGCCCGGCGCGCCGCCGGCGGCGGCAGGCACAGCAGGGGTGCCGCGGCGAGCGTCACCACCGCGGCCGCCAAGGTGCGCAGCAGATAGCGCCCGCTGCGCCACGCCTGAAGCCGCCATGCGCGCGCAGCGCCGAGGTTGTCGAGCACGTGTCCCGCTTTCCCGCCGTCGTACAGGAGGACTGTGGAAGGTCCCACGTGCCGCAGCCTAGGTACCAGGCTGCCTGGAGGCACTACAGGTAGCTGTAGCTTTCTTCCGGGAGCCTGGGGTAGCGAAACGCGGCCGGGTGCCCGCCTAGCGTGCGGGGCATGAGACCAGCGAACCCGGCCGTCGCGCCGCACCGCCCGCCCGCTCCCCGGCCCGGCCGACCCGGCCGTCCCCGTCGGCCGCACCGCCGCATGGGCGCGCGGTGGCGGGCCGCGGTCGCAGCCGCCCTCGTCGCCGTCGGTGCGGCCATCGCCGTCCAGTTGCCGGCCGGCTCCGGGGCGGCCCCGCCCGGATACGGGCGAGACGATCTGCGCCGGGACGCCGACGCCCTCCGGGCGCTGGGGGTCACCGGTGTCCAGGCGCGGGTGACCACAGGACCCGGGCGTGATCTGGTAGCCACCAGCGGCGTCGCCCGGGCGGGCACGGACCGTCCGGTGCCCCGCGACGGCTACTTCCGGATGGCCAGCACCGGCAAGGCACTTGTGGCCACCGTGGTCCTGCAACTGGTCGACGAGGGCAGGCTGGCGCTCGACGACACGGTGGACCGGTGGCTGCCCGGCCTGGTGGACGGCCACGGCAACGACGGACGCCGCATCACCGTCCGCCAGCTCCTCCAGCACACCAGCGGCATCCGGGACGACGCCCTCCCCGGCTTCACCACCCGGCGGGAGTACCGCGAGCGCCGGTACGACACCTACACACCGCGGCAGATCGTCGCGCGGGCGATGCGGCACCGCCCGGCTTTCCCGCCCGGCGCCGGGTGGAGCTACTCCAACACCGGCTACGTCCTGCTCGACCTCATCATCGAGAAGGCCGCACAACGCCCTTGGCACAAGGAGGTCGCGGACCGCGTCCTGGAACCGCTGGGCATGGACCGCACCTATCTGCCGGGCAGCGACCCGGCACTCCGCCGTCCGCACGCCAACGGCTACGACGTCTTCCCTTCCGGCGAACGGGTCGACGTCACCAAGGTGGTCCTCCCCGACCCCGGCAGCTACGTCTCCACCACCGCGGACGTCAACCGCTTCTTCCGGGCCCTGCTCGGCGGCGAACTGCTGTCCCCGGCGCGGCTGGCGGAGATGCGGGAGACCGTCCCCGTCGACAAGGAGACCCGGGCGTTCTGGCCGCACGGACGCTACGGCCTCGGGCTGGTCGAGCGGCCCCTGTCCTGCGGTGGCAGCTACTGGAGCCACGAAGGAGGCGATGGCGGCTACATCACCCTGAACGGCGCCACGGGCGACGGCAGCCGTGCCGTCACCGTCTCCATGTCCACCGCGCTGAACGACTCGCCCGGCAGCGCGCTCCGGCAGGAGCGGACCGCCAGTGCCCTCGTCGACCACGCGCTGTGCGGCACCCCCGGCAGCGGGCAGGACAGGTAACGGCCCTCCCCCGGCGGCGAGGAGCGGGACCCGGGTTCCGGCGGCGGAGAGCGGCCCCGGCGGGGAAACCTCACGGGCCCCGGTCAGAAGCTGTCCGGGAGCCAGGGGGTGGGGCCGGTGGCCAGGGCGTCGAGGAGGGCGAGGTCCCGCGGGGCGCCGTCGGCCAGGCCCAGCCGGGCGGCGTGGCGCAGCGGCAGCGCTCCCGCGTACCAGGCGGCCAGCGTCCCGGCGGGCAGCCGCACGGTGCGGGTGGCCGGGTGGCCGGGCGGGGGGCTGCCGCGCTGGGCGTGCAGCAGCCCTTCCTCGAAGGTGAGCGCGTAGGGGGCGGACCTGCCCTCGGGCGTGACGACCTCCAGCCGTACGCCGCCGCCCGGTTGCGGGTCCCAGCCGCGGGCTTCCAGCGCGCGGCGTACGTCGAGCAGGGTCAGCACCCACGGGTACCAGCCCTCCTCGCGCACCGTGTAGTGGTCCAGCGCCCACTGGAGGGGGCCGGGCCGGGGCAGTACGGAACGCCGCAGCCGGATCTCGCGGACCTGGGGCGAGCCGGCGGTGACGGCCTCCAGCAGGGCGGGCAGCGCGTCGAGCCCGTCGTGCCACAGCTCGTGCACGACGGCGGCGACGCCCCAGGGCCGGTGGGGCTCGACGGTGACGGTGGCGTAGCCGGCCAGCGTCCCCTCGCGGGTGACGCCGAGGGTCAGCGCCCCCTCGGTGACGCGCTGTTTCCAGCCGCGCCACCAGGAGGGGTGCCGCAGCGGCCCGTTCCAGCCGGCGGCAAGGCGGTCCCGCAGCCGGGCGCGGGCGGACTCGTCGGGCACGACGGCGGTGAAATCGCCCCGTACCGGCGGAAGTCGCGCCGGGTCGAGGGTGTGGCTGGAGGCGACGGCGACGGACTCCCAGCCCCAGCGCCGGTAGAGTCCCGGGGCCGGGGTCCAGGCGCAGGCGAGGTGGGCTCCGTGCTCGTGGCGGAGCCGGTCGGTGCCCTCTTCGGTGAGGCGGCGGGCGAGTCCGGCGCCCCGGGCCCAGGGGGCGACGGCGAGCCAGGCGACGCCGCCGGACGGTACCGGACGCCCGCCGAAGTGCTGGGCGAAGGGCAGGAAGAGGCCGCCGCCGAGCACCTCGTCGCCGCGTGCCGCCACGGCCGTCACCCCGTGGGCGCGCAGGGTGGCGTGGTCGTAGGGGGCCTTGCCGAAGGCGTGCCGGGTGTGGGCAAGGTATCCGGCGAACGCGGCGTCGTCGGGAGCGGTGTGCACCCGGGTCTCCATCAGGCGGCCTCCGCGCCGAACCAGCCCGCGACGGCGTCGCACACGTGCCCGATCTCGGCGGCGCTCAGATCGGGCCGGATGGGCAGGCAGAGCGTCTGCCGCGCCAGTTCCTCGGCCACCGGGCAGGGGTGCCGCCCGGCGGCGGGTCCGGCGAGCGCCGGCTGGTGCGGCAGGGGCACCGGGTAGCGGACGACGGCGTCCACACCGGAGGCGATCAGATGGGCCAGCAGCCCGTCGCGTACCGTCTCGCTCTCGGTGCGCACCTGGAAGAGGTGGTAGACGTGTTCGCCGTCCTCCCCGGGCCGCTGGAAGCGGAGCGGGAGGTGGCCGAGGCGCTCGCGGTAGGTGGCGGCCAGCTCGGCGCGGCGGCCGTTCCAGGTGTCCAGCCGGTCGAGCTTGTGCAGCAGGATCAGCGCCTGGAGGGTGTCGAGCCGGGAGTTGTAGCCGAGGATCTCGTGCTCGTTCTGCCGGGGCTGGCCGAAGTGGCGCAGCAGGCGCAGCCGTTCGGCCAGTCCGGCGTCCTGGACGCTGATGGCGCCGGCGTCCCCGGCGGCGGCCAGGTTCTTGGACGGCGCGAAGCTCCAGCAGCCCGCCGCCGAGGCGGTGCCGACGCGGACGCCGTGGCTGCGGGCCCCGATGGCCTGGGCGCAGTCCTCGACGAGGGTGACCCCGGCGTCGTGGGCGAGCCGCAGGGCCCGGGGCACATCCGCCGCCTTGCCGAACATGTGGACGAGGATGAGCGCGCGGGTGCGCTCGGTGAGCGCGTCCGGAAGCCGGTCGAGGTCCATGAGGAAGTCGTCCTCGCGGCAGTCCACGTAGACGGGTGTGGCGCCGCGCCGGGCGATGGCCTGGGCCGTGGCGTGGAAGGAGTTGGCGACGGTGACGACCTCGTCGCCGGGGCCGACACCGAGCGCGTCCAGGGTGAGGATCAGCGCGTCCGTCCCGGAGTTGACGCCGATGGTCCGGGCCGCACCCAGGTAGGCGGCCAGCCGCTCCTCGAACGCGGCGACCTCCTCGCCCAGCACGTAGCCGCCGCGCAGCAGCAGTTCCTCGATCCTGCCCAGCAGTTCGCGCTCGCCGCCCGCGAACTGGGCGGGGTAGCGGTATTTGGGAACGGTGAAGCCGCCCATGCCCGGCCTCCTCAGCGCCCGGGCCGCTCGTCGTGCTCTTCGGCGACGCGGCCGTCACCGCGCCCGTAGTCGTCCTCCAGCCGGACGTTGTCCGAGCCGTCGTCGTAGGTGGACACCTCCACCAGCACGATGTCGGTGACGCCCTCGACCCGGTGCACGGCCCCCGGGTCCACGTGCGCCAGCGTCCCGGCGGGCATGGGCAGCCGCAGCGTCTCGCCGTCGCGGGTCTCGCGGTAGTGCATCACCGCCTCGCCCTCCAGGATGAAGTAGCTCTCCCGCTTGTGCTCGTGGTACTGGAGGGAGGTGCGGTGGCCCGCCCTGATGCGGATGAACTTGAAACCGTAGGGGCCGTCCGGCTCCTCCTCGTGCAGCCAGCGCTCCTGGCCCCACAGCTTGACGACCTTCTTGGTGTCGGCGAACTCGATGACCCGGACGCCGGGCGCCACCTGGCGCGGCGGCCGGGACGGGTGGGCGCCGGTGTCGCCCTCGGGCTCACTGATGGCGGTGAAGGCGCCTTCGGTCGTGGGCGTACCCATGGTGCGGTCCTTCCGTCGAGGGTGAACGGTGCGGACGGCGGGCCTGCCGGGAGCGTGCGCGAGGCAGGCGCGCCGTGGGCGGCGCGGGTGGCGGGTGTGCCGGGGACCGCGCCGCTAGCGTGCCGAGATGTGCGGCGGTGCCTGGCGGCCGTGGTCGTGGACGACGGGGAAAAAGACCTTGGACGGCCAGGTCAGCAGGTGCCAGACGATGCCCGCGACCGAGCGGTTGTACGGCCACGCGGCGGGGTCCGTCATCCCCCAGCGCGCGAACGCCGTCAGCAGCACCGGGTCGGCGGGCACCCAGCCGCCGTCCAGCTCGAACTCCACCCAGTGGTGCGGCGTGGTGAACGGCGGCGCGACCAGCAGCCCCGCGCCGTGGCGGGCGCCGATGCCGCGCCGTTCGGCCTCCCTCAGCAGCAGCCGGGTGGGGATGAGGCAGTTGGCCAGCCGGGTCGCCCGGGAGAAGCCCTCGTCCTCGATGACGCCGTCCGGCAGCACGTACAGCTCCCAGTCGGCGACCAGCGACAGCAGCTCGGAGCGCTCCTCGTCGAAGACCAGGCGGTCGGAGGGCAGCCGGGCCCGCACGGAGAAGGCCCCGGGGCCGGTTCCGCGCAGGCTTCCCGGCTCGCTGTGCCGCACCAGGCCGGGGACCGGGGCGAAGGAGCAGGCGCCGGGGTGGCCGGAGGCGCAGCCGGCCCTCAATTCCAGCTCGTGGACGTGCGGACGGCCTGCCCGTGCCGCCTCCTCCATGGCCCGCGCCTTGCGGGCCAGGGCCAGGAAGTAGGGCGAGGGCAGGCGCAGATAGGTGCTGATGTTGTGCAGGTCGGTGCGCTCGAAGCGGCGCCGGCCGCCCTCGCCGCGGTGCGGCAGTCCGTGGTCCATGAGGGCTTCGAGCAGCGCGGGGCCGATGGCCCAGGTCTCCTCGGCGAAGGCGGCGTCCTTGGTGAAGGTGCGGTGCTCGTCGGGGACGCGCAGGACGCGGTCGACGGCCTCCCGGAGCGTCTCGGGCGCGAACACCTCGGCCACCAGGGCCCTCACCGCGCACCTCCGGCGGCGCCCGCGACCCCGACGGCCCGCAGCGCGCTCTCGATCCGCTCGGCCACCGCTTCCCGGAGCACCGTCTCCAGCGGCGGGCGGCCCCGGGCGGCGAGGGCGTGCGCGGCCCGGGCGCGGATGCGCAGGCCCTCGTCGGTGCGGAAGACGTAGTGCCCGGCGATGACGGCGCGCTCGACGTCCGTCGCCGTGGTGGGATCCAGCATCCACTTGCGCCACTTGCCGCTGTCGTGGGCGAGGCGGAGGAAGTCCTCCTTGGCCCCGGTCAGCCCCGTCTCGTCGAGGACCCGCAGCAGGGCGCGGGTCTCGGCGACCCCGTACTCGGGTGCCACGTTGAAGGCGTCCACACCCGCGCGCAGCAGCAGTGCCGTCTCCCGCGCGGTGAGGTAGTCGCAGTTGTGCGCCTTGAGCAGCACGCCCTCCTGGTGGCAGGTGGCGGCCAGGGTGGAGACCTGGCGGAGCGTCTCGGCGCGCGCCGCCGGATCGTGGAAGCGGCCGACGTTGCGCAGCTCGGCGACCTTCGTGCCGGTCTGCGCGACGACGTACCGGGGCTTGGGGGCACCCGCCGCCTCGATGCCTTCCAGGACGAGACGGAGTGCGGCCTTGAACTCGTCGGGGTCGTTGGTGGACACGCCCTGCGGCTCGAAGCCGATCTCGTACGCCACCTCCCTGCCGCGCGCGGTGGCCTCGGCGTGGCAGCGCGCGTACAGCTCCACCAGGCGGGCGGCGGCGGTCGGCGCCGGGACCGGGCCGGTGCCGGGCCGGCCCTCGGAGGTGTCGATGTGCAGCAGCCCGAACCCGGCGTCCAGGTCCGCGGTGAAGGAGCGCAGGCACGACTCCAGCGCCTCGGCCGGATCGGTCAGGTGTGCCTCGGCGGTGTGCATCCACGGGCCGCCGTGGTCGCGGCACAGCAGCATCAGCCCGTCCGGGTCCTGCTCGCGGACGTGGGCGGCGAACTCCTCGGTGGTCCAGCCCAGGTAGCCGCCGCCGAACTCGGCCGCGTCCACCTGGCGGCGGCTGGGGATGAGCATGAGCGGGGTACGGGTGCGCCGGGCCACGGCGAGTGCCGCGTCGACGGCCGTGCGTGAGACCGGGCCGATGCCGACCACTGGTTCCATGGAGTCTTCCCCGTTCCTGGAGTGCTCTGGGCGCGCGGAGTGCCCGCGGCACGCCATGCGGCTAGTGGGTACGGAACTTCGACAGGTCGCCGATCGCGGAGTGGGGCGGCCAGCTGCACCAGGGGAACGTCTCGTAGGCGGTGGACCCCGCGCCCTCGGCGTCGAACCAGTCGGCGGCCCGCGCGTGGTGCAGGTGCACCATGCGGTCCCGGTAGCGGTCCATGCCGCCGTGCAGGTCGGCCCGCCAGGCGAAGTCGTTGTCCGCGCCGCCCCAGCCGGCGGTGAACCGCTCGTCGTACCCGCCGATGCGGGTGAAGAGGCTCTCCCGCAGCCACACGCAGGCCCCGGGGCTGCGGCGCAGGAACACGCCGCGCAGCGCGTCCCGCTCCACGGCCGCGCGGCCCTCCAGGCAGCGTTCGGTGACGGCCTGGTGGCTGGAGGCCCCGTCCAGGTAGAGGATGTCCTCGAACGGCCAGTGCGCCTGGGTGCCGGGCACCCGGAACCGCTCCACGGCGCGCTCCACGAAACCGCGGTCGACGAGGATGTCCGCCTCCAGCACGCAGATCAGGCCGGCGGGCCGGGCCCCGTGCACGACGCCCGCGTTGATGGTCCAGGAGTAGTTGAACGGGCCCGCGTTCCGCGCGAACAGGTAGGTGTCGCAGTACGGCGCGAACACGCTCTCCCAGCGCGGCTCGCTGTCGGCCTCCACGACGACGATCCGGTAGCGCTCGCGCGGATGGGTCTGGTCGTTCAGCGCGTGCAGGACGGCGGCCAGGTTGCGGGTGCGGTCGCTCTCCCCGCCGCGCTCCCGGAACGGGACCACCAGCGCCGCGTCCACGGGGCCGGCCGCCCTGGCCGCAGGCCGCGCGGTGCGCAGGATCTCCCGCGCGCCCGGGGTGCCGAGTCCCGCCGGTCGCTCGGTCCCGGTCTGCATGCGCAGCCGGGAGCGGGTCTCGGCGTCCCAGACCAGGGCGGCGAGGCGCGCGGTGTCCGGGTCGTCGCCGCGGCGCCTGATCCGGTCCGCCAGCAGCACCGTCAGCCGCCGGCAGGAGGAGATGTCGTCGGGGGCCTTGGCGACCGCCTCCGCGAGGGTGCGGACCCGGTCGTCCGGCAGGGCCAGCACGGCGTCGGTGACCGCCCGGTGCGCGTCCCTCGACCAGGCCCAGAAGCCGGGGGCCGCCGACTGCGCGAACGGGTCGGCGGCGAGGGCGAGGCTGCTGACGGCGGCGTCCGCGAGTGCCGCGGGGTCCTGGTGCCTCCAGCTCATCTGGCGGTCCTCATCTGCGTCCTCTCGGGCGGGGGCTGGGCTCATCATGAGCCCGGCCCCCGCCCGCCGACAGGCCCGGATGACCGCCCACACTGAGCTGCCCGGGTGGGGTAGCCGGATGGGTAGGGCACCACGGGCGGCCGCCGCCCGCTCCTCCACCCGCCCGCGGGTTGCCGCGCCGGCGCCGGGTGTCAGTCCGTGAGGCCCAGTTTCATCGCCGTCACCACGGCGGCCGTGCGGTTGGTGGCGTCGAGCTTCAGCAGGACGCTGCTGACGAGGCGTTTGACACCGTGCTCGGAGATGCGCAGGTGCCGGGCGATCTGCTTGTTGCTGAGGCCGGCGACGAGCTGGTCGAGGACCTCGTGCTCGCGGGCGGTCAGCCGTACGGTGCGGGCGGGCAGGAGGTGGGCTGACTGCCCGGCGTGGCTGAGGAGTTGGCGCCCCAGGCGGAGCGGCATCGGCATCTCGTCGGCGGCGAGCTGCCGCAGGGCCCGCTCCAGCGTCTCGGCGGTGAGTTCCTCGCGCAGCAGGTAGCCGTCCGCGGGCAGCCGGGCGAGGGCCGTGTCGGACTCGGCGTCGGCGGGGTCGAGGACGACGAGGGTCCGCAGTCCCGGCTGGGTGTGGCGGAGCCGGGTGAGGGAGGGAAGGCGGCGCGGTGCGGGCCCGCCCGTGCCGCCTCCGTCCGGCGCCTGGGCGAGCCCGTTCCCCGTCCGCTTCCCGGCGCCGTTCGCGCTGGAGAGGATCAGTACGTGGAACCTCCGCTCCGCCAGTGCCCGTTCCAGTTCCCCGGGGTGCGCGAACTGTTCGGCGCGCTCCACCGCCGCCAGCCGGGGCAGCATCGCCTGGAGTCCGAGCCGGAGGAGTTCGGCTTCGACGTGGACGGCGACGGCGAGCCGGGCCTCGGTGCGGTCGCTGGTGCCCGGCGTTGCCTGGATGTCGGTCATGCGGCTCACCCAATCCCCGTGTTCGGACCGCTTCCGCCGTCGCGTCAGTGGTCCTGACCTGCGTGACGCGAGCGATGATTCCGCAGACTCCCGTACCAGGGAAGCGAGTTGGCCAAGAGACCCCTGTGGCCGCACGTCGGCTCTGTGCCGCGTGTGAGGAGACGCCTGGGGCCTCCTGTGACGGGGCGCCGGACCTCCTGCGGTGGGGCGCCGGGGCGTCCCACGACGAGGGCGACCGCGCCGCCCGCGGGAGCGCGACCGGGCCGCGTGTGTGACGGCCGGGGCGGGAGTGGGTACGGCCACGGGTGACGGCACTCGGGGGCTCCGGCCTCCGGTTCCGGTACCGCACCGCCCCTGTTCCGTTCCGCCCGTCCCGATCGCGATCCGTTCCCCATGACGCCCCGTTCCCGATGACGCCCCGGTTCCGGCAACGCTCCGGTTCCGATCCCGAGGAGGCCCCCGGTGCGACCGCTGCGCGGCATGACCGTCGTCGCTCTCGAACAGGCTGTCGCCGGCCCGTACGCCACCCGTCAGCTCGCCGATCTGGGCGCCCGCGTGATCAAGGTCGAGCGCCCGGGTACCGGCGACTTCGCCCGCGGCTACGACAGACGCGTCCGCGGGATGAGTTCCCACTTCGTGTGGGCCAACCGCGGCAAGGAGTCGCTGACGCTCGACCTCAAGGACCCGAGGGGCGCCGGCGTGCTGCGCTCGCTCCTGGCGGGGGCCGATGTCTTCCTGCAGAACCTCGCCCCGGGCGCCACCCGCCGCCTCGGGCTGGACGCCGCGACGCTGCGTGCGGCCGATCCCCGCCTGGTCGTCTGCGACATCTCGGGGTACGGGCAGGGCGGGCCGTACGCGACGGCGAAGGCGTACGACCTGCTGGTGCAGAGCGAGGCCGGGCTGCTGTCGGTCACCGGTACGCCCGGGGAGATGGCCAAGGCGGGCATCGCGGTCAGCGACATCGCCGCGGGCATGTACGCCTACAGCTCGGTGCTGGCCGCGCTGCTGGAGCGGGGGCGTACCGGCGAGGGCGGCCATCTGGACATCACGCTCTTCGAGGCGACGGTGGAGTGGATGGGCTTCCCGCTGTACTACTCCTACGAGGGCGCCGAGCCCCCGCCGCGCGCGGGGGCGGCACACGCGACCATCTACCCGTACGGCCCCTTCACCGCGGGCGACGGGAGGGTCGTGATGATGGGCGTCCAGAACGAGCGGGAGTGGCGCGGCTTCTGCGAGCGCTTCCTGGGCCGGCCGGAGCTGGCCGAGCACCCCGACCACCGGGGCAACGCGGCACGCGACCGGCACCGCGACACCCTCGGCCCGCTCATCGCCGCGCGCTTCGCCGAGCTGACGGGCGAGGGGGCCGTGGAGCTGCTGTCCCGGATCCCGGTCGCCTCGGCCCGTGTCAACTCCCTGCACGAGGTGTGGCGGCACCCGCAGCTGGCGGCCCGTGGCCGCTGGCACCAGGTGGACACCCCTGCCGGGCCGGTACCCGCGCTGGCCCCGCCGGGACCGGCGTCCGCGGCTCCCCGGATGGACCCGGTGCCCGCGCTGGGTGAGCACACCGACGCCATCCTGGCCGAACTCGGCCTCACCGGCCCGGAGGTGGCCGCGCTGCGGCGGGACCGGGTGGTGTGAGGGCGGGCGGGAGGAGGTGGTGAGGCCGCCGGCGCTCACCCGCGCAGCCGCGCCGCCACGTCCGCCACCGCCTCCCGCAGCGCGTCGGCCACGGTGTCCAGGTGCGGGGCGATCCGGCCGGTCGGGCCGGCGACGGCGACGGCCGCCCGCAGCTGGCCGTCCACCAGGACGGGCCGGGCGGCGGCGTGGACGTCGGGGAGGGTCTCGCCGCGGTTGAAGGCGACGCCCTCGGCACGGACGCGCACGAGGTCGGCCCGTGCGCGCTCCCGCTCCCGCACATGGGGGAGCGCCGCCTCCAGGTAGGCGTCGCGTGCGTGCTCCGCGCGGTGGGCCAGCAGCACCTTTCCGGCGCTCGGCGGGTACAGCGGGCGGCGGGTGCGCAGGGGTGCGGAATAGCGGATGAGCTGCGGGGATTCGGCGGCGGCCAGATAGCTGAGCGAGTCGCCCACAGCGGTGGCGACCATGGCGGTCTCCGCGAACCGGTCCCGCAGCGCTTCGAGGGCGGGCCGGGCCGCCTCGGCGACATCGGGGAGGGCGGGCGGCAACAGGCAGCCCAGCGCGGGACCGAGGCGGTGGACGCCGCCGTCCTCGGTCAGGTAGCCCTCCGCCACCAGGCCCTTGACCAGCCCGAACACCGAGGATTTCGGGGCCTGGAGCTGACGGGCCAGCTCGTGGGTGCGCGCGCCGCCCGTGCGGGCGACGGTCTCCAGGATGCCGGTGATCCGGCTGACGGTGCGGTGCCCCTTGGCGGCGGTTCCGGTCATCGGCGCCCTCCCTGCGTTCGTATATACGAACCGTAGATTCTCATGCGCCCCTTCCGCTCCCCCGCAGGGGCGCTGTCCCTCCCTTGACCCGCTGCACAAGGCGCTCCTAGCATCCCCGTTGTCCCATCCAGCGCGCCGTATATCCGAACCCGTCGAAGGGCAGGCTGCCGCGTGGACTTCCGGCTCACCGAGGACCAGGAGGCCGTCCGCAGGGCGGTGCGCGAGCTGGCGGCGCGCTTCCCCGACACCTACTGGGCCGAGCAGGACGAGGCGGGCTGCTTCCCGCACGCCTTCTACGACGCCTTCGCCGAGGGCGGCTGGCTGGGCATGGCGATCCCCGGACAGTCCCAGATGATCGTGCTCATCGCCCGCACCACGCCCCATGAGGAGGTGGCCCGGCCCACCGACGGGATGACCCTCTTCCTGGCCGACCTCGATCCGGCCGCCGTCGAGCTGCGCCCCATCCCCAAGATGGGGCGCAACGCGGTGCCCTCCTACGAGGTCGTCCTCGACGGGCTGCGGGTGCCGGCCGCCCGGCGGATCGGCGAGGAGGGGCAGGGGTTCCGCCACCTGCTGGACGGGCTCAACCCGGAGCGCATCCTGCTGGCCCACGAGGCGCTGGGCATCGGGCGGGCCGCGCTGGAGCGGGCGGTGCGCTACGCGAAGGAGCGGGTCGTCTTCGGCCGTCCGATCGGGCAGAACCAGGGCGTCGCCTTCCCGCTGGCCGAGGCGGCGACGCGGCTGGAGGCCGCCGCGCTGACCGCACGGCAGGCCGCCTGGAGGTACGACCGGGGGGAGAGCTGCGGCAAGGAGGCGAACATGGCCAAGTGGCTGTGCGCGGACGCCGGTTTCCAGGCCGCCGACCGGGCGGTGCAGACGCACGGCGGCATGGGGTACGCCCGCGAGTACCACGTCGAACGGTACTTCCGGGAGGCGCGGCTGCTGCGGCTGGCGCCCCTCAGCCAGGAGATGGTGCTCAACCACGTCGCCACCCATGTGCTCGGTCTGCCGGGGTCCTACTGATGGGCGGGCGGCAGCGGGGCGAGGAGGGCGAGCGGCAGCACGGAGGAGCGCTGGCCGGGCTGCGGGTGCTGGACCTCTCCCGGGTGCTGGCGGGCCCGCTGTGCACGCAGATGCTGGCCGACCACGGCGCCGAGGTCGTCAAGGCGGAGCCGCCGGGCGGGGACGAGACGCGGGGCTGGGGCCCGCCGTTCGTCGGCGACGCCGCGCCGGGCCCGGACCGCGCCAGCGCCTACTACCAGAACCTCAACCGCAACAAGCGCAACCTCGTCCTCGACCTCTCGCGCGAGGAGGGCCGCGCGCTGCTGCGCAGGCTGCTGAGCACGACGGATGTGCTGGTGGAGAACTTCAAGGCGGGCACCCTGGCCAAGTGGGGCCTGGCCGACGAGGAGTTGCGGGCCCGCTACCCGGCGCTCGTGCACTGCCGCGTCACCGGGTTCGGCACCGACGGGCCGATGGGCGGACGCCCCGGTTACGACGCCGTGCTCCAGGCGTACGGCGGGCTGATGAGCGTCAACGGCGAGGCTGGTGGCGATCCGCTGCGCGTCGGGGTCCCGGTGGTGGACATGGTGACCGGGATCCTCGCCTTCTCCGGTGTGCTGCTCGCCCTGCACGAGCGCACCGCCTCGGGGCTGGGCCAGCTCGTGGACTGCACCCTGCTGGACACCGCCATCAGCCTGCTGCACCCGCACTCGGCCAGCTGGCTCGCGGACGGGCGGGTGCGGCCGCGCACCGGCTCGGCACATCCGACGATCGCCCCGTACGACTCCTTCGAGACCGCCGACGGGCCGCTGTTCGTCGGCGTCGGCAACGACCGGCAGTTCGCGGCGCTCGCCCGGCTGCTGGGCGCACCAAAGCTGGCCGACGACCCCCGGTTCGCCACCAACCCCGACCGGGTGCGCCATGTGACCGCGCTGTGCCAGGTGCTGGCCCCGCGCCTGGCGCGGTGGCGGCGCGCCGACCTGGCGGCGCGGCTGCTGGAGGAGGGCATCCCCGCCTCGCCCGTCCACGACGTGGCCGAGGCGCTGTCGGCGCCTCAGGTGCGGCACCGGGGCATGGTCGTCGAGCACGACGGCTACCGGGGCATCGGCACCCCCATCGGCCTGGCCCGCACCCCGGCGCGGTTCCGCACCGCCCCGTGCCGCCCGGGCGCCGACACCCGCGCGGTGCTGCGGGACGCGGGACTGACCGAGGAGGAGATCGCGGCGGCGCTGGCGGCGGGTGCCGTGCGGGCCGCCGGCGAGGACGCGGGCTGATCCACCGCCGGATCGCGGGTGCGGGGCGACGGATCACGGGTGCGGGTGGGTAAGAGCCTGGTACGGCACCGTATTCACCTCACCCGCCGCGGCGGGCTGCGCCGCCACGCGCGGCGGCACCCCGGCGCCGGCAGATCGGGGCGTGACATGACGGCACACGAACCCGCATCCGCACCGGACCCCTCCCCCGCACCCCGCGCCTCCACCGCTCCGGCCGCAGCCTCCGGGCGGGCGGAGCCGGGGGCTCCCTACACCGACCCGACCCTCGGCATCCCGGTGGCCACCTCGTGGCGCGGGGAGCCCCGCAACCGGCTGGTGACGCTGGGCGACTCGCTCACGCAGGGCTTCCAGAGCTGCTCCGTCTTCCAGACGGACCTGTCCTATCCGGCCATCATCGCCCACGAGTTGGGCTGGTCGGCGCACTTCCGCCGCCCCGGCTACGACGGCTGCGGGGGGCTGCCGCTCAACCTCGAGATGCTGCTGCGCGATCTGGAGGACCACTGCGGCAAGGACGTCGACTGGTGGGAGACGCCCTCGGCGCTCTTCCGGGCCCGCCGGTTCATGGACAAGGTGGAGGACTACTGGGAGCGCGGCGCGGGCTGCGCCCCGGTGACGACCACCGCCATCAACCACAACCTGGCCGTCTTCGGCTGGGACCTGCGGGACGCGTTGGAGAAGTCGGCCGATGTGTGCCGGAAGATGATCGGCGCGCCGCACGACGACCTGGTGCGGCAGATGGTCGGCAGCCCGGGCGAGCGCGCCGCGCTGCGCGCCCTGCCCACCCGGCCGCCCGCCGCCGGAGCGCTGACCCAGGTGGGCGCCGCGCGGGTGCTGGGCGAGCAGACCGGCGACGGGCGGGAGGCGGCCGACGGCGGGCGGGAGCCGGACCCGGACCACGGGATCGAGACCCTCGTCGTCTTCCTCGGCGCCAACAACGCGCTTTCGTCCGTGATCGGCCTCAAGGTGGTCTGGAGCGGGGAGGGCTACGACGATCTGCGGGCCAAGAGCCGGTACACCGTGTGGCGGCCCGAGCACTTCGCCGCCGAACTGCGGCGTCTGGCCGACGAGGTGGGGAGCGTGCGGGCCCGGCACGTCATCTGGTGCGCGGTCCCGCACGTGACCATCGCGCCGATAGCGCGGGGCGTGCACGGCAAGGCGGACCGCGGCTCGTGCTACTTCCCGTACTACACCCGGCCGTGGATCGGCGACAGCGACTTCGACGTGCGGCGCGACCCGCACCTGACGGGCGAGCAGGCCCGCGCGGTGGACGAGGCGATCGACCAGTACAACGACGCGATGGCCGACGTCGTGCGCGCGGCCCGGCAGGCCGGACGGGACTGGTACCTGCTGGACACGGCCGGGCTGCTGGACCGGCTGGCCTGCCGCCGCTACTTCGAGGACGAGGCGGCGCGGCCCGGCTGGTGGACGCCCTACCGGCTCCCCCGCGAGCTGCGCGCGCTCGACCCGGTGCCCAACTCCCGGTTCCTGCTCAGCGACGGCGAGCGGCGCAGCGACGGCGGGCTCTTCTCCCTGGACGGCGTCCACCCCACCACCGTCGCCTACGGCATCCTCGCGCAGGAGCTGATCGAGGTGATGCGGAAGGCGGGCGTGGAGTTCCGTACACCGTACGGGGGCGAGCCGCGGACCGGTCCGGTGCGGGTGGACTTCGAGCGCCTGGTGCGGCGCGACACGCTCATCAACCGGCCGCCCGCCACGGTCACCTCCGGGCTGCGCACCATCGGCTGGGCCGACGAGGCCCTGGACGTGCTGGGCCGCGCCCTGGGCTTCGGCCGCGC
>NZ_VJOK01000001.1:6576971-6584268 GCF_013302895.1 Streptomyces albus subsp. chlorinus | reverse complement strand
GTACTGGTGTGCGCGGCCCGCGGCCTCGTCCACGCCGCGCACCGCCTCCGGTACCGCCGCAGACCGCGCGCCGCGCTCGTCGTGGGCCGCGGCCGCACGGCGCGCGCGGTGACGGCCGCGCTGGCCGAACGGCCCCGCTACGGGCTGCGGCCGGTCGGTCTGGTCGAGCCCGGGACCGCGCGAACGCCGCACCCCGGCGGAACCGGCGCCGAGGACGGCACGGCCGCGCCGCCACTCCCTGTCGTCACCACCCTGGAGGACGTGGCGGGGGTGGTGGCGCGCAGCGCCGTGCAGGACGTCGTCTTCGTCCGCTCCCCCTGGGAGGACCCCGGCACGGCGGCGCTGGCCGGGCTGCTGGGCGAGCACGGGGTGAGCGGATGGCTGGTGCGGCCGGGCTGCGCGCTGGGCGGACACGGCCCGCACGCCGCCCCCGGCACCGCCCGGCCGGCCGACGCCCACCTGTGGGGCTTCAGCTGCCGGCAGCTCGTCCTGGACTGCCCCCGGCCGCGCACCGGATGGCGCAAACGGGTGCTCGACCTCGCACTGGTCCTGCCCGCGCTGGTCCTGGCGGCACCGCTGATGGCGGCCTGCGCGCTGGCCGTCCGGGTGCTGGACGGGCCCGGGGTGCTGTTCCGTCAGGAGCGGATCGGCCGGGGCGGGCGCCCCTTCACCCTGGTGAAGTTCCGCACCGTGCGCGGCGCCGACCCCCACGAGGCGGCGACCCGGTGGACGGTGGCCGGGGACGCGCGCACCAGCCGGATCGGCCGGCTGCTGCGCCGCACCTCGCTGGACGAACTGCCGCAGCTGTGGAACGTGGTGCGCGGCGACATGAGCCTGGTGGGGCCGCGCCCCGAGCGCCCCTACTTCGTACGGCAGTTCAGCAGGGCCCACCCCGGCTACGCGCAGCGGCACCGCGGTCCCGTCGGCCTCACCGGACTGGCACAGGTCCACGGGCTGCGCGGCGACACCTCCATCGAGGACCGCGCCCGGTTCGACAACCACTACATCGAGACCTGGTCGCTGTGGCAGGACGTCCGCATCATGTGCCGCACGGCCGCCTCCCTCTTCCGTCTGGAGGGCCGGTGAGGGCGGGACGGCACGACGGTGCCGGGCGGGCGGGCGGCACCACCCGCCCGGCCAACGCCCGGCCGGAGGGCGGCCCCGTACAGGCGGACGCCGGACAAGCGGGCACCGTCCGGCGGGCGGACGGCAGGGCCGTCTCGCAGCGGGCGCCCTCGGGGCGGGCACCGGGGCGGCCGGGCGTCCGTCCGGCCGTCGCCGCGCCGGTGGTGCCCGTGGTGGCGACGGTGCTGCTGCTGACCGTCCCGGCGGACCGTACGCGCCTGGGCTCCCCGGGCGGCGCCACCCTCGCGGACCTGGCCTCCGGGATCCTGGTCGCCTGGTGCGCCCTCGCCCTGCTGCGCGAGCGGACCCGGGCCCGGTGCTCCGCGTCCGGGCCGGCCCCGCGCTGACGCCGCGGGCCGCGCTGGTGCTGGGCGGGCCCGCCGTCGCGTTCGCCGTGGCGACCGTCGCCTCCCGCGACCCCGCGGCGAGCCTGCCCGGATTCGTGCGCTACCTCCAGCTGTTCGTCCTTGTGCCGGGCGCCGTGCTGCTGTCGCTGCGGCACGCCCGCGACGCCCGGGTGATGTGCGCGGCGCTGGTGCTGCTGGCCCTGGCACAGGGCGCGTTCGGGGTCGTCCAGGCTGCCACCGGCACCGGCGCCTCCTACCAGGGCGAGAACATCCGCGCCGTGGGCACGTTCGGTCCGCTGGACGTGATGGCCATGGCGACGGTCGTCTCCTACGGGACGGTGACCGCGCTCGCGTACGCCCTGAGCCCGCCCGCGGGCGCGCCCCGCTGGCTGCGGCCGTGCGCCCTGGGCACCGCCGCCGCGCTGGTGGTGCCGCTGGCCCTCTCCTACAGCAGGGGCGCGTGGATCGCCACGGGCGCGGCGTGCCTGCTGCTGCTCGCGGCGCACGGGCTCCGTACGACACTGCCCGTGCTCGGCGCGCTGGCCGCCGCGGCCGTGGTGCTGGTCGGCGGGTTCGGGGTGGGCTCGCAGCACCTGGCCGAGCGGGCCCGGAGCATCACCGAGGTGTCGGCGTCGCCGGACCGTTCCGTCTCCGACCGCTACAGCCTCTGGAGCGCGGCGGCGGGCATGTGGCGGGAGGCGCCGCTGACCGGCGTCGGCCCCAAGAACTTCCCCGCGCACCGCGACGCGCACGCCCCGCTGGACCTCTCCTCGGGCAGCGACACGGCGGGCGCCGGGATGGCCTTCCAGCGCGAGCCGCTGCTGTCGCCGCACAACATGTACCTGCTGGTCCTCAGCGAGCAGGGACTCGTGGGCGCCGTCGCGTTCGCCGGCTCGTGGGCCGCGCTGCTGGTGTGCGCCCTGCGGCGGCTGCGCGGAACCGGCCACGGCGGGCCGGGCTCTTCCGCACGCGACTGCGGGACGGTGGCCGTCGGCCTGCTGGTGTGGCAGGCCGTGGACTTCCTCTACGGCGACATCGGCGGCCCCTCCACCGTGCTGACCGCCCTGGTGCTGGGCCTGGCCGCCTGGTGGGCCCTCTCCCCCGCGGCGGACGGGGACCCCACCGCCGGTCAGCCGCCGGAGGCCCAACGGCCCGGCGGACGACGGCCGGTGGCAGGGCAGCCCACGGACGGGCGGCCCACGGACGGGCGGCCCACGGACAGACAGCCGGCGGACGGGCGGCCGACGATGCAGCGCCCCACGTGCCGACAGCTGACCGGGCGGCAAGCCGCCGGGCCGCCGCCGGGGGGCTCGCCGTCTGCGGGGGACCGGGGACGCCCTTCGGCCGGGTCGCCCGCACAGCCGTGTGCCGGGGAACCGCTGGACGGCCGCACGGCGGACGGCGGCCTCCCGGCGGCCACCGCCACCGCCACCGCGGCCGGGGAGGGGAGCCCGGTCCTATGACCGACGCCCGGCCCTCCCCCGCCCGCCGGCCGGCGCCGGCCGGCGGACCGGCTCCCCTGGCCCAGGACGCGCCGCGGCTCGGCCGGTTCCTCGCCCGTGCGGCGGCCGTCACGGCGGTACTGACCGCCGCCGGGTCGCTGTTCGGTCTGTTCCGGGACCAGGCCATCGCGCACCTGTTCGGCGCGAACGCGGACACGGATGCCTTCCTGGTCGCCTGGACGGTCCCGGAGCTGTCCGCCACGCTGCTGATCGAGGACGCCATGGCACTGATCCTGGTGCCCGCGTTCAGCCTCGCGCTCTCCCGCAGGGCGGCACACCGTGCGGCGGCCGGACCGGCGTCGGGGGCGGGCGACCCGGTGCGGGAGCTGGTGGCCGCCACCCTGCCCCGGCTGTCGCTGGCGCTGGCGGGCACGGCGGGGCTGCTGGTCCTGGCGGCGCCGCACGTGGTGCGGCTGCTCGCCCCGGGACTGCCGCACACGGGCACCGCCACCGACTGTCTGCGGCTGACGGCGCTGACGGTCGTCACCTTCGGCCTCGCCGGGTACTTCAGCGCCGCGCTCCGCGCCCACCGGCACTTCGTGGCCCCCGCCGCGATCTACCTGGCGTACAACTCGGCCACCATCGCGGTGATGTTCGCCGGGCATGCCCTGTGGGGGGTGCGGGCGGCGGCGCTGGGAGTGGCGGTGGGCGGCGCGGCGATGGTGCTCGTCCAACTGCCCGGCTTCCTCTCCCGGCTCCCGGCCCGCCCGCCGCGCACGGGCCGGACAGCCCGCAGGGCACCGGCGACCGGTGCGGCACAGCGGGAGCGGGCAGCGGTCCGGACGGCACAGCCGGAGGGGGCAGCGGTCCGGACGTCACAGCCGGGGGAGGCGACGGTCCGAGCGGCACAGCCGGAGGGGGCGGCAGCCCGAGCGACGCAGCCCGAGAAGGCGGCAGTCCCAGCGGCACAGCCGAAAGAGGCGGCGGTCCCAACGGCACAGCCCGAGGAGGCGGCCCCGGCGTGGGCGCCGACGGCCCGGACGGCGCGGGTGCGTACCGGGCCGCTCGCCGGGATGGGCCTCGGCCTCGGCGCGCTCGCGCCCGTCGCGGCGTTCGCCGTCAGCCGCCAGGCGCAGGTCCTCTTCGAGCGCTGCCTGGCCTCCTCGCTGCCCGCGGGCGCGATCTCGCACCTCAACTACGCGCAGAAGGTGGCCCAGTTGCCGATGGTGCTCTCGCTGATGGTGTGCACGGTGACGTTCCCCCTCGTGGCCCGCGCCATGGCCGACGGCGAGGCGGAGGCGGCCCGGCGGCGTGTCGAACAGGATCTGGCGCTGGCGGGGATCGTGGTGCTGCTGGGCGCCGCGTACGTGGTCGCGTGCGCCCCGCAGATCATCGGCATCCTCTTCGAACGCGGGGCCTTCGACGGGCGGGACACGGCCGCCACCGCCTCGGTGATGCGGGTCTACGCCTGCGGGCTGCTCGGGCACAGCATGGCCGGCGCCCTGGTCCGCCCCTTCTTCTCCGGTACCCGCCCGCCCTGGTACCCGGCCGCCGCCATGGGCGCGGGACTCGCCGTGACACTGGCCGCGGGGCTGCCCGCCGCGAGCGCCTGGGGCATGTACGGCATCGCGGCCGCCAACGCGCTGGGCATCACCACCACCGCGGCACTGCTGCTGCGCGGCCTCGGTGCCCGGGTGGTGGCCATCGACGTGCCCCGGGTCGCGGGCGGACTGCTGCGGCTGCTGCTGGCGGCTGTCGCCGCCGCCGCCGCGGGGTGGGGAGCGGCCGGGCTGTGGTCCGCGCCGGTGACCGGCGCCGCCGTCGGCGCCGTCGTCGTGCCGGCCGTCTTCGTCTGCGCCGGCCGGCTGGTGGGGGCGCCCCGGCCGCCGCACCTGTCCGCCCTCGACACACGGAGGATCACGCATGCCCGCTGACGCCGGCCCGCGCACGCCGTCCGGCCCGCGCAGACCGTCCGGCCCGCGTACGCCCTGGGTGCTCATGTACCACTCGGTCGCCGACCGCGCCGAGGACCCGTACCGCGTCACCGTCTCCCCCGCCCGGCTGGAGCGGCAACTGCGGTGGCTGCGCGAGCGGGGTCTGCGCGGGGTGGGCGTCGGCCGGCTGCTCCGCCGGTACGCGGCCGGACGCGCGGCCGGTCTGGTGGGGCTGACCTTCGACGACGGTTACGCCGACTTCCTCACCGAGGCGCTGCCGCTGCTGCGCCGTCACGAGTGCACGGCGACCGCGTTCGTGCTGCCGGGACGGCTCGGCGGCCGGAACGGATGGGACGCAGAGGGGCCGCGCAAGCCGCTGCTGGACGCGGACGGCGTCCGGGCCGTCGCCGCGGCGGGCATGGAGGTCGGCTCGCACGGACTGGTCCACACCGATCTGACGACGGCCGACGACGCCACGCTGGAACGCGAGACCGCGCACAGCCGCGCCCTGCTCGCCGAGCTGACGGGCACACCGCCGGCCGGGTTCTGCTACCCGTACGGGACGCTCGACGCGCGGGCCGTCGAGGCGGTGCGGGCCGCCGGTTACGCCTACGCGTGCGCCATCGACCCGGGACCGCTCACGGGCGTGCACGCCCTGCCCCGCGTCCACATCGGGGAGCGGGACACCTCGACGCGGCTGTATCTGAAGAAGGTGCTGCACCCGCTGCGCCGCAGACCGCTGCCCCCCGCCCAAGCACCGGCACCGGTGCCTGCGCCGACACCGGCCCCCGCGCCCGCACCGGCCACGGCCACAGCCGGCGATCCGGCCGCCGGCCCGGTCGCGGGACAGGCACCGGGACCGGGACAGGCCACCGGGTCCACGCGAGGCCGCCGATGAGGGTGCTGCACCTGATCACCGGCCTGGGCGTGGGCGGCGCCGAGGAGCAACTGCGGCTGCTGCTGCGCCACTTGCCCCGGCACGGGGTCCGGGGCGAGGTGGTTGCCCTCACCGGTTCGGGCGCGGTCGCCGAGGGCATCCGCGCCGACGGCACCCGGGTCACCGAGCTGGGCATGCGGGGGAACCGCGACCTGGCGGCGCTGCCCCGGCTGGTGCGCCTGGTGCGGGCGGGCCGCTACGACGTGGTGCACACCCATCTGTACCGGGCCTGCGTCTACGGCAGGATCGCCGCGCGGGCGGCCGGGGTGCGCGCCGTGGTGGCGACGGAGCACTCGCTCGGCGACCGCGTGCTGGAGGGCCGTCCGCTCACCCCCGGGGTCCGCGCCCTGTACCTGGCCACCGAACGGCTGGGCAGCACCACCGTGGCCGTCTCGGACACGGTGGCCGCCCGGCTGCGCGGCTGGGGCGTGCCGGCCCACCGGCTGTGCACCGTGCCCAACGGCATCGACGCCGCCCGCTTCCGCTTCGACCCGGCCGTCCGGGTACGGGTGCGGGCCCGGCTCGGTCTGCCGCCCGAGGCCTTCGTGGTGGCCGGGGTGGGGCGGCTGGTCGCGGGCAAGCGCTTCGAGACGCTGGTGGACGCCGTGGCCGGGGTGCCCGGCGCGCGGCTGCTGCTGGCCGGCGACGGGCCGGAGCGTGCGGCGCTGCGCGCGCGGGCCGGAGCACGGGGCGCGGCGGACCGGGTCCGGCTGCTGGGCGAGTGCCCCGGCGGGGCCGTCGGCGAGCGGGAGGAGGGGGCGGCACCCTGCGTGCCCGAAGTGCTGGCCGCCGCCGACCTGTTCGTGTCGCCGTCTCCCGAGGAGGCGTTCGGGCTGGCCGTCCTGGAGGCCCTCGCCGCGGGCCTGCCGGTGCTGTACGCGGCGTGCCCGGCGGTGACGGACCTGCCGGCCGGGCAGGCGCCGGGCGCCCGCCGCGTCCCGCCGACCGCGGACGGACTGGGCGACGCGCTCCGTGCCGCGTACGCGGCGCACACCGCGGCCACCTCCGCCACCGCGCCCACCGCCACGCCGCCCGCGACAGGCTTCCGCGCGGCCGGTCCGCGGCGGCTCCCCGTCCCCGGGGCCGTCGCCCACTACGACATCGCCCGCTGCGCCGAGCGCCTGGCCCGCGTCTACGCGTCGGTGCTCGGCCGGCGCCCAGGCCCCGGCGGTCCCGGCACATACGGCAGCGAGGCACCCGGCACCGAGGCACCCGGCACCCAGGCGGCCGGGGGGCGCCGGGAGCCCCCGCCCCCCGCCCGGACGGCACCGGGCGCCCACAGTCCGACAAGTCCCCTGACGACGAGGTGAGTCATGTCCGAGACCGCAGCGGGAACGCCCGCATCCGACACCCCGCCGGCGCGCGGGGACGCCCCGGCGGGCGCGCAGACGCCCCGGCCCCCTCGTTCGGCGCGGCGGACGGGCCGCGTCCCGGGCTGGTGGCCGCTGCCGGTGTGCGCGCTGGTGGGGACGCTGGGCGGCCTGGGGTACGCGCAGACCGCCGAGCCCCGGT
>NZ_VJOK01000001.1:6573165-6575663 GCF_013302895.1 Streptomyces albus subsp. chlorinus | reverse complement strand
CGGTGATCTCCCCTCTGCCCCCGGCCGCGCGCCGCAACGCCCCGGTCCCGCGCCGCAAACTGGCGGGCCCCGTCCTCTCCCCCTGGCGCGGCGGGCACAGCGAGGCGTCGGGGCGTCCGCCCGCGCGGCTGACCGCCACCCTGTGCCGCGCCGAGGAGCAGTTCGCCGGGCTGGCCGGCGACTGGGACGGGCTGCGCCGGCGGAACCGCTCGGCCACGCCCTTCACCAGTCACACCTGGCTCGCCTCGTGGTGGCGCTCCTACGGGCAGGGCGGCCGGCTGCGGATCGTCCTGGTGCGCGAGAACGGCCGGCTGGTGGCCGCCGCGCCGCTGATGCTCGTCCACCGGCCGCTGCCCGCGCTGGTCCCGCTGGGCGGTCCCATCTCCGACTACCAGGACGTGCTGCTCGACGACGGCTGCCCGCGCGCGGCCGACGCGCTCGCGCGGGCGCTGTACGCGGCCTCCCGCAGCGCGGTGATCGATCTGCGCGAGGTGCGTCCCGGCGGGGCTGCCGAACGCCTGTACGCGGCCTGGCCGGGCGCCCGCAGACGGCTGACCGACTCGCCCTGCCTGGAGCTGCCGGGCGTCCCCATGGAGGAGATGCTGCGCCGCCTCGCTCCGGCCAGCGCCAAACGCACCCGCCGCAAGCTGCGCCGCATCGACGAGCTGGGCATCGAGGCGCACGCCGTGACCGGGGAGCGGGTGGCGGACGCGGTACGCACCATGCTGCGGCTGCACGAGCGCCAGTGGGAGGGCCGGGGGGTGACGCCCGAACACCTCAGGCCCCGTTTCGTCGCCCATCTGGTGCGCGCCACCGCGCGGTTGGCCGCCGACGGGGACGCGACGGTGACCGAGTACCGGATCGGGGACCGGGTCGCCGCCTGCGACATCGCCTTCACCTCGCCGGACCTGGTGTGCGGCTATCTGTACGGAGCGGACCCGGCGCTGCGCGAGCGGAAGGTGGACATCGCGACGATGCTGCTGCGGCACGACGCGCACTTCGCGTCCGCCACCGGCAGGGGGACGCTGAGTCTGCTGCGCGGCACCGAACCGTACAAGCAGCGCTGGCAGCCGGTGACCTCGGTCAACCGGCGCTACCTGCTGGCCCGCCGGGAGCTGGCACCCGTGCTGGAGCTGCACGCGGCGCAGGCGGCGGCCCGGGACCTGGCGGCCGGCGCGCTGCGCGAGCACGGCGCGTCCGGAAGGGCGTGCACGCTGCTGAGCCGGGCGGCCGGCCTGCGGGCGGGTCGGTGACGGCATGACGTCATCCGGTACGACGACGCGACGCGGTACGGCGGAACGGCCGGGCCGGACGGGCGGCGACCGGTCGGGCGGTGACCCGTCGGGCGGTGGTCGGACAGGTGACGGCCGGTCATGCGGCGGGCCGTCAGGCGGCGGCCCGTCAGGTGAGCAGGGTGCGCAGCCAGTCGAGCCGGACGCAGTGCCGGCCGGCCTCCCAGCAGCGCTCCCACCACGGGCGCGGCGGCGCGGGCCGGTCGGTGGGCCGGGGCGGACGCGGGGGCACGGGGGGCCGGGACTCCTCCGGGGGCCGGTGCGGCGGAGGGGGACCCGGCGGGGGCGTGGCCTGCGGTGGGGTGGCCTTCGGGGGCTGCTTCGGCCACGGCGGGGCTGGCGGTGGCTGGTCGTGCAGGGTCGCCCGGTAGGCCGCCGCCGAGCGCGGGTTGTCCCGGCACTGCCACACCCCGTGGGGACAGTAGTCGCTGATGGTCTGGTACAGCGGCCGGTGCCGGGCCATCCAGGCGAGCATGCGGCGCATGTAGTCGGCGTTGTCGCCGTTGCGGAACAGGCCCCACTCCGGGTACGAGACGGGTTTGCCGTGCCGCGCGGCGAAGTCGACCTGGGCCTGGAGCCCGTACGGTTCCCGCACCTGCTCGGCGAAGGGCATGCCCTCGGGCTGGTCGTAGGCGTCCATGCCGAGCACGTCCACCACGTCGTCCCCCGGGTAGCAGCGGGTCCAGCCGATGGCGTCCCGGCCGCGGCTGGGCGCGAAGTCGAAGCGGAACCGCTGGCCGGGCACGGACCGCATGACCGTCACGATGCGGCGCCAGTACCGCCGCCACGCCCCGGGGTCCGGGGCGCAGCGGTGCGTGTAGGTGGTGCCGTTCATCTCCCAGCCGAGCACCAGGACGGTGTCCGCGAGCCGCCGCTCCACCAGGCGCGCCGCCAGGGTGCGGAAGTGGCCGTCGAACCCGCCGCCGGCTCCTCGGCGCAGCAGCGCGCGGACCTCCGCGTCGGGCAGTCCCGCCTCGCTGCGGGCCAGCATCGGCACGTTGAGCACGAACAGCCGCGCGGCCTGAGCGCGGCGCCAACGCGCCCACGGCTCCAGGAACTCCGGCCGCCCCTCGATGTCCGCCCACAGGCGGCCGGGCAGGTAGGTGTGGCCGACCCGCAGCGTGGTGTCGCCGCCCAGCCACTCCTCCATGCCGTGCATCCGGCGCACCCCGTCCGGGCCGGAGCCGAGGAACGCGCCCGCCACCC
>NZ_VJOK01000001.1:6570842-6572189 GCF_013302895.1 Streptomyces albus subsp. chlorinus | reverse complement strand
CCGGCCCCACAGCCCCTCAGCACCGAGCAGCCACGAGCACGCGAGAGCGCGCAGCGAGAAACAGAGAGAAGGAACCCATGTACGACCTCGTAGTGGTGGGCGCCGGCCCCTACGGACTGTCCATCGCCTCCCACGCCGCCGCCGCGGGGCTGGACCTGCGGGTGCTGGGCAGGCCGATGGCCTCCTGGCGGGACCACATGCCGCGCGGTACGTACCTCAAGTCCGAACCGGCCGCCTCCGACCTGTCCGACCCGGCGGGGACCCACACCCTCGCCGCCTACTGCGCCGAGCACGGCGTCGAGCCGGCGCACGGCGACCCGCTGCCGCTGGACACGTTCACCGCGTACGGCACCTGGTTCGCCCGGCACGCGGCGCCGCCCGTCGACGAGCGGACGGTGACCCGCCTGGCACCGCACCCGGACGGCTTCCGGATCGAGACGGCGCAGGGCGAGCGGCTGCTGGCACGGGCGGTCGTGCTGGCCGTCGGCGTGCTGCCGTTCGCCTACCGGCCGCCGGTGCTCGGGGGCCTCCCCGCCGCGATGGTCAGCCACAGCACCCACCACCGCGACCTGAGCCGGTTCCGGGACCAGGACGTGACGGTGATCGGCGCCGGGCAGGCCGCGCTGGAGACCTCGACGCTGCTGGCCGAGAAGGGCGCACGGGTCCGCGTGGTCGCCCGTACGCCCAGGCTGCGCTGGGACGCGCCTCCGCAGCCGCACGACAGGGGGCGTGTGGCCACGCTGCGCGAGCCGCACAGCCCGCTGGGCCCCGGCTGGCCGAGCTGGGTGTGGTCGCGTAAGCCGCACGCGGTCCGGCGGCTGCCGGCCGCCGCCCGGCTGCACATCGCCCGCCACGCCCCCGGTCCGGCGGGCGCCTGGTGGCTGCGGGAACGGTTCGAGGCGACCGTGCCGGTGCTGCTGGGCCACGTCGTCACCGCCGCCGACCGGACCGCGCCCGGCGTCCGGCGGCTGGGCGGGGTACCCGGCGAGCGGGTGCGGCTGTGGCTGCGGGCCGAGAACGGCACCGCGCACACCCTGGAGACCGACCACGTGCTGGCCGCCACCGGTTTCACCCCAAACCTGTCACGGCTCCGCTTCCTCGACCCGGCGCTGAGGGAGTCCCTGCGCCGCGTCCCCGGCAGCGACGCCCCCTGGCTGGGCCCGGCCTTCGAGTCCTCGCACCCGGGCCTCTTCTTCGCCGGGCTGCTGACCGCGCCGACGTTCGGCCCCGCCATGCGCTTCGTGCACGGCACGTCCTTCACCGCCCCCACCCTGGTGGAGGGCGTCCGCCACCATCTCGCCCCGCGGCACACGACGGAGCCCCCCGGCGGCACCCGGACGCCGGTGA
>NZ_VJOK01000001.1:6530363-6570451 GCF_013302895.1 Streptomyces albus subsp. chlorinus | reverse complement strand
GCTGGGGCCCGCGCGGTGCGTGCGCTGCTTCGACGCCCCCGTGGTCACGCTGCGGGCGCTGGGCGCCTCCTCGGCGCGGTGCGCCTTGTGGGCCGCCGCCCGCCGCTGTTCCTCGTCGCCTTCCACCTTCTTGCGCACCATGACGGTCCTCCCTTCGGTGTGTGCCTTCCGGGTCGCTCCCGCGGCGCCTGCCGCCGGGCCGCTCCCGGGCCGGCCCGGAGGATCCGGCCGGGCCCTCGGCGGTGTTCCGGTCAGCGGGTGCCCCTGACCGGAACCGGCGGCCGGACTCGGCCTAGCGGTCGAGTTCCTCCTCCACCGGCGGCTTGGGCGCCTCCCGCAGGTGCTGCGACTGGCCGGGCCGGCCGCCCCGCCGCGCCTGCTCGGCGCGCTGGCCGGGGCTGCGGTCCAGGTCCGAGTCGGGGTCGACCCGCACGGACCGGGCCACTTCCTCCCGGTTGGCGTACTCCTCGGGCGGGATGGCGCGGAGCGCGGCGCGGACCTCGTCGGAGGCGCCGGACGCGGCCCGCACCAGGGTGTCCTTGTCGGCGGGGAAGTCCACGTCGTCGAGCGCGGACAGGATCTCCTCGACGGTCGTGTGAGCGGTGCTCATGCGGTGTCGCTGCCTTTCCGTCGTCTCTCCTGCGCTGTACCGTCTTCGCGCTGTACCGGTCTTCTGCGCTGTACCGTCTTCGCGCCGTACCGGCCGGCGTGCCTCAGCCGCCGGCGGTGCCCGTGCTGCCCGAGAAGAGGATGGAGGCCGTCTCCTCGTCCAGGGACTGCCGGATCCGCTCGGTGACCGCCCCCTGGGTGGCCTCCTCCAGCAGTTCGACGACGGTGCGTGCCTCGTGGACGGCCTTGGGCGGGTCTGTCCTGGCGCGCCGTGCCACGCGGTCGAAGAACTCGTGCCGGTCCATCCGGACGCCGGTGTTCGGCTCGTCCGGCGCGTACTCGACCCGGCGCAGGTGCTCACCCAGTTCCGTGGGCAGCTGCGCGGCGAGCTTCTCCGCCATCGGGGCCGGGATGCGCTCGGCCAGGGTCTCCAGGGTGGCGCGCGTGCCGGCCTCCGCCGCACCACGACTGTGCAGGTGAGCCCGCGCCTGTACCTGACCGATGAACTCGTCGTGCTGCATAGCGTTCTCCTCACTCCAGCGGTGCCAACACGAGCTTCTTCCAGCATGCGCGCCGGTCGTACGAGTCGCACATCCGCGCGGTTTCGCACGCGCGCGTACGCCGGTCGGGGCACTCGGCTGCCCGGCGTACCCCGAAGTCCCCGTTTACGCACCACGGCCCCGGGTCACCCGGCGGCGCGGAGCAGGACCCGATGCGGAGGGAGACGCGGGTGACCACGGCAGCCACCGACAGCCGGACCACCACCCCGGGCGGGGCCCGGGAGCGGGTCGCGGTCGTCACCGGTTCCGACTCCGGGATCGGGCGGGCCACCGCCGTACGGCTGGCCCGGGACGGGATGGACATCGGCGTCACCTGGCACACCGACCGGGAGGGCGCCGAGGAGACGGCCGCGGCGGTGCGGGAAGCGGGCCGCCGCGCCTCGGTCCAGCACCTGGACCTGACCCGGCTGCCCGGCGCCGCCGGCGTCGTCGACGCGTTCGCCGGGGAGCTGGGGCGGATCGACGTGCTGGTCAACAATTCCGGCACCGGCACCGCGACCCCCTTCCTGGACCTGGACTTCGCCACGGTGCGCGAGGTCCTGGAGGTGGGTCTGCTGGGCGCCTTCTTGTGTTCCCAGCGCGCGGCCCGGCACATGATCGGGCAGGGGGACGGCGGCGCCATCGTGAACGTCACCAGCGTGCACGAGCACCAGCCGCGGGTCGGTGCGGCGCCCTACTGCGCGGCCAAGGGCGGGCTGGGGCTGCTCACGCAGGTCATGGCGCTGGAACTGGCCGAGCACGGCATCCGCGTCAACGCCGTGGCGCCCGGCGAGATCGCCACGCCGATGACCGGCCAGGAGGACGCCGACGTGCACGCCGCCGAGCGTCCCGGCGTACCGCTGCGGCGGCCCGGGGACGCCCGCGAGGTGGCCTCCGTGATCGGCTTCCTGGCCGGGGACGACGCCTCGTACGTGACGGGCGCGTCGTGGGCGGTGGACGGCGGCATGCTGCGGATGGGCCCGCAGGCCGGCTCCCACCTGCCGGACGACTCCTGGCGCCGCCCCTGATCCCGGGCGCCGGTTCCGTTCACCTCACAGCTCGCGTACGACGCGTGCCGGGTTGCCGACGGCCAGGACGCCGGAGGGCAGGTCCTTGGTGACCACCGAGCCGGCGCCGACGACCGTGTCCGCGCCGATGGTCACCCCGGGGCAGACGATGACACCGCCGCCGAGCCACACGTTGTCGCCGATGGTGACGGGGACGGCCTTCTCCCAGCCGGCGCGCCGCCGCTCGGCGTCCATCTCGTGGGCGGGCGTCAGGAGTTGCACGTTCGGCCCGATCTGCACATGGCGGCCGATGGTGAGGGGCGCCGCGTCCAGGAAGACGGCGCCGAAGTTGACGAAGGTGTGGGCGCCGATCGACAGGTAGGTGCCGAAGTCGCAGTGGAAGGGCGGCCGGATGGTGACGTCCTCCCCCAGGTCCCCGATCAACTGCTCCAGTATCTTCCGGCGTTCCGCGGGCCCCGCCGCGTCCGCCGCGTTGTAGGCCGCGCACAGTTCGGCGCGCCGCCGCGTGTCGGCCGCCAGTTCCTCGTCGTCGGGCACGTACCAGTCCCCGGCCAGCATGCGCCGCTTGTTCTCGCCCACGGATGTCCTCCCGCTCCGGTGTGCTCCGGGTGGGACCCGGTGCCGCGTACCGGACTTCGCCGGTCGCTCTCCCGGGACACTCTCGCAGAGCCGCGGAGCCGGAGGAGAAGGAATAGTCCGCTGACTCTTGACGGAAACGTCTCTTGCGTTCTCATCTGCTTGCCGCACGACCGTCCTTGGCGGACTCCCTACGGCTTCGCCGTAGTTCTTGGGCAGGCACAGACACAGACCACCACCTGTCGGTGGCGTGTGCGTCGCACTGGTGCCGAGGGGGCTCACGAGGCCCCGCTCGGCGTCATCGTCGCGGTGCGGCTGCGGGTGCGTCCGCTGCCCGAGTACGCCAAGGCGCCCCCGCGCGGTATCCGGTCCCCGGGCCTCAGGCGGGTGCCGGGGCGGTGGTGGGCCGGGCGGGGTCGTCGTCCTGGCGGGCTCTCATCGCGGGGGCCTCGGGGACCTTGACGCGGCCGAAGCGCTGCCGGTACGCGGACGGGCTCAGACCGGTCTCGCGGCGGAGCCGGGCGCGGAGGTTGGCCGCGGTGCCCAGGCCGCTGTCGCGGGCGACGACGTCCAGGCGTTCCTCCCCGCGTTCGATCAGCCGGCAGGCCAGCGCGACCCGTTCGCCGGTCAGCCAGGCGAGCGGGGTGGTGCCGAGCTGGGCCCGGAAGCGGCGGTGGAGCGTCGCCGGACTGACGGCGGCCCGGGCGGCGAGACCGGCCACGGTAAGCGGCTCGGTCAGCCGCTCCTGCGCCCACGCCAGCAGCGGGGCGAGGGACTCCTCGGGCGCGGGCGGCAGCGGGCGCTCCACGAACTGGCGCTGCCCGCCGTCCCGGTGCGCGGCGAAGACCAGCCGCCTGCTGACCGCGTTGGCCACCTCGGCCCCGTGGTCGCGGCGCACCACGTGCAGTCCCAGGTCGAGCGCGGCGGCGCTGCCGGCCGCGGTGAGGATGTCGCCGTCGTCGACGAACAGCACGTCGGGTTCGAGGTGGACGTCCGGGAAGCGGGCACGGAACAGATCCGCCCACTGCCAGTGCGCCGTGGCCCGGCGCCCGCCGAGCACCCCCGCCTCGGCGAGCGTGAACGCCCCGCTGCAGAAGCCCAGAAGGCGGGTGCCCCGGGCGTGCGCGCGGCGGATCGCCTCCAGCACGGCGGGGCGCCGGGGGGCCTCGATGTCGGGGCGGTTGGGCACGATCAGTGTGTCCGCCCGCTCGGTCTCCTCCAGCCCGGCGACGCCGGTCAGCGTGAAGAAGCCGTCCCGCATCAGGGTGCGCGGCGCGGGTGAGCACAGGGTGAAGTCGTACAGCTCACGGCCCAGCTCGGGCCTGCGCAGGCCGAAGACCTCGGTGGCGCAGCCCAGTTCGAAGGGGTTGGAGTTCTCGTCGACGAGCACGACGACGCGGTGGAAGCCCGTCGTCGCGCCCTGCGAGGAATCGTGCGGCATATGCGATTTCTAGCACTCGCACCGGCGTGGCACCACGGCCGAGGATGGGCGCATGAGCAACCAGCCCATCGATCTGCACCAGGCCCTGGCCTCCTTCGAGGCCCTGTGGAGCCCCCGCGTCGTCACCCGCGTCAACGACTACGACGCGCGCGTGGCGAAGGTCCGGGGCGAGCACGTGTGGCACGTGCACGAGGACACCGACGAGTTCTTCCTCGTCCTGGACGGAGAACTGGCGATCGCCCTGCGCGAGGAGAGCGGCGAGCGGACGGTCACCCTTTCGGCCGGGGCCGTCTTCACCGTCCCGCGCGGCGTCGAGCACAAGCCCCGCTCCGGGGCCGGCGCGGCGATCCTGCTGTTCGAGCCCACCGGGACGCTCTCGGTCGGTGACCGGCACGAGGAGGTCCCCGGTCACGTGGACGTCACCACGGGACATGCGCTGCCCGAGCCGGCGGAGTAGCCGGGTGGACACGCCGGGCGGACGGCCGGACAGCACCGCCGCCCCGGACCCGGCCACACGCTGAGCCCGGTGGCGGCGAAAGAGCACCGCGACGGAAGAGCCCGGTGGGGCCGGGGTGACGCGTCACCCCGGCCACACCGGGCTCCGGACGGGACGGATCCCGTCCGCCCGCCGGGCTACTCGTTGCCCGGCCGCTCGCCCTTCGGCCCCCGCCCTCGCTCGGTGCGCGGGCCGCCGGGGCGCCACTCCGGATCCCGTTCGATGTCCCGCTTGGCCTGCTCGTTCGCCTCCTGGGCGTCCGCCGTGCCGCTCTTCTCCAAGTCTTTGCGCCGCCGTGCGCGGTGCTTGTCGTAGCTCTTGCTGCCGGGCTCCGGCACTGCGCCTCACCTCGCTCGCTGCCGGCGACCGCCCTCGGGGGCCGCCCCTCTCGCGTGCGTTCTCCTCACGTGGGCCCCGGGGTTCCCCGTGGCGCGGGGGCGAAACGCTGGGCCGGTCGGCGGAAAACCGCCCCTCGGGTGACTGACGCGGCCGGGAGCGGGAACCCCGTGGCGGCCGGGCCCGCCGGACACGACGGCAGCGGGCCGGGGACGGCGGCGGCCGGGGAACGGAGACGAGTGATGGCCACGACAGGTCAGGCCGCGGCGGGTCCCGCGCCGCGGAGCCTCCGGCTGCCGGGGATCGTGCTGGGGGTGGGGCTCGGCGGGTTCGTCGACGGCATCCTGCTGCACCAGCTCCTCCAGTGGCACCACATGCTGACCAGCACGAACGACGACCGCGTCGGGGTGAAGTACTACTCGCCGAACACGGTCTCCGGGCTGGAGATGAACACCGTGTGGGACGGCGTCTTCCACACGGTGTGCTGGCTCGCGGTGCTGCTGGGGCTGGCCGTCCTGTACGCGCGGGTCACGCACGGCCGCCGCCGGGTGTGGACCTCCCGGGTGCTGTGGGGCTGGATCGTCGCCGGATGGGGCGTCTTCAACCTGATCGAGGGCCTGCTCGACCACCAGATCCTCGGCATTCACCATGTGCACGGCGGGCCGTACCAGGCGTGGTGGGACGCCGCCTTCCTGGTGCTGGGCGCCCTGCTGCTCGGCGGCGGGTGGCTGCTCCAGCGGGGCGGCCGGGTACGCGACCCGGGCGCGGCACCGCGGGACGCGCCCGCGTCGGGCCACCCGGCGTGAACGGCCACCCCACCCGCCCGGACCCCGGGCACAACCCGCACCCGACCCCCGCAGCACACTCCGAAGCGGGGCACGGTCCCCACCCGGCCCCCGCAGCGCACCCCGACGCGGCGGCGCACGCCGCGCACCCCGTCGCGGAGCACACGCCGCACCCGGCCGCCGGGCACGACACGCATCTTGGCCCGGAGCACGTGGCGCATCCAGCCCCGGAGCACCTGGCGCATCCCAGCCCGGGACACGAAACCCACCCCGGTGCCGGGCACGGGGACGGCGGTGCGTTCCCGGAGCCGCTCGGGGCGCTGCCGGGCGTGCTGCCGGCGCTGGTCGGCGTCCTGCCCGCGCTGGGCTATCTGCTGCTGGTGCGCAGGGTCCATGTGCGGGCCCTGGCCCGGTACCGGACCGGGTCCGGGGCCCGGCCGCGCGGCCCGGGGCGCGGGTGGAGCGGTGTGCGGACGGCGAGCTTCCTGACCGGGTGCGGGCTGCTGGCACTGGCCCTGCTGCCGCCGCTGGCGCCCTGGGCCCACCACGATTTCCGGGGCCACATGGCGCAGCACCTGCTGATCGGGATGTACGTTCCGCTCGCACTGGTGCTCGGCGCTCCGGTCACGCTGCTGCTGCGTGCGCTGCCGACGGCCGGGGCGCGGGCGTTCACCGCGCTGCTGCGGACCCGCGCCGTGCGCGTCCTCGCCCATCCGCTGACCGCACTCCTGCTGAGCACCGGTTCCCTCGTGGTGCTGTACCGCACTCCGCTGTACGGCGCCGCCATGGCGCACCCGGCGGGCCACTGGCTGCTGCACGCGCATTTCCTGGCGTCGGGCTGTCTGTTCGCGTGGGTGGTGGCGGGGCCGGATCCGGCGCCCGCCCGGCCCGGTGTCCCGGCCCGGCTGGTGCTGCTGGGGGTGGCGATCGCGGGCCACGCCGTGCTGGCGCAGCTGCTGTACGGGGGCTTCCTCGTCGATGTTCCCGCGCCCGTGGCCGAGGTCCGCGGGGGCGCGGAACTCATGTACTACGGCGGGGACATCGCCGAACTGCTGCTCGCGGCCGCCCTGGTGGCGACGTGGCGCCCCGCGCGCGGGCGGGGCGCGGAGGTTCAGGCCGCCTGAGTCCCCGCGATGTGGTCCCGTGCCGCGCGCAGGGCGTCGCGGATGTCACGGGTGGCCGTGGAGACGCACAGCGTGTACGAGACGTCCTCCAGCTCCTGGCGGTGGCCGGGGCGGGCGCGGAGGGTCTCGTAGCGCGTGAGCAGCTCTCGCAGGGTGTCCGGGTGGGCGATCATGGCGGTTTCCTCCAGGGGGCGCGCGGCAGCGGCTGCCGGCGCACGACGGTTGCGGGCATACAGCGCCCGCCCCCGCGGCTCGGCCACGGGGTGGGCGCACTCCGCCCAGTACCCCGGCACGAATGGAGCAAACCTCACAAAAACGTACATTCCTCTCCTTGTTTCCTCTCGGCGGGCGAGGGGCACCACGGCGCGTGGGAAAGGGCGTGGAAAGACGCGAAAAGGCATGCAAAGACAGGAAACACCCGGAACCCAGAACCCGAAACGGTCCGCGAGAGAGGAACATCAGGAGGCTTGAGGCGACGTGATGGATTCCGTACCCGGGGTGCCATGCTGGGTCAGCCTCACCGTCCGCGACCGGCGGACCACCGAGGAGTTCTACGGCGCCGTGCTGGGGTGGTCCTTCACGGACAGCTCCCTCGGCCCCGGATTCCGCACGGCCACCAGGGACGGCGAGCCGGTGGCGGGCTTCAACGAAGCCGCCGTCTCCTGGCAGCTGCCCGTGCGCTGGACCGTCTTCTTCTCCGCCGACGACGCCGACCTGGCATGCGAACGCATCCGCGAACGCGGCGCCACGGTCGCCGTCGGCCCGCTCCGGGTGGGCGAGGGCCGCGCCGCGATGGCAGCCGACCCCCAGGGAGCGGCCTTCGGCCTGTGGCAGGGCGAGCTGCCGCGGGGCTGGGAGGTGGGTGCCGGACACGCGCCCGCCTGGCTCGAACTGCACACCGGCGACGCCTTCGCGGCGGCGCTCTTCTACGGCGAGGTGTTCGACTGGACGAAGAACCCCAGCCACGGCGTCAGCTACGAGGAGCAGCAGGACGAGGTCCACATCCTGGTGGACGGCGAGACGGTCGCCGGGCTGCGCGGCGGCGGCGTGGAGGCGGCACCCGACCCGCAGCGGCGCACCCGGTGGGAGGTGTACTTCCGCGCGGCCGACATCGACGCGGCGCTGGCCGCCGTCGAGAAGACGGGCGGCACGGTGGTCTCGCCGGTCCAGCACGCGTCCCACGGCCGCTATGCCACGGTCCGCGACCCGGATGGCGGCCTGTTCTCCCTGCTGGGCCCGTGACCGGGGGCCGGCGGGTGCCGTGGACCGGCCGCGGGTGCGGCCGGACCGGTGGGCGAGTGCCGCCGAGGAGGCCGGGGAGAGCGCGCGGTCGCGTGAGCAGGGCCGGTGGCCGGGTACCCGGCCACCTCGGAACGTCAGGCGGGCGGGACGACGCGCCGGGAGGGGCCTCGCGGCCCGGACCGGTGGCCGTCCCGGGGAGAGCGCCCGTACCGACAGCGCCCGTACCGACAGCGGAGGTGTGCCGATGAGCCGACGACGGCAGTCAGGACGTGCGGGAAGCGACGGCCAGGTCGTCGTGGTGACCGGCGCCAGCGGCGGTGTGGGCCGGGAGACGGCCCGCGCCTTCGGGGCGCGGGGCGCCGCCGTCGCCCTGCTCGCGCGCGGCGAGGAGGGCCTGGCCCGCGCCGCCGAGGACGTACGGGAGGCGGGCGGCACCGCGCTGCCGCTGCCCGTCGACGTCAGCGACCACACGGCCGTGGAGGCGGCGGCCGACCGGATCGAACGGGAGCTGGGCCCCATCGCGGTGTGGGTGAACGTGGCGTTCTCCACCGTGTTCGCCCCGGTCACCGACGTGCGCGCGGAGGAGTTCCGGCGGGCCACCGAGGTGACCTACCTCGGCTTCGTATACGGAACGCTCGCGGCACTGCGCAGGATGGAGACGCGCGACGCCGGCACCATCGTCCAGGTCGGCTCGGCGCTCGCCTACCGCGGTATCCCCCTCCAGGCGGCGTACTGCGCGGCCAAGCACGCCATCCAGGGGTTCCACGAGTCGCTGCGCTGCGAGCTGCTGCACAAGAAGAGCGGCGTGCGGGTGACGATGGTGCAGCTGCCGGGCCTCAACACCCCGCAGTTCACCTGGGTCCGCTCGCGGCTGCCGCGCAATCCGCGTCCGGTCGCGCCCGTCTACCAGCCGCGGGTCGCGGCCCGTGGCGTCCTGTACGCGGCCGACCACCCCGGGCGCCGCGAGTACTGGGTGGGCGGCTCGACCGTGGCCACCCTGCTCGGCGACAAGTTCGCACCCGGGCTGCTGGACCGCTATCTGGCCAGAACCGGGTTCCAGGGGCAGCAGACCGACTACGCGCGCTCCCCCGCCCAGCCCGACAACCTGTGGAAGCCGGCGGACCAGCACCACGACTACGGCGCGCACGGCGAGTTCGACGACGAGGCGTCCGACCGCTGCTACCAGCTGTGGGCCTCCCACCACCACGGTCTGCTCGCCGCCCTCGGCACCGCCGCGGCGGCTGCCGGAGCGGTCGTGGTGGGGCGGGCGGTACGGCGCTGAGCCGCCGCAACGGGGCGCGCGAGGGCGCGGCTCCGGGGAGATGCGAGGTCCGCTCCGGCGATGTGCGGGAGCCGTCCCCGGACGTGGATGAGCGGAGTCCGCCCCCGGAGGCGAGGGTGCGTGAAGGGGGCGTCGGACTCGGACGTCAGTGGCCGTTCATCCGCTGCTCTGCTTCAGCGACTCGTGGCAGACCCGGCACACCATCCGGCGCGCGTCCCGCGGTGACCAGACCCGTCCGGTCGCGCTGGAGCGGCGTACCGGTTCGGGTTCGCTGCGCAGGTGGTGCGGGCACGCGCCCGCCCCGCACTCCACGCAGACGGCCACGGCCGTGCTCTCGGTGCCGTCCGTGTAGCAGTCGTAGCAGTGCATGAGGTGCCTCTCCGTCTCGCTCGGCGCCGGGGTCCGGCCTTAGGCCGTTCGCGAGTTCCCACCGGCGCGGCCCGGCACGCCTCGGGGCACCTGTGCGGATGAACCGGGGCGCGCATCAGCCCCCGGCCCCGCGCCGGCGTGCCAGCTTTGCCCCGTACCGACGTACCGACATACCGACGCGCCGATCCCCCAGGTACCGATACAGACCGACCGAGGAGCTGTCCGTGCAGCAGACCGACACACTCATCCGGGACGCCGAGCTGGTCGTCACGATGGACGGGGACGAGATCTCCGGCGGCTGGGTCGCCCTCTCCGGCGGCACCGTCGCGGGTGTGGGCCCCCCGGGAAGCGAACCGGCGGCGGCCCGCACCCTCTCCGCGCGGGGCGCGCTGGTGACCCCCGGACTGGTCAACACCCACCACCACATCTTCCAGAACCTCACCCGCTCCTACGCGCCCGCGACCCGCTACGAGCTGTTCGACTGGCTGCGGACCCTCTTCCCCCTGTGGGCGGCGCTGGACGAGGAGGCCGTCGAGGTCTCCACCTGGGTCGGCCTGGCCGAGCTGGCCCTGGGCGGCTGCACCACCACCGCGGACATGCTCCACATCCACCCGAGGCCCCGCCTCGTGGACGCGCAGATCCGCGCGGCCCGCGAGGTCGGGCTGCGGTTCCACCCGACGCGGGGCGCCCTCGACCTCTCGGAACGGGACGGCGGCCCGGCCCCCGTGGAGGTCACCCAGAGCGTCGAGGAGATCCTCGCCGACAGCGAGCGCCTGGTGCGCTCCTACCACGATCCGGCGCCCGGGTCGATGCTCCGTCTCGCGCTGGCACCCGCCACCCAGGCCGGCGTCTCCGAGCGGCTGATGGTGGAGACCGCCCGGCTCGCCGAGCGCCTCGACGTACGGCTGCACACCCACCTGGCCGAGTCGCGGGGCGAGGAGGAGTACTGCCTGGAGACGTTCGGCCGCCGCCCGGTGGACCAGTTCGAACACGTCGGCTGGGGCACCGCGCGGACGTGGGTCGCGCACTTCATCTTCACCGGGCCCGAGGAGCGGGAGCGGCTGGGCCGGTGGGGCACCGCCGTCGCCCACTGCCCCGGCTCGACGATGATGCTGGGCGCCGGGGCGGCGAGCCTGCCCGCGCTGCGGGAGGCGGGGGTCACCGTCGGGCTGGGCTGCGACGGTTCGGCCTCCACCGACCACGCCTCGCTGTGGCTGGAGGCCCGCACCGCGCTGGCCGCCGCCCGGGAGCGCGGCGGCCCGGCGGCGACGACGGCCCGCGACATCCTGCGCGCGGCCACCGTCGACGCCGCCGCCTGCCTGGGCCGGGAGGACGGACTGGGCAGCCTGCGGCCCGGTGCCCCCGCCGACCTGGTGGTGTGGGAACTGGACGAGTTCGCCTTCGCCGGCGCCCACACCGACCTGGTCGAAGCCTGGCTCCGCTGCGGCCCCGTACGCCCCCGCCACACCCTCGTCCAGGGCCGCCCCCTCGTCGAGGACGGCGCCCTCACCCTCCCCGGCGGCCGCGAGATGCTCACCGAACACGCCCGCCTCGCCCGCCGCATCCAGCGACTGGCAACCTGACCCGCCGGTGCCGGTGCCGTCCCCCGCCCGTCCCCCTCCTCAGGGCCGGCCGCCGTTGTGGAAGGCGACCTCCGGGTTCTCCTCGGTGGGGCCCTCCAGCAGCTCACGGTGCCGGCCGCTGAGTTGCTGGTCGAAGAAGGCGGTGACATACCGGGTGGTGATCTGGCCGCTCCGCTTGCCGGACAGCGGTGCCGAGGGGTCGCTCACTCCGATCCGGTCGCCGAGGACGGGCAGGTCGGTGAAGGAGAAGTGCCCGGCGTCCTTCACCGTCAGCCAGCGCTTCCAGCCGTGGAGCCGCATCCACTGGCGCGGCCAGGTGGCGTCCTGCGCCTGCGGGGTGTGGCTCTTGCGGGTGCCGAGCATGAGCACGGGGCGCGTGCTGCCCGCGCGGGGCACGGGCGCGAAGAAGGAGCCGTCCAGGTTCGCGGCGGCACGGATCCGGTGGTCCTCGCCGGCCGCCACCGCGGCCGCGTTGCCGCCGAGGGAGTGGCCCGCCGCGCCGATGCGGCGCGGATCGACGAGCGCGGACCAGTCGTGCCCGGACGGCCGGTCCCCCTTCCGCCGGCCGGTCAGCTCGTCGACGACGACGGAGAGGTCGGCGGCGCGGTCGCGGGCGGCCCGGGCGAGCCGCTTCTTCTCGGCCGCGTCGTCGGGCTCCTTCTCCACCGTCTCGCAGGCGACGCAGGGGAGCGTCTTCGCGCCGCCCCCGCCGGGGAAGGTGGTGCCGGACGACTCGTAGGCGTGGTCCACCAGTGCCACCACGTAGCCGTGCGAGGCGAGTTCCTCCGCGAGCCCGGTGAGGGTGGCGCGGTGCAGTGTGAAGCCCGGGGAGAGGAGGACGAGGGGGTGCCGTCCCCGGGCGGGCCGGGCGCCGGTGCGGGCGTGGGTCCGGGTCGAGGCGACCTGTCCGGCCGTGAAGTACGCGCCGAGTTTCCGCTCCTTCAGCAGCAGCCCGGCCTCCTCGGCCGACATGTACCGGCCGCGCCCTCCCTCCCCCTCCCCGTCCCCCTTCCGGGCGGGGTAGAAGAGCGACACCATCAGCCGCCGTGGTCCGGCGGAGGGCACCCAGGGGTCGCGGCGTGTCCTGTCGGTCAGCTGGAGCGTGTCCCTCCCCGTCGCGTACGAGCCGGTGGGGCGGGGCAGGGAGAGCCTCTTGTGCTGGGAGGAAGCGGCGGAAGCGGCGGCCGGGGAGGCGGTGCCGCCCGCCGGGTGGTCGAAGGCGCCGGTGGAACAGGCCCCGAGCGCCGGGGTGGACAGAAGGAGAGCGAGCAGTGCGGCTGCCGCTCCGCGTGCGGTGTGGATCATGCGGCGAGCCTAGGAACGGGGGCGGGGGCCGTGGCATCGACGAAAGCCGGCAGCTCTCCTTACTTTCGTCAGGGCGCGGCCCTCCCCACCGGCTCCCGCCGGTTCCTCGGCCCCGCCCCTCGTCCCTCGTCCAGCGGCCGCGGGCGTCAGTACCCGGCCGTCACCCGCACGGTCAGCGCGGGGAACTCGCCCGCGCGCAGCGCCTCCCAGGCGGCGCGGAAGTCGGCCGTGACGTCGGCGTGGGTCGTCGGTCCGGCCGAGTGGGAGGTGAGGGTGGTGCGCGGGAGGTCCCATGCGGGTGAGGTGGCGGGGGCGGGTTCCTCGGGCAGGACGTCGAGGACGGCCCGGCCCACCCGGCCGGCCTCCAGCGCCCGCGCGAGCGCTTCGGTCCTGACCGTCTCGCCCCGGCCGACGTTGAAGAAGGTGGGCCCGTCCATCGCCGCGAACAGCTCGGCCCCGAAGAGTCCGGCCGTCTCCGCGGTGAGCGGCAGCGCGTTGACGACCCATCTCGCCTCGCCCAGTACCCCGGCCAGTTCGGCCGAGGGGATGCCGGGGCTGTCGGCCCCGGCCGGGGCGCCGAGCGGGACGACGCCGTCGAACCCCGGTGCCTGACGGGGACTCCGCGCGACCCCGACCGTGCGGACGCCGCACTGCTGGAGGGCGGCGGCGATGCCCGAGCCGATGCGGCCGGTGCCGAAGACGACGGCGAGGGTGCCGTCGGCCAGTTCGGTCTCCAGCCGGTTCCAGGTGCGGGAGACCTGCTGGCGCAGGAAGCCGGGTACGTCCTGGAGTTCGGCCAGCGCCCAGGCCAGGACGTACTGACCGATCCTCTCCCCCATCCGTCCGACCGTGCGGGTCAGCAGTACCTCGCGCGGCCAGGGGGTGTGCGCCTTGAGGAGCGCGTCGACTCCGGCGGTGGTGCTGTGCACCCACAGCAGCCGCTCCCCGTCGCCGAGTCCGGGGACGGCGGGCCCCACGTGGACCCGGGGCCCCTCCCCGGTCCCCAGCGGCCTGCCGGCGGTCCGCTCGACCCCTTCGTGCACCAGCCGCGGGAGGGCGGGGTCCACGGTGACCACCGCCCGGTCGAGCTCCTGACCGATCCGCAGGGGGTCCGCGCCCTCAGTCGTCATCCGCTCCCGCTCCTTCCTGGGTGGTCCGCCGTTTCCCCGGTGCCGGCCGCGCCGCCGGGGGGCCGCCGGGTGCGGGAGGGGACCACCGGTGTCCCTTCCGTCCCGCGCTTCACCTGAGAGTGAGGAGCGTATCTCCTCTCCGTGACGGGGCCGGGCGGGGTTCCGCCTCTTCGGACGGGGCGGCCTTCCCGAAGGGGGGCTTCCGGGGACAATTGCTGCCATGCAGAGTGATCTCTTCGCTTCGAAGAACATGGCGCAGCCGCCCACGGCACCGGGGATGGAGCTGCAGAACGACAAGTGCGTGAAGTACACGGTGAACGGCGAGTGCTACGCGCGGCAGGGCTCGATGGTGGCCTTCCGGGGGAACCTCAAGTTCGAGAAGAAGGGGCAGGGGGTCGGCAACTTCCTCAAGCGCCAGGTCACGGGGGAGGGCCTGGCGCTGATGTCCGTCAGCGGGCAGGGGGAGGCGTGGTTCGCGCACGAGGCGGAGAACTGCTTCCTCATCGACATAGCGCCCGGCGACTCGCTCACCGTCAATGGCCGGAACGTGCTGGTCTTCGACGCCGGGCTGCACTACGAGATCGGCATTGTCAAGGGTGCGGGGATGGCCGGCGGGGGGCTGTTCAACAGCGTCTTCTCGGGTCAGGGGCGGCTCGCCGTGATCTGCGAGGGCACGCCGATCGTGATTCCGGTGTCGCCGCAGGCACCGGTGTTCGTCGACACGGACGCGGTGGTCGGCTGGAGCGCCCAGTTGCAGACCTCGCTGCACCGTTCGCAGAGCTTCGGGTCGATGATCCGCGGCGGTTCGGGCGAGGCCGTGCAGCTGAGGCTGGACGGGGAGGGTTTCGTCATCGTCCGGCCGAGCGAGAAGCAGCCGGCGCAGGCGGGCAACTGAGCACGTCCGGGCGGGGGCGCGGGTGCCCCCGCCCGGAGGCGCGCGTCGCCATTCCGCCGCGCCTTCGCCCACCGCCTCACACCGCCGCGAGCCCTCCGGCGCGGGCGAGTTCGCGGCGGGCCCGCGTGAAGGAGCGGGGGCGGTTGGCGGCCAGGACGGCGGTGGTGGTGCCGTCGCGTTCGTAGACGGCGAGGAAGCTGCGGTCCTCGGGCGAGCCCTCCACCACCCGCACGGTGTCGGACGCGCGGCGGCGTCCGGCCAGCTGGATGCGGACGCCGTACTGGTCGGACCAGAAGTAGGGCAGCGCCCGGTAGGTCTCCACCGTCGCGCCGGCCAGCAGGTTGCGGGCCGCGACCGCGCCGGTCTCCATGGCGCTGGTCCAGTGCTCGGCCCGGTGTCCCGCGCTGCGGGCCACGTCGCCGACGGCCGCCACGGCGGGGTTCGCCGTCAGGCCGCCCGCGTCGCAGACGACACCGTCGTCCAGCGGGATGCCGCTGCCCTCCAGCCAGTCGGTGGCGGGGCGTACGCCGATGCCGGCGACCACCACGTCGGCGGGCAGGAACCGGCCGTCGGCCAGCTCGACCCAGCCGACCCTGCGCCGCTCCCCCGCCCCGGAGCCGGGCCCGGCCGCCTCGGCTCCGCCCCGGGCGCCGGGCGGACCGTCCGGGCCGCGCGGGCCCTCCGGGTGCAGGGCGCGCACTCCGGTGCCGGTGTGCAGGGTGACGCCGTGGTCGGTGTGCAGGTCGGCGCAGAACGCGGCCATCTCGGCGCCGAGTTGCGGCAGCAGCGGCTGTCCGGCCGCCTCGACGACGGTGACGTTGTGGCCGAGAGTGGCGCAGGAGGAGGCCACTTCGGCGCCGATGAAGCCGGCGCCGATGACCACGACCCGCACCTGTCCCCGGCTCAGCTCCTCGCGGAGCGCCGCCGCGTCGTCGAGGGTGCGCAGGGTGTGCACGCCCTCCAGCGGCTCGCCGGGCAGGGCGCGGGGCACGGCGCCGGTGGCCACCACCATGCCGTCGGCCCTCAGTGTGCGGCCGCCGGAGAGCGTGAGGGTGCGGGAGGGCGGGTCGAGGCCCTCGGCGCGGGTGCCCAGCAGCCAGTCGGCGTCGAGTCCGGCGATCTCCTCCGCGTCCGCCAGGGCGAGCCGTTCGGCGGTCATGGCCCCGGTCAGGAACTCCTTGGAGAGGGGAGGGCGGTCGTAGGGGCGATGGCGTTCCTCCCCTACGATCACCAGCCTGCCGTCGTAGCCCTGCGAGCGCAGCGCGAGGGCGGTGTGGAGTCCGGCGAGGGAGGCCCCGATCACGGCGATGGTCCTCATGCGGCGCTCCCTTGTCCGGCGGCGGTTCGTGAGGTCTGTGCCGCGGCGGCGTCGGACTCGACGTGTACCCACACGGTGCCGTCGAGCACACTCACCGGGTGGGTGCGCACCGCCTTGCGAGCGGGGAGGCAGGTGGGGCGGCCGGTGCGCAGGTCGAATGAAGCCGCGTGCAGCGGGCATTCGACCAGACAGCCCTCGAGCCAGCCTTCCGACAGGGACGCGTCCTGGTGGGTGCAGGTGTCGTCGATGGCGTACAGCTCACCGTCGGCGTTGAAGACGGCGATGGGAGGTTCGAGGTCGAGACGGACGGACTCGCCTGCGGGCAGGTCCTCAAGGCGGCAGACGGGGATCACTGTGATTCACCTCGCGGGCACGTTCGAGTAGGCAGGGTTGGCGTACCCCGGCACGCACGGCCGGGGAGATGCGGGGAAGCACTTCGCTACTATCCGAGTTCCGTATCGCGCACGATGGAGCGTGATGCGCAACAGAATCCAAGCGGGGAGGCTTCACGTCAAGCACTCACCGACGGACTCCGGTCAGACTCCGGGGAGGGCGGGGCGCGGCCGCGTCCGAGCCACCGGGAACCACAACCAGGCCACCAGGCGGTGACGTTGAGCAAATGAGCGAAAAGGCGGAGGACACAGGGTCGGGACGGCAGTCCAGAGGTGCGGCTGCGTCGGTCCAGTCGGTCGACCGCGCGGTGAGCGTGCTGGAGATCCTCGCCCGGCACGGGGACGCCGGGGTGACGGAGATCGCCGAGGAGCTGGGCGTGCACAAGTCCACGGCGTTCCGGCTGCTGGGCGTGCTGGAGGCCAGGGGCCTGGTCTCCCAGGAGCAGGACCGCGGCAAGTACTACCTGGGCCCCGGGGTGCTGAGGCTGGCGGGCGCGGCGGCCTCCCGGCTGGACATCTCCCAGGAGGGCGCCCCGGTGTGCCGGGAGCTGGCCGAGGAGGTCGGGGAGACCGCGAACATCGCGGTGCTGGACGACGACGCGGCGGTCAACATCATGCAGGCGCGCGGCGCCTCGTCGGTCACCGCGCAGAATTGGCTGGGAAGACGCACTCCGCTGCACGCCACCTCCAGCGGCAAGGCGCTGCTGGCGCACCAGCCCAAGTCGGTGCAGGAGAGCGTGCTGTCGCGGAAGCTGCCACGGCTGACGGAGCACACCCTGGTCTCGCCCGCCGAGCTGCGGTCCGATCTGAAGGCGGTGCTCAAGACGGGTTTCGCGGTGGCACGGGACGAGTTGGAGATCGGGCTGCACGCGGTGGCGGCGCCGGTCCGGGCGCACGACGGCAAGGTCATCGGCGCGATCAGCGTCTCGGGGCCGTCCTACCGGCTGGAGGAGGAGCGGCTGCACGAGGTCGCCAAGCGCACGATGGCCGCGGCACAGGATCTCTCGCGCCGCATGGGTTACGCCTACTGACGGCTGTCGACGGGTATCACGATTTTTTGACGGGGCGTCACCTTTCACACCGCCCCGACCTCCCATAACTGCGGGTCCGAGAACGCTCGGGCCCGCAGTTCGCATTTCTGATGCGCCGTCAGCAACCACTGATCCACATCTCTTGACGGCGGGGAGCGGCGTTCTCACTATGTCTCCCATAGCGCAACCAGTCGTGCACTACGCAACAACTGCGAGGTCTGGGAATGCCACACGAGGTCCGCGCTGTCATCGCGATGAAGAAGGACGCCCCCGCCGAGGTGCAGACGGTCCTGGTACCGGACCCCGGCCCGGGAGAAGTCCTCGTCTCCATCCAGGCATGCGGTGTCTGCCACACCGATCTGCACTACCGGGAGGGCGCCGTCAGCGACGACTTCCCGTTCCTGCTCGGCCACGAGGCCGCGGGCATCGTCGAAGCGGCGGGCCCCGGCGTCACCGACCCGCGCCCCGGGGACTTCGTCGTCCTCGCCTGGCGCGCACCGTGCGGAAGCTGCCGCTCCTGCCGCAAGGGACGGCCCTGGTACTGCTTCGACTCGCGCAACGCCCGGCAGCCCATGACGCTGCTGGACGGCACCCCGCTCAGCCCGGCCCTGGGCATCGGCGCCTTCGCCGACAAGACGCTCGTCGCCGCCGGCCAGGCCGTACGGGTCGATCCCGCGGCCCGCCCCGAGGCCGCCGGACTCATCGGCTGCGGCGTGATGGCCGGCTGGGGCGCCGCCGTGCACACCGGCGGCGTCGGCAGGGGCGACACCGTCGCCGTCATCGGCTGCGGCGGTGTCGGCAACGCGGCCATCGCCGCCTCCGCGCTGGCCGGCGCCCGGCGGGTGATCGCCGTGGACATCGACGACGCCAAGCTGGACACGGCCACCCAGTTCGGCGCCACCCACAGCGTCAACTCGCGCGGCACCGACCCGGTCGAGGCGGTGCGGGAGCTGACCGGCGGGTTCGGCGCCGACATCGTCATCGAGGCCGTCGGCCGGCCCGAGACGTATCTGCAGGGGTTCGCCATGCGCGATCTGGCGGGCGTCCTCGTCCAGGCCGGGGTGCCGGCGCCCGGGGTGACCATCGAGCTGCCGTTCCAGGAGCTGTTCTCCCGGGGCGGCGCCCTCAAGTCCTCCTGGTACGGGGACTGCCTGCCCAGCAGGGACTTCCCCGTGCTGATCGACCTCTATCTCTCCGGCAAGCTCGACCTGGGCGCCTTCGTCACCGAGACGATCGCGCTGGAGGAGGTCGAGGCCGCCTTCGAACGGATGCGGCGGGGCAAGGTGCTGCGATCGGTGGTGGTCCTGTGAACGGGGACGCGGCGCACAGGGTGGCCCCGCGCACCGGGCGGGTCGTCGTCATCGGGGCCGGGATCGTCGGGTGTTCGCTGGCGGACGAGCTGACGGCACGCGGCTGGCGGGATGTCACCGTCCTCGAACAGGGGCCGCTGGCCGCGCCCGGCGGGTCCACCTCCCACGCGCCCGGCCTGGTCTTCCGTACCAGCCCGTCCCGGACGCTGACCGCGTACGCGCGCTACACCGTCGAGAAGTTCGGCGCGCTGCGCGTGGCCGGACGCCCCTGCTTCCTGCCGGTCGGCGGGCTGGAGGTCGCCACCACCGAGGCCCGCTGGCAGGACCTGCACCGCAAGGCCGGGCTCGCCGCCGCCTCCGGGGTGGAGGGCGAGCTGATCGGACCGAAGCGGTGCGCCGAGCTGTTCCCGATGCTGGACCCGGACACCGTGCTCGGCGGGTTCCACACCCCAGGCGACGGGCTGGCCCGCGCCCTGCCCGCCTGCCGGGCCCAGATCCGGCGGGCCGAGCGGCGCGGCGCCCGCTTCCTGGAGCGGCACACGGTCACCGGCGTGGAGCGCGCGGGCGGGCGGGTGACCGGCGTGGTCACCGACCGCGGCACCTTCCCGGCCGACCACGTGGTCTCCGCGGCCGGATTCTGGGGCCCGGTCATCGGCGCGCTGGCGGGAGTGGAGGTCCCGCTGCTGCCGCTCGCCCACCAGTACGCCAGGACGGCACCGCTGCCGGCCCTCGCCGGGGCGGGCGGCGCGGAGCGGGCCGAGGCGGTGCGCCCCATCCTGCGCCACCAGGACCACGACCTGTACTACCGCGAGCACCTCGACCCCGAGGGCGGCCCGGGCCGCATCGGCATCGGCACCTACGCACACCGCCCCCTGCCCGTGGACCCGTACACCGTCCCCTCCTACGACGAGGCGCCGGTGATGCCCTCCTCGCTCCCCTTCACCGAGGAGGACTTCGCGGCCAGCTGGACGGAGAGCCGCCGCATGCTGCCGGACCTGGCCGGCTCCCGCGTGGAGGAGGGCTTCAACGGGGTCTTCTCCTTCACCCCGGACGGCATGCCGCTGTTGGGCGAGTCCCACCAGCTGCGCGGCTTCTGGTTCGCCGAGGCCGTGTGGGTCACCCACTCGGCGGGGGCCGCCCGCGCCGTGGCGGAGCTGATGACCGACGGCCGCACCACCGTGGACGCGCACGAGTGCGACCCGCACCGCTTCGAGAAGGCCCAGCGCTCCCCCGCCTACGTACGCGACCGGGGCGAGCGCAGCTTCGTCGAGGTGTACGACGTGATCCACCCGCTCCAGCCCGCCGAGCGGGCCCGCCCGCTGCGCACCAGCCCCTTCTACCCCCGGCAGTGTGAACTCGGCGCCTCCTTCCTGGAGTCGGGCGGCTGGGAGCGGCCGCACTGGTACGAGGCCAACGCGCCGCTGGTCGAGGAGCTGGGGCTGCGGCTGCCGGAGCGCGACAGCTGGTCGGCGCGGCACTGGTCGCCGATCGCCGCCGCCGAGGCCCGGATCACCCGGGAGAGGGTCGCGCTCTACGACATGACGCCGCTGCGCCGGCTGGAGGTGACCGGCCCCGGCTCGCTGGACTTCCTCCAGCGGATGACGACCAACAACCTGAAAAAGAGGGTCGGTTCGGTCACCTACACCCTGCTGCTGGATGAGGCGGGCGGTATCCGCAGCGACCTGACGGCCGCCCGGCTGGGGCCCGACCGCTGGCAGCTGGGCGCCAACTCCCCCGCCGACCTGGACTGGCTGGTGCGGCACGCGCCGGAGGGCGTGCACATCCGGGACGTCACCTCGGGCACCTGCTGCGTGGGCGTCTGGGGCCCGCTGGCCCGGGAACTGGTGCAGCCGCTCACCCCGGCCGACTTCTCGCACGAGGCGTTCGGCTACTTCAAGGCCCGGGAGACCTACGTCGGCCATGTGCCGGTCACCGCCCTGCGCGTCAGCTACGTGGGCGAGCTGGGCTGGGAGCTGTACGCGGACGCCGATGTGGGGCTGCGGCTGTGGGACACGCTGTGGGAGGCCGGACAGCGGCTCGGTGCGGTCGCGGCCGGGCGCGGCGCCTTCAACAGTCTGCGCCTGGAGAAGGGGTACCGCGCCTGGGGCGTCGACATGACCACCGAGCACACCCCCGAGGAGGCGGGCGTCTCCTTCGCCGTCCGCCCCGCCAAGGGCGACTTCACCGGCCGGGACGCGCTCGCCGCACGCGGGCCGGCCGCGCGCAGGCTCGTCTGCCTCACCCTCGACGACGACGCCGCGGTGGTGATGGGCGGCGAACCCGTCCACCTCGACGGCGTCGTCGCCGGGTACGTGACCAGCGCGTCCTACGGCTACAGCGTGGGGCGGTGCGTGGCCTACGCCTGGCTGCCCGCGGACGCGGACGTGCCGGGCACGCCGGTCCACATCGAGTACTTCGGCGAGAAGGTCGCGGCGACCGTCGCCGCGGAGCCCCTGTTCGACCCCGAAATGGCCCGCATCCGCCGCTGACCTCCGGAGGCCCGCAGTGTCACGCACCCGCGACGTCATCGTCATCGGCCTCGGCGGCATGGGCAGTGCCGCCGCCTACCACCTGGCGGCCCGCGGCCACCAGGTCCTCGGGCTGGAGCGCTTCGGCCCGGCGCACAACCGCGGATCCAGCCACGGCGGCTCCCGCATCACCCGTCAGTCCTACTTCGAGGATCCGGCCTACGTCCCCCTGCTGCTGCGCTCCTACGAGCTGTTCGCGAAGCTGGAGCGGGACACCGGGCGCTCCCTCATGACCCTGTGCGGCGGTCTGATGCTGGGCCGCCCGGACAGCCGCGCGGTGGCCGGCAGCCGGCGTTCGGCACGGGAGTGGGGGCTGCCCCACGAGATGCTGGACGCCGCCCAGATCCGGCGCCGCTTCCCCACCCTCACCCCGGCCCCGGACGAGGTCGCCCTCTACGAGGAGAGGGCCGGTTTCGTACGCCCGGAGGCGACCGTCACCGCACAGCTCCAACTCGCCCAGCGGGCGGGCGCCGACCTGCGGTTCGAGGAGCCGGTCACCCGCTGGGAGGTGCTGCCCGGCGGCGCGGGGGTGCGGGTGCACACGGCGGACGGCGTCCACACCTCCGGGCACCTGGTGATCTGCCCAGGGGCCTGGGCCCCGCGCCTGCTGGCCGACCTGGGGGTGGGCTTCACCGTCGAACGGCAGGTCATGTACTGGTTCCACCCGCGAGGCGGCACGGCGCCGTTCACACCGGAGCGGCACCCCATCTACGTGTGGGAGGACCGCGACGGCGTACAGATCTACGGCTTCCCGGCGATCGAGGGCGAGGACGGCGGCGCGAAGGCCGCCTTCTTCCGCAAGGGGGTGGTCTGCGACCCGGAGACCATCGACCGCACGGTGCGCGACGAGGAGACCGCGGCGATGGCCGCCCAGCTGCGGCCCCGCATCCCCGACCTGCCCGGACGGCTGCGCAAGGCCGTCACCTGCATGTACACCACCACCGCCGACGAGCACTTCGTGCTGGCCCGGCACCCCGAGCACCCCGGGGCGGTGACGGTCGCGTGCGGATTCTCCGGGCACGGCTTCAAGTTCGTGCCCGTCGTCGGCGAGATCGTCGCCGACCTCGCGCTGACCGGCACCACCGAGCACCCCATCGCCCTGTTCGACCCGCGCAGGAGCGAGCTGCGGCACTCCGCCACGCCCGAGGGAGAGACCACGTCATGACGACCGCCGTCACCAGCCTGCTGGCGACCCTGCCCGGAGACCGCTACACCGATCCGGACAACTTCCGGCGCGAGCAGGAACGCATCTTCGAGACCGAGTGGTTCTGCGCGGTCCGCGCGGCCGACCTGGACAAACCCGGCGCCTACCGTACCGTGCAGGTCGGCCGGGAGAACGTGCTGATCACCCGCAACCGGCGGGGCGGGCTGCGGGCCTTCCTCAACGTGTGCCGGCACCGCGGCGCCCGGCTGTGCACGGCCGAGGCGGGCGAGGTGCGGCGCAGCCTCCAGTGCCCGTACCACGCATGGACCTACGACCTGGACGGCCGGCTGACGGCGGCGCCGAACCTGACGCGGATGCCGGACGTGGACCGCGCTGCCTACGGACTGCACACCGTGGCCCTGCGCGAGTGGCTGGGATACGCGTGGGTGTGCCTGGCCGCCCAACCGCCCCCGTTCGAGGAGACGGTGCAGGCCGACGTCGCGGAACGGCTCGGCGGGCCCGACGTCATCGCGCACTACGGGATCGAGGAACTGGCGCTGGGCAGGCGGCACACCTACGACGTGGCGGCCAACTGGAAGCTCATCGTCGAGAACTTCATGGAGTGCTACCACTGCGCCACCATCCACCCCGAACTGACCGAGGTGCTCCCGGAGTTCGCGGACGGCTTCGCGGCCCAGTACTACGTGGGCCACGGCCCGGAGTTCTCCGGCGAGGCGGAGGGGTTCACGGTGGACGGCAGCGCGGGCTTCGAGCGGCTGCCGGGCGTGCCCGACGAGCACGACCGCCGCTACTACGCGCTCACCGTCCGCCCTCAGGTGTTCGTCAACCTCGTCCCCGACCATGTGATCTGGCACCGGATGTTCCCGCTGGCCGAGGACCGCACGGTGGTCGAGTGCGACTGGCTCTACGCACCCGGGGTGGTGGCCTCGGGCGCCGACGTCTCGCACTCGGTGGAGCTGTTCCACCGCGTCAACCTGCAGGACTTCGACGCCTGCGAGCGCACCCAGCCCGCCATGGCCTCCCGCGCCTACCGGGACGGCGGCGTCCTGGTGCCCAGCGAGCACCACATCGGGGAGTTCCACTCCTGGGTGACCGCCCGGCTCGGCGGTACGCGGGAATGAGGCCGCCGGCCCCCGCCGACCCGGCGGGGGCCGGTGCCGGGCGGCGTGATGGAGTGGACGTATGGACAACGCGACCGGCCCCTCCCCCGCCCAGGCACTCGCGGCGGCGCGGCTCGTCGTCTTCGACTGCGACGGCGTGCTGGTGGACACCGAGCGGATCGGGCCCGAGGTAGTGGCCGCGATGGCGACCGAGGCGGGCTGGCCGCTCACCCCCGACGACGTCCGCGAGCTGTTCCTGGGCACCCCCGAGCCCTATCTCCTCGCACAGGTGCGCGCCCATGCGACGGTGCCCGTGGACGAGAGCTGGCTCGTGGAGTACCGCGCCCGCGTCGCGGCCGCCTTCGACGCCGCCCCGCACACCATGCCGGGCGTCCGCGCGCTCCTGGACGCGCTCGACGCGCGGGGGACCCCGTACTGCGTCGCCTCCAGCGGCAGCCATCCCCGCATCCGCCACTCCCTGACGGCCACCGGTCTGTGGGAGCGCTTCGCGGGCCGGGTCTTCAGCGCCGACGACGTCCGGGAGGGCAAGCCCGCGCCCGACCTGTTCCTGCACGCCGCCGCCGAGTGCGGGGTGCCGCCCGCCGACTGCCTGGTGGTGGAGGACAGCCCGGCCGGTGTGCGCGCGGCCCTCGCCGCCCGCATGCCCGTCGTGGGCTACACCGGCGGGCCCACCCCCGCCGGGTGGCTCGCCGAGGCCGGTCACGGCACCGTGGCCGACCTCCGCGACCTCCTCCCGGGCCCCGCCGTCGAGAACCACGGGCGGGACGGCCACGGTCGAGAGCACCGGGAACGGGAGGAGCGCGGGCGGGAGGGGTATCGGGACGGGGACCCCGCGCGGGAGGAGCGCGGGCGGGAGGGGGTCAGGTGAAGGCTCCCGCGCGGGCCGCGCGGGAGGTGATCGCGGCCAGCCGGTCCGCGGCGCCGGGGCCGAGCGGCTGGTGGGTGACCAGCAGGCGGTAGTAGACCGGTGCGCAGAGGGATTCGACGACCTCGGCGGCCCGCGTCCCCCGGGGCACCTCGCCCCGGGCGGCGGCGCGTTCGACCAGAACGGCCACCTGCCGGGTCCGCGCCGCGAAGAAGTCACGCATCACCTCGGCGCCGCCCGGGTGTTCGGCCACGGCCTCGATCATGCGGGCCAGCAGATTGCGGTTCCCCGGGGAGTCGTAGAGGGCCAGGACGCCCTGGAGCAGCAGGCGGAGGTCCTCCTGGAGGCTGCCGGTGTCGGGGACGGCGACGTCTTCCACCACGTGGTCGAAGAGGTCCAGGACGACTCCGTGCACCGAGCCCCAGCGGCGGCGGACGGTGGTGGCGTGCACGCCCGCGCGGGACGCCAGCCGCTCGACCGTGAGCCCGCCGTACCTGCCGGCGCCCAGTTCCTCCAGCGCCGCCTCCAGCACCGCCGTCCGGGTCCGGGCCGTTCTGCCCCCCGGCCGCACCGAGCCGTGGGCCGGCCGCTGTCGCGCCACCTTCCACCCCCGCGTCGTCACAGGTTCTCCGGGGCCTGGCCACCCCTGCCCGGGCGGTGCCTGCCGCGGCTCCGCGGTGTCAGTGTGCCGCACCGGCGCCGGCGCCCGTGTGCTACTGTCGCCACCACACTTAATGCATGATCTGATGCATTAAGTCCTGGCAGGGAGAGACGGCCGCACAGGCGTCCGGCCCACGGAGAGAGACCCCACAGATGCGCACGAAGCCCACCCTCGCTGTCGCGGCGGCGCTCCTCGCCCTCACCGCCCTCACCGGCTGCGACGGGGACGCCGGCTCCAAGACCGCCTCGACCGCGCCGCCGGAGAAGCGGCAGCGGCCGGACGACGGCGGACAGCGGCCGGACGACGGCCGCGGCGAGCGGGAGGACGCGGGGGGCGGCGGGTCGCTGAGCGGACTCCCGCACGCCGGAACCCTCCGGGGCGTGGAGACCTATCTGGGGAAGACCCAACTGCCCTGCTACGACATGAGTTCCGAGGAGACCGACGACCGGCTGCCCGCCGACGGCTTCGTCGACCGCGTCCCCGAGGACGCCTCCCCCGCCGAGAAGCGGCAGGCCGCGGCCTGGAGCATCGAGGAGAAGGGCGTCTGCGGGGAGGACTGGACCAACAGCTACATGGTCTACATGACGAAGGACATGGCGGCCTTCCAGCGGCGCTACAAGGCGTACGTCATGGACAACGCCCGGTCCTCGGACAGCAGTTCGCTCACCTCGGGGCGCTTCCTGGTCGGCGCCGACTTCGCCGTCGACCCGGTCGGCAAGATCCGCGACAGCGGGCTGCTCTCCACCGAACTGCTGCTGTTGAACTGCGACCCGGACCTGAAGGTCCCCAGCGGGTACACGAAGCGGCCCTCCCTGGTGAAGGGCTGCGTCCTGACCGACTACGTCGCCACCTGAGACCGGCGGCGTGTACACGGCTCGGCGAGCGGACGAGAAAGGAGAGACGAGAGCGTGGACACCAAGTGGGGTGCGGCCGGACTGGTGCTGACAGCGGCGCTGCTGGCGGGCTGCGGCTCCGACGGGGACGGCAAGGGACCGGACAAGAGCGGCGCGGACAAGAGCGGCGGACCGTCGAGCAGTGCGCACAGCGCGCAGGGCGGGAACGCCTCGAAGGACGCGCACTCCCCCAAGGACGCGCACCCCGCCGAGGACGGGGACTCCGCCGAGGCGGCGGGCGGGGCCGGGGCCAAGGGGCTGGACGGGACCTGGCGCGCCGGCAACAAGGACAACCCCATCAGGACGCTGAAGATCACCGGAACCAAGGCCGTGGCCACCAGCGGTTCGGCCTGCCCCGGCGAAGTGACCGGCGCGGGGACCGGGAAGCAGCGCATCGAGCTGACGTGCGCCAAGCCTCCCAAGGGCCGTGAGAAGGGCACCGTGAAGGTCAAGCCCGACGGCACCAAGCTCTCCGTCAGCTGGGACGGACCCGACTGGGGCGGCTACATGGACGTCTTCAGCCGGTCCTGAACCGCCCCCGCCCGGCCCCGCGCCGCTCGCGGCGTCAGTCCAGTGCCGCCCGCAGCCGCGCGCGGTCCTGCTCGGACACGTGCGGGGCGTAGGAGTCGTGGAGGGCCTCCCGGCCGAGCCGGGCCGCCCTGGGGCCGTCCCCGTCGCCGAGCGCCGCGAGGACGTGGCGGTGGTGGACGACCGAGCGGCGCATCCAGTCGGCGGCCTCACCGGCGCGCTCCGCGCGGGCCAGTTTGCTCTCGATGGCGTCCGCGACGGCGTCGTGGACGGCCCGCGCGCACAGGGCCAGCAGCGCGTTGCCGCCGGCCTCCGCGACGACGCGGTGGAACTCGGCGTCGGCCCGGCTGAAGGCGTGCGGGTCGTGCGGCACGTACTCCTCCATGCGGTCGGCGAGTTCGGTGAGCCGCCGCAGGTCCTCCTCGGTGTGGAGCCGCGCCGCGAGGCGGTAGCTCTCCGCGTCGAGGACCATCCGGAACTGGATCAGCTCCCCCAGCCCGGACAGATGGGAGCGGGCGAGCCGGCCCAGCGCGTGGCTGAGGGTGTCGGGTGAGACTCCCAGTACCTCGGCGCCCTGCGGGTCGCCGGGCCGGGAGCGGATCAGGCCCGAGGACTGGAGGACCCGCAGCGCCTCCCGGATGGTGGAGCGCCCCACGTCGAACTGGCGCACCAACTCCCGTTCGGCGGGCAGCCGGGAGCCCGGCGGCAGAGCGCCGGAGAGGATGCGCTCCTCGATCTGCTCGGCGACCCGCTGGTAGGCCCGCACCGGCCGCACCGGTGCGAAGGCCGCCGGTTTCCCGGGCTCTCCCCCGGCGTGTCCTCTCCCGTGCCCCGGCGACTCGGCGGACATCGCCACCCCTCCCGCGTCCGTGTGCTGCTGTCTGCCGACCCCTTGACCGGGGCGCCGGCCCACCAGCAGAGTACGGGTGATCAACTGGTCTGACCAGTCGCCTGGCCCTCTGGACGGCCGCGCGGGACTGGCCCGGACGGGGACGTGGAGGTTCCATGCATTCCGCTCCCGGCACACTGCCGTGGGATTCCCTGCTCGACACCGAGGCGGCCGTCGCCCTGACCCGGGAGCTGGTACGGCTGCGCACCGTCAACTCCGAGGGGGCCGAGGCCGTCGAGGAACCCGCCGCCGCCCTGGTGGCCGCGCTGTTCACCCGCTTCGGCTGGGAGCACACCGTCACGGAGGTGGCGCCGGGCAGACCCAATGTGGTCGCGGTCGTCGACGGCGGCGGGGGCCCGGGCCCCACGCTGATGTTCGAGGGCCACACGGACGTGGTGACCGAGGGTGACCCCGCCGACTGGAGCGTGGACCCCTACGGCGCCGAGATCCGCGACGGGAGGATGTACGGCCGCGGCACGGCCGACATGAAGTCCGGGGTGGCGGCCATGATCCACGGCGTCCGGGCCCTCCAGCTGGCGGGCCCCTTCCCCGGCCGCGTGGTGCTGGGCGTGCTGGCCGACGAGGAGGGCATGATGCTCGGCGCCAAGGCGTTCGCCGCCTCACCGCTGGCGCGCGAGGTGGACGGTGTCATCGTCTGCGAACCCGAGGGCTACGAGGTGTGCACCTCGGCACGCGGCGGTATCCGGCTGCGCCTCGACCTGACGGGTGCGATGGCGCACGGCGCCATGCCGCAGGAGGGCCGCAGCCCGATCGCGGCGGGCGCCCGGATCGTGGAGGCGCTCGGCACGGTGCAGCGGTGGGCTGCGGCGCGCTACGGCACGCACCCGCACGCCGGGACGGTCACGGTCACCCCCACCGTGCTGCTCGGCGGCGACCCCGACCAGCTCAACGTCATCCCCGCGCACGGCGTCGTCGGCGTCGACGTCCGGACGATCCCCGGCACCGACCACGCCGAGCTGACCGGGCGGATCCGCACGGCCGCCCAGGAGGTGGCGGGCGTCTTCGGGGTGGAGGTGGAGCTGACCGTGGTGGACGACCGGCCCGCGATCGAGCTGGCCGAGGACCACCCCGTGGTGCGGGGCCTGGTCGCGGCTCACACCCGGGTGCACGGCCGGGCACCCGCGTTCGGCGCGGTGCCCGGCACGACGGACGGCACGATCCTCACCCGGGACGCCGGACTGCCCACCGTCGTCTACGGCCCGGGCGGCAAGTGGATCGCCCACCAGGTGGACGAGTTCGTGGCGGTGCGGGAGATCGGTGAGTACGCCCGCGTGTACGCGGACGCGGCGCACCACTTCCTCACCGGTGGCGCCCCGGTGGAAGGAGCGACGGCGTGAACCTGTGGCAGGGCGGGGAGTTCCCCGAGGGGCTGCCGGTCGGCGAGGGCCGGGTGCCGGCCCCCTCCCACCGGACGGTCGCCTTCCCCTACGACGCGAGCCCCGTGGCCGAGGCGCCCGTCGGTGACGCGGCACTGGCGGCACGGGCCGTGGAGCACGCGGCCGGCCTGCGTCGCCGGGCCGCGGCGCTGCCCACCCGCACCCGGCGCGCCGTCCTCGGCTCGGTGGCCGACGCGCTGGAGGGCGTGGCCGCACGTATGGAGGACCTGCTCGTCCTGGAGACGGGCAAGCCGCGGGTGGACTGCCGTACGGAGGTCGTACGGGCCGTCGCCACCTGGCGGGCCGCCGCCGACGAGGTGGCGCACCTCCACGGGGAGACGGTGCCGCTGGACGGGCTGCCGTCCGGCGACGGGATGACGGGCTTCTGGACACGGCGGCCCGTCGGCGTCGTGGTGGGCATCGCCGGGTTCAACTATCCGATGATGCTCGCCACCCACAAGATCGCGCCCGCGCTGGCCGCCGGATGCCCGGTCGTCGTCAAGCCCGCGCCCGCCACCCCGCTGGCGACGCTGTGGCTGGTCGACCTGGTGCGGGAGCGGCTGGTCGCCGAGGGGGCGCCGGCGGGTCTCGTCCAGATGGTGACCGGTGACGCGGACGTCGGGCGGACCCTCACCACGCACCCGGAGGTCGCCGCCGTCTCCTTCACCGGCTCGGCCGCCGTGGGACACCGCATCGCGCGCGACGCCGCGCCCCGCAAGGTCGTGCTGGAGCTGGGCTCCAACGCGGCGCTGGTCGTCGCCGCCGACGCCGATCTGGACGCCGCGGCCGACGCCGTGGTGCGCGGCGGGTACTACGCCTCGGGGCAGGCGTGCATCGCCGTGCAGCGCGTCATCGCCGAGGACGCGGTCGCCGCCGAACTGGAACGCCGGATCGGGGAACGGCTGGCCCGGGTGCCGGTGGGCGACCCGCGCGAGGAGGACACCCGCGTCGCCGCGCTCATCGACGAGGCGGCCACCGAACGGGTCCTGGCCTGGATCGACGGGGCGCGTGCGGCGGGTGCCCGCCTGGTCGCGGGCGGCGAGCGCCAAGGACGGTGCCTGACCCCCGCGCTGCTCGCGGACGTGCCCGACGGGCAGCCCGCCTGGGACGAGGAGGTCTTCGGACCCGTGGTGTGCCTGCGCGCGGTACCCGATCTGGACGCGGCCTTCGCGACGGTGAACGCCAGCCGCTACGGGCTGCACGCCGCCGTCTTCACCCACCGCCTGGACGTGGCGTTCCGCGCGCTGGACGAACTCGACGTCGGCGGCGTGGTGATCAACGAGGTGCCCGGCTACCGCTGCGACGTCGCGCCCTACGGCGGCGTCAAGGACTCCGGGATCGGCCGCGAGGGCCCCCGGTTCGCGATCGAGGAGCTGACGGTGACGAAGATGGCGGTGATCAGGCCGTGAACGGCATCGACTACAGCCGCCTGTTCCGGCTCGACGGGCGGCGCATCGCCGTCGTCGGCGGTGCCGGCGGCATCGGCAGGGAGGCGGCACGGGCGCTGGCGGCACACGGCGCCGAGGTGATCGTCGCCGACCGGGACGAGGCCGGGGCGGCCGAGACCGTCCGGCTGGCCGGAGCCGGGGCCTCGCCCTGCGCCCTCGACGTGCTGGACGAGACGGCGCTGAGGCGGGCAGCGGCGGACTGGGGTCCGCTGGACGGCCTCGTGGCGACCGTCGGCGTCAACGTCCGCAAACGCCTGGCGGACTACACCGCCGAGGAGTTCGAGCGGGTGGTCGCCCTCAACCTGCGGGCCCACTTCTCGCTGGTGCGGGCCTGCGCGCCGGGCATGGCCGCGCGCGGCCGGGGCTCGGTCGCCTGCCTCTCCTCCATGCGGGCCTTCCAGGTCGAGCCCGGCCAGGGCGTGTACGCCGCCTCCAAGGCGGGCCTCATCCAGCTGCTGCGCACCGCCGCTGCCGAATGGGGGCCGCGGGGTGTGCGGTTCAACGCCGTGGCGCCCGGTGTCGTGCGCACCCCGCTGACCGACCAGATCGCGGCCGACCCCGAGTGGTACGACGCCTACGCGCGGGCCTCGGCGCTGCAACGGTGGGCGCGGGCCGACGAGATCGCCGGCGCCCTGGTGTACCTGATGTCCGACGCCTCCACCTTCGTGACCGGCAGCGTGCTGACCGTCGACGGCGGCTGGACCGCCGTGGACGGACGCTACGACCCCGCCGTGTGACCCGCCGAGCCGACCCGTCCGCCCCTCCCCCAAGGAGCACCCCGCCATGCCCGAGCAGCGACCCGTCCAGGGGGAGGACCCCCTCGCGGGGTTCCCCCGCGGCAGAGCCAGGCGCCCCGCGCTGTGGCTCCTCCTGGTGCCCGCACTCCTCTACTGTGCCGCCCCCGTGCTGGCCAACCGCGTCGAACCCCGTGTCCTGGGGCTGCCCTTCCTGCTGTTCTGGATCGTGGCGGCGACGTGCGTCAGCCCGCTCGTCATCTGGGTGGTCTCGCGCCTCGACCCGGCCTTCCGGCAGGGCGCCGTGGAGCCCCTTCCGGCCGATGAGGAGGAAGGCGCGCGATGAGCGGTTCGGCGGCGGTCGCCACGACGATCTTCGGGCTGGCCATGGTGGCCACCCTCGCCATCGGCGTGCTCAGCGCCCGCGGACGGGACAGGGGGATGGCCGAGTGGTCGGTCTCCAGCCGGGGCCTGGGCGTGCTGTTCATCTGGCTGCTGATGGCGGGTGAGACCTACACCAGCTTCTCGTTCCTGGGCACGGCGGGCTGGTCGTACTCCTACGGCGTGCCGATCCTCTACCTGGTGGCCTATCTGACGGTCGGGTTCGCCGTGGCGTACGTGGTCGGCCCCGCCCTGTGGACCTATGCGAGCCGCCACCGGCTGCTGTCCATCGCCGACATGGCCGAGCACCGGTTCCGCTCCCGCCCCGTCGGCATCACGGTGGCGGTGGTGGCGACGGTGTTCATCGTGCCGTACGTCCAGGTGCAGATCCAGGGCATGGGCGTGGTGGTGAACGCGATGACCTACGGCAGTGTCGATCTGCGTGTGGCGGCCGTGGTCTCGTTCGTCGTCGCGGAGGCGTTCATCCTGGTGTCCGGGCTGCGGGGTTCGGCGTGGGTGAGCGTGCTCAAGGACGTCCTGGTGATCGTGGCGGTGGTGTTCCTGGCGGTGTGGGTGCCGCTGCACTACCTGGACGGGTACGGGGATCTGATGACGCGGATGGTGCGGGAGAAGCCCGAGTGGCTGACCTTCCCGGGCCACGCGTCGGGCGGGCTGAACGGCACCTGGTTCGTCTCCACGCTGCTGCTGAACGCGGTGACCATCTCCGTCTTCCCCACCACCGTCGCCGGGTATCTCAGCGCCAGGAGCCCCAACGCGCTGCGCCGCAACGCCCTGCTGCTGCCCTGGTACCAACTGCTGCTGTTCATCCCGATGATGGTCGGCGCCGTCGCCCTGTTCGCGCTGCCCGCCCTGGACAACCCGGACCTGGCGCTGTTCCGGCTGGTGACGGACTCGCTGCCGGCGCCCGTCGTCGCGGTGATCGGGGTGGCGGGCGCCCTGTCGGCGATCGTGCCGATGAGCGTGTTCATGCTGGCGATCGGCACCCTGTGCGGCCGCACCCTGCTCGGCGGCGGCAACGGTGCCGACCCGCGCAGCCGCGCCCGCCGCGACACCGAGCCTGGCAGCGCGGACGACGTACGCGTCAAACGGCTCTCCCAACTGGTGTGCTTCCTCGCCGGGCTCGTCGCCCTGCTCGGCGCCCTCTTCCACCCCGACACCCTGGTGCAGCTGTCGGTGCTCTCCTACGAGGGCCTGGCCCAGCTCGTCCCGCTCGCGCTGCTCTCGCTGTACTGGCGGCGGCTGACGGCGGGGGCCGGGGTCGCGGGCCTGTTCGTGGGGCTGGGCGTGGTACTGCTGCTGTGGTGGACGGACAACGACCCCTGGCACGGTGTCAACGGCGGCGTGGTCGGCCTCGCCGCCAACCTGCTGGTGGCCGTCGCACTCACCTACGCCCGGCCGTCCGCGCCCGCGACGACACCGGCACGGCCCAGCCCGTCCCCGGAGCGGGAGCCGGCGTGATCCCCGAGGAGGCACCAGCGTGAACGTGACCAGGTACGAGGTCCCCGGTCTTGAGCAGCCCGTCGAGATCCTGGTGGACCGCTGGGGCGTACCGCACCTGTACGCCGCCTGTCGGGCCGACCTGTTCCTCGCCCAGGGCTTCAACGCCGCCCGCGAGCGGCTCTTCCAGCTCGACCTGTGGCGGCGGCGCGGACTGGGGCTGCTGGCCGAGGTGTTCGGCGAGCAGTACGTCGAGCACGACCGGGCGGCCCGGCTGTTCCTGTACCGGGGCGGGATGGCCGAGGAGTGGGCCGCGTACGGGCCGGGCACCGAGGAGATGGCGCGCTCCTTCGTCGCGGGGCTCAACGCGTATGTGGCGCACGCGCTGGCGGCCGGCTCCCTCCCCGCGGAGTTCGCCGCGCTCGGCCACACGCCGTCGTACTGGCACCACGACGACCTGGCCCGCATCCGCACGCACGGCCTCTACTACAACCTCCGCGAGGAGGTGGCCCGGGCCCGCACACTGCGCGACTTCGGCCCCGAGGTGGAGGAACTGCGCAAGGCGCGCGAGCCGGAGGGCCACCGGCTCCGCGTCCCCGAGGGCCTGGACCTGGAAGTCGTCCCCGACGACGTGCTCCGCGTCTACGACCTGGCCACCATCCCGCCCTGGGACGCGAGCACCCCGCCCCGCCAAGGCCTTGACGGCAGCAACAACTGGGTGCTGGCGCCCTCCCGCACCGCCACCGGGCGCCCGCTGCTGGCCAACGATCCGCACCGGGCGCTCACCCTGCCCTCCCTGCGCTACCTCGCCCACCTGTCGGCCCCGGGACTGGAGGTGATCGGCGCGGGCGAACCGGCGCTGCCCGGCATCTCCATCGGGCACAACGGCCGGATCGCGTTCGGGCTGACGATCTTCCCGATCGACCAGGAGGACCTGTACGTCTACCGCACCCGGCCCGATGACCCGCACTCCTACGCCTACGGGGACGGCTGGGAGCCGATGACGTGCGTGACCGAGGACATCCCGGTGAGGGACGCGAAGCCGGTACGGGCCCGGATGTGGTTCACCCGGCACGGACCCGTCATCCGCGAACGCCCCGAGAAGCAGGCCGCCTTCGCGGTCCGCGCCGCCTGGCTGGGCCCCGGCATGGCGCCGTACCTGGGCAGCGCCGGCTACATGGGCGCCGAGAGCCCGGACGCGTTCCTCGCGGCGATGCGCCGGTGGGGCGCTCCGGGTGAGAACCAGGTGTACGCGGCGCCCGACGGGACGGTCGGCTGGCGCCCGGCCGGACGCGTTCCGCGGCGGCGCGGCTGGGACGGCACGCTTCCGGTGCCCGGCGACGGGCGCTACGAGTGGGACGGCTTCCTGGACGCCGACGAGCTGCCCGCCGAACGCGACCCCGAGCAGGGCTGGCTCGCGACGGCGAACCAGTTCAACCTGCCGCCCGGCCACCCGCACACCGAGCGGCCCGTCACCCACGACTGGTACGCGCCCTTCCGCCACCAGCGGTGCGCCGAAGCCCTCGCGGCCCGGGACGACTGGACGGCCGAGGACTGCGTACGGCTCCAGACCGACTACGTCAGCCTGCCCGCACGCCGCGTGCTGCCGCTGCTGTCCGGACTGGAGAGTACGGACCCCCGGGTGCGGACCGGGCTGGCGCTGCTGCGCGACTGGGACGGCGAGCTGCGCGCCGGCTCGGCCGCCGCCGCGCTGTTCGAGGTGTGGTTCCGGCGGCACCTGCGGCCCGCCCTGCTGCGCCGGGCGCTGCGGCCCCTGGTCCCTGCCGCACGGCTGGAGGAGGCGCTCGCGCGGGTGCTGCCCGTCGAGGGCGACTCGGCGGACCCCCGCGTCGACCTGCGGCTGCTGGCCGCCCCCGACCCGGACTGCGACCTGCCACCACTGCTGCTGGCGACGCTGGGCGAGGCCGCGGCGGCGGTCGCCGGGCTGCTGGGCGAGGACCCGGACCACTGGTCCTGGGGCGCCCTGCACCGGGCCGAACTCCGCCACCCGGTGGCCCCGCTGCTGGCCCGCCAGGGAGTGACCGAGACACCCGACTGGTGCCGGCTCGGTCCCCTTCCGCGGGGTGGCAGCGGTGACACGGTGGGTGCCGCCGCGTACCTGCCCGACTTCCGGCAGAGCGCCGGGGCGAGCTTCCGCATGGTGGTGGACGTCGGCGACTGGGACCGCTCCCTCGCCATGAACTCCCCCGGCCAGTCCGGCGACCCCCGCTCCCCCCACTATGCGGATCTCTTCGAGGGCTGGGCCGCGGACGGGACGTTCCCTCTCGTCTACTCCCGCCCCCGCGTGGAGCAGGAGACCGCCCACCGGCTCGTCCTCTCCCCGCCGCCGCAGCCTTGAACCGGCCGGCTCAAGTGCGCCGGGAGACGGGGGCCGCTACGCGGCGAAGGTCGGCCGCGTAGCGATACAGCATGATCGGGGGCTCGTGGGGGCCTGTCACGACCCTCAATCGGTAGATGTACGGGGCCGGACCGGTCACCTCCACGACTTCCCCGGTGCGGCCGCTCTTCACGTCCCTCGCCGTGTCGCCGACCTTCCACATGTCACACACCCGGCAGGCCGTTCCGCCCGGACCTGGCGTCCGGGTCGTGCTTCTGGTGCAGGTGCCGCCCCTGCAACGCCTCCAGATCCGCCGCGCTCCTGTCATCCCCCGCCCCTCGGGCCTCGCCGATCACCGTCCGGAACCATGCGCAGTCCCGGCACCCGGCGTCCACCACCGCGCCCATGCTCGCTCCGTCCTCGGGCATGCCCCTGCCTCCTTGCCGCTTGCTTGCGTTGTGTAGTCAGCCCAACACAACCGGGATACGCTTGGGCCACTTGAGCGCGAAGACGCAAGTATGCGAGGACATGCGTCCGACCGTTCTAGGCACAGAGGAGCTGGTCGAAGATGGCAAGAAAGCGGAAGCGGGTCAGTGACTTGAATCCGGTGATGCCTACCTCGTTCGGGGAAGACGTCAAGCGAGTAAGGCATGCACGCGGGATGCTGCAGAAGCACCTCGGAGCGGCCACCGGCTACAGCGAGGGGTACGTCAGCAAGGTCGAAAAGGGCACCATCACGCCGTCGATGAAGTTCGCAAAGGGCTGCGATGTCGCGTTCGGCACCGGTGACTTGTTCGCCGAACAGTTACGGCGACTCATGGATGTCGACCATCCGGACTGGTTCGCGCCCTTCGTCGAGCTGGAGAAGGAAGCATCCGAAATCTGCGACTACAGCACGAACTTGGTCTTCGGCGGCGTACAGACCCGGGAGTACGCTCGCGCACTGCTGCGCTCTGGACAGCCCCTCGACACCCCTGAGCAGACGTCCGCCAAAGTCGATCTGCGGATGGAACGACGCAAGCTGCACGAGAGCGATCGCCCACCGCTTCTGTGGCTGGTGCTGGACGAAGCGTGCCTGCGGCGCAAGGTCGGCGGAGACGCAGTGATGCGTGATCAGCTTCGTCATCTGGCAGCCGTGGCCGACTACCCGGCCGTCACGCTTCAGGTGCTGCCGTTCAGCGCGGGTGCGCCTCCGGCGGAGTCACCGTTCACGCTACTGAAATTCCCTGACGACCACCCGCCTGTCGTGTACTCGGAGGGCCAGGGAATCGGCCGTGTGATTGACTCTCCGGAGCACGTAGGAACCGCACAAAACCTGTTTGACCGGCTGCGCGCGGACGCACTGTCGCCGGCTCAGTCACTCAACTTGATCCAGAGCGTGATGGGAGAGCGCACCCCATGAGCACGACCAACGGCCCTTGGCTCAAGAGCAGTTACAGCGGCGGGCAGGGTGGCAACTGCCTGGAGTGGATGCCCGCTTCGGCAGCCACCGGTGTCATCCCCGTACGGGACAGCAAAGACACCGGCCGGACGCCACTGCGCTTCTCCACAGCTGCCTGGACCACCTTCGTCGGAGCCATGAAGCACCCCGCGCGCTGACAGGCAAAGTCACTCAACTCGCTCCAAAGCGTGATAGGAGAAGGGCAGCCGATGGGCACAGCCAACAGGTCTTGGCTCAAGAGCAGTTACAGCGGTGGCGACGGCGGGCAGTGCCTTGAGTGGGCGCCCTCCGAGGCGCGAAAGGGCACCGTCCCTGTACGGGACAGCAAGGACACCGAACGGGCCCCGCTCGCCTTCTCAACGCACGCATGGTCGGCCTTCGTGGCAGCCACGAAGCACTCCGCGCGCTGACAGGCGGGGCGGACGCCGTCCATCATTCCTTGGCGGAGCCCGTCAGCATGCCCTGGATGAAACGGCGTTGCAGTACCAGGTAGACAAGAACGACCGGCAGGGCGATCAGTGTGGCGGCGGCGGCCAGCAAGGCCGTGTCCGATGCGTGCTGGCCCTGGAAGAAGGCGAGGCCCAGCGGGACCGTCCGATGGGCCTCGTCGCTGACCATCACCAGCGCCATGAGGAACTCGTTCCAGGTCCACATGAAGACGATGACGACCAGGGTGGAGAACGCGGGCCGTCCCATCGGCACCAGGATGCGGGTGAGCGTCGAGAGGTGGCCGGCCCCGTCGATACGGGCGGCCTCCAGCAGCGAGCGCGGGGTGTTGCGGAAGTAGGTGCGCATCCAGAAGACGCCGAAGGCGAGGGACTGCGCGGTCTGCGGCAGGATCAGCCCCCCGTAGGTGTCGGTCAGGCCCCAGTGCCGCAGGTCGAAGTAGAGCGGGACGATCACGGCTTCCTGCGGCAGGGTGAGGCCGATGACGAACAGGTAGAACAGCGCGGTGGAGCCGGGGAAGCGCATGGTCCCGAAGGCGTAGGCGGCGAGCGTGGCCAGCACCGTCGTGGCGGCCACCACGGCGACGGACACCAGGACGGAGCTGAGCAGGTAGCTGCCGAAGTGGCCGCGGGTCCAGGCGTCGGCGAAGTTCTCCCAGTCGAGCCCGTCGGGGAGGGCGAAGCCGGTGCTGAGGGAGGTCTGGCTGGACAGCGCGGTGGACAGGATGCCGGCGACCGGGGTCAGTGCCAGGAGCGCGAACAGGCCGAGGATGCCGTAGGTGACACCGCGCTCGGTGCGCGTCGTGGTCTGCGTGTTCATCGGGCTCGGCCCTCCACCAGCCGGGTGACCACCATGGTCAGTGCGAAGATCACCGCGGTGAGGGTGATGCCCATGGCCGAGGCGGAGCCGACCTCACCGGTCTCGAAGGCGCGGCGGTAGACCTCGTACGCGGGCACGGAGGTGGCGTTGCCCGGGCCGCCGCTGGTGGTGATGTAGATCAGGTCGAAGTTGCGCAGCCCCGCCACCAGGGTCAGCGTGAGGGCGACGGCGGTCTCGGCGCGCAGTCCGGGCAGGGTGACGGTGAAGAACTCGCGTACCGGGCCGGCCCCGTCGATGCGGGCCGCCTCGTACAGTTCGCGCGGGATGCGCTGGGCGCCGGCCAGGAAGAGCACCAGGCACAGTCCCGTCTCCACCCAGGTGCCGATGGCGCCCACGGCGGGCAGCGCCCAGGTCTCGTCCCCGAGCCAGGAGCGGGCCAGCCCGTCCAGTCCGAGGGCCCGCAGGGTGTCGTTGAGCAGGCCGTCGGGTGCCAGGATGGAGCGCCAGGCGACGCCGACGACCACCATGGCCAGCACCTGCGGGAGGAACAGCACGGTGCGGAAGAACGTCATCCCGCGGATGCGGAACCGGGTGAGCGCCGCCGTCAGCAGCAGGCCGAGCGCCACGGGCAGGACGGCGTAGAACAGCAGCAGCACCGCGGCGTGTGCGAAGGGGGCGCGCAGTTCGGGGTCGGTGAGCAGGGCCCGGTAGTTGTCGGCCCCGGCCCAGGTGGCCGCGGTCAGCCCGTCCCAGTGCAGCAGGGAGAGCCAGGCGGTCTGGCCCAGCGGCCACAGCAGGAAGACGCCGAAGACCGCCAGCGCGGGCAGGATGTACAGGTAGCCGACGGCCCGCGGTTCGCCGGGTGCCTGCCGCCGGTAGCGGGTCGTGAGGCCGCGGAGGGCGGCGGGCCCGCTCCGGGCGCCGGTGCTCATCGGACGTCCTCGCGCTCGTCGCGCTTTTGCTCCGCGCGGAAGTCCTCGTACTCCTTCTGCATCCGGGCGGCGAGCCGGCCGGGGGCGACGCTGCCGCTCAGGACGCCCTGCAGGTCGGCGGAGAGGGTGTCGTAGAAGGTGGGGGTGGTGTAGTCGAGGTAGGGCACCAGTCCGTCGGCGGCGTTCAGCTTCTTCCAGCCGGCGATCATCTGGCCGCCGGCGGACCCGGGATCGGTCTTCCCGGCGGCCTTGCCCGGTACGACGGGCAGCACGCCTTCCTCCGCCATCACGTTCGAGGCGTGCTCGCCGGTGAGGAAGTCCAGGTAGGCGGCGGCCACTTCGGGGTGGTCGCTCTTGGAGGTGAGGGACCAGGGCAGGCCCTCTCCTCCGGTGGTGACCGGCGGCTTGCCGCGGGCCGGGGGCGGCGGCATGAAACCGAGGTCGTCGCCCATGGGCTTGCGCAGGTCGGCCAGTTGCCAGGTGCCGGTGACGAGGAAGGCGCCCTTGCCGTCGGCGAACTGTTTGGCCGCGTCGTCGTAGCCCTTGCCGTTGGCGCCCTTGGGGATGTAGCCCTTCTCGGCCCAGTCGGCGAGGGTGCGGGCCGCCTGGCGGGTGGCGTCGGTGTCGAAGCCCTCGCCGCGTCCGAAGACGGTCTCGCGCACGGGTTCCGCGCTGCCCGCCGCCTGGCTCTGGAGGACGCCGAAGGTGTGGATGGCGGGGTACTTGTCGAGGTTGCCGAACTGCACGGGAAGCTGTCCGGCCTTCTTCAGCTTCGGCAGCGCGCCGGTGAACTCCTGCCAGGTCCTGGGGGGTTCGACACCGGCTTTCCGCAGCACCTTCTTGTTGTAGTAGACGCCGATGTACTCCCCCTCCTGGGAGATCCCGTACAGCTGTCCGGTGCCGAACCGGCTGCCGTCGGCGGAGACGCGGTTGAGGTTGAGCAGCGTCTGCGGGAAGCGGGTGTTCCAGCCGTAGAGGCCCGCGTAGCTGTCGAGCGGGGTGAGCATCCCCGCGTGGGCGAAGGCCACCATGTCGGAGTAGCCCTGGTTGGCCTGGACGACATCGGGCGGGTTGTCGCCGCTGAGGGCCAGCTTGAGGGTCTTCTTCAGGTCGTTGAAGCCGCGGGCGACCCGCTTGATCCTGACGTTGGGGTACTTCTCCTCGAACTGCTTGTTGAGCCGCTCGATCGCGGCGTTCTGGCCACCGCGGATCTGCTGGTCCCACACGGTGAGGGTGACCTTGCCGGCCTTGG
>NZ_VJOK01000001.1:6517645-6529883 GCF_013302895.1 Streptomyces albus subsp. chlorinus | reverse complement strand
AGCAGGTCGTCCAGGAAGGCGTACCGCCGCATCACCTCCGCGCTCTGGCCGCCGATCCGCCGCGCGTACTGCCACCAGGCGGCGATCTCGCTCCAGCCGGGCGCGGAGAGCGAACCGCCGAAGTGCTGGACCGACAGCGCCGCCGTCAGATTGGCGAAGGCCAGCCGGTCGGCGAGCGGCCAGCCGGCCAGGGTGCCGGTGGTGAATCCGGCCATGAACACGTCTCCCGCGCCGGTCGGGTCGAGCGCCTCCACCGCGAGGGCGGGGACGTCCGCGCGTTCCCCGGTGGTGCCGTCGATGGCCACGGCGCCGCCCGAGCCCTTCGTCACCACCGCGACCGGCACCAGTTCGGCGAGCGCCTCGACGGCCGCCTCGGGGCTGTCGGTGCGGGTGTAGTGCATGGCCTCCGTCGCGTTGGGCAGGAACGCGTGGCACAGCGAGAGGTCGGCCAGGGTGTCCGGGTCCCAGGCGCCGGTCTCGTCCCAGCCGGTGTCGGCGAAGACGAGACTGCCCTCGGAGTGCGCCTGCCGCACCCAGCCGCCCATCCGGCCGGGGGCCAGCGAGGCGACGCAGGCACGGGAGGGCGGCCGGGCGGCCACCGACACGCACGGCTTGGGCGCCTCGTGCCCGTGGCTGACCATGGTGCGTTCGCCGTCGTACGCCATGGAGACCGTGACCGGCGAGTGCCAGCCCTTGGCCCGGTGCGACGGCGTCAGGTCGATGCCCTCGCTGTCGGAGAGGGCCTCCCAGCAGTAGTCGCCGTACATGTCGTCGCCGAACGCCGCGGCGAGCGCGGTCCGCAGGCCGAGCCTGCGCAGCGCGGTCGCCATGTTGGCGACGCCGCCGGGGCTGGAGCCCATGCCGCGGGCCCAGGTCTCGGTGCCCCGCACGGGGGCATGGTCGAGGCCGGTGAAGACGATGTCCAGGAAGACGGTTCCCGTGAGGAACACATCGGTCTCGGGTCCGCCGTCCGAGCGCAGGGCGGCCAGCGGGTCCAACGAGCTCCCGGTCGGTGCCGGTTGAGCGCTCCCAGTGGTACTCAAGGCCGCTCGCCCCTCTCAGCTATGGCCAGAAGATGACTTCTCAGTGACTGGTTTGAGCGATACCTTGCACGCTTCCGCGCTCGCATGCAATACCTCGCTCACAGTCGCGCAGAGACGCGCAGCCGCGCTAGGGTGCTGGCCATGTTGCGCGAAACCCGGCACGAGAAGCTGCTGCGGATCCTTGGCGAGGAGGGCGTGCTGCCCGTCGGCGAGATCGCCCGGCGGCTCCAGGTCAGCGAGGCCACCGCCCGGCGCGATGTGACCGACCTGTCCGACGCGGGGCGCCTGCGGCGCGTCTACGGCGGCGCCGTCGCACGCGAGCCGGCCGAACGGCCCTTCGCGGAGGAGGAGGTGGACGACCTCCCCGCCAAGGACGCCGTCGCCGCCCGGGCCGCGGAGCTGATCGGCAACGGGGAGACGGTGCTGCTCGACATCGGAACCACCACCCTGCAACTCGCCCGGCTGCTGCACGGCCGGAAGATCACCGTCGTCACCTCCAACCTCGCCGTCTACGAGGAGCTGCGCTCCGACGCGGACGTCACGCTCGTCCTGCTGGGCGGCGAGGTGCGGCGCAACTACCACTCCCTGGTGGGCCAGCTCACCCAGGCGGCGCTGCGCGAGATCTACGCCGACCGCGTCTTCCTCGGTACCAGCGGCGTCCTGCCCGACGGCCGCGTGCTGGACACCACCGAGGTCGAGGTCCCGGTCAAACGGGCCATGCTGGGCGCCGCCCGGCAGGCGGTCCTGCTGGCCACCGCCCGCAAGTTCCCCGGCACCGGCAGCGCCCGTGTCTGCCAGGCCGGCGACATCGACATGCTGATCACCGGCCGGTCCTGCGACCCGGCCACCCTCGCCACGTTCCGCGAGGCCGATGTGGAGGTAGTACAGGTATGACGGGTACGACGGGCAGGACGGGCACGAGGCTCACGGTGCTGGGCGGCGGCGGCTTCCGCGTCCCGCTTGTCCACCGCGCGCTGCTGGAGGACGCCGACGGCACGGACCCGGAGGGCCGCTGCCGCGAACTCGTCCTCCACGACACCGACCCCGGCCGCCTGGCCGCCATCGGCGCCGTCCTCGCCGAGCAGACCGCCCGCCACGGGGGAGGCGGGCCGAAGGTGCGCACCACCACCGACCTCGACGAGGCCCTGGAGGGCACCGACTTCGTCTTCAGCGCCATCCGCGTCGGCGGTCTGGCCGGGCGCGTGGAGGACGAGCGCCTCCCGCTCGCCGAAGGGCTCCTCGGCCAGGAGACGGTCGGCGCGGGCGGGGTGCTCTACGGGCTGCGCACCGTGCCCGTCGCCACCCGCATCGCCGAGCGCGTCGCCGCCCTCGCCCCCGGGGCGTGGGTCATCAACTTCACCAACCCCGCCGGCATGGTCACCGAGGCCATGAGCCGCGTGCTGGGCGACCGCGTCATCGGCATCTGCGACTCGCCCGTCGGCCTGTGCCGCCGGGCGGCCCGCGCGGCCGGCGCCGACCCGGACCGGGCCCACTACGACTACGTGGGCCTCAACCACCTCGGCTGGCTGCGCCGGATCGTCGTCGACGGCACCGACCGGCTGCCCGCGCTGCTCGCGGACACCGCCGCGCTGGAGTCCTTCGAGGAGGGCAAGCTCTTCGGCGCGGAATGGCTGCGGGCCCTGGGAGCGCTGCCCAACGAGTACCTGCACTACTACTACCACCACCGCGAGGCACTGGCCGCGATCCGCGAAGCCGACGCCACGCGGGGCGAGTTCCTGGCCCGCCAGCAGGAGGGCTTCTACGCGAAGCTCACCGGCCCCGGCGCGCCCGACGGCGCCTTCCAGGCGTGGGACGCCACCCGCCGCGAGCGCGAGGAGACCTATATGGCCGAGAGCCGGCAGGCCTCCGGCGGCTGGGAGCGCGAGAGCTGCGACCTGGAGGGCGGCGGCTACGACCGCGTCGCGCTCGCCCTGATGCGGGCCATCGCCCGCAACGAGCGCACCACCCTCATCCTCAACGTCCGCAACCAGGGCGCCGTCCCCGGCATGGACGACGACGCCGTGGTCGAGGTGCCGAGCCTGATCGACGCCGGCGGGGCCCGCCCGCTGGCGACGGGACCGGTGGCGCCCGACCAGCTGGGCCTCATGCTCCAGGTCAAGGCCGTGGAACGCGCCGCCATCGACGCCGCCCTCGAAGCCTCACCCGCCTCGGCCCTCCGCGCCCTGGCCCTCCACCCTCTGGTGGACTCCGTCCACGCCGCCGAGCGGGTGCTGGCCGCGGCGGACCCGCTGAAGCGGTGAGCGGACCCCCGGTGAGCGAGCCCGCCCGGTGAGCGGGCCGCCCGCCGGGGCCGCGCTCTCAGCGGGAGGGCAGGGGCGACGCCTTCTTCGCGGGGAGGGGGCACCAGCCGCCCCGGCGGTGCCTGGCGCGGCCGCGCGCGGACTTGAGCCGCGCGTGGTGCGCGGCGTCACTGACGACGGCCACCAGTCCGCCCAGCACGGCCCCGTTCTTGGCGAGCTGGGTCCGCTGCGCCGCGCGCTGCCCGGGGTCCTCGTGCTCCCAGAAGGCGTGCCCGGCCACGGTGGTCGGCACCAGGGAGGCGGCGAGCGCGAGCGCCGCCACCCGCGGGGCACGCCCCGCGGTCAGCAGCGCCCCGGCGACGACCTGGACGGCGGCGTTCACCCGGACGAGGAGCACGTCGTCGTCCGGCAGCGCGGGCACCTTCTCCCGCGCCTTGGCCAGGAACGGCCCCGCCAGCTCGGCCCGGGGTTCGGGCTCGCTCAGCGACTCCATGCCGGCGCTGACGAAGAAGGTACCGAGGAGCGGTCGGGCGACAAGCTGCAGAGGTGTCATGCACGTCATGTCACGCGCACCGGCCCGGGTCCGCAACCCGGGACCCGCCAACGGGCGCAGCCGGCGGCCAGGGGAGCCCGCCCCGGGCCGCGGCCCGCGCTCACCCGGATGACGCGGCCGGAATGCGCCCGTCCGCGCCGGGAGGAAGGGTGGCGGACGGGGAGCCGGACGGGAGGCGCGGGATGAGCGGCGAGTTCGCGGGCAAGGCCGCGCTGGTCACCGGCGCGGCCTCGGGCATCGGGCTGGCCGTCGCACGGCGGCTCGGCGAGGCGGGCGCCTCGGTCGTGGTCGCCGACTTCGACGAGGACGGCGCGCAGGTGGCGGCGGGCGAGCTGGAGGCGGCCGGGACGCGCGCCGAGCCGCTGGTCGTGGACGTGACCGACCCGGACTCGATGCGGGAGGCCGTACGGTTCACCACCCACACCTTCGGCTCCCTCGACCTGGCCGTGAACAACGCGGGGGTCAGCGGCCCCTCGATGCCCACCGGCGAGTTCGAAGTGACCGCCTGGGACCGGGTCATCGCCACCAACCTCAGCGGCGTCTTCTACGGGCTGCGCCACCAGCTGCCCGTGATGGCCGCGGCGGGCGGGGGCGCGGTCGTCAACATGTCCTCGATCCTGGGCACCAACGGTTTCGCCGGCAGCCCGGCGTATGTCGCGGCCAAGCACGGCGTGGTGGGCCTCACCAAGACCGCCGCGCTGGAGTACGCCGACAAGGGCGTCCGCGTCAACGCCGTCGGGCCCGGCTTCATCGACACACCGCTGCTGCGCGGGACCGACAGTCCGATGCGGGAGCGGCTGGTCTCCCTCCACCCGCAGGGCCGGCTCGGCACGGCCGAGGAGGTGGCGGAGGTGACCGCGTTCCTGCTGTCGGACCGCGCCTCGTTCGTCCAGGGCAGCTACCACCTGGTCGACGGCGGCTACGCGGCGCGGTAGGGGCCCAGGCCCGCCTCGGCCAGGTGGCGGCCCACCTCGGCGCGTTCCTCGTCGGTGAGGGGGCGCATGGGCAGGGGGGTGGTGGCGGTGGCGATGACGCCGCGCCGCCGCAGGGCTTCCTTGAAGGCGCCGATGCCGGAGGAGTACGCGCCGACGCGGGCGGGGTCGCCGACCCGGGTGAGCGCGTACAGGCGGCGCAGCCGGGCCTGTTCCCGGGCCGCGGCCGGCAGGTCGCCGCGCCGTGCGGCCCGGTGGAGGGCGAGGTAGCCGTGCGGGTCGATGTTGCCGAGGCCGGGCACGATGCCGTCGGCGCCCAGGGCCAGGGCGGTGTCGGCCATCGTCTCGGAGCCGGTGAGGACGGTGAAGCCACGCTCGCGGGCACCGCCGGCCGCGGTGAGGTCGAGGAGGGTGCGCAGCTCCTCCAGGTCGCCGCTGCTGTCCTTGAGCCCGGCCAGCACGCCGTCGTCGGCGAGTTCGGCCGCGACGGCGGCGGGCAGCTTGCGCTGGACGTTGCCGGGGATGTCGTAGGCCCACAGCGGAAGGTCGACGGCGGCGCGCACCGCGCGGAAGTGGTCGGCCATCTCGCCCGGATGGGTGGGCGAGTAGAAGGGCACGGTAGCCACCACACCGTCGGCGCCCGCCTCCTGGGCGGCGCGGGCCTGGGCGATGACGCGGTGGGTGGTCATGTCCACCGCGCCGGCGAGCACCGGGACGGAACCGCCCGCGACGTGGCGCACCACCCGCAGCGCGTCGAGCTTGAACGCGTCGGTGTGGTAGGCGAGTTCGCCGGTCGAGCCGTTGACGAAGAGGCCGTCGACACCCGCCTCCAGGAGGAAGCCGCACAGCCGCTCCAGTGAGGCCGCGTCCAGTTCGCCGTCCTCGGTCAGGGGGGCGCACAGCGGCGGGAGCACGCCGCCGGACACGGCGCGGCCGAACGCGGTGCCGGATGCGGTGCCGGGCGCCGGGTGATCGTTCATCGGGTCGGACTCTCCTGGTCGTTCGGGGGTGCGGTACGGGATGCGGGCTGGGACGGGTCGGCGGCGAGGTCCTCGGTCAGGTCGGCCGCGGGGGCCGCACCGCGGTCGCCGCACAGCCGCTGGACGCGCAGCGGCGCGTCGAGGGCGATCAGCACGATCACCACCAGGGTGAGGGAGAAGGTCAGCCAGGCCAGGGAGGGGCCGAGGCGGTGTCCGCCGGCGAGGGAGGCGCCCAGCACGGGGGCCACGGCACCGCCGAGGGAGCCGACGTTGTAGGTGAAGCCGAGCCCCGCGGCGCGTTCGGCGGTCATGAAGTAGCCGCCGATGAGCTTGGGCAGCAGCCCGGAGATGCCCTGCGCGAACATCTGCTGGAAGAACAGCAGCAGCGCCAGCCACACCGTCTGCCCGCCGTCCATGGCGAAGACCGGCAGCACGAACAGGACGGACACGCACAGGGAGGCCACATAGGTGCGTTTGGTGCCCCACGCGTCGCCGAGGAAGCCGACCAGCACGCAGCCGGCGACGTTCCCGAACCCGGCGAAGAAGAGCATGTCGCTGACCGTCCCCGCACCGAAGCCGAGGTCTTCCTTGAGGTAGGTGGGCAGCAGCGCCTGGATGGGCCACGAGTAGAGGAAGGCGCAGAAGACGGTGACCATGAGCGTCACCATCATCGGGGTGCGCCGCCCGGCGAACTGCGCGGCGAACAGCACGAATCCGGCCGCGACGACGGCGGTGAGCGGCCAGACGAAGCCGCCCGCACGCTCGGTGAACAGCAGGAAGAGGCCCAGCGCGACGGCGACCGCGACGACGTGGTTGAGCGGGGCGCGGCGGCCGCGGAACAGCACGGTGACGAAGTCCCGCCGCTCCCCCGCACCGCCTGCGGCCCCGGTGCCCTTGCCGCGCACCCGCTGCCAGTCGTCCGACTCCTTCAGCCCGCGCCGCATCCACAGGGCCAGCGCGATCGGGACGACGCCGATCCAGAACATCGCCCGCCAGCCCCAGGCGGGGACGACGAAGCGGTACAGCTGCCCGGCGAGGATGGAGCCGACCGCGTACCCGGAGATGAGCAGCGCGCTGGCGCGGTTGCGGGCCGCCGCCGGCCAGCTCTCGATGACGTAGGTGGCGCTGGCCGAGTACTCCCCCGCCATGCCGAGGCCGAGCACCAGGCGGGCGGCGAACATCGACCAGTAGCCCCACGAGAGGCCGCAGGCGAGCGAGCCGGCGGAGTACAGGACGATGCTCAGGATCATGGCGGGCTTGCGCCCGTACCGGTCCCCGATCGCGCCGATGGCCAGCCCGCCGAACCAGCGGGAGATGAAGGCGGCCGACACCAGGGTCGCCGCCGTGACGGTGGACAGGCCGAAGGAGTCGGCGACCTCGGTCAGCACGAGGGTGATCAGGACGAAGTCGAAGCCGTCCATCAGGTAGCCCAGCCAGGCGGCGAAGAGCGTTCTGAAGTCGTGTGCGGTCAGCTTCGCGGTCGCTCCCGCCATCGTGCGGCGCCCCCTCGTGCCGTCGGAGGTAGGACATGGGATGTCCTGACGTGGCGGGGACGCTACACGCGCCCTGGGCGGGCCGACAAGAGCCGCGGGCCCACGCGTTGCTAGCCGTCCCCCGGCGCCGCGCCCCTCGCCGCCTCCCGCTCCCCGTCCCGCGTGCGCCACAGGTGCGCGCCCACCCCGGAGGCGAGGACGACGACGCAGCCGGCGAAGACCAGTCCGGCGTCCCGCAGTCCCAGCCCGGTACTGAGCGCCCCCACGCCCACGACGGGCAGCGAGATGCCCAGATAGGCCACCACGAACAGCGCCGAGATGGTGCCGCCCCGGCGCTCCTCGGGGGCGCGGGCACTCACCGCGGCCAGGGCCGAGCGGAAGGCCAGGCCCTGCCCCACGCCACCGGTGACCGCGCCGGTCACCAGCAGCGGCAGGGAAGCGCACAGCAGCGAGAACCCCACCTGCGCCATGCCCAGGACCAGGCCGAGGCAGCCGAGCGGCAGCGCCCGCGCCGCGCCGATGCGGGGCGTGAGCGCCTGGCCGAGCAGCGAGGCGCAGAAGACGGAGAAGACCACGGCGCCGGAGACCGCCAGGTCGCCGATGCGCAGGGTCTCGGACATGAACCCGGGCGAGACGGCGGTGAACAGGCCGAAGACGGCGAAGCCGGTGAAGCAGGCCAGCCCGGCCGGCACGAACACCGGCCGCACCTGGCGGGGCACCGCCATGCCGCGCGGCCGCAGACCCGGCCGGGACCGCGCGCCGCGCACCGTCTCGGGCAGCGCCAGGGTCAGGGCGCAGGCCACGGCCAGCAGCGCCAGATGGGCGGCGAAGGGCAGGGTCAGCGGGCGGGGCGCGTACTGGGCCAGGACGCCGGCGAGCAGGGGGCCGCAGCCCAGCCCTCCCATGTTCGCCGCGGTCGCGGCGAAGCCCCGGCTGCCCGCGGGTGCCAGTTCGAGGACGGCGGCCGTGGCCGCGCCGCTGAACAGCCCGGCGGCGAAGCCGGACAGCAGCCGCCCGGAGAACAGCAGCGGCAGCCCGCCCTCCAGCAGGAAGCACACGGCGCTGGCCGCCGACAGGCCGAGCGCCGCCAGCAGGACGGGCCGCCGCCCCAGCTTGTCGGACCAGTCACCGGCCACCAGCAGCGCCACGATCACGCCGACGGCGTAGACGGCGAACACGACCGTCACCATCAGCTCGCCGAAGCCGATCTCCGCACGGTAGAGCCCGTAGAGCGGGGTGGGCAGGGTGGTGCCGGCCATGCCGACGGCGAAGACGAAGGCAGCCGCCGCGTACCACAGCCGGCCGCCGCCCCGGGACCCGCCCTGGTCCGCCTGGGCGGTCTGCCGCTTGGCGGTGTGCGCCCTGTCGGTGTCGGCCTTGGCGGTGTGCTCCTCGCCGCGGGCCGTCACGGCGGCCGGCCCCGGGTGGCCGCCGCTCCCCCGGCCCGGGCCGTCAGCCCGCCCATGTGTAGCGGACCACGCCCGCGATCCTGCCGTGCTCGGCCAGCGCCCCGTCCCCCACGAAGACCACCTCCGCCTCGGTGGCGAGTGCCGCCTCGACCGTCTCGTCCACGATGTCGTCGTACACCTCGCCCGAGGCGTCGCTGTGGGCGTCGTCCGGCGCGGGCGCCAGATGGCCACCCACCAGCCGCACCTTCTGCCGGTACGGCTCCTCGACGACCAGCAGCGCGAGCCGGCCCTCGCGCGCCGCCCGCCACACCTCGTCGATACCCGCGACGAACTCGTTGCGGCCGATGGCGCTCCCGAGCCGCGCCAGGGCCTCGTCGCCCCGCGCCCGCAGGAGTTCGGCGCGGGCGGGCGCCACCGCCTCGAAGACCACGGAGGCCCGCGCGTTGGCCAGCCCGCCCTTGGGGACGGCGGCCAGCGCCTCGCGCGCCGCGTGGGTGCCGACGTCGGCCAGCGCGCTCAGCCCGTGCTGGAGCCCGGCCACCAGCAGCGGTCTGGGCTCGTTCTCCAGCGCCTTGGACAGTCCGGCGTCCACCGCGCGCAGATGCTGGAGCGCCGCCTCGTCGCGGTAGCCGGTGGTGAAGTCCCCGGTGCGGGACGCCCGCTCGCGCTCGGAGAGGTTCGTCTCGCTCTCGACCGGGAAGCCGTAGCGCTGCTCCTCGGTCAGCTGCTCGCCCGAGCCGCTCCACAGCCGGGCCTTGTCCTCGGCGAAGGTGAGCACCCAGTACGGGCGGTACTGGGCCTTGGCCGCGACCAGGTTGCGGGTGAGGAACGTGTCGTCGACGACGATGCGTTCGGTGTCGGTGCTCCGGGACAGGTGCCAGAACTGGTGCTCGTCCCGCGCCGCGAAGACGACCAGCGTGTCGAGCGCGTACACCAGGTCGATCTCGCTCTCGGCCGCCTCCAGTTGCGCCATCACGTCGTTGCGCACGGCCGCGGACACCTGCGGGTCGTCGGCCAGGCGCCGCCCCGCCTCGGCGATGACGTTGCGCAGCCGGACCGGGTCCTGGAACCGGTCCGGCTTGGTGCGGTGCGTGGGCACCACCAGTGTGACCGCGGGGTAGGGGCGGGGCTTCCGCAGGTCGGCCAGCACAGCGTTGGTCAGGTCGTTGGTGCGCATCCGTACCTCGCTTGGAAGGGGACGACGACCGCGCCCTCCAGCATCACGCGCCCGCACCGGGTCCGCACCTCGGCACCGCACGGCCGCGACACCGCACGGCCGCGGCGCCGACCTCCCCGCCGACCCGGCCCGACCAGGCAGGATGCCGTCCCAGGCGGCCGGACGTAGCCTGGATGGGGCGCCCTGTACGCGGGGGAAGGAGTGACTCGTGAAGTCTGAAACCCACCCCGATTACCACGAGGTGGTCTTCCGTGACCAGGCGGCCGGATACGCGTTCCTGACGCGCTCGACGGCCACCAGCGACACCACCATCGAGTGGGACGACGGACGCACCTACCCCGTCGTCGACGTGGAGATCTCCTCCGAGAGCCATCCGTTCTACACCGGAAAGGCACGCGTCGTGGACTCCGAGGGGCAGATCGCCAAGTTCCGCCGGCGCTACGAGGGCACGACGCCGGACGACGTCCTGCACTCCGCGCCCGCGAGCGAACCCACCCCCGAGGACGTGGTCCTCGCCTCCGGTCGCGACCTGACCGAGCGGAACCTCCAGTGGGCACGCGAGCGGATCGCCACGGAAGGCAGGGCGGCGCTGGACCGGCAACTCCCCTAGCCGCCCCGGCGGCTCCCGGCCGTCCCCGGCCGGCCGGGTCCCGCCCGTCCGCGCCTCAGTCACCCACGGTGAAGCGTTCCCGCACGTGCCGCGGGTTCTCGATCTCGTCGAGCACGGCGACGGCGTAGTCCTCCATCGAGATGCGGCTGTTCCCGTCGGCGTCCACGACCAGATCGTCCTTGCCCACCCGGTAGGTGCCCGTGCGGGCGCCCGGCTCGATGGTGGCGGCGGGGCTCACATTCGTCCAGCGCACGTCCTCGACGCCCCGCAGGTACTCCAGCGCGTCCCCGTGGGCGTGCATGATCTGCAGGATCGCCTCGGGCAGGCCCTCGGTGTCCCACACCCGGGAACCGTCCGGCCTGCGCAGCGACCCCGCACCGCCGACGAACACCAGCCGCGGCGCCTCCCCGCCCAGCGAGCGCAGCCCGGCGACCAGGGCCTCCGCCGCCGGCCTGATGGTGGCCAGATGGCCGGGGCCGTCCTTGCCGCCGACCGCGCTGACGACGACGTCCACGTCCTCGCCCACGGCCGCGACGGAGTCCGGCGAGAGCACGTCACCGGTGGTGACGGTGACGGCGTCCCGCGACGCGACGAACGAGTCCGGGTCGCGGACCACGGCCACGACATGGTGACCCCGGTCCAACGCCTCGCGGACGATCCTGCTGCCGATGTTCCCGTTGGCCCCGAAGACGGCGATGTGCGCCATGGTGGTACTCCTGGTGAGCTGCGCTTGTGCGACACCACCGAAGCTATCCGCACGGTGGTACCCCCGCGAGGTAAGGGCACGACCGACCATGGTGAGAAACGGACACACCACCGCCCCCATCCCCGAGCTGCCCTACGCCCCGCCACCCGGCGTACCCACCACGGGGGTGGAGGTCATGACCCTCTCCGACCTGCGCGACCGGGCGGCGGCGAGCGGCCAGCGGCTGTCCGACCCGCAGCGCCCCGGCTTCCACCAGCTCTTCGCCGTGGAGGACGGCACACTGCGCCAGGCGGTCGACTTCACCGACCGGACGACCCCGCCCGGCGGCTGGCTGTGGGTGCGGCCGGGACAGGTGCAGCAGTACGGCGACCTGAGCGGTGTGGAGGGCACACTGGTCCTCTTCCAGCCCACCTTCCCCGACCCGGCGACGGCCGCGGCGGTCGGTCTGGACGAGGCGAGCGGCGCCGTGGCCCGCCACCCGGTGGCCGAGCACGCCCGTGCCGTCCGGCTCGCCCTCGACCACCTGCGCTTCGAGTTCGCCGCCGGAGCACACGCGCACGCCGCCGACGCCCACACCGAGGTCCTCCGGCACCTGCTCGCGGCGCTCCTGCTGCGGCTCCTGCGCCTGACGGAGGCGGACGGCGGCACCCCGGACCCGGGACACGCCACCTCGGACGCCTTCCGCCGCTTCCGCGCCGCCGTGGAGCGGGACTTCGCCCGCAGCCGCCGCGTCACCGACTACGCCCACGCCCTCGGCTACTCGGCGCGCACCCTCTCCCGCGCCACCCACGCCGCGGCCGGCGTCGGCGCCAAGGAGTTCATCGACCGCCGCGTCATACTGGAGGCCAAACGCCTCCTGGCGCACACCGACCACTCCGCGGCCCGCGTCGCCACCGCCCTCGGCTTCGCCGACGCCACCAACTTCGCCAAGTTCTTCCACCAGCGCACAGGACAGGCCCCCGGCGCGTTCCGCGCCGCCGTGCGGGGAGGATGCGGTACGTACTGATGCGGCGGAGCGGGTGGGAGGGTGTTCCTCCGACCCGCTCCGGGTGTCGCATGCGTGTGTGGTGTTGC
>NZ_VJOK01000001.1:6513040-6517535 GCF_013302895.1 Streptomyces albus subsp. chlorinus | reverse complement strand
GAGCACACTCCGTCACCGGAATTCAGCCTTGGACGTGCAGTTCCAGCTGGGCCGTGAGGCGGATGTCGGCGGCGCTGCGGCCGGCGGCGAAGGTGTGGGGGCCGGGATCGGCGTGCCAGGTCCGCAGGGTGTCGTCCCAGGACTGCACGGCCCGCAGGGGGACGGTCAGCCGGGCGTCCGCCGAGGCTCCCGCGGGGGCCTCCACCACGGCGAAGGCGGCGAGGCGGCGCTCGGGGCCCTCCGGTCCCAGGTAGAGCTGCACCACCTCGCGGCCGTGCCGGGGTCCGCTGTTGCGGACGCGGACGGTGACCTCGGCGACCGGGACGTAGGGGTCGTCACCGGCGGAGGGCGAGTCGGCGGAGGCGCGGCCGGTGATGTTGAGGAACTCGTACTCCCAGGTGGTGTAGCCCAGACCGTGCCCGAACCAGTAGGCGGGCTCGGCGCCGCCCACACGCCGCCAGGCGCGGTAGCCGATACGGGGGCCCTCGTTGTACGGCAGCTGTCCGTCGCTGTCGGGGACGACCTGGCGGACGGGAAGCCCGTCCTCCGCGTCGGGCCAGGTCGTCGGCAGCCGGCCGCCCGGCTCCGCGGCGCCGAGGAGCACGTCGGCGAGCGCGCTGCCGCCCTCCTCGCCGGGGAACCAGCACAGCAGCACGGCGGCCACGTCGTGGCGCCACGGCATCAGCACGGGGGCGCCCGCGTTCACCACGACGACGGTGCGGGGGTTGGCCTCGGCGACGCGGGCGACCAGGTCGTCCTGGCGGCCCGGCAGGGCGAGGTGCTCGCGGTCGACGCCCTCGCTCTCCGACTCGTCGGTGGTGCCGACGAACACCAGCGCGGTGTCGGCCGCCGCTGCCGCGCGGACGGCCCGCTCGATCAGTTCCTCGTCGGAGACGGCGGGGGCGCCGTAGCCCAGCTCGAAGGAGACCAGCCCGAACAGACCGCCGACGCCACGTGACGGTACGGAGTGGACGAGCCGGACGGGGACGGTGGTGCCCGCCTCCGCGTCGAGGAGGAAGACCCGCTGCGGCGGGTTGAGGAAGGCGGCGGCCGGGTCCTCGCTCTCGGGTGGCAGCTCCGCCTCGTACAGGACCCGCTCCCCCGCCTCCAGCCGGAAGTGGCCGACCCCGCGGACGGCGAGCCGGTGCGTACCGCTGACGGCCGGGGTGAACTCGCCCACCAGTTCCACGCGGCCCAGGTCGGCGAAGGAGGCCCCGCCGGGCAGGCTGCCCATCCAGCGCACGCTGCCGTCGCGCTGGTCGGTGCGGGCGAGTTCGGTGTCGTCCAGGCCGTGCAGCACGGCCGTCAGCCGGAAGCCGTCGGCGGCGCCCGCGGGGGCCAGTCGGGCGCGGGGGTCGGGCCCCGGCTCGTAGGACAGGTCCACACCTGCCGGAAGGGCGTCGCGGAGGGCGTCCAGCGGGGTACTGATCCGCGCGGGGAAGACCTGCGAGCTGCCCCCGCCGCCGAACCGGGGTGCGGCGGCGTGCACCCCGCACACCGCGAGGCGCCGCACGGCCCCGTCCGGACCATCGGTGGCGGTGGCGGCGCTGGCGGCGGTGGCTTTGCCGGCGCCGGTAGCGGTGCCGTCGCCGGTCCGGCCGGGGACGTCCAGGGGGAGAGCCGCGTTCTCGTTGCGGAGCAGGACGAAGGAGCGGGTGGCCAGGTCGCGGACGGTGGCGGTCCCGTCGAGGGGCGCGGGCCGCGCGTGGGCGGGCACGGCGGGCGGGGCGCCGTCCAGGACCCCCACCCGGGCGGCGAGCAGCAGGACCCGCCGGGCGAGGGTGTCGACCGTCTCGGCGGGGACGCGGCCCTCCCGGACGGCGGCGACCAGATGCTCGCCGTAGACGGTGTCCGGTCCCGGCATGGCCAGGTCGAGGCCGCCGCGGGCGCAGCCGAGGGTGGAGCGGGCGCCGGTCCAGTCGGAGACCAGGACGCCGTCGAACCCCCACTCGGCGCGCAGCACGCCGTTGGTGAGCGCGTCGTGCTCGCTCATCGTCACGCCGTTGACGCTGTTGTAGGCGGCCATCAGGGCCCAGGGGCGGGCGGTGCGCACGATGCGCTCGAACGGCGCGAGGTACAGCTCGCGCAGGGTGCGCTCGTCGGCGCGGACATCCACGGTGTAGCGGTCGGTCTCGGCGTCGTTGGCCACGTAGTGCTTGGGGGTGGCGCCGACACCGCCGTCCTGGAGCCCCTCGACGAGGGCGGCACCCAGGACGCCGGTCAGCTCCGGGTCCTCCGCGTACGCCTCGAAGTGGCGTCCGCCGTAGGGGGTGCGGTGCAGATTGACCGTCGGGGCGAGGACCACGTGGGCGCCCTTGCGGCGCGCCTCCTGCGCCAGCAGCAGCCCGGCCTCGCGGGCCGCCCGGATATCCCATGTGGCACCGATCGCGGTGGGGCACGGCAGGGCGATGCTGGGGTCCTCGGGCGTCCAGTCCTCGCCGCGCACCCCGGCGGGGCCGTCGGAGAGGACGAGCCGGCCGAAACCGGCCGCGCGGGCGGCGGCCGGGCCGACCGACCACATGTCCGTACCGCTCAGCAGCGCTGCCTTGCCCGGCAGGTCCAGCGCGGCGAGCGCCGCCTCGACGGCGGCCGTGCGCCGGTCGGTGTTCGGGGACCCACGGTTCATGCCACTCGCACCGCCCATGTCTCTCATGTCGATCACCGTTCGGTCGCGGCCAGCCTCTCAGATCCGGCCCTCCCCCACCCCGGGAAACCGGCCGGAGTCGTCCTGGTGCACCAGGTGGACGCAGCCGCCGGTGCCCTCCCGACGACAACGGAAATCATGAAGAAGCCGCAGGTCAGCGCAGTGTTATCGGTTTTGACAACGGTCACCGGTGCAGTCTTTGCACCCTGGCTGGGAGGTGGGTTTCACTTCAGGCAGCCGGGGCCGCACCAGCGGCTCGCCGATGGGGAGGAGTGGCTGTGGGCGCGAGTCACCAGCACGGGCACGGGGAGGCGGGGCACGGACAGGGCCACGCCGGGCACACGCACGGGGTCTCGGCCGGAGCGGACCGCCGCTGGCTGTCACTGGCGCTCGCACTGATCGTCGCCTTCATCGCCGTCGAGGCGTCCATCGCCGTGGTGGCGGGCTCGCTGGCGCTGCTGTCGGACGCGGCGCACATGCTCACCGACGCGGTGTCGATCGTGCTGGCGCTGGTCGCGATGCGGCTGTCGGCACGCCCGGCGCGGGGCGGCTACACCTTCGGCCTCAAGCGCGCCGAGATCCTCTCCGCCCACGCGAACGGGCTGACGCTGATCCTGGCGGCGCTCTGGCTCGGCTACGAGGCGGTGCGCCGCCTGCTCGACCCGCCCGAGGTGACCGGCTGGATGGTGGTGGCCACCGCGCTGGTGGGCATCGTGGTCAACCTGCTGGCGACCTGGTGCCTGTCCCGGGCCAACCGCTCCTCGCTCAACGTCGAGGGCGCCTACCAGCACATCCTCAACGACCTGTTCGCCTTCATCGGGACCGCCGTCGCCGGTTTCGTCGTCCTGGTCACCGGCTACGCCCGCGCCGACGCCATCGCCACCCTGCTCGTCGTCGCGCTGATGCTGAAGGCAGGCTGGGGGCTGCTGCGCGACTCGGGCCGGATCTTCCTGGAGGCGGCGCCCGAGGGCCTCGACCCGGACGCCGTGGGCGACGAACTGGCCGCGGCCGACGCGGTGACCGAGGTGCACGACCTGCACATCTGGACGATCACCTCGGGCGAGCCCGCCCTCTCGGCGCACGTCCTGGTCGAGCCGGGCGGCGACTGCCACCGGGTGCGCCGCGACCTCGACCGGCTGCTGGCCGACAGGTACGGGCTGACCCACACCACGCTCCAGATCGACCACGCCGACCGCCTGCCGGCCGGGGCCCACGCGCTCACCGCCACGGCGCACTGCGAAACCCCGCACGGCCCCGTGCACCACGACGGACCGCACCCGCACTGATCCCCGCGGCCGCGCACCACCGATCCCCGCCGCGGCCCCCGGTGGCGGCGGCCCCGCACCGGTACCTGCGGCATGGGAGCGGGCGGGGCGGGACCGGGCGGCCACGGGACCGGGTCGGGGCGGCTGGGTCGGGGGCGGGGCCGGGTCGGGGCGGGGCCGGGCCGGGGCGACAAGGGCCGTTCGGCCCCTGCTCAGCGGGGGCCGGGTGAGGCACGCTGGAGCACGGCACCGGGTCTCTCCCCGAGACCCCGCCGTGCCACCGCTGGGCTGCCGCCCGCGGCCTGTGGGGGGTCCGCGGGCGGCTTCTTCCTGTCCGGGCACCGGAGGCGTGGACCTCCGATGCCCGCCGTCGACCGCGCCGCGCGCTCAGCTCGTTCCCCGGCTCGCCGCACGGGCCGTCGCTGCCGGTGGGGCCGGGCGAGGGCGAGGGCGATGCGGAGCCGGTGGGGCTCGGGGACGGGGAGGCGGTGTCGCCGGGACAGGTGGGCGACGCGCTCGGCCCGCCGGGACCGCCGGGACCGGAGCCCCCCAGGACCCCCGGGGCCGCCCCGGGGCCGGGCGAGCC
>NZ_VJOK01000001.1:6499700-6512412 GCF_013302895.1 Streptomyces albus subsp. chlorinus | reverse complement strand
TCGTGCGCGAGGCCCGCGCCGAGCCCCTCGTCCCGCCCGCCACCAGCGGCAGCATCGCCGACATCCCCTTCATAAACGCGGCCGAGGCCCCCGACGCGGTCGTCGTACGACGCCGCGAGCCGGGTGGTTGGCCGCCCGTCACCGCCGCGGCCTTCGCCCGCGAGGTCACCGCCACGGCCAAGGGCCTGGTCGCGGCCGGGCTGGAGCCCGGCGCGCGGGTCGCGCTGATGTGCCGGACCCGCTACGAGTGGTGCGTCCTCGACTTCGCCGTCTGGGCCGCCGGCGGGCAGACGGTGCCCATCTACGCGACCTCCTCCGCCGAGCAGGTCGAGTGGATCCTGCGCGACTCCGGCGCCGCTTTCCTGTTCGTGGAGACGTCCGCGCACGAGGCCACCGCACGGCTCGCCCTCGCCGCGCTGCCCGCCCGCCCCCGGCTGTGGCGGATCGACGCGGACGACGGCGCCCCGGGGGCGCTCGCCCGGCTGGCCGACGAGGGCCGGGCGGTGCCCGACAAGGAGATCACCCGGCGCCGCTCGGCGCTCGGCCCCGAGACCGCGGCCACCCTCTGCTACACCTCCGGCACCACCGGCAGGCCCAAGGGCTGCGTGCTCACCCACGGGAACCTGCACGCCGAGGCGGCGAACACCGTCCAGCTGCTGCACCCGATCTTCAAGGAGGTCACCGGGCAGACCGCCTCGACCCTGCTGTTCCTGCCGCTGGCCCACATCCTGGGCCGCACCCTCCAGATCGCCTGCCTGTCCGCGCGGATCGAGTTCGCGCACTGCCCCAGCGTCCGACCCGACGAGCTGCGGCCCGAACTGCGCTCCTACCGGCCCACGTTCGTCGTCGGCGTGCCCTACCTGTTCGAGGAGATCCACGACACCGGCCGGGAGACGGCCGAGAAACTGGGCCGCGGCTCCTCCTTCGCCCGCGCGGACCGGATCGCGGTGCGCTTCGGCGAGGCGTACCTGCACACGTTCCTCGGCACCGGCAAGGGCCCTTCCCCGGGCCTGTATCTGGCCTGGGGCCTGTACGACCTGCTGGTCTACCGGCGCGTCCGCAAGGAACTGGGCGGCAGGCTGCGCTACGCCATCTGCGGCGGCTCCCCGCTGGACCGCCGCCTCAGCCTGTTCTTCCACGCGGCGGGCATCGTCGTCTACGAGGGGTACGGGCTGACCGAGACCACCGCGGCGGCCACCGTCACCCCGCCGCTCGGCCCCCGCCCCGGCACGGTCGGCCGCCCGGTGCCCGGCACCGCCGTACGCATCGCGGAGGACGGCGAGGTCCTGGTCAAGGGCGGCATCGTCTTCGGCTCGTACTGGAACCGCCCGGACGCCACCGAGGAGGTGCTGTCGGACGGCTGGTTCGCCACCGGCGACCTGGGCCGGCTCGACGAGGACGGCTATCTGACCATCGTCGGGCGCAAGAAGGACATCCTGGTCACCAGCGGCGGCAAGAACGTCTCCCCCGCCCCGCTGGAGGACCGGCTGCGCAGCCGGCCGCCGGTGGCGCAGTGCATGGTCGTCGGCGACGGCCGCCCGTACGTGGGCGCGCTCGTCACCCTCGACCCTGAGGCGGTCGCCCACTGGCTCGCGGTGCGCAGGCGGCCACTGGACACCCCGCTCGCCGTGCTGCGCGAGGACCCGGAGCTGGTCGCGGAGGTCCAGCTCGCCGTGGACTACGCCAACGAGTCCGTCTCCACCGCCGAGTCCATCCGCCGCTTCCGTATCGTCGACGGCGAGTTCACCGAGGAGAACGGGCTGCTGACGCCCTCGCTGAAGGTGAGGCGCGCGGCGGTGGCGGAGGCGTACGCACACGAGATCGACGCCCTCTACAGCAAGAGGGGTCCCGCGCAGTAGGGTGCGCGCGTTCCAAGGTCACCGACCGGAGGGAATGACCGCCCATGCGCGCGATTCCGCGGCTGCGCACCCGCTCCTGGCTCCTGCCCGCCCTGGCGGCGGCCACGACCGTCACCGTCCTGGCCGTCACCGTGCCCCGGGACGGCGGGAGCCCGCCGGGCGGCTCCCCCGTGGCAGCCGCCGCACCGGCCCCGGCTGGCAAGGGGAAACCGGACGCGCGGGATGTGGTGCTCGCCGTGCACGGCGGGGCCGGCACGGCACTCGAGCGGGACGAGACCAGCCCCGAGAAGGAGAGGGCCTACCGGGACGGGCTGGAAAGAGCGCTGCGTGCCGGACAGAAGGTGCTCGAGGCGGGCGGCAGCAGCACCGAGGCCGTGGAGAAGGCCGTCAACGTCCTGGAGGACGACCCCCTGTTCAACGCGGGCAAGGGCGCCGTCTTCACCGCCGACGCCGGACACGAGCTGGACGCCTCGATCATGCGCGGCTCGGATCTGAAGGCGGGCGCCGTCGCGGGCGTCAAACACGTCCGCAATCCGATCACCGCGGCCCGGCTCGTCATGGACAAGACCAGGCATGTGCTGCTCGCCGGGCAGGGCGCCGACGACTTCGCCCTCGAACAGGGTCTCAAACCGGTGACGCAGGACTACTACTACACCCAGCGGCGCTGGGACGAGCTGATGAGGGCCAAGGGCAACGGCGACGGCAAGCCGCTCAAGGACGCCACCAAGGGCACGGTCGGCGCCGTCGCCCTCGACGCGAGGAAGAACCTCGCCGCCGCCACCTCGACGGGCGGGCTCACCAACAAGATGGCCGGCCGCGTCGGCGACTCGCCACTGATCGGCGCCGGAACATACGCCAAGAACCGCACGGTCGCCGCCAGCGCCACCGGACAGGGCGAGGTCTTCATCCGCGGCGCGGCCACCGCGACCATCTCCGACCTGATGGAGTTCCAGGGCAGGGATGTCGCGGCGGCCGCCTACGAGGTGCTGATCAAGCGGCTGCCCGCGCTGGGCGGCGACGGCGGGGTCATCGCGCTGGACCGGCACGGCACCTTCGACGCACCGCACAGCAGCGAGGGCATGCTGACCGGCTATCTGACCCGCGACGGCAAGCTGGTCACCCGGATCTTCCCGGACGAGTCCCCGGCCGGCCGGTGAACACCGCGGCTCACAGGGCGTCGATCCCCGTCAGCGCCCGGCCGGTGAGCAGCTTCCGCACCCGGCTCGTGCCCTCGCGGAGGGTCAGCACGCGGGCGTCCTGCGGGTACATCCCCGCCGGGTGCTCGTCGATGCAGCCGTAACGCCGAAGGTCCGCGGGCAGTTGTCGTCACCGGCAGGCCGAGGGCGGCCGGCTCGCTTTCCCCGCCGCGACGGCGAGCACCCCGACGAGGGAAACCGGCGGTGCCGAACCCACCCCCGCGCCACCCCCGAGTCCGGAGGGGGCTCACTCGGGGACCGGCGGCATGGGGGTCGTCAGCGGCAGGCCGAGGGCGGCTCGGTGGGTGAGCCAGGGGGTGGGGCGGTAGCGGGGGTCGCCCGTCTCCTCGTGGAGGGCCCGCAGGAGGGCGAGCATGCGGGCCGGGCCCACGTGGTCGCCCCAGGCGAGGGGCCCGCGGGGGTACCCGAGTCCCAGGGTGACGGCCGTGTCGATGTCGTCCGGGTCGGCGATGCCGCGCTCGGCGATCCCGGTGGCGACGTTCACGACGGAGGCCAGCAGGCGCTGGGCGGGAGAACCGGCCGTGTCCCGTACGACGGTCACCGCGTGGCCGTCCCGCCCGAGGACGGCCACCGCGTCGCGGACGGCCGCGCGGCCGGTGGCGGCCGTCACCGCCAGCACCCGGCGCGGGGTGCCGAGCGAGAGGGGGTCCACGCCCAGGGTGCGGTCGGCGGGCAGCCCGCTCCCGGCGACGGCCGCCGCGACGGTGGTTCCCCAGGTGGGCACCAGGACCAGCGCGCTGCCGGAGGGCCGGTCGGTGGTGGCGAGTCCGGCCGGGTCGTCACCCAGCACGGTGAGGGGCCGCGCGGGGTCGCCGCCCTCGACGCGGGGTTCGGGCGGCGCGGCCCCCGCGGCGCCGTCCCCGTAGGTGTAGAAGCCCGCGCCGGTCTTGCGTCCGTGCAGCCCGGCGGCGACCCGGTTGGCCGTCAGGTACGAGGGCCGCAGCCGGTCGGCGTGGCAAAAGCCGGTCCAGACGGTCTCCATGACGGACGCCGTCACATCGAGACCGGTGAGGTCCATCAGTTCGAACGGCCCCATGCGCAGTCCGAGGACGTCGCGGGCGACGCGGTCGAGGGCCGCGGGTCCCGCCACGGACTCCTCCAGCAGCGCGAGGGCCTCGGTGACCAGCCCGCGTCCGGCGTGGTTGACGAGGAACCCGGGGGTGTCCGCCACGGTGACGGCGCGGTGTCCGGTGCCCTCCACGAGGGAGCGGAGCAGCGCCGTGACCTCCTGGCGGGTGGCGGCGCCGGGCACCACCTCGGCGAGCCTCATCAGCGGGACCGGGTTGAAGAAGTGCAGTCCGGCGAGGCGTCCCGGGTCGGTGAGCCGCGCGCCGAGCCGGGTGACCGACAGCGAGGAGGTGTTGGTGGCGAAGACGGTGGAGGCGGGCAGCACCCGCTCCAGGCCGGTGAACAGCTCGGCCTTGACGTCCAGGTCCTCCACCACCGCCTCGATCACCAGCTCCGGCGCCGCGCCGCTCCCGGCCGCGTACGGGGAGTCCAGCTCGACGAGGGCTTCCAGCGCCCGGTCGGCGTCGGCGGGGGCCGGCCGGCCCTTCTCGGCGGCCCGCCGGAGCATGGAGCGGACGAAGGCGACCGCCTCGGGTACGGCCTCGGGCCGCGCGTCGGCGAGTTCGACGGTGTGCCCCGCCGTGACGGCCCACTGTGCGATGCCGCGCCCCATGGTGCCGGCTCCCACCACCCTGATCCGCATGAACGGCTCCCTCTTCTCGCGCCCGCGGTGCCCACCCGTGCGGTCCTACGCTGCCAGCGGCCATTGATCTGCGTCCAGTACCAAATTAGAGTCTCTTTGATACGGAGAGCAGATCAGTCCGGCCGCAGGGAGCCCGTCGTGGAGCTGCGCCACCTCACCGCGTTCGTGGCCGTGGCCGAGGAACTCCACTTCGGGCGGGCGGCCAGGCGGCTCAACATGGCGCAGCCGCCCCTCAGTCAGCAGATCCGCCAGTTGGAGAGCGAACTGGGAGTGCGGCTGTTCGAGCGCAGCACGCGCTCGGTGCGGCTGACCGGCGCGGGTGAGGCGTTCCTGCGGCCGGTGCGGGAGGTGCTGGCCGGGCTGGAGACCGCGACACGCCTCGCGAAGGCCGCGGGCCGCGGCGAGTTCGGCCGGGTGAGCGTGGGCTTCGCGGGCGCCTCCAGCCATGCCGCGCTGCCCCGGCTCACGCGCGCGGTCCGCACCGCGCACCCCGGCATCGAGCTGGTGATGCGGGGTCAGACGTACGCGAACCGGGCCCTGGACCTGGTCGCCGACGGCTCCCTCGATCTCGGCTTCGTGCGGCTGCCGGTGAGCCGGCCCGGTGTGGCGGCCCGGGTGATCGCCGAGGAGCGGCTCGTCTGCGCGCTGGCCTCCGACCACCCGCTGGCCCGCGAGGAGCGGATCGAGGTCGCCGGCCTGGCGGGCGAGCCGTTCGTCAGCTTCCCGGCGGACGCCGGCTCCAGCCTGCGGGACGCGACCTTCCAAACGTGTGAGCGCGCCGGGTTCGTCCCGCGCGTGGTGCAGGAGGCGCCCGACTCGTACACGGTCCTGGCCCTGGTGGCGATGGGCGTCGGCGTCACCCTCACGCTCACCTCCTGCACCCACATCCAGCAGACGGGGCTCGTCTACCGCCCGCTGGCGGGCCGGCCCGTGGTGCTGCGCTCGGCGCTGGCGTGGCGGACGGACAATCCGTCACCGGCGCTGCGCAGCGTGCTGGCCGTCGCCCGGCGGGTGCTGCCCGCCCCGCCCGGCGCCGCCGACGGGGACGACCGCGGCGCCGGCACCGGGAAGGCCGGCAGCACCGGCAGCACGGACGACGACAGCAAGGGCAAGGCCCCACCCGACGACGCCCCGGCGACAGAAAGGCCATGAGATGTCCGACATCGTCCTCTGCGCACCCCTGCGCACCCCCATCGGCCGGTTCGGCGGGGCGCTCGCCGGGCAGCGGCCCGAAGGCCTGGCGGCACTGGTGATCGGCGAGATCGTCGCGCGTACGGGCATCGACCCCCAACTGGTCGACGAGGTGATCCTCGGGCACGCCTACCCCTCCTGCGAGGCGCCCGCCCTGGGCCGGGTCGCCGCGCTCGACGCCGGGCTGCCGGAGTCGGTGACCGGTACCCAGATCGACCGGCGGTGCGGTTCGGGTCTCCAGGCGGTGCTGGACGCCGCGATGCAGATACGGGCCGGTTTCAGCCAGGTTGTCCTCGCGGGCGGCGCCGAGGTGATGAGCGCGGCGCCCTACTACACGCACGAGGGCCGCTGGGGCATCAGGGGCCCGGGGCTGACGCTGCACGACTCGCTGGCCCGCGGCCGGGTCACCGCGGGCGGTGTCAACCATCCGGTGCCCGGCGGAATGATCGAGACGGCCGAGAACCTGCGCCGGGAGTTCGCCATCAGCCGCGCGGACCAGGACGCGCTCGCCCTGCGCTCCCAGCAGCGCGCCGCGCACGCCCTCGCACAGGGGCTGTTCGAGGCGGAGACCGTACCGGTGACCGTACGCACCCGCAAGGGCACCGAGGTGGTCGCCGCCGACGAGCACCCCCGTCCGGACACCACCGCCGAGCAGCTCGCCGGGCTGCGGCCGGTGCGCATCGAGGAGGACCCGGAGGCGACGGTGACGGCGGGCAACGCCAGCGGCCAGAACGACGCCGCGGCCGCCTGTCTGGTCACCACCGCCGGCACCGCCGAGCGGCTGGGGCTGCGGCCGCTGGTGCGGCTGGTCTCCTTCGCCCGGGCCGGGGTGCCCGCGGCCACGATGGGGCTCGGCCCGGTGGGGGCCATCCGGGACGCGCTGGCCAAGGCGGGCCTCACGCTCGCGGACATCGACCTCGTCGAGCTGAACGAGGCCTTCGCCGCACAGGTCCTGGCCTGCACCCGGGTCCTCGGACTGACCGACAAGGACCACGAGCAGCGGATCAACGTGCACGGTTCCGGCATCTCGCTGGGCCACCCGGTGGGGGCCACGGGCGCGCGCCTCCTGACGACCCTCGCCCATACGATGCGGCGCCGCCAAGCACGCTACGGCCTGGCGGCCCTGTGCATCGGCGGCGGCCAGGGCCTGGCCGCCGTCGTCGAACGGATGGCCGACGCCGCCTGACGGTCCAGCGGGGACGGACGGGGACGGACGGGGCTCCCGTCGGGGGGGCCGTGCGGGCCGGGAGGGGCCCCGTCCGGTCGTCCGCGTCGGGTCGGCCCGCGGCGTCCGGCGCCGCGCTTCCGGGACGGAGGGGTGCCCTCGTACCAGGTGTACTCGGGCGGGTCCGACGGCGCGGGGAGGGGCGGCACCAGGCGTCGCGGGCCCGGCGTGAGGTGCCGGACGGTGCCTAGCGGCAGGTGAAGCGGCCCGCGACGGTCGGGGCCGGCTCGTCGTCCGGCAGCTCCTCGGCGATGCGGTGCAGCATCCCGCGGGTGTCGGCGGGGGACAGCGAGCGGGTCACCAGGCGGTCGGTCACGCGGCGGTACGCCTCGATGTCCGTCTCGTCCTCCAGGTAGCAGGCCGAGTCGAGCTGCTCCACGTAGACGACGTCGGACAGTTCGCTCTCGGGCAGCCGCAGCAGGGTGACGGGACCGCCCGCCGCCGCGTGGCCGCCCGCGCTGAACGGCATGATCTGGACGGTGACGTGCGGCAGTTCGCTCACCGCCACCAGGTGCCGCAGCTGGGCGCGCATCACGGCCGCTCCCCCGACGGGGCGGCGGAGCGCGGCCTCGTCGATGACGGCCCACACGTGCGGCGAACGGGGACCGCGGAGGATCTGCTGGCGCCTCATGCGCAGGTCCACCCGCCGCTGGATGCCCGCCTCGGGCTCCTCTTCGTGCGCCAGTTCGATGACGGCGCGTGCGTACTCGGCGGTCTGCAGCAGACCGGGCACGAACTGCACCTCGTAGGTGCGGATCACGCTGGCCGCCTGCTCCAGCCCGAGGTAGGTGTGCAGCCACGCGGGGACCACGCCCCGGAACGCCTGCCACCAGCCGGGCGTGTTGGCCTGCTGGGCCAAGGCGGTCAGCACGGCGCGTTCGCTCTCGTCCGTGACGCCGTAGATGGTGAGCAGGTCCGCGACGTCGCGCAGCGCGCAGCCCGTCCGGCCGTGCTCGACGTCCTCGATCCGCTGGTGCGTCACACGGATGGCCTCGGCGGCCTCCCGGCGCGATATGTACTGCGCCTCGCGCAGTCTTCGCAGCCGGATGCCGAGCACCCTGCGGGGCACCGCCGGCGACGCGGCGGCCCCTTCGCCCGTACCGTCCCGCACGGCGTCCCCGACGGCCGGTTCGCCGCCAGTGACGTCAGTGATGCGCATACCGCTGCTCCCGTACCGTAGCCGCATTGGTCTCGCCACCTTCCAAGTTTCCCTCCCCGCTCCGATGTGGCCTCACAGGGGGTACTGCCCAACTAGCCCCGAAGTCAGGCACGTCACATCAGGCTTCTTGCCGCTGGCACATCCCGGGCGTGAGGCTGTGCGCCGAAAGGGCGCCGTGCGGCGGCTTGCCCTGATCGCGCGGGGGGAGTAAACGCCTCCAGCATGGGAACCACACGGCGGACACCGCCGCAGGACACGGAGACGGCGGCGCGCGCGGCAGCGGACACGGCAGGCCACCTGGGCCGCCCTGGGGATTCCGGCCGCGCGCAGGAGCGGGCACACGCCGCCGCGGCGCGGCTCGCCCGGGAGGGAGCGCTCGGCGTGGCGCTCACCTGGGTGGACAACGCCGGCCTGACCCGCGTCAAGGCCGTACCGGCCGCGCGGCTGCCGCAGGCGCTGGCCACCGGTGTCGGCATGTCCCCGTGCTTCGACGTTTATCTCGTGGACGACTCGATGACCACCAGCGCCCACATCGGCGGCCCGGGCGGCGACCTGCGGCTGGTGCCGGACCTGGAGCGGCTGACGGTGCTGGCTGCGCAGCCGGGCTGGGCGTGGGCGCCCGCGGACCGCTACGAGCAGGACGGCACACCGTACGCCGCCTGCCAGCGCGGCTTCGCACGGCGGATGGCCGAGCGGGCGCTGCGGGAGCACGGCATCGAGGTGCGGATGGGATTCGAGACGGAGTGGGTCGTCACCAGCGGGTCCGCGCCGGACCGGGACAGCGGCATCCCCGCCCCGTTCCCGGCCTCCGGGCCCGCCTACGGCATGGCCCGGCTGGTGGGGGCCTCGGACTACCTGCGCGACGTGCTCTCGGCGCTGACCGGCCAGGGCGTCGAGGTCCTCCAGATCCACCCGGAGTACGCGCCGGGCCAGTTCGAGGTCTCGGTGGCGCCCTCCGACCCGGTGGGCGCGGCGGACCTGGCGGTCCTGGTGCGCGAGACCGTGCGGGCAGTGTCGCTGCGGCACGGGCTGACGGCGCTGTTCGGCCCCGTCGTGGACCCGGACGGGGTGGGCAGCGGCGCCCACGTGCACCTGAGCCTGTGGCGGGAGGGGCGGAACCTGTGCGCGGGCGGCACCGGGCCGTTCGGCATGACGCCGGAGTGCGAGGCGTTCCTGGCCGGGGTGCTGCGTCAGCTGCCCGCGCTGCTGGCCCTCGGCGCCCCTCCCCCGCCGGCTATCTGCGACTGCGCCCCTCCCGCTGGGCCGGGGCCTTCCAGTGCTGGGGCCCGGAGAACCGGGAGGCGGCGCTCCGCTTCATCGCCGGGACCGCGCGCCACCCCCAGGGCGCCAACGCCGAGGTCAAGTGCGTGGACGCGGCGGCGAACCCGTACCTGCTCGTGGGCGGCGTCATCGCGGCGGGGCTCGCGGGGCTCGCGGACGGGGACGCGGCCCGGCTGGTGGACACCGGGCTGCCCGGCCCGCTGCTCACCCCCGGGGAGCTGGCCGAGGCCGCGGGAGCGGAGGCCCACGAGATCGTCCGGCTCGAAAGGCTGGCCGAGCGGGCCGCGGACACCGCGCGGGACACCCACGGCTTCCTCGCGGAGGTCTCCGACGGGATCCGCGCCGCGGTGCGCACGGCACGCGGCTTCAAGTCCGTGGCCGCCTACCGGTGCGGCCTCGGTCTGGCCCCCTCGCCCCCGGGCACCGCGGAGATCTACGCCGCCGCCGACCGCTGGCTGGCCTCCCGCGTTCCGGGCGGCAGGCTCACCGACCCCGTACTGGAGCGTCATCTGCTGTGGTCGGCGGTGCGGACCGGCCTGCCGCTCCAGATCCACACCGGTTTCGGCGACCCCGACCTGCGCCTGGACCACTGCGACCCGCTGCTGCTGACCGACTTCATCCGCGCCACCGCCCCCTACGCCGCCCCGCTGATCCTGCTGCACTGCTACCCGTACCATCGCGGCGCCGGCTATCTGGCGGCTGTCTTCCCCCATGTCTACGCCGACTTCGGCCTCTCCCTCTGCCACACCGGTGCCCGCGCCCGCGCCGTGCTGGCCGAGCTGATGGAACTCACCCCTTTCGGCAAGCTGCTGTTCTCCACCGACGCCTACGCGCTCCCCGAGCTGTACCTGGTCGGGGCCCGGCTCTTCCGCGAAGCCGTCACGGAGCTGACCCGCGAGTGGGTGGAGCGGGGCGAGTGGTCACCGTCCGACGCCGGACGGGTGACGGCCATGATCGCGGGCGGGACGGCCAGAAGGCTCTACGGCCTCTGACGCCCGCACGCTCACGCCTCCCGCGGGCACACGGGGTGCCGGGCACCGGGCCGGGCACCCGTCCCCGCACCGCTCATCCGTCGGCCCACACCGCGAGGGTGCCCCCTCGTGTCCGCCGGGGCGGGCAAGGGGGGGCACCCTCGTTCACCGGGCGAAGGGATCAGCGGATGCCGGCCGGTGTCGGCCGGCCTCAGCCGGTCTCAGCCGATGTTGACGTCGACGCAGGCGTAGAAGGCGTTGGCCGTGTCGGCCACGTTCCACACGGCCAGCACGGTCTGCCGGCCGGAGAAGCCGCCGAAGTCCACCTGGTGGGAGAGGTGGTTCGGCGGCTGCTGCCCGCCCTGGTCGAACTCGGCGATCTTCTGGCCGTCGATGTAGTACTCCCAGGTGGTGGTGCGGTGCGGGGCCGTCAGCGTCCAGTTGAAGGTGGCGGACCTGCCCACGTTCGCCACGTTCCAGCCGTGGTTGTCGTCCCGCAGCTCGGCCCACTCGTCGTGGCCGCCCGCGCAGTCCTGGAGGCCCTTGGGACCCTCCACGCTCTGCGGCTCGTACTTGATGGAGCCGCACTCGACGACACCGGCGGCGCACTGCGCCTGCCTGCTGGCCGGGTCGCTGATGTAGCCGTGGGCGCTCGCGGGGGTCACGGACAGGCCGAGGACGAGCAGCGGGGAGAGCCCGGCACCGATGAGCGCGGCCCACTTCCTTTTCTTGTGCATGACAATTCCTCCGGCGGCGAGGCCGGTGCGGCGCACGGCCGCGCCGGCCTCGGTGGGGGGTAACCGATTGGTCTAGACTTTAGTCATTGTCCATGCACCGTCAAGGCATCGCGCACCGGGGATGGTGGAAAACGTCACCCACCCCGCGTGAGGACCAGGACGGCCATGTCGTCCTGCCGCTGGCCGCCCGTCCACTCGGTGACCGCCTTCACCAGCGCGTCGGCCAGCTCGTCCGCACGTCGCAGCCCCGTGTCCCCCAGCCCTCGCTGCACGTCGAAGAAGACGCCGTCCGGGTTGCGGGCCTCCGTGACGCCGTCGGTCACCAGCACCAGCGAGTCCTGCGGAGCGAACGGGAACGTCTCTTCGACCGGGTCTCCGTGCGAAGGGCCCAGACCGGTGGAGAGCGGCAGCTCGGGATGGGTCGGCTCCAGGCAGACGACCGCGCCGTCGTGCAGCAGATAGGGCGGCGGGTGCCCCCTATTGAGCACGGTGACCGTGTCGCCGCTCGGCGGGATCTGGACCAGCAGCGCGGTGACGAACCCCTCGATGTCGTCCTCGCTGTCCCGGCGCCGGGCGCCCTCCCGGTCGAGGGCGCGGTCGAGCCGGTCGGCCAGGTCGTGCAGGGTCGGCACGTGCTCGGCCGCCTCCCGGAAGGCACCGACGGCGACCGAGACGGCCGAGACGGCACGCAGCCCCTTGCCCCGTACGTCACCGATCAGGGCGCGGATGCCGAACGGCGTCTCCTGGATCGCGTAGAGGTCGCCGCCGATGGCCGCCCCGGCCTGCGCCGCCACGTACCGGTCGGCCACGGTGAGCGGCCCGACATCGGCGGGCGGGGCGGGCAGGACGGCGCGCTGGGCGGCCTCCGCGACGTTCAGCGCGAGGGCCAGATTGCGGCCCTGCCGGTCGACCAGCCACTTGATCCACAGCCCCACCAGGCTGACGACCAGGACCGCGAGCACGTCCGTCAGCAGCGCGGAGAACTCCCGGCTCGCGTACCCGGCGGCGCCCGCCGCCGCGACGCAGGCCGCGACCGCGAACAAGACGCTCGCCCGGAAGGAGTACACCATGCCGGCCACCATCGAGACGCAGGCCAGCAGCGGCAGCCCGTAGTAGGGCCGGGGAGTGAACACGTCCGCCGCCACGCCCCCGAGCAGAAGCAACGGCGGCGCCACATACGGCACTCTCGCCAGCGCAACCACGGGGCGGCCCACCCGGCCCTCCTGTCGTCGTCCGTCGGTCGCGTGCGCAAGGCAGCGGCCCCGTCATGGCGATTCTCCCATTTGCGTACATTTCTGCGCGTTACGGCGGCCCGCGAGCCGCCCCGCACCCGGCGTGCACGGACACGGGACGGGCGCGGG
>NZ_VJOK01000001.1:6494502-6498613 GCF_013302895.1 Streptomyces albus subsp. chlorinus | reverse complement strand
CTGGGCGTAGGCCCAGGAGGCGAGCGTGGTGGGAGTGGTGGTCAACAGCGTGCGGGTGTCCTTCGGCCGGTAGCCGTCCCGCATGAACGCCGACATCCCCACGACCCCCTCGATCCGCCGCTCGCCCAGCCCCGCCGCGCGCAGCCGCGCCCGCACGTCGTCGTCGCCGACGCGCACCGCGCGCACCGGGCGGCCCAGCGCCTCGGTGAGGACGGCGGCGACCTCGCTCCAGGTCAGATCGGCGGGCCCCTGCACCGCCTGCGCGTGCTGCCCCGTCCAGGAGGCCGACAGCAGCCGTGCCGCGGCGACGTCCCCGATGTCCCGCGGGTCGACCCAGGGCATCGGATGGTCCAGCGGCAGCGTGGTGCGCAGCACCCCCTCGGTGCGCAGCGCCTCCAGTTCGAAGAGCAGGTTGGTGAAGAAGTAGCCGCACCGCAGGTGGAGCACGTGGGCGCCGGTGGCCTCCAGCATCTCCTCCGTACGGCCGAGCCCGTCGATCTCCCCGGCGCCGGAGCGCAGCTCCGCCCCGCCGCTGCTGAGGAAGACCGTGCGGGCGATGCCGTTCTCGCGTACGGCGCGCGCCCCGTTGGCGCCCATCCGGGCGTACCCCTCGACCGGGTCCCCGTCCTCGGTGGGCGGGTCGACCCAGAACAGCGCGTCGGCGCCCTCGGTGGCCCGTACCACCGCGTCGCCGTCGCCCTGGTCGCAGCGGACGGCGTCCACCCGCTCCCGCAGCGGGCCGGGCAGCCGGTCCGGGTCGCGGACCAGCAGTGTGGGCCGCACCCCAGCTTGGAGCAGCAGGGGGACGACGCGGGAGCCGACGTTTCCGGTGGGAGTGGTCACAACGATCTTCATGGCTCCAGCCAAGACCATCCCCGGCGCACCGCGCACCGGTTGCCGCCCGCTACCCCCGAAGAGGGGTAGCGCTCCGGCCGGTGCTGCCGGTAATTGTGACCCACGACACCCGGCGGGCCACCCGTCGCCAGACGCCGACGGCCCCCGTCACCCACCGACACCCCACCGAACGGACCCCGTGGAGGCCGACCGTGTCCGTACCAGCCCCGCAGAGCGCCCCTGAACGCAGCTACGCCTCCGGGCCCTCGACGACCCCGCTGCTGGGCGACACCATCGGGGAGAACCTGGACAAGGCGGTCGCCGCGCACCCGGACCGCGACGCCCTGGTGGACGTCGGCAGCGGGCGGCGCTGGACCTACCGGGAGTTCGGCGCCGACGTGGAGGCCCTCGCCCTGGGCCTGCACGGGCTGGGTGTCCGCAAGGGCGAGCGGGTGGGCATCTGGGCGCCCAACTGCCCCGAGTGGACGCTGACGCAGTACGCGACGGCGAAACTGGGCGCCGTCCTCGTCAACATCAACCCCGCCTACCGGGTGCACGAACTGGAGTTCGTGCTGCGGCAGGCGGGCATCCGCACACTGGTGGCCGCCCCCCGCCACAAGTCCTCCGACTACGCGGCGATGATCCGGCAGGTGCACCCCGAGTGCCCGGGGCTGACCGACGTCGTGCTGATCGGCGAGGAGGAGTGGGACGAACTGCTCGCCCACGGGCGCGGGCAGGCGGGCGAGCGGGCCCGCGAGGTGCTCGGCGGCATCGCCCGGACCCTCTCGGCCGACGACCCGGTCAACATCCAGTACACCTCGGGCACCACCGGCTTCCCCAAGGGCGCCACCCTCTCCCACCACAACATCCTCAACAACGGCTTCTTCGTCGGGGAGCTGTGCCGCTACACGGAGGCCGACCGCATCTGCCTGCCGGTGCCCTTCTACCACTGCTTCGGCATGGTGATGGGCAATCTGGCGGCCACCAGCCACGGCGCCTGCATGGTGATCCCGGCCCCCGCCTTCGACCCGGCCGCGACACTGCGCGCCGTCCAGCGGGAGCGGTGCACCTCGCTGTACGGGGTGCCGACCATGTTCATCGCCGAGCTGGCCGAACCGGACTTCGACTCCTTCGACCTGAGCAGCCTGCGCACCGGCATCATGGCCGGATCGCCCTGCCCGGTGGAGGTGATGAAGCAGGTGATCGAGCGCATGGGCATGGCCGAGGTGTCCATCTGCTACGGCATGACGGAGACCTCCCCCGTCTCCACGCAGACCCGCGCCGACGACTCGCTGGACCGGCGCGTCACCACCGTGGGCCGGGTGGGACCGCACCTGGAGGTGAAGATCGTCGACCCGGCGACGGGACGGTGCCTGCCGCGCGGCGAGCCCGGCGAACTGTGCACCCGGGGCTACTCGGTGATGCTCGGCTACTGGGAGCAGCCCGAGGCCACCGCCGAGGCCATCGACGCCGCCCGCTGGATGCACACCGGCGACCTGGCGGTGATGGACGCCGACGGGTACGTCACCGTCACCGGCCGCATCAAGGACATGGTGATACGCGGTGGTGAGAACATCTACCCCCGGGAGATCGAGGAGTTCCTCCACACCCACCCGGACGTTCTCGACGCACAGGTCGTCGGGGTGCCCGACGAGCGCTACGGTGAGGAGCTGATGGCGTGGATCCGGATGCGGGAGTCAGCCGCGCCCCTGACGGCCGACGGGGTGCGGGAGTTCTGCACGGGCAGGCTCGCCCACTACAAGATCCCGCGCTACGTGCATGTCGTCGACGCGTTCCCCATGACGGTCACCGGCAAGATACGCAAGGTCGAGATGCGCGAGAAGTCGGTCGAACTGCTGGGGCTCACACCGCCCGGTGCCCGGGAGGGCACCGACGGCCCGCCCGAGGGCGGCCGGCCGCACTGACCACCGTTCCGCAAGCGCCCAGGAGCCGAGGTTGACTGCATCCGACGGGTCCCGTTCCCGCTCCTTCCCGCCCGGCGGCACCCCGTCGTCCGCCTGGCCGCTGCTGCGTGCCGGCGACACCGACGCCTTCCGCCAGGCACTCCGCCTGGCCCGGCAACGCACGGGCGTCCGCTGCGTGTTCGGGGGCGGGGTGGGTGACGGGGCGCTGCGGCTGACGGAGTTCGTCGGCACGCTGACGGACTCGATGCGCGGACTGCGCGTGGTGCCCGGCAGAGGACTGGGCGGCTACGTCCTGGCGCACCAGCGCCCGTACGCGGTCAACGACTACGTGCCGGCGACGACCATCACCCACGACTACGACAACCCGGTGCGCCGGGAGGGCTTCCGCGCCATCGTGGCCGCCCCGGTCACCGTGCGCGGCGGGGTGCGCGGCGTGCTCTACGCCGCCGCCCGCGACGCGGCCCCGCTGGGCGACCGGACGACCGCGGCGCTGACGGAGGCCGCCCGGCTGCTGGCGCACGAGATCGCCGTCCGGGACGAGGTGGACCGCCGCATGCGGCTGATGGAGACCGCGGCGGCGGCCCCGGCACCCCCGCCGCCCCCGGAACTGGACGCCCTGCGGGATCTGCACGCGGAACTGCGGGGCATCGCCCACGAGATCGAGGACACCGAGCTGCGGGACCGGCTGCGCAACGCCTGCGACCGCTTCCTGCGGGCCGGGCTCGGCACGGACGGCACGGACGAGGACCCGTCCGGCGAACGCCCCCGCCTCTCCCCCCGCGAGCTGGACGTCCTGTCCTACGTGGCCCTGGGCTGCACCAACGCCGAGACGGGACGGCAGCTGTGCCTGGAGCCGGAGACCGTGAAGGCGTACCTGCGCAGCGCCACCCGCAAACTGGGGGTCCACAGCCGCCACCACGCGGTGGCCGCGGCCCGCCGCCTCGGCCTGCTGCCCTGAGCGCCGTCCCGGCGCGGCGCGCTCAGCCGGAGCGGGACCCCGGCTCCAGGATCTCGTCGAGGACCTGGACGACCGTGAGGAGCGCGACGCGCCGGGCCGCCTCGGGTCCGCCCGCGTCCGCCTCCCCGGCGGGCAGGGCGGACTCGGTCGCCGCCCAGTCCCGCGCCCGGCGCATGCGTTCCAGTAGCTCCTGAGCATCGATACCGGTCATCCAGGGACCGTAGCGCCGCCGTCCGCCGGGCAGGAGAGGGCGACACGGCGGCCCGTACCCAGCCGCCACATCGAGAAATCGATTTATGTCCCCGCCTCGCGACCCGATCCGCGAGCCCAACCGGGCGCGGGTGGACGCGCGTTGACGGCCGGTGATCCGCGGCCGGGCGGTCCGTCCGGTGGC
>NZ_VJOK01000001.1:6486986-6493060 GCF_013302895.1 Streptomyces albus subsp. chlorinus | reverse complement strand
CGTGCACGAGGGGCGCACCCGCTGGGGCGTGACGGTGGTGCGGGCGGAGGCGGAGGCGGAGACGGACGCCGGGGACGTCTGGGCGTCGGCCGAGTGCGAACTCCCCAGGGAGGCGGCCAAGAGCGACGTCTACCGGGGTGAGGTCTCCGACGCGGCACTCGAAGCGGTCCGCAGCGCCGTGGCCCGGTTCGCGGCGGGCGGCCACCGGCCCCGCGCCCAGCAGGAGCGCCCCGTGGTGCGGCCCGCGCTGCCCCAGTCCGCACGCCGCATCGACTGGGGCGCGGACCGGACGTCCACCGTGCTGCGCACCCTGCGGGCCGCCGACTCGCAGCCCGGCGTGCTGGACGAGTTGCTGGGCGAGGAGTGGTATCTGCACGGCGGTCACTTCGAGGACCAACTCCACGGACCGCCGGGCGAGATCGTCGCCACCCGCGCCGGCGCGATCTGCCGGGCCACAGTGGACGGCGCGGTGTGGATCCCGCAGCTGCGGCCGCGCCGCTCCGCGGACGGCAGGGCCACGTTCAAGCTGCCCGCCACACTGGCGCTGGGCGAGCGGCTCCCCGACGTCCCGGAACGCCCCGCGCCGCTCGAACCGGCCCCCGAACGCGTCACGTACACGGAGATCCGCTACCGGGAGCGGAACGGGGTGGGGTTCGTGCACTTCTCCTTCCCCGGCGGGGCGATGAGCACCGTGCAGTGCCGGCGGCTGCTGGCCGCCTACCGGTACGCCTGCACCCGGCCGACCCGCGTGGTGGTCCTCGGCGGCGGCCGGGACTTCTTCTCCAACGGCATCCACCTCGGCGTCATGGAGGCCGCCCCCGACCCGGCGGCCGAGGGCTGGGCGAACGTGCAGGCCATGGACGACGTGGTGGAGGCGGTGCTCACCACCACCGACCGGCTGGTGGTGGCCGCCCTGGGCGGCAACGCGGCGGCGGGCGGCGCGATGCTGGCCGCCGCGGCCGACGAGGTGTGGTGCCGGGCCGGTGCCGTCCTCAACCCGCACTACCGGCTGATGGGCCTGCCCGGCTCGGAGTTGTGGACGTACACGCTGCCGCGCCGGGTCGGACCGGAGATCACCGAGGCGCTGATGCGGGACGCCGAGCCGATGAGCGCCGCGAGCGCCCGCCGGATCGGGCTCGTGGACCGGGTGCTGCCGACCACGCCCCGGGACTTCGGCCCGCGCGTGGCCGAGCTGGCGGCGGCGCTGGCCGAGGACCCGGCCACCCATCAGCGGCTCGCCGTCAAGAAGGCCAACCGGGCCCGCGACGAGGCCACCGAACCGCTGGCCTCCTACCGCGACCAGGAGCTGGCCGCCATGCACCGCGTGCTCTTCGACCCCGGCGCCCCGCACCACGCGCTGCGCGCCGCGTTCCTCCGCAAGGAGCCGCGGCCGGAGGGCGGGACGGGACTGCGCGGGTAGCGCTCACGCGCGGTGCGGACACGTGAGCGCCCCGCCGGAATCCGGCGGGGCGCTCACGTGACAACGGGAAACCCGTGCGGACCGCCTCAGTCGTTGACGCAGGTGTTGCCGAACGCGGGGTTGAGGAGCCCCACGATGTCGATCGTGTTGCCGCACAGGTTGATCGGCACCTGGATCGGGACCTGCACGACGTTGCCGGAGAGAACCCCCGGCGAGTTCGCCGCGCTGCCCTGGGCGCCCGAGTCGGCGGACGCCGCCGTCGCGCCGCCGAGAACAGCGGTGGCGGCCAGGCCGGAGGCGGCAATCGCGGTACGGATGCGCATGGCGATCCTCCCTTGTTTTGTGGGCCAAGACGCGCACAAGGGTGCAACGCCCGCGGAAGGCGGGGTTCACTCGCCACGCCCAACGCCGCCACACTCACCCGACCGGGCTCGTCGTCATACCGCACGCCGTCGATACGCTGTCGCAACTGGTCGCGGCGGTAGGCGCGGAGCCGGCGGAGCACGGCACGGGCCGCCCGGCTGTCTGACGCCGGAGCGGATCGCACGCCCGCTGCCGCGCGGCGCCTCTGCCATTCGGGTCCGTTATTTCGTGTCTTTCATATATTGCTCTGTGATGCCCGGCCGGGCGGTGACGATGGACGCGTCCTTGTTCTTTCGTGCTTCCCACGGAGGTTTTCCATGCGCATGCGCACCCTCACGCGCTCCCTCACCGTCGGCCTGGCCGCCGTCGGTCTGGCCGCCGCCGGCACCGTCTCGGCCTCGGCCTGGGGCGGGGACGAGTACAACTGGGTCAACAAGAAGGCGTCGTTCGTGAAGGTCTCGGACAACGACCGCGTCATCAGCGACTCGGTGATCTTCAAGTTCGGCCCGATGCAGAACGGCTGACACTCCGTCGGCTCGGGAAGCCGACGCGGAGGGGCCCCGTTCGAACCTCCAAGGAGGAGCCCCTCCGCGCCGGAGCGCGGTACGGCCCCGGCGCCGTGCCCCCACCCGGGGCCGCTCCTCGCGGAGCGGCCCCGGGTTTCGTCGTCTTTAGGCCTGTCACCAGGAGGACTTGGTGACCCCCGGGAGGAAGCCGGCGTGCGCCTGTGCGCGGAAGCGCACCCGCGAGAGGCCGAACGCCCGCAGGTGGCCGCGCGGACGGCCGTCCACACTGTCGCGGTTGCGCACGCGGGTCGGGCTCGCGTCGCGCGGCTGGCGCCGCAACTCGGCGAGCGCGGCGCGCCGTTCGGCCTCCGTCGAGCCGGGCCCGCGCAGGATGTCCTTGAGTTCGGCACGGCGCGCGGCGTAGCGGGCGACGACGGCCCGGCGCCGCTCGTTCTTCGCGATCTTGCTCTTCTTCGCCATCAGACCTGCCCTCCCCGGGCGCGGATGCGGGCCACGGCCGCCTCGACGCCGATCACATCGACGGTCTTGATGCCCTTGGTGCTCAACGTGAGGCGTACGTACCGGCCTTCGCTCGGCAGCCAGTAGCGCCTGCGCTGGATGTTCGGGTCGAAGCGCCGGGAGGTGCGCCGGTGGGAGTGGGAGACGGTCTTGCCGAAGCGCGGTTGCGCCCCGGTGAGCTGGCAGTGGGCGGACACGGGTGTTACCTACCTCTCACGGGGTCCAATTGGAAATGATTTCCATTAACAATATAGTGGCCGCCATGGCACGCAACGACCTCCGCCCCCTCGTCAAGCTCCGCTCGACCGCGGGCACCGGCTACACCTACGTGACCCGCAAGAACCGGCGGAACGACCCCGACCGGCTGACCCTGCGCAAGTACGACCCGCACGTGCGCCGGCACGTCGACTTCCGCGAAGAGCGCTGACGCCCACCCGAGGGAGAAACACCCCATGAAGCCCGGAATCCACCCCGCCTACGGCCCCGTCGTCTTCCGCGACAAGAGCGCCGGCTTCGCCTTCCTGACCCGCTCCACGCTCACCAGCGAGCAGACGATCGAGTGGGAGGACGGCCACACCTACCCCGTCGTCGACGTGGAGATCTCCTCGCGCAGCCACCCCTTCTACACGGGCACCGCCCGCGTCGTGGACAGCGCCGGGCGCGTGGAGAGGTTCGAGCGCCGCTACGGCCGGGGCGGTGCGGACCGATGAGGCACGAGGAAGCACCGCTGCCGGTCGTCCTGGTGGCCGGCATGCACGCCGAGGCCCGCAGGCGCGTCGTCACCTGGCTGCTGCGCACCGTCCCCGGCAGCGTGGCCCTCCACCACGACATGAGCGACGCCGCGAGCGGCACCGTCACCCGGATCGTCCGCGACCGGACGGGCACGGTCGATGTCGGCGGGAGACCGCTGGTGAACGACTGCGCCTGCTGCGCGCTGCGCGAGGACCTGGTGCCCGAACTGGTGCGGCATGCCGGCTCGGCACGGCTGGCGGTGGTCGAGCTGTGGGACTCGGTCGAGCCCAAGGCGATGGCCGAGACCCTCACCGCCCACGGAGGGCGGGACATCCGGCTCACCAATGTGATCACCGCCGTCGAGCCCGCCCTGGTGCTGCCCTGCCTCGCCAACGGCGACGACCTGGCCGAGGCCGGACTGGCCGCCGCGGCGACCGACCAGCGCACCGTCGCGGACACCTGGGCGCGCCAGCTGGAGTACGCGCCCGTCCTCGCGCTGGTGGACGAGCACGAGGCCGATGAGGAGGACCGCGCCCTGCTCACCCAGCTCCACCCGACGGCCCGTCACATTCCGCTGGGTTCCCCGGAGCTGGCGCGGCTGGCCGTCGCGGGCTTCGATGTGCGGGCGGCCGCCGCCGCCCAGCACCCCTCCTGCGCGCTGCTCCCCCAGGAGGCCGACGAGGCCGGGGTGGGCACCCTCGTCTGGCGCGCCCGCCGGCCCTTCCACCCCGGCCGGCTCTACCGGGCCCTGGAGGACCTGACCTGCGCCGCCGCCCGCAGCCGCGGCCGGTTCTGGCTGGCCGACCGGCCCGACACGCTGCTCTCCTGGGACGCCGCCGGAGGCGCCCTGTGCGTGGAGGAGAACGGGCCGTGGCTCGCCGCACTGCCGGACGCCGCCTGGGAGATGGCGCCGCCCGAGCGCCGGGCCGCCGCCGCCCTGGACTGGCACCCCGAGCACGGCGACCGGGGCCAGCACCTGGTCTTCACCTCCCCTGGCCTGGACCGCGAGGGGCTGACCGGGCTCCTCGACGCGTGCCTGCTCACCGACGCCGAGTACGCGGCAGGCCCCGAGGGCTGGAAGCGGTTCCCGGCCGCGTTCGACGCGCTGCTCTCCCCCGTCCCCTGACCGTCCCCCGCCCCCGACACCACCCCCGGAGGTCCCCATGCCCCGCCGTACCACCGACCGCAAGCCGCAGCGGCCCCGCCCCAATCCGCTGGACGCGGCCGGCATCACCTACATCGACTACAAGGACACCGAGCTGCTGCGGAAGTTCATCTCCGACCGGGGCAAGATCCGCAGCCGCCGCGTCACCCGCGTCACCCGCCGGCAGCAGCGGCTGCTCACCACCGCCATCAAGAACGCCAGGGAGATGGCCCTGCTCCCCTACGCGAGCCGCTGAGGCCGGACCGGGGCAGCACCTGTGGGCCCTAGGGTGCTCGTAGGCCACAGCCGCACCTCGTCCCCGGGCCCGGCCCGTCGCCCGCGCGTGCCGCCGAGATCCGCCGGGTCGTCGGCCGCGCGGCCCGGTGGGCGGCCTCGCGCCCCGACGTCGCGGGGCTGCTGCTGGTGGGCTCGTGCGCACGCGGTGCCGCACGCGCCGACTCGGACGTGGATCTCGTCCTGCTCACCCGTACCCCCTCCGCCTACGACGGCGACACCTGGGCCGCCGGCCTCGGACTGCCGGTGCCGGTGCGTACCCGGCGGTGGGGGGCCGTGGTCGAGCGCCGGTTCGCGACGCCCACGGGGCTGGAGGCCGAGTTCGCGGTCGGCTCACCGTCGTGGGCCGCCACCGGACCGGTGGACCCGGGCACCCGCCGCGTCGTGAGCGACGGGGCACGCGTGCTGTACGACCCGGCGGGACTGCTCGCACGGCTGGAGGCGGCGTGCGGTGACCCATAAGCCCGGGCACAAGGGGGTACCGCGTGGCGGGAGAGCAGGGCCCAGCGGCACGAAGGAGCCGACCATGAGGTACGACGAGTTCCTGGCACAGGTCCGCGAGCGCGGCGAGTACCAGGACCGGCAGGAGACCGAGCAGGTCACCTGGGCGGTCCTCAGCGTGCTCGCCGCCCGGATCACCCCCGTCAAGGCGCAGGAACTGGCGGCCCAGCTGCCCGGCCCGCTGGGGCCGGTCGTGGCCGAGGCCGGTGAGGAGCCGCCGGAGACGTTCGGCGTGGCGCAGTTCTGCGAGCGCGTCGCCGAGCACACCGGGGCCCGGCCCAGAACCGCCGAGTGGGATGCCAGCGCGGTGCTGTCCACCCTGGCCGACGCGGTCTCCGGCGGGGAGCTGAACCAGCTGATCAGCCAGCTGCCGAGCGGTTACGCGGCGCTGTTCGGCAAGGTGGAGCTGAGCCGGTAGCGCCGGGGCGGGACCGCTGCCGGGGGGGCGGAGCCGGGCGGTGCGGGTCAGGCGGGGTGAGCGCCGCCGCTCTCCAGGAGCCGCCGCAGCCGGGCGAGGGCCGCCTCGAGGTCGGGGCGGAGGCCCCGGCAGGCTTCCTCGTCCGCCTGGACACCGAGAGTGACGCGTGCGCCGTGG
>NZ_VJOK01000001.1:6462470-6486809 GCF_013302895.1 Streptomyces albus subsp. chlorinus | reverse complement strand
CCGTACGCACTCCACGTATCCGGGCAGTGTCGCCAGGTCGCTCAGGTACGCGAAGACCGCGTCCGCGTCGGCGGCGACGGTGGTGCTCAGCTCGTAACGCTCCATGACGGCTCCGGTCGCGGTGGCCCCCGGTGACTCCAGCAGAGCACACGGCGCCCGGCCGCCCGCGCGTCGGGCTGCGCCGTTCAGGTTCCGCCGGGTCAGGCCGAGCGGTCCACGTCGCCCAGGGAGCTGAGCCGGCGGGCCGGGGCGGCGCGCTCGGCCGCGTCCCGGAAGGCCCGCAGCCCTTCGCCCAGCTGCCTACGGGCCCGCGGCGGCATCGCGGCGAGGGTCGCCGTGAGCGCCTCCTCGCGGCGCAGCCGCAGATCGCTCAGGTACGTCCTGCCCTGCCGGGTCAGGCGCAGCTCCAGCTCCCGGCGGCTGACGGGGCTGGGCATCCGCTCCAGGAAACCGAGCGCCTGGAGGCGGTCGCACAGCCGGCTGACCGACGAGGGGGCCGAGCCGAGCTGCTCGCCCAGGGTGCGCAGGTTCATCCCCTCGTCCCGGTCGAGGCAGTAGAGGACGCGCAGCTGGGAGGAGGAGACCGGTGAGGTGGAGACCGCGTCCCGGCCCCGCTCCCACAGGACCTCCAGCAGCTCGATGACCTCGCCGGCCGTCTCGGCTGCCTCGCGCGAGGTCGACGTCACGTTTCCACTCCACATGTCCGGCACCTTCGCCGCACCCGGCGCCCCGGGCGCTCCCTCACCCCCTGCCGGCCGTCTGTCAAGGGGGCAAGGAGAGCTTATCGCCACCGCCGTCCCGCCGACAGGCCCCGGCCGGGACGTCACGGGCGGCATCTGTTGTCATTCAGCGAATGTTGCAGTGCGACGATAATGTACTGGTCCGGCCGCGGGGAAGCAGTGCCCCCTGCCCGGCCGCCGCACGGATGACAGACCCGAGAAGCAGGAGACGTGGACAGATTCGCCGTGGTCGAGCGGGCCTTGCGCGCCGCCGCCCCCCACGCATTGATGGATGTCGTCGACGCGGCACTGCGCGAGCGATACGGCGCCCTGCGGTCCGAGTTGCGCCTGGCCGACTACGGTATGCGCACGCTCCAGGTGGTGGAGCCGGTGCCCCTCACCTCGGAACCCCTGCGCGTCCACAACAGCCCGCAGGGCAGGGCGCTGCGGGCCCCCGAGCCCCTCGTCCTGGCCGACCGCGACGCGGGCACCGTCACCGCCCATCTCCCCGTGGGCGTGCGCGGCGACCGGCTGGGCGTGCTGTCGGCCACCTTTCCCGGCGGCACCGACGTCTTCGGCCTGCTGCCCGAACTGGAGGAGCTGTGCGAGGCACTCGGCCACGAGATCACCGTCGCCGAGCGGGACACCGACGTCTACCGGCGTGCGCGCCGGGCCACCCGGCTCACCCTCGCCGCGGAGATGCAGTGGCAACTGCTGCCGGGCCGCTCTCTGCGCCGCCGGGAGTTCGCCCTCGGCGCCCACGTGGAGCCGGCGTACGCCACGACCGGTGACAACTTCGACTGGTCCGTCTCGGCCGAGCATCTGACCGTCGCCGTCGCCAACGGCATGGGCGAGGGGGTCGAGGCCGCCCTGCTGACCAACCTCGCGGTCAGCGCGATGCGCAACGCCCGCCGCGCCGGGCTCGGCCCCGCCGACCAGGCGGCCCTCACCGACCAGGCCGTCTACGCCCAGTACCGGGGCAGCGCGCACGTCTCCATGGTGCTGCTCAGGGCCGAACTCGCCACCGGGGAGGTGGAAGTGGTCGAGGCGGGGTCGCCGCGCGTCTGGCTGCGCCGCGAGGGGAAGGTGGAGCCGCTCGTCTTCGACGCCCAGCTGCCCCTGGGCATGTTCGAGGACACCCACTACGTCACCGAGCGCTTCCGGCTGCAGCCCGGCGACCGGCTGCTGCTGGCGACCGACGGCGTCCACGAGGCGGTCTCCCTGGGCGGCGAGCCCTTCGGCGACCACGCGCTGGCCCGCTCCCTGACCGCCAACCGCCTGCTGCCGCCCGCCCAGGTTCCCCGCGCCGTCTTCCACGACCTCGCCCAGCACCGGTGCGGCCGTCCCCTGGAGGACGACGCCCTCCTGGTCTGCCTCGACTGGTACGGGCGCCCCTCGGCGGGCTAGCACCAGGGGCAGGTGACCGGCCCCCGTACCTTCTCCCGCCGCGACGGCGCGCGACCACGGCGGACAAGGTCAGGTCCGGCGGCATCGGCGACGGCCCGCACCCGGGGCGTACCCAACGGCCCGCACCCGCGGAGCACTCCGCGGCGTACCCGCGGCGCGGCCGGCTCAGACGCGGGCCGCCGGAACCGGGCGGCGGTCCAGCCGGAAGTCCTGGCGGACGGGCCGGCCCTCGCGGGCCTGGACGCGGGCGACCGCGGCGAGCCGCTCGGGGCTGCTGGCGATGACGTTGACGAACTGGTCGGGCAGCCCGGCCGCCGCGTACTCGCCGTACTCGTCCGTGATGGCCCGGACCAGCTCCCGTCCGTGCGTGCCGGTGACCGTGATGGCGACGCCCGGCAGCGGTTCGCCGCGCTCGTCGGTGACCCGGCCGGTCAGGTTGGGCCGCTGACCCAGCCGGTGGGTGTGCGGGGCCACCGCACTGGGCTGCGGCAGTTCGAAGGAGGGGTCCTCGACCGGGGGTTCGGGCGCGGTGACCGCCAGCGGCTCCTCGCCGCGCTGTTCGGCCTCCGCCGCCCGCCGGGCCTCCTTGCGGGCGGCGTACCGCTCCTTCCAGGCGCCGAGTGCGATCAGGACGACACCGGCCAGCACCCAGGCGCAGATGACCAGGGCGTGCCGCCACACGTCCTTGCCGTCGAAGTAGAACAGCCCGCGCAGCCCCTCGATGAGGTTGCCCATCGGCATCACGGGGTGCAGGGCGCGGAAGAACCCGGGCACCATCTGGACGGGTATCGCGCCGCCGCTGGAGGGCATGCTCAGCAGGACGAACAGGCCCATGGCGACGCCGGGGAAGAACTGCTTGAAGAACGGCACCAGCCCGTAGGAGGTCAGCGCGACCGCCTGGGTGAACGCGAACAGCAGGGGGATCGCCAGCGGCTCGTCCGGTATGACGTCCATGCTGCGGGCCACGAAGTAGGCGACCAGGCTCTCCACCACGCCGAGGCCCACCAGGGTGAGGACCTTCTTGCGCCGTCCGAAGGTGGTGGCCCGCAGCAGCATCATCACGCTGACGTACGAGGGGATGGTGCAGGAGAGGACGACGTAGAACAGTCCGGTCCCCATGCCGTCACCGGGTGCGGTGGGGGCGGCCTCGTGGACCTGGAGCTGTCCGCCGCTCTGCTGGGCGACGGCGGTGAACGTCTTCTGGAGGACCGACTCCAGCGAGTAGCCGTCGGCCTTGGCGACGTAGAGCTGGGGGTGCTTCGGGTCGGGCACATAGGCGGCGGTCGCCTCGCGGCCGGTGACGGCGTCGTGCGCCGCCCGGGCGTCCGCGACCTGGTGGATGTCGAAGGCGCCGGGGCTCTTCTGGTCGAGGGCGTGCTCCAGCTGGGACGCCGTCGGCCCCGCGACGGCCACGTCGACGTGGTGCGGCACCGGGTTGTGGAAGGGCAGCAGGTAGCAGACGAGGAAGCCGGTGAAGAAGAACGCCGGGAACCAGAGCGTCTCCGCCAGGGTCCGCACGGTCGCGCGCAGCGACGAGGTTCCGCCGCCTCCGCTTCCGGGTTCCGTTGTGCTTTCCGCGTTGCCGGCGCTTGCGGCGCTTGCGGCGTTTACTGCGGGTTCCGCCATGGACCGGGTCCGCCTCCCTGGGTGCGCGGCAGGCCACGATGTGTGGCCTAGCCAATGATTAGACACGCTAACAGAAAGGTGCAGCGCTGCAAAAATGCACTACTGTAGGAACCCTCACAGGAGACCCTGCGGACCGGACCCACAGGAGCGCAGATGACCGCACCGACCGCGGAGAACGCCCATGGGCTCCGGGAGCGCAAGAAGCTGGAGACCCGCTCGGCACTCCGCGCCGCCGCCGTGCGGATGTATCTGGAGCGCGGCCCCGCCGCCGTCACCGTGCACGACATCTGCGAGGCCGCCGGAGTCTCCCCGCGGACCTTCTTCAACTACTTCGACACCAAGGACGACGCGGTCTTCGACTGGGACCGGCGGCTGGCCGGCCAGCTCGCCGAACTGCTCGCCGAGCGCCCCGCGGACGAAACCCCGCTGGTGGCGCTGCACCGGGCGCTGCGGGCCGCCGTTCCCGCGCTGGTCGCGGACCCGGGCTGGCGGGACCGGCGCCGGCTGCTGGCCGCCCACCCCGAGCTGGTCCCCAAGCTCCTGCACAGCAACAGCCACATCGCCGAAGCCCTGGCCGAGGCGGTGGCCGCACGCACGGGGCTGCCCCCCGACGCCCTCTACCCCCGCATCCTGGCCGGCGCCGGGCTGGCGGTGCTGCGCTCGACGATCCGCGCCTGGGACCCCGAGTCCCCCGCCGAGGAGCTGCTGGCCATGCTCGACTCCTGCTTCACCTCGCTGGCCGACGGCCTCCCCGCGCCGGAGGGCGAGGACCCGGTCCACTCCGCCCGCTGACCCTCCGCAAGGGGCGCGCCGCCGGCGGCGCGAAGGGGGCACGGGGAACCGCCGCCCGGCCGGGGCGAACCCGCGGACGGGGGAGTGGTGCTCCCCCACTCCCCCGCACCGCGAGCCCCACACCGCGAGCCCCACACCGCGAGGGGACCCCCGGGCCCCCGGGCACGGCGGGCGCGGCGGGCGAACCCGCGGGCCGGGCTCAACGGCCGCCGAGCGCCTCCGCGAGGTCGTACCGCACGGGCTGTTCCAGTTGCTCGTACGTGCACGAGCGCGGCTCCCGGTCCGGGCGCCAGCGGCGGAAGAGCACCGTGTGCCGGAAGCGCTCGCCCTCCATGTGGTCGTAGGCGACCTCGCATACCCGCTCGGGCCGCAGCGGCACCCAGGAGGCGTCCTTGCCGCCGCTCCACCTGCTCGGCGCACCGGGCATCCGGCCCTCCTCGTGCGCCGCCTCCTCCTCCCAGCGCGCCCAGGGGTGCCCGCCCGGCCGGTCCATGCGCAGCGGCGCCAGCTCCCGCATCAGCTCGCGCCTGCGGGCGGCCGGGAACGAGGACGAGGCCCCCACGTACTGGAGGGCCCCGGAGGCGTCGTAGAGGCCCAGCAGCAAGGAACCCAGCGCGTCGGGGCCGGTCTTGTGCGGGCGCAGCCCGGCCAGTACGCAGTCGGCCGTGCGCTCGTGCTTGACCTTGAGCATCACCCGCTCCCCCGGCCGGTAGGGCAGACGGGGGCGCTTGGCCACCACCCCGTCGAGCCCGGCGCCCTCGTAGTGCGCGAACCAGTCCCTGGCCACCGCGGTGTCGTAGGTCACCGGCGCGAGGTGCAGCGGCGGGCGCACCCCCTCCAGGGCGCTCTCCAGCAGCGGGCGGCGCTCGGACAGCGGCAGGTCCATGGCGTCGGTGTCCTCCAGGGCCAGCAGGTCGAAGGCGACGAAGGAGACCGGTGTCCGCTCGGCCAGCAGCCGCACCCGGGAGGCGGCCGGGTGGATGCGCTGCTGGAGCGCCTCGAAGTCGAGCCGGCCGCCGAGCGGCAGCACGATCTCGCCGTCCAGCACGCACCGGCGCGGCGCCCGCTCCCGCAGGGCGTCCACCAGTTCGGGGAAGTAGCGGACCAGGGACTTGCCGGTGCGGCTGAGCAGCTCCACCTCGTCACCGTCCCGGAAGACCAGACAGCGGAACCCGTCCCACTTGGCCTCGTACTGCATGCCCTCCTCCTCCGGGACCGAGGGCACGGGCTTGGCCAGCATCGGCTTGACGGGCGGCATCACCGGTAGGTCCACACCGACGATTCTGCGCCGTCCCGGCACGGGCCGCAGCGCGGACGGTGCACGCGTGAGGGGCGTGCCTGCGGGGCGTCCCGTGCGGGACCGGCCGTATGTGTGCGGACCTGCTGGGCGCCGTCCGCGCCGATGGGTGACGAGGGGTGATGATGGGGCCATGCTGCTGGCAGACATCGCGCGGACGTCGGCCCGGATCGCCGCGGCGCCGGGCCGCAACGAGAAGGTGGCGCTGCTCGCCGGGCTCTTCGGGCGGGCCGAACCGGCCGAGGTGCCCGTCGTGGTCACCTACCTCGCCGGACGGCTCCCGCAGCGCCGCACCGGCGTCGGCTGGCGCAGCCTGCGCACGCTGCCGCCGCCCGCCGCCGCCCCCTCGCTGACCGTCCCCGACGTGGACGCGGCCTTCTCCTCCCTCGCCGAGGTGAGCGGCAAGGGCGCGCAGGCGGAGCGCAAGCGGCGGCTGGACGCGCTGCTGGCATCGGCCACCGAGGAGGAGCAGCGCTTCCTCGTCCGGCTGATCGGCGGCGAACTGCGGCAGGGCGCCCTGGACGCCTTCGCCGTCGAGGGCCTGGCCGCCGCCGTGGGCGCCGAGCCGGGCGAGGTACGGCGCGCGGTGATGCTGGGCGGCTCGCTGGGCACCGTGGCGCAGGCCCTGCTCGCCGAGGGACCGGACGCCCTGGCGCGGTTCCGGCTGGAGGTGGGCAGGCCGGTGCTGCCGATGCTGGCGCAGACCGCCAAGGACGTGGACGAGGCCCTCGACAAGCTGGGGCCGTGCGCCGTCGAGGAGAAGCTGGACGGCATCCGGGTGCAGGTCCACAAGGACGGCGAGCAGGTGCGGGTCTACACCCGCACCCTGGAGGAGATCACCGACCGGCTCCCCGAGGCCGCCGAGGTCGCCCGGCGGGCGGACGCCGCGCGGGTGGTGCTCGACGGCGAGGTGATCGCACTGCGCGAGGACGGCCGGCCCCGCCCGTTCCAGGAGGTCTCCGGCCGCGTCGCCTCCCGCCTCGACGTCGCGGGCGCCAGCAGCGAACTGCCGCTGCACCCGGTCTTCTTCGACGTGCTCCACCTGGACGGCGCGGACCTGCTGGACGCCCCGGCGTCCGAGCGGCACGCCGCGCTCGCCCGCGTCCTGCCCGAGCCGCTGCGGGTGCGCGGGGTGGCGGTGCCCGACCCGGCCGACGGGGCGGCGCGGGCCGCTGTGCGGGAGTTCGCCGGTGAGGTGCTGGCCCGCGGGCACGAGGGCGTGGTCGTCAAGGCGCTGGAGGCGGGCTACTCGGCGGGCCGGCGCGGGGCGTCCTGGCTGAAGGTGAAACCGGTGCACACCCTCGACCTGGTGGTGCTGGCCGCCGAGTGGGGGAACGGGCGGCGCGCCGGAAAACTGTCCAACCTGCACCTTGGGGCGCGCCGCGAGGACGGCACCTTCGCGATGCTCGGCAAGACGTTCAAGGGCTTGACGGACGCGCTGCTGGCCTGGCAGACGGAGCGGTTCCGCGAACTGGCGGTCGAGGAGAGGTCCTGGGGCGTGGTGCTGCCGCCCGAACTGGTGGTGGAGATCGCCTTCGACGGGGTGCAGCGCTCCACCCGCTATCCGGAGGGCGTCACGCTGCGGTTCGCCCGTGTGGTGCGCTACCGCGACGAGAAGCGGCCCGAGGAGGCCGACACGGTGGAGGCGGTCACGGCCCTGCTGCGCTGAGCGGCGGCCCTCCCGGCCCGCGCGGGACCGCCCTCAGAGCGCGGCCCGGACGCGGGCCGCGATCTTCCGGGCCTCCGTCTCGTCCTCGTACCGGTGGCGGGGCCACAGGAAGCCGCGCAGGCCGTCCTTGCGCCGCCGGGGCACCACATGGGTGTGCAGGTGCGGCACCGACTGGCTGACGCGGTTGTTCTCCACCACGAGCGACCCGTCGGCCTCCATGCCCTCCTCCACGGCGGCGGCGACGCGGCGTACCGCGGAGAAGTAGGGGCCGACCGACTCCTCGGGCAGGTCGGTCAGCGTCTCCAGGTGGGCGCGGGGCACCACGAGGGTGTGGCCGGGGAAGAGGGGGCGCCGGTCGAGGAAGGCGACGACGGCGCCGTCCTCGAGGATCCGGTGGGCCGGCAGCTCCCCGGCCACGATGCGGCAGAAGACGCAGTCGGCGCCGGGCGCGGTGTCCGTTCCGGTGTCGGTGGCCATGGCTCAGCCGAAGGTGTGCGGGTCGGGGCCGACGCGGGTTCCGGTCTCCAGCCGCTGGATCTCCCGCAGGTCGTCGTCGTCCAGCTCGAAGTCGAAGACGTCGAGGTTCTCCCGGACGCGGGAGGGCGTCACCGACTTGGGGATGACGACGTTGCCGAGCTGGATGTGCCAGCGCAGCACCACCTGCGCCGGGGACTTGCCGTGCTTGGCGGCGGCCTTGCGCACGACGGGGTCGTCCAGGACGCCGTTGCCCCGGCCGAGCGGGGACCACGCCTCGGTGACGACGCCCCGCTCGGCGTCGAAGGCGCGCAGCCCGGGCTGCTGGAGGCGGGGGTGCAGCTCGATCTGGTTGACGGCCGGCACCACACCGGTCTCCTCCAGCAGCCGGGTCAGGTGCTCCGGCTCGAAGTTGGAGACGCCGACGGCCCGGGCCCGGCCGCCGTGATGGATCTCGCCGAGCGCCCGCCAGGTCTGCGCGTACAGATCCTTCGCGGGCACCGGCCAGTGGATGAGGTACAGGTCGACGTAGTCGAGGCCGAGCCGCTCCAGGGAGTCGTCGAACGCGCGCAGGGCGACATCGTGGCCCTGGTCGGCATTCCCCAGCTTGGTGGTGACGAACAGCTCCTCACGCGGGATGCCGGACTCGCGCAGCGCCTTGCCGGTGCCGCCCTCGTTGCCGTAGAGCGCCGCGGTGTCGACGCTGCGGTAACCGACGGCCAGCGCGGCGGAGACGGTGGCCGCCGCCTCGTCGTCCGGCACCTGGTAGACGCCGAACCCGAGCTGCGGCATCCGTGTCCCGCTGTTCAGCGGGACACCGGGGACGTGTGCGCTGTTCACGGTGCGACCTCGGCTCACTCGGGGAGTTCCTGGCGTCGTCAGCCGTGGTGCCCGCCCGGCCGAGGTCCATGCACGCACACGCCGCCGTCCGGCACCTCAGGACGTGCGGCCGGGCACCGCCGCCCCGTCGGCCGGCCGCCCCTCCGCCCCGGCGGGCTCCTGGCCGCGCGCACCGGGGCGGAGCTGTCCGGCGGGCTGCTCGCGGGGCGCGGGCAGCACCGCGAAGAGCACCGCGGCCACCAGCACCGTCGCCGCCCAGCCGAGGCCCCTCTCGCCGATCCAGGTGTCCACGAACGGCCCGGCGAACCACTCGCACCTGGTGAAGCCCAGGCCGAGGACCAGCGCGACGCCCCAGGCCGTCATGGCCTGCCAGCAGAAACCGCCCACGTACCAGTAGCGGCTGGTGCGGGAGGTGTCCATCAGCCCGGCCGGGTCGTAGCGGACGGTCATCCTCCGGCGCCGCTGCATGTCCACGCCGTACACGCCGACCCACGCGGAGAAGGAGACGGCCAGCAGGGAGAGGAAGGAGATGAACTGGCCGTAGAAGCTCTTGGCCACCAGCATCAGCAGCAGCCCGCCGACCAGGCTGATCACCGCGTTGATGCTCACCGCGGAGGCGCGGGGCAGTTTCACGCCCATGGTCTGCGCGGTGAAGCCCGCCGAGTACATCGAGAGGCTGTTGATCAGCACCATGCCGATCAGCGCGATGAGCAGGTAGGGCACCGAGAGCCAGCCCGGCAGCGCCTCGCCGAGGAAGGAGACGGGATCGTTGGTCTTGGCCAGCGCCGGGTTCTTCGCCGACATCACGCCGCCCATCAGCACCATCGGGACCAGCACCAGCAGCGCGCCGGAGACGGTGGTGCCGAAGATCTTGCGGCCCTGCGCGCTGTGCGGCAGATAGCGGGCGAAGTCGGGCCCGGTGGGGATCCAGCTGATGCCGCCCGCCGCGATGGTGCCGATGCCCGCGATGAGCATGGCGGTACCGCCCGCGGGCCGCGAGAAGACCTCGCCCCAGTCGATGGTGCCCACCAGATAGACCAGCACCAGGACGGTGAAGAGCCCGAACAGGTAGGTGGACCAGGTGTTGCAGAGGTTGAGCACCTTGCGGCCCATGCCGCTGACCACGAACGTCACCCCGACGAACAGCAGCAGGGTGACGACGACGAGCGGGGTGCTGCGCTGGATGCCGAAGAGCAGCCGCAGCACGGTCAGCACCGCGTAGGCGCCGGTCACCGCGTTGATCGTCTCCCAGCCGAAGCGCGCGACCCACAGGATCATGCCGGGGAAGTAGTTGCCCCGCACCCCGAAGGTGGCCCGAGAGAGCATGGCGCCCGGCGCGCCGCCCCACTTGCCGGAGACCGACAGCAGCCCCACCAGGCCGAAGGAGAGGGTGCCGGCGACGGCGGCGGCTATCAGGACCTGCCAGAAGTTGAGGCCGTTGAAGACGACCAGCCCGGCGCCCATGGTGAGCAGCAGAACGCTGATGTTGGCGGCCACCCAGGTGGGGAACAGCTCACGGACCCTGCCGCGCCGCTCGTGGTCGGGCACCGGCTCGATGCCGCGGCTCTCGACCGTCTCTTCCAGGGGGCTCGCCGGGTCGGCCAGGGGGCTCGCCGGGCCGGCGGGGGACGGCGCCTTGGCGGCCGCGGAGGGGGAGGGAGGCGCCGGGGAGGCGCCGTCGGCGCCTGCGGCGCCGGGACGAACTGCCATGGGTGGGGCTCCGTGCGTGGTTCTCTGGTGCGACGTGCGTCATTGCAGGGTCCATGACCAGGACCGCAGCCGGACTCTACGCGCGTTGCGCTGCGCCCACTATCGTACAGAACCACACGATCGACCCTCGCGTTTTCGGAGGTTCCTCCAAGGGAACACCCTGGGGCGGCCGTTTCTTCCGGGCTCCCGCGCCAGGCGTTGTGAAGGGGCGCCCTCGGGGCTCGCGGCTCCCAACCGGCCCAGCCGGGGGGGCGGGCGCGGAGCCGCGCCACCTCCCAGGGGGTGTCGCCCGGGAGCCATCGGGGACTGCCGGGCGGGGGCGCCCGGGGCTCAGTCGGAGGCCGGCTCGGCCGTCAGTCGGAGACCGGCTCAGCCGAGGGCCGCTCGGGGGATCAGCCGAGGCCGACTCAGACAGGTACCCACCCGGGGATCAACCGACGGCCGGCTCAGCCGGGGGCCGCCCATGGACCAACCGGGCGCCGACCCAGCCGGAGGCCGCCCAGGATCGACTGGAAACCGACCCAGCCGGAGGCCGCCCGGAGATCAACCGGACGCCGACCCAGCCAGGGACCACCGGGGACCAACCGACCACCGCCCCACCCAACGACCATCCGGAGATCAACCAGCTACCGCCCCACCCAACGACCACCCGGGGATCAGCTGGTGACGGGCACCAGGGCCACCGAGCACTTGGCGTGCTGGAGGACGGCGTTCACCACGGGGCCGACCTGGAGACCGAGGCGCCGGTGTTCGCGGCGGACGCCCAGCACGACCAGATCCGCGCCGTCGCTCAGCTTGATCAGGTGCTCGGCCGGCGGCCCCTGGTGCTGTTCCGTGCACACCTGGACCTCCGGGTAGCGCTCACGGAACGGCTCGACGGTCTGGGCGAGGAACCGCTCGGCGGTGCGCGTCTCCTCCGAGGGCTCCTTCGGCGACAGCTTCAGCGACACCCCCGGCAGGGTGGGGCGGCTCCAGGAGTGCACCACCCACAGCGTCGACCCGCTGCGCCGCGCCGAGGCGAACGCGTACTCCACCGGCTCCGTGGCGCCGGCCCACTTCAACCCCACGACGGTCCCGCCGACCGACTCCCCCGCGGGCTCGGGCACATCCCCGCGGACGACCATCAGCGGCCCCGCCGCGTGCGCGGCCAGGCGCAGGCTGACCGAGCCGAGCAGCAGCCCGCGGAAACCGCCGTGCCCTCGGGACCCCACGACCGTCAGGTCCGCCTCGCGGCTCGCCCGCACCAGCGCCTCGGCCGCCGGCTCGCGCACCCCGGACGCGGTGACGGACAGCCCGGGCACCCGTGCGCGGGCCCGCTCGGCGGCGGCGTCGGCCACCTCTTTGCCCGCCTGGCGCATCCGCTCGCGGTCCGCGTCCGTCTCGGGCACGGCGGTGCGCCGGGGCGGGGTGCCGCCGCACAGCACCCGCAGTTCGGCGCCCCGGCGGTGCGCCTCGTCGGCAGCCCGGTCCAGCGCCCGCAGGGAATGCGGCGACCCGTCGACGCCGACCACCACACGGCCGGACACGGGGGCGGGCGTTCCGGCGGGGCGCTCGTTGGTCTCCGGCTCCGGCATGGCAGCCCTTCCTCTCCTCGCGTCCTCGCGTCTCCACGGGTACCCCGCCAGTGTCGGGCACACGGGACGGATGCGGGAAAAGGCGCGGCAGAGGGGACGCGCCGGGCGGAGGCGCCGGGCGGAGGCGCCGGGTGCCGAGCGCCGCCCCGCCCTGGCACCGGCACCCCGCCCCTGCACCCCGCTCCGGCGCCGGCTCCCCGTAACGGCTCATCGGCGGTCCCCGGCTCTCGGAGCCGCGGACAGGAGCCGGCTTCGGCCCGGGGCTTGATCCGGGACCTGGTAAAGGCAAGCGGAGAGTGTCCTTGACCGGTTCGGGCCAGGGGCCTCCTGACCCCACGGTCTCCCGGCTGATGCCTCGGTAGCCGCACTCACAGACGACCGCCTGACCGGCTGGCCGAGGGGGCTGCGGCTGATCGTGCGCAAGGAACGGCCCTACCCCGGCGCCCAGTCGCGCTTCGCCAACCCCCGATGGCATGCGCCCGACCTGCTTCGCCACCAACACCGCCGATGCGGCGATCGTCGTCCTCGAACCCCGCCACCGGCAGCGGACCCGCGCCGAGGACCGCGTCGGCGCCGCCCGCGCCGCCGGCATGCGCAGTCTCCCCCTCCACAACACGGCGCGGAACCAGACCTGGTCGGAGACCCTCCGGATCGCCCTCAACCTCCCCGGGCTCCGAGATGCCCACCCGGACCCACCAAAAAAGTTCGCCACCAATGCGCCAACAAGCTGACGGCCCCCTTATGAAAGACCGAGGCCAGGGCACCGGCAGAGGGAGCCGGGCCGAGGAGGCCAGGCCGTGGATCACCTGTACCGAGTGACCATGGACGCGTCATAATGGCGCGATGGGGCTTTCGTTACCTGACCCGAAGGGTCACCAGCGGGATGTCGTCTTCCTGAACGAACGCGGTCACTGCGTCGTTCTGGGCACAGCGGGCAGCGGCAAGACGACGATGGCGGTCCATCGGGCCCGTTACCTGGCCACGGCCCCGGGTGTCGGAGGCCGCACCCTGCTGGTCACCTTCAACAAGGCTCTCGTCACCTATCTGAGGGGAATGGGCACCGCGTCCCCGAACCTGCGGATCGAGACCTACCACACCTTTGCGCGCGGCTATCTCGCGCATCGCACCAAAGCACCGGTGCGCATTTGCAAGTCCAAGAAGCACATGGTTGAGCGGGCGCTGGAGGAAGCGCGCGAGCGCCACCCCTCCCGGGCCGTGATGCAACGCCCACTCGATTTCTTCATGGACGAGCTGCATTGGATGGCCGGGCACGGCATAGTCGACCAGCGGACATATGTGGAAGGCCGTGCCCCACGGGTTGGCCGGGGTAAGCCACTGCAGCGGCCCGAACGCGAAATGGTCTTCGACATCTACCAACGGTACGTGCGTTTGCGTGCCGAAGCCGGGTACGCATACGACTTCGACAACATGGCGTCAACCGTCTTGGAGACCTTGAAGAATGATCCCACCGAGCGGCTCTACCGGCATGTCGTCGTCGATGAGGGCCAGGATTTCACACCAGAGATGATTCGAAGCCTGGCGGCGGCCATTCCCGACGACGGTTCACTGACCTTCTTCGGAGATTACGCGCAGCAGATCTACGGGAGCCGGATGTCCTGGCGCTCCCTGGGTCTTCGCGTGTCAAGTGTCGTGGAGTTCGCCCACAACTACCGCAACAGCCGTCAGGTCGCCCAACTCGCCCAGTCACTCTCGAACATGCCGCACTTCAAGGACGACGTCGATCTGGTCCAGCCGACCGGTGCGGCAGCCGACGGCCCGAAACCCACCATCCTGGAGACTGCGGGAAAGGGAGAACAGCTCGTTCAGGCGGCGAGCAACGCCCTGGCGCTGGGAGCGGACCGCCAGGTCGCCATCCTGATGCGCACCCGGGACCGCGAGGACGAACTCGAATCTCTCCTCAAACGAGGTCGTGTCCCCGTTCGTCGTCTGCACCGTGAGCTTGCGCGGTGGACGAACGAGCCGGGGGTGTTCTACGGAACCTACTCCGCGGCGAAGGGCTTCGAATTCGACTCGGTGATCCTCCCGTTCTGCGATGCGGACGAGCTGCCGAAAACGAGTGAGGTGGAGGCCCATGGCCTCGACGAGGCCAAGGCGCGCGAGGCCCGGCAGTTGTACGTTGCCATCACCAGGGCCCGTACAGACCTCGTCATGCTGCATTCAAGCAAGCTGACCGATCTGCTGCCGCAGGAGATGTCCGACTTGTACGTGCGGGTGAGCCTGTGAGTGACGTCCTTGAACAGGCCCGGGCCCGCGGCATCACCCGGCTGTGCCATCTCACCAAGTCGGCCAACCTGCCCCACATCCTGGACGCCCGGCAGATACGTCCCGTGGCCACTCTTCAGACGGCTGCCGACGCCTTCCGGCCTGCCGATACCCAGCGTCTGGACGGGGCGCTGGAGTTCACTTTCCTGAGCGTGGAGTATCCGAACACCTGGTACCTGGCCCAGGCCGCGAGCCGGGACCGCCATTTCGAGGACTGGGTGGTTCTCACGCTGGATGTCGAGCTGCTCGCCATTTCCGGCGTCCGGTTCTGTCCCTACAACTCCGCACGGGACATGAGCGCCGGCGCCCGGCCCGGCGCTGACGGCTTCAACGCCATGTTCGCGCCCGCGGTGACCGGCAAGGTGACTCGGCGGCGAGAACAGGGGCACCCCTCCTGGTGGCCCACGGACGACCAGGCGGAGATACAGATACCCGGAACCATCCCCCTGTCCGCCGTACGCTCTGTCATCGTCCAAGACGAGAAGCAGGCGGAGCTGGAGTACTTCAGACATGCCCAGTTCGGCATGACGGCTCTACTGCCGCCTCTGGTTGTCGCTCCCGCACTCTTCGACAAATACACCCTGAGCCGCTCGGTGCGCTCCGGCAACCGGCCACCGGAGAGCCCGTACACGCCCCGAACAACTCTGGCAGAGTGACCACGTGAACGCTGAGTTCCACCCATGGACCGACAGAGCCTGCGGCATGCTCCTAGGGGCAGCCGTCGGGGACGCCATGGGCTGGCCCTACGAGCGGTGGGACCGGACACGCTCACTTCCGCCAACCAGCCAGGGCTCGGGTCGGTTCTTCACCTGGCAGCGGATGGCCGGCAGCCGCTTCCGCCCAGTTCTTGAGGACATCGGGCCAGGCGAGTACAGCGACGACACCCAGATGCTCATCGCCGTGGCCCGCGCCCGCCTCACGGCGGGAGACGACTGGCTCGCCTGGCTGCAACGAGTCGAGTGGCCCTTCCTCCTCGACTACGAGCGTGGTGCCGGGGCCAGCGTCAAGCGTGCCTGCCGCGCCTGGGAGAAGCATGCATCGGCCTGGGGCAAAAGGGCCGACGACCAGACGAAGTTCTTCCGTGCCGGGGCCAACGGCGCGGCCATGCGCATCGCGCCGCACGTCATAGTCCACCATGAGGGTTTCTTCGGCGACCTGGCCACCGACGTGGTCCATGACGCCGCGACGACACATGGGCACCCGCGGGCCCTGCTGGGCGCCTTGGTTCACGCGTACGCCCTGTGGACCAGTTTGCGGCAGCCCGCGCCATTGGCGTACGGCTGGCTCATCGAAGCGGCACTGGACGGCCTGAAGGACTGGCGGGAACCGGTGTGGCAGGGGCTGGACCGGAACTGGCTGGATGCCGCCGCGAAGGCGTTCCCCGGCGGCTACGAGCAGGCATGGAACGAGGCCGTACAGGAGGTGGAGGATCTCCTCACCAGCGCGCGGTCCTCACTGGACAGCGGCGCGCTGAGCGCACCCTCCGCCTTTCTTGAGCAACACGGCCTCACTCGGCCGAAGACCCGTGGTTCGGGAACGTTGTGCGCGGTGGCAGCCATTTACCTCGCGGCCCGCTCGGCCCCCAGCCCTGAGCGTGGCATCGGTGTCCCAGCTCGCCAGAAGGGGGCGGACACGGACACCCTGGCGTCCATGACCGCCAGCCTGCTCGGCGCGGGCCTGGGCCAGGAATGGATGGGCTCCTTCGGGCGAACTGTTCAGGATGCGGCCCTGCTCGTCACGCTGGCCGAGAGCCTGCTCTCTCCTGTCTCCCGGCCCCTGTCCTTGCCCTCTCGTGACGCGGTCGGCGAAGCCCGGTCGCGATTCATCGCGGATCTCGACAAGGCTGACGCCCGAGTCCGTCTGCTGCTCCCGGACCGACGCGAAGCAGAGGTCGTCGCAGCAGGCGCCCTGACGTCCGGGAACTGGACGGCCCGACGTACTCATGTGGTCACCTCGGACGGTCAGAACCTCTTCTTCATCCGCGGGATCAAGCGGGCAGAAGCGGAAGGTGGCCACGAAGCGTCTCGTACCGAGGCGACGCCGGCCGTCGAGCACCGCTCGGTCCGGCCACCGAACCAGGTCCGGCTCCAAGGTGCCTACCTGCCCGTCGCCGACATCGGTCGCGTGGCTGCGGCCCTGTCCGCCCTCGGGTTGAGAGCGCACCGCCGTGGAAGCGACTGGGTGTCCTACGAGAATCTCGTCCTCAGGCAGGCGCACACCAGGGAGGACACCCCGGGCGCTCCCGGCGTCCAGCTCCGGGTCGCCGTCGGTGATGTCCAAGCGGCTTGGGAGGGTCTGCGCAGACTGGGGTTCGACGGAGCAATGCAACAAGAGGGCGCCGCCCTCTGGGCGCGGATCGACCCGTACCTGAGCGTCGCCGTGAACAACGCCGAGCCGCCCGTTCGCCCATGAGCTGGGGGAAAGGGCCGTCTGTCAGGCTCTTTCCCCGCAAGCGGCCTTGAGATCGTCCACCAGAAAAACGTCTTCAGACCACCGCCAGGCCATGCGGCGAGCATCAGGTGTTTCGGTCCTGCCTGCGCCGACGGCGCTCGCTCCTCGGTCATCGGCTTCGCCTGTGTCACGGCCCCTGTGGCGTCGGCCGACGGGAGTCTGCGTGATGTGCATGCCACTCAGGCTGGAAACCGGGCCGATCCTGGAGTACCGGCAGAAGGCTGTGATGTCCCTGCCGACTGGAGGGAGCTGCCCCGCCGCATGGCTGGAGCTGCTGTCTGTCCGGCTGCCGGGCCCGTGGGGGCTTTAGGGTCGAGTCGGTACGGGCCGGACGGCACGAAACGAAAGCTAGGCGGAGCGTGCGTGATACGGGTAGTGGTAGTGGACAACGAGGCACTGGTCCGCTCGGGCTTCGAACTCATTCTGGGCGCGGCCGAGGACATCGAGGTCGTCGCGACCGCCGGCGGGGGCAGTGCCGTGGAGACCGTACGCCGGGAGCGGCCCGACGTGGTGCTGCTGGACATCCGCATGCCGGACGTCGACGGGCTCACCGTCCTGCGCGAGCTGCGCGCGATGCCGGATCCGCCGGTGGTGGCGATGCTGACCACGTTCGACGCCGATGACTACATCCTTACCGCGCTGCACTCCGGGGCTGCCGGTTTCCTCCTCAAGGACACCGAGCCCGAGCAGCTCGCCCACCTGGTGCGCACCCTGGCCGCGGGCGGTGTCGTGCTGTCACCCAAGGCGTCGCGGACACTGCTGCGCAACCACCCCGGCAGCAAGGCGGCCGTCGACGAGGAGGCGGCCCGAGTCCGGCTGCTCACCGCCCGGGAGCGCGACGTCCTGGTCCTGGTGGCGGAGGGGCTGTCGAACGCGGATATCGGGGCGCGCATCCACTTGAGCGCCGGCACGGTCAAGGACCACGTCAGCGCGATCCTCACGAAGCTGCGGGTGACGAGCCGGGTGCAGGCCGCGTTGCTGGCGCAGCGGGCCGGACTGCTCGATGAGCGCCCGCAGCCGCAGGTCGGACGATGAGCCGCGCCACGTCTGCTTGGCAGCGGATTCCTGCTCCGGTCGTCGACGTCCTTGTGGTGGTGGGGGCGGCCCTGGACGCATGGCTGAACATGTGGGATCACACGCGTCTCAGTGTCGCGCTGGCCGCTGTCGGGTGCGCCGCGTTGGCGTTCCGGCGCCGGTTCCCACTCGGCGTATTCCTGCTCGCCCTGCCCATCGCGCTGATGCAGGACGTCGCCGCCGCTGTGCTCGTGGCGCTGTTCACCCTCGCAGAACGCTCCCGCAACCGCCGTCTCCTCGCGGTGTGCGTCGCCCTGCCCGCCGTCGTGAGCAGTACCCCGTGGTCCCTGGCCGAGGCCGACCGGACCATGACGCTGGTCACCTTCGTCTACAGCCTGGCGACCGCCGCCGCACCCGTCCTCTTCGGCCAGCTCCTCCAGGCACGACGGGACCTGGCGCGGCGGCTGGACGAGATCGAGGAGGCCAGGGAGCACGAGCGGGCCCTGCACGCCCAGACCGTCCTCGCCCGCGAACGCGCTCAGCTGGCCCGTGAGATGCACGACGTCGTCTCCCACCAGGTCAGCCTGATCGCCGTACGGGCCGGAGCCCTCCAGGTCGCCACCAAGGACGGAAACACAAAAGAGGCCGCTCGCACGATCCGTTCGCTGAGCGTCACCACGCTTGACGAACTGCGCACCATGGTCACGCTGCTGCGCGCCTCCGGCGGCCGTGACACCGAGCTGACGCCTCAGCCCACTCTCGCCGACCTGCACAAACTGGTGGAATCAAGCGGCACTCAAGCGGAGCTGACCGGTGAGCTGCCGCCTGCCGTCGGCACCCCCGCCCAACGGGCTGTCTATCGCACGGTCCAGGAGGCGCTGACCAACGTACGCAAGCACGCCCCGGGCGCCGCGGCCCGCGTCGAACTGTGGCAGGACGGCGACGCTGTCGGAGTGACTGTCACCAACACCGCGCCTACGCGTCCCTCCCTGTCCCTGCCCGGTTCGCAGCAGGGCCTGATCGGCCTGCGGGAACGGGCCGACATCCTGAACGGCACCCTGGAGACGGGCCCGACGGCCGAGGGTGGCTACCGGGTGCGGCTGCGGATACCGCTCGGTGGGGACTGACGGCCCCGGGCCTCCTTCCGCGTGTGGTGCAGCGGGCGCACTCGGTGCCTGCACGGAACCTTTGCGTCGTCGTGTGTGGTGGGTTATCGCGTGGGGGTAAGGAGCTGGGTGGCCGCCAGCCGCGCGTACAGCCGGTCCTGGGCCACCAGTTCCTCATGGCTGCCCACCGCCCGGACCCGGCCGGAGTCCATCACGACGATCCGGTCGGCACCTGTCACTGTCGACAGGCGGTGAGCCACCACCAGCACGGTGGTCTCACGGGCCACCTCCGTGATGACGTCCCGCAGCGCCAGCTCGTTGACGGCGTCGAGCTGCGAGGTCGCCTCGTCCAGGAGCAGCAGCCGGGGCCGCCGCAGCAGGGCGCGGGCGATGGCGACGCGCTGCCGTTCGCCGCCCGACAGCTTGGAGCCGCGGTGTCCGACGGGGGTGTCCAGGCCGTGGGGCAGGCGCTCGACGAGGGGGTCGAGCCTGGCCCGTGTCAGGACGTCGCGGATGTCGTCGTCCGTCGCGCCGGGTGCGGCGAAGACCAGGTTCTCCCTGAGTGTGCCGGCCAGCACCGGAGCATCCTGTTCCACGTATCCGATGGCGGACCGCAACCCGGCCAGGGACCAGTCCCGCACGTCCTTGCCGTCGACCAGGACCCGGCCGCCGGTGGCCTCGTAGAACCGCTCGATGAGCGCGAACACCGTCGACTTGCCCGCACCGGAGGGGCCGACGAAGGCCGTCATCCCGGTGCGCGGCACCTCGAAGCTCACCCGCTGGTGCGTGTACGGCAGGTCCGGACGGTAGCGGAAGGACACGTCCTCGAAGCGGACCGGGACCGGACCCGGCTCCGTTGCCGCCTGCCTGGGCAGGCAGCCGCCCGTTCGCCGGTCGGTGGGCTCCGTCGACAGGCGTTCCACCTGCGCGATCCGGGAGATCGCGGCCGCCCCCTCCTGATAGTGGGACACGGCGTCGACCAGCTTGGACACCGGATCGATCAGGTAGAAGAGGTACAGCAGGAACGCGATGAGGGTGGACACGGGGATCTCCCCCGACGCCACCCGCGCCCCGCCGACACCGAGCACCGCCAGGAACGCCAGCTGTACGGCGAGTTCATCCGCCGAGCCGGCCACGGCCTCCCACTTCGCGCTCTTCACACCGTGCCGCCACGCCCGCCGCGCCGCCGCCTCCACCCGGGCGGTCTCCCGCTCCTCGGCACCCGACGCCTTCACCTTGCGGAACGCCCCGAGGACCCGCTCCAGCGCGATGGAGATCTCCCCGACCGCCTCCTGCGCCCGCTCGGTGGCGCGGGCGATGCGCGGCATCACCAGCGCGACGGCCCCGCCGACCAGCACGACCACCCCGAGCGTCACCCCCAGCAGGACGGCGTCCAGGCACCCCATCATCACGATCGCCGCGACGAAGGCCACCGCGCCGGTGGCCGCGGAGACGACCGTCTGGGTGCTGACCGCCCGCAGCAGCGTGGTGTCCGAGGTGACCCTGGACATCAGATCACCCGGTGGGATCCGTTCCCACTCAGCGAGTCGCAGCCGCAGCAACCGCCCCGCAAGGGTGCGCCGTGCGGCCATGACCACCGACTCCGCCGTCCGCTCCAGCACATACGCGCCGAACGCCTCGACCGCAGTGCCCAGCAGCACCAGGACGGTGAGCGCGATCAGTATCCCGGTGAGGGTCTCGCCGGAGGCCAGCCGGTCCACCAGCGTCTTCGTGGCCAGCGGCTGCAGCAGTCCCCCGGCGGCCCCGACGAGGGCGCACAGCAGGCCGAGGGCCACGGCCCACCGGTGCGGGCGGAGGTAGGCGTGCAGCGCCTTGATCGTTTCTCTGGCGGAGAGGGGAGTTTCCTCCGTCGTCGGGGCGGACGCGGGGTTCACGAATTTCCTGTCCTCTGCGTGTGCCGGGTCAGTGGACGAGTCCGGCTGTGCTGGCGGCGAGGGTGTGCACCAGCGCTTCGGTTATCTCGGGGCGGACGACGAACAGGACGAAGGCGCCCGCCGCCGGCGTCAGACCGAGGATCTCCAGAAACTCGGCCCTGCCAGGGACGGCGTCTCGGCCCGGTACGCCGGCCGGTGCTCCGAGGATGTCCTCCTGCTTGTCGCGTTGCCCACGGCGTGTCATGCCTTGAGCCTGGAAGTCCCGGTGCCCCGCGCCCATCCGGCAACCGTCGGGTCCACCCCCGCCGGGTGGGTGGAGAAGACCGTCGTCCGGTCGCGCCGGAGACCGGTCGAGACGGGACTCCGCAGGCCGGCGGGGAGGTACCCGCCGATCGGCGGGAGCGTCACCGAAGGCTGCCGGATGGTGCGCCGCTCGACGGCCACGCGAAGTTCTCCGTATGACACAGACACAGCCGCCACAGGAGACGTCAGGTCCCCCGGAGAACCCGCCTCCGCCGCCTGGATCCTCCCCCGAGTCCGCGGTGCGGGCCTCGCCCGGCGTCTCGACGGCACGCCTCGTGGGGGTGGACCTGGCCCGCGCACTGGCGGTGTTCGGCATGTACGTCGTGCACATCGGTCCCCCGCTGTCGGCTACGCACGGCGTCGCCGGCTGGATCCGGTACATAGCGGAAGGCCACTCCTCGGTCCTGTTCGCCACCCTCGCCGGGTTCTCGCTGATGCTGATCGCCGGCCGCCACGAGCCCAGGACGGGCCTGGCCGGCCGGCAGGCGAAAGCCCGGATCGCGATCCGGGCCGTGGTCCTCCTGGCACTGGGCACCGTGATGGCCATGGAGTACGGAGGAGTGATCATCCTCGGCTTCTACGGGGTCTACTTCCTCCTCGCCCTGCCCCTGATACGCCTGTCGGCCAGGACGCTCGCGATCACCGCGACCGCGTTCGCCCTTGTCTCACCGCAGCTGGCGTTCGCCCTGACCTCGCTGCTGACTCCGTCGGTCCAGCAGAGCATCAATGCCTACGACCCGCTTCACCACCTCAGCGAGGTGGGAGTGCTCGACCTGCTGCTCACCGGCTTCTACCCGCTGCTCCCGTGGATGTCGTTCGTGATCGCGGGGATGACACTGGGCCGCCTCGACCTGTCCTCCGGCACCGTCCGACGGCACCTGGCCGCGCTCGGCGCCGCCCTCACCGTGACCGCATACGGCATGTCCTTGCTGCTCGCCGGCAAGGACGCGTTGCGGAGCATGGCGGAAGACGGGTCGTCGTCCGGCGGCTCCGGTTCCATGTCCTTCGACAGCGGGTCGGTGCCGCTCGACAGCGGATCGTTCCCCGACAGGCCGGCGTCGATGCTTCTGACGGCCGGGCCGCACAGCGGCACCACGTTCGACATCATCGGCAGCGTCGGAGTCGCAATCCTCGTCATCGTGGGCGCGACGGTGGCGATGGACCGCCTGCCGCGACTGCGCCGCCTGGCGAAACCGGTCATCGCCGTGGGCACCATGTCCCTTACCGCCTACGTCGGCCACTTCCTCGCACAGTCCGTGCTGTCCGTGCCCGCCGGGACCAGCACCCAGCGATCATGGGTGCCCCTGCTCATGTTCATCCTCGGAGCCACCCTGTTCGCCCCGATCTGGTCCCGCTTCTTCCGCCGAGGCCCGCTGGAGCACCTGCTCAACGCCGCCACCAAGCCGGCGAAGCACATCCGATGAGACCGACCGGGGCGGCACCTGCATGCCAGGGGACGAGGCCCGCAGCGGCAGCGGAAGCTCCTGCGCTGACGGCGCCTCTCAGGCACTGGTGAGGGCAGAGCCCGAAAGCCCTGCCCAGACCCCGCGAACCCCAGCCCAGGGCCACACCAGGCAAGACGGCTGCCGCCCCGCCTCATGCAGCCGATGGCTGAAGTCCCGCCACTTGTACAGCAGTTGGCAGGCGCGCGGAGACTCGCCGGGCCGAAGCGTTCGATGTGAATACCCGTCAGCGTCAGCGTCACGCCGGGGCCTTGTGCGCACCGACGGCGCGGGCGCCTCCAGCTTCTCCCGCGCCACGTCCGGCGCGACGACCCGGGCCGGTGTCATCGCCCGCGGGAGCTGGACGCCCAGGTGGCCCAGGCGGCCGGTGCCGATGACGACGGCGGTGGCGCCGACGACCAGCTTCGGCACCGACAGCTTGACCGCGTGGTACCGGGGATCAGGCCGGCGCGCTCCCACGGCGAAGCTCACACCAAGAAGCTCGGGCGGCGAAGCTCGCAGGGGGAAGCCTGCACCAAGAATTTTGCATGACTCAGATACAAATTTAACCGAGTCACATTTTTCTGCTACGGTCGCCGCATGACCGACTCCCCCACCGGCCTGCGCGAGCGCAAGCGGCAGCGCACCTACCGGGCCATCTCCGACGCGGCGATCTCCCTCTTCCTGGAGAAGGGCTTCGACGCCGTGTCCGTCTCCGAGATCGCCGAGGCCGCCGAGGTCTCCAAACCGACCCTCTTCCGCTACTTCGCGGCCAAGGAGGACATGGCCCTCTACCGGTTCGCCGATCACGAGGACGAGGCGGCCCGGGTGGTGGCGGCCCGCGGCGCGGGGGTCGCGCCCCTCACCGCGCTGGAGGAGCACTTCCTCGCGGGCCTCGCCGCCCGTGACCCGGCCACCGGGCTGAGCGACGACCCGGAGGTCCTGGCCTTCCACCGGCTGCTGTACGGGACACCGAGTCTGCTGGCCCGGCTCCACTCGTACACCGCGCGCTCCGAGGAGGCGCTGACCTCGCAGCTCGCCGAGGTGCCACCGGCCGCCCGGAAAAGGCCCGGGGAGCCGGACCGGATGCTGACGGCGCGGCTGGCGGCCGGCCAGATCGTGACCACTCAGCGGGTGCTGGCCACGGAGAACTGGCGCCGGGTCGCACAGGGCGCGAGTGCCGAGAGCCAGTACGCGCCCGCCCGTGCCGCCGCCGTCCACGCCTTCGCCCTGCTGCGCACGGGGCTGACGCCGTACGCGTAGCCGGGTCCCAGAAGCGGCCCGGGGCGCGTGCCGGGGCCGGACGGGACCGGATCCGACCGAGAAAGGAGCAGCCCCATGAGGGGGAAGCACGCGGAGGGCGACAGCGCCTCCCGGCCGCGGGCCGAGGAGGAGACCCTCCGCACCGAACTGGACGCCGAGCGTGCCTACACCGAGCTGTGCCGCGCCACGCTGGCCCGGTCCCGCGCCGCCGCGCAGGAGCGGGTCCGGGAGGGGGCCGGGATCCTGACCGGCCGGCACTCGGGCGAGGAAGCGGGCGAGGGTGTCGCGGGCGACGGGGCGAGCGCCGAGGCGCTCGGCCGCTACCTGCGCAGCCTCGCCAAGGAGGTGCGGGAGGATGCGGACGGGCCGCCCTTCTTCGGACGGCTCGACTTCGCCGACGAGGGGCCCGGCGGTGCGGAGGCCGGTGAGCACCGCGGCCAGCGCTACTACATCGGGCGCCGCCGGGTGAGCGAG
>NZ_VJOK01000001.1:6436796-6461865 GCF_013302895.1 Streptomyces albus subsp. chlorinus | reverse complement strand
CTCCTCCGCGCTGACCAGCGACATCGTCGCCAGTGAGATCGAGCGGCCGCGCGTCGGTCCGATGCGGGACATCGTGGCCACCATCCAGCCCGAGCAGGACGACCTCGTCCGCTCCGGCCCTGACGGCTCGCTGTGCGTCCAGGGCGCCCCCGGCACCGGCAAGACCGCCGTCGGTCTGCACCGCGCCGCCTATCTCCTCTACACCCACCCCCGCCGGATCGAGCGCGGCGGCCTCCTGGTCGTCGGCCCCAACCAGGCGTTCCTGCACTACATCTCGGCCGTCCTGCCCTCCCTGGGCGAGGTGGGGGTACGCCAGTGCACCGTGCGCGACCTGCTGCCGGACCACCCGGTGACGGCCGAGGACAGCGCGGAGGCGGCCGAGCTGAAGCACAGCGCGCGCATGGCCGCGGTGCTGCGCCGCGCCCTCTACGCGCGGGTGCGCGTGCCGCGCGGCCCCGAGGACGCGGTGGCGGTGCCGGACGGCTCCTACCGGTGGCGGCTGGACGCGGCGGACCTGCGTGCCGTCGTCGCCGAGACGCTGGCGCAGGAGCCGCCCTACGAGGTCGGCCGGGAGCGGGTGCGGGCGCGCACCGTGGCGCTGCTGCGCGACCAGGCCGAGCGCCGCGCCGGACCGCCCGGCAACGAGTGGCTGCGCAGGATGGGGCGGAAGCGGGAGCTGACCGCCTTCCTCAACGCCGTGTGGCCGCGGGTGCGGCCCGAAGAGGTCGTCGCCGGGCTGCTGGGGGACGCGAAGGCGCTGGCGGCGGCCGCCGAGGGGCTGTTGAGCGAGGAGGAGCAGCGGCTCCTGCTGTGGGAGGGGCGCCGGCCGCGCACGCCGCGCTCGGCGCGCTGGTCGGAGGCGGACCTGCTGCTGCTGGACGAGGCGGCCGGGCTCATCGACCACCCGGAGGAGAGCTTCGCGCACATGGTGGTGGACGAGGCGCAGGACCTCTCCCCCATGCAGTGCCGTGTGCTGGCGCGCCGGAGCCGGTTCGGCTCGCTGACCGTGCTGGGCGACCTGGCGCAGGGCACCACGCCCTGGGCGGCGCGCGACTGGCCGGAGCAACTGGCGCACCTGGGCGTGCCCGAAGCGCCGGTGGTGCCGCTGACGACCGGGTTCCGGCTGCCGGCCGCGCTGGTGGAGGTCGCCAACCGGCTGCTGGACTCGCTGGAGGTACGCGTCCCCGCGGCGCGTTCGCTGCGCGCGGGCGGGGAGTTGGAGACGGTCCGGGTGCCGGCCGAGGAGGCGCTGCCGAAGGCGGTGGCGGAGCGTGTGCGCGCGGCGCTGGAGCGGGAGGGCTCCGTCGGGGTGATCGCCGAGGCGGGCCGGGTCGGTGGGCTGCGGGCCGCGCTGGAGCGGGCGGGGCTGCCCGCCGGTACGCCGGAGAGTGCCGACGCCGCGGAGCGGGTCACGGTGGTGGGGGCCGACCTGGCCAAGGGGTTGGAGTACGACCACGTGGTGCTGGTGGAGCCCGCCGAGATACTGCGCAGTGGGGTGCGGGGGCCGCAGCGGCTCTATGTGGCGCTCACCCGGGCCGTCTCACGGCTGGAGATCCTGCACGCGCGGCAGCTACCCGAGGCCGTGCGAGGGTGAGGGGGTCCCGGCTCCGGCCCCGGCGCGGGCGGGTCCGGCGAGGTCGCGGAGCCAGTCGGGCCGGTCGGCTATCTCCAGCAGCAGCAACAGCCGTGTGAGGGGGTTGTCCCAGTCGGAACCGTCGTCCACCGGGTCCGCTGTGGCGAGGGGGTCGGCGCCTGGTGTGGTCACTGGGGCTCCTGTAGACGGACGGAAGGCCGTGAACTCCGTGGTCCGGAAGCTGAGTTGAGTCCCCTGGGGACTCCGGGGGAAGTTCGACGGGCATTGTCGCGGGTCCGTACTTACTTCTGCAAGTACATCTGCAAGTACAGATGCAATCACGCTCGGCTGTGAGACGCTTCCTATGTCGCAACCGCCCACGGGGGAACGCAAGTGACGTAGGGAGAGACGTACATGCAGATCGAGAACGGCATCGAGGCCACCAAGATCGAAGGCGCGGTGTGGCGCAAGAGCCGCCGCAGCAACCCGAGCGGCAACTGCGTGGAGGTGGCCGCCCTTCCCGGCCAGGGCGTCGCCGTCCGCAACTCCCGCTTCCCGTCGGGACCGGCCCTGGTGTACACCCCCGCTGAGATCGCCGCCTTCGTCCAGGGCGCCAAGGACGGCGACTTCGACGACCTGCTGGAGGCCCAGGGCTGACCGGTGGGCCGGGCCGAGACCACGGCCCGGCCTCAGCCACCACGCAACACGGTGAGCGCCGCCGCCGCACGACACGGACGTGCGGCGGCGGTTCGCTTCTCCCGGCCATCTCCCCCGAGAGCCCCGGCGCCGCCCCGGCGCGAATCGGCCACGTAACCGGTATGGCTGTACGCCCGGTCCGCGCGGGTGGGACACTGAGCATCCGGACAGTCACTCAGGGAAGCAAGGCGGGCGCGATGGCAGCACAGCCGCGGCGCGAGGCGTCGCCCGGACGCATCCTGGACCACCCGCGGGGTGGTCCGACGATCCTGCGGATCGTCCTGGGCACCCAGCTGCGCCGGTTGCGCGAGGAGCGGGGCGTCTCCCGGGAGGCCGCGGGGGAGGCGATCCGCGGCTCGCACGCCAAGATCAGCCGCCTGGAGCTGGGCCGCGTCGGCTGCAAGGAACGGGACGTCGCCGACCTGCTGACCCTGTACGAGGTGTGGGACCCGCAGGAGCGCGAGGAGTATCTCGCCCTCGCCCGCCAGGCCGGCAGTCCCGGCTGGTGGCAGAAGTACAGCGATGTGCTGTCGCCGTGGTTCGATCGGCTCATCGGCCTGGAGGAGGCCGCCGCCGTCATCCGTACGTACGAGGTGCAGTTCGTGCCGGGGCTGCTGCAGACCCGCGACTACGCGTGCGAAGTCATCCGGCTCGGCCACCCGCGCGACGACAAGCAGCGCAGCGAGCGCCGGATCGCCCTGCGCATGGAGCGTCAGGCGATCCTGGAGCAGCCGCACGCCCCGCGCCTGTGGGCGGTGATGGACGAGGCGGCGCTGCGCCGCCCGCTGGGGTCGCGGGAGGTGATGCGGGCCCAGATCGAGTATCTGATCGAGGCGGCCCGGCGGCCCAACATCACGCTCCAGATCGCCCCGTTCAGCATGGGCGGCCTCGCCGCGGCCGGCGGCCCCGTCACCATCCTGCGGTTCCAGGAGCCGGATCTCCCCGACATCGTCTACCTCGAACAGCTCACCAGTTCCCTGTACCTGGACAAGCGGGACGAGGTGGAGGGCTATCTGGTGGTCATGGACCGTCTGTGCGCCATGGCCGAACCCCCGAACGAGACGGCGGCGTTCCTGGAGAAGCTGCTGAGCGAGTACTGACGCCGCCCGCCTGGCGCCCACGGCCGGGCACGCCCGCCCAGGAGCCGCCGGCCCCGGTACGGCGGAGCCGCTCAGGGCTTGCGCGCCACACCTCCGTACTCGAACCACACCTGCGGCTCCCGGCGGCCGCACAGCTCCGAGTCGGGCCGCCAGTCGTTGATCTCGACCAGCCCCGGATCCAGCAGGACGAGCCCCGCGAAGTAGGCCGCGACCTCGTGGGGTTCCCGCACCCGGCCCCACTGGCCCCTGGTGCTGGTGTCCATGAAGTCGGTGACGAAGTCCCGCACCTCCGCCTCGTGGCTCACCAGCTGGTTCAGCACGACGAAGCTGCCGGAGGGCACCCTCTCCAGGGCGCGGCGCACCAGGGCCGCCGGGTCGGCGGCGTCCGGGATGCAGTGCATCACGGAGACGAAGAGCAGCGCGACGGGCCGGGACGGGTCGATGAGGCGGTCCACTTCGGGGCTGTCGAATATGGCGTCGGTGTCCCGCATGTCGGCCCGTATCACCGCGGTGCGCCGGTCCTCCTCCAGCAGGGCGCGGCCGTGGGCGAGGACGATGGGGTCGTTGTCGATGTAGACGACCCGGGCCCCGGGATCGACCCGCTGGGCGACCTGGTGGACGTTGTCCTGCGTGGGCAGCCCTGAGCCGTGATCGAGGAACTGGCGCACCCCGTACTCCTCGGCCAGGACGCGGACGACGCGGCGGAGGAAGCTGCGGTTGTCCAGGGCGAGCGCCCGGGTGCCCGGCACCTTCTCGTCGAGTGCCGCGACCGCCTCCCGGTCCACGGCGTAGTTGTCCTTGCCGCCCAGATAGTGGTCATACATCCGGGACACGCTGGGGACGGTGACGTCCACTCCGAAGTCGCGGTCCGCGGCTGGTTCTTCCCGCATTGGTGCCCTACACGCTCCCCGTGCATCCGCGCACCGTGCCGACGCGTGCGCCTGCCGTCGGGGAAGCATGACACGCCACGACCGGTCTGGACCACGTCAACCGGCGTCTTGGGTAAGGGAATCGGCGTGCCGCACCGTACATACCAGGAGGTTCCAGGGCACTCGCGGCGCCCCTCCACGGCACTCCGGCGGGCACGCGTCCGCACCGGAGGCCGGGTCGGTCCGGGATCCGCCGGTCCGGGATCAGCCGGCGCGGCCGGGACCCGCTAGGCCGTCCCCAGCTCCGCCCACACGACGCGCCCGCACCGGGCGCCCCGCGCGGAGACGCCCCACCGCTCCGCGAGGGCGCCGACGAGCTGGAGGCCGCGCCCGTTCACCTCGTCCGCCGTCGCGCTCCGCGGCTGGGGGGCGCAGGACTGCGTGCCCTCGTCGGTGACCTCGATGCGCAGGCGGGTGCTGTCCAGGTGGATCCAGCACCCTATGCGGGTGGTGTCGGTGTGCAGGACGGCGTTGGTGACGAATTCCGAGATCACCAGTTGCGCCGTGTGACCGAGATCCTCGGGCAGGCCCCAGTGGTGCAGGTGGGCCCTCAGCCGGGCCCGGGCGCGGGCGACGGAGGAGGCGTGCGCGGGGAGCTCGAACCCCTCCTGCCGCGCTTCGTCGAGGACGGCGGCCGAGGACGGGGGGGCGAACTGTGCAGGGGGGTACGAGGAGGCCACGGGCGAATCGCCTTCCGTCTACCTGTGGGGAGAGGGGACGGCTGCCGGCAGGTACTCCGCACGGGGCACGGGCGCACCGGCGCAGATGCGTCCGCGCCGCAGGGCTCCCGCTGGCTGGCCCTCCGACGGCGCGGTCGATGCTGCGCGGCTCCCGTGCCGCAGCCTCATGAGCTGGGTCACGCTCCTCACTATGCGCAGCAACTTTCACAGATGGCAAGAGGAGTTCTGCAATTCGCAGAATCGAATGGGCAGTATGGCTGCTGCACGGCAGCCATGGCACACTGCTGACGCGTCAGGGTCCGCTAGGGGAGGCAGTCGAGGAGGCAGTAGTGGCCGAGGCCCGTTCCGCGCCAACCGTGGGGCAGATAGTGCTCGGGCTGCGGCTGCGCGATCTGAGGGAGCGCGCGGGCTGCTCCTTCGCCGACGCCGCGCACGCACTCAGCGTCAACACGACCACGGTGCGTCGTATGGAGAAGGCGGAGGTCGGCCTCAAACCGCCGTACGTGGAGAAGCTGCTGCGCGTCTACGGCCTCTCCGACGAGGAGATCAGCTCGTTCCTCTCCCTGGTGGACGAGGCGAACCGGCCGGGCTGGTGGCACAGCTTCCGCGACGTGCTGCCGACCTGGTTCAGCCTCTACGTCAGCCTGGAGGGTGAGGCCAGCCTCATCAGGGCGTACGAGCCGCACTGCGTTCCCGGGCTCCTCCAGACGGAGGCCTACGCGCGGGCGCTGCTGCGCACCGGTTTCCCGGCCGCCGACGAGGACGAGCTGGACCGGCGGGTCCAGCTGCGGATGGGCCGCCAGCGGCTGCTGGACGGTCCCGACGCGCCGGTGCTCTGGGCCGTGCTCGACGAGCAGGTGCTACGGCGTCACGTGGGGTCCCCCGCGGTGATGCGCGAGCAGCTCGACCACCTCATCGAGATGTCCAGACGGCAGAACATCACGATCCAGGTCATTCCGTTCACCTCGGGTGCGCACCCGGGGATGTTCGGTCCCTTCCAGCTGTTCCGCTTCGACATCCCGGAGCTTCCGGACATCGTCTACACGGAGAGCCTGACGGGCGCCGCGTACCTGGACCAGCGTCCGGACACCGCCGCCTATCTGGAGGTGCTGGACCGCATGGGCGCGCAGGCCGCGCCAGTACCACACACCGAGGCCCTCCTCGGTGAGATCCGCAAGGAGTTTTAGAACCATGGGTCATACAGGCCACACCCGCCCCCACATATACAACGGTATGCCTGCGAAGAACCTCGGCACCGAGGGCTGGCAGAAGCCCTGGAGCGGTCCCAACGGCGGCAGCTGCGTGGAGGCGATGAAGCTCGGCGACGGCCGTGTCGCCCTGCGCCAGTCCACCGATCCGGAGGGCCCGGCGCTGATCTACACCACCCACGAGTTCGAGACCTTCCTCAGGGGCGCCAAGCAGGGCGTGGCCGACTTCCTGCTGGCCTCCGACTGACCCACCCCGCCCACCGGGCACCGGAGAACGGAGAGGCCGCATGACAGCGGAGGGGCAGATCCCCGGGATAGACACCACTAAGCCGCACTCGGCACGGATGTACGACTACTACCTCGGTGGCAAGACCCACTACGAGGCGGACGTCCAGGCGGCCGAGGCGGTGCTGGCCACCGTTCCGTTCGCGGGTGCCATGGCGCGGGCCAACCGCGACTTCATGATCCGGGCCACCCGGTGGCTGGTGGGGCAGGCCGGCGTCCGGCAGTTCCTGGACATCGGCAGCGGCATCCCCACCGAGCCCAACCTCCACCAGGTGGCGCAGTCGGTGGCGCCCGAGACACGCGTCGTCTACACCGACAACGACCCCATCGTGCTGCAGTACGCGCAGGCGCTCCTGCACAGCACGCCGCAGGGCCGTACCGCCTACCTCCAGGCGGACGCCGCCAAGCCCGAAACGATCCTGGACTCGGGCGAGCTGCGCTCCACCCTCGACCTGAGCCGGCCGGTGGCCCTCTCGGTCAACGCGCTCTTCCACTTCGTGCCCGACGACTGGGGCCCCTACGAGATTCTCGCCGGGCTGATGGACCGCCTGCCGTCCGGCAGTTACCTGTGCCTCTCGCACGCCACGGCGGAAGTCGACGATCCGGAGCTGGCCGAGCTGGGCCGGAAGGTCGAGGAGATCTACGCGAAGGGCGGGACGACGCTCAGGCTGCGGGAACGCACCGGGATCGCGCGCTTCTTCGACGGACTCGAACTGGTCGACCCCGGCCTCGTCATGGCCCACCACTGGCGCCCGGAACCCGGTCAGGTCACCGAGCTGGAGGAGGGACAGCCCAGCATGCTGGCGGGGATCGCCCGCAAGCCCTGACCGGCCCGGCCAGGGGACGACGCACCACGGACCGGACGACGACCACACCGGACCGGAGGCGACCGCACCGGGACCGGACGACGACACACAGGGGGAACCGCGTGTCCGACCAGCACAGCGCGCCACCGATCGGCACGACCCAGCCGCACGCGGCGCGGATGTACGACTACTACCTCGGTGGCAAGACCCACTACGAGGCGGACGTCGAGGCGGCCGAAGCCGTGATCGCCCAGCTGCCCGAGATCGTCACCGCGGCCCGCGCCAACCGGCACTTCATGGGGCGGGTCACCCGCACCCTGGCCGCCGAACACGGGGTGCGGCAGTTCCTGGACGTCGGCACGGGCATCCCCACCGAGCCCAACCTCCACCAGATCGCCCAGTCGGTGGCGCCGGAAGCCCGGGTGGTCTACACCGACAACGACCCGATCGTGCTGCAGTACGCGCACGCCCTGCTGCACAGCACACCGCAGGGCCGTACCGCCTACCTGCACGCGGACGTCACGCGGCCGGGGACGATCCTGGCCTCGGCGGACCTGCGCGAGACCCTCGACCTGAGCCGGCCGGTGGCCCTCTCGGTCAACGCCCTCCTCCACTTCGTACCCGACGAGCAGGACCCCCACGAGATCCTCCGCACCCTGCTGGAGCCCCTCGCGCCCGGCAGTTTCCTGTGCCTGACCCATGGCGTCGCCGACCTGCCCGACGCGGACATCTCCCACCGGGTGGGCGAGGCCGTCGAGATCTACCGGCGCGGCGGCACCGCGCTGGTGCCCCGGACCCGGGAGCAGGTGGCGCGGTTCTTCGCGGGGCTGGAGCTCCTCGAACCCGGTCTGACCCAGGCCCATCTGTGGCGGCCCGACGCCACCACCGAGCGGCTCCCGGAGGGCACACTGACGCTGCACGCCGGGGTGGCCCGCAAGCCCTGACGCCGTCCCCGGCCCCCGGCAGGGCCGTTGACAGGGACGGGCCCCGGAGCCGAGCATAAGCAAGCGCTTAGCCACTGCCGAGCGCCGCTGCTCGCCGCCCCCGGGGATCGGAAGACCGCCATGGCCACACCCGCACCGCTCCTGTCCCGCCGCGACCTCGCCTTCCAGCTCTACGACTGGCTGGACGTCGCGGCGCTGACCCGGCGCGCCCGTTTCGCCGAGCATTCCCGGGAGACCTTCGACGACGCCCTCGACCTGAGCGAACGCATCGCCGCACGGCACTTCGCGCCCCACAACAAGCGCAACGACCAGGAGGAGCCCCGCTTCGACGGCGAGCAGGTGCACACCCACGAGGAAGTGGCCGAGGCGCTGAGCGTGTTCGCCGGCTCGGGACTGCTCGCGGCGGCCATGGACGAGGAGTTCGGCGGCATGGGCCTGCCGCACACCGTCACCACCGCCTGCTTCGCCTTCTTCCAGGCGGCCAACGTGGGCACGGCCGCGTACCCGTTCCTCACCCTCGGCAACGCGCGGCTGCTGTGCGCCCACGGCTCCCCGGAACAGATCGACACCTTCGTACGCCCGATGCTGGACGGCCGGTTCTTCGGCACCATGTGCCTGTCCGAGCCGCAGGCGGGCTCCTCACTGGCGGACGTGGCGACCCGGGCCGAGCCGCGCGCTGACGGCACCTACCGGCTGTTCGGCACCAAGATGTGGATCTCCGGCGGCGACCACGAGCTGGCCGAGAACATCGTGCACCTCGTCCTCGCCCGCGTCCCCGGCGGCCCGCCCGGGGTCAAGGGCCTCTCCCTCTTCATCGTCCCCAAGTACCTGGTCGCGCCGGACGGCACCCTCGGAGAGCGCAACGACGTGGTGCCCGCAGGGCTCAACCACAAGATGGGCTACCGGGGCACCACCAACACGCTGCTCAACTTCGGCGAGGGCGTCCGCCACCGGCCCGGCGGTCAGGCCGGTGCCGTGGGCCACCTGGTGGGCGAGGAGCACCGGGGGCTGGCGTATATGTTCCACATGATGAACGGCGCCCGCATCGGCGTCGGCGCGGGCGCGATGGCGCTCGGCTACACCGGCTACCTCAAGTCCCTCGCCTACGCCCGCGAGCGCCCGCAGGGCAGGCCGGTGGCCGCCACGGGCAAGGACGCCGCCGCCCCGCAGGTGCCCATCGCCGAGCACGCCGACGTCCGCAGGATGCTGCTGGCCCAGAAGTCCTATGTGGAGGGTGCGCTGGGGCTGCTGCTGTACTGCGCGCGCCTGGTGGACGAGCAGCACTCGGCGGACACCGCGGAGGAGCGCGCACACGCCGGGCTGCTGCTGGACGTGCTGACGCCGATCGCCAAGAGCTGGCCGTCCCAGTGGTGCCTGGAGGCCAACAGCCTGGCCATCCAGGTGCACGGCGGCTACGGCTACACCCGCGAGTACGACGTCGAGCAGCACTACCGCGACAACCGCCTCAACCCCATCCACGAGGGCACGCACGGCATCCAGGGGCTCGACCTGCTGGGCCGCAAGGTGGTCCGGGACGGGGGCGCGGGGCTGCGGGCGCTGGGAGAGGCCGTCGAGGAGACGCTGCGGCGCGCGGAGGCCGCCGGCGGGGAGGCGGCGCGCCTGGCCGCGGCACTGCGCGCGGCCTGGGAGCGGGTCACCGCCGTGACGGCGCGGCTGTGGGCGGGCGGCGACCCGGCGGTGGCGCTGGCCAACTCCTCCGTCTACCTGGAGGCCGTCGGCCATGTGGTGGTCGCGTGGATCTGGCTGGGCCAGTTCCTGGCCGCTGGGCGGGAGGGGGCGCCCGGTGGCGACGGCGGCGAGGGGGAGGCGTTCCTGCGCGGCAAGCGGCAGGCGGCGCGGTACTTCTTCCGCTTCGAACTCCCCCGCACAGGCCCGCAGTTCGACCTGCTCGCATCCCTGGACACGCTCGTTTTGGAGACCGAACCCGACTGGCTGTGAACCGGCGGCTCAGTCCTCCCCCAGGTCCCGCTGCTCCAGCGGCCGGGTCGCCGGGCCCTGTATCACCGAGCCGTCGGTGCCGAAGCGGGAACCGTGGCAGGGGCACTCCCACGCCGCCTCCGCGTCGTTGAACCGCACCAGGCAGCCCAGGTGCGTACAGCGCGGCGAGACGGCACGCACCTCGCCCTCCGGGGTGCGGTGCACCGCGCAGCGCCGGCCCCGCACCCGCACGATGGCGCCCGTGCCCGGAGGGATCTCGTCCACCGAGTCCACGTAACTGGGACGCAGCCGGTCGCCGACGAAGCGGCGGGCCACGGCCGACTGGAGCCGCAGCGCCTTCGCCCCCTCGCGGGGACGAATCCTGACCGGGTCGTAGAGCCGCGCCCAGGGCGGCAGCGGTTCGCCGGTGAGGTGCGCGGCGAGCAGCTGCCCGGCCAGCACCCCCGAACTCATCCCCCAGCCGCCGAACCCGGTGGCGACATAGGTGTGCTGGGCGGCGGCGTGGAAGCGGCCGATGTAGGGCACGCGGTCGGCCGTCTCGTTGTCCTGGGTGGCCCAGCGGTGGGCGAGGCGTGCCCGGGGGAAGCGCTCGTACGTCCAGGCCGCGAGCCGCTCGTAGCGTGCCGCGACGGCGCCGATGCCGGGGGTGCCCGGGGTGAACGTCTCACCGGTGACGATCAGCAGCCGCTGCCCCTCCCCGAACGGGTAGGGCGCCGTGCGCACCGAGCGGGTGCCGCGCTCCGGGGACAGATAGGCGCCCCTCGGGTCCTCCTCGGCGGGCAGCAGCGCGGAGATGACCAGTTCCCGGCGCGGCTGGAGGCGGGAGAACATCAGCGCCCTGTCGAAGACCGGGTAGTGGGTGGCCACCACCACGTCGCGGGCGGCGACCTCTCCCCCGTTCTCGGCGGTCACCACGCACGGTTCGCCCTCGTCCAGCGCGACGACGCGGGTGCGCTCGTGCAGCAGCCCGCCGTGCCGCCGGATGTCGTCGGCCAGCGCCAGCAGGTACTTGCGGGGGTGGAACTGTGCCTGGTCCTCGACGCGGACGGCGGCGCGCACCGGGAACGGCAGGCCCGTCCCGGTGACGAACGAGGCGGCGAGCCCGGCCTCGGCCGCCGCCGCGGCCTCCTCGCGGACCTCGTCCTCGTGCTCAGCCGACTCCACGTAGGTGTAGGCTGGCACCCGCTCCAGTTCGCAGTCGACGCCCAACCGGGCGCAGACGGCGGCCAGGTGGTCGACGGCGCCCTGCTGGGAGAGGGCGTAGTGCCGGGCCGCCTCCTCGCCCCGGTCGGCGCGCAGCCAGCTGTAGGACAGCCCGTGCAGCGCCGACAGCTTGGCCGCGGTGTGGCCGGTGACGCCGGCGGCGAGCCGGTCGGATTCCAGCACGGCCACGCTCCGCCCGGCGCGGGACAGTTCCCACGCCACCGACAGACCGGCGATGCCGCCGCCCACGACGGCGACGTCCACTTCCAGGCGGCTGTCGGGCGGCAGGGGCGGACACGGCGTTCCGGCCGCGGAGAGCATCCAGTAGGACTCGTATCCGACGGGCAGTGTGGTCACCGCAGCACTCCCTTCAGCCGCGGTCGCGCCGCGCGGGGCGGCCTCGCCGGGCGTGGTGGTCACGGCACAGGACCATGCCGCCGGGCTCCCGCCGCCCCGGCCGGTGGCCGTCGCGCGGGAACCGGAGAAGACGGTGCCCCCGCAGACCGGTGATTCCCGCTGGCACGGGTTTCATCCCCGCCGCACCACCGAAGGGTGAGGGGGTTTCGGCTGAAAAAACGCTTCCTCGGAAGGTTTCCGTCAGCGGAATTCCGCCAACTCCTCCCGCTCACCGCACTCGGAGCGCTACGGTGTGTGCGCGCGGGGACGGTCGGTTGTCAGCAGCACGCCGGGAGGGTCCGCGATGGGCGACAAAGCTCACCTGACTCCTGCTCACCATCTCGAGGAACTGCTGGCGCGTGCCCAGAACCCGTTCGACGTACCGGACGAGACGCTGGAGCGACTACGCAGCGCGGTGATGTTCCAGGTCGAACTGTACGGCTGGCGGCACCGCAATACCCCGGCGCCCGCGCTGCGATGCAGCAGTTTCCGCCATGTTTTCCTGCTCGCCGACGGCAGCAGCCTGCTGCTGTGGGAGCTGTGCTACGACACCCCGGACGGCACCGGCGAACTGCACGAGGTGTACGACAACGCCGAGGCGCTGCGCCGCTCCGAACGCCGCGTGCACCGGCGGATGGGCGGGACCCAGGAGCCGGAGGGCACCGTCCGCGGCCCGGTCGCCTCCTTCGACTTCCTGGCCGGCACGGGCGGGACGGCGTACGCCCGCCGGGAGTACCCGGAGAGCGACTCGCCCGAGCACGCCCGACGGCTGCTGCGCCGCGCCGAGAACCCCGACCGGCCGGGCCAGGAGACGCTGCGGCTGCTCTCCTCCGCGCTGGGCCACCACATCACGCATGTCCCCAAACCACGGGTGCACCCCGAGGACTGGCAGGTGTGGTGCGCGGTCTACGAGCACGCCTTCCTGCTCGCCGACGGCAGCGAGGTGAGCCTGTACGAGCTGGAGCACAACATGACGGGCAGCGGCCGGCTGGTGTGCGAGGTGTACCTGACCGAGTCCGTCGCCGACCAGGCCGCACACCGCCTCGCCCGCGAACGGGGCCTGGACCTGTGACCCCCGCCGGGCCCCACAGCCCGCCGGCCGCGCCACCGCACGCATCGCCCCCGCGTCCGCCGCACCCTTCGTCCCCGCACCCCTGACCCGCGCATCCCCGACACCACCGGCCCCGCTCGCCCGTGGGCCGCCGACCACCGGAGGAACCGGTCATGTCCGCACGTGGGCGCCACCGCCGACCCCAGCCACGCTCCGCCGCACGCGTCTCCTTACGGATGACCGCCGGCGGCGCGGGCCTCGCCCTGCCCCTCGCCGCGGCCCAGGTCGCGCACTCCGCGCCCCAGGACGTGTGGGAGAAAGTGGCCGCGTGCGAGAGCAGCGGCAAGTGGGACGTCAACACCGGCAACGGCCACTTCGGCGGCCTCCAGTTCACCCAGAGCACCTGGGACGCCTACGGCGGCCGTGCCTACGCCCCGCGGGCCGACCTCGCCTCCAGGAGCGCCCAGATCGCGGTCGCGCAGAAGGTGCTGGCCGGTCAGGGACCGGGAGCCTGGCCCCACTGCGGGCCCCGCGCGGGGCTCTCGCGCGGGGCGGCCGAGCCCGCCGCCGCGGCCTCCCGTACGGGCCGGGCTCCGCGCGGGGACCGGGCGGAGCCCGGAAAGAAGCAGGCGGACGAGGCCGCGGCCGAGCGGGCCCGGGTGAAGGCGGACCGCGCCAGGGCGGAGCGGCTCAAGAAGCAGACGACCTACGAGGTCGTCAGCGGTGACACGCTGTCCGCCATCGCCGACGCCCAGAGCGTGGAGGGCGGTTGGCGCCGCCTCTACGACTGGAACCGCCCCACCGTCGGCGACGACCCCGATCTCATCCTGCCCGGCCAGCGTCTGCGGACGACGGGCCCCTCGCGGAAGACCGCGCGCGAGCCCGCCCGGGACGGCCGGACCGCGTCCCCGGCACCCCGGCAGAAGGCCCCCCAGCAGCAGGACCAGCGACGGAAGGCCGCACAGAAGGAGGCAGCGCGGAACGAGACCCCGCGGAAGGAGACCCCGCGGAAGGAGGCGCCTCGGCAGAAGACACCGCAACGGCAGGCGCCCCGGAAGCAGGAGGCCCGGCAGCAGGCACCGCGGCACCGGCCCGCCTCCGGTGCCACCGCCCCCGTGGCGGGCGTCGGCCCGAGCACCCCCTACCGGGCGGCGGGCAGCAGCTGGTCGTCCGGCCACCACACGGGGGTGGACTTCCCGGTCTCCACCGGCACCACCGTGCGGGCGGTGGCCGACGGCACGGTCGTCGCGGCCGGCTGGGGCGACGCCTACGGGTACCAGGTGGTGATCCGCCACCGCGACGGCAGGTACAGCCAGTACGGCCACCTCTCGGCGATCTCCGTGCGCTCCGGCCAGTCGGTGGGGACGGGGCAGCGGATCGGGCGCTCGGGCGCGACGGGCAACGCCACGGGCCCGCACCTCCACTTCGAGATCCGTACGGGCCCCGGCTACGGGAGCGACATCAACCCGCTGACGTATCTGCGGGAGCGCGGCGTGCGGATCTGAGGGCGGTGCCCGCCTCCGCACCGGCCGCCATCTCCACCGTGCGGTCGCACCAGCGCTCCAGCAGCGTGCGGTCGTGGCCGACGGCCAGCAGCGCGGCGCCGGAACGCTCCCGGTAGTCCTCCACCACGGCGACGAGGGCCGCCGTGGTGGAGGCGTCCAGCATGGCGGTCATCTCGTCGCAGACCAGCACCCGGGGCCGCAGGGCCAGCGCGCGGGCGAGGCAGGCGCGCTGCAACTGGCCGTCGCTCACCTCGTGGGGCCGGCGGGCGAGGAGGTCGCCGCCTAGCCCGACGGACCGGGCCAGCTCCTCGGTGCGGCCGGCCGCCTCGGCCCGGCGCCCGGTGGCGCGCAGCGGTTCGGCGATCAGCGAGGCGAGGGTCAGCCGGGGGTCGGCGGCGAGGCGGGGCTGCTGGAAGACGACGCCGACAGCGGTGCGCTGGGCGCGCGGCGCCCGGTGCCGGAAGCCCCGGGCCGGTGCCCCGCCGAGGTGCACGGTGCCCGCGAAGGGGCGGTGCAGCAGGGCGGCGACCTTCGCCAGGGTGGACTTCCCGCAGCCGCTGGGCCCCAGCAGCCCGACGGCCTCCCCCTCCCCGACGGTCAGGGACACGCCGCGCAGCACCGGTGCCGCGCGGTCGTACCCGGCGGTGATCTCCCGCAGTTCCAGCGCGGGCGGCGTCGGCCGTGTCACGCCCTGCTCCCTTCCGGCTGTCGCGTCCCGTCGGCGTCATCGCCGCCGGCGGTGCCGTAGGGGCCCGCTGCGCCGGGCGTGCCGTCGGTGTCGGGCGCCGTGGCGATGTCGTGGCCGGACTCCTGCGCGGTGTCCGTGGCCGTCACCGGGTGGTGGCAGGCCACGCCGCCGGTCAGCGCGGGCACGGTGGCGCAGGCGTCGCTCGCGCGGGCGCAGCGCGGGGCGAAGGCGCAGCCCTCGGGCAGGTCGCCCAGCTCGGGCGGCATGCCGGGGATGGGGGCGAACGCCCGCTCGGGGAGCGCGTCCAGCAGACCGCGCGCGTACGGGTGGCGGGGGCCGGGCGAGCCGAAGAAGTCCGCCGCCGCGGTGAGTTCGGCCACGCGGCCCGCGTACATCACCGCCACCCGGTCCGCGATGCGCTCGGCCGCGGCCAGGTCGTGGGTGATGATCAGCAGTCCGCACCCGTCCTCGGTGTGCGCGCGCAGCTCGTCCACCGTGCGCTCCACCAGGTCGCGGTCGAGGCCGGTGGTCGGCTCGTCGGCCAGCAGCAGCGGGGCGTCCCCGACGAGGGCGAGCGCGGTGGCGGCCCGCTGGGCGAGCCCTCCGGAGAGCTGGTGCGGGTAGCGGTCCAGGTGGTCGGCGGGGAAGGCGGCACGCCCGGCTGCGGCGAGGGTCGCCTCGGCCAGCTCGCCCCTCTTCCTCCCGGTGAGTTCCCGCACGGTCTCGGCCAGTTGGGAGCGCACCGTGCGGACGGGGGTCAGATGGGCGGCGGGGCTCTGCGGGACGAGGCCGACGCGCCGCCCGCGCACGGTGCGGGCGAGGGTGGCCTCGTCGGCGGCGAGCAGATCGAGCGCGTCCCGCGCGCCGGGCCCGGACAGCAGTGCCCTCCCGCTGACGTACGCGTTGCGGGGCAGCAGCCCCAGCAGCGCGGAGGCCAGCACCGACTTGCCGCAGCCGCTCTCCCCGACCAGCGCCAGGCACTCGCCGGGCGCCAGGTCGAACGAGACGTCGCTGACGGCGGCGATCTCCCGTCCGCCGCTCATCCGGAAGCGTACGGACAACTCGCGTACCGACAGCAGGGGCCGCCCGCCGGGGGATCCGCCGTCCTTCTGGGGTGCCTGGCTCACAGCATCAGCTCCGATCGGCGGCGGGGGTTGATCCTCTCCCGCCATACGCCGGCCAGGCCCGCGATGGCGAGGGTGGGGATGATCAGGAACAGGCCCGGGAAGAGCGTGGGCCACCAGTCGCCGGCCAGCAGCGTGCCCCGCGCGCCCTGGATCATGTTGCCGAGGCTGGCGCGGTGGGTGGGCAGGCCCAGGCCCAGGAAGGAGAGCGCCGACTCGTGCCAGATGGCGTGCGGCACCATCAGCACGGCGGCGAGCCCCGCCTGGGGCAGCACGCCGGGCAGCAGGTGCCGGACGCCGACCCGCCAGCGGGAGGCGCCGCCGGAGACGGCGGCGTCGACGAAGTCGCGGGAGCGCAGGGAGAGCACCTCGGCCCGTACGATCCGCGCGGTGGACAGCCAGTGGGTGAGTCCGACGGACACGACGACGGGCCACACACCGGGACGGAACATGGCGACGATGAAGATGCCCAGCAGCAGATGCGGTACGGAGGAGAAGACGTCCACGACGCGCATCACCATCCGGTCCGTCCTGCCGCCCGCCGCCCCGGCCGCGGCGCCGACGGCGGTGCCGATCACGGTGGCGGTCAGCGCCGCGACGACGCCGACGAGCAGGGAGACCCGCAGCCCGTAGACGCAGCGCAGCAGCACGTCCCGGCCCACGTCGTCGGTGCCGAACGGGTGGGCGGGGGAGGGCGCCTGGAGCTTGTGGGCCATGTCCACGGCCTGCTCGTCCAGCGGGAAGAGCAGCGGCACCAGCACGACCGCCACCAGCACGGCGACGACCACACCGGCACTCGCGCGCACCCGCAGCGCGCGGCCGAGTCGCGGTGACAGTGCCTGGGAACTCACATCTCCTCCAGGGCCACACGCGGATCGGCCAGCCCGTACAGCAGGTCGGAGAGCAGGTTGCCGAGGAGGACCGCCACCGTGGCCAGGGTGGTGAGGGCCGCCAGCAGCGGGAAGTCGGTGGCGGTGGCGGCCTCCACGGTGGCCGAGGCGATGCCCGGCCAGCTGAAGACGGTCTCCACCAGCAGCGCGCCGGTGATGAGTTCGGGCACGCGCGAACCGACCAGCGTGAGCACGGGCAGCAGCCCGGAGCGCAGCGCGTGCCCGACCAGCACGGTGCGCTCGGCCAGGCCGCGGGAGCGCGCCCCGCGCACCGCGTCCTCCTCCAAAGCGTCGCCCACGCCCTGCCGCACGTAGAGCAGGAACCAGGGCACCTGGGAGACGCCCAGCACCAGCGCGGGCAGCGCGAGGTGGCGCAGCAGCGCGCCCGCGGTGACGACATCGCTGCCGCTGTCGGTGAGCCCGCCCGCCGGAAGGACACCGAGCTGGACGGCGAAGAGCCAGATGCCGAGCAGCCCGAGCCAGAACGGGGGCGCGGCCTCCAGGGTGTAGGAGAGCGAGGTGACGGTCCGGTCGAGCAGGCCGCCCCTGCGGCGCGCGGCGGCCACCCCGAGGACCGTGCCGACGAGGACCGCGAAGGCGAAGCCGACCGCGCACAGCAGCACCGACCAGCCGAGCCGCTCGCCGATGACCTGCGCCACGGGCTGCCGCAGCGAGGTGGAGTCGCCCAGATCACCGGTCAGCGCGCCGGTGAGCCAGTCCCACCAGCGCTCCCAGAACGGCCCGTCCACGTTCAGGTTCCGCCGCAGCTGGTCCAGCGTCTCCTGCGAGGCGCTGAGGCCCGCCGAGCCGGCGTACTGCTGGACGGGGTCGAACGGGGAGGCGGCGGCCACCGCGAAGACGCCGAACGTGACGGCCGCCAGCACCGGTACGGCGGCCAGCAGCCGCCGCCCCACCAGCCGGCCCACGGCCCGTATGACAGTGCGCTTCATGCGGGGCACCGCCCCACGGGGCCCGCCGCGCAGCGCAAGAGCGGCCCCCTCACTTCTTCGGCTGCCAGTCCTGGACGTTCCACCAGGGGCCGGCGCCGATGCCGTGGTCGTGCGGCTCGATCTGGGTGGTCAGGCCCCGCCACTTGTCGTCGATCACGTAGACGTGGTCGATGTGGGTGAGGAAGGTGTAGCCCGGGTTCTTCGCCAGGGCGCGCTGGGCCTTGTCGTAGGCGGCCTCGCGGACCTTGGGGTCGCGGCTGCGGCGGGCGGTGTCGAGCTGCTCGTCGACCGTCTTGTCGTGGTAGTAGCCGAGGTTGTTCCAGCCGTCGCCGATCTGCGAGGAGTGCAGCGTCGGGTAGAGGTCGAAGTCGGGGTCGGCGGGGAAGCCGTTGCCCATCAGCATCGCGTCGTGCTTGAGCTTGGGCCGGACGACCTCGCGGCTGCCGGCCTGGACCTTGACGTCGATGCCGGCCTTCTTCGCGTCGGAGGCGTAGGCCAGGGCGTGGTCCTGGCGGAGCTTGTCGCCGGAGAAGTACCAGAGGGTGAAGGCGGCGCGCTCGCCGTCCTTCTTCCGGATGCCGTCCTTGCCCGGTTTCCAGCCCGCCGCGTCCAGGATCTTCCGGGCGCGCTTCAGGTCGTGGGGCCGCTCGGTGCCCTTGGCGAACCAGGGGCTGTCGGTGGGCAGCGGCCCGTAGGCGGGCTTGCCCGCGCCGTTGAGGACGGACTTGACCATGGCCTTGCGGTCCACGGCCAGGTCGAGGGCGCGACGGACGGCCTTGTCGCCGGTGACGGGGTTGTCCGTGGGGAGGGTGACGGCGCGGTAGTCGGCGGTCTTGGCGCTGAAGGTGCGCTTGCCGGGGTCCTTCTCGTACGCCTTGGCGAGGTTCGGCGGCAGGATGGCGCCGTCGAGGTCGCCGGAGCGCAGCCGGGTGGCGCGCACATCGTCGTCCTCGATGACGGCGACGGTGAACCGCTTGATCTTCGGCCTGCCGCCCCAGTAGTGCGGGTTGGCCTTGAAGCTGAGCTTCTCGCCCTTGCGCCAGCTGGTGAGGATGTAGGGGCCGGTGCCGACGGGCCTGGTGTTGTACGAGCCGGTGTTGACGTCGGTCCTGGAGGCCACGGCCTGGGACGCGATGGGAAGCACGGTGCGCTCGGCGAACGCGGCGTAGGGGTACTTGAGGTGGAAGACGACCTTGTGCCTGCCCTCGGCGCGGACGCTGTCGAGCGCGTCCAGCTCGCCCTTGGAGGGGTTGTTGGTCTTCTTGTCGAGGATCGTCTCGTAGGTGTAGACGACGTCCCTCGAGGTGAACGGCTTGCCGTCGCTGAAGGTGATGCCCTTGCGCAGGTCGAAGGTGTAGGTCCGGCCGTCCTTGCTCACCTTCGGGAGGCGGGTGGCGAGCGCGGGCCTCAGCCGCATCCGCGCGTCGTGGGTCAGCAGGCCGTCGAATATCTTGGAGTTGCCCTCCTTGCCGTAGCCCAGCAGCGGGCTGAGGGTCTCCGGTTCCTGCGCGACGCCGACCGTGAGCACGTCCGTGCCGCTGCCCGAGCCGTCCCCGTCACCGGGGGCGGAACACGCCGCCGCCGAGGCGAGGACGACGGCGGCGGCCGCCGCGGCGGTGGCTGTCCGTACCGTCCGGGCAGTCATCTGTGGCACACTCCTTGTTAAAGATCACACGCTCTTGCACATCGCTCGCAATAAGCACGATTAAATCATGGCGCGAGCCGGTGACCTATGCCCCGATACCTCCCGGCCGGGTCCTCGCCACGCGGGCAAGATCCAGCCCCAGTAACGCTGTTTCCTTCCACGCGCCACCGAAGGGTCAGTAGCCTCATGTGCCCGGCCGGAACGCGCCGGTGGAAGAGCGAGCTGGAGACCCCTCGATGGAACGTCCTGCCTGGGCCCCCCATGGCATCGATCTGGCGGTACCGAGCGTGTCGCGGATGTACGACTACTACCTCGGCGGTTCCCACAACTTCGAGGTGGACAGGGAGGCGGCACGGCGGGCGATGCGGGCCTGGCCGGGGCTGCCGAAGATCATGCAGGCGAACCGGGCGTTCATGCGCCGGGCAATCCGCTTCGCGGTCGGGGAGGGCGTCACCCAGTTCCTCGACATCGGCTCGGGCATCCCCACCTTCGGCAACGTCCACGAGGTGGCGCACGCCCTGGACCGCGGCGCGCACGTCGTCTACGTCGACCACGACCCGGTGGCGGTCGCGCACAGCCGCGCGGTGCTGGAGGGCGACAAGAGGGTCGGCATCGTCTCGGCGGACTTCCGCTCCCCGCAGGACATCCTCGACAGCCCCGAGGTCGAGGAACTGCTGGACCTGGACCGGCCCGTCGCGCTCATGCTCGTCGCGCTGCTGCACTTCCTCGAGGACCGCGACGAGCCCGCCAAGTGCCTGGCCGAACTGGCCCGGCGGCTGGCCCCGGGCAGTCTGCTGGTGCTCACCCACGCCTCCACGGAGACCGGGCCTCGGCACGACGGCGGAGCCGGCCTGCGGCAGGTCTACAGCACGGCGAGCGCCCCCCTGGTGTTCCGGACCGACAACGAGATCCAGCGGTTCTTCGAGGAGTTCGAGATGGTCGAGCCCGGTCTGGTCCCGGTGCCCTGCTGGCGCCCCGACAGCCCACCGGAATACGAGGACGCCGCCGTCTTCAGCGGGTACGCGGGAGTGGGCCGCAAACCGGGGCGCGCCGCGTGACCTCCCAGGGCCGGCGCGAGGAGCCCGAGGAGGGCGGCGACGGCGGCGAGGACGGACTCCGCCGCTTCGCGAGGATCTGGAGCCGCGCCGTCTACCCGGCGACCCCGACCTCGCTGACGCGGGCCGAACTGGAGGACCTGCTCCACCCATTGGCCACCCGGCTGGGCGAGGCCCTGCACGCCCAGCCCTTCAGCCCCGCACCCGGCCGTGAGGTCGGCGAGGTGCTGGTGAACGAGGCCCACTGCACCAGCCCGGACGCCCTGCCGCACATCCTCGGTGTCGTCGAGTCCTATCTCGTCCTCTACGCCGGCACCTCGGCACCCGCCCCGGGCACCCCCGGCGCGCTCGGCGTGGACGAGGCCCGCTCCCGCTGCGCCCGGCTCCAGCACGCCATCGCCGCCGGGTTCTCCCTCGCCGTACGCGAACGCACCCTGGCCGAGCAGGAGGCGCTCTCCCGGGCCGCACTGGCCGCGCAGACAGCCGTCGAGGAGGCCCTGCACGCCTCGGAGACCCGCTTCCGCGCCGTCTTCGAGGACGCCACCCTCGGCATCGGCATCGCCGACATGAACGGCCGGCTCCGGGACGCCAACGGGGCGCTGGCCAGGATGTTCGGGCGCTCCGAGGAGGAGATGCGCCGCCGCAACATCAACGACTGGGTGCATCCGGACGACGCCCCCGAGGTGTGGCGGCTGCACCGCGAGCTGGCCGCCGGACGGCGCGACCACTTCCGCGTGGAGAAGCCCTACCAGCGGCCCGACGGCACGGTGCTGTGGACGAACCTGACCGTCTCGCTGCTGCGCGACGCCGAGGGCGAACCCCGCTACCAGCTGGCCCTGATGGAGGACATCACCGAACGCCGCCTGCTGCACCTGCGGCTGCGCTACGAGGCCACCCATGACGAGCTGACCGGGCTGCCCAACCGGACGCTGTTCGCCGAACGCCTGGACCGCATCCTCTCCCCGCAAGGCGGTGTGCGCCGCTTCGGGCTCTGCTACCTGGACATCGACGGCTTCAAGACCGTCAACGACAGCCTGGGGCACGCGGTCGGCGACCAGTTGCTCGTCGCGGTCGCCGAACGGCTCCAGTCGTGCACCACCGCGCCCGCGCACCTGGTGGCGCGGATCGGCGGTGACGAGTTCGTGGTCCTGATGTCGGACCCGGAGGACACCGAGGAGATCACCTGCCTGGCGCGGTCCCTGCTGGCGGCGCTGGCGACGCCGGTCTCGGTGGACGGGCGGGAGCTGTCCGTCCGCGCCAGCATCGGCATCGTGGAGGGCTCCCCCGGCCGACTGGAGCCCGCCGAGGTGCTGCGCAGCGCCGACATCACCATGTACCGGGCCAAGGACGCGGGCGGCAACCGGTTCGAACTGGCCGACCCGGACTCCGAGGCCCGCGCCATCGACCGTCACATCCTCACCAACCATCTGCCCGGCGCGCTGGAGCGCGACGAGTTCTTCCTGGAGTACCAGCCGCTGATCCGGATGAGCGACGGACAGGTGGACGGCGCGGAGGCCCTGGTGCGGTGGAAGCACCCGGTGCACGGGCGGCTGGGCCCTGACCGGTTCATCCCGCTGGCCGAACACACCGGGCTGATCGTGCCGTTGGGCCGGTGGGTGCTGGAGCAGGCCGTCGCCCAGGCGTGCACCTGGGCGGGCGGCCGGCCGCTGCGCGTCAACGTGAACCTCTCCCCCCGGCAGCTGCACCACCCCGACCTGGTGCCGGACACCGTCGCGGTGCTGGAGTCCGCCGGTGTGGCGCCCTCGTCGCTGTGCCTGGAGGTCACCGAGTCCGCACTGATCAGCGCGGACGAGGACGAGCTGAAGCCGCTGTGGCAGCTGGCCGAACTGGGCGTGGACATCGCCCTGGACGACTTCGGGACCGGCTACTCCAACCTCGCCAACCTGCGCAGGCTGCCCGCCACCACCCTCAAGCTCGACCGCTCCTTCACCCAGGGGCTGCAACGCCACCCGGCCGATCCGGTGGACGTCACCTTCGTCGAGGGCATCGTCTCGCTGGCGCACGCGCTCGGCCTGGCAGTGACCGTGGAGGGCGTGGAGACGGAGAGCCAGGCCGACCAGCTGCGTGCGCTGGGCTGCGACACGGCGCAGGGCTGGTACTACGCGGCCCCCTCCTCACCCGGCGAGTTCGCCAAGGACTGGGCCAGGACGGGCTGACGCGCGGGGCGGGCGGGGCGGACGGCCGCCTGCCCGGTCACGGCCCCAGGTCGAGGTGGCTCTCGAACCACTCCACCAGGTCCGCCTCGACCTCGTCCCGGTTCGTCTCGTTGAGGATCTCGTGCCGCGCGCCCTCGTAGGCGCGCCAGCTCAGATCGCGCGTGCCCAGGTAGCGGAAGTCCTCCAGCAGCTCGTTGACGAGCGTCATCCGCTGGTTGCACGGGTCCAGTTCCCCGACGGCGATGTGGACGGGCAGCTCGCGGGGGATGCGGGCGAACTGCTCCGGGTCGTTGATCTTGCGGTTGGCCAGCACCCAGTCCCAGGACAGCCCGGCGCTGAAGGAGAAGCCGCAGCGCTCGTCGGCGGCGTAGGCGTCCACCTCGCCCTCGTCCCGGGAGAGCCACTCGTAGCCGGTGCGGTGCGGGAAAGGGTCGTTGAACGAGGCGAACAGCTCACCGGTGAAGCCGGAGGGCGCGTTCCTGCCCCTCTCGGTGATCTCCCGCTCCAGCCGCTTCAGGGCGCTCTCCACCTCGCAGCCGGGCAGCGAGCGGAAGGTGCCCGAGAGCACCAGCCCGGACAGCCCGGCGCCGTACTCCTGCGCGTAGTCACGGGCCAGCTGGGAGCCCATGCTGTGCCCGAGCAGGAAGAAGGGGGCGTCCGAGGGCATGCGGGCGCGCGCCCGGTCCCCGATCTCCTTCAGATCGTCGACCGTGGCACGCCAGCCCTCGTCGCCCACGGCCCCGTACCCGCCCGTGTGGGCCGCCGTCCCCCCGTGGCCCCGGTGGTCGGAGGCGACGACGGCGTAGCCGTTCGCGGTCAGGCGGCGGGCGAACCGGTCGTAGCGCTGGGCGTGTTCGGCGGCGCCGTGCGCGAGCTGCACCAGGGCGCGCACATCGCCCTCGGGCAGCCAGGTGTAGGTGGCCACCGGTGTCCCGTCCGCCACGGTCGTGAAGTCGTCCCGCCGCTCCGCCACGTGAAGCCCCTTCCGGCTCGCCCGTCACCCGGGGCGCGGCCCGTCACACCGCGCGCAGGCGGCAACCGTAGCGGGAGGCGCGGTCCGCGTGAAGGAGGCGGCGCTCGGGCGGCGGCGCGCGCCCCACGAGCCGTCGCCGCCGATGCCTCGCCGCTGCCGGTGACCGCCCCCGACACCACCGCCTCCCACGGCACGAGCCGGTACGGGTTCCCGGGGCCATCCGGGTTCCGGGGCCGTCCGGGCCGGCGGCCTCCGCCGAACGGTGGGACGGACGGCCCTCCTCAGAGCCGCTTGCGCAACCCCGCCAACACGGCCTCCAGCAGCTCCCGTTCGGCGTCACCCGAACCGGACCCGGCACCGGCCGGGGCCCCGGCCCCGCCACCGGTCCGGCACCCGGCCGCCGTCGGGGCCCGCACCGTGACGGCCCCCCACTCGGCCAGGTCCGCGAGCAGGACCTTGGTGACGACGACGGGCAGCCGTACGCGGGCCGCGAGTTCGGCCACCGCGACCGGCGTCCCGGCACACAACCGGAGGAGCCGCGCGTGCTCGGGCCCGACATAGCGCTGCGGCCGGTCGCCGGTGGCCAGCGCGAGACTGGTCGGCTCCAGCACGCCACCGGGCCTGGTGCGCCCATTGCTGGCCGTGTACGGCCGCACCAGGTGCCCCGCGCTCCTCACCGGGCCCCGGAGGGCCATGCCGGAGCCGGCGGGAGGGGCCGAACCCGCTCGGCGAGCACCCCCATCTCATGGGCCAGCACGGCGGCGTCCGCCTCACGCCGGGCCAGCGCCGCCAGGCACATGTCCGGGTCCGCCCGCGCGACACACAGCAGCGAGCGGTCCAGCTCCACCACCACCTGCCGCACCCCGTCGCCGCCGGCCATCCGCGTCCCGAAGCCGCGGGCCAGCGAGTAGAGCCCCGAGGCGAGCGCGGCCAGCGGGTCGGCGGTGTCCGGATCCAGCCCGTACGCGGCCTTCACCAGGCCGTCCGCGGAGAACAGCACCGCACCGGCCGCGTGCGGTACCCGTCGCACCAGGCCCGCCAGCAGCACGGAGAGAGCGGTCTCCTCCTCCGTACGGTGCTGCTGCGCGAGGGCTTCACTCACCATGGTCACGTTCTTCTCCTCGGTGCGGTGGAGTGGTCGTACCGGGGTGCGGGGAACGGGTCGCGTGCGCGCGGGCGCCGCCGTCGCCACGGCGGAAGGCGGCCACCAGTCCCGGCTCGCGCCCTTCCCG
>NZ_VJOK01000001.1:6408535-6436776 GCF_013302895.1 Streptomyces albus subsp. chlorinus | reverse complement strand
CCGCGCGTCCGGCTCGGACGGTGCGGCGAGCGGCCACGGAGTGGCGGGCCCGCCTCGCGCGACACCGCGCGAGCGCGAGCGCGGCCGCGGATCACCGACCGCCCCCGCCCCGCCCCGGCGACCCCTGCCCGGGCCCGGGCGCCCTCGACAGAACCAGCACCGGCCGGACCACCGGCCGGGCCGCCGTCCACCGGACCACCACCGGCCGAGCCGCCATCCGCCAGGCCACCACCGAGCAAGCCGCCATCCGCCAGGCCGCCGTCGGCCAAGCCGCCCTCGGGTGAACCACCATCCGCCCGGCCGGCATCCGCCCTGCCACCATCCGTCCTGCCGTCGTCCGTCCTGCCGTCATCCACCGGGCCGCTTATCGGCCGGCCGCCCTCGGCGGGACCGGTGCCGTCCGGGCCGCTCCCGGGGGCGGACGGGGTCCGGGGCTCGCGGCCGGGCACCGCCGTGTGGCCGCTCTCCTGTGCCGGCGGGCTGTGCGGCTGCCCCAGGAGGCTGTGCGGCAGTACCGCGACGGCCTGGACTCCGCCGTAGATGTTGTTCTGGAGCTGGACGACGACCCCGTGGCGGCGGGCGAGGGCGGCCACCACGTAGAGGCCGATGCGGCCGTCGCGCACCAGGGTGGCGGCGGCCCGGTCGGGCTCGGCGAGCACCGCGTTCAGCTCGTTCTGCTCGCCGGGGCCCATACCCGGCCCCCGGTCCTCGACCTCGACGGCGAGCCCTGCCGTGACCTGCTGGGTCCGCACCAGTACGGGCGTCCCGGAAGCGGAGAAGGCCGTGGCGTTCTCGACGAGTTCGGCCAGCAGGTGGATGACGTCCGCGACGGCGTGCCCGCGTACCGCGCCCTGGATCGGCGGGACCAGTCGCACCCTCGTGTACTGCTCGACCTCGGCGACGGCGGACCGCAGCACGGCGGAGAGGGAGACCGGGCCGGCCCACTGGCGGTGCGCGGCGGCGCCGCCGAGCACCGCGAGGCTCTCCGAGTGGCGCCGGATGCGGGTGGCGAGGTGGTCGACGTGGAAGACGCCCTTGAGCAGGTCCGGGTCCTCGACCTCGTGTTCCAGGTCGTCGATCAGCTGGATCTCCCGGTGGACCAGGGTCTGGAGCCGGTGCGCGAGGCTGACGAGCACCTCCCCGCGCTCCCCGCCCTCGCCGTGCGGCCCTCCCGCCAGCGCCGCCGCCTCGGCGACGGCGGCCTCCGCACCGCACTGGGCGAGGGCGGTCTGGTGGGCGAGCAGGTCGAGGCCGTCGCCGGCCGGCTCGCCCTGCGGGGCGGGGGTGCGCGGCACGGGGCGCTCGCCGTGCCGCAGCGTCCAGAGCATGGACTTGAGTTCCGCCTGCCCGCGCACGGTGGCCCGGCGCAGCGCGGCGCACCGTTCGGCCGTGCCCCGCGCCTCGGCCGCGGCCAGTACCGCCGCCGAGGCGAGCACGGTGCCGGCCAGCAGCACTCCGGCGGTCAGGACGCCCCGGGCCGTGGCGGTGAGGGGGACGACGCCCGCGCCGCGCAGCAGGTAGGCGACGACGGCGGTGCCGGTGAGGGCGATCAGTCCGGCGGGCAGTACGGCGAGCCGTACCAGCCGGCGTCGTACGGCGGCGTCAGCGGCGTTCTCGCGCGTGCGGGGTCTGCCGTGCCGGGGCCGCTCGGCGCGGCGTTGGCCGGGGGCGCTGGAGGGGGCGGGAGGGCGGGACGGGGGAACAGCCAGAGAAGTGGAAGCGGATGCTCCTATTCCTTCCGGTGCCTGCACCGCGTAGCTCGGGGATTCGGCCATGGGTTCCTCGGAGGAGTTGAGGTGTCGAAGAGGGGTGCGGGAGGTGACGGCGCCATGGTCACGCTAGCCCCATGGCCGGTATCCCTCTGACACGTACGAGGTATTCGCCAGGGTTCGCCAGCTCCCAACGAGTGAACGGGCCCGAATTCCGCTTGACAGTCGGCCGCTGCGTGAACTCCCCCAGGGGCGCGGGACGTTCACCCTTCCCGTCGTCCTCCCCTCAGTACGCGCGCACGGTGACGTTGACCCGCCCCCGCAGTCCCAGCCCGGGCGGCGCCGAGCCCGGCTCGGTGCGGGGCACCCCGTGGTAGGCCAGCCGGGAGGGGCCGCCGAAGACGAACGCGTCGCCACTGCGCAGCGGGACATCGCGCCACGGCCTGCCGCGCCCCTCGGGGGTGCCGAACCGGAAGACGCAGGTGTCCCCGAGACTGAAGGAGACCACCGGCGCGTCGGACCGCTCGTCGCTGTCCCGGTGCATCCCCATCCGCGCACCGTCCCCGTAGAAGTTGACCAGCGCGATGTCGTACGGGACGGTACCGGGCGCCGTCCCGTACACGTCGGCGCCCGCGACCCGGACGGCGTCCCGCACCGCCGAGCGCGCCCACTCCCCCAGCCACCCGGGGAACGGTTTGACGGGCTCCCCTCCCCCGTCCACCACAGTGTCCGCGTACCCGTACGGATACCAGTGCCGCCCCAGGCTGAGCTGCCGTACCGACATCTCTCCGCCACCCGGCATCCGCACCGTCCGCAGCCCCGCGGGCGGCAGCGCCCACCGCCGGCAGGCGGCGAGCAGGGCCGCCTGCGCCTGCTCGTCCAGCCGGCCCGGCAGATGCACGGCACCGGGTGCGATCTCAGCAGCGGGCCGCGGAAACAGCTCGTCACTCACGGTGCGAGCGTACGGCGGCACGGCCGCGGCCGCCCGGCACGGGTGGCCCGGTGCGGACGGGCCGGTGCGGACGGGCCGCCGACGGTGGCCGGTGCGGGTGGACGACAGCGGGTCCGGGGAAGGGCCGTCGCACGGGTCGCTCCGCGGGACTGATAGCCCCGGGCATCCATGTCGTATGGTCGGACGGACGGCCGTGAGAAGAAGCAGAGGAGCGCTCGTGACGCAGGAGTCCGCCGAACCGCAGCTGACCGGGGTACGCAATTTCCGGGACGTCGGAGGGCTGCCCACGGTGGACGGGCGGCGGGTGCGGCGCGGGGTGCTCTTCCGCAGCGGCCACCTGGCGCACGCCACCCGCCAGGACGCGGCGTTCCTGAGCGGGCTGAAGCTGCACACGGTGTTCGACTTCCGCAACTCCGCCGACCAGGCACTCGACGGCCCCGACGTGGAGCTTCCAGGTGTGCGCAACGTCAACATCCCGCTCTCCGACCCGGCCGACGGGGCGGAGTTCTGGCAGATGGTGCGGGACGGCGAGCTGGACCAGCTGCGCGCCATCCTCGGTGACGGACTGGGCGCACGGCGTATGACGGAGTCCTACCGCGCCATGATCACCACCCGCACGGCCGAGCACAGCCGCATCCTGCACGCGCTCGCGGAGGACAGCGTGCCCGCCTTGATGCACTGCGCCGCCGGCAAGGACCGGGCGGGGCTCTCCATCGCCATCACCCTGCTGGCGCTCGGGGTCGAGCGGGAGGCCATCGAGGAGGACTACCTCCAGTCGAACCAGCCGCACCGGCGGTACAAGGTGTACCGCAGCGCCAAGTCCAGGGCGGGCATGTCGCCGGAGGTCATGGAGCTGCTCGCGCCCCTCTTCGACGCCCGGGCCGCCTATCTGCACGCCGCCTTCGCCACCATCGACGAGCGCTGGGGCGGTGTGGACACCTACCTCTCCGAGGGCCTCAAGCTCTCCGAAGGCACCCGCATCCGGCTCCAGTCCCGCCTCCTGGAGCCCTGATCCCGCACCGGCTCAGCGGTTGGCGACCGCCTGTTTGATCAGCGTCCGCCCGAAGTCCCAGATGAGGCCGCCGCCGTTGTGCGCCTCGTCCATCACCTGGGTGAAGGCGCCGACGAAGCGGTCCACCTCCGCCTCGCCGATCACCAGCGGCGGGATCAGCTTGATGACCTCCAGGTGGTCGCCGGAGACCTGGGTGAGGATGCGGTGCTTCTGCAACAGCGGTACGACGACCATCTGCGCGAACAGCCCCTTGCGGGCGGCCTGGAGCATCGTCCAGCGGCTGCGCAGTCCCAGGGACTTCGGCTTCCCGAACTCAATGCCGATCATCAGTCCCCGGCCCCGCACCTCGTGCAGCAGCTCGTACCTGCCGACCAGCGCGGCCAGCCGCTCGCGCAGCGCGTCACCGGTGCGGCGGGCGTTCTCGGTGAGGCGTTCGTCCTCCATGACGGCGAGCGTGGCCAGCCCCGCCGCCATGGCCTGCGCGTTGGAGCCGAAGCTGGCCGAGTGGACGAGCACCCGGTCCATGGAGGAGTAGACCTTCTTGAAGATCCACTCCTTGCCGAGGGTGGCGCCCACCGGAACGTAGCCGCCCGACAGCGACTTGGCCACGCACACCAGGTCGGGGTCGACGCCCTGCTCGTGCTGGTAGGCGAAGAAGTCCCCGGTGCGGCCCAGCCCCGTCTGCACCTCGTCCACGATCAGCAGCGCCCCGTGCTTGTGCAGCAGTTCCCGGGCCGCGCGCAGGTACCCGGGCGGCGCGGCGTGCACGCCCTTGCCCTGGATGGGTTCGACGACCAGCGCCGCCACATCCCTGGCGCGCAGCTCCCGCTCCAGTGCCGCCAGGTCGCCCAGCGGTACGGGGGTGTCGGGCAGCAGCGGAGCGAAACCGTCACGGAAGCCGTCCTCGCCGTTGACGGAGAGCGAACCGGTCGTCAGCCCGTGGAAGGCGTGCGCGCAGTACAGCACCCGGGGCCTGCCGGTGGCGTAGCGGGCGAACTTGAGCGCCGTCTCCACGGCCTCGGTGCCGCTGTTGCCGAAGAAGACCCGGTCCAGACCGGGCGCGTGGCCCAGCAGCCTCTCGGCCAGCAGTCCGGGCAGCGGCTGGCAGTCGAAGCGGGTGAGGTCGGCCAGCTGCGCGTCGAGCACGTCGTGCAGGGCCTGCCGTACGACGGGATGGTGGCGGCCCAGGCCCATGACGCCGAACCCGGCGAGCATGTCGAGGTAGTCGTTGCCCTCCGCGTCGTAGAAGTAGGCGCCCTCGGCCCGCTCGTAGACCTTGTCGAAGCCGATGGTGTGCAGCATGCGCGGCAGTTGGTGGTTGAGGTGGCGCGCGTGCAGTTCGTAGCGCTCGTCGCCGCGTTCGGCCAGCAGCTTCGTCAGATCGAATCCGGTCATGCCACGCTCCCCTCGCCCCCGCGCGCCACTCCGGCCCGGGCCGGGCCCACGGGGCCGCTCCCCGGCACCCGCACCCGGTGCGCCTCGCCGGTTCTCTCCGGCGGCCCGTCCTCGCCCCCGGGCCGCTCGCGGAGCCGGACGCGGGACAGCTCCTCCTCGACGCGGGCCGCGATCCCGGTGGGTGACAGTCCGTGCGCGGTCAGCAGTTCGGCGCGCTTGCCGTGCTCCAGGAAGCGCTGGGGCAGGCCGAGGGAGCACACCGCGAGGCCGTCCGCGCCCGCGTCGCGGAGCGCCTGGGCGACGGCGGCTCCGACACCGCCGGTGCGCCCGTTGTCCTCGACGACGGTGACCATCCGGTGCCGTCCGGCGAGCGGCACGAGTTCCGGGTCGACGGGTTTGACCCAGCGCGGGTCGACGACGGTGACACCGATGCCGCGCCCGGCCAGCAGCGCGGCGGCCTCCAGACAGGCGGGCGCCATGGCGCCGACACCGACCAGCAGCACGTCCTCGCGCTCGCCCTCGGCCAGCACGTCCATCCCGCCCACGCGCCGCACCGCCTCGATGGGCTCGCCCACCTCGGCCTTGGGGAGCCGCAGCACGGTCGGCGCGTCGTCCACATCCAGCGCCTCCCGCAGCTCGGCGCGCAACCGCTCGGCGTCCCGGGGGGCCGCGATCCGCAGTCCGGGCACGCACTGGAGGAGCGACAGGTCCCACAGCGCACCATCACCGATCACCGCCACCACATGGTCACCACGGCCCAGCACCTCATTCGCCTTCGCCAGACCATCCGCCCACCCCAGCACCGTCGACGCATGCGAATTCTCGATCACATCATGCGCCGACTCCGCCCGCGACGGATACCCCGACAACCCACCCCGCGCCCGCAACCGCGAAAAATCCTGCCGCCCCGTAAGCAGCTTGAGCACATACGACTGATGCCCCGTATCCCACAGAATCCGGTCCACCGGCGAATCGAAAACACGATGCAGGGCAATGGTCAGCTCGACCACACCGAGGTTCGGCCCCAGGTGACCGCCGGTGCGGGACACCGCGTGGACGAGGAACTGCCGGATCTCACCGGCGAGTTCCTCCAGCTGCTGAGGGGACAGCGCGTCCAGGTCGCGCGGTCCCTCGATGGACTCCAGCAAGGACATGGTCGGCCCCCCTGCTCAGGCGAAAAGTGACAACCGGTGGTCCGGTGGTGGCGGTGCCCGGTCGCGGCTAGCTCGACCGGTTGGCGACCGCGGTCTCACGGGCCGCGCGCAGCGACTCCTTGAGGGATCCCATGGTGGCCAGCACGGCGGTCGGTTCGTAACCGCAGTGCGCCATGCAGTTGGCGCAGCGCGGGTCCTTGCCGCGGCCGTACTTGTCCCAGTCGGTCTCCTCCACCAGCTCCCGGTAGGTGGGCACATAGCCGTCGCTCATCAGATAGCAGGGGCGCTGCCAGCCGAAGAGGGAGTAGTTGGGAATGGCCCAGGCCGTGCAGTCGAAATCGGCCTTGCCTTCGAGGAAGTCGAGGAAGAGCGGGCTGTGGTTGAGCCGCCAGCGGGCCCGGTTGCCGCCGGCGAAGGCCTTCTTGAACAGCTCGCGGGTCTGCTCGACGCCCAGGAAGTGCTCCTGGTCGGGTGCCTTCTCGTAGGCGTAGGCGGGCGAGATCATCATCTCGTCCACCTTGATCTCGTCGTTGAGGAAGTTCAGTACGTCGATGATCGTCTGCGGGGTGTCGGTGTTGAAGAAGGTGGAATTGGTGGTGACCCGGAAGCCGCGCCGCTTGGCCTCCTTCATGGCCGCGACCGCCTCGTCGAACACGCCCTCCTTGGCCACGGATTCGTCGTGCCGCTCCCGCAGCCCGTCGATGTGCACGGCGAAAGCGAAATACGGCGACGGCTTGAACTGGTCCATCTTCTTGCGCAGCAGCATGGCGTTGGTGCAAAGGAAGACGTATTTCCGCTTGGCCACCAGTTGCCGCACGATCTCCCCGATCTGCGGGTGCATCAGCGGCTCGCCACCCGCGATGGAGACCATCGGCGCGCCGGATTCCAGGACGGCCCCCACCGCCTGCGCCACCGGCATCCGCTGCTTGAGCACCCCCGCCGGGTGCTGGATCTTTCCGCAGCCCTCGCACTTGAGATTGCAGGCGAAGAGCGGTTCGAGTTCCACGATGAGGGGGAACTTCTCACGCTTGCGCAACTTCTGCTGAAACAGATACGTCCCGATTCGGAGTGTCTGGCGGAGCGGCATGGCCATTTCTGGCTCACCTCCAGGGGAGCAGCAGGGATCGGTGCCATTCGAGGAATGCGGGCAGGACACCGCGAAGGACGCGGAATGCCGATATTCCACCTCGCAGTGTCCCGATGCGGATCAGTTCATGGCCCGGAGCGTCCACGACCACCCGTACAGCCGCAACCGGACGCCGGGCCGTGCCCGCGGCGGCGGCGTCCAGGGTGGCGGCCGACTCCATGTCGGCGGCGATGGCTCCGGTGGTGTGCAGCGCGGCCCGCTCCCGGCCCCTTACCACGTGGTCGGTGCCCGCGAGGGCGCCCACGTGGACGGTGCCGCCGGGCGCGTGCCGGGCCAGGGCGGTGGCCAGCAGCCCGGTGCCGGTGCAGCGGGTGCGGCCCTGTTCGTGGCGGGTCTCCTCGGCGACGACCAGGTCCCCCGGCCGCATGCCGGGGGCCAGCCCGGCGCAGAACCCGGTGGCCAGGACGGCGGTGCCGCCGGGCAGGCGCTCGGTGGCGAGCGCCCTGGTCATGGCGCGGCGGGCCGCCTGGGCGCCCATGCCGCTGCGGAGCAGCCGGACGTGACCGCCGCCCGCTCCCCCGTCCGAGTGAGGCGTGGTGCCCGGGCGCCCCAGGCCGCCGCGCAGGGCGAGGTGCTCGATGCCGAGCGCGCACGCGACCAGCAGCGGTCCCGGGGCTTCCGGGCGCTCCATCAGGCGGCCCGCCTCACGACGTTCTCGAGACCGTCGCCGTGCAGATAGCGGCCCAGCGCGGTCAGCGGGAAGACCATCCGGTAGAGGTGGTAGTTGATCGAGAAGTCCCAGGGGAAGCCGGTCCCGGTGAAGTACGGCTCGTCCCAGTAGCCGTCCTCGCGCTGGTTCTCGGCCAGCCAGCCGATGCCGCGCTCGACGGCCTCGCTGTCCTTCTCGCCGGCCGCCAGCAGCGCCATCAGCGCCCACCCGGTCTGGGAGGGGGTGGAGGTGCCGTTGGCGGCCCACTCGGAGTCGATGTAGGAGCGCAGGTCCTCGCCCCAGCCGCCGTCCTCGTTCTGGACGCTCTCCAGCCAGCCGACGGCGCGCCGGATGGCCGGGTGGGAGGGGGGCAGTCCGGCGGCGGCCAGCGCCGGGAGGACGGAGCCGGTGCCGTAGAGGTAGTTGACGCCCCAGCGGCCGAACCAGGAGCCGTTGTCCTCCTGTTCGGCCAGCAGCCAGGCGACGGCCTTGCGGGTGCGCGGGTCGTGCTGCCTGCCCTCGGCGGCCAGCATCTCCACCACGTGCGCCGTCACGTCCGCGGACGGGGGGTCGATGACCTCGCCGAAGTCGCAGAAGGGCAGCCGGTTGGGGAACCTGCTGGTGTTGTCGACGTCGAAGGCGCCCCACGCGCCGTCGCTGGACTGCATGCCCAGGTTCCAGCGCACCGCGCGGGCGATGGCCCGCTCGACCCGCTCCGGGTCGGGGTGCTCGATGCGGCGCAGTGCCAGCGCCACCTCGGCGGTGTCGTCGGTGTCGGGGTAGTTGTCGTTGTGGAACTCGAAGGCCCAGCCGCCGGGGGTGAGGTGCGGGCGGCGCACGGCCCAGTCGCCGGGGCGGACGACCTGCTCGCCCAGCATCCAGTCGGCGGCCTTGACCAGCGCGGGGTGGTCGCGCGGCAGTCCCGCGTCGGCCAGCGCGATGGAGGCCAGGCAGGTGTCCCACACCGGGGACTGGCAGGCCTCGACCATCCGGGTCTCCCCGTCGGGCCAGACGGCGAAACGGTCCAGCGAGTCGAGCCCGGCGCGCATCACCGGATGCTCCAGGTCGTAGCCGAGCAGCCGCAGCGCGATCAGCGAGTAGACGGCGGGCGGCTGGATACCGCCCCAGCAGCCGTCGTTCTCCTGGCGCTCGATGATCCAGCGCGAGGCCTCCTTCAGCGCCGCGCGGCGCAGCCTGCGGGAGGCCACCTTGCGGTAGGCGTGCAGGGCGCGGTCGATGCGCTGGAAGGCGCCGTCCCAGGTGGTGGGCGGGGCCATGGGGGCGGGCGGGTTGGGGCGGGCCGGGTCGCGGTGCAGCTCGTCCAGCCGGAAGGGCGCCGGGTGGACGGGGCGGAAGGCGGAGACGATGGTGAGCGGCACGATGGTCTGCCGCGCCCAGCAGCCGAAGTCGTAGATGTTGAGCGGGAACCACTTGGGGAACCAGATGATCTCCGGCGGCAGTTCGGGCAGGTCCTCCCAGCTCCACCAGCCGAAGAGGGCGAGCCAGATGCGGGTGAAGACCCGGGCGCGGGCCACTCCGCCCTGCTCGCGCACCCAGGCGGCCGCGCGCTTCATGTGGGGGGCCTCGGGGTCGTCGCCGGCGAGCTTGAGGGCGACGTAGGCCTCGACGGTGGTGGACACCTCGCCGGGCCCGCCGTAGAAGGTCGCCCAGGTGCCGTCCTCGCGCTGCTGGGAGCGGATCCAGCGGGCGGCGGCCGCGAAGGTCTTCTCGTCGCGGATGCCGAGGAACTCGCGCAGCAGCAGGTCCTCGGCGTCCATCGTGACGTTGGTTTCCAGGTCGCCCTTCCACCAGCCGGCCTCGTCCTGCCGGGCGAGCAGGTGGTCGACGGCGCGGGCCGCGGTCCGCTCCGCCAGCGCGGTGACGCTCTCCCGCCCGGTGGGGGCCGGAGTCTCGCGCGTGGTCTTCTTCGTTCCGGAGACGCTGGGTCCAGCGGGTCCGTCCGTCGTTGCGGTCATCCCTTCTCCTTCCGAAGTGTCCGATGGCTCGGAGCCGTCAGGTGCCGCGGGCGTTCACCTCTGCCGTACGACGACGAAGTCGGCGAGCGCGGTGAACTGTTCGCGCACCCGCCCGGGCATCTCGACGGAGTCGAGCGCCTCGATGGCTGTGGTGTGCTGCCGCTGGGCCTCCTGGGAGGTCCACTCGCGGCCCCCGGCCTCCTCGATGAGGGCGGCCCGTTCGGCGAACTCCGCCTCGTGGAAGTCCTCGAACTCCGCCTGGCTCTTCTTCGCGTCCGCCGCCAGCAGCTTGGCCAGGCGGGAGGCGGCGGGCCCCTCGGCGCCGAGTGCGGCGGCGACCGGGAGCGACTTCTTGCGCTGCCGCAGGTCGCTCCACGCCTGTTTGCCCGTGGACCGGGGGTCGCCCCAGATCCCGAGCAGGTCGTCGATGGCCTGGAAGGCGAGGCCGAGGTGGTGCCCGTAGGCCTCCAGCGCGTTCGCGGTGCGGTCGTCGGCGCCGCCGAGGACGGCGCCGATGGAGGCGGCGCAGGCCAGCAGCGCGCCGGTCTTGTTGCCCTCCATGTGCAGGCACTCCTCCACCGTGACCTGGTCGCGGTGCTCGTAGGAGATGTCCTGGGCCTGCCCGTCGATGAGCTTGCGGGTCGCCACCGTCAGCCGCCGGGTGGCCCGGCCGGCCTCCACGGTGCCGAGCTCCAGCAGTATCTCGCCGGCCAGCGCGAACAGGGCGTCCCCGACGAGGATGGCCTGTGCCGGGCCGTGCACCTTCCAGACGGTGTCGCGGTGGCGGCGCTGCTCGTCGCCGTCCATGAGGTCGTCGTGCAGCAGGGAGAAGTTGTGCACCAGCTCTACGGCGACCGCTCCGGGGATGCCCGCCTCGGGTGCCGCCCCGGCGGCCTCGGCGGACAGCAGCGCCAGCGCGGGCCGCACCGCCTTGCCGCCGGCGGCCTGTGACGGGCGCCCCTCCGCGTCGATCCAGCCGAAGTGGTAGGCCGCCACGGTGTCCATCGGCGGTGCCAGCCGGTCCACGGCCGCGCGCAGCACCGGGGTGGTCAGGCCGCGTCCGCGCTCCAGCAGAGCGGTGACGGCCGCGCTACCGCTCTCCTCCTCCCCCTTCACGCTCTCGCCGTCGGCGTTCTCCGCGTGCGCGAGATGCTGCTTCGCCGGGGTCACAGGGTCTCCTTGGTGCGGTGCTGTCGGGCCGGCTGCGGGGCCCGGGCTGGCGGTGCTCGTTGCGTCAGTGGTGCTCATGGGCCCTTCCTTCGATGCCGGGGAGCGGTTCCTTCCCGTGCGGCCGGCCCAGCGCGCGGAGGGCTTCGCGCGCGGCACTCGCCCCACTGCGGACAGCGCTTTCCATGGTCGCGGGCCAGCCGGTCGCGGTCCACGCGCCCGCGAGGTAGACGCCGGCTGCCGACGTGCGTGCCCCCGGGCGCAGCCGCCCGACTCCGGGCGCGGGCGCGAAGGTGGCGGTGCGCTCCCGGGTGACGAAGAAGTCCCGTACCCCGGCGCCCCGCGCGGCGGGCAGCAGCCGCTCCAGTTCGGGCAGGTAGCGCTCGCGGAGAGTGGCGACGGGCTGGTCGATCTCCTCGTGCGCGACCGACTGCGACAGGGCGAGGTACTGGCCGCCGCCGGTGAGGCCGGAGGCGGCGGTGCGGTCGAAGACCCACTGGACGGGGGTGCCGAGCGCGGCGAAGAAGGGCCGGCGCAGCACCTTGCGGTCGTAGACGACGTGCACGTTGAGGATGGGCGCCGTGCCGATGTCCAGCAGCCGCGCGGGGTCGGCGAGGGCGCCGCTGGGCAGCAGCCGGTGCGCCTCGCGCTGCGGTACGGCGAGCACGACCGTGCCGGCCGTCAGCTGGGCGGGACCGTCGGCGCCCTGGTCGACCGTCACCCGCCAGCCGCCGCCGTCCGCCCGGATGAGGGCACGCGCGCGGGTGCGCAGCAGGGTGCGGACGCCCGCCTTCTGAAGGGCGGCGCGCGCGAGGACGTCGTGGATGTCGCCGAGCGGCACGTGCGCCCAGCCGATGTCGGCGGCGCCCGGGTCACTGAGCAGTCCGGTCTTGAAGACCATCGCCGCCAGCCCCATGGAGGCCTGCGGGGCGCGGGCGTTGAGGGTGGCGGCGCCCACCAGGTCCCACAGCGCCTCGACGGTGCGGGGCGACTGGCCGTGCCGGTGCAGCCAGGTGCCGAAGTCCAGGGCGTCCAGGGCCGGGTCGGCCGGGTCGAGCCGCCGCAGGGCGAGCGCGGCGCGGGCCACCGAGGCGCGTTCGGCCGGCGAGAGGTGCGGATAGGTCCCGAGGCTCGCGGCGAGGTGCAGCGGTACGGGCAGCGCGGTGCGCCGCAGCCGCCCCAGCCGGGGGCGGGCGCCGCCCACGTCGAGCACGGGGACGTCCAGCCTGTCCTGGAGGGGCGCGAGCCCGGCGGCGCCGACCCGCTCCAGGAACCAGGAGTAGGCGGTGCAGCAGCGCAGGTAGACGTGCTGGCCGTTGTCGACGGTCAGCGGCCCGGCGTCCGCGTCGCGCCGGAAGGAGAAGACGAGACCGCCCAGCCGGGGCCGGGTCTCCACGAGCGTGGTGGCGATCCCGGCGTCGGCCAGCCGCAGCGCCGCCGTGACGCCCGCCAGTCCGCCGCCGAGCACCACGGCACCGCCCGGTCCGCCGGACCGCTCACCGGGCCGCGCATCGTCCGCTGTCATGGACGCTCCTCCCCTCGGTCCCGCTCGTGGGTGCGGTCCGTGTCCGCTGGGACGCCGGACGGTGGCGGCGAGTTGACCGGAAGCGGGTCGTCAAGGGCATCAGGCGCCCCGCCGCGGTGCCTGCCGCAGGGCGGCCTGTCGCGCGTCGAGCCCGGCGAGCCCGCGCACCGCCACGTACGCCTTCTCCCGGCCGGGCAGGGAGACACGGCCGCGCAGCACGGCGGCGGGGTCGGCCGCGATGCGGTCGAGCAGGCGGCGGTAGATGCCCGCCATGGCCGCCACGCACGCGCCGGAGCGCCGGTCGAGCATGGGCAGCAGGCGGTACCCCTCGGCGAACAGCGTGCGGGCGCGCCGTACCTCGAAGTGCACCAGGCCCGTGAAGTCGGCGCCCGGCGGCACCGTATCGCTGTTAAATCCTGCGGTACAGCCAAATTTCTCGAGGTCCTCCGAGGGGAGATACGTACGTCCGCCCTCCGCGTCTTCCCGTACGTCCCGGAGAATATTTGTCAGTTGGAGGGCGAGCCCCAGGGTGTCGGCGTACTCGGGAGCGCGCCCGGCTTCCCGCGCGCCGGGTACGGTGCCGAAGACGCCCAGCGAGAGCCGTCCGACGGCCCCCGCGACGCAGCGGCAGTAGACCTTCAGATCGTCCCAGGTCTCGTAGCGGGTACCGGCCACGTCCATCAGCACGCCGTCGATCAGTTCGTCCAGCGCGTCGAGCGGGAGGGGGAACCGGGTGGCGGCGTGACTGAGGGCGACCGCGACCGGGTCGGTGTCGTCGTCGGCGACCTCGCGGTCCTTGATCCGGGCCAGCAGCCGCCGGGTCTGCTCCAGCCGCTCCCGCTTCGTCGCGTCGTCCAGGTCGCCGTCACCGATGTCGTCGACCCGCCGGGAGAAGGCGTACAGCGCGGACATGGCCTGCCGTTTGGGGCCGGGCAGCAGCCGGATGCCGTAGGCGAAGTTGCGGGCCTGCTGGCCGGTGACGGCCTCGCAGTAGCGGTAGGCGGCCGTCACGTGTGCGGAGGGCTGCCGCACGGAACCGGCCGCGGCCCGGTCGGTTCCGGCGGATTTCGGCGTGTTCTCCACCGTCCCGGTCACCCCTCTCCTCGCAGGCTCGCCCAGGACTCGCGCAGCACGCGCGCGGCGCCCGCCCGGGGAGCTCCCGCCAGTACGTCGTACCGTGCCGCCCGCAGCGCCCCCGCCGCCGCCCGGCCGCCGCCGGTGAACCCGGCGAGCAGCAGCCGGAGCCTGCCGTGGACACTGCGCACCAGCGGCGTGCCCTCGTCCAGCAGTCCCAGCGCGCGGTCGGTCTCGTAGGCGATCAGGGCGCGTACGGAGGCGTTGGCGCTGGGGGCCGCCAGGTCGGCCTCGCCGACGCGGAAGCGGTCCATGTCCTCGGCCGGGAGGTAGATGCGGTCCCGGGCCAGGTCCTCGGCGACGTCCTGGAGGTGTTCGACGATCTGCAGGCCGGTGCAGACCGCGTCGGAGCGGCGCAGCCGCTCGGGCGTCGCGGTGCCGGTGATGGCCAGCACCAGGCGGCCGACCGGGTTGGCCGACAGCTCGCAGTAGGCGAGAAGTTCGGACCAGGTGGCGTAGCGGCGGACCTTCTGGTCCTGCCGGTTGGCCTCGATCAGGGCGAGGAACGGCTCGGGCGTCAGGCCCCGGCGGCGGACCGTGGGGACGAGGGCGCGCAGCAGCGGGTGGCCGGGCCCGGCGCCCGGGGGGACGGGGCCGGCGGAGGCGCCGCGGGGGCCGGAGCCGTCGAACACGCGGTGCAGGTCGGCCTCGAAGGCGTCGAGCATGGCGAGCGGATCGCCGGACTGCTCCGGGGCCAGCCCCAGGGCCGAGGCGTGGGCGGCCGGGGAGTCGAGGTCGCCGTCGCCGATGTCGTCGACCAGGCGGGCGAACCCGTAGACGGCCATCAGGTCGTCCCGCCACGCGCGGGGCAGGAAGCGGGGCGCCACCGGGAAGTTCTCCGCCTTGGCCTTGGAGAGCACCGCGCTCGCGTGCGCGTCCTCCTCCGCGGTCACCACGTGCTGCCCATGGCCATTGCCGTCACATCTCCGTTTCTACACCGCCGCGCCAGAACATCCTATTTCGGACACGCCGCACACGCTGGCCTGCGGAAGCGGCCGGTGACACAGGTCGACCAGGGCCGGTTCGCCCGACTTAGCGCGCATCAGCACCGAAACAGCTTACGCCGTACATCAATCCCCCGTGCGGTGGGTCACCGCATGGAACCGGACAAGATCGATCACTCGTCAGGGGGACATCAGCCCGGCGACGACGTCGCCCACGACGCGCTCGATGACGTAGTCGGCCTGCTCCTCGCCGAGGGCCCCCAGCGGGCCGTCGAGGAAGAGCATCGCCGCGCCGTGCACCATGGCCCAGGCGCTGAGTTCGGCCCCGGGCCTGCGCTCCGGTGCGATCAGCCCGACGGCGACGGCCTCGTCCAGGGTGTCGGTGAGCATCTCGAACGAACGGGCCTCCAGCGTGAGCGGCCCGCGGTCCTCGACGACGCCCTCCGCGGTGATCCCCAGGGAGCCGAGCGCCTTGTGGCAGAAGGCCGTGCGGTAGAGGCCGGGCTCCCGCCGGGCGAAGCGGATGTAGCCGCGGCCGAGCGCCATCATGCGCTCCCTGGCCGCTTCGGGGCCCTGCCCGCCGACCTCGCGGCCGCAGTCCTCCATGGAGGCGACGAGCCGCTGCTGGCCGTAGTCCTTCACGGCTCCCAGCAGGTCGGTCTGGCCGTCGAAGTGCCGGTAGGCGGCGGTGGCGGAGACCCCGACCTTGCGGGCGGCGGCGCGCAGCACCACGGCGTCCGGGCCGCCCTCGGCGGCCAGCTCGATCGCGGCCCGGATGAGGGCGTTGCGCAGATCGCCGTGGTGGTAGCGGCCCTTGCCCCGGGTGCCGCTTCCCGCCACGCCTGTGCGGGCCGCTTCCCGCTCCGCCTCGCCCGTCGCTTCGCTGTTCGCCTGCATACCGTCCATCCTGCCCGATGTTGACGGCAGTAACATCCCTCGGCATGATTGCATGTTGACGCCGTCAACTTCGGGGGGCCGGCTGCTGCGTCGCCCTCCCTCGCAAGCCCGCTCTTCTTCAGGGGGACTCACCCGTGCTCGAACGCATAGCCGACCTCACCTACCGCAGGGCACGCACCGTGCTGCTGCTCTCCCTGCTGGCGGTGGTGGCCCTGGCCGCCGTCGGCTTCGGCGCCTTCGGCAAACTCCAGGGCGGCGGTTTCGACGACCCGGACTCGCCCTCCTCCCGGGCCGCGGCCCTCATCGAGGACGAGTTCGGCGGCGAGGACAACCTCGTGCTCCTCGTCCGCGCCCAGGGAGGCGACCTCGAAGCGCCCCCGGTCCAGCGGGCCGGCCGCGAGCTGACCCGGGGCCTGCGCGCCGAGCCCGGCGTCTCCCAGGTGACCTCCTACTGGGCGCCCGGCGGCTCGGCCCTCACCTCGCGCGACGGCACCCAGGCCCTGGTCCTGGCCCACGTGGACGACGCCGACACCGAGCGGATCACCGAGGTCACCGACGAGTGGACCGGCGACCGCGGTGCGGTCACCGTCCGGGCGGGCGGCCCGGCCGCGCTCAACCAGGACGTCTCCGCCCAGGTCTCGAAGGACCTCGCGCTGGCCGAGTCCATCGCCGTGCCCGTCACCCTGGTCCTGCTGATCATCGCCTTCGGCAGCGTCGTCGCCGCGCTGCTGCCCCTGGCCATCGGGCTCGTCGCCATCCTGGGCACCTTCGCCGAGCTGTACGTGCTCGGCAGCCTCACCGACGTCTCCGTCTTCGCCGTCAACCTCACCACCGCGCTCGGGCTCGGCCTGGGCATCGACTACGGGCTGCTGCTGGTCAGCCGCTTCCGCGAGCGGCTCGACGCCGGGGACGGGACCGCGCGGGCGCTGCGGTGGACCGTGCGCACGGCGGGCCGCACCATCCTCTTCTCCGCGGCGACCGTCGTGGCCGCGCTCACCGCGCTGCTGCTCTTCCCTCCGTTCTTCCTGCGCTCCTTCGCGTACGCGGGCATCGGGGTGGTGGCCATCGCCGCGCTCTCCGCGCTGCTGGTCGTCCCGGCGCTGCTGGCCGTCCTCGGACACCGCGTCAACAAGGGACGGCTGCCGTGGGCCGACGCGGTCCGCAGGACCGAGGCCCCGCTGTGGCGGAAACTGGCCGGCACCGTCATGCGGCGCCCCGCGCTGACCGCCCTGCCGGTGCTGGCCGTGCTGCTCCTGGCCGCGAGCCCGCTGCTGGGCGCCGCCTTCGGCTCCCCCGACGAGCGGGTGCTGCCCCCGGACGCCGAGAGCCGCCAGGTCTCCGCGGCCCTTCGGAGCGACTTCGCGGGGAACGACGCGACAGGCGTCTCGATCGTCACCGAGGGCCGCACCGGCAAGGCTGCCGTGGACCGCTACGCGGCCGAGGTCTCCCGGCTGGAGGGCGTCGTGCGCGTCCAGGCCGCCACGGGGACGTACGCGCACGGGCGCTCGGTGCGCGGGCCCGGCCCCGCCGCCGCGTTCGAGCGGAACGGCATCCACCGGCTGGCCGTCACCACCGGCACCGCCCCCGCATCCGGCGCGGCCCAGGACCTCGTCCACGCCATACGGGACCTGCCCGGTCCCGGCGGCACCGAGACGCTGGTGGGCGGCCGGGACGCACAGCTGATCGACTCCAAGGACGCCATCGCCCAAAAGCTGCCCGCCGCCGTCGCCTGGGTCGTCGGCTCCACCTTCGTCCTGCTCTTCCTGTTCACCGGGAGCCTCCTCCAGCCGCTGCGGGCCCTGGTGCTGAACGGGATCAGCCTGACCGCCGCCATCGGCGCGATGGTGTGGGTCTTCCAGGACGGGCACCTGTCCTCGGTGCTGGACTTCACCCCGATGCCGATGGACACCTCCATGACCGTGCTGATGTTCTGCATCGTCTTCGGCCTGTCCATGGACTACGAGGTCTTCGTCACCAGCCGCATCAAGGAGCTGCACGACGCGGGCGCCGGCGACCGGGAGGCGGTGACCGGCGGGCTCTCCCGCACCGGGCGCATCGTGACCATGGCGGCCGGACTGCTGGCCGTCAGCTTCTTCGCCTTCGCCACCAGCCAGGTCTCCTTCATCCAGATGTTCGGCCTCGGCAGCGGGCTCGCCATCCTGATCGACGCCGTTGCGGTGCGCGGGGTGCTGGTGCCGGCCGCGATGCGGCTGCTGGGCCGGGCGGCGTGGTACGCCCCCGGGCCGCTGCGCAGGCTGCACTCCCGGGTGGGGCTGAGCGAGGCCGCGGAGACGGAGGCGGACGCGGAGAAGAAGCGGGAAACCACACCGGCCGAGGTGTGATCCGGCCGTCCCCCTCCCCGAACCGGAAGCGGCCCGTCCCGCCGGCTGATGCCGGCGGGACGGGCCGCCTCCGGTGTTCCTCGGTGCTCCCGCTACTTGCTGGTGAACTTCTCGTACTCCTTGAGCACCTCGTCCGTGGGCCCGTCCAGGAGCAACTGGCCCTTCTCCAGCCACAGCACCCGCTCGCAGGTGTCGCGGATCGATTTGTTGTTGTGGCTGACGAGGAAGACGGTGCCCGCCTCCTTGCGCAGCTCGCGGATGCGGGCCTCGGAGCGCTTCTGGAACCTCTTGTCACCGGTGGCCAGCGCCTCGTCGATCATGAGGACGTCGTGGTTCTTGGCCGCGGCGATGGAGAACCGCAGGCGGGCCGCCATACCGGAGGAGTAGGTCCGCATCGGCAGGGTGATGAAGTCGCCCTTCTCGTTGATGCCGGAGAAGTCGACGATGTCCTGGTAGCGGCGGGCCACCTCCTCGCGGGACATGCCCATGGCGAGGCCACCGAGGATGACGTTCCGCTCGCCGGTCAGGTCGTTCATCATGGCCGCGTTGACGCCCAGCAGCGAGGGCTGGCCGTCGGTGTAGACCCGGCCGCGCTCGGCCGGCAGCAGACCCGCGACGGCCTTGAGCAGCGTGGACTTGCCCGAACCGTTGGAGCCGATGAGGCCGATCGCCTGACCTCGGTAGGCCGTGAAGCTGACCCCGCGCACCGCGTGCACCTCGCGCATGCCGCCGCCCGGCTTGCGGCGGATGATGCGGTTGAGGGCGGCGGTGGCGCTGCCCCTGCCCTTGGCGCCGCCGTAGACCCGGTAGACGATGTGCAGGTCCTCGGCGATGACGGTGGGGATCCACGGAGCCGGGGCCTGCGCGGTCCCGGCCCTGGCGCCGGACTCGGCGGACGCTCCGCTCTGCTCGGTGTGCTCAGCCACGGCCATAACGCTCCTCCGCCTTCCAGAAGAAAACAAATCCGCCGATGCCGACGACGACCGCCCAGCCGAGCGCCAGCGCCCACACGTGGGGGGGCAGCTCGCTGCTGGGGTAGTTGTCGATGAACGCGAAGCGGATCAGGTCCATGTACACGGTGGCCGGGTTGGCCTGGAGCAGGTCCACGAGCCAGGCCGGTGCGTCCGCCCGGGTCTGCAGCATGTGCTGGAGCGGGAACATCACGCCGGACGCGTACATCCACGTACGGGTGACGAACGGCATCAGCTGGGCCAGGTCCGGGGTCTTGCTGCCGAGCCGGGCCATGATCAGCGCCAGCCCGGTGTTGAAGCCGAACTGGAGTACGAGAGCCGGGACGATCAGCAGCCACGACCAGCCGGGGAGCTGCCCGAACCCGAGCAGGATCACCACCAGCACGATCATCGAGAACAGCAGCTGCTGGAGCTGCTGGAGCGAGACGGAGATCGGGAGCGAGGCGCGCGGGAAGTGCAGCGCGCGCACCAGCCCCAGGTTCGAGGAGATCGCCCGCACCCCGTTGAGCACCGAGGTCTGGGTGAAGGTGAAGACGAACACCCCGGTGACCAGGAAGGGGACGTAGTTCTCCTTGCCGCCGGGGGTGCCGTCCCGGCCGCCCAGCAGCACGCCGAAGATGAAGAAGTAGACCGCCGCGTTCAGCAGCGGCGTGGCGACCTGCCACAACTGGCCCAGCTTGGCCTGGCTGTACTGGGCCGTCAGCTTCGCCCGGGAGAAGGCGAGAATGAAATGCCGCCTGGCCCACAGCTGCCGTACGTAGTCGGGCAGCGAGGGGCGCGCCCCGCTCACCGACAGGCCGTATTTGGCCGCGAGTTCGGCGGGGGTCAGAGCATCGTCCGGTGACGGCGGAGGTGCCACGCCGGAAACGCTGCTGCCGGCACTGTCGTGGGTTGTCTCGCTCACGTTGGAAACTTTCGTCCTCACACTGCGCAGGTGCTTTGTGGAGCCGATGCTCTCAAAGGAGAGCTTGTCAGATCACGGGCGGGCGTCCGAGCCGCGTCAGACGCCATACCGTACGCCACCGCATGGGCCTGCGGGGACCGGCCGGCGTCGTCCAGCCTTCCTTGAATCCGCCGAGCCAGGCCCGCAGCGCCGGCATGGAGGGGCGGCGGACGAGGGTGAGCAGCAGCCAGACGCCCAGATAGACGGGGACGAGGAGGGCCGGCAGGTTGCGGCGGGCCAGCCAGACCCGGTTGCGGGCCACCATCCGGTGGTAGACCGCGTGCCTGCTGGGCGCCGTGGTGGGGTGGTGGAGCACCATGTCGGCGCGGTACTCGATGCCCCAGCCGGCGTCCAGGGCGCGCCAGGCCAGGTCGGTCTCCTCGTGCGCGTAGAAGAACTCGTCGGGCAGGCCGCCGACTTGGGCCAGCACCTTGGTGCGCACGGCGTTGGCGCCGCCGAGGAAGGTGGTGACCTTCGAGGAGCGCATCGGGTCGGAGGCGCGCAGCCGGGGCACGTGGCGGCGCTGGGTGACGCCCGTGTCCGGGTCGGCGATGCGGAAGCTGATGATGCCCAGCTCCGGATCGGCCTCGAACGCCTCACGCACCAGTTCGGCCGTGTCGGTGCCGGGCAGCAGCCCGTCGTCGTCCAGGAACAGCAGCGCGTCCACCTCGGTGCCCGAGGGGCCGAACGCCTCGATGCCGACGTTGCGGCCCCCGGGGATGCCGAGATTTTCCGGAAGCTCGACCTTCCGTACACCCTCCGGCAGCTCGGGCAGCGGCGCTCCGTTACCCACCACGACGACCTGGACGGGGTCGCCCTCCTGCTTGGCCACCGAATCCAGCAGTGCGCACAGCTCCTCGGGGCGGTTGCCCATGGTGAGCACGACGGCACCCAGTCGCATCGCTCTCCTGCCCTCCGTCATCTCACCCGTCACTTGAGCCTGCTCGAAGCCAGGATGGACACCAGGTGCAGCAGCGTCTGGAGAACCGCGATGCCCGCGAGGACGGCGACACCGAGCCGGGAGAAGAACAGGTCCCCGCGGATCTGGTCGGCCACCGCGAGCACCAGGATCAGCAGCGACGCCTCGATGCCCAGGACCAGCCGGTGGAACTTCAGGGCCGCCGCGGCCCGGCGCGCCAGCGCCAGCCCCGAGGAGCGCGGCTCGGACGCCGCCTCCTTGACCGGCGGCAGCCCGCCCTGGTGGCGGGCGACACCGACCAGGTCGGACTCCGCCTTGATCAGGATGGCCCCCAGCGCGGCGAGGGTGCCGAGGAAGGCCCACAGCCAGTCGACGCGCCCGCCGCCCCACAGGTCGGCGGCGCGCAGACCGAAGCCGACCAGCACCGCGGCGTCGCACAGGTAGGCGCCGACGCGGTCCAGGTACACCCCGCCCAGCGAGAACTGCTTCTTCCAGCGGGCCACCTCGCCGTCGACGCAGTCGAGCAGCAGGTAGAGCTGGACCATCAGCACGCCCAGCACCGCGCCCGCGATCCCCGGCACCAGCAGGCCCGGCAGCGCCAGCACCCCGGCGACGGTCATCACATACGTCAGCTGGTTGGGGGTGACCCTGGTGTTCACCAGGTGCCGGTCCACGCGCAGCGACAGCTCGCGCATGTAGAGCCGGCCCGCCCAGTGCTCACCGCTCCGCCGGTCCTTGACCCCGGCGGGGTGCACGACCGGCCGCAGTTCAGCTACCGATGGTTTGCGCATAGTCCGCGTACGCGTCCCTGATCTGGTCGGTGGACAGGTCGAGGTGTTCCAGGATCGTGTACCGCCCGGGGCGGGTCTGCGGCGCGTACGCGACGGCCTCGACGAACTCGTCCGCGTCGAAGCCGATGTCCGCGGGCAGCACCGGCAGCTGGTGCCGGCGCAGCACCTCGACCATCAGCTTGGCCGTGTCCTTGTCCCCGCGCAGATACGTGGCGAAGGCGGCGCCGAGCCCGCACTGCTCGCCGTGGGGCGCGGCCCGCTTGGGGTAGAGCAGGTCGAAGGCGTGGTTGATCTCGTGGCAGGCGCCGGAGGCGGGGCGGCTGTCCCCGGCCACCGACATGGAGATGCCGGTGAGTACCAGCCCCTCGGCGAGCACCTGGAGGAAGTTGTCGTCGCTGACGTCCCCCGGGTGGTGCAGGATCGCCTCGCCGGCCTGCCGCGCCATGGCGGCGGCGAGCCCGTCGATGGCCTCGCCGCGCACCTCGTGGCCCAGCTCCCAGTCCTTGACTGCGGAGATGTTGGAGATGACGTCCCCGATGCCGGAGCGGATGTAGCGCTCGGGGGCCTCGCGGATGACGTCGAGGTCGATGACGACGGCGATCGGGTTGGGCACCCCGTAGGAGCCGCGGCCCGCGTCGTTGTCGAGGGTGGCGACCGGCGAGCACAGCCCGTCGTGCGACAGGTTGGTGGCGACCGCGACCAGCGGCAGGCCGATCCGGGCCGCCGCGTACTTCGCACAGTCGATGATCTTGCCGCCGCCGAGCCCGACGACCGCGTCGTAGCGGCCGGTCTTCATCGCGTCGGCGAGCTTGATCGCGTCGTCCAGGGTGCCGCCGCCGACCTCGTACCAGGAGGCGTTGGGCAGCAGCGGCGCGAACCGGTCGCGCAGGGCCGCGCCCGAGCCGCCGCTGATCGCGAAGGCGAGCTTGCCGTTGGTGGAGATCCGCTGATCGGCCAACAGGCCCGCCAGGTCGTCCAGGGCGCCGCGGGAGATGTCCACGACGACCGGCGACGGAATGAGGCGGGTCAGTACTGGCATGCGATCTCCCGGCCCTTGGCGAGGTCGTCGTGGTTGTCGATCTCGACCCACTTGACGTCGCCGATGGGGGCCACGTCGACCTTGAAGCCGCGGTTCACCAGCTCCTGGTAGCCGTCCTCGTAGTAGAGCTGCGGGTCGCGCTCGAAGGTGGCCTTCAGCGCGTCGGCCAGCTCGGCGCCGGCCTCCGCCTCGATGAGGGTCAGGCCGATGTACTCGCCGGTGGCCTCGGCCGGGTCCATCAGCTTGGTGATGCGCTGGACGCCCTTGTCGGGGTCGACGACGACCTTCATCTCCTCGTCGGCGAGGTTCTTGACCGTGTCGAGGGCCAGGATGATCTTCTGGCCGTTGCCGCGCGCCTCCAGCAGGGTCTTCTCGACGGAGACGGGGTGCACGGTGTCGCCGTTGGCCAGCAGCACGCCCTCCTTGAACACCTCACGGGCGCAGTAGAGGGAGTAGGCGTTGTTCCACTCCTCGGCCTTGTCGTTGTCGATGAGGGTGAGCTTGACGCCGTGCTTGGCCTCCAGCGATGCCTGCCGCTCGTAGACGGCCTCCTTGCGGTAGCCCACGACGACGGCCACCTCGGTGAGACCGACCTCGGCGAAGTTGGCCAGGGCGATGTCCAGGACGGTGGTGTCACCGTCAACCGGCACCAGGGCCTTGGGCAGGGTGTCGGTGTAGGGGCGCAGACGCCGTCCGGCGCCGGCAGCCAGCACGAGGCCGATCATGCGGGTTCTCCTGTTTCGTCGTGTACTGCGGGTGCTTGCGACGACACCCAGAAACGGATGCTCTCGACGAGCACCACGGCCGCGATGACCACGGCGAGCGCGGTCAGCGCGAAGATGAAGTCCTGCGCCTGGCCGCCGCCCAGCCAGAGGGCGGCGACGACGGTGACCAGCAGGGTCCGTCCCTCGTGCCCCCCGACCGCCCGCACCAGCCAGCGCGGAGGCGCTCCGGTGCCACCGCGGATGCGGTACACCGTGTCGTAGTGATGGTAGGCGAGAGCCGCCACCAGCCCGAACGCCGCGGGAAGCGCGCCGTGGGCCTCCGTGCGGGCCGCGAGCACCAGGATCGTCGCGTATTCCGCGATACGGAATATCGGGGGGAGCAGCCAGTCCAGGGCTCCCTTGAGGGGCCGGGCCAGGGCGACGCCGGAGCACAGGGCGTAGAACGCGGCGGCGGCGACCGGCCACGGGCTGCCCAGCGGCGCCGTCCACGCGGTGGCGAGGATCACGGCGCCGCCCAGCAGGCCGACGGCGGGCACCACCAGCCCCCTCGGCCGCAGCGGGCGCAGCACCCGGGCCGCCGGCTCGGCGAGCGGGCCGCTGTCGGTGAGGGCGAGGACGCCCGCGGCGGCCTTGTCGGTGCGGGCCCTGCGGCGGACGGAGCGCAGCAGCCGCCCCGCGGTGGTGTAGCAGGCGGCGAAGGTTCCCGCGACGAGGAGCACGACGAAGGTGACGCGGGGTGTGGTGGCGGCCGTCAGCACGGCGATGAGGGCCCAGCGCTCACCGATGGGCAGCACTATCATCCGGCGCGCCCACACGGTCCAGCCCGTGGCGTCCAGCCGCTTGGAGAGCGCGGCGGTGGGGCTGGAGTGCCCGGCGTCGGCGGCGTCGGTGTGGGACGCCTCGTTGAAGGAGAAGTCGACGGTGTGCCGCGCGGTCATCAGCAGCATGGCGCCGAGCGCGAGGGCCCACACGTCGTCCCCGCCGCGGGCGGCACCCAGCGCGAGGCCCGCGTAGTAGGAGTACTCCTTGGCCCGGTCGAAGGTGGCGTCCAGCCAGGCGCCGAGCGTGGAGTACTGGAGGTCGTAGCGGGCCAGCTGCCCGTCGGTGGCGTCCAGCACGAACGAGGCGATCAGCAGCACCCCGGCCGCCACGAAGCCCCAGCGCTGGCCGGTGGCCGCGCAGCCCGCGGCGATCAGCGCGGTGACCAGCGAGGCGGTGGTGACCTGGTTCGGGGTCAGACCGCGGCGGGCGCACCAGCGGGCGAGGTAGCGCGAGTAGGGGCTGACGCAGAAGGTGGTGAAGAAGCCGTCGCGGGACTTGACCGCGGAGCGCAGCCGCACCTTCTCCTCGTCCACGGCGGCGACGGCGGCGGCGGCCTCGGCGCGCGCGGCCCCGTCGGCGGGGACGGCCGCCACCAGGACGCCCAGCTCGGGGCGGTGTACCTCGATGCCGGCGGCCTCCAGCGCGCGGGCCGCCTCGTCGGGCCCGCCGGCCGGCTCGCGCGGGAGCGCCCGCCGGGCCTCGGGGGCGAGACCGAGCACGCCGGGCAGCGCGCCGGCCGCGAAGCGGGGGTCCTTCAGGGCGAGGCGCAGGGCGTGGGTGTGGCCGACGAAGCGGGGGTCGACCAGGGCGAGGCGCTCGTGCGCCGCCGTCGCGGCCAGCTGGGCGCCGAGGGACTCGGGGCCGTCGGCCACGCGCACATCGAAGCCGAGGGAGCGCAGGTCGGCCTCGAGCGACGACCCGGCGACCGGCGGACCGGTGAGGATGGCGGTCGACAGAACGAACTCACTCCTTGGAAGCTGGCATACCCGCGCAAGGGGGGACACACATCAGGCAGCGGGCAGCGTGCGCCGTCGCCCGGAGGGGGTCGGCAGCACGTCGGCAGAGAGTATCGGATCGCCGGAGGCGGCCTTCACCGAGCGTTCATCGCCCCGGCGTTGCCCGCGCGGCGCCCGCGTGCCCCAGCATGGTCGATCATGGGCTCGGGCCACAACCGGGGCCGATAGGGTGCGGGACATGACGTGGTTGATCACAGGCGGCGCGGGGTACATCGGCGCGCACGTCGCACGGGCCCTGGTGGCCGCGGGTGAGCGGGCCGTCGCGCTGGACGACATCTCCGCCGGCGTCCCCGAGCGTCTGCCCGCCGAGGTGCCGCTGGTGCGCGGCTCGGTGCTGGACCGCCCGCTGCTGGACCGTACGCTCGCCGAGCACGGGGTCGCCGGTGTGATCCATCTCGCGGCCCGCAAGCAGGTGGGCGAATCGGTCGAGCAGCCGCTGCGCTACTACGAGGAGAACGTGCACGGTCTCACGGTGCTGCTGGGCGCCGTGGTCGACGCGGGCGTGCGCCGCTTCGTCCTCTCCTCCTCGGCCGCCGTCTACGGCATGCCGGACGTGGACCTGGTCACCGAGCGGACACCGACGGTGCCGATGAACCCGTACGGCGAGACCAAGCTGGCCGGCGAGTGGCTGGTGCGCGCCGCCGGGCGGGCGCACGGGCTGAACACGGCCTGTCTGCGCTACTTCAACGTCGCCGGGGCGGCCGAGCCCCTGCTGTCCGACACCGGCGTCTCCAACATCGTCCCGATGTTCTTCGACGCGCTCACGCGCGGCGAGGCGCCCCGGATCTTCGGTGACGACTACCCCACCCCGGACGGCACCTGCGTCCGCGACTACATCCACGTCCAGGACCTGGCCGACGCGCACGTGGCGGCGGCCCGCACGATGGCGGCCGGCGGCGGCGCCGCGGACGGCAGCGATCTGACGCTCAACGTGGGCACGGGCGTGGGGGTCTCCGTCCGGGAGATGGCCCGCCTCGTGGCCGAGGTCACCGGCCGGCACGAGCCCGCCCCCCTCGTGGCGCCCCGCCGCCCCGGCGACCCGGCGCGGGTGGTGGCCGCGGCCGACCGCATCCGCGAGGAGCTGGGCTGGGAGCCGCGCTTCGGGGTGCGCGAGATGGTCGCCTCCGCGTGGGAGGGCTGGCTGCTGCGGCATCCGGAGGCGGGCACCGCGGCGGGTTGACCGGTGCGGGTTGACCGGTGCGGTACCGGGAGTCGACGTACTCGGTCAGCCATGCACGGGTCTGTGCGCGAAAGAGACAGAATCCCGCACAATGCGGAGTTGCGGCGTAACCTGCGGCAGACTGGGTCGCGCTGCCCACCGGCCCACGAGAAGGATGACCATGGCGAACAGCTCAGCGGCCCCGATCATGCTCGAACTGGTCGACGAGGACGGGATCACGATCGGTACCGCGGAGAAGCTCTCGGCCCATGTGGCCCCCGGGCAGCTGCACCGCGCCTTCTCCGTCTTCCTCTTCGACGACAGGGGCCGGCTGCTGCTCCAGCGCCGGGCGCTGGGCAAGTACCACTCACCAGGAGTGTGGTCCAACACCTGTTGCGGACATCCGTATCCGGGCGAATCGCCGTTCGCCGCCGCCGCGCGGCGGGTCGGCGAGGAACTGGGGGTCGCGCCCGCGCTGCTGCGGGAGGCGGGCACCGTGCGCTACAACCACCCCGATCCGACCTCGGGCCTGGTCGAGCAGGAGTTCAACCACCTGTTCGCGGGGCTGCTGCGCGAGGAGCCGCGGCCGGACCCGGAGGAGATCGCCGAGATCGCGTTCGTGACGGCGGAGGAACTGGCCGCACGGCACGCGACGGACACCTTCTCGACCTGGTTCATGACCGTGCTGGACGCGGCCCGTCCCGCGATCCGCGAGGTGACGGGCGGCGCGGGGGGCTGGTGAATCCCGCGCCCGGAGCACCGGCGGCCGGCCCCTAACCGACCGCCCCCAGGGGCAGCGCGGCCCAGACGATCTTTCCCCCGGCGCCGGTCCGCTCGACGTCGCAGACACCGCCCGCCTCGGTGGTGAGCGTCTTGACGAGCAGCAGCCCCCGGCCGCCGGTCTGCTCCTGGAGCGGCTCGGCCTCCAGTGCCTTGGGGCGGTAGGGATGGCCGTCCTCCACCGCCACCCGCAGCCATCCGCCGCCCAGCCGGATCTCGACCCCGATCTCGGGCGAGAGCACCGCCGCATGCCGTACGGCGTTCGTCACCAGCTCCGAGAGGATCAGCAGCGCGCCCTGGAGCGTGTCCTCGGGGACGCGCACCGGCTGCCGCCCCAGCAGGTCGCGCACGGCGTGCCGCAGGCGGGGGACGGAGGAGTCGGCGGCAGGCGCCGTGAACCGCCAGCTGTTCTCCCGCTCGGGGCCCTGCGTGCGGGCCCGCGCGTACCCCACCCTGCCGTCGTACGCGCAGTCCACCGTGCGGTGTTCGCCGCGCCGGGGCGGCTCGCCGCGCCCCCTCAGCGGCACCATAGCGGCGCCCCTGGGCCCCGCCCTCGTCCCCGCCCGGCTCCCGTCGTCCGCCGGCTGCCTTCTCCCGGCGTCCGTGGGAGCCTCGTCGATGACGCCGGCGAGCTGTCCACCGCGGCTCTCCATCTGCGTACCCCGCTCTCTTGGTCGGTCATGGATGTACTTGCAGATGTACTTGCAGGAAATGGTGGTGCCGCGCGGCTCCGGTCTGTGCCGCTGACTGCAACTCGGCACTTTTCGATGGCATTTGACAGAAGCCTTCCGTGCCAGTCGGTTCCATGACAGAACGTGGCGCGTGCCGCATACGATCACGTCCATGGAGCCGACCACGCCCATGGAGCCGACTCCGCACACGGTGCGCGACACGCGGGCGTCGTCGTCCCGGCCCTCCACCGCCCGGGCAAACGGAACGCGATGACCCCTGCCCTGTGGCGTGAGCTGCCAGCGGTGCTGGAGGAACCGGCGGCCGATCCGGAAGCCCGGGTGCCGGTACCGACCGGGTCCGGGGGCACCTTCCGCGCGGGCGCGGAAGGTGGCTCGCTCCGC
>NZ_VJOK01000001.1:6404255-6407720 GCF_013302895.1 Streptomyces albus subsp. chlorinus | reverse complement strand
TGCCGGAGCGCCGCCCGCCGCGCTTCCTGTGGCCGCGCCGGGAAGTGAACTCCGCGCAGCGGAACGGGAGTCCCGCACGCTGAACCGGGGGGCCGGACCGGGGCGAGCCGTGGGTTCCCCGCCCTTCAGGTCCCGGATACCGCCCGGTAGCGTACCGGCATGACGTCACTTCCCGAACGCGCCGGGCGGCGCTGTCACAACGCCCTCAACGCCCTGCACTCCGCGCTGTACTTCTCCCCCGCGCTGAGCAGGGAACTGGCGCCGTACGGCATCGACGACCCGCACGCGGTGAACCTGGCCACCCGCTCCGCCCCGCTGGGGGCCGTGGGCGCCGGCACGGTGACGGCCACGTTCTACAACTACAGCCACGCCCTGGTCGCCCGGTTCGTCCCCGAGGTGTGGGACGCCGCCGCCCCGGAGACCGTGCTCGCCGCACGGCTGCGCGCCGCCGACGCGACACTGCGGCACCTGCTGGGCGAGGAGGCCGTCACCTCCCCGCGGATGGCCGAGGCCGCGCGACTGGCGCTGCGCGCCGCCGAGGGCTGCACCCGCTCGGGCCGCCCCCTGTACTCCGCCAACGCCGACCTGCCCACCCCGCCGGTCGACCAGGCGCCGCATCTGGCGCTGTGGCACGCGGCGACCCTGCTGCGCGAACACCGCGGCGACGGCCACATAGCCGCCCTCCAGCACGCCGAACTCGACGCGCTGGAGGCACTGGTGAGCCACACCGCCAGCGGACACGGCATGAACCCGGCCTGGGTCATGCGCACCCGCGGTTACAACGAGCGGGACTGGAGCGAGGCGCAGCGGCGGCTGGCCGCACGCGGACTGCTGGACGGCGACGGCGAGCTGACCGAGCAGGGCGTCGCGCTGCGCACGCACCTGGAGGAGGAGACCGACCGGCTGGACCGCGGCCCCTACGAGCTGCTGGGCGCCGAGGACGTGGCGCGGCTCACCGAACTGGCGGGCGGCTTCGCGCGGGCGGCGACCGAGGCGGGCGCCTTCCCCGCCGACCTGCGGGGCAAGGGCTGAGGGCTGAACCCGCGCGGGCCGGCTCCCCCGCGGCCCGACGCCGTGCCGGGCGGCGGCGCCCGCCTGCGCCGGGCTGTCGGACCCGCCTGCCACAATGCATCCCTACCGGGGGACCACAGCACCGAGAAGGCGGAACGAACCATCGTGACGACGACCATCGAAGGCAGGATCGCCGAGGAACTCGGCGTACGCGAGCGGCAGGTCCGGGCCGCTGTCGAGCTGCTGGACGGCGGGTCGACCGTGCCGTTCATCGCGCGCTACCGCAAGGAAGCGACCGAGATGCTCGACGACGCGCAGCTGCGCTCCCTGGAGGAGCGGCTGCGCTATCTGCGGGAGCTGGAGGAGCGGCGCGAGGCGGTCCTGGAGTCCGTGCGCGGCCAGGGCAAGCTCACCGAGGAGCTGCGGGCGCGCATCCTGGCCGCCGACTCCAAGGCACGCCTGGAGGACATCTACCTGCCCTTCAAGCCCAAGCGGCGCACCAAGGCGCAGATCGCCCGCGAGGCCGGTCTGGAGCCGCTGGCCGAGGGGCTGCTGGCGGACCCGACGGTGGAGCCGGCCGCCGCTGCCGCCGCGTTCGTCGACGCCGACAAGGGCGTGGCCGACGCCGCCGCCGCGCTGGAGGGCGCCCGCGCCATCCTGACCGAGCGCTTCGGTGAGGACGCCGACCTGATCGGTGAGCTGCGCGAGCGCATGTGGGAGCGGGGCCGGCTGGTCGCAACGGTGCGCGAGGGCAAGGAGCAGGAGGGCGCCAAGTTCGCCGACTACTTCGACTTCTCCGAGAGCTTCACCGAGCTGCCCTCGCACCGCGTCCTGGCCCTGCTGCGCGGGGAGAAGGAGGACGTGCTCGACCTCACCCTGGATCCCGAGCCCGCCGGTGAGGACGGCACGCGGCAGGAGGGGCCCAGCTCCTACGAGCGCTCCATCGCGCACCGCTTCGGGGTGCGGGACGAGGGCCGCCCGGCGGACGCCTGGCTGGCCGAGACGGTCCGCTGGGCGTGGCGGACGCGCATCCTGGTGCACCTGGGCATCGATCTGCGCACCCGGCTGCGGACCGCGGCCGAGGACGAGGCGGTGCGGGTGTTCGCCGCCAACCTGCGGGACCTGCTGCTCGCCGCGCCCGCGGGCACCCGCCCCACCCTGGGGCTCGACCCGGGGCTGCGCACCGGGGTGAAGGTCGCCGTGGTCGACGCGACGGGCAAGGTGGCCGCCACCGACACGGTCTATCCGCACGCCCCGCACAAGCAGTGGGACGCCGCCCTGGCCACGCTGGCGGCGCTCGCCGAGGCGCACAAGGTGGAGCTGATCGCGATCGGCAACGGCACCGCCTCCCGGGAGACGGACAAGCTCGCCGGGGAACTCATCGCGGCCCGCCCCGATCTGAGGCTGACGAAGGTGATGGTCTCCGAGGCTGGTGCCTCGGTCTACTCCGCCTCGGCCTACGCCTCGCAGGAGCTGCCCGAGCTGGACGTGTCGCTGCGTGGCGCCGTCTCCATCGCGCGGCGTCTGCAGGACCCGCTGGCGGAGCTGGTGAAGATCGACCCGAAGTCGATCGGTGTGGGGCAGTACCAGCACGACCTGTCCGAGGTGAAGCTCTCGCGCTCGCTGGACGCCGTGGTGGAGGACTGTGTGAACGGCGTCGGGGTGGACGTCAACACCGCCTCGGCCCCGCTGCTGGCGCGGGTCTCGGGCATCGGTTCGGGCCTGGCGGAGAACATCGTGGCGCACCGGGACGCCAACGGCCCCTTCACCAGCCGCGAGCAGCTCAAGGAGGTGCCCCGGCTCGGCCCCAAGGCGTTCGAGCAGTGTGCGGGCTTCCTGCGCATCCGCGACGGCGTGGACCCGCTGGACGCCTCGGCGGTGCACCCGGAGGCGTATCCGGTGGTGCGCGAGATGGTGGACAAGACCGGCACGGACGTCTCCTCGCTGATCGGCAACACGGCGGCGCTGCGCGGGCTGGACCCCAAGGAGTTCGTCAACGACACGTTCGGTCTGCCGACGGTCACCGACATCCTCCGGGAGCTGGAGAAGCCGGGCCGTGACCCGCGCCCCGCGTTCCGCACGGCCAGCTTCAAGGAGGGCGTCGAGAAGCTGGGCGACCTGGCGTCCGGGATGGTGCTGGAGGGCGTGGTGACCAACGTCGCCGCGTTCGGCGCCTTCGTCGATGTCGGTGTGCACCAGGACGGGCTGGTGCACGTCTCGGCGATGTCGAAGACGTTCGTGAAGGACCCGCGGGACGTGGTCAAGCCCGGCGACATCGTCAAGGTCCGGGTGCTGGAGGTGGACGAGGCCCGCAAGCGGATCTCGCTGACGCTGCGGCTGGACGACGAGCCGGAGGCGGCGGGCGGTGCCCGGCGCGGGGGCGGCAGGGACCGCCGGGGCGGTGGCGCGCCCCGCCAGCGCCAGGGGTCCGGGCGGCGCGAGGCCGGCAAGGGC
>NZ_VJOK01000001.1:6396920-6404235 GCF_013302895.1 Streptomyces albus subsp. chlorinus | reverse complement strand
TAACGGCAAGACGGGTGGCGGGAACGGTGACAGGAGCGGGGGAGGCGCCGCGGTTCCGCGGCTCCCGCCCGGCCAACAGCGAGATGGCGGAGGCGCTGCGGCGGGCCGGCCTGGCCTGATCCGGCTGGCCCGCGGGGGGGGCGGTGGCTCGGTGTCGTGCCACCATCCCCGCGGCGTCCCCCGCTGCCGCGGTCGCCCGCTGCCCGCCGCCCGCACCCGGGCGGCGGGGCCGGGGCCGCCGCTCACCGGGACGGTCAGCTGTTCACGCCCGGCATGCGGCCGTTCTCGTCGGTGCCCGGGGCGGCGCCCGTCATGGTGTATTCGGAGCCGAGGAGCTTCGCCGTGCCCTTGGGCGGCAGATAGGCGCTGGACTGGTGCAGCCAGTCGACGAAGAAGGAGGGCCGGGAGGACGGGCCCGCGTAGACCTTCATGTCGTCGGACGGGTGGATGGTGGCCGACAGCTGGGTGCCCCGGTCGTGCTCCCGCACCTGGGTGGTGAAGACCGCGAGCGCGCCGCCGTCGCGGGTGCGGAGGGCGTGGACCTCCTCGTGGGCGGTCTCCCCCCGGCTGAAGACGGCCTCACCGGCGGGGCTCAGCAGCTTGTTCTGGGTCCTGGGCACCTTGCGTATCCAGCGGGTGGCCGCCGAGGAGCGGAACCCGGTGGCCTCGGTGGGGCCCGCGTCGTCGTAGAGGTCCAGCAGCGCGTCGGAGAGGCGGGAGGGTGCCAGGGCGCCGATCTTCTTGTCCGGGTCGGTCACCGGGAGGGCGAAGCCGTCCTTGTCCTTGGCGAGGCGCGGTGTCCAGGCCGAGTCGCTGTAGCTGCCCGCGACCATCCGCCAGCCCGCGGCCTTCTTCTCCATGACGAGGATGCCCGGGTACTTGCTCTTCTTGCCGCCCGGGTTCCTGGAGTAGGCGACCGTCACGAACCAGTCGGCGGTGCCCTTGCGCGGGATGTAGTACTCGCGGTTCACATAGCGGAAGGACTCCCGGTACTCGGCGAGCCGCTTCCTGGTCCAGTTCTTCTGCAGCCGGTAGGTGGCCTTGCTCTCCTGGAAGAGCGGACCGGCCTCGGCCCGGGAGAGGACCTTGGGGTCCGAGGTCTTGTTGGCCCGGTTGTTGATCTTCTCGTAGCGGTCGATGAGCCGGTCCGCCTGCGCGCGGGTGACGACTCCGGCCGCCGGCCGCCCGGCGCGGGCGGCGCCGGCCCGCCCGGAGTCGTCCCCGCCGTCCTGGCCGCCGCACCCGGCTGCCGCGAGAACCAGGCCGCCCGCGCAGGCCATGCCCGCGATCCCCCGTGCCCAACTGCGCATCTGCCATCCCTTCGGTCACTGTGGTGACCAGGAGTATGCACGGCCCCGCGGGTGGGTGGACGGCCGGGGGTCACAGCCGGATCATCACCTCTTCCAGGGATTTCCGCGTCAGGTCCGGCACCCGCGCGCCCGGCGCCGGGTAGCCGACCGGTATCACGTAGGCGCCGCGCTCCTCGGGCGGGCGCTCGCAGATCTCGTTGAGGAAGCGCATGGGACTGGGGGTGTGGGTGAGGGTGGCCAGGCCCGCCTGGTGGAGGGTCGCCAGCAGGAAGCCCACGGCGATGCCGACGGACTCCTTCGTGTAGTAAGGGCGCGGCGTGCGGGGGCCCTTGTGGACCTCGAAGACGACGATGACGGCGGGCGCGATCTCCAGGAACGGCTTGTGCTCGTCGGTGCCGAGGGGCGCGAGGGCGGACAGCCATTCGTCCGAGGCGCGGCGCCCGTAGAACTCGCGCTCCTCGGCCTCGGCAGCCTCCCGCAGCCGCCGCTTGCGGTCGGGGTCGGTGAGGACGACGAAGCGCCACGGCTGGACGTGGGCGCCGCTGGGCGCGGTGCCGGCGGTGCGGACGGCCCACTCCAGAACGGCTTCGGGGACGGGCCGGGAGTCGAAGTCGCGGACCGTGCGGCGGCGGGACATCAGCGCGTAGAACGACCTGGCACGGTCCTCGGCCTCGGGTGCGGGGACCTGGAGCGGCTTCAGCGGCACCGTCGGGTGGCGGTCGGCTCCGTGGTTCGGGCGGGGCTGTGTGGTATGGACCATGCCCGCAGCACAGCACATCGCCGTACGCCGGAAAAGCCTTGCGGACCATGACGGCGGCGCGTATCGTCCTGGGCGGCTCTGTCCCCGTCGATCGGAGAGGTCGTTGCTCGTCTGAGGTCCAAGACACCGTGTGCCCTCTGCTGTGCCACGCGTGTGACCTCGGAAGCGAGCCGGCCGTCTGTCCGGGCCTTTCTCTCTTCTGGTCTCCCCCTGAGGTGTCGTGCCCGGGGCTCGGTGTCTTCCGCACTGCTCACCGCCCGCCACGACGCGACAGGAGACCCCCATGTCCACCCACTCCCCCGCCCTCGGCTGCACCCGGCTGTCCTACTCCTGGGCCGACGGCACCCCGGTCCTCACCGATCTGGACCTGGCCTTCGGGCCGGGACGGACCGGTCTGATCGGGCTGAACGGCGCCGGGAAATCCACCCTGCTCAAGCTGCTCGCGGGTGAACTGCGCCCGGACGCGGGCACGGTGAAGACCACCGGCGAGGTGGCGTACCTGCCGCAGGACCTCACCCTCGACACGACGCTGCGCGTCGACCAGGCGCTCGGCGTCGCCGAGGCCCGGGCCGCGCTGCACGCGATCGAGTCGGGAGACGTGAGCGAGAAGCACTTCACCGCCGTCGGCGACGACTGGGACGTGGAGGAGCGGACGCGGGCGACGCTCGACCAGCTCGGCCTGGCCCACGTGGATCTCGACCGCACCCTCGGCGAGGTCTCGGGCGGTGAGTCGGTGCTGCTGCGGCTGGCGGCACTGCTGCTGGCCCGGCCGGACGTCCTGCTGCTGGACGAGCCCACCAACAACCTCGACCGGCGGGCCCGGCAGCGGCTCCGGGAGGCCGTCGCGGGCTTCCCCGGGGTGCTCGTCGTCGTCAGCCACGACCGCGAACTCCTCGGTCTCGTCGACCAGATCGCGGAGCTGCGCGGCGGCGAGGTCACCTGGTACGGCGGCAATCTGGCCGCGTACGAGGAGGCCGTGGCCGTCGAGCAGGAGGCCGCCGAACGGATGGTGCGCGCGGCCGAGACGGACGTACGGCGGCAGAAGCGCGAACTGGCCGAGGCCCGCACCCAGCTGGCCCGGCGGGCACGGCACGGCGCCAGGGCCGCCGCCGGCGGGGGCCAGCCGAAGATCCTGCTGGGCGCGCGCAAGCGGAAGGCGCAGGAGACGGCGGGCAGGCACCGGGGGCTGCACGAGCAGCGTCTGGAGGAGGCCGAGGACCGTCTGGAGGAGGCCGCCGAACGGGTCCGGGAGGACGAGGAGATCCAGGTGGAGCTGCCGTCCACGGCGGTGCCGCGCGGACGGCAGGTCCTCACCCTGGAGGAGGCCGAGCTGCGGACCGGGGCGCGCGTGACGCTGCGGGTGGACGGGCCGGACCGGATCGCGCTGGTGGGGCCGAACGGAGCGGGCAAGACGACGCTCCTGCGGACGGTCGCGGGGGAGCTGGCACCTGCCTCCGGCCAGGTGCGCACCCATGTTCCGCTGCGGTATCTGCCGCAGCGGCTGGACGTCCTCGACGACACGCTGTCGGTGGCCGAGAACGTGGCCGCGCTCGCGCCGGAGGCCACCAACCAGCAGATCCGCTCCCGGCTGGCCCGGTTCCTCTTCCGGGGCGCGCGCGCCGACCGGGCGGTGGGCACCCTCTCGGGCGGCGAGCGGTTCCGTGCCACGCTCGCGGCCGTGATGCTCGCCGAGCCGGGACCACAGCTGCTGATGCTGGACGAGCCCACCAACAACCTGGACCTGGCGAGCGTCCGCCGGCTGCGCGAGGCCCTGGCCGCGTACGAGGGCGCACTGGTCGTCGCCAGCCACGATCTGCCGTTCCTGCGGGAGCTGGGGATCACCAGGTGGCTGGAGCTCTCCGGGGGCGGGCTGCGGGAGGCGGACCCGGAGGAGCTGTAGGGCTGGGCCACCGTCGCCTGCTCCAGCAGCTGTGGGAGCCGCGGTCCGCGCCGGGCGTCGGTCTCCCCGGCACGCCCGGCGCGCACGGCGGTGGCGAACCCGCGCCGCAGCACCGGCCGGCACTCCTCGTGGTCGAGGAAGGCGGTGTCGAGGACCAGTTCCTCCCCCCCGTCCCGTACACCTCGATCCGGGTGCGGGACCCGGGTCCAGGGTGCGGTCACGGTGGTGTCCTCCCGCGGTGGTGGGGCCGGCTCACCCGGTGAGGGCGGCCAGGCGGGCGTCGGCGCGGTCGGGGGCGTAGAGGTCCTCGACGACCATGGCGGCGGCGCCGACGAGGCCCGCGCGGTCGCCGAGCCGGGAGGTGACGACGTGCAGATGGGCGGTGGTGCGGGGCATGGCCCGCTGGTAGAGCAGCTCGCGGACGCCGGTCACGAACGGGGTGCCGGCCAGGTCGCCGGCGATCATCAGCACGCCGGGGTTGAGCAGGGTGACGACGGTGACCAGCACCTCCCCCACCCGCCGTCCGGCCTCGCGGGCCAGCCGTACCGCCTCAGGCCGGCCCGCGGCCAGGTGCGCGCGGACCCCGGAGCCCGAGGTGGTGGGCACCCCCGCCGCCGTCAGCTGCTCGGCGAGGGCCCGGCCGCTGGCGACGGCGGCCAGGCAGCCGTGGTGGCCGCACATGCACAGCGCGTCGGGGCAGTCGTGCACCCGGATGTGCCCAATGTCGCCCGCGCCGCCGTCGATGCCCCGGTAGGGCCGCCCGTCCACGACGACGCCGGCCCCGATCCCGGTGGCGACCTTGACCAGCAGGAAGGCGGCGCAGTCGGGGTGCCCGGCGCGCTGTTCGGCGTACGCCATGAGGTTGGCGTCGTTGTCGACGAGGACGGGCACCGGGTCGCCGGGGCGGACGTGCGCCGCGTACGCCTCCTGCATGCGCCGCGGGATGGGGTAGCCGTCCCAGCCGGGCATGATGGGCGGCTGGACGACGACGCCGGTGGCGACGTCCACGGGACCGGGCACGGACAGGCCGATCCCGCACACGAGGGAGGGGTCGGTGCCGCACTCCTCCAGCAGCGCGGCGAACCACCGGCCGAGCCGGTCGAGCACCTGCTCGGGCCCCTCTCCTATCACCAGCTCGCCGGAGTGCTCCGCCAGCACGCCCCCGGCCAGGTCGAGGACGGCGGCCCCGGCGTGCCGGGTCCCGAGGTCGGCGGCGAGCACGACGGCGTGCCCGGCGTCGAACTCCAGCCGGGCCGAGGGGCGCCCGCCGGCCGGTCCGGCCACCGGTTCGGTCTCGCCCTCGCGCAGCCAGCCCGCCGCGAAGAGCTGGTCGAGGCGGTGGCCGACGGTCGACCGGGACAGCCCGGTGGCCCGCTGGAGGGCGCCGCGTGTGGTGGCCCGGCCCTCCCGGATGAGCCGCAGCAGGTGGCCCGCGCTCGACTGGTTGCCGGTCATACCGGTCATGCTCTCCTCAGCTCTGGTCGGCGGCCGGCGCCGGCCGCTGGTCGCGGCCCGCGCCGGCGTGTCCGTCAGCCCTTGTCCGCGCCGCTGGTCAGCCCCTCGGTGAGGAGCCGCTCCGCGGCGAAGAACAGCAGGACGACGGGGATGGTCAGCACCACCGATCCTGCCATCAGCACGGTCTTGGAGACCTCGATGCCGCCCGCGAGCTGCTGGAGGCCGAGCGAGACCGTCCACTTCTGAGGCCGGGCGGCCAGGAAGAGCAGCGCGAAGAGGAACTCGTTCCAGGCGATCATGAAGATGTACAGCCCGGTCGCCATCAGGGACGGTGTGGCCAGCGGGAGGACGACCTTGCGCACCGTCTGGAGCCGGGTGCAGCCGTCCAGCGCCGCCGCCTCTTCGAGGGAGTCGGGGATGGTGACGAAGTAGTTCTTCATCATGTAGATCGACACCGGCACGGTCTGGGCGATGTAGACGATCGCGAGCCCGACCAGGCTGCCCTGGAGGCCCATCTTCGCGAACATCACGAAGAGCGGGACGGCCAGCAGCGTGGCCGGGAAGAGGTAGACCGCGAGGAAGAGGGCGCTGACCTGCCTGCCGCCGAAGAACCTGAGCCTGCTGACCGCGTAGGCGCCGGGAATGGCCGCGAGCAGGGTCAGCGCGACCGTGCCGAGCGAGACGAGCGCGGAGTTGGCGAGCATGCGCCCGAACCCCTGGCCGCCCGCGGAGCCGGGCCTGAGCACTTCCCGGTAGGTGCTGAGGGTGAAGTCGTGGGCGCTCACCCACAGTTGACCCGGGTTCAGGAGCAGCACGCCGATGGGCTTCACCGACAGCAGCAGCATGTAGAAGAAGGGCGCCAGGGTGATCAGGGCGAGGAAGGCGATCACCACCCGTCGGAGCACGCCGAAGAGGCGCTCCTCGAACCGCGCGCGGCTCCTCACTCCTCCTCCTCCTGGACCCTCTTGGCGAAGAACGCGAAGTAGACGCCGAGCAGCGCCATGAGCACGACGGCGAGCACCAGGGCCTGGGCCGCTGCGGCTCCCACGTCGAAGCGGGCGGTGAGGAAGTCGTACACGCGCACGGCCACCACGTCGGTGCCCGAGCCGCCGCCGGTGAGCAGGTAGACGTCGTCGAACTTGTTGAACGTCATGATGAAGCGCAGCACGCACAGCAGCGCGATGACCGGCATCAGCTGCGGCAGCAGGACGTACCGGAAGCGCTGGGAGGGGGTGGCGCCGTCCACCTTCGCGGCCTCCTCCAGCACCTCGGGCACCGCCTGGAGGCGGGCCAGCAGGAAGAGGAAGGCGAAGGGGAAGTAGCGCCAGGTCTCGAACGCGATGACGGTCAGCAGCGCGAGCGGGAGGTCGAAGTGCGCCCCGAGGACGGAGACCTCGAAGGAGCGGGTGGACAGGAAGGCGATCGGGTCGTCCCAGCCCAGCAGCTTGCCGCCCCACTCGTTGACGATGCCGAACTGCGGGCTGAGCGCGGTCTCCCACACGAACGCCACGGCCACCACGGGTGCCACGTACGGCAGCAGCATCGAGCCGCGCAGCAGGCCGCGGCCGCGGAAGGGCCTGCGCAGCGCCAGGGCCGCGACCAGTCCCAGGACGACGGAGCCCGCGGTGGCGCCGACGGTGTAGAGCAGGGTGGTCCACAGGCTGGTCCAGAAGCCCGGCGAGGAGAAGACACCGGAGAAGTTGTCCAGCGTCCAGCGGCCGAACAGGCTCATGCCCTGGATGTCCACCAGCCGCGCGTGCTGGAAGGCCAGCAGCACGGTCCACAGGATCGGCAGGACGACGACCACCAGGACCACGACGAAGGTGGGGGTCACGAAGGCCAGCCCGGCGCGGTTCTCCCGGGGCCCGCGCCGGTCAGCGGGCGGCGGCG
>NZ_VJOK01000001.1:6392276-6396083 GCF_013302895.1 Streptomyces albus subsp. chlorinus | reverse complement strand
GGCGGAGTGGCGCTCATCGCAGGGACCTTCGCAGTGCGGCGACTTCCTCGTCGGCCTCGCGCGCGGCCTCGCCGGGAGGGGTGCGGCCGCTGGTCATCTCGCCGACCGCCTTGGCCACGGGCAGCTCGCCGTTGGTGGCGCCCACCAGTGCGCCCTCGCCCTCGGTGATGCCCCAGCGGCGCATGTGGCCGATGCCGTCGGCCAGTTCGTCCAGCAGGGTGTCGGAGTAGATCTCGTCGAGCGGCCTGCGGTGGGTGGCCTCGACACCGAGGCGGCTGTGGCGCCAGGCGCGGGTGTACTTGTCCGGGTCGTCGGCGGTGCCCTCGCGGACGGGGATCTTGCCCTCGGGCGCCATGCCGAACCAGCCCTGGTAGCCCGCGCCCATCATGTACGCGATGAAGCCGCGTGTGGCCTCGGTCTCGGCCGTTCTGGTCACCGTCCAGGAGGTGATCTCGCCGAACTGGCCCGGCCTGCGCGCGTCGGGGCCCTGGAAGGCGGTGGTGATGCCGCTGTTCTTCGCCAGGAAGCCGGGGTCCTTCCCGCACCGGGCGCAGCTCGGGCGGGTGTCGGCCCGCTCTCCGGCCAGCTCGTCCAGCAGGAAGGAGGACCACATCAGCATCGGGGAGCGGCCGGCGAAGTAGGTGGCGCGGGTCGAGTCGAGCGTCTGGGTGCCCGGGGGTCCGTGGTCGCGGGCGAGGGAGCGGTACGTGGCGAAGGCGCGGCGGCAGGCGGGTGAGTCGAGGGCCACGGCGTCGTCGCCGGAGCCGCCGCCCGCGCTCTTCCCGCCGGTCCCGTCGCCGATGAGGCGGCAGTCGTTGGCCAGTGCCACGTTCTCGAAGCTCTGCTGGGTGAAGACGTCGCCCGGGTCGGTGGCGAGGGAGATGCCGTCCATCCTCCCCTTGTCCAGCTTCGCCGCCGCCTCGGTCATGGTGCGGTAGGTGGTGGGGGGCGCCAGGTGCGCCCTGGCGAACAGGTCCTTGCGGTAGACGAGGAGCTGGAGCCAGGCGTCGGAGGGGACGCTCAGCCGCTTCCTCCCGTCGGCGGTGAGCCGGAGCGCGTTGGCGTCGAAGGTGCCGGGGCCGAGGTCCTCGATGATGTCGGCGGGCATCTCGGTGTTGAGCAGGCCGTTGCCGTACATCTGCCACACCTGGCCGAGCGGGAGCGCGGCGATCACGTCGGGGAGGTCACCGGCGGCTGCCGCGGACATGATCAGCTGCGGCAGCTGGGCCTCGTCGACGCCGACGAGCTGGACCCGCACGCCCCTGTGTTTCTCGTAGCGGGAGACGACCTTCTTGGTCGCGGCCATCCGTGCGGGCAGGTTCTCCAGCGTCCACACCGTTAGGTTCTTGTCTGGTTTGTCCGGCCCTGCCCCGGTGCTGCCGGAGCAGCCGGCGAGGAGTCCCGCGCCGAGCACCCCGGCGAGCACGGCCGCGGCCACCCGCGACCGCCGCGTCCACGTCCCCATACCTCACCCTTGGTCGCGCCTTTTCGACTGATTTGACCAGGATGCTCCTTACGGGAGGACGATGACTCCTCCGCATCACGTGCCACATCGCCCCTCTTCCGCCTGCCAGCACCGCATCCCAGCACCAGTTCTGTCTCTTTACAAGACGTAACCCTGAGGTATCTTCGACGAAACTGCCGAAGTCCGGAGCCAAGCCGTTCGGAGCCCCCTGTGGAGCGTGTTGTCCAGTTCACCGCCCCTCGTACGGTCGAGGTGGCCGAGCACGAGAGCGAGCCGCTGCCGCCAGGCCATCTACGGGTCCGCACACGCTATTCCGGCATATCTACGGAAATGGAACTTACCGCCTGCAGGGGAGCCAGCCCGTATCCGACGCGGACGTGGGACCCGCAAGCGCGCCTCTTCCGGGAGGGCGCGGCCGGTATCGCCTATCCGGTGACCGGCTGGGGCCACTCGGAGGTCGGCGAAGTCACCGAGGTCTCCCCCGAGTCGAACGGCACGCCCGGTCTGCCGGGTGCGGGCGACCTGGACTGGCCGGCCTGGCTGGGCGCGCTCGACAGCGCCGGCCACCCAGGCCACCTGGCCGTCGAGTGCCGGGTCCCGCCGGGTTCGGACCCGGCGGAGGCGGTGCGCTCGATACCGCCGTTCCTGGCGCGGATGAGCGGGCCGGCCCCGGCGAGCGGGGTACGCCGATGACGCCCGTGCCGCCGCTGACCCTGGAGGGGTCCGCCTCCTCCTCGCCGCCCGCCCCCTCACCCCCGCCCGGCACGCGGCGGGCGCTGCGCCGGGCCGCGTGCCGGGTGCTGCTCGGCAACTGGACGGGGACCTCGACGGTGCCGTCGCGGAGCCTCTACCCGCACCAGTGGAGCTGGGACTCGGCGTTCGTCGCCATCGGGCTGCGGCACCTCTCCCCGGTGCGGGCCCAGCGCGAACTGGAGACGCTGCTGGGCGCGCAGTGGGCGGACGGGCGCCTGCCGCACATCGTCTTCAACCCGGCGGTACCGCTGGACGCCTACTTCCCCGGGCCGGACTTCTGGCGCTCCTCGTCGGTGCCCGCCGCCCCGGCCGGTGCGGAGACCTCCGGGATCGTCCAGCCGCCCGTGCACGCGCTGGCCGCGCTGCTGGTGCACCGGGCGGACCCCGTTACCTCGGCACGGCGCGGCTTCCTGGCCCGCGTCCGCCCGCGGCTGGCGGCCTGGCACCGCTATCTGGCCGCCCACCGCGATCTGGGCGGCGGCGGGCTGGCCGCCGTGGTCCACCCGTGGGAGCCGGGCATGGACAACAGTCCGTGCTGGGACGGGCCGCTGGCGCGGATCGAGCCGGCAGCCGCGGGCTCGTTCCGCCGCGCCGACCTGGTGCACGGGGCCGCCGACGACCGGCCCACCGATCTGGACTACGCACGGTATGTCCGGCTCGCGGCCGACTACCGCGCCCACGGGTACGACGACGCCGCGGCCCCGCACGCGTTCGCCGTCGAGGACCCCGGCTTCAACGCCCTGTTCATCGCCTCCGAACACGCGCTGGCGGACCTCGCCGAGGAGGTGGGTGAGGATCCCGGCGAACACCGGGAGCGGGCGGCGGCGCTGACCCAGGCGCTCGTGGCGCGGCTGTGGTCCCAGGAAGCGGGACAGTTCCTGTGCCGTGACCTGCGCGACGGACCTGCGGGCGGGCGGCCGGTGCCCGAACGGGGCGCCGCGGGGCTGCTGCCGCTGCTCGTCCCCGGGCTGCCCGGCCGGATCGTCGAAGCGCTGCTGCGCACGGCCTCGGGAGAGCACTTCGGCCTGGGCACGACCGTTCCCCTGCTGCCCAGTTACGACCTGGTGGGTGCGGCCTTCGACCGGCACCGCTACTGGCGCGGTCCCGCCTGGTTCAACGTCAACTGGCTGATGGAGCGGGGGCTGCGGCAGCACGGCCGGCGGGCGCGGGCCGACGCGCTGGCCGGTGAGGTGCTGCGGGCGGCGGCGGCGAGCGGCTTCGCCGAGTACCTCGACCCGTACAGCGGCGCGGGCCGGGGTGCCCGGGACTTCAGCTGGACGGCCGCCCTCGCCCTGGACCTGCTGGCCCGGAGCCCGGAGCCCCCGCCTCCCCGGTTCCCGCCCCGAGGAAGGGCAGCTGACCCGATGGCCGCGGCCGAGCACCGCACGCTGGTGTACGACGGCACCTTCGCGATGCTGCCCTCTCCCGGTGACATCGGCGCGGCGAGCGGGGGGGGACGGTGCTCCAGGGGCTGTTCCGCCGGGACGCCCGGCATCTGAGCCGCCGGGAGCTGACGGTGGACGGCACCGCCCCCACGCTGCTGCTGCCGGCCGGGGACGACGCCTCCTCCCCGCCGTACTGACCCCGCC
>NZ_VJOK01000001.1:6384976-6391925 GCF_013302895.1 Streptomyces albus subsp. chlorinus | reverse complement strand
CCTCGCATGGGTGATGTGAGACAGCGGAACGAGGCGGCCGTCGTCATCGGGGGCGGCGTCATCGGGCTGACGACCGCGGTGGTGCTCGCCGAGCGGGGGATGGCCGTACGGCTGTGGAGCCCGCAGGAGCCGGGAGAGACCACCTCGGCCGTCGCCGGCGGACTGATCTGGCCGTACCGCATCGAGCCTCAGGCGCGGGCCCTCGACTGGGCGGTCCGCTCCTTCCGGCACTTCTCCTGGCTGGCGGAGCAGCCGGGGCTGACGGGGGTGCGGCTGGTGCGCGGCAGCATGCCGGACAGTTCGCCGCCGCCGGAGTGGGCGGCGCTGACCGGGACGCCGCCCCGCGCGCCGCTTGTCGATATGCGGACCTATCTCCCCTACCTGGTGGGCCGGTTCGAGGCGGCGGGCGGCCGGTGGGAGCGGCGCGCGGCCCGTTCGCTCGCCCAGGCGGCGGCCGTGGCGCCGGTCGTCGTCAACTGCAGCGGCCTGGGCGCCCGCGAACTGGTGCCGGACCCGTCGGTCCGCGCGGTGCGGGGCCAGATCCTGGTGGTGGAGAACCCGGGCGTCGAGGAGTGGTACGTGGCCGCCTCCAGCGGTGCCGACGAGACGACGTACCTCCTGCCGCAGCCCTACGGCGTGGTCCTCGGCGGCACGGCGCAGGACGGGGCCGAGGAGAGGGAACCGGACCCGGCGACCGCCGAGGCCATCGTGCGGCGCTGCGCGGCCGTCGACCCGCGGCTGGCCGACGCCAAGGTGCTCGAACACCGGGTGGGGCTGCGCCCGTTCCGGCCGAGTGTCCGGCTGGAGGCCCAGCGGCTGCCCGACGGGCGGGGCGGCGAGGCGCTGTGCGTCCACAACTACGGGCACGGGGGCGCGGGCGTCACCGTCTCGTGGGGCTGCGCGGTGGACGCGGCGCGGCTGGTGGGCCCGGCCACCGGGGAGTGAGCCGGGCCCCTGGCACACGTGCCGGGCGGTGGTCAGCCGCAGTTGTCCACCGGTGTGGCGGATGTCAGCGCGAACCGGGCACGCCCGTCGAGCAGCAGCGGCACCAGGGCGCGCTGCGACTGGCGGAGCGGCACCAGGGCGCCGTCGCCGCGCGGCTCGGCCCGGACGCCGTGCAGGTCCAGAACCGGTTCGACGTCCTTCCACTGGGCCGCGCTCAGCCGGTAGCCGCAGGGCGGGTCGGTGAGCACCTGGCCGTCCTCGGGGGGCTGGTTGTCGGCGCCGCCGAGGTGGACGGGGCCGCGGTCGGCCAGGCCGGCCGCGCGCGCCCGGTCGGTGGCCGCCTCGATGCGGGCGCGCCGGGTGCCGGCGAAGTCGAACAGGCCCTTCAGCGCGGAGAGGTGGGAGCGGACGCGGCGGCGGTTGTTGACCGCCTCGTCGGCCTTCTCCTCGTCGGTGAGGGGATCGACGCGGGTCTCGGCGAGCAGCCCGACGGCGTGTTTGACGCCGACCGTGTTGCGCAGGATGCGCTCCTGCCCGTCGCCCGCGACCTGCTTGACGGGCTCACCGGTCTCCGGGTCGGTCCAGATGCCGTAGATGCCGGTGCTGTGGCCGTCGTCCTCGGCGGCGGGACGCGCGTACCGCTCGGACAGCGTCCGGGACTCGCTGTGCAGGGCCCGCGCGGTGTTGAGGTTGCGGGGCCACAGGGTGAGCAGGTCCTTGACGTACGTCGGCACATGGGCGCCGTACTCGTGGAGGTCGTAGACGGTGTCGGGACGCCAGTCGCGGGTGACGGCGGCCATGGCGCGGGCCTCGGCGGTCTTGAGGGCGAGGTGGTCGCGGTTGATGTCCACGCCGTCGGAGTTGCCCCGGGTGTTGGCCGCGCGGCCGTCGGGGTTGGCGGTGGGGACGACGAGGAGGGTGGTACGGGACAGGAAGCGCTTCATGGCGCGGTCCCTGGCCAGGGCCAGGTCGCGGATGGTGCTCAGGCACGCCTCGCGGCCCGCGGGCTCGTCGCCGTGCTGGGAGCAGATCAGCAGCACCGAGTTGCCGCGCCGCACGGCCTCGGCTCCGGCGGGTGCGGGCGCGCCGATCCGGACGAGTCGCAGGGGGCGGCCCTGTTTGGTGCGGCCGATGGTGTCCAGGGCGACCCGGCGGCTGGTGCGGTCGAGAGTACGGAGGAAGTCCTGCTCCTCCGGCTGGGTCGTCCAGCGTGCGCCGTGCGTGCGTTCGAAGCCGGTGTGCGGGGCGGAGGAGGGGGTGCCCACGTCGGACGACGCCCGGGCCGCGGGGGTGGCGGTGAGGAGGGGGACGAGGAGCGCCGCCGAGGTCAGGGCGGCCGTCTTCCACCGGGAGCGGCCGAGCCGCGCGCGTATCACCATGTGGGGGACGGTAACCGGGCGCACGCGTGTGCAGAAGGGGGCGTGTGTCGTCCGGATGGCGATCGTATGACGGTAGTTGCTGTGGACATGCGGGGGGACGCGTGAGTACATACCCTTCGGACGAAGTGACTCCTGTCGCGGCCCGGCCAAACGGCGTGCCCGGCGGCGGGGGGTTGGCACAAGAGCTGGAGGACTCGTGCGTCACAGACTGATCGTCCCGGGTGCGATGGCGGCGGCTTCGCTGCTGCTGGCGGTACCGGCCTCGGCGGCCGAACCGGCCCCGGGGGCCCCGGGCGTGGGCGACCCCTACTACCCGGACTACGGGAACGGCGGCTACGACGTCTCCCACTACGACCTTCGGCTCACCTACCAGCCGAAGACGGACCGGCTGAGCGGTACGGCGACCCTGCTGGCCACCGCGAAGCAGGACCTGTCCCGCTTCAACCTGGACTTCGCGCTGGACGTGGCCGAGGTGCGGGTGAACGGCGAGAAGGCGCGCTTCACCGCCTCGGGCGCCCACGAGTTGGAGATCACCCCCGCCAAGCCGCTGGCCAAGGGCGAGCGGGCGACCGTCGTGGTGCGGTACGCGGGCGTCCCGTCCACCGTGAAGGTGAACGGCTTCACCTCCTGGCACCGCACCGAGGACGGCGGCGTGGCCGCCAACGAGCCCGAGGCCGCCTGGTGGTGGTTCCCCAGCAACGACCACCCGACCGACAAGGCGAGCTACGACGTCAGCGTCGCCGTCCCCGACGGCACCCAGGCCATCAGCAACGGCACGCTCCAGTCGCAGCGCTCCAAGGCGGGCTGGACGCGCTGGAACTGGCGCTCGCGGGCCCCGCAGGCCACCTATCTGGCCACGCTGGCCGTCGGAAAGTTCGACATCACCAAGGACACCACGGACTCCGGACTGCCCGTCATCAACGCCTACAGCAAGAACCTGGGCGAGCACGAGGGCGCGGCGCGGGCGAGCGTGGAGCGGACCGCCGAGATCACCGACTGGCTGGAGGGATACTTCGGAAAGTACCCCTTCGACGCGCTGGGCGGCTATGTCCCGGGCACGGACACCACCTACGCGCTGGAGACCCAGACGCGTCCGTTCTACAGCCCCGACGACTTCGCCGACGGCTCCAACACCTCCGTCGTCGTCCACGAGATGGCGCACCAGTGGTACGGGGACAGCGTCTCGGTCAAGGGCTGGAAGGACATCTGGATCAACGAGGGTTTCGCCCGGTACGCGCAGTGGCTGTGGTCGGAGGACCAGGGTGAGGGCACGGCGCAGGAGCTGGCCGACTACGCGTACGCCTCGCGCCCGGCCGGCGACGCCTTCTGGAAGGTGAAGCCGGGCGACCCGGGCCCCGACAACCAGTTCCACTCGGCGGTCTACGACCGGGGCGCGATGGCGCTCCAGGCGCTGCGGAAGAAGGTCGGCGACAAGGACTTCTTCGCCATCCTCAAGGGCTGGCCCGCCGAGCACGAGGGCGGCAACGCGACCGTGGGCGACTTCGTCTCCTACGCGGAGAAGATCTCGGGCGAGCCGCTGGCGCGGCTCTTCGACACCTGGCTGTACCAGCCGTCGAAGCCCGCCGCCGGGCCGGGGGCGGCGAAGGGCGCCCTCACGGCCCAGGGCACCCCGAAGCAGCCCAGGTCGTGGAAGAAGATCCACACGGCGGACCACCCGCACCACCGCTGAGTGGGAGGGGTTCACGAGGCCGTCCGCCCGGCGCCACCGCGCCGGGCGGCTCCGGCGTGCGACGCCGCCCCCGGCCGGCCGGGGGCTCGTGTCAGCTCCCGGCCACCCGGTGCACGGCCGGGGCCCGGTGTGCGGTCCTGGCCCGGTGTGCGGCTCGGGCCCGGCGCGCGTAGGGCAGGTAGCGCAGGCGCTCGGGCAGCAGCGGCATCACATGCGCCAGGGTCCGGCCCAGCCGCCGCAGGCGCCGCTCCTGGCGGGGCGTCCAGGGCAGCCCCAGCACCTGCCGCGCGTCCGGCGGCATCAGACCGATCGTCACGAAGCGGCGCAGCCGGGCGAATCCGTGCACCAGCAGCGGCCACGCCGCCCGCAGCACGCCCCGCAGCACCCGCGAGGGGACCGGGGGCGGCGGGATGTCCGTGTTGACGGCGGCCAGTTCCCGCACGATGCCGGTGGGCTCGATCTCCTCGGCCAGCATCCGGCGCCAGTAGGGCCAGAACTCCTCCAGCGTCTGCGGCATGTCGCGGTCGCGGATGCCCAGTACGCGGCCGACCTGGAGCCACTCCGCGTACAGCCTGCGCTCCTCCGCCTCCGTGTAGGGGCGGCGCCCCAGGTACCGCTGGCAGTGCCGGAAGGAGGGGAAGCCGGTGGCGTGCACCCACGCGTAGTAGGCGGGGGTGAGCGCGTGGTAGCGCCTGCCGCGGGCGTCCACCCCCTGAACGCGCTTGTGCAGCTCACGGAGCCTGCGCCCCTCGGCGGCGGCCTCCTCTCCTCCGTACACCCACAGCAGCACACTGCGCACCGAGCGCTCACCGCGCCCCCAGGGGTCGGTGCGGAAGACCGAGTGCTGGTCCACCCCCGCGCCCACGGCGGGGTGGGCGACCTGCATGGTCAGCGCCCCGGGGAGCATGAGCAGGAAGCGGAGTTCCCCGACGACGTCCCACAGGATGCCGTCGGCGGGCGGGGGCACCGGATCGGTGCGCACTGGATGCCTCTCCCGTACCTTCACACTCTTCATGATGCCTCCCCCTCCGCACCCTCGCGCGGCACACCGGGACGGCATCCGGGGGACCGCATCGCGCCACAACACCGAACCGGAAACCCCCACCGTCACTTAGTGATCACTAACTGACTTATATTGGTGCGACGTTGATCGGAGGGCTGCGGCCCAGCTCTCGCCTCTGTCCGGTTCCGTCCCCCTAGGACCTGATTGATGACCTCCCCCGAGATATCCCCGCCACCGGCCGCAGGCGCGGGCCAACCGGCCTCGGGTACCGGCCGGCCGGCCGCTGGATCCCGGCCCGCCGCCGGCAACGGGCCCGCGGCCCCCAAAACCGCCTCCGGTACGGCGCTCGCGCTGCTGGTCTCCGTCGTCGTCTGCGCCCTCGCCTGCCTGCTCGCCGTCCGGTCGGCCGACGAGTCGGCACGCACCGCCGTCGCCTGGGGCAGCGGGGCGGCCGGGGTCGTGCTGTGCGCGGCGGCCACCGTGGCGGCGCGGGCCGTGCTGACGGGCCGCGCCCTGTGCGCGGCGCTGGCGGCCGCACACGCGCGGGCGGCCGAACGGGACGCGGCCGAGACCTACTTCGCCGACACGGTCGTGCCCCGCCGTCGTCGACCGGCTGCGCGACGGCGGCTCGGCCGAGACCGCGCTGGCCGAGGCCCCCGCCGTGGCCTCCGAGACCCAGCGCCGGGTGCTGGTCACCCTGGCGCGGGAGGTGCACAAGGGCGAGAGCATGCGGGCCGCCGCGATGTCGGCGTGCGCCAACGCGGCCGGCCGCGTCCAGGCGCTGGCCACGAGCATGGCCGCGGATTTGCGCGAGATGGAGCACCGGCACGCGGACGAGGACGTGCTCGCCGACCTGCTGCACCTGGACCACAGGAACGCGCAGATGGGCCGGATCGCCGACTCCATCGCCGTGCTCACCGGCGCCCGCTCGGGCCGGCGGTGGGCCAAGCCGATCGTCATGGAGTCCATCCTGCGCGGCGCCATGGGACGCATCAGCGGCTACCAGCGGGTGCGGCTGCACTCCACGAGCGAGGCCGCCATCGCCGGCCACGCGGCCGAAGGTGTCATGCACGCGCTGGCCGAACTCATGGACAACGCGGCGAACTTCTCCCCGCCCACCTCCGAAGTGCACGTGTACGTCGAGGAGGTGGCCGCCGGCATCGTCATCACCGTCGAGGACGGCGGGCTGGTGATGGGCGAGGTGGCGCTGCGCCGCGCCGAGCAGGCCGTCGCGGCCAGGAACGGCGACCTGTCCACCCTCTCCGGCACCCGGCTCGGGCTGGCCGTCGTCGGACGCCTGGCCCACAAGCACGGCCTGTCCGTCTCCTTCCGGCCCTCCGCGCACGGGGGGACGGGCGTGCTCGTCCGCATCCCGCGCGAGCTGGTGACCGAGCCCCGTCGCGAGGACCTCGCCCCCGGCGCTCCCGCCGCCCCGGCCCCCGCCGCGGTCCCGGCGCAGCGCACCCCCCTGAACGCCGCCCCGAGCACGGCCCAGAACACCGCCCAGTACCCTCCGCGCCCGGCCGAGCACGTCCGGCGCGCGGAACCCGCAGCGGTCGCCCAGGAGCCCGCACCCCGCGAGGCGGAGCCCGCGCGCCCCGCCGGCGGCCACGCCCAGGGCCACGACCGCGCCCCGAGCGACGGAGGCGGCGAGGCCGCCGGGACCGGCGCGTACGCGACCGCACCGCCCCCGCCGCAGGAGTACGGCGCCAGCGGGCTGCCCAAGCGTCGGCGGGGCCAGACCCTGGCGGCCGTCGCCCCGGGCGACGGCCGCCTCCGCACGGCCGTCGCGCTCCGACTCCCCCGACGGCGCCACCGGTGCCACCGGTGCCACCGGGGAGCGGCCGGACGGGCGGCCCGCCCGCCCCAAGCGCCCCTCCGGTGCCCGGTTCGGCGACTTCCGCCGGGCCGTGCAGGGTGCCGCGTCCGACG
>NZ_VJOK01000001.1:6363720-6384956 GCF_013302895.1 Streptomyces albus subsp. chlorinus | reverse complement strand
CGACACCACGGGCCGGCACCCCACGGATCCCGCCTCCTCCCCCGCCCGCTCCTCTTCCCTCTCGGAGGACGACACCGAATGATCACTGACAGCAAGCTCGACTGGCTGCTGGAGAGTCTGCTGGAGCGCACACCCGGTGCCCGGCACGCCCTCGTGCTCTCCCGGGACGGCCTCAAGCTGTGCCGCACGCCGGAGCTCTCCGTGGACCAGGCCGACCAGCTCGCCGCCATCTCGGCAGGTATCCAGAGCCTGTCGCACGGCGCTTCCGTGGAGTTCGGCAACGGCGACGGCGGCGTACGGCAGGCGATGGCGGAGTTCTACGGCGGCATCCTGTTCGTCGTGGAGGCGGGTGACGGCGCGCACCTGGCCGTCATCGCCGAGGAGGACTCCGACGTCGGCCTGATCGGCCACAACATGAACGAGCTGATCGAACAGCTCAGCGAGTACCTCAGCGCCCCGCCGCGCCGGGAGGCCGCGGGTGACGGGCGCGGGGGCGGCACGGCATGACGCGGCCGGGCCGGGACGAGGACCCGGACCGGCTGTACACCGTGACCGGTGGGCGCAGCCGCTCGACGGCCGGGGCGGAGACCTTCGACCTGGTGACGCTCGTGGTCAGCGAGAGCGCCCCCGTGCGCGGCATGCAGTCGGAGCACGCCCAGATCCTCCGCATCTGCCGCTTCCCCACGGCGGTCGTGGAGCTGGCCTCCGATCTGGGGCTGCCGGTGAGCGTCGTCCGCATCCTGCTGGGCGACCTGCTCGCCCAGGGGAAGATCACCGCCCGCCACCCGCGCCGGGCGCCGACCGCTGACGCACTGCCCGACCCCGACATCCTGAAGCAGGTGCTCGTTGGACTCCGCAACCTCTGAAGCGAACCCGGTGGCGACCGCGGACCCCGGGGCCCGCCCTCCGCTGCTCAGCACGGCGGCGCAGGGGCTGAAAATCGTGATCGTCGGCGGCTTCGGTGTCGGCAAGACGACGATGGTCCGCGCCGTCAGCGACATCCGCCCGCTGAACACCGAGGAGACGATGACCCGCGCGGGCGAGGGCGTCGACGACCTCTCGGCCGTGCAGGGCAAGACGACCACCACCATCGCCTTCGACTTCGGGCGCATCAGCCTCAACGACGAGACGGTGCTGTACCTGTTCGGCGCCCCGGGCCAGGAGCGGTTCTGGTTCCTGTGGGACCGGCTGTTCACCGGCACCCTGGGCGCCGTGGTGCTGGTGGACACCCGGCGGCTGGAGGACTCCTGGTACGCCATCGACCGGCTGGAGGCGCACGGCACGCCGTTCATCGTCGCGCGCAACGACTTCGGCGGCCCCCGGCACACCGCCGAACAGGTACGCGAGGCGCTCGACCTGCCCAAGGACGTCCCGCTCGTCGAGTGCGACGCGCGCTCCCGCGAGTCCAGCAAGGACGTGCTGCTCGCCCTCGTCCACCACCTGTACGCCCTGTCCACCGCGCGCCGGGAGAACACCCCGTGACCACCCCTCAGCACCGCAGCACCACCCCCGCGCCGCCCCCCGGCTGCCCCGCGCACACCGCGGCGGAACCCGTGCCCCTGCTCGGCCCGCGCTTCCAGAACGACGACCGCGCGCGGCTCTACCGCGACATGTACGAGCAGCACGGCCCGATCGCCCCGGTCAGCCTCCCCGGCGACGTGCCGTGCTGGCTGGTTCTCGGCTACCGGGAACTCCACCAGGTCACCTCGGACCCGGCGCTCTTCAGCCGCGACTCGGGCCTGTGGAACCAGTGGCCGAACATCCCGGCCGACTGGCCGCTGCTGCCGATGGTCGGCAAGCAGCCGTCGATCCTCTACACCGTGGGCGAGCGGCACCAGCGCCGCTCGGCCCTGGTGAGCGACGCGCTCGCCGCCGTCGACCCGTTCGAACTGCGCGAGCACGCGGAACGGTACGCCGACCGCCTGATCGACCAGATCTGCGGGCGGGGCTCGGGCGACCTGATCGCCGAGTACGCCAAGGTGCTGCCCGCACTGGTGCTGGCCCGGCTCTACGGCTTCTCCGACGAGGACGGCGCCGCGCTGGTGCCCAGCATCAACGCGCTGGTGGACGGCGCCGAGGGGGCGCTGGAGGGCCGCGACCGGGTCAAGGCCGCGATGAGCGCGCTGCTGGCCTCCCGGCGCACCGCCCCGGCCGCCGGGGTGGCCTCCCGGATGCTGCACCACGACTTCGCCGAAGGCTTCTCCTTCGAGGAGATCGTCGAGGACATGATGGTGAACATCGTCGCGGGCCACCAGCCGACCGCCGACTGGATCGGCAACTCGCTGCGCCTCATGCTCACCGACGACCGCTTCTCCGCCTCCTTCACCGGCGGCCGGCACAGCGTCGCCGAGGCGATGAACGAGGTGCTGTGGGAGGACACCCCCAGCCAGAACATCGCCGGCCGCTGGGCCACCCGCGACACCCAGCTGGCGGGCCGGCACATCGGCGCGGGCGACCTGCTGATGCTCAGCTTCGCCGCCGCCAACGGAGACCCGCAGGTGCGGCCCGACCGCACCGTCTTCACCGGCGGCAACAACGCCTTCCTCTCCTTCGGGCACGGCGAGCACCGCTGCCCCTACCCCGCACAGGACATCGCCGAGGGCATCGCCCGTACCGGCATCGAGGTGCTGCTCGACCGCCTGCCGGACGTGGACCTGGCGATCGCCCCCCAGGCCCTGGTGTGGCGCCCCTCGCCGTTCCTGCGCGGCCTCGCCTCGCTTCCGGTCCGCTTCACCCCGACACCGACGAGCGCCGCAGGAGGATGACATGACGACGTGCCCCGTCACGGGAACCACCGACGACCACGAGGTGATCGCCCTCGACCCGCTGGTGCGCGACCTGGCGGGCGAGGGCGCCCGGCTGCGGGCCGCGGGACCGGTCGCCCCCGTCGAACTCCCGGGCGGGGTGCGGGTGTGGGCGGTCACCCGGCACGCGGAGGCTCGCCGCCTGCTGACCGACACCAGGCTCGTCAAGAACATCGACCACTGGGCCGCCTGGCAGCGCGGCGAGATCCCCGAGACCTGGCCGCTGATCGGCCTGGCCGACCCGGGCCCCAGCATGCTCACCTTCGACGGCCCCGAGCACCGCAGGCTGCGGACCCTGACCGCGCAGGCGCTGACCCCGCGGCGGGTGGCCGCCATGCGGCCCCGAATCGAGGAGATCACCCGGGACCTGCTCGACGGCCTCGCGGCCGAGGCCGACGCCGAGGGCCGCGTCGACCTCAAGTCCGCCTTCGCCTACCCGCTGCCGATGGCCGTGATCGGGGACCTGCTGGGCGTCGACACCACGCAGATCCCGCGGCTGCGCACCCTGTACGACGGCTTCTTCAGCAGCGTCACGCCCGGCGAGGAGGTCCAGGCCATCATCGCCGAGCTGGGTGAGCTGTTCACCGGCATCGTGGCACGGAAGCGGGCCCGTCCCGGCGACGACCTGACCAGCGCGCTGATCGCGGCCGGTGAGGAGGGCGACTCGCTCAGCGACGAGGAGATCGTCGCCACCGTCCAGGTGCTGATCACCGCGGGCCATGAGACCACCATCAGTCTCATCGTGAACGCGGTGCGGGCCCTGCTCACCCACCCCGGGCAGCTCGCCCTCGTCCGCTCGGGCGAGGTGAGCTGGGAGGCGGCCATCGAGGAGACGCTGCGCTGGGACGCGCCCACCACGCACGTGCTGATCCGGTTCGCCACCGAGGACATCGAGGCCGGCGGCACCCGCATCGCGCGGGGCGACGCGGTGATCATCGCCTACGGCGCCATCGGCCGGGACGAGCGCCAGCACGGGCCCGACGCCGAGCGCTTCGATGTCAGCCGCACCCCGACGCGGCACCTGTCCTTCGGGCACGGCCCGCACGTGTGCCCGGGGGCGCCCCTGTCCCGGCTGGAGGCCCTGGTGGCCCTCCCCGCCCTCTTCGAGCGCTTCCCCGCGCTGTCGCTCGCGGTCCCCGCGTCCGAGCTGCGCAACAAGCCGGCGGTCACCCAGAACGAGCTGTACGAGCTGCCCGTGCGGCTGCGCTGAGGGCTCCGCCTCCTGGGGAACCCCTCGGAGTCTCCTGGGGAATCCCTCGGACGACTTCCGGTCGTTCCGCTCGTCCTCGGACGCCGGACGGACTGAGAGCAGCCCGTCCGGCGTCCGAGGACCGGAGGTTCTACTTCCGCACCGGTCCCCGTTCCGCGGCGGCGGCCTGGACGCGGCGGCGCACCGCGTACCAGCCGACCACCAGCGCGACGGCGATCAGCGGGATGAGCATCACCGTGCGCCGCCCGACCTCGGGGTCGTTCCACATGAGGGCGACGACGCCGAGCAGGAAGGCGATCGTCACCCACTCGGTGACCGGCGAGAAGGGCAGCCGGAAGCCCGGGCGCTCCACGAGCCCGGCCTTGGCGCGGCGTACGAACACCCAGTGGCAGAGCATGATCGTGCACCAGGTGCTGATGATGCCGAGCGCGGCAATGTTCAGCACGATCTCGAACGCCTGGCCGGGCACCACGTAGTTGAGGCCGACGCCGACGACGCACACGGCCGAGGTCAGCAGGATGCCGCCGTAGGGCACCTGGCTGGAGTTCATCCGGGCGGTGAACTTCGGCGCGGACCCGGCCATCGCCATGGACCGCAGGATGCGGCCGGTGGAGTACAGGCCGGAGTTCAGGCTCGACATGGCGGCGGTCAGCACGACGAGGTTCATCACGTCACCGGCGCCGTCGACGCCCAGCTTGGACAGCACGGTCACGAACGGGCTCTGCCCGTCCTTGTACTGGTTCCAGGGCAGCAGCAGCGCCAGCAGCACCACGGAGCCGACGTAGAAGAAGCCGACGCGCCACATGATGGCGTTCACGGCCTTGGGAACAACCTTGTGCGGTTCGGCGGTCTCACCCGCCGTGACACCCACCAGCTCGACGCAGGAGTACGCGAAGACGACACCCTGCATGACGATGACCACGGGCATCAGCCCCTCGGGGAAGATCCCCCCGTGGTCGGTGAGGTTGCCGATGCCGGGCGCGGAGCCGTCCACCGGGTGCTGGGTGGCCAGCAGCACGATGCCGATGACCATGAAGACCACCAGCGCCGCCACCTTGATCACGGCGAACCAGAACTCCAGCTCGCCGAAGATCTTCACGGAGATCATGTTGATCGCCAGCACCACCGCGAGGGCGATCAGCGCGAGCACCCACTGCGGGATGTCGGTGAAGAAGCTCCAGTAGTGGGTGTAGAGCGCGATGGCGGTGATGTCCGCGATGCCGGTCGTCGACCAGTTGAGGAAGTACATCCAGCCGGCGACGTAGGCGCCCTTCTCACCCAGGAACTCCCGGGCGTACGAGACGAAGGAGCCCGAGGAGGGCCGGTGCAGCACCAGCTCGCCGAGCGCCTTGACGACGAAGAAGGCGAACAGGCCGCAGACCGCGTAGGCGATGGCGAGCGCGGGGCCCGCCGAGGCGAGGCGGCCGCCGGCACCCAGGAAGAGTCCGGTGCCGATCGCCCCGCCGATGGCGATCATGTTGATGTGGCGGGCTTTGAGGTCCTTGCTGTAGCCGGTATCACCGGCGTCCTTGGCCGCCCCGTGCGGGGACGGCGCTGCGACCCGGTCGCCCCCACCGGGTTGTGGCGGGAGGGCGTCCTGGACGACGTCGTTGCTCACAGTTGATCCAACTCACTCTGGATAACGGGCTCTGCCGGGCCTACGGCCGCCGTGATCACGGCTGCGGACCAAGGCGTCACCTAACCCTGCGGGGGCCTTTTACGCGGTGAGGTAGATCACACCAGGGTTTATCTCACACGTGATCTTCGTAAAGTCCCTGGATAACCCGTCGGTAGGCATCCTGGATCACCCGTCGCCGGACCTTGAGGGAGGGGGTCAACTCGCCTGTCTCCGGGCTCCATTCACGCGACAGGAGCCGGTAGCGCCTGACCTGTTCGGGGCGGCTGAGCCGGGCGTTGGCGGCGGCGACGGCCCGGTCCGCCTCGGCGCGCACGGCCGGGTGCCCGGCCAGCTCGTCCCAGGGCGCCTCGACCCCGTTGCGGGCCGCCCACGCGGGTGCCGCCTGGGCGTCCAGGACGAGGAGGGCGACCAGGTAGGGGCGGCCGTCCCCGTGCACATACGCCTGTCCGATCAGCGGGTGCTCCTTGAGGGCGTTCTCCACCAGGGCCGGCGAGACGTTCTTGCCCGTGGAGGTGACGATCATGTCCTTCTTGCGGCCGGTCAGCCACAGGAAGCCGTCCTCGTCGATCCGGCCGATGTCGCCGGTGGCGAACCAGCCCTCCTCGTCGGTGCCGGGCTCGACCGAGCCGTCCGCGCGCAGATAGCCCTCGAAGACGGTGGGGCCGCGCACCTCGATCTCGCCGTCCGCCGCCGTGCGGACCTCCCCGCCCTCCAGCGGCCGTCCGACGGACCCGAGGCGGAAGGCGTCCGGCCCGTTGAGGGTGAAGGCCCCGGTGGTCTCGGTCAGCCCCCACGCGTCCATGACCACCAGCCCGAGGCCCGCCCAGAAGTCCAGTACGCCGGGCGGCATGGGCGCCGAGGCGCTGGCCGTCCAGACCAGCCGGTCGAGGCCCGCACGGGCCAGCAGCGGCTCCAGCACCTCGCGCCGGGCCCGCGCGTACCGTTCGGCCAGCGACGGCGGCGGCGTCCCGCCCCGCTCACGGCAGCGCGCATGGGCCCGCGCGACCTCGCCCGCGGCCTCGACGGCGGCCCGCCTGTCGGCCGGCAGCTCGTCGAGGGCGGCGCGCACCGAGGCGGCGAGCTTCTCCCAGATCCTCGGGACGCCGAAGAACTCCGCCGGGTGCAGCCGCCGGGCCAGCTCGGCCACCCGCGCGGGATCGGCGCACAGGTGGACGTGGGAGGCGCGCAGGACCGGCAGGTAGATGCCGAGCATGCGCTCGGCGATATGGGCGAAGGGCAGGTAGCAGAGGTGGTCCGCGTGGTCGGGCAGCGCGGTGACCCGGTCGAGCGCGAGCCCGTTGCTCACCACGTTGCGGTGGCTGATCACCACGCCCTTGGGGTCGCCGGTCGTCCCGGAGGTGTAGACGACGGTCACCGGGTCGCCCGCGCGCACCCGCCGCCGGCTCTCCTCGAAGGCGGCCGGCTCGTACGGGCGCGGCAGGGTGCTCCACGCGGTGTGCGGGCCCGCGGCGCCGTCGTCGGCCACGACCAGCCGCCGCAGCCCGCCCGCCGCTCCCCTGCCTCCCCGCGCCACCAGGGGTTCGACGCGGGCGCGCTCCTGGGAGCCGCCGACCACCGCGAGGCGGGCCCGTGAGTGGCCCGCGATGTGGGCGATCTGGCCCGGTGCCGCCGTGGGATACACGGAGACGGGGACGGCACCCAGGTGGACGAGGGCCAGATCGGTCAGCCAGTGCTCGGGGCGGTTGCCCATCAGGAGCAGTACGTGCTCGCCCGCCGTGACTCCCAGCCCGGCGAGTCCGGCGGCCACCTCGGCGACCCGCCGCCTCGCCTGTGACCAGGTGAGGGTGGTGGCCGCACCGTCCTCGGCGTACCAGGTGAGGGCGGGGAGGCGGCCGTGGTCCTCCGCGTTGCGCAGCAAGAGGTCCGCGAGAGTCAGCTCGGAGGGGTTCTCGCCGGGCAGTCGCAGGATCGTCGTCATGCCGCCTCCGGGGCCTGGGCCTTCCGAACGTTTCACAGGAGTGGTGAGACAGCAATACTGTTGAACGAGATCGGCGGGGACCGCACCCGCGCGGTGCGGCGGTGAGAGGGGCTCGGCCAATGGCGCGACAGGACGGAACGGCCCAGGAGCCCACCGACCGGCTCACCGTGGACCAGCTCGCGGCCCGCGCGGGCGTGACCGTCCGCACGATCCGCTTCTACAGCACCCGGGGCCTGCTGCCCCCGCCCACGATCGGTCCCCGCCGGGTCGGCCACTACGGGCCCGAGCACCTCTCCCGGCTGGCGCTCATAGAAGAGCTGCAGAACCAGGGCATGACACTGGCCGCCATCGAGCGCTATCTGCAACGCCTCCCGGACGACATCAGCGCGCACGACCTGGCCATCCACCGGGCGGTGGTCGCCTCCTGGATGCCGGACACGGTGGACGAGACGACACGCGGGCAACTGGAGGGGCGCGTCGGACGGGAGCTGACCGACGACGACCTGGAGCGCCTGGAGGCCATGAGCGTGATCGCCCGCACCGAGGACCCGGAGGTCTTCCGCGTCGATCCGGCGCTGGTGCAGCTGGGCGTACGGCTGCTGGACGTGCCGATCTCGCAGGAGGCCATCCTGGCGGCGCGCGAGGTGATGCTGAAGCACACCCGCTCGGCGGCACGGGAGCTGAGCCGGCTGTTCAAGCAGGAGGTGTGGGACCCCTACCGGGAGCGGGAGCCGGAGCCGGAGCGGCGGGAGCGGATGAAGGCGCTGTCCGCGCACATGCAGCCCATGGTGGTGCAGGCACTGGTGACCACGTTCCAGCGGTCGATGAAGGAGGAACTGCGCCACGCCTTCCCGCAGGAGAGCGCGCCCCGGCCGGGCGCGGGCCCCGCGGCGGAGTGACGCGGGGCCCGGAGGGGTGCCCGTTCTCGCATCCGACCGGTCAGTCGGTGAACGTCTCCCCCTTCGCCGCCTTCTCCTCCAGCAGCGCCGGGACGGCGAACCGCTCCCCGTAGCGCTCGCCCAACTCCCTGGCGCGGGCGACGAAGCCGGGCAGCCCGCCCTCGTAGCCGTTGATGTACTGGAGGACGCCGCCCGTCCAGGCCGGGAAGCCGATGCCCATGAGGGAGCCGATGTTGGCGTCGGCCACCGTGGTGAGCACCCCCTCCTCCAGCAGCCGCACGGTGTCGAGGGCCTCGGCGAAGAGCATCCGCTCCTTCATGTCCGCGAAGGGGATGCCGGTGCCGCCCTCCTTGGTGAAGTGCTCGCGCAGCCCGGGCCACAGACCCGCGCGCCTGCCGTTCTCGTCGTAGTCGTAGAACCCGGCGCCCCCGCTGCGTCCGGTACGGCCGAACTCCTCGACCATCCGGTCGAGCACCGTGTCCGCCGGGTGCGGGGGCAGGTCCTTGCCCTCGGCGCGCAGGGCCTGCCGCGTCTCGTCGCGGATCCTGCGCGGCAGGGTGAGGGTCAGCTCGTCCATCAGGGAGAGCACTTTGGCCGGGTAGCCGGCCTGCGCGGCGGCCTGTTCGACGGTGGCCGGGTCCACGCCCTCGGCGAGCAGCGCCACCCCCTCGTTGAGGAAGTGGCCGATGACCCGCGAGGTGAAGAAGCCGCGCGAGTCGTTGACGACGATGGGCGTCTTGCGGATCTGGCGTACCAGGTCGAAGGCGCGGGCCAGCGCCTCGTCACCGGTCCGGCGGCCCTTGACGATCTCGACCAGGGGCATCTTGTCGACGGGTGAGAAGAAGTGCAGCCCGATGAAGTCCCGCTGCCGCTCGACCCCCTCGGCGAGCCCCGTGATCGGCAGCGTGGAGGTGTTGGAGCACAGCAGCGCGTCGGGCGCGACGAGGTGCTGGATCTCCTGGAACACCTGGTGCTTGAGCGCCGGGTCCTCGAACACGGCCTCGATCACGGCGTCGCAGCCGGCCACGTCCCGCGGGTCGGCGGTGGGGGTGATGCGCGCCAGCAGGGCGTCCCGCTTCTCCTGGGTCGTCCGCCCCCGCGCGAGCGCCTTCTCCAGCAGCCGAGCCGAGTACGCCTTGCCCTTCTCGGCCGCCTCCCGGCTGACGTCCTTGAGCACGACGTCGATGCCCGCCCTGGCGCAGGCGTAGGCGATCCCGGCCCCCATCATGCCCGCGCCCAGCACGGCGACCTTACCGACCTTCCGCTCCGCGACGCCGTCCGGCCTGCTGCGGCCCGCGTTGACGGCCTGGAGGTCGAAGAAGAACGCCTGGATCATGTTGGTGGAGATCTGTCCGCAGGCCAGCTCCACGAAGTAGCGGGCCTCGATCACCTGGGCGGTCTCGAAGTCGACCTGCGCGCCCTCGACGGCGGCGGCCACGATGTTGCGCTGCGCCGGGTAAGGGGCGCCGCCCGTCTGCTTCTTGAGGTTCGCGGGGAAGGCCGGCAGGTTCTCCGCGAACTTCGGGTGCGCGGGCGTCCCGCCGGGGATCGTGTAGCCCTCGACGTCCCAGGGCTGCTGGGAGGAGGGGTTGGCGTCGATGAAGGCACGCGCCGCCGCGAACATCTCCTCGGGCGTCCGCACGACCTCGTGGACGAGGCCGATCTCCTTGGCCTGGGCGGGGTGGTACTGCCGGCCCTGGAGCAGCACGTTCAGCAGCGCGTCGGTGATGCCGAGCAGCCGCACCGTACGGGTGACGCCGCCGCCCGCGGGAAGCAGGCCGAGCGTGGCCTCCGGGCAGCCGATCTTCGAGCCGCGCACGTCCAGGGCGATCCGGTGGTGGCACGCCAGCGCGATCTCCAGCCCCCCGCCGAGGGCCGCGCCGTTGACGGCGGCCACGACGGGCACGCCGAGGGTCTCGATGCGACGCAGATCGCGCTTGATGCGCATACCGCTGTCGAAGACCTCCCGCGCGTTCTCGGGGCGCGCCCGGATGAGGAGGCGCAGATCGCCGCCGGCGAAGAACGTCTTCTTCGCGGACGTCATGATGACGCCCCGCACCTCGTCCTTCTCGGCCTCCAGCCGGTCGGCGACGGCGGTGAGGGAGGACTGGAAGGCGGCGTTCATGGTGTTGGCCGACTGGTCGGGATCGTCGAAGGTCAGCGTGACGATCCCGGCGTCGTCCCTGTCCCAGCGGATGGTGGTGGATGCGGTGGTCCCGGTGGCCTCGGGCATGGGTCGGTCTCCTTCTCTCTCCCGCCGCGACGGCGGGCGGCATGGGCGGCGTGGATCCTCGGGCGCCTCCCGGCCGCGGGCCGGGAGGGACGGCGACGGCCGCGCCTACACCCGCTCGACAACGGTGGCGATGCCCATGCCACCCCCCACGCACAGCGTGACCAGCCCGTAGCGCTGATCCGTCCGCTCCAGCTCGTCGATGCACGTGCCCAGCAGCATCGCCCCGGTGGCGCCGAGCGGATGCCCCATGGCGATGGCGCCGCCGTTGACGTTCACCTTCTCCAGCGGGATGCCCATGTCCTTCACGAACCGCAGGACCACAGCGGCGAACGCCTCGTTCATCTCCGCGACAGCGATGTCGTCCACCGTCAGCCCGGCCTTGGCGAGCGCCTTGCGGCAGGCGGGCGCCGGCCCGGTCAGCATGATCGTCGGGTCGGCCCCCGACACGGCCGCCGAGAGGATCCGCGCCCGGGGCGTCAGCCCGTAGCGCCTGCCGGCCTCCTCGCTGCCGACGGCCACCAGCGCCGAACCGTCCACGATGCCCGAGGAGTTGCCCGCGTGGTGCACATGGTCGATCTTCTCGATCCAGTGGTACTTCTGCAGCGCGACGGCGTCGAACCCGCCCATGTCGCCGATGGCGGCGAACGACGGCTTGAGGCCCGCCAGGGTCTCGGCGGTGGTACCGGGGCGCATGTGCTCGTCGTGGTCGAGAACGGTGAGCCCGTTGCGGTCCCGCACCGGCACGACGGAACGCGCGAAGCGGCCCTCCTTCCAGGCGTGCGCGGCCAGTTCCTGGGAGCGGGCCGCGTACTCGTCCACGTCGCGGCGGCTGAAGCCCTCGACGGTGGCGATGAGGTCGGCGCCGATGCCCTGCGGGACGAAACCGGTCTCGAAGCTCGTCATCGGGTCGTTGAACCAGGCCCCGCCGTCCGAGCCCATCGGCACCCGCGACATGGACTCCACGCCGCCGGCCAGCACGAAATCCTCCCAGCCGGACCGGACCTTGGCCGCCGCCATGTTGACGGCCTCCAGACCGGAGGCGCAGAAGCGGTTCTCCTGGACGCCGGCGACGGTGTCGGGCAGCCCCGCGGCGAGGGCGGCGATCTTGGCGATGTCCGACCCCTGGTCGCCGACCGGCCCGACGACACCGAGCACGATGTCGTCGATCGCCCGCGGGTCGAGGCCGGGCAGGCGGCGGCGCATCTCGTCGATGAGGCCGACCACCAGGTCGACGGGTTTGGTGCCGTGCAGGGCGCCGTTGGCCTTGCCGCGCCCGCGCGGGGTGCGGAGGGCCTCGTACACGAACGCTTCTGTGCTCACGAGGGGTGCCTTTCGTCGGTGCGAGGGGTTCGTGGGTGCGAGGGGTTCGTCGGTGCGAGGGGTTCGTCGGTGCGAGGGGGTTCGTCGGTGCGAGGGCTTGAGCGGGTGTGCGCGGGAGGGACGATTCCGAGCCGGGAGGGCCCCGCCCCGGCCGGCCCGGGAGGGCTCAGTTCAGCGGGGACCTGCCGATGATCTCCTTCATGATCTCGGTGGTTCCGCCGTAGATGGTCTGGGTACGGCCGTCGGTGAACGCCTTCGCCACCGGGTACTCGTTCGTGTAGCCGTACCCGCCGTGCAGCAGGAGGCACCGGTCGGCGACGCGCTTCTGCAGCTCTGTCGCCCACCACTTGGCCATGGAGGCGTGCACCGCGTCCAGCTCCCCCGCGGTGTGCTCCTCGATGCAGCGGTCGAGGAAGGCGCGGGTGACGGCGCACTCGGTCGCCATCTCCGCGATCTCGAAACGGATGTGCTGCAGCTTGGCGAGCGGACGGCCGAACGCGGTGCGCTCGTCGACGTACGCCGTGGTCAGCTCCAGCAGGTGCTCCGCTGCGGTGATCCCGGCGACCGCGATGGCCATGCGCTCCTGCGCGAGATGGGCCGTCAAATGCGCGAACGCGCCGTTCAGCTCGCCGAGCAGGTTCTCCTTGGGGACGCGGACGTCGTGGAAGAACAGCTCGGCGGTGTCCTGCGCCTTCTGGCCGATCTTGTCGGGATTGCGGCCCCGTTCGAAGCCCGCCATGCCCCGTTCGACGACCAGCGGACTCAGCCCGTGCGCCCCGCCCTCGGGCGTCGTCCTGGCCACGACGACGAGATCGGCCAGGATGCCGTTGGAGATGAACGTCTTCGAACCGTTCGGCAGCCAGTGGTCGTCCTTGTCCTGGGCTGCGGTGCGGATGCCCTGGAGGTCGGAGCCGGCGCCGGACCCGGTCATGGCGATGGCGGTGATCGTCTCCCCCGTGCAGAACCCGGGCAGCCGGCGCCGCTTCTGCTCCGGCGTGGCGAGCGAGGTCGGATACGGGCCGACGATGTCGTTGTGCAGCCCGATGGCCAGGCCCGGGGCGCCCGCGCGGGTGAACTCCTCGGCGAGCACCACGGCGTAGCGGAAGTCGGGCTCTCCCCCGCCGCCGTACTCCTGGGGCACGGCCGTCCCGAGCAGCCCCTGCCCGGCCGCCCGCCACGCCTCGCGGGAGACGATGCCGTCCCGCTCCCACTGCGCGTAGTACGGCTCGACCTGCTGGGCGAGGAACGTGCGGACGGTCAGCCGGAACGCCTCGTGGCCCTCGGTGAGGATGCGTCGCTTCATGACGTGGGCTGGTCTCCTTCGGGCGTTCCGGTGGCGGCCCGGGGCGGACCGGGGTCGGGGACGGTGGCCGGGCCAGGCCGCGGGGCGGTGCCGGGATCCGGGGCGAGGGAGGCGATGCCCCAGTCGCGGGCGACCTCGGCCGCGTGGGCTCCCGGCAGCGCCGGCCCCGAGGTGACCCGCGTGGGCGTCGCGGAGAACCGGGGGGCCGGAGCGGGCTGGGTGATACCGCCGTGCTCCACGTAGGTGCCGCGCGCCGCCAGCTGGGGGTGCCCGGGCGCCTCGGTGAGGGAGAGCACCGGGGCCACGCAGGCGTCGGTGTCCTGGAAGACGGCCGTCCACTCGGCACGCGTACGGGAGGCGAACCGCGCGGCGATGAGCCGGCGCAACTCCTCCCACGCGGCGAGGTCCTCGCGGGGCGGCGCCTCGTCGGCGATGCCGAGCAGCCGCACGAACTCCGCGTAGAACTGCGGCTCCAGGGCGCCGACGGCCATGAAACCCCCGTCCGAGGTGGCGTACGTGCCGTAGAACGGGCAGCCGCCGTCCAGCAGGTTGGCCGCACGGCGGTCCTGCCAGCCGCCCGCAGCCAGCATGCCCTGGATCATCGCCGTCAGATGGCTGGTGCCGTCCACGATCGCCGCGTCCACCACCTGTCCCGCCCCCTCGCGCGCGCGGGCGTGGTGCAGCGCGGCCAGGACGCCGATGACGAGGTAGAGGGAGCCGCCCGCGTAGTCGCCCAGCAGGTTGGCGGGCGCGACGGGCGGCCCCTCGGCGGGTCCCGTCATCCCGAGGGCACCGGTGACGGCGATGTACCCGATGTCATGCCCCGCCCGCCGGGCGAGCGGACCGTCCTGGCCCCAGCCGGTCATCCGGCCGTACACCAGCCGCGGGTTGCGGGCCAGGCACACCTCGGGCCCGACACCGAGGCGTTCGGCCACCCCGGGACGGAAGCCCTCGATGAGCACGTCGGCGCGTTCCACGAGGGCGAGGGCCGTCTCGACACCCGCGGGCTGCTTGAGGTCGACCAGGACGGAGCGCTTGTTGCGGTTGGTGACGTCCCGGTCGGGCGGGATGCCGAGGGCGGCGCCGCCGGGGCGGTCCACGCGGACCACGTCGGCGCCCAGGTCGGCGAGCGTCATCGCGGCGAACGGGCCGGGGCCGATCCCGGCCAGCTCCACGACGCGCACCCCGGCCAGCGGACCCCGGGCCTGCTCCTCCGCTCCAGCCATCGAGAGCCCCCTCCCCCGGCACTGCGGCCGTGACCGCGGCCGTGACCGCGGCCGTGACTGTGGCTGTGTTCGCGTCCGCGGCTGTCCGTGGCTGTGGATCTCGCGAGTCTGTGACACAACTGATGTAACACCGGTGATGCTATGGACAGGGTTTCCGTTCCACAAGACCCTGCGGGGCGCGGCCCCGGCGGTATCCCGGCGCACCGGAGGCGGGAGGCCGGGGCCGGGGGACGGGGGGACGGGGCCGGGGGACGGGGCCGGGGGACGGGGAAACGCGTCGCACGTCGTAGGCCGTAGGCCGTACGTCGGGACAGCGGATGAGAGCCACGTCCGGATACCGCCAGCGGTCGGGGCCTCACGGAACGACGCTCGAGGTCATGACACCTCCCTACGAGATCCGGGCCCTCGCGCCCACAACACTGGCCGAACTGCGCGTTCGGGACGACGCGGGAGCCGCGCCCCGTACGCGGATGGACACCGAGGGCGGGACCCCGCTGCGCTGCTGCCTGGAGCGGAGCAAGCCGCACGAGACCCTCGCCCTCGTCTCGTACGCGCCGCTGCGCCGCTGGGCGCGGGAGACCGGAGCCGACCCCGGCCCCTACGACGAGACAGGTCCCGTCTTCATCCACCCGCAGGACTGCGGCGGATGGGCCGGCGCCCCGGACGGCGCCTACCCCGAGGCGATGCGCGGCGAGCGGCGCGCACTGCGCGCCTACTCCGCCGAGGGACGCATTCTCGGCGGACTGCTGCTGGACCAGGGACGGGCGGACACCCCGAGCATCGAGGAGGGGCTGGTCCGGCTGTACGCGGATCCGCGGGTGGCGGCGGTGCACGTACGGGCCGTGGAGTTCGGGTGCTTCCACGTGGAGACGCGGAGGGTCTCCTAGCGGTGACCCCGCGGGGGCGCCGCGCCGGAGGGGCGCCTCGGCCGGAGGGGCACCTCCGGCCGGAGGGGCACCTCACCGCAGAGGCAGCGCGCCCCAGAGGCAGCGCCCGGGCAGGTCAGGGGCGTTCACCCGGGGGCGGGATGGACAGCATCCCCGAGTCTGCGTAAAGTTGCGTGAAAGTTCGAGATTTCACGCAACTTTACGCATCGACCGACCGTTCCGGGGCCGCCGTCGGCGGGCCCGGTTTCCCAGGAGGGGGTGCCCGCGCATGGGCGAGACGTCATACATGGAGCAGGAGTTGCGCAGCCAGCCGGAGACCTGGCGCGCCGCGGCGAAGATCGGCGCCGCGGACACTCCGCTCCCGGCGGCGGGCGCCCGCGTGGCCGTCGTCGGCTGCGGCACCTCGTGGTTCATGGCGCAGTCCTACGCGGCGCTGCGGGAGGGCGCCGGGCTGGGCGTGACGGACGCCTTCGCCGCCTCGGAGTCCTTCCTCGGCGAGGCGCGCGGATACGACGCCGTGATCGCGATCACCCGCTCCGGCACCACCACGGAGGTGCTGCGGGTACTGGAGACGGTTCGGGGCCGCATCCCCACCGTCACGGTGCTCGGTGACCCGGACACCCCTGCGACCTCCCTCTCGGACGAGACCGTCGCGCTGCCGTTCGCCGACGAGAAGTCCGTGGTGCAGACCCGGTTCGCCACCTCCGCCCTGGCTCTGCTGCGCGCCCACCTGGGTGAGGATCTGGCGCGTGCGGTGAGCGACGCGGAGGAGGCGCTGTCCTGCCCGCTGGCGAGGGAGTGGGTGGAGGCCGAGCAGTTCAGCTTCCTCGGCACGGGCTGGACCTTCGGTCTGGCCAACGAGGCGGCACTGAAGATGCGGGAGGCGTCCCAGAGCTGGACCGAGTCCTACCCCGCCATGGAGTACCGGCACGGCCCCATAGCCATTGCCGCCCCCGGACGCGTCACCTGGTTGTTCGGAGAGGCACCGGAGGGGCTGGAGGGCGACGTCACCGCGACCGGCGCCCGGTTCGTGCGCCACGCGCGTGATCCTCTTGCCGACCTCGTGCTGGTGCACCGGGTCGCGCTGGAGCGGGCACGGGCCAGGGGCCTCGACCCGGACAACCCCCGGAGCCTCACCCGCTCGGTGATGCTGGACGGCTGACGCTGCCGCCAGGCGTGAGGGGAGGGGTTGACTTCGGTCCTGCGAGGGTTCTGGTGGAAGGGAGCTCACGCGGGGAGACGGTCTGCGCCACCGCGATTCGGCTGGGTTCAGCCGGTTCGGCTGGTTCAGCTGGTTTGGCTGGTTCGGCCGACGGGGCCAGTTAGGGCGGCTCGCTCCGGTTCGGCCGGCTCGGCCGGGGCCCGGGCTGTTGTTCCGGCACCGTGCCGTTGCGGCTTGGCGCCTCGCTGCCGTGCGGCCCGTCCGGGGGGGTGGTGTTCGGCAAACCGACCGGCCAGTATGCCGACGAACCTCCCCCTCCCCCGGGGTCGCGTCTCGCGGTACGCCCGGAACCCGGCCCGCACACGCAAGCTGCACGCCCAACCCCACGGCCTGCCCGTCCCGGACTCTCGCTACGGCCCGCCCGTCCCGCGATCCGCCACAGCCCACCCGTCCCAGACCCCAGGGGCCGCCGCCCCGAACCGCCCGGTCCGTGACCACCCGGTTCCGGACCACCGCCCACCGCCCACCGTCACCACCCCTCGTGCCACCGCCCCGACCCCACCATCCCGGGAAACCCCACCTCGTCCCCCGCGTCCGCTCGTTCCCCAAGGAGCTCCGATGCCTCTCGTACCCACCGGCTCGATCGTCGCCGAGGCCCGCGCGGCCGGCACCGGCGCCGCCGCGTTCAACGTGGTCCATCTGGAGACCGCCGAGGCGCTGGTCGCCGCCGCCGACGCCACGGGGATTCCGCTCATCCTCCAGATCAGCGAGAACTGCGTGCGCTACCACGGCAGCCTGCTTCCCCTCACCCGGGCCACCCTCGCCCTGGCGGAGGGGGCGCGGGCGAACGTCTCGGTGCATCTGGACCACATCACCGACGCCGACCTGGTGCACCAGGGTGTCGCGGCGGGTGTCGGCTCGGTGATGATCGACGCCTCGACGCTGCCGTACGCCCAGAACGTGGAGACGACGGCCCGGCTCACCTCCTGGTGCCACGACCGTGGAGTCTTCGTCGAGGCCGAGCTGGGCGAGGTGGGCGGCAAGGACGGGGTGCACGCGCCCGGGGTGCGGACCGATCCGGACGAGGCGCTGGCGTTCGTGGCGGCCACCGGGGTGGACGCGCTGGCCGTCGCCGTCGGCTCCTCGCACGCGATGCGGGAGCGTACGGCGAAGCTGGACCTGGAGCTGGTCCGGCGGTTGCGGGAGAAACTGCCGGTACCGCTGGTGCTGCACGGCTCCTCCGGCGTACCGGACGACGAGCTGCGGGCGGCGATCGCGGCGGGAATGACCAAGATCAACATTTCGACGCATCTCGTGTCGGTCTTCACCCAAGGCGTGCGTAAGGTACTGGAAGCCGATCCCGCGCTCATCGACTCGCGCAAGTACGTGGCACCGGCGCGGGACGCGGTGCGGAGCGAAGCGGGACGCCTGCTGGAGGTACTCGCGGGCGAGGGGCGGGAGAAGGGGACGACGCCAGGTGAAGCGCCATGAGCGGATGAACGCACTGCTGGAGCTGCTCGGTGAGCGCGGCAGTCTGGAGGTCGAGGAGGCCGCCACCGCCCTGGAGGTCTCGGCCGCCACGATGCGGCGCGACATGGACGCGCTCGCCGAGCAGCAGTTGCTGACCCGTACGCGGGGCGGTGCGGTGCTCAGCGCGGTGACCTACGATCTGCCGATCCGCTACAAGCGCGGACACCACGCGGGCGCGAAGCAGTCACTGGCCCGTGCCGCTGCCGCGATGGTGGAGCGGGGCAGCGTGGTCGGGCTGAGCGGCGGGACGACGACCACGGAGATCGCCCGCGAACTGGTGACCCGTGCGGACCTGGCCGAGCCGGGCCCGCAGCCCCAGCTGACGATCGTCACCAACGCGCTGAACATCGCCTACGAACTCGCGGTGCGGCCGCAGGTCAAAACGGTACTGACGGGCGGGGTGGCCCATTCGAGGACATTCGAACTGACTGGCCCCTACAGCGAGTTGGTGCTCGGCGAGATCACGGTGGACATCGCCTTCATCGGGGCCAACGGCATGGACCCGAGGACGGGGGCGACCGTCCACGACGAGGCGGAGGGACGGATCAACGGGCTGATGGCCCAGCGGGCCGAGCGGGCCGTCGTGGTCACGGACTCCTCGAAGGTCGGGGTCCGGTGCTTCGCCCGGATCGGCGGCCCCGAGACCTTCGACACCTTCCTCACGGACAGCGGCATCCCGGACGCCGCGCGGCGGGAGTTCGAGGAGCAGGGTCTGCGAGTGGTGCGGGCGGAGCCGGACCCGGACGAGGACGGGGGCAGATGACCCTCCGCAGCACCGGGGCGGGAGCCGGCGTCACCGAGGGACCGCTCCCGCTCCGCCGCCCCGCCCATCCCTCGCCCTCCCTCTGTCCCTCCCCGAAGTGAAGTCAGGAGCACCCCCCATGAAACCCCTCGTTCCGACCGCCGCCGGAGCCCGTACGCGCACCCGTGCACACGGCCGTACCCCCGGTCGCGAGTACGACCGTGCTTGCGGCCGTCCGCACGGCCGCACTCGCGGACGCCGGTTCGCGCGGACCGCCGCCGTGCTCGCCGTGGTGGCGGCGGCCGTCGCCGGGTGCGGCTCCACGTCGTCCGGCTCCGGGCCGGAGCACGACCGGGACTCGGCGGGGAAGCAGGTGCGGCAGCCGCCGAAGCACGCGGGGTTCGACTACCAGATCGGCGGCGGCTACCGGCCTGCGGACGGTGTGCGCGTGGTCTCCCGGGACCGGGGGGACCGTCCGGCCTCCGGCCGGTACAACCTCTGCTACGTCAACGCCTTCCAGGCCCAGCCCGACGCGCTGGACTGGTGGGAGCAGCACCATCCCCGTCTGCTGCTGCGGACCGGGGGCGGCAAGCCGGTGATGGACCGCGAGTGGGACGAGGCGCTGTTCGACACCTCGACAGCGGCACGCCGCGCGGCGCTGGCCCGCATCGTCGGCGGCTGGATCGACGGCTGCGCGGAGAAGGGGTTCCAGGCCGTCGAGCTCGACAACCTCGACTCCGCCGAGCGCTCCGGCGGCCGTCTCGACCACGCCGACAACGTGAAGTTCGCGGCGCTGCTGACCCGGCGTGCGCACCAGAAGGGGCTGGCCGCCGGCCAGAAGAACGCGGCGGAACTGCTGAACAAGCGGTCGGCGACCGGGTTCGACTTCGCGGTGACGGAGCAGTGCGGGCGGTACGACGAGTGCGGACAGTACGCGAGGGCCTACGACGACCGGGTGCTGGACGTGGAGTACGACACCAAGGGAATGGCCGCCGCCTGCCGGAAGTGGGGAGATCGGTTGTCCGTCGTGCGCCGCGACATGGACGTCAGGCCCCGGGGCCAGTCGGGGTACGTGTTCGAACAGTGCTGACGTGCCACGGCAGCCCCGCGAGACGTAGGCCGACCGGCCCCGGCACCCACCGGGCCGGCCGGTCGCGGACGGCGCGAGGTCGGTGCGGTCGGTGCGGTCGGTGCGGTCGGTGCGGTCGGTGCGGAGACGATACGACCGGCGCCGGCCGATTACTGGCGCGTGCGGCCGATACGACCGATACGACCGGCGCGGACGGTGCGGCCCGCGCGGGGCAGCGGGAGGGTTACCGTCCGGTCTCCAGCCGGGCGACCCGGCCCCGCTCACCAGCGGCCCAACAGCCCGCGCCCCGCGCCATGTCCGGCGCCCCACCCGGTACCGCGTCGGGCGGACAGTCCACGGTGTCGTAGGAGCCGGTGTCGAACGTGTGCCAGGTCCGGCCTCCGTCGAGGGTGAGGTCGGAGCCGGTGGGCCCGACCGCCAGCGCGGCGCGTCCGGTACGGGGCAGCCAGCTGACACCGGAGCGGTAGGCGGGCACGGGACGGGCGCCGGCCCGCCAGTGGGCCCCCGCGTCCCGCGTCACGGCCGAGGCCGTCGGCGAGGGCTCGCCCGGCTGGTAGTCGCCGCCGACGGCCAGCCCGTGCGCGGGGTCGCGGAAGGCGAGGGCGAAGAGGCCGCGCGCGGGCTCGGCGGCCGGTACGGGCGCCGGTGCGGCTCTCCAGTGGCGTCCCCGGTCGCGGGTGCGGAAGACCCGCGAGGTCTCGGCGCCGCCGGTGGCGAACCAGGCGTGGCGCCCGCCGGCGCTGGTCAGACACTGGCCGCTCGCCGCGAAGTTGGCCTCGCCCGGGAGCGCGGCGGGCATTCCGCCCGCGGGCAGCACTCGCCAGTGGCGCCCGCCGTCCTCGGTGGCCAGCATCCGGAACCGGCCGTTCACCGGGTCTCCGACGGTCAGCCCGTGGCGGTGGTCGAAGAAGGTGACGCAGTTGTAGAAGGCCGCCGGGTCGTCGTTGCGGAACGTCTCGGTCCAGTGCGCCCCGCCGTCGTCGGTACGCAGGATCCGTGAGGCCTCGCCCTGGCCGATCGCCAGTACCACGGCGCCGCGCGTGCCGAAGGTCTCGATGTCCCGGAACTCCAGCCCGTCGGCGTCCGGCGGGGAGACGTCGCGCCAGCTCCTGCCGCCGTCACCCGTCCGCAGCAGCAGACGGGGATGGTGCTGCTCCCACCAGTCCAGCGCGTCGGGCTGGGCCTGGAAGGCGTTGACGTAGCAGAGGTTGTACCGGCCGGAGGCCGGACGGTCCCCCCGGTCCGGGAGACC
>NZ_VJOK01000001.1:6323251-6363700 GCF_013302895.1 Streptomyces albus subsp. chlorinus | reverse complement strand
CGCCTCCTCCGCCCGTGGCTCGGCCCCCGCCTTCGCTCGCGCCTCGGTCCGTGTCACCGCGGTCCGTGTCACCGCGGTCCGCGGCACCTCGGCCTCCATCGCCTCGGCCCCCGCCGCCCCGGTCCGCGTCGCCGCCGGGCCGGCCCGGCCGCCGCGGACACGTCCGCCGGGACGACCCACAGCGCGGCCGCACCGCACAGCACCGTCGCCCATGTTCGCCGCATCGCCCCCACGTTTCTCCCCTCTCCTCACGTCTCCTCACGGCTCCCCGGGCGGGAACCGCATCCCCCGTCCGGACGTGCTCTCCCTCCTGGACGGTCCCTGGCCCAGGCGCCGATCGGACGCTCCGGGCCGCACCATGCCGACGGTCCGAGGACACCCGGCCGACGGTCCGAGGGCACCGTGCCGACCGTCTGACGGCACCCGGTCGACAGTCCGGCCGTCCCCGACCGGCCGCCGTAACCTAAGCCCGCCACAGCCCCGCCGTCACCGGGTCCGGCGCCCCCGGTGCGAAAATGCGCGCTATGGATCGATTTTCAGCGGCGGGAAAGCCCGCGTCCGCGCGGGACGGCGCCGCGCGCGACTCCACGAGCGGCGGCGGGACGTTCGAGACCGGGTTCGCCCCGGGCGAGTCGTCCGGTGACGCGTACGGTTCGCCAGGACCGGGCCACGAGCACTCCGGCCCACCGTCGACCGCCGACCGGGCGAACCGGCCCGGGACTGCCGCGACGCGATCCGGCAGCACCGAGGCCGGGCCCGGTACGACCGAGCCGCGATCCCGTGCGGACGAGGCGCGGTCGGACACGGTCCAGGCGCGGTCCGGCCCGGCACGGGCGCAGACCGGCACCGCACAGGCGCAGACCGAGACCGCACAGGGGCGGTCCGGCACCGCACAGGCGTGGGCGGCGCTCGGCGGCGATCCGGCGCTGCTGGCCCGGGTCTCGCGCGAGCGGCGCCCCGGCCTCCTCCCGTCCGCGCTGCCGGTGCTGGAGCTGGCCTCCTCGGCGGTGACCGCCTGCTCGCTGGCGGCGGCCGAGTTCTCCTGCGTCCGGGCCCGCAGTGCGCTGCTGCCGCCGGTACGGGTGGACGACGGCGCCGTGGCCACCGCTTTCCACAGCGACCGGCTGGTGCGCATCGACGGCCGTGCGCCGGTCACTTTCGCCCCGCTGTCCCGGTTCTGGCGTACGGCCGACGGCTGGGTGCGCACCCACGCCAACTACCCGCACCACCGGGCCCGCCTGCTGTCCGCGCTGGGCATGCCCGACCACGGTCCGGCCGAGGACGAGGCGGCCGCGGGCCGGGTGGCGACCGAACTGGCGGGCCGCCGGGCACACGACGTCGAGGAGACCGTGTACCGGGAGGGCGGCCTGGCCGTCGTCGTCCGTACGCCGCAGGAGTGGGCCGCGCACCCGCAGCGCCAGGCGGTCGCCGCCGCCCCGCTGGTGACGGTCAGCAGGCTGGACGCGGCCCCGACACCGGCACTGGACGGGCCGCCGGGACCCGGCGGGCTGCGGGGCCTGCGCGTCCTGGACCTCACCCGGGTGCTCGCCGGCCCGGTCGCCACCCGCACCCTGGCGCTGCTCGGCGCCGACGTGCTGCGGATCGACGCGCCGGAGCGGCCGGAGTTCCTGGACACGCACGCCGACACCGGCCTGGGCAAGCGCTCCACGCTGCTGGACCTGTCCAGCCGCGCCGGACAGGCCACCTTCGAGGAACTGCTGGCCTCCGCGCACGTGGTGGTGACCGGCTACCGGCCCGGGGCGCTGGACCGGTTCGGGCTGGCGCCCGAGTCGCTGATGGACCGCCGGCCGGGCCTGGTGGTGGGCCAGCTCAGCGCGTGGGGCGCGGGCGGGCCCTGGCACCGTCGGCGGGGCTTCGACAGCCTGGTGCAGGCGGCGACCGGCATCGCGTGCCTGGAGGCGGCGGACGGCGCGGGCGGCGCCGGCCGCTCGCCGGATCTGGTGCCCGGCCAGTTGCCCGTCCAGGCGCTGGATCACGGCACCGGCTATCTGCTCGCCGCGGGTCTGCTGCGCGCCCTCACCGAACAGCGCACCGGTACGGCGGGCTCCCGGCTGGTACGGCTCTCGCTGGCGCGGACGGCCCACTGGCTGCTGTACGACCTGCCCCGTGGGCCCGGTTCCGGCGCGGACGCGGGGACCGGCGCGGACGAGGCCGAGGAGGAGGCGGACGAACAGCCGCCGCTGGACCGGAAGCCGTGGCTGGCCGAGGCCGACAGCCCGCTGGGACGGCTGCGGTACGCGCTGCCCCCGGTTGGTTTCGGCCCGCCGGAGTCGGCGGGTGCGGCGGCTGCGGGTGCGGCGGCTGCGGCAGGTCCCCGTGGCGGGGGCGGAGGTGGCACGGAGGTGGCCCCGGACGCCGCGCGCAGTCCCCGCGACTGGGCGCGCATGCCGGGTCCCGTGGGGGGCGACCCCACCGAGTGGACCTGACGGCCTCCGGGGCCGCGGAGTCCTCAGGGCCGGACGTTGCCAGGGTCAGAGATTCCCAGGGCCAGGGTTCTCAGGGCCCGGCCGAGAACCCCAGCAGCCACTCGCCGAACACGACGAGGACGAAACCGAGTGCCAGCACGGCCGTCGCCACCCGGGTGCGGCCGCGTCGGCTGAGGGCGATGGCGGTGCCCGACAGGATCAGTGCGACGCCGTAGAAGCCGACGGTGAGGACCGATGGGGCCGAACCCAGACGGATGACCAGGGCCACGGCGACGGCGAGCATGACGACGGCGGACAGGACTATGCGTACGCGCCGCGCCTGCCGGGGCGTCAGCGACGGCCGGCCCTCCTCGTCCCCGTGCGCGTACGGCTCATGCGCCTCAGGCGGCTGGTGCACCTCGCGCAGCTCATGCGCCTCACGTATTTCGTGCGCCTCACGCGCCTCGTGCGGGACGCGTTCCTGGCGCGCTTCGTGCGGGACGCGTTCCTGGCGCGCTTCGTCCGGACCGTGTTCCTGACGCGCTTCGTCCGGGCCGGGCGCCTCGTGCGCTCCGGACGCGCCGCCGCCCGGTGCGGTGGCCGGGGCGTCGGCGCGGGCGCGGTCTTCCGTGCTGACGTGGGGGGAGGAGGACGAGGGCGAGTTGGCTTCCGGCATGCACGGGAGCGTATCTGCCCGTGCTTCCGGGCGGGACCCTCGGCCACCCCGGTGCGGGACCGCCGGGAACCCCGGTGCGGCCCCGTCGTGGCTCCGGGGCGGCCCCGGCGGGCGGCCCCGCCCCGCCGCGCTCAGCCTTCCTTGCCACCGCCCGCCCAGGCGCGGAGCGCCTTGCGGCTGTCGAACTCGCCGAGATTCGTGTCGATGGGGTCGCTGGTGTACTGGTGGAAGCGCCAGCGGTGCTTGACGCCGGGCTCCCCCGGCTTCCCGTTGTAGTGCGCGATCCACAGGCCGTCGCCGGCGAACGAGGTCTTGTCGCGGTTGAGCCAGAAGTCGACGTTGCAGTACAGCAGGACCTTGTGTTTGGGGGCCTTGTCCTGCACGTACTTGATCCAGTCGTCCTTGTCCTCGTTGCTGACCTTCGGGTCCTCCCAGTCCAGCGCGAGCATGTCACCGGCGACGAGGTCGATCTTCGAGAGGAAGTAGTCGGCCTGCTTCTTCATGCTGCCCGACCGCACGAAGTGGTAGAACCCGGTGACCAGGCCCGCGTCACGGGCGGTCTTGCGCTGCTTGACCCACTTGGGGTTGGTGTAGGACGTGCCCTCGGTCAGCTTGATGAAGACGAATTCGATGCCTCGCGTGCTGTAGTCCGCCGGCTGGTACGAGGAGACATCGATGCCCTTGATCATACGGTGCGCCACCCACTCTCAATTCACTCTCCGAAGGAGGCTGATTACTCCTTGATACCCGCCGGGCGTCACACCGTACCGCCGCAGCTGGCGTGAGGCGTACGGAAGTTGTCGCACCGCGTGACCGGCGCGTCGGGAGGTGCGGGAGGCGTGGTGAAGGCGCAGGATCGGGTACTGCGACACTTGCGCGTAGGCGCGCCGTCCCGTGCCCCCGCGGCACCGGATGTGCGCCCGCGCCCGTTGGCACGACGTCACCGACGTCATCGACGTTACGGAGAGGGACCACCATGGCCACCACACGCACCGCCCACACGGTCTGGAACGGCAACCTGACGGAAGGGGCGGGCGCCGTCACCTTCGACTCCTCCGGCATCGGCGAGTACCCCGTCTCGTGGGCGGCCCGCGCGGAGGAGCCGGGTGGCCGGACCAGCCCCGAGGAGCTGATCGCCGCCGCACACTCCAGCTGCTTCTCGATGGCGCTCTCCAACGGCCTCACCAAGGCGGGCACCCCTCCCACCAAGCTGACCACCAAGGCCGCCGTGGACTTCCAGCCGGGCACCGGCATCACCGGCATCCACCTGACCGTGGAGGGTGAGGTGCCGGGCATCGACCAGGCCGCGTTCGCCTCGGCCGCCGAGGACGCCGCCCGGAACTGCCCGGTCAGCCAGGCGCTCAAGGGCACCACCATCACCCACGAGGCCAAGCTGGTCTGAGGCCGGCCGGGCCGGTCGCGTACCGGCCGGCCCGAGGCCCCCACCGGACCGCCGCTGGAGGCACACCATGCCCGAACTTCCCGAGGTCGAGGCGCTCACGGGCTTTCTGGCCGAGCGGATGACCGGCCGCACCGTCGCGCGCGTGCTGCCGGTCGCGGTCAGCGTGCTCAAGACGTACGACCCGCCCGTGCAGGCCGTCGAGGGCCGGACTGTCACCGGGGTGCGGCGGCACGGGAAGTTCCTCGACATCCGGCTGGGCGGCGAAGCGCCGCGGGACGACCGGAACGGCGGCGAAGCGCCGCGGGACGAGCTGCATCTGATCGTCCACCTCGCCAGGGCGGGGTGGCTGCGGTGGCAGGACGCGCTGCCCACCGCGCCTCCCCGTCCCGGCAAGGGGCCGCTCGCGCTCCGGCTCGAACTGGCCGACGCCCCGGGCGCCGGCGCACCGGACGGCGGGCGTCCGGGCGGCGGCGGGTCGGGCGAAGGCAAGCCGGCCGGTGGCGGGTCGGGGGAAGGCAGGCCCGGCGAGGGCTTCGACCTGACCGAAGCCGGCACCCAGAAGAGGCTCGCCGTCCACGTGGTGCGGGATCCGCAAGAGGTGCCCGGCATCGCGCGGCTGGGTCCCGACCCCCTCTCCCCCGCCTTCGACCGCGAGGCGCTCGCGGCCCTGCTGGCGGGCCGCCGCCAGCAGCTCAAGGGGCTGTTGCGGGACCAGTCGGTCGTCTCCGGGATCGGCAACGCCTACTCGGACGAGATCCTGCACGCCGCGCGGATGTCGCCGTTCAAACTGGCCGCCGATCTGTCCGAGGAGGAGGTCACCGCCCTTCACACGGCGCTGCACGAGACGCTCAACGGTGCCGTGGAGCGGGCACGCGGGCTGTCGGCGGCCGAGCTGAAGGCGGGCAAGCGGCTCGGCCTGCGGGTGCACGGCCGCGCGGGCGAGCCCTGCCCGGTGTGCGGGGACACCGTGCGTTCCGTCTCCTTCCGCGACTCGACGCTGGAGTACTGCCCCACCTGCCAGACCGGGGGCAAGCCCCTGGCCGACCGCCGGATGTCACGTCTGCTGAAATGAGGACCTGGCCGTGACCGACCGGTAACGGCTGTCGGCGGGAGGGTTGTTGTGAACGCTGTTGCACCGGAGCGCGGGTCGCGCGAGTTCGACGTCGTCCTGTTCGGAGCCACCGGATTCACCGGGCAGTTGACGGTCCGTCACCTGGCCGCGCACGCTCCCGCGGAGTGCCGCTGGGCGCTGGCCGGGCGGGACCTCGCCAAGCTGGAGGCCGTACGCGAGAAGCTGGCCGCCGTCCATCCCCGCGCCGCCGACGTCCCGTTGGTGACGGCCGACGCCGGTGACGGCCCTTCCCTGGCCCGCCTCGCCGCCCGCTCCCGCGTGGTGGCCAGCACCGTCGGCCCCTACATCCTCTACGGCACCCGGCTGGTGGCCGCGTGCGCCGAGGCGGGGACGGACTACCTGGACCTGTCGGGTGAGCCGGAGTTCGTGGACCTGATGTATCTGCGGCACCACTCCCGCGCGCGGGAGACCGGGGCCCGGCTCGTGCACGCGTGCGGCTTCGACTCGGTGCCGCACGACCTGGGCGTCCGCTTCACCGTGGAACAGCTCCCCGAGGACGTGCCGCTGAGCGTGGACGCGTTCGTCCGCACCCAGGCCGCCCCCTCCGGCGGCACGCTCGCCAGCACGCTGCTCGCCTTCTCCCGCGCCAACCGCATGGTCCGGGTGGCCAAGGCCCGTCGCGCCGCGGACCCGCGCCCCGCGCTCCGCAGGGTCCGGACGCCGGTGGGCCGGGTGCGCCGCGAGGACGAGCTGGGCGTGTGGGCGGTGCCGCTGCCCCTGCTCGACCAGCAGATCGTGGGCCGTTCCGCCGCCGCTCTGGAGCGGTACGGGCCCGACTTCACCTTCCGGCACTACGCGGCCCTCCCCCACCTTCCGATGGCCGTCGGCGCCCTCGCCGCGATGGGCGGCCTGTTCGCCGCCGCCCAACTGCCGGCCCTGCGCCGCCGCCTCTCGGCACGACTGGCCTCGGGCGAGGGCCCGGACGAGCAGCGGCGGGCCCGCAGCTGGTTCCAGGTGCGCTTCGTCGGCCGGGGCGGCGGGCGCCGGGTCGTCACCGAGGTGACGGGCGGCGACCCCGGGTACGACGAGACGTCCAGGATCCTCGCCGAGAGCGCGCTGTGCCTGGCCCATGACGACCTGCCGCCCACCTCCGGCCAGGTCACCCCCGCCGTCGCGATGGGCGAGGCCCTCACCGCCCGGCTGGCCCGCGCGGGGCTGGAGTTCCGGGTCCTGGAGGACGCGGAGGAGCCGACGGGGTCCAGGAGCACGGCGGGCGCGCCGGCCTGACGAAACGGCCCCGCGGTTGTCGGGGCGCCGCCGCGGCGGACCGGGGGTCAGGCTCCGAGGCGGTGGGCCGCGCGCCGGGCTTCCCCGGTGGCGCGGGCGGCGGTGAGGCCGTCCGCGTCCCGCGCGCCGCCCACGGTTGCGTAGGGGATGCCGGCGGCCCGCAGGGCAGGCTCCGCCGCGCGCTCGCTCTCCTGCCCGGTGGCGAAGACGACCGAGTCGGCGGGGATCAGCCGCTCGGCGCCGTCCGCCGCGCGCACCACCACGCCTTCCCGGGTGATCTCCCGGTACGAGACGCCGGTCACCGTCTCCACCCCGCACGCCCGCAGCCGTGCCGGCACGGTCCAGGGGGTGCCGGCGCCGGAGACGGCTCCCGGGACGGCACCGGCTCGGGGACCGCGCCGCACCAGGGTGAGCCGGTGCGGGCGCCGTCCCGGTGGTGCGGGAGGCGGGGCGCCCTCGCGCGGCCCGCGGGCCGCCAGGCGCTGCCCCGTGGCCACGAGGCCGCTGTGCCCGGTCAGCAGGTGCGCGAGGTCGAGGGCGATGCCGCCTGAGCCGAGGAGGACGACCCGCTCGCCGAGGGTCTGGGGCTGGGCGAATGCCTCGGGGTAGGTGAGGGTGTGCAGGAGGGGCCAGCCGGGGATGTCGGGCAGCCGGGGCTGAACGCCGGTGGCCAGGACGGCACCGTCGAAGCGCCGCAGCAGCGCCACGTCACCGAGACCGAGGCGTCGTCCCAGGTGGACGCGGACGCCGAGGTGGTCGAGCCGGGCCGCGCGGGAGCGGACCGCGGCGCCGAAGTCCTCCTTTCCGGGGACCTGCCGGGCCAGGCGGAACTGCCCTCCCAGCTCGTCCCGCGCCTCGAAGAGGTCGACGCGGTGGCCGAGCGCGGCCAGGGCCCGTGCCGCCTCCAGCCCGGCGGGGCCGCCGCCGAGCACGGCGTAGGAGCGGGCACGGCCCCGGGTCCGTCCGGGGCCGGCCCCGGTGCTGGGCGTCGCGACGGACCGACCGGTCGGTACGCTCGGCTCGTGCTCGTACCGGCCGGTCCCGGCGCGCACGGCGGTGGCGCGGTGGTCCGGCGTCGCCGCGCGCCGAGTGGTGAGGCGGTCCGCGCGCCCGCGACCGGTGGGGCCGACCGGGCTGGTCGGGCTGGTCGGGCCGACGGGGTCGGCCGGGCCGATGGAGTCGGGCGTGCCCGGGGCGTCGTTCATCGGTGCCTCCCTGGGAGTGCCGCCGCAGCGGTTCGCGGAGGACGCCAGTCTTCCGGACCCCGCTGGTGCCGCACTCGACCCGCGGCCACGTGTGTCGGGACCCCGGGGCGCCGGACGCGTCGTCAGGTCACGGAACCGTCGAGGTAGACCCACACTCCCTGGACCCGGACGAACCTGCTGCACTCCTCCTGCACCCCGCGCTCACCGTCGGCCCCCACCCAGTGGGCGCGGAAGGTCACGGTGCCCTCGTCGTGGAAGGCGCTGCCACCCGAGGTGGCGAGGATCTCCAGGCCGGTCCAGCGGGGCCCGTCCGCCAGGTCGAGCCGCGCGGGTCGGGTGCCGGGATGCCACGTCCGCGACAGGTAGGCCGCGTCGCCCACCGCGAAGGCGGTGTAGCGGGACCGCATCAGCTCCTCGGGGACGGCGGGCACCGCCTCGCCCCGGTGGAACCGCCCGCAGCACTCCGCGTACGCCGTGCCGCGCCCGCACGGGCACGGGGCCTGCGCGGCGGGGGCGGCGGGCCGGGGGGGGCGGCGGCAGCGGTGGAGCGGCGTCCCCGGGAGGGACCCTTGCGTCGGGACATGGGCCCATCATGCCGGACCCGGCCCGTCGTCCGGTCCCGGCCCGTCGGACCGGAGCCGCCTCGTCTTCCGGCCCCGGCCCGTCGTGCCGGACCCCTGGACAGCGGGCCGCCACGCGATCAGCCTTGCGGAACGATCAGTTCGCGTCGTGGACAGCCCGTCGAGGGCGAGGGTGAGGGACGCACATGTACCGGCCGGACCTGTCCCCCGTGGCCGACAGCCTCGCGCTGTCCGCACTGGTGGGAGCACTGCCCCTGCTGACGCTCTTCGTCCTGCTGGGCGGCCTGCGGCTGAAGGCGCACTGGGCGGGGCTCGCGGCCCTGGGCACCTCCGTCGTGGTGGCGGTGTGGGCGTACGGCATGCCCGTGGACCTCGCGCTGCTCGCGGGGACGGAGGGCGCGGCGTTCGGGCTGTTCCCGATCATGTGGATCGTGCTCGCCGCGCTGTGGGTGCACCAACTGACCGTCACCAGCGGCCGGTTCGCCGACCTGCGGGGCGCGTTCAACCTGGTCAGCGGCGACCCGCGCGTCCAGGCGCTGATCATCGCCTTCTGCTTCGGCGCGCTGCTGGAGGCGCTGGCCGGGTTCGGGGCCCCCGTGGCGATCACCGGGGTGATGCTGACGGCGCTGGGCTTCTCCCCCGTACGGGCCGCCGTCACGGTGCTGGTGGCCAACACCGCGCCGGTGGCGTTCGGTGCCATCGCGACGCCGATCATCACGGCGGGCAGCCTCACCGGTATCGCCCCCGAGGACATCGGCGCGTATGTGGGCCGCCAGACGCCGCTGCTCGCGCTGTTCGTGCCGCTGCTGCTGGTGGCGCTGGTCGACGGGGTGCGCGGGATACGGCAGACGTGGCCCGTCGCGCTGGTGTGCGGCGGGGCGTTCGCCGTGGCCCAGTTCGTGAGCGCGAACTACCTGTCCGTCGAGCTGACCGACATCATCGCCGCCCTGGTCGCGCTGGCCGCCGTCGTCGGTTTCCTGCGCGTATGGCAGCCGGGCGACGGGGAGCGCGTACGGGAGGACCTGCGACGGGCGGCCGGGCGGGAGCGGCTGGAGCAGCGGGAGACGGACGACGACACGGCACGCGCCGGTACGCCAGGCGACGGCACTTCAGGCGGCGACACCGCACGCGGCGGCGCGACGAGCATCCGCGCGACGGCGGGCGCGGCGGGTGCCGCGCCGCTGACCGGCTCCCGGATCGTGCTGGCGTTCGTCCCCTACCTCGTCGTCATCACCGTCTTCGCGGTCGCCAAGCTGTGGGAACCGGCCAAGGAGTTCCTCGCCGGCAGCGACGTCACCGTCCGGTGGCCGGGGCTCGACGGCGAGGTGCTCACGGCGGCCGGCAAGCCGTCGTCCACCACGGCCTACGTCTTCCCCTGGCTCTCCTCGCCCGGCTCGCTCCTGCTGCTGTGCGGCCTGCTGGTGGCCGCCGCCCACCGGGTCCGGCCGGTGGATGCCGTACGGGAGTTCGGGCGCACGGTGCTGACCCTGCGGTGGGCGCTGCTGACGGTCGGTTCGGTACTGGCGCTGGCGTATGTGATGAACCTGTCCGGCCAGACGATCACGATCGGGACGTGGATCGCGGGCGCGGGCGCCGCCTTCGCCTTCCTCTCCCCGCTGCTGGGCTGGCTGGGTACCGCCGTGACCGGCTCCGACACCTCGGCCAACGCCCTGTTCGCCACCCTCCAGCAGACGGCGGCGGGCAAGGCCGGTCTGGACCCGACACTGCTGGTCGCCGCCAACACCTCGGGCGGCGTGGTGGGCAAGATGATCAGCCCGCAGAACCTGACGATCGCGGCGACGGCCGTGGGCCTGCTCGGCAAGGAGGCGGTGCTCTTCCGCAAGGCCGTCGCCTGGAGCCTGCTCCTGCTGCTCGCGATCTGCCTGCTGGTGCTGCTCCAGTCGCACGCCCTGTCCTGGATGCTGCCCTGAGCGCCCGGGTACGGGCGCGTGGACGGGGCGGACGGGCGCGCGGACAGACGCGCATGGGCAGGCGCACGGATGCCCCGGGGCCAGGCGCCGGCTGCCGGGTGCCGGGTGCCGTGGAACGGCACCGGGGCCCGCACCTCAGTGGTGCGGGCCCCGGCGGTGGTACGACGCGTCAAGCGATCAGGCGGGGGTGATGTTCTCCGCCTGGGGGCCCTTCTGGCCCTGCGTGACGTCGAAGTTGACCTTCTGGCCCTCGTGGAGCTCGCGGAAGCCCTGGGCGGCGATGTTCGAGTAGTGGGCGAAGACGTCGGCGCCGCCGCCGTCCTGCTCGATGAAACCGAAGCCCTTTTCCGCGTTGAACCACTTCACAGTGCCGGATGCCATCTTCTTCTCCTTCAGGGTGGCTGGGAGCCGCACACCGCGTGGGCTCCGCGTCGCCGTCATGACCCCCATCCAGAAAGGCTCCGGATAAACAGAACGCGCCCAAGCCACGAAGCTCAGGCGCGCACAAGTCAATGGGTACCAAAACTGCAACATCACTAAGGTACCACGGCGCCCTGCCGGCTGGAAGAGACCCAGCTCACAGAGGCGACCGACCGCACCGGTGCGGCCTCAGTGGTGTCCGTCGTGGCCCGGGACGGTTCCGTCGGGTCTGGCGATCAGCAGCATGCCCGCCATCCCCATGTCGGAGTGGCTCTGGACGTGGCAGTGGTACATCCACGCACCCGCCCCCACGCCCTCGCCCGCGAGGAACTGGAAGCCGAAGGAGTCGGCCGGGCCGGTGATCTTGTTGTCGATGACCCGGCTGGTGTCCTCGGGGCCCTCCAGGAGCCCGGTGCGGTTGTCGGCCCAGCGGTGACCGTGCAGGTGGAAGGTGTGGTAGTACTCGCCGTGCGTGATCATGATGATCTCGACGCGGTCGCCGACCGTCGCCCTGAAGTCCGGCCCCTTGGCGCGGTTGTTGGTGGTCATGTCGTTGAAGACGATGGTGAACTGCCGGTCGGGGTCGGGCAGGATGTCGCCTTCCCGGCGCACGACGAGGGGCCCGTACAGGCCGTTGCGGATGCCTCCCGTGCCGTGCTCGGTGCCGACGACGTGGTCGTGGTAGTGCCAGTAGCCGGCGCTGCCGGGGCGCCAGGTGCCGTCCTTGCGGCGGCCGGGGGCGTGGGTGCGCCAGGTGTAGGTCCGCTTGCCGCCGGGCTCGACGTGGCTGCCGCTCATCCTGGTGCCGTCGTTGGCGATGTCGTAGTCCACCCCGTGCGGGTGGAGGCTGGCGGCCACGTCCATGGTGTTCTCGAACTCGATGTGGAGCGTGTCGCCCTCGATCAGCTCGATGAGCGGACCGGGGACCGTGGCCTTGCCCTTCTCCAGGCCGTATCCCATCTGCCCGTCGGGGAGCTTCTCGGCGTACATCGTGACCCTGCGGGTCGCGCCGCCCTTGCCCGCGCGGCGCACCTGGCCCGTGGCGGCCGGTGCCGCCCGCGTCGGCCCGGCGGCGGCCGTGAGTGCGGTGCCGCTGACGGCCGCGACGGCGCCGCCCGCCAGGAGCCGCCTGCTGAAGTCACGTCGGGTATGGGCGTCACGGTTTCCGGTCATCGTTCTCGTTCTCCCCCGGGCGGCAGGCCAATGGAGCGGTGCGTGAGGCGAGTTGAACGGATCAGCCTTCGGGACCGTAGCGCCGCGACGGGGGTTTATCCACACCCGGGACAAAGTTCGTCGAGTTGTGGTCATAGCCCTTGGCGAAGCACCGAAAGGGGTCTAGCTTCTGCCACGTTTCTGTGACCGAAGAGGGGTGGACAACCCATGCGGCACCAACCACACCCAAAACGGGCGAGACCCCGGCGGAGAAGGATCGCCGCACTGCTGGCGGGCGCCCTGGCCGCCGGTCTGCTCGGCGGCCCCGCGCTCGCCGGACCGCCGCCCGGCACACCCGCGCAGAAGCCGGCCCTGCCGAGTCCGCCGGGCGGCGAGGACGTGCGCGTCCTGGTCTTCCACGGAGCGACCGGCCAGGAGTCCCCCACCGTCGACGCCGCCATCGAGGCCATCGAGAGGATCGGGCGGGAGGGCCCGGCGCGCGAGCACTTCACCATCCAGGCCACCGACGACCCGGCCGTCTTCACGAAGGCGAAGCGGCTGGGCCGCTTCAACGCCGTCGTCTTCCTCACCGGGGACGGGGACGTGCTCGACCCGGAGCAGGAGGCCGGGCTGGAGAGCTTCATGGAGGCGGGCGGCGGGTTCCTCGGCGTCCACGACGCGGCGCGCGCCGAGCCGTACTCGGAGTGGTTCACCGGGCTGATCGGCGCCCGCCCGGCCGCGCACAGCCCCGAGAAGGCGCAGCGGGCCGTGGTGGAGGCCGGCGACCGGCAGCACCCGGCGACCAAGGAGCTGCCGGTCGCGTGGAAGCGCCTGGACAAGTGGCTGAACTGGAAGGACAACCCCTCCGGGAAGGTCCACACCGTCGCCCGGGTCCGCACCAACAGCTACGACCCCGGACAGGACGCGGGCAGCTGGGACCACCCGGTCTCCTGGTGCCGCGACTACGACGGGGGCCGCTCGTTCTACACCGCCATGGGCGGCACCGCCGCCAGCTACCAGGAGACCGACTTCCGCACCCATCTGCGCGGCGCCCTGCTGTGGACGACGCGGCTGGCACGCGCCGACTGCCAGGCCGCCATCTCGGCCAACTACGAGGCGAAGCGGCTGACGAAGCCGAACCAGCCGGGCCGGGCCGACCAGATCGGCGAGCCGCACGGGCTGGTCACGGCGCCGGACGGCCGGGTCCTCTACATCGGCCGGGGCGGCGCGGACGCGTCCCAGCCGGTGGTCACCGACTGGGACGACCCGGACATCGGCAACGGCAAGGGCCAGGTGCACATCTGGGATCCGAGGACCCAGAAGGTCACCCTCGCGGGCGAGCTGACCGTCTTCGGCAACAAGGGCGGCGGCGACGAGCTGGTCAAGAACGAGGAGGGTCTGCTCGGCATCGAGCTGGATCCCGACTTCGCCGACAACGGCTGGGTCTACCTCCACTACACGCCGCACAGCGAGATCGACCGGGACACGCACATGGCCAAGCGCCGGGTCTCCCGCTTCACCCTGGACGAGGAGACCGGCAGGCTGGACCTGGGCTCGGAGAAGGTCCTGCTCTCCTGGCCGGTGCAGATCCACAGCTGCTGCCACGCGGGCGGCGGCATGGCGTGGGACTCCAAGGAGAACCTGTACATCGCCACCGGCGACAACAACTCCTCCCGGTTCAGCGACGGCTACTCGGGCAACAACCCGGAGCCCGCCTTCAAGGGCGTCTCGTTCGCGGACGCGCGCCGCACGGCGGGCAACACCAACAACCTCAACGGCAAGATCCTGCGCATCCACCCGGAGGACGACGGCACCTACACGCTGCCCGAGGGGAATCTGTTCACCGGGAAGGAGACCGACGAGGGCGGCGGCAAGACACGGGGTGAGATCTATGTGATGGGCGTGCGCAACCCCGCGCGGATCGCCGTGGACAAGAAGACCGACACGCTGTACGCGGGCTGGGTCGGCCCCGACGCGGGTGAGCCGAGCCCCACCTGGGGGCCGGCGAAGTACGACACGTTCGCCAGGATCACCAGCGCGGGCAACCAGGGCTGGCCGTACTGCATGGGCAACAACCAGCCCTATCGCGACCGCAATCTGCCTGATCCGGGCAAGCCGCTGGGCTGGTACGACTGCGACCACCTCAGGAACGAGTCGCCCAACAACGACGGCCTGGTGAACATCCCCGCGGCGCGGCCCAACAACATCTGGTACGCGCCGCAGGGCGGTGGCCCGGACTTCCCGCGGAACGCGGACGGCGTGCCCAGCTACAAGCTCGACGAGCAGAAGCTCACACTCTCCTGGCTCAAGGGCGGCGGTCAGGCGGCGATGAACGGTCCGCTCTACCGCTACGACGGCGGTGGCGACGGCAACGGCGAGGACGGCAAGGGCAGATGGCCCTCCTACTGGGACGGCAAGTGGTTCGTGGGCGACCTGTACGACGGGGAGCAGCCGCGGCACGCGCTGGTGATGCCCGAGGGCGACAAGCCCGGGGCGCTGCCGGTCCACGCGGAGAGCCTGGATCAGATCGTGCCCGTGGGCGAGGGCGGCATCCGCAACCTCATGGACTGGAAGTTCGGCCCCGACGGCGCGCTCTACGTCCTCGACTACGGACGCGGCTTCTTCACCTCCGACGCCAAGTCAGCGCTGTGGCGCATCACTTACAAGGGCGGCGCGCCCACGCCGCTGCCCGGTGACATGGCCGAACCTGAGCTGCGGAAGGGAGCGGGCCGATGAGTCCCCGGGAGGTGAGAGCACGCCGGGAGCGGCGCAGAGTGCTGACCGCCGTGCTGGCGGCGCTGCTGATGGTGCTCGGACTGACCTCGGCCACGGCGTGGGGCCGGGGCGGTCCTGTCCCGAGCCCGGCCCCGGCCGGACGGGACAGCGCGAGGGCCGCCCAGGTGCTGACCTGGACGGCCGACGACGACATGACCAAGTACGCCTCGGCACCTGCCACGGCCGTGGCGGGCGAGGCGACGATCGTCTTCGAGAACAGCGCGGCCACCGGCAACACCTCCGGCATGGCGCACACCCTCACCTTCGTCACCTCGGACCCGGACTACAACCAGGACGTGGACCTCAACATCCTGGCCTCCCCCGGTGACGCGAAGGGGGGCAAGCACACGGCGCGGGTCACCCTGACCCCGGGCACCTACAAGTACCACTGCACCATTCCGGGGCACCAGCAGATGCAGGGCACGCTCGTGGTGACCGGCGGCGGCCCGGGCGAGGACACCACGCCGCCCGAGACCTCGGCCACGGTCGCGGGCGAGAAGGACGCCGACGGCAACTACCTGGGCACGGCGACGGTCACCGTGACCGCCTCGGACGCGGGGTCGGGCGTGGACACCGTCGAGTACGCCCTCGACGGGGGCGCGTTCCAGCCGTACACCGCGCCGTTGACGGTCACAGACGAGGGGGAGCACACCGTCCGGTACCGCGCCAGGGACAAGGCGGGGAACGCGGCCGGAGAGAAGGCGGCGACCTTCACCGTCGTCCGGCCGCCGGACACCGACACCACGCCGCCGACGGTGGAGGGCAGGGCCGAGGGCAGGAAGAACGCCGATGGCCACTTCCTGGGCAAGGCCACGGTCACGCTGACCGCCACGGACGACAAGTCCGGTGTGGACAGGACCGAGTACACGCTCGACGGCGGCCCCTATCTGGCCTACACCGAGCCGCTCGTCCTGGACCGGGCCGGGCACCACACGGTCGCCTACCGGGCGACGGACAAGGCGGGGAACACCGCGGAGCCGCAGAAGCTCTCCTTCCGCATCGTCGCGGGCGGCGGGGTGCCCTCGCCGGACTGCCCCGAGTACGACGAGCGGGAGACGGTCATCGTCGGCACCGTCGACACCGGCGTCCCCAACCGGATGACCCAGCGGCGCTGCACCGTCAACGAGCTGATCGAGGACGAGCGGGAGTGGACCTCGCAGGCGCTCTTCCTCAAGCACGTGCGGGGCGTCACCGAGCGGCTGGCCGAGGACGGCGTGCTGGTGCCCCGCGAGCAGAAGCTGATCAACCGGGCCGCCAAGCGCTCGGGCATCGGCACCCCGGGCCAGCACACCGGCTACCGCGATCTGTTCGACGGCAGCGAGGAGTCCTTCGCCGCGTGGGAGCAGGCCGGCGGCGGCGCGTTCGGGCTCAACGGCGACGGCACCATGACCAGCGACAAGAGCGTCGAGGGCATGGGCATGCTGTGGTACCCGAAGCGCCGGTACGGGGACTTCTCGCTGAAGCTGCAGTTCCGTGACGACGCGCCGGGCGGGGGCCGGGCCAACAGCGGTGTGTTCGTCCGCTTCCCCGACGTCCACGACCACCCGGAGGAGCCGCGCCCGGAGTGGGTGGCCATCAAGTACGGCCACGAGCTGCAGATCCTGGACCGCCCGGACGGCGACATGTACAAGACGGGCTCCGTCTACGGGTTCGACCGGGTGGGGCTCGCCGGCGCCGGCGTCACCCCGAAGGGCACCTGGAACGACTACGAAATCCGGGTGATCGGCCAGCACTACGAGATCCACCGCAACGGCAGGCTGATCAACGAGTTCGAGAACAGGGGCGGTCAGGTCTTCGCACCGCCGCGGGACGACGACCCGGGCACGGACGGGCGGCGCTACGCCTCGGGGTACGTGGGCCTCCAGGTCCACGGCACCGGCGACGTGGTCTCCTTCCGGAACGTCCGGATCAAGGAGCTGTAGCCTCCCGCCGTCCGGGCGCGGCCACGGGCGGTGCCGGTCAGCGGACCGGCACCGCCCGCACGCTGTCGGCCCGGCCCGGTCAGGCCGGGCGCTGCTCCGGGAGGCCCATCCGCGCGGTGAAGTCCTCGGGGGTGCCCTCGTAACCACGCAGCACCACCTTGTGGTGCCACTCCCCCGACTCGCCGCGCACGAACTCCGCGACCGTGGCCGCGGTGGCCTGCGGGACGCCGGAGAAGTCGTTGCCGGCCAGCTCCTCGTACCCCTCGCAGACCCGCACCGCGGTGTTGGCGATCTGGCCGAAGGTCTTGCGCCCCTCCCCCTGCTGGATGGCCACGCCGACGACGACCCGGACGTAGGTCTCCGCGAGCCGGTCGAGTTCGAGGGTCATCACCTCGTCGGAACCGAAGCCCTGCCCTGTCCTGCTGTCGCGGTTGAGCGTGATGGTGCCGTCGGGCGAGCGGCTGTCGAAGTGGACCAGGTAGCCGGGCGCGCCGTAGGGGTCGTCGGCGGTGTAGGTGGCGGCCACGATGTCGAGATCGTGATCCGGCTCCCCCATCGGGCTGGGATCCCACTTGAGGGTGACCTCCACCTTGCTGAGCCCCTTGCTGAGACTGCTCACCGTGCACCCCTCCTCGTCCCGCCGCCGGGCACCGCACCCGGCCGCAACCGGCCCGACCTTCGCGGCCGTTCCATCTTGCCATGCCGAACCGCCCCTCCTCAGTGCCTGTTCCGGCCTCTCCGGGAGGCTTCCCGCAGGCCCGCCAGCAGTTGGTCCTCGCTCGGCTCGGGGTGCGCCAGCCGGACGCCGTCCACGAACAGGACCGGGCCGGTGTCGCTGCCCAGCTCGCCGGTGCTGGCCAGTTCGGCGTCCAGCCACGCGGTCAGGTCGGGCTCCTGACGGACCCCCACCTGGGCCGCCAGCCGGGCCAGGACCCCGGGACCGGCGATGTGGAGCCCGTCCGTGAAGTACGCGCGGAAGAGCCGATCCGCCATCTGGAGTGCCCGGCCCTGCACCGCGGCCTGCGCCGTCAGGTGGTGCGCCGGGTAGCTGGTGGTGAACAGGGCGCGGTCGAAGCGGAAGACGAGGCCGTCCGCCGCCCCGAGCCCGCGGTCGGCACGGATCGCGCGGGCCACCTCCTCACCGCGCTCGCGCCGGTGCACCTCGAACAGCGGCTCCGCCTCGGCCGGGGCGTCGGGGCGGATCCGGTAGGGGCGCAGGGCATGGACGCACCGGCGGGAGACTGCCCGAGAACCGTCAGCTGCGGCAACGACCTGGGCCGGGCGCTGCGCCGGTGGCGGGACCGCGCCGACCCGGCCGACTCCGGGCTGCCCCTCGGCCGGGGGCGCAGAGCGGCCGGGCTGCGCCGCGAGGAACTCGCCGCGCTGGCGGGCATGTCGGTGGACTACGTCATACGGCTGGAGCAGGGCCGGGCCACCTCGCCCTCCACGCAGGTCGTCACCGCCCTGGCACGTGCGCTGCGGCTCTCGGACGACGAGCGGCGCCACCTGTTCCGGCTGGCGGGCCGCCCCCTTCCCGCCGACGGCCGCATGCCGGACCAGGTGCCACCCGGCGTACGGCGCTTGCTGACGCAGATGCCCGGCACCCCCGTCAGCGTGTACGACGCGGCGTGGACACTGCTGCGGTGGAACCCGCTGTTCGCCGCGCTGATGGGCGACCCGTCACCGCTGCGCGGCCGGGAACGCAACGTGCTGTGGCAGCACTTCGCGGGACGGGGGCCGGGGGCGGAGGTGGAGCCGGGGCCGGCCACGCGGGTGCGGCACACCGCGGAACAGGCCGCCCGTTTCGAGGCGGCGACGGTCGCCGATCTGCGGTCGGCCACCGCGCGCTACCCCGCCGACCCGCGGCTGCGCGGCCTCGTCGCCGCGCTGCACGAGTCCAGCCCCCGCTTCGCCGGACTGTGGGACGCCCATGCGGTCGGGTCGCACACGACGGCCGCCAAGACGGTCGACCACCCCCGGGTCGGGCCGCTGCTGCTGGACTGCGACGTGCTCCACGCTCCCGACAGCGACCTTCGCATCGTCCTGTACACGGCGGCACCCGGCACCGACGCGGCCGGGAAACTGGCGCTGCTGGACGTGGTGGGCACCCAGCGGATCTGAACCGGCCCGAGGTCGTCCCACGCCCGGACGGGCTGTACCGTGATCGCCTCCATGAGGCACAGAGCCCCCGGGCGGTACCCGGGGCGGGAACGGGACACACGGGACACAACGGTGTACACGGTAGGCGAGCAGGACGACCACGAGGAGATCTTCCCGTTCGTCGAGCACGAGGGAGGCCACTGGCAGGCCCCGGCCGACCTGGAGCGGCGGCTGTACAAGCTGAGCGAGGTCGACGAGAGCTACACCTACCTGCGCGCCCTCGCCCGGCACGGCGTCTACCATCCCGTACCAATCGAGCAGACCACCCGCGATCCGTCCCGGCGGCAGCCGCACATCAGCGAGGTGACCGGTTCCGACGGCGTCACCCGGGTCATGACCCAGGTCTACACCGACGGCGTTCTGCCGCGCCCGCACCCCTACGTCGTCTACGAGTTCATCACGCTGGGCACCCTCGCCCATGTCGTGCCGCCCGAGGTCGACGTGCTGGTCGTCAACGCGGCGACACCGTGCCAGGTGATCTTCCAGGTGGACGACGAGGAGCGGCGGGTCTGGTCGGACCTGCATGAGGAGCTGTTCGACCCGGACGCGCTCACCAACCGCATCGTCTCCCGCTTCACGGGCGCCCCCGGGACCGGACCGCTGCTGCACGGCCTCGCCGCCGGGGCGCACCTGTGCTACACCAACGGCGACCCCTGGAACACCCTCGACTGGCACGGCGCCGGCTACAGCAGCGAGGTGGAACGCCTGGAGGAGAGCTGGGGCGTCACCTCGCGCGAGGAGTGGCTGGAGACCCAGCAGCGGCTGCTGGAGTGCGAGGTCAGCCCCTGGTACTGGGACTTCGTGCTCGGCGCCCGGATCGCGCTGGAGAAGGAGCGCGGAAGCGGCGCGCGGGTGGACACGGGACAGTGGCGCGACTGCGTCGAGTCCACCCTGCGCCGCGTCGTCAAGGCGTCCGACGAGGCGGAGTTCGCCTCCTTCGTCGCCGACATGCGCGAGATGGTCGGCAAGATCCTCCGCTACGAGGCGCGCTTCCGCGCCGACGGGCTGCTCGGCCCCGACGAGACCGTCCGCACCGTCGCCGCCTGGGACCTGGGACGCGGCTCCCAGATGGCGCGCTGGGGGCGGGGCGCGCGCTACGCGACCCGGGCCGAGATGTACGACGCCCTGCAGCGCGTCAGCGCGGGGGTGCGCAGCACCTACACCTCGTGGAAGCAGTTCTCGGCCGCCTATGTGATGGGCCGCTGCCTGCACTTCGACGAGGAGCGGTTCGGTGAGTGGTACACCTCGGTGCTGGAGGCGCACCGGGCCCTGGTGCGCGCACCCCGCAGCCCGTGGAACACGGTGCCGTTCCAGTTGCCGGGGTGAAGCGGGACCGGTGGTTTCACCGGTGCGCGCCGGGGGCGCATACCGGGACAGTGGCCTGCACCTGTCCGGGACGGGCGCCGCCCCCGGGGCTGCGCCCGCGCACGGATACCCGGGGCCGGGGCGGGCCGGCGCCGGGGCCGCTGGCCCGGCAGACGCCGCAGCAGGTGCGTATCGCCCGCCAGGTCGCCGGGGAGCGGCCAACCGGAAGGTCGCGCTGCGGCCCTCGGTGAGTCCGCGCACCGTCGACCACCATCTGCGCACCATCTTCGCGGCGCTCGGCGTGCGGTCCAGGGTGGAGCTGTCGGCCCTGGTCGCCCGGGGCGATCCGCCCTCCGGCGCGGGGCACTGGGACGCCCGCGCCGTGGCCCCGGCCGGGGAGGCGGCGCGGGCCGTCGCGGTCGGTCGCGGTCAGTCGAGGACAGCGGCGACCGCCTCGATCTCGACCAACTGGCCGGTGTAGCCGAGGACGGTGACGCCCATGAGCGTGCTGGGCACGTCGTGGTCGCCCATGATGTCCCGGTAGACCTCCCAGGCCGCCACCAGGTCCTCCCGGCGGCTGGAGGCCACCAGCACCCGGGTGCTGATGAGGTCGCCGAGGTCGGCGCCCGCCTCCTTCAGCGCGATGCGCAGGTTCTCCACCGCGGCGGCGGCCTGCCCCGCGTAGTCGTCCGCCGGCGCGATCTCGCCCCCGGGGGTGAGGGGGCAGGCCCCGGCGAGGAAGAGCAGGCGGGCCTCGGCGGGCGCCGTGGCCGCGTAGGCGTACTCGGCGATGTCGGAGAGGGTCCGGGAGCGGATCAGGGTCACGGCGCGGGACATGGTGCTCCTTGGCAGAGGCCGGTGGGTTGCCGGTGCATCCCATCCGGTTGCCGCGGCCATGGCAACCGGATTTGCGGCGACCGGATGCGCGGGGACCCGACCGGTGCATGGGGCCCCGGTACCCGGGGCCTCGATGCCCGGGGCCCCGACGCGCGGAGCCCCGACGCGCGGAGCCCGGCCCGCGGCCCCGCCCGCGCGCTCCGCTCGCGGCCCCCGGCGCCGGGGAGGGAGGTCCGGCCCTCAACTCCTCGCGGGCGTCAGCTGCCTGAGCCGGCCGAGCAGTTCCGCGTCGCAGAAGTCGAGGAAGCCCCTAGGGTCGGGCCCGGCGTTCATGAGGACCAGGCGGTCGTAGCCCGCGTCGGTGAAGGGTTTGGCGACCTCCAGATAGCGCCCAGGGTCGTTGCCGCAGGCGAAGCGGGCGCGGATGTCCTCTTCGCGGACCTGCGCGGTGGCGGCCTCGAAGTTGACGGGGTTGGGGAGTTCGCTCATCACCTTCCAGCCGCTGAGCGCCCATCGGAAGTACTTCAGCGCGGACTCGGCGCCCTCGCTCTCGCTGCCGGCCCAGGCCATCGGCACCTCCGCGTAGCCGGGGCCGGTGCCGCCCGCCTCGCGGTAGTGGCGGACGATCTCGGGTTTCTCCTCGGTGGCGAAGAGGGCGTCGCCCAGTTCGGCGGCGATTCGGCAGGAGGCGGCGCCGCTGGCGGCGACCGCGATCATGGGCTGCTCGGGGGGCAGATCGAAGACACGGGCGTCCTCCAGGCGCAGGTACTTGCCCTCGTAGGAGCGGTAGCCGCCCTGCCACAGCAGACGGATGATCTCCAGGGCCTCGCGGAACATGGCGTGCCGTTCGGAGACGGCGGGCCAGCCGGTGCCGATCACGTGTTCGTTGAGCCGCTCGCCGGAGCCGACGCCGAGGACGAAGCGGCCCTCGGAGACGAGCGCCATGGTGGCGGCGGCCTGGGCGACGATGGCGGGGTGGTAGCGCATGCTGGGGCAGGTGACGCCGGTGACCAGCTGGATGCGCTCCGTCCTTGCGGCGATGGCGCCGAGCACGCTCCAGGTGAACGCGGAGTGGCCCTGGTCGTTCAGCCACGGGTGGTAGTGGTCGCTCATCTCGACGAAGTCGAACCCGGCGGCCTCGGCCGCGATGGCCTGCCGGATCAGTTCCTGGGGGCCGTACTGCTCGGTCGCGAGCTTGTAACCGATCTGCATGTGTGCTGCTCCCTTGGTCGTTCTCCCCCCGCGGGTACCTTCTCTGCCTTTCGCACATTCGCACCGGTCCGCGGCCGGTGGCGGGTGTGACACGGCGCATGCGGGGAACCGCCGGGTACCGACACCTCCGCCCGGTGGACACCCGGGCGTCAGCCCGGGGGACCCGCCCCCGACCCGCCCGCGAAGGAGGCCGCGATGGACGCGCTGAAGGACCTGTCGGTACTGGTGACAGGCGGCTCCCGGGGGCTGGGACTGCTGCTGGCCCGGCAGTGCGTGGAGCGGCGCTGCGACGTCACGGTCGCGGCACGTGACGAGGAGGAGCTGGACCGCGCCGTCGGTCTGCTGCGCCGCAGGGCGCGCGACACCGGCGTCACCGGCCGGGTGTGCGACGTCACCGACCGGGCCGCCGTGCGCGAGCTGGTGGAGCGGACGGCCGAGGAACAGCGGGGTCTGGACGTGGTGGTGGCGAACGCCGGCAACATCCAGGTGGGGCCTGCCGAGGAGTCGGGTACGGAGGCGTTCCGCAGTGCGATGGAGACGATGTTCTTCGGCGCGCTGCACACGTCGATGGAGTCGCTGCCGCATCTGCGCGAGAGCCCGGCCGGGGGACGGCTGGGGCTGATCGGCTCGGTGGGCGGACTGCTGCCGGTGCCGCATCTGGTGCCGTACTCCTGTGCAAAGTCCGCGGTCGGGGCACTCGCGGAGGGGCTGCACGCCGAGGAGGCCGCCCACGGGGTCACCGTGACCGCCGTCCACCCGGGCCTGATGCGTACGGGCTCGCACAACCAGGTCGAACTCTCCGGCGACGAGGGCAGCGAGTTCGCGTGGTTCGCCACGCTGGCCGGGCTGCCGGGGCTGTCCATGGACGCCCTGCGGGCGGCCGAACGCATCGTGCGGGCGCTGGAGCGGCGCCGGACGCGGGTGGTGCTCACCCCCGCGGCGCAGCTCGGCGCCAAGGCGTACGGCGTGGCCCCGACCCTGGTCACCCGCACCAACGAGGTGGTGGCCCGGCTGATGCCCGGCGCGCAGCGCTCCGGGAGGACGGGCCGGTCGCGTTGGCAGTCCGCCGTCAGCGCGCTCAACGACCGGGCGGCCCGCCGGCTCAACCAGACCGGGGCGTGACGGGACCGTGCGGGGCGCCCCCGCACGGGCGAACCCGCCACCGGAGGACACCGCAACCGGAACCGCAACCCGAGGACGAGGAACGCATGAGGGCTCTCACCTACCAAGGCAAGCGCGACGTCAGCGTGGAGACGGTCCCCGATCCGGAGATCACCGAGCCGGACGATGTGCTCGTCCGCGTCACCACGACCGGTATCTGCGGTTCCGATCTGCACCTGTACGAGGTGCTGGGGCCGTTCCTGGACCGGGGCGACGTGCTGGGGCACGAGGCCATGGGCGTGGTCGAGGAGGTCGGCCCGGAGGTGGCGGCGCTCTCGCCGGGCGACCGGGTGGTGGTCCCCTTCAACGTCAACTGCGGCACCTGCTGGATGTGCCGGCAGGGCCTCCAGTCGCAGTGCGAGACCACCCAGGTGCGCGCGTACGACAGCGGGGCCGCGCTGTTCGGCTACAGCAAGCTGTACGGCCAGGTGCCGGGCGGGCAGGCGGAGTTCCTGCGGGTGCCGTTCGGCAACCACCTGCCCGTCAAGGTGCCCGAGGGGCCGCCGGACGAGCGCTACGTCTACCTTTCCGACGTCCTGCCGACGGCGTGGCAGGCCGTAGCGTACGCCGGCATCCCCCAGGGCGGCAGCGTCACCGTGCTGGGTCTGGGCCCGATCGGCGACATGGCCTGCCGTATCGCCCTGCACCAGGGCGCGGGCCAGGTCATCGGCGTCGACCTGGTGCCCGAGCGGCTGGAGCGGGCCCGCGCCCGCGGGGTGCACACGCTCGACCTGCGCGAGCACAAGGACATCGGCGCCGCCGTGCGGGAGCTGACGCACGGGCGGGGCACCGACGCGGCCATCGACGCGGTCGGCATGGAGGCACACGGCGCCCCGGTCGCCAAGGCGGCGCACCAGGCGGTGGGGCTGCTGCCCGAAGGGCTGGGCCAGAAGCTGATGCAGGCCGCCGGGGTGGACCGGCTCGCGGCTCTCAACGCGGCGTTCGACGTCGTGCGGCGGGGCGGCACCGTCTCGCTGTCCGGCGTCTACGGGGGCGCCGCCGACCCGCTGCCGATGCTGAAGCTGTTCGACAAGCAGATCCAGCTGCGCATGGGCCAGGCGAACGTGCACCACTGGGTGGACGAGATCATGCCGCTGCTGACCGACGAGGACCCGCTGGGTGTCGACACGTTCGCCACCCACACCCTCCCGCTGGAGAAGGCGCCCGAGGCGTACGGCACCTTCCAGCGCAAGGAGGACGGCATGGTCAAGGCGGTGCTGAAGCCTTCGGCGGCGTGAGCGCGCCGGCCCGGCCGGAGCGCCGTCGCGCCCCGCGCTCCCGGGGCCGCCGGAGGGCCGCCGGGACGCGGCGGGCCGCCCCTCCCGCCCCAGCGGGCTTCCCCTCCCGGCGGGTTCCCCCGGAGGGTCATCCCCAGCGGGCCAGCAGCGCCCCGCAGTAGGTGTCCACGCCCATCACCGGGGGCGGCGGGGCGGCGGGCTGGACGGCCAGGACGAGGTCGGCCAGCCCGGCGGCGAAGGTGCGCAGCGGCAGCCAGGCGGCGACGTGGGCCTGTTCCCGGTCGGTACCGGGGCGGCCGGCGCCGCTGACGTCGTGCCGCATGCGGGGGCCGCGGGAGCCGCCCTCGGCGGCGGTCGGGTCGACCACGTTCCTGGCGAAGGTGGCCGCCACCGCCCGCATGTCGTCGTCGGTGAGGACCGGGGGCACCACGCCGGGCGGCTGCCGGTGGTAGAGGTGCAGGAAGTCCAGGTCGATGAGGGCGTGGGTGACGTCTTCCGGGGCGGTGACCGGCGTGTAGGAGGGGCGGTAGAGGGAGCCGTCCGTCCCCGGGGAGCCCGTGGCGGTCCAGCCGTTGAACACCCGGCCGAAGGCGGGCCAGTACGGCCACACGGCGGCGCCCTCACGCCGTGTCAGGTCCGCGCGCAGGCACCGGGCCATGGCGGCGGCCCGCTCCGCGTACCCCGTCTCCCCGGTGAGCGCGGCCAGGTGCACCAGGGTGCGGCCCATCGCCAGGAACTCGTTGGTCGGCAGTTCGGCCCCCGCGAAGGAGACCGGCTCATCGGGCAGCCACCGGTAGCAGCCGCGCCCGCCGGGCACGTCCTGCCACTGGTGGTCGTGCGCGGCCACCGCGCGCACCACGGCGTCGAGATAGCCGTCGAGCCGGTCCCGTACCAGGGAGGGCACGATCCGCCGGCGGGAGGGTTCCTTGCTGGCGAGCCGTACGAGGCCGGCGATCGGGTAGGCGATCATCCCGGTCTGCGCCGCGAGGGCGACCCGGGCGGGGCGGACCGGGTAGGTGCCGGGGCGCAGGCGACGGGGCGAGGCTGCCGAGGGGGCCGCCGGGGAGGGGCTCGTGACGCCGCCCGGGGCGGGCGGCTCCCCGTCCGCCCGCTCGCCGTGCCGCTCCCCTCGTCGCACCAGGCGTCCGGTGACGGCGGTGCGCTGGTCGTGTGCCGCGTACAGGGCCCGGTCGGCGCGGCGTTCGTCGGCGGGGTCGAGGCTGAGGCCGGTCAGGGACAGGGCGGGGCGGCCCTGTCCGGTCACGCTGAGGGAGAACCGGTCGCCCTCCGGGCGGACCGTCACGACCGCGTCGAGGGCGCGCGGCGGGCAGACGGTCACCTCCAGGGCGACCTCGCCCTCCTCGTCCAGCAGCGCGGCCGTGGCGGCGGTGAACTTCGACGCGGTGCTCCAGACGGGCGCGCTGCGGCCCCGGTGGTCCACGGTGCCGCGCTCGTCGTCACGCGCGGCCAGCACCCGGTCGGCGAGCTGGGCCAGGCGGGTGGCGTAGACGGGATCGCCCGTCCGTTCGGCCATCAGCAGATAGCCCTGCATCCGCCAGGAGGTGCCCCAGCCGATGACCCCCGCCTCGTTGTCCTCGGGGACGCCGAAGGTGTCCGAGCCGCGGACGAGGGTGTCCTCCACCTGGTGGAAGTAGCGCACTCCGGCGCGGTGGCCACGTGCACGGGAGGGGAGGGTGAGCGCCCCGCCGAAGCGGGGGCGGGTACGGACGCGGGGGCGCGGGCGGGACCGGGGACGGCCGGGAAGGACGCTCATAAGCGCAGTAAACCGGACATCCGGGGCGGGCGCTCCGCGAGTTCACCCACGGTGGCGGACTCCGCTCCGCGAGTTCACCCCGCGGTGGCGGACTCCTCGACGCGCAGGTCGCGGATGCGGCGGAACTTGCCGACGGAGCGTTCGACCGTCTCCGGGTCCACCACCCGCGCCTCGACCGTCACCCCTATGCCCTCCTTGATCTCCCGTACGAGGGCGGCCCGGGCCGCGTCCCGCTCCGCGCGGGTCGCCGTCGGGCGGGCCTCCACCAGTACGCACAGGTGGTCCATGCGGCCCTGCCGGGTGAGCTGGAGCTGGAAGTGCGGCGCGAGGGCGGGCAGGGTGAGGACGACCTCCTCGATCTGGCTCGGGAAGACGTTGACGCCCCGCAGGATGATCATGTCGTCGCTGCGGCCCGTGATCTTCTCGATGCGGCGGAACGCGGGGCGGGCCGTCCCCGGGAGCAGCCGCGTCAGGTCCCGCGTGCGGTACCGGATGACCGGGAGGGCTTCCTTGGTGAGCGTCGTGAGCACCAGTTCGCCCCTCTCGCCCGCCTCCCGGACGGGCTCCTCGCCCAACGGGTCCACGACCTCCGGGTATATGTGGTCCTCCCACAGGTGCAGGCCGTCCTTGGTCTCCACGCACTCCTGCGCGACCCCCGGGCCCATCACCTCCGACAGCCCGTAGATGTCCACCGCGTGGAGGTCGAACCGCTCCTCGATCTCCCGCCGCATCGGGTCCGTCCACGGCTCGGCTCCGAAGATCCCGATGCGCAGCGAGGTGGACCGCGGATCGATGCCCTGCCGCTCGAACTCGTCCAGCAGGGTGAGCATGTAGGTCGGGGTCACCATGATGATGTCCGGCCGGAAGTCCTGGATGATGCGCACCTGCCGGGCCGTCATCCCGCCCGACGCGGGGATCACGGTGCACCCCGCGCGCTCGGCCCCGTAGTGCGCCCCCAGTCCGCCGGTGAACAGGCCGTATCCGTAGGCGACATGCACCTTGTCGCCCGGTCTGCCGCCCGCCGCGCGGATGCAGCGCGCGACGAGGCCGGCCCAGGTGTCCAGGTCGCCCTGGGTGTATCCGACGACGGTCGGCCGCCCCGTCGAACCACTGGAGGCGTGCAGCCTGCGGACGCGCTTCATGGGGACGCCGAACATGCCGAAGGGGTAGGTGGCACGCAGGTCGTCCTTGGTGGTGAAGGGGAATCTCGCCAGGTCCGCCAGGGAGCGGCAGTCGTCGGGGTGGACGCCGGCCGCGTCGAACTTCTCGCGGTACAGCTCCACATCGTCGTAGGCGTGCCGCAGCGTCGCCCGCAGGCGCTCCAGCTGAAGCGCCTCCAGCTCCGCGCGGCTCATGCGCTCCGCCGGGTCGAGAAGGGATGCGTCCGTCATGACGGGGCCACCTCCTGCCTGCCGGGCGTCGCCGTACGGCTGCGCCCCCGGAACTCGGCGACCACCTGCTCACCGCGCAGCACGGTGACGTCGTAGAGGCCGCTGCGCCCGTAGCTGACCCGTTCCTGGGCCACCGCCCGCAACTCGTCGCCCTCCCAGGCGGGCGCCACGAACGTGATGTCGGCCCCGGCCGCGACGGTGACCGGGCCTCGGCTGTTGCAGGCGCAGGCGAACGCCGTATCCGCGAGCAGGAAGAGGTAACCGCCGTGCGCGGTGCCATGGCCGTTGACCATCTCACCGGTCACCCTCATGCGGCAGGTGGCCGCTCCCTCTCCCCGGCCGACCAGTTCGATCCCCAGCGCGGCGGACGCCCTGTCGGCCTCCAGCATCGCCTCCACAGGCCCGTTCCCCACCTGCGACCTCCTCACCTCACGGCGCACCGACCGACCATTCGGTGCGGTCAGTAATGCAGGGGGGCTGCCGGGCTGTCAAGGAGCGCACATTTCCCTGATCCCCCGCGGGCCTCCGCGAGTCCTGCTCGCCGGGCGCTCCGCGAGCAACCGCTCCGGACTCTCGCTCTGCCGGGAGCGGCGGCATCCCGGCCGGGGGGATGGCGCCAGGTGCGAGGCCCTCCGCCGCGGGTGCGTCGCCCGGCAGGGTGGAGCAAAGGACATTCCGACGGCGCGAACAGCGGGAACCAAACGTGGCGTTCGCGCGTGAAACCACACGATCAGTTGTTCGCGTTCTCTGGGGGATCGGGGAGTCATGGAACTCACGGCGGAGATTGCCGCGACGCGTGCGGGGAGGGGTGATCCCCGATCGCTGGTGGGCGAGTTCCGGCGGACGGTGGTGCTGGTGCCGACGGTGGGCGAGGACCGGGTGAGGACCGGTCTGTACGGCGGGGTGCGCTGGATCTACGCGTTCACGGACGAGGCCGCGCTGGCGCGCTTCGCACTGGCTCGCGGGGAGGCGCCGGACCGCCCGCTGGCGTACGCGGCGGTGCTGGGGGCCCGGCTCCTGGACACGGTCGTCCCGGCGCTCGGCGGGCCGGCGGGGGTGGCGGTCGACGTGGCCGACGAGGAGGGCTCCATGCTGTTCCCGCCGGCCGCCGGCATCGTTCCCGACGAGGCAGCCGTGGGAGCCGCGCGATGAGCAAGGGCGGCGGGGGCGACGGCGTCGACTGGAACAAGGAGTCCCTCGGTCTGATCGAGAAGGGCCTCAAGGGCGCCATCGACGAGCTGAAGCAGTCCGGCGGCGGCGCCACGGACGCCTTGCAGGGCTCCGGTGTCGAGGAGCTGTCGCTGACCGGCATGGAGGCCGGGGACGGCGATGTCGCGCACGACTTCGAGGACTTCTGCGAACGGTGGGAGTGGGGCGTCCGGGCGCTGGTGCAGAACGCCAACGCGCTGGCCGAGAAGCTGGGGCTGTCGGCGGGGATGGCGTACGAGGAGGACCAGTACCGGTCAGGAACGCTCAAGGTCGCGGTGAACTCCCTGTCTCCCACGGGCAATCCGCATGCCACGGAGGAGGAGATCGCCAAGCAGAGCTACGGCGACATCCTGCGGCCCGACGCACCGGACTACAGCGCCGAGTCGTGGCGGCAGGCCCGCGGAGACATCGTCCAGGACTGGAAGGACACCGGCCGGGAGCTGAGCACCAAGGGGCAGACGGGCGCGTACATGGATGCCGCGTTCGACTCCGCCGGGCTGACCGACCAGCAGCGCGAGGCAGTGCTGGACGAGGCGTACGGACCCTCTCCCCAGGAGCGGGCGCGGCAGGCGAGCGGCGGGCAGGGAGAAGGGGGTGAGGGCTGATGGGCTTCGATCTGATACCGGACTCCTGGGAGGACAAGGCCGAGGAGATCACCGAGGACATCGGTGACGGCATCGAGGGTGCGGGCAACTGGACCGCGGACCGCATGGACGACGTCGGCTGGGAGAGCGGCGCCGACTGGACGCGGGACAAGAGCCGTTCGGTCGCCAACCGGCTGGGCGCCGACACCTCCGAGTTCCAGTTGGACGAGACGGAGGACCCGAAGAAGCTGATCTTCGGCAGCCCGAGCAAGCTGCGCGCGACCGCCAAGCACCTCACCGACCTCCAGAAGTCGTTCGACGACGTCGCCAAGGGCCTGCGGGGCCTTCCCGAGGGCACCCTGAAGGGCAAGGCCGCCGACGCCTTCTGGGAGAAGGTCGGCATGGAGCCCGGCAAGTGGGTCAAGGCCGCCGACGCCTTCGAGAAGGCCGCCGGGGCGCTCACGGATTTCGCCCGGACGGTGGAGTGGGCCCAGAAGCAGGCCGCCGACGCGGTCACCAAGTGGAAGAACGACGACAAGCAGGCCGCGAAGGATCTGCTCGGCCACGCCCGTACGCAGCGGAACACGGCCGCCGCGACGGCCCGTACCAAGATCCAGGAGGCCCGGGACGCGGCCCCGCCCAAGCCCGACTACTGGGACCAGGCCGGTGACGGCCTCGAGGGGCTGAAGCTGGACGCCACCCACTTCGGCGGCGGCGTCGTCAAGGGCGCCGCGGGGCTGAACAACTTCGTGCGCGGCCTCAACCCCCTCGATCCGTACAACATCACGCACCCGGCGCAGTACGTCACCAATCTCAACTCCACGGCCACGGGACTGCTGCGCGTCGCCAACGATCCGGTCGGCACCGGCAAGCGCATGTGGGACACCTTTCAGAAGGACCCCGGCGAGGGGCTGGGCCGGCTGGTGCCCGAACTGCTGGGTACCAAGGGCGCGGGCATGGCCCTCAAGGCGGGGCGCGCCGGCCGGTTGGCCAAGCTCGCCGACGAGGTGCCCAGCGGGCGGCGGGCGCTCGGCCAGAAGGGCGCGCAGGCGTCGTCCAGAGGCCCGAAGGAGACGCCCTGCAAGGGCACCGACCCGGTCGACCTGGCGACGGGACGCATGTTCCTGCCGCAGACGGATCTGCACCTGCCGGGGGCGCTTCCCCTGGTGTTCACGCGCCGCGCGGAGTCGGGCCAGCGCCTCGGCCGGTGGTTCGGCCCGTCCTGGGTCTCGACGCTCGACCAGCGGCTGGAGGTGGACTCCGAGGGTGTCGTCCTCGTCGCGGAGGACGGCCGCCTGCTGTCCTTCCCGCACCCGGCGCCGGGCCTGCCCACCGAGCCGTCGGCCGGTCCGGTGCGGATGCTGCTCGAACGCACCCCGGACGGCGGCTACACCCTCACCGACCCGGACACCGGGTGGGTGCGCCACTTCGACCCGCCCGCGGGACACGGCGGTCCCGGAACGGCCGCCGACGGCGAGGCGCGCATCGCACAGCTGACGGACCGCCTCGGGCACAGCATCACCTTCGAGTACGACGAGGCGTCGGGCACCCCGCTGCGGATGGTGCACAGCGCGGGGTACGAGGTGACGACCCGGGTGGCGGACGGCCGGGTCACGGAGCTGGTCCTGGCGAGCGCCCCGGACGGCGGCGCCACGGTGACGCGCTACGGCTACCGCCACGGCAACCTGACGTCGGTCACCGGCTCCTCGGGGCTGCCGCTGCGGTTCGAGTACGACGACGAGCTGCGGATCACGGCCTGGACCGACACCAACGACCGCCGCTACGACTACGTCTACGACAACCTGCACCGCGTCATCGCCGAAGGCGGCACCGCCGGCCACCTGCAGATCCGTATCGACTACGACGGCGTCGACGAGACCACCGGGCACCAGGTCACCACGGTGACGACGCGTGAAGGGCATACGACCCGCCACCTGTTCGACGACCGTGGCCACTCCATGGGCCAGATCGATCCGCTGGGCCACCGCACCCGCATCGAACGGGACCCGCACAACCGGCCGCTCTCGCACACGGACGCGCTGGGCCGCACCACGAAGCTGGCCTACGACGACGCGGGCCGCCTGGTGTCGGTCACCCACCCCGACGGGGCGAGAAGCACCATCACCCGCGACACGCTCGGCCGCCCGGTCGCCACGAGGGAGCCGGACGGCTCCGTATGGCGCCAGGAGTGGGACGCCCGCGGCAACCGCACAGCACTGACCGACCCGGCGGGGAACACCACCCGGTACACCTACGGCGCCGAGGGCCACCTCACCGCGGTCACCGACGCGCTCGGCGCCGTCACCCGGGTACGCTGCGACGCGGCCGGCCTCCCTCTCGAGATCACCGACCCGCTGGGCGGTACCACCGTCTACGAACGGGACGCCTTCGGCCGGCCGGTGGCGGTGACGGACCCGGAGGGCGCCCGTACCGAGCTGGAGTGGACCGTGGAGGGGCACCCGGCCCGCCGGGTGCACCCGGACGGGGCTGTCGAGGTGTGGGAGTGGGACGGCGAGGGCAACTGCGTCCGCCATGTGGACGCGGCGGGCGGGGAGTCCACGTACGAGTACGGCGACTTCGACGTTCTCGTGGCAAGAACCGGCCCGGACGGTGTGCGCCACACCTTCTCCTACGACGCGCAGCTGCGACTCGTCCAGGTCACCAACCCGCAGGGCCTGACGTGGGACTACACCTACGACCCGGCGGGCCGGCTGGTGGCCGAGACGGACTTCGACGGGCGCACCCGCCGCTACGAACACGACGCCGCCGGCCAGTTGACGGCCCGCGTCACACCGCTGGGCGAACGCGTCACCTACCAACTGGACGAGCTGGGCCGCACCGTGCGCAAGGACGCGGCCGGCGCGGTGACGGCCTACACCTACGACCCGGCGGGCCGGCTGCTGGAGGCCGCGGGCCCCGACTCCGTACTGCGCTTCCAGCGTGACCGGCTCGGCCGCGTCAAGACGGAGCTGGTGGACGGCCGGGCGTTGACCCGGACCTACGACGCCCTGGGCCGCCCCGTCCGCCGGGTCACGCCCACCGGGGCCGTCTCCACCAGCCGCTACGACGCGGCGGGCAACCGCACCTCGCTGACGGCCTCGGGCCACACTCTGGGCTTCACCCACGATGCCGTCGGCCGGGAGACCGAGCGTGCCATCGGCGACTCGGGCCTCACCCTCTCCCACCTGTGGGACCCGGCGGGACGGCTGACCGCCCAGACGCTCACGGGCCGCACGCCCACCGGGCCGGACACCGTCCAGCAGCGCCGTTACAGCTACCGCGCCGACGGCTATCCGACCGCTGTGGCGGACCTGTTGTCCGGGGAGAGCACGTTCGACCTGGACGCCGTGGGCCGCGTCACCGCCGTGCACGCCCACGGATGGACCGAGCGCTACGCCTACGACGAGGCGGGCAACCAGACCCACGCCTCCTGGCCCGGGCGCCACACCGCCGCGGAGGCCGTCGGGCCCCGTGCCTACAACGGCACCGCCGTCACGACGGCCGGAAAGGTCCGCTACGAGCACGACGGGGCGGGACGGCTCGTCCTGCGACAGAAGACCCGGCTGTCGAAGAAGCCCGACACCTGGCGCTACGCCTGGGACGCCGAGGACCGGCTGACGGAGGTGACGACGCCCGACGGCACCGTGTGGCGGTATCGGTACGACCCGCTGGGCCGGCGCACCGAGAAGCGGCGGATGGCCGCGGACGGGACGACGGTGGCCGAGCGCACCGTCTTCACGTGGGACGGCTCCACGCTGGTGGAGCAGACCACCACCGCGCAGGAGCTGCCGCACCCGGTCACCCTCACGTGGGACCACGACGGCAGCATCCCGCTGACCCAGAACGAACGCCGCATCGACGAGGCCACCCAGCGCGAGATCGACTCCCGCTTCTTCGCCATCGTCACCGACCTCGTCGGCACCCCCTCGGAACTCGTGGACGAGCGGGGCCAGGTCGCCTGGCGCACCCGGAGCACGCTGTGGGGTGCGACCGCCTGGCACACCAGCAGCACCACCTACACACCGTTGCGCTTCCCCGGCCAGTACCACGATCCGGAGACCGGCCTCCACTACAACTACTTCCGCCACTACGACCCCGAGACGGCCCGCTACACCAGCCCCGACCCCCTGGGCCTGGCCCCGGCCCCGAACCCGGTGGCCTACGTCCACAACCCGCACGCGGTCACCGACGTGCTCGGGCTGGCGCCCAAGTGCGGGCCGAGCCTCAAGGACCGGCTCAAGGGGCTGTTCGGCAGGGGAGCCCGCGAGGAGCCGGCCGCCCCCGAGCCGCCCAGGGAGCCGCTCGCCCTGCCCCCGGGCCGCCCGGACATCGGCTCGCCGGCCACCCTGCACGGGCCGTTCCACCGGCTCGGCTCCCCCACGCAGACGCCGGACGTGACGGCCCAGGTGCTGGACAGCGGTGAGCTGTGGGGACGGGTACCGCGGACCGGGACCCGGGAGATGGTGCAGGCGCACGACGGCCCGATCCCGGCCGACGCCAAACCCGGCAGCTTCGAGTTCTACACCTCGGTGGCTCCGAGTTCGCACAGCAGGATGACCGGCTATGTGGGCTGGGAGCTGGGGGTGAGCCCGGAGGTGGGCCACATCTTCCACAATGGCGAGGACTTCGCCCGCATCCCGGTGTTCGTCACGGAGGTGAGATGACGTTGGAGCGCGTCGATGCCGCCTTGCTGCGCGGCAACGTGTACGTAGCGGAACTGGACCTGAGCACGGAGCAGGCCGTCCGGGAATGGGGGGAGCCGGAAGTCACCTGGGACGATCTCGGGCCGTGGAACACGTTCGTCTTCCGGCTGGCGGACGGCACGCTGGCCGGGCTCGTCCGGGAGGTCGAGAACGCGCCGAATCCCGGCTACTTCCTGGTCGCCGCCAATGAGGAGACCGGGGATCCCACGGGTGTCGTCCCGGCCGACGCGCTGGCCGCGTTCCTGGCGGAGGCCGGAATGGACGAGAGCCGGGTGCTGGTGCGCGGCTTCGACTGAGGGTCTCACCACGAGAAGCGAGCGCGGGATTGGGGGATCACCTCGGAGGGCGGCGCCGACGGTGCCCGGTGGGCGGTGCCGGGTGGCGCGTGCTCCACTCCCCCGTCCCGCTCCGCGCCCCTGCCACTCCCCACTCGGTAGCCTGGCGGGCGCCGCCCCCATGGGCGGGTCCCGCCGTCCCGACAGCACCGAGGAACCGATGAGCCTATGAACGCCGGCCGCCGCAACCTGCCCCAACTGCTCGGTGAGGCCAGGCGCTGGTTCGAGGAGGCGCTGCTGGCGGCGCTGGCCGCGACCGGTGCCCGGCCGGTCTCGCCCGCGCAGGCGCAGCTGTTCGCCGTCCTGGGCGAGGAGGGCGCCACCGTCGCCGAGCTGGCGCGGCGCATGGGAGTCACCCGGCAGACCGCGCACCAGGCCGTGCACGGGCTGGTGGACGCCGGGCTGCTGGAGCGCGTCCCGGACCCCGCCTCGGCACGGCAGCGGCTGATCCGCCGCACGCCGGAGGGCGAACGCGTCCACGGCCAGGCCCAGCGGGTCCTCGGCGAGCTGGAGGACCGGCTCGCCGAGCGGATCGGTCCCGCGAGGGTCGCCGCGCTGCGGGAGGCGCTGGAGGCCCCGTGGGGCCCGCCGCCGTCACCGCAGGTACGGGTACCGCTGGTATAGCCTCCGCCTCGCGCGCCGGTGCTCCCCGACCGCGGCGAGCACCGCGAGCACCCGTACCCCGACCACCGCGGGGAGGCACACCAGGGCCAGCGTGCGCCAGGAGCCGTCCCCCTTCAGGTCCCTGGTGGGCAGGGGCTCCATGCGGCCCCGCGGGTCGTACGTCACCTGGAGGTGCTCGCCCTTGCCGGCCTTTTTCTCGTCCCGGGTCATCGTGTCCGGGCGGCCGGCCGCGCAGTCGAGACGGTGCTTGTAGTCGACCGTGGTGGTCGTGTGGGAGATGCCGTTGCTGTCGGTGTAGGTGCTGGTGTGCACCTGCCGGTCGACGTCCAGCACGGTGCAGCGGGTGGACACGCCCCTGAGGCGCATGGCCTCCTTCTCCACCGCCGAGGAGACGGCGACGACGCCGAGCGCCAGCACCAGGCTGGTGACGATGGCCACGAACGGCTGGAGCGGGTGGCTGGTGTCGGTGAGGAACCCGGAGGCCAGTGCGCCGAAGAAGGCGACCGTGACGGCGGCGTTGCCGAAGTAGACGCTGGAGTGCGGCCCGCCGTTCACGGCGTAGGAGGCGCCCCAGTAGGCGAGGGCCATGGCGCACAGCGGCGCGAGCACCGCCCCCGCCGTGTGGAAGAGCACCTCCGCTCTCTTTCCGGTCCCGTGCACACGACCACCCCCTGGGACACTCCTACCCCGTACGGGGCCGCCCTCCCCCCGGTCAGCCGGAGCGCAGCCACCGCGCGCCTTCGGTGAGCCTCTTCTCGTCCCACCCGCGGCGCCAGGGCCGTTCGGGGTCCGGCCGTGCCCGGAAGGCGGCCACCAGCGGCAGCACACCGTCCAGGGAGCAGGCGGCGCGGCCCAGCACCTCGCGGACGACGACCAGCGCCGAGGCGGGCGGCACGTGCCCGGAGTACAGCCGCTCCAGCACGCCGGGAAGCCCGTCCGCGGCGTACACCGTGCGGCTCTGCTCGATCAGCGGGGCGAGCCAGCGAGCGTACAGCTGGTAGCGGGAGGGCTCGCCGCTGCCGTCGTCCAGTGCGAACGTCGGTGCCAGCGCGGTGGCGAGGCGGTCGAGCCAGTCCGTCGTCGGGGCGTGGTTCACCGAGTGCGGCGGGCCCGCGAGGCGCGGGTGGTCCTTGGCGAACTCGAACCACTCGGTGCCGCCCGCCTCGGACACGATCATCTCCAGCAGCACCGGGTGGCGGTCGTAGGTGCCGTGCTCGACGTCGCGGAAGACCGCCCGCAGCAGGTCGAAGGAGAGGGTGAAGGCGGGGTCCTCGGCGAGGAGGACGGCGTCGTAGAAGTCCTTGCCCTCCGGGTACATGTCGCCGACGAGCCACAGGATCTTCCAGGCCAGCGAGAGTTCGCGGGTCGCCGCACGCAGCGACAGCGGCGCGCCGGGCACGCCCGCGGGGCGGGGGACGCCGGTGCGGGCGGCGGGGGCGGGGAGTGGTTCGTTGAAGACGAAGTCGAGCTGGACGGTGCCGCCGGGCAGGCCGTCGGCCGTCCACGGGATGACCAGGCGGCGCCCCGGCACCCGGTCGTAGGTCCAGATCTCGTCGCGGACGGCGCCGTGCGCCTCCAGCCGTACCGGTCCGCCGGCCGCACCGGAGACCTCCTCGGCGGCGCGGGCCAGTCCGTCCAGCATCCGTTCGGTGCGCGCGTCCGCCACGCGCCAGGTGGCCGGTTCCACGACGAAGTCGAGGTCACCGGGCTCCCGCGCGGCCTCCCCGTACCAGGCGCGCAGCAGCACACTGCCCCGCAGCACCAGGTGCTCCGCCCACGGCGAGGCGGCGACGGCGGCCAGCACGTGGTCCAGGGCCCGGCGGCGCGCCGCGTACCACCGCTCCCCCGTCGCGTCGTCGGCGAACTCCGGCTCGCCCAGCCGCATCGCCTTGCTGTGGTGCTGCGCCGACGGGTCGAACACCGGGCGCTGCACCACGCTGTCGCCGCCGAGCACGGGCCGCAGCGTGGGCGGCAGATCCAGCTCGGTGCGCGTCTGTTCGTCCAGCTCCATCTGCGGGACGGTCTCGTCGGCCGCCCAGGGCCCGTAGCCGAACTTCCGCCACTGAGATGCGGACGGCCGCCCGGTCTCCGGTGTGCTCACCGCCCCGCCGCCTTCGTGCTCATCCCGGTCCCCTCCTCGTCGCCGTCCTCCTCGGGCAACCACCCGGCGTCCAGTGTCAGGGCACTGTCGTACACCACGAACTCCCTCTCCACGGAGAGGATTTCGTAGGGGAACGCGGCGAGTGCCGCCATCAGCGCGTCCAGCCGGCGTGCGGCCGTGGTGCCGCCGGTCCGGTGGCAGCGCTGGGTGACGAAGCACTCGCGCTGTCCGTCCTCGCGTGTGCGGCGCGCGTTGCGGGACAGGTGGGCGGTGTGTCCGCTGACGGCGCGGGCCAGCGGGGCCGGGTCCGCGTCCGGCGGCAGGAGCAGTTTGACGTGGTGCTCGAAGTAGCGGGCGGACCCGAGCGCGGCCCCCTCCTCGTCGGTGCCGGGCACGCCCCGTGCCCAGGGTGCCGCCTCGATCTTGGTGCGCACCACGGGGCAGCCCGCGGCGGCCAGGTCACCGGACGCCGTGCGGGCGGTGGTGAGGACCGCGTCGAAGGTGCCCTCGGCGTCGAGCGTGACCATCGGCTGCGAGGGGGTGCGTCCCCGGTCGAGCACGATGTGGGCGTACTTCCAGCCACGTTCGGCCGCGCGGGCGGCGAGCGCGCCGGACGGCAGGGCCGGACAGCCGCCGTCCACCGTCAGATGGATCTCGAACTCGCCGGAGAAGCGGGACAGCATGGGGTCGGACACGCGTGCGATGGTCTCAGGCCCCGGCAGGCCGTCCCGTACCGGGCCCGGGCCCGGTGGCGGTGCCGCTCTGCGGAGAGGGAAGTGACCGCCGTCATCCAAGCGGGGGATTCGAGGGGGCGCGTTGCAGCGGTGCCGTTCCCCGGGTGGCCCGCAAGGCGGACGATGCGGGAACCGGCGCCGTTCACGGACGGTACCGAACAACAGCGCAAGTGCCCGACGAACAGTGCCCGACAAACGAGGTGTCGCATGCTCCGTACCGCCGCCCGCGCAACCGTCACGACCGCCGCCCGCAGATCCGTCACGACCGCCCTCACCGCCCTCGCCGCGTCCGCGGCGGCACTCGCCCTCACCGCCCCCGCCGCACAGGCGGCGCCCTCCACGCGGACAGCGCCCTCCGCACCCACCGCGCAGGCGGCGCCCTCCACGCCCGTCCCCCAGGTGTACGCACCGCCCACCGGGCACGCCGCGCAGGTGAGGAACCGCCACACGGGCCCCGGGATCCACCGCTTCCTGACCTGGTTCTACGGCCAGCACGGGCCGACCGAGCAGCGGCGGGAGCACTTCGTCTCCGACTTCCTCAAGCAGAAGCAGGCCCAGAACCCGGACCACGACGTGATCCTGTGCGCGCAGAACACCCCGCAGCGGATCGAGGTGGGCCCCGTGACGGTCGCCCAGTCCGCCGGGTTCGGGTGGGCGACCGTGACCGCCTACTGGGCGGACGGCACCACCAGCACCTCGACCGCGTACGTGGCCCTGGACTCCCACCCGATCGAGCTGCACGATGTGGTGTGTGCCGAGTGAGTCGCGTGTGCTGAGCAGGTCGTGTGTGCCGGGTGGCCCGCGTCAGCGGTGACCCGCGAGAGCAACGGGGTGGAAGAGCGTGCGGATACGGGGGGCGTCGCCCGGCGAGTGGCCCGCCACGGAGGCGGAGGCGATCGCCGCGCAGGAGCGGCTGCGTGAGGCCGCCGACCTGACCGGGCCGGGGCCGGCGCCCGACGAGGTGCGGACCGTCGCCGGTGTGGACGTCGCCTACGCGGACGGCGGCGGCCTGGTCGCCGCCGCCGTCGTGCTGGACGCCGCCACGCTCACGGTGGTGGAGGAGTCGGTGCACGCGGGGCACACCGACTTCCCCTACGTGCCGGGACTGCTGGCCTTCCGCGAACTGCCCTCCGTGGTCGCGGCGCTGGAGGGGCTCACCCGCCGTCCGGACGTCCTGGTGTGCGACGGCTACGGCATCGCCCATCCCCGGCGTGCCGGACTGGCCGTCCACCTGGGTGTGCTGACGGGCGTCCCCTGCTACGGCGTGGCCAAGACCCCGTTCCTCTTCACTTACGAACAGCCCGGTCACGAGCGCGGCTCCTGGTCGCCGCTGACCATCGACGGCGAGCAGGTGGGCCGCGCGCTGCGCACCCGGACCGGCGTCAAACCGGTGTTCGTCTCCGTGGGCAGCGGCATCGGCATCGACCACGCCACCGCCTTGACGCTCCGCCTGACTCCCGCCTACCGCCAGCCGGAGACCACCCGCCGGGCCGACCATCTGTGCCGCACCCGTCTGGCGTCGTCGGCGCCCTAGGGAGCCATCCGCGTTCCCTTCCCCGCGTCCACCTCCGTCACGCACGGTTCACTCCCCGGTGGGGAGAGTGCAAGGTCACACCTGTGCCCTCTGCTACTCACGGGTTACCTCACCTAATCTGCGGCCATGACGGTCCCGCCTGAAGAAGGGTCCTCGCTCTCCCTCGCTCAGGACTTTCCGGACGCCACGTACGCACAGTGGCAGCAGCTGGTCGCCGGGGTCCTGCGCAAGACGGGAGCGCCGGTCCCGGACGAATCCGAGCCCGAGTCCGCCCTCACCACGACGCTCGCCGACGGCATCGCCGTACGCCCCCTCTACACCACCAGCGACGGGGGCGGGCTGTTCCGGGAGCAGAGCCCGCCCGGTTTCGCTCCGTTCACCCGGGGCGGGCGTGCCGAGGGGAACACGGCGCGCGGGTGGGACGTACGCCAGCGGCACACGCGCCCCGACGCGGCGGGCACCCGTGAGGCCGTGCTCGCCGACCTGGAGAACGGCGTCACCTCGCTGTGGCTGACGGTGGGTGCGGGCGGCCTGCCCGTGCCGGAGCTGGAGCGCGCGCTGGAGGGCGTCTACCTCGACCTGGCGCCGGTCGTCCTGGAGGCGGGCGCCGAGTTCGGGCCGGCCGCCGCCGAGCTGCTGCGCCTGCGCGGGCAGCTCGCGGACGGCACCCCCGCCCCGCGCCCCGGCAGCGTCCCTGG
>NZ_VJOK01000001.1:6310862-6322894 GCF_013302895.1 Streptomyces albus subsp. chlorinus | reverse complement strand
CTGGGGCACGCCGCCCGCACCGGGGACCACGACGCCACGCCCGAACTGCGCCGCGAGGCCGCGGCACTGGCCGCCCGCTGCGCCGACGCGCACCCGGACCTGCGCACCCATGTGGTGGACACACTCCCCTACCACGAGGCGGGCGGCTCCCCCGCGCGGGAGCTGGGGTACGCGCTGGCGACCGGCGTGGCCTATCTGCGCGACATGACCGGGGCGGGGCTCTCCCTCGAAACGGCCTGCGCCCGGCTGGAGTTCCGGTACGCCGCCACCGCCGACCAGTTCACCACCATCGCCGCGCTGCGCGCGGCGCGCCGTCTGTGGGCGCGGGTGGTACAGGCGTGCGGGGCGCCCGAGCGGGCGGGGGCGCAGCGGCAGCACGCGGTGACCTCGCCGGTGATGATGACGCGCCGCGCCCCGTGGACGAACATGCTGCGCACCACGGTCGCCACGCTGGCCGCGGGCGTCGGCGGCGCGGACGCGGTCACCGTCCTCCCGTTCGACGACGCGCTGGGCCTGCCCGACGCGTTCGCGCGGCGCATCGCGCGCAACACCTCCTCCATCCTGCTGGAGGAGTCCCGTCTGGCCGGGGTGATCGACCCGGCGGGCGGCTCCTGGTACGTCGAGGCGCTCACCGACGAGCTGTGCCGTACGGCCTGGGCGCACTTCCAGGAGATCGAGGGCGCGGGCGGCATGGCGGCGGCCCTGCGCGACGGGCTGGTGGCCGGGCAGTTGCGCGAGGGCTGGGCGCAGCGGAGCAGGGCGCTGGCCCGCCGCAGCGAACCGGTCACCGGGGTCAGCGAGTTCCCGCTGCTGGAGGAGCGGCCCCTGACCCGCGAGCCGGCTCCCGAGCGCCCCGGCGGCGGACTGCCGCGGGTGCGCCGCGACGACGCGTACGAGGCGCTGCGCGCCCGCTCGGACCGGCACCTGGCGGCCACGGGTGAGCGCCCAAAGCTGTTCGTGGCCGCGCTCGGCCCCGCGTCCGCGCACACCGCGCGGGTCGCGTTCGCCGCCAACCTCGCGCAGGCGGGCGGTATCCAGCCGGTGCACGACCCGGTGACGGTGGACGCCGGCAGCGTGGCGGAGGCGTTCGCGCGCAGCGGTGCCGCGGTGGCCTGCCTGTGCTCCAGTGACGCCCGCTACGCGGAGGAGGCGGCGGAGGTGGCCGCCGCCCTCAAGGCGGCGGGCGCCGCGCACGTGCTGCTGGCGGGGAAGCCGGATGCCGAGCACCGTGCGGGGTATCAGTCCGCCGGAGTCGACGAGTTCGTCCACGCGGGCGGGGACGCGGTCGCCGTCCTCGCCTCCCTTCTCGACCGCATGGGGGTCGACGCATGAGCCAGCAGCCGAAGCGCGGGGCGACCGGAGGCAGCACCGGCATCCCGGACTTCACCACTGTCAGCCTGGAGCCCAGCGGGGGAACGCAGCCCGGCCGGGGCACGGAGGCGTGGCGCGAGGCCGTCAAGGAGCGCACCGGGCACGCCGTCGAGGACCTCGCCTGGCACACGCCCGAGGGCATCGCGGTCAAGCCGCTCTACACCGAGGAGGACCTGCGCGGGCTGGACTTCCTGGAGACCTATCCGGGCATCGCCCCGTACCTGCGCGGCCCCTACCCGACGATGTACGTCAACCAGCCGTGGACGATCCGCCAGTACGCGGGCTTCTCCACGGCCGAGGAGTCCAACGCCTTCTACCGCCGCAACCTGGCCGCGGGCCAGAAGGGGCTGTCGGTCGCCTTCGACCTGCCCACCCACCGCGGCTACGACAGCGACCACCCGCGGGTGACGGGCGACGTCGGCATGGCGGGGGTGGCGATCGACTCGATCTACGACATGCGGCAGCTCTTCGACGGCATCCCGCTCGAGAGGATGACCGTCTCCATGACGATGAACGGCGCCGTGCTGCCGGTGCTGGCGCTCTACATCGTCGCCGCCGAGGAGCAGGGCGTGCCGCCCGAGAAGCTGGCGGGGACCATACAGAACGACATCCTCAAGGAGTTCATGGTCCGCAACACCTACATCTACCCGCCGCAGCCCTCCATGCGGATCATCTCCGACATCTTCGCGTACACCTCGCAGAAGATGCCGCGCTACAACTCCATCTCCATCTCCGGCTACCACATCCAGGAAGCCGGTGCGACGGCCGACCTGGAGCTGGCCTACACCCTGGCGGACGGGGTGGAGTATCTGCGCGCCGGGCTCGACGCGGGCATGGACGTGGACGCCTTCGCCCCCCGGCTCTCGTTCTTCTGGGCGATCGGCATGAACTTCTTCATGGAGATCGCCAAGCTGCGCGCGGCCCGGCTGCTGTGGGCGAAGCTGGTCAAGCGGTTCGACCCGAAGAACCCCAAGTCGCTGTCGCTGCGCACGCATTCGCAGACCTCCGGCTGGTCGCTGACGGCGCAGGACGTGTTCAACAACGTCACCCGTACGTGTATCGAGGCGATGGCCGCGACCCAGGGGCACACCCAGTCGCTGCACACCAACGCGCTCGACGAGGCCCTCGCGCTGCCGACGGACTTCTCCGCCCGCATCGCCCGCAACACCCAGCTGCTGCTCCAGCAGGAGTCGGGCACCTGCCGGGTGATCGACCCGTGGGGCGGCAGCGCCTACGTCGAGCGGCTCACACACGATCTGGCGGCACGGGCCTGGCAGCACATCGAGGAGGTCGAGGCGGCGGGCGGGATGGCCAAGGCCATCGACGCGGGCATTCCCAAGCTGCGCGTCGAGGAGGCCGCCGCCCGCACCCAGGCCCGCATCGACTCCGGGCGGCAGCCGGTGATCGGCGTCAACAAGTACCGGGCGGCCGAGGACGAGCGGATCGAGGTCCTCAAGGTGGACAACTCCGCGGTGCGCGCCCAGCAGATCGAGAAGCTGCGGCGGCTGCGTGCCGAGCGCGACGAGGACGCCTGCCGCTCGGCGCTGGGCGCGCTGACCCGCGCCGCCGCGGCGGGCTCGGGACCCGGCCTGGAGAACAACCTGCTGGCGCTGGCCGTGGACGCGGCGCGCGCCATGGCCACCGTCGGGGAGATCTCCGACGCGTTGGAGAAGGTCTACGGGCGGCACGCGGGACAGATCCGTACGATCTCCGGTGTGTACCGCGAGGAGGCAGGAGTGTCGTCGTCCCTGGCCCGTACCCGTCAGCTGGTGGACGCCTTCGCCGAGGCGGAGGGCCGCCGGCCGCGGCTGCTGGTGGCCAAGATGGGGCAGGACGGGCACGACCGGGGCCAGAAGGTGATCGCGACGGCGTTCGCGGACCTGGGCTTCGACGTGGACGTCGGCCCGCTGTTCCAGACCCCGGCCGAGGTGGCGCGGCAGGCGGTGGAGGCGGACGCGCACATCGTGGGCGTCTCCTCGCTGGCGGCCGGGCACCTCACGCTCGTACCGGCCCTGCGGGACGAGCTGGCGGCGGCCGGACGGGACGACATCATGATCGTCGTCGGCGGGGTGATCCCGCCCGCCGACGTGGAGCCGCTGCGCGAGGCGGGCGCGACGGCCGTCTTCCCGCCGGGGACGGTCATCCCGGACGCGGCAGGGGACCTGGTGCGGAAACTGGCCGCGTCGCTGGGCCACGACGACCTCACGGGCGGCGGCTCCGAGAGCCGGCCGGCGGACGAGGGCTGAGCCCGTGCCGCGGACCATCGACCCCGACGACTACGCCAAGGGCGTGCTGGCCGGCTCCCGCGCCCACATCGCCCGCGCCATCACGCTGGTGGAGTCCCGCAGGGCCGACCACCGGGAACTGGCGCAGCAGTTGCTGACGACGCTGCTGCCGCACGCGGGCGGCGCCCGCCGGGTGGGGATCAGCGGGGTGCCGGGAGTCGGCAAGTCGACGTTCATCGACGCGCTGGGCACCCTGCTGACCGAGCGCGGGCACCGCGTGGCCGTCCTCGCGGTGGACCCCTCCTCCAACCGCACGGGCGGCTCCATCCTGGGCGACAAGACCCGCATGGAGCGCCTGGCCGTCAGCCCGGCCGCCTTCGTGCGGCCCTCCCCCACCGCGGGCACGCTGGGCGGGGTCGCCAAGGCGACGCGGGAGACGATGATCGTGATGGAGGCCGCGGGCTACGACGTCGTCCTGGTGGAGACGGTCGGCGTCGGACAGTCCGAGGCGACCGTCGCGCAGATGGTGGACTCCTTCCTGCTGCTGACCCTCGCCCGCACCGGAGACCAGCTCCAGGGCATCAAGAAGGGCGTGCTGGAGATCGCCGACGTGCTCGCCGTCAACAAGGCAGACGGCCCGCACGAGCGGGACGCCCGCTCGGCCGCCCGCGAACTGGCAGGCGCGCTGCGCCTGATGAGGTCCGCCGACGCCGCCTGGAACCCGCCGGTGCTCACCTGCAGCGGCCGGGAAGGCACCGGCCTGGACGAGGTGTGGGAGAAACTGGAGCGGCACCGCGCCGTGCTGGAGTCCACGGGCGAGCTGGCCGCCAAACGGCGGGACCAGCAGGTCGAGTGGGTCTGGTCCATGGTCCGCGACGAGCTGCTCGGCCGCCTGGAGCAGCACCCGGAGGTGCGGCGCCTGGCGCCGCTGGTCGAGGAGCGCGTCCGCGAGGGCTCACTGACGGCAACCCGCGCCGCCCAGCGCATCGTGGAGGCGTTCGGACTGCGCTGAGCCACCGGTCGGCACACCACCGCCCCCCCCCTGCGGCACGCCGCTCGGCACCGCGCCGCGCGGGGGCGGTGGTGCGTTGCGAGGGGGGCGGTGCGTTGCGGAGGGGAGGAGGTGCGTTGCGCGGGCCCACCACCTTCCGGCTGCTCCAGCGCTCCGGAGCCTGCGGGGCCGGACCCGCAGGGCCGCCTTCCCCGGATTTCCGACGGTGACCTGCTGGGCCGCCTCCGTGCCCGCTCCCGGCCTGATCCGGGGGAGGGGTCTCGCCATGTGAGCGGGTGGTGAGGGACCCGAAAACATCAAATCCGTGGCTGCGGTTTCCTCATGCGGGCGCTTTCCTTATGAGAACGGCGGATTGGCCACCAAGAACGCCCGCCAGAGGCTCGTTTCACCACGGATTTCGTTGAAAACGGGTCTTGACTCGATGTCTTCCCAACAGCTTGTATGCGCGGACCGGAACGAGGTTTCCGGCTCTCGCACCTTCCGCACCGCGACACGGTGCCGCACCGGAGGCGATACCGCTCCCGCCCAGTACGCACAGTACGAACGGAACCGCATGACCGACACGCCCGCAGACCGCAGCCGGCCACAGCTCACGCGCTCCATCGGCGTCGTGGGCGGCACGCTCCTCACCCTCTCCTGCCTGACTCCGGCCTCCTCACTTTTCGTGATCGTCCCGGACTCCTTCGGCACCCTGGGCACGGGGACCGCCCTGACCCTCACCGTCGCCGCGCTGCTGTGCGTGGCCGTCGCCTTCACCTACTCCGAACTGGGCACTCTCATCCCGAGTTCCGGCGGCGAGTACGCGATGGTCGGCACGCTGATGGGCAGGCTGGCCGGCTGGCTCGTCTTCATCCTGTCACTGATAGTCGTCATGATCGTGCCGCCGATCATCGCGCTGGGCACCGCCGACTACCTCGCGCCGCTCGTGCACCTCGACCCGCGCTACGCGGCCGCCGCCGTCATGCTGCTGTCCACCGCCATGGGGCTGCTGGACCTGCGGGCCAACGCCTGGATCACCGGCGTCTTCCTGGCGCTGGAGGTCGTGGGCGCCGCCATCGTCGCCTTCCTGGGCTTCACCCACGCCCAGCGGTCCGCCTCCGTCCTCGTCCACCCGGTCATGGACACCGGGGGCGGCCACACCTCCCCCGTCACGGCCGGGCTGATCGTCACCGGCCTGGCCACCGCGCTGTTCATCCTCCAGGGCTTCACCACCGCCGTGTACCTGGCGGAGGAGATGGAGAACCCGCGGCGCACCGTCTCCCGCACGGTGCTGTGGACGCTGGCCATCGGCTTCGCCGTCGTCATCGTGCCCGTCGTCGCGATCACCCTGGGCGCCCCGGACCTGCACACCCTCGCGGGCGGCGACATAGCGGCCATGGTGCAGGAGTGGAGCAACTCCGCCATGGGGACGTTCATCAGCCTGTGCATCGCCCTGGCGATCGTCAACGCCGCGATCGTCATGGTCATCCAGAACTCCCGTGTCGTCTTCGCCTCCGCCCGCGACGCCGCCTGGCCCGACCCCGTCAACCGCGCCTTCTCCCGGCTCGGCCGGCGCTTCGGCTCCCCCTGGGTGGCCACGCTGGTGGTCGGCGTCCCCGGCGCGGCCCTGTGCTTCGTCAACCTCGACGTACTGAGCGAGGTCACCGGCGTCGCGGTCGCCGGCATGTACGTCTTCGTCGCCCTCGGCGCCCTGGCGGCACGACGTGAGGCGTTCAGGGACCGGGCCGCCTGGCGCATGCCGCTGTGGCCGGTGCTGCCGGCGCTGCTGATGGCCGCGCTGATGTGGGTGCTGTGGCAGCAGAGCGTGCAGAGCCTCGTCATCACGGGAGGCATCGTCCTGGTCGCCGCCTGCTACTGGGCCTGCTACCTGCGCCCGCGCCAGGACACGCACTGGGTCATCTCCGTCCCCGAGGAGGAGCGGGCGGCGTCGCCCGGCGGGGAGGATCGCGCGGCGTCGCCCGGCGGGAAGGAGCAGGCGGGGGCGCTCGGCGAGCGGGAACAGGCCGCCCTCGGCGAGGAGGACGACCGGAAGGAGCGCCACGGGGCCGGAGCGCGGGCGGGGCGGAAGGCAGGGCACGCGCCCGGGAGCCGGGCCGGGCAGCGGGCCGCCGGGCAGGGGGCCACCGGGCAGCGGGCGGGGCAGGAGGGCGGCCCGGACGACGGGCGTGACGACGGACGGGATGACGGACGGGACAACGCCCTTCAGCCCATCTGATCCGGCAGCCCGCGCGCACCGCCCCGCGCGCTCTTGCCGACGGTTTCACAGTCGCGCGCCGTGCCCCTGCCGGACGGGGGCGCGGCGCGCCCGTGCGCCGGGACGGCCAGGGCGACCAAGGCGATCAGGGCGATCAGGGCAGTCAGGACGGCCGGGGCGGCCAAGGCGACCGTAAAGGCGCGCTCCCCCTCTCACGTGCTCTTCTGTGACAAAGGCGAGACGGGGCACCGATCATCTGGTTGTCGTCCCGGACCGATACTGTCTCTCAGGCTAACGCGGGGGCGTGCGCGTTTAGGGAGCGGTCCGTCTCCTTCCGCCGCTCTGCGCCCGCACGTCACGGGCCGCACACCGAGAAGGGGAACCATGTCCTACCCGAGCCCGCCCGAGAGTCCCGGCAGCTTCGGGCCGTACGGCCACCACCCGGCCGCCTCGCCGCCGCCCGGGGCGCCCCCGGGCATGCCGCCCGGGCCGCCGCCAGGAGTCCCCGGCCCCCACCAGGGCATGCCGGGCGGTGCACCGGCCGGCGGGATGCCCTTCTCCCCGCCGCCGAAGAAGAACACAGGACGCAACTGTCTCACCGCCTTCCTCGCCGCCGCCGGGGCGCTCGCGCTGCTCGCGGGCGGCGCACTGACCGTCCACACCTTCTCCAACGCCGCCCAGACCATCCCCAACCGCTCCGAGTACGGCCCCGTGATGTGGCGCAACGAGCGGGTGGACAAGCTCTTCCCCAAGACGCTCGGCTCCAGGGCCGACGCGCGGTCCGGCGCCGAGGCGCGGTTCGCCGACTGGCACCGCGTCGGCATCGCCCAGCAGACGGACTGCTCCGCCGCGCTGACCGGGACACTGGCCGCCGAGGTGAAGAAGCGCGGCTGCAAGGCGACGCTGCGCGCCACCTACGTCGACCCCACCGGCAATCTCGTCGGCACCGTCGCCCTCATCGTCCTTCCGGACGTCGACTCCCCCGAGGACGGGATGGGCCCCTTCTTCGACGCGCAGAAGGACAAGCGCACCGCCGACCACGGCGTCAAGGCGTTCCCCGTGCCGGACTCCGTCGCGGCCGGCTGGAAGGACGCCGACCGCAACGGTTCCGACGGGGTGCAGGCCACCGACATGAACTTCCCCTACGCCATCGCCGCCTCGGTCGGCTCCGTCGACGGACGCAAGGCCGGCCACCTCCCCGGTGAGTGGGGCCGGACCGACCTGGACGCCAAGTCCGACCGCATGCCCTGGCGGGAGGCCGCCCACACCCTCGCCAACGACTTGAACCTGCACCTCGGCGCCCTGCTGCTGGAGGAGACGTCATGATCCGACGGCGCATCGGCACAGCCCTCACGGCCGCCGGACTCGGCGCGCTCCTGAGCACGCTGGCCGCCACCCCCGCACACGCCACCCCCGTGAGCTGGGAGTCGCAGGCCCTCGGACTCTCCTCGGCACAGCGGACGACCCAGGGCGAAGGCGTCACAGTCGCCGTCCTCGACAGCGGTGTGGAGAAGGACCACCCCGCGGTGGCGGGCAGGGTGACCACGGGCCCCGACTACTACAAGGACGGTCTGGGCCCCGGAGACCCCCGCTGGGGAGGACACGGCACGGCGATGGCCTCCGACGTGCTCAAGGTCGCCCCCAAGGCCCGCATCCTGTCCGTGCGGGTGATCGACGACAAGAAGGAGCACGACGCCGGGGACTGGAAGACGGGCCCGAGCCCCGTCGCCCAGGGCGTCGAGTACGCCGTCAACCACGGTGCCGACGTCATCTCCATGTCCCTTGGCGGCGACAGCATCGGCTCCAGCTTCAACGAGGAGGAGATCAGGGCCCTGGCCCACGCCGCCCACAAGGGGGTTCCCGTCGTCGCCTCCGCGGGCAACGAGGGGGATGTCCTCAACGACTCCTCCTATCCCGCCGGATACCCGGGGGTCATCGCCGTGGCCGCCGTCCAGAAGGGCGGCAGCAGGGCCGAGTTCTCCACCGTGCGGACCTACAACACGGTGGCGGCACCGGGCGTCGGCATCGTCAGCGCGAAGAACACCGGCGGTTACGCCCCCGTCAACGGCACCTCCCCCGCGGCGGCCCTCACCTCCGGGGTCGTGGCCCTGATGCTGGGCAAGGACCACAAGCTGACCCCCGCTCAGGTCCGCACCATCCTCACCAGGACCGCGGCCCATCCACCGGGCGGCTACAACCCGCTGGTCGGCCATGGGGTGATCAACGCGTCGGCGGCCGTCCGCGCGGTCTCCCACCCGCCCGCCGACCGCACGGGGCCCGCGGAGTACAAGGGCAAGTCGTTCCTCGCCTCCCCGACCGGGGCCGAGCCCACCCAGCACCCTCCGCTGGAGACGGCGCCGCTGACCATCGGTCTCGTCGCCGGTGGCGTCGGGCTGCTGATGGTCGTCTCAGCCGTGCTCCTCAACCGCGCGGGCCGCCGCCCGGTGGCCCCGGGTGCGCCCGTCGTACCGGGCACGGCGGGACCCGTGGGCCACCCCGCCCCACCGCGCTGAGGCAGGGAAGCGACGGGCGAGTGGCGAGTGCCGAGTGGTGCGCTGAGGGGCACGCGGTGCCGGAGCCGGCCGGGCTCCGGCACCGCGTGCCCGCCGGCTCTCACCTCACCGCCGGTCCTTCTCGCAGGGGGGTCCCCGGCCGGGAGCCGTCCCGTGCTCAGATAGGAGTTGACCTCCTTCTCGACGCAGCGGTTGGGGTATATGCCGTAGACGCCGTGCACCCGCGCCTTGAAGGTGATCAGCCGGGAGTTGGGCATCTTGCGGTGCAGCCCCTGCCCGTTGGCGTACGACGTGCGGGGGTCTCCGGTGGCCTGGACGATCAGCCCCGGTACGGCGTTCCCGGTCGTGACCGGTGGTTCCAGCGGTTCGACGGGCCAGAACGCGCACGGGTTGACGCCGTTGAAGAGCGGGCCGTGGAGCGGTGCCCCGGCCCGGCTGCGCTCGACGTTGCGCCGGTACCAGGACAGGTCGCGCGGTGCGGCGCGGTCGGCGCACATCAGGGCCATCTGGAGGGAGTTCTGCACGTCCTGTTCGTCCTCCGGCGGTCCCAGCGCCGCCTTCAGGTCCTCGGTGGGCCGCACCGGCCGGCCCAGGGACGCCTCGTGCAGCACCTTGATGCTTTTTCCCGCCCGCGCGAACTCCCTGTCGTCGTACATCGCCATCGCGAGCGCGGGCGCCACCTCCTGGCCGTCCGCGGTGTACTCCCCCACCTTCAGCGGCTCGCGGGCCGCCTTGCGGGCAATGCCGTCCACGGTCGCCCGGACCTCGCGCGGGGTGTCGCCGAGACCGTAGGTGCCGTTCCGCCGGGCGGCCCAGGCCGACCACGCGTCGAGGAACTCCTCGTTCGCCGCCGTCGCGTCGCGGAAGCCCTGGACGTGCCAGCGCGCCGGGTCGATGGCGCTGTCCAGCAGCAGCCGGTCCACCCGCTGGGGGAACATCTTGGCGTAGACCGCCCCCAGGTAGGTGCCGTAGGAGATCCCGAAGTACGAGGTGCGGCGTTCACCGAGGACGGCGCGCAGCAGATCCATGTCCCGAGCGGTGTTGCGGGTGGTGAAGTGCCGCAGATACGGCATCTTCTTCCCGTAGACCCGCTGGCATGCGCGGACCAGTTCCTTCTCGGAGGCGGCCTGGGCTCTGAAGCCCGCCTCGTCGTACCCGGCGGAGCGCAGCCAGTGCTCCTTGGTGCCGCAGTGCAGCGGGCTGCTGCGGCCGACGCCGCGCGGGTCCATGCCGATCAGGTCGAAGCGGCCGGCCAGCTTCTTGCCCATGACGGGCTCGTCCATCAGCGGCATGTCGAGCGTGATGCCGCCCGGCCCGCCGGAGTTGTGCATCATCAGGCCGATGCGGTGCTCGGTGTCCTCGGCCTTGATGCGGGAGAACCCGAGGGTGAGGGTGCGGCCCTCGGGATGGCGGTAGTCGAGGGGCACCCGGATGGTGGCGCAGCGCGCCCCGGCCTCGTCCAGCTCCTTGTGGCCGCACTTCTTCCACTCGGGGCGCTGGGCGACGAAACGGCTCAGGTCCCCCGCGGACCCGGCGACCGGCCCGGCGGCCGACGACTTTACCGACCCCGCGTCCCCCGTCTTCGGCTCCGGCGTGCTCGCCTGTCCGGGGACCGGCGAGGCGGCGAGCACCGCCGCACCCGCGAGGAGCCCCACCGCCAGGCTCCGCCCGGCCCTTGCCCTGCCCTTGCCCGTCCTGTTCACCCTTCCCCCTCTCCCGACGGAGCTTCCGGGACGTACCGGAAGATCCGTTCGACCGTGTCGACCACGGCCTGCGAACCGTCCTCGCGCGGCGACACCTCGTTCACGGCGACCAGGACGGCTCTCCCGTCGCCCGTGACACCGCCACGCGTCCTGGTGCCCTCGACCGTGCCGCCGTGCCCCCAGTAGCCGTCGGCCCCCCGCACCCCGGCCAACGGATAGCGCGCCAGGCCCAGCCCATATGTGGCACCGGTCGCGATGTCGCAGGGCACGGTGTCCTTCATCAGGGCCAGTTGGCCGGGCGGCAGCAGCGCTCCGCGCAGCAGATGGTGGAAGAAGAGCGTCAGGTCCTGGGCCGTGGAGACCAGGGCCCCGGCGGCGCCGATGATCGAGGTGTTGATGAAGGTGACCTCGCGGTGCCCGCCGTCAGGGGTCCGCTCGTACGGCGTCGGATGCGGTCCGCGCAGCCGCTGTTCGGGCCACCGGGGCCAGTAGGTGTGCTCCAGATCGAGCTTGCCGGTCACCCGCCGCCGCACCTCATGGGCGCACGAGCGCCCGGTCACGCGCTCGACGACCATGCCCAGCAGGATGTAGCCCAGGTTGCAGTACGACCAGCGGGCACCGGGCGGGAAGAGCGGCGGCTGCCGCAGACACAGCGCCACGACGTCCTCGGGGCGGTGGTGGCCCGGCGTCCGTTCGGTCAGCTCCTCCGGGAACTCCGGCAGCCCGCTGGTGTGCTGGAGCAGATGGCGCATGCTGATGCGGCGGCCGTCGTTGCCCGCTCCGCGCACCACCCCGGGCAGATACCGCTCGACGGGTGCGTCCAGCTCGGTCCGTCCGGCGGCGGCCAGTTGCAGGACCACCGTGGCGACGAAGCTCTTGGTGTTGCTGCCGGCCCGCAGCCGTGCGCGGTGCGGGAAGGGGCGGCCCGTCGCCAGGTCGCCCGCGCCCGCCGCGATCTCCGTCACCCGGCCGTGCCCGTCGGTGACGATCGCCTGTGCGCCCGGGAGGCGCTGG
>NZ_VJOK01000001.1:6308380-6310630 GCF_013302895.1 Streptomyces albus subsp. chlorinus | reverse complement strand
CGTCAGCAGCGCACCGGTGGCCAGCCGGGCCGAACCGCCGGTGAAGTCCCGCCTGCTGAGCACGCGCGGTGAGGAAGCGGGGGGCGGCGGGGACGGCACGGGTGGAGGGGACGGGGGCGTGAGGCCGGGCGGGTCAGGGGTGGAAGGGGCACGCGGAGGTGCCGCGGAGTCGCTCGTCATACCTGACAAGGGTTCCGTCAGCGGCGCCTGCTCACCATGGTGCTGGCGCTAGTTCCGGGACTCCAGCCAGCTCCCGGGAGAAAGGTAGTGCCAGCACCATTGCCTTCGCCCTCTGGAAATCGGGCAGTTGGGGCCGGACCGCGAAGCCCGTCCCGTCATGGGACCATGCGCAGCCCGTCCTCCTTGGCGCCGCGGCTGAAGACGACCTCGCGGATGGTCCGGAATGCCTCGTCCTGTTCCGCGTCGCCCGCCTCCCGGCTCGCCCCGGAGGCGAGGTTGACAAGGGTGTGGCGGGGCGAGGTCCGCATCAGGAAGGGCGTGAAGGACGCCTTGTCGACCGTCCACCGCGCCTGGTGCGCCTTGGCGTCCTTGTCGCCCTCCCCGTCCCCGTCCCGCTTCGGCGGCGTGAAGTGGAAGCGCGCGGCCGTACCCATGGAGCCGCGGGGGTCGTTCATCTTGCCGGCGATCTGGTCGCCCATGCCGTAGACGACCCAGGTGCCGTTGACCTTCTCGTACGCCTGCGGCACATGGGCGTGGGTCCCGATGACCAGGTCGATGTCCTTGAGCCCGTGGGACCGGGAAGCGGTCAGTTTCCTGGCGACGGAGCGCTGGAGGGAGTCGGGCTCCTGCTGCCACTCGGTGCCCCAGTGCACGCTGACCACCACCACGTCGGCACCCGCCCGGCGGGCCGCCCTGGCGTCCCGGATGATGCGCTCGGGTTCGATGAGGTTGACGAGCCAGGGCTTGTCCTGGGGGATGGAGATGCCGTTGGTGCCGTAGGTGTAGGCGAGCTGTGCGACCTTGGCGCCGCCCGCCCGCATCATGGCGGGCTTCCGGCGCTCGTGTGCCGAGCGGGCGGAGCCGACGTGTTTGAGGCCCACGGCGTCCATGGCGTCGAGGGTGCGGCGCACGCCGTCGGTGCTGTCGTCCAGGGTGTGGTTGGACCCTGTCGAACACGAGTCGTACCCGGCGCTCTTGACGGAGCGCGCGAGCTGCGGCGGCGTCTTGAACAGCGGGTAGCCCGAGAAGGGGCCGCCGTCGGGGCCGTAGATGGTCTCCATGTGGCAGATCGCCAGGTCGGCGTCGCGCACCATCGGCTTGGCCGCCTCGATCATGCGGCCGAACTCGTAGCCGGAGCCGCCCGCGTCGGCCCGGGCCTGCCGGATGATGGAGTCGTGGACCAGCAGGTCCCCGGTCGCGACCAGGGTGAAGCCCCGCTGCGCCGGGCCGCCCTCACCGTGCCGGGCCCCGTCCTTGCCGTGGACGGCGCGTCCGGCACTGGCCTCCCGGCCGGAGGCGGAGGGCGGGTCGTCCGAGGACCGGCCGCAGCCGGCGGCACCGCCGAGCAGCGCCGCCAGGACCAGCGCGGCGGTGGCGCGACGCATGACGGCGGACCGGGAGCCCGCCGGGCGGGGTCCGGTGTGGTGGTGGAGCGGTCGGGGAGCGTCGTCTCGGTCGGCGGGTGCGGTGGTGCTCATTGTGTGTTCCTCCAGGACGAACCAGTCCTATTAGTCCGATAAACGCACTGGATGACGACCCGTCCCCGCTTCCACGTCGCAACAGCGCGCCTACCGGCCATACGGACCAGAAGGTGCACCCGGTCAATCGTTCGATGTAGTCGCGGATCATCACTCGCGACGAAGCCCCACCAGTCCCGAGCGCTCGAAAATGGCCAGGTCAGCGGCCACACAACGCCCGAGGGGAGTCAGCTGTGACGAGCGTTCACCGTCCGCGGACGGTCCAGGACCGAGGGAGCGGGGCAGTGCCGCACCGGGAGCCGGACGACGGCACGGCCATACGGGCATCCCAGCGGGGAACCGGCGCCACGCCGGTTCCGGGACCGCACCCGGACGCCACGGCCGCACCGGACCGGGCGAAGGACCGAGGCGGCGGGGTCCGGGCCTGGGCGCGTGCGGTGGGCGGCGGCGCCGTCATGGCCGTGGCGCTCGGCGCCGGCACAGGCGCGGGGCCCGCGCTCGTACGGCTGCTCGGTCTCGCTCCCGGGAGCTTCCCGGCCAGACTGGTGCCCGCCGCGCTGGTCAGCGCGGCGGCCGTCCCCCTCGTCCTCGT
>NZ_VJOK01000001.1:6280418-6308360 GCF_013302895.1 Streptomyces albus subsp. chlorinus | reverse complement strand
TTCAGCTGGACCTCACTGCGCGGCCGGTTCGGCGCGGCGACGGCCGCGCTCGGCACGACGGCGGTGTTCCTGGTGGTGCCGGGAGCCTCCACGGTGGTGGCGGCGGGGGCCGCACGGCTGACCGGCGGACCGGATACGGGGATCGGCATCGTCCCGGCAGGGCAGCACCCGGTGGACTACCTGGTACTGCTGACCGTCTTCGGCCTCACCCTGGTCGCCGCCCGGACCGCGGTCCGCGGCGGACCGCTGTGGACCGCCGTCGGCACCCATCTGACCTTCCTGACCGTCAACCGCATCCTGCTGGAAGGGGAGCGCCGCAACGCCGGGTGGCACACCGTCGAGCAGGCGGACCTCGCTCCTTTGCTGGTACTGGTCTACCTGCTGCTGACAGCGGGGGTCTTCGTCCTGGTGGGCCGGTTCAACCGCCGGTGACCGAGTGCCGGAACAGGGCGCGCAGCGCGGCGTGGGAGGCGGGGGGCAGGGCGGCCTTGTCGAGCTGCGTGAGCGCCTCGGTCAGCTGCCAGGCGGAGATCTCCCGCGCCGCCGCGCGCCCGCCCGCGTTCTCGATGAGGGCGGCGAGTTCGCCCGGAGGCGGTGGACAGGCGGGACCGCCGCCCAGCGACTGGGCGAGAGTGCGTGCCGCGGGGTTGCCCGCGCGCAGCGCCGCGATCAGCGGAAGGCTCGGCCCGCCCTCCCGCAGGCCGTTCATGACGGGGCGCCCGCTCAGTGCCGTACCCGACCAGAGGTCCTCGATGTCCCGGGCCGCCTGTACGGCGATGCCCAAGTGGTGGCCGGCCCGGGTGAGCGTCTCCACGACCCGCTCGTCCGCACCGGCCAGCAGCGCGCCGCCCGCCAGCGCGCACTCCAGCAACGAACTGCTGCGGGCCGCCGCGACCGCCGCGTACTCCTCCACGCTGATGCCCTCCGGCGCGCGGCGGCGCAGGGCGAGTTCGGCGGAGCGGCCACCGACGAGGCGTGAGGCCGTGCGGGTCAGCAGCCGCATCATGGCGGTGCTCTCCGCCCCGTCGGTGCCGTCAGGAGCGCAGCCGGTCTCCCGTGCGCGGCCCGACGGCTCCCGCCGTCCGCAGCGCGCCGCGGGCCGGTCGCCGTCGTGCTGTGCCGGCAGCCGTCCCGGGGGCTCCGCCGACGGCTGTCCCACGTCCCCTCCGTCCTCCTCGGCCGGCTGCGGGGGCAGGACGCAGCGGTTGGCCGCGCCCAGCAGCGCGTCCCCGGCCAGCACGGCCCAGCCCGTGCCGTAGACCGCCCATACGGCGGAGCGGCCCCGGCGCAGTGCCTCGCCGTCCCTCACGTCGTCGTGCAGTGCCGCCCAGTTGTGTATCAGTTCCACGGCCGCGGCCCCCGGCAGTGCCGCGACCGTGGAGGCCTCCGGGGCGCCACCGTCCCGTTCCGGCTCCCCCGCGCCCGCCGCGTACAGGGCGAGGGCGGCGCGCAGGGGCGGTTCGGGGGTGACGCCGTAGGTGGGGCTGCCGTCCGGCTGGCTCCAGCCGAAGTGGTAGCCGCAGACACGGCGCAGTTCGGGCTGGAGTGCGCCGACGGCCTCGCGCAGCAGCGGCTCCGTCCTCTGGTGCGCGTACGACAGCAGGGAGGGGGCGGCGGGCAGGCCGGGGACGTCGGAGAGCTGGTGAGTCGTCATACCGGAGCGCCTGCTCCTTTCTCCGGGTTTCTCCGGGGTTTCGCCGGGCCGGGCACCGCCGGGCGGATGCGAAGCGTGTGGGAACGGTGTGCTCTCAGTAATCGGCTTTCCCCTTCCCCGGGTCCGTGACTCCCGTCGGAGCGGTCCGGTGCGAAGCACAGGGGGGCGCAGGGGGCGGCACGGTGGGGCGGTGCGTGCGAAGTGGGGGGTGTCAGGCGCCGGGGGCGTGAAACCCGGGGCACACGGACGCACGGCCCCGGATGCGGGACGGTGCGCGGCGGGTGACAGTGGGAGCGCGCGTCCCGCGGTCTGAGGGGCCTGCACGGCTCGGATCACGAGGGGCAGGAGAGACGATGGCACGCCCGGTGTGGAGCGGAGTGATCACCTTCGGGCTGGTCACGGTTCCCGTGCGGATGTACGCGGCGACCGAGGACCACACCACCCACTTCCACCAGTTGCAGCGCGGCACCAGCGACCGGGTGCGCAACAGGCGGGTGAACGAGCGCACCGGGAAGGGCGTGGAGTACGACGACATCGTCAAGGGGTACGAGATCGCCGACGGCGAGTACGTCACCGTCGAGCCGGAGGAGCTGCGGGAGATCGCGCCCGGCAGGTCCCAGGTCATCGACGTCAGCGGGTTCGTGGACGCGGACGAGGTCGATCCCGTCTACTACGCACGCGCCTACTACCTCTCCCCCAGCGGCGACCAGTACCACAAGCCGTACGAACTGCTGCGCGCCGCGCTCGCCACGTCGCGGAAGACGGGCATCGCCACCTTCGTGATGCACGGCAAGGAGTACCTGGTCGCCCTCCGCGCCGGGGAAGACGTCCTGGCGCTGCACACCCTGCACTGGGCGGACGAGGTCCGCGACCCCCGCGAGGAACTGCCCGAGCTGCCCGGGCGGGAGCGCGCGGACGGCAGGGAGCTGAAGACCGCACAGCAGCTCGTGGAGAGCATGAGCACTCCCTTCCGTCCCGAGGACTACAGCGACACGTACGAGGAGCGGGTGCGGGCCCTGGTCGAGGCCAAGGCCGACGGCGAGGAGGTCGCGCCCGAGGAGGGCCCGCCACAGGCCACGAACGTGGTGGACCTCAGCGAGGCCCTCAACCGCAGCATCGAGCGAGCCCGTTCCCGGGGCGGGGGCGGAGGGGGGCCGGGCCGCGGCCGCCGTGCGCCCTCCCGCGCCCAGCGTGCTCCCTCCCGTCCCCGGCGCGGGACCCGCTCCGCCAGGAGTGCGCCCAAGAACCGCGAGAAGGCCCCGCAGGGCGGCAAGAAGGCCGCGCAGGGCAGTGGGAAGGGCGCCAAGGGTGCCGGGACCCGGGCGGGTGGCTCCGCGCTCGCCCGGCTGAGCAAGGAAGAGCTGTACCGGCGGGCGGCCGACAGCGGCGTCAGGGGGCGCTCGAAGATGACGCGCGAACAGCTGCTCGAAGCGCTGGGCGGCTCAGGGAAGGCCGCCTGACCGGGCGGGTCCGGGACGGCCGGGAGGTCATGGGATGGGCGTACGCACATGGATCAGCAACTGGCCCGTGTACCGGCAGGTCACCGGAGAGGACCCGACGGGCAGGGGCGACGCCGTCACCTCGCGGCACACCCGCACGCTGCGGCCGCGCACCGCGACCGCCGACCGGGTCGTCAAATCCGTCTGCCCGTACTGCGCGGTCGGCTGCGGACAGGAGGTCTACGTCAAGGACGAGCGGGTCGTCCAGATCGAGGGCGATCCCGACTCCCCCGTCAGCAGGGGAAGGCTGTGCCCCAAGGGCGCGGCCACGCTTCAGCTCACCACGGGTGACGCACGCCGTCACGAGGTGCTCTACCGGCGTCCCCACGGCACCGAGTGGGAGCGTCTGGACCTGGACACCGCCATGGACATGGTGGCCGACCGGGTCGTGCGCACCCGGCGCGAGACATGGGAGCGGGAGCGGGACGGCGCGGCGGTCAACCGCACGCTCGGCATCGCCGCGCTGGGCGGGGCGGCGCTGGACAACGAGGAGAACTACCTCATCAAGAAGCTGTTCACCGCCCTGGGCGTGGTGCAGATCGAGAACCAGGCGCGGGTCTGCCACAGCTCGACCGTCGCCGGGCTGGGCACCTCGTTCGGGCGGGGCGGGGCCACCACTTTCCTCCAGGACCTCCAGCACGCCGACTGCATCGTCATCGAGGGCTCCAACTTCGCCGAGGCGCACCCCGTGGGGTTCCAGTGGGTGATGGAGGCCAAGGCGCGCGGGGCCACGATCATCCACGTCGACCCGCGGTTCACCCGCACCAGCGCGCTGGCCGACCTGCACGTGCCGATCCGCGCCGGCACCGACATCGCCTTCCTCGGCGGCCTCATCAATCACGTGCTGAGCACCGACTCCTTCTTCCACGAGTACGTGCTCGACTACACCAACGCCTCGACCGTCGTCAGCGAGGAGTTCCGCGACACCGAGGACCTGGCGGGCATCTTCTCCGGGCTCGACGAGGAGAGCGGGCACTACGACACGGCCGGCTGGCAGTACGAGGGCGACATGGTCCAGGCCGCCTCCGGCCAGCGGGACGAACTGTTCGAGGAACGCACCCGGCGGGACCGCTCGGTGGCGGGCGCGGGCGGCTCCGAGTCGCACGGCTCCGGCGGCGCTCCCGTACTGGGCGACGGGACGCACGATCGCACCCTGCGGCATCCGCGCTGTGTCTTCCAGCTCCTCAAACGGCACTACGCGCGCTACACCCCTCAGATGGTCGAGGAGACGTGCGGCATCCCACAGGAGACGTTTCGAAAGGTGTGCCGGACTCTCGTGGAGAACTCGGGACGGGAGCGCACCACGGCGTTCGCGTACGCCGTCGGCTGGACGCAGCACACCGTGGGCGCCCAGTACATCCGCGCCGCCTGTGTGCTTCAGTTGCTGCTCGGCAACATCGGGCGTCCGGGCGGCGGCATCCAGGCACTGCGCGGGCACGCCAGCATCCAGGGCTCCAGCGACATCCCCACCCTCTTCAACCTGCTGCCCGGCTACATCCCCATGCCGCACGCGCACCGGTCGCAGGACCTGGACACCTTCGTGGAGGCCATGCGCACCGAGAAGGGCTACTGGGGCGAGATGCGCTCCTACCTCGTCAGCCTCCTCAAGGCGTACTGGGGCGAGGCGGCCACCGCTGGGAACGACTACTGTTTCGGCCACCTGCCCCGGCTGACCGGCTCGCACAGCACCTACGACACGGTGCTGGCCCAGCTCGCCGGTGAGTGCAAGGGCTACTTCCTGCTGGGGGAGAACCCGGCCGTCGGCTCGGCGAACGCGAAGATGCAGCGGCTGGGCATGGCCAACCTGGAGTGGCTGGTGGTCCGCGACTTCTCCCTCATCGAGTCGGCCACCTGGTGGAAGGACGGCCCGGAGACGGAGACCGGCGAGCTGAGGACGGAGGAGAACGCCACCGAGGTGTTCTTCTTCCCCGCCGCCTCGCACACCGAGAAGGCGGGCTCCTTCACCAACACCAACCGCATGCTCCAGTGGCACTACCCGGCCAAGGAGCCGGACGGTGAGGCGCGCAGCGACCTGTGGTTCATCTACCACCTGGGGCGGCGGGTCCGGGAGAAGCTGCGCGGCTCCACCGACCCCTCCGACCGCCCCGTGCTCGACCTGACGTGGGACTACCCGGTCGACGGGCCGCTCGAGGAGCCGGTGGCCGAGGCGGTGCTCGCGGAGATCAACGGCCGGCGCGCCGACGGCAGCCCGCTCAGCCGCTACCAGGAGCTGCGCGACGACGGTTCCACCTCGTGCGGCTGCTGGATCTACTGCGGCGTCTTCCAGGACGGCGTCAACCAGGCGGCCCGCAAGAAGCCGCACACCGAACAGGACTGGATCGCCGCCGAGTGGGCCTGGTCCTGGCCCGCGAACCGGCGCATCCTCTACAACCGCGCCTCGGCCGATCCGGACGGCGTCCCCTGGAGCCCGCGCAAGGCACTGGTGTGGTGGGAGCCGGCGGAGGAGGGAGCGGCGGGAGGGGGCAGGTGGACCGGTCACGACGTACCGGACTTCGACGCCGACCGCCCGCCCTCCTACCGGCCGGCACCGGACGCCACCGGGCCCGACGCCCTCTCGGGCACCGATCCCTTCATCATGCAGGGTGACGGCAAGGGGTGGCTGTACGTGCCGGCCGGGCTGCTGGACGGCCCGCTGCCCACCCACTACGAGCCGCAGGACTCCCCCGTCCACAATCCCCTCCACCCCGACCAGCAGCGCAGTCCGGCCCGCCGGCTCCATCCGCACCCGGCCAACGCGTACCACCCCAGCGGCCGGGAGGCGGGCGCCGGTGTCTTCCCGTACGTGGTGACGACCTACCGGCTCACGGAGCACTTCACGGCGGGTGGCATGAGCCGCTGGTCGCCGTACCTGTCCGAGCTGCAGCCCGAGTTCTTCTGCGAGGTCTCCCCGCAGCTCGCCGCCGAACGCGGCCTGGAGCACACCGGCTGGGCGACCCTGGTGACCGCACGGGGCGCTGTGGAGGCACGCGTGCTGGTCACCGAGCGGATGCGCCCCCTGCGCGTGGCCGGCCGCCAGGTGCACCAGATCGGACTGCCCTACCACTGGGGACGCAACGGCTACACGCGCGGGGACGCGGCCAACGAACTGACGTCGATGGCCCTCGACCCGAACGTGCACATCCAGGAGGTCAAGGCACTGACCGCCGACATCATGCCGGGCCGCCGCCCCCGCGGCCCCGCCCTGCTGGCACTGCTGGAGGACTACCGCCGGCGCGCCGGCGTGACCGTGCACACCGGGACGGAGGTACGGGGATGACCGAGGTGGGCCAGCGCGTCGGCTTCTTCACGGATACCTCCGTGTGCATCGGCTGCAAGGCGTGCGAGGTGGCGTGCAAGGAGTGGAACGCCATCCCGGAGGACGGCATGGAGCTGACCGGGATGAGCTACGACAACACCCAGGGGCTGGGCGCCTCGACCTGGCGGCACGTCGCCTTCATCGAGCAGAGCAGGCCGGTGGCCGCACGGGAACGGCGGCCCGGAGAAGCGGACGAGGAACGGCGGCCCGGCGAGACGGACGAGAAGGGCGGGGAGGCCGACGTGTTCGCCCTCGCGGCCCAGGGGTCCGGGTCGTCCGAGCTGCGGTGGCTGATGTCGTCCGACGTGTGCAAGCACTGCACCCACGCCGCGTGCCTGGACGTGTGCCCGACCGGCTCGCTCTTCCGCACCGAGTTCGGCACGGTGGTGGTGCAGGAGGACATCTGCAACGGCTGCGGCTACTGCGTACCGGCCTGTCCGTACGGTGTCATCGAACAGCGCCCGGACGACGGCCGCGCCTTCAAGTGCACCCTGTGCTACGACCGGCTCGGTGCGGGCCGCACTCCCGCCTGCGCCCAGGCGTGCCCCACCGAGTCGATCCAGTTCGGCCCTCTGGAGGAGCTGCGCGAGCGGGCCGCCGCCCGGGTGGAGGAGCTGCACCGCGCGGGCGTGCCGGACGCACGCCTGTACGGGCACGACCCGGAGGACGGGGTGGGCGGCGACGGCGCGTTCTTCCTGCTGCTCGACGAGCCCGAGGTGTACGGCCTGCCGCCCGATCCGGTGGTGACGACACGGGACCTGCCCGCCATGTGGAAGCAGGCGGGCGCCGCCGCGCTGACGCTGCTGGGCGGGGTCGCCGCCGCCTTCGCCGCGAGCGGGCGACCGGGTGGACGAGCGGGTGGACGAACGGGTGGACGGGTGGGCGGACGGACAGGAAAGGGGCGCGTGCGATGACGAAAGCGCCGCACGACGGCGGCAGGCGCCGGCGCGCAGGGCGGGGCGGGCGGCGCGGTGAGCGCACCGTCGTTCCCGCTGCGGAGTTCACCTCCTACTACGGCAAGCCGGTGCTCAACACCCCCGGCTGGAAGCCGCTCAACATCGGCGGCTACTTCTTCCTCGGCGGTCTGGCCGGAGCGGGGTCACTGCTGGCCGCCGGAGCCCGGCTGACCGGGCAGCCGGTGACGGCGCGGGCGATGAAGATCTCCTCCACGGTGGCCGTCGCGGGATCCGTGGCAGCGCTCATCCACGACCTGGGCAGGCCGGCGCGCTTCGCGAACATGCTCCGGGTCTTCAAACCCACCTCCCCGATGAGCGTCGGCTCCTGGCTGCTGGCCGCCTACGGACCGCTGGCCGGGGCAGCCGCCGTCAGCGACGTGACCGGCGTGCTCCCCCGTGCGGGAGACGCCGCCACCGCGGGCGCGGCCCTGCTGGGTCCCGCCGTGGCGACCTACACCGCCGTGCTGGCCGCCGACACGGCCGTGCCCGCCTGGCACGACGGCTACCGCGAACTGCCCTTCGTCTTCGCCGGGTCCGCCACCGCTGCCGCCGCCGGCACCGCGCTGCTGGCCGCACCCCCGCGCGAACACCGGCCGGTGCGGTACGCCGCGCTCTTCGGAGCCGGTCTCGAAGCCGTCGCGACGCGCCGGATGGAGCAGCGGCTCGGCATGGTCGCGGAGACCTACCGGGAGGGAACGGCGGGGGTGCTGATGCGGTGTGCCAAAGCCCTGACGGCCGCCGGGGCGCTCGGGGCCGCCGTGTGGGGCGAGCGCGGCCGGGGGCCGGCCGCGCTCGCCGGGGCGGCGCTGCTGGGCGGCTCGGTCTGCACCCGGCTGGGCGTCTTCCACGCGGGGCGGGCGGCACTGGCGGACCCCAAGTACACCGTGGTGCCGCAGCGGGAACGGCTGCGCGCCCGCGAGGCCGCGCGGGCGGCGGAGAGGGAGGCGGCAAGGGAACAGGGCGACGGCGCACAGGAGGGGCGGAGCGGCAGGGGGGCGCCCTCCGGCCCTTCCGGAGGAAGCGCCGCCTGATGGCCGGCACCCTGGGTGCTCACGGCCGCCAGCGGCGCAGCGGTGTGCTGTCCTCGTACGGCATGGGGCCGGGGTAGGTGAGCAGTTCGAGGGTGCTGCCCCAGGGGGTGCGGCAGTAGACGAAGCGGTTGCCGGGGCCGGCCTCGGGGCCGGGCAGCGGGTGCGGCTCGCCCAGTACCCGGCCGCCCGCGGCGCGCACCGCCGCACACGAGGCGGGCAGGTCCTCGGTGTAACAGGCCAGATGCTGCCAGCCCAGGTCGCTGGGGACGGCGGCCTCGCGCTGCCGCGGGCCGCGGAACTCGAACAGTTCCAGGCCGGGGCCGTGCGGCAGGCGCAGCATCCGCATGGCGACCTGCGCGGTGCCGGACGGCACGCCCAGTCGCCGTGCCGTCTCCTCGCCGCCCCTGGGGCCAACGGCGCGGGGCAGGGTGTCGTACAGCGTTTCGGCGCCGAGCGCCCGGCGGAAGAACTCGGTCGCCGCTTCGATATCGGGAACGGTGACTCCGACGTGGTCGATTCCCAGCACCGCGTTCATCCGTGCTCCTCATCCGCGTTCTTCGCCCGCGTTCCTCGACCCGCTCCGTGTTCCCGCGTTCCCGGCCGGCTTTTCGAGGTCCGCGCTCGCACGCGCCGGTCGGCTTTCACGCACCGATCGGCTTTCACGTGCCGGTCGGCTTTCCGTGCCGGTCGGCTTTCCGTGCCGGTCGGCTTTCGCACACCGGCCAGCTTTCCCGGGTTCCTCCCGGCTCACCCGCCGTCCGCGGCGACCGAACTCGCCTGTCGTTCCCGGGAGTTCACCCGGCACCGTTTTCCGGACGGCGTGGCGTCACAGGGGAATACCCGCGTGGATGATCTTCCCATTGTTGCGGCGCAGCCGAATGGTGAGATCATGAGCCAAATGGCGGATGATGGGCCAGCCGAACCCGCCGGCCTCACCCTCCTCGAAACTCTGCGGCGTACGTTCCCGGGGAAGGGCGGAACTGGAATCCCCCACTTCGACGGTGACGGTGCTGTGTCCGGCGCTCAGATCGAAGTCGGTGACCCCGTTCCCGTACCGGAGCGCGTTGGTCACCAGCTCGGAGACGACCAGCAGCACGGTCTCGACGGACTCGGGCGAGGGGGGCGGCGAGAGGGTGGCCAGGAATTTCCGGGTGATCTGCCGCGCCTGGAAGCTGCTGCGCACATAGCTCGTGTGTGCCCTGGCCACAGGAAGAGTGCCCTCGTCCTCCTCCTGGAGGGCCGCTGTCCGATCCATACCTGTCTCCCGTCTCCGCAGGGCCATTGCCGCTGAAAGCAGACCCGCGAATATGGGGGTCTTTCCTCTCCCGGCGAGATCACGCGCGGCCGCGCAATACCCGCCCTCCGCCGAACGGTGCCCCGTCTGAACGCTCGAACGGATGCAGGGTCAGTTACCCGGCACCTCCGTCTTCATGCATCGTCCCGCGCGGACAAGGAGAGGCCGGCCCATTCCGGAGACCGCGATGCCGGCCTGGTCAGGGATTTTACCGAAGGAATCGGGGCCTCGGACTGAGAGGTACGGCGAGCGGGAGGGTGAGAACGGCCGGGCGGGAGTGGCGACACGCGAGGTGAGCGCACCGGCGCACCGTGTGCGCCGCGTCGTGACCGGCAACCGGCCGCGACGCGGAAAACAACACCGGCGAGGCGCCGTCGCACCCCCGGATCGGCACGTACGATCTCTCCTGCACGGGAACGTGCACGTGATCGTGCACAGGAATCTGCGCGATCATGCACAGACGGACGGAGCGGGCAGGGGCGAGGCAGCGCTGAGAAGGACCGGCGGGGAGCCGGGCCCAGGGGGGCCCGGTGCCCCTCGCCCAGTGCCCGGCCCCCGCCGCAACGGAGCCGCTCGGGAGCGGCGCTGTTTGGGATACTCGGAAGGCGTGGGCCCGCAGCGGGAAGCGGGCACGCAGAGCACCGGCACTCTGCCGGGGGACGGAGGCGGAGTGAGGTCGCGGGAGAACGACCGTCTGGCCATCACCCCGCTCACCGTCAAGGACGAGTGCGCGGTGATCCGGTTCAGCGGTGAACTGGACAGGGCGACGGAGCAGCTCTACCTGGACCGCATCGGTGCCGTCGTCGCGACGGGCTACCGGCACCTCGTACTGGATGTGACGGCCCTGGTCTTCTGCGACTCCAGGGGGCTGAACTGCCTGCTCGCCCTCCGCTGGCTGCTGCACCGGAGGGAGGGCAGCCTCCTGCTGGCCTGTGTGGGCCGGCGGCTGGCGGCCGTGCTCGCGCTGACCGGGAGCACCGAGGTGCTGCCCGTCTACTCCAGCGTCAGCGAGGCCCTGCGCACCCTCCCCGCCGACCAGCGTCCGGAGTGGCCGCCCACCGGGAACGTCGAGACGGACATCCCGCTGCACAGCCCTGAGCCGCTGGAGACCTCCTGGCAGCAGGACGTCAACCCGCACCTGCCGCTCGGTGCCGCTGACCTCGGCCGGGACCTGGAGATCACCGGGCTGGACTCCAAGGGCCTGGACTCCAAGCGGTTCACCCCCGGGGCCACCGGCGCCAAGGGGGCGGGCACCAAGGAGCAGGGCGGCAAGCAGTCGGGGGGCAGGGGGCGGGCGCCGCGGCGCCGGGACGGCTGACAGCGGCCTTCGCGGTGTCGCGTCGGGCGACGCGGCGGGCGCGGGTGAGGATGGGGTGGGGACGGGGAGCGGGACGACCGCACGCCCCTGGAGCACCCGGCACCACTTTCCGGTGCCCCCGAGCGTCCCCGAAGCACCTTCCCACCACCCTCTCAGCACGTCCCACACCCTCTCAGCCGGTACTTCCCACCACCCCTCAGCACTTCCCAGCACCTTCGAAGCGCCGTCGAAGCATCTTCGGTGCCTTCCCCCTAGGAACGGGCGATGGAGCAGCAGCAACAGATCGCGGAGCAGCCGCGCCGGGCCTCGCGCGAGCCGCAGGGCACACTGACGCAGCGCCCGAAGTCCCTCTCCACGCGGACGTTCCTGTGCTGGATCGCCGGGCTGACCCTGCTGGTGGTCGGCCTCAGCCTGGCGGCCGGGTCCGAGGTCCGGCTGATCGGTCTGCTGATCTTCCTGCCCGCCATCGCGGCGAGCCTGGGCACCGTGCGGCAGACGCAGATCGCCTCCGGCTGGGCGACGATCGCCGTGGCCGCGTCGATCGCCCGCTCTCCCGGCTACCACCTCGACGACGCCATCACCCTGGCGCTCACCGTGGCGTTCGCCGGGCTCGCGGTCTACGGCAGCCGCTGGCGCATCGCGCGGGACACCGAACTGGTGCGGCTCCGCTCCACCGCCGCCGTCATCCAGCAGCACATCCTGCATCCGTTGCCCGAACTGACGTCCCAGGCGCAGGTGGACGGCGTGTTCGAGCCGCTTCAGGAGGACAAGCTCTTCGGCGGTGACATCTACGACGTGGCCGACACCCCTTACGGGACCCGGGTGCTGATCGGCGACGTCCAGGGAAAGGGGCTGTCCGCCGTCGGCGCGGCCTTCGCCGTGCTGGGCGGCTTCCGGGAGGCGGCCCACCGGGAGCCGTCGCTGACGGGGCTCGTGGGGGCGCTGGAGCGGTCCGTGGTCCGGCACAACGCCTACGCCCGCCACTCGGGTGAGCCGGAGCGGTTCGTGACGGCGCTGGTGGTCTCCGTGGACCCGCTCGACCGGGGGACCGCACAGGCCGTCAACTGCGGCCATCTGCCGCCCTATCTGGTGCGGGACTCCCGGCCGCCGCGGAAGGTGGACCTCCAGGACACGGGGGTGCCGCTGGGCCTGGCGTCGCTGGTGGACGAGCCGCGCACGGCGTGCGGATTCGGCTTCCCGCCCGAGGCGACCCTCCTGCTCTACACGGACGGCCTCTCGGAAGCACGGGACGGGGACGGCCGGTTCTACCCGCTGGCGGACCGGCTCGCCCGTCTCGTCGGGAGCGGCGGGGCCGAGGGGCGCGGGACCGGCGGCGGGGGGGCCGGGCTGGCCCGCGTACTGCGTGACGACGTACGGGCTTTCACCCGTCCGTACCAGCAGGACGATCTGGCGATCCTGACCGTTCAACGGCTGCCGCCGCGCGCCAAAGAAGCGGAGTAATTCGTTCAAGATGAATTCGCGCTGTATGTACGTGGCAATTACTGCAAAGCGCATGGAAAACTGCGTATAGGTTTCGCCAACTATTCCAAAACGCCCGCGTGTGCTCCTGTGACCAGGGACAGGCTGTGTCCGGAACGGGGGAGTTCCGGATCGCGGAAGGGGCTCCTCCGTGCCGTGTGCGCGGAGGCCCGGAAGGGTTGGATTCATGCGACGCCTCAAAGCGCGTCAAGAAGCGGAGAAAGCCGCCCTGGCGGCCACCGACCGATTGCTCAGGGCGGGAACGGCGCTGCGGCGCACGGTCACCACACCGGACCTGCGTGCCGCCTACCGCACCGACCAGCCGGTCAACGACAGCCCGTACCGGGAGCGGTGGGCCCATGACAAGGTCGTCCGCTCCACCCACGGTGTCAACTGCACCGGGTCGTGCTCGTGGAAGGTGTACGTCAAGGACGGTCTGATCACCTGGGAGACCCAGCAGACGGACTACCCCTCGGTCGGCCCGGACCGGCCCGAGTACGAACCGCGGGGCTGTCCGCGCGGGGCCTCGTTCTCCTGGTACACCTACTCGCCCACCCGGGTGCGCTACCCGCACGCGCGCGGCGTGCTGGTGGAGATGTACCGGGAGGCCAGGGAGCGGCTGGGCGATCCGGTGGCCGCCTGGGCGGAGATCACCGGTGATCCCGGAAAGAGGCGGCGCTACCAGTCGGCGCGCGGCAAGGGCGGGCTGGTGCGCATCGGCTGGGACGAGGCGCTGGAGATCGCCGCGGCGGCGCATGTGCACACCATCGCCGCCTACGGTCCCGACCGGGTGGCCGGTTTCTCCCCCATCCCCGCGATGTCCATGGCCTCGCACGCGGTCGGCGCGCGCTTCATGTCGCTGATCGGCGCCCCGATGCTGTCGTTCTACGACTGGTACGCGGATCTGCCCATCGCCTCCCCGCAGGTCTTCGGCGACCAGACGGACGTGCCCGAGTCGGGCGACTGGTGGGACGCGGCCTATCTGATGCTGTGGGGCTCCAACGTCCCGGTCACCAGGACGCCGGACGCGCACTGGATGGCCGAGGCCCGCTACCGGGGCCAGAAGGTGGTCGTCGTCTCGCCGGACTACGCGGACGCCACCAAGTTCGCCGACGAATGGCTGCACCCACACCCCGGCACGGACGGCGCGGTCGCGATGGCAATGGGCCACGTCCTCCTCACCGAGTTCTTCGTGCGGCGCCAGGTGCCCTATTTCATCGACTACGTCAAGCGCTTCACCGATCTTCCCTTCCTGGTCGAGATGGAGCGGCGCCCCGACGGCAGCCATGTGCCCGGCAAGTTCGTGACCGCCGCCGACCTCGCGGCGCACCGGCAGGGAGAGCCGGGTGAGGCGGCGGACCGGTGGCGGCCCGTCCTGCTGGACGACGTCACGGGCCGCCCCGTGGCGCCCAACGGCACGCTGGGCGAGCGCTGGTCGCCGCAGGGCAAGGGCCGCTGGAACCTCGACCTGGGCGAGCTGGACCCGCGGCTGACCCTCTACCGGGCGGACGGGTGCGAGGCGGTGGAGACCCTGCTGCCCCGCTTCGAGAGCGCGGACGGAGCGGAGCAGGACGCCTCCCAGGGCACCGTGCGGCGCTCGGTGCCGGTGACGACGGTCGCGGGCCGCACGGTCACCACCGTCTTCGATCTGCTGCTGGCCCGCTACGGCGTGCACCGCACCGGGCTGCCGGGGGACTGGCCGGCCGACTACCAGGACGCGGAGCGGCCCTGCACCCCCGCCTGGCAGGAGCGCCTCACCTCCGTACCGGCGGGCGCGGTGGTCCGCGCCGCCCGGGAGTTCGCCACCACCGCGGAGAAGACCCGGGGCCGCTGCATGATCGTGATGGGCGCCGGGACGAACCACTGGTTCCACTCCGACACCATCTACCGCTCGTTCCTGGCGCTGCTCGCCCTCACCGGCTGCCAGGGCGTCAACGGCGGCGGGTGGGCGCACTACGTCGGCCAGGAGAAGGTGCGCCCGTACGCCGGGTGGCAGCAGATGCAGACGGCCGCCGACTGGGTGCGCCCCTCCCGGCAGATGGCGGGCACGCCCTACTGGTTCCTGCACACCGACCAGTGGCGGTACGAGAGCTACCGTGCGGACGCGCTGGCCTCGCCCACGGGCCGGGGCCTGCTGGCGGGGCGGCACACCGTGGACCTGGTGGCGCAGTCGGCGCGGCTGGGCTGGATGCCCTCCTACCCCACCTTCTCGGCCAACCCGCTGGAACTGGGACGGCGGGTGCGGGAGAGCGGGGCGGAACCGGGGGCCTGGGTGGCCGGCGAACTGGCGTCCGGGCGGCTCGGCTTCGCCTGCGAGGACCCGGACGCGCCTGCCAACTGGCCGCGCGTGCTGACGGTGTGGCGGGCCAACCTGATCGGCTCGTCGGCCAAGGGCAACGAGTTCTTTCTGCGGCACCTGCTGGGGGCGAGCGACAACGCCGGCAGTGAGGAGGCGCCGCCCGACGCGCGTCCCCGCGAGGTGACCTGGCGCCAGGAGGCGCCACGCGGCAAGCTCGACCTGCTGCTGGCCCTCGACTTCCGGATGACCTCGACGACGCTGTACGCCGACCTGGTCCTGCCCGCCGCCACCTGGTACGAGAAGCACGACCTGTCCAGCACGGACATGCACCCCTATGTGCACGCCTTCTCCCCCGCGATCAACCCGCCCTGGCAGGCCCGTACCGACTTCGAGATCTTCCACGGGCTGGCCGCGCGGTTCAGCGAGCTGGCCGAGGGGCGTCTGGATGTCGCCCACGACCTGGTGGCCACCGCGCTCCAGCACGACACACCGGGGGAGACCGCGCAGCCGGGCGGCACCGTGCCGGACTGGCGGGAGGGGGACGCGTTGCCCGTGGCCGGGCACAACCTGCCCGAGCTCACCGTCGTGGAGCGCGACTACACCGCGATCGCGGACAAACTGGCGGCACTCGGCCCGCTGACGGAACGCCACGGCATGACCGTGCGCGGGGTCACCGTCCGCCCGGAGGCGGAGTGCCGCTGGCTGGCGGCCCGCGGCGGTACGGCGCGCGAGGGCGCGGCGCGGGGACGGCCGCTGCTGGACACGGACGTCAAACTGTGCGAGGCGATCCTGGCGCTGTCGGGGACCACCAACGGGCGGCTGGCCGCCGAGGGGCTGCACGAACTGGCTCACCGGTGCGGGCCGGACAGCGGCCTCGACGCGCTGGCCGAGTCGGTGGCCGAGCGGCGCGTGGTCTTCTCCGACACCCAGACACGGCCCGTCCAGGTCGGCACCAGCTTCGAGTGGTCGGGCAAGGAGGCCACCGACCGCCGCTACTCCCCCTTCACCGTCAACACCGAGCACCGCAAGCCCTGGCACACCCTCACCGGCCGCCAGCACTTCTACCTGGACCACGACTGGATGGCCGAACTGGGGGAGCAACTGCCCGTCTACCGGCCGCCGCTGGACCTGGCGGCGCTGGGCGAGCACACCGACCACCCGCACGGGGAGGGTTCGCACGCGGTGACCGTCCGCTACCTCACCCCGCACTCGAAGTGGTCGATCCACTCCGAGTACCAGGAGAACCTGCTGATGCAGACCCTCGCCCGCGGCGGTCCCGTCATCTGGATCGGCGTGGAGGACGCCGCCGCCATCGGCGTGTCCGACAACGACTGGGTCGAGGCGGTCAACGGCAACGGCGTGGTCGCCGCGCGGGCCGTCGTCTCGCACCGGATGCCCCGCGGCACCGTGTTCATGTACCACGTGCAGGAGCGCCTGGTGAACGTGCCGAAGTCGCAGACCACCGGGCGCCGGGGCGGGGTCCACAACGCACTGACCAAACTGCTGGTCAAGCCCACCCATCTGATCGGCGGCTACGCCCAGTTGTCGTTCGCGCCCAACTACTACGGGCCGACCGGCAACCAGCGCGACGCCGTCACCGTCATCCGCCGTCGCACCGAGCCCGTGGAGTACTGATCGTCATGACCGACAGCACCCCCCACCGCCGTACCCGCCGCGGCGGGCGCGCACCCCTCGGCCGGGTGATGGCCCAGGTCGCCATGGTGATGAACCTCGACAAGTGCATCGGCTGCCACACCTGTTCGGTCACCTGCAAGCAGACGTGGACCAACCGGGCCGGCACCGAGTACGTCTGGTTCAACAACGTCGAGACCCGTCCCGGCCTGGGCTACCCCCGCGGCCACGAGGACCAGGAGAAGTGGAAGGGCGGCTGGCGGCTCAAGCACGGCAGGCTGGTGCCCCGCACCGGCGGCCGGGCCCGCCGCCTCGCCCGGCTGTTCGCCAACCCCGAACTGCCCACGCTGGACGACTACTACCAGCCCTGGACCTACGACTACGAGACGCTCACCACGGCCCCGCTCGGCGACGACCTGCCCACCGCACGGCCCCGGTCCCTCATCGACGGTGCCGACACAGAGATCACCTGGGGCCCCAACTGGGACGACGACCTGGGCGGCGGCCCCGGCCCGCTGGCCGCCGACCCGGTGCTCGCACAGCTGGAGAAGGTCGGCGAGCGGGTACGGCTGGAGTACGAGCAGGCGTTCATGTTCTACCTGCCGCGCATCTGCGAGCACTGCCTCAACCCCTCCTGCGTGGCCGTCTGCCCTTCCGGCGCCCTCTACAAGCGCATCGAGGACGGCATCGTGCTGGTCGACCAGGACCGGTGCCGGGGCTGGCGGATGTGCGTGTCCGGCTGCCCGTACAAGAAGGTGTACTTCAACCACCGCACCGGCAAGGCGGAGAAGTGCACCCTGTGCTACCCGCGCATCGAGGCGGGGGAACCCACCGTCTGTTCGGAGACCTGTGTGGGACGGCTGCGCTACCTGGGCATCATGCTCTACGACGCCGACCGGGTGGGCGAGGCCGCGTCCGTCACGGACGAGCGGGAGCTGTACGAGGCGCAGCTGGACTGCTTCCTCGACCCGCACGACCCGGAAGTGGCGCGGGCCGCCGATAAGTCGGGCATCCCCCACGACTGGGTGACCGCGGCGCGCCGCTCCCCCGTGCGCGCCCTCATCAGCGACTACCGGGTGGCGCTGCCGCTGCACCCGGAGTACCGCACCATGCCGATGGTCTGGTACGTGCCGCCCCTCTCGCCCATCGTGGAGGCGCTCAGCCGCGACGGCCACGACGGCGAGGACCCCGCCTGCCTGTTCGGCGCCATCGACTCGCTGCGCATCCCCCTGGAGTACCTGGCGGGACTGTTCACGGCGGGCGACACGGCCCCCGTGGAGGCGGCACTGTGCCGGCTGGCGGCCATGCGCTCCTACATGCGCCGCATCAACCTCGGTGAGGAGCGCGACCCCAGGCTGGCCGAGGCCGTCGGTATGGACGCGGCCCGCATGGAGGAGATGTACCGGCTGCTGGCGCTGGCCAAGTACGAGGAGCGGTACGTCATCCCCACCAGTTACACCGGCGAGGTCCCCCGCGACCCGGGCGAGGCCGGCTGCGGGCTGGAGGGCGAGGGCGGCCCCGGCATGTACGAGGACCCCGCGGACGCCTTCCACGCCCTCTCCCCCCTCCCCGGACAGGCGGCGGCACAGACGTCCGGGACCGCCGGTACGGCTGCGGGTTCCGCCTCCTCCCCCACCAGCGGGCGCCTCAACCTCCTCAACTGGAACGGCAAGGGCCGCCCCGCCGGGCTCTTCCCGCGCCGCCGGGGCGGTGAACAGGCGTGAGCGAGGCGAGCACCCCACTGGTGCACCAGGCCGCTTCCCTCCTGCTGGGCTACCCGGACGCCGAGTGGGACGGCCGGCTGCGCACCGTCGAGACCGCGCTCCTGGCGCTGCCCGACGGCTCCTGTCCGCACACCGCCGGCCTGCTGCGGTTCTGCTCCGAGGTGGCGGCCGTTCCGGCACTGGAGCTGGCGGCCCGCTATGTGGCCACCTTCGACCGCAGCAGACGGCGCACGCTGCACCTGACGTACTACACGGACGGCGACACCCGCAGGCGCGGGGCCACCCTGGCCGCCCTCAAGGCACTGCTGAGGGAACACGGGTGGGAGATGCGCGAGGGGGAACTGCCGGACTTCCTGCCCGGCCTCCTGGAGTTCGCGGCACGCTGTCCGCAGCCGGGCGCCGCCGTACTGGGCGAGCACCGTGCGGCTCTGGCGCTGCTGTCCGGGGCACTGGAGCGGTACGGCAGCCCGTACGCGCACGTGCTGCACGCCGTGCTCGGCACCCTCCCGGCGCCCGCGCCCGCCGAACGCGCCGCCGTCCGCGCACTGGCGCGCAGCGGACCGCCCGCCGAGAGCGTCGGGCTCGACGCCGTCCCCTCCCCCCTGCCCCACCCGGAAGGAGCGCGCCGGTGACACACGTCCACATCGCCCTGTGGGGCGTCCTGCCCTATCTGGTCCTCGGTGTCTTCCTGTGCGGCACGGCATGGCGGTACCGCTACGACCGGTTCGGCTTCACCACCCGTTCCAGCCAGCTGTACGAGAGCCGGCTGCTGCGGGTCGGGGGCCCGCTGTTCCACTACGGGCTGTTCCTGGTGATCGCCGGGCACGCGGTGGGCCTGCTCATCCCCGAGTGGGTGACCGAACGGCTCCGGGTGAGCGAGCACTTCTACCACCTCAACGCCCTGGTGGTCGGCGGCGCGGCGGGCCTCGCGACAGTGGCGGGGCTCGGGGTGCTGCTGTGGCGGCGGCTGCGGGTGAGGGCGGTGCGCGCCGCGACCAGCCGCAGCGACCGTCTCGTCCACCCGCTGCTGCTGGCGGTGCTGCTGGCCGGGCTGACGGCCACCGCCTCCAGCGCGGCCTCCGGCAGCTACGACTACCGCATGGGCGTGTCCGTGTGGTTCCGCAGCCTCTTCGAGCTGGAGCCGGACGTGGCGGCCATGCGCGCGGCACCGCTCCCCTACCAGGTGCACGCGCTGCTCGCCATGGGGCTGTTCGCCCTGTGGCCGTTCAGCAGGCTGGTGCACGCCTTCACCGTCCCGCTGGGCTACCTGGCCCGCCCGTACATCGTCTACCGCTCCCGTGGGCGCGCGGTCCGGCAGGCGGCGCGGGACGGTTCCCCGGCACGGCCCGGGACACGGTAGCCGTCCCGGCGGCGGAACCGCCCCTCCCGACGGGCCTCCCGCGTCCCCCTGCGCACCGCCGGCACCGGCGATATCGTCGGTGCCGGCACGGGGACGCGGGGGACCGAGGGGGAGCCGCATGACGACTGGCCAGGGCCGCCTGCTGGCGGTCAGCGACCTGCATGTGGGCATGGCCGGCAACAAGCCCGTCACCGAGTCGCTGCGGCCGTCCTCGGACGAGGACTGGCTGATCGTCGCGGGGGACGTCGGTGAGGTGTTCGCCGACATCGAGTGGGCCCTGCGCCTGCTCGCCGGGCGCTTCGCCCGCGTCATCTGGACACCGGGCAACCACGAGCTGTGGACGCCGCGCAGCGACCCCGTCCAGTCGCGCGGCGCCGAGCGGTACGCCCGTCTGGTCGAGCTGTGCCGGTCGCTGGGCGTGCTCACCCCGGAGGACCCGTACGCGCGCTGGCGAGGGCCAGGCGGCGAGGTCGTGGTCGCACCGCTGTTCCTGCTGTACGACTACACCTTCCGCGCCCCCGGGACGCACACCAAGGAGGAGTCGCTGGCCCGCGCCCGCGAGAGGGGTGTGGTGTGCACCGACGAGTACCTGCTGCACCCCGACCCGTACCCCGGCGTGGACGCCTGGTGCCGTGCCCGGGTGGCGGCCACCCGGGCACGGCTCGACGCCCTCGGGCCGGACACCCCGCTCGTGCTGGCCTCCCACTGGCCGCTCCTGCGGGAGCCGACGGACATCATGTGGTACCCGGAGTTCGCCCAGTGGTGCGGTACCGAGCTGACGGCCGGCTGGCACACCAGGTATCCGGTGGCCGTCGCCGTCTACGGCCACCTCCACATCCCCCGCACCACCCACCACGACGGGGTGCGCTTCGAGGAGGTCTCCCTCGGCTACCCGAGGGAGTGGCGCCGCAGAGGCCACCCGCGGGGCCTGCTGCGCCAGATCCTGCCCGAGCCGCACGGCGGTTGAGGGTGGCCGCGCCCGGGTCCCGCTCTCAGCCCGCCGCCCGGTGGAGCTTGCGCGCCTGCCGAGCGGCGGCGAAGAGCAGCGCCAGGGTGACCCCCACCGCGGCCGTCACCGGCCGCGCCACGTCCCCCGCCGACGCCCCCGCCTCCAGCGCGCCGCTCAGCCCCAGCCCCGCGGTCAGCGGCCCGACCGCGGACAGGAACGGCGTGGCGTACCAGAACAGGAAGACGAAGACGCTGGCGTCGCCGGCGGGAGTGACCAGCCCCAGCGACAGCAGCTCCGTCCGTACCGGGCCGCGTACCGCCGCCAGCACCGCGGAGGCGGCGAACGGAGCGGCGCACAGGGGCATCAGCAGCAGCGCCCACCCACCGCCGCGCAGCGCGAACGGTACGGCGGCCACCAGCGCGAGCACCGCGCCGGCCAGCGCGGGCACCACCGCGTGCTGGAGCATCAGGGAGGCGAGGCGGAACGGCGACCAGGAGGAGCGGCGCACATCGTCCGCCTCCAGTCGCGCGGTCTCCGCGAGCCTGCCCACCCCGAACCAGCCCAGGGTCAGCGCCCCGGCGAGGACGGCCACCCGTGCCGTCCCGTCCAGCGCCACCGCCGGCCCCGCGGTACCGGCCGCCGCGGCAATCCACAGGGCGGCGCTCACGGCTCGTTCGGGGGCGCGCAGGAGTGCGACGGCGTCCCGCCACACGACGACGAGCCGGCGCGAACGCGGCATCGGCAGGCGGCGGCGCGGAGTACCGGACGCACCGTCCGCGAGCGCTTCGGTGACCGCGAGTCTGGCGGCACGCAGTTCGGCCGTCCACAGGACGGAGGCCACCGTCGCCGCCGTGGCGGCGCGGGCGCGCAGCCGCCGGGTGGGGATCGTCCCGGCCGTCGCGACGGCGTGCACGAGGGCCGCTGCCGTGACGGCGGCCAGCAGCAGGACGGCCAACTGCCAGCCGTCGGTGCGCACACCGGCCGCGTGCAGCACCGGCTGCGCGGCCCAGCCCCACGGCCCGGACCACAGCTCGACCGTCTCGGCCACCGCCGACCGCCGCCCTGTCGCCGCCAGCGCCGCCTGTGCGGCGAGCGCGGCCACCAGCAGCACGGCGTACGGCGTGAGCACCCGCACGCGGCGCGCGAGCCCGACGCCGCGCTCCACCTGGAGGGCGAGCGCGGCGGCCAGCACCGGCAGGCACACTCCGGCGGGCAGGCACAGCAGCAGCGCGGGCCCCAGTTCCCCCAGGCCGGTCAGCCGCAGCAGCACGGCACCGCCCGCCGCGCACAGCACCCCGGCGGCCGTCATCAGTAGCACCGTCAGCCGGAACGCGGGCCGCAGCACCCTCTCGCGTCGCACCGGCTGGGCCAGCAGCCAGGACACGTCATGGCGCGGCACCAGCACGGGCCCCCGCCACAGGGCGTCCCGCGCCGCGAGCACCGCCAGCCCGCACGCCCCCAGGACCAAAGCGGCCGGAAGGGCGCGGCGTATCGCCTCCAGGGTGCCCTCCTGCGCGGCGAGGTGCCCGAGTCGCTGGACGAAGCGGTAGCCCAGCGTGCTGCCGTAGCCGACGCAGAACAGCAGTACGGCGTAACCGGTGACGGCCAGGTCACGGTTGCGCCGGCCGCGGTGGGCCCGGCGTTTGGCACGCAGCCAGCGCAGTGTCTCAGGGGTGCGGTCGTACTCGGTGCTCCAGGCTGCGCTGTCGGCCTCCTCCGTGCCCTCGGTCTCCTCGCCGGTCACGTCGCCGTCCCGGAGCCCCGCCGCGCCGGCCGCGCTCACGCCGCGCCGTCCAGTTCGTCCAGCACGCCGGGACCGCCCTCGGCCAGGACCCGGCCGTCCTCCAGGACGACGACGTGATCGGCGACCGCGTGCACGAGTTCGGCTTGGTGGGTGGCCAGCAGAACGGCGACCCCGTCGTCCTTCTCGCCGCGCAGCAGCTCCGCGAGACGGGTCCGGGCCCCCGGGTCGAGCCGCTGCTCGGGTTCGTCCAGCACGAGCAGGTCGCGGGGGCGGACGAGAGCCGCGGCGAGCTGGAGTGCCTGTGTCTGGCCGGAGGAGAGGGCGGAGGGCAGCTGGTCGGCGTGGCCGGTGAGACGGCGGTCGGCGAGCACCTGGTCGATCCAGGCGCCCGCGCCGGCCACGTCGTGCGCCACGGTGATCAGTTCGAGGTGGTCGCGCACCGTCAGGTCCGGGTAGAAGGCGACGGTGTCCCCCACGACGGCGACCCGGGCCCGCACCTGCGGATCGTCCTCGTCCACGGGCCCGCCGTCGAACAGGACCTCCCCTGTCGTCGGCCGGTCGCGCCCGCAGGCCAGGCGCAGCAGTGTCGACTTGCCCGATCCGTTGTGCCCGAACAGCGCGGTGCAGGTGCCCGGCAGCACCTCCAGGTCCAGCGGGTGGAGCGCCTCCCTCTCCCCGTAGCGGCGGCTGACCCCGCTCAGCCGCAGGAGCGGCGCCTGCTGTGTTCCCCTCATCCTTGCGTGCCGCCCGGCCGGTGCGGTGTGCGCACGACGACGTCCTCGCCGGGGAAGGTCTCCTCCCGCGCGGGCGTGATGCCCACTCGCGCGGCGGCCTTCGCCGAGGCGGTGTTCCCTTGGGCGATCACGGCGGTGAGGTACGGCTCGCCGTGAACGACGCCACGTACCCGGTGACTTCGGGGTGGGAGTGCGGCGCCACGAACGCGTCGGGACCCTCCGGCGTCCACGGTCGCGGCACCATCCGGCTCCGCCTCGATCACCGCCCGGCCGCCCGCACCACCGGCGCCGGAATGTTCGCAAAGCCCCATGCCCGCCATGGTGTCAGACGCCCGTACGCATGATCACCCCCACCGGCCGGCCCCGCCGCCCCTCCGGACGTCTCCGGGCGGCCGCCAGTAGGAGGTCAGGCCGGCGCCGCGCGTTCGGACGGCGCGGTGGCGGATACGGCGTACCGGGGCACGGCTGCCGTGCGGACGGGCAGGCCGGGCCGGTGCGAAGGCCCGGTCGCACCACCGCTGGGCCGCCCTGCGACCGCGCCTGGTGCGAGTGACGGGTCGGCGGTGTCGGTGCCGCACGTCATACTCGTGTCACAGCAGGCGAACGACGCTGACCCAGGACCGGGTTGGTTGGTTAACCTTCAAGGGCGGCGCACCGCGTGCGGTGCGGGTGTGCGGAAGTGACGGGGAGGGGGACACGTCGATGCCGGAGGCTCGGGGGAGCAGCTCCGAAGAGAGCCGGACGCCAGGGCTGCGTCCGCGGCGGCTCGTCGACGAGACGGCGACGGGCGAGGGGGAGCGCGGCCCGCGGGGGTTCGCGGCGCTGAGGGCCCGGTGCGCGGGGCTGGCCGCCTCGGCCTGGGCGGCCGTGCGGCCCAGCCGGCGCCGCGCGACGGGTTACATCGCGCTGTGTTCGGTGGGAGCGCTGGTCGGTACGTCCGTGGTGGTCGGTTCGGGCAAGGCGGGCGCCGTGCCCGACCTCGCCGACATCGGCGCCTGGCTGACGAGTTCCCGCACCGGTGAGGCCGCGCACGCCAACGGGCTGACCGGTGACGTGGACGGCAAGGTCAAGCTGCCCGGGATGGGCGACCACCCGGTCTCCATCTCGCAGGACGGCAAGACCGTGCTGGTCCTGGACGAGAAGACGGGCAAGCTCGTCCGTATCGACCCCTCCCAGCTGACCGTCGAGCAGTCCTCGCGCTACGGCTCGGGGCTCCAGTTGGTGTCCGGCGGCTCGTACGCGTATCTCGTCGACCCGGTCGAGGCACGGGTGCAGCGCATCGACCCGGTGCGCACGACACCGGTCGGCGCCGCCGTCGATCTGGGCGCCGGCCCGCTGGGCAAGGCGGTCGCCGACCCGAAGGGCACCCTGTGGGTCCCGGTGCCCGGCAAGGGGAAGGTGGTGCCGTTCCCGCGCGGGAAGAAGGCCCCGGGCATCAAGGTGGCATCCTCCGGCGGCAAGCCGTCGACGCTGGTGATGACTCTCGCGGACGGCCGCCCGGTGGTGACGGACACCAAGGGCGGGACGGTCACGCTCCTCAAGCGCACGGGCACCGGGATGCGCTTCAAGCTGCCGAAGGCGATCACCAGCGCGCCCGCCGGCTCGGTGCTGGTCCCGGCCTCGACAGCCGGTGACGTGGTGCCCGTACTCGCCCGCAAGTCCGGCCACATGACGCTGGTGGACACCCGCACGGGCTCGCTGACCAGCGCTCCCCTGGGCGCGGGCAACCACGAGTACGGCATACCCCAGGTGCTCGGTTCCAAGGTGTACGTGCCCGACCACAGCAACGGAACGCTGAAGGTGTACGACACCGAGGCGTCCGCGATCACCAAGCCGGTCAAGGTGACCGGCGAGCCCGGCAAGCTGGACCTGTTCGTCCGCGACGGGCTGCTGTGGGTCAACGACGAGGACAACGAGACCGCCGTCGTCATCAACTCCGCCGGCCGCGTCAACCGCGTGCACAAATACGACACGGACGTACCCTCCGGCCGCAGGCCCAAGGAGAACGACCCGCCGGGCGACAGCGGCAGGCGGGACCCGGCGCCCGGATCCGACGCGCCGAACCCGGACCCCCAGGGCCCCACGGGTCCGGGGCGCGACGACACACCCTCGGGCCCCGAGGCTCCGGTGGAGAAGCCGGACCGGGGCGGCCGGCCCGCGTCCGACCCGAAGGAGTCCCGGAAACCGGAGAAGCCGCAGAAGCCGGACGGGGACAAGAACAAGGAGGAGCCCGCCGACGCCCAGCCACCGGGCACCCCGCAGGCACAGTCCGGTCCCGGCGTCATCACCGTCTCCTTCGCGCCCTCCCCCGGTGTGAAGCCGACCGGGTACCAGCTGAAGGGCGCACCGCCCGGCGCCGAGGTGAAGCCGGGGAAGGTCGGTCCCGACGGCCCGTTCACCTTCGAGGTGAACGGCGGCTCCTGCGACCAGCAGTACAGCTTCACGGTGGAGGCGGAGTTCTCGGACGGGCAGACGAAGGAGTCGGCACGCTCCGTGCCCACGCGGCCGTGTGTGGCGCCAGGTGCGCCGCAGAACGTCAAGACGGCGTTCCCGCAGGGCGGCCGGGCCATCAACCTGACCTGGCAGCCGCCCGCCAACGCGGGCAACGGCACCACGTACACGGTGGGGGGCGCGGGCAAGCCGCCGCAGGCCGGCCTGACCCGGCCCAAGGCGACCGTCTCCGGACTGATGAACAACCGGACCTACAACCTCACCGTCGCCGCCACCAACGCGGCCGGCTCGGGCGGGACCACCCCGGTGTCGGTGGACCTGTCGAATCCGCGGAACATCCGCGTCACGGACAACACCGACGACGGCAACGAGGTCGGCGTGCGCAACGAGCCCAGCACCCGGACCGGAGGGCGCGCGGGACAGATCCCGCCCGGGGACACGCCCATGCTGAAGGTGATCTGCCAGGTGGAGGGGACCGAGGAGACCCACGACACCTACAACTGGAAGAGCAAGGTCTGGGACCGCATCGAATGGAACGGCAAGACCGCCTACATCAGTGATCTGTGGGTGGGCACCAGCAAGCACCGCGAAGGGCAGTTCTCCCCGGAGGTATGGCCGTGCGACTAGAGAACCAGCAACCCGCGCCGGCCGCCTCCGCGGAGTCCGTGGCGCTGCTCGCCCAGTGCTTCCACGCGCTCGGCGACAACATCGAGCGTGTCGTCAAGGGCAAGCGTGACACGGTCGAACTGGCCCTGGTGTGCCTCTTCTCCGAGGGGCATCTGCTGATCGAGGACGTGCCGGGGACCGGCAAGACGACGCTGGCGCGCTGTCTGGCCGCCTCGCTGGAAGCCAGCTGGCACCGTGTGCAGTTCACGCCGGACCTGCTGCCCTCGGACATCACCGGGGTGACGATCTACCGGCAGAACACCGGTGCGTTCGAGTTCCTGCCGGGTCCGGTGTTCGCGAACATCGTCCTCGGCGACGAGATCAACCGCGCCTCGCCCAAGACGCAGTCCGCGATGCTGGAGGTCATGGAGGAGCGCCAGGTCACCGCGGACGGCAGCACGCACCCGGTGCCCCGCCCCTTCATGGTGATCGCCACGCAGAACTCGGTGGACATGGGCGGGACGTATCCGCTGCCGGAGGCGCAGCTCGACCGGTTCCTGATGCAGGTCACGCTCGGCTACCCGGACCACGCGTCCGAGGTGGCCGTGCTGTCGGGCGCCGCGTCGCAGACGAGCATCGAGCAGCTGCCGACCATCGCGACGGGCAAGCACATCGCGGAGTTCATCCAGGTCGCCCGGCGGATCCAGGTGGCGCCGCAGCTGTACGACTACCTGGTGCGGGTGGTGGCGGCCACGCGCGCGCTGCCCGAGGTGCGGCTGGGCGCCAGCCCGCGCGGCTCGGTGGCGCTGCTGCGCGCCGTGCGGGTGCGGGCCGCGTCGCAGGGCCGGACGTACGCGCTGCCGGAGGACGTCAAGGCGCTGGCGGGCCCGGTGCTGGCCCACCGGCTCATCCTGACCCCCGAGGCGGAACTGAGCGGACGCACGGGCTCCGATGTCATCGCGGAGGCGCTGGCGACGGTTCCGGTACCACAGGCGGGAGCCCGGGTCTGATGCTGTCGCCGACGGGTTGGGGGGCACTGGTCGGCGGCGTGGCACTCACCGGGGCCGGGTACGGCCTGGGGTACCAGGAGGCGGCCGTTCTCGGACTGGCCTGCCTGCTCGCGGTGGGCGCGGCGCTCGTGTGGACGGGACGGGCACCGCGCCTGACGGTGCGCCGGCGGGTCACACCACGCAAGGTGGCCCGCGGGGACAGCGCCGAGGGAACCGTCACCCTCACCAGCGCACAGGGCCGCACCCGCCGCGGTCTGGAGCTGACCGACAGCTGCGGTGAGACGGCACTCACGCTGCGTGTGCCGCCGCTGGCCGCGGGCGCCGAGCACACCGTGCGCTACGCGCTGCCCACCGAGCGGCGCGGGCGCCTCGCGCTGGGCCCGGTGCGCCTGGAGCGCACGGACCCGCTGGGGCTCGCCCGCCGGGTGCGGGTGTTCGGGCACCGGGAGGGCGGTACGGACACGCTGCTGGTGCGGCCCCGGGTGTGCCTGCTGCCGGTGCTGCCCTCCGGCACGGCACACCATCTGGAGGGGCCGACCTCGGACACCGCGGACGAGGGCTCGCTGACCTTCCACGCGCTGCGCGAGTACGTGCTCGGTGACGATCTGCGCCGGGTGCACTGGCGTTCCTCGGCACGGACCGGCACGCTGATGGTCAAACAGCTGGTGGACGTCTCGCTGCCGCACACCACCGTGGTACTGGACACCCGCTCCGCCGCGTACCGCACGGAGGACGACTTCGAGTTGGCCGTGGACTGCGCCGCCTCCGTGGCGTTCGCCGCCGCCCGCTCCAACTTCCCCGTGGACGTCCTCAGCGAGAGCGGTCCCGTGCTGCGGACCGACGGCGCGGGCGGCAGCGACGCGGAGGCGCTGCTCGACCGGCTGGC
>NZ_VJOK01000001.1:6248968-6280398 GCF_013302895.1 Streptomyces albus subsp. chlorinus | reverse complement strand
ACCGCCCGCACGGCACCGGCTGGCGCCGGGGCGGCGCCTGTGGTCGCTGCTGCCGCTCGCCGGAGCGCTGGCCGCTGCCGGGCTGGGCTTCCACCGGGTCTTCCCCGCCGGGTCGTTGACGCCCGTGCTGGCGGTCGCCGTGCTGGTCCCGATGGCGCTGGCGACCGGGCTGTTCCTGGGCCAGGGCCGCCAGGGGCGGCGGCCACCGCTGTGGCCGTCGCTGGTGCTCGGTGCGGTGCTGTGGCTGGTGACGGTGTGCGCGACGCTCTTCCGTGACGCGGCGGGCGGGCTGCCCACGGGCCCGGCCGTCGCCGAGGTGTGGTCGGCACTGCTGGACTCGCCGCACGCGGTCCTCACCACGATCCTGCCCGCGCCCACCGGCCCGGACTTCCTGGTGCTGCCGCACGCGGTGGTGTGGCTGGCCTCGCTGGCGGCCACGGAGCTGGCGCTGCGGACCCGCGCACCCCTGCTGCCCGCGGTGCCGCCGGTGCTGGCGCTCGGTTTCCCGCTGGTGCTGGGCGTGGACGGGCCCGGCTCCAACCTCCCGCCCGCGGCAGGGCTGGTGGCGTGCGCGGCGCTGCTGGTGCTGCTGCGGTCGCGGGCGCCGGCGCGTGGCGCGGTGCGGATGCTGAGCACCGGCCTGCCGCTCGTCGCGGTGCTCGCGCTGGCCGCCACGCTGCTGGGGCCGCGGCTGCCGGGGCTGTCCACGAGCGAGCCGTACGACCCGCGGCAGGATGTGCGTCCGCCGACGGTGCACCCGCAGTCGACCAGTCCGCTCGACCAGGTGGCCGCCTGGCTCCAGCACCCGCAGACGCGGCTGTTCACCGCGCGGACGAGCGCGGCGCAGAACTGGCGGCTGGCGGTGCTGGACCGCTACGACGGGGTGAAGTGGACCTCCAGCGCCGAACTGGCCCGTTCCGGTGGCCGCGTCCCCCCGCAGCGCGGCGCGGACCCGGGCCGGCACAAGAGGGTGGAGCAGCACGTCACCCTGCAGAACCTGCCGGGCATCTGGCTGCCCGCCGCCGACCGGCCCACGTCGGTGGAGGTCACCGGGAAGAAGGGCGGGGGCGGCGCCGAGGACGGGCGGCAGCTCGCCGTCGACCCCGCCAGCGGCGTCCTGGCCCTCGGCAAGGGCGGCGCCACCGGCACCCGGACCAACCGCGGGCTGTCGTACACCGCTGTCTCCCAGGCGCCGGTGTACGAGGCCAAGCGCCTCCAGTACGCGGCCGTGCCGGACGGAACGGCCTACACCTCACTGCCCCGTACCGACGCGGCGGGCAAGCCGGTCAAGGCGGTGGAGACGTTCTCGAAGGTGGCGGCCACCGCCACGGCGGGCAGCAGCTACCCCTACCAGCAGGCGTACAAGCTGGCCGCCTATCTGCGCGAGCACTACCGGTTCGACCCCAAGTCGGTGCCGGGGCACGCCTACCGGAACCTGGAGTTCTTCCTGACGACGGGCAAGCACGGCACCTCCGAGCAGTTCGCCGCCGCGTTCGCCGTGATGGCACGCACGCTGGGGCTGCCCACCAGGGTGGCGGTCGGGTTCCGCGCGGACGGCGCCCACAGGGCGGGTCCCGTCCAGGTGACCGGTCAGGACGCGCTGGCCTGGCCGGAGGTGCGGTTCAAGGGCATCGGATGGGTGCCGTTCTATCCGACACCGGGCCAGGAGTCGAAGGACGGCTCGTCCGTACCGCCTGCCGGGCAGCCCAAGGAGCGCGAGAAGGCCGACCGTGACATAGCGCAGAAGCCTCGTCCGTCGGTGCCGCCGCGGCAGCGGAACGACGCCGAGGGCCGCGAGGGGCAGGGGACGGCGTCCGACGGCGGACTGCCGGTGTGGGCGTACCCGCCGCTGGGGGTGGCGGTGCTGGTGGTGGCTTACTGCGGTTACGCGCTGTGGGCCCCCTGCCGCACCCGGCGCCGGCGCCGCGGGGCCCGGGATCCGGGGCAGCGGGTGCTGGGCGCGTGGCAGCAGATCGTCGACCGGCTGACCGAGGTCGGGCTGCCCGCCACGGCGGCGCACACGGCCACGGAGGTGGCGGCCTTCGGTATCGAGCGGATCGGAGGCCGGGGCAGTGAGCAACTGCCCGCGCTGGCCCGGCTGGTGAACGAGGTGGGCTACGGGGGCCGGGTGCCGGACGAGGCGGCGGCCGACGCCGCCTGGCGGCACTGCGACGCCGTCGAGGAGATCGTCACGCGCACGGTGCCGCGGCGCGAACGGATCAGACGCACGCTGCGTCCCCGCACGGTGATACGTCACAGCCGATCAGGAGCACTCCTTTGAACGCCACTCCGAGCTGGGGCCCCGCCGGAGCGGCGGACGCCGCCAAGACGGCGGGTGCGGATCCCGCGCCCTCTGCGGCCCCGCCCCCCGTACCCGCGCCTCCGGCGGCCCCGCCCACCGCACCCGTCCCCGCGCTGCCCGACGGCTACGGTGCCCAGCGGGTCGTGGCCGCGGACGGTCGCGGCACGGTCGTGCTGTGCCGCCAGGCGGCTGGCGGCCGGGAGGTGTCCGTCAGGGTGCTGGCGCAGACCGTGGACGACGCCGCGCGCCGCCTGGCCGCGCACTCCGAGCTGCTGGCGGCCGGTGCCGCGGCCCGGCATCCGTGTGCCGTCACGGTCATGGACGCCGGGTTCACCGCCGCGGGGCAGCCGTATGTGGTGGAGGAGTTCTGCCCGGGGGGCTCGGCCCAGGACAGGCTGGACGCCTCCGGCCCGCTCCCCGTCGAGGACGTGCTGGTCGTCGGCGTGCGGCTGGCTCTCGCGCTGCACTCCTCGCACCGCCGGGGGGTCCTGCACCTGGATGTGCGCCCCGCGAACGTCCTGTACGACGCGCGGGGCGAGGCACTGCTGGCCGGGCACGCTCTCGGGCGGGTGCTCCAGCGCGCCGTCCCGTCGGTGGGTGCCGTCTTCGATCCGGCCTACGCGGCGCGGGAGATGTTCGGCTGGGAGGCCCCCGGTCCGGCCGCCGACGTGTACGCGCTGGGTGCGACGCTGTACGCGCTGCTGGCGGGCGAGTCCCCGCACGCGGGGCCGGCGCGGGAAGGCCGGTCCGCCGTGTACGAGGCGGCCCTGACCGGCGGGCTGCCGAGACCGTCGCGCGGTGACGTTCCCGAGCCGCTGTACGCGCTGCTGTACCGGATGACGGCCCCCCACGCGGAGGGGCGGCCGCCGCTGACGGAGGTGCACGGCGTCCTGCGGTCGCTGCTGCCGCTCTCCTGTGCCGCGCGGGTTCCGGATCTGCAGCCGGAGGCCGAACCCGCGACGCCGCTACCGGGCTGGAACCCGGCCGACGACGCGCTGACCGAGCCGCCGCCGGAGGTGGACGACGACCCGGACTCGGCCGAGGCGCTCGCGCGCCGCCGCCGCACCCGCAACCGGGTGCTCGCCGCGTGCGGCGCGCTGCTGCTGGTGGCCGGTGCGGGGGTGGCGCTGTTCCTGGTGCGCGCGGCGAACGAGGAGGAGCCCGCCGCCAAGGACCGCCCCGCGCAGAAGACCCCCAGGTCGGCGCACCCGCTGCCCAAGGGCCAGGTGCCCGACTTCCAGGCGCAGGAGGTGAAGGTGACCCGCGTCGGGCAGCAGGTGCAGGTCGTCTGGGACGCGCCGAAGAAGCCGCAGCCGGTCTACGGCTACGCGATCACGGCGCAGTCCCCCGACGGGGAGACGGTGAAGGTGAAGAACACCAACGCCGACGAGCCGAGCGTCGTCTTCTCCTCGCCTCCGGTGAAGCCCGGCTCGTGCTATGTGGTCACCTCGCTGGTGCAGACCGCCGACGGCAGCGTGGGGCTGGCGTCCGCCGAGGCGGTCTGCGACCGTGGCGAGTCGCGGGCTCCGGCAGGCTAGTTGGCCGGGGCCTCGGGCGCGGTGACGGCGCCGGTGATGCGGCCCCGCTCCGCGGCGTCGTCGATCTTGTTGTCGAACCGGTCGCCGTCCTGGCCGGCGGTGGAGTCCGCCCAGTCGGTCAGGGCCTTGAGCTTCTGCTGGAAGACCGCGTTGGGGTCCCTGCCGCCCGCTTCCCGGACCGCCTCCTGCTGGAGCTGCTCGAACGACTTGACGCTGCCGTCCGCGTTGAGGACCTCCTTCGGGGGCGGCGGCTGCACGGGGTAGCCGGACTCGTAGAGGTACTGCGTCATCCGGAACCGCTGCATGCGGTCGTAGCTCTGGAACGCCTGGATCGCCTGCTGCTCCTGCGAGCCGTCCCCCTCCGCCCACTTGCCGAGGTTCTTGCCGATGGGGAACTGCTTGGTCAGCTTCCAGCCGTAGTTGAGCAGCTGGTTGGTGAGGGTCATCTCGCCCAGTCCGAAGGTGACCACGTCCTTGAGGCCGGTGCGCCACGCCTTCGACTGCGCGTCCATGTCCTTCCCGGCGGCGACCTCCGCCCGGTACTCGGCCCCGGCCAGTTTGCCGAACACCGAGGCGGCCCGGGACATCTGCTGCGGGTCCGCCTTCCCGGCCCGCACCGCGTCGGCGTCCGTCTTGGCGGCGGCCCGGATGACCTGCTCCCGGAAGAGGCCCGCGGCGGTGTCGAACGCGTCCGTGGCGGGCTGGCTGCCGGCGAAGGTCGTCATGAACCTGTCGGTGTCCTGCGGGCTCAGGTAGAAGGACGGGGTGACGCCGGGGATGTCGGTCCAGTTGGGCGGCTTGTTCATGCCGGACTGGCGGTAGGGCGCGTCGTCGTCCCGCGCGCCGGTCGTCAGCTCGTGGAGGTAGGAGGCTCCCAGGTTCGCCATGGAGCCCTTCATCGACCAGGGGACGTCCTTGCCCTTGCCGCCCATGTACGTCATGGCCAGCAGGGCGAACTGGGCCGACGGCGCGCTGTGCTGACCGGGCTGTTCGAAGCCGACGCCCGATCCCGCCTCGATGGCCCGGCCCAGCCCGGCGGCGACGTCGTCACCCGATCCGTAGCTCTTGGCGTAGCCGAGGAACACGTCGAACGTCTTGCGGTAGTCGCCCGCGTTCATCCCGCCGAGGACGTCCCGTGCCGCCACGGGGTCCTTGCCCAGCAGGTTGAGCGCGAGAGCGAGGTTGTCCTCGGACAGTCCGTAGGCGGGGGCCGTGGACATGCCGCCGCGCCAGTCCGTGCCGCTCTTGGGGTCCTTGGCGAACTGGTCCAGCGCGAGGTTCTTCGCGGCGGTCTTGAGGAACTCGGTGGGAAAGTTCCCGTACTGCATCAGCGCGAGCCTGCCCCAGTTGTCCCCCGGGTTCTCGGAGTGCCTGAGCATGGTCTGTTCGACCTGCTCGAAACCGGGTGTGGCCAGGTACTGCGCGCTGGTGGCCGTGCCCAGGGCCCGGCTGAAGGTCTGGAGGTCCTCCTTGGCGGTGCCGCTTCCCGACTGCTGCATGAACAGCGGCAGCGTCGTCAGCCTGTTGGGCCCCAGGCGTGCGAAGAAGGCGGCCAGCAGCTCGGGGTCGTCCTTGTAGCGGGCGAGCTCACCGGCGATGCGGTGGATCTCCGTCGCCCCCGCCTCATTGGTGTGGTCGACCTTGTTGAGCTGGTCGGCCAGCTGCTGTCCGATGCGCTGTGCCTCCTGGAGGGACAGGAAGTTGTCCGGCACCTGGACCAGCTTGTGGCCGGGTTGCGAGCCGTTGCGCTCGATGGCCAGTGCCAGGTCGAAGCGGCGTTTGAGGGAGGGGAGCTGCTGTTCGACCCACTTCCCGACGCCCACCAGGCGGGTGAGCCCGCCCGTGTCCACGCCGAGCCGGGAGAACTCCCCGTTCCAGCCGTTCGCACTCGTGAGGACGTGCGCGGCGCCCGCCAAGGAATCGATCATGCCCTTGAGCCGCCCGGGATCGATACCGCTGAAGGTGCCCGGCCCCGGCCCGCCTGCCGGTGGAGTACTCATCGTCGTCTCCCCCTCGTACGACCTGCTCGGAACCCGTCCGTCACCGCCGGTGCGTCACTGCGCCCGGCGGTAGGCCTGCGCCCGGCTGAGCGGCACCTGCTCCGGAGTCTTCTTGAGCACCGCGTCCACCGCCTCCACGATCTCGGTGGCCAGCCGGTGCACCTCGCCCTTGCGTCCCTCGACCTCGGACGCGAACGCCGTGGCGACCGGCCCCTCCCACACTCCTCCCCCGCCCATGTCCTGGGCGGCGCGGTCGAGTTGGGTGGCGAGGTGGTTCTGCTGGGAGGCCACGCTCTGCCGCAGCCGCACCAGGTCCGCGTGCAGCGGGTTGCCCACCAACTGCTTGCCGTCGTCCCCGTGGTCGCCCATGCTCCCCCGTTCTCCCTTCGCGTCGTGCCGGTCCTGCCGGAACTCCTCGGATTCTAGGACGCAGCACCCTCGCCGGGGCCGCTGTTCGGCCACCGGTCACCCGTCACGGAACCGCCGTGCGGCCTGCCGTCACGGCAGGGGTACGAAGCGGCGCTCGCCCGTCTGCGGATCGGGCGCGCCCAGATACCGCTGCCCGGTGACGTGTTCCTCCTTGTTGCCGCCCGCGGCCTCGAAGCCGAAGGTGATGCCCTCCAGTTTGAGGGTGGCGCCCAGCTTGAGGTCGGTGGTGGTGCCCGCGTACTGGACGTCGGTGACCCGTCCACGGCTGTGGGCCAGCCTGGTGAAGGCGTCCGCGTCCGGCGGCGGCGCGCCGGTCGGGATCATCGGGGTGGTGAGCGCGGCGCCGCCCGGCCCGGCCAGGCCGGTCGGTCTCGCCAGCCACTGCCGGGCGGCTGCCTGCTCCTGGGCGGAGGCACCGATCGGCACGTTGAGGCTGACGACGTGCGTGCTCGTCCCACCCTTCTTGTACGACCCGGACACGACCTTGGCGTCCTCGTCGAAGGCCAGTCCCAGCTTGTCCTCCACCGACTGGATCACGTTGATGGAGACGATGTTGGTGTTCGGGTCCGGGTTGTTCTTGTCCCGGGTGACCTGCACGGATCCGGCGGTGACGGCGGTGCCCTCGAACTTGCCCTTCCCCTGGGCGAGGGCTCCTGTGTTCTCGACCGTGAAGTCGTAGCTGGTCGTCACCGTCGGGCGCTTGGGGTCCACGGTGCTGGTGATGGTGGAGACGTCGCTGTTGAACTTGACGCCGTTGGTGAAGGAGCCCAGGCCCAGCTCGAACTGGGCTTCCGTGCCCAGCTTCCCCATCTTGATCGCCGGCTCGCCGATCCGGTCGAGGATCTTGTCCAGCTCCATGGTGGCCACGCCCATGGGGTTCATATCGGGCGCCATCTCCTGCTGCCGCAGCAGGAAGGCCTGGTGGATGTCCTGCTGGAGCCGGTCGGCCGCCGCCTTGTCCTTGAACACCCAGGTGTCGCCGACCTCCAGCTTGACCTGGCCGCTGAGGGTCAGCTTCGTGTCGTCGTCGCCCTCCTTCAGCTTCACCCCGGCCTGCGCGTTGTTGATCATCGTGACGCGGTAGGTGCCGTCGCTCATCTGCTCGGTGCGGAAGGCGAAGCCCTCGCCGATCTCGAAGAAGCCGAGGGTCAGTTTGACGCTGCCCTTGGTCTCCTCGCCGGAGGTCTTGTACGGCACCACCTTGAAGTAGGCCAGCTGCTTGGCCTGGTCCACCACGTCCTGCGGCAGCCCCCGGAGGGTCTGGAGCACGTCGGGCTTCAGGTAGAGGTACTGGTCGCGCTGGGCCGGGGTGAGGCCGTCCCACCACTTCCTGACGTCGGCCTCCGCGGCGTTCGGCTGCGGCACGGCGTTCAGGTCCACAAGGGTGTCGAGCTGCGCGGCCCCGTCGAGCAGCGCCGAGAGGGGGGTGGCCTTGACGATCTGCTCCAGCCGGTCGCACCGGGTCCGCATGTCGGCCGCCGCCTGGCGCAGGTTCGGATCCAGGGAGGCGGGCATCGGCCCCTTGGCCAGCCCGCCGGCCGCCCACGGGAACAGCGCGGCCAGTTCGCTGGGCGAGGAGGTGACCGTCGGCAGGGGCAACGGTACGCCGGCCGGGACGGCCTCCCGTACCACCGGCTCCAGTTCGGGACTGCTGCTCACCGGCTTCGGGTTCATGTCGCCGGCGGCCGCCTGGAGGAGCTGCGCCAGCCGCCGGTGCAGCGGCACCATCGCGCCGGCCGCCGAGTCCAGCTGGCCCGCCAGTTCCCGCACCCGTGCGGGGTCGAGCCCGCGGAACTGCCCCATCACTTCCCTCCGCTCCGGGCCGCCGCGGCGGCCTCCTGGTCCAGCAGATCGGCCTCGCTCTCCCAGGTGCGGGCACTGGTCTGCAAGCCCTGGGCCATACCTTCGAGCGAGCCCTTGTAGCCGCGCAGCGCTCCCGTGACGCGTTCGGCGTACGGGCCGGACCACACGCCCTCGGCCGTCGCCTTGGCCACCGTGGAGTCCAGTGCCGTTCCCAGCGAGCCCGCCAGGCTGCGGGCCTGCGCCGCGTGATCGCGCAGCCGCTGGGCACGGGCCTTCGCCTGCTCCGGCGTCTCCCCCGGTTTCATCGCTCCCATGATCCCCCGATTCATGTTCCCGCCGGCCCCGGACGACCGGGGCCCCTTCCGATCCTAGTCGGCTTCTTCGCAGCTCAGGCGTTCTGTTGCACGACTGCTACGGCGGGGCGGCCGGGAGAGGGGCGGGCAGGCGAGCGCGGCGGGCGGGTTCCTGTGGCGGTCCGCCCGCCGCCGGCGGGGCCGGTGTCAGCCGAGGGGGACGAAAGCGCGCCTGCCGGTCTTCGGATCCGGCGCGCCCAGGTACTGCTGACCGACCACATGGTCGCCCTTCTCCGCCGCCGTGGCCTCGAAGCCGAAGGGGATGCCCTCGACGGTGAACTTCCCGCCCAGCTTCAGCTCGGACGCCTTCCCCCGGTAGGACACGGCGCTGACCTGCCCGCGGTCGTGCGCCAGCCGGGAGATGAGGTCCGCATCCGGAGCGGGTGGCCTGTCCGGGACGACGGGACTGGCCAGGGCCGCGGGTGCCGGCGCGTTCAGCCACTTGCGGGCGGCGGCCTGTTCCGCCGGGTCCGCGCCGATGGGCACGTTCACCGTCACCACGTGGGTGTGGCTGCGCCCTTCCCGGTACGAGCCGGAGACGCCCACCTGCTTGCCCCCGAGTTCGCCGCCGAACGTGCCGCCGAGCTTGCCCTCCACCGTCTGGATGAGCCGGACGGTGGTGATGTTGGTGTTGGGGTCCGGGTTGTTCTTGTCGCGGACCACCTGGATCGTGCCGCCCACGACGGTGCCGAAGTCGGCCTTGACCACGTTGCCCCTGGTGAGCGAGGGCTCCACCGTGAAGTCCCTGCTCTGGGTGACGGAGGGCCGCCGGGGGTCGATCGTGCTGGTGATGGTGGAGAAGTTGGCGCCGAACTTGATCCCCGGGGTGACGCTCCCGACCCCGATCGCCCCGCTCGCCTCGCCGCCGGCCGTCTTGACCTTCAGTTGGGGATCGGGCAGCCGCTCCATGAGCTTCCCGTACTGCCGCGCGGCGTAGATCCGGGCGCCGTCGGACATACCGTGGGACAGCTGCGTGCGCCACATCAGCAGCTCTTTGAGGTCCGCTTGCAGCTTTTCCGCCTCGGCCTTGTTCGGGAACACCCAGGTGTCCCCGAACTCGTATTTGAAGGCGGCGCTCACCGGTGCCCCGTCGGCCTTCAGTCCCGCCTGGCCGTTGTTGATCAGGGTGACGCGGTAGGAGCCGTCGCTGATCTGCTCGGTGCGGAAGGCGAAGCCGTCTCCGAGTTCCACGATGCCGAGCGTGAACTTGGTGGAGCCTCCGCTCTCATGGCTGGCGATCTTGTAGGGCACCACCTTGAAGTAGGCGAGCCGGGTGGCCTGTCGCAGCACGTCGGCGGGGAGCCCCTTGAGGGTCTCCAGCGCCTCCGGTTTCAGGTACAGGTACTGCTCGCGCTGCGCGGGCGTCAGACCGGCCCACCACGCGGCGGTCTTCTCCGGGCCGTCGGTCGGCTTGGGCACACCGTTGAGGTCGACCGGTTCGGTGGCGAACAGGGCGCCGGCGTCCAGCTCGACGGAGGGCGGAGCCGCCTTGCGGACCTGTTCCAGGCGGTCGCAGCGGGAGCGGATGTCGGTCGCCGTCTGCCGCAGGAACGGATCGACGGAGCCGGGCAGCGGCCCGCCGGCGAGCGCCTCGGCCTGCGTCCTGGGCCCGGGAAGGTAGCCCGTCGGGATGCCGTACACCCTGGAGATCGGGATCGCGCCCGTGGCCATCGGCACCCCCGGCCGGTCGACCACCGGCTGGAGCTGAGGATTGGTGGTCACCTGCTGCGGCGCCACATCGGCCGCCGCGTCCTGGAGGAGCTGCGACAGCTGGCTGTGCATCGGCACCACGGAGCCGGCCACCGACTCCAGATGTCCCGCCAGGTCCCGTACCCGTGCCGGATCGAACCCCTGGAAGCCGCCCATCAGTTGCCTCCCGCGGGTGCCGCGGCGGCCTCTGTCTCGAGTTGCTCGGCCTGCTGGTCCCAGCTCGTGGCGGTGGCCCTCAGCCCGTTCGCCAGCCCCTCCAGGGCACGCTGCTTCTCGCGCAGCTGCCCGGTGACGCGCTCCGCGTAGGGGCCGTACCACACGCCGTCGGCGGTCGCCTTGGACACCCCCGTGTCCAGTGCGGAGCCCAGCGAGCCGGCCAGCCCGCGGGCCCGCGCGGCGTGCTGCCGCAGCCGCTGGGCCCTCGCCTGCGCCTGCTGGGGCGTCTCTCCCGGTCTCATCGCTCCCACGTTCCCCCCTCGGTCCGCAGCCGTCGCCCGTAAGCGGGACGATGCGATCCTAGGACGAACTGCCGTTCCGTCAGTGTCCTGTTGCATGATTGCTACGCGGCGCGGAGCGCATCAGTGCAGTGGCCGACGAGTCTGGAACGCGGACACGACGCGGAACGGACACCGGCCGACCCGGGGGAGCTCATATGGAACTGCGGCTTACCGCCGTCGACGCCGTCGGCGGGCGACGGGCCGACCTGCTCGTGGACACGGAACCGGACGCTGCCGTCGGCACCGTCGCGGAGGAGATCGCACGCCGGCTGGGCAGCCCGTCCACGTCCCTGCACGTGGGCGGCTACCCGCTCGATCCCGAGGTGCCGGTGGCCGACTCGCCCGTACGGGACGGGGCGACGGTCTCGGTGGGGGCGCCCGGCGCCTGTCCCGTGCCCGAGGCGCAGGGCACCGTGGAGGTACGGGTCGTGGGCGGGCCCGACGCCGGGCGCGTGTACCGGCTGGGCCCGGGCGTGGCCGTGGTCGGCAGCGGGCCGGAGGCGTGGGTGCGGCCGGCCGACAGCAGTCTGCCCAGCTCCGCGTACGAGATCGACGTGGCGGTGGACGGCACCGTGACCGTCGGCCCGTCCTTCGGCAGCGGCGTCACCATGGACGGCCGGCCGGTGGAGGGCCCCACCGCGTGGCGGCGCCGCAGCGTGGTCGCCGCCGGGCACTCGCTGTTCGAGCTGCGCGAGCCCTCCTTCCCCGATGCCGCGCTCAAGCCCTCCCAGGACGGCACCGGGCTGGACTACAACCGGCCCCCGCGGATCAAACCGTCGGCGCGCAAGACCCAGTTCCAGCTGCCGCCCAGGCCCAAGCCGTCGGAGAACCGGCCGATGCCGTGGGCCGTGGCGCTGGCCCCGATGCTGGCCGCCGTCGCCCTGGTGATGCTGCTGGGCAGCGCCCTCTACCTGATCATGGCGGTGCTCACCCCCGTCACGCTCGTCGCCAACCACCTCTACGACCGCCGGTACGGCCGCAAGTCGCACCGCCGCAAACGCCGCGAGTACGAGCAGCACAAGGTCTCGATCGAGTACCAGGCGCGCAAGGCGATGGCCGAGGAGACGGCCGCGCGCCGGCTGGCCTGCCCCGATCCGGCGGAGCTGCACCTCGTGGCGGGCGGGCCGGGCCAGCGCCTGTGGGAGCGGCGGCTGGAGGACGAGGACTTCGGTGTGCTGCGGGTCGGCACCGGGGCGCTGCCCTCCGAGGTCGAGGTGAGCGACCCCAACCAGCAGGAACACCGCCGCTCCGAGCCGCGCATGCTCTCCGACGTACCGGTCCCGGTCCCCATGCGGCGGCACGGCATCCTCGGCGTCGCCGGCCGCGGCGAGCTGCCCCGCGCGATCGGGCGCTGGCTGCTGGCGCAGGCGGCCGTGCTGCACAGTCCCGCTGACCTCTCCGTCTGCGTGCTGACCGACCCCTCGGGCCGCGACAGCTGGGAGTGGGTGCGGTGGCTGCCGCACGCCCGTGGCCGGGAGGGGCAGAGCGCGGTGGCGCTGCTGGGCACCGACACCGAGAGCGTGGCCCGCCGCATCAGCGAGCTGCTGGCGCTGCTGGGCGCGCGCCAGGAGGCGGCCGGTGAGCGGCAGCAGGGCGAGGACAGTGTGTGGCGTGGGCCCTGCGTGCTCGTCGTCCTCGACGGTTCGCGCAGGCTGCGCGCCCTGCCCGGCCTCACGCAACTGCTGCGCGAGGGGCCGCGCTTCGGCATCCAGCTGATCTGCCTGGACGCCGACCGGGGGCTGCTGCCCGAGGAGTGCCGGGCGCTGGTGGAGGAGGACCACTTCGGGCTGTTGCAGGTCTCGCAGTTCGGCGAGGTCCCGGTGCAGTCGGTGCGCCCCGACTGCGTGCCGGCCGCCTGGTGCGAGACGGTGGCCCGGGCCATGGCGCCGGTCCGCGACGTGAGCGAGAAGGAGTCGGGCGCCCTGCCGGACTCCTGCCGGCTGCTGGACCTGCTGGGGATGGAGCCGCCGTCCGCCGACCAGGTCGCGGCGCGCTGGGCCACGGGGGGCCGTTCGACGTCCGCGGTGGTCGGCGTCTCCTTCGACGGCCCGTTCACCCTCGACCTGGTGCGGGACGGACCGCACGGGCTGGTCGCGGGCACCACCGGGTCCGGCAAGTCGGAGCTGCTGCAGACGCTGGTGGCCTCCCTCGCGGTGGCCAACAGGCCGGACGCGATGAACTTCGTGCTGATCGACTACAAGGGCGGCGCCGCCTTCAAGGGCTGCGAGCAGTTGCCGCACACCGTCGGCATGGTGACCGACCTCGACGCCCACCTGGTGAAGCGGGCGCTGGTCTCGCTCGACGCCGAGGTCCGCCGCCGCGAGCGGATCCTGGAGCCGGTCGGCGCCAAGGACATCGAAGCCTACGAGCTGGCCACCCGCCGCGACCCGTCGCTGGCGCCGCTGCCCCGGCTGCTGATCGTCGTCGACGAGTTCGCCTCCATGGCCCGGGAGTTGCCGGACTTCGTCACCGGCCTGGTCAACATCGCCCAGCGGGGCCGCTCCCTGGGCGTCCATCTGATCCTGGCCACGCAGCGGCCCAGTGGTGTGGTCTCGCCGGAGATCCGTGCCAACACCAACCTGCGGATCGCGCTGCGGGTGACCGACAACGCCGAGAGCCAGGACGTGATCGACGCGCCGGACTCGGCCTACATCGCCAAGAGCACCCCGGGGCGCGCCCTGGTGCGGCTGGGCGCCTCGTCGCTGCTGCCGTTCCAGTCGGGGCGCGTCGGGGGACGGCGGCCGCAGTCGTCCACGGCCGACGTCCCGCGGCCGTGGGCCGTGCCGGTGGAGTGGGCGGACCTGGGCCGCCCCGCGCCCGAACGCCCCAAGCCGCCGGGGCACGAGGACGACGACCCGCTGACCGATCTGGCGCTGCTGGTCGAGGCCGTGGACGAGTGCGCCTCCGCCCTGAAGCTGCCCGCGCCCTACCGGCCGTGGCTGGAGCCGCTGTCGGACCTGGTGACGGTCGCCGGCCTGCCGCGTCCCGCCTCCGTGCGCCCGGACGACGTGCCGCCGGCCGTGTTCGGCGTCACCGACGTACCGGCCCGCCAGGCACGCGAGCCGCTGACCCTCGATCTGGTGGACGGCGACCATCTGCTGCTCGTCGGCGGGCCCCGCTCGGGCCGCTCGACGGCCCTGCGCACCATCGCCGCCTCCCTCGCCGACATCGCCTCCCCCGGTGACGTCCACCTCTACGGCGTGGACTGCGGCTCGAACGCGCTGGTGCCGCTGTCCGTGCTCCCCCACTGCGGGGCCGTCGTCACCCGGGACCAGACCGACCGGCTCACCCGGCTGCTGGCCAGGCTCCAGGCGGAGATCTCGCGCCGTCAGCAGCTCCTGGCGCGGGCGGGCGCCTCCCACGTCGCCGAGCAGCGGGCCTCGGCCGCCTCCCCCGAGGAGCGGCTGCCGTGGATGGTGCTGCTGCTGGACGGCTGGGAGAGCTACACCGCCACCTTCGAGTCGTACGACTACGGCAAGCTCATCGACGCCATGACGCAGCTGTTCCGGGAGGGGCCCTCCGTCGGTCTGCGGGTGGTGATGACGGCCGGGCGCGGGGGCCTGTCGGGCACCGTCTCCTCGTCCTTCGGCGACCGGCTCGTCCTGCGGCTGGCCGACCCCAACGACTACACCACAGCCGGTATGACCGCCCGCGAGGTGCCCTCCCACCTTCCGCCCGGCCGCGCCCTGCGGCCGAGCGACGACGGGGTGCTGGAGAGCCAGATCGCCCTGCTGGACGCCGACCCCTCCGGCCAGGCGCAGGTGGCCGCCATCCGCCGTATCGCGGAGCGGTCCGCCGCGGCGCACGGCCGTCCCGCCCGCCCGCTGCGCCCGATGCGGGTGGACGCGCTGCCGGTCCGCGCCACCAGCCGCGAAGCGCTCGCCCTGGACCCGGAGTTCGTCCCGCCGTCCCCGCTGTGGACGCTGGTGGGCGTGGGCGGGGACGAACTCGCCCCGGTCGGCGCGGACCTGGCGCAGCACGGCCCCGGCTTCGTCATCGCCGGCCCGCCCAAGTCGGGCCGCTCCACCTCGGTGTGCGCGGCGGCGCGGTCGCTGCTGCGCGCGGGTGTGCCGCTTGTCGTCGTCACGCCCAAGCGGTCACCGCTGCGCGACCTGGAGGCGGAACCGGGGGTGCTGGGCGGTATCCAGGAGACGGCGGACGCCGCGCGGCTCCAGGAGCTGCTGGAGCAGGCCGCGGGCGGGCGGTACGCGGTGGTCGTGGACGACGCCGAGCTGGTGTACGACACCCCGCTGGACTCCGTGCTGGAAGGCGTGGTGCGCAGCGGGGTGGACGGCGGCCACGGGCTGGTGGCGGCCGGCACGACCGACTCCCTGACGTCGCAGTACCGCGGCTTCGTCAAGGAGGCCCGCCGGGCGCGCAGTGGCCTGCTGCTGGCGCTGCAGGGGAACAACGAGGGCGAGCTGTTCAACATCCGCCTCCCGCGCACGTCGCCCTCCGGTGTGGCGGGACGCGGGCTGCTGGTGCTCAACGGGTCGATGATGCCCGTGCAGGCGGTGACGGACGAGTGACCGGCCCGGCCGGCCCCGCACGCGGGGCCGGCGCCGCGCGGGCACGACGAACGGCGGGCCGCAGCCGGATGGCTGCGGCCTGCCGTTGCCGGGTAGCCCCGGTGGTGGGTCAGTTCGTGGCCGCGTTGACGTTGTCCGCGTTGGTCTTGCAGGCCTGACCGGCGTCGCGCAGCGTCTGCACGAACTTGTCGAAGGTCGGCTTCAGGCTCTCCCACTCGGAGCGGAACCTGTCGGCCTTGCCGCCCTTCCAGTACCCGTGGGTGTCGTTGCAGGCGCTCTGCAGGCTGCTGATCAGGCTCTCGAGCTGCCCCGCGTCACCGTCGAACTTGCCTCCAAGCTCCCGGAGTCGCTCGATGTCGGCACCGTTCATTCCCATAAGGAACCCTCCCCGTTTTCCGGCTCTGACACGTCTTGCAGCACGGTAACGCACTTGCCGCGCCACGGGGACCGGTTCGTGTCACAGCCCGGCGACAGCCGTGTGCCGCGACGGTCCCACCGGGTGCGCGGGCGATGATCTGGCGGCCGGCCGCCGCGTGCGTCAAAGTGGTTGTCCCCAGCGGAGGTTCAGGTCTCACCAGGAGTGTGCGCGTATGAGCCAGCAGGTTCCGGCGGGAGTGGGAACGCGGCCGCACACCGCGCGGCTGTACGACTTCTACCTCGGCGGCAAGACGAACTACGGGCCGGACCGCCATGTCGCGGTCGAGGGCCTCAAGGTGTTCCCCAACGCCATGATCGCGGCGCGCCAGAACCGGGCCTTCATGCACCGTGCCGTCCGCTATCTGGCGCGCGAGGCCGGCATCCGGCAGTTCCTCGACATCGGTACCGGCATCCCCACCGCTCCCAACCTCCACCAGGTCGCCCAGGAGGAGGAGCCCACCGCCCGGGTCGTCTACTCGGACAACGACCCGATCGTGCTCGCCCACGCCCGCGCGCTGATGACGAGCACCCCGCAGGGGGCGACCGACTACGTCGAGGCGGATGTGCGCCGGCCGGAGGTCATCCTGGAGCGAGCCCGCGAGACCCTCGACTTCAGCCGGCCGATCGGTCTGACCGTCATCGCCCTCTTCCATTTCATCGCCGACGAGGACGACCCGCTGGGCATTGTGCGGCACCTGCTGGACGCGCTGCCCTCCGGCAGCGCGCTCGCCCTCTCGCACGCCACCGAGGACTTCGACCCGGAGGGCATGCGACAGATCGCCGAGCGGTACCGGCAGGCCAATATGCATGTGCGCCTGCGCGGCCACAAGGAGGTGCTGCGGTTCTTCGACGGCGTGGACCTCGTCGAGCCCGGCCTGGCCGCCACCTGCGACTGGCGCCTCGACCTGGACACCGACGACGTGCCGCAGCTGCCCGGCATGGTCACCCCGGCGGAGGCCGGCGTCTGGGCGGGGCTGGGCATCAAACCGTAGGCCGGGCCGGTCCGCCACGGGCCGGCGGAGGCCCACAGAACACTGTTCACCGCCCCACGCCACCGCACTCGGCGCCTCATACGGCGAAGCGGGGGAGGCCGGACTTCCAGGGCTTTGCCCCCCCATCAATGAGAAATGTGACGTAAATCACACCACTCCGGGTGAATTCTTCCCTCTCACTGTTCACCCGGGTAGGCGGCGGGCGAGTTCGGATCGCCCTCCGCAGGCGCTCTCGGGAAGGGAGGAAGACCACCATGGCAGTGCCTACCACCGGCAGAAGCATCGAGCACCACCCGGACATCGTGGAGATGCGCGCCCGGTACGAGAAGGCCGGAACGACTCCGATGGCCCAGCTCGTGGAAGGGCTGAGCTTTCTCACGGGCCTCTACATCGCCATCTCTCCGTGGGTCGTCGGGTTCAACACGACGTCCACCCTGGCGGTGAGCAACCTCGTCGTCGGTCTGGCGTTCGCGGTGCTGGCGCTCGGGTTCGGGTCCGCGTACGAGCGGACGCACCTGCTCGGCTGGACGGCGCCGCTGCTCGGAGTCTGGGTGATCATCTCGCAGTGGGTGATCAACGGAGCGCCGGACACGACGTCGATCGTCGTCAACAACGTGATCGCGGGCGGTGTGGCGACGCTGTGCGGCCTTGCCGTCATGGGGCTGGCGACCATGGGCAAACGGAAGGCGTGACGTGACAGGAGTGGCAACTCGGACATGACACGCGCCTGAGCGCGGAACAGGAACGCGTGCGAGCGAGCGTGCCGGAAGGGCACGCACGGGACAGCGCGCGGTCAGGGAACGGGCGGAGCGGCGGTGCCGCTCCGCCCGTTCGTCCGCGTACCGCCCGCCGCCCCCTGCCGGGCCCGCCCTCGCCCCCGGGGCGCGCGTCACCGGATGGCGTCCTGCGCGTGCGGAGCGCGGGGCGCTGCGATTGGCTGTCACAGAGGTGTCCCTTCCGGTGCGGGTACGCGTACGGATACGGGGGACGAGGGCGGCAGGTGCCGCGCGGACGGCCAGGGAGGCGGCGCGAAGGGCATGGGCACGGGCACCGGTGACGGCGGGGGCAAAGGCGCGGGCGCCGGGCTGCGCCTCGACGCCTTCCAGAAGCGGCACCCCTGGGCCGGGCTCCCCCTCGCCGTCGCCTACAAGGTCTTCGACGACCAGGCGCTCTACCTGGTGGCCCTGCTGACGTACTACACCTTCTTGTCGATCTTCCCGATGCTGCTGCTGTTCGTCTCGGGGCTCGGTGCCTTCCTGGAGGACAACCCGGACCTCCAGCGGCGGCTGCTGAACTCGGTACTCAGCGAGTTCCCGGTGCTCGGGGACCAGATCAGGGGGCGCATCCACCCGTTCCGCAGCAACGGGATCGCCCTGGCCATCGGTGTGGTCGGCAGCCTGTACGGCAGTCTGGGGGTGGCGCAGGCCGCGCAGTACAGCCTCAACAAACTGTGGGCCGTCCCCCGGCGCATGCGCCATGATCCGTTCCGGTCGCGGCTGAAGGGCATGCTCTTCCTGATGACGGTGGCGGGCGGCCTCACGGTGACGCTGCTGCTCTCGCTCGCCGCCTCCGAGTCGCAGACCTTCGGCGCCGACCTGGGGGCCGGGATCCGGGCCGCGATCACCCTGGTGGCCGTCGCCGTCAACGCCGGGCTGCTGCTGGCCACCTACTCCTTCCTCACCCACCACCAGGTGGCCCTGCGCCACCTGTGGGCCGAGTCGGTGGCGGCGGCCTGCGCGTGGCAGGCGCTGCAGTGGGGCGGCGGGTACTACGCCACCAAGGTGCTGCGGGGCGCGAGCGCCACCTACGGCATGTTCGGCATCGTGCTGGGGCTGCTCGGCTGGATCTATCTGGGCGCTCTCATCTTCGTCCTGGCGGCCGAGGTGAGCGTGGTACGCGCGCACCGGCTGTGGCCGCGCAGCCTGCTGACGCCGTTCACCGACAGGGTGTGGCTGACCTGGGCGGACCGGAAGGCGTACGCCTCCTACGCCACCACGGAGACGTTCAAGAGCTTCCAGTCCGTCACCGTGGAGTTCGACCAGCGGCCTCCGCCGGGCGCGCCGCCGTCCGGCGGCCGGCCAGGGGACGGCACGAAGAAGGACGCGCCCGGCTCCGGTACGGCGGGGCCGGACGCGCCCGAGGAGGAGCCGCCCTGAGTCCCGCCCCGCCCCCGGCGGGGCGGCGGGGAGGGGAAGTCGGTGGTCCGGCGGAGGGGGGCTGCGTACACTGCCGTCGGCCTGTCCCGGGGCCGGAGGGCGGGCACGCACCTGGTCCGGAGAGAGCTGGAGGGGAAGTCGTGGCGGGGACGACGGGGTGTCTGGTGCTGTCGGGGATGCCCGGCGCGGGGAAGTCCACGGTGGCACCGCTCGTCGCGGCGCACCACGCGCGCGCGGCGCACATCAGCGGGGACGTGCTCTCCTACATGGTCGTCCGGGGCCGGGCGGGGCCGGTCTCCGGCGGAGAGGAGTCCAGGCGGCAACTGCGGCTGTGCTTCCGCAACATGTGCGCGCTGGCGAACAACTTCGCCGACAGCGGGATCTTCCCCGTCCTGGAGCACCCGGTGGGCACCAGGGAGGTGCTGGACCTCCTGGTCACCGAGCTGCGCCCGCGCCCGGTGCTCTTCGTCACGCTGGCCCCTCCGCTGGAGGTGTGCCGCAGCCGGAACGCCGCACGCCCGGCCGGACAGCGCGTCGCCTACGACGTCGCGCCGTACTACCAGGAGATGCGCCGGGAGCTGGAGGGTGTCGGCTGGTGGCTGGACTCCTCGCAGCTCGACCCCGAGCAGACCGCCGCCCTGATCGCGGCCGAGGCCCCGGCCAGGGCGGCCCTGCCGGTGCCGTAGAGCGCCGGTGCCGTAGTCCCGTGGATCCCGGCAGGGCCGCCCTGGCGCCCGGGGCGGCGCGGGCGCTCGCCGTCGGGGGACTCGCCCGCCTGCCCGCCGGTCAGTCCTTCTCCTTGCCGCGTCCCGAGAGGGCGTCGCGGATCCGGTCCACGAGCCCCGCGCCCGGGGCGAGGAGCTTGTTGGCGGGCGGCTGCTGCGGGCTGTGGGGGTGCGGGCGGGTGGGGGCCGTCTTCTTGGCGTGCCGGACCTTGTCGCCCAGCTCGGCCAGCTCCTGGGGCGGCACGGCCTCCCGCAGCCGGGGGAAGAGGGTGCCCTCCTCCTCGCTCACATGGGAGCGGATCTCGTGGATCAGGCTGGTCAGTGTCCGGTCGAAGGACGGATCGCCGGATTCCAGCCCCTCCAGCTCCTTCATCAGCCGCTCGGCGCCCCGGTGGTCCTCCAGCTCCCTGTCCGCGAGGGTCCCGCCGCCGGGGACGTGCGCGCGGACGGCGGGGTACAGATACTCCTCCTCCGCGACGGAGTGCCGCACCAGTTCGATGGTGGCCTGGTCCGCGTAGAGCTTGCGCTTCTCGTGGCCGGGCGGCAGCGCCTCGATCTTCGCGAAGAGTTCCTCGACCTCGCGGTGGTCGGTGGTCAGCTCGTCGATCACCGTTCCTCCGTGTCCCATGGCTTGTCTCCTCGTCTCGCCCCGTCTCGTCGGTCGGCACCGGGTTGCCCGTCCTGCGGCCGGCTAACGTCCCTGGTGGACGAACGGCGTCGGCGACATCCCTACGAGAGCCCTCAGCGGGCTCCAGAGCGCTCTCCGGCGGTCTCGGGTCGGCGGCCGGTCGGCTCCGGTCGGCTCCGGCAGCGTTTAGTGGGCGCTTTCCCTGGAACCCCGGTCACGTGTGGCTCCTGAGACCTCCCGGGGTGTACGCACCCCAGGGTGATTCCGAACTGCTGCTCCAGGCGCTGGCCGGAGCATCCGTGCCCCGCGGGGCACGCATGCTGGACGTGTGCACCGGCACCGGCGTCGTGGCCCTTGAGGGCGCCCGCCTCGGTGCCGCCGAGGTGCACGCCGTGGACGTCTCCGCACGGGCCGCTGTGGCGGCCGCGTGGAACGCGCGGCTCCGGGGACTTCCGGTCCGCGCCCACCGCGGTGACTTCCTGGAGCGCGCCACGGGCCGCTACGACATCGTCACGGCGAACCCGCCCTACGTCCCCTGCTCCGGCACCGGTCGGCGCGGCGGACGGCGGGCCCGCGCCTGGGACGCCGGACCGGACGGACGCAGCCATCTCGACCGGCTGTGCGAGGCCGCACCCCGCCTGCTGACCGACGACGGGGTACTGCTGCTGGTCCACTCGGCGCTGAGCGGTCCCGCACGGACGCTGGAGATGCTGGAGCGCGGCGGTCTCAAGGCCTCGGTGATCGCCCGCCGCACCCAGCCCTTCGGCCCCGTACTGCGCGAGCGGGCCCGCCTGCTGGAGGAACGGGGGCTCGTCGCCCCCGGACAGCGACACGAGGAACTGGTGGTCATCCGTGCCGACACCGCCCCCTCCCTCTGACGGGAGCGCCCCCGCGCACGACGAGGATGCGGACACCGCCGCCCACGGGGACGCCACCGCCCACGGGGACAGGGACACCCCTCGCGGGGACACCGCTGATGGGGAGGCCCCGCGCCGTGACGTAGGCGGCGCCCGGCGGCGCGTGACGCTGGAGCAGGGCGGGCCCGTCCTGGTGGAGGGGCCCGTGGAGGTGCGCCTCGACGACGGCCGCACCGTCACCTCGGACCGCTTCATGGTGGCCCTGTGCACCTGCCGCCGCAGCCGCACCTACCCCTGGTGCGACACCAGCCACCGCCGCCGCACCCGCCCTCCGGCCACGCCCCGGGCACCGCGGCCGGAACATGCGCATCGGCCGGAACGGCCGGAGGGTGGGAACGCCGCGAGGAGCGAGCCGGACCGGAACGCGGACCAGGACGGGTGAGCCCCCGCCTCGTGGTCTCGTGAGCGTCACCCCGCACGCGCTCCCCCGCCCTCACCGGGTGTCGGTCCGGGTCCCGGTCTCACCGGGGTGCCGCCCTCACCGGGTGTCGGTCTCACCGGGTGTCGGTCAGGCGGCGGCATTGCTCACCAGGATGTTGAGCCCGCCCAGCTCCCGCGCGGTGCGGTGCACGGTCTCACGGCAGACCTCCTCGTCCTGGAGGTCACCGGGCAGCAGCAGGCACCTGCGGCCCACCGCCTCGATCTCCCGTCGGGTCTCCTCCGCGTCGGGCTGTTCGTAGGGCAGGTAGCCGATGGCGACGTCGGCGCCCTCGCGCGCGTACAGCAGGGCGACGGCACGGCCGATGCCGGAGTCACCGCCGGTGATGAGCGCGACCTTGCCCTCCAACTTGCCGGCCGGCTTGTACCGCTCGGCGCGGTAGCGGGGCCGGGGCCGCATCTCGGACTCCAGGCCCGGCGGGTCCTGCTTCTGCTTCTCGAAGGGCGGCAGGGGTTCGGCGTCGATCTGCGGGGTGTCCGGCTTGTCCTCCGGCATCGTGCTGGCTCCTCTTGGGTTCGGTCACAGGACACGCCCCGGGTCGCCCGCGCGAGGCGGGTTCACACCCCCGGCCGGGCCCCGGACGGTGGCCGCCCGCCGGGGCGCGGTCAGGGCAGCGGGGTACCGCCGGTCGCGTTGAGGATCTCGGCGGTCACGTAGTTGGCGTCCTCGGAGGCGAGGAAGACGTAACCGGGCGCCATCTCGGCGGGCTGCGCGGGCCGCTGCAACAGGCTCTTGGCACCGAACTGGCTGGTGTCCGGCAGCGTCGAGGGGATCAGCGGCGTCCACACCGGGCCCGGCGCCACGGCGTTGACGCGGATACCGCGTTCGGCGAGGTTCTGGGCCAGCCCCTGGGTGAACGTCACGATGGCGCCCTTGGTCATCGCGTAGTCGAGCAGGTGAGGCTTGGGCTGGTACGCCTGGACGGAGGTGGTGTTGATGACGCAGCCGCCCGCGGGAATATGGGGCAGCGCCAGCTTGGTCACCCAGAACATGCCGTAGAGGTTGGTGCGGACCACCCGGTCGAACTGCTCGGTGCTGATGCCGTCGATGCCCTCGGACTGCGCCATCTGGAAGGCCGCGTTGTTCACGAGCACGTCGATCCCGCCGAACTCCCCGGCGGCCCGCTCCACCAGCCGCCGGCACTCGGCCTCCTCCCTGATGTCGCAGGCGACCGCGACGGCGCGCCGTCCGGCCTCCTCCACCAGCCGCGACGTCTCGCGGGCCTCGCTCTCCTCCTCGGGCAGATGACCGAACGCCACGTCGGCGCCCTCGCGGGCGAAGGCCAGGGCGACGGCACGCCCGATACCCGAGTCACCGCCGGTGATCAGGGCACGCTTCCCCGCAAGCCGTCCGCTGCCCCGATAGGTGCGCTCCCCGTGGTCCGGGCGCGGTTCCATCTCCTCCGTGTCACCCGGATGGGTCTGCTCCTGCTGCTGCGGATACTCCGGCTTCGGATGCTTGTCGGCGGGGTGCCCGCCGCCCGGCTGCTCGCCCTTGGCTTCTGCGCTCATGAGTCCCTCCTTCTGAAAAGTGCGTGTTCCGGCCGCTCTCGCGGCCATGTGAGCGGCCCCGGCCGGCGCCGGGCGGCCACGGCGAGGCGACCACCCGGGTGCCAGGCGGCCGGGCGGTCCCCGCCGACCGGCGACAGGCGGCCCCCGCAGCGCAGCGGCCCGGCGGCCCGGAATCCCGGCGGCCCGGCCCGACCCCACGCTCCGGCGACCCGACACCCCGGCAACGCCACCCTCCAACCCGACGGCCGGACGGCCGTCCGGCCGTCCGTCCCGTCAGGTGGTGGCGGTCGTGCCGGGAGGGAAGCGGTCCCAGACGCGGTGCCGGGTGAGCAGCTCGGTGACCTGGCCGAGGACGGTGCCGGGGTCGTCGGACACCACGACGCCGGGCGCCTCCTGGGGGCAGCCCGCGGCGGCGAGCACGTCGGCGCCGCCGCCCCACGCGCCGAGTGCCTTGGCGTGCCGGTACGCCTCGGAGACGAGCAGCAGCACGCGGGGGTCGATGTTGCCGCCGCCCCCGCTCACGCCCGCCTTGACGTCCCGCGCCCCGTAGGCGTCGGCCCCCACGGGGGGGCGCCGAGGCGATCAGGAGGGCGTCGAACTCGATCGAGCGGGCGTTGGCGAAGGTCCGCTGGACTACGACGGGGCCGCCGCCGCCCGCCAGTTCGCCGCCGTGCGGGGCGATGACGAGGGGCACCATGCCGCTGTCCTGGACGGTGGAGCGCAGGGTGCCCAGCGCCGCGAGGTCGCTGTTCTCGTCGGCGACGATGCCGATGATCCGGCCGTCGGTCGGCCAGGTGCGGCCGAGCTGGGAGAGCGCCGGGCTGGGCTGCACATCGGGCAGCGGGCCCGAGGGTTCGGGCGCGGGCAGTCCCAGTCCGGCCGCGACGCCGGCGCACAGCTCGGGGTCGATGTCGGCCAGGATCCGCAGGTTGCGCTCCTTGATGGACTGCTCGTAGCACTTGCTCAGCTCGAAGGTGTACGCGGCGATGACGTGCTCCCGCTCCACGGGGCTGAGGCTGAGGTAGAAGCGGCGCGGGTGGCTGGTGTGGTCGGCGAAGGAGGCCGGGGCCTTCCGCACCTTGGACGACTCCGGCACGGTGACCGGTGTCTCCACGTACGCGCCCTCGCCGGCGGCGGCGAAGAACGGGCAGCCGGCGTCCAGGGAGTTGGGGTGGTAGGGGGCGACGCCGCTGTGCACGGCGGTCTGGTGCATGCCGTCGCGCAGCATGTCGTTGAGGGGGGCGTGCGGCCTGTTGACGGGGATCTGCGCGAAGTTGGGGCCGCCCAGCCGGGTGATCTGGGTGTCGATGTAGGAGAAGAGCCGTCCGGCCAGCAGCGGGTCGTCGGTGATGTCGATGCCGGGCACCAGGTGGCCGGGGTGGAAGGCGACCTGCTCGGTCTCGGCGAAGAAGTTGGAGGGGTTGGCGGTCAGCGTCATCAGCCCGATGGGCTGCACCGGCGCCCACTCCTCGGGCACGATCTTCGTCGGGTCCAGCAGGTCGATGCCCTCGAAGGTCTGGTCGGGGGTGTCGGGGAAGGTCTGGATGCCCAGTTCCCACTCGGGGAAGGCGCCCGCCTCGATGGCGTCGGCCAGGTCGCGCCGGTGGAAGTCCGGGTCGACGCCGCCCGCGATCTGCGCCTCCTCCCACATCAGGGAGTGGACGCCCAGTTTGGGCTTCCAGTGGAACTTGACCAGGGTGGTGCCGCCCCGCTCGTCCACCAGGCGGAAGGTGTGGACGCCGAAGCCCTCCATCGTGCGGAAGGAGCGCGGGATGGCGCGGTCCGACATGGCCCACAGGGTGTGGTGGGTGGCCTCGGTGTGCAGGGAGACGAAGTCCCAGAAGGTGTCGTGGGCGCTCTGTGCCTGCGGGATCTCCCGGTCGGGGTGCGGTTTGCCGGCGTGGATGATGTCAGGGAACTTGATGGCGTCCTGGATGAAGAAGACCGGGATGTTGTTGCCGACCAGGTCGAAGACGCCCTGCGAGGTGTAGAACTTGGTGGCGAAGCCCCGGGTGTCCCGTACGGTGTCCGCGGAGCCCCGGGAGCCGAGCACCGTGGAGAAGCGTACGAAGACCGGTGTCTCGACGTCCTTGCCGAGGAAGGCCGCCTTGCACAGGGACGAGGCGGTGCCGTAGCCGCGGAAGACGCCGTGCGCCCCCGCGCCGCGTGCGTGCACCACCCGCTCGGGGATCCGCTCGTGGTCGAAGTGGGTGATCTTCTCCCGCAGATGGTGGTCCTGGAGCAGGACGGGCCCGCGCTCCCCGGCCTTGAGGGAGTGGTCGGTGTCGTACAGCCGCAGGCCCTGCGCCGTGGTCAGCCTGCTGCCCTTCTGGGCCAGCGCGGTGGGGTCCACGTCGACGTGGCCGCCGGTGGGGGTGTGGACCTCGGGACCGGACTGGTCCTGTTTGGGCGGCAGTGGTTCGCGCGGGGTGGTCGGCTCCTCCACCGGGGGTGTCTCAGGGCTGGGACGGCCGGGGATGAACGGTTCTCCCTCGTGCTGGTTGTCGTGCTTCGGGCCGGCCATGGGACCTCCAAGAGCGAGTGGGACGGACCACCGCAGGGGTAACCGGGCCGCCCGTCGCCGAAACGGGAGGTGTCCGAAGTGACCGCCGATGCCCCAGGACCGCCGGGCGGGCCGGCGGTCACGGGCCGGAGGCCGGGAAGCCGGCCGGCAGACCCGGAGTCCGGGAGCCGGCGGGCGGGGCCGGGGCCCGGAGCCGCGGGCCGGGTGTGCGGTGGGCGGATGCCGGGGTCAGTCCGCGTCCGGGAGGCACACCTCCAGCACGCCGTCGCGCACCCGGGTCTCGAAGCAGGGCTGGGGTGCGGTGGCCGGGCCGGAGACGTTGGTGCCGTCCGAGAGCCGGAAGGTGCTGCCATGCCAGGGGCAGGTCACGCAGCCCTCGGCCACCGTGCCGTCGGACAGCGGGCCGGACTGGTGGCTGCACCGGTCGGCCAGCGCCCGGACGCCGCCGGAGGGCTCCCGGTAGACCAGCAGCGGCACCTCGCCGAGCATGGCGCGCTCCGCCTGTCCGACGGGGAAGTCGTCCACCTTGCCCACCGGGTGCCAGCCCTGTGCGACGAGGTGGGGGACGGGCTCGGCCTTGTTGGGGCCGACGGCCTGACGGTAGGCCAGGTGGCCGCCGATCAGCCCGCCGAGTCCGGCGGCGGTCAGCCCGGCGAAGCCCAGCATCCTGCCCCGGTACTCGCGGCCGCGTGCCCGGGCGGCCAGGGAGGCGGTGTAGAGGCCGAGCGCCACCGTGTTGGCGGCCGCGTGCACCAGCCCGGTGCGCAGTTGCGGCTTGTGCAGTTCGGCCCAGTCCACCGCGCCGCTCGCCGCCGCGGGGATCGCCGCCAGTACGCCGGTGCCGATCAGGATCCGGCTGGCGCGCCGGGTTCCGGGCAGCAGGTCCAGGACGCCCGCCGACATCCAGGCACCGATGGGGAGCTGCACCAGCGCGGGGTGCAGCGGGTGGCCCAGCCACCGGCCGTGGAGGACGTCCCGCAGGCCGCCCAGCGGGAGCTTGTGCACCGCGTTCTGCAGCGGGCCGATCGCCGGGTCGAGGGCGCGCTTCCTGCCGAGCGCGTCGAGCGGTCCGGTGAGCGGCAGGCGCTCCAGGCCGTCCTCGACGGCACGGACGGCGCGGGGGCGCTCCAGCACCTCGTAGCCGTCCTTGTGGCCGTCGGGGCTCGGGTGGCCGTGCCGGGTCGCGCTGTTGTCCTGGCCGAGGTCCTGGGTCGGGGTGTGGCTCCGGTTCGTCGACATACCGCTCCGGTTGCCACGCACGGGCGCGGACAAACGGACCGGCCCGCGTACCCACTCCGTCGGCTCCCGCAACCACCCCCCTCGCCGGGCCGCCCCTCTCTCGGCCGCCCCCTGGTCCTGGTCCGGCCCTGCCCGCCCGCTCCCCCGGCGGCCGTGGCGGGGGTGGTCCGTTTCGGGGCGGCCGGCGCGGGGGACCCGGGAGGGGCCCGTTGAGCGGTTCGTCCATTCCGAATCCGAACCTCGTGGAGAGGAGCCGAGATGACCACGGCACGCGAGATCATGAGCCCCGGCGCCGACTGTGTGCAGACCGACCAGACGGCGGCTGACGCGGCGGCGCTGATGACGGAGCTGGGCGTGGGGGCGCTGCCCATCTGCGGCAAGGACAACAAGCTCAAGGGCGTGGTCACCGACCGTGATCTGGTCGTCAAGGTGCTGGGTCCGGGCCGTGATCCCGCCTCCTTCCCCGCGGGCAGCCTCAACCAGGCGGAGGCCGTCACCATCGGTGCCGACGACAGCGCCGAAGAGGTGCTGGAGACGATGGCGGAGCACAAGGTGCGGCGGTTGCCGGTGATCGACGGGGACCAGCTCGTCGGCATGGTCGCGCTCGCCGACGTGGCCCGTTCGCTGCCCCACCCGGAGGTCGGCCGGCTGGTGGAGGTCATCTCCTCGGACTGAGGCCCCGGGCCCGCCCGCCCGCGCTCACGGCGCGGGTTGCGGCGCCGGCTCCGGAGCGGGTTCACGCGTCCGTCCCGCCCGACGGCGGCTCCCGCGTACCGCACGGTGCGCGGGAGCCGCCGTTGGTGTGCGTGCGTCCGGGCGTTGGAGGCAACCGGGAGCGCGGGGTGTTTGACGGCCGGGTCGCGGGGGACTGAGGAATCCGGTCTTCGTCGAGGGAGGGCACCGCATGGGACACGCACGGGCCCGGGCCGCACGCCGGGCCGCGCTGCGCAAGGCCGCCGAGCGGGGGTTCCGCGCCGCCGACGACAGACTGCCGGTGGCGGCGGGCGGGCGGGTCCTGCTGCGCAAGGCGTTTCCCGAGCACTGGTCGTTCCTGCTGGGCGAACTGGCCCTCTACAGCTTCCTCGTCCTGCTGCTGACGGGCGTCTACCTCACCCTCTTCTTCGACGCGGACATGACCCAGGTCCGCTACGCCGGGCCGTACGAGCCGCTGCGCGGCCATCTGGTGTCCACGGCGTACGCCTCGACGCTGGAGATCAGCTTCGAGGTGCGCGGCGGGCTGCTGATCCGCCAGGTGCACCACTGGGCGGCGCTGATCTTCCTGGGCGCGATCGGTGTGCACATGCTGCGGATCTTCTTCACCGGGGCGTTCCGCAAGCCCCGGGACGTCAACTGGCTGCTGGGGATGACGCTGTTCGTACTGGCGCTCGCCGAGGGCTTCTCCGGCTACTCGCTCCCCGACGACCTGCTCTCCGGCATCGGGCTGCGCATCGCGCAGGGCATCATGCTGTCGATCCCGGTGGTGGGCACGTATGTGGCGCTGTTCGTCTTCGGCGGCCAGTTCCCGGGCGACGAGATCATCGAACGGCTGTACCCGCTGCACATCCTGCTGCTCCCGGGGCTGCTGGTGGCGCTGGTGGTGGCGCACGTGGTCCTGGTGGTCGTCCTCCAGCACACCCACTGGAGCGGTCCGGGGCGGACGAACAGGAACGTGGTGGGGCACGCCATGGTGCCGCAGTTCGCCGCCCGCTCGACAGGACTGTTCTTCATGGTGGCGGGGGTGATCGCGCTGCTGGGCGCGGTGGCGCAGATCAACCCGGTGTGGGACTACGGCCCCTACACCCCCTCGCAGGCCTCGACCGCGGCGCAGCCCGACTGGTACGTCGGTTTCCTGGAGGGCTCCCTGCGGCTGATGCCGCCCTTCGAGACCAACCTGTTCGGGCACACCGTGATGTGGAACGTCCTGGTCCCCGCCGTCATCCTGCCGGGGCTGCTGTTCCTGCTGCTGTACGCGTATCCGTTCTTCGAGCAGTGGATCACCGGCGGGGACGAGACGCCGCACGTGTGCGACCGCCCCCGCAACCGTCCTGTGCGCACCGCACTTGGGGTCGCGGGGGTCACCTTCTACGGCGTCCTGCTGCTGGCCGGCGGCAACGACGTCATCGCGCACACCTTCGACGTCTCCCTGAACGGGCTGACCTGGGGGTTCCGGGTGGCTCTGGTGCTGGCGCCGCCGGTGGCGTTCGCGCTGACGCGGCGGCTGTGCCTGGCCCTGCAGAAGCAGGACGCCGAACGGGTGACGCACGGGGAGGAGACCAGCCGGGTGCGGCAGTCGCTGGAGGGCACCTTCAGCGCCGACCACGACCCGCTGCCGCAGGGCGAGCGGTTCCGCCTTGCGGCCCAGCGCTTCCCCCGCCCGCTGGAGGCCAACCCCGGGGCGGCGCGCGTCGCACGGCTGCGGGCCGCGCTCAGCCGCTGGTACTACCAGGGCGCCGTCTCCCCGGCGTGGCAGTCCCTCGACGGCCAGCGCGAGCGCGCCCAGGCCGCGCTGACGGGCGCCCGCCCGGAAAAGCCCGCCGCACGGCGCCGGATCAGTGGTCGGTCCGCGCGTACTGGAACACGAATCCGCACACCGCGCCGCCGGTGACACCCGCCCCGATGATGAAGAGCCACAGGCCGAAGACCGTCCCCGTGCCCAGCAGCGCCACGCCGAGCGCGGTCATGGCCGGCCACGGGCTGCGGGCCGGGAAGAAGTCCAGCGGCCCGCCCCGCTCACGGATCTCCCCGTCCCTGCGGTCCTCGGGGCGTACGCCGCGGCGCCTGTACTGCACGGCGAGAAAGAAGGAGACCAGTGCGGCCATCAGGCACGCGATGAGGACGGCGGCCGTGCCCGCCGGGTCGGCGGAGTAGAGCGCGTAGGGGATGGTGACGGCGGCGAAGAAGAGCGAGACGCCCGCGAACAGGATCGCTTCGAGCTTCATGACCGTGCCCCCTTCATGACCGTGTGCCCTTCGTGGAGGTCGTCCCCTGCGTGGGGGCCGTCCCCTTCCTGGGTGGCCGCTTGGACGCGGGGTCCTGCATGCCGTGCGTCCCCTCCCCCGGCGGCTCGTCCGGTTCCGCGGGCCGCACACCGGCGCTCTCCGGGGCGCCCGGCGCGATGATCACGGCCCCTTCCTCGGCCTCCGGGTGGTGCACCCAGAAGGCGGGTGAGTCGGAGCGGATGGTCGGCAGGGCCTCGAAGTTGTGCCGGGGCGGCGGGCAGGAGGTGGCCCACTCCAGGGACCGCCCGAAGCCCCAGGGGTCGTCCTCGGTGACCTTCTCCGCGTGGGTGGTCGTCCACCACACGTTGTAGAGGAACACCAGGGTGGAGACGCCCAGCAGGAAGGCTCCCAGCGAGGAGACGGTGTTGAGCACGGTGAAGCCGTCGGCGGGCAGGTAGTCGGCGTAGCGGCGGGGCATGCCCGCGGCGCCGAGCCAGTGCTGCACCAGGAACGTCGTCTGGAAGCCCACGAGGGTCAGCCAGAAGTGGACCTTTCCCATGCGTTCGCCGAGCATCCGTCCGGTCAGCTTCGGCCACCAGAAGTAGAAGCCGCCGAACATGGCGAAGACGACGGTGCCGAAGAGGACGTAGTGCAGGTGAGCGACGATGAAGTAGCTGTCGGTGGTGTGGAAGTCCAGCGGCGGGGAGGCGATCAGTACGCCGCTGAGGCCGCCGAGGAGGAAGGTGACCAGGAAGCCGATCGCCCACAGCATCGGCGTCTCGAAGGAGAGCGCGCCCTTCCACAGGGTGCCGATCCAGTTGAAGAACTTCACCCCGGTCGGCACCGCGATCAGGAAGGACATCAGGGAGAAGAAGGGCAGCAGCACGGCGCCGGTGACGAACATGTGGTGGGCCCACACCACGGCGGAGAGCATGGTGATGGCCGCCGTCGCGCCGACCAGCCCGATGTAGCCGAACAGCGGTTTGCGGCTGAAGACGGGCAGGATCTCGCTGACGACCCCGAAGAACGGCAGGGCGACGATGTAGACCTCGGGGTGCCCGAAGAACCAGAACAGGTGCTGCCACAGGATCGCGCCCCCGTTGGCCGCGTCGAAGATGTGCGCCCCGAACTTGCGGTCCGCCTCCAGCGCCAGCAGGGCCGCCGTCAGCACCGGGAAGGCGAACAGGGCGAGGATCGAGGTGAACAGCACGTTCCAGGTGAACAGCGGCATCCGGAACATCGTCATGCCCGGGGCGCGCAGGCAGATGATGGTGGTGATGAAGTTGACGGCGCCCAGGATGGTGCTCATCCCGGCCACGACCAGTCCCATGGCCCACAGGTCGCCGCCCGTGCCGGGGCTGTGGGCCGGGCCGTTGAGCGGCGCGTACGCGAACCAGCCGAAGTCGGCGGCCCCGCCCGGGGTGAGGAAGCCGCTGACCACCATCAGCCCGCCCAGCAGGTACACCCAGTAGGTGAAGGCGTTCAGCCGGGGGAAGGCCACGTCGGGCGCGCCGATCTGGAGGGGCATGATCGCGTTGGTGAACCCGGCGAACAGCGGGGTGGCGAACAGCAGCATCATGATGGTGCCGTGCACCGTGAACAGCTGGTTGTACTGCTCCTGGGAGAGCAGCTGCATCTCTGGGCGTGCCAGCTCGGCCCGCATGGTGAGGGCCATCGCGCCGGCCGCGAGGAAGAAACAGAACGACGTGACCAGGTAGAGATTGCCGATCACCTTGTGATCGGTCGTCGTCAGCCACCGCAGCACCATGCCGCCGTCTCCCT
>NZ_VJOK01000001.1:6220167-6248643 GCF_013302895.1 Streptomyces albus subsp. chlorinus | reverse complement strand
GGCTCTGCCCTGCTGCCGGGGGCGCCCTCTCCCCGGTAGGCGCGCCGGACCAGTTCGGCCAGGTGCACCGCTTCGCGGCCGGTGCCCGCGTGGTCCAGCTGGGTCTTGCAGGAGAAGCCGTTGGCGACCACGGCGGTCTCCGGCGCGGCGTCGCGGACGGCGGGCAGCAGGGCCTGTTCGCCGCAGTCCATGGAGATGCCGTACCGGCCCTTCTCGAAGCCCCAGGAGCCGGCCAGGCCGCAGCAGCCGCCGGTCAGGTCCCGCGCCCGCACGCCCAGCTTCTCCAGCAGCTTCCGGTCGGCTTCGGTGCCGCCGGTGGCGCGCTGGTGGCAGTGGCCCCACAGCAGCGCGTCGCCGGCGCCGTCCAGCTGGGGCGGGCTGATGCCGAAGGTCTCGAAGAACTCCGCGAAGTGGTGGGCCTGGCGGGCGAGCCGGCGGGCGTCGTCGTCGTGCGGGAGGAGTTTGGTCAGCTCGTCCTTGAAGACGGCCAGGCAGCTGGGTTCCATGCCGACCACCGGGGTGCCGGCCCGCAGGTGGGGGCGGAGCGCGTCGAGCACGGTGTTCAGGTAGCGCTCGGCGGCGTCCAGGAAGCCGAAGTCGTAGAGGGGGCGGCCGCAGCACACGTGCTGCCGGGGCATGACGACGGACCAGCCCGCGGCCTCCACGGCTTCCACGCAGGCGACGCCGACATCGGTGTCGAAGTAGTTGTTGAAGGTGTCGGGGAAGAGGACGACGGGCCGCCCGCCCGGGTTGGCGGTGCCGCCGCGCTCGCGGTACCAGCGCTGGAGCGTCATCGGCGCGAAGGCCGGCAGCGGGCGGTGCCGGTCGACGCCGGCGGCGAACCGGGCCAGGTGGGCGAGGCCGGGGGTGCGGGTGACGAGGTTGGCGGCCTCGGGCGCCAGCGAGGCCAGCCGCGCGGTTTGGTCGATGAAGCCGAAGGCGTAGGCGCTGCGGGGGCGCCAGCGGCGGGCGCTCTTGTAGTGGTGGTGCAGGAACTCGGCCTTGTAGGTGGGCATGTCCACGTTGACCGGGCAGTCGTTGGTGCAGCCCTTGCAGGCCAGGCACAGGTCGAGTGCGTCCGCGACCTCCTTGGACTGCCAGCCGTCCTTGACGGTCTCGCCGCGCAGCATCTCGTGCAGCAGCCTGGCCCGCCCCCGGGTGGTGTGCTTCTCCTCGCGGGTCACCTGGAAGCTGGGGCACATGGTCTGGCCGGACTCGGTGGCCTCGGGCACCCGGCAGGCGCCGACGCCCACGCAGCGCAGGGAGGCGTGCGCGAAGTCGCCGTTGTCCTCGGGGTAGGAGAACCTCACCTCGGGCCGGGGCGGGTTGTAGGAGGCGCCCAGCTTCAGGTCCTCGTCGAGCCGGTAGGCGTCCACGACCTTGCCGGGGTTCATCCTGGCCTCGGGGTCCCAGATCTGTTTGAACTCGCGCATGGCCTGGACGAGTTCGGCGCCGTACTGCCGCTCCAGCAGTTCACCGCGCTGCTGCCCGTCCCCGTGCTCCCCCGAGAGGGAGCCGCCGAAGGACGCCACCAGGTCGGCGGCCTCCTCCAGGAAGGCGCGGTAGTTCGCCACGCCCTCGGCGCTGAACATGTCGAAGCTGATCCGCGAGTGGACGCAGCCCTGGGCGAAGTGCCCGTACATGGCGCCGCGCAGCCCGTGCCGGTCCAGCAGCCGGCGCAGCGCGGGCAGGTACTCGGCGAGCCGCTGGGGCGGTACGGCCGAGTCCTCCCAGCCGGGCCAGTGGTCGCCGTCGGGCGGGAAGGCGGTGGCGCCCAGTCCGCCCTCGCGGACGGTCCACAGGTTCTTGGCCGTCTCCTCGTCCTGGTCGCTGGTGGTGACCCGGTCGGCCGCGTAGCCGCGCTCGCCGATCAGCCACTCGCGGAAGCGGCGGGCCTGGTCGCGGGCCTCCTCCAGCGTGTCGGCGCCGAACTGGACGAGCAGCCAGGCGGCACCGCCCTGGTGGGGCAGCTCCTTGAGGGAGGAGAGGTTCATGTGCTGGAGCTTCTGGTCCTGGATGAGCTGCTCGTCGAGGGCCTCCAGACCGATGGGGCGGAACCTGGTCGCGCAGATGTCCGCGTCCCTGGCGGCGTCCACCAGGTGGTCGTAGGCGACGACGACGAGCGTGCGCTCCAGCAGCGCCGGGGTGAGCAGCACCTCGGCGCGCAGCACGGTGGCGCAGGTGGACTCGGTGCCCACCAGGGCGCGGGCGACGTTGAAGCCGTTCTCGGGCAGCAGCTCGTCCAGGTTGTAGCCGGAGACCCGGCGGGGCATCTCGGCCACCGGGGGGAAGCCCGCGCGGATGGCGTCCGCGTAGCGGTCGCGCAGGTCCCGCAGCTTGGCGTAGATCTCGCCCTTGGGCCCGCCCGCGGCGATGATCGCGTCGAGGTCCTTCTCCTCGTCGACGCCGACCCGGAAGCGGTCGCCGCCGTAGGTGACGACCTCCAGCGCGTGCACGTTGTCGGAGGTGCGCGGGCCCGGCCCGTACAGCTGGGCCTGCACCGAGTGGGTGCCGCAGGAGTTGTTGCCGATGTTGCCGCCCAGCGTGCAGCGGGAGTGCGTGGAGGGGTCGGGGCCGAAGACGAGGTTCCAGCGGCCGGTGTGCCGGTTGAGGGTCTCGTTGATGACGCCGGGCTCCACGGTGACCCGGCGGTTGGCGGCGTCCACCTCGCCGATGCGGGTGAGGTACTTGGAGTGGTCGATGACGACGGCGTAGTTGACGGTCTCCCCCGACAGGCTGGTGCCGCCGCCGCGGTTGAGGACCGGGGCCCCGTACTCGCGGCAGACCCGGTGGACGGCGACCACGTCCTCGACGGTCCTGGGGACGACGACGCCGATGGGGACCTGGCGGAAGTTGGAGGCGTCGTGGGAGTACAGCGCCTTGGAGGCGGCGTCGAAGCGGACCTCGCCCTCCACCGCGTCCCTCAGAGCCCTGGCCAGCCTGCCCACGGCGATCACCTGCCGCGCCCGTGGCGGCCCCGCGAGTGCGGGGGACGTTTTGGCGGGGACCTGCTCGGTGCGTGCCGAGGTGCCGGGGAAGGGCCTGGGGGTGTGGGCCATCTGCGATCGCCTTCCGTCGTGAACTCGTGGGTACCGCTGTCGGGGGTGCGCGCCGTCGCAGTGGCGGCGCTCAGCCGGGGCGGCGGCCGTGGACCCGGTAGGGCTCGGCGTCGGCCCACCGCGGCCTCAGCCCCAGCCCGGGCCGGTCCCGGGCGGGCCGCAGGGCGCCGTCCACCGGGCGGAGCACTCCGTCGAACACCAGGTGCTCGGCGCGCACGTGGTCGTGGAAGTACTCCAGGTGGCGCAGCCGCTCGACGGCGCAGAAGGCGTGTGCCGAGACGGCCGGGGCGCAGTGCGCCGACAGGTCCACGCGGTGCGCCGCCGCCAGCCCAGCGACCTGGAGGAGCCCGGTGATGCCGCCGCAGCGCGTCACATCGGCCTGGAGGCAGTCCACGGCGCCCGCCTCCAGCAGCGCGGCGAAGTCCCCGAGGACGTAGCCGTACTCCCCCGCCGCGATCTCCAGCCGCCCCGGGCCCTGGTCCCGCAGCAGCCGCAGCCCCTCGGTGTCCTCCGAGGAGACGGGCTCCTCCAGCCACCGCACGTCCCACTCCTCGGCCAGTCGCCGCGCCCAGTAGAGGGCCTCTTTGCGGCTCAGCGCCCCGTTGGCGTCGGTCAGCAGTTCGGTGTGCGGGCCGACGGCCTCGCGGGCCGCCGTCAGCCGGGCGGGGTCCTGGCCGGGACGGCGGGCGATCTTGAGCTTCACCCGGGGAATGCCCTGCTCGGCCCAGCCGGCGAGCTGCTCGGTCAGCCGGGGGCGGGAGTAGTTGGTGAAGCCGCCGCTGCCGTAGACGGGGACCTCGTCGTGGACGGCGGGCAGCAGCCGGAACAGCGGCAGCCCCAGCAGCCGCGCCTTGAGGTCCCACAGGGCGATGTCCACGGCGGAGAGCGCCATGGCGCCCGGTCCGGAGCGGCCCGCGTTGCGCACGGCGGCGCCCATGCGGTGCCACAGCGCGGCGGGCGCGAGCGCGTCCTGGCCGCGCACCACCCCGCTGAGCTGGGATTCGACGAATCCGGCGACCGAGACGTCACCGTAGGTGTAGCCCACCCCCGTCTCTCCGCCCGCGTGCACCTGGACGAGGACCATGGTGGTCGCCTGCCAGCGCAGGGTGCCGTCCTCCTCGGCGCCGTCGGGGCCGTCGGTGGGCACGCGGAAGGCGTGGACGCACACGTCCTCGACGCGTACCGGGTCCTCCGCACGGGTCCCGGCCGCCTCCTGCCCGGCTGCCATCCGGTCCCACCCTCCGCCCTGTGTCGCGCGTGGTCGGGCTGTCGTCACCGACCGGTCATGGGTACCTCGTGCGGGCGGCGCGAAACGGGTGGGCGCATCCGCAGTAGCGGGCGGTTTGCGGCCCGCCTCGGCGTGGGACCCGGGGCCAGACCGTCGCGTCGACCAGGTGAATGGGAGTTCCAATGGCGCAGCAGGTAGCCGACTACGTTCTCAGCCGCCTTCGCGAGTGGGGCGTGCACCGGGTCTACGGGTACCCAGGCGACGGCATCAACGGCATGCTCGGCGCCTTCGACCGGGCGAAGGGCGATCCGGAGTTCATCCAGACGAGGCACGAGGAGATGGCGGCGTTCATGGCGTGCGGGCACGCCAAGTTCACCGGCGAGGTCGGGGTCTGCGCCGCCACGTCGGGTCCCGGTGCCATCCACCTGCTCAACGGGCTGTACGACGCGAAGCTGGACCACCAGCCGGTGGTGGCTCTCGTCGGCCAGCAGAAGCGGCTCGCCCAGGGCACCCACTACCAGCAGGAGGTGGCCCTCGAGCAGCTGTTCGCGGACGTCTCGGAGTTCTGCCAGATCGTCATGCACCCGGGCCAGATGCGGCATGTGATCGACCGGGCCTTCAAGACGGCGCTGACCACGCGCGGGGTCGCCACGATCATCGTCCCCGAGGACATCCAGGAGGCCGACGCCCAGCCCTCGCCGCCCAAGACGCACGGCTCGGTCTTCTCCAGCGTCGGCTGGAGCCGGCCGCGGGTGCTGCCGAACACCGAGGAGCTGCGCAAGGCGGCCGACGTCCTCAACGAGGGCAGGAAGGTCGCCATACTGATCGGGCAGGGCGCGGCCCACGCGGAGGAGGAGGTCGTCGAGGCGGCCGAGCTGCTGGGCGCGGGGGTGGCCAAGGCCCTGCTGGGGCGTCAGGTGGTCTCCGACGAGTTGCCGTTCGTCACCGGCCCGATCGGTCTGCTCGGTTCGAAGGCCAGCGACGAGATGATCATGAACTGCGACACCCTGTTCATGATCGGCACCAGCTTCCCGTACGCGGAGTGGCTGCCGGACGAGGGGCAGTGCAGGGGCGTCGAGATCGACATCGACGGCCGCATGATCGGTATCCGCTACCCCATGGACGCCCATCTGGTGGGGGACGCCAAGGAGACGCTCAAGGAACTCATCCCCCTGCTGCACCGCAAGGAGGACCGCTCCTGGCGGGAGAAGATCGAGGAGAACGTCCGCACCTGGAACACCGTGCTGGAGAAGCGGGCCGGGCAGACGTTCGACGGCAAGATCAATCCGCAGGCCGTCGCGCACCAGGTCTCCGCGCTGCTGCCCGACAACGCCATCCTCACCGCCGACTCGGGCTCGGCCACCAACTGGTGGGCCCGCCACATCAAGCTCCGCAAGGGCATGCGCGCCTCCCTCTCCGGCACCCTGGCCACCATGGGGCCGGGGGTGCCGTACGCCATCGCGGCGCGGTTCGCCTACCCGGACCACCCGGTGATCGCCTTCGTCGGCGACGGCGCGTTCCAGATGAACGGCATGAACGAGATGATCACCGTCAAGCGCTACGCGGACCGCATGGCGGGCTCACCGCCACTGGTCTTCTGCGTCCTCAACAACCAGGATCTCAACCAGGTCACCTGGGAACAGCGTGCCATGGGCGGCGACCCGAAGTACCCCGGCTCCCAGTACCTGCCGGACTTCCCCTACGCCGAGTACGCGGAACTCACCGGCCTGCGCGGCATCCGCTGCGACGACCCGGAGAAGGTCACCTCCGCCTGGGAGGAGGCGCTCGCCAGCGACCGCCCCGTCGTCCTGGAGTTCGTGGTCGACAACGAGATCGCCCCCATCCCGCCCCACATCATGAAGGAACAGGCCAAGAAGGCCGTCAAGGCGGGTATCCGGGACCCGGAGCGCACCGGCATCGCCGCGCGCGGCTTCCGCCAGAAGCTCACCGACGTCTACGAGAACCTTCCCGGCCGCAAGCACGACTGACCCGCTCCGCCCCTTCCCGTGCCCGCCCGGACCGGCCACCTCCCCCATGCCACGGCCCGGGCGGGCGCCCGCGTGCCCGGCCCGCGCCCGTGCCCGGGCCGCGCCCGTGTCCGCACCCGACCGCGGCCGGGGATTCGGCCGTCCCGCTGACGGGCGCCGGGCGGCTCGCTACGGTGAGCGCCATGGACGACGACAGGGACCTCGACAGAGATCTTCGCGGAGGTCTTGACAGGGATCTCGGCACGGATGTCGACGCAGGCGCCACCGCTGCCGATGCCTGGCCCCTGCCTCCCGCGTGGATGTGGGGGTGCGGGACGTGCAGCGAGCTGTACCGGGCGGTGAAGCGGGCCTGCGCGGTGACCGAGGCGGCGCGGGCCGAGTACGGGCCCACCGTGGACTGCGACCCGTTCGACACCGTGGTCACCACGCAGATCCGGCTGGCCGAGCACCTGGCCCGCCGGCACGCGGCGGAGCTGCCCGAGAAGGACCCCACCTGCGCCAAGTGCACCTCGCCGGAGATGTTCCAGCTCCCCGAACCCTTTGTGCTGGAGCACCGGGCCCGCCACCTGTTCGTGCCGCCGAGCGTGGTCGACCGGCTGTGAGGCGAGGGCGACATGCCCTTGCCCATGCCATACCCGTCGCCGCGTGGCCGCCTGCTCGCCGTCAGCCGTCGGCCGTCAGCCGTCAGCGGGGGCGGTCGGGCCGGGTGATGACCTCCCAGGGCGCCTGGTTCCAGGGGCTCTGGGTGTTGGCCGGGTCCAGGAGCGTGCGCAGGTGGGCGTCGGAGACGGCCTGCGGGGCCGGGAAGTCCGCGTCCCGCGTACTGCGCAGACCGTTCATCCACACCAGCCGCACCAGCAGGTAGTCGTCCGCGAACGCGCGCCACGAGTCGTAGGCCGCGGTGGTCGGCGGGACGGTGGCACGCAGCAGCCGCCAGGCGGTCGGCTCGTCCAGGTAACCCGCGGCGAAGCCCTTGCGGACCACGTCGGTGTAGAGGGCCACGTCCCAGGCGATCGGCTCGATACGGAACCGCTCGGCCAGCGGCGCCCGGTAGCCGTCGGTCAGCAATCCCTCCAGCCTGGAGAGGAGTTCGGCGCGGTCAGCGATCTCCCACTGCTCGCGCAGCCACCGCTGGGCCCGGGCGTCGTCGGCGTACCGGAAGGGGTACAAAGCGGTACGCGACGCCTCCGGGCCGCGGTTGACCGGCGCGCTCAGCGAGACCAGCCACAGCTGATGGGTGGACAGCGGCGGCGAGAGGACGAGCCGGTCGCGACGCCTCCCCCACAGACGATCGAACATGGTGCCGCACTCTACGGTGCGCCCGACGCGACGCCCCGCCCGGCCCCGGGCCGCCCCGGCCCAGGACCGCCCCGCCCCGGCCCAGGACCGCCCCGTCCCGGCCCAGGACCGCCCCGTCCCGCACGCCCGCCGTCGCGGAGGGCGTCACCACCGCCGGTGCACGGTCGCCTTGGTGCCGGTCACCAGGCTGGCCGGCGGGACGTCGTCGGCCACGACCGCGCCCGCGGCGACCACGGAGTCCCGGCCGATGGTGACGCCGGGCAGGATCGTGGCGCCCGCGCCGATCCACACGTTCTCCGCCACGTCGATGGGCGCGCCCGTGAGGTACAGCCGCCGCTCCGCCGGATCGACCGGGTGCCCGCCGGTGATGAACGTGGCCTTCGGGCCGATCATCACGCGCTCGCCGAGCCTGATACCGGCGTAGTCCAAAAACGTGCAGTTCTGGTTGATGAACACCCGCTCGGCGAGGTCGAGGCGGAGGCCGTGGTCGGTGTAGAAGGGCGGATAGATGGTGACCCTCGGCGGCAGCGGCTTGCCGAGGATCTGCTCGAACAGCTCCGCCTTGCCCGCCTCGTCCTCGAAGGGCAGGGCGTTCAGGCGGGACGTCAGCTCGGTGACCCGCAGCACCCGCTCGGCCATGGCCTGGAACTCGGCGCTGTGGATACGCATGAGACGGTCGCTGGGCATGCCGCGATCCTTTCTGGTGTACCGGTGACTGGTTGAGCACCCCTGGTGCCGCAGGCGCCGGTGGCGGCCGCCGCCGGGCAGCCGGCCGGATCACCTGGGGCGGGGCCAAGAACCGCGAGTGGAGGCGGTGCCGCTGTCACCGCTGTCGCCGCCGTCCCGGCGCTGCGGCAGCGTCGCCCAGGACGGGCGCCAGACCGCGCCGCCGAGCCCCGGCAGGGTCCTGAGGTGGGCGAGGAGTCCGCGGAGTCGCGGATGGGGGTTCGCGCGCGGGAGGAGGAGGGAGAGCGGATGCGCCAGGACCGGTTCCACGACGGGGATGCGGCGCAGGTCGTGGCGGGCCGGCCACACGTACCGGTCGCGGGCCCCGACGAGCGTGGCCACGTCCGCGGACTCCGCGAGGGTGTCCAGCAGCACTTCGTCCCCGAAGTGCGGTCCCGCCGCGTCGATGCGCAGGTCGAAGGCGGTGGCGAGCTGGTCGTAGAAATCCGCCCATTCGCTGCCGGGTGCGATGCCCGGCACCCAGATGCGGTGCTTGCGCAGTCGCGGCGGCGTCAGCGTACGCGCGGAGGCGAGCGGATGCCCCGGGCCGACGAGCAGTTCCAGCGGGGAGTCGAACGCGTGGATGAGCCGCACCTCGGGCGGCAGGGCCGCCGGATCGGTGACGGTACGGAACGAGGCGTCCACCTCGCCCGCCTCGACCGCGGCGGCCGCCTCCCGCGGATCGTCGACCCTGAGGGTCACCACGTCCAGCGCGGTCCCCGGACGCGACCGCCAGTACTCGTGCAGGACGACGGCCTGTGCGGTCCGCCGGCCGAGGACGTCGATCCGCAGCGGCCGCGAGCCCGGCCCGACCGCGGCGACGGCGCGCTCGACACCCGCCACGATGCTCCGCGCGTGCGGGAGGAACGCCCGGCCGTCGGGCGTCAGCTCCGCTCCCCGGCCGGTACGTACGAACAGCCGGACCCCCAGCTCGCGCTCCAGCGCGGCGATCCGCTTGGAGACCGCCTGCTGGGTGACCCCCAGCTCGTCGGCCGCGCGCTGGAACCGTCCCAGTTCGACCACCCGCACGAATGATCGCAACGCCTCGCTGTCCACCGGCTCATCGTAGGTGCGCACAACCGCTGGTTGTGACGCGCCGGGGACCGGTTGTGCGGCCACGCGGCGCAGGCGCCGCCGACACCGACGACGCCGACACCGACACCGTCCGGTCTGCTGCGGCTACCCCTCCGCTACCCCTCCGCCCGGTCCGCCGCCTTGATCCCGACGGCGGCCCAGCAGCCGACCTCGGACGGGCTGATCGAGCCCGGGGGCCGGCGCATCCCGTCCTGCTTGTCCTCCATCTCCGGGTGCCACTCGCAGGTGGCCACCACGCCCGGCTCCACCAGTGTCAGCCCGGTGTCGGCGAACAGCTTCCGGATCTCCTCGGCACCGCGCAGCCGCACGGTGATGTCCTGCTGGCCGTAGACCTCAACCACCCTGTGGAGCGTGGGGTCCAGCTCGTCCGTCGCGTGGGAGAGCGCGAGGGCGCTGCCGGGCGGGAGCGCGGCCAGCAGCGTGCGGGCGATGCCGTGCGGATCGTCGTCGTCACCCAGGAAGTGCAGCAGGGCGATGAGGGAGAGGGCGATGGGGCGTGCGAAGTCGAGGGTCTTGCGGGCGCGGTCGAGAATCCGCTCCGGATCGCGCACATCGGCCTCGATGTAGTCGGTGGCCCCCTCGGGGGTGCCCTTCATCAAGGCGCGCGCGTAGGTCAGCACGATCGGGTCGTTGTCGGCGTAGACGACCCGGCAGGCGGGGTCCTCGCGCTGGGCGACCTGGTGCAGATTGGGGGTGCTGGGAATCCCGGTGCCGATGTCCAGGAACTGGGTGATCCCCTGCTCCCGGGCCAGGTACCGCACGGCACGGTGCATGAACTCCCGGTTCTCGCGGGCCGCGACCAGGGCGTTCGGGTACACGGCCAGCGTCTGCCCGGCGACCTGCCGGTCCGGGCCGTAATTGGTCTTGCCCCCGAGGTAGTAGTCGTACATCCGGGCCGTGTGGGGCTTGGTTCCCACCGGCTTCTCGGGCATCTGGTGGCTCATGGTCGGCGGCTCCTGGCTGGTACGCATCGGTCGGGGACACACGAACGAGTGGCGGTCAACCAGTGTTCTACACGGTCGAGTTGAGATCCAGGCACCCCCCGTGGTCGCCGGGGCACCCGTGCGCCCCGGCGACCTCACAGCCCCCACCGGTGGTTCGCCGTGGCCACCTTCACCGACAGCACCTCGGCGCAGGTGGCGGCACGCAGGTCGGCCGGGTCCGCCGTCCACGCGGGCCCGCCGGGGCGTACGAGCCGCACGGCGCCGTCCTCGGCCACGGAGTGGACGACGCCCGCCGTCCGCCGCGCGACGTCGGCCGCGACGTCCCCCGGCTGCCACGTCGTACGGTTCAACGCGCCTGACCGCCCAGCGCCCCGCCCAGCACCTCCGCCAGCCGCTCGGCCGTCTCCAGCCTGCAACCGCCCAGTTCGATCAGGGGTTCCCGCCGCCCCGCACCCACGCACGAGGCGAGGTCCACCCGCAGGGAGGGCAGCACGATCCCTGCCCCGGCCAGCGCTGTTCGCAGCCGCTCGCACACCTCGTCCGCTTCGCGGAGCTTGCCGAGTGTCGCAGCCGCGCGACGGGAATCTGGACGGGAATCTGCCATGGGACAGCGCCTTTCTCCTGGGGCTTTCACGTTCCGTGGTCCCATCGTGGCGCTCCGGACATAGTCCGGGGAGAGCCCTGACTGTGCACCTGCGCTTGTCAAGAGGCGGAGAAGGAAGATGGCGGCAGAGAACGACATCGGTGACCTCCGGGCCGACCCCAGGGTGTCGACACTGGCCTATTTCGGCACCGAGTTGCGCCTTGTGCGCGAAGAGGCCGGACTGAGCCAGTCCGGCTTGGGGCGGCACACGTTCTACGCCCCCTCGTACATCTCGCGTGTCGAGTCCGCGAATCGGGTGCCGAGCAAGAAGTTCGCCCAGCGTTGTGACACCGCGTTGGTCACGGGCGGCAGATTCGAACGCCTATGGCCGCTTGTGATCGAGCACGCCTACCCCGAATGGTTCACCTCGTTCGTGCATCTGGAAGAGGAGGCCACGGAGGTGTGGAACTACCAGAACTGCGTGGTTCCCGGGCTTTTGCAGACGGAGGAATACGCGCGAGCCATGTTTCTCGGCGGCCCCTTGCCGGACTTCCAGAAGCATGTGACCGCTCGCCTTTCCCGCCAGCAGGTGTTGGAGCGGAAATCCCCACCGCACTACTGGGCCGGCCTCAATGAAGCTGTACTTCACCGCCCCCTCGGCGGCCGGGATGTCATGCGCAGGCAGCTCGAACACTTGCTGGCATGCGCTGACAATCCGAACGTCATCATCCAGGTGCTTCCCTTCGACGCCGGCGCCCCTGCCGGGCTCAGCGGGGACTTCTGCGGCCTCCGACTCGATACTGGCCCAGAAGCCGTCTACGAGGACGGAATCGTGAGGGGCACCGTTCTGTTCGAGCCGGACGACGTCCGGTTCGCCCGGCGCGCGTACGACCTGTTGATGGCGCACGCCCTCTCCCCCAACGCTTCCCTCGACATGATCGCTGCAAGAGCAAAGGAACTCGTCTCATGACCCGCGCGACCAGTCTGCCCGTCTCGGCATGGCGCAAGAGCAGCTACAGCGGCCAAGGCGGTGGCAACTGCCTGGAGGTCGCCGACGGCTGCCCCGGCCCCCACGTCCCCGTCCGCGACTCCAAGAACCCCGAGGGCCCAGCCCTGCTCATCCCGCACGGCGCGTGGTGCGCCTTCGTCTCGCAGGTGCGTCAGGGCACGCTCTGACCCCTCGTACCCCCGGGCCCCCGTCGCCAGGCACCATGTTCCAGCGGCCGCCGGGGCCGGTGGTACGGGTGACAGAACGCAAGGCGGAGGTGGCGGCGTGTCCAGCGGGTCGGAAGTGTGCTCCCGTTCGCTGCGGCGGATGACGGACCTGGCGATCGCCGCGCTGCACGAGCGGGACCCCGAGCGGTTGAGCGGGCTGATCCACGACGAGTTGCTCCAGGTCCTCGGCGGTGATCTCGGGGTGCACAAGGCGGGTGACTGGGACGAGACCGCCGGGTGGCTCCGGGTCCGGGCCATGGGCGGGACCCGGTTGTGGGAGGTGGACGAGGAGAGCCTCCGCGTCATCCGGCGGGGCTATCCCTTCGCGGGCCGCTACGGCGCGTCGAAGGACCGCACACCGGCGGCGGCGCGGCAGATCGTCGGCGTCCGGGGATGGGAGCGCAGCGAGACGGCCCGGCACACGCGCCGGGCACTGGGTGCCCGTGACGTCCTGGGAATCCCGCTGCCCACGCCCGCGCCGGTGGTGCGGGGGTATCTCGTCTACCGGACGGACGCGGACTTCAGCAGCCGTGACGCGGCGCGGGCACGGCAGGTGCAGCCGCTGCTGTCCGGCTTGGACAGCCATTTCGACCTGCTGTGCCGCTGGCGGGCGCTGAACCGGGCGCGGACGGCGGAGCCCCGGGCCGGCGGGGGCGCCGGTACCGCCGGCGGCGAAGACAGCGGCGAAGGCCCAGGTGGCCGGCCCGACACCGCCGCCGCGCGTGCCGCCGAGCGCGCGGCGGACCTTCGGCTGACGCCTCGGGAGATCACGGTCCTCACGCTGCTCGGTGAGGCGCTGCCCGCCGCCGCCATCGGGCGCCGTCTCGGCATCTCGGTGCGGACCGTGCACAAGCACGTGGAGAGCCTCTACCGGAAGCTGGGCACCAACGACCGGCTGGCCACCGTGCTGCGGGCCCAGCGGGAGGGGCTGCTGCCGCCCGGCCGGCGGTGAGAGCGGACGGCGGGCGGGCCCGCCGGCAGGTCCAGGCCCCGCGCGCGTCCTGAGGGGGATCGCGCGCGGCTCCTTGCCGGGTGGACGTCCCGGTGTTTGACTGCGCCACGTCGGTCCGGCTTCCGGGGGGAGCGAGCCCCATGGAGATCACGCGCAGACATGTCCTGTCCCTCCTGTCCGCCGCCGGTCTGGCAGCGGTGATCCCCTCCGGCGCGGTGGCCGCCACCGCCCGCGAAGGAGGCGGCGTCGAACGGCTGCTCGCCAACGCGGCCGGGCTCTTCGCCGGGACCGCCGAGTCCAACGCGCGCCCGGAGACGGCCCCCAAGCTGGCGGCCATGGCCAGGGCCGCCGACGCCCATCTGGCGAAGATGGACGCGGCGGGCGAGGGCGAACTGTTCGCGGGGCTGCCCCTGGGCGGCAGCGACGCGAACCTGGGCGCGTCCTTCCGGATGCTGTACGAGATCGCCGCCGCCGCGTGCGCGCCGGGGCGCGGGAGCGGAGGCGCCGCCGCCCGGCGCCGCGTCACCGACGGTCTGGCGCTCCTCCATGAGCGCTACTACGGCGACCAGTCGAAGGGCTACTACGGCAACTGGTTCACCTGGGAGATCGGCATCTCCACCAGCCTGACGGCCACACTGGTCCTGCTCGCGGACGAACTGGGCGCGCAGCGACCGGAGCTGACCCGGGCCTGCGTCGCGTCCATGGACGCCTATCTGCGCAACGGCAAGAACGGCGACGTGGATCTCGACTCCCGGTTCCACACGGGGGCCAACCTCGCCGACATCACCACCAACCGCATCCTCCAGGGCGCTCTCCTGCGCGACGAGGCGCGTATCCGCAAGGCGCTGGAGGACCAGCTCACCGTCTACGCCACGATCGACCCGTACCACCTGCGGCACGGCGTCACCGACGGGCACTACGCGGACGGTTCGTTCCTCCAGCACGCCTCCGTCGCCTACACCGGGTCGTACGGGAAGGCGCTGCTCGCGCGGGCCGTGCAGACACTGGCGTTCCTCGACGGCACCGGCTACGCGGACACCGGGGCCCTGGTGCCGGTCATCGACCGCTGGGTGAGCGACGGTTTCGCGCCCGTCCTCTTCGAGGGCTGGATGATGGAGATCGTCAAGGGCCGGGCCGTCTCGCGCACGGGCGGCGGATACGCGGACGGTGCCGCCGTCGCGGAAGCCGTCACCGATCTGGCGGCGTACGCGGACGGGGAGCGGGCCGCCGCGCTGCGGGGCTACGTCAAACACCTGGCGACCTCCTCGGCCGCGCCGCCCGACCCGGCCCGGTTCGGCTCACCGCTGACGGTGGTGCGCTACGCGGCGCTGATGGACGACGTATCGGTGCCCGCCCGGGACCTGAATCCGGCGGCACGCTGCACCGCGTTCAACGCCATGGACCGGACGGTGCACCGGCGGCCGGGCTTCGCGTTCGCGCTCGCGCGCAGCTCCGAGCGGATCAGCAAGTACGAGTACATGAGCGGCGAGAACCTGATGCCCTGGTTCCAGGGCGACGGCGCCCACTACCTCTACCTGTCCGGCCAGGACCAGGCACAGGCGTTCGGCGCCGACTACTTCACGACCGTCTCCCCGTACGGCCTGGCCGGGGTCACCGCACCCGTCGAACAGCGCCGCACCGTCCCCGAGCTGTACGGGAAGCCCTACTACGACAACCCCGGCCACCCGCTCCACTTCACCCCCTCGTCGGAGTCGCAGAACACCTACGTGTACTTCCCGCGCGGTACCGCCCGCCACTCCGGCGGCGCCGTGCTGGACGCCTACGGTGCCGTCGGCATGGTGCAGTCCGACGATGTCGCCTACGCCCGGCGCGCGCGGCTGCCCGAGGACTTCGCGGTGTACCGGAACGCGACGGCGACCAAGTCCTGGTTCCTGCTGGACGAGGAGATCGTGGTGCTGGCGGCCGGGGTGGGCGACCGGGGCGGCCGTGCGGTGACGACGACGGTGGACGCCCGCGCCGCCGATCCCGACGACACCATCGAGATCACCGGGGAACGCGCCGGGGGCGGCGACTGGTCCGGCAGCGGCACGGCACGCCTGCGCCGGCTGCGGTACGCCGACCGGACCCGGGGCACCTCGGTGGGGTACGTCTTCCTGGACGAGGACCCGTACCCGGTCACCGTCGGCCTGGAGACCGTCACCCGCAGCCGCCGCGTCGTCCGCACGGCGAACCCCGACACCGCCGCCACTCGCCGCCTCTTCCACGTCACGCACCGCCAGGAGGCGGGCTCCGCGCCGCGCTCGTTCGCCTACGCACTCGTCCCGCACGCATCCGAGCGCGTCCTGCGCGCCTACCGCACCCGGGAACCCCTCGCCGTCCTGGCCAACACCGTCCGCCTGCAAGCCCTCCGGCACACCGGTCTGGGCCTGCTCGCCGTCAACGCCTTCGGGCGCGGCCGGCACACGGTCGCGGGCCTCGGGATCGATGGTCCCGCCTCGGTCCTCGTGCGCCACGGCCGGGGCGGCGGCGTCACCGTCGCCGCCTCCGACCCCACCATGCGCCGCGACACCCTCACCCTCCTGCTGCGCGGGCGCCGCCTGCGCCGCGCCACGGCCGACGCGGGCGTCGAGGTCCGCCCCGCCCCCGGCGGCACGCTCCTCCGCGTCCGGACACGGCACGCTTACGGACGCACCTTCACCGTCACCCTCCGGTGACGCCGGCGGTCCCGCCCGCTCCGGCGGAAGCGGCGGAAACCTCCGCGCCGCACGAGACACGCGCTCCCGGCTGGGTACCCGGCGGGGAGGACAGGCACGGCCGTGCAGCGCCGTCTCCGAGAGGAGATCACGATGACTGACCAGACCCCCCTCCCCTCGCAGGCCGAGGGCGAGCGCGACGACGAGGTGTGGGAGGTCCGCCGCGGAGCGCCCCCCGAACGCCGCAAGCCGGAACAGCACCCCGACTGCCCCCGCACCACCCCCTCCCAGGCGGAGGGCGAACGGGACGAGGAACCCGGCAAGAGCTGACGGCACGGACCTGACCGGCCCGCGCCGACGAGGCGGTCCGCACCGGCGGGCGGTCCGCACGGCGTGCGCTCACTGCGGGAGGGGCGGGTTCCTTTCGCCTTCCGAGGAGTCTGGGCTGCTGGTGCGGTACCCCTCCGAAGAAGCTGGGACGCGGTGGCGGGCCGGTCCGCTGCGGGTTGCTGCGGGATGCAGCGGGCTGCGCTGGCAGGCTTGTGTGTACGCGCCCCGCGACGCGGCCTGTCGTCGTGGGCCCTCCGCGCGGATCAGCGCGACCGGCGGCGGGGCGGGGACGGGCGGTCCTCTGTGCGCTGTCCCGCGTCGGCCTCGGCGTCCTGGAGGCGGGTCCGCGCCGTCTCGGCCTCGCGTTCGGCACGGCGCAGCCGGGTGGTGGCCTCGCGGACGGCGGTCCGCGCCTCCCGGCGGCCGTCCTTGGCCTGCCGGAGGCGTTCTTCCAGCTCTGCGACATGCTCCTCGGACCGGTGCTGCCGTTCTTCGGCGCGGGCCGCCTCGCTCCTGGCCTCGTCGCGCTCCTTCTCACCGGCGCGCAGCGCACGCTCAGCCTCGCGCACCCGCGCGCGAGCCCGCTCCCGCTGCTCCCGTTCCTGCCGTCCCCGTTCCCGTTGCTTCCGCTCCCGCTCTTCCCGCTCGCCCCGGTCTCGGCGCTCCCGCTGCTCGCGCTGCCGTTCCGGCACCGGCTCCTCCCCCGGCCGGTGCCCCTTCCCCGGGCGCGGTTTCTTCTCCGGGCGCGGCTCCTTCCCCGGGCGCGGCTCCTTCTCCGGCGGGGCGGAGGCGGGGGTGGCCGTCGGGGCGGGGGTTCCGGTGCCGAAGCCGACCGGTGCGGCCAGGGGACGGGCCAGCCGCCCCGCCGCCCACTCCTTCCCGGCGTCCGGGTCGGCCAGCGCGGCATGGAGCGTCTCGGCCACCTCGCGCTGCGCGGCGTCGCTGACACGCTGCCCCTCCTCGGCCGCCAGCCGCGTGGCCTGCCGGGCCAGCTGCGCGGTGACGTGGTGCTGCCGCGCGGACAGCTCCCGCAGCTGCGCGCCGTCCAGGTCGCGGTGGGCCCGGCGCAGCGCCTCGCCGAGTTCCAGGAGCAGACGGGCCTCGTCCGGTTGCCGCCGGACCAGGAGATTGCTGGCCCAGGCCGCCAGGGTGGGGCGGCGCAGCCGGTGGATCCGCCCGGCCAGTTCCCGCTGCCCGGCCGCGCGCGCCTCCCGGGCCCGACGGTCGCGGGCCGCGGTGAAATCGCCGGGCGGCAACCCGTACAGCTCGTCGGCGACAGCGTCCAGCTCCACCCGTCCTCCCGCCTGGCGGTGTGCGTCCGCGCCCCGCACCCGTACCCCGGCCCGGCGGGCCGCCTCCCCGGCCGCCAGGAGATGCACCCGCCAGGGCTAGTCGCAGCCATCAACGAGTGGCTGTGACCAGCACTTTCACAACAGACCCCAGGGGCCGTCCCCCGACGGAGGGCGGGTGCGGTGCTGCGTGACCGGACCGGCCCCAGGGATGACGGGGGCCGGTCCGTACCAGCGGAACGGGGTCAGGCCGTGCGGATGGCCGGATCGCTGACGCCCTCGGCTCCCGTCTCCACATGGCCCGCCAGGCGGCGGTGCCAGGAGGAGTCGGTGTCGGCGGAGACCGTCAGGTCGTACCAGCGCTTGCCGCGGCGCAGGCCGACCGTCCGCACGACACGGCCGCCCGCCTTCACCTTGTGGGTCTCCGCGGCCCCGCCATAGGCGTTGGTCACCTTCAGCACGCAGTCGCTCTTGCCGGTGTTGGTCAGGGTCAGCTCGATGTCGCCGCTGTCCGCGAGGTGGCGGGCACTCACCTCGGGGCCCGCTGTTCTACCGCGGCCCCTGAAGGTGCGCAGGAAGCCGTTCGGGCCGTGCACCGTCAGATCGTAGGAGCCGCCGGAGTAGGCGGTGTTCCAGGTGTCCGACAGCTCCTTGCCGGCCTCGGTGGTGTACGACCAGGGGCCGTCCGCGCGGTTGGCGGAGGTGACCAGGAAGAAGGCACCGGCGTGCGGGCCGCCGCTGAAGGAGAGGGTGAACTTCCCCTCGTCCGCCTTCGCCGCCCCGTCCGCCTTCGGGGCGTAGCGCAGCGGGCGGGTGCGGCGGGAGCCCGCCTCCTGCTTGGGCAGCACCGGTTCGGCGGGCGGCTTGGGCACATAGCTGTCGTGCCGCTCGTGGTCCGGCGGCTCGTAGGCGTCCGTGCCGGGCAGGGAGGCGGGCTCGGTGTCCTTGAGGCTGAAGTCGAACGCCGAGGTCAGATCGCCGCAGATGGCGCGCCGCCAGGGCGAGATGTGCGGCTCGTGGACGCCGAAGCGGCGCTCCATGAAGCGCAGGATCGAGGTGTGGTCGAAGAGTTCGGAGCACACGTAGCCGCCGGTGCTCCACGGGGAGACGACCAGCATGGGCACCCGCTGCCCCAGCCCGTAGGGGCCCGGCTCGTAGCCCTTCACGCCGCCCTTGTAGAGGTCCAGCCCGGTGGGGACGGTGGAGCGGCCCTGCGCGGCGGAGGCCGGCGGATAGGGCGGTACGACGTGGTCGAAGTAGCCGTCGTTCTCGTCGTAGGTGATGAACAGTGCCGTCTTCGCCCACACCTCGGGGTTGGAGGTGAGGGCGTCCAGCACCTGGGAGATGTACCAGGCGCCGTAGTTGGCGGGGAAGTTGGGGTGTTCGGTGAACGCCTCGGGGGCGGCGATCCAGGAGATCTGCGGGAGCTTCCCCGCCTTGACGTCGGCGCGGAGGATGTCGAAGAAGCCGTCGCCCTTCTTGGCGTCGGTGCCGGTGCGGGCCTTGTCGTAGAGGGGGTCACCGGGCCGGGCGTTCTGGTAGCGGGTGAACCACAGCAGCGAGTTGTCGCCGTAGTTGCCCCGGTAGGCGTCCTCGATCCAGCCCCAGCCGCCGTCCTTGTCGAGGCCGTCGCCGACGTCCTGGTAGATCTTCCAGGAGATCCCCGCCTCCTCCAGCCGCTCCGGGTAGGTCGTCCAGCCGTACCCGGCCTCCTCGTTGCCGAGGACGGGGCCGCCGCCCTTGCCGTCGTTGCCGGAGTGGCCCGTCCACATGTAGTAGCGGTTGGGGTCGGTGGCCCCGATCATCGAGCAGTGGTAGGCGTCGCAGAGGGTGAAGGCGTCGGCGAGGGCGTAGTGGAAGGGGATGTCCTCGCGGGTCAGATACGCCATGGTGCCGGGGCCCTTGGCCGGTATCCACTGGTCGTACCTGCCCCCGTTCCATGCCTGGTGCCCGCCCGCCCAGTCGTGGTTGAGACCGGCGATGAACCGCATACCCAGGTTGTCGGCGTCCGGGCGGTAGGGGAGCACGTCCTTGGAGCCGTCGGACTGGTGCCAGACCGTCTTGGTGCCCGCCGGTGCCATCGGCCGCGGGTCGCCGAAGCCGCGAACGCCGCGCAGGGAGCCGAAGTAGTGGTCGAAGGACCGGTTCTCCTGCATCAGGACGACGATGTGCTCGACGTCCTGGAGGGTGCCGGAGCGGCGGGCCGCAGGGATGGCGGCGGCGCGCTCGATGCTGCTGGACAGGGCAGTGAAGCCCGCGGTGGCACCGGCGATCTGGAGGAACCTGCGGCGGTTGAGTTCTGGCATGTGTCCGCTGACCTCACAAGGGTGGGGGATGATCGAGGTCCTGCGAGTCTGTCAAGGACACCCGGCCCCCGGGAAGACCACCTGTATGAACAAGTTCACAACAACTGGAGACGGAACGAGGTGCGCGTCACCGCCCTGCCCGCACACACGCACCCGTCAGCGCTCCCGCTCGGCGCCCGTCCGACCCTCCGCCGGCGCTCGGTCAGCGGTCTGCCGACGCTTCGTCAGCGCTCGGAGGTGACGGGTGCGGGCCACAGTCCGATCAGGGCGTCGACGACCCCGCTCCCCTCCCCCGTACCCGCGGAGGACGGCGCGCACCAGGCCGGCAGCTGAGCGGAGCCCCCCTATCCGATCCGGTGGAGCCGGAGGTCACTTTCCGGCCCGTCGGGCGGCCACGCGCCGGTGGCTCCACACCAGGAGGCCGGCCAGGAGGAAGGCGGCGAGGATCAGGCCGGAGCCGGCGCTCCAGCCGCTGAACGGGAGCTGGGGAACCGTGCCCCACGCCACGCCCGCCGCCAGCAGGCCGAGCACGGCGAGCACGGAACCGGCCAGCCGCAGCGGGGAGGAGACGCTCTCCTCCGCCGCCTGGAGGGCGCGGGCCCGCACCGGGACCACGTACCGGTTCAGCCCGGGGAACTCGCGGGCGAGGACGACCAGCCCGGCGAAGACGAGGAGCAGACCGGGTCCGGGCAGCACGAGCAGCACCAGCCCCACGAGCACCAGCAGCCCTCCGGCCACCAGTGTTCCGACGCGCTTCACATGCCTGCCGGTCGCCATACCGCTCCCTCCGCCGCCGCGCACCGCGCCGGGCGCACCGGCCCGGGCCGCCAGGGGACTGCTCACCGGGAGCCTATCGAGCTGACGCCCCGTCACCGCGGCACGGCGTACCGGCGGGCCCGCCCGTGTTGCGCCCCCCGCCCGTGTTGCGGCCGGTCACTCCCCGGCGGCCGGGGTGTCGGGCAGGCCCAGGCGCCGGTGCTCGACGTGGTAGAGGGCCTGGTCGAGCAGCTCGGCGACGTGGTTGTCGTGCAGCGAGTAGACCACCGAGCGCCCCTTGCGGGTGCCGACCACCAGGCCGAGATTGCGCAGCAGCCGCAGCTGGTGGGAGCAGGCGGACTGCTCCATGCCGACCTCCGCGGCGAGTTCGGTGGCCGCCAGCGGGCCCTCGCGCAGCCGGGCGAGGATCAGCAGCCGGGAGGGGGTGGAGAGGGCCTGGAGGGTGGTGGCCACCTGCTGTGCGGTCTGCGCGGTGAGACGCGTGCGCGGCGTCGCCGTCGTCGGGGGGTTCGCTCCGTGGCCCATGCGGCCAGTCTACGGAGGCCCACTAATGAATAGCTGTTCATGCATTCCTGTATGGTGGTGGGAGGACCGCAACCTCCGCGAAGGGCTGCCCTCGTATGGCCTCCGTGCTCTCCCCCGACGCCCCGCGTCCCGAGACCCCCGCACCCGACGCACCCCGGGCCGCGCCGCCCGGCCGCACCCGGGTGTTCGCCGTACCCGAGGCCCGCTGGGCCCTGGCGGCGCTGGCCACCTTCCTGCTCGCGCTCCCGGCCTACCTGCTCGGCGCGCCCGGCTGGCTCTGGGGACCGCTGTTCGCCCTGACATACGCCACCGGGGGCTGGGAGCCCGGCTGGGAGGGGCTGCGCGCGCTGCGGGAGCGGACGCTGGACGTCGACCTGCTGATGGTGGTCGCCGCCCTGGGCGCGGCGGCGATCGGCCAGGTCCTCGACGGCGCGCTGCTCATCGTCATCTTCGCGACCTCGGGCGCGCTGGAGGCGATCGCCACCGCGCGCACCGCCGACTCCGTACGCGGGCTGCTCGACCTGGCCCCCGCCACCGCGACCCGGCTCACCGCGGACGGCCGCGAGGAGGTGGTGGCCACCGGCCGGCTGGCCGTCGGCGACACGCTGCTGGTGCGGCCCGGCGAGCACATCGGCGCCGACGGGCGGGTGCTCGGCGGGGTCAGCGAGGTCGACCAGGCCACCATCACCGGCGAACCGCTGCCGGTCACCAAGCAGACCGGCGACGAGGTCTTCGCCGGTACCCTCAACGGCGCCGGCGCGCTGCGCGTCGAGGTGCGGCGGGACCCGTCGGACTCCGTGCTGGCCCGCATCGTGGCGATGGTCGAGGAGGCCTCGCGGACCAAGGCGCCGACGCAGCTGTTCATCGAGAAGGTGGAACAGCGCTACAGCCTCGCCATGGTGGCCGCGACGGTGGCCCTGTTCACCGTCCCGCTGCTGTGGGGCGCCGCCCTCCAGCCGACGCTGCTGCGGGCGATGACCTTCATGATCGTCGCCTCGCCCTGCGCGGTCGTCCTGGCCACCATGCCGCCGCTGCTCTCGGCGATCGCCAACGCCGGACGCCACGGCGTACTGGTGAAGTCCGCCGTGGTGATGGAACGGCTGGCGCAGGCGGACACCATCGCGATGGACAAGACCGGCACCCTCACCGAGGGCACCCCGCGGGTCACCGAGGTGTGCCCGCTACCCGCGTCCGTACCCGGGTCCGGGTCCGGGTCCGGGTACGGGTACGGGTACGGCGAGGAGACGGTGCTCCGGCTGGCAGCCGCCGCCGAACACCCCAGCGAGCACCCCCTCGCGCGGGCCGTCGTCGACGCCGCCCGCGACCGCGGCCTGACCCTGCCGACGGCGGTCGGCTTCACCTCCTCACCCGGCACCGGGGTCACCGCCACCGTGGAGGGCCGCACGGTCCGCGTCGGCAGCCCGGCCCGCCTGACCGGCGACGGCAGCACCTCCTCGGACGGCAACACCCCTTCGGGCGGCAACACCCCACCGGACGGAAACGCCGCACCGGACAGGAACGCCGCACCGGACGGGATCACCTCCCCGCACGGAAGCGCCTCCCCGTACGAGAGCACCTCCCCGCACGGGAGCACCTCCCCTCGCGAGAACACCTCCCCGCACAGCGCTCTCTCACCGGCGCGGGCCGCGGCCGCGCGGCTGGAGGCGGCGGGGAGCACCGCCGTCCTCGTCCTCGTGGACGGCGCCCCGGCAGGGATCCTCGGCATCGCCGACCGCCTGCGCCCGGACGCCGCGGCGGCCGTCACCAGCCTCACCGCCCTGGCCGGACGCCCGCCCGTGCTGCTGACCGGCGACAACGCGCGCGCCGCTGACCGCCTCGCCGGCGAGGTCGGCATCACCGATGTCAGGGCCGGGCTGCTGCCCCAGGACAAGGTCGCGGCCGTCGGGGAGCTGGGACGCGCCGGCGGCCGGGTCCTGGTGGTCGGCGACGGCGTCAACGACGCGCCCGCGCTCGCCGCCGCCCACGCCGGGGTGGCCATGGGCGGCACCGGCTCGGACCTCGCCCTGGAGAGCGCCGACGCCGTCGTCGTCCGGGACGAACTCGCGGCGATCCCCCGCCTCCTGCGCCTGTCCCGCCGCGCCCGCCGCCTGGTGGTCCAGAACCTGGTCATCGCCGGCGTCTTCATCGCCGGCCTCGTCGTCTGGGACCTGGCCGGCACTCTCCCGCTGCCTCTCGGCGTCGCGGGCCACGAGGGCTCCACCGTCCTCGTCGGCCTCAACGGCCTGCGCCTCCTCGCGGACCGGGCCTGGAACGCGGGCGCGGAGGACGGGTGAGGGCGGCGGCGCAGTGCCGGTGCCGCTCCTCGGCGGGCGCGTTATCCGGCCACGCGCCGCGCTCCCCGGCTAGCCCGCTCCCCGCACCGTGAGTAGCGTCCTGGGTCCCAGGCGTCACCTGCCGTGCCTGACCGTGGAGTTGCCACGGGGGTAGGACATCACGCCAGGCAGGCGCGGTCGTGCCTGGGGCTGTCACGCAGCCGGGATCGGGGGACCCGGCGTCGTGCGGCGAGGCCCCGAGCCGGTACTCCGGCTCGGGGCCCTGCTTGTTCGTTCCGTTCCGCTGTCCGTCCCCGTCCGTCCCCCCGCACCGCGTCCCGTCATGTGCCGCACCGCCAGGAGGATCCGTGCCCTACGCGACCGTCAACCGCATCGAGCTGTTCTACGAGGACCGGGGAGCGGGACAGCCGCTGATCCTGCTGCACGGCTGGGGCACGTGCGGTTCGGTGTGGAGCGCGCAGGTCGAGGAGTTCGCCCGGGACCACCGGGTCGTCACGCCCGACTGGCGCGGGTGCGGACGCTCCGGACGGCCTGCGGACGACAGCACGATCGCGCAGCTGGCGGACGACGTGCTGGGGCTGGCGGCCACGCTGAAGCTGGACGACCCGGTGCTGGTGGGCTGTTCGGCCGGGGCCGCGATCGTCCTGGAGGCGGCCAGGCGCAAGCCCGCGACCGTCCGCGCGGTGGTCGCCGTCGACGGCCCCGGGTACTGGCCCGCGGAGCGGAAGGCGGAACGTCTCGTCGAACTGCGGAAGGCGCTGCGCACCGACCGGGAGGAAACGGTACGGCAGTGGGTCGTCGACTGGTACGGGCCGCTGGCCGACCCGTCGCTGCTGGAGTGGACGGCCCGGCAGATCCTCGGCTCCTCGGACCGCATCGACGAGATCCTCACCGACGCGGTGCGCAACAACCCCCGGCACACCATCGAGGAGCTGACCGTGCCCGCGGTCTTCATCCACGGCGAACTCGACGCGGAGATCCCCGTGGAGGTGTCCGAGACCCTCGCGGAGCTGGCCCCGAACGGCGAGGTCCACATCATGGAGGAGTCCGGCCACATGCCGCACGTGGAGCAGCCCGCGGAGTTCAACGCGCTGCTGCGGTCCGTGCTCCGGCGTCTCACCGGACCCGGGACCGCGTCCGGGACCGGCCCCGCAGGCGCGGAGGGCTGACGCCCGGGGAGGCGGAGCGCACCAACGGACGCATCAACAGGGCCCCGAGCCGGAGGAACCGGCTCGGGGCCCTGCCAGTATCGCGCTGGGGTCCCCCGATCCCCAGGCGCGGTACGGCTCCAGGATGGCCGATAGTGGCCTGTGCGAACTCCGCGCCATCGGGCGGAGTTTGACTCCTGGGAATCAGAACGTTACTCACTGCGGTAGGGGCGAGCTAGCCGCGTTACGCGGTGCCTGGCCGAAAAACGCGACGGTGAGTGAGGAAGCTCTGATGAACGCGCCCGCTGCCGAGGACAGCCGGATGCGGACGCTCGTCCGCAGCGACGATCTGGACGAGACGCGCGAGATGATCAGCACGGCGTACAGCCCGTACGAGCTGCGCGCCTTGAGCAGACCGCAGGACTTCACCGCGTGGTACGCGGAGGGGAGCTTTCCCGGAGTCACCCTGTCCGCGCTGAGCTACGGCACGGAGACGCTGGTGGCGCCCGAGCCGCTCACGACGTACCTGCTGGTCTGCCAGGTCCACAAGGGCAGGGTCCGGGTCGAGTCGCCCGGGCGCGAGGAGCAGTACGTGGACGTCGGGGACACCTACGTCCTCGACCCGCACCGCAGGTTCAAGGTCTTCTGGAGCCCCGGCGCCCGTATGACGACGCTCAGACTCTCGCGGGAGGTGGTCGACCGGGCGGCGGGCGAGGCGCTGGGGCGCGAGGAGCCGGTACGGGCACGGTTCGCGCTGGGCGGCGCGGTGTCCCCGGCGGCGGCGGAGAGCTGGTCGGGGATCTCCGCGGCAGTGCACCGGGAAGTGATGTCCGGAGGCGTGGCCCACGCCAATCCACTGGTGGCGGCACAGCTCACCCAGGCCGCCGCCGCGACCCTGATGGCGACGCACCGCCTGCTGCCCGACTCCGAGCCGGCACGGCACATCGGGAACGTGGCACACCCCGCCGTCCGCAGGGCCATCCAGCTCATCGAGGAACGCAGCGACCAGCCGCTGAGCCTCTCCGACCTCGCCGTGGCGGCCCGGCTCAGCCCCCGCGCCCTGCAGGAGGCGTTCCGCCGGTACGTCGGCTGTACACCGCTGGCCTACCTCCGCCAGGTCCGCCTGGAGCGCGCCCACCGCGACCTGCTGGCCGCCGACGCCGACGGGCCGGTCACCGTCGCGGAGATCGCCTTCCGCTGGGGCTTCTCCAACCTGGGCCGCTTCGCACACTGGTACCGCCAGCGCTACGGCCACGCACCGTCTGTCACCCTGCGCACGTGAACGGCGGACCGCGGCCCCCGGCCCCGGTCATCCCGTGGTCGGTGCACTCGCCCCGTGATGTCGCTCGCGCCTGCGGCTGCCTGCTCCTGTGCCGCGGGGGCGCCGTCCCCTCTCCGGATCACGACCGGGGGGTGGGGCTGGGCATGGTCGTCGGCAGCGGAGTGTCCGGCGCGCCCGGGCGCGGGACCGGCGGCGCGGGTACGGGGTCCGTCCGCCAGGGATGCCGGGGCAGGACGGCGTCAAGGAATTCCTGGTTCCGGCTGGCCCAGACCGCCATCTCGTCCCCGAACCCCGGCGGGTCCCAGTTCCCTGCTTTTTCTCTCTCGCGAAGGTTCTTCTCCCACTTCTCCAGGTCGTATCCCTGGTACAGCTGGGTGAGCATCGGCACGTTGTAGCGGATGCTGTAGGGCCGGGGCCCTTTCCAGCCGTCCTCCGCCGCTTTGGAGAACGCCCCCATGATCGCGGCGATGTACCGAATGGACCCCTCGTCGCTCTTGAGCAGCAATTCCCGTTCCCGGACGGATCTGCGGGGGAGGTAGCCCCGCTTCTCGATCTGGTTGACGAGGGGGAAATTGGCGTGCACCTTGCCCGGCCCGAACGACGCGTTCGGCAGCTTGTTGCTGAATCCCCAGCCGGCAGCCAGATCGTCGGGGGGCTCCCTCACGTTCAGCATGGCTTCCCAGGAAATGGCGGCAGCGATCGACTGAGGAGAGACGTTCCATTTCCGGGCTTCCTCGATGATGGTGACCCGGTGCGCCTCCAGCCAGCTGAGGACCGCGTCCTCCTCGGGGGAGAAGGGAGTGCCGTCCGGACGCAGCCGCCCGGGCCGGGGCAGGACGGTTGCCTCCCGGAGCTCGAAGGAGAGCTTCACCGGCTCGACGGGCGGCGAGCCCGGCACGGGCATCGGAACCTTGCCCGACAGAGTGTCGGGCAAGGTCCAGTAGGTGCCCTGGACCGTGCACAACCGTGCACCACCCCCCTGCCGCTGCATCGCGTGCACCAGGCTCTGGCGCCTCCGCAATTCCGTCACCTGGCCGCGGACCCGTTCGGCGATGGCGCGTATCCGCTGGGCGGGTGCGGAGTCGACACGCATTCTGACCAACTCGGTCCACAGGTCATCGGCGCACTGTTCGAGGACTGATGCGGCACGGGTGTGCGCGTTCACCAAGTCGTCGAAGGCGGGCATCTTGGCACCGGAGAAATGGGGGCTTCCCACCGGATGGGTCATGGCCGGGGAATCGTCGCGAGTTTCGCCTCGGCGTCCCGGACCGCCTTGGACAATTGGGCCCACAACTCGCGCTGGTCGGCCCGGATGACCTCGTGGAAGCGCCGGGCGACCGGCCCGACCCAGGCGTCGTCGTCCATGGTGCGGCAGGACGCGTCCAAGGCGTGCCAGCAGTCGTCCGAGAGGCGTTGGATGAACTCCGCCCTTCGCTTCGCCTCTTCGAAAGTGCCGTTGTCGGTCATGTGCGCCCCCCCTGTTCACTTCCTGCTCCGCAGGCTAGGCCGGGTGCGACCGGGCGTCGTCCACCACTGGTTCGATACGCGCCTCAACTTTGGCGGTAGGCGGGCGGGTGGGACAGCGAAAGGGCCGTGACGAGGGAGTCACGGCCCGAAAGCAGATGTGCATGGTACGCCTACGATGTGTGTCCGAGGGGGGACTCGAACCCCCACGCCCGATAAAGGGCACTAGCACCTCAAGCTAGCGCGTCTACCATTCCGCCACCCGGACCGGGCTGTGCCACGGAGCCGGGCTGCCGTGGCGACGCCCGTAACGATACCAAGGGTTGGGAGTGCTTCTCACCTGGGTTTGCTGATGGATTGCCCGGAAATGCCCTTTTTGTACCGGCATACGGACGTGCCGGTGGCGGCTACCTCTTGCCGCGCAGGTAGGCGGCCGAGCGGCGGGCCGAGGTGAGGGAGCCGGCCGGGTTGGCGGCCGGGTCCACGGCGTCGTCGCGCTCCATCAGCCAGTGGTGGTCGGCACGGCCCCGGTGCCGCTTGAGGACGGTGCCGAGGAAGCGCTCGTAGTCGATGTCGCCGTCACCGACGTCGACCATGCGGTAGCCGTCGGGCGATGCCTCGTCGTGTTCGCCGTCCTTGACGTGGAAGAGGGGGTAGCGGTGCGGGGCCGCCAGGACGTAGTCGACCGGGTCGAAGGGGGCCGGGGTGCCGTCGGGGCGGACGCTGAAGCGGTGCTTGCCGGCGAACGCCCAGTAGATGTCCATCTCCAGATAGACCAGTTCGGGGTCGGTCTCGGCCAGCAGGACGTCGTAGAGGCGCACGTCGGGCCTGTCCTCGGCGAAGCCGAACTCCATCTGGTGGTTGTGCTGGTAGAACTTCAGCCCGCGGGCACGGGCCGCCGCGCCGTAGGTGTTGAAGTCCTCGGACGCCCGCTTCCAGGCGTCCACGGTGCGGCCGTAGCGGTCCGGGCTCGCGGCCGTGCCCACGTGCGGGAGTCCGAGCGCGGCGGCGTCGTCGACGACCTTCTCCAGCTGGGTGGCGAAGGTGTAGGCGTCCGGATCGCCTGACCAGTAGCCGACGTGGCTGCCGATGCCGCGCAGCCCGTGCTCCCGCAGCAGGCGCCTGAGCTGCCGCAGGGTGAGGTCACCGGTGCCCTGGGTGTAGCCGGCGAACTCCACGGAGTCGTAGCCGTAGCGCTCCAGCTCCTTGAAGACGGTGGCGAAGCCCAGCTTCTGGATCTGGTCGCGGACGGTGTAGAGCTGGATACCGAGCCTGCCGCGCGGAACGAGCGGGCGGCAGCCGGGGCGGCCGTCCGCGC
>NZ_VJOK01000001.1:6214454-6219729 GCF_013302895.1 Streptomyces albus subsp. chlorinus | reverse complement strand
GCAGCGTGCGGTCGAGTTCGGGGTGCTGGGGGTGTGCGGGTCCGCACGTCATGAGGCATCTCCCAGTGCGAGGTCGAGAAGCAGGCGCTTCACATCGGTGGCGGGGAAGGGCGTCCCGTCCGCCGCGGCGCCGAGCGCGCCGGGGCGGGAGCACAGCAGGACGGGGCCGTCCTCGGTGCGCTCCGGCAGGCGGCCGTGGCTGCCGCGGACCGGGGACGGGTCGAGGGGGACGACGGCCATGCGGTAGCGCATGCCGGTCTTCTTGCGGGCCAGCGCGGCGGCGGCCCGCAGCTTGACGTAGGGGTCGTGCGGGTCCATGAACAGCTCGGCCGGGTCGTAGCCGGGTTTGCGGTGGATCTCCACCAGCCGCGCGAAGTCGGGGGCGCGGCGGTCGTCGAGCCAGTAGTAGTACGTGAACCAGGCGTCGGGTGCGGCGAGCGCGACCAGTTCGCCGGAGCGCGGGTGGTCGAGGCCGGCCTCCTTCTTGCCCGTCTCGTCCAGCAACCGCTCCAGGCCCGGCAGTCCGGTGAGCGCCTCGCGTGCGGCGGGCAGGTCGGCCGGGTCGCGGACGTAGACATGGGCCAGCTGGTGGTCGGCGACGGCGAAGGCGCGGGACGTCCACGGGTCGAGGTACTCCATGCCGTCCTGGGTGTGCACCTCCAGCAGTCCGGCGCGGCGCAGGGCGCGGTTGATGTCCACGTGGCGGCGAACCCGGGTGATGCCGTACTCGGAGAGCACCACGACGGTGCGGCCCTCCGCCCGCGCGTCGGCCAGCAGCGGGGCGAGGGCGGCGTCCACGTCGGCGGCGGCCCGGTGCGCGCGGGGGTCGTCGGGCCCGTACCGCTGGAGGTCGTAGTCGAGGTGGGGTACGTAGGCCAGGGCCAGGTCGGGGCGGCGGGTGCGCAGCAGGTGGCGGGTGGCGCCGATGATCCACTCCGACGAGGTGAGGTCCGCGCCGGGGCCCCAGAAGGTGAACAGCGGGAAGTCGCCCAGCGCGGCCACGAGTTCGTCGTGCAGGTCCGGCGGGCGGGTGTAGCAGTCGGGTTCCTTGCGCCCGTCGGCGTAGTAGACGGGGCGCGGGGTGACGGTCCAGTCCACGTCGGCGCCCATCGCGTACCACCAGCAGATGTTCGCCACCGTGTAGCCGGGCTGCCGCGCGCGGGCCGCGTGCCACAGCTTCTCGCCGCCCACCAGCGCGTTGTGCTGGCGCCACAGCAGGACGTCGCCGAGTTCGCGGAAGTACCAGCCGTTGGCGACGATGCCGTGCCCGGAGGGGAGGTCGCCGGTCAGGAAGGTGGACTGGGCGGCGCAGGTGACGGCGGGCAGCACGGTGTGCAGCGGCGCCCGGGAGCCGCCTTCGGCCAGTGCCCGCAGGTTCGGCGTGTGGGCCAGCAGCGCGGGGGTGAGCCCGACGACGTCGAGGACCAGCAGGGGTTCCGTCACGGCAGCTCCTTGAGGCCGAGGTCGATGAGCAGGTCGCGGGTCCAGGACAGTTCGGCGGCGAGTCCGTCCGCGAGCTGGGCGCGGGTGGTGGGGCGCAGCGACGGCGGCAGGGCCTGCCAGGTGTAGGTCTCCACCTCCAGGTGGCGGGTGAGCGGTGCCGGTCCGCCGACCAGGTGGCCCAGCGTCTCGCGGAGCACCGGGGTGGTGGCCGCCAGCGGCGGGGCGAGGGGCGTGTGCAGCGGGACGTGGAAGTGGGACCGCCACGGGCCGCCGGTGGGCAGCGCTCCGGGGGCGAGGGCCCGGTCGAGGTCGTCGGTGCCGCGCAGGGCGCCGGCGGGTGTGAGGGTGCGGGTCTGGTGCAGGAAGCGCGGCTCGGCGAACTCGGCGAGCGCGGAGCGCACCTCGGGCCGCTCCGGCTGCTCGGCGTGCAGCGCGGCCGACAGCTGCGACTTGACGACGGACAGTCCGGCGCCGGTCAGCCGGGCCACGGCCGCGGCGGGGTCCTCGAACGCGGTGGCCAGGTGGCAGGTGTCCAGGCAGACTCCGATGCGGTGCGCGGGCGGCGCGTCCTCGCCCGTCAGCGCCGCGACGGCGTCCGCGGTGGTCTCGACGGTGCAGCCCGGCTCGGGTTCCAGGCCGACGCGGACGGAGCGGCCGGTCAGCTCCTCCAGCGCGTCCAGCCGCGCGGCCAGGGTGTGCAGGCGGCTCAGGGCGCGGCGCCGGGCCTCGGCGCCGAAGCCGGTGCGCCAGGCGAGCGGCAGGGTGGAGACGCTGCCCTCGCGCACATCCTCGGGAAGCAGCGCGGCCAGCAGCCGGGCGAGGTCGGTGGTGTGGTCCAGGCGCGCGTCGTCACTCCAGTCGGGCCGGTAGACGCGGTACTTGACGTGCTCGTCACCGAACCCCTGGTAGGGGAAGCCGTTGAGGGTGACGACCTCCAGCCCCGCCCGGTCCAGCCCGCCGCGCAGCCGCCGTACGGCCGCCGGGTCGTCGGTGAGGGCGCGGGCGGCGTCGCGGGCCAGCCACAGGCCGATGCCGAGCCGGTCCCGGTGGAGTCTGCGCCGCACGGGCTCGGCGTACTCGGTCAACTGGCGCAGGACGCCGTCCAGTTGCTCGGCCGCGTGGACGTTGGTGCAGTAGGCGAGGTGGACGGTCGATCCGTCGGGGTGCCGGAATCGCATGGTGCGCCGCCCTCACTCTCCGCCGCGGAGGATCGAGTTGCCCGCGAACAGCCGCTCGCCCGCGGGTACGGCGTCGAGGCGCAGCCGTCCGCTCTGGCCGTAGAAGGCGACCGGGTTGCGCCACAGCACCCGGTCCACGTCGTCCTCGTCGAACCCGGCGGCCAGCATCGCCTCGGCCACGTGCCGGGTCTTGAGCGGATCGCTCCTGCCCCAGTCCGCCGCCGAGTTGACCAGCACCCGCTCGGTGCCGTGCACCCGCAGGATGCGGACCATCCGGTCGGGGTCCATCTTGGTGTCCGGGTAGATGGAGAAGCCGAGCCAACAGCCGCTGTCCGCGGCCGGCCCCACCGTCGTCTCGTTCAGGTGGTCGAGCACGACCCGCTCGGGCGGCAGCTTCGACTCGCGCAGCACATCGAGGGTGCGGGCGAGACCCGCCGCCTTGTCGCGGTGCGGGGTGTGCACGAGCGCGGGCAGCTCATGGACGAGGGCCAGCTCCAGCTGGGCCGCCAGCGCCGTGTCCTCGGCCGGGGTCATCGAGTCGTAGCCGATCTCGCCGACGGCCACCACCCCGTCCTTGAGGAGGTAGCGCGGCAGCTCCTCCAGCACCGGGGTGCAGCGCGGGTCGTTGGCCTCCTTCGGGTTGAGCGCGAGCGTGCAGTGGTGGACGATGCCGTACTGGGCGGCGCGGAACGGCTCCCAGCCCAGCAGCGAGTCGAAGTAGTCGTAGAACGTGGCCGGCGAGGTGCGCGGCTGACCGAGCCAGAAGGACGGCTCCACCAGGGCGCGCACCCCCGCCTGGTACATCGCGGCGTAGTCGTCGGTGGTGCGGGACGTCATGTGGATGTGCGGGTCGAAGATGCGCGGGATGCTGCGGGACTGCGTCGGCATGGGGCGTCACGCTCCTCGCTGTGGCGGTGGCTACGACTCCGGTGACCGCGGCTGCGGCGACTGCGACCGCGGCTGCGGTGACCGCGGCGACTGCGGCGGGGACTCCGGCGGCCTCGGCTGCGACCGCGACTGCGACCGCCGGTGCGGCGCGGCGGGCGGAGGGTGGCCCGACGGGTCGGGGACGGACGGGTCGGGGCCGGGGCGGTGGGGGCCGGGCGGGTGCGGGGTGTCCCGCGACTCCTCGAACCGGGCCAGGCGCAGCACGTACGCCAGGTCCTCGGGAACCGTGCGGCCGGCCGCGGTCCGCTCCCGGGCGTAGTCCTCCAGCATCCGGGCCAGCTCGTCATCCCCCGCCGCCCGGTGTTCGAGCCCCGCGACGGCGGCCGTCGGCACCCCGGTGAACAGGCACTTGAGCACGCCCTGCCGCCACTGGTGCGCGTCCAGGTGCGCGGCGGCGTACGGCCCCAGCGCGGCGGCGACCAGCCGGGTGTCGTTGGTCCGCAGCGCGTCCTCCACCAGGGAGAGCGCGCGTGCGGTCCGAGGCGGCGGGTCCAGATGCGGAAGGGCGAGGAGCACGGCCCGCCGCTCGTCGGCCGATCCTTTCCCGTAGAGGCGGACGAGGGCGTCGGTACCGGGTGCCGCCGCGTGCAGGATGAGCACGCGGGCGGCGTCGACCGGATCGGGAGCGCCGCCCTCCGTGTGCGGTGCCGGGCCGCACCGGCGGCCCGCCGTGACGAAGTGCAGCTCCCAGCGGGGCAGCCCGGCCGGCCCGGCGGGCTCGGTGACGTCGGTCGCCTCCGAGAGTGCCTGACGCAGCCACGCGCGCCCCTCCGGCTTCAGCCGCCGCTCCAGGCCGGCACGGAGCGAGGCGAGTGGACTCAGCATCGGACACCCCCACGTCCCGTGGCGGGGGCCGCCGCCAGGAGCGCGGTGGCCGCCGTCTCCGCCGTGGTCAGGAAGTCGAAGGCCGACGCGGCGCGTTCGGGGCCCGCGTGCGAGTGGCGCGGCAGCTCGACGGTGAGCAGGCCGCCGTAACCCGCCTCCCGCAGCGCCGCCAGCACGGGCGGGAAGTCGATCTCCCCCTCGCCGAACGGCAGGTGCTCGTGGACACCGCGCCGCATGTCCTCGATCTGGACGTGCCGCAGCCAGGGCGCCGCGGCGCGGACGCACGCGGCGGGCGGCTCCGGCTCCAGGCACTGGCAGTGCCCGATGTCCAGGGTCACTCCCAGCATGTCGGGGCCGCCCAGCGCGGTGCGCAGCCGGTGGAACCCCGCCAGGTCCTCCAGCAGGTGGCCCGGCTCCGGCTCGATCGCGACCGGGACGCCCGCCGCGCCGGCCGCGTCCAGCACCGACCCGACACCGTCCGCCAGCCGCGCCCAGGCCGCTTCCGGCGGTGTGCCGGGAGGCAGCCGCCCACTGAAGCAGTGCACCGCGTGCGCCCCCAGATCGGCGGCGACGCGTACCGCCTTGAGCAGCAGATCCGTCCGCGCGGCACGGGCGTCCGCCGCCGGGTCCAGCAAGGTGGGGTGGTGTTTGCGGCGCGGATCGAGCACATAGCGCGCCCCCGTCTCGACGGTGACGGCCAGCCCGTGCCGCTCCAGCACCCGGGCAACCCGCGCTGTGCGGGCCGCCAGGCCGGGGGCGAGCGGATCGAGGTGCATGTGGTCGAGCGTCAGCCCCACGCCCGCGTAGCCGAGGTCGGCGAGGAGGGCGAGCGCGTCCTCCAGCCGCAGGTCGGCCAGGCCGTTGGTGCCGTAGGCGTAGCG
>NZ_VJOK01000001.1:6208174-6213285 GCF_013302895.1 Streptomyces albus subsp. chlorinus | reverse complement strand
GGGCACGGTGAACAGCGGCGGAGACGCGCAGCAGTTGGGCCCATGCGGCGGCCCGCTCCCGCCGCGTCACGCGGCGCCCCCGTCCCTGGCCGCCGCCAGGCGGTCGGCGAGGGCCAGCAGGGCACGCCACTGGCCCGGCAGGTCGGCGGGCCCGTTGTCGGGGTCCTTGAAGTAGAAGCCCAGCCCCTCGACCGGGCCGGTGAGGCCCGCCTCGTCGGCGCGGGCCAGCAGGCGGGCGAGGTCGAGGACGAGCGGGGCGGCGAGCGCGGAGTCGCAGCCCTGCCAGATCGTCTGGAGGACCATGCGGGAGCCGAGGAAGCCGTCGAAGGCGATGTGGTCCCAGGCGGTCTTCCAGTCCCCCATCGCGGGGACGTCGTCGATGTGCACCTCGCCCTGGGGCAGGGTGCCGAGGTTGTCCGCCAGCACCCTGGCCTTGCCCGCGTTCTTGGCCGCCGCCGCGGCCGGATCGGCGAGTGCCGCCCCGTCACCGCCGCCGAGCAGGTTGGTACCCGACCACGCCCGGACTGCCAGCGCGCGCTGCGCGAACATCGGGGCGAGCACGGACCGCAGCAGTGTCTGCCCCGTCTTGCCGTCCCGTCCCGCGTACGGCACGCCCGCGGTGCGTGCCGTCCCGGCCAGGCGGGGGTGGTGCAGTCCGGTGGAGGGGGTGAAGTTGGCATACGGGCACCCCGCGCGCAGGGCCGCCGCCGCGTAGCGGGAACTGGGCGGGAGCGGGTCCTCGTCGTCGGCCGGGTGCGGTTCGGTGCTGGCGACGTTGACGACGACGGTGCGGGCGAGGCCGTGGGCGCGGGTGAAGGCGCGGATGTCCTCGGCGCAGGCGGCGATGAACTCCTCCTCCCCCGCGCCCGGTCCGGACTCCGCCACCGGGCGGATCCGCGCCTCGGCGGCGGCCAGTTCCGCGCCGAGTGCGGACGGGAGTCCGTGCGGCAGCACTCCGGCCTCCGCCAGGGCCTCCGCGCGCTTGGGGAGGGGGCAGCTGGCGGTGTCGTGACCGCCGAAGACGAGGGAGTCGAGCGGTGGGAGTGCGCTGCCCTCGAACGGGGGTGTCTCCGTGACCAGGCCGACGGGCGGGTGCAGCCCCGCGGCCAGCGCTGCCGCTCCGGTGAGGGTGGTGGTGGCGACGGAACCCCTGGCGCCGATGAGCCACACCCCGGTGCGGGGCACTGCGCCGACGGGGTTCTCTCGGTTGTCGGTCACGGATGTCCTTCCTGGCTGGTGCTGGGTGGTGCGGTGCGGCCGAAGTGCGGCTGGGGCGCGGCCGGGGCGCGTGCGAGCGGCTCGGCCGCGCGGTGCGTGCGCAGTGGGTGTGCGGTGGGGTGCGCGGTCCCGCGCCCCCACCGCCCGCACGCCCACCGTCCGCCCGTGGTGGCGCGGGGCCTCAGTCCAGTTGCCGGATGCGGACGTTGCGGAAGGCCACCTCGTCCCCGTCTCCGTGGTTCTGCAGGCCCACGTGCCCGTCCGTCAGGCTGCGGGCCGGATCGGTGTTGGTGTAGTCGTTGACGAGCACCCCGTTCAGGTACACCCGCAGGCGCTCGCCCTCGACCCGGATCTCATAGGTGTTCCAGGTGCCGGGCGGGTTGAGGGCCCTGTCGCGCGCGGCGAGGTCGGCCGACTGGAACCCGTAGACCGAGCCCGTGGTCTTCTCGTCCACGTCCGTGGCGTCGATCTGGATCTCGTAGCCCTTCTCCACGGCCGACCACGGGTCGTCGGAGGCGGGGAAGCCGACGAAGACACCGGAGTTGTCGTCGCCGTCGGCGCCCGCCATCCGCCAGTCGAGCTTGAGGGAGTAGGAGGAGAACGGGCGCCGCGCGTACCACAGCAGGCCCATGCCGCCGCGGCTGGTGAGCGTCCCCTCGGCGCTCTCCTCGAAGGAGCCGGGCCCGGCCTGCTTCCAGCCGTCGAGTCCGTGGCCGTCGTACAGCGGTGTGTACCCCGTCTCGGGACGGCAGTCGGCCCGCACCGCGCCGGTGGCGTACCGGATGCCGCCCAGCAGGTGCGCGCGGAAGGCGGGGTCCGCGTACGCCTCCTCGGTGTGGCCCGCGCCCGTGTAGAAGGCGCGCCCTCCGGCGTACTCCTGGCACCAGGCCAGCGGGTGGTCGGCGCCCATGGTGCCGCCGGTGTAGGAGCCCTCGTCCAGGGTGGCCAGGACGTGGGCCCGCTCGCGCGGGTTGGAGCGGTAGTTGTACCACTCGTCGGTGCGCTGCCAGCTGTCGCCCAGGTGGGCGGTGGCGGGATGGCCGCGGTCCTCGACCCGCACGGTGGCGGGCTGGATCGCCGGGTGGGAGGCGAAGTAGGCGCCGGCCAGGCCGCCGTACCACTTCCAGTCGTACTCGGTGTCGGCGGCGGCGTGCACGCCGACGTAGCCGCCGCCCTTACCGATGTACGCCTCGAAGGCCCGCTGCTGCCGCCCGTCGAGCACGTCTCCCGTGGTGGAGAGGAAGACCACCGCGTCGTACCGTGCCAGCTTCCTGGGGGTGAACGCGGCGGCGTCCTCCGTGGCGTCCACGCGGAAGCCGCCGTCCGCTCCCAGCTGCCGGATCGCGGCGATGCCGTCGGGGATGGAGTCGTGGCGGAACCCGGCCGTCCTGGAGAAGACGAGGACCCTGCCCGCCTTGTCGCCGTCCGGCTGTGCGGCGGCCTGCTGCGGCACCGCGAAGGCCCCGGCCAGCAGTGCGGCCGCCGCCGCGGTGAGGCGGGCACGGCGCGTGCGTCGCCCGGTCATGTCTCCCCTCCTCTCATCCGGTGGTGACGGTGAAGCTGTCCAGGTCGAAGAGCGCGCCCCCGCCTCCGGTGAAGACGAGGTAGAGCTTGTCGGCGCCCTCGGGCGCACCGCTGACGGCGGTGCTCACCTCGCTCCAGCCGCTGGTCGCGGAGACCTTCGCCGTGCCCAGGAGAGGCCCGTCCGGGGCGTCGGCGCGGACCTCGACGGTGCCGTCGGCCTTGCCCGCCACACGGGCCGTCAGCTTGCTGACCCCGGCGGGCGCGTACGGGTCGTAGGCGATCCACTGGCCGTTCTTCACCCCGGTGACGGCCTTGCCGCCCTCGGCCCCGGCCACGTCGCCCTTGGTGACGCCGTCGGCGGCGGCGGTGAAGTGCTCGGCCTGGCGGTGCTCGGGCTGCAGGACGCTCTGCCCGTGGCCGGTCAGCGAGGGCTGGCCGTTCGCGCCGCTGTCGGTGTAGGAGGCGTCGAGGACACCGAAGATGTTGGCATCGGGGTCGTGCTCACCGTCGGCCTGGGTCTTGAGCGTGCCCTCGCAGCCCTTGGCCGAGGTCATGGGGTGGCCGTGGCTGTCGTGACCCAGGATGTAGTTGACCTCGACCCGGGAGCAGTCGATCCGCGGCTCCTCCGGGTCGGTGACCCGCACCTCGAAGGGGATCTCGTCGCCGAAGGAGAACGGCGTCCCGTCGGCCGGGAGCTTCAGCCGCACCTTGGGGGCGGTGTTGCCGACCGTGACGTGGACGCCGGCGGAGCCGGTGCGGCCCGAGGCGTCCTGGGCGGTGACGGTGGCGGTGTAGGTGCCGTTCGCCCGGTAGGTGTGGGTGGGGTTCGCCTCGGTGGAGGTGGCGCCGTCGCCGAAGTCCCAGCTCAGCTTCAGGGCGTCGCCGTCCTGGTCGCTCGCCTCGGAGGTGAAGGCGACCTCGAGCGGCGCCTGCCCGTCGCGCACGTCGCTGCCGGCCTCGACGACGGGGCTGTGCCCGTCGGTGGCGTTCTCGATGCGGTAGAGGGCGGAGTTCTCGTCCCCGTTGAAGTAGCCGGTGCCGTAGTCGAGGACGTAGAGCGCGCCGTCCGGGCCGAAGTCCATGTCCATCACCTGGGTGCCGGTCCACGGGAAGTCGTTGATCTTCGAGACCTCGCCGTCCGCGCCGTGCTCGATGCGCTTGATCCACTTGCGGCCGAACTCGCCCGCGAAGAAGTCGCCGTCGAAGCTCTTGGGGAACTTGGCCGGGTTGGTGTTCTTCGCGTCGTAGCGGTAGACGGGTCCGCCCATCGGGGATTCGGAGCCGTCACCGAACTCGGGCACCGAGGGCCCGTTGTAGGTGATCCAGGCGGCGTGCGCGGGCGGCAGTCTGGTCAGTCCGGTGTTGCGCGGGGAGGTGTTGCGCGGCGCCGCGCAGTCGAACTTCTCGCCGGAGGTTTTGGTGGCGAAGTCGTAGTCGGTGTAGGCGTCGTTCTCGCCGGTGCAGTACGGCCAGCCGTAGTTGCCCGGGCGCGTGACGCGGTCGAACTCGACCTGTCCCGCCGGGCCGCGCCGCGGGTCGGCGGCGCCCGCGTCGGGGCCGTAGTCGCCGACGTAGACCGTGTCGGTCTTCTTGTCCACGGTCATCCGGAACGGGTTGCGGAAGCCCATCGCGTAGATCTCGGGCCGCGTCTTCTTCGTGCCCTTCCGGAAGAGGTTGCCCTTCGGGACGGTGTACGAGCCGTCGCCGCGGACCTTGATGCGGAGGATCTTGCCGCGCAGGTCGTCGGTGTTGCCCGCGGAGCGCTGGGCGTCGAAGGCCGGGTTGCGGTCGGCGCGCTCGTCGATCGGGGTGAAGCCGTCCGACTGGAAGGGGTTGGAGTCGTCGCCGGTGGACAGCAGCAGGTTGCCCTTGGAGTCGAACGCGATGTCGCCGCCCACGTGGCAGCAGGTGCCCCGGTTGGCGGGCACGTCCAGGATCTTCTTCTCGCTCGCCTTGTCGAGCGTGCCGTCCTTCTTCAGCACGAACCGCGAGAGCCGGTTGACGCCCTGGAACTTCTTGAAGTCCTCGGCCGTCCCGGTGTCCGGCGCGTCCCCGTCCGGGGTGTTCAGCTTGGGCGCGTAGTAGAGGTAGACGAACCGGTTCTTGCCGAACCGCGGGTCGACGCCGACCCCTTGGAGCCCCTCCTCGTCGTGCTTGTAGACGTCGAGGGTGCCCGCGACCTTGGTGTCGCCCTTCGCGTCGGTCAGCCGGAGCGTGCCTTCGCGCGCGGTGTGCAGGACGGAGCGGTCCGGGAGCACCGCTATCGTCATCGGCTCGCCCGTCTCCTCCACGCCCTTGGCGAGCGTGACCTGCTGGAACTCGTCCGCCGCGGCGGCTGGGGCCGCGCCCGCGCGGCCGGTGTGGCCGGC
>NZ_VJOK01000001.1:6191422-6207905 GCF_013302895.1 Streptomyces albus subsp. chlorinus | reverse complement strand
ACGGTGCCGTGCTGCTGCGGCCCGGGGCGCGCCGTGTACCGGGGCCGGGCGCTGTGCGGGGCCGGGGCCGTGTGCCGCCGGTCACACCTGAAGGACCGTAACCCTGTTTGTCCGGTCCGTGAACCCCTTTGACAGCACGCTGGTTGCATTTGTCCTTCGGCAGGACAAAGCGGGACTCAGTTGCCGAAGGCCGCGTCGAAGGAGGCGCTCGGCGGCTCGTAGTCGTACGCCCTCAGACGCGCCAGCGCCTCCGGGGCGCCGGCCAGCCGGTCCATCCCGGCGTCCTCCCACTCCACGGAGACGGGCCCCTCGTACCCGATGGCGCGCAGCATCCGGAAGACGTCCTCCCAGACCACGTCGCCGTGCCCCGCGGAGACGAAGTCCCAGCCGCGTCGCGGGTCTCCCCACGGCAGGTGGGAGCCGAGCCGGCCGTTGCGCCCGTCGAGCCGGCGGCGGGCCTCCTTGCAGTCCACGTGGTAGACGCGGTCGCGGTAGTCGTAGAGGAAGCCGACCGGGTCCAGGTCCTGCCACACGAAGTGCGAGGGGTCGAAGTTGAGCCCGAAGGCGGGACGGTGCTCCACCGCCTCCAGCGCGCGCTGGGTCGTCCAGTAGTCGTAGGCGATCTCGCTGGGGTGCACCTCGTGCGCGAACCGCACGCCCTCCGCGTCGAAGACGTCGAGGATGGGGTTCCAGCGCTCGGCGAAGTCCTCGTAGCCGCGCTCGACCATCCGGGGCGGGGTGGGCGGGAACATCGCGACCAGGTGCCAGATCGAGGAGCCGGTGAAGCCGATGACCGTGTCCACGCCCAGCGCGGCGGCGGCCCGCGCGGTGTCCTTCATCTCCTCGGCGGCGCGCCGCCGCACGCCCTCCGGGTCGCCGTCGCCCCAGATGCGCGGGGCGACGATGGCCTTGTGCCGCTCGTCGATGGGGCTGTCGCAGACGGCCTGGCCGGTCAGGTGGTTGGAGATGGCCCAGCACCGCAGGCCGTACTTGTCCAGCAGCGCCCGGCGCCCCTCGACGTAGCCGGGCTCGTGCAGCGCCTTGTCGACCTCGAAGTGGTCGCCCCAGCAGGCGAGTTCGAGTCCGTCGTAGCCGAAGTCGCGGGCGAGGCGGCAGACCTCCTCCAGCGGCAGGTCGGCCCACTGGCCGGTGAAGAGGGTGAACTTACGTGCCACGCTGGCCTCCTAGGCTGGTTCCGGTTGTGCCACCGGGGTGTAGACGCAGTTCTTCTCCGCGCTCTCCTCCACCGCCGCCAGCACCCGCTGCACCTGGAGCCCGTCGTCGAAGGACGGCGCGGGCCGGCTGCCCGAGGCGATGGCGAGCACCAGGTCACGGGCCTGGTGGGTGAAGGTGTGTTCGTAGCCGAGGCCGTGGCCGGGCGGCCACCATGCCTCCAGGTAGGGGTGGTCGTGCTCGGTGACCAGGATGCGGCGGAAGCCCGCCTCACCGGCCTCCTGCGTGTGGTCGTGGAACTCCAGTTCGTTGAGGCGTTCCAGGTCGAAGGCGAGCGAGCCGAGCGTGCCGTTCAGCTCCACGCGCAGCGCGTTCTTGCGGCCCGCGGCGACCCGGGTCACCTCGAAGGAGGCGAGCGCGCCGGAGGCCAGCCGGCCGGTGAAGAGGGCCGCGTCGTCCACGGTGACCTCGCCGAGTTCCCCGTCGGGCTCCCCCTGGCGCAGCGGCCGGCGCCGCACGAACGTCTCCGTCTGCGCCGAGACGCCGGTGAGCGGGGAGCCCGCCAGGTGCTGGGCGAGGTCGATGGCGTGCGCCCCCAGGTCGCCCAGGGCGCCGGAGCCCGCCGCCTCCTTGCGCAGCCGCCAGGCGAGCGGGAAGCCGGGATCGACCAGCCAGTCCTGGAGGTAGCCGACCCGCACGTGCCGCAGGGTGCCCAGCCGGCCGTCCTCGACCATGCGGCGGGCGAGGGCCAGGGCCGGGGTGCGGCGGTAGTTGAAGCCCACCATGGCGACCTGCCCGCGCTCCCGCGCGGCGCGGGCGGCGGCGGCCATCGCCTCGGCCTCGGCGACGGTGTTGGCCAGCGGCTTCTCGCACAGCACGTGCTTGCCGGCCTCCAGCGCGGCCACGGCGATCTCGGCGTGGCTGTCGCCCGGGGTGCAGATGTCGACGAGCTGCACGTCGTCGCGGGCGATCAGCGCGCGCCAGTCCGTCTCGGCCGCCGCCCAGCCCAGCCGGCCGGCCGCGGCGCGCACGGCCGCCGGGTCCCGTCCGCACACCGCCGCCAGCGCGGGGGCCAGCGGCAGGTCGAAGACCCGGCCCACGGTGCGCCAGCCCTGGGAGTGCGCCTGGCCCATGAAGGCGTAGCCGACCATGCCCACGCCCAGGGGCGGCGCGGTGGCGGGCGCGGTGCTCTCGTGAGGCATTGAGGTCCTCCCTCTCAGGGGTTTCCGGTACGACGGTGAGGGCGTGCGGCGCACGGGTCAGGGCACGACCCGCCGCGGGGGCACCGGGGAGCCGCTCCCTGGGCTGTTGGCCGGGAGGCGCCCCCGCCGGCCACGACGCACCCGCGTGCGCGGGCCCGGCCACCGCTCACGGCGGCGCTCCCGGCGAGGCGCTCACGTGAAGCCGATCGGGAGGTACTCGTCGACGTTCTTCTTCGTCACCACGGCGGAGTAGAGCGTGACGTGCGCCGGGATCTCGTACTCGGCCATGCCCGCGATGCCCTTGCCCTGACCGAGGGCGCGGGCCAGGTCGATGGCGGAGGCGGCCATGGTGGGCGGGTAGAGGACGGTGGCCTTGAGGACGCTGTTGTCGTCCTTGATGGCCCGCATCACGCGCTGGGAGCCGGCGCCGCCCACCATGAGGAACTCGTCCCGGCCCGCCTGCTCGATGGCGCGCTCGGCACCCACGCCCTGGTCGTCGTCGTGGTTCCACAGCGCGTCGAAGCTCTTCTGCGCCTGGAGGAGTTCGGACATCTTCTTCTGCCCGGACTCGACGGTGAACTCGGCGGCCTGGCGGGCGACCTTCTCGATGTTGGGGTAGTTCTTCAGCGCGTCGTCGAAGCCCTTGGTGCGCTGGCGGGTCAGCTCCAGGTTGTCGATTCCGGCCAGCTCGACGACCTTGGCCCGCTTCTTCCCCTTGAGCTGTTCGCCGATCCAGTGCCCGGCGTTGAGGCCCATGCCGTAGTTGTCGCCGCCGATCCAGCAGCGGTACGCCTGCTGGGAGGAGAAGATCCGGTCCAGGTTGACCACGGGTATCCCGGCCCGCATCGCCTTGAGCCCCACCTGAGTGAGGGCCTTGCCGTCGGCGGGGAGCACCACCAGGACGTCGACCTTCTTGTTGATGAGGGTCTCGACCTGGCCGATCTGGGTGGCGTTGTCGTTGGAGCCCTCGGTGGCCTCCAGCGTGACGTCCTCGTACTTCTTGGCGCGGTTCTCGGCCTGGGTGGTGATGGCGTTGAGCCAGCCGTGGTCGGCCTGCGGGCCCGCGAAGCCGATGGTGACCTTCTTGCCGGGCTTGGAGTCGGCGACCTGAGCACCCGCCAACTCCTCGCCGCCGCCGTCGTTGTTCTCGTTGCTGGTGCAGCCAGCGGCCAGCATGGCGGCACCGGCCGCCGCCGTGCCGACGAGCATGCTCCTGCGGCTGGTCGCCACCCGCGGGAGGCGTGGTTTGTCTCTCATGTGGTGGACCGACCCTTCTGGACCAGGACCGCCGCGACGATGATCGCGCCCTTGGCGATCTGCTGGATGTCCGTCTGGAGGTTGTTGAGGGCGAACAGGTTGGTGATGGTGGTGAAGACCAGGACGCCGAGCACCGAGCCGAGGATGGTGCCCCGGCCGCCGCTGAGCAGCGTGCCGCCGATGATGGCGGCGGCGATGGCGTCGAGTTCGTACAGGTTGCCGTTGGTGTTCTGGCCGGAGCCGGTGAGGATGACGAGCATGAACGCGGCGATGCCGCAGCACAGCCCGGACAGCAGGTAGAGCAGCAGCCGCTGCCGCTTGACGGCGATGCCCGCCAGCCGGGACGCCTCCGCGTTGCCGCCGACCGCCACCGTGCGCCGCCCGAAGGTGGTGCGGTTGAGCAGCAGCCAGCCGAGGACGCAGACGACGGCGAAGACGAGCACGATCGGCGGGACGCCGAGCACATAGGAGTCCTTGACGCCCAGGTCCAGGACGGCGTCCACGGTGACGACCTGCGTCCTGCCGTCGCTGATCTGCAGCGCCAGGCCCCGGGCCGAGGCCAGCATGGCGAGGGTGGCGATGAACGGCACCATCGGCCCGTAGGCGATCAGCAGCCCGTTGACCAGGCCGCAGCCGAGGCCGACCAGCACACTGCACAGCAGCATGCCGCCGAGACCGAAGTCCTGGGTGGCCACCGTGGTCGCCCACACCGAGGCGAGCGCGACCACGGCCCCCACGGACAGGTCGATGCCGCCGCCGATGATCACAAAGGTGACGCCGACCGTGACGACGCCGATGACGGAGGCCTGGGTGAGGATGAGGCGGAGGTTCTCCCCCGCCAGGAACTCGTCGGGCTTGGTGACCGTGCCGACGACCGCCAGGGCGATCAGCACGCCGACGAGGGAGAGTTGCCGGATGTCGAACGGTACCCGGCGTCTCGCCGGGTCCTCTTTCGCCGCGGGCGGCGGTGCGGGTTCGCTGGCCACGTTGGCGGGTGCGTTCGTCATCGTGAGGTCACCTCTGGGAGCGGGGCCGGTGGGTGCGTACGTGCTCGCCGCGGCCGGGCGCGGGCGGCGCCCCTCATGAGGGAGCACCCCGCATGACGAGGTCGAGCACGCGGTGCTCGTCCAGTTCGCGGGCGGGGGCCTCGTGGACGAGACGCCCTTCGCGGAGGACGAGCACCCGGTCGGCGAGGCCGAGCACTTCGGGCAGCTCGCTGGAGACGAGGAGCACGCACACGCCCTCGTCGGCGAGCCGCCGGATGACGGCGTACAGCTCGGCCCGCGCCCCGGCGTCCACGCCGCGTGTGGGCTCGTCCAGCAGCAGCACCCGGCAGCCGCGCAGCAGCCAGCGGGCGAGCACGGCCTTCTGCTGGTTGCCGCCGGAGAACGTGCGCACCGGGCGTTCGGGGTCGTCGGGGCTGAGCGCCAGATCGCGGGTGTGGCGGCGGGCGGCGGCCCGCTCGCGCGCCCGGTCGAGCCAGCCGCCGCGCGAGAAGCGGGGCAGGGAGGAGACGGAGACGTTGCGGGTGACCGACTCCAGCATCAGCAGAGCCTGCGACTTGCGCTCCTCGGGCGCCAGCCCGATGCCCGCGCGGACGGCGGCGGTGATGCTGCCGGGCCGCAGCGGCCTGCCCTCCACCAGCACCCGGCCGGCGGTGGGGCGGCGTGCCCCGTACAGCGTCTCCAGGATCTGAGAGCGTCCCGAGCCCACCAGCCCGGCCAGCCCGACGATCTCGCCGGGCCGCAGCTCCAGGTCGAGCGGCTCGAACTCGCCCGCGCGGGCCAGCCCTTCGGCGCGCAGCACCGGCTCGCCCCGCGGCGGCCCGTGCGGCCGGTCGGGGAAGGCGTGCCGTATGCCGCGGCCCGTCATCCGGGCGACGAGTTCCTCGGTGGGCGTGGTGCGGGCGGGCAGGTCCCGGGCGACGACGCGGCCGTCCTTGAGGACGGAGACGCGGTCGCCGATGCGGCGGATCTCCTCCAGCCGGTGGGAGATGTAGACGACCGCGACGCCGTCGGCGGTCAGGTCCCCGACGATGCGGAAGAGGTTGTCGACCTCGTCCGGGTCGAGGGCCGCCGACGGCTCGTCCATGACGATCAGCCGCACGTCGTGCGAGAGGGCGCGGGCCATGGAGACGATCTGTGCCCCGGCCGCGGACAGCGAGCCGGCGAGCGCGGCCGGATCGATCTCGGGGTGGCCCAGCCGGGCAAGCAGCCGCGCGGCCCGCGCCCGGGCCTCGCGGGGGCGGACGATGCCGCGGGTGGCGCTCTCGTGGCCCAGGAAGATGTTCTCGGCGACGGAGACGTGCTCGACCAGGTCGAGTTCCTGGTAGATGGTGGCGATGCCCAGCCGCATCGCGGAGTGGGGGGTGGGCAGCCGCACCGGCTCGCCCCGCCAGGTGATCTCCCCCTCGTCCGGCTGGTGCGCGCCGGAGAGGACCTTGATGAGGGTGGACTTGCCCGCACCGTTCTGGCCGAGCAGGCAGTGCACCTCGCCCTCCGCCACGTCCAGGTCGACACCGTCGAGCGCGCGGACACCGGGGAAGGACTTGGTGATCGAGGACATCGTCAGCAAAGGCATGCGGGACCTCCGTCCCAGGGCCGTACGGGGTTCGCTGTGCGGTGCTCGTACTGGTGGGGCGCGTGCGGGCCTTGCGTGGTGGTGCCGGGCGGTGCGGTGGTGCCGGGCGGTGCGCGGTGGTGCCGGGGCGGTGCGCGGTGGTGCCGGGGGCCGAAGGGGCCCTTACGCGGGTGAGAACAGGTGGTCGCTGGTGAGCCGGGCCGCGCCCGTCACCCCCGCGACCTGTCCCAGCTCGCCCAGGACGATGGGGAGGTTGCCGGTCGCCAGCGGCAGCGACTGGCGGTAGACCTGGGTGCGGATGCTGGCCAGCAGGGTGTGGCCCAGCCCGGTGACCCCGCCGCCGATCACGACGAGAGAGGGGTTGAAGAAGCTGACGAGCCCCGCGATGACCTGGCCCACCCGGGCCCCGCCCGCGCGGATGAGATCGAGCGAGGTGCCGTCCCCGGCGGAGGCCGCGGCGGCGATGTCGGCGGCGCCGAGGCGCCCGTTCGCCTCCAGCAGCCGGGCCAGCTCCGCCGAGCGGCCCTCGCGGGCCGCCTCCTCGGCGTCCCGCGCGAGCGCGGCCCCGCCGAAGTACGCCTCCAGGCAGCCGCGGTTGCCGCAGGCGCACTGCCGCCCCTCGGGCTCCACCTGGATGTGGCCGATGTCGCCGGCGCTGCCGGTGGTGCCGCGGTGCACCTCACCGCCGACGACGATGCCGCAGCCGATGCCGGTGCCGATCTTGACGCAGAAGAAGTCCCGTACGGAGCGGGCCACTCCGGCCTGCATCTCGCCCATGGCCATCAGGTTCACGTCGTTGTCGACCATCACCGGGCAGCCCAGTTCCTGGCTGAGGGCCTCCCGCACGGGGAAGCCGTCCCAGCCGGGCATGATCGGCGGCGCGACCGGGACGCCCTCGGGGAAGCGGACCGGGCCGGGCACGCCGATGCCCGCCCCGTCGAACCCCTCGGCCACGCCGCTGTCGCGCAGTTTGGCCACCATCGCCAGCACCTGGTCGAAGACCGCGACCGGCCCCTCGCGGACGTCCATGGGCTGGTTGAGGTGGCCCAGGATCTCCAGCTCGGGGTTGGTGACGGCGACGTCGATGGAGGTGGCCCCGATGTCCACGCCGAGGAAGCGGAGCTGCGGCGCGAGGCGGATGTTGTGCGAGCGGCGTCCGCCACGGGAGGCGGCGAGGCCGTCCGCGACCACGAGCCCCGTCTCCAGCAGCCGGTCGACCTCGACGGCGAGCTTGGAGCGGGACAGGTCCACCCGGTCCCCGAGTTCGGCGCGCGAGCGCGGACCGCCGTCGCGCAGCAGGCGGAGCAGCCGCGCCTGGTGCGCGTTCGCGGGCCGTGCAGTCATGCGCCTCACCGCTACCCTCCAGCCGCCTGTGCCGGCGTCGCGTCCGGGAATGCACGGGGAACGTAGCAGTGAGCGCCGGGGTTGGGAAGAAGTTACGCAGGAACCGGCTCGACTTCTTCCCGAGAATGGACAAAGCACCGGACGGGCGCAGTCGCGCGCCCCTCCCGTAAGGTCGGCGGCACGGAGCGCACGGAGGTACGAGATGGGCAGGGTGACCACGCGGAGGACCGTCATCCGGGTACGGGACGGCGCGCTCGCGGGCTCGCGGCCCGACACGCTGGTGGCGGAGGAACCGCTGGAGATCCGCCTCGACGGCAGGCCGCTGGCGGTCACCATGCGCACACCGGGCGACGACTTCGCACTGGCCGCGGGCTTCCTCGTCAGTGAGGGCGTCCTCGCCTCGCCCGAGGAGCTGGCACACATCGTCTACTGCGGGGGCGCGGGCCAGGAGGGCGGCAACACCTACAACGTGGTGGACGTACGGCTCGCGCCCGGTGTCCCGGTGCCGGACATCGCGCTGGAGCGCAACGTCTACACCACCTCCTCCTGCGGCGTGTGCGGCAAGGCCAGCCTGGACGCCGTACGCACCACCGCACGCTGGGAGCTGGACGCGGACACCCCGCGCGGCGTGGCGGCGGAGCTGCTGGCGACGCTGCCCGGACGGCTGCGCGCGGCCCAGCGGGTGTTCGACCGGACGGGCGGCCTGCACGCGGCCGGGCTGTTCTCGCCCTCGGGCGAACTGCTGGAGGTGTGCGAGGACGTGGGCCGCCACAACGCGGTGGACAAACTGGTGGGGCGCGCCCTGCGGAACGGGGCGCTGCCGCTGCGGGACACGCTGCTGATGGTCTCGGGACGTGCCTCGTTCGAACTGGTGCAGAAGGCGGTGATGGCGGGCATCCCGGTGCTGGCCGCCGTCTCCGCGCCGTCGTCGCTGGCCGTGGACCTGGCCGAGGAGGCGGGGCTCACGCTGGTCGGCTTCCTGCGCGGCGCCTCCATGAACGTCTACGCGGGCGCGCACCGGCTGGACCTGCCGACGGGCTCCGGCTGAGTGCTCACCCGCCCCGGGCCGGTCCGGTTCCGCCGGCCGGCCGGGCGTGAGCGGCCGGTCCGACGGGCTCGGGCGTGCCGTCCGCGTCCTGGTCGCCCTCCGTCTCGCGGGACCAGCGGCGGGCGAGATAGGCGCAGACCATCAGCTGCATCTGGTGGAAGAGCATCAGCGGCAGGACCGCGACGCTGGCCTGGGCGCCGAAGAGCACGCTGGCCATGGGCAGCCCGGCGGCCAGGGACTTCTTGGAGCCGGCGAAGCTGAGGGCCAGCCGGTCGGGCCGGTCGAAGCCGAGCCGGCGGGAGCCGTGCCAGGTGAGGGTGAGCATGAGGGCGAGCAGCACGGCCTCGACGCCGAGCAGCGCGAGCAGCCGGACGGGGGTGACCGCGCCCCAGACGCCTTCGGTCATCCCCTGGCTGAAGGCGGTGTAGACGACCAGCAGCACCGAGGAGCGGTCCACCCGGCCCAGGACGCGCTTGTGCCGGGTCAGGAAACCGGCCAGCCAGCGGCGCAGCAGCTGCCCGGCGACGAACGGGGCGAGGAGCTGGCAGACGATCGCGACCAGCCCGGACGCCGACAGCGCCGCGTGGCCGCCGATGAGCCAGGCCGCGAGCAGCGGGGTGGCCAGCATGCCGACGAGGCTGGAGTAGGTGCCCGCGCAGATGGCCGCCGGTACGTTGCCCCGCGCGATGGCGGTGAAGGCGATGGAGGACTGGATGGTGGAGGGGACGAGGCAGAGGAAGAGCAGCCCGTCCTGGAGCTGCGGGGTGAGCACGTAGGGGACCAGCGCCTTCGAGGCGAGGCCGAGCAGGGGGAAGAGGGCGAAGGTGCACAGCAGTACGGCGAGGTGCAGCCGCCAGTGGCGCAGCCCGTCGAGGGCCTCGCGGGTGGACAGCCGCGCGCCGTAGAGGAAGAAGATCAGCCCGACGGCGAGCTTGGTGGCCCAGCCGAACCCCTGCGCCACCTGGCCCGAGGCGGGCAGCAGCACGGCGACCAGCACGGTGCCCACCAGCAGGAGTATGTAGGGGTCCAGGAGTCGGGCGAGGCGGCGCATGGACACCAACATACCGATGTGCGAAATCCTCTTTCCGAACCGTGCCCCTCCGCCTCACCTCCACCCCGCTTCGGACCCGCCCCGCCCCGCTCCGGGCCCGCTTCCGTCCCGCCGCCGCCCCGCTCAGGGCCCGCTTCCGCCCCGTCCCCGCCCCGCTTCCCTTCCGTGTCCGCCCCACCTCCGTTCCGCGCCCGTTCCGCGCCCGCCCCCACCCCCGTCTCGTCCCCCGGTGCCCCTTCCGCCCCTCCCGTCCCGTGGGTTCACGGGTGTTCCGGGAACCGGACCGCGAAGAAGTGCGAAGGTTCGGTGCAGAAACCCGGCGGGTCGGGCGACGACTTCGCGAGCGTCCTCCCTCCCGCCGTCGAACTGTCCTCAATTGACCGACTGACCTGCACAGACTCCCTGCCGATCATGCTGCCCCATCGGATACGGTCACTCGCGCCGCGTGCTGCGGCGCAGTGCAGTCGAGGAGCAGAGTCTTTGCGCGAGTTCACCGTTCCGGCCCTGGCGACCGAGCCCCAGGTGGGCGGGCTCGCCGACACCGTCTTCGCGCACGCCGACGAGCGCCCCGAGCTGCCGCTGCTGGCCCGCAAGGACGAGCGGGACCAGTGGCGGGACGTGTCGGCGGCGCGGTTCCGGGACGAGGTCGTCGCGGTGGCGAAGGGTCTGCTGGCCCAGGGCGTCCGGTTCGGGGACCGCGTCGCGCTGATGGCCCGTACGCGCTACGAGTGGACGCTGCTGGACTTCGCGCTGTGGTCGGTCGGCGCCCAGTCCGTGCCCGTCTACCCCACCTCCTCCGCCGAGCAGGTCGCCTGGATGCTGCACGACGCCGAGGTGACGGCCGCCGTGGTCGAGCACGAGGACCACGCCATGACCGTGGGCTCGGTCGTGGACGGGCTGCCGCGGCTGAAGAAGCTGTGGCAGCTCGACGCGGGCGCCATGGACGAGATCGTGGCCGCCGGAGCACACCTCGACGAGGAGGTCGTCCACCGGCACCGGCTGGCCCTGACCCCGGACACCGTGGCCACCGTCATCTACACCTCCGGCACCACCGGCCGCCCCAAGGGGTGTGTGCTCACGCACGCCAACTTCATGGCCGAGACGGACAACATCGTGGCCTGCTACGACCGGGTCTTCAGCGCCAGGTCCGGCGAACAGGGCTCGCTGCTGCTCTTCCTGCCGCTGGCCCACGTCTTCGGGCGGATGGTGGAGGTCGCGGCGGTACGCGGCGGGGTCAAGCTGGGCCACCAGCCGGAGATGTCGGCCAAGGCGCTGCTGCCCGACCTGAAAGCGTTCCGCCCCACCTTCATCCAGGCGGTCCCCCACCTGTTCGAGAAGATCTTCTTCAGCGCCCGCCGCAAGGCGGAGGCGGAAGGCAGGCTCGGCCCGTTCGAGAAGGCCGTGGAGGTGGCGGTCCGCTACGCCGAGGCCGTCGAGCACAAGGCGTTCGGCACCGGCCCCGGCCCCGGGGCCTCGCTGCGGGTGCAGCACCAGCTCTACGACAAGCTGGTCTACGCGAAGCTGCGCGAGGCCATGGGCGGCCGGTGCCGCTACGCGATGTCGGGCGGCTCGGCCATGGAGCGGCGGCTGGGCCTCTTCTTCGACGGGGCGGGCATGCGCATCTTCGAGGGCTACGGGCTGACGGAGTCGACCGCCGCCGCCGTCGCCAACCCGCCCGAGCGCCCCCGCTTCGGCACCGTCGGCCGGCCGGTGCCCGGCACCACCGTGCGGATCGCCGAGGACGGCGAGATCCTGCTGCACGGCGGCCAGGTCTTCGGCGGCTACCTCAACAACACGCGCGCCACCAAGGAGGCCCTGCACAGCGGCTGGCTCGCCACCGGTGACCTGGGCGCCCTGGACGACGACGGCTACCTGACGATCACCGGCCGCAAGAAGGAGATCCTGGTGACCTCCGGCGGCAAGAGCGTCTCCCCCGGCCCGCTGGAGGACCGGGTCCGCGAACACCCGCTGGTCGGCCAGTGCATCGTGCTCGGCAACGACCGGCCGTACGTCTCCGCGCTGCTCACCCTCGACCAGGAGGCGGTGGAGCACTGGCTGGCGATGCGGGACAAGCCCCGGCTGGGTCCGGCCGAGCTGCTGCGGGACGAGGACCTGGAGCGGGAGATGCGCCGGGCCGTGGTCGCGGCGAACACCCAGGTCTCCCAGGCGGAGTCGATCCGTACGTTCCGCATCCTGGCGGCACCGTTCACTCAGGAGAACGGTTTGGTGACGCCGTCGATGAAGCTGAAGCGGGCGGCTATCGAGGCGGCGTACGCCTCCGAGATCGAGGCGCTGTACGGGGGCTGACCCCCGCTTCGGCCCCGTTCAGGTCCCGTTCCCTCCCCGCTCCGGTCCCGCTCCATCCCAGCTCGGGCCCCGTCCGGTGCGGCACGGCCGGCCTGTGGGGGCGGGAACGGCGGGGTGCCGGGCGGGGCGGGAGCGGATGTCCGGGCTGATCGTCCACCATGGGGAGGGGAAGGAAGAACGACCCGACACGATCGTGAGGATCATCGCGTGAGCAACGTTCCGACCATCACGCTCAACAACGGCGTCACGATGCCCCAGCTGGGTTACGGAGTCTGGCAGGTGCCCTCCGACGAGGCGGCCACGGCGGTGGCCACGGCTCTGGGGGCCGGCTACCGCAGCATCGACACCGCGGCGGCGTACGAGAACGAGGAGGGCGTGGGCCGGGCCCTCGCCGGCTCGGGTCTGCCGCGCGAGGAGCTGTTCGTCACCACCAAGCTGTGGAACTCCGAACAGGGGTACGACACGACGCTGCGCGCCTTCGACGCCTCGCTGGACAAGCTCGGGCTCGACTTCGTGGACCTCTACCTCATCCACTGGCCGATGCCGGACGTCGACAAGTACGCGGACACCTGGCGGGCGTTCGAGAAGATCTACGCCGACGGCCGGGCCCGCGCGATCGGCGTCTCGAACTTCCAGCCGGCGCACCTCAACCGGCTGATCGAGCTGGGCGGCACCGTCCCGGCCGTCAACCAGATCGAGCTGCACCCCCGGCTCCAGCAGTCGGTGCCCCGCGCCTTCCACGCGGACCACGGCATCGCCACCGAGGCATGGTCCCCGCTCGGCCAGGGCGGTGACCTGCTGGAGGACCCGACACTGAGCGGGCTGGCGCGCACCTACGGCAAGACCGTCGCCCAGGTCGTGCTGCGCTGGCACCTCCAGCTGGGCAATGTGGTCATCCCCAAGTCGGTCACGCCTTCCCGGATGCGCGAGAACATCGACGTGTTCGACTTCGAGCTGACCGGGGACGACATGGCGCGGATCGCCGCGCTCAACACCGACACCCGGCTCGGGCCCGACCCGGACACCATGAACTGGCTGGGCTGACACCCGCCGTCCGCGCTCGGTGCTCAGCTCGCTCCATGGCCCGGCGCGATCTGCTCGATCCGCCGGGCCAGCGCCACGTCCAGCTCGGTGATCTTCCCGCCCACACTGTGGGTGTTGACCGAGACGGACAGCGAGTTGTAGCCGAGCGTCAGCTCCGCGTGGTGGTTCAGCTCCTCCTGGACCGCGGCGATGTGCATGGCCATCGCCGCGGCCGGCAGATGGCCCGCGAGGGAGTAGGAGCGGGAGAGGCTGTCGCCGTCGGTCGTCCAGTGCGGAAGGCCGGCCAGCGCCTGCTCGGTCTCCTGCGGGGTCAGCGGCTGCGGCGCCATGAGGTCCCTTCCTCTCGGGTTCTTGGGTCATCGGTGTGCGGTTCCCGGTGACCGATGGATCGGTTTCCGGTGGTCGGTTTCCGGTGCTCGGTTTCCGGTGGTCGGGCGCCGGACGCCGGTCCTCAGGCATCGGTACCAGGCATCGGCACCAGGTGTCGGTCATGAGGCGTCGGCCACGGTCCGTCGCCCGGCCCTTCCCGGCCAGCGTGCCACGCGGCGTCGGTTACCGTCTGGTCCATGACCGCTCTGACGGAAGGGCCCGCCATAGGGGCGCTGCTGCGGGACTGGCGGGAGCGCGCGGGTCTCAGCCAGCTCGAACTGGCGCTGCGCGCCGACTCCTCCGCCCGCCACATCAGCTTCATCGAGACCGGCCGCGCCGCGCCCAGCCGCGCCATGGTGCTCAGACTCGCGGAGACGCTGGACGTCCCGGTCCGGGAGCGCAACGCGCTGCTGCTGTCCGCGGGCTTCGCCCCGGCCTACCCCGCCACCCCGCTGGACGACCCGGCGCTCGGACAGGTGCGGGCCGCCCTGGAGCGGATGGTCGCCGCCTACGAGCCGTACCCCGCGCTGGTCGTCGACGGCCTCTACACGGTGGTGGCCGCCAACCGCGGGATCGCCGCGCTGCTGGAAGGAGTGGCCCCGCACCTGCTGGAGCCGCCGCTGAACGCCATGCGGATCACGCTGCACCCGCGGGGACTGGCCCGGCGCATCCGCAACCTCGCCGAGTGGCGCGGCCACCTGCTGCACCAGATGGGCCGTCAGCTGGCGCTCCACCGCTCCCCCGCGCTGCGCGCCCTGTACGAGGAGGTGGCCGCCTACCCGTCCCCCGACGGCGCCGCGAGCGACGCGCCCACGGCCTCGGCCCAGGAGGAGACGCGGTTCGCGCTCCCGCTGGTCGTCGAGCACGGCGGGCAGACCCTCTCGTTCCTCTCCACCATCGCCACCTTCAACACCCCGCTGGATGTGACCGTCTCCGAACTGGCCGTGGAGACATTCCTGCCCGCCGACCCGGCGACCGCCGAAGCACTGCAGGACGGCGGCTGATCGGCTAGCGTCCATGGCCGTGCCCCGAAACCCCCCACACCGTGACAGGGACGGCAGTCTGACGCTGCGTCTCGGCAAGGAGGAGCTGGTCGTCCGGCAGCGCTACGAGGCGGCCAGTGTCGCCAACGACGCGCTGATCGCCGTCTGGTTCCTGACCGGCAGCCTGATGTTCCTCTCCTCCGCGTGGACCCGCACCGGCACCTGGTGCTTCGTGCTGGGCAGCATCGAACTGATGATCCGGCCCGTCCTGCGGCTCGCCCGGCAGCTGCACCTCCACAGGATGCGCGGCGAGACCGGTGCCCCCACCGCCTCCGACCAGGACTATTGAGCGCCGTGGTGTAGCTGGCTACACCAGGGGGACGGTGGCCAGCCCCCGGCCAAGAGGCGTGCTGCGCGGCTGTCCGCGCCCGGCCGCTGCCGGAAGGCTCGGGGGCATGACGACAGCGATCGACACGGCCCGCCCCGGCCCCACGGCCGCGGCGCCCCGCGCCGCCGCCCGGGCCCGCCGGCAGGGCAGCGACTTCTCCCGGCTCTCCGAGAAGATCTCCGCGGCGGGGCTGATGAACCGCCGGCCGCTCTACTACGCCGTACGCCTCACCCTCGTCGGCCTGGCGTTCGCGGCCGGCTGGGTGGCCCTGTTCACCGTGGGCTCCTCCTGGTGGCAGCTGGCGGTGGCGGTCTGCCTGGGCCTGGTCTACGGCCAGTTGGCGCTGGTGGCCCACGACCTGGCACACCGGCAGGTCTTCCGGGGGCGCCGGGCCAGCGAGGTGTTCGGCCGCGCGGTCGGCAACCTGTGCATAGGGATGTCGTACGGCTGGTGGATGAACAAGCACACCCGCCACCACGCCAACCCCAACCACGAGGAACTCGACCCCGACGTGGCGCCCGACATCCTCGTCTGGTCGCGCGAGCAGGCCACCGAGGCACGCGGACTGCCCCGGTTCATCGGGCGGCACCAGGCCGCGCTGTTCTTCCCGCTGCTGACCCTGGAGGGCTTCAACCTGCACGTCTCCAGCGTCCGGGCGCTGCGCCGGCCGCACATGAAGCGCCGGTGGCTGGAGGGCGGGCTGCTGCTGGTGCACGCCGCCGCCTATCTGGGGGCGCTGCTGTGGGCGCTGCCCGTCGGCATGGCGGTCACCGTGCTCCTCGTCCACCACGCGGTCTTCGGCGTCTACCTCGGCAGCATCTTCGCGCCCAACCACAAGGGGATGCCGACTCTGAAGGGGGACGAGCGCCCCGACTTCCTGCGGCGCCAGGTCCTGACCTCCCGCAACGTGCGGGGCGGGCTGCTCACCGACATCGCCCTGGGCGGGCTCAACTACCAGATCGAGCACCACCTCTTCCCCAGCATGCCGACGCCGCACCTGCGCAAGGCCCGTCCGCTGGTGCGCGCCCACTGCGCCGAGCTGGGCATTCCGTACCACGAGACCGGGCTGATCGCCTCGTGGGGCGAGGCCCTGCGGCACCTGCGGGACGTGGGAGCGCCCCTGCGCGAGCGGGGCTGACGCCCCGGGGCCGCACCACCCCTCGCGGCCCGTGCGGGCCGCCGTCAGGCGGGGGTGGCGGGGAGGGGTTCCAGCTGCCGGGGGCCGGGGAGCAGGCGGGGCTCGGCGGACTCCGCCAGCCACCGGCTCAGCACCCGGTGCACCGCTTCCGCTCCCACCAGCTCCTCCCCGGGCCCGACCGGGGGCGACAGCTCCAGCGGCGAGAGGAGGAAGGCGTGGCTCTGCTCGCCGCCCAGCCCGCCGTGCGAACCGATCTGCTCCTCGAAGGCGTGCACGGCCCCCGTGGCCGGGTCGTAGGCGGAGTTGACCATGATGTCGGGGACGTTGGAGAACCGCGCCGTCCGCAGCACCGCTTCCGCTGCCCCGGGCCCGAAGGGCGCCAGCGGATCGCGGGGCCCGACCACCTCCCCGGTCACCAGCCGGTGCTCGCAGCCGCCCGCTCCCAGCACGAGTGGCCCGTGCCGTTCGCTCTCCACCAGCACGAAGCCGATGCCCTGGTGTTCGGCCAGGGTGGGCAGGAGAGCGGGCCGCAAGGCGTCGATCCGCTCCCGGGTCAGCCGCCCGGGGACATCGGGGAAGGAGATCAGCCCCAGGTTCCC
>NZ_VJOK01000001.1:6186502-6191233 GCF_013302895.1 Streptomyces albus subsp. chlorinus | reverse complement strand
CCGTACGCCTCCGCGAACGTCGCACCGGGGCTCTGGCCGTGGTCGGACAGCAGCACCAGGCGGTAGGGGCGGGGGGCGTGCTCGGCGACCTTGGCGATGAGCCGGACCGACCGGTCGAGCCGGCGCAGCACCTGCCGGGTGTCCCGTCCGCGCGGGCCCGAGTGGTGAGCCACCTCGTCGTAGCCGACCAGGTCGGCGTAGACGGCGGTGCGGCAGCTGAGCATGTCGCCGAGCACGGCGGCCACCACCACGTCCCGTTCCACGACGGTGGCGAAGGCCCGCACGAACGGGTAGAGCCCGCCCCGGCCGACCCGGGGCCGCTCGCGCCGCAGCCGGGCCCGCACCGACTGGGCGATCTCGCGTCCCACCTCGGCGACGAACGAGACGGCGGTGCGCGTGGCGTTGGCCGGGTCGGAGAAGTAGGCGAAGTACCCGGCGCGCGAGCGGGTCTCCTTGCCGCGCCGCGCCGAGACGGACAGCACGAGGGCGACCTGCCGCGCTCCGCCGGTGAACAGGTTGCCCCGGCTGGCGCCGTCCTGCGCGAGCAGTCCGCGGTCGCCGGTGCGCTCCACGGCGCGCCGCTGGAGTTCGGCGGCGCTGGTGGGCCGGTTGCTGACGACGACCTCGCCGGTCTCCTTCTCGTACCAGCGGAAGGCGGGCACGTCCTCGTTGCTGCCGTGCAGGATGCCCAGCTGGCTGGCGCCGGTCTGGCTGGACCAGTCGGTGCGCCAGCGGGTGAGCCGGTGGGTGCGCCCGTACAGCGAGGCGAGGGCGGGCATCAGCGGCTCCCCGCCCTCCGGGGCCTCCAGCGCCTCCTTGAGCACCTCGTACCCGAGCCCGTCGAGCTGGAGGAAGACGGTGCCGGGGGTGGTGGGCGGCGCTCCCCCGCCCTCCCGGCGCCGCCTGCGGACCGCGATCCGGGCCAGGCGGTGGCGGTAGGCGCGGTCGTCCCGTACGGCCAGGAACGCGTTGGTCGCCGAGGAGGAGGCCGACATCGCGGCCGCGACGACGACGGCCATCGTGGGATCGGTGCTGCCTCTGCCGTACGGGACGAGGGAGAGCGCCAGCCACAGCAGCGACCCGTTGAGGAAGAAGACGAGCAGCCCGAGGACGAGTGCGGGCACCAGCAGGAAGGCACGGACCAGCAGCGGCCAGACCAGGGCGCTCAGCAGCCCGAACGCACCGGCACCGGCGGCGGCCGTGATGCCGATGACGGTGGCGCTGTCGCCGCCGGCGGACTGGAGCCGGAAGTCGGGCAGCACACCCGCGAGGACGAGCATGGTGAGGGTGCTGACCAGCCAGACGGCACCGACGCGCAGCGCCGCCGCGCCCAGTCTTCGCCACGGTATTCGGGGTACGCGCACGTCCTCCGGGTCACCTCCCTCATCTCCTCGCCCGCCCGGTCGGCAACCTCCACTTTTGCACAGCTCCCGGCGGCGGCAGGACGGCGCTCGGGCGCGGAGGCGGTGGCCGGGGCGCCCGCCCGCGCGCTTAGGCTCGTAGGTGCCAGGAGCGGGAGGACGGGGGTCCCGCGGAGCGGAGCAGGACCCGAGGAGGAGCGCACGTGCCGGTCGAGGTCACCTGGTGGGGGCACGCAACGGCCACGGTGCGGGACTCCGGGGTCACGGTGCTCACGGACCCGCTGCTGGTACGCCGCCTCGCGCACCTGCGCCGCAGACGGGGCGCGCTGCCGCCGCCCGGTGCCGTGCGCTCCGCCGACCTGGTGCTCGTCTCGCACCTGCACGCCGACCATCTGCACCTCGGGTCGCTGGCCATGCTCGCGCGGGGCACCCGCGTCGTCCTGCCGCGCGGTGCTTCGCGTGCCGTGCCGGGGCTGCGGCGGCTGGCGCCCCTGCTGGAGCTGACCGAGGTGGCGCCGGGTGAGGTGGTGCGGAGCGGCCCGCTGGCGGTGCGGGCGGTGCCCGCCGCGCACGACGGGCGGCGGCTGCCGGTGGGCCGGCGCACCGCGCCCGCGCTGGGGTTCGTCGTCGAGGGCGAGGAGCGCACCTACTTCGCCGGGGACACCGGGCTGTTCGACGGGATGGCGGAGGCGGTCGGCCAGGTGGACACCGCGCTGCTGCCGGTGGGCGGCTGGGGGCCGTTCCTGGGTGAGGGGCATCTGGACGCGGGGCGGGCCGCCGAGGCACTGGCCCGGCTGCGCCCGCGCCGCGCGGTACCGGTGCACTTCGGCACGTACTGGCCGGTCGGTATGGACGCGGTCAGGCCGCACGAGTTCCACTCCCCCGGCGCCGAGTTCAAACGGCTGGCGGCGCTGCCCGCGCCCGAGGTGACCGTGCACCTGCTGGAACACGGCGAGAGCGTACGGCTGGGGGCGGGCAGGTGAGCGGTGGGCTCGCGGACGGGCTGGGCGCGGGCCTGGGCACGGCCGCCCAAGCGCTCTCCGACGCGGTGGTGCGGCCCCCCGAGGCCACCCAGCAGGCCCTGGGCTACCCCTCGCTGTTCCTGCTGGTCGTGCTGGGCTCGCTGGTGCCCGTGGTGCCGACGGGGGCGCTGGTGAGCGGCGCCGCGGTGGTCGCGCTGCACCAGAGCCTGCCCGCGCTCGCGCTGCTGACGGTCTTCGGCGTCGCCTCCCTCGCCGCCTTCCTGGGCGACATCGGCCTGTACTGGCTGGGCCGGCGCGGAGTCGGCTCGAAGAACGGCTCGCGCTGGCTGTCGGCACTGCGCGAGCGGGCGGCACCCGAACGCCTCGCCCAGGCGGACACCAAGCTGCGCGAGCACGGGGTGGCGGTCCTGGTGGTCTCCCGGCTCGTGCCCGCGGGGCGCATCCCCGTGATGCTGGCCTGCCTGCTGGCGCGGATGCGGATGCGGGAGTTCGCCCGCGGCGACGTCCTGGCCTGCCTGGCCTGGGCGGCCGTCTACCAGCTCATCGGTGTGGCCGGGGGCGCGCTCTTCCCCCGGCCCTGGGAGGGCGTCGCGGCGGCGGTGGGGCTGACGCTGGCGGTCAGCGCGGCCCCCGCGCTGTGGCGCCGGGTCCGCCGCCCCCGCACCTGAGGGGCGGCGGTACCCGGAACGGCGCCCGTGTCCGTGGGGCAGCCGCGTCCGTGGGGCGACCGTGTCCGCGCGGGCGTTCACGTCCGTGGGGCGACCGTGTACGCGCGGGCGCTCACGCCCGTGGAGCCACCGGTCCGTGGGTCCGACGCGGGCTAGGAGGCCGCCGGCTCCAGCACCCGGGAGGCCCCCACCGGCAGGTCCCACAGGTCCGCGCGCGGCCGTTCGGCCTTGCGCCAGGCGGCACGCACCCGGATCAGCGGCTCCAGCGGCGGCTCGCCCGAGAGCAGGAACGTGGCCCAGTGCATCGGCGCCATCCTGCGCGCCCCCAGGTCCTGGCAGGCGAGCACCGCCTCCTCGGGATCGGTGTGCACCGTGCTCAGCATCCAGCGCGGGTCGTAGGCCCCGATGGGCAGGAGCGCCAGGTCGATGCCGGGGTAGCGGCGGCCGATCTCCTCGAACCAGTGCCCGTACCCGGTGTCCCCCGCGAAGTACACGCGCAGGCCCCGTGGGTCGGTCAGCACCCAGCCGCCCCACAGGGAGCGGCAGGTGTCGGTGAGGGTGCGCTTGGACCAGTGGTGCGCGGGGACGAAGTCGAAGCGGACCCGCTTGCCGTCCGGGGCGGGCAGCTCGGCGCCCTCCCACCAGTCCAGCTCCGTGACGGTGGTGAAGCCCCGCCTGCGGCACCAGTCCCCGAGCCCGGCCGGGACGAACAGCGGGGTGTCGCGCGGCAGCCTGCGCAGGGTGGGCAGGTCGAGGTGGTCGTAGTGGTTGTGCGAGATGACGACGGCGTCCACCTTCGGCAGGTCCTGCCAGGCGACACCGACCGGGGTGACGCGGGCCGGGGTCCCGAGGATCTTCCGCGACCAGACCGGGTCGGTCAGCACCGTGAGCCCGCCGATCCGCACCACCCAGCTCGCATGGCCCGCCCAGGTCACGGCGACCGCCTCGGGTCCGACGTCGGGCAGCGGCCCCGGTGCGAAGGGGAGCTTGGGGATGTCCTCGGCCAGCGCCGAGGAGACCGGCCGCATCGCGCCCTCGCGGGCCAGCCGGGCCATCGCCCGCACCCCGGGCAGCGGCGAGGTCAGCCGGTCGGCGAAGGAGCGCGGCCAGATCCGCCGGGCTCCGACGGGGCGCGGCGGCGACAGCGCGGGCGGCGGGGGCTGGAGGAGCACGTCGGTGGGACCGCCGTGCTGCCCACCGCAGGTCTGCGACGGCGACGGGGACGAGGCGGCGGGGGGCGAGGCGGCCGGCGGCGGGGAGGGGGCCGGGGACGACGGTTCCGTGGGTGGGGGTCCGCCCGCGGGCACGGCGTCACCCGGCGCCGGGGACCCGTCCGGGGAGGAGGCGCTGTCGCGCGCGGGGCTCCCGTCCGAGGAGGACGAGACGGTGGAAGAGCGCTCGCTGCGCTGCCCGGTCCGTTCGGTCATCTACTGAGGACTCCCATCCGTGAGGTCGGCCAGCACCGACTGCACCTGTGCCAACGCCTCGGCCACGCCCGGCAATTCCCCCGAGGCGTGCTCGGCGGGGCCGGACGGCCGCCGGGCGCCCGCGGCGGTGAGCAGGTCCGTGGACAGTCGCACCCGCAGCTCGCGCGGGTCGTCACCGAAATGGTGCCCGCCTTCCGCGTACGGCCCCAGGGCGCGTACCAGTTCGGCCTCCAGGCGCGGGGCGTCGGTGACGCCCCGCGCGGCGAGCCGGGGCCGCAGCGGGTCGAGGTCG
>NZ_VJOK01000001.1:6150803-6186482 GCF_013302895.1 Streptomyces albus subsp. chlorinus | reverse complement strand
CTCCGGCGCCGACGAGCGCGGAGTGCAGCGCGCGGGCCAGGGTGCCCCGCAGTCCGGCCTCGGCGGCGCGGCGGGCGAGCAGCGGCTCGGGCTCGCTCAGCGCCTCGGCGGCGACGGCGGCCACCTGGCCGGGCAGCGGGGCGTGGAGCGCGCCCAGCGCCTCGTGCACCTGTTCGCCCAGCAGCCGCCCGCGCCCCGCGCCGGGGAACCGGGCGATCCCCGCGCGCAGGTCCGGCGGCAGCAGCGCGGAGCCGAGTTCGGCGAGGACCACCACGTGATCGGCCTGCTCGGTCCCGGCCAGCATCTCCGCCGGGCTGACGAACACGGTGTCGTGCGGATCGTGGGAGGTGTCGCGCCAGCTCTCGTCGCTGACGATCAGCAGGCCCTCGTCGACGGCGGCCTCGCACACCTCGTGCAGCAGTTCGGGCGGCGCGGCCGTCCCGGTGACGTCGTCGGCCACCGACAGCACCAGCACCCGCGGCGCCTGTCCCGCGCCGCGGGCCCGGCGCACCGTCTCCAGCAGGGCGAACGGATCGGGCGTCCCGCCGCACTCCACCGGCACCGGCACGGTGTGCACCGCCCGCCCCAGCGCTCGCGCCTGGGGGCCGTACCAGGACGAACAGGGGTGCGGCAGCAGCACACTGCCGGGGTCGTCCGGCCGGTCACGCCCGCCGGCCGCGGCCAGGACGGCGAGGAGCAGCAGGGGCGCGCCGGGGGCGACGGCCACCTGCACCGGGTCCGTCGGCAGGCCGCGCCGCCGCCAGTAGCGGCACGCGGCCTCGCGCAGCGGCAGCACGGAGGGGGCCGTGCGCGACCCCGCGCCCGTGGCCGCCCCCTCGTCCGTTGGCCGCATATCTCCTGCCTACCCGTAGATCACACAAGCTGCCTGGTTCCACCTTGGCAGACGCAGGTGACACCGGCACCGGCGACACGTGCGGTGCGATCAGGGCGCGGGGCCGCGCGTCAGGCCGCGGTGGGGGCGGCGACGTGGTCGCGGCGGACGCGCCCGCCGGTGCGGGTGGCCTCACGGCGGTGGGTCCGCTGCCTCGCGGCGTCCTGCCGGGTCGCGGTACGGCGAGTGGCCGTCCGCCGGGCGGCCTCACGCTCGCGCCGCGCTTCCTCGGCCGGGGCGTCGACGGGCCGGGAATCGGGGGACGGGGAGGAGGGCCGGGCACCGCCGGCGGAGCGCCGGGCCCCATCGGCGGAGGGCGGGGCGCAATCGGCGGAGGCGGCAGGGACGCGGCGGCGGCAGGGGACGCGGCGGCACCGGGGGCCGCGCGCTCCAGGCGCCGGTCGGCCTCCACCTCGCGGTGGATACGGGTGCAGGTGCGGCTGATGAGCCGCGAGACGTGCATCTGCGAGATTCCGAGCTGCTCGGCGATCCGGCTCTGCGTCATGTCGCAGAAGAAGCGCATGTAGAGGATGCGCCGCTCGCGCTCGGGCAGCCGGCGCAGCCTCGGCTTCACGGCCTCCCGGTAGACCACCTGGTCGAAGCCGGGTTCGGGGCCGCCGAGCGTGTCGGCGAGGGAGTACCCGTCGTCGGCGCCGGGCAGTTCGGCGTCCAGGGACAGCGTGCTGTAGCTCTCCAGCGCCTCCATGCCCAGCAGCACGTCCTCCTCGCTCAGCCCGCTGTGCTCGGCGATCTGCCGGACGGAGGGACTGCGCCCGTCCGGGGAGCAGCTCAGTTCGCGCTGGCTGATCCGCACGCGGTTGCGGAGTTCCTGGACGCGGCGGGGCACGTGCAGGCCCCACATATGGTCGCGGAAGTGCCGCTTCACCTCGCCGACGATCGTCGGCACGGCGAAGCTCTCGAAGGCGCAGCCCCGGGAGAGGTCGTAGCGTGCCACGGCCTTGACCAGGCCGAGCGCGGCAACCTGTTCGAGGTCTTCGAGCGCCTCCCCCCGGTTGCGGAAGTGCCGGGCCAGCCGCCCGGCCATCGGCATCCAGGCGCGTACCACGCGCTGGCGCAGCTCTTCCTTCTCCGGTCCGTCGGGCAGTTCGGCGATGCGCCGGAACTCGGCCGTGGTGTCGGGCGCGTCGTCGTGCGGGTGCCTCTGGCGTTTCGTGCGCGCGGTCATCGGCGGTGCTCCCCTGGCGGTCGTCTCGTCGGACAGTCACCGCGGGAGCTTCAGGCACTGGCGGGGCGAGCTGGGACACGCAGGTCGCTCCCGCGGATGTGCCTGCTTTCCGAAGCACTGGCGTGCGGGTGCCCGGCAACCGGAACGACAAACGTACCGATGCGCACCCGGTCAACTCCCTTTCCTCACAGGGGCAACCGGGCCGGGGCGGCCATGCGGGGCTGGGGCGACGGGATGACGAGTGACGGGGGGATGGGATGGACAGGGTGCCGGGGTGACGGGGCGGGAAGGAGCTGACCACAATACGAGACACTCTTGCTCACATACCAAGATGCCTATCTAAGGTGCACGCATGGCACACGAGACCGCCGTCTACACGCACGGCCACCACGAGTCCGTCCTGCGCTCGCACCGCTGGCGCACCGCCGCGAACTCCGCCGCCTACCTGCTCGCCGAACTGCGCCCCGACCACCGGGTGCTGGACATCGGCTGCGGCCCCGGCACCATCACCGCCGACCTCGCGGGGCTGGTGCCGCACGGCTCGGTCACCGGCCTCGACGCGGCAGCCGGAGTACTGGAGCAGGCGCGTCGGACGGCGGCGGAACGCGGCCTGGACAACGTTGCGTTCACGACCGGCGACGTCCACGCGCTCGACTTCGCGGACGGCTCGTTCGACGTCGTCCACGCCCACCAGACGCTCCAGCACGTGGGCGACCCGGTCGGCGCGCTGCGGGAGATGCGCCGGGTGTGCGCGCCCGGCGGGCTGGTCGCCGTCCGCGACGCGGACCACGGCGGCATGCTCTGGTACCCGGAGGTGCCGGGCATGCCCGAGTGGCTGGACCTCTACCGCCGCGTCGCGCGGGCCAACGGCGGCGCCCCGGACGCCGGGCGCCGCCTGCACGCCTGGGCACGCCGCGCGGGCTTCACCGACGTACGGGTGACCACCAGCACATGGTGCTTCTCCTCCCCCTCCGAGCGCGCATGGTGGAGCGGGCTGTGGGCGGACCGCACAGTGGCCTCCGACTACGCCGACATCGCGGTCGACAACGGCCTGGCCACCCGCGACGAGCTGCGGCGGATCTCGGAGGCGTGGCGCGCCTGGGGCGCGGAGGAGGACGGCTGGTTCACCGTCGTCCACGGCGAAGTCCTCTGCCGGCGCTGACCGGACGGCTCGGGCGCCGGGACGTGTTGCGGCGCGGACACCTTGTGGCGCGGACAGGTTCCGGCGCGGACGCGTTTCCGGCGCGGACGCGCTTTCAGGCCGGACGCGTTTCGGACCGGACGCTTCGGACCGGACGCTTCGGACCGTCGGACCGTCGGACCGGAGGAGCCGGTGTCCGTGCGCCTCCGGCCCGTGCAACTCCGCACTGCGCACCCGGCATTCGGCAGGACCGGCGGCCCCGCCCTAGGGTGGGGCCATGGATATTCTGGGGACCTCGTTGCGTATCTGCGTCGACAATCTGGACGCCGCCGTACCGGTGTACGAGCGGCTGGCGAGCGCGGAGGCGGTGCGCTTCCAGAACGGCCCGGTGGAGGTCGCCGCCGTGGGCCCCTTCTTCCTGATGAGCGGCCCCGAGGCGCACCTCGAGGTGCTCAGCAAGGTCAAGGCGACGCTCGCCGTGAAGGACGTGGACGACGCGCTGGCCGACCTGCACACCGTCGGGGCCCAGATCATCGCGGGCCCCAAGCCCACCCCCATCGGCCGCAACCTGGTGGCCCGCCACCCGGACGGGAGCGTCTTCGAGTACGTGGACAGGAAGAACGCCCCACACGACTGAGGTCCCGCGCCGCCAAGTGGGGCCCGCGCCGCGAAGTGGGGCCCGCGGCGCGGGGTGGGGCACCGCGGAAGTGGGGACCGTTCCGCTCTCGCACCAAGGGTCACCCGCTCCCGCACCAGGCCCACCCGCTTCCGTACCGGGGGTCACGGCCGCATTCGGAAGTCGTAGCGCGCCGGGAGCGGGTCGTCCGTGAGGGCCGCCCACGTATCGCTCAGCGCCTCCTCGCCCTCCCGCAGGTCCTCGACCTCGAAGTCGCCGTCGAAGACGGCACGGGCCTCGGCCGCCTCCCCCCGGGCCAGCAGCACGCGGGCCCGCAGCAGGTGGAAGCGGCCGCGGCGCCCCGCCTCGGGGACCGTGTCGAGGACGCACGCGGCCTCGTCGGGGCGGTCGGCGGCCAGCAGTGCCTCGACCGCCTCCCTGGCCAGCGCCCACCGTGCCGCGACGGCCGGCTCCTCCTCCCCGGCCAGACACCGGCGGGCGTCCTCGACAGCCGCGAGGTAACGCTCGGCGGCGCGGGGGTCGTTGCCGTCCTGCCGGTCGGCGACAGCCAGGCAGCGCAGCGCGGGCCAGCGCGGCCCCCGCTCGCCCGCCCGCTGCACGGACCGCTCCCAGCTGCGTACCGCCTGCGAGCGGTCCCCGGCGTGCCACTGGGCGACGCCCAGGTGGTAGTCCAGCTCGCACCCGGAATCCCCCTCGTCGGGGTGCGCGGACTCCAGCAGCTCGCGCCACTCGGGAGCCACCAGCGTGGGGCCGGGCGGCGCGCTGTCCGGGCCGCACGGCAGCGTTCCGGTGCGCAGCAGCTCGGCCCACGGACGCTGGTCGGGGCCGAGGGTCCCCGCCGGGAACGGCGTGCCGGGCAGGGTGAAGCGGCCCCGCTCCACCTCCAGCGCTCCCCAGCCGGAACCCGGTGCCAGCCGTTCGGCCTCCGGCTCGGCGTCGGCGTACGGCCGCCATGCCGCGAACGCCGCGTCCACGGTGGCGCGGGGCAGCGCGGCCTCCAGCCGCCGCTCGGTGTGGGCCCGTGCCGTCGTCCAGTCGGCGCCGTGCACCGCCGCGGGGTCGGCGGCCAGTGGCCCGTACGCCTCCAGCCAGGCGAACTCCCCGCCGGCCTCCAGCGGGACGTGTTCGAGCTGGGTGCGGGCCAGGCCGGCCTGGATCTCGGCGTACCCGGGCGTGCCCGGCTCGGTCAGCCACTGCTGCCACCGCCGGCCGCCCGGCCCCGCGCCCCAGACGAACAGCTTGCGTCCGCGCAGCAGATCGGTGGAGGTCTGGACGAGCCCCTGCCCCTTCTCGTCGAGCGAGGCGATCCACTTCCGCCCGCCCTCGGGCACCTCGTAGAAGTAGTCGGCCGGGAACCGGCTGTTCAACGGGTAGGTGAGATCGGTGCCCTGCCACTCGGGGACGGTGATCCGGCGCAGCCTGCGCTCGTACGCGAAGTACCAGGTCTCCTCCGCGGGCGCCAGGACGCGGGTGCCCTCGTCCTCGGGGACGGCGATGTTCGACCACCAGTAGACGGGCACGGTGCGGTGGTGCGGGTTGCGGACGCGCACCCCGACGTAGAGGAAGTCCGACTCGTCGGGCAGCCACAGGTCCACCTGGAACGGGGTGTCACGCAGCCGCTCCCACTCCCACAGCCGCACCATGGCGCCGTCGCCGTCCGGCGCGGGCACACGCGCCGCGTGCAGGGGCGCGCAGGAGAGCGTCGTGTGCCCCGTGGCGCCGATGTTCCACTCGATGCCGCCGGAGTACCAGGCGCCGTTGAGCGCGAAGTCGGCGGGCTGGAAGACCGGGTTGGCATACAGGAGTTCCCGGCCGGACGGCTTGTGGAAGAGCGAGGCGACCCGGCCGCCGAGCCCCGGCAGCACGGTGGCGCGCAGCCGGTCGTTCTCCAGCACCAGCGCCTCGAACACGGTGGGGGTCCGCTCCCGCCCGTACCCGTCCAGGACCCGGACCGGCAGCACGGAACGCAGCGGCCCGTAACCGACCTGCCGCGCCATCCCGGCGGGCAGCGCGGCCCGTTCGGACTCCGTGAGCGTGTGGGCCTCGTCCGGCGGCAGCAGCGCGGGCAGGGGGTTCTCGGGACCGAGCGGCGCGGCGGGCAGGGTCCGGGTACTGCGTCGTACAGTCGTGCCCACGGCAACCTCGCTTCATCCATACGTCGTCCACGGGCGCCGCCGCCTGACCGGGACCCCCGATGACCATGGAACACGCTCCGCTGCCCGGGCGCCAGATCCTCCACCGCGGCCGAACGCGCCCGAACCGGTCCGCCGACCGGTGCGTTCCTCCGGCCGGTGCGGGCCCTGCGGCCGATGCGGTGCGCCGGCGGGGGCCGGACCGGTCGCGCGGACGTCCGCCCGTACATCACCCGTTCGTGTCGGACTCCCGCAGCGCGCTCGCGGCGGCGTAACCGGGCGGCGCGGCCAGGTCGGCCAGCCGCCAGCCCGGCGGCCGTCCGGGACGGTCGAGGGCGCCGACATAGGTGACGGCGGGATCCTCGCCGAACCCGGCCCCGGTGCCCTTGAGGTAGGCCTCTTTCCGCGTCCAGCAGCGGGCGAAGGCGGCGGGCAGCCCGTCGGGCGGAACGGCGGCCAGCTCCTCACGCTCGCGCGGGTGCAGCGCCCTCGCCGTCTCGGTGGCGGTGGTCACGCTCGGATGCCGTTCGACGTCCACGCCGATGGGCACGGCGGCGAAGCCGAGCAGAACGACGTCGCCGGCGTGCGACAGCGAGAAGTGCACCGGGTCCCCGGGAACCGAAGGCCTCCCGTGCGGTTCCCCGCAGACCGGGCAGTCGGCGCGGGTGAAGCGCACCCGCGCCGGATCCAGCCCGAGCAGCGCGCCCAGTTCCCTGCGCAGCGCCAGGTGAGCGACCAGATAACGATCGCGGTCGACGGGCCGTACGAACCGCGCTGCGCGGTCCCGCTCCTCGTCCGACAGCGGCGCGAGGGCTCCGGCCTCCCTGGTCTCGGCGGCGCGCTCGGAGACGCGCAGTACGTGGACGACGGGAGCACGGGCGGGATCGGTGGTACCGGCTGCGGCACTCGTCATGCCGTGACGGTACCCGAACGGACGACGAACCCGCCCCACCGAGCCCCCCGCCCCACTCCCCTCGGCCGAGCCCCGAGCCGGCCGACCCCCGCCCGACCGGGACTCGGCCCCCGCCCGGCCGGACCCGACCGCTGTCCTACCGGTGCCGACCACCGGCCGACTCGTTCTTGACCGGCTACCGGCTGGACGACCCACGCCGAGGGAGACCGATGAGGGCCGTTGCGGACCGAACGGGCCGATGGGGGCCGACCAGGGCCGGTGGGAGGCGACCAGGGCCGGTGGGGCAGCCCGGGGGAAACCGGTCGGGACATCCAGGACCGACACCGTACGGTGGTGCGGCCCCTGCCCGAACGCTGCGACCATCACCGCAGACGACCGTCAAGGACAGCGCCGTGACCACCGAACTCTCCCCCGACCCCGTGCCCACGCCCGCCTCCGCACCCGCACCACCGGTCCTCTCACCCGCCGCGCTCTTTCCCCCGACCCTGCCCGTGCTCACCGACATGAGCCGGACCGACGACGGGCGCGCCTGGCTGGCGGGGCTGCCCGCGCTGGTGGAGAAGACGCGCGAGCTCTGGCAGCTACGACTCGGCGCACCGTTCCACGGCGGGCACTGCTCCTGGGCCGCACCGGCCGAGAGGCCCGACGGCAGCCGTGCCGTCCTCAAACTGACCTGGCCGCACCCCGAGGCCCGGACGGAGGGCGCGGCTCTCCGGCTCTGGAACGGAGAGGGCGCCGTCCGACTGCTGGACCAGGACGCCGACGCCTGGGCGTTGCTCCTGGAGCGGGCGGAACCGGGCACCGAACTCGACAGCGCCGAGGACCTCCCGGCCGACGAGCGGCTGATCGCCGCCGCCGGGGTACTGCGCCGTCTGTGGACGGCCGACGTCACCGAGGCCGAGGCGTGCGGCATCACCTCCCTCACGGACACGACCGACGCCTGGGCCCGGCTCGCCGAGCAGCACGCCGCCCGCCCGTGGCCCGCCGAACTGGACACCGGCCTCTACCGTCTGGCCGCGCGGCTGTTCCGCGAACTGCCCCGCACCGCAAGCCGCGAGGTCCTGCTGCATGGCGACTTCAACCCCGGCAACGTCCTCGCCTCCGGGCGCTCCCCGTGGCTCGCCATCGACCCCAAGCCCATGACCGGCGACCCCGCCTTCGATCCCTGGCCCCTGCTGGAACAGGTGGACGACCCCTTCGACCACTCCGACCCGCACCGCGTGCTGCGCCACCGCACGGCGCTGCTCGCCGACGCGCTCGGTGAGGATGTGGACCGCGTCCGCGCCTGGTCGGTGGCCCGGCACGTCGAGTACGCCCTGTGGACCGTCGACGAGGACGACGACCTCGACGACAGCATCACCCTGCTGCGCCAGGCCCGCGTCCTCGCGGAGGTGGCGGGCCTGTAGGGGTGGCGCCTGTAGGAGTCCGGCGGCCGGGCCCGACGAAGGGGCCTCCGCGCGAGTCGTCACTCCCCCGTTCCGCCACCCGCCAGCTCGACGGCCACGTCGAGCTGGCCGACATGGCGCGCGTACTCCTGGAGCAGATGGAAGAGGATCCAGGCGAGGCTCGGAGCTTCCTCCGGGGTGGGGAAGCGGCCTCCGACTGCGGCGCGCTGGCCGAGTGCGGCCTCCGCGGTGACCCGCCGGGAGCGGTCGCACTGCGCGGCGAAGGCGTCCAGGACCTCCCGCGTGCTCGTTCCCCGGGGCACCTCCCAGCGGTCCTCGGCCTTCCCGGTGCCGCGGTCGCCCCAGGGGTCGGGGACCTGCCGGCCTGCGAACCCCCACTCCAGCCAGCGCCGTTCGACGTACTGGAGGTGCCGGATCAGCTCCAGCGGGGTCCAGCCCGACGGGAGCCGGCTGCGGCGCAGCTCGTCCTCATCGAGTGCGGCGGCCTTGCGCAGCAGGCTGCCGCGGTAGTAGTCGAGGTAGCCCTCCAGCAGGGCGTGGGGGTCGGCCAGGTCCGGGGCGGGCTCGCCCTCGGGGAGCGGCGGGATGCTCATGTTCGCGTCTCCAGACGTGGGACGTCCTCCCTGCCGAGCCCGAACGTCTCTGAGTAGAGGGCCAGTTCGGCCTCCACGGCACGGACAATGGTCTCGGCCCGCCGGAAGCCGTGCCCCTCCCCTTCGAAGGCCAGGTAGGCGTGGGGCACGCCTCTGCCCTTGACCTGCTCCAGGAAGCGCTCGCACTGGACGGGCGGGCAGATCACGTCGTCCAGCCCCTGCAGCAGCAGGAAGGGCACCGAGACCCGCTGTGCTCGGTGCAGCGGGGAGCGCTCGCGGTAGCGGCCCGGCACCTCGGCGAGGGGACCGACCAGGGACTCCAGGTACCGCGACTCGAAGTCGTGGGTCTCGCCCGTGGCCCAGCCCGTCAGGTCGAGGATGGGATAGGTGATGGTGCCGCAGGCGTACAGGCCCTCGGTCAGCGGCGAGGTCAGGGAAGCCGCGCTGGTCCAGCCGCCCGCGCTGCCGCCCCGGATGGCGAGCCGGGCCGCGTCGGCGGTCCCCTCGCTCGCGAGGGTGCGCGCCACAGCCGCGCAGTCCTCGACGTCCACGACTCCCCACTGCTGCCGCAGCCGGTTGCGGTACTGCCTGCCGTAGCCCGTCGAGCCGCCGTAGTTGACCTCCGCGACACCGATACCCCGGGAGGTGAAGTAGGCGATCTCCAGGTCGAGGACGAGGGGTGAGCGGCTGGTGGGACCGCCGTGCACCCACACCACGTACGGCGGCAGCTCGCCTGCGGGCGCCGTGTGGTCGGGGTGGTGCGGCGGGTAGACGTGGGCGTGGATGTCGCGCCCGTCCGGGCCGGTGAACGTGCGGATCTGCGGCTCGGGGTAGTAGGCCGGGTCCACCTGGTCCTCGTGCCGGGCCGCCAGGACCACGGTGTGCCCGGTGCGGGTGTCCAGCTCCACGATCTCGTAGGAGGTGCGCGGGCTGGCGGCCACACCGACGACGCGGGAGTCGACGACGGCGAGCGAGGCCGCCCACTCGGTCCACGGACCGGCCGCGTCCACCAGTTCGCCCGTCTCCGGGTCGAGCACGCCCAGCCGCTGGGCGCCCCGGCCGTGCAGCGCCGCGACCAGTCCGCCGGGCAGGGGCGCGAACCAGCGCTGGCCGATCTTCCAGGCCGCGCCCGCGAACTCCTCCTCGCGCGGACACAGCGGCACCCGCGCGGCGGCCGATCCCCGCCCGGGGCCGGCGGCCTCGGCCGCCGCCAGGTCGATCCGCTGGAGGTTCCACCAGCCGCTGGCGTCCGTGGCGATGAGCAGCGAGCCGTCGTGTGCGAACTCCGCCTGGGCCACCGACTCCTCGGGGCCTCCCGCGACCGCCCGCGGCGACCCCAGCGTGCCGTCACCAAGGATCCGCGCGGTCATGACCCGGGTGCCGTCCCAGGGCATGGCGGGGTGGTCCCAGGCGAGCCAGGCCACACGGGTGCCGTCCGGCGAGAGGCGCGGCCCGGTCACGAACCGGTCGCCGTCCCCGGTCAGCTCCCGCACCCGGCCGCGGTCCCCGGCGGCCGAGCCGTCCAGGGGGACGGCGGCCAGCAGCCGTCGCAGCTCGGTGGGGCCCTCGCCGGTGAACTCCTCCAGCACGCACCACACTTCGCCCCGTTCGGGCAGCACCACCGGGTCGCACCAGCGCAGGCCCCCGTCGGTGACGTCGGAGAGCGGGGTCAGGGGCCGCGGCTCGGCGTCCGGCGCGTCCGGTTCGAGGGCGTAGAGCCGCTGGTCGGCGAAGTGGGTGAAGACGACCAGGGGACCGCCCTCGGCACGGGGCGCTCCCGCCCAGGGCAGGCCGCCGTACTCGATGACGCGGTTGCGCACGTTCCACGGCGCGGGCAGCACGCTGACCGGGGGCCGGCCGTCGGCGGCGCACCGCATCAGCGCGCGGCGTCCGCCCTCCTCGGGGCGCGGCGCCGTCCACCACAGCTCCTCACCGACGGAGCCGAGGAACTCGGGCCGCCCGTCGTGCGCGGCGACGAGTCCCGCGTCGATGGGTGAGGGCCAGGTGCCGTAGGGGGCCTGGGTGGTCATGGTGGTCAGCCTCCTGACGGGGCGGTCGCGTCGTGGGCGGACGGGGAGCGGGCGGTGGACGGGCCGCCGGGGTCGGGCGCGGTGCCGCGGGTGCCGCCGGCGAGCAGGGCGCGGTCGAGGACGCGGATGCCGAAGTGCAGGGCCTCGACCGGCACGCGCTCGTCCACTCCGTGGAAGAGTGCCTGGTAGTCGAAGCCCTCGGGCAGTTTGAGCGGGGTGAAGCCGTAGCCCACGATGCCGAGGCGGGAGAACTGCTTGGCGTCGGTTCCCCCCGACATGCAGTAGGGCACCGCGTGGGCGCCGGGGTCGAAGTGTTCGAGGGCCTCGGTCATGGCGGCGAACAGGGGCGAGTCCACCGGAGCCTGGAGCGGCACCTCGCGGTGCTGGAACTCCCAGTGCACATCGGGGCCGGTCAGTTCGTCGAGGGTGGTGTGGAACTCCTCCTCGGCGCCGGGCAGCATCCGTCCGTCCACGCGTGCGGTGGCCGTCCCCGGGATCACGTTGACCTTGTAACCGGCCTCCAGCACGGTGGGGTTGGCGCTGTTGCGCACCGTGGGCTCGACCAGCGCGGCGGCCGCTCCCAGCCGGGCGAGCAGCGCGTCGACGTCGGCGTCCTTCGCGTCCGGGCCGAGCGGGCTCAGCCCGTGCAGCTGGGCGAGCCGGGCCAGCGCGGCCCGCACGGTGGGGGTGAGCCGCACCGGCCATGCGTACTCCCCGATGCGGTGCGCCGCGGCGGCGAGACGGCTGACGGCGTTCGCCCTGTTGACCTTGGAGCCGTGGCCCGCCCTGCCGTGTGCGGTCAGCTTGAGCCAGGCCGTGCCGCGCTCCCCCGCCGCGACCGGGTAGAGCCGCATGCCGCCCGCGTGGAAGGTGAAGGCGCCGGATTCGCTGATGCCCTCGGTGCAGCCCTCGAACAGCTCGGGGTGCTCCCGCACCAGGAAGTCCGAGCCGAACTCCGCGCTGTCCTCCTCGTCCGCGGTGAAGGCGAGGACGATGTCGCGGGGCGGCCGCACGCCCGCGCGGGACCAGGCGCGGGCGAGGGAGAGCGCCATGGCGTCGGCGTTCTTCATGTCGATGGCGCCGCGCCCCCACACCACCCCGTCCCTCACCTCGCCGGAGAAGGGGTGGACGCTCCAGTCCTCCGCCTGGGCGGGGACGACATCGAGATGACCGTGGAGCAGCAGCGCGCCCGCCGAGGGGTCGGTGCCCTCGATACGGGCGACGACGTTGGTGCGCCCGGCCTTCTTCTCCAGGAGGCGCGGCTCGATGCCCGCGTCCGCGAGCCCGGCGGCCACGTATTCGGCGGCCTGCCGTTCGTTGCCGTCGCCACCGCCCCGGTTGGTGGTGTCGAGCCGGATCAGTTCGGAGGTCGCGGTGACGACCTCGTCGAAGACCTGTGCGTCGAGATGGCCGGCGGGTCCGGGCGTCGCCGTGCCCTCTTCCGGCCTGTGCCGCTCAGCCATACTGCTCCTCCACCGCAGAGGAGACGACAGTCGTGACGGCCTTGAAGCAGCGGATCGCCTCATAGGCACTGGGCGAGGTGTAGGACACCCGGCGCTCTCCGGACCTCTCGACGCCGGGCACGACGGTGGCAGCTCCCACGAGGTGCTCGGCGTCGAACTCGATCTCGATGGTGTGGGGTTCGGGCTCGGGCGGGGTGCGGCGCACGGCCAGCGGGGCCGCGCGGCGGGCCGCGTCGCGGATCTCGCCCGCCGTGCGGGCCGGGGGGCGGCAGACGGCGGCGTACCGCGAGACGTAGTCCTTGACGGCGACGCCCTGGGCCTCGGGCGCGTAGCCCTTCGCGTCCTCGATCGTGCGGTCGTCACCGGTCACCAGCACCACCGGCACGCCGAACTCGGCCGTCACCAGCGTGTTCAGATAGCCCTCGCCGGCCCGGACGCCGTCGGCCCACACGCCCGTCAGGGAGTTGGCGAGGTAGGTGTGGGCGAGCACGCCCTCGCTGCCCGCGCCGGTGTGGTAGCCGATGTAGGCGACGCCGTCCACGTCGCCGTGCTGGATGCCTTCGACCATGGAGAGGGACTTGTGCCTGCCGGTGAGCATCTCGGCCCGCTCGTCCAGCTTTTCGAGCAGGAGGTTGCGCATCGTCCAGTGCGCCTCGTTGATGAGCACCTCGTCAGCGCCCGCCTCGAAGAAACCGCGGACGGCGGCGTCCACGTCGGAGGTGAACATCGCCCGGCAGCGCTCCCACTGCGGCGTGCCCGGCAGCACGTCCGCCGGCCAGGTGACTCCCGTTGCGCCCTCCATGTCGGCGCTGATGAGGATCTTCATGTCCGGAACGTTACGCGGTCGCCATCCGCCACGACACCCCTGTGGATAACTCCACTGGTCTACACCACTTCTTTCCACCCGGGTGGGTGAGGTGCTCCCGCGGAATCGTGGTTCATCCGCCCCTGACCTGGGAGTTCAGCACCTGGCGCAGGCCATGTCGCGCCGAGGGACGGGGCGGCGCACCTCCAGCACCGGGCAGCCGGACCTCAGGAGGCGGGAGACGAGCGGGCCCGCCGCCTTGCCCTGCGGGCGGCCCAGCATCCTCGGCAGCCGTCCGGCCAGCTCCGCCGCTTCCGGATACCACGCCGACGGGCCGAAACCCGGCACCACCCGCGTGCCCCGCAACGCCCGGTGACGCTGCAACCGGGCGGCGCGGGCGGCCAGCACCACCAGCCGGAAGGGACCGGGCGCGGCCAGCGGGTAGGCCCACCACAGCACGTCGGCCCGTTCTCCGCCGGGCACGGGCACCCTGGCCCGGCCCGTCATCGCCTCGCCCGCGCCCACCAGGTCGCCGACGCCGTCCAGCCAGTGATGGTCACCGGCGCGCGCCGTCGCGTTCAACGCCCCGGTGATGGGGAGGAGTTCACTCGCGGGCCGGCCCACGGCCTCCTCGCTCCGGTGGCCGAACACCGCGCGCGCTCCGGCCCCCCAGTGCACGACCGTGCCGCGGGCTCCGATGGCCACCGCGGCGGCCGGGAGGCAGCCTCGCACGGCGACGAGGGTGTCCTCGGGCCGGGTCCCGCGGTCGATGTGCGGCTCGCTTCCCATCGGACCTGTCCTCTCTTCCGGCGGCGGCCGGCCCCCGTCGCGTCGCACGCGACAGCCACCACCGTAGAGCGGCGGGAGAGCGGCGCGGGTGGCAATCCCCGAACGAGTGGCGCGCCGGGAGCACACGGGGGCGCTCCCGACCGGTCGGAAGCGCCCCCGGCTCCCCGTCCCGTTCCCGGGCCCGGACGCCCGTCCCGTTCCACCGTCCGATCCCCTCCTGGACACGCGCTCCGGACCGGGGCCTCATCCCCTCCCGCACGCATGCCCGGAGCCTCCCGCACGCATGCCCGGAGCCTCGCTCGCGCGGTCGGAGCCGGAACCGGCACCGGAGCCGGAAGCGGAACGGAGCCGGTGAGGCGGGTTCAGTCCTCGTGCCCCAGCTGGACGTCGCGCTCCGTCCGCCCGCCGCCCGCGATCTGCAGAACGGTCGCCACCGGCGGATAGCCGGCGGCCACCACCGTGTACTCCCCGGAGGCCAGGTCGACGAAGCGGAAGACGCCGTCGGCCGCGGTGGTGGCGGTGTCCACGACGTTGCCCGCGGCGTCCAGCAGCGTCACCCGCGCGTCCTCGACGGGCCGCCCGCCGTTGGCGCGCACCGTGCCGCGCAGCACAGCTCCGCCGGCCAGTTCGATGTCCTGCCGGGTCTCCCTGGACGCCTGTACGGACACCGGGAGGGCGGCGGGACGGTAGACGGGCGCGCTGGCGGCCAGCGTGTACTCGCCGGCGACGAGTTCGGTGATGACGTAGCCGCCCTCCCGGCCGGTGCGGGTGGTGGCGACGACCTCCCCGCGCACGTCCGTCAGCGTGACGATCGCGTCCCTGACCGGGTTGCCGTCGGCCGTCAGCACGCTGCCCGCCAGCCGTCCCGCGCCACCGAGCACCACGTCGAGGTCCACGGGCCGCTCGCCCACGGTGACGCTGACCGCGCGCGGCTGGTGCCCGCCCGCGGCGGCGATCAGTACATAGGAGCCTTCGCCGGGGGTGCTCAGCGCGTACCGCCCGTCGTCACCGGTGGCGCCGCGCCCGATCTGGCGGCCGGCGGTGTCCACGAGGGTGAGTGCCGCCCGCGGCACGGTGCTGCCGTCGTGGTGCCGTACGGTGCCGCAGACCGGGACCCCGGCGGTGAACGGCGTGGTCGGCACCGTGGGCCCGTGGTGGTACGCCTGGTCCGGCGCGGTGCCGTTGCCGTTGGGGTGGGCGCCGTTGGGGTGGCCGCCGTTCCCGTTGCCATTGGTACCGGGCTCCGGCCAGTCGGAGGATGCGTCGGTGTTGCGGGCCTGCGGCACGGACGTGTGCTGTGACACCAGTGGTTTCTCCTTGAGGAAGAGGGCCAGTGCCAGCCCGAGGACGAGCACCGGGACGAGGTAGAGGAAGATCCGCGGCATGGCGTCCGCGTACGCCTGGATGTAGCCGTCGCGCAGGGGCCCGGGCAGGGCGCGCACGAGTTCCGGGGTGACGGAGTCGGGGTCGGGCAGCTTGTCCTGGCTGCCGGGGAATTCGCGGGCGAGCGCGTCCGCGAGCCGGTGGGCCAGGAGCGTGCCGAAGAGGGCGGCGCCGACGCTGCCGCCGATCTGCCGGAAGTAGTTGTTGGCGCTGGTGGCGACCCCGATGTCGGTCGGCCGTACCGAGTTCTGCACGGCGAGCACCAGGACGGGCAGCACGAAGCCGACGCCCAGTCCGAGGATCCCGGACCAGATGCCGAAGACCTCCCGCGAGGTGTCCTCGTCCAGTTTGGACAGCAGCCACATGCCCTCGGCGGAGAGGGCGCAGCCAATGATGGGGAAGATCTTGTAGCGCCCCGTACGGGAGATGAGCTGCCCGGCGAGGGTGGAGGCGAGGACGACGCCGCACATCAGCGGAAGCAGCAGCAGTCCGGAGGAGGTGGCGCTGGCGCCCTCGACCATCTGGAGGTAGCTGGGCAGGTAGCTGGCGGCGCCGAGCAGGGCGATGCCGACGGCGGCGCCCACCAGGCCCATGATGGTGAAGACGGAGTCGCGGAACAGCCGCAGCGGCAGCACGGGTTCGGGCGCGTAGCGCTCGGCGACGAGGAAGAGCGCGCCGCTGACCAGTGCTCCGGCGCCGAGACCGAGGATGACGCGGTCGTCCCACGCGTACGTGGTCCCGCCCCAGCTGGTGAGCAGCACCAGACAGGTGGAGAACGCCGCCATCAGGAGCGCGCCCAGCACGTCGAGCCGGGGGCGCACGCGGTTGCGGGGCAGCTTCAGCGCGAACGAGGTGACCAGGAGTGCCAGCAGGCCCACCGGCACGTTGAACCAGAAGCACCAGCGCCAGGACAGGTCGTCGGTGAACCAGCCGCCCAGCAGCGGCCCGGCGACGGAGGCGAGGCCGAAGGCGGCCCCGATCGTGCCCATGTAGCGGCCGCTCTCGCGGGGCGGCACCAGGTCCGCGATGATCGCCTGCACGCCGATCATGAGGCCGCCCGCTCCGGTGCCCTGGACGGCGCGGTAGACGATCAGTTCCTCCATCGATCCGGCCCAGCCGGCCAGCGCGGAGCCGACGGTGAAGATCCCGATGGCGAAGAGGAAGAGCCCCTTGCGGCCGAAGAGGTCGCCGAGCTTGCCGTAGATGGGCAGCCCGATGGTCGCCGCCAGCAGGTAGGCGGTGACGGCCCAGGACATCTGCCGCAGCCCGTCGAGGTCACCGACGATCTTCGGCAGTGCCGTGGCGACGATGGTCTGTTCGAGCGCGGCGAGCAGGAGGGAGAGCATCAGCGCGCCGAAGACGAGGCGCATCCGGCCAGGGCTCAGGGCGGCGTCCGGCCGCGGACCGCCGTCCGGCGCCGGGGAGCCGTCGGGGCCCGGGCCGCCGGGCGGTTCGGCCCGCGACTCCCCCGGCCGCGGCTGCTCGGGCCGTGCCGCCTCCTGCTGCGGTGGCCGTGCCCCCTCCTGCTGCGGTCGAGGCGGCGAGGCGACCCCGACCGGGCCCGGTGTGGCCTCGGGCGCCGGTACGGGGGTGGCGGGCAGAGGTGTCTCCCAGTGGCCGGGCAGTTCCACCGTGACCTCGACCGCGCTCGGACCGGGCGACTGAGCCCCGTACGTCCTCGTTCCCGTCCCGCCCATCGCACTCCCCTTGCCGCTGCCTGTGGGGGAGTAGTTCTCGCATCGCACGACCAGGGCGTTCAAGCAGGGTCGAGGTGCGCGGCGTGGGGCCGGTGGGGCCCAATTTTGTTGCCCGGGGCGCCTTTTGGCCCGCCCAGCAGGGGTTTTCCCCGCGAGAGGGGTCCGCGCGCGGTCCGCTCGCTCTCGCGGGGAAACCACCCGATCCGGTGAGGCGTCCCGCCGGTGACCGACCAGGGGACGGGGGCACCACCGGGTGCGGCCGGGCGGTTACCCGGCCCTGTCCTCCGTCTTCGCCGCCAGCCGCGCCAGCACCTGGTCGTAGATGCGGGCCAGGCCCTTGGGCGCGAAGGTCCGCTCGAAGAACCCGCCGATGCCCCCGGCGCCGTTCCAGACGGAGGTGACGGTCACCCGCGCGGTCTTCTCGCCGCTGCCGGGAGTGACCCGCCAGGTGGTGACCATCGAGGAGTTGCGGTCCTTCTCGACCAGCTCGCCGTCGGCGGGCTCGGTGACCTCCAGCAGGCAGTCGCGGACGCGCTTGCTCGTCGCCTGGAGCTTCCAGTGGACGACCGTGCCCTCGCCGTCGCCGCCCTCGCGCACCTCGTACTCGCTGAACTGCTCGGGCAGCAGTTCGGCCCGGGTCCCGCTGTAGTCGGCGAGCGCGTCGAACACCTCCTCGGGCCCGGCGGCGATCTCCCGCTGCGTGGTCGCCTCGACCTGCGCCATGACTCCTCCTGTGCTGGTCGCCCCGCCTGCCGCGCGGAGCCGAACGATCTGGTGACGGACCAGCGCCCAGCCAATCACCCCCGGCCCGGGCGCCCAAATCCGGCTTGACACGCCCACTGGGAACAGGTGTTCTATTCTGTGGTCCGAGCAAGCGACAGTGCCGCCAGAGGGACGCGACACCACCACCGAGGAGGCCGCACATGCGCTGGGACGAGCTGAGGGACCCGGACGGGAGTGACCCGGCCGCGACGCCCGCCCTCTTCGGCACCTCCGCCGTGACCCGGACGTTCGACACTCCCGAGTTCCGGGGAATGACCTTCCACGAGGTGCGGGCCCGCTCGCTGGTCAACCGGGTCCCCGGCGCCTCGCGCATGCCGTTCGAATGGACGGTGAACCCCTACCGGGGCTGCTCCCACGCGTGCGTCTACTGCTTCGCACGCAAGACCCACAGCTATCTGGACCTGGACACGGGGGCGGGCTTCGACAGCCAGATCGTCGTCAAGGTGAACGCGCCCGAGCTGCTGCGCAAGGAGCTGAGCAGCCCGCGCTGGCGCGGTCAGCACATCGCGATGGGCACGAACGTCGACTGCTACCAGCGCGCTGAGGGGCGCTACCGGTTGATGCCGGGCATTCTGACCGCCCTGCGCGACCACGCGAACCCGTTCTCCATCCTCACCAAGGGCACGCTCATCCTGCGCGACCTCGACCTGCTGCGCTCCGCCGCCGCCGTCACGGACATCGGGATCTCGGTGTCCGTCGGCTTCACGGACGAGGACCTGTGGCGCACCGTCGAGCCGGGCACCCCGGCACCGCAGCGCCGGCTGGACGTCGTCCGGCGGCTGACGGAGCACGGCATTCCCTGCGGGGTGCTGATGGCGCCGGTGATCCCGTTCCTGGGGGACTCCCCGGCACAGTTGCGCACCACCGTGCGGGCCATCGCGGCCGCGGGGGCCACCTCGGTCACCCCGCTGGCGCTGCATCTGCGGCCCGGCGCCCGCGAGTGGTACTTCCGCTGGCTGCACCGGCACCACCCGCGCCTGGTGCGGCACTACGAGGCGCTCTACGCGGACGGCGCCTACGCGCCCAGGTGGTACCAGCGGCGCATCACACGCCAGGTGCACGAACTGGCCGCCGAGTACGGGGTCGGCCCCTCGGCCCCGGGCGCGGCGCGACGGATCGAGCACCCCCGGCCCCAGGCCGGGCCGGACGGGGACGCCCCGGAGCCCGAGGAAACCCGTTGTACGCAGCTCACGCTGCTCTGACAGCATCCGGGCATGTCATCGCTCACCTATGTCACCACCCCCGAAGGTCTCGCCCCCGGAAACGGCTACAGCCACGTCGTGTGGGGCCAGGGCAGCATCGTCGCGATATCCGGTCAGGTCGCCCTCGACGCCAACGGCGAGGTCGTCGGCGAGGACGATCCGGCCGCGCAGGCCGAGCAGGTGTTCGCGAACCTGGCGCGCTGCCTGGAGGAGGCGGGCGCCACGTTCGGTGACGTCGCGAAGTTCACGTTCTTCGTGACGGACCTCGCCGTGATGCCGGCGCTGCGGGCCGCGCGCGACCGGTATATCGACCCCGAGCGGCTGCCCGCGTGCAGTGCCGTGCGGGTCGCCGGGCTCGTCCGGCCCGAACTGCTGATCGAGGTCGAAGCGCTCGCCGTCCTCCCCGCCGGGGCCGCCCCGCGCTGACGCCTGCCACCGGCGCCGACGCCTCTTCCCGGTCGGACGCTCCGGACCTCACGGGCATGACAGGTACAACGGCGTGTCCCAGGACGCATGCGAAGTAAGCGGATAATGTGCGTCGAAGGGGCATTTTCCCCCGGCCACGACCGCACGCCGCCCGCCGCTGTCCGCCCTGCCCTGGAGATCTGGAGCGCCCGTATGCGCCTGATGCTGGTCCACCCGAGCGCACTGATGTACTCGGAGATCTTCCTGCGCCTGGAGCCCCTCGGGCTGGAACGCGTCGCGGCCGCCGCCCGGAACGCCGGTCACCAGGTGCGCGTGGTCGACCTGCAGGTCCTCACGCGCAAGCTGCTGGAGCGCGAGCTGCGGTCCTTCCAGCCCGAGGCGCTGGGCATCTCCCTCAACTACCTGGCGAACATCCCCGAGGCCCTCGACATCGCGCACAGCGCGAAGGCGGCGGCCCCGGGGTGCTTCGTCTTCTTCGGCGGCCACAGCGTCTCCTTCATCGGCGAACACGTCCTCGAACAGGGGCAGGGCGCGGTGGACGCGGTCGCCCGGGGAGAGGGCGAGACCGTGGTCGTGCCGCTGCTGGAGGCGGTGCCGGACGACGCGGCGCACACGGTGCCGGGAGTGGTGACGGCGCAGGGGCGCGGGCCCGCGCCCAAGATGCTGGAGAGCATCGACACCCCGCGCCCCGCCCGCGATCTGATGCGCCACCGCAACCGCTACTTCATCGGCGAGCTGGACCCCTGCGCCTCCATCGAGTTCACCCGCGGCTGCCCCTGGGACTGCTCCTTCTGCTCCGCGTGGACCTTCTACGGCCGCAGCTACCGGCGGGCCGCGCCCGAGGCCGCGGCCGAGGAGATGGCCTCCATCCGCGAGCCCAACGTGTTCATCGTCGACGACGTGGCCTTCATCAAGCCCGACCACGGACACGGCATCGCGGCCGAGATCGAGCGCCGCGGCATCCGCAAGCAGTACTACCTGGAGACCCGCGCGGATGTGCTGCTGCGCAACGAGGACGTCTTCGAGCGGTGGACCCGGCTGGGCCTGCGCTACATGTTCCTCGGCATGGAGGCCCTGGACGCCCAGGGGCTGGACCAGTTCCGCAAGCGCATCAGCCCGGACGAGAACTTCCGCGCGCTGGAGACGGCGCGGCGGCTGGGCATCAGCGTGGCGATCAACCTCATCGTGGACCCGGGCTGGGACGAGGAGCAGTTCCGGCTGGTGCGCGAGTTCGCCCTCGCGGTGCCGGAGATCGTCCATCTGACGGTCATGACGCCGTACCCGGGCACCGAGGTCTGGCACACCGAGGCACGCCAGCTGACCACCCGGGACTACCGGCTCTTCGACATCCAGCACGCCGTGGTGCCCACCCGCCTGCCGCTGAAGGAGTTCTACCGCGAGCTGGTGCGCACCCAGGCGGTCATCCACCGCAAGCACCTGGGACTGCGCACCGCCATCGGCGGCCTGAACATCCTCGGCCGCAACCTTGCGCGCGGCCAGACGAACTTCGCCCGCATGCTGTGGAAGTTCTCCCGGGTCTACAACGCCGACCGCCAGTTCGCCGACCACGCGCGCCCGGTCGCCTACGAGCTGCCGCTGCCCGAGCGGCGCACGGCGGCTCCCGGCCGCAAGGAGCTGTTCGTGCACACGATCGGGCGGGCCGGCACCCGTAGCCAGACCGGGCCGGCCGCGCAGTAGCGCGGCACCCGCCGCCGGTCCCGCCGCCGGTCCTGGCGGCGGTCCTGGCGGCGGTCAGTGAGCCGACTCCTCATCCGGTGGCGCGTCGCCGTCGCCGCGCCGGATGACCCGCAGGGGGTGTCCCGGCCGCCATATGCGCAAGACGATCTCCTCCCGCTCGACGCCGACCCACACCACCTCCTCCACCTCCGCCCGGAAGAGGTGGAACTTCTCGGGGGTGCCGCCGTCCGGGGCGCCCGCCGCCCAGCGTGCGAGCACGTCCGGGGCGGTGACCTCCACCGCGCGCCCCGAGACGCGGACGTCCCCGTCGTCCATCCCGTTGTCCGAGCCGGGGTTGGCGTGCAGGGCGAACCGGTTGTCACGCCGCAGGTCCCGCGCCTTGAGGGAGCCCCACATCATGCCCAGCCACAGCTCCCCCACCCGGAAGTCCGCCTCCAGCCCCGTCAGCCGCGGCGACCCGTCCTTGCGCAGGGTGGCCAGGACGTGGTGCGGGTACTTCCCGAAGCGCTGCTCGACCGCCTCGGCGAACCCGGGCGCCGCCTCGCGGAACTCCGCCCAGCTCACTCCGCACCCCGTGCCGTGCCCACGCCGTTCGCGCCGGACGCGCTGTGCGCGCTGTTCTCGCGTCGTCATGCCGCCACTCTGACGCGGTAACCGGACACCTTCTGTCGGGTATGACGCGGCGGGCAGAGAACGCACGACGGTGCTCGGTGCGGTATCCGTGCGCTTCCGGCCCAGGGGGTGCGGGCAGGTGCGGGCGGCTCTAGGAGGGGATGCGCGCCAGGGCCGCCTTGGCCGAGGGGCACAGCCGGTGGTGCTCGGCGGCGGCGTCCAGCACCGGAATGGCCCGCTTGTCCCCGAGCGCGCCGAGCCCCACCACACACGCCTCCGCGATCGGCCAGTAGTGCAGCGGCCCGATCAGCAGCCGCTGGAGGACCTTGATGAGGGTGGGCACCGACTCCGGTGCGCGGAGCGCCGTGAGCAGGCGCACCGGGTAGAGGGCGTAGGCGGTGCGCAGCTCGTTGGTGGCCAGGGCCGCCGCGGCCTTGGCCGTACGGGGGTCGCGCAGCCGTTCCAGGGCGTGCGCGGCGCTGGCGCAGCGCACCGGATCGCGGTAGTTGAGCATGAAGACGAGGGTCTCGAAGGCCCTCTTGTCGCCGGCCGTGCCCAGCGCGAAGGCGGCGATCTCCCGTGCCCACAGCGGCCGTTCGCTCTCCACCAGCACGGCGGCGAGCTGGTCGCGCGCCTCCGTGCCGCGCTGCCTGGCCAGCGTCACCAGACGTGCGTACTCGACGGGTTCGGCCTCGGGCCGCACTCGGTCGATCAGCGCTCGGAACGCGTCGCCCACTCCGGCTCCCCCTCACGTGCTGAGTCCCACAGCGGTGGAAGTGTTCCTACCCCTGGCTTTCTGGTTACCCACGAGTTACGGTGCTCATCAGAGCGGTACCCCCGCTCAGGCGGTTTGGTGACGCGGCCGCCGAGAGTGACGTCGGTTCGGCAGCGGGCCCGGCGCGCGCCCGAGCCCGTGCGGTCCGCACGGGCCGCCCCGCGGTAGGGCCCCGGGACAGGGCCGTGCGGCGGGGCGTGACCGGTAACTCCCCTGCCCCGCGCGTGTGCACGCCCGCGCGCCCGGTAGTACACGAAACCCTCACCCTCATCAACCGCGCCCCTCTTCCAGGGCCCGTGTCACACCCTCTGGAGTCCCCTGATGGACCGTCCTCCCCTGCGCACGATCGCCGTCGTCGGCCTCGGCACGATGGGTACCGGCATCGCCGATATTCTCGCCCGCGCCGGGCGTGAGGTCATCGGCATTGACACGAACGAAGCAGCCGCGCGGCGGGCGGTTGCCGCGCTGGAGTCGTCCACGGCGCGCTCGGTGGAGCGCGAACGGATGACGCGGAACGAACGCCAGGACGTGCTGGCGCGGTTCCGCGTCTCCACCGGGCTGACGGCCGCCGCCGACGCCGACCTGGTCATCGAGGTGGTGCCCGAGGACTACGACACCAAGTGCCAGGTGTTCGCCGAACTGGACACCGTCGTGCGCCCGGACACGATCCTGGCCACCGGCACCAACGCGCTGTCGGTGACCCGGCTGGCCGCCGACTCCGACCGGCCCGAACGCGTGCTGGGGCTGCACTTCTTCAACCCGGCACCGGCCATGAGGCTGGTCGAGATCGTCTCCTCGGTGCTCACCTCACCGCGGGCGGTGGCCGCCGTCACCGCGCTGGCCAGGGAGCTGGGCAAGGACCCGATCGCGGTCGGCGACCGTCCCGGATTCGTCGCCGACGGGCTGCTGTTCGGCTATCTGAACCAGGCCGCCGCGATGTACGAGTCGCGCTACGCCAGTCGCGAGGACATCGACTCCGCCATGAAACTGGGCTGCGGTCTGCCGATGGGCCCGCTCGCCCTCCTCGATCTGATCGGGATCGACACGGCACGCACCGTCCTGGAGGCGATGTACGCGCAGTCCCGCGAGCGGCTGCACGCCCCGGCGCCCGTGCTGCGCCAGTTGTCCGAGGCCGGGCTGACCGGCCGCAAGGCGGGCCGTGGCTTCTACACCTACGCGGCGCCCGGCAGCGCCGAGGTGGTGCCCGACGCGCTGACCCCCGACCCGGCCGCGTCCGGCGCCGGGGCGCGGCCCGTCGCCTCGGTGGGGGTCGTCGGATCGGGGACGATGGCGACCGGGATCGCCGAGGTCTTCGCCAAGGCCGGCTGTCCCACGGTGCTGGTGGCGCGCAGCGACGGCAAGGCCAAGGCCGCCGTCGAGCGGGTCGGCGCGTCGCTGGACCGCTCGGTGCGCAAGGGGCGGATGACGCCCGGGGACCGGGACGCCGTCATGGCGTCGCTCACCCCGGCGGGCTCGCCGGAGGCGCTCGCCGGAGCCGACCTGGTGGTCGAGGCGGTGGCCGAGGACCTCGGCGTCAAACGGGAGTTGTTCGCCCGGCTGGACGCGGTGTGCAAGCCGGGCGCCGTGCTGGCCACCACCACCTCCTCGCTGCCCGTGGTCGCCTGCGCCCGCGCCACCTCCCGGCCCCAGGACGTCATCGGGATGCACTTCTTCAACCCGGCGCCGGCCATGAGGCTGGTCGAGGTCGTCACCACGGTGCTGACCGCCGAGGACACCCGGGCAACCGTCCACGAGGTGTGCGCGAAGCTGCGCAAGCACCCGGTGGACTGCGGCGACCGCGCGGGCTTCATCGTCAACGCGCTGCTGTTCCCCTATCTGAACAACGCGGTCAAGATGGTGCAGGAGCACTACGCCTCGCCGGACGACATCGACACCGCGATGAAGCTGGGCGGCGGCTACCCGATGGGCCCCTTCGAGCTGTTGGACGTGGTCGGGCTGGACGTCTCGCTCGCCATCGAGCGGGTGCTGCACGAGGAGTTCCGCGACCCGTCCCTGGCTCCGGCTCCCCTGCTGGAGCACCTGGTCTCGGCGGGATGCCTCGGCAGGAAGACGGGGCGCGGCTTCCGTGAGTACGCCCGCCGGTGACCGGCGCCGGCTGGGGCGGGCTGCTCGGTCCGGCGACGGGCGGCCCGTCCCCCGAATCCGTCACGGCGTGTAACGTTCACCACATGCCAGAGCCCGTGAAGAACTCCCGTACGACCAGCACGCGCGCGAACGGCGCCGCATCCCAGCGTCTCAAGGTGCGCCGGGAGTTGGCCGCGGCGGCGATGGAGCTCTTCGCCACGAAGGGTTACGAGGCGACCACGGTGGACGAGATCGCCGCGACGGCGGGCGTCGCGCGCCGGACCTTCTTCCGGCACTTCCGCTCCAAGGAAGAGGCGATCTTCCCGGACCACGACGACACCCTCGTGCGCGCCCAGGCGGTGCTGGAGGCTGCGCCGCCCCACGAGCACCCGCTGGACACCGTGTGCCGCGGCATCAAGGAAGTCATGAAGATGTACGCCGCCTCGCCCAAGGGCAGCGTGGCGCGGTACAAGCTCACGCGTGAGGTGCCCGCGCTGCGGGAGCGGGAGATCGCCTCGGTGGCCCGCTACGAGCGGCTGTTCACCCGCTATCTTCTGGGCCACTTCGACGAGGACGCCCACCGCGACGGCGTCAGCGGCTACGACGAGCCGCTGCTGGCCGAGGTGGCGGCCTCGGCGGTGGTCACCGCGCACAACCACGTGCTGCGGCGCTGGCTGCGCTCGGGCGGCACCGGCGATGTGATGACGCAGCTGGACCACGCCTTCGCCATCGTGCGCCGCACGTTCGGCACCGGTTTCGGCGCGCACCGGCCCGCGGCCGAGCGGCCCGCGGCGACGGTGGAGCGCCGGGACGAGGTGCTGGTGACGGTCGCCCGTACCGACACCCCGCTCGGCGAGATCATGTCCACGATCGAACGCGCGCTCGGCCAGGGCTGACGCCCGCACCCGGCCGGGGCCGGGGCCGGGAGCCGCACCGCCCGGCTTCCGTACGAGGGAGTCGGGTGAATTGCGCCCCGGCCCCCGCCACGCTCCCCGCCGCCCGCCCCGCGAACCGAAACCATGGCGCCTGAGGCGACGTGGAGGTGCGGCAGTGACGGTGGCGCCAGGAGACAGGATTCGCAGGCCGTGGTTGCGGACCAAGTCCGTCGAGGAGTCCATCCTCGACACCGACGACCCGGAGCGGGGGCTCAAGAGGACTCTGTCGGCACTCGATCTGACGGTCTTCGGGGTCGGCGTCGTCATCGGCACCGGGATCTTCGTGCTGACCGGCCAGGTCGCCAGGACGACGGCGGGGCCCTCGGTGGCCATCTCGTTCGCGGCGGCCGGGGCGGTGTGCGCGCTGGCCGCGCTCTGCTACGCCGAGTTCGCCTCCACGGTCCCGGTCGCCGGGTCCGCCTACACGTTCGCGTACGCCTCGCTCGGCGAGCTGCCCGCCTGGATCATCGGCTGGGACCTGGTGCTGGAGCTGGCACTGGGCTGCGCGGTGGTCGCGGTCGGCTGGTCGGGGTATGTCCGCTCGCTGCTGGACAGCATCGGCTGGCACCTGCCGCAGTGGCTCTCGGGCACCAGCGAGGAGACCGGGTTCGGCTTCGATCTGCTGGCCTGTCTGCTGGTGCTGGGGCTGACGGCGATCCTGGTCGTGGGCATGAAGCTGTCGGCCCGCGTCACCTCCACCGTGGTGGCGATCAAGGTGGGGGTGGTGCTGCTGGTCATCGTCGCCGGGGCGTTCTTCGTGACGGCCGACAACTACGACCCGTTCATCCCGCCCGCACAGGGCACCCAGGACTCCGGCTCGGGCTGGGCCGCGCCACTGGTCCAGCTGGTCTCGGGGTACGAGCCGACCACGTTCGGCGTGATGGGGATCTTCACCGCGGCGGCCGTGGTCTTCTTCGCCTTCATCGGCTTCGACGTGGTGGCCACCGCCGCCGAGGAGACCCGCAACCCGCAGCGCGACATGCCCCGCGGCATCCTCGGCTCGCTGGTGATCTGCACGGTGCTGTACGTGGCGGTCTCGATCGTGGTCACCGGCATGCGCAAGTACACGAAGCTGACGGTGGACGCCCCGCTGGCGGACGCGTTCAAGGCCGTCGACCAGCCGTTCTGGGCCGGGCTGATCAGCTTCGGCGCCGCGGTCGGGCTGACGACCGTGTGCATGATCCTGCTGCTGGGCCAGTCCCGGGTCTTCTTCGCGATGAGCCGGGACGGGCTGCTGCCGCGCTTCTTCTCCCGCGTCCACCCGCGCTTCGGCACGCCCTACCGCTCCACGGTGCTGCTGGGAGCCGTGGTGGCCGTGGTGGCGGGCTTCGTCAGCCTCTCCGAGCTGGCGGAACTGGTCAACATCGGGACGCTGTTCGCGTTCGTCGTGGTGGCGCTGGGCGTCGTCCTCCTGCGGCGGAACCGGCCGGACCTGCCCCGCGCCTTCCGCGCGCCCCTGGTCCCCCTGCTGCCCTCCGCCTCGGTGCTGGCCTCACTGTGGCTGATGCTCAACCTCCCCGCCGAGACGTGGGCGCGGTTCGGGGCCTGGATGGCGCTGGGCGGGGTGCTGTACGCGGTCTACGGGCGGCGGCGCAGCCGACTGCGCCGGGGCGAGGAGCCGAGGCCGCACCACGTCCCGTGAGGGGCGCGCCCCGGGACGCCGCTGCGCACACGCACCCCCGGCACCTCGTGCCAGGGGATGAGGCACGCGCCTGACACGTGGTGCCGGAAAGGGGGCGCCTCCGCGCGGCCGGGCGTGCACCGCGTCCGCAGGCCGGCGACCGGATCAGTCCGTCCCCGCGATCACGGGTCTGTGACCTGGCCTTCGTCCCGGACTGATCGATCATCGCTCAGATGAGTCACGTAGTCACCATGTGAGAATTCACGGCACGCGGTGTCTTGTGCGCTGGCACTGGGTGTCATACCTTGGCTCCAGTCCGGGCGCTGTCCCCGCGGTGAACCCCCGCGTCGTCCCGGACCGCTCGGCGTCACGAGCGACCGCGCACACCCGCGCGCCCAGTACCGGCCGAACCGACGGCACTGCCTCACAACCGACGACCCCTCAAGCGTTCGGACCTCCCCAACTTCGCGCTTCGCCGGAGGCACACCGTGAACCAGATCCTCGACGCGATCCTCGCGTCCGACACCTCGCCGCAGGACTTCGCCGCCCTGCCCCTCCCCGAGTCCTACCGTGCCGTGACCGTCCACAAGGACGAGGCCGACATGTTCGCGGGGCTGGAGACCCGGGACAAGGACCCGCGCAAGTCGCTGCACCTGGACGAGGTGCCCGTGCCCGAACTCGGCCCGGGCGAGGCCCTGGTGGCCGTGATGGCCTCCTCGGTCAACTACAACTCGGTGTGGACCTCGATCTTCGAACCCCTGTCCACGTTCGCGTTCCTGGAGCGGTACGGCCGCCTCTCGCCGCTGGCCAAGCGGCACGACTTGCCGTACCACATCATCGGCTCCGACCTGGCGGGCGTGGTGCTGCGCACCGGCGCGGGCGTCAACTCCTGGAAGCCGGGCGACGAGGTGGTGGCCCACTGCCTCTCCGTCGAACTGGAGTCCGCCGACGGGCACGACGACACGATGCTCGATCCCGAGCAGCGCATCTGGGGCTTCGAGACCAACTTCGGCGGACTCGCCGAGATCGCCCTGGTCAAGTCCAACCAGCTGATGCCCAAGCCCGACCACCTCAGCTGGGAGGAGGCCGCGGCCCCCGGCCTGGTCAACTCCACCGCCTACCGCCAGCTCGTCTCGCGCAACGGCGCCGGCATGAAGCAGGGCGACAACGTCCTCATCTGGGGCGCCAGCGGCGGTCTGGGCTCGTACGCCACCCAGTTCGCGCTGGCCGGCGGCGCCAACCCGATCTGCGTGGTCTCCAGCGAGGACAAGGCCGGGATCTGCCGCAGGATGGGCGCCGAGGCGATCATCGACCGCAGGGCCGAGGGCTACCGGTTCTGGAAGGACGAGCACAACCAGGACCCGAAGGAGTGGAAGCGCTTCGGCAAGCGCATCCGCGAACTGACCGGCGGCGAGGACGTCGACATCGTCTTCGAGCACCCGGGGCGCGAGACCTTCGGCGCGAGCGTCTACGTCACCCGCAAGGGCGGCACCATCGTCACCTGCGCCTCCACCTCGGGCTACGAGCACGTCTACGACAACCGCTACCTGTGGATGTCGCTGAAGCGGATCATCGGCTCGCACTTCGCCAACTACCGCGAGGCGTGGGAGGCCAACCGGCTCATAGCCAAGGGCAAGATCCATCCGACGCTCTCGAAGACGTACCCGCTGGAGGAGACCGGGCAGGCCGCGCACGACGTGCACCGCAACGTCCACCAGGGCAAGGTCGGCGTGCTGTGCCTCTCCCCCGAGGAGGGCCTGGGCGTGCGGGACGAGGCCAAGCGGGCACAGCACATCGACGCCATCAACCGCTTCCGGAACGTCTGAGGGCGCACCATGACCGAGCCTCCCACAGAGCGCCGGAAGGACCGTCCCTGGCTGATGCGGACCTACGCGGGGCACTCGTCCGCCGAGGCGTCCAACGCGCTGTACCGGCGCAACCTCGCCAAGGGCCAGACCGGGCTGTCCGTCGCCTTCGACCTGCCCACCCAGACCGGGTACGACCCCGACCACGTCCTCGCCCGCGGCGAGGTGGGCCGGGTCGGGGTCCCGGTGGCCCACCTGGGGGACATGCGCCGGCTCTTCGACGGCATCCCGCTGGAGAAGATGAACACCTCCATGACCATCAACGCCACGGCCATGTGGCTGCTGGCGCTCTACCAGGTGGTCGCGGAGGAACAGGGCGTCGACATCGCGCAGCTCCAGGGCACCACGCAGAACGACATCGTCAAGGAGTACCTCTCCCGCGGGACGCACGTCTTCCCGCCGGGCCCCTCGCTGCGGCTGACGACCGACATGATCGCCTACACGGTCGCCCACATGCCCAGGTGGAACCCGGTCAACATCTGCAGCTACCACCTCCAGGAGGCCGGAGCCACCCCGGTCCAGGAGATCAGCTACGCGATGGCGACGGCCGTCGCGGTGCTGGACGCGGTCCGCGACAGCGGGCAGGTGCCGGCCGAGGAGTTCGGGCGGGTGGTCGGGCGGATCTCCTTCTTCGTGAACGCGGGCGTCCGCTTCATCGAGGAGATGTGCAAGATGCGGGCCTTCACCCGCGTCTGGGACAGGATCACCCGCGAGCGCTACGGCATCACCGACCCCAAGCAGCGCCGCTTCCGCTACGGGGTGCAGGTCAACTCGCTGGGCCTGACCGAGGCGCAGCCGGAGAACAACGTGCAGCGCATCGTGCTGGAGATGCTGGCCGTCACCCTCTCCAAGGACGCCCGCGCCCGCGCCGTCCAGCTCCCGGCCTGGAACGAGGCGCTGGGCCTGCCCCGGCCCTGGGACCAGCAGTGGTCGCTGCGCATCCAGCAGGTACTGGCACACGAGAGCGATCTGCTGGAGTACGAGGACATCTTCACCGGGTCGCACGTGGTCGAGGAGAAGGTGGCCGCGCTGGTGGCCGACGCGCTGGCCGAGATGGAGCGGATCGAGGAGATGGGCGGGGTGATGGCGGCCGTCGAGTCCGGCTACCTCAAGTCCCGGCTGGTGGCCTCGCACGCCGAGCGCAGGGCCCGGATCGAGTCGGGCGAGGAGAGGATCGTCGGCGTCAACTGCTTCGAGGCGACGGAACCGAGCCCGCTGACCGCCGACCTGGACACCGCGATCCTGACGGTGGACCCGGCCGGCGAGGCCGCCACGGTGGAGGCCGTCAAGCGCTGGCGGCAGACCCGGGACGAACCCTTCTGGCGGGAGGGCAACCGCGACCCGGGCCTCTACCCCAGCGTCCGGCAGGCCCTGGCCATGCTGCGCGAGGCGGCGGCCGACGGCACCAATCTGATGGAGGCCACGCTGGAGTGCGCCCGCGCCGGGGTGACCACCGGGGAGTGGGCCGGCGCGCTGCGCGAGGTCTTCGGCGAGTTCCGGGCGCCCACGGGCGTGTCCTCGGCGCCGGTCGCGGTCGGCGCCGAGGAGGGCTCCGAACTGGCCGCGGTACGGGAGAAGGCGGCGCGCACGGCCGCGGAACTGGGGGTGGGGAAGCTGCGGCTGCTGGTGGGCAAGCCGGGGCTCGACGGCCACAGCAACGGCGCCGAACAGATCGCCGTACGGGCCCGGGACGCGGGCTTCGAGGTGGTCTACCAGGGCATCAGGCTCACCCCGGAGGAGATCGTCGCGGCGGCCGTGGCCGAGGACGTGCACTGCGTGGGCCTGTCCATCCTCTCCGGCTCGCACGCCGAACTGGTGCCCGACGTGCTGGAGCGGATGCGGAAGGCGGGGGCGGGCGACGTGCCCGTGATCGTGGGCGGGATCATCCCGTCGGCGGACGCGCGGGCGCTGCGGGAGGCGGGGGTCGCCGCCGTCTTCACCCCGAAGGACTTCGGGATCACCGGGATCATCGGCCGTATCGTCGATCAGATCCGGATCCGGCACGCGCTCGAGGTGAGCGATCCGGCCGAGGAGTTCGGCCGGCGAGAACCAGTGGAGGTCAAGTAAGTGAGCAGCGAGACCCAGCCGCGCGCCCTCCGTCCGCGCCGGTCCTGCCTGGCGGTGCCCGGCAGCAACCCGCGGTTCTTGGAGAAGGCGCAGGGCCTCCCCGCCGACCAGGTCTTCCTCGACCTGGAGGACGCGTGTGCGCCGCTGGCCAAGCCGGAGGCACGGCACACCGTCGTGAAGTTCCTCAACGAGGGCGACTGGAGCGGCAAGACCCGCGTGGTACGGGTCAACGACTGGACCACCGAGTGGACCTACCGCGACGTGGTCACCGTCGTGGAGGGCGCCGGAGCGAACCTCGACTGCGTGATGCTGCCCAAGGTGCAGGACGCGGCGCAGATCCAGGCGCTGGACATGCTGCTGACGCAGATCGAGAAGACGACGGGCCTGGAAGTGGGCCGCATCGGCATCGAGGCCCAGATCGAGAACGCCAGGGGCCTGGTCAACGTCGACGAGATCGCCGGCGCCTCGCCCCGGATGGAGACCATCGTCTTCGGCCCGGCCGACTTCATGGCCTCCATCAACATGAAGTCGCTGGTGGTGGGCGAGCAGCCGCCGGGCTACCCGGCCGACGCCTACCACTACATCCTGATGCGGATCCTGATGGCGGCCCGGACCCACGACCTCCAGGCCATCGACGGGCCCTACCTCCAGATCCGCGACGTGGAGGGCTACCGGAAGGTCGCCCAGCGGGCCGCGGCCCTCGGCTTCGACGGCAAGTGGGTGCTGCACCCGGGCCAGGTCGAGGCGTCCAACGAGGTCTTCTCCCCCTCCCAGGAGGACTACGACCACGCCGAGATGATCCTGGACGCGTACGCGTACTACACCTCCGAGGCCGGGGGGAAGAAGGGTTCGGCGATGCTCGGGGACGAGATGATCGACGAGGCCAGCCGCAAGATGGCCCTGGTCGTCTCCGGCAAGGGCCGGGCCGCCGGGATGAAGCGGACCACCTCCTTCACCCCTCCGGAGGGCTGAGCGATGCGGTTCGGACGCACCTTCGAGGAGTTCACGGTCGGGGACACCTACAAGCACTGGCCGGGCAAGACGGTCACCGAGTACGACGACCATCTGTTCTGCCTGCTCACCATGAACCACCACCCGCTGCACATGGACAGCAACTACGCCGGGGCGACGACCGACTTCGGGAAGAACGTGGTGGTGGGCAACTACGTCTACTCGCTGCTGCTGGGGATGTCGGTGCCGGACGTGTCAGGCAAGGCCATCGCCAACCTGGAGATCGAGTCGCTGCGGCACGTGGCGCCGACCTTCCACGGCGACACCCTCTACGGCGAGACGACGGTCCTGGACAAGACGCCGTCCAGGTCCAGGAGCGACCGCGGCATCGTGCACGTGGAGACCAAGGGCTACAAGCAGGACGGCACGCTCGTGTGCGTCTTCCGGCGCAAGGTGATGGTGCCCACCCAGGCGTACATCGAGGAGCGCGGCGGAGAGCAGCCGGGCCGCCCCGCGTTGCGGGAGCCCGAGCCGAAGGGCGGTAGGTGACATGGGGCGGCTGGCGCAGACCGAGGGTCTCACGGAGATACAGCGGGAAATCGTCTCGACGGTTCGGAGTTTCGTCGACAAGGAGATTCTCCCGGTCGCCACGGAACTGGAGCACAAGGACGAGTACCCGGCGCAGATCGTCGAGGGCCTGAAGGAACTGGGCCTCTTCGGGCTGATGATTCCCGAGGAGTACGGCGGGCTGGGTGAGTCGCTGCTCACCTACGCGCTGTGCGTGGAGGAGATCGCCCGGGGCTGGATGAGCGTCTCGGGCATCATCAACACCCACTTCATCGTGGCGTACATGCTCAAGCAGCACGGCACGCAGGAGCAGAAGGACCATTTCCTGCCGAGAATGGCCACCGGCGAGATCCGCGGCGCCTTCTCCATGTCGGAGCCGGGCCTGGGCTCGGACGTCTCGGCCATCACATCCAAGGGCGTGCGCGCGGACGACGGCTCGGGGGACTTCCTGCTGACCGGGCAGAAGATGTGGCTGACCAACGGGGGCTCCTCCACCCTGGTGGCCGTCCTGTGCCGGACGGACGAGGGCCACCCGGAGGGAACACCTCCGCACAAGTCGATGACGACGTTCCTGGTGGAGAAGGAGCCCGGTTTCGGCCAGGTCAAGCCCGGTCTCACCATCCCCGGCAAGATCGAGAAGATGGGCTACAAGGGCGTCGACACGACCGAGCTGGTCATGGACGACCTGCGGGTTCCCGCCGACCGGGTGCTGGGCGGACACACGGGCCGGGGTTTCTACCACATGATGGACGGCGTCGAGGTGGGCCGGGTCAATGTCGCCGCACGTGGTTGCGGGGTCGCGCAGCGTGCCTTCGAGCTGGGAATCGACTACGCCCAGCAGCGCCACACGTTTGGCAAACCCATCGCCGGGCATCAGGCCATCCAGTTCAAATTGGCCGAGATGGCCACCAAGGTCGAGGCGGCCCACGCCCTGATGGTGGGTGCGGCCCGCAAGAAGGACTCAGGTCAACGCAACGACCTGGAGGCGGGGATGGCGAAATATCTCGCCTCCGAGTACTGCAAGGAGGTCGTGGAGGACGCCTTCCGTATCCACGGCGGGTACGGTTTCAGCAAGGAATACGAGATCGAGCGGCTCTACCGGGAGGCGCCGATGCTCCTCATCGGCGAAGGGACCGCGGAGATCCAGAAGATGATCGTGGGCCGCCGCCTCCTGGAGGAGTACCGCACCCAGGGCTGATTGTCCTTTTCGGGGTGTTTTCTTGGGGATCAAGATCACACCCCGAACCGGGACTTCGGCCATTGACTGGCCCGCTGGCTTGCCCAGTTGCCGTCAGAAACCGATAGCATCCCGGGAAAGCCGCCGTCCCCTGTCACCTACGCGGCTCCCTCCGCTACGAAGGTCATTCATGCCCCACAGTCCATCCACTGCACCCAGCGGCTCATCCCTGCCCGGTCCGGCTTCCGGCGCGGCCGGCGTGCCCGCCACGCCCCGCGTGCGGCTCGCCCGCGGAGCGTCGCCGTGGCTCGTACCGACCCTCGCCACGGCGGCCCTCAGCCTGGCCCGTGCGCGCAGGTCGCCACGTGCCGCGCTGGTCGCCGTCCCGGCGACGGCGCTCGCGGCCGGGATGCTGTGGTTCTTCCGGGACCCGGAGCGGGAAATCGGCCAGGGCCGGGTGCTCTCCCCGGCAGACGGCGTGGTGCAGAGCATCATGCCGTGGCAGGACGGCCGGACCCGCGTCGCCATCTTCATGAGCCCGCTGAACGTCCATGTCAACCGCGCGCCGCTCGCCGGCACGGTGACGTCCGTCGAGCACATCCCCGGCGGCTACGTTCCCGCGTTCAACAAGGAGAGCGAGAACAACGAGCGCGTCGTCTGGCACTTCGACACCGAGCTGGGTGACATCGAGATGGTCCAGATCGCCGGCGCCGTGGCCCGGCGGATCGTCCCGTACGTCCCCAGCGGTGCGAAGGTGGAGCAGGGGGAGCGGCTCGGGCTGATCAGGTTCGGCTCGCGTGTGGACGTCTACCTCCCCGACGGAGTCGAGCCGGCCGTGGAGGTCGGCCAGACCACGACAGCGGGGGTGACTCGCCTTGACCGTGATTGATCCCGACGCACAGCCGGCCTGGGCGCCCGGTGCCGAGCGGTCCGCCGCCCGGGACGCCGACTTCGACGAGTTCACCGGTGACGGCTTCGACGACGACGCCGACGACGAGATGCCGCTCTCGACCCGCCTGTCGATTGCGGACACCCTGACGCTCGGCAACGCCACCTGCGGCTTCATGGCCGTGTACTTCACCACCACCGGCGTCCTCATCCCGCATCTGACGGGCAGCGAGGACGGCGGCATGGCCCGGCACAGCGCGGCCACGGCCGTGGTGCTGATGCTGATGGCGGCCGTCTTCGACCTGTTCGACGGGCTCGTCGCCCGCAAGCTGCGCAGCTCGGCGATGGGCGCCGAGCTGGACAACCTCTCCGACCTGATCAGCTTCGGGCTGGCCCCGGCCTACTTCGTGGCCGTCTGGGGCATGGTCGCCACGGACGCCAACCAGCGGGTCTCGGTGGTCGCCGCGGTCGTGGTGCTGCTGGCGGTGGTGCTGCGGCTTGCGCGGTTCTCCTGCGTGCCCATGCGGAACGGGATGTTCCAGGGCATGCCGGGACCCTTCGGCGCGCTGACCGTCATCTCGATCGTGCTGCTGGAGCTGCCGTTCGTGCCGACCGCGCTCGGCATCCTGGGCGTCGCCTGGCTGATGGTCAGCCGCGTCGAGTACCCCAAGCCGCGGGGCCGGCTCGCGGTGGCCATGCTCTGCTGGATCGTGCTGAGCATGGGGCTGCTGGCCTCCTGGGCGTTCGACGCCCCCGGCGGTGAGCTGCTGCTCCAGACCGGCTGCGCCCTCCAGGTGGTGCTGGGAGCCGTCATCCCGCTGTTCGCCACGGCGCGCCGGGTGAACACCTTCCGCGACAACCGCCGCGAGGCACGTGCCGCCGCCCAGGGCTGAGCGGCACGGACGGATACGAGAGACCGGATACGGGTGAGGGGCCCGCCACCTGGTGGCGGGCCCCTCA
>NZ_VJOK01000001.1:6132730-6150783 GCF_013302895.1 Streptomyces albus subsp. chlorinus | reverse complement strand
ACCTTCCGCGACAACCGCCGCGAGGCACGTGCCGCCGCCCAGGGCTGAGCGGCACGGACGGATACGAGAGACCGGATACGGGTGAGGGGCTCCGTGGCCCGTGGAGCCCCGGAGGGCGCCTCCACGGCCGCCCCCCGAGGTGCTGGTGCTCCTTACAGCTGCTCGGTGGCCAGGCGCCCGGCGAGGGTCTCCAGCAGCGGACCGGCCTCCGCGATGCAGCGCTGGACGTCGGACTCGATGTCCGTGAGCGCGTAGGCCCGGCCGATACCGGCCGCCTTCAGCTCCTTGGCTCCGATGGCGAGCCGTCCGCAGACGGCGACGACGGGCTTGCCGGCGCGGCGCGCGGCGGCCGCGACACCCGCCGGGGCCTTCCCGTGGAGGGTCTGCTCGTCCAGCGACCCCTCACCCGTGACCACGAGGTCGGCCCGCTCGATGGCGGACTCGACGCCCAGTTCCTCCATGAGGATCTCGATGCCGGGCCGGAAGCGGGCCCGGAGGCCGACGAGCGCGCCGAAGCCGATGCCGCCCGCCGCGCCCGCGCCGGGCGAGGCGGCGGTCTCCTGCGCGCCGAGGACCTCGGCCAGGTGCGTGAGGGAGTCGTCCAGCAGCCGCACGTCCTCGTCGGCCGCGCCCTTCTGGGGGCCGTAGACGGCGGCGGCGCCCTTGGGGCCGGTCAGCGGGTTGTCGACGTCGCTGGCGAGGACGACGTCGACGTTCTTGAGGCGGGGATCCATGTCCGTGAGGTCGGCGGAGACCAGCTCGCGCAGCCCGCCGCCGCCCCACGGGATGGAGTCGCCGTCCCGGTCCAGGAGGCGGGCGCCCAGCGCGTCGAGCATGCCCGCGCCGCCGTCGGTGGTGGCCGAGCCGCCGACGCCGAGGATGATGGTGTGGGCGCCCTCGTCGAGCACGGCCCGCAGCAGCTCGCCGACGCCGAAGGTGGTGGCGGTCAGCGGGGTGAAGACGCCGGGCGGCAGGTGCTGGAGCCCGGACGCCTCGGCCATCTCCACGACGGCCGTGCCCTCGCGGAGCGCGAAGGCGGCCGTGACGGGCGCGCCGGTGGGACCGGTGACCTCGACCTCGTGGCGGGTGAAGCCGTTCGCGACGGCCGCGGCGACGGTGCCGTCACCGCCGTCGGCCACCGGCACGGCCTCGATGTCCGCCTCGGGCCGGGCCTTCCGGATTCCGGCGGTCACGTGCTCGGCGACCTCGACGGCCGTCAGCGATCCCTTGAACTTGTCCGCGGCGATCAGCACGCGCGCCGGTGTGGTCCGCGCCGTCGTAGTCATGGTTCTGCCCCTGGGTCTCTCTGTTGTTCGAACAGGCAGTCGCGCCTTGGGGACCCTATCTGTCCGACCGGTTCCGCGACCATGGGGCCGGGGCCCGGCCGGACGTCCCCGCCCCCTCCGGCCCCTCGTCCTCGCGTCTTCCTCCGCTCAGCCTCTGCGGCGGAGCCTGCGCCAGACCGCGCGGGCGGCGTGGTGACCCGCCATGCCGTGCACCCCGGGTCCGGGCGGCGCGGCGGAGGAGCACAGGTAGACGGAGGGGTGCGCGGTCTCGTACGGGACGCGCTTGAGCTTGGGCCTGATCAGCAGCCGCAGCCCCGCGGCCGAGCCGCAGGCGATGTCCCCGCCGACGTAGTTGGCGTTGCGCGCGGCCAGCTCGGGCGGGCCCGCGGTGGCGCGGGCCAGCACCCGGTCGCGGAAGCCGGGCGCGAAGCGTTCGATCTGGTCCTCGACGGCCCGGGTGGCGTCGCCCTCCCAGCCGTTGGGCAGGTGGCCGTACGCCCAGAAGACGTGCTTGCCCTCCGGGGCGCGGCTGGGGTCGACCAGGCTGGGCTGTGAGGTGATGAGGAAGGGCCGCTCGGGGGCGCGGCCGCGCACGACCGCGTCGCGCATCGCGGTGTCGATGTCCTCGATCGTCGGGCCGACGTGGACGGTTCCGGCCCGCGCCGCCTCGGGGGACGTCCACGGGACGGGTCCGTCCAGCGCGTAGTCGATCTTGAAGAGGCTGGCGCCGTAGCGGACGCCGTTGTAGGCGCTGCCCAGGCCGGCGATCCGGGCGAGGGCGGTCGGGGAGGTGTCGAAGACGTAGGCGCGGGCCGGGGGCAGCTCGTCCAGGCGCCTGACCTCGGTACCGGTGTGGATGGTGCCGCCCAGGGCGCGCAGATAGCCGGCCAGCGCGTCGGAGATGGCCTGTGAGCCGCCGCGCGGCACCGGCCAGCCGACGGCGTGCCCGGCGAGTGCGAAGACGAGGGCGGGCGCGGTCATGAAGGGGTTGTTCATGGGCGCGATGACGTGCCCGGCCATCCCGGCGAGCAGGGCGGGGCCCTTCGCGTCCCGGAAGCGGATCTTCGACCAGGTGACCGGCTGGAGCCCGGTCAGGCCGAAGCGGACCAGCTGGACGGGGTCGAGCGGGAGCCGGCCGTTGAAGACGGAGCCGTAGCCGAAGAAGTCCTCGGCCAGCGTGTCCCAGCGGCCCAGGTACGGCGCGACCAGGCGGCGGTAGGCACCGGCGTCGCGCGGCCCGAGCGAGGCGGCGGTCTCCCCCACCGAGCGCGACAGGACAGCCGCGCTGCCGTCGGGGAACGGGTGCGCCATCGGCAGTTCGGGGTGCAGCCACTCCAGACCGTACTCCTCCAGCGGCATGGACCGGAAGGCGGGGGAGCCGGCGCCGGTGGGGTGGACGGCGGAGCAGGTGTCGTGGCGGAAGCCGGGAAGGGTCAGCTCCTCGGTGCGGGCGCCGCCGCCGACCGTGCCCCTGGCCTCGAACACCTCCACCTCGAAGCCGCGGCGGGCCAGTTCGACGGCGGCGGTCAGCCCGTTGGGTCCGGCCCCCACGACGACCGCGTCCCGGATCGATGGCACGTGTGGCTCCCCTCGCCCGGCCTGTCCGGCCCCGGTCAGGCGGGTCGCAGTCGCTGTAGGTTCGGTCTCGCTGCTCAGTCGTTCTGGTCGCGCAGGAGGCCCACGATACGCCGCGCCGTCTCCCCGTCACGCGCCGCGGTGAAGGGCAGCGCGTTGCCGCCCGCGAGGCGGAAGGGGGCGCCGTCCACCGTGCTGTGGGCGCCGCCCGCCTCGGTGACGGTCAGCAGCCCGGCGGCGTGGTCCCAGGCGGACTCCCAGGTGTAGGCGACGGCGTCCAGGCGGCCCCGGGCGATCGCGAGGTACTCCAGGCCCGCCGAACCGGTGGAGCGGGCCTCCACCACCGCGCCGCGCAGCCCGCTCAGGGCCCGCTTCTGGGACGCGTCGGTGTAGTCCGGGTGCGAGACGGCGACGCGCAACGGCTCGCCCTCCCGGGGGGATCCGGCGTGCAGGGGTTCCCCGTCCAGCAGGGCCCCTCCGCCGCGGCGTGCCGTGGCGGTCAGACCGAGCGCGGGCGCGTGGATCCAGCCCGCGAGGGTCTCGCCGTGGTGGGCGAGCGCGACCATGGTGCAGAAGCCCTCGTCGCCGGCGACGAACTGGCGGGTCCCGTCGATCGGATCGATGATCCACACGGGATCCTCGCCGGTGAGCGCCCCGTACGTGGCCGGGTGGGCGTGCACCGTCTCCTCGCCGACCACGGCGGAGCCGGGCAGCAGGCGGCGCAGCCTCTCGGACAGCCGCTGCTCGGCACGCTGGTCGGCGACGGTCACCAGGTCGTGGCTGCCGCTCTTGGCGGTGATCTCGTGCTCGGCGAGCTGCCGCCAGCGCGGCACGACTTCCGCGTCCACGGTCTCGCGGACCGCCTCTTCCACCGCTGCCATCAGCTCGTCGTCGATCACCTGTCCATGGAAGCACGGGGCCGGGCGGCGCGGGGAGGCCGGGGCGGGCTTCTCCTGGCCGGGTGTCAGGCCGCCCGCAGCAGGCGGGTCGTCGTCCGGGCGCCGGGGCTGCCGGTGGTGAGGGCGTCGGTGAGGGCGCGGCCCGCGGCCGTCAGGGCTGCGTCGTCCATGGGGGCGAGGGCGTCGAGGATGAAGACGGCGCGTGTGGTGGCCGTCGTCAGCCTGGTGCGCGCGCACTGGCGCCAGTTCCAGCGGCGGCAGGTGACGCCCTCGTCGTCGCGCCAGACCACTTCACCGGCGCGCGGGTGCTCCGTCACCGGCTCGCCGGCGGACATCAGCGCGAAGGGCTCGGTGCCCTCGGCGCGGGTGAGGCGGAGGGGGCCGGAGTAGTGGTCGAGGTCCTCGCCGCCGAGCGGGACGACGTGGGCGACGGAGACGGCGTTGTAGACGTCGGTGAGGCGGTCGACGCGGGGCAGCCCCTCGGGGGCGCGGCGCAGCAGCGCGTCGACGCTGGGACGGGTGCGCTTGGGCTTGGCCCCGAAGGCGCGGAATGCCTCACGCCAGGCGGTGACGTGCGGGTGCTGCTCGGGGTCGCACGCCTTGGCCTCGGCCTCGGCGAGCAGTTCCTCGCTGAAGGCGTCGCCGGGTCCGGGCCGCAGGTCCTCGGCGACGACCAGCAGCGCGCGGTAGTCCGGGCGCAGCTCGCCGACCGCCGGGTCGATGCTCGCGGCGTTCAGCCACTCCTCGGTGGTGTCCATGGTTCGTCCCACTCCTCGTCGCGCCGCGCGGGGTCACGGCACGCAGTCCAGTACACCGTACCAGCCGGTGCAACCGGCACGACCGCCAGTGCGCCGTCCGAATCGCGCCAGCACCCGGGGGCGCGCGGCCCGAGCATCGAGGCATGGCAAGGGATACGACGACGAACAGACAGGAACCGGCCATGAGCACCGCCTCGGCGCGCACCCCCGCGACCGCCTCCACCACGGCCGCCTCCACCACGGCCGCCTCCACCGCGACCGCCTCCACCAGCGGCGGCAGCGCCGGCCGGCCGCTGAGCGGCAAGGCGGCACTGGTCACCGGCGGCAGCCGGGGCATCGGGGCCGCCGTCGCGCTGCGGCTGGCCGCGGACGGCGCGGACGTGGCGCTGACGTACCAGGCGCACGCGGACCGGGCCCGCCAGGTGGCCGAACAGATCGAGGAACGCGGCGGTCGCGCGTGGACCGTCCGCGCCGAGCTGACCGACGCCCGGTCGGTGCGGCAGGCCGTGGAGGGGGCGGCCGACACGTTCGGTCGGCTCGACATCCTCGTCAACAACGCGGGCACCGGCGCCCAGGGCCTCCTGGAGACGGTGGGCACCGAGGAGCTGGACCGGGTGCTGGAGGTCAACGTCCGGGGCGCCTATCTGGTGGCGCAGGCCGCGGCGGCGCGGCTGTCCGAGGGCGGGCGGATCGTCACCATCGGCAGTTGCGTGGCCTCCCATGTGCCCTTCCCCGGGATGACGCTCTACGCGATGAGCAAGGCCGCCGTCCTGGGGCTGACCAAGGGGCTGGCCCGCGAGCTGGCGCCCCGCGGCATCACCGTCAACCAGGTGGACCCCGGCCCGGTCGACACCGACATGAACCCGGCGGACGGCGAGGGCGCGGAGGCCCAGGCGGCGCTCACACTGCTGGGGCGGTACGGGAGGCCCGAGGAGGTCGCCGACTCGGTGGCCCATCTGGCCGGGGACGGCGGACGCTGGATCACCGGGGCCTCGCTCGCGGTGGACGGCGGCTTCGCCGCCTGACGGCCGCCGGGGCCGGGCGGATACGCAGGACGGCCCCGGCCGGGTGGCCGGGACCGGACCGCCGTGGTGCGCTGGTCGGGCGGCCCCCTCCCGGGCCGCCCCCCCGTAGCGACCCGGAGGAAGCCGCCATGAGGAACCCCGCCCGGACAGCCGTGTACGCCGCGACGGCCATGCTGTGTGCCGCCGCCCTGGGAAGCTGCTCCGCCGACGACGAGGGGAAGACGTCCTCGGCCCCGGCCGCCTCCCAGAAGAAGCCGACCGTGGCGGTGCGCTCGACCGGACTGGGCAAGATCCTGGTCGACGGCCACGGGCGGACGCTCTACCTGTTCGAGGCGGACAAGAAGAACACCTCGAAGTGTTCGGGGGGCTGCGCCGAGGCGTGGCCCCCCGTCGTCGTGAAGGGAAAGGCCGCGCCGAAGGCGGGCCACGGCGTCAAGAAGAAGCTGCTGGACACCGGCGAACGCGAGGGCGGCGACCGGCAGGTCACCTACCACGGCCACCCGCTCTACCGCTACGAGGGCGACAGCAAGGCCGGTGCCACCAAGGGGCAGGGGCTCGACCAGTTCGGCGCCAAGTGGTACGTCCTCGACCCGTCCGGAAAGAAGATCACCCACAAGGGCAAGAAGCCCCCCAAGAGCCCCGAGAAGCACGACGGCGGGTACTGACGGACGGGGATCGTCGCACCGGACGGCGGGAGAGGCCATGACCGCGAACAGTTCCACCCCTCCGCCCGCGCCGCACGGGCCGGCCTACCGCGCCGTCACCGGCGCCGCCCGGGCGCTGGCGGCGGGCGGCCTGGGGGTGAGCGCCTACGTCCACGCCACCCTGGCCGGCGGGTACGACGGGGTCGACGCGGGCATCAGCCAGGGGGACCTGTTCCGCGTCGAGGCGGGAGGGGCGTCGCTGGCCGCCTTGCTGGTACTGGTGTGGTGGCATCCGCTCTCCGACGCGCTCGCCTGGCTGGTGTCCGCGGGCGGGCTCGCGCTGCTCCTGGTCTATGCCTTCGTGGACGTCGGCGAGTTGGGGCCGTTCCCCGACATGTACGAGCCGGTGTGGTTCGACGACAAGAGACTCACCGTGGTCGCGCAGGCCGTCACGCTCGTCATGACCACCTTCCTGCTCGTCAGCCGGACGCGCCGGTCGCGCCGGCTGGCCTCGGACGTATGGTTGGACCCCGGCCGGACCAGATACGGAAGGTAGGCGGTCGGGGTGCACGGGGAGTACAAGGTTCCGGGCGGCAAGCTCGTGGTGGTCGATCTCGACGACCCGAAGGACACGGGCGGCGTGCTGCGCCATGTGAGGGTGGCGGGGGACTTCTTCCTCGAACCCGACGAGGCCCTCGACGCCATCGACGGAGCGCTGGAGGGCGCCCCCGCCGAGACCGACGCGGCCGGGCTCACCGCCCGTATCCAGGCGGCGCTCCCGGAGGGCACCGCGATGTACGGCGTCACGGCCGAGGCCGTGGCCGTCGCCGTACGCCGGGCGCTCTCCCGGGCGACCGACTGGTCCGACTACGACTGGCAGCTCATCCACGAGCCGCCGCAGTCCCCCGCCCTGCACATGGCCCTCGACCAGGTCCTCACCGAGGAGGTCGCCGCGGGGCGCCGCCCCCCGACCCTGAGGGTGTGGGAATGGGACTCCCCCGCCGTCATCATCGGCAGCTTCCAGTCGCTGCGCAACGAGGTGGACCCCGAGGGCGCGGCCCGGCACGGCGTCACCGTGGTGCGGCGGATCTCCGGCGGCGGAGCGATGTTCGTCGAGGCGGAGAACACCATCACCTACTCACTCTCCGTCCCCGCCTCCCTCGTCTCGGGCCTCTCGTTCGCCGACTCCTACGCCTACCTGGACGACTGGGTACTGGCCGCGCTCGGCGACATGGGCATCAGGGCCTGGTACATGCCGCTCAACGACATCGCCTCCAAGGAGGGCAAGATCGCCGGGGCCGCGCAGAAGCGCCTGGTCGGCGGCGACGGGGCCGTGCTGCACCATGTGACCATGTCCTACGACATCGACGCCGAGAAGATGCTCGACGTGCTGCGCATCGGCAAGGAGAAGATGTCCGACAAGGGCACCCGCAGCGCCAAGAAGCGCGTCGATCCGCTGCGCCGCCAGACGGGCCTGCCCCGCGCCGAGGTCATCGAGCGCATGATCGCCTCCTTCCGCGCCCGCTACGGCCTCACCGAAGGGCACGTCACCCCCGAGGAGACGGCCCGCGCCGAGGAACTCGCGTTGAGCAGGTACAGCAGCGAGGAGTGGACGGCACGGGTGCCATGACCCCGGGGGCCGCGGGTCCCGGGGCCGGGCGTCCCGTTCAGCGGAAGTCGTCCGCGTGGTCGGCCACCCACTGCCGGTAGGTGAGCGGCGGCCGCCCCAGCAGGGCCTCGATCCCGTCGGCGACCGTCTCGGGGTCGGTCTCCATCGCGGCGTGCGCGTCGAGGATGGCGTCCGCGTACGCGGGCGGCAGTCCGGCCGCCAGCAGGTCCTCGCGGGCCTGCGGCCTGGACAGCTTCTCCACGTCGAGGGGGCGGTCGAGGACCTCCCCGATGAGGGCGATCTGCTCGGCCTGGGTGAGCAGTTCGGGCCCGGTCAGCTCCGGCGCGGCCGAGGCCAGGTCGTCGGTGAGCAGGGCGCGGACGGCGAGCGTGGCGATGTCCGCCTCGTGCACGAGGGTGCGGGCCGCCTGCGGGTAGGCGGTGCGCACGGGGCCGCCCGCGCGCACCTGCGGGGCCCATTCGAGGGTGTTGCCGGCGAAGCCGCCGGGCCGCAGCAGTGTCCAGGTAGCCCCGGAGCGGCGCACCAGCCGCTCCAGCGCGGCGTGGTTGCCGAGGATGTCCTGGGGCGGCTCGGCGTCGTCGGGCAGCTCGGGCACCCCGCGGGCCGACAGGTAGACGATCCGGCGGGCGTGTGCCGCGAGGGTGGCGACGACCTCGGCCGCGCCGCCGGGGCCGGAGAGCGGCCACATCAGGAAGACGGCGTCGACGCCGCCCTCCAGGGCGGCGGCCAGGCTTGCGGGGTCGGTGAGGTCGCCGCGCCGGGCCTCGACCCCCTCGGGCAGTACGGCGGTCCCGGGGTCGCGGACGAGTGCGCGGACGGGGGTGCCCGCCGCCACGAGCTGGGCCGCCACATGCCGGCCGACCTTTCCTGTCGCTCCGGTCACGAGAATCATGGCTGGCTCCTCTTCTTGCGGGCTCCGGTGTGGTGCGGCGGCGCCGCCCGCGGGGCGCGCCGTGTGAGAACAACCCTGCAAGTTGAAGTCGGGTTCAAGTCAACACAGTCCTTGGTCCGGTCCGCTTCGCGATCCGGTTCTCCTCGTGATCAGTTCGCCTCGTGATCAGTTCGCCTCGTGATCCGGACCGCACACGCCACGCGCCCCGAGCACCGGTTCGTCGGCGGACGTGCCGCCGGACGGAGGCGAGGCGGGAGCGACCGCCCCGAATGGCCCGTCCCCGTTGCCCGGGCCCCGTCCCCGGGTGAGGCTGGGCACATGATCCCGGCGAACACGACTGGCGAGGGCGGCACGACGGTCGTCTACGGTGCCCAGCCGGCGGCCGGAGAGCCGGGACCGCCGGTGCTCGACCTGTATCTGGACCTGCGCTGCCCCTACTGCCGGCGCATGGAGAACGCGCTGGGCGAGACGACGCAGCGGCTCGCCGATACGGGCGAGGTCGTGCTGCACCACCACTTCGGCACGTTCCTGGACGACCAGTTGGGCGGTCACGGCTCGCACCGGGCGCTGGCGGCACTGGGCGCCGCGGCCGATGTGGGGCAGCCGCAGTTCATGGCGTACCTGCGCACGCTCTACCGCAACCAGCCCTCCGAGAAGCACGACGGCCTGGCCGAGGAACGCACGCTGCTGGGCCTGGCCAACGAGGTGGACGGGCTGCGCGGCGACTCCTTCGACGAGGCGGTGAGCGAACGGGTCTACGACACCTGGGCGCGCCAGGTCAGCCGCGCCTTCGACCGGAGCGGGGTGGCGGCCACCCCCACCGTCGTCTTCCGCGGCCGTCCCGTCGCCGTGCTCGACAGCGCCGGGGAGGCGGTACCGCCCGAGCGGTTCACCGCGCAGCTCCACGACGCGGCCGAGTGAGCGGGACGTGAGCGGCATGCCCGACCAGCAGCACATCCAGATCACGGACAACCCCGGCGAGAGCCGCTACGAGGCCCGCGTCGGCGGTGTCCTGGCGGGCGTGACGCACTATCTGCGCGCGCCCGGCGTCGTCGCGGTGACGCACACCGAGGTGGAGCCCGCGTTCGAGGGCCGGGGGGTGGGCGGTGCCCTCTCGCACCACGTCCTGGAGGCGGCGCAGGAGGCGGGCGAGAAGGTGGCGCCGGTCTGCCCCTACTTCGCGCACTACATCCGCGAGCACCCCGACTACCAGCCGCTGGTCCTCCGGAAGCAGGACGGCGGCTGAGCAGCCGGGGCGGTCCCGCTAGGGCCGCGCTTCCAGGGCGGGGATGACGGCCGCGCCGTAGGCGTCGATGGTGCTCTCCTTCGCGTCGTGCATGGCGTAGAGCGCGAACTGGTCCACGCCGAGGCCGGCCAGCTCCCGCAGCCGCGCCACCTGGGCCTGTTCGGAGCCCAGCAGGCAGAAGCGGTCCACGATGTCGTCGGGCACGAAGGCGGTGTCGGGGTTGCCGGCCCGGCCGTGGTGCGCGTAGTCGTAGCCCTCGCGCTCCTTGATGTACGAGGTGAGCGCGGCGGGCACCGCGTCGGAGTGCTCGCCGTAGCGGGCGACGAGGTCCGCGACGTGGTTGCCCACCATGCCACCGAACCAGCGGCACTGCTCGCGGGCGTGCGCGAGCGCCTCCGGGGTGTCCTCGCACACGTAGGCGGGCGCGGCCACGCAGACGGTGACCTGTGAGGGGTCCCGCCCGGCCTGGACGGCCGCCTCCCGCACGGCGCCCACCGTCCAGGCGGTCAGCACGGGGTCGGCCAGTTGCAGGATGAACCCGTCCGCCTCGCGCCCGGCCAGCGCGAGCGCCTTGGGACCGTAGGCGGCCATCCACACCGGCAGGCGCCCGCCGCGCACCCACGGCAGCCGCAGCGGCGTGCCGTCCACCACGGCCTCGCGGCCCTCGGCCAGATCGCGGATGGCCGCCATGGCCCGGCCGAGCCGGTCCAGGGTGGCGGGCGGGCGTCCGGCGACCCGCATCGCGGAGTCGCCGCGTCCGATGCCGCAGACGGTGCGGTTGCCGTACATCTCGTTGAGGGTGGCGAAGGTGGAGGCGGTGACCTCCCACGAGCGGGTGCCGGGGTTGGTGACCATCGGGCCGACGGTCAGCTGCGTGGTGTGGGCGAGGATGCGGCTGTGGATGACGTACGGCTCCTGCCACAGCACCGGCGAGTCGAACGTCCAGCCGTAGCGGAAGCCGTTGCGTTCGGCGCGGCGCATCAGTGCGACGGTCGCGGAGCCGGGGGGATCCGTCTGGAGGACGAGTCCGAAATCCATGGGCATGACCCCTCGTTCAGCAGTGCGGTCGCTTCGGTCCGTGGGCGGCCCGGGTCAGCCGAGCAGCTGGCAGGTCCCGCGCGGGACGTACCGGCCGTGCCCGGCGCGTCCGGCGTAGGTGCGCCGGTCGATGACCGTCTCGCCCCGCGAGAGCACCGTGACGACCTGTCCCGTGACCGTCCTGCCCTCGTAGGCGGAGTAGTCGACGTTCATGTGGTGGGTTTCCGCCGAAAGAGTCTGGCGGGCCCGCGGGTCGTAGAGGACGACGTCCGCGTCGGCGCCGGGCGCCAGCGTGCCCTTCCTCGGGTAGAGGCCGAACATCCGCGCGGGCGTGGCGCAGGCCAGGTCGATCCAGCGGCGCCGGGTCAGGTGGCCGTCCACCACCGCCTGGTGCAGCAGGTCCATGCGGTGCTCGACGCCGGGCAGCCCGTTGGGAATCCTGGAGAAGTCGCCGCGGCCCAGCTCCTTCTGGCCGGTGAAGCAGAAGGGGCAGTGGTCGGTGGAGACCACCTGGAGGTCGTCGGTGCGCAGCGCACGCCACAGCGCGGCCTGGTGCTCGCGGGGCCGCAGCGGCGTGCTGCACACGTATTTGGCGCCCTCGAAGTCCGGTTCGGCGAGGTTGTCGGTGCTCAGGTAGAGGTACTGCGGGCAGGTCTCGCCGAAGACGGGGAGGTCCATCCCCCGGGCCGCGGCGAGCTGTTCGACGGCCTGCTGGGCCGAGACGTGGACGACGTACAGCGGCGAGCCCGCCACCCGGGCCAGCTGGATCGCCCGGTGGGTGGCCTCCGCCTCCAGCAGCGCCTTGCGCACCTCGCCGTGGTGGCGCGGGTCGGTGCGGCCGGCGGCCAGCGCCTGTTCGACCAGGACGTCGATGGCGATGCCGTTCTCGGCGTGCATCATCGTCAGCCCGCCGTTGGCGGCGGTGCGCTGCATGGCGCGGAGGATCTGCCCGTCGTCGCTGTAGAAGACGCCCGGGTAGGCCATGAACATCTTGAACGAGGTCACGCCCTCCTCGACCAGGGCGTCCATCTCCTTGAGCGTGCCCTCGTTCACGTCGGAGAGGATCATGTGGAAGGCGTAGTCGACGGCGCAGCGCCCCTCGGCCTTGGCGTGCCACTGGTCGAGGCCCTCCCGCAGGGCGTGCCCCCTGGTCTGCACCGCGAAGTCGACGATGGTCGTCGTGCCGCCCCAGGCGGCGGCGCGGGTGCCGGTCTCGAAGTCGTCGCTGGAGAAGGTGCCGCCGAACGGGAAGTCCATATGGGTGTGTCCGTCCACGCCGCCCGGCAGGACGTAGAGGCCGGTGGCGTCCAGGACGCGGTCGGCGGTGACCGACCGGGCCGCGGCGCTGTCCCGGTGGAGGACGGCGGCGACGCGGTCGTCCTCGATGAGGACGTCGGCGTGCGTCTCGTCGGAGGCGGTGACGACGAGGCCGCCCGTGATCAGTGTCGTGGTCATGCGCGGGTGCCTCCCGTCAGACGGTCCTCCGCGGTGCGCAGGGCGGCCTCCAGCACGGCGGCGCCCGCCTCGGCCTCGGCGACGGTCAGGGTCAGCGGCGGCGCGATGCGCAGCACGCCGGCCGTGGAGTGGCCGCCGCCCTTGCCGATGAGGACGCCGCCCTCGCGTGCCGCCTCCAGCACCAGCGAGGCGGCCTCGGGCGAGGGGGTGTCGGTGCCGGGGACGACCAGTTCGACGCCGATCATCAATCCGCGTCCGCGCACCTCGCGGACGACGCCCGGCCTTGGAGCGCCGCCCGGCCCGGGGCCGGGGAGGGCGGCGGCACGCAGCCGCTCCAGCAGCAGGCCGCCGACGCGGCGGGCGTTGGCCTGCAGGTCGTGCTCCAGCAGATAGGCGAGGTTGGCGTTGGCGGCGGCCATGGTGACCGGGCTGCCGCCGAAGGTGGAGAGGGAGTTGGCGTCCAGGCAGTTCATGATCTCGGCGCGGGCGACGACGCCGCCCACGGACATGCCGTTGCCGATGCCCTTGGCGAAGGTGAGCATGTCGGGCGGGCCCGCCGCGCCGTGCGCCTGCCAGCCCCAGAAGTGGTCGCCGGTGCGGCCCCAGCCGGTCTGCACCTCGTCGCTGATCCACAGGATGCCGTGTTCGTCGAGTACTTCGCGGAAGGCGGCGTAGAGCCCGTCGGGCGGTGAGGTGAACCCGCCCACGCCCTGCACCGGTTCGGCGATCAGCGCGGCGACGTCCCCGCGGGTCTGGCCGAGCATGTCGCGCAGGTCGCCGACGCAGGCGGCGGTGAACTCCGTGTCGTCCAGGTGCGCGAAGGGGCCGCGGGTGCGCACCCCGCCGTGCACGTAGAGGGTCTGGAAGGGGGAGAGGGAGGTGGGCGACCAGGCGCGGTTGCCGGTGATGCCGACGGTGGAGAAGGACCGGCCGTGGTAGCTGTTGCGCATCGCCAGGATCTGGTGGGAGCGGCGGTAGGAGGTGGCCAGCAGTAGCGCGGCGTCGTTGGCCTCGGTGCCGGAGGTGGTGAAGAAGACCCGCGCGTCGGGGATGCCCGAGAGGGCCGCGATCCGTTCGGCCAGCTCCACCATGGGGAGGTTGAGGTAGAGGGTGGAGGTGTGCAGGACGCGCCCGGCCTGTTCGCCGACGGCCTTGGTGACCTCGGGCAGGGCGTGCGCCGTCATGGTGGTGAGGATGCCGCCGAAGAAGTCGAGGTAGCGCCGCCCCTCCGCGTCCCACACATGGCGGCCCTCGCCGTGGGTGATCTCCAGGGGCTGGTCGTAGTAGAGCGTCAGCCAGTCGGGGAGCACCGCGCGGTGCCGGGCGTGCAGGGCGGCGTGCGGGTCGGCGGCGTGCGCGGCGGGGCCGGCCGGGGGCTGCTTCGGGGCGCTCACGGCCGCACCAGCCCTTCGTAGGCGTCGGGCCGCCGGTCCCGGTAGAAGGCCCACTGCTGCCTCACCTCGTCGATCAGTCCCAGGTCGAGGTCGCGCACCAGCAGCTCCTCCTCGGTGTCCGAGGCGACCTCGCCGACGAACTGCCCCCGCGGGTCGACGAAGTAGCTAGTGCCGTAGAAGTCGTTGTCGCCCAGGTCCTCGGTGCCGACCCGGTTGATGGCGGCGATGTAGTACGCGTTGGCGACGGCCGCGGCGGGCTGTTCGAGCCGCCACAGGTGGGCGGACAGGCCGCGGGAGGTGGCCGAGGGGTTGTAGACGAGCTGGGCACCGGCCAGGCCGAGGGCGCGCCAGCCCTCGGGGAAGTGCCGGTCGTAGCAGATGGAGACGCCGACCCTGCCGACGGCCGTCTCGAAGACGGGCCAGCCCAGGTTGCCCGGCCGGAAGTAGAACTTCTCCCAGAAGCCCGCCAGTTGGGGGATGTGGTGCTTGCGGTAGGTGCCGAGCACGGTGCCGTCGGCGTCGATGACGGCGGCGGTGTTGTAGTAGAAGCCGGCGCCCGCCACCTCGAACACCGGGGCCACCACGACCATTCCGGTCTCGCGTGCCAGCCGGCTCATCCGGTGGATGGTGGGCCCGTCCGGCACCGGCTCCGCCCAGCGGTAGTGGCCGGGGTCCTGGACCTGGCAGAAGTACGGGGCGTTGAAGACCTCTTGGAACCCGATGATCCGCGCGCCTTGGCGTGCCGCCTCACGGGCGTGCTCCTCGTGCTTGGCGATCATCGACTCGGTGTCGCCCGTCCATGTCGCCTGCACCAGCGCGGCACGTACAACGTCGGGCATGAGCAGCTCCTTTGTCAGGGCAGCAGCCTGTTCGACACGCGTAGATATACGTGAGATTGAGACCGTAAGCCCCCTCTGAGCACCTGACAAGAACCCGTGCGGGGCGGCGGGGAGGGCCACTCTTTTACTGGTCCGTAACCTACCGACGGGTTACCTCTGGTAGCCCCGCGTGCTTACTCTCCAGTCACTTCCATCGCCGGGCCGCCGCCGACCTCTGGAGCCTCCGCATGCGCCCCTCCCCCACCACCGTTCCCCCCTCCGTGCGCTGTGCCCCGGTCCTCCTCGCCGGAACACTGGCCGCCACCGCCCTCACCTGCGCGCCGGCCACCGGCGCGGAGCCCGCCGCGCCCACCGCCTCCGCGGCCTCCATGGCATCCATGGCATCCACGGCATCGACGACCTCCACGGCCTCCGCCGCCTCCGCCGCGGGGGTCGACTTCGTCGACATCAAGGGCGACGGCGGCATCACCCTGAAGGCCAATGTGGCCCTCCCCTCGGGGGCGGCCGAGCACCCGGCCCGCGCGTACCCCCTGATCGTGCTGCCCACCAGCTGGGCCACTCCGCAGATCGAGTACCTCGCGCAGGCCAGGAAGCTCGCCGACTCCGGCTATGTGGTCGTCAGCTACAACTCGCGCGGCTTCTGGCAGTCCGGCGGCGAGATCGAGGTCGGCGGCCCCGAGGACATCGCCGACGCCTCCCGGGTCATCGACTGGGCGCTGGCCCACACCCCCGCCGACAAGGACCGCGTCGGCATGGGCGGCGTCTCCTACGGCGCGGGCATCAGCCTGCTGGCGGCCGCGCACGACCCGCGCGTCAAGGCCGTCACCGCGCTCAGCGGATGGGCCGACCTGATCGGGTCCATCTACAGCGGCCGCACCCAGCACCTCCAGGCGGCCGGGCTGCTCGGCGGCACGGGCGAGCTGACCGGCCGGCCCAGCCCCGAACTGCGGCAGGTCCTCAAGAACTTCCTCGGCTCCAACCTGGACAAGGAGGACGAGATGATCGCGTGGGGCGAGAAGCGCTCCCCCGCGACCTACCTGAAGGAGATCAACGCCAACGGCACCGCCGTCATGCTCGGCAACGCCTGGAGCGACTCGATCTTCCCGCCCAACCAGTACGCGGACTTCTTCGAGAAGCTGCGCGGCCCCAAGCGGCTGGAGTTCCGCCCCGGCGACCACGCCACGGCGGAGGCCACCGGACTGCTCGGGCTGCCCAACGACACCTGGTCGCACGCCCACCGCTGGTTCGACCGCTACCTCAAGGGCGAGCGGAACGGGATCGAGGGCGAGCGGCCCGTCCAGCTCAAGTCCCGTACCACCGGCGCCTACGAGGGCTACGCCGGCTGGAAGGACGTGCCCTCCGGCGCACGGACCCTCGCCCTGGACGAGCGCAGGGAACTGACGGCCGGCAAGGACTCGGGGGCCAACGGCGGCACCCTGTTCCTGACGGGCCTGCTCGACCAGTTCCTCAAGCTGCCGCCCGTGGTCAGCGTGCCGCTGCTGCCGCGCTCCCGCGCCGCCGTGTGGGAGTCACCGCGCCAGGCCGAGGCGACCCGGGTGCGCGGCACCGCCACCCTGCACACCACCGTCACCAGCACCGCGAAGAGCGGCACCTTCTACGCCTACCTCTACGACGTGGGCCCCCTCGGCACCGGCAAGCTGATCACCCACGCCCCGTACACCTTCCACGACCGCGCCCCCGGCAAGCCGTTCGCCGTGGACCTGGAGCTGTTCTCCACCGCCTACGACGTGCCCGAGGGCCACAAGCTCGCCGTCGTCGTCGACACGGCCGACCCGCTGTACGCCGAGCACAACCCGGACGGCGCCCGGCTCGCCTTCAGCTCCCCCGACGGCGACCCGTCACGGGTGAGGGTGCCGACGGGCGGGGACCGCTAGGAGGAGCCGGCCCTGCGGAAGACCATGCCCCCGGACTCCCCCGCCATGGTGAACCGCAGCTGGTCGTGGCCCACAGCGGTGACCGTGGAGGTGTAGCTCCCGGACGTCCCGCACCCGGAGTCGGTGCCGTCGTGGGCGATCGTCTGCGGGCCGTACGAGAGCGTGTCCCCGTCGGCGCCGGCGAGCTGGGCCTCGAACTCGCACACCCCGCCGTCCGCCTCGTCCCGCACCCGCAGGGTTGCCTCACCGGCCCGGCCCCGGCCGATGGTGAGGGTCCGCCCGCCGCTCGCGCCCGCGGACTCCCACTCCCCCGCCATCCACCCGGGAACCGGCCGCGCCGGGTCCCCCACCCGGTGCAGCTTCGCGGAGAGGGAGCTGGCGGGATACGTCCAGGACAGTGTGCCGTCGGCGTGCAGCCTGAGGGTCTGCTCCTTGTACGGGACGCAGGGGTTGTCGGCGGGGTGGCTCTCGGTGATGCGGCTGGTGATCCGCAGACCGGCCTCGCCCCCGTCGAACGAGACGAGGGTGGCCTCGCCCTCGCACAGCATGTCCGAACGGAGGTTGAACGTCTTCGCGACCACCTCGCCCTCGTCCCCCTGCCGGATCTCGAAGCGCCGCGTGATCGTCGAGCCGTCCGCCTCCTGGACGGTGCCCTGCCAGGCTCCGAGGTACCCCCTCGGCAGGGCGCCGTCGGGGGCCGGGCTGCTGATGTCCTTCGGGGAGGGCTTCTTGACGGTGCCGCCTCCGTCGGCGGTGGGTGACCGCCTCGCCCCGGGCCCGGACTTCCCGCCCTCGTCGCCGCCCTGACCGAACACCTGGAGCGCGAGGAACGTGCCGCCGCCGGAGACCAGCGCGAGGACCACGCCGAGCGCGCCGAGCAGCACGCCCCGGCCCCGCTTGCCCGGATGCGGCGCGGCCGGGCCGGCGTGGACGGGGTACGGCCCGCCCGGCCCTGGCAGCCCCCCCGGCGGCGGCGCCCACTGACCGGACGGCGGGGTGTGCTGCGGGTCCCCCGGATGGTGCGGCCCCTGGGGGCCCTGGGGGTTGTGGGCGGGCACGGTGACGGTCGCCATGCCGTGCACGCCACTCCCGGCGTCGGAGGGGGCCCCGGCGCCGGGGGTGTGCTCCGCGCCGGACGAGGCGCCCGCCCCCTCGGCCCCGTCCGTCCGGCCGGCCGCCCCGGCGGGGCCGTCTGCGGATACGCCGCGGGACGCCGCGCCGTTCGCCGGCGTGCGGCCGCCGGTGGCCTCGCCCGGGGCCGCACCGGTGCCGCTCGCCGCGTTCCCGCCCGCGCCGGTTCCCTCCGGCCCGTCCCCGTCCGGACCGTCCCCGTCCGGCCCGTCCCCGTCCGGACCGTCCCTGTGCGGAACGCCCCTGTCCGGATCGCCTGTTCCCGTTCCGGTCGCGCCCGCCGTGGCGGACGGCTCGGCCGGGGTGCCGGGCTCGTCGGCCGGACCCTTGGGCGGGGCGCTCTTCG
>NZ_VJOK01000001.1:6129648-6132125 GCF_013302895.1 Streptomyces albus subsp. chlorinus | reverse complement strand
GGCCGGCAGCCAGGGCTCGGCGGCCTCGGAGTCCGTGGCACCCGGGCCCGGCTCGCCCTCCGGGTCGGCCGTCTTGTCCAGGAGCTGTTCCAAGGAGGGGCGTTCGGCCGGGTCCTTGGCCAGACAGGAGGCCACCAGCCCGCGCAACTCCTCGGGGACGCCGTCGAGATCGGGCTCTTCCTGGGTGATGCGGTACATCTGGACGTGCCCGGCGACCCCGGTGCCGCCGAAGGGCGTGTGCCCCGTGGCGGCGAAGGCCAGTACCGAGCCGAGGGAGAAGATGTCGCTGGCCCCGGTCAGCCGGTCTCCGCGTACCTGCTCGGGCGACATGAAGCCGGGCGAGCCGACGACGGCACCGGTCCGGGTCAGCTCCGCGTCGGCGGCGACGGTCTCCAGCGCGCGGGCGATACCGAAGTCGATCACGCGCGGCCCGTCGATGGTGACCAGGATGTTGGAGGGCTTCACGTCGCGGTGGACGAGCCCGGCCTGGTGGATGGCGCCGAGCGCGAGCCCGAGGCGGTTCGCCAGGATGCGCAGGGTGCGCACGGGCAGCGGCGCCTTCCGGCCCGCCACCGCCTCGTTGAGGGGGATGCCCGGTATGTAGCCGGTGGCCACCCACGGCGGGTCGGCCTCGGTGTCGGCGTCCAGCACGGGGGCCGTCCACTCGCCCCCGACCCGGCGCGCCGCGCTGACCTCCTGCTCGAAGCGCTGCCTGAACTCGGCGTGGTCGGCCAGTTCGCGCCGCACCAGCTTGACGGCGACGGTACGGCCGCGCGGGGACTGCGCGAGATAGACGCTGCCCATGCCTCCCTCGCCGAGCCGCCCCAGCAACCGGTACTCGCCGATGCGTTCCGGGTCGTCCGCACGCAGGGACCTCATGTTCACTCCCCCCGACCATGGCCGTCACACGGCAGCCGTCCTCCTGCAGATGGAGAGCGATCGTACGGCCTGTGATCAGCGGACAACCACGCGCGGGCGGCCCGGGGTGCCGCCGACGCGCATTCGACAGGCAAGCTTGCAAGTTTTTCCTGTCGAATTCATACGCGCGGCGTATGGTGCGCAGGACGCGGGGACGTACGCCGTCCACCCCCGCCGGGGACATCCCCGCCGGGGAGCCGGCGCAGCGGTCCGTCGTGGCGCGGATGCCCGGATCGGGACCCACGACCATCGCCGAGCCGGCCCGTGCCGAACTGGTACGGCCGCAGTCCATGCGGGTCACGGTGGGGGCGCTGGAGGAGCGGGGCATCCCTCGCCCGCGGCCCGCACCCGGCCGACGGCCGCCAGGTGGTCCTCGGCCTCACCGAGGAGGGCCGCCGCACGGTGGAGGCGCTGCGCCAAGCCGCGAACAACTGGGTGCCGAGGCCCTCGCGACCCGGTTCGACGCCGGGGAACGGCGCACCCTCGCCGAGGCGGCCGCACCGCTCGGACGCGTGGTGTCCGAGGTCCCCCAGGACCCGGCGGCACCGGGGGGGACCGGCGGCACCGGACGCGGAGTGAGCCGGACGGAGCCCACCGCCCTCGGCTCCCGCCGGGCCCGCACCGCCACCGCCGCACCGCCACCGCCGCGTCGGCCCGGCGTCGGTCCGAGACCGGTACGGGCGGCACCGGGGTCACCGGAACCTGTCCGGGACGTGGCCCGCTCACCCCGCGGACCAGCCCGGACAGCGGCCGGGCCGTCCGGGACGGCCGGTTCCTCTTCTCCCCTCCGAACGACGCGCCGACCATTGAGGCGGGGCGGCGCACCGGGGGACCGGCCGTCCCTCACTCCACGGGGGAGGTGAGGGACGGCCCGGCCGCTCCGCCTCACCGCCGGTCACCCGCCGGCCGCCCGACACGCGGCCGGCGGGTTCACTCGGCGGACTCGACGCGGAACATCTGGTGGCGCTCCCTCGTGCAGGGCTGGGCGACGGCCTCCGTGCCCTTCTCCCCGACGGGCCGCGCGATACCGACGCAGCGGTCCGCCTCGGTACGCAGCGAGACCACCCCCCGTCCCCGTGCGGGTACCACCTCGAACAGGTCGGCGCGGTCGCACGCGTCCCACGGCTCCAGCAGCCCCTTGCCCGGGCCCGGACCGAGGACCTTCAGGCAGCCGGTGCCGAACTCGGGGTGGTGCCACTGGATGCGGTACCGCCCGGTGGCCGCGTCCCACTGCAACTCGGTGATCTGCGGCGGGACCTCGTCGCAGGGGCGCTGGACGGCGACCTGCGAGCCGTAGCGCCCGTCAGGGACGTGACCGTCGGTCAGGCACAGCCGCTCGGCCGTCAGCGGACGCAGGCGGACCGCGCCGCGCGGCACCTCGGCGCCCTTCTCCCGCTCCGCCTTCGTCCCCGCGCGGTCGGCGGACTCGCGGGCGGCGTCCGCCGCGGCGGCCGAGCGGGTCCCCGGGTCCTCGCCCCGGGTGCCGAGCACCCCGGCCGTGGCACCGACCAGCGCCACGACCGCGAGCGGCACCAGCAGCCGGGGCCGCACGAAGCGGC
>NZ_VJOK01000001.1:6122455-6128998 GCF_013302895.1 Streptomyces albus subsp. chlorinus | reverse complement strand
AGAGCGTGCTGCGCGGCAGGTAGTCGCCGCCGGCGGCGGCCCGCTGCTCCAACTGCCGCAGGGTCAGGCCCGATTCCTCTTTCAGACGTCGCAGGCATTCCAGGAACGCGGGGACGTCGTGTGCGTGCGGTAACCCGGTCTTCTCCAGGGGATCCATGCCGTACCAGTACCAGACCGCTTCCCGCCTGACCACTGCCGGTCCGCTCCCTCACCGCCTGCCGGGAGGGGAGGGAGCGGACCGGGAAGGCTCCCTCCGCCGTCAGCCGTGTTCCGGGCGCACGACCATCGCGGAGCCGCCGCCGCGGCGCTCCTTCTCGGCCACGGCGCTCCAGCGCCCTCCCCCCGCGCCTTCGCCGTGGGAGGAGCCCCCGGACAGCCGCTGGACAGCGGTGGCCGCGCCGATCTCCTTCGTCTCCTTGAAGGAGTGGCCCAGCTTCTCCAGTTGGCGGCGCACCTGGCTGTTCATCAGCTTCGGCTCGGCCTCGGTCTGCTCGGCGTTGCGCTGGCTGGCGCGCGGCGCGGCGATGGCGTCGACGAGCGGCATCCGGCGGTCGAGGTGGTTGGTGAGGGTCTGGAGCACCGTCGTGATGATGGTGGCGCCGCCGGGCGAGCCCAGTGCGAGCACGGGCTCGCCGCGTTCGAGGATGATGGTCGGCGACATCGAGGAGCGGGGCCGCTTGCCGGGGCCCGGCAGGTTCGGGTCGTGGACGCCGGGCCGGACCGGGGTGAAGGAGAAGTCGGTCAGCTCGTTGTTCAGCAGGAAGCCCCGGCCGGGCACGGTGATGCCGCTGCCGCCCGTCTGCTCGATGGTCAGCGTGTAGGCGGCGACGTTGCCCCACTTGTCGGCGACGGTCAGGTGCGTGGTGCTCTGCCCCTCGTACGGGGTGGGGGCCGCCTGGTCCTCGTCACCGCGCTCGCACGGCTCCGGGTCGCGGGGGTCGCCCGGTGCGACGGGGCTCCCCAGGGCCTTGTCGTCGTCGATCAGGCAGGCCCGCGAGTCGGCGAACCACTGCGAGGTGAGCCCCTCGGTGGGCACGTCCTCCTGGGTGGGGTCGCCCACCCACCTGCCCCGGTCGGCGAACGCGATACGGCTCGCCTCGATGTAGCGGTGCAGGTACTCCTTCTCGCTCAGCTTCCCCAGATCGCCGCGCTCCAGGATGTTGAGCGCCTCGGCGACGCTGGTGCCGCCGGAGGAGGAGGGCGCCATGCCGTACACGTCCAGGCCCCGGTAGGAGGTGCGGGTCGGCTTCTGCGCGCGCGTCTCGTACGCCGCCAGGTCCTTCGCCGTCAGATCGCCGGGCCGCACCGTGCGGTCCGACCCCTTGGCGACCGGGGGCTTGCGCACCGTCCGCACGATGTCGCGGGCCAGCTCGCCGCGGTACAGCGCCTTGGCGCCCTTGCGGGACAACTCGGCGTAGGTGCGGGCCAGATCGGGGTTCTTCAGCGTCGAGCCGACCTTCGGCAGCTCGCCGCCCGGCAGGAAGAGCTTCGCCGTCGCGGGGAAGTCCCGGAACCGGTCCTCGTTGCCGGCGGTCTGCTCCCGGAACGTCTTGTCCACGGTGAAGCCCTCGCGGGCCAGCCGGGTGGCGGGGCGCAGGTTCTGCGCCAGCGACCTCTTGCCGTAAGCGCGCAGCGCCTTCTCCCACGTCGCGGGCGTGCCCGGTGTGCCGACGCTCAGCCCGCTGGTGACGGCCTGGTCGAACGGGATGGGCTTCCCGTCCTCGGTGAAGAGGTTCTTGTCCGCGGACAGCGGCGCCTTCTCCCGGCCGTCGATGGTGTGCACCTTGCGGGAGTGCGCGTCGTAGTACACGAAGTACCCGCCGCCTCCGACGCCCGCCGAGTACGGCTCCGTGACCCCCAGGGCCGCCGCGGTCGCCACCGCCGCGTCGGCCGCCGTGCCGCCGTGCTTGAGCACCTCGATCCCGGCGGCCGAGGCGTCGGGGTCCACGCTGGAGACGGCACCGCCGTAGCCGGTGGCCACCGGCGTCTTGGGCGGGGTCCCCGGCTCCGCGCGGGTCTGCGCGCCCGCGGGCGCGGCACCCAGCAGCCCGGCGACCACGGCGCCCGTGCCGAGCAGGGCGACGGTGCGGCGCACCGAACGCGGCGGGGGCGTGCCCCTCTTGGGAGAGGTCGGCATGCGAGGGCCTCCTTTGTGTGTGCTTCGTACGAGTACGAGCCGCGCGGAACGCGCGGCCTGCCCGCACGGCTCCGCGGAGCGCGGCGCGGTGATCGCGACAGCGTAATGCGCTTGACGCGCATGCGTCAGCACCCGTCCGACAGGGAAGACACCCTCACCCACCCGGGCCCCGCGCCCCGTGAAGCGACCGCCTCCCGCCGCCGGGGAGCGAGGTCAACTCCTGGACTCGGCCCGGATGCAGGGAGCCGAGGGCAGGGTCACGGGCGGGCGCCCGGCATCGTCGAGGCCGCTTGGGCGGGGGCGACGGGGACCGCCTCGTTCTTGACGTTGCGGCGCTCCCGGCGGGCGACCCAGTTGGCGAACCAGGACAGCAGCATGCACAGGCCGATGTAGAGGGCGGAGACGACGATGACGACGGGGATGAACGGCATGGTGTAGTCCATGTTGATGGCGATCAGCCGCCCGGCGTGCAGGAACTCCTCGTAGGTGATGAGGAACCCCAGCGAGGTGTCCTTCAGGGCGACGACGAGCTGGCTGATGATCGTCGGCAGCATGGCCCGCACCGCCTGCGGCACCAGGACGTGCACCATCACCTGGGTCTTGCGCATGCCGAGCGCGTAGGCGGCCTCCCGCTGGCCCCGGTCGACCGACTGGACGCCCGAGCGGAAGACCTCGGCGAGGACGGAGCCGTTGTAGAGGGTCAGCCCGGTCACCAGGGCGGGCAGCGCCTGGACCTGGAGGGCGACGAAGACGAAGAAGATCATCACCAGTACCGGCATGGCCCGGAAGAACTCCACCAGCAGCGTGCTCAGCCACCGTGCGATCCGGTGCTCGGAGAGCCGGCCCGCCGCCAGCACCGCGCCCAGGGCCAGGGCCAGGACGGCCGCCATGGCGAACGCCTCGAGGGTGTTGCCCAGGCCGCTGAGCAGCAGTTCCTGGACGCCCTCGTACGCGAACGGGCGCCATTTGACGTGTGCGAACTGACCGGTGTCGGCGAGGAGGTAGAGGACCCAGGCGACCAGCGCGGCGAGGGCGAGCGTGGTGACCAGGCCGTAGACCCGGTGCCGGGCGCGGGCCCGGGGGCCGGGGATGTCGTAGAGCGCGGAGCCGGCCGCGCGGGGTGTGCGCCTCGGGGAGCGCTCCCGCAGCCGGGTGGCGAGCCCCGCGGGCCCCGGCGAGGAGGGGGGCGGGCCGGAGGACGGCGAGGGGGGTGTGGGCCGCCCGGTCATCGGGCCACCCCCCAGCGCCGCTCCATGGCGTGGAAGAGGGCACTGATCGCGAGGGTGAGGATCAGATAGCCCACCGCGATCCACACGAAGCTCCAGATCACGCTGTATCCGTTCTCGCTGAGCGTCTTGTAGGTGCTCAGCAGCTCGACGACGCTGAAGGAGCCGGCGATCGCGGAGTTCTTGGCCAGGGCGATCAGCGTGGAGCCGATCGGCGCGATCACGGTGCGGAACGCCTGCGGCAGCACCACGGTGCCCAGCGTCTGGCCGAAGGTCATACCCAGGCTGCGGGCGGCCTCGCCCTGGCCGAGCGGCACGGTGTTGATGCCGGAGCGCACCGCCTCGCAGATGAAGGAGGAGGTGTAGCAGCCGAGGGCCAGCACGGCGAACAGTTCGAACGGCAGCGCGATGCCGAAGCGGGGCAGGCCGAGCAGCATGGCGAAGAACAGCAGGGTGAGCGGGGTGTTGCGCAGGACCGTCACCCAGGTGGTGCCCACCGCGCGCAGCGCCGCCACGGGCGCCACCCGGAACCCCGCCATCAGCACGCCCAGGGCGAGGGCCAGCAGCGAGGAGTAGACGGTCAGCCGTACGGTGCCCCAGAAACCGTCGCCGTAGAGGGAGAAGTTCTCTGTCAGTACGTCCATGGAGCCGCTGTGGTTCCTCTCAGCTCGTCTCAGCCCGTCAGGGAGCGGTCGACGCGGGGCGGCCGTGGCGCGGGGGTGCCGGAGAGGCCGAGGGTGGCGTCGTAGGCGCGTGACCAGTCGCCGTTCCTCTCGCGCACGGTGATCGCGGCGTCCAGCGCGCGGGCGAGCGCGTGGTCCTCGCGGGGGACGCCGATGCCGTAGGGCTCCTCCGAGAAGGCCCGCCCGACGACCTCCAGGTGCTCGGGGTCCTTGGCGGCGTAGCCCAGCAGGATGGTGTCGTCGGTGGTGACGGCGTCGACCTGGTCGTTGAGGAGGTTGTCGACGCAGATGGCGTAGCTGTCGTAGGCGACGGCCTCGGCGCGCGGGTAGTCGGTCTGGATGCGCTGGAGCGGGGTGGAGCCGACCGCCGAGCAGATCTTCTTCCCCGCCATGTCCTGCGGACCCCTGACCCGCTTCTCCCCCTTGCGCACCAGCAGCCGCTGTCCGGCGATGTAGTAGGGCCCGGCGAAGCCGACCAGTTTCTTGCGGCCCTCGTTGATGGTGTAGGTGCCCACGTAGTAGTCGATCTGGCCGTTCTGGAGGGCGGTCTCGCGGTTGGCGGAGGCGATGGCCTTGTACGCGATCTGCCTGGCCGGGTCGAAGCCGAGGGAGGCGGCCATCATCTTGGCGATCTCCACGTCGAATCCGGTGTAGACGCCGGTGGCCGGGTTCTTCTCCCCCATGCCGGGCTGGTCCTCCTTGACCCCGACGGTCAGCCTGCCGCGCCGCTCGGCGCTCCGCCAGGTGGGCGAGGCGGGCAGCGAGAAGCCGGTGTCGACCGCGTAGTGCGGCGGTTTCCCCGGTTGCGGGCCGCGCGCGGGCGGGCTGCCGGCGGCGCCGCACGCGGTGACGGCGAGCAGGAGGACGGCGCCGGCCAGGGCGCGGCGCAGCCGGGCGGGGGTGCGGGAAGCGGCGCGGGGAGCGGTGGGTGTACGCACGAGCAGGCCGCCTCTCAGTGCTTGAGGATCTTGGAGAGGAAGTCCTTGGCGCGCTCGCTGCGGGGCGCCGTGAAGAACTCCTCCGGGGAGCGGTCCTCGACGATCCGGCCCTCGGCCATGAACACCACGCGGTTGGCCGCCGAGCGGGCGAAGCCCATCTCGTGGGTGACGACGACCATCGTCATGCCGTCGCGGGCGAGCTGCTGCATGACCTCCAGGACCTCGCTGATCATCTCCGGGTCGAGCGCGGAGGTCGGCTCGTCGAACAGCAGCGCCTGCGGGTCCATGGCCAGGGCGCGGGCGATGGCCACCCGCTGCTGCTGACCGCCGGAGAGCTGCGCCGGGTACTTCCGGGCCTGTTCGAGCAGACCGACCCGCTCCAGGAGTTCCCTGGCCCGGCTCTCGGCCTCGTCCTTTTTCTTGCGGCGCACCTTGAGCGGCGCGAGCATCACATTGGCCAGCACCGTCTTGTGGGCGAAGAGGTTGAAGGACTGGAAGACCATGCCCACCTCGGTGCGCAGCCGGGCCAGTTCCCTCCCCTCCTCCGGAAGGGGGTGCCCCGCCAGGGAGATGGTGCCCGAGCCGATGGTCTCCAGGCGGTTGATGGTGCGGCACAGGGTGGACTTGCCGGAGCCGGAGGGGCCGATGACGACCACGACCTCGCCGCGGCCCACGGTCAGATCGATGTCCTTGAGCACGTGGAGCGTGCCGTAGTGCTTGTTGACGCCGCGCAGCTCGATCAGCGGCTCCATAGCCAGCGATTCCATAGGAGAGGGAAACTATCGGGCTGAATGGGTCACTACCGGGATGACACGCAGCAGGGCGCCCCGAAGGGGGCGGCCCGGGTGCCGCGCCCCGTAGCCGGCCCGCTAGTCCTCGCTGACCTCCGCGTACGCCTGGGACAGCTCGGGCGTGCCCGTCTCCGCCCAGGTGGTGCCCTCCGCCAGCACGTCCACCTCCCGCCCGGACGGGAGCCGCACCACCGGCTGCCCGTCCGGCCACCGCACCCACCGGGCGCCCGGCACCGAGCGCACCATCACGGTTCCCAGGTAGAGCCCGGCGTCGGTGCCGAGCCACGGGGTGACCTCCGGGTCCTCACGCCAGTGCGGCAGCAGCTGGTCGAGGGCGGACAACGACTCGACGGAGTCGTCGAGTTCGACACCCGCGGCGCCCGCGTGCTCGCGCAGCAGTTCGCATTCGGACAGCAGCTGGGTCGCGCTCTCCTGCTCCTTCGCCAGCTCGTCGGTCACCGCCGCCCCTTCGGCATCCGGGTGGGGCTTGCGCCAGTTGTCCAGAAAGGGGAAGTGCATGGTCCTCAGCGTGGCACTCTCCCGGTCCCGGGCACCATAGGCGCGCGGATGCGGGCGGCCCACCCGATTGCGCCGCCCGTCACCTTGACGACGTGTCAGGGCCTTTCTAACTTCACCCCGCCTCGGTCGAATCCGGGGTGCACACCCGCTGTCGAGTCCCACGAGAGGGCGGCATCACGTGCACAGACGTACCTGGACCAGATCCCTCACCGCCGTACTGACCGCCGCCTTGGCGACGGCGCCGGCGCT
>NZ_VJOK01000001.1:6102958-6122425 GCF_013302895.1 Streptomyces albus subsp. chlorinus | reverse complement strand
GACGACACCGCGCCGGACGCCGCCGACTTCGACGGCGCGGGCCGCTCGCTGTCCGCCCAGGACCTGAAGGCCGCCGGCTGGGAGCCCGGCGCCCGGCTCGACCTGGACGCGGCCGAACTGCGCCGGCCCGACCGCGCCCCCGGCCGGCCCGACAACGTCCGCGCCGACGGCCAGCAGGTCCGCGTGGGCGGCCGTGGCGACGCCCTCTCCTTCCTGGTGGCCGCCACCTCCCCGCACGGCCCGGCGGACGCCGTCAGCGGCCGGGGCACCATCCGCTACAAGGACGGCTCCCGCACCGGCTACACCCTCACGGCGGGCGACTGGCGCGGCGGTCCGCTCGCCACCAAGGCCGTCGCCCTCCCCCACGTCAACACCCGGCAGGGCACCCAGCTGACCGAAAAGGCCCGGCTGTACGCGGTGACAGTCCCCCTCGCCCGCGGTCGCGCCGTCCACTCCGTCACCCTCCCTGGGGACCCGGGCGCCGACGCCGACCTGCACGTCTTCGATCTGGCCGTACGCCCGGCGGCCGGGGGCTGGACGGGCACCTGGTCCGCCTCCACCGGCGGCTACACCGGGGTCGGGCGGTGGCGGGACCAGACACTGCGGCTCGTCGTCCACACCTCCATCGGCGGTCCCGCGGCCCGGATCCGGCTGGAGAACACCTTCGCCGCCCAGCCCGTGCGCATCGGGCACGCCTCCCTCGCCGTCCGCCGGGACGGCGCCGCGGCCGAGGGCCGCCCCGTGCCCCTCACCTTCCACGGCGGGCAGGCCGGCACCCGCGTCCCGGCGGGCGCCCGGGCCGTCAGCGACCCGGTCGGCTTCGACGTCCCCGAGGACGCCGACCTGCTGGTCAGCATCCATCTGCCCGACCCGGTCGGCGCCGCGCCCGTGCACAGCGAGGCCCTCCAGCGCTCCTATCTGAGCGAGGGCGGCAGCGGCGACCGCACCGGGGACACCGAGGGCGGGGCCTTCACCCGCTCCCTGTCGATGTGGCCCTTCCTGACCGGTGTCGACGTGCGGGGCGGGCCCGGCTCAATCGTCGCCCTCGGGGACTCGATCACCGACGGCGTCCGCTCCACCGAGGGCGCCAACAGGCGCTGGCCCAACGTGCTGGCCCGCCGTCTGCTGGACCAGCGCGAGGTGCCCCGGTTCGGCGTCCTCAACCACGGCATCTCCGCCAACCGCGTGGTGACCGACCGCTACTCCGGTGACGGCGTGAGCACCGACACGGCCGGCGTCAGCGCCCAGCACCGGCTGGAGCGGGACGTGCTGGCGCAGACCGGCGCGCGGACGGTGGTCCTCTTCGAGGGCATCAACGACGTGCGGTGGGGCGCCTCGGCGCAGGAGGTCATCGACGGGATGAGGGCGATCGCCGCCCGGGCGCGGGAGCGCGGGCTGCGGGTCGTGGTGGCGACGGTCACGCCCTGCGAGGGCTACAAGGACTGCACGGCCGAGGTCGACGCGCGGCGGGAGCGCGTCAACGCCTTCGTGCGGGACAACGGCGGCGCGTTCGACGCCGTCCTCGACTTCGACGCCGCGGTACGGGACCCGTCCCGGCCCGCGCGGATGCTGCCGGAGTACGACTCGGGCGATCACCTGCACCCCGGGGACGCCGGGCTGCGGGCCCTCGCGGAGTCCGTCGACCTGGAGGCTCTGAGCGGCTGAGCCCCGGCCCGGCCCCTTCCCGGGCGGCCGGAGGAGCTGGAGGGGCCGGAGGGGCCGCGTACAGCCCCTCCGGCGACGGCCCCGCCCCGCGCGGCCCGCCCCTCACACCTCCAGGTCGACGACCACGGGGGCGTGGTCGGAGGCGCCCTTGCCCTTGCGGGCCTCGCGGTCCACATAGGCGTCGGTGACCGCGTCCCGGAACGACTCGTTGCCCAGGACCAGGTCGATGCGCATGCCCCGGTTCTTGGGGAAGCACAGCTGGCGGTAGTCCCAGTAGGTGAAGGGGATGTCGTACTTCAGCGGCCTGGGGTAGACGTCCGAGACGCCCGCGGCCTCCAGCGCCGCCAGCGCCTCCCGCTCCCGGGCGGTCACGTGCGTGGCCCCGGCGAACTCCGCGATGTCGTGGACGTCGGCGTCCCTCGGCGCGATGTTGAAGTCACCGAGGACCGCGAAGGGCGTCGAGGCCGTCGCGAACTTCTCCGCGGTGTCCCGCAGCGCCGCCAGCCACTGGAGCTTGTACTCGTAGTGCGGGTGGCCGACCTCACGCCCGTTGGGCACGTACAGGGACCAGACGCGCACGCCCCCGCAGGTCGCGGCGGCGGCGCGGGCCTCGACCGTGCCCTCCCACTCGGGCGCGCCGGGGAGGCTGAGGGCCGGGTCCTCGATGCCGACGCGGGAGAGGACGGCCACGCCGTTCCAGCGGCCCTGGGCGCTGACGACCGACTCGTAGCCCAGGGCGCGCAGCTCCTGCTGCGGGAAGGCGTCGTCGGACACCTTCAGCTCCTGGAGGCAGAGCACATCGGGCTGTGCGCTCTCCAGCCACTGGGTCAGGCGCGGCAGGCGGGCTGTTATCGAGTTGACGTTCCAGGTGGCGATACGCATGCAGACTCCGTCGGGACCACGGGGGGTGTCCCCCGGAGAATGCAGGCTACCGCGACAGTCCGACACGCTCCCCGGGCCGGAGGTGGGCGTGAGCCGCGCCACCCGTTCCGGGGCCGCCCTGGCCGAGCATGCGCCCCAGGACGCCGAGGCCGTTGTCGTTGAGGAGCCCGTCGTGGATGTCGTAGACCTGCGCCGGGCTGACGGCGCGGACGTAGTCGAGGACCTCGGAGAACTTGTTCCAGGGGGCGTGCACCGGCAGCAGCAGCGTCTTGACGGGGCGCTCGGGGACGGTCAGGGCGTCGCCGGGGTGGAAGACCAGGCCGTCGACGACGAAGCCGATATTGGTGATGCGCGGCATGTCGGGGTGGATGACGGCGTGCAGCTCGCCGTGCACCTCGACCTCGAAGCCGGCGGCCTCGAACGTGTCACCGTGGCCGACGGTGTGGACGCGGCCCGGGAAGGCGCCGGAGATCCTCTCGGCGACGCTGCGCAGCGTCCAGATCTCAGCGCCGGGGTCGGCCTCCATCGCGGCCCGCAGCCGCAGCTCGTCGAAGTGGTCGGGATGCTCGTGCGTGACCAGCAGCGCGTCCGCGCCGAGCGCGGCCTCCGGCTCGCTGAAGCCGCCCGGGTCGATGACGAGCGTGCGGCCGTCCTTCTCCAGCCGGACGCAGGAGTGCCCCTTCTTGACGAGCTTCGGCCCGCTGGCGTGCGCGTCGGTGTTCGCGTCAGTTCCCATGGGACTCATTCTGCTCCGGCACGCCGTGGTCCTCCTGGTAGGTGGTCTCCTCGCGGATGACGCGCTGGGCGACACCGAAGGCCCTGTCGGCTGCGGGCACACCGCAGTAGACGGCCGTCTGGAGCAGCACCTCCTTGATCTCGTCGGGGGTGAGCCCGTTGCGCAGCGCGGCGCGGACGTGGGGGGCCAGCTCGTCGGCGTGGCCGCGGGCCACCAGCGCGGTGAGGGCGACCACCGAACGGCTGCGCCGGTCGAGTCCGGTGCGGGTCCACACCTCGCCCCAGACGTACCGGGTGAGGAAGTGCTGGAACTCCTCGGTGAAGGCGTCGGAGCCCTCCAGGACGCGGTCGACGTGGGCGTCGCCGAGCACCTCGCGGCGCACCTTCGTCCCCGCGTCGTAGGCGTCGGTGCGCAGCGCGGCCCGCTCGGCGGACTCCAGCTCGGCCACGGCGGACACCTGCGGCGGTACGGGGCTGATGACCGGCGCGGGGGCGGGCGGCCCGGCGGCCGACTCCTGCCAGGTGGTGGTGAAGTGCCGGATGAGCAGATCGGTGACGGCGCCCGGCTGCTCGACGGGGGTCAGATGGGAGGCCCCGGGCACGATCGCGAGCCGCGCGTCGGGGATGCCGGCCACCAGCGCGCGGGCCTCGGCGGGCGGGGTGACCTGGTCCTCGGCGCCCGCCACGACGAGCGTGCCCACCCCTATCCGGCCCAGCGACTCCTTCGCGTCGAAGGAGGCCAGCGCCTCGCAGGCCGTGATGTAGCAGCCCGGGTCGGTGGTGCGCACCATCTGGATCGCCCACTCCACGATGGCGGGCTGGGCCGCGGCGAAGCCGGGGGTGAACCAGCGGTCGGGGGTGGTGCGCGCGATCGGGTCGAGCCCGTTGGTGCGGATGACGACGCCGCGCTGCCGCCAGCTGTCGGGGGTGGCGTACCGGGGCGAGGAGGAGATCAGCGCCAGCGAGGTGACCCGCTGGGGGGCGCGCAGCGCGAGCTGGATGCCGATGGCGCCGCCGAGGGCGCAGCCCGCGTAGCCGAAGCGCTCGATCCCCAGGGTGTCGAGGGTGGCCAGCAGCCGCTCGGCGAAGGCGTCGGCGGAGTCGGCGGAGTAGGCCGGTGAGCCGCCGTGTCCGGGCAGGTCGAAGCGGAGGACGCGCCAGTTCCGGGTCAGCTCCGGGATCTGCCGGTCCCACATGTGCCAGGTGGTGCCGAGGGCGGGACCGAGGACGAGGACGGGGGCGCCGTCGGGTCCGTCGGTCCGGTGCTGGAGCGTCTTGGCGGGGGTCACCGTGCTTCACCTCGGGCGGACGTTCGGGACGGGTCGGGGGTGGGGCGGCCGTTACTCACGCGTTCACGCTATCGAGCCCCGCACGGGCGCGGGAGCGCGGGGCGTGGGGAGGGCGGGCCGGCGGGCGCGGTCGTGAAGGCGGTGTGCCGGGGCCGCGAAGAGGCCGTGGACGAGCGGCCGGGGGCCGTGGTGGAGCCGTGGAGGGGCGGTGGGAGGCGGCGGCCTCTCGTGACGGTCAGAACCGGGCGGTGGAGACGACGTAGACGTGCGGCCGGGCCGGGTACGTCTTGTCCACGGTGATCGTCAGGTCCGGCTGGCTGCCGGGCTGCTTGTGGACCGTGCTCCAGTAGTGGCCGCGCGGCTCGTCGAACCGCCAGCCGACCTCGGTGGCCATCTTCTCGGTGACGGCCACCTCGCCCTTCTCCAGCCTGCCGGTGCCGATGTCGTCGAGGAACTCCTGGAGCCGCTTGCGGTCGCTGCGGAACTCCACCCACATCGTGCTCTTCTGCCACGCGTTCGTCTCGTAGAAGGCCACGCGGGTCGCCGACAGCGGTACGGGTACGTCGTAGATCCGCTGGCTCACCTTGGGCGGCCGGTTGTAGACGAGGCCCGTGGCGGCGGCGGCGCGCTCCTTGTCCTTGCCGCTGGCCCGGCTCTGGAACGCCGACTGCACGAGGTACCCGGCCGGCAGGGCGATCAGCAGGACCACGACGGCCAGGACGAGGAACCGGTGCCGCGGGCGGTGCGGTGGGCGTTCGCGCGTCTCGTGGGAGCGGGGGGTGTCATCCGTGTGCGGCATGGCGCTGGGCGTCTTCGGCGTCGGGGACGTTCCGGTATGGGGCGTGGGGCGTGGCCGCTGCGGTCACTGGCCCACCGCCCGGCGCAGGTTGTCCGCCGCCCGCTCGTAGCGCTCGTAGCGCTCCAGGCGGCGGCGGTTGGCTCGTCTGAAGCGGCGGGCCACCAGCCGGGCGAGATCCGCGGCACCGACCATACCGGCCTCGGGCCCCAGCTGTGCCTTCACGATACGGGCTTCGGGCCGGTAGCCGCGCCCCGTCAGCTGGCGGCGGAAGGCCTCCCTGGCCGGCTCGATCAGCAGTTCGTCGGCGGCGCTGACGCCGCCGCCGATGACGAAACAGGAGGGGTCCAGGGCGGCGGCGAGGTTGGCGAGGCCGACGCCCAGCCAGGAACCGATCTCGTGGAACAGCTCCGTGCACATGGCGTCACCGCCGCGGGCCAGTTCCGTGATCAGGGGGCCGGTGATGTCGCCCACCTGGCCGCCGACGCGGTCGATGATGCCGTAGGCGACGGGCGACTCGGCCGCCGCCAGCTCCCGGGCCTCCCGGACCAGCGCGTTGCCCGAGCTGTACTGCTCCCAGCACCCCCGGTTGCCGCACGGGCAGCGGTGCCCGCCGGGGACCACCTGCATGTGGCCGAACTCCCCGGCGACCCCGTACTTGCCGCGCTTGACCCGGCCGTCCTCCAGGATGGCGCCGCCGATGCCGGTGCCCAGCGTGATCATCACCAGGTGGTCCTCGCCCCGGCCGGCGCCGAAGCGCCACTCGCCCCAGGCGGCGGTGTTCGCGTCGTTGTCGACCATCACCGGGACGGCGAGGCGGGCGGTGAGGGCGTCCTTGAGGGGTTCGTCACGCCAGGCCAGGTGCGGGGCGAACAGCACCCGCGAGCGGTCGGCGTCGATCCAGCCCGCCGCGCCGATGCCGACGGCGTGCACGTCGTGCCGGTCCGAGAGGTCGAGCACCAGCTCGGCGATGGTGTCCTCGACGACCTTGGGGCTCTTGGACTTCTCGGGCGTCTCCGCGCGGACCTTCTCCAGGATCGCGCCGTCCGCGTCCACCACGCCCGCCATGACCTTGGTCCCGCCGATGTCGATGCCGACGGTGGGGACGCGGGGGGCCGACAGGTGGGAGCGGCGCTCGCGGGTGCTGACGGTTCTCAGGACGCTGGCGCTGGGGGCGGTACGCCGTCGGTAGACCCTGTCTGCCCTGTCTGCTCGCTGGAAGCTGTCCGCGTTCAAGAGTGGTCGTCTCTCTGGGAGGGGTCTTACGGGCGCGCCCGATTCTGCCAGGGATCAACGGTACGTCGTCCGGGGCCCGGGTGCCCCGGGGTCCGCACGACGCGGCCCCCGGGGCACCGCCCGGCCCGCCCTGGTGGGACGGGACGGCTCAGCGCCGCAGCTCGTGGCTCAGCTCTTCCAGTTCGGAGCCGCCCGCCATCTGGCGCACCAGCTCCTCCAGTTCCAGCTCGGCCTTCTCGAAGGCACCGGCCATGGTGCCCCGCTTCAGCAGCACGAAGCGGTCGCCGACCAGGTGGGCGTGGTGGGGGTTGTGCGTGATGAGCACGACACCCAGCCCGGCGTCCCGCGCGGCGGCGACGTACTTGAGGACGACGCCGCTCTGCTTGACGCCGAGGGCCGCCGTCGGCTCGTCCAGCACCAGCACCTTCGCCCCGAAGTGCACCGCTCGCGCGATGGCGACCGACTGGCGTTCGCCGCCCGAGAGGGTGCCGATGGGCTGGTCGACGTCCCGCAGGTCGATGCCCATGCGCAGCAGTTCGCTGTGGGTGGTGCGGCGCATGCGCTGGACGTCCATGCGGCGCAGCGGGCCCCGGCCGACGGTCGGCTCGGAGCCGAGGAAGAAGTTGCGCCACACCGGCATCAGGGGGACGACGGCGAGGTCCTGGTAGACGGTGGCGATGCCGCGGTCCAGCGCCTCGCGCGGGGAGGCGAGGCGGGTCTCCTCGCCCTGGATGCGGAAGGTGCCCTCGTCGTGCTGGTGCAGACCCGAGATGATCTTGATGAGGGTGGACTTGCCCGCACCGTTGTCGCCGAGCACGCAGGTGATCTCACCGGCGCCGACCCGGAGGGAGACGTCCTCCAGGGCGCGGATGTTGCCGTAGAACTTGCTGACGCCGCTCAGCTCCACCAGGGGCCCGCTCCCGGGCGCCTGGTCACCGGCCGGACCGTCCCCCGCGGCGGTGTCCCCGGTGGTGGCCTCGCTCATGATCTCCTCGCTCATCGGGTCGCCTCCGCCCGCTTCCTGATCCACGCGTTCAGCAGCGTCGCGAGCAGCAGCATCGCGCCGAGGAAGAATTTGAACCAGTCCGGGTTCCACTGCGCGTAGACGATGCCCTTGTTGGCCATGCCGAAGATGAGGGCGCCCACGGCGGCGCCGATGGCCGAGCCGTAACCACCGGTCAGCAGGCAGCCGCCGATGACGGCGGCGGCGATGTAGATCAGCTCGTTGCCGACGCCCTCGGCGGACTGGACGGTGTCGTAGGTGAACAGCAGGTGCTGGCCGGAGATCCAGGCGGCGAAGGCGACGCCCAGGTACAGGCCGATCTTCGTGCGGGCCACCGGGACGCCGACCGCGCGGGCCGCGTCCACGCCGCCGCCGACGGCGAAGATCCAGTTCCCGGCGCTGGTGCGCAGCAGGATCCAGGTGGCGACGGCCACCAGCAGCAGCCACCACAGCACCGTGATCTGGATGTCGACGCTGCCGACGGTGAGCGTGGAGGCGAACACCGCGCGGGCCGAGTCGAAGCCCTCCATGTCGCTGATGCTCTTGGTGGCGACAGTGCCGCTGATCACCTTGGTCAGACCGAGGTTGAGGCCCGTCAGCATCAGGAAGGTGGCCAGCGTGATGATGAAGCTGGGCAGCTTCGTCCGGGTGAGCATGAAGCCGTTGAAGAACCCGATGGCCAGGGTGACCAGCAGCGAGACCCCGACACCCACCCAGGTGTTGGCCGTCATCTGGTAGCTGAACATCGAGGAGACCAGCGCGGAGGACGTCACCATCACGCCGGTCGACAGGTCGAACTCGCCGCCGATCATCAGCAGCGCCACCGGCACCGCCATGATCCCGATGGTGGAGGAGAAGTAGAGCACCGTGGAGAGGCTGGAGGCCCGCAGGAAGCTGTCGGCGACCACGGCGAAGAAGACGAACAGGGCTATCGCGCCCACCACGGCGCCCAGCTCGGGCCGCCGCAGCAGCCGCACCGGCAGCGGGCGGTGCACCAGCCGCTCGTCGGTCCCGGCGGGCGGCGGGGGGTTCTGGGGGCCGGCCGTGCCCTCGGCGCTCTGCGCGTCGCCGGGTTCTGTCGTGACCGTCATCGGGTCCCCCGCTTCGTCAGCTCCTCCAGCTTGGCCGCGTCCTTCTTCGTGAGGATCTGCGGCCCGGTGAGCACCGGCTTGCCGCCGCCGAGCATGTCGGCGTTGTAGCGGTACAGCCACAGCAGGTCGACGGCCTCGTAGCCCTGCATGTAGGGCTGCTGGTCGACGGCGAAGCCGATGGTGCCGTCCTTGAGGCCGGCGGCCACCTTGGCGTTGAGGTCGAAGGTGTCGATCTCGGCGTCGCTGCCCGCGTCCTTGCGGGCCTCGGCGGCGGTGGCGGCGAACGGGGCGCCGAGCGTGACGACGGCGTCCACCTTCTTGTCGGACTGGAGCTTGGCCTCCACTGAGGACTGGACGCCCGGCATGTTGGTGCCGTCCACGTACAGGTTCTCGACCTTGCCGTCGAAGGTCTTCTTGATGCCGTCGCAGCGCTGCTCGTGGCCGACGTTGCCCTGCTCGTGCAGGACGCACAGGGCCTTCTTCTTCCCGCGCTCGTTCAGCTCGCGGCCGACGGCCTCGCCCGCGAGGACCTCGTCCTGGCCGATGTGGGTCAGGGCGCCGACGTCACGGGAGACCTCCTGGCCGGAGTTGACGGTGACGACCGGAATGCCCGCCTTGACCGCCTTCTTGACTACCGCCTTCATGGCGTCCGGCTTGGCGAGCGTGACGATCAGCCCGTCGACCTTCTTGTCGATCGCCGTCTGGACGAGCTGCGCCTGGCGGCCCGCCTCCTTGTCGTGCGAGTAGAGGAACTCGATGTTGTCCTTGGCGGCGGCCTGCTTGGCGCCGCTCTGCACGATGTCCCAGTAGGTGTCGCCCTCGCCGGAGTGCGTGACCATGGCGAACTTCCAGCGGGGCGTGGTGACGTTGGCCTTGCCGGAGGCCGCCTGCTCGCGCGCCTCCTCCGCCCGCTTGCCGCCGGTGCTGCTGCACCCGGCAAGCGTGGCCACCACGACGGTCACCGCCGCCGTCATGGCCCCGATCGCACGTATGGATCCGCGGGACCTCTGCACGCTGGTCACCCTGTCCTGCTCTCTCGAAACGGAACTCGAAAAGGAAACGGTCGTCAACCTCGCACAAGTATCCGACACACTGGCCGGAACAGACCCCCTCCGGGTGTCCGTCCCCTCATGGCCGCACCAGCAACTGGAAATCGAAGGCGTACCGTGACGCACGGTACAGATGGGACCCGTACTCGACGGGCCGTCCCGTGTCGTCGTACGTCGTGCGCTGCATCGTCAGCAGCGGCGCCCCCACCGACTCCCCCAGCAGCCGGGCCTCCGCCTCGTCGGCGACCCGCGCGCCCACCGTCTGCCGGGCCGAGTGCAAGGTCACACCGGCGGCCCGCATGAGCCGGTAGAGCCCCGTCGACTCCAGCTCGGCCCGCTCCAGGGACAGCAGATCCACCGGCAGATGGTTGCGCATGTAGGCCATCGGCTCGCCGTGGGTGAGCCGCAGCCGCTCCACCAGCCGGACCTGGGCACCCTCGGGCACGGACAGCGCGGCGGCCACCTCGGCCGTGGCCTCCTCCACGCTCTCGCGCAGCACCTGGGTGGCGGGGCGCTGCCCGGCCGCCTCCAGATCGTCGTAGAGGCTGCTCAGCTCCATGGGGCGCTTGACCTGGCTGTGCACGACCTGGGTCCCGATACCGCGCCGCCGCACCAGCAGCCCCTTGTCCACGAGCGACTGGATGGCCTGCCGGACAGTGGGACGGGAGAGGCCCAGGCGGCCCGCCAGCTCGATCTCGTTGCCCAGCAGGCTGCCCGGCGCCAGCGCCCCGTGCTCGATGGCGCTCTCCAGCTGCTGCGCGAGCTGGAAGTAGAGCGGGACGGGGCTGGCACGGTCCACGCTGAGCTGCAGGTCCACCGGATCATTCTTGGCCACGGTGGGAGAGTAGTGCCCTTCCCGGGCCCCGGAAACCGTACATTCGATTGTCAGGACGAAAGGACAAGCCGACCGGGAGGCCGGCGGGGGCCGGGCCGGCGGATCACAGCCTCTTGACCATGAAGACGCACGCGTCGGCGACCCGGTGCGCCACCCCCGCGCCGTCCTCGTAACCCCAGCAGTCCAGGTACGGGACCGAGGGCAGATAGCCGAGCCTGCGGTAGAGCGCGTGCGCGCGCGGGTTGTTCTTCTCCACCCCCAGCCCGATGACCTCGCACGCCCGCCGGCCGGCCAGCCGCTCCGCCTCGCGGATGAGGGCCGTGCCGATGCCCTGGGAGCGCAGGGTCTCCGGCCACACGCCGAGCCCGTTCACCTCGGGGCAGCCGGGGTGGGCGGCCCGGACCTCGGGCGCCGCGCACCCCTGCCAGCGGACCTCGCAGCTGCCCACCGGTATCCCCTCGCGCCAGGCGACGAGGAACGTGCCCAACCCCTCCCGCTGCCTCGTGTAACGCTCCCGGTGGTGCGAGGTCGCGCCCCGGAAAGGCATGTGCGTGTCGAGCAGTTCGACGTCTTCTTCCCGGCACTGGCTGATGCGCATGTCCGTAGCCTACGCAGCCGGTCCAGACCAGCGGGCCGGACGCCGCGGCTCTCCGGAAGGCCTTTCCGCAACCCACCCGGAACCCGCGAAAGGAGCGGGCGGGCCGCACGGAAACGGCGCCAGCGGAGGCACACGGTCCGGTTCCGCCCCGTCCGGCGCCCTCAGCTCCTCCAGCGCACCGGCAGGCTCTTCACCCCGCGCAGCCGCGTGCCCTCCCGCCACTCCAGCGCCGCGGGGTGGGCGTCCAGCTCCAGGCACGAGGTGCGCTCCAGCAGCATCTCGAAGGCGACCCGGGCCTCCAGCCGGGCCAGGGGCGCGCCCAGGCAGAAGTGGATGCCGTGGCCGAACGCCAGGTGGCCGTGCGCCTCGCGGCGGATGTCGAAGCGGTCGCCGGCCGGGAAGCGGGCGGGGTCGCGGCCGGCGTCGGCCAGCACCGGGAGCACCACCCGGCCGCCGCCCGGGATGACCGTCCCGGCGATCTCCACCGGTCCGGTGGTGAAGCGGAAGGTGGCGATCTCCACGGGGCCGTCGTAGCGCAGCATCTCCTCGACGGCGCCGTCGAGGAGCGCCGGGTCGGCACGCAGTGCGGCGAGCTGGTCGGGGTGCCTCAGCAGGGCGAGGGCGCCGTTGGCGATGAGGCCGACGGTCGTCTCGTACCCGGCGACCAGCAACAGCCACGCCGTGCCCAGCAGTTCGTCGGCGGAGAGCCGGTCGCCGTCCTCGTCGCTGGTGCGGATCAGGGCGCTGAGCAGGTCGTCGCCCGGCCGGGCACGGTGGCGCTCCAGCAGTGCGCGCAGAAAGCCGTCCAGCGCGCGCTTGGAGGCCAGCCTCTCCTCCCGGGGTCCGGCGCCCAGGACCTGGTCGGACCACTGCCGGAACCGGTCGCGCTCCAGGTCCGGCACGCCCAGCAGTTCGCTGATCACCGCGATGGGGAGCGGGAAGGCGAGCGAGCGCACCAGGTCGCCGCGCTGTCCGGGCGCGGCCAGCATGGTGTCCAGCAGGTGCGAGGTCACCTCGCGGACGCGCGGTTCGAGTGCCGCGACGCGGCGCGGGGTGAACTGACTCGCCACCAGCTTGCGCAGTCGCGTGTGGTCGGGCGGGTCGGCGATGAGCATGTGGTGGCCGACGGAGACCGACAGGCCGGCGTCCGGCGCCGCGTTGGACCAGTCCTTGGAGAGCCGGTCGTCGCGCAGCACCGCGCGTGCCGCCTCGTGGCCCAGCACCAGCCAGGCGGGGGAGCCCTCCGGGGTGCGGACGTGGTGGACGGGCCCCCGCGCGCGCAGCGCGGCGTAGACCGGGTACGGGTCGCGGACGAAGTCCTCCCCCAGCGCGGCCAGATCGACGATGCCGTCCGCATCCGGACTCAGGTCCCTCACGCTCTGGTCAGTCATGCCGGGAGGGTACGAGCTGCCGCGCTGAACCGCCCCCCTCACCAGCCGGTTCCGGCCAGCCGGCCGCGGTCGGCGGTCCGGCCCGCTCCCGTGGACGCTCCGGCCCGCCCTCGTCGGCGGTCCGGCCGGCTCCCGTCGGCGGTCCAGCCGGCTCCGGCCGCTCGTCCGGCCGGTTTCCGCCGGTACCGTCAGCGGCAGGCGCCGTCCTTGGCCGGTGCCGCGTCCTCCAGCCGCTGCAGCAGGGCGGTGACCCGCTTGGCGACCACCTCGCGGTCGCCCTCGGTGAGCGCGGACCCCATGCCGCAGGCCACCGCCCCCGCGGCGATCCACTCGGGAGCCGTCTCCACGGTGACGCCGCCGGTCGGCAGCACGGGCGCCTGGGGCAGTGCGGCCCTGACGTCCCGCAGCCACCGGGGGCCGTGCGCCGAGGCCGGGAAGAGCTTGAGTCCGTCGGCGCCCAGCTCCAGCGCCCTGACCATCTCGGTGGGGGTCGCCACCCCCGGGAAGACGGGTATCCCGTAGCGGTGTCCGGTGCGTATGACCTCCTCGTCCAGGCTCGGCGAGACGAGGAAGTGCCCACCCGCGTCCACGGCCTGCCGGGCGGCGGCCCCGTCGAGCACCGTCCCGGCGCCGATCACCGTCTCGTCACCGGTCTCCCGGCGCAGCGTGCTGATCGCTTCGAGTGCGTACGGCGTGGTGAGCGAGATCTCCATGCTGGTGAGTCCGGCGCCGAGCAGGATGTCCGCCGTGGCGGTGGCCTTCTCGTAGCTGTCCGCGCGGACGATGGCGAAGACGCGCTGTGCCAGCGCTGCTTGGGTGATCTCCCAGCGGTACACGGCAGTTCGCCGCCTCTCTTCGTTTCTGCGGTGCCGGCGAGGACTCGCCGGGTGTGCCTGGGGGCGCGGATGCGCCCGGTCGCGCCCGGGGCGCGGGGCCGTGGAATGGGGGCCGGGTCAGCGGTTGACCGGGTCGGCCCCGTGGGTGAAGGCCGCGAGCGCGCGGTCGCGGGCCGTGGCCGTGGGCAGCCCGTCGGTGTCGCCCGGCGCCTGGACGACCAGCGCGGCCACGCACGCCGCCTCGGCGAGCGAGCGCTGCTGGTCGAGCCCGCGCAGCCGCGCGGAGAGCCAGCCGGCGGCGAACGCGTCACCGGCGCCCACCGGGTCCACGACGGGGACGTCGAACGGCTCCTGGCGCCACCGGCCCTCCGCGGTGTGCGCGACGGCGGTGTGGTCGCGGTGCTTGACGACGACGGTGCTGGCGCGGCCCAGCGTCAGCAGCGCCTTGGCGCCCTCCTCGGGGCCCGCGCCCAGCAGCAGTTCCAGCTCGTCCTCCCCCGCGAGCACGAGGTCGGCCTCGCGCAGCAGCGGGCCGACGCGCCGTATCCACTCGTGGTCGGTGCCCAGTTTGCGGCGGACGTTGGGGTCGAAGGAGACGGTGGCGCCCGCCTGCCGGGCGCGCTCCACGAGCGCGTGCGTGGCCCGCTCGGCGTCCTCGGAGAGCATCGGCGTGATCCCGGTGACGTGGACGAGCCGCACACCGGCCAGCGCCTCCGGGGTGATCTGCGCGGGGCTGAGCAGGGAGGCGGCCGAACCGGAGCGGTAGTACTGGACGTCGATGGCGCGGTCGGGGTGGCTGTCGCGCATCAGGAGGCCGGTGGGCGACTCGGGGTCCATCTCGGCGCACGAGACGTCCACGCCGTCGGCCCGCAGTTCGCGCAGCACCGCCTCCCCCGCGGGGTCGTCCCCGACGCGGCCGATCCAGCGGGCCCAGTGGCCCAGCCTGGCGAGGCCCGCCGCGACGTTGGACTCCGCACCGGCGACGGATCGCCGGAAATGGGTGGCGCGTTCCAGTGGGAGGCCGGGCTCGGCGAGCATCAGCAGCATGGCCTCACCGCAGGTAACCGCCTCCGGGCCGTTTCTCACCGGTAACTCCCCAAATCTACCGCCGATGCCTCACTCTCTGTGGGGAACGTTACCCGTTCACGGCGCGTTAGCCACCCCCTGGGGGGCACCGGTACCGGGAGAGAGCCGAACGTTACACGCAAAGCGGCGGCCGCCGTCCCTTCGCGGGACGACGGCCGCCGGTCGGCGGGCGGGCCTCAGCAGCTGTGGTCGACCAGGTCGAAGGACGCGTAGTGGTCGGCCGTGTAGTAGTCCTCCTGCTCCTTGTCACCGGTGACGATGCGGCGGGCGCCGCGGTCGTCGGAGCCCGGGGTCTCCACGGTGTACTCGTGGTAGTAGCCCTCGGGCTGGTCCGGCAGGACGCCTTCACGGTTCTGGAAGACGGTGCCGTCCTGCGGATAGGGGTAGGGGCCGCCCTGTTCGATGAGATCCAGGGTCTCGTGGGCCTCCGGCGGCAGCTTCGAGAGGCAGATGTCGCCGACCGCGGCGACGGAGACCTGCTGCGTGGCCGCCACCGGGTGGGCCGGCGCGGCACTGGCCGTGGTGAGGACGGGGCCGCCCGCGAGCAGGGCGGCGGCGAGGGCTCCGGCGGCACCGATGCGACTGATTCGTGGGGGGAATCTCATGGCATCCATGGTGACGCGCGTAGATGGCATGTCAATGCCAAGTCACGGAATTTTGCGGGCCGTTCACCCTCCGCCGGAGGGGGCGTTCACCCCTCCGGCGGCCCGGCGTCAGCACGGCTCGGCGCAGGCTCGGCCCGGCCTGGGCCGAGTTCGGTTTCAGCTCGGTTCGGCGTCAGCTCAACTCGGCGTGGCGGGCGGCCAGTCGGCGGGCGCCCTCCTCGGTGAGGGAGCCGTGGAGACGGAGGCGGGCCACGGCGCCGTCCGGGTAGATGTCCATCCGCACGTGGGTGACCGGCGGGGCGTCTTCGAGCAGGAACCGGTGGATGGTGTCGGGCTGCAGGCGGGTGCGGGGCAGCAGTGGGGTCCACTCGCCCTCCTCGCCGTCCTTGCCGACCAGGGCGACCCAGCCGGCCGCGTTGCCCCGGTAGCAGGCGGTGTCCAGCTCGACGGCGCGGATACGGCCCTGCCCGGCCAGGACGTAGCCGACCCAGTCGTTGCCCTTGTCGCGGCGGCGGCGGGTCTCCCAGCCCTCGTCCATCTTCTGCGAGCGGCCCGGCAGGATGCTGTTGACCGGAGGGGAGAAGAAGCGGTCCGAGGCGTCCTCGGCCAGGCCGCCGTTCTCCAGCGCCACCAGGTCGAAGGTCCCCAGCGCGGTGAGCCATGCCGGGTCCGCGACGACCTCGCCGTGCACCCGGAGCCGCGCGATGCCGCCGTCGGGGTACTGGCGCAGCCGCAGGTGGGTGAAGCGCTTCTCCTCGGTGACGGCGAAGCCGTTGGCGGCGTGCCCGCCCACGGGGGTGCGCGCGACCAGGGTCGTCCACTTCACGTCGTCCGCGAGCAGTTCCTCGGGGGAGGGCGCGCCCTCGACGCAGGTGCCCTCGACGGAGACGGCCAGCGGGTAGTTGCCGCGGAAGTGCGCGGTGTCGACGACCAGTCCGCGGATCACGCCGGGGGCGCCCAGCTTGATCAGCGCCCAGTCGTGGTCGTCGTCGGACGGGTGCGGGACCTCGCCGGAGGGGCCGCGGCGACGGCGGGTCTCCCAGCCGTCCATGACCTTGCCCTTGTGCTGGAAGGCGTGCGGGTCGAACTCGGCGCGCTCCGGGTTGAGCAGGTTCTCCCGCTCGGCGAAGAACTCGTCGTTGGCGGCGATGACAGTGGCGCCCAGTCTGCGGTCGGCCAGGTCGGGGAGGCCGGCGAACGGGAACCCGGCCTGGGGCGCGCGGTAGTCGGCGTAGGTGTCGCCGCCCCGGTAAGGCTGCGCGTCTCCGGTGTAGCTGGGTATTCCGGCGGGCTGCGCCGCTGTCATACGGACTTCCTTTCGATCAGTCGGCCGGTCTTTCCGGCGGGATGCCCGTGGTCGGCGACGCGCTCGCCGCGCAGCCACGCGGAGCGCACAACGCCGTGCAGCGTCCTGCCCGCGTAGGCGGTCACCTGGTTGCGGTGGTGGAGGCGGGCCGGGTCCACTGTGAAGGTCTCGTCGGGCGCCAGGACGGCGAAGTCGGCGTCGCGGCCGGGGGCGATGGCGCCCTTGGCGTCGAGCCCGGCCAGGCGGGCCGGGGCCTCGGACATCCAGCGGACGACGTCGGTGAGGGCCAGTCCGCGGCGGCGCGCCTCGGTCCAGACGGCGGGCAGGCCGAGCTGGAGGGAGGAGATGCCGCCCCACGCGGTGCCGAAGTCGGGGGTCTTCAGGTCGGCGGTGCAGGGCGAGTGGTCGGAGACGACGCAGTCCAGGGTGCCGTCGGCCAGGCCCTGCCACAGCGCGTCCTGGTTCTCCTTCTCGCGGATGGGCGGGCAGCACTTGAACTCGGTGGCGCCGTCGGGGACTTCCTCGGCGGTGAGGGTGAGGAAGTGCGGGCACGTCTCGGCGGTCAGGCGCAGCCCCTCGGCGCGGGCCTTGGCCAGCATCGGGAGGGCGTCGCTGGAGGAGAGGTGCAGGACGTGGACGCGGCAGCCGTGCTCGGCGGCCAGCTCGATCAGCAGCGCGATGGCGTCGTTCTCGGCCGAGCGGGGGCGGGAGGCGAGGAAGTCGGCGTAGGCGGGGCCGCCCTTCTGCGGGGCGGCCGACAGCCGTCCCGGGTCCTCGGCGTGCACGATGAGCAGCCCGTCGAAGGAGGCGATCTCCGCCATGGCGGCGGAGAGCTGCTCCCGGTCCAGCTCCGGGAACTCCTCCACCCCGGAGGGCGAGAGGAAGCACTTGAAGCCGAAGACCCCGGCCTCGTGCAGGGGGCGCAGCTGAGCCACGTTGCCGGGGATGGCACCGCCCCAGAAACCGACGTCCACATGGGCTTTGGGCTCGGCGACCTCGCGCTTGATCCGCAGGTTCTCGGCGGTGGTGGTCGGCGGGAGGGAGTTGAGCGGCATGTCGATGAGGGTGGTGATGCCGCCGGCCGCCGCGGCCCGGGTGGCCGTCCAGAAGCCCTCCCACTCGGAGCGGCCCGGGTCGTTGACGTGGACGTGGGTGTCGACCAGGCCGGGCAGCAGCGCGTCCTCCCCGACGTCCTCGACGGCGGCGCCGGGTGGTGTCTCGGCGTCGTACGCCAGGACCTCGGCGATCCGGCCGGCACCGTTCACGGTGACGGTCGCCGGACGCTCGCCCTCGGGGGTGAGGACGCGCCGGGAGCGCAGGACGAGCCGCACATCGGACAAACCGGCCTCCTTCAAACACCTTCAACGTTCTGTTGAAACGGGTGGTGGAAACGAATCTTCATCCGGCCGGAGGGGCCAGTCAAGGGTTCTCCCCTTGGAGAAGTCCACAAAATGGAACTAGGATTTCGCCATACAGAAGCTGATCGGCGTCTGTGCCGGGGCGTGTCCGGGCAGGGCGAACAGCGGGAGGCGGTCCCCCGGGCCCCCGCCCCCCGATACCATGCGCCTGACCGCAGGCCAGGAAAGGAACGCGACGTGCCGCCGTCCGCAGAGCGCAAGCCCACCGCCGCCGCAGCCCAGGCTGCCACGGCCCCTGCCGCATCCGGCGGGGTGCAGTCCCTCGAGCGGGCCTTCGACCTGCTGGAGAGGATGGCCGATGCCGGGGGCGAGGTCGGGCTCAGCGAGCTGTCGACCACCAGCGGCCTGCCGCTGCCCACCATCCACCGCCTGATGCGCACCCTGGTCTCCTGCGGCTACGTCCGCCAGCAGCCCAACCGCCGCTACGCGCTCGGCCCCCGCCTCATCCGCCTCGGCGAGAGCGCCTCCCGGCTGCTGGGCACCTGGGCCCGCCCCTACCTGGCACGGCTGGTGGAGGAGACCGGCGAGACGGCGAACATGGCGATGCTGGACGGCGACGAGGTCGTCTACGTCGCGCAGGTCCCCTCCCGCCACTCGATGCGGATGTTCACCGAGGTGGGACGGCGCGTACTGCCCCACTCCACCGGCGTCGGCAAGGTGCTGCTCGCGCACACCCCCGACGACCAGGTGCGGGCCCTCCTCGCCCGGACGGGCATGCCCGCCGCGACCGAGAAGACGATCACCACACCCGAGGGCTTCCTGGAGGCCCTGGCGCACGTGCGCGAAGCCGGGTACGCCACCGACGACAACGAGCAGGAGATCGGCGTGCGCTGCATCGCCGTCTCCGTGCCCGACTCCCCCACCTCCGCGGCGATCTCCATCTCGGGCCCGGCCGGCCGCGTCACGGACGCGGCCACCGACAAGTTCGTGCCCCTGCTGCACGAGGTCGCCGCCGACCTGTCGGCGGCGCTGGCCACCTCGGGCAACGGAACGAACGGACAGTAGCGGGCCCCGACCGCCGACCCGCCCGCCGGCCCGCCAGCCGGCTCACCCGTCCTCGGCCTCGATGGCGTTCCGCCACACGGTGACGTCCAGCTTCACGTAGTCGCTCGGGGCCGACTCCGGGGAGTGGCCCCGGTAGGTGACGAGGGCGACGTGCCCGGTGCTGGTGCGGACACAGAGCCGGGCGCCGGGCGCGAGCCGCTTGACCTGTACGTCGTCGACGAACCGCGTCTCCGCGCGGCAGGTCGCCAGCGTCCCCTTCTGCGAGCGCTCCAGCAGGGCCATCTTGCCGTTGGGCTCGTCGATGCCGAGCCGCCCGCCGCCCACGAACCCGCTCAGGTAGGTCAGTTCCGAGACGACGCCGCCCTCGTCCAGGTCCCGGGGCCGCAGCGGCCGGTCGCCCAGGGCGAGGAAGTGCCCGTCCGGCAGGTTGACACCCCTGTAGGTGGCCGGCTCGGGCTCCGGCCGCTTGCCGTCCTTGCTCCCCCTCCCTGCCGCCGTCCCACCCGGACCGCCGCTCCTCGTCCCCGTATCGGACGCGGACAAGAACGCACCCAGCCCCGCGAAGGCGACCCAGAACAGCACCATGCCGGCCACGACCAGCCCCGCGATCAGCTTCCCCCGGTTCCGGCGGGGGCGCGGCG
>NZ_VJOK01000001.1:6064595-6102327 GCF_013302895.1 Streptomyces albus subsp. chlorinus | reverse complement strand
GTCTCGCCGGAAGCGGTCCGGCACAGCCGGAGGATCTCGGTGGTGCCGGGCCGGTCACCGGGGTCCTTGGCCAGGCAGCGGGTCACCAACTCCCGCAGCTCGCCCGGGAGTCCGTCGAGGCGGGGCTCGTCGTGGACGATGCGGTAGAGCACCGCGTGCGAGGTGCCCTCGCCGAAGGCGGGGGTGCCCAGGGCCGCGTACGCCGTGAGCTGCCCGAGCGCGAAGAGGTCGGTGGCCTCGGTGACGGCCTCCCCCGCGGCCTGTTCGGGCGCCATGAACGAGGGGGTACCGACGGTGACACCGCTGCTGGTGAGCGAGGTGGCGTCGGCGGCGCGGGCGATGCCGAAGTCGATGACGCGCGGCCCGTCGTCGGCGAGCAGCACGTTGGAGGGCTTCAGGTCCCGGTGGACGATGCCCGCCTTGTGGATGGACTGGAGGGCCTCCGCGACCCCCGCGGCCAGGAACAGCACGGTGGAGACGGGCAGCGGACCGTGCCCGCCCACCGCCTCGGCGAGCGAGGGGCCCGGCACATAGGCGGTGGCCAGCCAGGGCCGCGGCCCCTCGGTGTCGCTGTCGATCACGGGCGCGGTGCACAGCCCCTGCACGCGCTCGGCGGCGGCCACCTCCTGCTGGAAGCGGCGCCGGAACTCCGGGTCCTCGCTGAACTCGGGGCGGATCACCTTGAGGGCGACGGGCCGGCCACCGGGGGTGTACGAGAGGTAGACCTTGCCCATGCCTCCGGAGCCGAGCCGTGCCGCGAGCCGGTATCCGGCGACCGTGGCCGGATCGTCCTGCCCGAGCGGCAAGAAGACCTCCGCCGCCGCGCCACCGGCTGCTGTCGCCCCGTCAGCCATGTACCTCTGCCCCCGGTTTCCTCGTCGGTCGCTGCAAGACGACCAGACAGTACCGGGGCGGTGCTCAGTGGGTGGCGCGCGGGGCGGTGCCGAAGAGTTCGACGGCCTCCCGGACGGCCGCCAGCGGCGGCGCGAGGGCGCTGACGGAACCCACCGCGGCGGCGAGCAGCAGCAGGGAGTGCCGCAGCTCCTCCGGCGCGGGTGCGCCGGAGTGCACCGTCGCGGCCAGTACGTCGAGTTCGCGCTCCGCCTCCCGGCGGTCGCGCAGGTCGGCCGGGTAGGCGTCCAGTTCGCGCCGCATCCGGCGCACGGCGCGCCCCAGCGCCGCCACCCTCGGATCGCCGCCGGTCTCGTGTCCGGCGGCCACGGCTCCCCACTGCCCCATCGTCTCGCTCTGCACGTTCTCCCCCCACATGGGACGTTCCCGCGCCGCGCCCGGCCCGGGAGTGCCATTCCTCCGAGAAGCGCGTGGACAGCTCGGAGATTTTGACAGTAAACGCCACTCTCCGCGTGTGGCGCCACACGGAACGCAAGATTTCGGGGATGCCGTTGCGGTGATCATCCCCAAGGAGGAGACGGGAGCGGGCCCGGATCCCCCTCAGGCGGTATCCGCGCGGTCACCATGGCCCTATGACACCTGGCGGGCGGACACCGGACGGCCGGCCCCGCTCCCCGCACCCGTGCGCGGAGCGGGAGGGCGCGGCCCCCTCCGTCGCCGGACTGCTGCTGGCCGCAGGCGGCGGACGGCGGCTGGGCGGGAGGCCCAAGGCCCTGCTGCCCTACCGCGGGCGTCCGCTGGTGGAGCACGCGGCCGGCGTCCTGCGGGCGGGCGGCTGCGATCCGGTGTACGTGGTCCTGGGGGCCGCGCGTGACCGGGTGCGCCGACAGGCCCGGCTGCCCGGGTGCGTCCAGGTGGACAACCCGGACTGGGCGGAGGGGATGGGCGGTTCGCTGCGAGCCGGCCTGCGGGCGGTCGCGGCGTCCGGGGCCGCCGCCGTCCTGGTCCTGCTGGTGGACCAGCCGGGCATCGGCGCAGGCGCGGTCGCCCGGGTACGCGACGCCTGCCACTCCCCCGCGGCTCTCGTCGCGGCGGCGTACGACGGACGCCGCGGCCACCCCGTACTGCTGGGCGCCGACCACTGGAGCGGTGTGGCCGACAGCGCCCAGGGGGACGCGGGGGCGCGCGCCTATCTCCGCGCGCGGGCTTCGCGGTTGACCCTCGTGGAGTGCGCCGACCTGTCCGACCCCGCCGACATCGACACCCCCGAGGACCTGCGCCGCCTGCGCTGACCCGGCAGGAGCAGGAGGCGGCCCCACCGTCCGGCGCCCGCAACCGTCGCCCCGCGGCCCGCATGACCCGGGGAAGGGGTGGCACCCGGGGTCAGCGGAGGAGGGCGTTCCGGGGGTGGATCGGGGTGAGAGATGTCTCGACGTCAACAAACTCTTGAAGTTCCACTATGAGGAAACTAATCTCCACTGATCAGAAGCGCCTTCCTGTCCCGAAGGCGCCCCTGCCCGCGTTCCGCGCGCCCGGCGCGGCACGCGGCACCCCGTGCCGCCCCGCATCCCGCACGAGCCCGGCGGCCGCACATCACGCTGTCTGAAGGAGTGACCCACCATGTCCGCACCAGCGCCCTCTCCGCTGGAAATCGTCGGCGTCGACCCCGGGCAGCGGCCCGCGAGGCAGGACGAGGTGCTGACCGGCGCCGCGCTGGAGTTCGTCGCCGCGCTGCACCGCGAGTTCACCCCGCGCCGTGACGAACTGCTCGCACGGCGGGCCGAGAAGCGCGCCGAGATCGCACGCACCGCCGCCCTCGACTTCCTGCCCGAGACGGCCCACGTGCGCGAGGGCGACTGGCGGGTCGCCGACTGCCCGCCCGCACTGCTGGACCGCAGGGTGGAGATCACCGGCCCCACCGACCGCAAGATGACCATCAACGCCCTCAACTCCGGGGCGAAGGTGTGGCTCGCCGACTTCGAGGACGCCTCCGCGCCCACCTGGGAGAACGTGATCGGCGGTCAGCTCAACCTGACCGACGCCTACGAGCGGCGCATCGACTTCACCGACGAGCGCACCGGCAAGAGCTACGCCCTGCGGCCCGCCGAGGAACTGGCCACCGTCGTGGTGCGGCCGCGCGGCTGGCACATGGACGAGCGGCACCTGGTCTGCGACGGCAGGCCCGTCCCCGGCGCACTGGTGGACTTCGGGCTGTACTTCTTCCACAACGCCCAGCGGCTCATCGACCTGGGCAAGGGCCCCTACTTCTACCTCCCCAAGACCGAGTCGCACCTCGAGGCGCGGCTGTGGAACGAGGTGTTCGTCTTCGCACAGGACTACTGCGGCATCCCCCGGGGCACCGTCCGCGCCACCGTCCTGATCGAGACCATCACCGCCGCCTTCGAGATGGAGGAGATCCTCTACGAGCTGCGCGAGCACGCCGCCGGGCTGAACGCGGGCCGCTGGGACTACCTCTTCTCCCTCGTCAAGAACTTCCGCGACGCCGGCTCCCGCTTCGTCCTGCCGGACCGCAACGCGGTGACGATGACCGCGCCGTTCATGCGCGCCTACACCGAACTGCTCGTGCGCACCTGCCACAAGCGCGGAGCCCACGCGATCGGCGGAATGGCCGCCTTCATCCCCTCCCGCAAGGACCCGGAGGTCAACGAGACCGCCTTCGAGAAGGTGCGGGCCGACAAGGACCGGGAGGCCGCCGACGGCTTCGACGGGTCCTGGGTGGCGCACCCGGACCTGGTGCCCATCGCCAAGGCGTCCTTCGACGCGGTTCTCGGTGACCGCCCGCACCAGAAGGAGCGGCTGCGCGAGGACGTCGAGGTGAAGGCCGCCGACCTCCTCGCCGTCGACTCGCTGGACGCCCGCCCGACGTTCGAGGGCCTGCGCAACGCCGTGCAGGTCGGCATCCGGTACATCGAGGCGTGGCTGCGCGGGCTGGGCGCCGTCGCCATCTTCAACCTGATGGAGGACGCGGCGACCGCGGAGATCTCCCGCTCCCAGATCTGGCAGTGGGTCAACGCGGGCGTCGTGCTGGACACCGGGCAGAAGGTGACCGCCGCTCTGGCCCGCCAGGTCGCCGCGGACGAACTCGCCGCGATCCGCCAGGAGCTGGGCGAGGAGGCGTTCGCCGCGGGCAACTGGCAGCAGGCCCACGACCTGCTGCTGCGGGTCGCCCTCGACGAGACGTACGAGGACTTCCTGACCACACCCGCCTACGAGCTGCTGCGCGGCTGAGTCCGCACAGGCGACGCCGGGGGGTGGCGGGGCCGTGTCGGCGGCCCCGCCACCCCCCGTCCCACTATGTTGACGAAATGATGATCGGTGGTGGCGTCGGTGCCTCCCGGCGGCCGGCGTCCCGCCGATGCGCGTCGACGCGCGTCCCTCGCGGTGACGCGCCGACGACCTCGCACCACCGGGAGGAAGACCTCATGCACCGCACGCCGCTGATACGCGCCTGCGCCGCCGGAGCCGCCGCGCTGGCCGCCGGGGCGGCCCTCGCCGCCCCCGCACAGGCCACCACCCCCTCGGCACCCGACCCGGCCGCCCCGCACCACGGCTGGGTTTCCACCGGCACGGGTATGACCTCCGGCGTCAGCGGCATGGTGACCACCGGACGGCACGGCGACGGCTACGACGCCCTCATCGTGCGGGACAGCAAGAAGCCCGGCGAGAACCGGCTGGCCTCCGTCACCCACCGGCCCGGCAGCGGGCTCGCCGTGAAACCCCTCGCCTGGAAGGGCGGCGGCGAGCCCGTGGACCTGGAGGCCCTCGACCGGGTGCCGGGGCACCCCGGCTCGTACGTCGCCCTGGCCAGCGCCGGTGCCGGATACCGCATCGACGTGGACGGCGGCGCCGCCCACGTCCGCGACACTTTCACCCTGCCCGGGATCGGAGAGGGCGACAACTTCGAGGGCTTCGCGCTCACCTCCCGCCACGGGAGGCTCGCGGCCGTCTGGGCGGACCGCGGCCAGGACGACCGCCCCGCGACGCTGTACTCCGCGCGGGTCTCCCTCCGGGCCGGCCGCACCGCCTTCGGCACCGTCACCAAGCGGCAACTGCGGGCGCCCTACCCGGCCGAGGACGTGCGGCACACCTCCGACCTGAAGATCACCGACTCCGGTTCGCTGCTGGTCGGCTCCGCGTCGGACCCGGGTGACGACGGGCCCTTCGACTCCGCCGTCTTCCGCGCCGGCTCCCTGGAGTTCAGCCGCTCGGGAGCGGTCTCCCTGCGGGTGAGCAAGCACCCCGAGGTCCTCGGCACCTTCGCCGGCCACAAGATCGAGGCCCTCGCCTGCCTGCCCGACTCCCGTCAGGGCGTACTCGGCACCGACGACGAGAACGCGGGCGGCGCCCTGCGCACCGCCCGCTTCTGCGAACGCTGACCCCCGCGGGGGGGGGCTCCGCCCCTTTCCGCGGCGGCGGACCCGGTACGCCACGACCCCGGCTGCCGCCGGCTCCGCCGCCCGGACGGCGGGTTCGGCACCGCCGGGCATGTGCGTCGTGGCTGAGCGCCGTCGCGGCGGGAAGGGCGCCCCGCGCCGTCGCGCACAGGGGGCGCCCCGCGCCGTCGCGGTGGGGGCGGGTGGGTCAGGTGGTCGTGGTGGTGATTGTCGTGGCGACCGTTGTGGTGACGACGAGTGCTGCCAGGACCGCCTGCATGTCCTGGAGGGCCTGGTGGACGTCGGCCGCGACCCACTGGCCCTCCGCGAGGGCCTCCATGCGGGGGGCCACCCGGTCGCGGGGGACGTCGGGGAAAGCGGCACCGTGCAGGCCGGTGGCGTGGAGCAGGGCGATCAGGCCGGTGGTGCGGGCGTCGGGGTCGGCGCCGTGGAGGACGACGTCCTCCAGGCGGTGCCGCAGCGCCCGTTCCGCCGAGCCGTCCGCCTCGGGGTAGCGGCGGCCGGGGAAGATGCCGAGCACCCGGTGCTTCCGCTCGGTGAGCACGCCCCGGTCGACCAGGCGGTCCACCGCCGCGTCGAACGCCTTGGCCTGGTCCTTGGCGAGCCAGTCGCCGACCTCGGCCTTGCTGTGCCGTGCCGTCCAGTCGGTGAGCTGGGCCAGGCGCCCGTCCAGGAGCGGGTCGCCGGTGGGGGTGGGGTCGGTCACGGTGAGCCGGCCGTCATCGACCGCCACGCGGCCGGCCAGTGCCAGCTCCAGCAGGGTGCCGCCGGCCACGGCCCAGCCGGCGCTGTGGCGGTCCTTGACGGCGCCGGATTCGTCGTCCACCGACAGCAGTGTGACTTCTTCGCCCAAGGTGACCGTCATGGTCACGTCCCCCTTCGTGCGTCCCCGTTCTCCGGTTCGTCCGCTGCCCACCCACCGCAGGCCCAAACCTCACGCCTGGTCACGTCAGCACGGCGCCCAGTGCGATGAACCCGGCGATCAGCAGGGCGAGCAGGCCCAGCAGCGGGGCCGCGAAGCGCAGGTACCGGTCGTAGCCGACCCGGGCCAGGGAGATCCCGCCCATGATGACGGCGGTGGTGGGAACCCACAGGTTCATCCAGCCGCTGGCGGCCTGCCAGGCGGTGACGACCAGCGCGCGGGAGACGCCCGCGAAGTCGGCGAGCGGGGCCAGGATCGGCATGGCCAGGGTGGCGTGTCCCGAGGTGGAGGGGATGAGGAAGGCCAGGGGCAGGTTGACGACGAAGACCATCAGACCGAACAGCGTGGAGGGCGCGCCGGTGACGGCGCCCTCGATGGAGTGCAGCACGGTGTCGGTGACCTTGGCGTTGTTCATGAGGGTCGTCACACCGCGGGCCAGGACGATCACCAGTGCGGGCGAGACGAAGTCGCCGACGCCCCCGACGAACGTCTGAGTGAACCGCTGCTCCCCCATGCGCGTCAGCAGCCCCACGAGGATCGAGGCGCACAGGAACAGCGCGGCCAGCTGCGGGAAGGACCAGCCCAGTTCCCAGCCGTACGGCGCGGCGTCGGACTCCCCGGTCAGTGCGCCGGCCCACGGGATCACCGAGAAGATCATGAAGGCGAAGACCAGGACCACCGTCACCAGCACCGCCTTGTGCATGCCGGTCAGCGGCGGCGGTTCGCCCGCGTCGTCGCGTACGGCGGCCTGTTCGCGGTCGCCGGGCAGGTAGCCGGACAGGGACCGCTCGGGGCGGGCCCGCACCCGGCGCGCGTACCGGAGGACGTAGCCGATGGTGACGGCGGTCAGCACGAGCCACATCGCGGCGCGCAGGGCGATGCCGTCACCGAGGGAGATGTCGGCCGCGGAGGAGGCGACGCCGGTGGCGAACGGGTTGACCGTCGAGCACAGCACGCCGGTCCCGGCGCCGAGGATGATGCTGCCGGTGGCCACCATCCGGTCGTAGCCGAGGGCGAGCATCAGCGGCACGATCAGTCCGTAGAAGCCCAGCGTCTCCTCCGCGAAGCCCTCCACGGTGCCCAGCAGCGAGAAGATCAGCATGACACCGGTGATCAGCAGGGCGCCGCGGTCGCGCAGCCGGTGCGCGAGGCGGCCGATGCCGCGGTCCAGGGCGCCGGTGGCGAACACGACGGTGAGGAAGGCGCCGATGGCCAGGACGAAGAGGAACACCCCGGCGGCGCCGTACAGCTCGCCGGTCGCGTCGGGGGCGACCCGTCCGGTCCTGGTGTCCTGGACGCCGTAGAGCCCGTTGACCGGCGAGAGGAACAGTTCGTTGAGCCGGTCGGTGAAGCCGAGCCCGGACGGCTCGCGCCGGTAGGTGCCCTGCCGGGGCGCCCCGTCGGCGTCGCGCTCATAGCTGCCGGAGGGGACGAAGAAGGCGATCACCCAGACGAGGAGGGTGACGAGGGCGAGGACCGTCAGCGCGCTGGGGAAGGTGAATCCGCGCCGCCCGGCCTCCGGTTCCGGCGCGGCCCCGGCGCTCACGGGGTGCCTCCGGCGCGGACGGCGCGCGCGCAGTCGCGCGGGTCGTCCGGCAGCTCCCGGTTGTCCGGCTCTCCCGGTTCCTCGGCTCCGGCCACGCCCCGCGCCCCTTTCCTGGCTGCTCCGTCCACGCACCGGCGTCGACGCAAAGCGCAGCATAACGGGCATACGGGGCACACTGCGGGCAGGGGCGGGCGGGGCCGGTACCGCGACGTGCCGGCACCGGCCGGGCGGGGCTCGCGGGATCAGGCCCCCAGCGCCTTGAGCGCTTCGCCGGTGAGGCGGTAGACCGTCCACGCGTCCTGCGGGCGGGCGCCGAGCGACTCGTAGAAGGCGATCGAGGGCGCGTTCCAGGTGAGGACGGACCATTCGAGGCGCTCGTAGCCGCGCTTCACGCACAGCCGGGCCAGCTCGGTCAGCAGCGCCTTGCCGTACCCGCCGCCGCGGGCCGCGGGCCGGACGTACAGGTCCTCCAGGTAGATGCCGTGCACCCCGCGCCAGGTGGAGAAGTTGAGGAACCAGAGCGCGAAGCCGACGACGTTCCCCTCCCCGTCCTCGGCGATGTGCGCGAAGGCAGCCGGCTGCTCGCCGAACAGTGCCTCACGCAACTGCTCCGGCGTGGCGCGGGCCTCCTCCAGCGCCCGCTCGTACTCGGCCAGCTCGCGGATCATCGCGTGGAGCTGGGGGATGTCCTCGGGGAGTGCGGTACGGATCATCCCCGCAGGATAGAAGGGGCCCCGGGCCCGGAGGGCGGCGGTCCGCGGACCGGGACCCGCAGCCTGGGACGCAGGACGCGGACGCGGACCGGACAGGTCTTGCCGGTCCCGTGCGGCGGGGACCGTCGCGGCGCCGTACGCCGGCTCGTTCAGGCGCCGTGCGCCGCACCGGCCGGATGACCGGGTGCCCCTGACGCCCCCGCGGCTGCCGCGGCCTCCGCCGCCAGGCGGACGGCCAGGGCGCGGGCCAGGAGCACGGGGCGGTCCGCCGCGGTGGCGGCCGTGCGGCGCATCGACTCGGTGTAGCCGATGCAGTCGAGGACGAGCCAGCGGCAGCCCGAGGCGGCCAGGCGGCGCGCGGCCGAGGCGGTCCGCTCGTGGGCGTCGTCGGCGTAGGGGTCGGCGGGCTCGGCGCGTACCGGGCCCGGCAGCAGCTTCGACCAGCGGTGGGCCACGTCGGCGGCCTGCGCCGGGAGCGGGCAGACGATGCCCACCGGGTCGGCACCGACCAGGGCCCGCACGCCGTGCTGGACCAGTGGTTCGGCGTACAGGAGGGGGCGGGCCGCCGGTACCTCGGGGAAGTTGCCGGTGCACAGCAGCAGCGTCGCCGTCGCGCCGTCCGCCTCGCAGCGGGCGACGGCCCGCCGGATGCGGGGGGCCAGCGCGTCGTGGCCGAGGACGACGGAGGTGCCGTCGCGCAGCCGGGAGACGAGCGGGGCCTCGTCCGCGGCGGGGGCGAGGGCGGCGCGGGTGCGGTCGCCCTCCGCCCCGTCGAACACGTCGTCGTCCAGGGCGCCGTGCTCGTACGGGCACAGCCCGCCCAGGTGGGGCGCGATGTCCCCGGCGAGGTCGGTGCGGGGCGCCTGCCCGATGGTGACCAGCCCGAGCCCGGTGGGGCCGGCCGCCGCCACGTCGGGACCCGGGCCCGCGGCGACGCCCGGGCCCGCGTCCACGCCCGCGTCCTCGCCCGTGTGCACGTCCGCCCCCGCGTCGGCGCTCCCGCCCGCCCCCGCGTTCCCGTCCCTGTCCACGTCCGCCTCCACGGTCACACCGCCTTGTAGATCTGACTGACGTCGTTGAGCGAGCTGCCCGCCACCAGGCCCGCGCCCACCAGCGCCAGGTCGTTGTCCGCGTCGGTCTGCGGCTGGGTGTCCTCGGCCGCCCGGCCGCCCCGCGTCTTCCAGCGGGAGTAGCCGATCCGCACGGCGAGGGCCGCGAGCACCAGCCAGCCCGCCTGCGGGGTGGCGACGAGCAGGCCGGTCGCCAGCAGGACGCCCATCTGGCGCGAGGAGCCGCCGAGGAGCTGGATCAGCGCCCCGGGGATCGCCCACAGCGCCATCATCGTGAGGGCGTGGCTGTCGGTGAGTCCGGCCTTGATGGTGTCCACGTACACCTGGGCGACCGGCGGCACCCGGCCGTCCTCGAAGAACGGCTTCCAGGTGACGACGACGACCAGGATGGCGACCGCGAAGCCGACGAGCTGCGCGATGTACTGCTGGCGCCGCCCGGCCATCTCGTAGGGCTGCCACGGCAGTGCGCCCTTGCGCAGCAGCCACCCGGCCTTGAAGTCGAAGCCGACGTCGGCGAACGCGGGCCCGGTCGAGGCGGCGTAGCCGACCAGCAGAGCCAGCGGCACCATCGGGATGCCCAGGACGAGGCCGAGGATCAGGAAGATGAGGGTGACGGCGAAGGCCGGGAACCAGCCCGAGTGCATGGCCGCCAGTCCCACGATCAGCTGGTGCACCAGGGCGGCCACCCCGGCGAGCAGCACCCAGCCGACGAGTCCGATGCCGCCCATGTCCGAGACGACGCCGCCGGTCAGGGCGATGAGCATGGCGCCGACGAGGAAGAGGGCGAGCCCTTCCAGCAGTCCGCGGCGCAGGCGCCGCGTGTCCACCGTCCGGGTCCCGGGAGCGAACGCGGACCCGGCGGCCGTGCCGTCCTGACCGGCCGCGCCGGAGGCCGGGGCGGGCGCGGGCCCGTCCTCGCGGTCCGCCGGCCGGGGCTGCCCCGCCCCGCGCTTCCCTCCGCGTCCGGCTCCCTTGCGGTCCCGCATCAGCAGCACCGCCTGCACCAGGGCGACGAGCCCGGCGCCGATCATCACCCCGTGCGGCACATGGTCGGCCGCCAGGTCCACGTCGAACAGCCCGGGCGCGTACTGCGCCACCAGCAGGCCGACGCCGAACATCAGGAGCGCCCAGATGTTGCCGAGGAACGCGACGCCCGCCGCGCTCATGGGGAGCTTGAAGAGGGAGCCGACGAAGCCGACGACCGCGCTGAGGCCGAGCAGCTTGGCCTTGCGGCCGCCCTCGTCACCCGCCTTGATCGTCTCGGCGGCGGCGATGCCCGCGGGCCACGCGGCGCTCGCGGGCAGCAGCCGCGAGTCGAAGACCCGGTAGAGGACCCAGCTGTCCACGGCCAGGCCGATGACGGCGCCGCCCAGCATCGGCCACACCAGTCCGGGCCGGCCCAGCAGGAACGGCACCGCGATCGGGGTGACCAGCGAGTTGGCCGCGGCGAAGGTGGAGCCGGAGATCGCGGACTGGACGAGGTTCTGCCGCTGCGGGTCGCGCATCCGCGCCAGTGCGGCGAAGGAGACGCGGCCGATGAGCATGGCGATGAGCGCGCCGATCACCGAGGTGTTCGGCGCGATGCCGAGGGTGGTGATCAGGACGAGGCCGATCACGGCTCCCAGCACGGAGAGGAGGACGGTCACCACGAGGGTGACCGGTTCCAGGGCTCTGGGGTGGGCCGGTGCCCTCTCGGGGGCGGGGGCCGGTGGGGAGGTGCTCATGCGGATCTGTCTTTCCGGGTGCGCATGCGGTGCGTGGGTGGTGCGGAGGGCGGGCCGGTGCCGCCCGGGGGGCGGCGCCGGTCGCCCGTACGCGGCGGGGAGGGTGGCCGCACCGGGACGGGGTCAGTCCTCGGTCGCTCCCTCGGTCGACTGCAGGCGGGTCATGGGGCCGTAGAGGTCCACGAGACGGGCGAACTCGTCCTGGTCGTGGAAGCGGACCGCCCCTCGTCCGTACTCCTTCGCGGCCTCGACGGCGAACCGACCCGCCGCGGCGATGTCGGTCTCGTGGCTGGCCCCGGTAGCGCAGCCGGCGACGGCGGGTCCGGTGGTCAGGGCGAGGCCGACCACCGGGGCTGAGGTCGCCACGCACGGCTGCATGATCGAGTTGATGTGGTGGACGCCGTTGCCGTACGGGGTGATGTCCTGCGTGGTGATCGGCAGCACATGCGCGTCCTCGCCGGTGACGGTCTCCAGCAGGCCGAGCAGGTCGTCGCTGACCCGCAGGATCCAGCCCTCCTTGACCGTGGGCGAGAGGGCGACGCCCCGGTGGTTGAGGAGCCGGTTGCCCTTGGTGGTGTCGATGGAGACGACGGCGTCCATGGCCGCGTCGATCTCCTCGCGGTTGCAGTCGAGGATGGAGACCGGCGAGTCCATGAACGGCACCGGGTCGTGCGGCCGGGTCGGCGCGTCGGGGCACACGTGGGTGCTGAGGATGACGTCGCCCCGGAGCACGTCGCCGCGGCCGTACATGTCGAGCAGCTTGGCCGCCGCCGCCAGCGCCGCCACGGCGCCGTCCGCGTCCGAGACGATGCCGGTGCGCTCGGGGCGGGCGCCGACGCCGCCGAGGCGGCCGAGGATCCCGAGCGTGGGCGCCTCGCCGCCCGAGCGGGCTCCGGCGCTGCCCGGGACGACGACCTTGACGAAGTCGGTGCCGCCCTTCGCGCCCTCGACGCGGGTCACGGTGATGCCGACCTGTCCGGTCACGGCGGCCGGGTCGGGATGGCCCGCCTCCTCCACCGCGCGGTCGAGCACGCGGCGCAGGTGCGCGGCGAGGCTGTGCCCGTCGGCCTGGGGCCGGTCGAGGAGTTCGATGACGTCGAGTACGTGCTTGAGCACCGGGGGCTCCTTGGTACTGGTGGTGCGGTTGGTGCGATTGGTGCAGTTGATGCGGTGATTGCGGCAAGGTTGCTCCCCCGAACCTGTGAGAGCAACCTTTTCCCTATATGCGAGAAGCCGGATCGACTACCGGTAGAGTGAACGGCGTGACCACCGATCGAGGAGCACCGCTCCAGACCGCGGACCGCGCCCTGCAGGTCCTGCTCGCCTTCACCCATGACCGGGAGGAGTGGGGCGTGACCGACCTGTCCGCCGAGTTCGGCTGGGACAAGTCGGTCACCCAGCGCCTGCTGGCCTCCCTCGCGCACCGGGGCTTCCTGGTGTCGGACGCCGTCACCCGGCGCTACCGGCTGGGCCCCGCCGTCTGGCACATGGCCACCGCCTGGGAGCGGCACGGCGGAATGGCGGCCCTCGTCCGGCCCGCCCTGCGGGAGCTGGCCGCCGTGAGCGGGGTGACCGCGCTGTTCGCCGTGCCCGACGGGGCGCACCTGCGCTGCGTCGACTCGGCCGACGGCACCCTGGGCCCGCTGCGCGCCTACCGGCTGGCCGACGAGCTGTACCCGGGCCACGCGGGCGCGACCTCGCGCGCCTACTTCGGCATGCTCACCCCCGGCGCACGCGCCGCCCTCCTCTACGGGCGCCCCATGGCCCGCTTCAGCGAGCTGACCGTCACCGACCCGGCGGAGCTGGAGGAGCTGATGTGCCGGGTGCCGGCGGACGGCTTCGCCTACTCCGAGGGCGAGTACGACCCGGCGACGGCCGGCCTCGCGGTACCCGTGCTGGTACGCGCTCAGCCGGTCGGCTCCCTCACCCTCGTCGGCCCGCACGCGCACCTCGCCGGGAAGCAGCAGGAGTTGCTGGTCCCGCTGCGCTCCGCCGCGGAGGGCCTCGGCGAACTGCTCACCCCGCGCCGGGTGCGGGGACGGCGCGGTGAGACGGCCCGCTCCTGACCGCGCCCGCGCACCCCGCCACGGCGTGCGCCGTCGCGGCGCGGGCCACCACGGCGCGGGCCACCACGGCGCGGGCCACCACGGCGCACGCCGCCCGGCGCATGCCCCGCACCGAGTCGGCCGGGCCCGCCTCCCGGGCCCGCAACCCGAGATCCAGAAAGGCTGAACGCCCATGAAACTGCTGCTGCTCTCCAACTCCTCCGCCCCCGGCCGGGGTTACCTCGACCACGCCCGGGAGGTGATCGCCGGCCATCTCGCCGGCGTGCGCGAGCTGCTGTTCGTCCCGTACGCGCTGGCCGACCACGACGGCTACACCGCGAAGGTCGCGGCGTTCATGGACGGGCTCGGGGTACGGGTGCGCGGCGTGCACACCGCCGGGGACCCGCGTGCCCTGGTGTCCGGTGCGCAGGCGGTCTTCATCGGCGGGGGCAACAGCTTCCGGCTGCTCAAGTCGCTCCAGGAGCGGGGCCTGGTCACGGCGATCGCCCAGCGGGTGCGCGAGGACGGCGTGCCCTACATGGGGTCGAGCGCGGGCACCAACATGGCCTGCCCCACGCTGCGGACGACCAACGACATGCCCATCGTGCAGCCGGCGTCCTTCGACGCGCTGGGGCTCGTCCCCTTCCAGATCAACCCGCACTACCTGGACCCGGACCCGGCCAGCGCCCACATGGGCGAGACCCGCGAGGAGCGGCTGACCCAGTTCCTGGAGGAGAACGACGTGCCCGTCCTCGGGCTGCGGGAGGGCACCTGGCTGCGGCGTACGGGCGAGGCGCTGGAGCTGGGCGGCGTCGCGTCCGGCGCCCGGCTGTTCACGGCGGGCGCGGAGCCGGTGGAGTACGCGCCGGGCGCCGACCTGAGCCGCCTGCTGACCGCCACGGCCCGGTTCGACCACCGCACGGCCTGAACCCGGCCGGCCGGAACCCCGGCGGCGCCCCTGTGGGGCAGGGCCGTGCCGGGGCCCTCGCGTACGACGAGGGCCCCGGCACAGGGGCGCCGTTCACGTGCCGGGCGCCGTTCAGTGCCGGGCTGCCGCCGCCTCGGTGCGGAGCTGCCGCCCGGCAGGTGCTCCCTGCCCCAGGCGCCGAGCGGGGCCGGCCTGTCGTCGAGGGAGACGCCCAGAGGCGTGAGGCGGTAGGCGACGCGGCGCACGGCTCCCTCGTAGGGCTCCTCCCGGCGGACGATCCGGTCCGCCTCCAGCCGGCGGACCAGCGCGTGCCGAGGGCGCCCGGTGAGTGCCGTCCCGATGGAGCTTCCTACGATCCCGGGCTTCGGGCGAACAGACGGTAGGCAGTCCGCTACCGGCCTCCGTACCGTGTGCCGATGCACTACGGCACGTCACGGGGACAGGCGGGGAGTTCGTTCGACGGCACGGCCGCGCGCCGGCTGCGCGAGGGGCTGCGGCTGTCCCCGGAGGACGTGGCCTACGGGATACGTGCCGCGTACGGCATGGAGGCCGACGCGCGCACCGTCGCGGCGTGGGAGGCGGGCGTCGCCGCCCCGGACGAGCGGCTGCTCGCCGCGCTCGCCGGCGCCCTGTGGTGCTCCCCCTCCGACCTGATGGGCAGCCCCGGGACACTGCGCGAGTACCGGATGGCGCGCGGGATGTCCCGGGCCGATGTCGCGCTCGGCATCGGGATGGCGCCCGAGGCGTACGCGCGGGTCGAGGACACCGGTGTCTGGACGGGTGACGCGCGGCAGGCCGACGCACTGGGCGAGGTGCTGCGGCTGCCGGTGCCCGCGCTGGTGGAGTTCACCGGGCGGGACGAGGAGTTGGCCCGGCTCCTGCGCAAGGCCGCGACCACGCGCTGGCAGGCGTACACGGGACCCGTCTGCGCGCTGGTGCCGCTGTCCCGGCAGTACGTGGAGGAGGGGCTGCGCGCGCTGCACGCCGCCTACCAGTCCACGACCGCGGCCTCCCTGGGCTGGGGGCAGCCGGCCTCGGCGTCCTCCCGGGACGCCGGGCGCGCCTTCCTGGAGGACGTCCTCGCCCACTTCTGGCAGGCCGTCGAGGGCTGACACGGTCGCCGCCCGCCGCGAGCGCCGGCGGCCCCTGCGTCGCGAGCGGCGGTGCCGGACCGGCCTCGGAGCGAGGCGGGGTCCGGCACCGCCGGATGCCGGGTGTGCCGGGCCGCGGGAGCGGGCCTTGGCGCTACGCCGGGGCGTGGTCGGGGTCCCGGGGGTGCGGGATGCCCTCGCCGGGTTCCATGGGGTGGGCCACCACTTCCTCGTCGCGGCGGGAGGTGCCCAGGTGGTTGAAGACGAGGTTGAGGAGGACGGCGGTCACGCATCCGGTCGAGATCCCGGAGTCCAGGATGATCTTCGCGCTCTCCGGGAACGCGTGGTAGAACTCGGGCGCCGCGATGGGGATGATCCCGACGGCCAGCGCGGTGCCGACGATCAGCACGTTGTTGTCCTTGCCGAGGTCGGCCTTGATGAGCGTCTGGATGCCGCTGGCGGCCACCGAACCGAACAGGACGACACCGGCTCCGCCGAGCACCGGCTGCGGTACGGAGGCGATCAGTCCGGCGGCCAGGGGGCACAGGCCGAGGAGGATGAGGATCCCGCCGCCGGTGGCGACCACGAACCGGCTGCGGATGCGGGTCATGGCCACCAGTCCGATGTTCTGTGCGAAGGCGCTGCACAGGAAGCCGTTGAAGAAGGGGCTGACGAAGGAGCCGAGGGTGTCGGCGCGCAGTCCGGCGGCGATGGTCTTCTCGTCGGCGGGGCGGTCCACGACCTCGCCCAGCGCCAGCATGTCGGCCGTCGACTCGGTCATCGACACCAGCATCACGACGCACATGGAGACGATCGCCGCCACGGCGAACTGCGGTGCGCCGAAGTGGAAGGGCGTGGGGAAGCCGACGACGTCGGCCTCCTTGACGGCGGTGAAGTCCGCGATGCCGACGGGTATCGCGATCAGTGTGCCGATCACGAGGCCGATCAGCACCGCGATCTGCTTCAGGAAGCCGGTGGTGAACCGCCGCAGCAGCAGCACGATCAGCAGCGTGACGCCGGCCATGCCGATGTTGCTGAAGTCGCCGTAGTGGGGGTCCTTCGCGTTGCCGCCCTGGGCCCAGTTGAAGGCCACGGGCATCAGCGAGACGCCGATCAGGGTGATGACGCTGCCGGTGACGACCGGCGGGAAGAAGCGGACGAGTTTGCAGAAGAGCGGGGCGATCAGGAAGCCGAGCGCGGCGGCGACCATGGTCGCGCCGAAGATCACCGGCAGCGCGTCCTCGGGGCCCGCCGATTTGTTGATCGCCAGCATCGGCGCGACGGTCGCGAAGGTGACCCCGTTGACGAAGGGGAGCCGTGCCCCGATCTTCCAGACGCCGAGCGTCTGGAGCAGGGTGGCGATGCCCGCCATGAAGAGGCTGGCACCGGTCAGGAAGGTGAGTTCGGTGGGGGACAGTCCGACGGCGGCACCGATGACCAGCGGAGGCGCGACGACCCCCGCGTACATGGCGGCGACGTGCTGGAGGCCGGTGGTGAACAGCTTGAGGGGCGGCATGCCCTGGTCGACCGGGTGCTTCCTGGCGGGGCCCTGCGAGCCCTGGCCCGGTACGTCCCCACTGCTGTCCGCCGTCTTTCCTTGCGTGGTGAACCTGGGCGTCTCGGCCACGGGGTCCTCCTGTTGTTTACGGCGCCGTGCGGCACGCGGTTTCCGGAGGTGGTGCGGTCTGCAAGGTGGTGCTGGGGATGGGGTGGCTGTGCGGCGCGGTGCCGCGGTGTACGAGGTGGTGCGGTGCGCCCGTGCGGTATGTCCGGAGCATGACAGGGGCCAAGGTGTCCGGAGCCGGGTGGGGTGAACCGGCCGGGAGCCGTCCCTCCCGGCCGGTGTCCTGTGGCGGCCCGAGGCCGCGGTGCGGTGCTCACGGGCCGGGGGTGGGGCCCGTGTCGTCGGGGCCGGCCCGGTCAGCCGGCGCCCGCGGCGAGCCGGGCGAGGCGCCTGGCCTCGTCCCGCGCGCCCCGCGCGATCTCGTCCTCGTCCGCGCGGACCAGCCGCCCGTCCTCGACGACCGGTACGCCGCCCACGAGGGACAGGGTGACCGGGGCCGCCGCTCCCAGGACGAGTGCGGCGACCGGGTCGGCGATCGAGGAGTGCCCGATCCCGTCGAGCTTCCACAGCACGACGTCGGCGAGCTTGCCCGCCTCCAGCGAGCCCGTCTCCTGGGCGCGGCCCAGCACCCGGGCACCGCCGTAGGTGCCCAGCCGCAGGGCCTGGCGCACGGTGAGCGCGTCCTGCTTGTGCGGGCCGAGGCGGCTGACCAGCAGCGCGTTGCGCAGCTCGGTGTGCAGCTCGCCCGACTCGTTGGAGGCGGTGCCGTCCACACCGAGGCCGACCGGTACGCCCGCCGCCAGCATGTCCGGGACCCGGGCGATGCCCGCGGCCAGCCGGGCGTTGGACGAGGGGCAGTGCGCGGCGCCGGTCCCGGTGCGGGCGAAGGCGGCGATGTCCTCGTCGGTCATGTGGACGCAGTGCGCCATCCACACGTCCTCGCCCAGCCAGCCCACGGACGCGAAGTAGTCGGTCGGGCCCATGCCGAACCGCTCGTGGCAGAACGTCTCCTCCTCCGCCGTCTCCGAGCCGTGCGTGTGCAGCCGTACGCCCTTGCGACGGGCCAGCTCGGCCGACTGGCGCATCAGTTCGGTGGAGACGGAGAAGGGGGAGCAGGGCGCGACGGCGATGTGCAGCATCGAGCCGAACGAGGCGTCGTGGTAGGCGTCGATGGCCTTCTCGGTCGCGGCGAGCGCGCCCTGAAGGGTCTCGACCGCGAAGTCCGGGGGCAGCCCGCCGTCCGACTCGCCGAGGTCCATCGACCCGCGCGCCGCGGTGAAGCGGACGCCCAGTTCGGCGGCGGCGCGGATCCCGGCGCCCAGCAGGTCACCGGCCCCGCGCGGGAAGACGTAGTGGTGGTCCATCGCCGTGGTCACACCGCCGCGCGCCATCATGCCCAGGGAGGCGCGGGCCGCCGCGTGGACCATCTCCTCGTCGATGCGCGCCCACGTCGGGTAGAGGGCGACCAGCCAGTCGAAGAGGGAGGAGTCCTGGGCCAGGCCCCGGGTGAGCCACTGGGAGAAGTGGTGGTGGGTGTTGACCAGGCCCGGGGTGAGCAGGTGTCCCGTCCCGTCGACGCGGCGCGTGACGTTCTCCAGGTCCCCGGGGGCGTCCCCCGGGCCGAGGGATTCGATCCGGTTGCCGTTGACGACGAGGTGGCCCGTCGCGTACTCGGTGTCCTCCGCGTCGACCGTCGCGATGGCGCACTTCTCGACGACTGTGCGGCCTGTGGGTATGCCGGTGTCGGCCATGAGGTCCTCGATCGGGGGGTTTGCGGTCCCGCCGGGCTCTTCCCGGCTCCGGAGTGCTGTCCGGAGCCGCGGTCCGCAGGGATCGGACGCGGCCCTCTCCGCCGCCCGGCCCGGGAAGCCGGGCCGGCGGACGAAGGCCGGGGTCCGGGGGCGGTGGCCCCCGGATGCGGGAAGCGGCGGGCGGGTGTGTCAGAGGTTGGTCATGTCAACGGGGATGCGGGGGGTGGCCCCGTCGCGGAGAACCGTCGCCTCGATCAGGCCGTACGGGCGGTCGGCGGCGTAGTAGACCGCCCCGTCCGCCGCCTCGTTCTTGATGTCGAAGGGCGACAGGTCCACCTTGAAGTGGTGCTTGTTCGGCATCGAGAACCGGATCTCGTCGATCTCGGGCCGGCTGTTGATGACGCGCGAACCCATCTGGTACAGCGTCTGCTGGAGCGAGAGCGAGTAGGTCTCGGCGAAGGCGTGCAGCATGTGCTTTTTGGCCTGCGCGTAGGACTTGTCCCAGTTGGGCGTGCGCTCACCCTCGGCACCGCTGAAGCCGTACCGCCACCAGGCGCTGACCTCGGTGGCGAGGATGCGGTCGTAGTCCTCCTGGAGCGTGGTGTAGCGGTCCTTGATGTAGCCCCAGAACTCGGAGTTGGTGGAGTTGAGGACCGTCAGGCCCTTCAGCCCGGAGAGCACCTCGACGCTCTCGCCGTCGTAGGTGATCTGCGCGGTGCGTATCTCCTGGCCCTTGCGGACGAAGGAGTGCCTGACCTCGTCGGCGCCGATGAACTTCGAGTTGGCGTCGGAGGTCTCGATGCGCTCCCAGGCGAACTCCTCGATGCGGATGCGCGCCGTGTGGATCGGCTCGGTGTTCTCCACGAAGTGCCGGGCCAGCAGGATGCCGTACGCCTCGGCGGACTCGATGCCGTGCTCCTTGGCGAACGCGAAGCAGGTGTTCTTCGTGGTGTCGGTCGGCAGCACATGGGCGTTGGAGCCCGAGTAGTGCACGTCGTCCAGATCACCGCTGAGGGAGACGGAGACGTTGAGATCCTTGATGTGGTGCGTGTCGCCGTCCCGCGTGATCTTGACGACGCGGTTCTCCGCCTTGCCGTACTGGTTCTGGCCGAGAATCGTGGGCATGGTGTCAGCTCCCTCGGTACACGGAGTAGCCGAACGGGTTGAGCAGCAGCGGCACGTGGTAGTGCTCGCCCGGGTTCACCGCGAAGACGATGGAGACCTCGGGAAAGAAGCTGCCTGGTGCGCTGTCCCTTACGCGGGGGGCGTCCTGCTGTTCCGCGGCTTCGCGCTGGCTGCGCGGATTCGAACTGTGCTCTGCCACGCCGGAGGTGTCCGAGAAATACGGCTCTGTCTCGAACTCCAGCCGCACATGGGTGGTGCCTTCCGGCAGCGCCGGAAAGTCCTTGCAGCGCCCGTCGGCGTCGGTCTTCGACGCTCCGTGCGCGGCCCAGGCGGACCGCTCGTCACCCTGGCGTACGGACAGCCGCACGCCGACTCCCGCGGCCGGGCGGCCGCGGCTGGTGTCCAGGATGTGCGTGGACACCGATGTGCTCGTCGCGTCGCTCATGCCGTGGGGGCTCCTTCCTCTTCCGCCGCGAGGCGGGTGAGCCGGATGCGGTTGATCTTCGCCAGCTCCCGCCGCACGATCTCCCGCTCCTGTCGCGGTGAGTTGTCGATCCGGTGACGCACGGCGTCCCTCATCTCCTCGGCGCTCCTGCCGGTGGCGCAGATGAGGAAGACGTGCCCGAACTTGTCCTGGTAGGCCAGGTTGAGTTCGAGCATCTCGGCCTTCAGCTCCTCGGAGGCGCCGGCCATGCCCCGCTGTTCGCGGGCCGAGGCCGGGTCGCCGGGCTTGGGGCGGCCGATGGGCGGGTGCCCGGCCATGGCCTCGTCCAGCCCCGCGTCGGTGAGGGCCGCGGTGGCCTCGTCACTCGCGGCGAGGAGCGCCTCGACGCTCTCGTAGGGACGCCGGGCGAGCAGGGCGTCCGCCCAGCCGCGGGCGGCGCACACCTCGTGGAGCGCGGCGCGCGCCTCGGCGCCCTGGGCGGAGTTGAACCAGGAAAGTCCTGGCGTCGAGCGCGAAGTCACGGGGACCTCCGGGGCCGTGGTGCTGTCCGGGCTGGGAACAGCTAAGTCCCCCGGCAACATCACGTCAACAGTTTGTTGAAGCCTTTTCGACATCTTGGAATGGAAAGCCCGCGATGCGGAAGGCTCCCCGCAGGGAGGGGTCAGCGCCCGTTGTCCCTGTTCAGGTAGTTGTAAACGGTGAAGCGCGAGACGCCCAGGGCGCCGGCCACCGTCTCCACCCCGTGCCGCACCGAGAAGGCCCCCCGGTTCTCCAGGATCCGCACCACGGACTGCTTGGTCTTGCGGTCCAGCTCGGCGAGCGGCACACCGTGCCGGCGCTCCAGCTCGGCCAGGAGGTGGTCGAGGGAGTCGGACAGGTGCGGCAGCCGCACGGCGACCACGTCCTCGCCCTCCCAGGAGAGGACCACATCGTCACCCCGCGCCTCCTGGGGAGGCACCATCGTCCCGCCCATCGCGTCCACCAGCGGCTTGACCGCGACGACGAACGGGTGGCCCGCGGCCTGCGGCGCGTCCTCCATCAGCCCTCGCCCTCCCCGATCACGTTGATCTGGAGCGAGACGCGGGTCGCCCCTGCCTCCAACGACCGGCGCAGGAGTGCGGACACGGCCTCCAGGACCTGGTCCCGGGAGCCCTCGGCGGTGTTGCCGAAGGGGCCGACGTCCACGGCGTCGAGTGCCGCGCGCTGGACGACGTCCCGGGCCACGACCGCGTGCTCGGGCGCTTCGTCGAGGTCGAAGGGCTCGGTCGTGAACTCCACACGCAAGCGTTCCATGCGCTCACACTACCGAGGGCGCCCGGCCGCGGCGGCTCAGCGCAGCTCGTCCAGCAGTTCCTCGATGAAGCCGATGGTCTCCGCCGGGGAGAACGCCTCCGCGCACAGCCGGTCCATGATCAGCGTGTACTGGTCGATCTCGCTGGGCTTGTCGAGGTAGACGGCGTTGGTCAGGTGCTCCAGGTAGACCTTGTCCGGCAGGTCCGGGTCGGCGAACCGCAGCAGGGTGACGGGCGTGCCCGCGGCGGCCGCTGTCACCTCGAACGGAGCGACCTGGAGCGTGATGTGCGGCAGCCGCACCAGCTCCAGCAGGTGTTCGAGCTGCTCGCGCATCACCTCGGCGCCGCCGAACGGGCGCCGGACCACCGCCTCGTCCACGACCGCCCACAGATGCGGCGGGTCCGCGCGGTGCAGCAGCTTCTGCCGGGCCATGCGCAGCGCCACGATCCGCGCCACCTTGCGCGGCTCGGTGTTCGGGTAGCCGAGCCGGCTGAGGGCGTACGCGTAGTCCTCGGTCTGGAGCAGCCCGGGCAGGAACTGGACCTCGTACGTCCTGATCATGGAGGCGGCGTCCTCCAGGCCCAGGTGCAGCTCGAACCAGTCCTCCAGCACGTCCGAGTACTGGTACCACCAGCCCGGTGAGTTGGCCTGGCGGGCCAGGTCGAAGAACTCCTCGCGCTCCCTCGGGTCGTGGATGCCGTAGAGCGTCAGCAGATCCCTCAGGTCCCGCTCCTTGGCACCGACCTGCCCGCGCTCCAGCCGCGTGATCTTCGCGTGGGAGCCGCGGATCGCGCGGCCCGCGTCCTCCCGGGAGATGTCCAGTGCCTGCCGGAGCCTGCGCAGCTTGACGCCCAGGATGATCCGCAGGGCGGTGGGCCCGTTCGGCTGTTCCTGCGCGGCCCCGCGCAACGGCTCTCCGGACGGCTGCAAGATGGCGGACATCTCCGACTCCCAAGGGTGACTGGGCGGTCACAACAGTGTGGCACCTGGGCACCGGTCCGGTACAGGCGCCGGGAGAACGCGCGCCCGACCGGCTGTCCCGCCGCCGTGGCGCCTCCATACTCCCCTGAAAGGAACCTGGCAACCACCCTTCCGGACACGGCAGTTGCGGTTCCGGAACGAGGGGCGTCCGGGCGGACGGCAGCAACTACCATGCCGCACACCAGCGGTGGCTCGACGACAGGGGCGGAACATGGACGGGAACGGCGAGCGGCGACGGCGCGCGGTACGCACCCGGAGGGCGCCGCGGAGCGAACGCGACCTCGGCCTCGACCGGCACCACAGCGCCCGGATCTACGACTACTTCCTGGGCGGCAAGACCAACTTCCCGCCCGACAGGGAAGTGGCCGAGAAGCTGCTGGCCGCCTTCCCCGGCTTCCGCATCGCCGCCCGCGCCAACCGGGCCTTCATGCACCGCGCCGCGCGCTACCTGGCCGGCATCGGCGTACGGCAGTTCCTCGACATCGGCACCGGCATCCCCACCAGTCCGAATCTGCACGAGGTGGCCCAGGCCGAGGCTCCCGAGACGCGGGTGGTCTACGTCGACAACGACCCGATCGTCCTCTCCCACGCCCGCGCCCTGCTGACCGGCACGGCCGAGGGGCGGACGGCCTATGTGGAGGCGGACATCACCGCGCCGGACTCCGTCCTCGACTCCGCGCAGGTGCGCGAGACCCTCGACTTCGGCCGGCCCATCGCGCTGTGCATCGTGGGGATGATGCACTACATCACCGACGCGCACGACCCCTTCGGCATCGTGCGGCACCTGGTGGACGCGATGCCGCACGGCTCGTATCTGGTGCTCTCGCAGTGCACTCCGGACTTCGCCCCGGAACAGTGGGAGAAGGCCATGGAGGTCTACAAGATGGACGGCGGCAGCGCCCAGGTGCGGCCCCGCGCGGAGGTGGCCCGCTTCTTCGAGGGGCTGGAGTGGGTGGAGCCGGGGCTGGAGGTACCGCACCGCTGGCACCCGGAGGTGGAGACCGCCGATGTCGCCCACATCCCCGCGGACGGGCCGGGCGGCACCACGGACGCGCTCGTGAGCCTCTGGGCGGGGGTCGCCCGCAAGCCCTAGCCCCGCCGTTCACCCGCAGGACCTCCCGGTCCCCGGCCCCGGGCTCCGTCGCCACGACGGAGCCCGGGGCCTTTTCGCTGCCCTGAAGCCCTTGACAGGACCGGATCACCGAGAGCAAAGTTCCAATGAGCAGAATATAGATTCCACTATACGGAATAACTCCGAAGGGAGGGCGGTCGCAGTGGTCTCCTCGGACCGGTTCACCGTCAACGCCTCGATCCTCTTCACCGAGCTGCCCCTGCTGGAGCGCCCGGCGGCGGTCGCCGCCGCGGGCTTCGACAAGATGGAGCTGTGGTGGCCGTGGGTGGACGCGCCCGTGCCCGAGCAGGCCGAACTCGACGCGCTGCGCGGCGCGATCGAGGACGCCGGAGTGCGGCTCACCGGGCTGAACTTCTACGCCGGCCGGCTGCCGGGCCCCGACCGCGGCGCCCTCTCCGTCCCCGGTGAGGAGTCCGAGAAGTTCCGCGCCAACATCGACGTGGCCGCCGGCTTCGCCCGCTCCCTGGGCTGCGAGGCCCTCAACGCCCTCTACGGCAACCGCGTCGAGACCGCCTCGGACGAGGAGCAGGACGCCCTCGCGCTGGAGAACCTCGCCCTGGCCGCCCGGGCGGCCGACCGGGTGGGCGCCGTCCTGCTGATCGAGGCGCTCAACGCCCCCGAGTCGCCCAAGTGCCCCCTGGTCAGCGCGCCCAGGGCGATCGAGGCCGTGGACGCGGTGAACGAGGCGACCGGCCTCGGCAACGCCCGCTTCCTCATGGACCTCTACCACCTGTCCATGAACGGCGAGGACCTGCCCGGCGTCATCGACGCCCACACGCCGAAGACCGGGCACGTGCAGATCGCCGACAACCCCGGCCGCGGCGCCCCCGGAACCGGCTCCCTCGACTTCGAGGACCTCCTCGGCCGGCTCGACAAGGCCGGCTACACCGGCCTCGTCGGCCTGGAGTACAAGCCCGGCGACAACGGCAGCGCCGCCTCCTTCGGCTGGCTGCAGAAGTAATCACCCACCCGTCACGGGCCGGTTGCGGCACCCCGTACCAGCGAAAGGCACCACACATGGCTCACACGCCCGAGAACACGAAGATCGGCTTCATCGGCCTCGGCATCATGGGCGCGCCCATGGCGCGCAACCTCCTCAAGGCGGGGTACGAGGTGACGGCCTACACCCTGGAGCCCGAGAAGATCGAGGCGTTCGTGAAGGACGGCGGCAAGGGCGCGTCCTCCATCGCGGAGGCGGCCAGGGGCGCCGACGTCGTCATCACGATGGTCCCGGCCTCCCCGCAGGTGGAGGAGGCCGTCCTGCACAAGGGCGGCGTCCTGGACAACCTGCGCGAGGGCGGCCTGCTCATCGACATGTCCTCGATCACCCCGCAGACCTCCATCGAGGTCGCCGAGGCCGCCAGGGCCCGGGGCATCAGGACGCTGGACGCCCCGGTCTCCGGCGGCGAGGCGGGCGCCATCGAGGCCGTGCTGTCCATCATGGTCGGCGGCGAGCAGGAGGACTTCGACGCCGCCAAGCCGGTGTTCGAGGCGCTCGGCAGGACGATCGTGCTGTGCGGCCCGGCCGGTTCCGGCCAGACCGTGAAGGCCGCCAACCAGCTCATCGTCGCCGTCAACATCCAGGCCGTGGCCGAGGCCGTGGTCTTCCTGCAGAAGTCCGGTGTGGACCTGAGGGCGGGCCTGGAGGTCCTGAACGGCGGTCTGGCCGGCTCGACCGTGCTGACCCGCAAGAAGGACAGCATCCTGGCGGGCGACTACAAGCCCGGCTTCAAGATCGACCTGCACCACAAGGACATGGGCATCGTGACCGACGCGGCCCGCGCCGTCGGCGCCGCCGTCCCCGCCGGTGCCCTGGTGGCCCAGCTGGTCGCCGCGCTGCGCGCGCAGGGCGACGGCGGCCTCGACCACTCCGCGCTGGTGCGCGGCGTCAAGCGCCTCTCGGGCGAGAACCCCGACGGCGCCCACTGAGGACCCGACCGCCTCCCCCGGCGGGTCCCGCCCCCAGGCTCCGGACGGCGGCGCCGACACTGTCCTGTCGCGCCCAGGCGCCGCCGTCCGGGTTCCACTCACACCGAACCAGGAGAGTTCGATGGCTCGTATGACCGCTGCCCGAGCGGCAGTCGAAATCCTCAAGCGCGAGGGTGTCCAGGTCGCGTTCGGCGTGCCGGGTGCGGCCATCAACCCCTTCTACGCGGCGCTGCGTGCCGCCGGCGGCATCGAGCACACGCTCGCCCGGCACGTCGAGGGCGCCTCGCACATGGCCGAGGGCTACACCCGCACGGCACCCGGCAACATCGGGGTGTGCATCGGCACCTCCGGCCCGGCCGGCACCGACATGATCACCGGCCTCTACTCGGCGACCGGCGACTCGATCCCGATCCTGTGCATCACTGGCCAGGCGCCGGTCGCGGTGATCGAGAAGGAGGACTTCCAGGCCGTCGACATCGCCTCCATCGCCGCGCCCGTCACCAAGAAGGCCACCACCGTCAAGGAGGCCGCCCAGGTGCCCGGCGTCTTCCAGGAGGCGTTCCACCTGATGCGCTCGGAACGGCCGGGCCCGGTGCTGGTCGACCTGCCGGTCGACGTCCAGCTGACGGAGATCGAGTTCGACCCGGACACCTACGAGCCGCTGGTGCCGCACAAGCCGGCCGCCTCCCGCCGCCAGGTCGAGAAGGCCATGGACATGCTGGCCGAGGCGGACCGCCCGCTGATCGTCGCGGGCGGCGGCATCATCAACGCCGACGCCTCGGCGCTGCTGGTGGAGTTCGCCGAGCTGACCGGCATCCCCGTCGTGCCCACCCTGATGGGCTGGGGCGCCATCGGTGACGACCACGCGCTGCACGCCGGGATGGTGGGCCTGCAGACCTCGCACCGGTACGGCAACGCCACCTTCCTGGAGTCGGACTTCGTCCTCGGCATCGGCAACCGGTGGGCCAACCGGCACACCGGCGCCCTGGCCACGTACACCGAGGGCCGGACGTTCGTCCACGTGGACATCGAGCCGACGCAGATCGGCAAGATCTTCGCCCCGGACTACGGCATCGTCTCGGACGCACACGCGGCGCTGACCCTCTTCGTGGAGATCGCCCGGGAACGCAAGCGGGCCGGGCGGCTGAAGGACCTGTCGGAGTGGGCCGACGACGCCCGCCGGCGCAAGGGCGAACTCCAGCGCCGTACGCACTTCGACAACGTGCCGCTCAAGCCGCAGCGCGTGTACGAGGAGATGAACCGGGCCTTCGGACCTCAGACCCGGTATGTGTCCACCATCGGCCTCTCCCAGATCGCCGGCGCGCAGTTCCTGCACGTCTACCGGCCGCGGCACTGGATCAACTGCGGCCAGGCGGGCCCGCTGGGCTGGACGATCCCGGCCGCGCTGGGCGTCGCCAAGGCGGACCCCCAGGCGAGCGTCGTGGCACTCTCGGGCGACTACGACTTCCAGTTCATGATCGAGGAACTCGCGGTCGGCGCGCAGCACCGGATCCCGTACGTGCACGTGCTGGTCAACAACTCCTATCTGGGGCTGATCCGGCAGGCGCAGCGCAACTTCGACATGGACTTCCAGGTGAACCTGGAGTTCGAGAACATCAACGCGCCCGAGCTGGGCGGCTACGGCGTCGACCACGTCAAGGTCGCCGAGGGCCTGGGCTGCCAGGCGATCCGCGTCACCGAGCCGGACAAGCTCCTGCCCGCCTTCGAGGAGGCGAAGAAGCTGGCCGCCGAGCACCGGGTGCCCGTGGTGGTGGAGGCGATCCTGGAGCGGATCACCAACATCTCCATGAGCGGCAGCGACATCGCCTCGGTCAACGAGTTCGAGGAGCTGGCGGCGGAGGCCGCCCACGCGCCGACGGCCACGGTGCCGCTGGGCTGAGGCCGTCGCCCGGCTGGCGGCCCCGCGCGCCGGGGCCCGCTCTCCGGCTTGACCGATGCCTGCTCTCCGGCTGGTGCGGACCCGGCGCGGGGGACGGGAAGGGGGTGCCCCTGCCCGTCCCCCGCCGTCCGCGGGCCCGTTGTGGCCGATCGCGCCGTTCCCCGCGCCCCTTGGGGGTGCGGGTCCACCAGTTTCAACAAAGTGTTGACGCCCCGATAGGGCGTCCTTACGCTCCAACATGCGGAAGATGCTTTCCGCGATTCACGCCCCAGGAAGGTCGTCCATGTCGCAGTCGTCGAAGCCCACGCTGACCACCGAGGCGGGCGCGCCCGTCGCCGACAACCAGAACTCCACCTCCGCCGGCATCGGCGGCCCGCTGCTCCTCCAGGACCAGCACCTGCTGGAGAAGCTGGCGCGGTTCAACCGGGAGCGCATCCCGGAGCGCGTGGTGCACGCCCGCGGCTCCGGCGCCTACGGCTACTTCGAGGTGACCGACGACGTCAGCGCCTTCACCCGCGCCCACTTCCTCGGTGAGGTCGGCCGCCGCACCGAGACGTTCGCCCGCTTCTCCACCGTCGCCGACAGCCTCGGCGGCCCCGACGCGGCCCGCGACCCGCGCGGCTTCGCCCTGAAGTTCTACACCGGGGAGGGCAACTACGACCTCGTCGGCAACAACACCCCGGTCTTCTTCATCAAGGACCCGCTGAAGTTCCCCGACTTCATCCACTCGCAGAAGCGCGACCCGTTCACCGGCAAGCAGGAGCCGGACAACGTCTGGGACTTCTGGGCCCACTCCCCCGAGGCCACCCACCAGGTCACCTGGCTGATGGGCGACCGCGGCATCCCCGCCTCCTACCGCCACATGAACGGCTACGGCTCGCACACCTACCAGTGGACCAACGCCGAGGGCGAGGCGTTCTTCGTCAAGTACCACTTCAAGACGAACCAGGGCATCCGCTGCCTGTCCAGCGAGCAGGCCGCCGAGCTGTGCGGCACCGACCCCAACAGCCACCAGACGGACCTGCTCCAGTCCATCGAGCGCGGCGTCTTCCCGTCCTGGACGCTGTACGTGCAGATCATGCCCGCGGCGGAGGCGGCCGACTACCGCTTCAACCCGTTCGACCTGACCAAGGTGTGGCCGCACAAGGACTACCCGCTCAAGCGGGTCGGCCGGCTGGTGCTGGACCGCAACCCGGACAACGTTTTCGCCGAGGTCGAGCAGTCGGCGTTCTCCCCCAACAACTTCGTGCCCGGCATCGGCCCCTCGCCGGACAAGATGCTCCAGGGCCGGCTGTTCGCCTACGCGGACGCGCACCGCTACCGGCTGGGCGTCAACCACACCCAGCTGGCCGTCAACGCGCCCAAGGGCGTCCCCTCGGGCCGGGCCGACAACTACGGCCGCGACGGCCTCATGGCCACCAACGCCTACGGCCGGCACGCCAAGAACTACGAGCCCAACTCCTACGACGGCCCTGTCGAGACGGGCGAGCCGCTCTCCGCGCCGCTGGCGGTCAGCGGGTACTGGGGCACCCACGCGGCACCGCAGCACACCAAGGACGACGACTTCTTCCAGGCCGGTGAGCTGTACCGGCTGATGTCCGAGGAGGAGAAGGGCCGCCTGGTCGCCAACATCGCGGGCGGGCTCTCGCAGGTCTCCCGCGAGGACGTCATCGAGAAGAACATCGCCCACTTCCAGGCCGCCGACCCGGAGTACGGGCGCCGCGTCGAAGAGGCGGTGCGCGCGCTGCAGGAGGGCTGACGCCGACGGGCTTCGGGGGCCGCGCCCCGGAAGCAGCGCGGCACAAGCGGCGTGACGGGCCGATTGGGAGGTCGGCCCGCCGCGCGCCCCCGTGCGGGACGGTCCGAAGGATGAGGGGTGGCCGTCCCGCGCGGGGGCATCTTCGTGTCATCCTCCCCCTCCGGCAGGGGTTCGGCGCCCGCCCTCTTCGGAAAACCCGGTCCATCGGCGACGATTGGGTGTGTTGGGGCACGATGGCAACCTCGTGACCGCCGGACGACCCTGCCAGGAGAGCGAACGATGGCTGACAGTGTCCTCGTGCGCTGCCCCGTGTGCCGCCGCGAACACAGCTACACCGCGCCGGTGTACCCCTGCGGCTGCGGCGCCCCGGTCGCGCTGCCCCTGCTCACCTCCGTGGCCGCGACCCAGGTACGGCACCGCACGTGGGCGGGCTCCTGGATCTCCGTGCGGTGCCCGGCGTGCGGGCGCGTGGACGAATGGCCGCAGCCCGAACTGGGCTGCGGCTGCGGCACCACCCTGCGGGTACCGGTGGCGCACTCCTCGGCGCCCCCTCCCCCGCCGGTGCCGCACCGTCCCGTCGCCCCGCAACCGGTGCCCCGACCGCCCTTCCGCCCGGTGACGATCCGCACCGCCCAGGACGCCAGGAACGCCGCCGCGCACTACCTGCGGTGGCTGGGCTTCACGGACATACGCGTCGCCGAACGCACCCCCGCCTCCGGGATCGACCTGCGCGGCCCCGGCATCGTCGCCCATGTGGACCCGTCCACCTCCCCGGCCGGGCCGCGGGCGGTGGAGACCCTGTGGCTGAACGGGCTCAACGAGTCCGTCGCCGCGGTGTGCTTCGCCCTGGCGGGGTACCTGCCCCAGGCGCGCGCCCGCGCCGACGAACTCGCCCTGCCGCTCTTCGTCCTCGACCTGGCGGGCACGCCCAGCGCCGTCAACGACGCGGCCGAGACGATGATCCGCGAGCCGCGCTGAGGCCGGGGCCGCCGGAGAGCCGCCGCCGGCGCGAGCACCGCGGGTACGGCGCCGCCGGTACGGGCAAGGCCCGTACCCGCGGCTCGGGGCGGCTCACCGGTCGCGGTATTCGACTCCCGGGGTGCCGCTCTCACCGGCGGCGTGGGCGCGCAGTTCGACGCGGCGGATCTTCCCGGAGACCGTCTTGGGCAGCTCCGCGAACTCCACCACCCGCACCCGCTTGTAGGGGGCGAGCCGCTCCCGGCAGTGGGCGAACAGCTTCCGTGCCGTCCCCGCGTCGGCGGCGAACCCCTCGGCCAGCACCACGTACGCCTTCGGGACCGCCAGCCGCACCGGGTCCGGGGAGGGCACCACCGCGGCCTCCGCCACCGCCTCGTGCTCCAGGAGCACGCTCTCCACCTCGAACGGGGAGATCTTGTAGTCGCTGGCCTTGAAGACGTCGTCGGAGCGCCCCACGTAGGTGAGGTACCCGTCCGCGTCCCGGGAGCCGATGTCCCCTGTGCGGTAGTAGCCGCCGGCCATCGCCTCGGCCGTGCGCTCCGGGTCGCCCCGGTAGCCGCGCATCAGGCCGACCGGCGCGGTGGACAGGTCGAGGCAGATCTCACCCTCGTCGACGCCCGCCTTCCCCGTCACCGGGTCCACGAGCGTGACCTCGAAGCCGGGGGTGGGGCGGCCCATGGAGCCGGGCTTGAGCGGCTGGCCGGGGGTGTTGGCGACCTGCACGGCCGTCTCCGTCTGCCCGAAGCCGTCCCGGATGGTCACCCCCCACACGCGGCGGACGTGCTCGATGACCTCCGGATTGAGCGGCTCCCCCGCCGCCACCACCTCGCGGGGCACGGTGGACAGCCGGCCGAGGTCGGCCTGGATGAGCATGCGCCAGACCGTGGGCGGGGCGCAGAAGCTGGTGACGCCGCCGCGCTCCATCTCCGCCATGAGGCGGCCGGCGTCGAACCGGGTGTAGTTGTGGATGAAGATCGTCGCCTCGGCGTTCCACGGGGCGAAGAAGTTGGACCAGGCGTGCTTGGCCCAGCCCGGCGAGGAGATGTTGAGGTGCACGTCTCCGGGGCGCAGTCCGATCCAGTACATGGTCGCCAGATGGCCCACCGGGTAGGACACGTGCGTGTGCTCGACCAGTTTGGGCAGCGCCGTGGTGCCGGAGGTGAAGTAGAGCAGCAGGGTCTCGTCGGCCCGGGTGACGCCCCGCGGGTCGAAGGGACCGTCCGCCGCGTAGGCGTCCTCGTACGCCAGCCAGCCGGCCTCGGGCGCCAGGCCGCCGCCGACCGCGATACGGGTGTAGTCCCCGGCCACGTCGGCGAACTTGCCGCAGTCCGACGCCCGCACCACCACATGGCGGGCCTCACCGCGGGCGACGCGGTCCTCCAGGTCGCGGGGGCCCAGTTGCGGGGTCGCCGGGATGACGACGGCGCGCAGCTTCATCAGCGCCAGCAGCGTCTCCCACAACTCCACCTGGTTGCCGAGCATGACGATGACGCGGTCACCGGGGGCGACACCGCGCCCGCGCAGCCAGTTCGCCACCTGGTCGGAGCGGACCCGCATCTGGTCGAAGGTGACGCGGCGCTCGCTGCCGTCCTCCTCGACCAGGTGCAGCGCGAGCCGGTCGTTGCCCTCGGCGATGCGGTCGAACCAGTCCAGCGCCCAGTTGAAGTGCTCGGGACGGGGCCAGGAGAAGGCGGCGCGGGCGGCCTCGTAGTCCGTCCGGTGGCGCAGCAGCGTGTCGCGTGCGGCGCGGAACTCTTCGGTGGGCGTGGACGGGATCATGTTCCCTCCCGGTCGGCGGGGTGCGCGGGGTACCGGGCCCATCGTGTACGCACGCCCGCGCGCGCACCACCCCCGGCCGGGGGTCTTACGCGGACGTGAGGGGAGATGCGGCATCATCGGGGACGTGTACACGGGGGCGAGCACATCCGAGGGCCAGGGCGCGGCGGCGGGCGGCACGGCCGACGGCGAGCGGCGCCGGCGCCATCCCCTCGTCGCGGCGCTGTGCGCGCTGACGCTGCTCGTCCTCACGGTGACCCTGGGCTTCCGCGCCGGAGACGAGGACGGGCCCACTCCCGTCCCCCAACTGCTGGCCTTCCTCCCGTGGTTCCTGGCGCCTGCCTGGCTGGTGCTGCTCGGGGCCGCGCTGATGCGGCGCTGGCTGCTGCTGGTGTGGGCGCTGGCGGTGCTGGTGGGCACCGGCTGGTTCCTGCGGCCCTACGGTCCCCCGGCGCCCGCGGGGGCCGCTGACCGGGAGCCGAGGGCGCAGTTCCGGCTGCTGACGGCGAACCTGAAGTACGGGCGGGCCACCGGGGACCTGCTGGCGGCGGTGCGCAGGGAGCGCCCGCAGTTCGTCGCCGTCCAGGAGTGCGACACGCGGTGCGCGTCCGCGCTGCGCGGTCCTCGGCTGCGCGAGGAGTACCCGCACCGGATGATCACCGGCGTGGACGGCGGCGCGCGGGGCTCGGCGCTGCTGAGCGTCTACCCGCTGAGCGGACGGTCCCAGGTGCGCGGCCGGCTGTCGATGCCGGGTGCCGTCGCCGACGTCCACGGGAAGCGGATCGCCGTGCAGGTCGCGCACCCGATGCCGCCCCTGCCCCGGGACACGGCCCACTGGCGGACCGAGCTGGACCGGCTGCGGGCCTACGCGGCGGCGCGGAAGCGGCCCACCCTGATCGCGGGGGACTTCAACTCCTCGCAGGACCACGCCGCCTTCCGCGCCCTCCTCGACACCGGCATGCACGACGCGGCCCGCATACTGGGCAACTCCCGCACCCCGACCTGGCCCGCCAGGACCACCCCGGTGCTGGGCGCGCAGATCGACCACGTCCTGCTCAGCAGACCGCTGGTGCCGGTGGACGCCACGTTCCTGGACCTGAGGGGCACGGACCACCGGGGGCTGCTGGTGAATGTGAAACTGCTGTGACCGCGGCCCGGGGCCGCCGCCCGCGCCGGGTCCTCAGCCCGCCGCCCGCCCCGTGCCGCCCCCGACCGGGGCGGGGGCCGGGCCGGCGTCGTGGTGGATGGGGATGCGGGCGCCGTTGAGGGGGACGCCGCTGCCGCCGTACCGGACCGCGACGATCTCCGCCGCGATGGACAGCGCCGTCTCCTCCGGGGTGCGCGCCCCCAGGTCGAGGCCGATGGGCGAGCGCAGCGCGGCCAGTTCGCGGGAGGTCAGCCCTGCCTCACGGAGCCGCTCCAGCCTGTGGTGGTGGGTGCGGCGCGAGCCCATGGCACCGACGTAGGCCAGCGGCAGCCGCAGAGCGCGCTCCAGCAGCGGCACATCGAACTTGGTGTCGTGGGTGAGGACGCACACGACCGTGCGCGCGTCCAGCCGCTGCGCGTCCAGGTAGCGGTGCGGCCAGTCGACGACGACCTCGTCGGCGTCGGGGAAGCGGCGGCGGGTGGCGAAGACGGGCCGCGCGTCGCACACGGTGACGTGGTAGCCGAGGAACGTGCCGATCCGCGCCAGCGCCGCCGCGAAGTCGACCGCGCCGAAGACCAGCATGCGCGGCGGGGGCACGCTGGACTCGACCAGCAGTGTGACCGGCTGCCCGCACGAGCCGCCGTCGGCGCCGACGGTGACGGTCGCCGTGCGCCCGGCGGCCAGCAGGGCGCGGCCCTGCGCCGCGGCGGCGGTGTCGAGTCCGGGAGCGCCGCCCAGGGTGCCGTGCGGCTCCCCCTCGGCGGTCAGCCGCAGCGCGCCGCCCAGCAGTCCGGCGGGGCCCTCGGCGACCCGTACGAGCGCCGAGGTGCGGCCCGCCGCCGCGTCGGCGGCGGCAGCGGCGAGCACCTCCCGGAAGGGCGCGTCCGCGCGGACCGGTGTCACCAGGATGTCGACGGTTCCGCCGCAGGTGAGACCGACGGCGAAGGCGTCCTCGTCGCCGTAGCCGAAGGTCTGCCGGATGCTTCCGCCCGACTCCAGCGCCTCCTGGCACAGCTCGTGGACGGCGCCCTCGACGCAGCCTCCGCTCACGCCGCCGACGGCCTCGCCGTCCGCGTCCACGGCCAGCGCGGCGCCCACCCGCCGGGGGGCGCTGTCGCTGACGCCGACGACGGTGGCCACGGCGAAGTCCCGCCCCTCCTGGCACCAGCGGTGCAGCTCGGCGGCGATGTCCAGCATGTGCGTCTCCCCTCGGCGGCGGTACGGCCCGACGGGAACGGGAACGGCCAGGGACACCGCACCCGCTCCCGTCAGACGGTGGCCGATGGCCGGGAGGCTACTTGACCCCCAGCCACTGTTCGATGGGGCTCAGGGCGAAGTAGAGCAGGAAGACCGCCGACAACCCCCACATCAGCCATCCGGGCTCACGGAACCTCCCCTGGACGGCCTTGAGCAGGACGTAGGCGATGACCCCGGCGCCGATGCCCGCGGTGATGGAGTAGGCGAAGGGCATCAGGACGGTCGTCAGGAAGACCGGGATCGAGGTGGCCGGGTCGGTCCAGTCGATGTGCATCGCGTTGGTGATCATCATCGATCCGATGACGACCAGCGCCGCCGCCGCCACCTGCGGAGGGATCATCTGCGCGAGGGGCGTGAAGAACAGGCACAGGGTGAAGCCGAGGCCGGTGACCACGCTGGCGAGCCCGGTGCGCGCGCCGTCGCCGACGCCCGCGGTGGACTCCACGAAGACGGTCTGGCCCGAGGCCCCGGCCAGTCCGCCCAGCACCCCGCCGGCACCGTCGATGGTCAGCGCCTTGTTCAGGCCCGGCATCCGGCCGTCCTTGTCGGCCAGTCCGGCCTGCTGGCCGATGCCGACGATGGTGCCGATCGCGTCGAAGAAGCCCGACAGGACCAGGGTGAAGACGATGACACCGATGGTGATGCCGCCGATGTCGCCCAGCCCCTTGAACGAGACGGAGCCCAGGAGCCCGAAGTCGGGGGAGCTGACCAGTGAGCCGGGAAGCTCGGGGGCGTTGTGCCCGCCCCAGTCCTTCTTGTCGAGCCCGGCGAACTGGTGGACCAGCCCGGCGACGACGGTGCCCGCGACGATGCCGATCAGGATGGCGCCGGGCACCCTGCGGGCCTGGAGCGCGAAGATGAGCAGCACCGTGACGGAGAAGCACAGCACGGGCCAGCCGGTGAGCATGTCCGCCGTACCGAGCTGGATCGGCTTGGCGCCCGGCAGGCCGCCGGGGCCGCCCGTGGAGGTGACGAAGCCGGCCTGCACCAGCCCGAGGAGGCAGACGAACAGCCCGATGCCCATCGTGATGGCGTGCTTCAACGCCATGGGGATCGCGTTCATGATCAGCTCACGCAGACCGGTGACCACCAGCAGGATGATCACGGCACCGTAGAGCACACACATCGCCCAGGCGTTGCCCCAGGTCATCTCGGGCGCGACCTGGGTCGCCATCACGGCCGAGACGCTCAGCCCCGCCGCCAGGGCGAGGGGCACGTTGCCGATGAAGCCCATCACCAGGGTGGTCACCGCGGCGGCCAGGGCTGTCGCCGTGGTGACCTGACCGCCGTCCAGCCGGTGCCCCGTGGCGTCGGGCACCGAGAGGATGACGGGGTTGAGCAGGACGATGTACGCCATCGCCATGAAGGTGGTGATACCGCCACGTACCTCCTGGCCGAAGGACGACCCTCTGTCGGTGATGTGGAAGTACCGGTCGAGCCACGAGCGTCCGGCGGGTATCCGCGAGCCGCTGCCCGCGTCCTCCGCCGACGTCGCCGGCCCTACTTCGGACTGGGTCATTGTGCTGACTCCCAAGGTTCATAGGGGCACCCCGGCGAACGCCGGGGATTTGGGAAGCACGACCCGGGGGACGGCCCGCGTCTTGCCTGGCCCCGGCCCGGTTCCCGGCCGGAGGCCGGGGGCACGGGACGGGGAAGAGGGCACACCTCGAGGAGGTGTTCCGGTCGCACCGGGACCCGCTCCGGCGGCTGGCGGCCATACGGGTGCCCGCCAGCCGCCCCCCGGCTCCCCGGCGCACCTGTGACCGCTCCCCCGGCGGAGCACGCGGGCACCGAGCCGGCCGGTGACGTCACCGGCACCGCCGGCCTCTCCGCCTTCGCGGCGAGCGCCTCCTCCCGGCTGGCCGGGCGCAGGAACTCCATGGCGTCTCTTCTCGTGCTCGGTCGGGGGGTGCGAGCCCGGGATCCCGGGAGGGTGCGGTCGGGCAGGTGCGAGGGGGTCCGGGTGCGGGGGGGTGCGATGGGGGGTGCGGTCAGTACACCGACAGGTGCCCGCCGCTGTGCAGTAACCGAACGCATGAAGCGTTTGGCTGGTCGGCCATCGGGTCTTGTAGATTCAGACGAAAGCCGGTCGCGGGTAACCTCACGGTTTCCTCCCGGCTTCCTTCCCACGGCACGACCCCCACCCGACACACGAACGGCAGGCGACGGATCATGCGGCTGCGCGCGCTCCTGGAGAACGACTCGCTGGGGCTGAAGCTCCTGGGCGGCGAGGACGAGCTGGACCGCACGGTGCGCGGCGTCATGACCACCGACCTGCGCGACCCCAGCCGCTATCTGTCCGGCGGCGAACTGGTGCTCACCGGCCTGGCCTGGCGGCGCGCCCCCGAGGACTCCGAGTCGTTCGTACAGATCCTCACCGCCGCGCAGGTCGCGGGCCTGGCCGCGGGCGAGGCGGAACTGGGCCCCGTCCCCGAGGACCTGGTGGCCGCCTGCGCCCGGCACCGGCTGCCGCTGTTCTCGGTCGCCGAGTCCGTCGCCTTCGCCACCATCACCGAACACGTGGTGCGGCAGGTCTCCACCGAGCGCGCCGGCGACCTGGCCGCCGTCGTGGACCGGCACCGGCGGCTGATGTCCTCCGGCCCCGCGGGCGGCGGCCCCGACGTGGTGCTGGACCTGCTCGGCTCGGACCTGGACCTCCCCGCCTGGGTGCTGTCCCCCACCGGCCGCCAGATCGCCCGCCCCAGCCAGGGGCCCGCGCTGCCCCACACCGTCGCCGCCCGGCTGGCGGGCACCCACATGGCCGCCCTGCGCACCGGGCGGCGCAGCCCGCACCGGACCACCGTCGAGGGCACCGCCTACTCGCTCTTCCCCGTCCACCGCGGCGCGGGCGACCCACGGCGCACCGTGCTGTCCGAGTGGATGCTGGCCGTCGCCGCCGACACCGGCGACTGGCCCGCCGAACGCCTCGACCTGCTGCACGGCGTCACCCAGCTCATCGCCGTCGAACGCGACCGGCGCGACGCCGCCCGCACGGTCCGCCGCAGACTGGCGCAGGAGGTCCTGGAGCTGGTGCAGGCCGGCGCCCCGCCCTCGGAGACCGCCGCCCGGCTGCGGGTCGCCGCCCCCGTGCTGCTCCCCGGCCAGGGCGCCGCACCGCACTGGCAGGTCGTGGTCGCCCGCGTCGACTGGGACGAGCCCGACCCGGCCCGCGCCCTGGACGGCGGCGCGATCGCCCAGTCGCTGCTGGAGGAACTGCTCGTCGATCCCCGCACGGTGGGCCCCGACGGCTCCGACCGGATCGCCGTCGCCCATGTGGAGGGCGAAGCGGTCGCGCTGGTGCCGCTGACCGGCCGGGACGCGGACGGGCGCGAGGAGGACGAGGGCACCGGGACCCGGGCGGCATCAGGTGGACAGGCCCGCGCCGGGGG
>NZ_VJOK01000001.1:6059033-6064399 GCF_013302895.1 Streptomyces albus subsp. chlorinus | reverse complement strand
CGCGCTTGGGGAGGGCACTGTGGCGGACACCGCCATGTCACGTTCCGGAAGGCTGGATCCCGCGACTCCCTCGGACGGCGAGGGCCCCCCTCCGGCGACGGGCCCCGACAGCCCGCTGGGCCGCGCCGTGTGGCGGCTGCGCTCGCGCGGCTGCTGGGAGGACGCCGCGGCACTGCTGGCCCCGTACGCCGACACCCACCCGCGGGCGGCGGTGGGACGGGCGGCGCTGCTGGTGGAGCGGTGCATGTACACGGGCGACGGCTGGGCGGCGGCCGAGGACGCGCTGCGTGCCGCCGAGGCCGTGGCCCAGGTGGACGACGACCGCGGGGCAGCCGCCTGCGAGCGGGGCCAGCTCGCCTACGCCGCCACCGTACTGGGCATACGCGAGCCGGACGGACGAGGCCCGCGCGGCCCTCGGCAGGGCCGCCGCGCTGCTGGAGCCCGACGCGCCGGGCCGCGCGCTGCTGGACTACCGGCGCGGGCTGCTGGCCGAGAACCTGAGCGACACCCCGGAGTCGGCCCGCGCCGCCTACCGCAGGGCGCACGCGGGGGCCACCGCGCGCGGTGACCTGCTGCTGTGCTCCTCCACCTGGCGGCACCTGGCCGGGATGGCGGCCCGCGAGGGCGAACTGGCCGAGGCGCGCCACGGTTTCGCCGAGTCGCTGCGGCTGCGGGAGGAGCTGGGCTTCCTCGTCGGGATGGCGCCGGCGCTCGCCGCACTCGCGGATGTGCAGCCGGAACCGGAGGCGACCCGGCTGCGCGAGGAGGCCGGGCGGCTCTTCCGGCTGCTGGGCGGCGTGCCGGCCTGGCTCGCGGACCACCTGCCGGCCCCGGGGCCGGACGCCGCGGGACCGCGTGCGGGCGGACCGCGCGCGGACGGACCTGCCCCCGCCGGGCGGTAGGGCGGTAGCACGCGGCGCCGCTCAGAAGTGGCCGCGCACCAGGCGTTCGACGGCGGGCAGGTCCTGCTCCGCGAGGGCGTCCAGCAGGGCGAGGTGGTCGGCCGCCTCGGCGAGGAGATCGGTGGTGCGGGGCGCGGGCGCCGCGCGCAGCGCCGACAGGTGCGCCCTGCGCTGCACGTCCTCCGCGACGGCGACCAGCTGCCGGTTGCCCGTCAGCTCCAGCAGGGCGCGGTGGAAGGCGCGGTCGGCCTCGGCGTAGGCGCCGCGGTCGCCCCGTGCCGCCGCCCGCCGGGTCTCCTCCGCGAGCGGGCGCAGCTCCTCCCAGCGCCCCGCCGGGAGGGTCCGCGCGAGGGACAGTACGGCGGGCACCTCCAACAGGGCGCGGACCTCGGCGAGTTCGGTCAGGTCGCGGGGGTCGTGCCGGACCACGCGGAAGCCCCGGTTGGGCACCGTCTCCACGGCGCCCTCGCTCACCAGTACCTGCATGGCCTCCCGTACGGGGGTCGGGGAGACGCCGAAGCGGTCGGCGAGCGCGGGCGCGGAGTACACCTCGCCCCCGGCCAGTTCGCCGGAGAGCAGCGCCGCGCGCAGGGCGGCGAGGATCTGGTCGCGTACGGAGTGGCGCCGCGGCACCACTTTGGGCGCGGCGGGCCCGCTGTGGGTGTGCTCCCCGCGGGCCGCGGACCGGCCGCCGGACGGGCCCCGGCCAACGTCCCGGGGAACAGCGCCGGTTCCGGAACCGGAACCGGACGCGGAGGCTCCGGCAGCGGACCCGGCGGCCCGTGGCGCGGCGGCCCGCACCTCCCGGGCAGCGGCCCGCGCGGTACGCGTGGTGTGCGCGGCGTGCGCGGTGTGCGCCTCGGCTCGGCTCGGCTCCATCGGTCCCCCAGCGCCCTCGGTTCGCTCCTGCCCACGCGGCGGCACACGGGCTGTTCCGGTCCGTCCGCGGCCCGGGGCAGCGGACGGCGCGCGGCCCGGCACCGGCGTGTGCGCCCGGCGCCCGGATGCGCGTCGCTCCGGAGGCGCGGCGCTCCCGGAGGCTCGCGCAGCACGATAGGCCGACGTGCCGGGAGATCAAACTTCGGAACCCATCAGTTAAGGTAAGGCTTACCTGCTCACGATCGTCGAATCGGTGGTCCTCATGGCCGTGCCCACCCTCGCCCGCGTAGCCCCTGACGTCTCCCCTTTCCACGCGGCGTACACACGGCTGACCGAGGTGTTCCCGTCGCTGGGTGTGACCGAGACCACGGCTCGTGAATCCCTTCCCAAGGGCCCCGGCTGGGTACGGGCGAGCGAGCTGGCGGCCGGCTCGGAGGCGCTGGACGCCTTCCTCGCCTGGGACGAGGAGCAGATCCTGCGGGACTACGGGCGGCCCGGCCGCCCGGACGTGATCGCGAGCTTCGGGCTGCACCGCTACGCCTGGCCCGTCTGCCTCCTGATCACCATCCCGTGGTTCCTCCAGCGGAGAGTGCCCCGGCTGCCCGCCGAGGCGGTGGCCTTCCAGCGCTCGCTGGGCCGGCTGGCGGTCCACATCGAGGAGTTCGCGTGCCTGCCCGACGACCCGGCGGCCGATGCCCCGGGCGCCCGGGTGGTGCCCGACGAGGAGGCGCTGCGCGCCGAGGTCCGCGGGGCGGTCGCCGACCACCTCGCGCCGGTCCTGGAGGGGTTCAGGCCCCGGATGCGGCGCGGCGCGCGGGCGCTGTGGGGCATGGCCACGGACGAGATCACCGAGGGGCTCTGGTACCTGGGGCACCTGCTGGGCGAGGAGCCGCGGGCCATGGAGGAGGCCGGGCGGCTGCTGCCGGGCGCGCTCGAGCCGTTCGCCCGGCCTGCGGGCTTCCGCCGGCTGACGGGCCCGGCCGGCGAGGCGCTCACCACCCGCGACCGCGCCAGTTGCTGCCTCTTCTACACCCTGCGCCCCCAGGACACCTGCGTCACCTGCCCCCGCACGTGTGACGCGGAGCGTGTCGAACGAATGACCGCGCTTGGCTGAGCAGTTCGACCCCGCGCACCCCGGCCGGCGCCCCGCACCCCCTTTTCGCGTTCACTTGCCCCGAAACCCCCCGGACGGCCGGGACTCTCCCGTAAGGATGCTCGGCGACAGCTAGGAAGCCAGAGCGCGAGCGCGGCACGCTCCCGCGTACGGACGCGACCCGGAGGGCCGCTCACGTGCGCCTCCGCGAGGCCGTGCGGCAAGGGGCACACCCGATGAGACTGACCGACATATCGCTGAACTGGGTGCTGCCGAGCGCCGTGCTGCTCATCGGCACCCTGACCGCGGTGCTGGTGATGGCGCGGTCGCGCCGCCACGGCGCCCCCGCCGACGGCGACACGGCCGGCACGGCACCCGGAGCACCCGCGGCCCCCGACTCCCGGGAGCGCCTGGAGGAGCGGCGCCGCCGCAAGGAGACCCTGTACGCGACGGCCGCCTATCTGCTCCTGTTCTGCTGCGCCGCCGTGGCCGCCGCGCTCTCCTTCCACGGACTCGTCGGCTTCGGCAGGCAGAACCTGGGGCTGAGCGGCGGCTGGGAGTACCTCGTCCCGTTCGGGCTGGACGGCGCCGCCATGTTCTCGGCCGTGATCGCGGTGCGCGAGGCCAGCCACGGCGACGCCTCGCTCGGTTCCCGCCTGCTGGTGTGGATCTTCGCGGGCGCCGCCGCGTGGTTCAACTGGGTGCACGCGCCGCGCGGCGCCGGGCACGACGGCGCCCCGCAGTTCTTCGCGGGCATGTCGATCTCGGCGGCGATCCTGTTCGACCGGGCGCTCAAGCAGACGCGCCGGGCCGCCCTCCGCGACCAGGGGCTGGTGCCGCGCCCGCTGCCGCAGATCCGCATCGTCCGCTGGCTGCGGGCACCGCGCGAGACCTTCGGCGCCTGGTCGCTGATGCTGCTGGAGGGCGTACGGACGCTGGACGAGGCCGTGGACGAGGTCCGCGACGAGCGGCGCCGGCGCGAGCGGGAGCGGATGCGCCGCAGGGACCAGGAGCGGCTCGACCGGGCACGGGTCAAGGCCCTCAACCGGCAGCACCGGCTGTGGAGCCGGGGCCGCGCCCATCCTGCCCCGGACCCGGTCCGGGAGGTGCCCGCACGGACCGTGGACGTCGAACTCGCGGCGCCCGCACCGGTCGCCGAGGGCCCGGGCCCGGTGTCGGCTCCGGGACCGGTCCCGAACCCGGGCCCGGCGGCGGCACCCGGCCGGCCCGCTCTCCAGGCCCTCCTGGACGACGGGGCGGCCACGCGGCGGCGCGGCGACCTCACGGAGGGCCGGGAGCCGCGCGAGGCGAGCGGGGCCCGTGAGACCCGCGAGTCCCGTGGGAGCGGAGGCGGGTCCGCCGGTCACGACAAGAACGGGGCCAGCCCCCGGCTCGACACACTGGAGGAGAAACTCGCCGAGATCGAGCGGCAGTTCGGCTGACGACCGTCCGGCAACGGACGGTCCACCCCCGCCGGTGCGGTACGGCGCCTGACCGGTCAGGCGCCGTACCGCACCGGTGCGTCTGTCGCACCGGTGTACGAGGCCGGGACCGGGCACGCGTTATGCTCGGTCTCCTCCCAGGAGGACGCGGGTCGGGCCGAGGTTGGTGAGGCGGTCGCATGCGGATCGGAGAGCTGTCGCAACGCACCGGTACGCCCCGGAGGCTGCTGCGCTACTACGAGGAGCAGGGGCTCATCGCCGCCGAGCGCTCCCCCAACGGCTACCGGGACTACGACGAACGGTTCGTCGACCGTGTCCTCCAGATCAGGGGGCTGCTGGACGCCGGGCTGCCCACCCGGATCATCCGGCAGATCCTGCCCTGCCTCGACAAGCCCCGCGTCATCCACTTCCGCGACGCCACCCCGGAGATGCTCGCCACCCTGGAACGCGAACTGGAGCGGATGACCGCACGCGTGGAGTGCCTGACCCGCAACAGGGACGCCATCGCCGCGTACCTGGAGGAGGTACGCGCCACCCGTGCCCCGCAGCCGCCCGAGGAGTCCGGCACGGAGGCACGGGGGGAACCGCGGGCGGAGGCGGCGGAGGCGGAACGCGCGACGGACATGGTGCCCTCCTCCTGAAGCGGGGTGCCGCGAGTCGCCCGGCCGGGGCACCGCGGGCGGCACGGCCGTCCCTCAGCCCGCCGTCCCCCGGGCCTCCCAGACGGTGGCGGCGGTGCGGTCGGCCTCGTGCTCCCCGGCGCCGTCCTCCAGCGTGGCGGGGTACCCCGCGAGCGCGGGCGGGTCGGCCCAGCGGGCGGCCAGCCGGTCCGCGAACGACGGGTCGGCACGCAGCGGTTCGGCCAGTCCCGCGCCGCACAGCAGCAGGATGTCGCCGGGCTCGGCGGCGCACACGGTGAACCGGAACGGCTCCGTACGGGCTGCCGGGTCGGGCTCCGGCACGGCGAAGCCGTCACGGGCCGGGGCGGCGCCCGCCGTCCGGCCGCGTCCGGGCTCCGGCGGACCGGCGGCCGGGGGCGCGAGCGTGCCC
>NZ_VJOK01000001.1:6042838-6057248 GCF_013302895.1 Streptomyces albus subsp. chlorinus | reverse complement strand
CAGGCCGGCGACGCCCTCCCGGTCCACCACGCCGTCGGAGATCATCCGCATCGCGCGGCCCACCAGGTCGGCCCGTACATTCCACTCCGCGGACCCCGGCACCGCGTCCGGACGGCACCTGCGGCACGCCCGGAAGCCCGCGCCCTGGGCCGCGGCGGCGGTGGGGAAGAAGCGGACGTTCTCCCGTTTCGGGGTCACCGCCGGGCAGCTGGGCCGGCAGTAGATCCCGGTGGTGCGCACCCCCAGGAAGAACACCCCGTCGAAGCGCGCGTCCCTGCTGCGTACGGCCTCATACCTGCTGTCTTCTGTGGTCACACCCCCCAGTGTGCGAGGGCCCTCCGGGCGGGGGCCAGCGGAAATCGGACATGGCCGTGGGGCGGGCCCGCGCGCACGCGGCGCCTTATGGGGCGGCCGGTCCCTGGGGGAGCCGTTGCAGCAGTCCCCAGGTGAACTCGGCGACGATCTCGTGGCGTACGCCGTCGCGGTCGGGGGCGGCGAAGGCGAGCTGCGACCGCGTGGGGGCCGAGCCCTCGCGGGGGCGGGCGGGGGCGAAGGCGCGGGCGGCCTCGTCCACGGTGCAGGACCAGGGGGTGAGGTCTTCGACGGTGCGCAGTGCCGGGGGCTCGGCGCCGGGCGCGCGGACCAGCCAGGCGTTCCAGGCGGCACCGGACCCGGGCACGCCCAGCACCTCGAAGCGCAGGTCGGGCCAGAGCGGCAGCTCCCACTGCAGGACGTCGCACTCCAGGTCGCCGATCCGGCGCCGTGCGGCTGCCCGCGGCGGGCCGAGGACGGAGCGGTAGCGCGCCAGGGCGCCGCGCGCGCCCGGCGAGCGGACCCTCGCCTGCCAGTGCTTGTTGGCCTCGCGCATGTCGGCGCGGGAGGCACCGAGTTCCCGCAGCGCCCGGTCGACGCGCGCGGGCTGGAAGTCGTTCATCCTGCGCAGCAGGACGAGCTGGAACTCTCTCCGCCCGAAGGCGGCGGGCGCTGCCGTCACGGGAGCCCCGCGTGCGCGAGGGTGACCGCGACGGTGCGCGGGCGGCGGGCGAGCGGACCGCCGCCGAAGGGTCCGTTGGTCCATACCGGCGCAGGGGGCACGGTGACGACGGTACCAACCGCCCCCGCCGCGCCCCACCGGGGTCGCACCGGACCGCCGGTGCCCGGCGCGGGCGAGCCGCGGCTGGGCACCGCTGCTCCAGGCCAGCGAGACGAACCGTTCGATACCGCCCAGGTCCAGCTCCGCGCCCAGCGGGACGGCGATCAGCGCGTGGCCGAGGTTCGCGGCCAGGAGCTGGCCCTCGGAGGGCTTGGAGGAGGTGGAGCGGACGAACGCCGTACGACGCGGCAGCAGCGCCCGTACGTACGGCGGTGTCCCGTGCGCGTCGACAACGGCCCAGTGGTGTGGCGGGCCGGCGGGGTGGGCGGAGCAGCGGGGCTACCGCCTCCCGTGGCCGCCCGCGCTGCTTTCCCGGCCCGCGTGGCTCCCGGTGCTTTCGTCGCGTTCGCCGTTGCGTTCCGCGTTGCTTTCGGTGTCGCGTTCACCGCCGCTGTCGTTGCTTCCACCGCGGTCGAGGGTCTCGTGGCGGTCCCGCCCCCGGGGACGCAGCAGCCGGCCCCGCACATCCGAGGGCGGCAGGAACTTCGTCCAGCGCTCCGGGAACTCGGCGGGTGCGTCCTCCCAGTCGCCGTCCTCGCCCGACTCCCCCTCGCTCCTGCGCCGCCGCTCGGCGGCGGCGACGACCTCGGCGGCGGCCTCCTCCCTGCGCCGCTCGTTGGCGCGCCGGGCCGCGGCCGTGGCCACCGAGGGCCACACATGGTCGATGGCCGCGTTGACGGCGGCGCCCACCAGCACCGCGAACGCCGAGACGCCGATCCACAGCAGCACCGCCACCGGCGCCGCGAGCGACCCGTAGATGGTGGGGCCCTCGACGGTGTTCGTCAGGTACAGCCGCAGCAGGAAGCTGCACAGCACCCACATCACCAGGGCCACCAGCGCGCCGGGGACGTCCTCGCGCCAGGGCGAGCGCACCGGGACGGAGACGTGGTACAGCGTCGTCAGGAAGACGATGGACAGCAGCAGCACGACGGGCCAGTAGAAGGCGCTGACGACCCACTCCGCCTGCGGCACGAGCCGCAGCACCGCGTCCGGTCCGGCCACCATCAGCGGCAGCGCCACCGCGCCGATCACCAGGGCGACCAGGTAGAGGAAGAAGGCGAGCAGCCGCGTCTTGACGATGCCGCGCCGCCCGTCGAGCCCGTACATCACCGTGATGGTGTCGATGAAGACGTTCACCGCGCGGGAGCCCGACCACAGGGCCAGCGCGAAGCCCAGCGAGATGACATCGGGGCCGCCGCCTCTGATCACGTCGTCGATGAGGGGGCGGGCGAGCTGGTCGACGCCCTTGTCGGACAGCACGGTGGCGGAGGCGTCCAGGACGTTCTGCCGCAGCGTCTCGATGGTGTCGGCGCCGATCCAGTCGAGGTACCCGAGGGACCCGATCAGGCCGAGCAGCAGCGGCGGGATCGAGATGAGCGTGAAGAACGCGGCCTCGGCGGCCAGCCCGAGGACCCGGTACTCCATGCAGGAGTTGACGGTGTCCTTGAGCAGCAGCCACGCCATCCGTCGTTTGGGGACGTCGCGGTACTTCACCCGCGCCCTGCGGAACTGGCCGCGGGAGCGCCGGGGAGCCCACCGCGGGGCCCGTTCGGCGGTCTGCTCAGGGGTTTCCTCGACTGCACGCACCTCTTTAACGTATCTGTATGCCACCCTCGACACACACCGTGACCAACCAGGCTCCGCCGCTGGTCGACTACGACGTCTTCTCCGCCGACCCCGCGCTGGCCGAAGGAGTGGCCCGGCACGTGGCCCCCGAGCGCGCCGAGGAGGTGCGCGCGGAGCTGTCCGCGCTGGGGCGTACGGCCGGGTCGGCGCAGGCGCAGGAGTGGGGGCGGCAGGCCAACGCGAACCCTCCGGTGCTGCGCACGCACGACCGGTTCGGGCACCGGATCGACGAGGTGGACTTCCACCCCGCCTGGCACCGGCTCATGGAGCAGGCGGTCGGCGCGGGGCTGGCCGACCCGTGGTCGCGGCCGGACGGGCAGCTGCGGCGCAGCGCCGCGTTCCACGTGTGGACGCAGGTGGAGGCGGGGCACGGCTGCCCGGTCTCGATGACGCACGCGGCGGTGCCGGCGCTGCGCAGGGAACCGGAACTGGCAGCCGTGTGGGAACCCCTGCTCACCTCTCACACCTACGACTGGGGCCTGGACCGGCCCGCGGGCGCCAAGCGGGGCGCGCTCGCCGGGATGGGCATGACCGAGAAGCAGGGCGGCAGCGACGTCCGGGCCAACACGACGCGGGCGACCCCGCTGGCCGAGGAGGGCACCTACACCCTGCTCGGGCACAAGTGGTTCTGCTCGGCGCCGATGTCGGACGTCTTCCTGGTGCTGGCCCAGGCCTCATCCGGCGAGGGAGAGGGGGGCCTGACGTGCTTCCTGGTGCCGCGGGTGCTGGAGGACGGCACCCGCAACGCGTTCCGCATCCAGCGGCTCAAGGACAAGCTGGGCAACCGCTCCAACGCCTCCGCCGAGGTCGAGTTCGACGGGACGACGTGGGCGCGCCGGGTGGGCGAGGAGGGCCGCGGGGTGGCGACCATCATCGAGATGGTGGCCGCCACCCGGCTGGACTGCGTGACCGGTTCGGCCGCGCTGATGCGGCAGGCCGTCGCCCAGGCCACCCACCACGCCGCGCACCGCTCGGCGTTCGGCAGGCCGCTGATCGAGCAGCCGTTGATGCGGAACGTGCTCGCCGACATGGCGCTGGAGTCGGAGGCGGCCACGACGCTGGCGCTGCGCCTGGCCGCGGCGCACGACAGCGCGGCGGACGGGGGCGAGGGGGCGGAGGCCGAGCGCGCGTTCCTGCGGCTGGCGCTGCCGACCGCCAAGTACTGGGTGACCAAGCGGTGCGTGCCGCTGGCCGGTGAGGCGCTGGAGTGCCTGGGCGGGAACGGGTACGTCGAGGAGTCGCCGATGCCGGGCCTGCTGCGCGAGTCGCCGCTCAACTCGCTGTGGGAGGGCTCGGGGAACGTCCAGGCGCTGGACGTGCTGCGGGCGCTCCAGCGCTCCCCCGAGTCGCTGAACGCGTTCCTGACCGAGACCGGGCGGGCGCACGGCGCCGACCACCGGCTGGACGCCGCGGTCAAGGACGTCCTCACCCAGCTGTCCGACCTGGACGGCATCGAGAGCCGGGCACGGCGGCTGGTGGAGCGCATGGCCCTGGTGCTCCAGGGCTCGCTGCTGGTGCGGTACGCGCCGCCCGCCGTCGCCGACGCGTTCTGCGCCTCCCGGCTGGGCGGCGACTGGGGCGCGGCCTTCGGCACGCTGCCCTCGGGCCCGGACCTGACGGCGATCGTGGAGCGGGCGCTGCCGGCGGTGTGAGGCGGCTCAGCCGGGCGCCGGAGCGGTCCGCTCCTCCTCCGGCGCCGGGCCCAGCACGCGGTCGAGGGCGCGGCGCGTGCGCGCGGGGGCCGTGGCGTCGGCGAACAGCTGGACTTCCTGGTTGAGCGCCATGTAGAGCCCGTGCAGTTCGAAGGCGAGCTGGTCGGGGTCGACATCGGCGGGCAGCTCGCCGACGTCCACGGCGATCCGCAGGTCGTTCACCAGCAGCCGCCTGCCGCGCAGCATGAAGCGGGCCACCGTGTCGTGGACGGGCCCGCCGCGGGTGTCGAACTCGGTGGAGGCGACGGTGAACAGGCAGCCGCCGGGGAAGGCGGTGCGCTCCCGCTCCAGGTAGCGGATCCATGCCTCGCAGAAGGCCCGCAGCCGGGTCAGCCCGGGCCGCAGGCCGGCCACCGGTTCCCACACCAGCCGGGTGAACAGCGAGGAGGCGCCGTGCAGGGCGGCGAGTTGCAGCGCCTGCTTGGAGCCGAAGTGGCCGAGCACGCCCGCCTTGCTCATGCCGAGGTCGGTGGCGAGCCGCCCGATGGTCAGCCCCTCCAGCCCCTCGACGGAGCCGATGGCGACGCTGCGCTCGATGATCCGCTCCCGCGTACGGCGTGCCTCGGCGGCGGACTTGCGTGGGCTCATGGCCCCATCGTAGCCACCCCGTCGTTTAACTTCCGACCGATCGGTTGCTATATTCCCGGCACCGTCGCCGCCCGGCCGCGCCGTGGTCGCGCCTCGCCCGCGCCGTGGTCGCGCCTCGCCCGCGCCGTGGTCGCGCCTCGTCCACGGCATGGTCGTGCCGTGGACGAGCCGTGGCCGGGGACGGCGCCCATCACCCCCTCAGCGAGGAGAGCCGCAACCGTGCCGGGAACCCGTATCGCAGCGCTGGGCCACTACCAGCCCGACCGCGTCCTCACCAACGACGACCTCGCGGGCATGGTCGAGACCGACGACGCGTGGATCCGCCAGCGCACCGGGATCGTGAGCCGGCGCATCGCCGCCGAGGACGAGACCGTGGCGGACCTGGCGACCGCGGCGGCGGGCAAGGCGCTCGCCTCCGCCGGCCTGGCACCGTCCGACATCGGTCTCGTCGTGGTCGCCACCTGCTCCGCGCGGGACCGCTGCCCCAGCACCGCGGCACAGGTCGCCCGGCGCCTCGGCATCCCCGCGCCCGTCGCCTACGACCTCAACAACGGCTGCGCCGGCTTCTGCACCGCGCTCGCCTCCGCCGCGCACTCGGTCGCCGCCGGGGCCGCCCGGCACGCGCTGGTGATCGGCGCGGAGAAGATGTCGGACGTCACCGACTGGACCGACCGCAGCACCTGCATCCTGCTGGCCGACGGCGCCGGCGCGGCCGTCGTCAGCGCCCTGCCGGAGGGCGCGGAGGACGGCATCGGGCCCGTCGAGTGGGGCTCGGACCCGTCGCGGGGCGACATGGTGCGGCTGCGGGACGCGTGGCAGCCGCGGTTCGCCCAGGAGGGCCAGGCCGTCTTCCGCTGGGCCACCGCCGAGCTGCCCGGACTGGCGCTGCGCGCGTGCGAACGGGCCGGGCTCGCCCCGCGCGACCTGGCCGGGGTGGTCACCCACCAGGCCAACCTCCGCATGATCGAGGCCGTCCTCGGCAAGCTCGACCTGGCCGGGGACGTGGTGATCGGACGCGACGTGGTCGACTCCGGCAACACCTCGGCCGCCTCCGTCCCGCTCGCCCTCTCCAAGCTGGTGGAGCGGCGTGAGCTGGAGCCCGGGGCACCGGTACTGCTGCTGAGCTTCGGGGGCGGCATGTCCTGGGCGGGGCAGGTGGTGCGCTGCCCGTGAGGGGGGCCTGAGACGATCGGGCCATGGACGTCACCCAGGCCGTCGAGGAGGGGCCCGCCGCCGAGTTGCTCGTCTCGGCGGCGGCCGTCGTGGAGAACGGCCGTCTGCTGGTGGTCAGCAAGCAGGCGGCCCCGGACTTCTTCTACCTGCCCGGCGGCAAGCCGGAGCCGGGCGAGAGCGCCCGTGCCGCCCTCGTCCGGGAACTGGACGAGGAGCTGGGCGTCACGCCCCTCTCCGTCACCCCGCTCACCCAGGTGCGGGCCACCGCGGCGCTGGAGGGCGTCCCGATGCGCATGACGGTCTTCCGCGCCCGGCTGGAGGGCCGCCCGCGGCCCGCCGCGGAGATCGCGGCGATGCGCTGGACGGACGGCACCGACGTCGCCCTCGCACCGGCGGTACGCAACCACGTGCTGCCGCTCGTGCTGTGAGACGTCTCCGGCGCGGGACCTCTCCTGGCCGGAGGGACGTCTCCCGGCCGTGAGGCGGTCCGGGGCTGTGAGGCGTCCCGTCGTGGGTCTCCCGTGCCGGCCGGGGTGGTGTCCTCAGCCCCCGGTCCCCGGCGTCTCCAGCTCCGCCGCCCAGGGCGGGTTCGCGCCGCGTACGGCGACGACGGCGGCGGCCACCCGCACCCCCCACGTCAGGGCGTCGGTGAGCTGCCCGGCGGTCAGTCCGTCGAGGCGGCCACCGAGCGCCCCGGCGCGGTGCAGGGAGTGCAGGAAGCCCGCCATGAACGAGTCGCCCGCGCCGACCGTGTCGACCACGCGGGTCTCCGGGGCGGGGACATGGACCCGTTCCCCGTCGAGGGAGGCCAGCACGCCCTTCGCGCCCAGGGTGACCACCACCAGGCGGGTGCCCTCCGCGTGGAAGGCGTCCGCGGCGTCCTCCGGGGCGGCTCCGGGGCGGAGCTGGGCCAGGTCGTCGTCGGACAGGCGGAGGATGTCCGCGACGGCGCACCAGCGCGGCAGCGCCTCCCGGTAGACGGCGGGATCGACCAGCAGCGGCCGCACATTGGGGTCGAGGGAGACGGTGGCGCGCTGCCGCACCCGCCCGAGCACACGTTCCAGTGCCGCGGCGCCCGGCTGCCGGACGAGGGCGAGGGAGCCGGTGTGCAGGCAGGCCACCGGGCCGTCGGTGGCGGTGGCCAGTTCCTCGTCCGTCCACTGCCAGTCGGCGGTCCCCTCGGCGTGGAAGGAGTAGTCGGCGCTGCCGTCCTCGGCCAGGTCCGCCACGGCCAGGGTGCTGGGTTCGGCCGCACGGACCGTACGGGTCAGGTCCACGCCCGAGCCGGCGAGGTGGCCGTGGAACAGCCGCCCGAACACGTCGTGCGAGACCCGCCCCAGGAACCGCGTCGGTGTGCCCAGCCGGGCCAGTGCCACCGCCGTGTTGGCGGGCCCGCCGCCGGGGTGGACGTCCAGGCCGAGGGGCGCGGCGGCGCCGTCGGCGTCCTCGGCGTGCCGTTGGCGGACGAACGCGTCGGCGACGCACTCGCCCAGCACGGCAACGGGGTGTTCAGCGCTCATCTCGGCCCTTTCGTGTGCCCGTCCGTCCACGGGCCGGTCCGGAACCCGTCCGCGGACCGGTCCGGAATCCCGTCCACGGGTCGGCCCGCCGTCCGGGGTCCGCCCGGCGTACGGCCACCACCGTACGGATGCCCGCGGGCGGCTTCCCCGCGGGCCGTCCGGCGGGCACGCGATCCGGGCACGCGCGGCGGCCGTCCGGGCACCGCAACGCTCCGGGCCCCGGCGGCGGCGCGCCCGCCACTGGAGCGGACACGGGGACGGCCGTCCCGCGACCCGCCCGCATCCCACCGCCCGACCCGCCCGGCGGGCCACGGGCCACGGGCCACGAGCCGGTGGACGAGGAAGCGGTGGACGACGAACCGGTGGCCCACGAACCGGTGGAGCCAGGAGGCGGTGGAGCCAGGAGGCGGTGGAGGAGCTAGGAGGCTGCGGGCTCCGGCGCGCGGGAGGGCACCCGGTCGGTGCGGATGTGGCTGTAGGCGTGGGCGCAGGCGCCCGTGCCGGGATCGACCGTGTAGGCGTCGACGACGACCTGCCGCGCGTTGATCGTCAGCAGCATGAAGCCCAGGGTGTCGTACGCCTCCCAGAACGCCTTGTTGGTGGGCTTGTCCGCGCGGCCCTTGGTCTTCGCGGAGGCCCCGCACACGATCTGCTGGGTGCCCTGACAGGCGGCGCCGGTGTCCAGGATCTGGAGCGTGTGGTCGTGCCCGGACAGGAGGAACTCCGCCCTTCCGACGACCACCTCCTCGTACAGCTCCTTGACGTGCTTGCCGCTGAGGTAGTCGCCGCAGGTGATGCCCTCGTACTCGCCCGCGTTGCGATGGGTGCCGTTGTTGCGCAGCGGGTGGTGGGCGAAGACGAACTTCCACCGGGCGCGGGAGGAGGCCAGCGACTCCCGGAGCCAGGCGCGCTGCCGGCGCGCGAACGCCCCGTCCCAGTGGTACTCGGGGTCGGTCTGCAGCACGTAGCTGGAGAGCGGCGTGGTGTCGAGGGCGAAGAACTCGGCCACCGGCTCGGCGGCGCCCCCGGGCACGGCCACCCGGTAGTGGCGGTCCGGCATGTACCAGCGCGCCGAGTGCGCGTGGTACGCCACTTCGTGGTCGCCGCGCGAGGGCATGCCGCCGCTGCCGGGGATGACACCGCTGGTGTCGTGGTTGCCCAGCACCATCAGCCAGGGCACGTCGAGACCCGCGTTGGGGCGTTCGAACTTGGTCCGGAACTCCTCGTCGGTGTCGCTCTCGGGGCCGTTCTCGTAGATGTTGTCGCCGAGTCCGATCGCGAGGTCCACCCCGCGCCTCGCGCACACCGCGCGGGCCGCGTCGGCGACCGCCCACTGCCCGTCCCCGCCGGTCCCCGCGTCCCCGGTGAGCAGCACGGTCAGCTCGGTCCTGTCGGGCAGCGGCAGCTTCGCGACGCCCTTGTCCGCCGCCCACGCCGGCCGGGCCGCCGCACCGCCGCCGAGCACGACGGCCGTGCCCGCGCCACCGACGCCGGTGAGCACGGTCCGCCTGCTGACGCCGTCACCGGCCCCCTGGGTTCCCATGTGCCCCTCCTCGCGTCTGTCTGCACACTCCACCCCCGGCAGATGCAGGCGTCATGTACATGGCGAAACCAAGGGTTGGGTACACGGCGACAACTGTCAACAACTCGCCGGTAATACGCCGCCACCTGCACACCCGCACACCTGCGCGTCTTCCGACGGCGCGAAGGCCGCCGCGCGGGCGGGCGGACGCGCGGGCGGGCGCCCTCAGCGCGCGGCGGGCCTACAGTCCTCGCACAGCCCGTACCAGGTGATCTCCGCCTCGTCGACGCTGAAGCCCTTGGACTCCACCGGGTCCAGGCAGGGCGCCCGCCCCACAGCGCAGTCCACGTCCTCGATGCGCCCGCAGCTCCGGCACACCAGGTGGTGATGGTTGTCGCCGACGCGCAGTTCGTACCGCGCGGGGGACCCGGCCGGTTCGATGCAGCGGATCAGCTCCGCCCGGGTGAGGTCGTCCAGCACGTTGTAGAGGCCCTGACGCGAGAGTCCCCTTGCGGCGGCCCCCGAGGCGCCGGAAACCGCGCCCGTCTCGATGCGGCGCTCCAGTTCCGCCGCCGTGGAGTGCGCGTGCCCGTGCAGGGCGTTCAGCACGGCGCGGCGCTGCACCGTGTTGCGCAGACCCTTCTCCTTGAGCAGTTCGGCAGCCCGGTCCATCTCGCCGTCACACTCCTCGCGTCGCGCGCCGGGCACCGCCCGGGCACCCGCGCGCACTGTAGGACCGAGAATTGACCCGGTCAAGACGGCGCGGCCGGCTCCCCGTCGACACGCAGGGCCGGGGGCCGGGGGTGGTGGGGTGGGGCACAGGGGCCCGGAGGGCGAAGACCGAAGGCCGAAGGCCGGGAGCCTGGGGCTCAGTTGGGGTGCTCGGCCCCGTAGCAGGTCCCGCAGACCACGCGCCGGGCGGGCCGGTCACCGCTGGACTTGCCCGGTCCGCGCTGCAGGTGGACGAGCACCTGCGTGACGCGCGCGTGAGCACGGCAGACCACCAGCCCGCAGCGGGAGCAGACGCCGATGGCCGTCGTGTCCCCTCTCTCGGCCAGGTCGCAGTCGTAGCACTTCATGGTCGCCTCCGGTCCGCCCCCCCCATAAACAGTCGTTCGATGACAGCCACGAAGCTAACGGCTAGTTTTGACAGAGTCAATTCAAGGTCGGTGAGGCTTCGGCCGGCCCGGGCGCCACGGGCCCGCCGACGAGGAGGAGCCCGGCCCGTCACCCCTTGAGGACGTGCTCGCGCGGGGGCGGCGATGACACCGGCCGGTGCCGTACCGGCCTTCGCAGGCCGGCCGCCGGCACCACCCCCGTCGCGGCCACGAGGGCGAGCACCGTCAGCGTCGGCCCCATCGCCCGCATGAAACCCGTGGCGTGGTCGTGGCCCGCCGACCGGTATGCGGACAGCAGCGTGGTCGCCACCGCGACACCCACCATGGGACCCACATTCATCACCGTCTGCTTCAGCCCGCCCGCGACCCCGGCGTGCCCGGAAGGGGCCGCCTGGACGACGGTGGCGGTCGCGGTCACCATGACGGCCGCGAAGCCCGCGCCCAGCGCCAGGAAGGCCCCGCCGACCGCCACCGCCCCCGCGCCCTCCCCCAGCCGGGAGAACGTCACGACACCCGCCGTCAGCGCCAGCACGCCACCGCCCGCTGTACGACGCGGGCCGTACCGCCGGGCCAGCACCGCGCACAACGGCGCGCCCAGCACCATGGACGCGGCCAGCGGCAGCGTCCGCAGTCCGGACTCGAAGGGGTCGAGCCCGAGCACGTCCTGGAGGAAGTACGTCGCGGTGAACAGGGTCCCGTGCAGCGCCGCCGCGGCAGTCAGCAGGAGCAGCAGCGCCGGGACGATGTCCGGAGCACGCAACAGCGCCGTCGGCACCAGGGGCCGCGCGGCGCGGCGCTCGTGACGCACGAAGACCGCACCCGCGACCGCACCGGCGACACCGCTGCCCGCACTCCCCACCGCCCAACCGTTACCCGGTACCGCCACCAGCGCGTGAACGAGGCAGGCGAGCGACACGGCAAGCAGACACGCGCCCGGCAGATCCAGACCCGTGCGCGACGGGTCGGCATCCGCGTGCGACGGATCGGCACCCGTGCCTGTCGAGTCGGTGCCCGCGGGCGAGGGAGCGGGTCCTGCCGTCGGCGAACCGGCGGGCGGGGTGGGCGGGGCGGTTTCACAGCGGACCGGCGGCAGCAGTACCAGCAGTCCCATGATCAGTGCTGGTGGGACATTGAGGAAGAAGACCGACCGCCAGCCGAGTTCGGCGGCGAGCAGTCCGCCGATGACCGGCCCCGTCGCGGCGGCCAGTCCGATCGCGCTGGTGCGCACCGCGATGGGCATGCCGAGCCGGTCGGGCGGGAACGCGGCGCGCAGCATGCCGAGGGTGGCGGGTTGCAGCAGCGCGCCGAAGCCGCCCTGCGCCACCCGGAGTGCGATCACCGTGTGGATGTCACCGGCGAGACCGATGCCCGCGGAAGTGGCGGCGAAGCCGAGGATGCCGAGGGCGAAGAGACGCTGGTGCCCGTAGCGGTCGCCGAGCCGCCCCGCGAAGACCAGCAGGGCGGCGACGGCGATGAGGTAGCCGGTGCTCGTCCACTGCACCTGGGCGAAGGTCGCGTCCAACTCCCGTTGCAGCCGGGGCTGGACGACGGTGAGGACGGTGCCGTCGAGTGCGACGACGGCGGCACCGGTGACGCTGCCGGCGAGGGTGATTCCCCTGGCGCCGCGCCGCGGGCGTGCGCTCATGCGGGCTCCTCCGGTCCCAGGTGGGCGTCGAGGGCGGCGCGCAGGACGTCGTCCTCCTGGGCCCCGGTCGCCAGGTGGAGGCTGCGCCAGGCGCCCAGTTGGGCGATGCCGTGCAGGTTCGCCCAGAGGGCTCCGGCCACGACGCGGGCGTCGGCTCGCCGCGTGTCACGCCGGGCGCGTGCGACGAGATCCGTGAGGACGTCGAAGAGCGGCAGACTGGTCTCGCGGAGCCCGAGTTCACCGCCGCTCTCCAGCAGGTCGTGGCGGAACATCAGCTCGTACATGCCGCGGTGGTCGCGGGCGAAGGCGAGGTAGGTGCGGGCCAGGGCGGCCAGTTGGGCGCGGGGGGCACCCTCGGTGGTGGCCAGTACGCGTCCCGCTTCGGCCGCGAGCTGCCCGAAGCCCTCGCGTGCGATGGCGGAGAGCAGCGACAGGTGGGTGGGGAAGTACCGGCGGGGCGCTCCGTGGGAGACCCCCGCGTGCCGGGCGATCTCCCGCAGGGAGACCCCGCGCGCCCCTTTCTCGGCGACCAGTTCGACACCGGCGTCGATCAGCCGGCGCCGCAGTCCGGTGCCGTCGGCGCGGTGCGGGGCGCCCGCACCGCCCGCCCCGGCGGCCTCATCCTCATCGCTTCTCTTGCTCTCATCCGTCACGGAGACAGTGTCTACCAGGCGGTAGACACTGTCTACCCTGCATCGGTGATCCGCCTCTGCCTCCCGTCTGCCTCCCGTCCTCGTCCGCAGCGCCGGGCGGCCGGGCACGCGACCATGGGGGTGAGGTGAAGCGATGACTGCGACAGCGAAGCGTGTGATCGTGACGGGACGCGTGCAAGGAGTGTTCTTCCGGGACACCTGTCGGCAGACGGCCGCCGCGCGGGGCGTGGCCGGATGGGTGCGCAACCTCGCCGACGGCAGCGTCGAGGCCCTGTTCGAGGGCGAGCCCGAGGCGGTGGACGCGCTGGTGGAGTGGGCACGTCAGGGACCGCCCGCCGCGCTCGTGGAGGACGTACGGGTGACCGAGCGGGAACCGCGGGGGTACGCGGACTTCACGGTGCGGGCCACCGGCGCGCCGGACGGCGGCGGATGACCGCCTCCGCCGCTCCCGCACCGGCCGGGGAGGCGGACGGGCCCTTCCTCCACGTCCGCGTCCCGGAGGAGCTGCGGCTCTTCCTTCCCGCCCGGCGCCGTCCCCGGACGGGCGGGAGCGCGGGAGGCGACCTGCGCCTCCGGTACGACGGGACGTCCTCGCTGGGGCACGTGGTGCAGTCACTCGGGATCCCGCTGACGGAGGTGGGGCGACTGCGGGTGGACGGCACGCCCGTCCCGCACTCGTACCGCCCGCCCGACGGCGCCCGGGTCGGCCTCGCCCCCGCACCGCGCCCGCAGCCCCTGCCGCCCGGCGCACCGTCCCCGCCCCGGTTCGTGCTGGACGTCCACCTCGGGGCTCTCGCCCGGCGCCTGCGGCTGCTGGGCATCGACACGGCGTACCGCAACGACGCGCGCGACCCCGAACTGGTGGAGCAGGCCAACACCGAGCGGCGCGTCCTGCTGACGCGGGACCGGGGGCTGCTGCGGCGGCGGTCGCTGTGGCTGGGCGCGTACGTACGGGGTGCCGGGCCGGACGACCAGGTCACCGACGTACTGGCCCGCTTCGCGCCGCCCCTGGCCCCCTGGACGCGCTGCCCGGTCTGCAACGGAACGCTGGCGGCCGTCGCCAAGGAGGACATCGCGGAGCGGCTCCCCCCGGGAACCCGTCGCACCTACGACACGTTCACCCGCTGCACCGCCTGCGCCCGCCTCTACTGGCCGGGCGCCCACCACGCCCGCCTGGCCGACCGGGTCGCGACTGCCCAGGCAACAGCGGAACCGCCCCGCCCCGGCCCTCCCCGTACGGGACCGCCCCACTGACCGCCCGGATACGGCGCCCGGTCACCGCCACCCCCGGTGGGGCCGGGCGTGGCAATCGCCCCTGCGACGGGCGGGGAGGAACCCCGGAGCGGTGCGGGCCGGGCGAGGGCCCGGAACGGTGACCGGATCACCGCGCGATCCGTGACCGGCGCCGTCCGCCGGGACCGGTCCGGGTGGCCGCCGGGACCGGTCCGGGTGGCCGCCGGGAGATGCCGGTCGCTTTGCCGGGGTGTTCTCAGTCGCCGTCCGGCTGAGGGGCGGGCGAGAAGGGGGCGAAGCGCCGTACGTAGCGGCGTTGCCAGGGGGTTTCGACCGCGCGGGGTGTGTAGTGGGCGCGGACGTAGCTGACGGCCTCGTCGGCCGGGACGCCGTCCAGTACGGCCACGCACGCCAGCGCCGTGCCCGTACGGCCCTTGCCGCCGCCGCAGGCGACCTCGACGCGTTCG
>NZ_VJOK01000001.1:6008747-6042818 GCF_013302895.1 Streptomyces albus subsp. chlorinus | reverse complement strand
CCCAGGGCACGGGGTCGGGTGCGCGGCCGAGCAGGTACAGCCCGAAGCGGGGTGCGGGCCCGGGCGGCAGCGGGTGGCGCAGCCCCCTCCCGCGGACGAGCCGTCCCGACGGCAGCCGGAGCACTCCTTCGGTTCCGGGGTCCCAGGTGGCGGTCATGCCGTGAGCGTAGCCAGCCGGTCGTCCGTCCACAGGGGAACGGGGGAACCGGGGAACCCGGGCCGCACCGGACCCCGCGTCCCGTCCCCGGCGGCCGTCTCTCCCCGCCCCCGGCGGCCGTCCCCTTCCCAACCGGCCGCCCCCTCCCCGTCCGTGCCCTCTCCGGTCCCCCGTCCGGCGCCTCCCCTGGTGCGGGCGCCGGTCCGCCGGGGGACGATCGGCGCGACGGCCTCCTGGCGAAGGGCGTGACCGAGGCATGAGCATGGAGCTGGGCATCTTCGTGGAGCGGGACGGTCTTCCCGCCGTGCGGCTGGAGCGGCCGTTCCCCGTGGGGACGGAGCAGGTGTGGCGCGCGCTGACCGAATCCGACCTGCTGGCGGCGTGGTTCCCCTCGCCCACCGTGCGCATGGAGCAACGGGTGGGCGGGCACGTGGAGTTCGCCGGGGACCCGTACGCGGACGACGGGACGGGGACGGTGCTGGAGTTCGACCCGCCGAGCCGGCTGGCCTACACCTGGAGCGAGGACGAACTGCTCTTCGAGCTGGGTCCGCGCGGCGAGGGCTGTCTGCTGGCCCTCACCGACGTCCTGGAGGAGCGCGGGGCCGCGGCCCGCAACGCCGCGGGCTGGGACGTGTGCCTGGACGAGCTGGAGAAGCTCCTCACCGGCGGCACCCCTTCCGGCCCGCACAGCGGTTCGGCCAGCGACTGGCGGGCCCGGTACGACGCCTATGTGGCCGCCGGAATGCCCTCGGGCGCCCCGATCCCCGAGGGCGGCGACCCGGGCTGACCCCGCCCCTCTCCCGGCCTCGCCCCGGCCTCTCCCGGTCTCGCCCCGGGCCGGTTCCGCCCGGCCGACGGGCACCCGCCGCCGCTCCCGCCCCCTCTCTCACGACCACCGGCGGGCGACCAGCACTGTCCAGCAGGTGAGCGCGGCGCACAGGGCCGCGCCCGTGGCGAACACCGCCGAGTGCCGGCCCTCCTGGAGGAGGGACGTGGTGACCGCCACGGTCGCGGAGCTGGCCAGCATGGCCGCGGCCGAGAAGAGGGAGGCGGCGCGGGCCCGGGCGGAGGCGGGCAGCAGCCGGGGCAGCCAGGTCTGGAGCGTGGTGTGGAGGTAGCCCCAGGCGGTGCCGAGCAGGGCGGCGCAGAGCATCAGCACGGCGGTGCCCGGCAGCACCGCGACCAGCACGGCGCCGGTCACCCCCAGCGAACCGCCGGTGGCCAGCAGTCTCTTGGGGCCCCACACGCGGGCGTGGCGGCGCAGGACGAGGGTGCTGCCCAGTACGCCGACGGCGTAGGTGACCAGCACCGCCGAGGTCGAGGTGTGGGCGCCCGCGGTGGCGAGGGCGGGGGCGAGGAGGGCGGGCAGGCCGAGCATGACCGCTCCCTCGGCCGCGCCGAGTCCGAGCACGGTGCCGTACGCGGAGGCCGGCCGGGGCGGCGCGGGGCACTCCGGGCGCGGGTCTCCGGCCCGGACCGCCTCCCGGGCCGGGGTCGCTTCCCCGGCCCAGGTCGCTTCCCCGGCCGGAGGCGCGTTCCCGGTGCCTGCCGCCTCCCCGGCCCGGGCCGCCTCCCCGGCCCGGGCCGCTCCCCCGGTGCGGCGGGCCCCGGTGCTCCCCATGGGGGCGGGATCCGTGCCCTCGCCGGTGGGGGCGGAGTCCGTGCCGGTGGGGGCGGGGTCCGCGTCCTCGTCGGTGGCCTGGTCGGGCCGGGGGTGGATGTGGACGATGCGGGTGGCGCTGAGCCGCCAGAGTGTCAGGGCGGTGAGGAGGGCGATGAGGGCGAAGGCGGGTCGCCAGGAGCCGATGCTCAGCACCGTGTCGGCGAGGACGGGGGAGGCGATCGCACTCGCCGCGGTGACGGTGGTGAGCGTGGCGAACGCGCGCTGTCTGGCGGGGGGCGAGCGCAGCGACTCGTAGTAGAGGGAGACGGAGGGGGTGACGGTGGCGAAGCCCGCGCCGGCGGCGGTGCGCAGGGCGACCCACCATCCCGGCCCGGGGCACAGGGCCGATCCGAGGGAGGCGGCCACCGCGACGAGCAGTCCGGTGCGCAGGCTGGGGCCGGGCCCGTACCGGTCGGCCAGCCAGCCCCAGACGGGCAGGGCGAGCCCTTGGCCGAGGGAGTAGGCGGCGACTCCGGTGGTGACGGTGGCGATGTCGGTGTGCCAGGCGGTGGCGAGGGCGACGAGCAAGGGGGCGCACAGATGCCAGTCGGCGTTGCCGAGGGCCGCGGCCCAGCGGAGCGCGTGCACGGTGCCCCTCCTCCCGGTCGGCAGGGGCGGGGCTTTTGCGATCCCCGCCTGGCAGTAGAGAATATGGAGGTTTTTCCAAAGAAGGTGCTGTGTACGGGAATTTGACCCCTTCTGGGGACGGTCCGTCCGCATCGCCGAGAGCGTGACCGGGCCCCGGGGGCGGCGTTTCGGGGTGGTCGGTCCGGGCCCGTATCGTCGTTTTCCGTACGGCCCGCGGGGCCGGCCGGCAGTCCGGACGGACGGGACAGAGCAGGACGACAGGAAGGCGGCGAGCGGCGTGCGCGAGGAGTTCGGTGGCGCTGGGGGCCGGCGGCGCGGAGGCGGACGCCCGTACGGGCGCGGCGGCGGATACGGCGGACCGCGCGCGGGGCACCGCCCCCGCGGGCGCGGCGGCCCTTCCCGGGAGCGGGACGGGCGGCCGGAGTACGAGGAGCCCGGCGCGCGCGGGGTCCGCACCGGGCTGGCGGCGCAGCTGCGGTCGCTGGAGGGCGCGCAGTACGGGCGGTACAAGAGCCTGGTCGGACGGTGGGAGCTGCCCGGCGGTTTGACCCTGGAGCTGGTGCGCGGGCAGGCCGACCCCTATGCCCCGCCCGCACGGGTGGCCGTTCACGTCCCCGGCCGGCTCGCGGGGCTGCCCTCCGCGCTGTGGGAGACCGCGACCCGTCGGCGGGCGCTCGCCTCGTACCTGGTGCGGCAGGCCGCCCGGGCGGTGCGGGGCGAGAAGGCGCTGCGGGTGGACGCGGGCGGGCAGGAGGTGCTGGAGCGCAGCTCGTGCACGGTCAGCGGTGACGACGGTTCGGTGACGCTGCGGCTGGGGGTGGCGCTGCCGGGGCACGGGCGGCGCATCGACGGGCACGAGGCGGAGCGGCTGCTGTGCCAGGTGCTGCCGCAGGCGGCGGAACGCGCGTTGCGCCACGACGCGTTGGACGCCGGCGAGGTGCGGCGCTTCGTGGAGACGGTGGAGGACTCGGTCGCGCTGCGGGACGCGCTGGAGGGGCTGGGCCTGGTGGGGTTCGTCGCCGACGGCGCCGTGCTGCCGCGCCGCAGCGGGGTGGACGACCGCCCGGCGACGGGACCCGGCGTGGTGCCGTTCGCCTCTCCCGAGGAGCTGCGGGTGACGGTGGAGCTGCCGCACGCGGGCGCGGTCACCGGCATGGGCGTGCCGGAGGGCGTGAACCTGGTGGTGGGCGGCGGCTTCCACGGCAAGTCCACGCTGCTGCGCGCCCTGGAGACGGGCATCTGGGACCATGTGCCGGGCGACGGGCGCGAGTTGGTCGTCTCACGCCATGAGACGGTGAAGCTGCGGGCCGAGGACGGCCGCCGGGTCGAGCGGGTCGACGTGCACGCGTTCGTGGACCACCTGCCGGACGGGTCGGACACCGCGGACTTCTCCACCGCGAACGCCTCGGGCTCCACGTCCCAGGCGGCGTCCCTGTGCGAGGCCGTGGAGGTGGGCGCCAAGGTCCTCCTGATCGACGAGGACACCGCCGCGACCAATCTCATGATCCGGGACGCCCGGATGCAGGCGCTGGTCGCCAAGGACCGGGAGCCGCTGACCCCGCTCGTGGACACCATCCGCTCCCTGCACCGCGACCACGGGGTCTCCACGGTGCTGGTGATGGGCGGCTCCGGCGACTACCTGGAGGTCGCCGACCGCGTGGTGATGATGGACGCCTACCGCCCCTCGGACGTCACCGCGCGGGCCCGTGAGATCGCCGCCGTGCCCACGGGGCGGCATGCCGAGGCGGAGTCCTTCCCCGGCGTCGTCGCCCGCGTCCCCGACCCGGCGTCCCTGGGCGCGGAGGTGCGGGGGCGGGCGCGGATCCGCGCGCGGGGCGAGGACGTGCTCACGTTCGGCGACCACGAGGTGGACCTGCGCGCCGTCGAGCAGATCGCCGACCCGCGGCAGGTCACCGGCATCGGCCTCGCCCTCGAACTGATGGTGCGGCGCGGCATGCTGGACGGGCGGCGGACGCTGGCCGAGGCGCTCGACCTGCTGGACGAGGTGCTGGCCGAGGGCCCGACCGGGCCGCTGCTGACCATCCGGGACGAGGACTTCGCCGCGCCCCGCCGGTTCGAGACGGCCGCGGCCGTCAACCGCGTCCGGGGGCTGCGTATGCTGCGCTGAACGGGCATGGTTGGCTGTGGGCATGGCCGACACCGAGACCGTGATCACCTGGTACCTGGAGCAGACCTCGCCCGCCGACCTGTCGCACGCGCGGACGCCTGACGAGCGGGCCGGGGTCACCGTGGCGCGGGCCGAGGTGCCCAGCCCGGAGTTCAGCCGGTTCCTCTACACCGCGGTCGGCGCGGACAACTCCTGGATGGACCGGCTGCCGTGGACCTACGAGGAGTGGGAACGCTTCCTGGACCGTCCGGGGTTCGAGACGTGGGTCGCCTACGAGCGCGGCACCCCGGCCGGGTTCGTCGAGCTGGACGGCGCGAGCGAGCCCGGCACGGTGGAGATCACCTCCTTCGGGCTGCTGCCCGCCTTCCGGGGACGGGGCATCGGCGGCCACCTGCTCTCCGTCGGTGCCGCCCGCGCCTGGGACCTGGCCGGGCGGTGGGACGGTCACCCGGCGACCACCCGCGTGTGGCTGCACACCTGCTCCCGCGACGGCCGGCACGCCCGCGCCAACTACGAGCGGCGCGGCTTCCGCGTCCACCGCGAGGAGAGCGCCCGGGAGCCGGTGACGGCCCACCCGGGCCCCTGGCCCGGCGCCTGAGGTGGCGCGCCGGGGGCCGGTGCCGCGCAAGCACGGCTTCGGACGGGCGGTACTGATCGGCACCGTCACGCTGATGTGCGCGTGTGCGGCGCTGTGGGTCTTCGCCTCCGCCGCGTTCACGAACCCCAGCGACCCCGGCGGCCTCGCGTTCGGGGTCGTCATGCTGGTCGTGGGGGCGCCGCTGGTCGCCGCGGGGTGCCTGGTGGCGACGGTGTGCCTCGCGCTGCCCGCGCTGGTCCTCGCCGAGCTGGCGCGGCGCGAGCCGTGGCCGTGGGTGCTGCTGAGCGCGCTGGTCGTCGCGGCCGGCCCCTTCGGCCCCTGGACGGCTTTCGAGGGCGGGTGGCCGGTCTCGGTGGGGGTGTGGCTGGCCGCGGCAGGAGCGCTCGGTGCCACGGCGCTGTCGGCCCGGGCCGCGCGCCGGCAGGTCGCGGCCGTGGGGGCGTGGCGGGCGCTCGGCCGGACGCTGTGCCGGGGCGCGGTGGCCTGCCTGGCCGCTCTCGTGCTGGGGTTCGCGGTGCACGGGGTCGCGCTCGCCGCCGGGTTGTACTGAGCGCCGGTGAGCCGCCGACTCCGCACTCATCCCACCATGCGACACACATATGTCCACCATCCGGATAGCAGTGGACTCGCCTCTCACGGCCGTGCAACGCTTCCGTCATGTCTCGCGCCGGAATCGCCTTGGTGAGTCGACGTCACGTCGACCTCGTCCGCGTGTCCAGCGCCATCTGTCCGGCGGGCTGACAGTCACAGCACCGCCGTTCCGACGCCGTTCTCCTGACGTCCCCTGACGCCTGACCCGGCACCGCCGAGCCCTGGGCCGCCGCCCCCATCGTCGCGGGCGGACCGTCCGAGCCGGCGCCCACTTCCCCGCGTACAGGCAGGTCCGCGGTCCGGTGACCGCCACCGGAGCCCGACCGCCCGAGCGCGATCCGGACCGACATCCGCCCCGAAGCGTGCCCGCGTCCCCTGCCCGAAGGATCCTCCGCCATGGCCGACACCTCCGAGCGCCCCCCAGCCCCCGCCCGCCGCAAGGCGGGACGCCACCGCGGCGAAGGGCAGTGGGCCGCTGGTCACTTCACGCCGCTCAACGGCAACGAGCAGACCAAGAAGGACGACGACGGTCTCAATGTGCGGACACGCATTGAGACGATCTACGCCCACCGCGGGTTCGACTCCATCGACGGCGCGGACCTGCGCGGCCGGATGCGCTGGTGGGGCCTCTACACCCAGCGCAAGCCCGGGATCAGCGGCGGCAAGACCGCGGTGCTGGAGCCGGAGGAGCTGGACGACACGTACTTCATGCTGCGGGTGCGCATCGACGGCGGGCGGCTGACCACCGGGCAGCTGCGCGTCATCGGGGACATCTCCCAGGAGTTCGCGCGCGGCACCGCCGACATCACCGACCGGCAGAACGTGCAGTTCCACTGGATCCGCATCGAGGACATGCCCGAGATCTGGCGGCGGCTGGAGGGCGTGGGGCTGTCCACCACCGAGGCCTGCGGCGACACCCCGCGCGTGATCCTCGGCTCGCCCGTCGCCGGTATCGCCGTGGACGAGATCATCGACGGCACCCCCGCCATCGAGGAGATCAACCGCCGCGTCGTCGGCAACCCGGCCTATTCGAACCTGCCCCGCAAGTTCAAGACGGCGGTCTCCGGGTCGCCGCTGCTGGACGTCGCGCACGAGATCAACGATGTGGCGTTCGTGGGTGTCGACCACCCCGAGCACGGCCCCGGTTTCGACGTGTGGGTGGGCGGCGCGCTGTCCACCAACCCGAAGCTGGGCGTCCGGCTGGGCGCCTGGGTGCCGCTGGATGAGGTCGCCGACGTCCACGAGGGCGTCACGGGCATCTTCCGCGACTACGGGTACCGGCGGCTGCGCAACCGCGCCCGGCTGAAGTTCCTGGTCGCGGACTGGGGCGCGGCGAAGTTCCGGCAGGTGCTGGAGGACGAGTACCTGGGCCGCACGATGATCGACGGTCCGGCGCCGGCGCAGCCGCCGCGGCAGTGGCGCGACCACATCGGCGTCCACCGGCAGAAGGACGGCCGCTACTACATCGGCTTCGCCCCGCGCGTGGGCCGCGTGGACGGTACGACCCTCAGTAAGATCGCGGACCTCGCGGAGGCGCACGGCTCCGGGCGGGTACGCACCACCGTCGAGCAGAAGATGATCGTGCTCGACGTCGAGGAGGACCAGGTCGCCTCGCTGACCGAGGGCCTGGAGGCGCTCGACCTGACCACCCGGCCGTCGGTCTTCCGGCGCGGCACCATGGCCTGCACCGGCATCGAGTTCTGCAAGCTGGCCATCGTCGAGACCAAGGGCCGCGGCTCCTGGCTCATCGACGAACTGGAGCGCAGGCTCCCCGACTTCGACCAGCCTGTGACCATCAACCTCAACGGCTGCCCCAACTCCTGCGCCCGCATCCAGGTCGCGGACATCGGCCTGAAGGGGCAGCTGGTCACCGACGCGGACGGCAACCAGGTGGAGGGCTTCCAGGTGCACCTGGGCGGCTCCCTGGGCCTGGAGCCGGGCTTCGGCCGCAAGGTGCGCGGTCTGAAGGTGACCGCCGACGAACTTCCCGACTACATCGAACGTGTGCTGCGCGCCTTCCAGGAGCAGCGCGAGGACGGCGAACGCTTCGCCCAGTGGGCCGCGCGGGCCGACGAGGGCGATCTCAAGTGAGCGCGGTGGAGGGAGGAACCCGGTGAGTGAGCGCGCCGCGCCGTTCCACTGCCCGTACTGCGGCGACGAGGACCTGCGCCCGAACGAGGCGGGCCCCGGCGCCTGGGAGTGCCGGGCCTGCAACCGGGCGTTCCGGCTGACGTTCCTCGGGCTGCTCGCCTCCGGGCTGCGGTCGGCACACTCGAACGGAGAGGACCCCACCCCATGAGCACGGCACACATAGCGCGGCAGCGCTCCCCCGAAGAGCTCAAGTCGCTGGCCGAGCGGGCGGGCCGGGACTTCGAGGAGGCGGACGCACGGGACGTGCTGCGCTGGGCGGCCGACACGTTCGGGCACCGCTTCTGCGTCACCTCCTCCATGGAGGACGCCGTCGTCGCGCACCTGGCCTCCCGTGTCTTCCCGGGCGTCCGCGTGGTCTTCCTCGACACCGGCTACCACTTCCCGGAGACCCTCGGCACCCGCGACGCCGTCCAGGCCGTGATGGACGTGGAGGTCGTCACCCTCACGCCCCGCCAGTCCGTCGAGCAGCAGGACGCCCAGTACGGCCCCAAGCTGCACGACCGGGACCCCGACCTGTGCTGCGCGCTGCGCAAGGTGCAGCCGCTGGAGGAGGGGCTGCGCGCCTACGACGCCTGGGCCACCGGGCTGCGCCGCGACGAGTCGCCCACCCGCGCGAACACCCCGGTCGTCGGCTGGGACGAGAAGCGGCAGAAGGTCAAGGTCTCCCCCATCGCCCGCTGGAGCCAGCAGGACGTGGACCGCTACATCGCCGAGAACGGGGTGCTGACCAACCCGCTGCTGACCGACGGCTACGCCTCCGTCGGCTGCGCCCCGTGCACCCGCCGGATACGGCCGGGCGAGGACGCGCGTGCCGGGCGCTGGGCCGGCCGGGGCAAGACCGAGTGCGGACTGCACCTGTGACAGCCGGGGGAAGGAAGAGGCGTGAGGGGACCTCGGAGAGCGGACGGGAGACGAGGGAGACGATGACGAGCGGCGCCACCGTGTGGCTGACCGGCCTGCCGAGCGCGGGCAAGACCACCCTCGCCACGGCACTGGCCGAGCGGCTGCGCGGCGAGGGGCGGCGGGCCGAGGTGCTGGACGGGGACGAGATCCGCACCTTCCTGAGCGCGGGGCTGGGCTTCTCCCGCGCCGACCGGGACACCAACGTGCGGCGGATCGGCTTCGTCGCCGAACTCCTCGCCTCGCACGGCGTGTTCGCTCTGGTGCCGGTCATCGCCCCGTACGCCGACAGCCGCGAGGCCGTCCGCAAGCGGCACCAGGCCGAGGGCACCCCGTATCTGGAGGTGCACGTCGCGACCCCCGTCGAGGTGTGCTCCCAGCGGGATGTGAAGGGCCTGTACGCGAAGCAGGCCGCGGGCGAACTGACGGGGCTGACCGGGGTGGACGACCCGTACGAGGAGCCCGAGGACCCGGATCTGCGACTGGAGACCCACGGCCAGAGCGTCGAGGAGTCGGCCACCAAGCTGCACACGCTGCTGAGGGAGAGGGGACTGCTGTGACCACGGTGGTGACCGCGCAGGAGGACGCACGGGAGGAGACGGCCGGCCCGTTCGCGCTCTCGCACCTGGACGCGCTGGAGTCGGAGGCCGTGCACGTCTTCCGGGAGGTGGCCGGGGAGTTCGAGCGCCCGGTGATCCTCTTCTCCGGGGGCAAGGACTCCATCGTCATGCTGCACCTGGCGCTCAAGGCGTTCCACCCCGCGCCGCTGCCGTTCGGGCTGCTGCACGTGGACACCGGGCACAACTTCCCGGAGGTGCTGGAGTTCCGGGACCGCACGGTGGCCGAGCACGGGCTGCGGCTGCACGTGGCGCTGGTGCAGGAGTACATCGACGCCGGCACCCTGCGCGAGCGTCCCGACGGCACCCGCAACCCGCTGCAGACGGTGCCGCTGCTGGAGGCCATCTCGAAGAACCGGTTCGACGCCGTCTTCGGCGGCGGGCGCCGGGACGAGGAGAAGGCGCGGGCCAAGGAGCGGGTCTTCTCGCTGCGGGACGAGTTCGGCGGCTGGGACCCGCGCCGCCAGCGCCCCGAGCTGTGGCAGCTCTACAACGGCCGGCACGCGCCGGGCGAGCACGTACGGGTCTTCCCGCTCTCCAACTGGACCGAACTGGACGTGTGGCAGTACATCGCGCGGGAGAAGATCGAGCTTCCCGCCATCTACTACGCCCACGAGCGCGAGGTCTTCTCCCGCTCCGGGATGTGGCTGGCACCCGGCGAGTGGGGCGGCCCCGGGGACGGGGAGCGCCTGGAGCGGCGCCAGGTGCGCTACCGCACCGTGGGCGACATGTCCTGCACCGGCGCCGTCGACTCGGACGCGGACACGGTCGAGAAGGTGATCGCGGAGATCGCCGCCTCCCGGCTGACCGAGCGCGGGGCGACCCGGGCCGACGACAAGCTCTCCGAGGCCGCGATGGAAGACCGCAAGCGGGAAGGCTACTTCTGATCATGACCGAGACCCTGGGCAACGGAGCGCCGGAGACGGCGGCCACCGCCGTGGCTGCTCCCACGGCGTTGCTGCGCTTCGCCACCGCGGGCAGTGTCGACGACGGGAAGTCCACGCTGGTCGGCCGACTGCTGCACGACTCCAAGTCGGTGCTGAGCGACCAGTTGGAGGCCGTCTCGCGCGCCTCGCAGGAGCGCGGCCAGAAGGCGCCCGACCTGGCTCTGCTGACCGACGGCCTGCGCGCCGAGCGCGAGCAGGGCATCACCATCGACGTGGCCTACCGCTACTTCGCCACGCCCCGGCGCCGGTTCATCCTCGCCGACACCCCGGGCCATGTGCAGTACACCCGCAACATGGTCACCGGCGCCTCCACCGCCGAGCTGGCCGTCGTGCTGGTGGACGCCCGCAACGGGGTGGTGGAGCAGACGCGCCGGCACGCCGCCGTGGCCGCGCTGCTGCGGGTGCCGCACGTGGTGCTGGCGGTCAACAAGATGGACCTGGTCGGCTACGAGGAACCGGTCTTCGCCGAGATCGCCGAGGAGTTCGGCACCTACGCCACGTCGCTGGGCGTGCCGGAGGTGACCGCCATCCCGATCTCCGCGCTGGAGGGCGACAACGTGGTGGCGCCCTCGGCGCACATGGACTGGTACAGCGGCCCCACCGTCCTGGAGCACCTGGAGACGGTCCCGGTCACCCACGACCCCACCGACGACCCGGCCCGCTTCCCCGTCCAGTACGTGATCAGGCCCAGGACCGCCGCCCACCCCGACTACCGCGGCTACGCGGGCCAGGTGGCCTCCGGTGTGCTGCGCGTCGGCGACCGCGTCACCGTGCACCCCTCGGGCCGCGGCAGCACCATCGAGGCCATCGACGCGCTCGGCCAGTCCGTGGACCTGGCCTGGGCACCCCAGTCGGTCACCCTCCGGCTGGCCGACGACCTCGACATCTCCCGCGGCGACCTGATCGCCCCCGCCGACGCGGACCTGTCCCCCACCCAGGAGGTGACCGCCACCGTCTGCCACCTCCACGACAGGCCGCTCCAGCCCGGCGACCGGGTGCTGCTCAAGCACACCACCCGCACCGTCAAGGCCCTCGTCAAGGACATCCCCTCGCGGCTGACCCTGGACGACCTCTCCCAGCACCCGGCGCCCGGCCGGCTGGCGGCCAACGACATCGGCCGCGTCACCCTGCGGACCGCCGAGCCCCTCCCCCTCGACCCGTACCACCGCTCCCGCCGTACCGGCTCCTTCCTCCTCATCGACCCGGCCGACGGCACCACCCTCACCGCGGGCATGGCGGGCGAGGCGTTCGCGGACGCGGACACGCCGGTGGCCGCGGCGGCCGACGACGAGGGCTGGGACTTCTAGGCCATGGGCATCCCGGGAGAGGTCTTCTCGACCTTCGACCAGACCGGTGGCCGGATCGGCAGCGGCGCACGCGGCAGCGGCCAGGGCGGCGTGGGGCGATGTGGCCGGTGAGGCACCTGCCCACCGCCTGCCCGCGCCCTGACCCGCCCCGCTGAGAGGACACCTTTGTGGCCCGCACCCGACCACCGCGCACCCGCCCGTTCCGTCACCGCCCGGCCCGCCGCGCCGCCACCGCCCCGGTCTCCCTGGCCGCCGTAGGGGTACTGCTGTTCGCCGCGGGCTGCGGCTATGGCTCCAAGGCCGTCGGGAGCGGGGACCCGAAGCCCGCCGGCGGCAAGAAGATCGACGGCCTGGACGAGGTGAGGGTCGGCTACTTCCCCAACGTCACCCACGCCACCCCGCTGGTCGGGCTGCGCTCCGGCGGGCAGATCCCGAAGGAGCTGGGCGGCACCAAGGTGAAGACCCAGGTCTTCAACGCGGGCCCGTCCGCGATCGAGGCGCTCAACGCCAAGGCCGTGGACCTGACCTGGGTGGGCCCCTCGCCGTCCGTCAACGGCTACGTCCAGTCCGGCGGGAAGAACCTGCGCATCGTCGCGGGCGCGACCTCGGGCGGGGCCTCCCTCGTGGTGAACCCGGAGAAGATCTCCTCGCCCGGCGATCTGAAGGGCAAGAAGATCGCCACCCCGCAGCTGGGCAACACCCAGGACGTGGCCCTGCTCCACTACCTGCGGAGCAAGGGCATCGCGGTGGACCCCGAGACGGGCAAGGGCGCCACCTCCGTGCTGCGCCAGGACAACAAGGAGATCCCCACCACCTTCCGGCAGGGCGGCATCGACGGGGCATGGGTCCCGGAGCCGACGGCGTCCAAGCTGGTCGACGAGGGCGGCAAGGTGCTGCTGGACGAGAAGAAGCTGTGGAAGGGCGGCAGGTTCGTCACCACCAACCTGGTGGTGCGGCAGGACTTCCTCGACAAGCACCCCGACGTGGTCGAGGCGGTGGTGCGCGGCTCCGTGAAGACCAACGCCTGGATCAGGGCGCACCCCGGCGCGGCGAAGAAGCACATCAACGAGGCGCTGCGGCGCGACGCGGGAAAGCCCCTGCCCGGCAAGGTCCTTGACGCGGCGTTCGGTGAGATCGACGTGACGGACGACCCGCTGGCCGCCTCGCTGAAGCGGCAGGCCGACCACGCGGTCTCGGCGGGGCTGCTGAAGAAGCCCCGCCTCGAAGGGATCTACGACCTGGCCCCCCTGAACCGGGTGCTCAGGAGTGAGGGCCGCCCCGCCGTGTCCGACGCCGGACTGGGCCGGAAGTGACCACGCACGCCCCCGTCCTTGCCCAAGGGACTCCAGCCCAAGGGACTACAGGAGGTGAAACAGTGACCGTAACCACCACGAGCGCCGCGGCCCGCCTCACGCACGTGTCCAAGTCGTTCGGCCCCCAGCAGGTGCTGGACGACATCAGCCTCGACGTCGCGGACGGCGCGTTCGTCACGCTGCTCGGCGCCTCGGGCTGCGGCAAGAGCACGCTCCTCAACCTCGTAGCGGGTCTCGACACGCCCACCGCCGGCAGCATCGAGGTGCCCGGCGGACGTCCGGCGCTGATGTTCCAGGAGCACGCGCTCTTCCCGTGGCTGACGGCGGGCAAGAACATCGAACTGGCCCTCAGGATGCGCGGGATGCCGAAGGCCGAGCGCCCGGCGGAGGCGGAGCGCCTGCTGGAGCTGGTACGGCTCAAGGGCGCCCACCGCAAGCGGGTGCACGAGCTGTCCGGCGGTATGCGGCAGCGGGTGGCGCTGGCGCGCGCGCTGGCGCAGGACAGCCGGCTGCTGCTGATGGACGAGCCGTTCGCGGCGCTGGACGCCATCACGCGCGACGTGCTCCACGAGGAGCTGACCCGTATCTGGTCGGAGACGAACGTCGCCGTCCTGTTCGTCACGCACAACGTGCGCGAGGCCGTGCGCCTGGCCCAGCGCGTCGTGCTGCTCTCCTCCCGGCCCGGGCGCATCGCCCGTCAGTGGGAGGTCGGCATCCCGCACCCGCGCCGTATCGAGGACGCGGACGTGGCCGGGCTGTCCGTCGAGATCACCGAACAGCTCCGGGGGGAGATCCGCCGCCATGGCCAGCACTGAGACGCAGCCGAAGCAGGAAGCCGGTACGGCACCGGGCGACGAGGGGGCCGGGGCGCGGGCCGCCACCGCCGCCGCGCAGGAGCCCTCCGCCGTCACGAAGGAATCCGCCACCACGAAGGAGCCCGCCGCCGGCGGTGAACCCTCCCCCGGCGGTGACCTCGCCGGTCTGGAGGCGGGCCTGGACGCGCTCGACACCCGCGCCTCGGCCCGCACCCCGCTCCCCGAACTGCTGCGCCGCAAGGCGCTGCCGCCGCTGATCGCCGTGGTGCTCGTGCTGGGCCTGTGGCAGGCGGCGTTCACGCTGGGCCTCAAGCCGGACTACCAGTTGCCGAGCCCGCTGATGGTGTGGGACGCGCTGGCCGAGGAGTGGTACAAGGGCACGATCCTGGGCGTCATCTGGCAGAGCGTGTCGCGGGGTGCGCTCGGCTTCGCGGTGGCGCTGGTGGTGGGTACGCCGCTGGGGCTGCTCGTGGCCCGGGTGCGGCCCGTGCGGGCGGCCATCGGGCCGATCCTCTCCGGGCTCCAGTCGCTGCCGTCGGTGGCGTGGGTGCCCGCGGCCATCATCTGGTTCGGGCTGACGAACGCGACGATCTACGCCGTGGTGCTGCTGGGCGCCGTACCGTCCATCGCCAACGGACTGGTCGCGGGGGTGGACCGGATCGACCCGCTCCACCTGCGGGCCGGCAAGGTGCTCGGGGCCACCGGGCTGCGCGGCGTCCGCCATGTGCTGCTGCCGGCGGCGCTGCCCGGCTACATCGCGGGGCTCAAGCAGGGCTGGGCGTTCTCCTGGCGCTCCCTGATGGCGGCCGAACTGATCGCGACCTCGCCCGAACTGGGCGTGGGCCTGGGCCGACTGCTGGATACGGGACGCTCCTACCAGGACATGCCGCTGGTGCTCGGCGCGATCCTGCTCATTCTGCTGGTGGGCGTCGGCATCGAACTGCTCCTCTTCGCGCCCGTCGAGCGGCGGGTGCTGCGTCACCGGGGGCTGCTGCGCTGATGCGCCCGACACCGCCGCTCCCGGCTCCCGCCCCGGCCCTGCTGCTGGTCGCGCACGGCAGCCGCGACCCGCGCCACGCGGCGACGGTCACGGCGCTGGCGGCGCGCGTGCGGCGGCTGCTGCCCGGGGTGCGGGTGGCGGTCGGCCACCTCGACTTCGACGCGCCGTCCGTGCGGGACGCGCTGGGCGCGCTGTACGCGGCGGGGGTACGGGAGACCGTCGCCGTGCCCCTGCTGCTGACCCGCGCCTTCCACGCGAAGACGGACATCCCCGCGGTGCTGGCCGAGGTGACGGCCGGTCTGCCCGGCATGACGGTGCGGCAGGCCGGTGTGCTCGGCCCGCATCCCCTGTTGACCGCCGCCCTGGACAGGCGGCTGCGCGCGGCGGGGCTGCCCCGCTCGGCCGCGCCCTCGACCGGCGTCGTCCTGGCGTCCGCCGGTTCCTCCGACCCGGAGGCGAGCGCAGTGATCGCTGATATCGCGCGGGAGTGGCGGCGTACCACCGGTTGGTGTGCCGTGCGGCCTGCGTTCGCCTCCGCCTCCCCTCCCCGTACGGCCGATGCCGTGCGGGCCCTGCGTGCGGACGGTGTCCGCCGGGTGGCCGTCGCCTGCTACGTGCTGGCCCCCGGCCGCCTGCCCGACCGCATCGCCGCCGGCGCCCGCGAGGCCGGCGCCGACATCCTCGCCCCCGTCCTGGGCCCCGCCCCCGAGGTGGCCCGCGTGGTGGTGGAGCGCTGGACGGCGGAAGCGGGGCGGCCCCTGCTGCCGGCAGGGGCCGCGGCGGCCGCGTAGGGGCCGCGACAAGAGCGACAAGAGGGGCCCCGCCCGGTGGGATGCGCCCGGGCGGGGCCCCTCCGCGTGCGGCCGGGCGGCCCAGCCGTCCCGGTGCCGTCAGGCCGGGACGGGGGCCGTCCGCTCGGGGTGCGGCTCGCCCGTTCCCCGCTCGGCCCGCCGGCGGACGAGGGGGAGGACGTTCTCGCCGAACCAGTACGCCTCCTCCAGGTGCGGGTAGCCGGAGAGGACGAACTCCTCGATGCCGACGCGGCGGTACTGGCCGATGAGGTCGGCGACCTCCTCGTGGCTGCCGACCAGCGCCGTGCCCGCACCGCCGCGCACCAGGCCGATGCCGGCCCACAGCCCGGGGTGGATCTCCAGGCCGGCGGCGGCGCCCCGGGCGCCGGGGGCCTGGGGGAGGCTGCCGCCGTGCAGCTCCAGCATCCGGCGCTGTCCCTCCGACTCGCTGCGCCGCAGCCCGCGCTGGGCCTCCGCGACGGCCTCGGGGGTGAAGCCGTCCAGCAGGCGCTGGGCCTCGGCCCAGGCCTGCTGCGAGGTGTCCCGGGAGAGCGTGTGCAGCCGGATGCCGAAGCGGAGCTTGCGGCCCTCGGCGGCGGCGAGCGCGTGGACGCGTTCGATCTTCTCCGCGACCTGCGCGGGCGGCTCGCCCCAGGTCAGGTACACGTCGGCGTAGCGGGCCGCGACGCGCAGGGCCGCGGGCGAGCTGCCGCCGAAGTACACGTCGGGCACCGGCTGCGGCACACGCGCCAGCCGGGCCTCGGCCACCGTCAGGTGCTCCCCGTCGAGCGTGACGGTCCCGCCGTTCCACAGGCCCCGCACGATGCGGAGGAACTCGCCGGTGCGGGCGTAGCGGGCTTCCTTGCCGAGGAAGTCCCCGTAGGCCCGCTGCTCCTGGCTCTCGCCCCCGGTGACGACGTTGAGGAGGAGGCGGCCGCCGGTGTGCCGCTGGTAGGTGGCGGCCATCTGGGCGCCGAGCGTGGGCGAGAGGAATCCGGGCCGGAAGGCGACCAGGAACTTCAGGCGTTCGGTCTGCTGGGTGAGCATCGCCGTGGTCAGCCAGGCGTCCTCGCACTGGGCGCCGGTGGGGGTGAGCACGCCGGCGAAGCCGAGCTGTTCGGCGGCGCGGGCGATCTGGCCGAGGTAGCCCAGTGAGGGCGGGCGGTCGGCGCCCGCCGCGCCCAGCGGGCTGCCGTGCCCGCCGCCCACGACGTGCCGGCTGTCGCCGCTGGTGGGCAGGAACCAGTGGAAGGTGGGGGTGGTCACGCGGTGTCTTCCTTTCGGGCTGTCACACGGACGGAGGGACGCCGGGCTGTCACACGGCCAGGGGGACGCCGGTGCGGTCGGACGCGCGCAGGGCCCCGGCCAGCTCGGTCACCGCCTGGGCGATGCCGGCCTCCGCCTCGGGTGCGAGACGGACGCCGGCGTCGGCGGTCGGTTCCGCGGCGATGTCCCGGTCCAGGACGAACCAGCCGCGCAGCACGCCGCCGGCGCCGAGCGCGGTCAGGACGGGGCGCAGGGAGTAGTCGAGCGCCAGCACATGGGCCGTGCTGCCGCCGGTGGCGAGCGGCAGCACGTGCTTGCCGCCGAGCGCCGCGCGCGGGAGGACGTCGAGGAAGGTCTTCAGCAGCCCGCTGTAGGCCGCCTTGTAGACGGGGGTCCCGACGATGACGGCGTCCGCCTCCGCCACGGCGGCCACCGCCTGCCGGATCGCGGGGTGGCCTGCGTCGGCGCCCAGCAGCGGGGCCGGCGGCAGGTCGCGTACGGCCAGGTGCCGTAGCCGTATCTCGTGGCCCTCTTGGCGGCTGAGCCGGGCGCCGACGTGGCGGAGGAGCTGTTCGGTGCGGCTGGGGTCGGTGGGGCTTCCGGTGAGCGCGAGGATGTGCGCCATGGGGGGTTCCTTGCTGTCGGGGCCGTTCGGTGAGGTACGCGCATGCTCAGGGGACGTACTTGTAGCCGACCCTGCGGACCGTCACGATCCGGCCGCGGTGGCGGGGGCCGAGCTTGCGGCGCAGGCGGGCGATGTGGACGTCGACGGTGCGCCCGTCCCCCACGTGCTGGCCGTAGCCCCACACGGCGGAGACGAGGTGGCCGCGGGTGTGCACCCGGTGGGGGTGGTCGACCAGGTGGGCAAGCAGCTCGAACTCCAGGTAGGTCAGCTCCGCCTCGACGCCGTCCACATGGACGGTGCGCCGCTCCCGGTCGACGAGGACCCCCTCCTCGCCCGCGGGCTCGTCCGCCTCGGGGACGGGCAGCCGGACGACGCGCAGTGCGGCGCCCATCAGGCGGCCGCGGGGGTGTAGTGGCCGGCATCGTCGCCCTCGACCAGGCGGCTGCGTTCGCCGTCCACGCCGACGGGCACGTCTCCGGCGACGGTCACCCGGTGCAGGCGGCGGGGCAGGTCGCCATAGTCGTCGGGGGCGTAGTGCTGGGTGATGCGGTTGTCGAACAGGATCAGGTCGCCGGGCGCCCAGGTCCACCGCACCGTGTTCTCGGGCCGGGTCACGTACGCCTGGAGGATGCGCAGCAGATCGCGGGACTCCTCGGCGCCCAGCCCGACCAGGCGCTGCGCGAACCCGCCGATGAACAGGCCGCGTTCGCCGCTCTCCGGGTGGACCCGCACGACCGGGTGCGCGGTCTGCCAGCGGCGGGAGGTGAAGACCTTGCGCCGCTCGGCCGCGGCCTGGTTCTTCGGCTCGGCGTAGTCGAAGGCGTTGGTGTGGACGGCCCACAGCCGGTCCGCCAGCTCGCGCAGCGGCTCGGGCAGGTCGGCGTAGGCGGCGGCCGTGTTGGCGATGAGGGTGTTGCCGCCGTGGGGCGGGACGACGAGTGCGCGCAGGGTGCTGGCCTTGGGCGGGGTGCGCACGAAGGTGACGTCGGTGTGCCAGCGGTTGGCCCGTACGCCCTCCTCGCCGTCCACGGGCAGGACGTGCGGCCGGCCCTCGACGGACGGCACCGTGGGGTGGGCGGTGGTCAGCTCCCCGAAGAGGGAGGCGAAGCGTATCTGGTCGGAGTCCTGGAGGTCCTGGTCCCGGAAGAAGAGGGCCTTGTGCTCCAGGAGCGCGGCGTTGATCTCCTGGACGAGCGAGGCGTCGAGCCGCGTGGACAGGTCCACGCCGAGGATCTCGGCGCCGGTGCGGCCGCCGACACGGCGGATGTCGAAGCTGGTCATCGTGCGGTTTCCTTTCGGCAGGTGTTCAGGCTGTGGCGCGCCACGAGGTGAAGCGGCGCTCCAGGGCGACGAGGAACTGGTTGAAGGCGACGCCGAGCGCGGAGACGGTGAGGATGCCGGCGTACATCTGCGGGATGGCGAAGTTGTATTGCGAGTTGGTGATGAGGAAGCCCAGTCCCGCCTTGGCGCCGACCATCTCGGCGGCCACCAGCACGAGGACGGCGACCCCGCCGGCCAGGCGGATGCCGGTGAAGACCGCCGGCACGGAGGCGGGGAGGATCACCTTGGTGAACAGCCGCCAGGGCGGCAGGTCCACGCTGCGGGCCAGTTTCAGCAGGGTGGGGTCCACGGTGCGTACCGCGCTGATGGTGTTGAGCAGCACCGGCCAGGTGCAGGCGTACAGCACGATGGAGATCTTCGACGTCTCGCCGATGCCGAGCAGCAGGACGAAGACGGGCAGCAGCGCCAGCGCGGCGGTGTTGCGGAAGACCTCCAGCAGGGGCCCGAGCAGGTCGGCGACGGGCTTGTACCAGCCGATGAGCAGCCCCAGCGGTACGGCCAGCGCGACGGCGAGCCCGAAGCCGCTGAGCGAGCGGACCAGGCTGGCCCGCGCGTCATCGAGCAGCTGCCCGTCGGCCAGCAGCTCCCACCAGGCGGCGGCCACTTCGGAGAACGGCGGCAGGAAGACCCGGTCGGCCAGGCCCACGCGCGGTGCGGTCTCCCACAGGGCGAGCAGCACGGCGATCGCCGCCGTGCGGGTCAGTGCGGCCCGCAGGGCGCCCAGCGACCGGCGGAGCGGCGTGCGGGCGGGTGCGCGGCCGGGCGGCGGGGGCTGGGTAGCGGCGGCGGACCCGGGCCGGATGCGGGTGCGGGCGTCGGCGGGGGTGACGGTGGTGCTCATGCGGCGACCGCCTCGTCCTCCAGCGCGGACCGCTCCAGTCGCTGTGCGCGGCTGACCTCGTCGTGCAGCAGTTCCCACAGGCGGTGCCGGCAGGCGGCGAACCCGGGGCTGGAGCGGAGGTCGCCGGCGGCGGTGCGGTCGCCCAGGTCGATGGGCACGCTCTCCTTGACGCGGCCGGGGCGGGAGGTGAGCACGGTGACGCGGCGGCCGAGGGTCACGGCCTCGTCGATGCTGTGCGTGATGAAGACGACCGTCTTTCCGGTGCGCTGCCAGATCCGCAGCAGTTCGTCCTGGAGGGATTCGCGGGTCTGCGCGTCCAGGGCGGCGAACGGCTCGTCCATCAGCAGCACGTCGGGGTCGTAGGCGAGGCTGCGGGCGATGGCGACGCGCTGGCGCATGCCGCCGGACAGCTCGTGCGGGTGCCGGTCCTCGAAGCCCTCCAGGCCGACGAGGGCCAGGAACTCCGCGGCCCGCTCGGCCCGTTCGCGGCGCGGCACTCCGCCGGCCTCCAGGCCGAACTCGACGTTGCCGCGCGCGGTGCGCCACGGCAGCAGCGCGTACTGCTGGAAGACGGTGCCCCGGTCGCGGCCGGGCCCGGTGACGGGGGCGCCATCCAGCAGGACACGGCCGCTGCTGGGCGTGGCCAGGCCGCCCAGCAGGTCCAGGAGGGTGGACTTGCCGCAGCCGCTGGGGCCGACGAGGACGTGGAACTCGCCCGCCGCGATGTCGAGGCCGATGTCCTGGAGCGCCGTGAACGCGGCGGGGGCGGCGCCGCGTGCGGCGCGGACGGGGAAGGTCTTGGTGACGTTCTCGAAGCGGATCTTCGGGACGGTGCCGGTGGTCATGGTTCAGCTCCCGGAGCGGTCGCGGGCGGACGGGGACGCGGAGGCGGCCCCTCGGGCGGGTGCGGGGTGCCGGTTGAAGGCGTTGGTGTAGATGTCGGGGATGTGGACGCGGTCGGCCTTGATGTCGCCGCGCCGTTCCAGCCAGCGCGCCCACAAGGACAGCTCGCCGGGGGCGATGCGGCCGCCGTCGCGGGCGACGCCGTAGGAGCGCCAGTAGCGCAGCGGCTCGGTGTCCTCGCTGCGGTCGCGGCGCCGCACGATCCGCACCATCCGCGCGACGACCTCCTCGCGGGGTGTGCGCCTCGACCAGTCCAGGGCCCGCCCGACGCCGGTCACGAAGGCGCGGGCCTGCTCGGGGTACCGCTCCAGGTAGCGGTCGGCCATCACATAGGTGCCGGCGCTGAAGGTGCCCAGCAACTCGTGGTCGTCGAACAGGGCGCGGATGCCGCCGTGTTCGAGCGCCTTGTCGCGGAGGATGTCGGTCAGGACGGCGACGTGGACGCGCCCTTGGCGCAGCGCCTGTTCTGTGTTGACGGGCGGCAGCGCGATCCGCTCCACCTGGGCGGCCTCCTTGGCGGTGAGGCCCGCGCGGGCGAGGTAGGTGTCGAGCATGGCCTCGGCGTGCGCGCCGAGGGTGTTCATGGCGACGCGTTTGCCGAGCAGGTCCCGGGCGGTGCGCACCGGGCTGTCCGCGCGCACGTAGAAGCCGCTGTAGCGCTCCTTGTCGACGCCGTAGTAGCTGATGACGGCCTGCACGGGGGCCTTGGCCGCGGCCATCTTGACGACCGCGCCGTTGAAGGCGCCGCCGAAGTCGGTGTCACCGGCGGCGGCCGCCTGGATGTCCTGCGGGCCGCTGGTGGTGTTGCCGACCCACTTGAGGGTGAGGCCGTCCAGGTAACCGAGGTCTTCGGCCAGTTCGGCCGGGGTGACGGTACCGGCCCAGCCCTGGTAGCGGAGGGTGTTCGCGGGAACGCCGTCCCTTCCCGAGGCCCGTCCGCAGCCGGTGGCGCCGGCGGCGGCGAGTGTGGTCAGGCCGGTGAGGGCGAGGAATTCCCGTCTGCGGTAAGGACGAGGGCGCACGGGTGCCTTCCGTTGCACGGCCGGAGCGTGCGGCACGGGGACAGCGGGCGGCCTGCGGGGGCAGGCGGCGTCGGGCCGGCGTCGGGGACGTCAGCGGGCGACGGGTGCGGTGCTCCCCTGGCGGGGGTGCGCCGCGCCGCGCCGGTGGCTGTCACGCGTGGCGGGGACGCGTCCGGTGGTTTCCGCGCGGCGCGCCGTCCGTGCCCGTACGACGGCGTACGGGGCGGTGCGGGCTCTGCCGCCGCGGGTGGAAAAGGGTGAGCTGAGGGCGCGCGTCTCAGGCGCGGACGGGGGCACAGAGGGCGCTGGCGTGACGTCGCAGATCGACGTGCAGGCGCGCTACGAGATTCCTGTACTGGCTCACGGCTGTGAGCTTGCCAGCCGCGTCTCGCGGGCGTCAACGGGGCTGGTGTTAAGCCTGTGTGAAGTGTGCAGGTCGCGGGCCGCACGCGAAGGCCCGCCGTGCCCCGTGGGGGGAGGGCACGGCGGGCCTGCTGATGCGCTTACCCGGAAAACGCGGGTTACGCACCGGAACCGCTCACAATTGGCCGCGGCGAGGGATCACTTGACGACGCGTAGCAGCTTGTCGGGGGTCCCCTTGGCCGGGTTGACGATGGGGCCGGCGGTCGCGCCCTTGGTCAGCGCGGCGGCCACCTGGGCGGGCTTGGCCGTCTTGTGCCCGCTCAGATAGACGGCGGCGGCGCCCGCGACGTGCGGGGAGGCCATGGAGGTGCCGGACATCGTGGCGGTGCCGGTGTCGCTCTTGTTGCTCGCGGAGACGATGGCCACGCCGGGCGCGTACAGGTCGACGCGCTTGCCGTAGTTGGAGAAGTCCGCCTGCCGGTCCCGGGCGTCGCTCGCGGCGACGGTCAGCGCGGAGGTCACGCGCGCGGGCGAGGAACCGGAGGCGTCGGCGCTCTCGTTGCCGGCCGAGACGGCGTAGGTGACGCCCGAGGCGATCGAGCGGGTGACGGCGGCGTCCAGCGCCGCGTCCTTGCCGCCGCCCAGGCTCAGGTTGGCGACCGAGGGGCCCTTGTGGTGCTTGGTGACCCAGTCGATGCCCGCGACGGCGGTGGCGGTGGTGCCGGAGCCCTCGTTGTCCAGCACGCGCACCGCGACGATCTTCGCCTTCTTGGCGACGCCGTACGTGGTGCCCGCGACGGTGCCCGCCACGTGCGTGCCGTGGCCGTTGCCGTCCTGGGCCTTCTTGTCCTTGCCGACCGCGTCGTAGCCGTAGGAGGCGCGGCCGCCGAAGTCCTGGTGCCCGATGCGCACGCCGGTGTCGATGATGTACGCGGTCACGCCCGCGCCCGCGCCGGCGGGGTAGGTGTACTTCTGATCGAGCGCCTTGGACTTCTGGTCGATGCGGTCCAGGCCCCAGGAGGGCGGGTCGGTCTGGGTGCCGTTGATGGTGAGGCGCTGGTTCTGGAAGACCTGCTCGACCTTGTCGTCGGCGGCGAGCCTGCGCGCCTCCTGGGGCGTCAGCCCGGTGGCGTTGAAGCCGTGGACGGCCGACTCGTAGGTGCGGCTGACCTTGCCGCCGTACTCCCGGGCCAGGTCCCTGCCGGTGCTCGCGGCCTGGAGCGGGGCGCTCTTGTGGTCCTTGAGGAGCACGATGTAGCTGCCCTTGACGGCGTCCTTCGCCCCGGCACCGACCACGGTGCCCTCGGCAGGAGCCGCGCCCGCGGGGAGGGTGAGGAGTGTCGCGCCGCCCGCGACGGCGACCGCCGCCCCGATCGCGAGGGATATCCGGCGCTTGGTGTTGCGGGCCACGTGGGTTGCCATGGGCGAGAGTGCCTCTCCTGCTGCGTGTGGGGGGTGGACGGCCCGGACGTGGCTCGTCCGGGCCGTCGCCGACTGGTTCGAAACCCTGTCGGATCGAGGCCCGCGGCTCAAGTTCTGGGTGCTGGTGTGACGCACGCAACGCGTGCGACGCGTGTCATGCGGGCAGCACCCCGGGAGCGCCGCGGCACGCCCCGGTCGGGCGCCCGCTGCGGCGCCCGGCTCACTTGGGGACGCGCAGCAGCCTGTTGGGCGTACCGGCGCCCCGCTCGGTGATGACGCCCTTGGTGGCGCCGTCCGTGAGCGCCTTGGCGACCTGCGCCGGGGTCGCCGTCTTGTGGGTGCTCAGGTAGAGCGCGGCGGCGCCGGTGACGTGCGGGGCCGCCATGGAGGTGCCCCACATGGTCCTCTCGGCGGTGTTGCTCCCGTTGCCGGCCGAGACGATGTCCACGCCGGGCGCGTACAGGTCCACGACCTTCCCGTAGTTGGAGAAATCGGCCTGCCGGTCGCTCAGATCGCTCGCCGCGACCGTGATGGCCTGGGACACCCGGCCCGGGGAGGCGGACGAGGCGTCGCCGCCGTCGTTGCCCGCCGAGACGACGCAGGTGATGTTCGCGGCGACGGCCCGCTTGACGGCCGTGTCCAGCGCGGGGTCGTGGTAACCGCCGATGCTCAGGTTGGCCACGGCCGGGCCGCCCTTGGCCTTGTGGTCCTTGATCACCCAGTCGATGCCGGCGATGGCGTCGGCGCTGGTGCCCCGGTTGTCGTTCCCGAGGATGCGCACGGCGACGATCTTCGCCTTCTTGGCGATGCCGTACCTGGCGCCCGCGATGGTGCCCGAGACGTGGGTGCCGTGGTTGGCGCCGTCCTGGGCCGTCTTGTCGCCGTCCACCACGTCGTAGCCGTTGACGGCCCGGCCGCCGAAGTCCTTGTGGCTGACGCGCACGCCGCTGTCGATCACGTACGCGGTCACCCCCGCGCCCGCGGTGGCGGGGTAGGTGTACTTGTTGTCCAGCTTGTCGGACGCCTGGTCGACGCGGTCCTGGCCCCAGGAGGGCGGGTTGGACTGGGTGCCCTGGCCGCGCACCACGCGGTTCTGGATGACCTTGGCGACCTTGTCGTCGGCGGCCAGCCGCCGCGCGTCCCGGGCGCTGAGCCCGTCGGCCGCGTACCCCTTGAGGGCCGCGTGGTAGGTGTGACCGACCTTGCCGCCGTACTCGTCGGTGAGGCTCTTGGCCTCGGCGGTCGCCTTGACGCCGTTCGCCGCGACCGAGTCCTTGAGCACCACGATGTAGCTGCCCTTGACGGCTCCCTCGGCGCCCGCGCCGAGTACCGTGCCCTCCTCGGGGGTGCCGGCGCCGGCCGGGAGGGTGAGGAGTGTCGCGCCGCCCGCGAGGGCCACAGCGGCGCCTATCGCCACGGATATCCGGCGTCTGGTGTGTCGTGCCCCGTGAGTTGCCATGCCGAGGGAGCCCTCCGAAAGTGTGTGGTCGAGTGATCCGTAGCCGGATCACTCGCATCCTTGTCGGATGGCCGTCCAGGGCTCAAGCCGCGTGGCGTACTGTGACAGACATGACATCACGAGGTGACAGCCGCCTCTGACGCCACATGAGCCCCAGGGCTCGTCGGTACATGCGCCCCAGGGCTCGTCGGTCCCTCGGCTCCTCGGCCCGGAGCCCCGCCCCGTCGCCCCGCTAGCCGGCCAGCTCGATGAGGCGCTGCACCGTCCGCCAGTTGCGGCCCGTCATGGTCAGCTTCGGGCGCGTCGCCTCCAGCGCGGTCACCAGCCTGCTGCGGCCCATCCCGTGCGGGAAGTGGCAGTAGACGGCGCGGCCCACGTGCCGGAACTCGTCGGGCGCGTAAGCCGCCGCGTCCAGGCCCGCGAAGTGGCCGGGGTCCGGCTCCTCCTCCAGGAAGAGGACCAGCAGCTTGGCCGGGTCCAGTTCGGCGGCGGGCAGCGGGCAGGCCGCGGCGACGGCCCGCAGCTGGACGGAGGTGCGCACCAGGCAGGGCACCCGCACCCCGAACCGCTCGGCGACGGCCCGCTCCAGCACCGGGCCGGGACGGGGGTCGTCGGTGCTGAAGACGGCGTTGCCGCTCTGCAGATAGGTGCGCACATCCCCCCAGCCGAGCCCCTTCATGACCTCCCGCAGCTCGGCCATGGGCACCTTGTTGCGCCCTGAGACGTTGACCCCTCGCAACAGCGCCGCATACCTCGTCATGGCCCCACCGTATGCGCGTCAGGACACCGGCCGGGAGTCCGCCCAGAAGTGGTCGAACTCCTCCCGGTAGAGGGGGAAGAGGGCTCCTTCCGCGTCCTGGTCCGGTGCCACGTGGCGGCCGGCCCCGCGCAGCACGAGGACCGGCGTCTCCATGCCCCGGGAGTGGCGCAGGTAGGACTGGACGACGGCCAGACCGTCACAGCCGTCACCGTCCACCATGTAGGCGGTGAACCGGGGCGTCTCGTCGAAGACGTGGATCTCGAAGGCCCCCGCGTCCCGCAGCCGGGAGCGCACCCGGCGCATGTGCAGGATGTTGGTCTCCACGGTGCGGGCCAGCTCGCCCTTCTTGAGGCCCAGTTCGCGCTCCCGTCGGCGCAGCGCGCTGCTGGCGGGGTTCATGAACAGCAGCCGCACCCGGCAGCCGGCCTCGGCGAGCCGCACCAGCCGGCGCCCGCTGTAGTTCTGCACCAGCAGGTTGAGCCCGATGCCGATGGCGTCCAGCCGCCGTGCCCCGCCGAACAGGTCCTCGGCCGGGAGCTGGCGTTGCAGCCGTACGCGGTCGGCGTGGACGCTGACCACGTCGGCGAACCGGTCCCCCACCAGTTCCTCGACGGCGTCCACCGGCAGCCGGTCCGCCGAGGCGGCACCGCGCGGGGCGGCGCCCAGCAGTTCCAGCAGCCTGCGGCACATCCGCTCCGCCTGGGCGAGCACCGTCTCGGACAGGGCGCGGTTGCGGGCCACCGCGCTGCGCGCGACCTCCAGTTCGTCCAGGGCCAGTTCGACGTCGCGGCGGTCGGGGAAGTACGGCTCGAAGCACGGCCAGTGCTGCACCATCAGCTCGCGCAGCTGCGGCAGGGTCAGGAAGGAGATGAGGGTGTCGTCGGCCGGGTCGAGCAGATAGCCCTTGCGGCGGCTCACCTCCCGTACGGCGACGGCGCGCTGCACCCACTCCTGCCCGGCGGGCCCGGCCGCGGCGATGACCCACTCCTCACCGTGCACCGGCTCGTAGATCGGCCGCAGCACGGCGGAGACGACCGCCCGCATCCGCTGCTCGACGAGGTTCAGCCAGACGTACGCGCGTCCGGCCCGCTGCGCCCTGGTGCGTACCTCGGCCCAGTCGTCCTCGTCCCAGCCCACGTCCGCGCCGATCTCCATGGGGCGGGCCAGCGGGACGGCACCCGGCTGGAGCCCGGGCTCCCCCAGCCCCTGTCCGGGAGGCCCTCCCACCCCCGTGCCGCCCGGCGGTGCGCCCGCCGTGCCGTCCTGGGAGGCGGCGCCGCCGCCATCCGGCCCCTCACCGCCGTCGCCTGGGGGGAGTTCAAACCCTCCCGCGCCCAACTGCGCACCGCCTTCCGCACCCCGGTCCGACCCCCGCTGTTCGATCAAGGAAGACTACTGCGGCCACCGTGGCGCCGCACCCGGAACCCCGGGCAACTTCCGGTGCCGGCACGGGTGGACGGGGCAGGATGACGTCGGGGTCCGCCGCACCCGCTGCGGTGCCGTACCGAGACGTCGATGGGGAAGAGACACTCCTATGCAGGTCTGGCCGGGACACGCGTATCCGCTGGGTGCCCACTACGACGGCGCGGGGACGAACTTCGCGGTGTTCTCCGAGGTGGCGGAGCGCGTGGAGGTGTGTCTGCTGCACGAGGACGGCTCGGAGACGGCCGTCGAGCTGCGCGAGTCGGACGGTTTCGTGCGGCACGCCTACCTGCCGGGAGTGCTGCCGGGCCAGCGGTACGGCTTCCGCGCGCACGGACCCTACGCGCCCGAGCGGGGGCAGCGGTGCAACAGCGCCAAGCTGCTGCTCGACCCGTACGCCAAGGCCGTCAGCGGGCAGATCGACTGGAACGAGGCGGTCTTCGGCTACCACTTCGGCGCCCCGGAGCGGCGCAACGACCTCGACTCGGCCCCGCACACCATGGCCTCCGTGGTGATCAACCCCTACTTCGACTGGGGCGACGACCGCCCGCCGCACACCGACTACCACCGCACCGTGCTGTACGAGGCGCATGTGAAGGGCCTCACCATGCGCCACCCCGCGCTGCCCGAGGAGCTGCGGGGCACCTACGCGGCGCTCGCGCACCCGGCGGTGATCGAGCACCTGACGCGGCTGGGGGTCACCGCGCTGGAACTGATGCCGGTGCACCAGTTCGTCACCGACCACCGGCTCGCCGAGGCGGGACTTTCCAACTACTGGGGTTACAACACCATCGGGTTCTTCGCCCCGCACAACGCGTACGCCTCCTGGGGCGAGCGCGGCGAGCAGGTGCAGGAGTTCAAGCACGCCGTGCGCGCCCTGCACGAGGCGGGCATCGAGGTCGTCCTCGACGTCGTCTACAACCACACGGCGGAAGGCAACCACCTCGGCCCCACGCTCTCTTTCCGGGGTCTGGACAATGCCTCGTACTACCGCCTCGCGGACGATCCGCGCTACTACACGGACACGACGGGCACGGGGAACTCACTGCTGATGCGCAGCCCCCACGTCCTCCAGCTCATCATGGACTCGCTGCGCTACTGGGTGACCGAGATGCACGTGGACGGCTTCCGCTTCGACCTGGCGGCCACCCTGGCCCGGCAGTTCCACGAGGTGGACCGGCTCTCCTCCTTCTTCGACCTGGTGCAGCAGGACCCGGTGGTCAGCCAGGTGAAGCTGATCGCCGAGCCGTGGGACGTGGGCGAGGGCGGCTACCAGGTGGGCAACTTCCCGCCGCTGTGGACGGAGTGGAACGGCCGGTACCGGGACACCGTGCGGGACCTGTGGCGGGGCGAGCCGCGCGCGGTGGCCGAGTTCGGCTCCCGGCTGACCGGCTCCTCCGACCTCTACCAGGACGACGGGCGCCGCCCGCTGGCCTCCGTCAACTTCGTCACCTGCCACGACGGCTTCACGTTGCACGACCTGGTGTCCTACAACGAGAAGCACAACGAGGCCAACGGCGAGGGCAACAGGGACGGCGAAAGCCACAACAGGTCCTGGAACTGCGGGGCCGAGGGCCCGACCGACGACCCCGCGGTGCTGGCCCTGCGACGGCGGCAGCAGCGCAACCTCATCGCCACGCTGATGGTCTCGCAGGGCGTGCCGATGCTCAGCCACGGCGACGAGTTCGGCCGCACCCAGCAGGGCAACAACAACGCCTACTGCCAGGACGGTCCGCTCACCTGGGTCAGGTGGCCGGGCGACGACGGCCCTTCCGACGGGCCAGGGGCCCCCGATCCGGCCCTGTGCGACTTCGTACGGGCCATGGTGTGGCTGCGGCGCGACCATCCGGTCTTCCGCAGGCGCCGGTTCTTCCACGGCCGGCCCACGGAGGGCACCCACGACGAGCTGTCCGACATCGCCTGGTTCACCCCCACGGGGACGGAGATGACCGAGCGCGACTGGCAGTCGCCGCACACCCGCGCCCTGACCGTCTTCCTCAACGGGGACGCCATCTCCGAGCCGGGCGAGCGCGGCGAGCGCATCACGGACGACTCGTTCCTGTTGCTGTTCAACGCCCACCACGAGCCGCTGGACTTCGTGATCCCCGCCGACCACGGACGGCAGTGGCAGGCCGTCGTCGACACCGCCCAGGAGGCCGCCTTCCAGGAAGACGGTCCCAAGGTCGCGGCGGGCGAGTGCCTCCGGCTCGCGGACCGCAGCATGAGGGTGCTGCAACGCCCTGTGTGACCCCGCGGCCGGCACGACCGGACGCTGTCCAAACCGGTCGTGCCGGCCGCCGGCCACGGGACCCCGCCCGCCGTCCGTCCAGCCGCCGACGCGCCCCCACCAGGCCCCCGGTGCCGGCCGCCGCTCGCAGCCGCGCGTGGCGGCGGCGGGCCGGGCCGGCACATGGCGGTCGGCAGCCGTCCCGGGAACGAGACGGCGGGCAGGCGTGGCCCCTTGCGGCCCGGCCACCGTGCGACGTGCCGCCGCCGGTGCCTCAGCCGTTGGCCGACGGTAACCCGCCCGGATCGCGTCCCGGCACGGACAGGACGCACGAAATGGCCCGGGCCGGGTACGTACGTTCGCATGACAGCTCACGGCGCTCCGACGGCGACCGCGACCGCGTCCGGTCCCGTCCCGGTGGCCGCTCCCACCGCCACCTACCGGTTGCAGTTGCAGCCGGACTTCCCCTTCGCCGCCGCGGAAGAGGCGGTCGGCCGCCTGGCCCGGCTGGGCGTCTCCCACCTCCACCTCTCCCCCGTACTGACGTCGGTGCCGGGCTCCACCCACGGCTACGACGTGACCGACCACGGGAGGGTGCGCGAGGAACTGGGCGGGGAGCGCGGACTGCGGGCGCTCTCGGCCACGGCGCGGGCGCACGGGCTCGGGCTGATCCTGGACATCGTCCCCAACCACATGGCCGTCCCCGCCGACCTGCGGCTGAACCGGCCGCTGTGGGAGGTGCTGCGTGAGGGACGCGGGTCGCCCTGGGCGCGCTGGTTCGACATCGACTGGGAGTCCGGCGACGGCCGCGTCCTGCTGCCCGTGCTCGGCGAACGCCTCCCCGAGGCCCTGCCCCGGCTGCGCGTCGAGGACGGCACCCTGCGCTACCACGACCACGTACTGCCCCTGCGCGCGGGCACCGAGGCGCTCCCGCTGCCCGGACTGTGCGCGGCGCAGCACTACCGTCTCGCCTGGTGGCGGCTGGCCAGGAGCGAACTCAACTACCGCCGCTTCTTCACCATTCCGGGTCTGATCGGGGTGCGGGTGGAGGACCCCGAGGTGTTCGCGGCGACCCACCGCAAGGTGCTCCAGCTGCTGCGCGAGCGGGTTGTCGACGGCCTGCGCGTCGACCACCCCGACGGCCTGGCCGACCCCGGTGGCTATCTGCGCCGCCTGCACCGCGAGAGCGGGGGCCGCTGGACGGTCGTGGAGAAGATCCTCGCCGTGGGCGAACCGCTGCCGGGCACCTGGCCGGTCGCCGGTACGACGGGCTACGACGCGCTGCACCACGTGGACGGGCTCTTCCTCGACCCCGCCGGCCACGCCCGGCTGGCCGACGCCTACCGCGCCTTCACCGGGGCGGCCCCCGACGAGGGCGGCGACTGGGAGGCGACCCGGCGGCGCGCCGCCCACCACGTGGTCTCCCACGACCTCGCCGCGGAGCTGGAGCGGCTGACCCGCGCCGCCGTGCGGGCCTGCGCCGCCTCCCCGGACCTGTCGCTGCGCGACCACGCCCCCTGGGCGCTGCGGGACGCGCTGCGCGAGATGCTGGTACGGCTCCCCGTCTACCGCCCGTACACCGCCTACCGGTCACCCGGCGCCCCACGGGACGCGGCGCTGCTTCAGGAGGCGGCCGAGGGCGCCCGCGCGGTCTTCCGGCTGCCCGAGGAGGCCACGGCGGTGGACGCGGTGCTGCGGCTCGCGCTGGGCACGGTCCCCGCCGCTCGGCCCGAGCCCGCCGCCTGTCCCGGTCACCCCGCGCCCGGCCGCGACGACGTGCGGGAGTTCCCCGCACGGTTCGCGCAGCTCTCCTCGGCACTGCGCGCCAAGTCCGAGGAGGACGCGGCGTTCTACCGGTACGTCCCGCTGCTGTCCGCCTGCGAGGTCGGCGGTGACCCCGGGCACCCGGCGGTCTCCCCGGAGGACTTCCACACGTACTGCGCCCGCCTGCAGCGCGACCGGCCGCTGACCGGCACGGCGCTGTCCACGCACGACACCAAGCGCAGCGGTGACGCACGCGCCGCGCTGGCCGTCCTGACCGAGTGCCCCGAGCGGTGGGCCGCGCTGATGGACCGTACCGGCGCCGAGGGCGCCCCGGACCGCCACACCGCCTGGGTGTACCGGCAGACGGCGCTGGCCCTGGGCGCGTTCCCGCCGCCGCCCGAGCGGCTGGTGCCCGCGCTCCTCAAAGCCGTCCGCGAGGCGGGCCTCCACACCACCTGGACGGAGACCGACACGGCGTACGAGGCGGCCGTCGAACGCTACGTCACGGCCGAGCGGGACAGCGCGGGGTCGCGGGAGCTGGCCTCCTTCGCCCGGGAACTCGCCCCTCACCTGCGGGCCGACGTGCTGGGGGCGGCGCTGCTGCACCTGACGATGCCGGGAGTGCCCGACCTCTACCAGGGCACGGAACGCACCTACCGCGCGCTGGTGGACCCGGACAACCGGAACCCGCCGGTCCTGGGCGGGGGCGGGGACGCGCTCGACGAGGAGAAGGCACGGCTGACCTCGGCCGTGCTGCGGCTCCGGGCCCGCCACCCCGGCCTGTTCACGGGGCACGGCGCCACCTACCGGCCGCTGCACGCGGAAGGCGGGGCGGCCGGCCACTGCGTCGCCTTCGTCCGCACCGGCCGGGCACTGACCGCGGTCACCCGCCTCTCCCTCCTGCTGGAGGAGCGCGGCGGCTGGGGCGGGACGGCACTGACGCTGCCGGAGGGCACCTGGTACGACGCGCCGCCCACCGGCGCACCCACACGGGCACTGGCCGGAACCCTCCCGGTGAGCGAGCTGTTCGCCAATGCTCCGGTGGCGCTCCTCGTCAGGGAGAGCGCCCAGGACGTGTCCCCCTGAGCCGCGCGTCAGGACGCGCGGGTTTGGTGCCGCCCGCCAGGTGGGCGACGCCGGAGACGGCCACCCGCGTCCACGTGGGGGGGGCGGCCCGCCGCCGTCCCTGGACCGGGTCACGCCTCGCTCGCGGAAGGCCGCTGGTCGCCGGGACGCCGCCCGGAAGGGGCCCGCACCAGCAGGTGTGAGGCCCGCGGCGCCCCGGCGCGCTCCGGCGCGAAGGGGCACCGCACCGGCGCGCGAGGAGCAGTGGCGGGGCGACAATGGGCCCATGCTGTTCGACGTCTGGGCTCCCACCGCGCGAACCGTCACCCTCCACCTCGCCCCCGCCACCGAGCTGCCGATGGCGCCCTCGCCCACCCATGAGGGCTGGTGGCGGGCCGAGGCGCCCGCCGCCGCGGGCACCCGCTACGGCTTCCGGCTCGACGGCGGCCCCGTACTGCCGGACCCGCGCTCGCGCCGCCTGCCCGACGGCCCGGAGGGGCTGAGCGCGGTCGTCGACCACGACGCGTACCCCTGGCGGCACCCGTGGCGGGGCCTGCCGCTGCCGGGGGCGGTGCTCTACGAACTGCACGTGGGCACCTTCACCCGCGAGGGGACCTTCGCGGCGGCGGCCGAACACCTGGGCCACCTCGCGGACCTGGGCGTCAGCCACGTCGAGCTGATGCCCGTCTGCCCCTTCCCCGGCACGCACGGCTGGGGGTACGACGGGGTGGCGCCGTGGGCGGTGCACGAGCCCTACGGCGGCCCGGACGGGCTGAAGGCGTTCGTGGACGCCGCGCACGGGCACGGACTCGGCGTCGTCCTCGACGTGGTGCACAACCACCTGGGGCCCTCGGGCAACCATCTGCCCGCGTTCGGGCCCTACTTCACCGACCGCCACCGCACCCCCTGGGGCACGGCCGTCAACCTGGACGGGCCCGGTTCCGACGAGGTGCGCGCCCATCTCATCGGCAGCGCCCTGGCCTTCCTGCGCGACTACCGGCTCGACGGGCTGCGCCTGGACGCCGTGCACGCGCTGGCCGACAGCCGCGCCGAGCACTTCCTGGCCGAACTGTCCCAGGCGGTCGACACCCTCGCCGCGCACACCGGACGCCCGCTGTTCCTGATCGCCGAGTCGGACCTGAACGACCCGCGCACCACCGCGCCGCGCAGCGCCAACGGCCACGGCGTGCACGCGCAGTGGAACGACGACTTCCACCACGCGCTGCACACCGCGCTCACCGGCGAGGCCCACGGCTACTACGCCGACTTCGCACGCGACCCGCTGGCCGCGCTGGCCAAGACACTGACCGGGGCCTTCTTCCACGACGGCGGCTATTCAACCTTCCGGGGCCGCCGGCACGGCCGCCCCGTCCTCCGCCCCGGCGCCGCCGAGACCCCCGCGCACCGCTTCGTGGCGTACGCGCAGACACACGACCAGATCGGCAACCGGGCGCGGGGCGAGCGCCTGTCCCACCTCGCCCCGGACGGCCTGCCGGCCTGCGCCGCCGCGCTCGTCCTGCTCGGGCCGGGCACGCCGATGCTGTTCATGGGCGAGGAGTGGGGCGCCCGCACACCGTGGCAGTACTTCACCGACCACCAGGACCCCGAACTGGCCGAGGCCGTACGCCGGGGGAGGCGCCGCGAGTTCGCCGGCCACGGCTGGCCGGCCGACCGGGTGCCCGACCCGCAGGACCCGGCCACCCGGGAGCGGTCCTGCCTCGACTGGAGCGAGCCGCAACGCGCCGGGCACGCCCGGCTGCTCGACTGGTACCGCACGCTCATCGCCCTGCGCCGCGCTCACCCGGTGCTGGCGCACCTGCCGCTGGGCGAGGCGGACGTGCGGCGGTCCGAGGACCCGGACGACCGCTGGCTGCTGCTGCGCAACGGGCCGCTGCACGTGGCGGTGAACTTCTCCCCCGACCGCACGGCCACGCTCACTCCGCCGTCCCCGCCCACCGCGCTGCTCGCCGCCTGGGACCCGGCGGCGAGCCTGGACGAGGGGACGCTGCGGCTGCCGCCGCGGTC
>NZ_VJOK01000001.1:6000028-6008120 GCF_013302895.1 Streptomyces albus subsp. chlorinus | reverse complement strand
CTCGGCACGTACGGACCGAGTGCTAGCAGACGGGCTCGCGGCTGGGGTCCTCCGGCGCGGCCCCCGCCGCGCCGCCGGACCGCGCCGCCCGGCGCGCGCCCCCGGCCTGCTCGGACGCTGCCCGCACGGGCGCGGCCTGTTCGGGGGCGGCCTGTTCGGGGGCGGCCTGTTCGGGCGCGGCCACCGGCGACGGCCTGACCGCCGACGACGGCAGGAACGCCGCGATCAGCAGGCCCAGCACCGCGGCACCGGCCGCGATGAGGAACGCCGTGCGGAAGCCGTCCAGGTTGGGCACCCTGGTGGCGCCCAGCGGGCTGGCCATGTGGGCGAGAACGACGCCGACCACCGCGCTGGACGTCGAGGTCCCGATCGAACGCATCAGGGTGTTCAGCCCGTTGGCGGCGCCGGACTCGGACGGGTCGACGGCGCCGAGGATGAGCGCGGGCATCGCCGAGTAGGCGATGCCGATGCCGACCCCGATGAGCACCGACAGCACCACGGTCTGCCACACCGCGCCCAGCAGCAGGGTGCCCAGCAGATAGGAGCCGGCCAGGATCACCAGCCCCGTCATCAGCGACACCTTGGGGCCGCGGGCCCGGGACAGCCGCGCCGAGAGGGAGGAGACGAGCATCATCGCGAGGCCCATCGGCGCCACGCACAACCCGGAGACCACCATGGACTGGCCGAGCCCGTACCCGGTGGCGACCGGGAGCTGGAGCACCTGCGGCAGGACGAGCGTGAGCGCGTAGAAGGCCAGGCCGACCATGATGGAGGCGAGGTTGGTCAGCAGCACCTGGCGCCGGGCCGTGGTGCGCAGGTCCACCAGCGGGTCCCGGGTGCGCAGTTCGAACAGCCCCCACAGCAGGAAGATTACCAGCGAGGAGCCGAAGAGGCCCAGCACGGTGGGGCTGCCCCAGCCCCAGTCGCCGCCCTTGGAGACGGGCAGCAGGAGGGTCACCAGCCCGGCGGAGAGCCCGAGGGTGCCGAGCACGTCGAAGCGGCCGGGGGTGCGCAGCGGCGACTCGGGCACCAGCAGTGCGACCAGTAGCATCGCGACCGCGCCGATGCCCGCGGCGCCGAAGAACAGCACGTGCCAGTCGGTGTACTGGGCGATCCAGGCGGCCAGCGGCATCCCGAGGGCGCCGCCCACGCCGAGGGACGAGCTCATGAACGCCATGGCGGAGCCCAGCCGTTCGGGGGGCAGCTCGTCCCGCATGATGCTGATGCCCAGCGGGATGGCCCCCATCGCGAAGCCCTGCACCGCCCGCCCGGCGACCATCGGCACCAGCGCCGAGGTGAAGCCGCACATCAGCGAGCCCAGGACCATCAGCCCCAGGCTGAGCAGCATGATCCGCCGCTTCCCGTACAGGTCACCGAGCCGCCCCATGATGGGCGTGGCGACGGCGCCCGACAGCAGGGTGGAGGTGATCACCCAGGAGGCGTTGGATGTCGACGTGTCCAGCAGGGCGGGCAGCTGGGCGACGACGGGGACGATGAGGGTCTGCATGACGGCGACGGAGATGCCGCCGAAGGCCAGTACCGGGACGAGCCACCGTCCGCTGTCTCTCGCCCGCTCCCCGCCCGGACGTATGTGATCCCCCGCCGGTGCTCCCACGCTCTCCCCCACGCGTCCGTCCCGTCCTTCCTGTGTTCATGAGTCGACTGCGCGACCGGCGCCGTCGGCGGCACCGCCCGGAGCCCATGGCTACCAATCGCGTGCAGCGTACAAATGAACACCGGGCGGGTGCCTCGTATTTCCGCGGGGAAGAGGAGGCGGACAGTGCGCCCCGGCGCGCGTCAGTCCGCGTCCTGCCGGGGCACCAGTCGCAGGGAGAGGGAGTTGATGCAGTAGCGCTGGTCCGTGGGGGTGGGATACCCCTCTCCCTCGAACACGTGACCGAGATGCGAGCCGCAGCGGGCGCAGCGGACCTCCGTGCGGACCATCCCCAAGGAGCGGTCGGTCAGCAGCTCCACGGCCTCCGAGCGGGCCGGGTCGTAGAAGCTGGGCCAGCCGCAGTGGGAGGCGAACTTGGTGTCCGAGCGGAACAGTTCGGCACCGCACGCCCGGCACTCGTACACACCGGTGGTCTCGGTGTCGGTGTACTCACCGGTGAACGGGCGCTCCGTACCGGCCTCGCGCAGCACGTGGTACTCCTCGGGCGTCAGCTCCGCCCGCCACTGCTCCTCGGACTTGTCGATCTCGTAGGCCATGTCGGCTCGCTCCTCAGCGCTCGTCGCTCACTCCGCCAGTCGGGCGAGGATGCGGGGGCCCAGCTCCGTGACGTCGCCCGCTCCCATGGTGAGAACGAGATCGCCCGGCTCGGCCATTCCCACGACGGCGGCCACCGCGTCCTGGGGTCCCTCCACCGGACGCACCGCGGCACCGGCGGCCTGCGCGGCGTCCGCGACCAGCGCGCTCGTCACACCCGGGATGGGATCCTCACGCGCCGGGTAGACCGGCAGCACCACCGAACCGTCGGCCAGCGCCAGGGCCTCGCCCATCTCCTTGCCCAGCTCCTGGGTCCGGCTGAAGAGGTGCGGCTGGAAGACCACCAGCACCCGGCCGTCCCCCGCGCCGCCGCGGATGGCCTCCAGGTCGGCGGTCATCTCGGTGGGGTGGTGCGCGTAGGAGTCGATCACCTGCACACCGCGGGCGAGCCCCTTGAGCTGGAGGCGGCGCTTGACGCCCGTGTACGAGCCGAGAGCGCGGCCCAGGTCCCGCGCCGGCACCCCCAGGGCCGCGCCCGCCGCGAGGGCCGCCACCGCGTTCAGCGCGTAGTGCCTGCCGGGCACGGAGACGTCGAAAACCAGCTCCTCGCCGTCGAGGACCACCGCGACCTCGCTGGTCAGCCCCTTCGGGGTGAGGCGGACGACCCGGACGTCGGCGTCCTCCGCCTCCCCGTAGGTGCGGATCGTGAGCGCCCGGCCGCCGGCGGCCGCCCGCAGCCGGCGCGTCAGCTCGCGGGCCCCCGCGTGGTCGGCCGAGACCACCAGGGTGCCGCCGTCGGTGATACGGCCGGCGAACGTCTCGAAGGACTCGTAGATCTCCTCGATGGAGGCGTAGTTGGCGTGGTGGTCCAGCTCCACGTTGAGGACGATGGCGACCTCGGGCGCGTACTTGTGGAAGCTCCGGTCGCTCTCGTCGGCCTCCGCGACGAAGATCTCGCCCGTGCCCTGGTGGGCGTTGGAGCCGGGCCCCTCCAGATCGCCGCCGATGGCGTAGGAGGGGTCCAGGCCCAGATCGGCCAGGGCGACGGCCAGCATGGAGGTGGTCGTCGTCTTGCCGTGGGTGCCGGCCACGGCCAGCGGCCGCAGCCCCTCCATCAGCGCGGCCAGCGCGTCGGCGCGGTGCAGCACGGGCAGGCCGCGCCGCCGCGCCTCCACCAGCTCCGGGTTGTCCTCGCGGATGGCGCTGGAGACGACCACCACCGTCGCGTCCGGTGCCACGTGCGCCGTGGCGTGACCGATGTGGACGGTCACCCCGAAACCACGCAGCGCGTCCGCCGTCGCGGACTCGCGGGCGTCACTGCCGGCGACCCGCGCGCCGCGCACCGCCAGGATCTTCGCGATACCGGACATCCCCGCGCCGCCGATCCCGATGAAGTGCGGCCGCTCCATGGCGGAGGGGAGGGAGGGGGTGGCGGCAGCGGTCATACGGGCTCTCCTGGCAGGCTCGGCGATCGACGGGGAACGCGCCAAGCCTATGCGGTACGCCCCCTCCCCCAGGGAGAGGCCTCACCCCTCCTCACCCCCGGCCCCGACCCGCGGCCCCGCCGAAGACCTCACTCCTCGTTGTGCGCGAACAACTTCAGCACCGGCACACCCACCTTGTGCCGCGCACGGGAGGCCCAGTCCCTATGGAAGAACTCTTCCACCAGGTGGGGTGCGGTCAGGACGATGACCTCGTCGGCGCGGGTCTGCTCGGCGACGGACTTGAGGACGTCGAGCGGGTGGTCGGCGATGATCTGGCCGACCGCCTCGCACCCGGCGTCTCTGAGGCGCTTGAGCGAGAGCTCCAGCGCCTGCTCGGCGGGCCCGATGGCCTCGCCGCCCTCGGGCTCCTCGGCCTCGTGGACGACCTGCTCCAGCTCTCCGAGGGCCACGTCGTCCAGTGCCCGCAGCAGCCGGTCCTGGTCGCCGCGCGGCTGGAGGAGGACGACGAAGGAGACGGGCTCCTCGCCGTGCAGCGTCGTCACCATCTCCACGTCGGTGGACACCAGCGGCTTCTCGATCATCAGCACAGTCGTGATCACGACGGGCGCCCCTTCTCCGGTCGAAAAGAAACCATCCTGCCCCGTGCGTGCACGGGTCCAGCGATCCTGCGTTTTTCAGTCTGCCCAGTGACACGAAAAGCGGAACGTCTCATTCCGCAACGGTTCGCGACCGACGGTAACGGGTGAAGAGGAACCCGTCCTCCTCCAGGACCCCTTCGAGGGTGTACTCATCCGGGTCCGGCAGGACGGGGCCGTTCATGATGCGGGGGGCCGAGCCCGCGACGATCCGCGGGGCGATGGAGAGACACAGCTCGTCGAGTACCCCCGCGTCCGCGAACTCCCCCAGCAGGGTCGGGCCGCCCTCGGTCAGCTGCCTGCGCAGCCCGCGCCCGGCCAGCACACCGGGGACCCGCGCCGGGTCCACCCCGGCGCCCTCCCCGGCGAAGACCACCTCCACCCCGGCCTCCCTGGCGCGCGCCACCCGCTCGGCCGGGGCGCCCCGGCCGGTCAGCAGCAGCGTCGGGACGACGGGCTCGGTGAACAGGGGCAGCGAGAAGTCCAGCTCCAGCCCGGCGCTGACCACCGCGATGGCCGGGACGGGTGCCTGGCCCAGCGCGGCACGGCGGTCGGCGAAACCCCTGCGGCGCTTCGCCGGCCGGTAGCCCTCCTGGCGCACGGTCTGGGCGCCCACGACCACGACATCGGCGAGGGCGCGCAGCACCCCGAAGATCCACATGTCGGCCTTGGAGGAGAGCGGCTGGGAGCGCCCGCCGTGGTGGATGGCGCCGTCCAGCGAGGCGACCATGTTGCCGCGCAGCCACCAGGCGGCCTCATCGGCGCCCTCGCCCACCGGCGGGTAGGCGTACTCCTCCGCGATCTCCTCGACGCTCCACTCGGGGGCGGGGGCGGGGGCGGCGGCGGTGCTCGACGGGACGGACGGGCCGGACGGGCCCGGGGGGTTCGATGGGAACAGGCGTCGCATAGGGCGCAGTGTGGCACGGCGCACGCCGGGCGGGCGGCACACCGCCGGGGGCGGGCCGACTAGCATGACAATCGTGTCAACGTCCCACGCGCACATATCCCAGACCGGTGCCGCCCCCTGCGACGGCCCCGGCGCGGCCCCCGCGGCGCTCACCGACCGGGAGCCGCACGTCCCGGCCGAGCAACTGGTGGCCGAGATGGTGCCGCCACCGCGCTTCGACGGGGTGCGCTTCGCCACCTACCTCCCCGACCCGAAGCAGCCGAGCCAGGCCGAGGCCGTACGGGTGCTCGGCGCGTTCGCCGAGGGCCTGGGCGGCGGTGCGGCGCACGGCGGCGCGGGCCGCAGGCGCTGGTTCCGGCGCGAGCCACGGCAGCAGGCCCCGAGCGGGCCGCGCGGGGTGTACCTGGACGGTGGCTACGGCGTCGGCAAGACGCACCTGCTCGCCTCCCTGTGGCACGCGGCGCCGGCCGCGCCGGAGCGGAAGGCGTTCGGCACCTTCGTCGAGCTGACGAACCTGGTGGGCGCGCTCGGCTTCCAGCAGACCGTGCGCACCCTGGCGGGCCACCAGCTGCTGTGCATCGACGAGTTCGAGCTGGACGACCCGGGCGACACGGTGCTCGTCTCCAGCCTGCTGGCGAAGCTGGTGGAGAACGGGGTCGCACTGGCGGCCACGTCGAACACGCTGCCGGGCAAGCTGGGCGAGGGGCGGTTCGCCGCGGCCGACTTCCTGCGGGAGATCCAGGGTCTGGCCGCGCACTTCCGCACCCTGCGCATCGACGGCGAGGACTACCGGCACCGCGGACTGCCCCAGGCGCCCGAGCCCGCCACCGACGACGAGGTCGCCCGGGCCGCACGCCGCACGCCCGGCGCCACCCTGGACCACTTCCCGGACCTGCTCTCCCACCTCTCCCGCGTCCACCCCAGCCGGTACGGCGCGCTGGTCAGGGACGTCGGCGCGGTCTGTCTGACCGAGGTGAAGCCGGTGCCCGACCAGTCCACGGCGCTGCGCCTGGTGGTGCTCGCCGACCGGCTCTACGACCGCGAGATACCCGTCGTCACCTCCGGTGTGCCGTTCGACGAGTTGTTCAGCGAGGAGATGCTGGCGGGCGGGTACCGCAAGAAGTACTTCCGCGCGATATCCCGGCTGACCGCGCTGGCCCGGGACGGCAAGGCGCTGACCGGGGACTGACCGGAGACCCCACCGGGACCCGGCGGCGCGCCGGCCGGCGGCCCGCGCGCCCGCGCCTGCCTGCGGTACGGGCGGGCGGCCCGGTCCGCCGCCCGGGTATCCGGTTGCCCCAGTTGTGTCGCGAGCGCTGTGCGGGTGCTGGTGTACGTGGTACACACACTCGGGTCACCTGTCCGCCAACAGGGGAGAGTGCCCGATGCCCACGACACGACGTCAAGCGCTGGCGAGAACCGGAGCCGTTGGGGCGGCAGTCGCCTTCAGCGGCGCGCTCCCGGAACTGTTCACGGGGACCGCCGCGGCCCAGTCCACCGGCGGCAGCGCGGGTTACGGCCCGCTCGTCCCCGATCCCGACGGGCTGCTCGATCTGCCCGAGGGCTTCCGCTACCAGGTGCTCTCCCGCGAGGGCGACCGGCTCCGCTCCGGCGAGGGCAGGGTCCCCAGCAACTGCGACGGCATGGCCGCCTTCCCCGCGGCCCGCGGCGCGGGGCACGGCCGCGGCGGGGGCCGCACCTGGCTGGTGCGCAACCACGAGAACCGCAAGCGCTCACGGGTCCCCGTCCCCGCCGTCGAGGGCCTCACCTACGACCCGGAGGGCGAGGGCGGCTGCACCGTCCTGGAACTCGACGAGGACGACGGCGACATCAGGGTGCTGACCGAACGCGTCGGCATCGCGGGCACCTCCACCAACTGCGCGGGCGGACCGAGCCCCTGGGACACCTGGCTCACCTGCGAGGAGACCGAGTACAAGGCGGGCGAGGAGGGGTACACCAAGGACCACGGCTACATCTTCGAAGTCGGCTTCGACCGCCGCCGGCCCACCTCGGTGGAGCCGCTGAAGGCGATGGGCCGCTTCCAGCACGAGGCCGTCGCCTTCGATCCGCGTACCGGTGCGGTCTACGAGACCGAGGACGCCTTCGAGAAGCCGTTCGGGCTCTTCTACCGCCTCCTGCCGAAGAAGCCCAAGGGCGGCCACGGTTCCCTCCACGCGGGCGGCACCCTCCAGGCCATGCGGGTGCCGGGCGTCGCCGACCTGTCGTCCGTCACCGAGACGGGTACGTCCTTCGACGGCATCGAGTGGATCGACGTCCCCGACCCGCTGGCCCGGCAGACCCCCATCCGCTTCCAGGACTTCGGCAAGGGCGGCATCACCCACGCGCAGAAGCTGGAGGGCTGCTACTGGGGCGGCTCGTGCGTCTACTTCGTCTCCAGCTACGCGCGCAGTGAGGAGGGATCGCAGGGGGACCACTTCGGCCAGATCTGGCGGTACGACCCGCGGCGGCGGCGCCTCACCCTCGTCATCGTCTTCGGGCCCGGCACGGACGTGCGGCTGCCGGGTGAGGAGCCCGACAACATCTGCCTGGCCCCCAGCGGCGGCCTGATGGTCTGCGAGGACGGCGAGGGCGCCCAGCACGTCTTCGGTCTCACCCGGCGCGGCGCCGTCTACCCCATGGCGCGCGGCGCGCAGAACATCGGCAGCCCCGAGGAGCCCGAGTGGGGCGAGTTCGCGGGGGTCACCTTCTCGCCCGACGGCCGCACCATGTACCTCAACTGCTATACGCCGGGCACCACGTTCGCCGTGACGGGCCCCTGGAAGCACTGAGCCACGCGCACGCTCCGTGCCCTCCCCCGGTTCCCGCCCGGGGGAGGGCAGGCCCTCCCCCGGGCGGCCCCGCCCCGCTGCTCCCGGTCCTCACGAGCGGCGGGCGG
>NZ_VJOK01000001.1:5996504-6000005 GCF_013302895.1 Streptomyces albus subsp. chlorinus | reverse complement strand
GCCGGCTCCGCCGTCACGCAGATCCGCACCAGCCAGGCCGTCGTGGGCAGCAGCACGGCGGCGGCGAAGCCGAGCGAGTCCAGCAGCGGCTGGCCGGCCCGTACGCCGACCGCCAGCAGACCCGCGTACAGCAGGAGCGGCGCCGCCCACCGCTGGGAGCGGGCGAGCAGGGCGAGGTGGTACAGCGTCAGCGCGAGCGTCGCCCTCATCGTGCGTCGCCCTCCTCTCCCGGCCGGGGAGCCGGTGCCGGCCGGTCCTCCGGGTCCGGTGCGGGGTGCGGTACCGATTCCCGTAGGGAGCGGATGTGCCATCCGGGCCGGGCCGCCAGCAGGGTGCGCAGCACCGTGTCGGAGTCGGCGGCCGGCACCGTCAGCGTGAGCACGCCGTCCGGTGCGAGGTGCCGGGGCGCGTTCGGCGGCAGTCCGGCAGGCATCCGGGAGCCGGGCGCCCCCAGCGCTTCGATACGCGTGAGCGCCGCCCGCACACCTCTTCCCGCGCCGTCCTGCTCCCCCTCGCCGCCCGGTGTTCCCGTCCCGTCCAGCTCTCCCGCGCCACCCGGTGCCACCCGGCCGTCCACGACCCGTACGGTGGCGTGCCCGGTGCCGGCGAGCCGGGCCGGGTCGTGGTCCGCGAACGCCACCGCGCCGCCCTCGGCGACCCGTTCACGCACCACCGCGTCGAGGACCGCGCGGGCCGGCTGGCCCAGTCCCGTCCACGCCTCGTCGAGCACCAGCAGACCGGGGCGGCCCATGAGCGCCTGCGCGACGGCCACCTTCTGGCTGCTGCCCTTGGACAGCTCCCGCATCCTGGTCCCCGCGTACCGCTCCGCCCCGAACCGCTCCAGCCAGCCCGCCCCCTCCCGGACGGCGGCGCGCCTGCTCAGCCCGCGTACCCGCCCGAGGTGGGTCAGATAGCCCAGTGCCGTCAACGGCAGGGCGGCGGGGAAGCGTTCGGGCACGTAGCCGCGGGCGGGGGGCCGCCCGCGCAGCCGGCCGGCGGCGGGTGCGTCGATCCCGGCGAGCAGCCGCAGCAGCGTGGACTTGCCGCTGCCGTTGCCGCCCTCGATCCGCAGCAGGGCACCGGAGCTCAGCTCCAGGTCCACCCCGCGCAGCACCCACGGCCCGCCCGCACGGTAGCGGTGCCCCACGTCCTCCAGCCGCACAGACCAGTTCATGGGAGTGACGTTAGACGCTGGCAGACTGAGGAGGTGACCGCTTCGACCCCCGAACCCGTGCCCGCGCCCGTTCCCGCCCCCGGACCGGCTTCCGCGCCCGGGGCCACGCCGACGCCCGAACCGGCCGGGCCCGACCGCTACGTGCTGCCCCTCGTCGTACGGATCGAGCGCGCCGGCCCGCCCGCGCGCACCGACGCGCTGGAGACGGCGGCCCGCGCGGTGCTCGTCCTGCTGTCCGACCCGCGGACGGCCGAGGGGACCGGGGAGTGGCACAAGCGGGTGCGGCTGTGGGAGGAGCGCGGCATCCGCAAGGTCGTACGACGGGCCCGGGGCGCCGAGTGGCGGCGCACGGAGCCGCTGGCCGGGATCACGGTGACCGGGCGCACCGCCGAGGTCCGCGTCTTCCCGCCGGTCCCGCTCGACGGCTGGCCCAAGGACCTGGCGCGGCTCCAGGTGTCGGGCACCGAACTGGCGGAGCCCGAACCGCCGGCAGCGCCGCCCGAGGGCACGCCCGTGCTCTGGCTGAACCCGCGGGTGGAGATGTCGGCGGGCAAGGCGATGGCGCAGGCGGGACACGGCGCCCAGCTGGCCTGGTGGGCGCTGGAGGAGCCCGAGCGGACCGCGTGGCGCCGGGCGGGCTTCCCGCTCGCGGTGCGCCCGGCCCGGGACGCGGCGCACTGGGCGGACCTCGCCGCCGGCGGCCTCCCCGTCGTCCAGGACGCCGGGTTCACGGAGATCCCGCCGGGCTCGGCCACCGTCGTCGCGGACCACCCGGCGCTGCGCGGAAACGGATGACCCCCCGGGTGGACGGATCCTCCCGTGTTCGCCTGATCCTTCCTCTCACCCCCTGACACTCGACCACGGATAGTGGCATCCTCCTCACAGGGCGCAAGACGCACGCGTCGGGGAGAGCGCCCGGGGGGATCGGGGGTGTGACGTGGCGCGGACGCGACCGGGAGAGGGGGGACCGTTCGGTCCCCCGGGCCCCGCCGGGCTGGTGCCGCTGGTGGACGAGTGCCTGGCGCTGCCGCCCGAGGCGGAACGCCCGCTCGTCGTGCTGCTGGGGCCGCACGGCGCGGGCGCGAGCGAGGCGCACGGGGCGCTGATGGCGCGCTTCGGCGCGGAACAGCCCTTCGCCTACCTCAACTTCGGCTCCGGCCGGCCGTTGCAGCCCCGGTACGCGCTGGGGCTGATCGCCCGCCAGCTGGAGCGGAAGCTGCCCCGCTACCGGGTCTCGCGCTTCCCCCGGCTGACGCTGGGGCTGCTGGCCTCCGACAGCGAACTGCGCGGCATCGCCGACCTGAGCACCGTCCCGCTGCGCGACCAGCGGCGCCAACTCCACCGGCGCCTCGGCCAGTTCGAGGACACCACCTTCGCCAGCTACGGCGACTACCTGTCCGGCTTCGTGCAGGTGGGCGGCTCGGCCCTGGGGCTGCCCGCCGGCATCCCCGCGGTGTTCGAGGAGGTGGTGGGCGGCGCCGCGCGGGAGGGCGCCCGCATGGTGTCGGGCGTGCTCTCGCGGCACCGGTTCGCCGAGAGCGCCCGCTGGTACGGCAGGCACCCGCTGACCGGCGGCACCAGCCCCTGGGACGCGGTGATCGAGCTGAACCACTGGCGCCGCGGCCCGGCGGAGGACGCGCGGAAGCTGGAGCGGATCCTGTGCGCGGCGTTCCTGGAGGACCTGCGGCGCAACGCGGAGCTGTCCTTCGCGCCGCGCTCCTACCTGCTCCTGCTCGACAGCTGCCACACGCCGGACGGCCGCCGCTTCCTCGAACTGCTGCTGACGGCACGGGAGGACGCCCGGGCCGCCGCCCGGCACACCGCCACGCCGCCCCGGGCGGAGGCGGGGGACCCGCTCACGGTGGTCGCCAGCGCCCACCGCTGGCTGCCGGGCTGGGGCCCGCCCTCGGGGGAGTCGTGGGGGTGGACGGTACGCGCCGTGGACGGGGCGCGGCTGGCGGACTGGCGGGAGCGCAGACCGCCGGGGGACCCGGGCCACTGGTATCCGCTGCGGCTGCGCGACCTGACGCTGGACGAGGTCCGCGCCCGGCTGTCCGACCGGCCGCAGCGCGACCCGGCCCTCGCCCCGTTCGTGCACCGCCTCACCGGCGGACTGCCGCGGGCCGTGCGGCAGGTGCTGACGGTGCTGGACCAGGCGGATCTGCCCACCGCCCCCGGGCACGCCCGCGAGGTGTGGCTGCGCCGACTGCCCGACAGGACGCTGCCCGGGCGGGCGGCACGGCGGCACCGGGACGGCCGGGACGGCGCCGGTCCGCGAAGCGGCGCGGGCGGGCGGGAAGGGGCACCCGCGCCGGCCGCGGGCGCCG
>NZ_VJOK01000001.1:5992374-5995887 GCF_013302895.1 Streptomyces albus subsp. chlorinus | reverse complement strand
CGTGCGGGCGATGTACCACCGGCTGGCGCAGCACCAGATCGGCGCGGTCACCGAGTTCCTGGTGCGGCGCCTGGAGTCGGTGGACACGCACCGGTGGGTGGCCGAGCTGAACGCGGTCGCCGCCGCGCCGAACCGGGTCCCCAAGGACCAGGCGCACCGCGACGTCCTGGGCCCGCTCACCCACGACCCCGCGCGGACGGACAGCCCCCTCCACGCGGCAGTGCGGGCCCTGCTGGTGGCCCGCTGGCTGTGGAGCGACCCGCTGCTGGACCCCGGGCGGGTGCTGGGCCCGACGCTGGCCGCCAGGTTCGAGCGGGTCTCGCAGGAGCATCCGCACAGCGACAGCCTCCATCTGCTCAACGAGGCCGAGAAGTACCGCAACTGGGTCCACCCGCAGACATGTGCCGAGGAAGGGTGAAGGCGTGCTCCGGATCTCCTGGCCGCTCCACATCGTCAAACGCGTCGCGGCGCTGGTGGCCGTCCTCGCCGTGCTCGGCGTGGCGGTGCCGCTGACGTACGACTGGCTGGACGAGCGGCGGTCGCGCTGCGCGGACGGCGTCGAGAAGAGGGACGTCGAAGGGCATCCGGGCCGGCACGAGTGCGTCGGCGTGACGGACGGCTCCCACGTCTTCGCACCGCACCTGCGCGGCGTCACCGAGCGGATCAAGACGGAGAACGACCAGGTGGCCAGGGGCGACGACCCCTACGTCAGCGTCGCCTACATGACGACGTTCACCCTGACCGAGAGCGACAGCAACTCCGACGAGTCGGTGCGGCACGAGCTGGAGGGCGCCTATCTGGCGCAGCGCCGCCACAACGACGGTGATCTGCGCGGCTCGCCCAAGATCCGGCTGCTGATCGCCAACACGGGCAGCGAGTCGGGGCACTGGCGCGAGGTCACCGACCGGCTCGCCGCCCGGACCGGCGCCCCGGACCGGCTGGTGGCCGTCACCGGTCTGGGCCCCAGCACCGCGGAGAACCTGCGGGCGCTGCGCGCCCTGGAGCGGCGGCGGATCGCGATGGTCGGCAGCACCATGTCCGCGACCGACATACGCGATATCGACGGTTTCGTGCGCGTCGCGCCGACCAACGCCGACGAGGCGCGCGCGGCTGCCGCGTTCCTGCGGCGGGAGAAGTACCGCACCGCCGTGGTCGTCCAGGACATCGCCCGCACCAACCACTACGCCAACACGCTCGGACCGGCCTTCGAGAAGGCGTTCCCCGACCGCGAAGCGGGGTTCCGCATCGTCGCCGACGAGGAGCTGACGTTCGACTCCTCCGCCCGCACCGGATGGGAGAACGAACTGCGCCACATGACGGGCCAGTTGTGCCAGCAGAAGCCGCGGCTCATCTTCTTCGCCGGCAGAGGCCGCCACCTCACCCACTTCCTCGACGCACTGGCCAACCGCACCTGCACCGACCAGGAGTTCCGCGTCATCACCGGGGACGACACCACGAACCTGACGGCTCGCGAGCTGGAGCGCGCCTACCGTACGAAGGTCGAGGTGCTCTACACGGGGCTCGCCCATCCGGACATGTGGGAGGGCAGCGAGGCGGGCAAGCGGGCCGTCTCCGCCGCGACGGCCCGCAAGTTCCGCGAGGGCGGCGAACTGGACCGCTGGTTCCCCCGCGACAGCCGCGACGACGGGCAGGCCATCATGGCGCACGACGCCGTGCTCACGGCGGCGCAGGGGGTGGCCATGGCGGCCCGGTGGGGCGGTGACGTGACCGGGGAGTCGGTCGGCCGGATGTTCCACAAGATGCACCTGGAGCAGCGGGTGCCCGGCGGCAGCGGCTTCCTGTCGTTCCTCAACAACGGCAACCCCCGCAACAAGGCGGTGCCGATACTGCGGTTGACGGAGAAGAAGCGCGCCGAGTTCGTGGAGGTCTCCGCTCCGCACGGCGCCCCGCCGGGCGGCGGCGACCCCGGCGTCCGGCGCGGCGGGGACTGAGCCGGGGGCCGGGCGCGAACCTCAATTCCAGCTCTGAAGAGGCGGCCTGGGGGATTGGAACGCCGCACAAGGAGCAGGAGTTCCTCGCGGCAACGGGGAGGAGCGGATGATGGACCGACTGGGTACCGGTATCGGCTGGCGGCCCGAGATCGCCGACGGCATCGAAGCGCTGCCGGGCATCGACTGGGTCGAGGTCGTCGCGGAGAACATCTGTCCGGGCCATCTGCCGGAGTCCCTCCAGCGGCTGCGGGCCCGCGGCACGGTGGTGGTACCGCACGGCGTGACGCTCGGCCTCGGAGGCGCCGAGCGGCCCGACCCGGCACGGCTCGCCGCGCTCGCCGAACGCGCCGAGGCGCTGGACGCCCCGCTGGTGACCGAGCACATCGCCTTCGTCCGCGCCGGCGGCCCCGGCACCGGGCTGGACCCGGTGGAGGCCGGGCACCTGCTGCCCGTCCCCCGCACCCGGGACGCGCTGGACGTGCTGTGCGAGAACATCCGCATCGCGCAGGACGTGCTGCCCGTGCCGCTGGCCGTGGAGAACATCGCGGCGCTGCTGAGCTGGCCCGGCGAGGAGATGAGCGAGGGCGAGTTCCTCGCGGAGCTGGTCGGGCGCACGGGCGTACGGCTCCTGATCGACGTGGCCAACCTGCACACCAACCACGTCAACCGCGGCGAGGACCCGGCCGAGGCCCTCGACCGGCTCCCCCTGGAGGCCCTGGCGTACGTCCATGTGGCGGGCGGCGTCGAGCGGGACGGCGTCTGGCACGACAGCCACGGGCACCCCGTGACGGAGCCCGTCCTGGACGTCCTGGCCCAGCTGTGCGCCCGGACCATGCCGCCCGGGGTGCTGCTGGAGCGGGACGAGAACTTCCCGCCCGTCGCCGAGCTGGCCGCCGAGCTGGAGGCCGTCCGCGCCGTCGTGGGGGCCGCCCGTGTCTGACGCCGCGAGGGAGCGCCTGGCCCGGGCCCAGGCCGGGCTGCTGGCGGCGCTGGTCGCCGGGGCCCCGTGCCGCCGGGCTTCGATCCGGAGCGGGTCCGCATCCAGGCCCGCGCCCTGCGGGCCAAGCGCGCGGACATCGTCGCCAAGGTGGCGCCGGAGCTGCCCGCCATCCTCGGGGAGGCCGAGTACCGCCGGCTGTTCGCGGCGTACGCCCTCCAGCACCCGCTGCGCGCCAACTACCGCTGGGACGCCCTCGACTTCGCCGCGCACGCCCTGGCACACGGCGGCCTCCCCCGCGCCCGCCGCAGGCCCCTCAAGCGCTGGCGCAGCCACCGCCTGGGCCCCTCGCCGCGCTGATCCCCGCGCGGCGCGGGGTCCCGTCTTGGCGGGGTCCCTCCCCGCCCCGGCGGAACGGGCCCCGGGGCCGTACGGGGGGCGTGCGGCGACACCCGAGGGCGCTGCTTTACATCGGCTTATGAGCGGTTGAGCATCCGATATGAACGGCGGTGCCCCGTGGCACGGCTGACGGAGCGACAGCGACCACCGCCAGGGAGCCCACAGTGCGTACAGCAGCGATCTCCTCGGCCCTCGGCGCCCTGGCGGCTCTCGCACTCGTGGCGG
>NZ_VJOK01000001.1:5989408-5992354 GCF_013302895.1 Streptomyces albus subsp. chlorinus | reverse complement strand
CGAGCACCTGCCCGCCACGGTCGAGTGCGGCACGGTGCGGGTGCCCGTCGACTACACCGAGCCGGACGGCGACCACCTCTCCCTCACCGTCAGCAGGGCCCGTGCCACCGGCGACCCCGGCCAGTACCTGGGGCCGCTCGTCTACAACCCGGGCGGGCCCGGCGGCAACGGCATGAGCTTCCCCCGCTACCCGAAGCTGGGCGGCCTGTGGAAGCGGCTGAACGCGCGCTACGACTTCATCGGGTACGCCCCGCGCGGGGTGGGCCGCTCGGACCCCCTCTCCTGCCAGGACCCCGCGGAGTTCCTCAAGGGACCGAACCCCTCCCCGCGGCACCCCTCCCCCGCCTTCAAGCAGGCGATGAACGCGAAGGCCGCCGCCTACGCCAGGGGCTGCGCCCGGGACCGGCCCGAGCGGCTGCGGCACTACACGACGCCGGACAACGCGCGGGACCTCGACGTGGTGCGGGCGGCGCTGGGCCGGCCCCGGCTCAGCTACCTGGGCGCCTCGTACGGCACCTACATCGGCTCGGTCTACGCGACGCTCTTCCCCGGCCACGTCCACCGCCTGGTCCTGGACAGCGTGGTGGACCCGTCGCCCGACTCGGTGTGGTACCAGGCCAACCTCGACCAGAACCTGGGCTTCGAACGCCGCTGGACGGACTGGAAGCGGTGGGTGGCCGCACACCACGGCAGCTACGGGCTGGGGCGCACGGCGGACGAGGTGCAGACGTCCTTCGACACGGCGATGGCCACCGTGGACCGCGCTCCGGCGGGCGGGACGGTGGGGCAGAAGGAGCTGGTGCAGGCGTTCCTGGAGACCGGGTACGCCGACGTCACCTGGGCGCCGTACGCGCGGGTGCTCTCGGAGTTCCTGCGCGGCAACCCGGCGCCGCTGGTCAAGGTCGCGGCGCCGGACATGGCGCAGGCGGCGAGCGAGGAGAACGGCAACGCCGTCTACAACGCGGTCGAGTGCCAGGACGCCCCCTGGCCCCGGGAGTGGGACCGCTGGGAGCGGGACAACACCGCCTCGGCGGCCCTCGCCCCGTTCAACACCTGGGACAACGCGTGGATGAACCTGCCGTGCGCCTACTGGCACACGACGCCGTCCCGGCCGGTGGACGTGCGCACCGGGCCGGGCGAGCTGCCCCCGGTGCTGCTGGTGGCGGCCACCCGGGACGCGGCCACCCCGTACCAGGGGGCGCTGGAGACCCGGCGCAGGCTGGCGGGTTCCTCGCTGGTGACGGAGGTGGGCGCGGGCAACCACGGGGTGAGCGGCGGCAACCCGTGCGTGGACGCGCACATCGAGCGCTATCTGTTCGAGGGCAGGACGCCGGGCGGGCACGCCGAGTGCGCCGCCCGTCCGGAGCCGAAGCCGGGCGGGCGGCAGCAGTCCAGGACCGTGCCGGTCTCCAACACCCGGGCCGCCCGCTAGCGAACCGGGCCGGGCAGAGCCGGGCAGGGCCTCAGGCCAGCCCGGCCACCAGTTCGGCGACCGGCTTGCGGCGGCCGGTGAAGAAGGGGATCTCCTCGCGGACGTGCCGCCGCGCCTCGGAGCCGCGCAGGTGCCGCATCAGGTCGACGATGCGGTACAGCTCGTCCGCCTCGAAGGCGAGGATCCACTCGTAGTCGCCCAGCGAGAAGGACGGCACGGTGTTGGCCCGCACGTCGGGGAAGCCGCGGGCCATCTTGCCGTGGTCCGCGAGCATCCGGCGGCGGTCCTCGTCGGGCAGCAGGTACCACTCGTAGGAGCGCACGAACGGGTAGACGCTCACATAGGCGCGCGGCTCCTCGTCGGCGAGGAAGGCGGGGATGTGCGACTTGTTGAACTCGGCGGGGCGGTGCAGCGCCATGTTCGACCAGACGGGCTCCAGCGCGCGGCCCAGCCTGGTGCGGCGGAAGCGGTTGTAGGCGTCCTGGAGGGCGTCGGACTCCTCCGAGTGCCACCAGATCATCAGGTCGGCGTCGGCCCGCATCCCGGAGACGTCGTAGGTGCCGCGCACCACTACGTCCTTGGCGGCGAGCTGGGCGAACAGCTCCTCGACCTCGTCCGCGAAGCCGGCGCGGTCCTCGGGGAGCACGTCGCGCAGCCTGAAGACGGACCAGAGGGTGTAGCGGATGACCTCGTTGAGGTCCTTGGCCTTCTTGCCCGCGTTGGGGGCCTTCTGCGGTACGTCACTCATGGCTTGCCTTCTCACCGTTCTCGTTGACCGACTCAGCTGATTGCAGGACGTGCCGGGCCGCGCGCCGTCCTCCGGCCACGCAGGCCGGGACGCCCACGCCCTCGTAGACGGCGCCGGCCACCGCGAGCCCGGGCAGCGCATCGACGGCTGCCCGTACGGCGGCGACGCGCTGGAGGTGTCCGACCGGGTACTGCGGCAGACCGCCGTCCCAGCGGGAGACGAGGGTGTCGACGGGGCGCGCGTCGAGACCGGTGGCGGCGCGCAGATCGCGCAGCGACAGCTCCACCAGCTCGGCGTCGTCCCGCTCCAGCACCCGCTCCTCGCCGTAGCGGCCCAGCGAGGTGCGCAGGACGAACAGGGAGGGGTCCTGGGCGGCGACCCAGTCCCACTTGTGGCTGGAGAACGTGGACGCCTTGATGGCGTGCCCGTCCACCGGGGGCACCAGGAAGCCGCTGCCCGGCGGCAGCCGCTCGGTGTCCGAGCGGCGGAAGGCCAGGGTGACCAGGGCCATCGAGGCGTACTCGACCCGGCCGAGCACCGCTGCCGCGGCGGGCGCGTGCGGGCCCAGCAGCCGGGCGGCCGACGGCGCTGGGGTGGCCAGCACGACGGCGTCGGCGCGCAGCGCCTCGTGCGCGGTGACGGCGAGCCAGCCGGCGCCGTCACCGGCGGGGATGCGGCGCAGCTCGCGGACCGGCGTGCTCAGCCGGATGGCGGCGCCCTTGGCGGTGACCGCCTCGGCGACCGCGACGGGCAGCCGTCCGACTCC
>NZ_VJOK01000001.1:5987015-5989360 GCF_013302895.1 Streptomyces albus subsp. chlorinus | reverse complement strand
CGATGCCCAGGAAGACGGGGCCGGCCGGCTGCGGTGTCCGCGCGGCGCTCTCCTGGACGGCACGCACCCCGGCCAGCAGGGAGCCGGTGCGTCGCGCCGCCTCGTACAGCTGCGGCACGGCGGCGCGCATCGAGAGGCGGTACGCGTCCCCGGCGTACACCCCGCCGAGCAGGGGTTCGACGAGCCGGTCGACGACCTCGCGGCCGAGCCGCCGGGCGACGTACGCGCCCACCGCCACGTCCTCCTCCGGCGCGTCGGGGGGGCAGCCGCTCCTCCTCCGCGACGCGGGCCAGCCCCTCGGGCGACAGGACGCCGTCCAGGGCCGCCGGGTCGCCGGGCACGCCCATCACATGGCCCTTGGGCATCGGGCGCACGGCGCCGCGGGTCCACAGGGCACCACCCGCCACGGCGGGCGGCCGCAGCTGTTCGCCCAGGCCGACGGCGCGGGCCAGCTCCACGGCCTCGGGGCGGCGGGCGAGCAGGGACTCGGCGCCCAGATCGACGGCCGTGGTGCCCGCGATGCTGCCCGTGTGCAGCTTGCCGCCGAGCCGTGCCCCGGCCTCCAGCACGGTCACCCGCGCACCGCCTTCGAGCAGCTGGTGCGCGGCGGCCAGGCCGGAGATGCCGCCTCCGATGACAAGTACGTGCATATGGGCAGTCTCGCAGAGTGGTACCCGGCGCCTAACGTTGGCCCTGGCAGTGGATCAGCGACAGTGACGGTGGCAGCGAACCGCGGCAGGGGGCCGAGCGCCCGCCCGCCGTACGGCGAAGGGAGCGTCCGCGATGGCGGCGCAGCGGATGGTGGTCATCGGGGGCGACGCGACGGGCATGTCGGCCGCGTCGCAGGCCCGCAGGCTCAAGAATCCCGAGGAACTGGAGATCGTGGCCTTCGAGCGGGGCCGCTTCTCCTCCTACTCGGCCTGCGGCATCCCCTACTGGGTGGGCGGCGAGGTGACGGACCGGGACGCCCTGATCGCCCGGTCCCCCGAGGAGCACCGCTCGCGCGGCATCGACCTGCGGATGGGCACCGAGGCGGTCGAGCTGGACGTTCCCGGGCAGCGGGTACGGGTGCGGGACGGGTCGGGCACCGAGCGCTGGGAAGGCTTCGACCACCTGGTGCTGGCCACCGGCGCCGTCCCGGTGCGCCCGCCGCTGCCGGGCATCGACGCCGAGGGCGTCCACGGGGTGCAGACGCTGGAGGACGGCCAGCGGCTGCTCGACGCGCTGGAGCACCGGGTGGAGTCCCAGGACGGCGGGGGCGGCGGCCGGGACGGGCGCCGGGCGGTCGTCGTCGGCGCGGGCTACATCGGCGTGGAGATGGCGGAGGCCTTCGTCAGACGGGGCTACCGGGTGACGGTGCTGGAGAAGGCCGAGCAGCCGATGTCCACGCTCGACCCGGACATGGGCGAACTGGTGCACGAGGCGATGTGCGGCATGGGCATCGAGACGGTGCTGGGCGCCGCCGTCACCGGGATCCTCACCGACGAGCGGGGGCGGGCCCGCGGGGTGGCGACCGAGAACGCCGAGTACCCGGCCGACGTGGTGGTCCTCGGCCTCGGCGTGCGTCCGGCAACCGAGCTGGCCCGGGAGGCGGGGCTGCCCCTGGGCGGGTCCGGCGGGCTGCGGACCGACCTGGCCATGCGGGTGCGCGGCCACGAGAACATCTGGGCGGGCGGCGACTGCGTGGAGGTGCTCAACCTGGTCTCGGGCCGCGCCCAGCACGTGCCGCTCGGTACGCACGCCAACAAGCACGGCCGGGTCATCGGCGCCAACATCGGCGGCGACTACGCCACCTTCCCCGGCGTGGTGGGCACCGCCGTCAGCAAGGTGTGCGACCTGGAGATCGCCAGGACGGGCCTGCTGGAGGCGCAGGCCGCCGAGGTGGGGCTGCGCTTCGCCAGCGTGGTGATCGAGTCCACGACGCGGGCGGGCTACTACCCGGGCACCCGCCCGATCCGCGTCAAGATGATCGCCGAGCGCCGCTCGGGGCGGCTGCTGGGCGTCCAGATCGTCGGCCGCGAACACGCGGGCAAGCGCGTGGACATCGCCGCCGTCGCCCTCCACGCGGGTATGACGGTGGAACAGATGACGGCCCTGGACCTGGGCTACGCCCCGCCCTTCAGTCCGGTGTGGGACCCGGTGCTGGTGGCGGCGCGGAAGGCCGCGGCGGCGACCGCGGTCCACCGCGACGGCGCGTAGCCCGACGGCGTGCAACCCGACGGCCCGCGGCACGACGGCCCGCAGCCCGTCGGCGGGGTCCCGGACCGCGGGTGGGTGGCGGGGCCGGTGGCGGGAGCCGGCAGCGGGGGTCCGGCGCGTCAGGACGGCCGGACCCCGCCGGGGCG
>NZ_VJOK01000001.1:5830670-5986995 GCF_013302895.1 Streptomyces albus subsp. chlorinus | reverse complement strand
CCAGGCGGGCTCAGGCGCGGGCGCTCGCCTCGTGCACGTAGGACACCAGATCCGTCAGGGCCTGCGGATCGGTGTCCGGCAGGACACCGTGGCCGAGGTTGAAGATGTGGCCCTCCAGCCCGCGCGCCGCCTCCAGCACCCGGCCGGCCGCACGCTCGACGGCGCCCCTGGGGGCGAAGAGGACCGCGGGGTCGAGGTTGCCCTGGATCGCCTTGCCGGGGCCGACGCGCCGGGCCGCCTCGTCCACGGGCACCCGCCAGTCGGCGCCGACCACATCGGCGCCCGCCTCGCCCATGAGCCGCAGCAGCTCGCCGGTGCCCACCCCGAAGTGGATACGGGGCACGCCGTAGGGGGCGACGGCCTCGAAGACCTTCGCCGAGGCGGGCAGCACGCTGCGGCGGTAGTCCTCGGGAGCGAGCGCGCCGGCCCAGGAGTCGAAGAGCTGCACGGCGCTCGCCCCGGCCTCGATCTGCACCTTGAGGAAGGCGGCGGTGATACCGGCGAGCCGGTCCAGCAGCTCGGCCCACAGCTCGGGGTCGCCGTACATGAGCGCCTTGGTGTGCTCATGGTTCTTGGAGGGGCCGCCCTCGACGAGATAGCTGGCCAGGGTGAAGGGCGCGCCCGCGAAGCCGATCAGCGGAGTGGGCCCCAGCTCGCGGGTGAGGATGCCGACGGCCTCCGTCACGTACGCGACGTCCTCGGGGTCGAGCGGGCGCAGGCGCTCCAGGTCGGCGCGGCAGCGGATCGGCTTCTCGACGACGGGGCCGACGCCCGGCTTGATGTCGAGGTCGACGCCGATGGCCTTGAGCGGAACGACGATGTCGCTGTAGTAGACGGCGGCGTCCACCTTGTGGCGGCGCACCGGCTGGAGGGTGATCTCGGCGACGAGGTCGGGCCGCGTGCACGAGTCCAGCATGCCGATGCCCTCGCGCACCTTGCGGTACTCGGGCAGCGAGCGGCCCGCCTGCCGCATGAACCACACCGGCGTGTGCGGCACCGGTTCGCGGCGGCACGCGCGCAGGAACGCCGAGTCGTGGGCGGCGTTCGGCGCGGCGGCACCGCTCGGCGCGGCGTCGTGGGTCTGCGTAGGCTGGATCGGCTTGCCCGTAGGGCGGTCGTTTCCACTCACGCGGAGAAGTCTCCCACGGCCGAACGGGGTGTCCCTACCGGCCTGAAGCGCGGCCTCCGCCTACTCTTCGGGCCATGACTGCGGCGCGGGCGGCGAAGGCGGGAGGCTTCGACGGAGTGGGAGGCACCGGCGGAACGGGCGGCTCAGGTGGCGGCGGCGGGGACTCCTTCCCGCCCCCTTTCCAGGCGGCCGTGACCGCCCTGAGCGAGACGCGGCCGCGTCCGGAGGTCCGCCTCACACCGCTGCCGCCGCCCAAGCGGCTGGCACCGTTCGCCTTCGCCCTGGAGGCGACCGTGAACGAGCCGGAGGACGAGGCGGTCGAGCTGGCCGACGGACGGTTCGTGCTGCTGCACGACCCGCAGGGCCAGGACGGCTGGCGCGGCACCTTCCGGGTCGTCACGCTGTGCCGGGCCGAGCTGGAGCCGGAGATCGCGGGCGATCCGCTGCTGCCCGAGGTGACCTGGTCGTGGCTGACCGGGGCGCTGGAGGCGCGGAGCGCCGGTTACACGGAGCCGAGCGGGACGGTGACCCGGTCCAGCTCGGCGTTCTTCGGCGGGCTCGCCGAGCGTGCCGCCGAGGAGGTGCTGGAGATCCGCGCGAGCTGGACCCCCGAGGGCACCGCCCCGGACGCCGCGGCACATCTGACGGCCTGGTGCGAACTGCTCTGCCAGTGCGCGGGGTTGCCGCCGGAGACGGGCGAGGGCACCTCGGTCGTGCAGCTGCCCCAGCGCCGGGGGCCGCGCTGACCCCGGCGGCCCGGCCGCCCGCCTGATCCCTCCGCGCTCCCCTCCCTCTCCCCTTCTCCCCTCCCCAGCCCCCTCGTCTCCCTCTTCCTCCACCGCACCGACGGGACCGGATCCCGCCGGTGCGGTGTTTTGTCTACAAAGAACCTCACTCAATTCACCCGGCCGCCCGGCCGGTCTCCGTGTAGACAAAGGAATGTTTTCCTCCGGAGGAAAATGCCGGAAACGGGATTGTGGAAATTCGGGTCACTAATTCGTGATCTTTCTCTAAAGAGGTGCGGAGAAGGTGCCGAAGGAGTCTGTGACCCTTCACACGGAATACCCGACTCGTTCGGTTCCGTCCCCCACAGCCACTCCCTGCAGGAGGCCCGGTGTCTGTTCTCCTCGAGCACCCCACAAGCCTGGTCGCCTACCGCCCGAACAAGCCGACGGCCATGGTCGTCGTGGCCGACCCCCGCGTCCGCTCCACCGTGACCCGCCATCTGTGGGCTCTCGGTGTCCGGGACGTGATCGAGGCGTCGTCCATCGCGGAGGCCCGTCCCCGCGTCGGAAACCCGCGCGACATCTGCGTGGCCGACGTGCACCTGCCCGACGGCTCCGGCCTGAGCCTGCTGTCGGAGACCAGAGCGGCGGGCTGGCCCAACGGGCTCGCCCTGTCCGCCGCCGACGACATCGGCGCCGTACGCAACGCACTGGCCGGCGGCGTCAAGGGCTACGTCGTCACCGGCACCCGTACCAACCTGGGCGGCCCGCTGCCGACCCGGCACGGTGCGGCCCCGATCGGTGCCGCCGCGGCGGCACGGATGCACCGCAGGCCGGGCGGCGGACCCGGCGGACCGGGGCACCCGGGCGGGTACCGGGAGCTGTCGGGCCGCGAGGTGGAGGTCCTGCGGCTGGTGGCCGAGGGGCAGTCCAACAAGGCCATCGGCGTGTCGATGGGCCTCTCGGCGCTCACCGTCAAGAGCCACCTCGCCCGCATCGCCCGCAAGCTGGGCACCGGCGACCGTGCGGGAATGGTGGCCGTCGCCCTGCGCACGGGCATCATCCACTGACCGCTCCCCCTCCCCTCCCGCCTCCTTCTCCCTCCGTCCGCCGTCCTCCGCTCCACTCCCCGTCCCCTCCGCGCCGTTCGGCTCCCGCACCGTTCGGCTTTCCGGGCGCCCGTCGAGGTAACGTTCCCTCGGCGGGCGCCCGGCTTCGTGCGCGCGCGGCTACTCTTGACTGGTGACCGACGCCCAAGAGACCGCATCAGCCCCCGCAGCTCAGGCCCCTGTCCAGGACTCCGCCCCGGCGCCGGTCCCACTCCTGGAACCGCGCGAGGGCATCCCGCCCGTCACCGCCACGGCCGAGCAGCTGGCCCGGGTGACCGAGGCGTTCGCGGCGGGCAGCGGGCCGGTGGCGGTGGACGCCGAGCGCGCCTCCGGTTACCGCTACGGACAGCGCGCCTATCTGGTGCAGCTGCGCCGCGCCGGCGCGGGCACCGCGCTGATCGACCCTGTCGCCTGCCCTGATCTGTCGGGCCTGGACGCGGCGCTGGCGGGCAGCGAGTGGGTGCTGCACGCGGCCACCCAGGACCTGCCGTGCCTGCGCGAGATAGGCATGCGGCCCACGCGGCTCTTCGACACCGAGCTGGCCGGGCGGCTCGCCGGGTTCGCCCGGGTGGGGCTCGGCGCGATGGTGGAGAACGTGCTCGGCTACGCCCTGGAGAAGGGGCACTCCGCCGTCGACTGGTCCACCCGCCCGCTGCCCGAGCCGTGGCTGCGCTACGCGGCGCTCGACGTCGAGCTGCTGGTGGACCTGCGGGACGCGCTGGAGGTGGAGCTGTCGCGGCAGGGCAAGCTGGAGTGGGCCCAGGAGGAGTTCGCGGCGATCGCCGCCGCCGCCCCGCCGCCGCCCCGCAAGGACCCGTGGCGCCGCACCTCGGGTATGCACAAGGTGCGGCGGCGCCGTCAGATGGCCGTCGTTCGGGAGTTGTGGCAGGCGCGGGACGCGGTGGCGCGCAAGCGGGACGTCTCGCCGGGCAAGGTGCTCTCGGACGCGGCGATCGTGGAGGCCGCGCTGGCCATGCCGACCAGCGCCCGGGCCCTGGCGGCGCTGCCCGGGTTCGGCCAGCGGATGGGCCGCCGGCAGCTCGACCAGTGGCACGCGGCGGTCGAGCGGGCGCGTGCCCTGCCCGAGGAGGAGCTGCCGCAGCAGAGCCAGGCCACCCACGGCCCGCCGCCGCCCCGCGCCTGGGCCGACAAGGACCCGGCGGCCGCGGCCCGGCTGTCGGCGGCCCGTGCCGCGGTGACCGAGCGCGCCGAGGAGCTGAATCTGCCGCAGGAGAACCTGCTGACCCCGGACACGGTGCGCCGGCTGTGCTGGGAGCCGCCTGCCGAGATCACGCTCGAGTCGGTCTCCGGGGCGCTGCGCGCGCTGGGGGCGCGCGAGTGGCAGATCGGGCAGACGGCTCAGCTGCTGCGGGCGGCGCTGACGGTCTCCGCGTAGACGTTCCGGTGTGACGTGCGCCCCTGCCCCAGGTCGGCCCTTGCCAGGTGGTTACCGGCAAGTAGCATGGGGGTCGACCGACCCCCGGCCGCACCTGGAGGAGAGCCAACGTGCCTCGTACCGCAAGGGACGTCGTCTTCGTCGACGGCGTTCGCACACCGTTCGGCAAGGCGGGCCCCAAGGGCATCTACCACGAGACCCGCGCGGACGACCTGGTCGTCAAGTGCATCCGCGAGCTGCTCCGCCGCAACCCCGACCTGCCTCCGGAGCGCATCGACGAGGTCGCCATCGCCGCGACCACGCAGATCGGCGACCAGGGCCTGACACTGGGCCGGACCGCCGGGATCCTGGCGGGGCTGCCGCCGACCGTGCCCGGCTACTCCATCGACCGGATGTGCGCGGGCGCGATGACGGCCGTCACGACGACCTCCGGGTCGATCGCCTTCGGCGCCTACGACCTGGTCGTCGCCGGCGGCGTCGAGCACATGGGCCGGCACCCGATGGGTGAGGGCGTGGACCCCAACCCGCGCTTCGTGTCGGAGAAGCTGGTCGACGAGTCCGCGATGTTCATGGGCATGACCGCCGAGAACCTGCACGACCGCTTCCCGCACCTGACCAAGGAGCGCGCCGACGCCTACGCGGTGCGCAGCCAGGAGAAGGCGGCCAAGGCGTACGCCAACGACAAGATCCAGCCGGATCTGGTGCCGATCTCCATCCGCCGCACCTCCCCCGAGGGCGGGGAGACGGGCTGGGGCCTGGCCACCGCCGACGAGCCGATGCGGCCGGGCACCACGCTGGAGAACCTCGCCGGGCTCAAGACGCCCTTCCGTGCGCACGGCCGCGTCACCCCGGGCAACGCCGCGGGCCTGAACGACGGTGCCACCGCCTCCCTCATCGCCGCCGAGGACGTGGCCCGCGAGCTGGGGCTGCCGGTCAAGATGCGGCTGGTCTCCTACGCGTTCGCCGGTGTGGAGCCGGAGGTCATGGGCATCGGCCCGGTCCCGGCCACCGAGAAGGCGCTGGCCAAGGCCGGTCTGTCCATCGACGACATCGGCCTGTTCGAGATCAACGAGGCGTTCGCCGTCCAGGTGCTCGCGCTGCTGGACCACTACGGCATCGCCGACGACGACCCGCGCGTCAACCAGTACGGCGGCGCCATCGCCTTCGGCCACCCGCTGGCCTCCTCCGGTGTGCGGCTGATGACTCAGCTCGCCCGCCAGTTCGAGGAGCAGCCGCACGTCCGCTACGGCCTGACCACCATGTGCGTCGGCTTCGGCATGGGCGGGACCGTCATCTGGGAGAACCCCCACTGGGAGGGCAAGTGAGCATGAGCACCGCTGAGCTGCTGAAGGGCGCGGCCGCGCTCTTCCCGGACGAGGTCGTCACGCAGGCGCACGTACGCCACCTCGACCTGCCCGGCGGGGCGGGGCGCTTCGCCCTCATCACGCTGGACAACGGGCTGGACCACACCAAGCCCACCACCTTCGGCCCGCAGTCGCTGGCCAACCTGGACGCGGCCCTCGACCAGGTGGAGAAGGAGGCCGCGGACGGCGAGATCAAGGGCGTCGGGCTCACCGGCAAGCCGTTCATCTTCGCCGTCGGTGCCGACCTCAAGGGCGTCGAGCTGCTGAAGCGGCACGAGGACGCGGTCGCCATCGGCAAGGGCGGCCACGACGTCTTCGTCCGGCTGGCCAACCTGGCCGTGCCCACGTTCGCGTACTACAACGGCGCGGCGATGGGCGGCGGCGTCGAGGTGGGTCTGCACTGCACCTACCGCACCGTCTCCGCCGCGCTGCCGGCCTTCTCACTGCCCGAGGTCTTCCTCGGCCTGGTGCCCGGCTGGGGCGGCTGCGCGCTGCTGCCGAATCTGATCGGCGCCGAGCGCGCGGTCAGCGTCATCATCGAGAACTCGCTCAACCAGAACCGGCAGCTCAAGGGCGAGCAGGTCTACGAACTGGGTATCGCCGACGCCCTGTTCGAGGGCGCCGACTTCCTGGAGGAGTCGCTGCGCTGGACGGCGGCCGTCCTCAAGGGCGAGATCGAGGTCGTGCGCGCCGAGGTGGACCGCGGCGAGGCGTGGGACGCGGCCGTCGAGCGCGGCAGGCAGATCGCCGACAGCAAGGTGCACGGCGCCGCCCCGGCCGCCTACCGGGCCCTCGACATCATCGCCGCCGCCAAGAACGGCGACCTGCGGCAGGGCTTCGAGGCCGAGACCCAGGCGCTGGCCGACCTGATCATGGGCGGCGAGCTGCGCAGCGGACTGTACGCCTTCAACCTGGTGCAGAAGCGCGCCAAGCGCCCGGCGGGTGCCCCGTCCAAGGACCTGGCGCGGCCGGTCACCAAGGTCGGGGTCGTCGGCGCCGGGCTGATGGCCTCGCAGCTCGGTCTGCTGTTCGCGCGCCGTCTGGAAGTGCCGGTCGTGCTGACCGACATCGACCAGGAGCGCGTCGACAAGGGCGTGGCCTACTGCCACGAGGAGATCGACAAACTGCTGCTCAAGGGCCGCATCAACCAGGACAAGGCCAACCGCCTCAAGGCGCTGGTGACCGGCTCGCTGGACAAGGCCGCCGCCTTCTCGGACGCCGACTTCGTGATCGAGGCCGTCTTCGAGGAGATGGGCGTCAAGCAGAAGGTGTTCGCCGAGGTCGAGGCGGTCGTGCCGGAGCACGCCATCCTCGCCACCAACACCTCCTCGCTGTCGGTCGGCGAGATGGCCTCGCAGCTCAAGCACCCCGAGCGGGTCGTGGGCTTCCACTTCTTCAACCCCGTCGCCGTCCTCCCGCTGCTGGAGATCGTGCGGGGCGTCAAGACCGACGACGCGGCGCTGGCCACCGCGTTCGGTGTCGCCAAGAAGCTGAAGAAGACCGCCGTGCTGGTCAAGGACGCGCCCGCGTTCGTCGTCAACCGGGTGCTGACCCGGTTCCTGGGCGAGGTGCTGCGCTCCATCGACGAGGGCACGCCGGTGGAGGTCGCCGACCGGGCGCTGGCCCCGCTGGGCCTGCCGATGTCGCCGATCCAGCTGCTGGAACTGGTCGGCCCGGCCGTCGCGCACCACGTCGCGGGCACTCTGCACGCCGCCTTCCCCGACCGGTTCGCCGTCTCGGAGAACCTCGGCCGCGTCGTCGAGGCGGGCAAGCGCAACCTGTACGTGCCCGGCACGCAGGAGCTGGATCCGGAGGTCGCCGGGCTCTTCCGGACCGGGGAGACGGTGCTGACCGAGGAGCAGGTGCGCGAGCGGGCGCTGAACGCCATCGCGGAAGAGATCCGGCTGATGCTGGACGACGGTGTGGTCGCCGAGGCGCAGGACATCGACCTGTGCCTGATCACCGGCGCCGGGTGGCCCTTCCACCTCGGCGGGGTGACGCCGTACCTGGACCGTGAGGGCGTCAGCGAGCGCGTCACCGGCCGCCGCTTCCTGGAGCCGGGCCTGGCGAGCGTCCCGGCGTGAGGAATCCCGGTCCCGCCCGTCCCGGCAGGAGACGGGACGGGCGGGGCACGGGTGGCGCTCACTTCACCTACGGTTCACGGCCCTCGTAGGCGTTGCCCTGGGGGCCGACGGCCAGGTATGTGCTCTTGATGTCGTCGGCGAGATCACCCGTCACGTCACCGCCGTGCCGGGAATCGATGAGGTACTTCTGTGCGGTGGCGCCCAAATCCCGCTCGCCGCGGGCGAAGAACTGGTCCTTGTTCTGCGGCGGGTCGGGATTTCGCGGTCCGCCGAAGACGGCGTCGTCGTGGAAGAGCTTCGCGAATTCCACCCCGCTCGCCTGCGCGATGGGGATCACCACTCCCCACGGCCCGCTCTTTCCCACCACATTGAGCACCCCATTGGCAATCGCCGGCGCCGAGGCGCTCATCCCGACCCGGGTCCAGTTCGCCGACTGCCGGTAGGAGTCCTGCGCGGCGGCGGACTCGGCGTCGTACCGGGCCTCGATCTGCCGGACGCGCGCGTGGTCGAGCGTCCCGCGCACCTCGGCCTCCGTCAGCAGCACGCGCCGTCCCGCCGTCCAGTTCTCCTCGCTCTCGGACGGCGGTTTTTCCGCCAACCGGTCGAGCGTGTAGAGGTGTTCGGCCTGGTTCATCAGCCCGTGCGAGGTCTCGTGCCGGCCGAGGACGCTGAGGAAGTCCACGGCCTGGTCGCGGCCGAAGCCGGCCGCGCCCCGGTACGCCGGCGGGAAGGCGCCGGTGTTCCGCAGCGAGTCGCCCACGCCGGAGACGCCGCGGTTGAGGTCGTCCACATAGGAGCCGCCCATCGCGCCGAGAGCCGGCGCCAGGGCGGCCTGCTCGTGCAGCAGCCGGGGGCCGTCCTCGCCGCCGTAGACGTGCACGACCTGCTCCATCACTCCCGCCGTCGCGGCGGTGCGCCGGTCCCCGCCGTGCGCGAAGATCTCCGGCTTCTCTCCGGTGAGCAGCGGATCGTCCCACGCGTAGCCGGTCGTCGCCGCGGTGAGCGCGTGGCCCAGCGCCTCGTGGCCCGCCAGTTCGCGGGGGCCGGCCCGGGTGTTGCCGTCGAAGACCCAGTTGCGCTCGCTCGTCAGACAGGCGAGGTGGCCGTTGAGTTCGCTGCCGCGGTCGACGGCACCGCTGACGCCGGCCGGCCGGGCGAAGAAGGTGGTCGCCGCCTCGGGGTTGCGGCCCAGCGCCTCCAGGAACCCGATGGCGGCGTCGTGGCCGGTGTCGCCTGCTCCCCGGCCGCCGCCGAGCAGGTCGAGGGTGTCGGAGTCGGCCGTGTTGGCCCAGTAGGCGTAGCCGTCACGGGTGTTGAGCTTCTCGTCCCAGGCGAGGAGCGTGTCGCCGTACCGGTTGAGGAAGCCCGCATCCCAGGTGCCCGAGCGCATCAGGTTGCTCATCAGCTGGAAGCCGAAGGGGTGGGTGGTTGCGAAGGTCGCCACGCGCCGGTCCCCCAGGGCGATGACCTCCTGCTGCCAGCGCCGTATCGCGGGGCTGTCGGCGTGCGAGGCGGTGGCCAGGGTGGTGCCGAGGGTTTTCTGGAGCGTGCAGGCCGACTTCCACCACTCCGTCTCGTCGATCTCGGTGTCCGGGTGGTCGAGGCTGCGCGGGTGGGTGGCGTTGTACCAGAGCTTCAGGGTGCGTTCGGCCCCGAGCGTGGTGGCGAACCGCTCGGCGAACTCGGCGTCACCGCTGTGCCGCGTCACCAGCATGGTGAGCCGCCCCAGCTGGTCGGAGGTCATCGTGCCCTGCTCGGCGCCGGCCAGGCGCAGTGCCTCCCTCAGATCGGCGGCCACCTGTGCGCGGGCCGCCTCCAGGCTGCCGTACGCGCGGTCGTTGAAGCCGCGTGCCGTACCGTTCACATCGGCGGTCAGCGCGTGGGCCAGGTCCCGGTCGGCGGTGTCGGCGCTCTCGAGGGCGGCGCGGGTGCGGTCCCGGTAGGAGGCGAGGGCCTCCTGGTACGCCTTGGTGCAGGCGGTGCGCTTCGGCTCCTCCTCGGCGGTCAGCTCCAGCCGCACCGAGCCGTCGCGCTGGTCGAGCTTCAGGTGCGCGTGCCCCTCCAGTTCGTCCTCGATGGCCTTGAGGTCCTCCTGGGCCGCCCGGAACTTCTCCAGCGCCTGGGAGAGCACCGTGTGGACCCGGCGGGCCTCCTCCTGGGCCGCCAGCAGCTGCGCCTTGACGAGACGGAATCTGCGCCACGCCGCCCGGGCCGTCTCGCCCTCCCAGCCGGAGTCGGCCAGGCCCTTGGTGACCTCGGTGCCGAAGTCGGTGGCGACCTGGGAGAGAGTGCCCGGTGCGTTCTTCCACTTGGTGACGGCCTCGTCCAGCGGGGTCAGGTTCGCGTGCCGGACGTCGGTGTAGCCGGGACCCCCGCTCATGGGCGGGCTCCGCGGTCGTCGCCGGATGCGCGGCCGTCACGGAGGGCGTCGATGTCCCGCTCGCGCCCGTGGTCCTCGGTGGTGAACAGCCTCGCGGCGTCCCGCAGCGCCGTGGCCGTGCCGGTGAACTGGTCCCTGACGTAGGCCATCTGGTCGCGCCAGCGCTCCTGGAAGACGGCGACGGCCGCGTCGGTGCGGAAGCCCTTGAGGCTGCCGGTGACCTGCCCGGTCTCGCGCATCACCTCGTCGTCGGCCTTGAGGAACCGCCCGCGGACGGCCTCCGTCCGGCCGGCGCGCCCCCGCAGCACGCCGGCCGTCACGTCGAGCTTCTTCCGCGGGCCCGGCACCCCGCCTCCCCCGCGGCGGCCCGCTCCGGCCGGCCGCATGCGGGCCGTACTGTCGGGCGCGTACGCGGCCTTGAGCCCGGCCCACTCCTCGTCGAACGACACGCTGTCCTCCTGCGGTTCGTGCTGTGCTGGGGCGCCGGCCGTGTGCGGAGTCCGGCGCACCCACGCGGAACGGCGACCGTAGCGGGCCCGGGAGAACAGCGGGCGAGCAGCCGGGGAGCGGAATCTTGACAGCCGGGGGCCGCGACGGGGCCCGGCGGGACGGCCGGTGGACGCGGACAGCAGCGGGAGGGGCGGCCACCATGGCGCGCGGCGGCCGGGGACGGCGCGACCGGAACGCTCAGCGCACGGCGGGGTCCGGGGTGCGCGGCGCCGGGGTGCGGGGCGTGGACGTACGCGGCGTGGACGTACGCGGGGACGGGGTGCGCTCCGTCGGCCGGGAGAGCAGATAGAACTCGGAGCCGTCGATGGTCGCCACCTTCTCGTAGTGGCGGCCCAGATGGCGGCGGAGAGTGGGGGTGCGCCGGACGCCGTACTCCTTGCCGCGCGAGTCGTCGACGATCAGCTCGGGCGGGCGGCGGCGCAGTTCCCTCTCGAACTGCGGCCAGGCGCCCTCCATCGCGTACCGCTCCCCCACCCGCGCCTCGCCCCGGCCGCCGCTGAAGTTGGTGAGGAACCCCGCCGTCAGGAAGCGGGAGGCGGGGGTGCGCCCGGCCAGCCAGTAGCCCTCCGGGTGCATGCCCCACAGCAGCACCCGGTCGCCGCGCTGGGTGTAGGAGCGCACCGTGTCGGCCAGCCGGTGCGCGTGGTCCAGCTCGGTGCGGCCGGCCGTGAAGCCCCAGCCGACGTAGCCGCAGGCCACCAGGGTGGTGGCGGCGAGCGCGGCGGTCGCGGCGCGGGCCGACAGCTCGTTCACGGCGGCGGCGCCCAGCACGGCCAGCGGCGGCACCAGCTGGAGGAAGTAGTGCCCGAAGAACTGGAGGCCGACGGTGGCGGCGGCGAGCGAGGCGGCGAGCCAGATCCACAGGTCGGCGGTGCCGGCGAGCGGGAGCCGGTCCTTGGAGCCGTCGCCCGGGTGCCCGCCTCCGGCGCGGTCCCCGTCGCCGTACCCGCTCCCGGGGGTGGCCCGCCCGGCCGAGCGGCGGCGTACGGCGTGGACGAGGGCCACGACGAGGGGCAGCGCGGACAGGGTGAGCAGGCCGAGCCCGCCGAGTGCGCGCAGCAGGGGCTTGAGCCCGGCTCCGTCGGCGGACAGGTAGGCGCCGGAGCCGGTGGCGATCCAGTACAGGAACCGCCCGGGGCCGAAGGCGAGGGCGGTGGCCACCAGGGGGAGCGCCGCGGCGCCGCAGACCCGCGCCAGCGCACCCCAGCCTGCCCGCTGCTGCCACAGCAGTACGAGCACCGGCAGCAGGACGGCTCCACCGGTCTGCTTCGAGAGCATCGCCGCGGCCACGGCGAGCCCGGCCCCCAGCCAGCGCGACCGCTCGGCGCACCAGAAGGCCGCCACCGTCCAGGGCAGCATGAAGACCTCGAACGTCGCCGCCTGGGTGTCCTCCGGATCGAGCCCCACCGACAGGAAGACGTAGCAGATGCCCGCCGTCCACGCCGCGCGCTCTCCCCAGCGGCGCGCCGCGACGGAGGCGGCCAGCAGCGCGCCGGCCAGCACCGCGAGGATCGCCACGACGCGCACCGGCCACAGCGAGTCGTCCCCGAAGGCGGCGAACGCGCCCCGGTAGAGCCAGGGGACCAGCGGCGGCTTCCGGTCGACGACGGTGTGGTACAGCTCGCCGCCGTCCGCGAGCTGCCGCGCCTGCGTGGCGAGGAACCCCTCGTCGGGGTTCCAGGGGGTGCGCACGAAGGAGGGCAGCCGGGTGAGCACCGTCAGCGCCGCCACGATGGCGACCAGCCGCGTCCAGTTCGGCTGTGTCACGGGCGCCGCGGTGCGTCGCTCGGCGGTACGGGACTGCGGCATGGGTCTCAATGTAGCGAGGGCCGCCACCGCGCCCGCGGCGGCCTCCCCTCCGCTCGTCGTGCGGCGGCGGAAGGGAGGCGCCGGCGAGGTGTCAGGAGGGTGTGGCGCCTTCCCAGGCGGACACCTGGGGGCCGCTCGGGCCGGTCCCGCGGCCGTCCAGCTTGGCGACTAGCCCCGTCACCTGGCGCGCGATGTCGGGCGCGGTGAGCCCGATCTCCGTCATGATCTCCTGGCGGGACCCGTGGTCCAGGAAGCGCTCGGGGATGCCGAAGTCCCGCAGCGGCACATCGACACCCGCGTCCCGCAGCGCCTGCGCGACGGCCGAACCGACGCCGCCCGCCCGGCTGTTGTCCTCGACCGTGACGACGACCCGGTGCTGCTCGGCCAGTGGCGGCAGCGCCTCGTCGACGGGCTTGACCCAGCGCGGGTCCACGACCGTGGTGGTGATGCCCTGCTTGTCGAGGAGGCCGGCGATCTCCAGGCACATCGGGGCGAGGGCGCCCACCGACACCAGCAGGACGTCCGCGCCCGCGTCGGCCGCCGGCTCCCGCAGCACGTCCATGCCGCCCACCCGGCGCACCGCGGGGACGGCCGGGCCCACGGCGCCCTTGGAGTAGCGCACCACCGTGGGCGCGTCGTCCACCTCGACGGCCTCGCGGAGCTGGGCGCGGACCTGGTCGGCGTCCCGGGGCGCGGCCAGCCGCAGTCCGGGCACGCACTGGAGGATGGACATGTCCCACATGCCGTTGTGGGAGGCGCCGTCGGAGCCGGTGACCCCGGCGCGGTCCAGCACGAAGGTGACGCCGCACCTGTGCAGGGCGACGTCCATCAGCAGCTGGTCGAAGGCGCGGTTGAGGAAGGTCGCGTAGACGGCGAAGACCGGGTGCAGCCCGCCGGTGGCCAGCCCGGCGGCGGAGACCGCGCCGTGCTGCTCGGCGATGCCGACGTCGTAGACGCGGTCGGGGAACTCCTGGGCGAAGGCGTGGAGTCCGACGGGCCGCATCATCGCCGCGGTGATGGCGACGATGTCCTCGCGTTCCCGGCCGAGCTTGACCATCTCGTCGCTGAAGACGGAAGTCCAGTCGGCGCCCGAGGTCTTGACGGGCAGGCCGGTGTCGGGGTGGATGACGCCGACGGCGTGGAACTGGTCGGCCTCGTCCTGGCGCGCGGGCTGGTAGCCGCGGCCCTTCTCGGTGAGGCAGTGCACCAGCACCGGCCCCCCGAACCGCTTCGCCCGCTGCAACGCCGACTCCACCGCCGCGATGTCATGCCCGTCGATCGGGCCCACATACTTCAGCCCCAGATCCTCGAACATCCCCTGCGGCGCGATGAAATCCTTCAACCCCTTCTTCGCCCCGTGCAACGTCTCATACAACGGCCTGCCCACCACCGGCGTCCGGTGCAGCACATCCTTCCCCCGCGCCAGAAACCGCTCATACCCGTCCGTCGTACGCAACGTCGCCAGATGATTCGCCAGACCCCCGATCGTCGGCGAATACGACCGCTCGTTGTCATTCACCACGATCACCAGCGGACGGTCCTTCGCCGCCGCGATGTTGTTCAACGCCTCCCACGCCATCCCACCGGTCAGCGCACCATCACCGATCACCGCCACCACATGGTCACCACGGCCCAGCACCTCATTCGCCTTCGCCAGACCATCCGCCCACCCCAGCACCGTCGACGCATGCGAATTCTCGATCACATCATGCGCCGACTCCGCCCGCGACGGATACCCCGACAACCCACCCCGCGCCCGCAACCGCGAAAAATCCTGCCGCCCCGTAAGCAGCTTGTGCACATACGACTGATGCCCCGTATCCCACAGAATCCGGTCCACCGGCGAATCGAAAACACGATGCAGGGCAATGGTCAGCTCGACCACACCGAGGTTCGGCCCCAGGTGACCGCCGGTCTTGGAGACCGCCTCCACCAGGAAGGTGCGGATCTCCTCGGCCAGCTCCTCCAGCTGCTCCGGGGTGAGCCGGTCCAGATCGCGTGGTCCCCTGATGCGGGTCAGCAACGCCACCCGTACCTCCTTGCTTCGAGCGTGATCGAACGCTATCGAGCCGTCGTTGTCGGACCGAGCCGATTCCTCCCCCGACCCTCGGCCTGGGGTACCACCCGGACGGAGTCTGGGGGCAGTGCCTCACGAGTCTAATGTTCCGCTGCCATCCGGACTCACCGACCGGTGCCTTCTCAGTCACACGAATGCCGTGCCCCGCCGGGGCGGGCGGGACTGGTACGGCGTTCCCCCGGACGGGGCGTTCCACACGTTCGCGGCGGCAGCTGCCACGTATCTCACACCGTCTCTACCGGCGGATACGCACCGTCCCGGCCACTGCGCGGGCGGCGTGGGCAAAGCCACCACGGCAGGTGCCCGGGGCCTGTCCGGGCCCCGGGCACGGGTGGAACGGCTACGGCGTGTGACGAGTCGACGGGCGTTTCCGCCAGGCGTTCGATTCCGCTTACGCCCGGCCCGCGGTCTTCTGAGTCCTCCGCGACACCGAGTCGATCACGACCGCCGCCAGCAGCACCGCGCCGGTGATCATGTCGCGGACGGCGGAGCCGGTCCCCAGCAGGGCCATGCCGGAGTTGATCGACTGGATGACCAGGGCACCCAGCAGTGCGGACCAGGTCTTGCCGCGCCCGCCGAAGAGGCTGGTGCCGCCGATCACGGCGGCGGCGATGCAGTTCATCAGCAGGCTGCCCGCGCCGGAGGACTGGTTGGCGGCGTTGATCTGGGAGGCGAAGAAGAGGCCCCCGACAGCGGCCATCGTCCCGGCGAGCGCGTACACCGTGATCCGCACCATCGGCACGTTGATGCCCGCCCGCGCGGCGGCCTCGCTGCTGCCGCCGACGGCGAAGACCTGCCGGCCGTAGGTGGTGCGGCGCAGCACGAAGTCGCCCGCCACCACGACGCCCACGAAGATGACGACGGCCAGGGGCAGCCCCTTGTAGGAGTTGAAGACGAAGGCGGCGGCGTACGCGGGTACCGCCAGCACCACGGTGCGCAGCACGATCTCGCTGAGCGGGCGGCTGGGCACGTCGGCCGCCTTGCGGCGCCTCGCGTCCAGCAGCGAGAAGCCGAGGAAGGCCAGCACGCAGACGGTGGCCAGGCCCAGGGCGGCGGCCTTGTCGGCGAAGTAGTGGTTGGTGAGCTGCGCGACGATGCCGTCGTCGTCGAGGTTGATGGTGCCGCTGGGCCCGAGGATCTGGAGCATCAGCCCGTTCCAGCCGAGCAGGCCCGCCAGGGTGACCACGAACGCGGGGACGCCGATCTTGGCGAAGAAGAAGCCGTGGACGGCGCCCGCGGCCATACCGGTGAGCACGGCCAGCAGGACGGCCAGCCCCTCGTCCACGCCGTGGTTGATATTGAGGACGGCGAGCACCGCGGCCGACATGCCGCTGACCGAGCCGACCGACAGGTCGATCTCGCCGAGGATCAGCACGAAGACGATGCCGACGGCGATCAGCCCGGTGCCGGCGCTCTGGACGAACAGGTCGCTGAGGTTGTTGGAGCTGAGGAAGGCCGAGTCCTGGAGCTGGAAGACGACGGCGATGATCAGCAGTCCGACGACGACCGGGACGGAGCCGAGTTCGCCGCTGCGCAGCCGGCGCAGCAGGTCGCCGAGGTAGCCGGCGAAGCCGCGCTGGCGCACCAGCAGCCGCGGGTCGACGGTGTCGACAGGGGCCGCCGCGGCGGCGGTGGCGTCCTCCGTCACCGCGGGGGCCTTCTCCACGTCCACCGCCTTGCCGGTGGGCGGCGTGCCTTCGGTGGGCGGCGTGCCGTCGGTGGGGGTGCCGGTGGTCACTGGTGCACCTCCGTGGTGCGCGCGTTGCGTGCGGTACGGGCGTTACGGCGGGTGACGACGTTGTCGGTCGCGCCGGTGATCGCGGAGACGATCTCCTCCTGGGTGGTCTCGCTCACCGTGAAGGTCCCGTTGTTGCGGCCCAGGCGCAGGACGGCGACCCGGTCGCTGACCGCGCGTACGTCGGCCATGTTGTGGCTGATCAGCAGCACCCCCAGCTCCCGCTCCCGGAGCCGCTCGACCAGGTCGAGGACCTGCGCGGTCTGCTCGACACCGAGCGCGGCGGTGGGCTCGTCGAGGATGACGACCCGGGGTTCGCCCAGCAGGGAGCGGGCGATGGCGACGGTCTGCCGCTGGCCGCCGGAGAGCGAGGCGACGGGGATGCGGACGCTGGGGATGCGGATGGAGAGGGTGGCCAGCAGTTCGCGGGCGCGGCGCTCCATCTCGACCTCGTCCAGCACCCCGCGCGCCTTCACCTCGTTGCCGAGGAAGAGGTTGCCGACGACATCGAGGTTGTCGCACAGCGCGAGGTCCTGGTAGACGGTCGCGATGCCCAGCGCCTGGGCGTCGTGCGGCCGTTCGATGCGGACGGGCCTGCCGTCCCACTCCAGGCGCCCCTCGTCGGCCGGGCTGACGCCCGCGATGGCCTTGACGAGCGTGGACTTCCCCGCGCCGTTGTCGCCGACCAGTGCGACGACCTCTCCGGGGTGGATCTCCAGATCGACGTCCGTGAGCGCCTGCACGGCGCCGAACCGCTTGGAGATCCCGCGCAACGCCAGCACGGGCGTAGCGGTCACGTGAATCACTCCTTCACCGCCTGGGGCGGGGTGTTCCTGCCGAGGGGCGGGATTACTTGATGCCCGCCTCGTCACATGCCTTCGCGAACTTGGCGGTGCAGATCTCCTTGGCCGTGAAGAAGCCGGACTTGCCGACGTACTTCTTGATGTCGTCCTTGACGAGCGGGAGCGGGGTGACGATCTTCGTCGGGACGTCCTTGGCGGACTCGCTGTCGGTCGTGGAGGAGGCGATCTTGTCCACCGACTCGCCGCGGGCCAGGGCGACGGCGAACTCGGCCGCCGCGGAGGTCTCGGGCACGTACGGCTTGTAGACGCTCATGAACTGCTCGCCCGACAGGATGCGCTGCACGGCGTTGAGTTCGGCGTCCTGGCCGGTGACCGGGGGCATCTCGTCCTTGCTGAAACCGGCGCCCTTGAGGGCGGTGATGATGCCGCCCGCCATGCCGTCGTTGGCGGAGTAGACGCCGACGATGTTCTTCTTGCCGAGCGAGGAGATGGCGCCCTTCATGTTCTCGTTGGCGTTCTCCGGCTTCCACTCCTTGGTGTCGTACTCCTTGCCGACCTTCACCTTGCCGTCGAGGACGGAGTGGGCGCCGTCCTTGTACATCTTGGCGTTCGGGTCGGTGACCGAGCCGTTCATCATGACGATCTTGCCCTTGCCGGCCTTGTCGCCCATCTCCTTGAGGAGCGAGGTGGCCTGGATCTTGCCGACCCGGGGGTTGTCGACGGACGTGTACGCCTTGATGGGGCCCTCGGCCAGCCGGTCGTAGGCGACGACGGGGATGTCAGCGCCTTCGGCCTTCTTCACCGAGCTGGAGATGGACTTGGCGTCCACCGCGTCCAGGATCAGCGCGTCGACCTTCTTGGTGATCATCGTGTCGACCTGCTGCTGCTGGAGATTGGCGTCCTGCTTGGCGTTGGCGTACAGGATCTTGGTGTCCTCGCCGGCCAGCTCCTTGAGCTTCTTCTCCATCAGCGGCTTGTCGAAGCGTTCGTAACGCGCCGTCTGGTTCTCCGGGAGCAGCAGCCCGATGGTCAGCGGCCCCTTCTTGTCCTTGCCGCTGTCCTTGCCGTCCGCCTGGTCGGCGCTGCCGCAGGCGGCCGTGGTGAGGGCGAGAGAGAGTGTGACGGTGCCGAAGACGATGCCGCGCAGCGCTGCGTGCATGGGGGACCTCCCTGACGGGGCCGGGGCCGGCCGGGTGGCCGGAGTCGCGGGAAGTCAACTCCGCCTCGGTACAGGGGGTCAATAAGCAAACACTTAACGAGATGACAACGATGCCATTCTTTGAAGGCGGGAAGCCAGGGCGCCCCGAAGGGGGCGCGGGGAACGGTGCTCTCAGCCACAGCGGTGGCGTACCCGGGGGCGGCGCGGGCCCTCAGCGGCGGCAGGGCGCAGGAGATGGAGCGGTCCCGCCGCTGTCGGTCGGCAAGGCCGGTGCGCGGGTGCGGCCGCGTGGTGGCTGGGCGCGCCGTTCCCCGCGCTCCTTTCCGGGGGCTCAGGCGGCAGTCGACGTGGCGTCCACCAGGCTGCTGTCGCCCATCTCGTCGAGGACCAGCGCCAGGGCGCCCAGCACCTCGGCGCGGCTGTCGAGTTCGCCGGGCAGGACCGTCAGCCGGCGGGCCGCGCTGGGGATGGCGTACCGGGCCACCGAGTCGCGCACCGGGTCGAGCACCAGGTCACCGGCCTCGGCCAGATCGCCGCCGAGGACGACCCGGGAGGGGTTGAGGAGGTTGCAGAGGCTGGCGACGCCGCTGCCGATGTGGCGTCCGATGTCGGCGATCACCCGTCGGCAGCCCGGGTCGCCCCCGGCGGCCAGCCGCACCACGCGCGCCATCGTCAGATCGGTGCCGTGGCTGGAGTGCAGCAGCGGCAGCACGTACCGCGCGGCGGTGAACGTCTCCAGGCAGCCGCGGTTGCCGCAGCGGCAGACCGGCCCCGACTCGTCCAGGGTGATGTGGCCGATCTCGCCCGCCGTGCCGCCGGGGCCGCGGTAGATCTGGCCGTTGATCACCAGTCCGGCGCCGACGCCGCTGGCTACCTTGATGTAGGCCAGGTCCCGGGCGCCGCGGCCGGCCCCCCACACCTGCTCGCCGAGCGCGCCGAGGTTGGCGTCGTTGTCGACGTAGACGGGGACGCCGAGCCGGGCGGCCAGCTCGTCGCGCGGGTTGGTGCCGGCCCAGCCGGGGAGGATGGCGGTGGAGCCGAGTACTCCCGTCTCGATGTCGATGGGGCCCGGCACGCCCAGCCCGATGCCGATGACCTTGCCGGGGCTGATGCCGCTCTCCGCCACCAGCCGGCGCACCAGGCGTTCGGCGCGGTCGAACCCCTGGTCGGCGGAGGCGTCCACGTCGATGGGCTCGGCGTCCTCGGCCAGCACGGTGTGGGCCAGGTTGCCGACGGCGACGCGCAGGTGGGAGTGGCCGAAGTCGACGCCGACGACGATGCCCGCCTCGGCGCTCAGCGAGACCGCGCGGGCCCGGCGGCCACCGGAGGAGGTCGGGGTGACCTCGACGGTCCCGGCCTCCTTCAGCTCACGGACGATGTTGGAGACGGTCGCGGCCGACAGCCCGGTGGTGCGGGCGATCTCCGCCTGGGTGAGGGACCCGGCCATCCGCACGGCCCGCACGACGCGTTCCAGGTTCGCCCTGTGCAGCGAGGACTGCGACCCCGGAGTCTCCACCACTGTTCACTCCCCGCTTGTCTCCAACATATGAATCCTAAGCAGAGCCCCGGCGGAAGTCCCCGTCAAGTCCCTCGAGCTCGATCGGCGGGGGCTGGTGCTCATTTGTGGCTCATCATACGGAGGTGAGCGGAGCGAACGCGCCAGGTCCCCGGCCCGGGAGGCCGGGGACCCGCACGATGTGCCATGGGCGGTGACCGCCCCGGCCCGCCTCATCCCTCGCGGCTCCGCCTCACTTGACGGAACCCGCCGTCAGGCCGGAGACCACGTGCCGCTCGATGAAGGCGAACAGCACGACCACCGGGATGATGGCGACAACGGACGCGGCGAACAGGTAGTTCCACTGCACCGTGTAGGCACCGATGAAGTTGTTGATCCCGACCGTCAGCGGCTGGCTGGACGGCTCGGTGGAGAGCGTCAGCCCCATCACGAACTCGTTCCAGGCCGAGATGAAGGTGAAGATCACGGCCGTGACGACGCCGGGCAGCGCCAGCGGAAGAGTCACCTTGATCATCGCCCCGAAGCGGCTGGTCCCGTCCACCATCGCCGCCTCCTCCAGCTCGGGAGGGATCGACCCGATGTAGGCGGTGAGGATCCACACGGCGAAGGCGAGGTTGAACGCGGCGTTGGTCAGGATCAGCGTCCAGACCGAGTTGAGCATGTCCAGCTGGTAGAACTCGCGGTAGAGGCCCACCAGCAGCGCCGTCGGCTGGAACATCTGGGTGACCAGCACCAGCAGCAGGAACCATTTGCGACCCTTGAACCGCATCCGTGCCGTGTAGTACGCCGCCGGGAGCGAGACGAGCAGCACCAGGAGCGTGGAGCCGCCCGCGACCAGCAGCGTGACCTGGAGGTTGTCCCCGAGCGAGGACTCCTTCCACACGTCGATGAAGTTCGACCAGTCCAGCTTGTCCGGCAGATAGGTGCGGTCCCGCAGCTCGTCGGCGGGCCGCAGCGCCGTGACGATCATCTCCAGGTACGGGGCCAGGAAGAGGGCGGCGAGCAACCACGCCACGGCGGTGATCACCAGGGTGCGCGGCCGGAAGGTGCGCCTGGGCGCCCGGGCGCCTCGCTTGCTGCCGCCGGCGGGCCCCTCCTTGACGGGGCCGGGCCCGGCGGTCCGGGTTGCGGTCGCCATCAGTCCTCCTCGTTCCAGCGGCTGACCTTCAGGAAGACCAGCACGAGCACGACGACCATCGCGAAGTTGACCACCGACATCGCCGCGGACTCGGCGAGGTCCGTCTCCTTGAGCTTGTACATGAACACGGTGGTCGTCGCGGTGTCGCTGCCCGGGCCGCCCTGCGTCATCGCCCAGATGATCGGGAACGAGTTGAAGACGTTGATCAGGTTGATGACCACACCGACCAGGAACGCCGGCCGCAGCAGCGGCAGCGTGATGCCCGTGTAGGTCTGCCAGGGCCCGGCGCCGTCGATCCGTGCCGCCTCGTACACCTCGCCGGGGATCGTCTGGAGCCCGGCCAGCAGGGTGTAGGTGGTGAAGGGCAGCGAGACGAAGACCGCCACGAACATCATCCAGGGCCAGGCCGTGCCCGCCGAGCCCAGCCAGTCCTTGGACTTGTCGATGATGCCGAGGTCCAGCATCACGGTGTTGAGGATGCCCGCGGTCTGGTTGAGCATCCACTTGAACCCGATGGCGGTCATCAGGACCGAGGCCGCCCAGGGCGCGATGAGGGCCCAGCGGGTGAGGCGGCGGCCGGGGAACTGCTGGTTGAACAGCTGGGCCAGCCCCAGCGAGACGAGCATCGTGACGCCGACCACCACGACCGTCCACAGGACGGTCCAGCCGATGACGTGCCCGAAGTCCGTCTCGTCGAGGAGCTTTCGGTACTTGTCGGTGCCGGCCGACCCGCGCACGATCCCCGCGATGCTGATGTTGAGGAACGAGGTCCTCACCAGCTCGATGACGGGCCAGACGACGACGGCGAGGATGAGCAGGACGACCGGGGCTATCCAGGGGAGCGGGCCGAGCCGGGCCAGCCCGCCGCGCGAGCGGGGGGCCGGCCGGGCGGGCTGCCCGCCCCGCCCCCGGCGCTCGCTGGCCGGGGACGGCGGGGCCTTCAGTGACACGGGGTCTCCTTGCGGTACGGAGGTGCGAAGCAGTGCGGGCCGCGGCTTACTTGGTGTTCGCCGCCGCTTCCTCCGCCTTCTTCTGCAGGTCCCCGAGGACCTTCTTCGGGTCCTCCTTCGCCGCCTTGCCGCCGGTCTTCTTCATCTCGGCGGAGACGACGTCCCAGGACGGGTCGCCCAGCGGGTAGAACTCGGCCTTCGGCAGCTCGTCGAAGAAGGGCTCCAGGTCCTTGTGCTTGCCGTTGGACTTCATCGTGGCGAGCGCGTCCTTGGTGACCGGCATGAAGTTGTACATCTCGTCGAACTTCAGCATCTTCTTCGCGTACACGAAGTCGAGGAAGGTCTTGATCTGCTTCTGCTTGCCGCCGTCCTTGAAGGCCATCATCCAGTCGGCGACGCCCAGCGTGGACTTCAGCGGGCCGTCCTTGCCGGGGATGGTGGTCACCCCGTAGTCGACCTTGCCCGACTTGGCCATCTGGACGAGGCTCGGGTGGCCGTTGAGCATGCCGGCCTTGCCCGCGGCGAAGTCCGCGAAGGCGGTCTTGCGTTCGGTGGTGGCCGGGTTGGAGTAGGTCAGACCGGGCTTGACCAGGTTGTCCTGGAGCCAGTGGAAGGTCTCGACGTTCTTCTTGCTGTCGATGGTGTACTTGCCGCTGCCGTCGGTGTAGCCACCGCCGTTGCCCAGCTCCCAGATCAGGCTCTCGCCCTGCGCCTCCTCGGGGCCCAGCGGAAGCGCGTAGGGGGTGTCGGCGGCCTTGGACTTCTTGATCTTCTCGGCCGCGTCGGCCAGCTCGTCCCAGGTCTTCGGCGGGTTCTTGATCCCCGCCTCCTTGAAGACCTTCTTGTTGTAGAAGAGGACACGGGTGGAGGAGACCCACGGGATGCCGTACTGGGTGCCCTTGACCTCGCCGGCCTTGGCGAACGAGGGTATGAGGTTCTCGCGGGTCTTGGCCGAGAGGACCTCGTCGGCCTTGTAGAGCAGGTCGTCGGCGACCTTGTCGGCGTAGCCGCCGGTCTGCAGCAGGTCCGGCACGTTGCCGGACTGGATCATCGTCTTGACCTGCTTGTCGATGTCGTTCCAGTTGATGACCTGGACGTCGACCTTGATGTCCTTGTGCTGCTTCTCGAAGTCCTTGACGACCGCGTCCCAGTAGATCTTGGACGCGTTGGACTTCTTGTCGCCGTAGTCGGCCGCCACGAGTTTGATGGTGTTCTTGTCCCCGGAGCTCCCGCTGTCACCGCCACAGGCGGTCACACTCAGTGCCATGGCGAGCGCCGCGGCACCGGCCGCCACTGCTCTCTTGTTCATGTTGCTCAACCCTTCGACATCGGTGTCGACTTGCTCGCAGTTGGTGCGTCACTCCGGCGCCACCCGGATCCCCCGCGCACCCCGGCGGAGGTGCTCTCGGCCGCTTCGCGCGGTGGTCCCCGTGCCGCTACGGCGCAGAGACTATCCATGGCACTTTCCGCCTCGACAGGTCTAGGCCACTTTCGTGGCCAACCTGAAATCACCGCTTCCGGCGCCCGGTTCGGCGGCCCGTCGGCCCCTACTTCAGGGCGCCGGCGGTCAGGCCCGCCTGCACCTGGCGCTGGAAGACGGCGTAGACGACGAGCACCGGCACCATGGCGAGGGTCAGCCCGGCGAACAGGGCCCCCCAGTCCCCCGCGTAGCCCTGGGAGACCGTGAGGGCCGCCAGCCCCTGCGGGAGGACGTAGGCGTTCTCGTCGTCGTTGTTGAGCAGCAGCGGCAGCAGGTACTGGTTCCACTGCCCCAGGAAGTTGAAGATCCCGATGCTGACCAGACCCGGCTTGGCCATCGGCAGCATGACCTGGAAGAACGTCCGGGTGTGCGAGGCACCGTCGATCATGGCTGCCTCCTGGACACCGGTGGGCAGTGTCCGGAAGAAGGAGGTCAGGAAGAAGGTGGTGAACGGCAGCGAGTAGGCGATGTACGCGACGATCAGCCCGGGCCTGGTGTCCAGCAGGGACATGTTGTCCATGATCGTGAACAGCGGGATCAGCGCCAGGATGACCGGGAACATCATGCCGCCCGCGAACAGCAGGAAGATGAACCGGTTGCCGGGGAAGGTGAAGCGGGCGATGACATAGGCGGCCATCGAGCCCAGCAGCATCGTCCCGGTCAGCGAGCCGGCCAGGATCACCAGCGAGTTGAGCGCGTACCGGCCGATCTTCGCGTCGGTCCAGGCGTGGACGAAGTTCTCCCAGTGCGGGGAGGTGGGCAGGCCCAGCGGGTCGTCCAGGAAGTCCGCCGTCGGCCGGAAGGCGGTCAGCGCCACCCACACCAGCGGGCCCGCCGCCATGACGACCCACACGAGCAGGAACACGTGCGAGAAGGCGTTCAGTGTTCTGTTCTCGCCGCGTCCGACGGGGGCGGCGCCCGAGGGGGCCGCCTTGCCGGTCACCGCGTCCGCACTCAGGGGTTCGGCACTCATCGCTTCCCGCTTCTCAGTACTCGATCTGGTCACGGCGCCCGATCCTCATCACGAGGAGTGTGAAGACCATGCTCAGCGCGAGGAGCACCACGCCGGTGGCCGTGGCGTAGCCGAACTGGCCCTCGCGGAAACGCTCGTAGAGGTAGACGGGCGTGACCTTCAGCGCGTGCTTGGGCACCATGATCAGCACCACGGCGAAGGCGTCGAGGGCCTGGATACCCATGTAGATCCAGCCGGTGCGCACCGTGTCCCAGATCAGCGGCAGCGTGACCCGGAAGAAGGTGGAGACCCGGCCGGCGCCGTCCAGCAGTGCCGCCTCGTAGATGTCCTTGGGGATGGCGCCCATGGCGGCGGAGAAGAGCACGACGTAGAAGCCGACGAAGCTCCAGGCGATCACCGCCATGGTGGAGAACAGCGCCAGCTTGTAGTCGCCGCCCAGCCACCGCTGCTCCAGCCCGTCGAGCCCCACCGCGCCGAGCGCCCCGTTCAGCAGGCCGCTGCGGGAGCTGTAGACCTGCTGCCACACCACCGCGATCAGCGCGATGGACAGCACCTGGGGGAAGAAGTAGACGATCTTGTAGAAGGAGGAGCCGGCGACTCCGGAGATCGCCTCCCCCCTGCGGTGCCGTCCGCCCGCGGTGATCATGTAGGCGAGGAAGACACCGAGCGCGAGGGTGATCAGCGGGACGATCACCAGCAGCAGGAGGCTGGACTTGAGCGACTCCCAGAACCGCTCGTCGTTCCACATCTTCACGTAGTTGTCGCCGCCGACGAAGTTCGCCGTCGCGCCGCCCGCCCAGTCCGTGAAGGAGTAGTAGATCGCCTGGAGGAACGGGGAGACGACGAAGACCGCGTAGAAGAGCAGCGGCAGGATCAGAAATCCGAGGATGAACCGATAGGTGTCCAGCGTCCGGTATCTGCGGTCGCAGCGAACGCGCGCCGGGGTGAACCGGGGCGGCAGCAGGACCGCGACCGTGAAGGCCAGTTTGTCGCGCGCCGGGAGTTTCCGCCACGGGACCATTCTCTGTGTCACCGGCCCGCCCCGGGCCGGCCGTTTGTCAGTCTTCACGCCGCTCCGCTTCTCCCCGGATCGCCCGCGTACGCCGTGCTGGTGGTCAGGACTTCTTGATCTTCTGGATGTCGAGGTCCTTGGCAACCCGGTCGGCGGCCTTCTGCATGGTGTCCATGGCCTCCTTTACGGAGGTCTCCCCGTTCATGAACTTGCCGATGACGGAGTTGAAGTCCTCATTCCACAGCTCGGTGTACCACTCCTTGAAGAAGGCGATGACGACGTTGTCGCCCGCCGTCTTGATGGCCTTCTGCGAACTGGCGACACCAGGGGGGAGGTCGAGGCCGTCGATGGCGCCCTTGACCACGGGCATGGAGGAGACCTCGCGGAAGAAGTTCCGCGCGGCCTTCTTGCTGTACATCATCCGCATCCACTCCAGGCCGCCCTGCCGGTTGGTGGCCTTTTCCGGGATGAGGAAGGGCTCACCGGGCGGGGCGTAAAGGGTGCCGAACGGCATGGCATCGCCCTTGTCGAGCGACGGGGTGGCGCCGACCCGCATCTCGAAGTTCTTCGGCGTGGTCGGTTTCGCCTCGTTCTCCACCCAGGATCCGTCGGGAATGAAGACGGCCTTGCCCTTGGTCCAGGCGGTCTGGGCCTCGATGTGCGCCTTCTCGCCGTCGAAACCCTGCAGCACGTACTTCTTGGCGCGCAGTTCCTCGTACGCCTCGAAGACGGCCTTGACCGCGTCGCTCTTCCAGGCGTTCGGCTCCAGGTAGTCCATGGCCTCCAACTGCTTGCGGCCGCCGGCCTGGCCGAACATGGCGTACATGCTGAAGAACATGTAGCGGGGGTGCCCTGCCGGATACGTCCAGCCGTGCAGGCCCTTCTTCTTCGCCTTCTTGCACAGCGCCAGCATCTCGTCCCAGGTCCTGGGGTATTCGGCCTCCAGCGTCTCGCGGAGCATGGTGTCCGAGTACCAGATGCCGTAGACGGTCTGGGCGACGTTGAGCTGGTGGACGGCGTCGGTGCCGAACTGCCCCATTTCCACGACGCCGGGCACCAGGATGTCGCGGACCTTGACGTCCGGGTCGTCCCAGCTGGGGGCGTCCAGCAGTTCGGTCACATCGGCGACCTGTTCGTTCTTGACCAGGGCCGAGATGTTCATGTTGTCGGCGCCGGAGTTGTTGATCACATCCGGGGGGTCGCCCTTGACGATCCGCGGCTGCGTCTGGGTGGCGATCTTCTCGGTCTTCTTCTGGTCGACCTCCGCCTCGGGGTACTTCTTCTCGTACATGTCGCTGACATAGCGCGCGTACTTGTCGTCGTACCCGCCGTTGAAGACGTAGACCTGGAGCGCGGCGTCCTTCTTGACCGACAGCGGATTACCGGCCGACTTCTCGCCCTTTTCCGCCTTGTTGTCCTCACTGCCGCCGGTCGCGCACGAGGCGAGTGAACCGATGCCGGGGACGGCGAGAAGAGAGGCCGCGCCGGCCCGTTTCACCACGGCCCTCCGGTTGACGCTGTTGGTTCCCATGCTGGGGTCCTCGCCTTCTCCAGGACTCAGGCGGTGTACCGGTCTCCCGTCAACTCGCCACCGGCGAAGGGCCCGACACCGCGGGTGAAGTGGAAGCTGGATGGTGCGGATCGTGCGATGGTGCGCCAGCGAAACGGCTCCCGCGCGCGGGGTACCGCTCAAGGTGGGACAGGTATAGTCCACTCTTCGCCATCTGGGCAAGATCGAGAACAGTACCCGCCGCCATCTTTCCCGAGTTGAGACCTGCGCTGCGAATTCCCTTTTTCCCCGGGCCCGTTCGGCCGCGACGGCACTCTTGACACCACTGGGCGGCAGGTAGATTACTGGTCGCTGAAAATTCCAACTGACAACGTTGTCGGCCGTTGAGAGGTCCGTGTGCGCCGCAGCCCGCTGCTGAGACTCCGTACGCCGTACCGCGAAAGACCCTCCCCTCCGGGCGCCCGTCCGCGCCCGGCCTCGGCCCGGCGGTCCGCCGTCGCTCTCGTCCTCGCCCTGGTGGCGGTCTCGACGGTGCAGGCGGCACACGCGACGGCCGCCGTCGCCCGGCCCGACCCCGGCTCCCCGGGCGCACCCACCCGGTTCGCCTCCTCCTTCGAACCCGGCACCCCGCCGCCCGACTGGAACGACACCGTCGAGACCGGCCGGGACGGCCGGCCCCGCGCCCACGGCGTCACCCACGACGGCGCACCGGGGCTCGGCACCCGCACCGGCACCGGTCCCGCCTCCTCCCCCACCGCCAGGACGGGTGCGGGCTTCACCGGCGCCCACGCCCTGCGCTTCACGGGCGACCACGCGGGCCCCGGCCGCGGCTTCGCCACCAACAAGGTGTTCGACGTCGATCTGACCGTCACCCGCGACACCGTCCTCTCCTACCGGCTGTTCCCCGAGATGCCCGACGGCGACCGCTCGTACGCCGCCACGCACGTCGCCGTCGACCTCGCCTTCACCGACGGCACCTACCTCAGCGAACTGCGCGCCACCGACCAGCACGGCAACCGGCTGACCCCGGCCGCGCAGGGCGCCGCCAAGACGCTGTACGCCAACCAGTGGAACAACACCGAGGCCCCTATCGGGCAGGTCGCCGAGGGCAGGACCGTCGACCGGGTGCTGCTCGGCTACGACGCGCCGAAGGGGCCCGAGGCCGGCTCCCGCCCCTTCAGCGGCTGGCTGGACGATGTGCGCATCGCCCCGCGCGAGCCGGCCGCGCCCAAGGCGCACCTGTCCGACCACGTGGTCACCACACGCGGCACCCACTCCAGCGGCTCCTTCTCGCGGGGCAACACCTTCCCCGCCACCGCCGTCCCGCACGGCTTCAACTTCTGGACGCCGGTGACCGACGCGGGCGCCAAGGACTGGCTGTACGAGTACGCGCGGAAGAACAACGACGACAACCTGCCCACGCTGCAGGCGTTCGCCGCCAGCCACGAGCCCAGCCCCTGGATGGGCGACCGGCAGACGTTCCAGGTGATGCCCTCGGCGGCGCACGGCACCCCGGACGCCTCCCGCAAGGCCCGCGCACTGCCCTTCCGGCACGCCGACGAGCGGGCCAGGCCGTACTCCTACGGCGTCACCTTCACCAACGGGCTGCGCACCGAGATCGCCCCCTCCGACCATGCCGCGGTGATGCGCTTCACCTTCCCCGAGCGGGATGCGGCCAGCCTCGTCTTCGACAACGTGGACGACCACGCGGGGCTCACCCTCGACACGCGGCGGGGCGTGGTGACCGGCTGGTCCGACGTCAAAAGCGGGTCGTCCACCGGTGCCACCCGGATGTTCGTCCACGCCGAGTTCGACGCGCCCGTCACCGGCGGCGGCAAGCTGACGGGCGGGGGCAGCAAGGACGCGGCCGGCTATCTGCGCTTCGCGCCGGGCGAGGACCGCACCGTCACGATGCGGATCGCGACCTCGCTGATCAGCGTCCCGCAGGCCCGTGCCAACCTGCGGGCCGAGATTCCGCGTTCCCGCTCCTTCGAACAGGTCGAGGACCGGGCGCGGGCGCGGTGGGACGACCTGCTCGGCGTCATCGAGGTCGAGGGCGCCACCCCCGACCAGCTCACCACGCTCTACTCCAACCTCTACCGGCTCTACCTCTACCCCAACGCGGGGCACGAGCAGGTCGGGGGCAGGGCGCGGTACGCCAGCCCGTTCTCGCCCGCCGAGAAGCCGGACACGCCCACCGAGACCGGCTCGAAGATCGTCGACGGTGAGGTCTACGTCAACAACGGCTTCTGGGACACCTACCGCACCACCTGGCCCGCCTACGCGCTGCTCGCCCCGAAGCAGGCGGCCAGGATGGCGGACGGCTTCGTGCAGCAGTACAAGGACGGCGGCTGGATCTCCCGCTGGTCCTCACCCGGTTACGCCGACCTGATGACCGGGACCTCCTCGGACGTCGCCTTCGCCGACGCCTACCTCAAGGGGGTCGGCCTCGACGCGAAGACCGCCTACGAGGCGGCCCTCAAGAACGCCACCGTCGCCCCGCCCCACCCGGGCGTGGGCCGCAAGGGCATGACCACCTCGCCCTTCCTCGGCTACACGAGCACCGACACCAAGGAGGGCATGTCCTGGGCGCTGGAGGGCTACCTCAACGACTTCGGCATCGCCCGCATGGGCAAGGCGCTGTACGGGAAGACGGGCGAGAAGCGGTACAAGGAGGAGTCGGACTACTTCCGGCAGCGCGCCCAGAACTACGTCCGCCTCTTCGACAAGCGGACCGGCTTCTTCCAGGGCCGGAAGCCCGACGGCTCCTGGCGGCTGGACCCCGGCGCCTACGACCCGCGGGTGTGGGGATACGACTACACCGAGACCAACGGCTGGAACTTCGCCTTCACCGCGCCCCAGGACACCCGTGGCCTGGCCAACCTCCACGGCGGCCGGTCGGGGCTCGCCAAGAAGCTGGACTCCTACTTCGCCACCCCCGAGACGGGCGAGGAGAAGTACGCCGGCAGCTACGGCGGGATCATCCACGAGATGACCGAGGCACGGGACGTGCGGATGGGCATGTACGGGCACAGCAACCAGCCCTCGCACCACATCGCCTACCTGTACGACGCGGCCGGGCAGCCGTGGAAGACGCAGCGGAAGGTCCGGGAGGTCCTCTCGCGGCTCTACGTCGGCAGCGAGATCGGCCAGGGCTACCCGGGCGACGAGGACAACGGTGAGATGTCCGCCTGGTACGTCTTCAGCGCCCTGGGCTTCTACCCGCTCGTGATGGGCGCCCCCGAGTACGCCGTCGGCTCCCCGCTGTTCACCAGGGCGACCGTGCACCTGGAAGGGGGCCGCGACCTGGTGGTCAAGGCGCCAAGGAACAGCGCGAAGAACATCTACGTGCAGGGGCTGAAGGTCAACGGCAAGCGCTGGCGCTCCACCGCCCTCCCGCACGAACTGCTGGCGAAGGGCGGCACCCTGGAGTTCGCCATGGGGCCGAAGCCGTCGAAGTGGGGCACGGGCCGCGACGCGGGACCCTCCTCCCTCACCAGGGGCGACGCCGTGCCCTCGCCCCAGGAGGACGTCACCGAGCCCGGCGACTCGGCACTGACCGACGACACCTCGCAGACGGCCGCCGACCTCACCGACGCGCCGGTCACCGTACGCGAGGGCGCCCGCGTCACCTCCTACACCCTCACCTCCGACGACCACCGGAAGGCACCCGGCGGCTGGCGACTGGAGGGCTCCGGCGACGGCAAGCGGTGGCACACCGTGGACCGCCGCGAGGGCGAGACCTTCCGCTGGGACAAGCAGACCCGGGTCTTCTCCCTCCCCCACCGCTCCGGCGACCGGCACTACCGGCTGGTGCCCGACCGCGCGGGGACGCGGTTGGCGGAGGTGGAGTTGCTGGGCTGAGCCGGGCGGAGGGAGCGGCGGGGCCGCAACGGGTGGCCGCCCGTTGCGGCCCCGCCGTGTGCCCGGACTTGTGCGCCCAGCGGAGTGCGCCCGCCGTACGCCCGGACGTTTCCGGCCTGAACGCCCTCTGGACAGCCCGGCGCGACTGCGGGATAACGAGTACATACTGTATGCGTCGACTGTATGCAATCTGGGATTGCCGGTCGCTACGGGAGGGAGCACTCCTCGTATGCCCCAGGACAACTCCGCACTCGTCTCCGGTGGCCACTTGGTGGCCAAGGCGCTCAAGGCCGAAGGCGTGGACGTGGTCTACACGCTGTGCGGCGGCCACATCATCGACATCTACGACGGCTGTGCCGACGAGGGGATCCAGCTCGTCGACGTACGGCACGAACAGGTCGCCGCCCACGCGGCGGACGCGTACGCGCGGCTGACGGGGCGCCCGGGCTGCGCGGTGGTCACCGCGGGGCCCGGCACCACCGACGCGGTCACCGGCGTTGCCAACGCCTTCCGCGCCGAGTCCCCGATGCTGCTGATCGGCGGTCAGGGGGCCCGCACCCAGCACAAGATGGGCTCCCTGCAGGACCTCCCGCACGTGGAGATGATGGCGCCGATCACCAAGTTCGCGGCGACCGTGCCGGATACGGCCCGCGTCGCGGACATGGTCTCGATGGCCTTCCGCGAATGCTGGCACGGCGCACCGGGCCCCTCCTTCCTGGAGATCCCGCGCGACGTGCTGGACGCCAAGGTGCCGGCCGAACAGGCCCGGGTGCCGCGGGCCGGGCGCTACCGGGCCTCCACCCGGCAGGCCGGCGATCCGGACGCGGTGCAGCGGCTGGCCGACCTGCTGGTCGCGGCGGAACGCCCGGCCGTCCTGCTGGGCGGTCAGGTGTGGACGACCCGTGCCACCGAGTCCGCCCGGGACCTGGTGCGGACGCTGGATGTGCCCGCCTACATGAACGGTGCCGGGCGCGGCACCCTGCCGCCCGGCGACCCGCACCACTTCCAGCTCTCCCGCAGGCACGCCTTCCAGCGCGCCGACCTCATCGTCGTGGTGGGGACGCCCTTCGACTTCCGCATGGGCTACGGCAAGCGGCTCTCCCCCGAGGCGACGGTGGTGCAGATCGACCTCGACTACCGCACCGTCGGCAAGAACAGGGACGTGGACCTGGGGATCGTCGGCTCCGCGGATCTGGTGCTGGCCGCGGTGGTGCGGGCCGCCGGCCGCCGGCCGGCCGAGCCGGCGGCGCGCAAGGCGTGGCTGGAGGAGCTGCGCCAGGTCGAGGAGCGGGCGCTGGCCAAGCGGGCCCCGCTGCTGCGCTCGGACGCCGCCCCCATCCACCCCTACCGCCTGGTCCACGAGATCAACGAGTTCCTGACGGACGATTCGCTGTTCATCGGCGACGGCGGGGACATCGTCACCTTCTCCGGGCAGGTGGTGCAGCCGCGCACCCCGGGCCACTGGATGGACCCGGGGCCGCTGGGGACGCTGGGGGTGGGCGTGCCGTTCGTGCTGGCGGCCAAGCAGGCCCGGCCGGAGTGCGAGGTCGTCGCCCTGTTCGGGGACGGCGCCTTCTCCCTGACCGGCTGGGACTTCGAGACGCTCGTCCGCTACGACCTGCCCTTCGTGGGGATCGTCGGCAACAACTCCTCGATGAACCAGATCCGTTACGGCCAGCGCGCCAAGTACGGCCCCGAGCGCGAACGGCTCGGCAACACGCTGGGCGATGTGCCCTACGACGCCTTCGCCCGGATGCTGGGCGGCCACGGCGAGGAGGTACGGGACCCCGCCGAGCTGCGTCCCGCCCTGGAGCGCGCCCGCGCGTCGGGCAAGCCGTCCCTGATCAACGTATGGATCGATCCGGACGCCTACGCCCCCGGAACCATGAACCAGACGATGTACAAGTGACCGGACCGAAGCGGCCGTCGCCCGACCGGTGGTCGCATGGCAGTGAGGTGACCCGCATGAGCGGCAAGGCACTGGACGGCGTGCGCGTCCTGGACATGACCCATGTGCAGTCGGGCCCCTCGGCAACCCAGTTGCTGGCCTGGCTGGGTGCCGACGTGGTCAAACTGGAGGCGCCGGGCGGCGACATCACCCGCCGCCAGCTGCGCGACCTGCCCGACGTCGACTCCCTCTACTTCACGATGCTCAACTGCAACAAGCGCAGCATCACCCTCAACACCAAGACCGATCGCGGCAAGGAACTGCTGGCCGAACTCATCCGGCGCAGCGATGTGCTGGTGGAGAACTTCGGCCCCGGCGCCGTCGACCGGATGGGCTTCCCCTGGGAACGCATCCAGGAACTCAACCCCCGTCTGGTGTACGCCTCGATCAAGGGGTTCGGCGACGGCCCGTACACCACGTACAAGGCGTACGAGGTCATCGCGCAGGCGATGGGCGGTTCCATGGCCACCACCGGGGAGGCGGACGGCCCGCCCCTGGCGACGGGTGCGCAGATCGGTGACTCGGGCTCAGGAGTGCATACAGTCGCCGGCATACTGGCGGCGCTCTACCAGCGCGAGCGCACCGGACGCGGCCAGCGGGTGCGGGTGGCCATGCAGCACGCGGTACTCAACCTGTGCCGCGTCAAACTCCGCGACCACCAGCGGCTGGCGCACGGGGCGCTGCCGGAGTACCCGGGCGCACCCCGCGGCGACGAGGTGCCCCGCTCGGGCAACGCCTCCGGCGGCGGACAGCCCGGCTGGGCGGTCCGGTGCGCACCCGGCGGCCCCAACGACTACGTCTATGTCATCGTCCAGCCGGCGTCCTGGGCGCCGCTGTGCTCCCTGATGGGGCGGCCTGAGCTGGCCGAGGCCGCGGAGTGGGCCACGCCCGAGGCCCGGCTGCCGAAGCTGGACAAGATGTTCCGGATGATCGAGGAGTGGTCCTCCCGGCTGCCCAAGTGGGAGGTGCTGGCGGCGCTCAACGCCCACAACATCCCGTGCGGCCCGATCCTGTCCACCAAGGAGCTGATCGAGGACCCGTCGCTGACCGACGACGGCATGATCGTCGAGGTGGAGCACCCCACTCGGGGCCGCTTCACCACCGTGGGGTCCCCGTTGAAGCTGTCCGACTCCCCCGTCGAGATCACCTCTTCCCCGCTGCTGGGCGAACACAACGAGGAGGTCTTCACCGGCGAACTCGGCCTGTCCGAGGCCGAGCTGGCGGCGCTGCGCACGGAAGGGGTGGTCTGAGTGGAGGAGCTGACAGCGGGCCGCTCGGCGGCCCGGGAGACGGTACGGGCGGTACTGGCGGCGGCGCGGGCCGCGGGACGTACGGCGCTGGACGCCGTGGAGGCCGCACAGGTCGCCACCGCCTACGGCATCCCCGTTCCGCCGCAGGCGCTCTCCCGCGACGCGGACGAGGCGGTGGAGCAGGCGGCCCGGATCGGCTGGCCGGTGGCGCTCAAGGTGGTCTCCCCCGACGTGCTGCACAAGACGGACGCCGGGGGCGTGGTCACCGGCGTCGGGGGGTCGGAGGAGCTGCGCACGGCGCACGCCCGGCTGCTGGCCGCCGTACGCGCCCACACCCCCGGTGCCCGTATCGACGGGGTGCTGGTGCAGGGCATGGTCTCCGGCGGCCAGGAGGTCCTGGTGGGCGCGGCCACCGACCCGACTTTCGGCAAGATCGTCGCCTTCGGGCTGGGCGGTGTGCTCGTCGAGGCGCTGGGCGACCTCACCTTCCGGCTGGCCCCGGCCACCCACCAGGAGGCCGCCGGCATGCTCGACTCGGTACGGGCCGCGCGGGTGCTGCGCGGGGTGCGCGGCACGCCGCCCGTCGACCGGGAAGCGCTGACGGGGCTGCTGGTGAACGTCTCGCACCTGGCGGCGGACTTCCCCGAGCTGACGGAGATCGACCTCAACCCGGTCTTCGCCGGGCCGGAGGGCGCGGTGGCGGCCGATGTGCGGCTGCTGCTGGGTGAGCCCGCCCCGGCGGACCGGCCCCGGTACGGCACCGAGGAGATCCTCGCCTCCATGCGCCGGCTGATGGAGCCGCGTTCGATCGCGGTGATCGGCGCGTCCAACGAGCCGGGGAAGATCGGCAACTCGGTGATGCGGAACCTGGTCGACGGTGGTTTCGCCGGTGAGATCCACCCCGTGAACCCGAAAGCCGGAACGGTACTGGACCGCAAGGCGTACGCCTCGGTGTGCGAGGTGCCCGGCGACATCGATGTCGCCGTCTTCGCGATCCCCGCACCGCTGGTGCCCGGCGCCCTGGCCGAGGCCGGGCGCAAGGGCGTGCCGAACGCGGTGCTCATCCCCTCGGGTTTCGCCGAGACCGGCGAACACGCCCTCCAGGAACAGGTGGTGTCCGTCGCGAGGGAGCACGGCATACGGCTGCTGGGTCCCAACATCTACGGCTACTACGCCCCCTGGCAGAACCTGTGCGCCACTTTCTGCACGCCCTACGACGTGCGCGGCGGGGTGGCGCTGACCTCGCAGTCGGGCGGGATCGGCATGGCGGTGCTCGGCTTCGCGCGGGCCACCGGCACGGGCGTCTCGGCCATCGTGGGACTGGGCAACAAGTCCGACCTGGACGAGGACGATCTGCTCACCTGGTTCGCACAGGACCCGCGGACCGACTGCGTGGCCATGCACCTGGAGGACCTCAAGGACGGGCGTGCGTTCGTCCGCGCGGCCCGCGAGACCGTGCGGACCAAGCCCGTCGTCGTCCTCAAGGCCGGTCGGACGGCCGCCGGTTCGCGGGCCGCCGGCTCGCACACCGGGGCGCTGGCCGGCGATGACGCCGTCTACGACGACATCCTCCGCCAGGCGGGCGTCATCCGCGCCCTGGGGCTCAACGAGATGCTGGAGTACGCACGCGCCCTCCCGGTCCTGCCCACCCCGCGGGGCGAGAACGTGGTGGTGATCACCGGCGCGGGCGGCTCCGGTGTGCTGCTGTCGGACGCGCTGGTGGACAACGGGCTGTCGCTGATGGAGATCCCCGAGGACCTGGACGCGGCGTTCCGCTCCCTCATCCCGCCGTTCGGTTCCGCCGGCAACCCCGTGGACATCACCGGAGGCGAGCCGCCCGCCACCTACGAGGCCGCCATCCGGCTGGGACTGACGGACCCGCGGGTGCACGCGCTGGTGCTGGGCTACTGGCACACCATCGTCACCCCGCCGATGGTGTTCGCCGAACTGACGGCGCGCCTGGTGGCCGAGGCCCGCGAGCAGGGCATCGACAAGCCCGTCGTCGCCTCGCTGGCGGGCGACACGGAGGTCGAGGACGCCTGCGCCCACCTGTTCGCGCACGGCGTGGTGGCCTACCCGTACACCACCGAGAAGCCGGTCGCGGTGCTCGGCGCCAAGTACCAGTGGGCGCGAGCCGCCGGACTGCTGCCCTGACCTTCCGCCCGCCGTCCCCGCCCACCGGCGCCCAGGGCGGCGGGCTCCCCACGGAGGAGAAACGGATGGCTCGACCTGAAGCCCCCGGCACACCGTTAGCCGCCTCGGCGGCGGGCGCCCCGGGGTACCGCGAACTGACCGACCACAACGGGCGCGTCTACCGGGTCGGCGAGACCGACCGGCAGATTCTCGGCCACTCCCGCAAGATCATGGTCTATCTGCCCTGGCTGGCGATGATGGCGATCAGCGTGTCCGAGTACGCCTACGGATCCGCCGAGGACACGCTCTCCCACGCCCACCACTGGAGTCGCAGCGACACCTTCTGGATCCTCAGCGTCTGGGTGTTCTTCCAGGCCGGAGTGGCCTTCCCGGCCGGCTGGCTGCGCGAGCGCGGACTGCTGACGGCGCGCAACGCGATGTACATCGGTGCCGGGCTGGTGCTGCTGGGCTTCCTCGCCCTCTCCCACGCGTCCGGAGTGCTGTGGGCCGTCGCCGGGTTCGGCGTGCTCGGCGGTGTGGGATCCGGTCTCATCTACGCCACGTGCATCAACAGTGTCGGCAAGTGGTTCCCCGAACGGCGCGGCGGCAAGACCGGCTTCGTCAACGGCGGTTTCGCCTACGGCGCCGTGCCCTTCATCTTCCTGTTCAACTACGGGTTCGACACGAGCAACTACCGCCAGGTGCTGGACGGGATCGGGGTGTACGTCCTCGTCCTGGTCGCCGTGTGCGCCTGGTTCTTCCGCGATCCGCCGAAGAACTGGTGGCCCGCCGACCACGACCCGCTGCGCCGCACCGGCCCGGCCAAGACGGTGGCGGCACTCGACAAGAACCCGCCGGCGACCCGCCAGTACACCCCGATGGAGGCGATACGTACCGGCATGCTGCCGCTGATGTGGGTGCTGATGGTGATGACGGCGGGCGTCTCCATCTTCGGCATCTCCTTCCAGGTGCCGTTCGCCAAAGAGGTCGGTTTCGGGCCCCTGGTGGCCGCCTCCTCGATGGGCATCATGTCCGTGATCAACGGGGTGGGCCGGGGCTGCATCGGCTGGCTGTCCGACCGCTGGGGCCGCAGGTCCACCCTGATCTTCGTGATCGTGGTGCTGGGCCTGGCCCAGTTCGGGGTGCTGTGGGCCGGGACGATCCGCAACCAGGCGCTCTTCCTCGTCTTCGCCTTCGTCTCCGGCTTCGGCAGCGGCGCCTTCTACCCGATGTTCGCGGCGCTGACCCCGGACTACTTCGGGGAGAACCACAACGCCACCAACTACGGCATCGCCTACAGCGGCAAGCTGGTGAGCGGGCTGTTCGGCGGCGGGCTGGGGGCGACGGCGGTGGACGCCTGGGGATACGACGGCGCCTACCTGCTGGCCGGCGGGATCTCACTGCTGGCCGCGCTGATGGCCCTCGCCCTGCGCCGGCCGGGCACCCCCCGCCGGCGCAGGATCGTGCCCAACCCGCACCCCATCAGCCGCGAGGCGGCCTGAGTTCCGGCGCCTCCCCGACGTGCGCACCGGGGCCGCCGAGCCGGGGAGGTCACCGGCGCGGCGGCCCCGGCAGGCGGCCCGGGCCGCGGAGGGCCGTAGCCGGTACGCCACAGGCTCGGACGGCCCGGCGCGGGCTGCCCGCAGGAGTCCGGCCTCACGGCCGCCTCAGCCGTCGCCGCGTTCGTGGTAGGAGCGGCGGGTGTGCTCGGTGTGCTCGCGCATCACCCGCATCGCCCTCTCCCCGTCCCCCGCGGCGACAGCCGCGATCAGCTGCCGGTGCTCCTCCCAGGAGCGGGCACCGCGCTGCCGTGCCACCGGCCGGTAGTACCACCGCACCCGGCGCTCCACCTGCCTCGACAGCTCGGTCAGTACCGCGTTGCCCGCCAGCTCCATCACCTGGGCGTGGAAGGCCGCGTTGGCGTCGACGACCGCGTCCACGTCGTCGTGCAGCAGCGCGGCCTCGCCGCGGTCGCACAGCTCCTCCAGCGCGGCGACTCCCTCCGGACCCGCGTGCTCCGCGGCCAGCCGGGCGGCCTCGGCCTCCAGCAGGGTGCGCACCGACAGCAGTTGGTCGGCCTCCTCCTCGGAGGGCTCGTGGACGAAAGCGCCCTGTGCCGGCCGCAGATCGACCCATCCGTCGGTGGCCAGCCGCTGGAGCGCCTCCCGCACGGGCTGGCGGGAGACGCCGAGCCGGTCGGCGAGTTCGCTCTCCACCAGGTGCTGGCCGGGTCGCAGCTGCCGTGTGGTGATCAGACCCAGCAACGCCTCGTACACCTGCTCGCGCAGCGGTCCCGGCCGCCTCAGCTTCGGTACCCCCGACAGCGACATCGCCACCCCGTTCCCTCGTCCCCTGGCCGGCCGGCCCGATTGTCTACAGTCTACGGATGCCCGTCGGCGGCGGGTCCGCAACGCGACGGCCGGCGGGCCGCACCCCGCGAAGGGCGCGGCCCGCCGGCCGTGGTGTGCGGATCGGCGCCAGGTGTCAGTCGCTGATCAGCGAGCGGAGCACGTACTGGAGGATGCCGCCGTTGCGGTAGTAGTCGGCCTCGCCGGGGGTGTCGATGCGGACGGTCGCGTCGAACTCACGGCGTACATTGTCGGCTTCGCCGGGGGCCGTGTCGGCGGTGACCTTGACCGTGGCGGGGATCTCACCGTCGTTGAGCGCGGTGATGCCGCTGATGGAGAAGGTCTCCTCGCCGGTCAGGCCGAGGTCGAGGGCCGAGCCGCCCTCCGGGAACTGCAGGGGGAGGACGCCCATGCCGATGAGGTTCGAGCGGTGGATGCGCTCGTACGACTCGGCGATGACGGCGCGCACGCCCAGCAGCGCGGTGCCCTTGGCCGCCCAGTCGCGGGACGAGCCGGAGCCGTACTCCTTGCCCGCGAGGATGACCAGCGGGGTGCCCTGCGCCTGGTAGTTCTGCGCGGCGTCGTAGATGTAGCTGACCGGGCCGCCTTCCTGGGTGAAGTCCCGGGTGAAGCCGCCCTCGGTGCCCGGCGCGATCTGGTTGCGCAGGCGGATGTTGGCGAAGGTGCCGCGGATCATGACCTCGTGGTTGCCGCGGCGGGAGCCGTAGCTGTTGAAGTCACGGCGGGCGACGCCGTGCTCGGTCAGGTACTTGCCGGCCGGGGTGTCGGCCTTGATGGCACCGGCCGGGGAGATGTGGTCGGTGGTGACCGAGTCGCCCAGCTTGGCCAGGACGCGGGCGCCGGAGATGTCCTCGACGGGGGCGGGCTCCTTGCCCATCCCCTCGAAGTACGGGGGCTTGCGCACGTAGGTGGACTCGGCGTCCCACTCGAAGATGTTGCCGGTCGGGACCGGGAGGGCCTGCCACTGGGCGTCGCCGGCGAAGACGTCGGCGTAGTCCTTGGTGAACATCTCCTGGCCGATGCAGGAGGCGACGACCTCCTCGATCTCCTGCTCGGAGGGCCACAGGTCCGACAGGTAGACGGGGTTGCCGTCCTGGTCGGTGCCCAGCGCCTCGGTGGTGATGTCCACCTTCATGGAACCGGCGATGGCGTAGGCGACCACCAGCGGCGGGGACGCCAGGTAGTTCATCTTGACGTCGGGGTTGATCCGGCCCTCGAAGTTGCGGTTGCCGGACAGCACCGAGACGACGGCCAGGTCGTTGTCGTTGACGGCCTTGGAGACCTCCTCCGGCAGCGGACCGGAGTTGCCGATGCAGGTGGTGCAGCCGTAGCCGACGAGGTTGAAGCCCAGCTTGTCCAGGTAGGGGGTCAGGCCCGCGCGGTCGTAGTAGTCCATGACGACCTGGGAGCCGGGGGCCAGGGTGGTCTTGACCCAGGGCTTGCGGGACAGGCCCTTCTCCACCGCCTTCTTGGCCAGCAGCGCGGCGCCGACCATGACGTACGGGTTGGAGGTGTTGGTGCAGGAGGTGATGGCCGCGACGGCGACAGCTCCGTGGTCCAGCTCGTAGGTCACCCCGTCGGGGCTGGTGACCTGGACCGGCTTGCTGGGCACGCCGTTGGAGACGGCCGGCGCGTCGGAGGCCGGGAAGGACTCCTTGCCGGCCTCGTCGGTGTCGGTCTCCGAGACGTAGTTGACGACGTCCAGGCCGAACTGGTGCGCGGCGTCGGAGAGCGCGATGCGGTCCTGCGGACGCTTCGGGCCGGCGATGGACGGGACGACCGTGGAGAGGTCCAGCTCCAGGTACTCGCTGTAGACCGGCTCCCGGGACGGGTCGTGCCACAGCCCCTGCGCCTTGGCGTACGCCTCGACCAGCGCCAGCTGCTCCTTGCTGCGGCCGGTCAGCGTCAGGTAGCTGATGGTCTCCTGGTCGATCGGGAAGATCGCCGCGGTGGAGCCGAACTCCGGCGACATGTTGCCGATCGTGGCGCGGTTGGCCAGCGGAACCGAGGCGACGCCCTCGCCGTAGAACTCCACGAACTTGCCGACGACGCCGTGCTTGCGCAGCATCTCGGTGATGGTGAGCACCAGGTCGGTGGCGGTGGTGCCGGTGGGCAGCTCACCGGTGAGCTTGAAGCCGACGACCCGCGGGATGAGCATCGAGACGGGCTGGCCCAGCATCGCGGCCTCGGCCTCGATACCGCCGACGCCCCAGCCCAGGACGCCGAGGCCGTTGACCATGGTGGTGTGCGAGTCGGTGCCGACCAGGGTGTCGGGGTAGGCCTTGCCGTCCCGGACCATCACGACGCGGGCCAGGTGCTCGATGTTCACCTGGTGCACGATGCCGGTGCCGGGCGGGACCACCTTGAACTCGTCGAAGGCGCCCTGACCCCAGCGCAGGAACTGGTACCGCTCGCGGTTGCGGCCGTACTCCAGCTCGACGTTCTTCTTGAAGGCGTCGGAGGTGCCGAAGGTGTCGGCGATGACGGAGTGGTCGATGACCAGCTCGGCCGGGGCCAGCGGGTTGATCCGGTTCGGGTCGCCGCCCAGCTCCTTGACGGCCTCGCGCATGGTGGCCAGGTCCACGACGCAGGGCACGCCGGTGAAGTCCTGCATGATCACCCGGGCCGGGGTGAACTGGATCTCCTGGCTCGGCTGCGCGTTCGGGTCCCAGTTGCCCAGCGCGCGGATGTGGTCGGCGGTGATGTTGGCGCCGTCTTCCGTGCGGAGCAGGTTCTCCAGCAGGACCTTCAGGCTGTACGGCAGCCGGGCGGAACCCTCTACTTTGTCCAGCTTGAAGATTTCGTACGACTCGTCGCCCACCTGCAGCGTGCTGCGGGCGTCGAAGCTGTTCGCCGACACGACAGTCTCCTTAGTGCCTTGTGTGCATCGGCCGCCGGTGCGCTATGGTGAGCGAGCCACGAAGTTAGGTAAGCCTTACCAGGCTTGCCCGTCCGTCCCGTACTCGCCCAGCGACAGCGACCGCGACGTATGCCGTCGCCAGTTATCTCGATGTCGAGATAACTCTAGTACACGACCGCCCGCCGGTCATGCCTGCCCCCGAGTGCCCCCGCCGGGGCCCACCGACACCACGACCGTCCGGTCATACGACCACCCGGCCACACGACCACCCAGCCGAAAGACCACCCGGCCGCGAGGACGCAAGGCGAGGCGTCACCCGTCCTCCCCGTCCGCGCGTGTCCGCTCGACGAGGCGTTCATAGCGCTGACGGGCCGCCTGAGGCGTGCCCAGTCCGAGACCGAAGGCGATCCGCGGCCAGGTCATACCGCGACCGCGCGCCATCCGCACCAGCCCCTCCTCCAGTTCGTCCAGCTCCCCCCGCACCCGGGGGACGAGGGTCAGCGCGGCGGTGATGTCCGCCTCGTCCACCTCCGGCTCCCCCTTCTCGGCACGCGCGGTACCACTGAGCAGGAACGCGACAAGCCGCACCGCCTCGTGCGCGGCGAGCACGGAGGGGTGCGCCTGCCGGGCCCGCTGCGCGTCCGTCGCCGCGTGCCGCTCCGCGATACGGAAGAGCGCGGCATGGGCGCGCCGGGCCCGCGCCTGTTCGGGACGGGGCGGGGAAAAGGGGTCGAGCGGACCCCCGTCCTGACCCTGCCCCTGATGCCGGCCCTGACTCTGGCCCCGGCCCTGCTTCCGATTCGGACGCCGGCTCCGGGGGCGCTGATTCGCAGTGGACATACGGGAAGCATGAAGGGGGCATGCACGGTTGTCAACACCAAGTTGTGAACGTTTCGTTTGCGCGGTTTCGTGCTCACTAACGCCCGTGCGCACACATCACCGCCACCCCGCAACCCGGACGCGGCATTCGGGCGGTTCCGCCCGGGTCCCGCGCGTCACAGCCACCCCGATGAGAAGCTATCTCACATCTGAGATAGTCTCCTCGCATGACCGACGACTACCTCGGCCGTATCGGCCAGTTGATCCGCGATGCCCGCCAGCACCGGGGCATGACGCAGTCACAACTCGCGGAAGCGCTCGGCACCAGCCAGAGCGCGGTCAACCGCATCGAGCGCGGGAACCAGAACATCAGCCTTGAGATGATCGCGCGCATCTCGGAAGCGCTGGACAGCGAGATCGTCTCCCTCGGCTACTCGGGCCCGATGCATCTGCGCGTCGTGGGCGGACGGCGGCTGGCCGGCAGCATCGACGTCAAGACGAGCAAGAACGCGTGCGTGGCGCTGCTGTGCGCCTCGCTGCTCAACTCGGGCCGTACGGTGCTGCGTCGGGTCGCGCGGATCGAGGAGGTCTACCGGATCCTGGAGGTCCTCTCCTCCATCGGGGTGCGGTGCCGGTGGATCAACGGCGGCGCCGACCTGGAGATCGTGCCGCCGGCCGAGCTGGACCTGGACTCCATCGACCAGGAGGCGGCGCGGCGTACGCGGAGCATCATCATGTTCCTCGGCCCGCTGCTGCACCGTATGGACCGCTTCCGCATCCCGTACGCGGGCGGCTGCGACCTGGGGACGCGGACGGTCGAGCCGCACATGAGCGCGCTGCGCCACTTCGGTCTCGCGGTCACCGCGACGGAGGGCGTCTACCACGCGGAGGTCGAGGCGGGTGTCGCACCCAAGCGGCCGATCGTGCTGACCGAACGCGGGGACACCGTCACCGAGAACGCTCTGCTGGCCGCGGCCCGGCACGACGGCGTGACCGTCATCCGCAACGCCTCGTCCAACTACATGGTCCAGGACCTGTGCTTCTTCCTGGAGCAGCTCGGCGTGCGCGTGGAGGGCATCGGTTCGACGACGCTGACCGTGCACGGCGTCCCGGTCATCGACACGGACGTGGACTACTCGCCGTCCGAGGACCCGGTCGAGGCCATGAGCCTGGTGGCCGCAGCCGTCGTCACCGAGTCGGAGCTGACGGTGCGCCGGGTGCCGGCCGAGTTCATGGAGATCGAGCTGGCCGTCCTGGAGGAGATGGGCCTCGACTTCGACCGCAGCGAGGAGTACGCCGCCGACAACGGGCGCACCCGGCTGACGGACCTGACGGTGCGGCCCTCCAAGCTGGAGGCACCCATCGACAAGATCCACCCGATGCCGTTCCCCGGCCTCAACATCGACAACGTCCCGTTCTTCGCGGCCATCGCCGCCTCGGCCCAGGGCAAGACCCTCATCCACGACTGGGTCTACGACAACCGCGCCATCTACCTCACCGACCTCAACCGGCTCGGCGGCAGGCTCCAGTTGCTCGACCCGCACCGGGTGCTGGTCGAGGGTCCGACCCGCTGGCGCGCGGCCGAGATGATGTGCCCCCCGGCGCTGCGCCCCGCCGTCGTCGTCCTGCTGGCCATGCTGGCCGCCGAGGGCACCTCCGTCCTCCGCAACGTCTACGTCATCAACCGCGGCTACGAGGACCTCGCGGAACGCCTCAACGAGGTGGGCGCCCAGATCGAGACGTTCCGGGACATCTGAGAGGCGGGTGCCGCCGCATCCCCTGTTGGCCTGCGCACCTGCGGGCCCGGGGCCGAGGGCCCGTGGGACGTCCGGTACTCCGGGCCAGGAGTGGGTCGAGGACCGCCAGGGTTGCCCTGGCGGTCCTCGACCCGACCCGGAGCCCTGACGGCTCAGGACTCCTTCAGGGCCAAAGCCTGCCTCTGCAACTCTTCCAGCACCGACACACTCTGGAAGAGGGTCTGGAGGGACGTGGTGATCAGGCGGGCGGGCCTGCGCAGCCGGCGGCTGGAGGCACCGAGCATGTTGATCAATGCCATCACCTCCTGGAACGAACCGTCCACGGCCTGCGCCTCCCAGGGGGCCATGACAACCTGCTCCAGCACCTCCTCCGCGTCCTGCGGCCATTCCGAGCGCGGCGTGCTCCCTGCCCATTCCAGAAACGCCCGGAACGCGACGGTGCTGGCACCCATGCGCTCCGCGAAGCGCTCGGTCGCTGCCGAAAGGTCGTCGGCCGGTCCCTCGATGGCTTTGGCCATGCGACTGACCACGACCATCTTGGTGCTCATCGAGGCCCCGGGATGACTGACCCGGGCCATGTCCTCGCCGATCAGAGCCATCATCTCCCCGATGTCCGTGACAGCGGTCTCCACGTCGGCCATGTCACCGGCGAGGGCTTCCAGTTGCGCCTCCGCTTCGACGACGAGATCGAACAGCCCGGGGGCGTTCTCGTCGTCCTCGGCGACAGCTTCCGCGCCGGGCCCGGGAACCGGTCCCGCAGGCAGCGAGGGGGCGGCGCACCCGCCCATCGCCTCCGCCAGTACGCTCGTCAGCTGCTGCCGGGCGAGGGCCGTCTCGGCGGGGTGCGACGGAAACGGGATACGAGGCTCCGCCGTTCCAGGGCCCGGGGGCCGGCCGGTTGCCTCCGTGACATGGACGGTGCACCGGCCAAGGGCGTGTCGCACTCCGAGCCCGAAGGACAGCTCCGCGTCGGATCCGCCCAGGTCCGCGACCACCACGTCCACCTCCGTGAGCATGCGCAGCAGCTGGTCCCTGGGCAAGCCGGCCTCCGCGAGGCTGTCAGCTCGCAGAAAGGTGAGCCCGAGCTGTTCACACGCGGGACGCACGAGGTCCTCATAGAGGATGGAGGACCGGTTTCGTTCGTCCGGGGGACGCTGTCCAGGCGGGTGGGCACTGTGCGTGGTGCAGAGGGCGAGGCAGGTGGGCACAACAAGCTCCTTCACATCTGGTCCGTGAAGCCCTGCAGCCGGACGGGCAGCCGGCAGGGCGAAGGGGGAACGGGTGGTCAGTCGAAGAGAGTGAGCGCCACCCCGTCGGCGATCTCGTCGGCGAAGACGGGACGCTCCTCGATGCCCAGCGCACACAGGAGATCAACCGTGAGCACCCGGTGGCGCCGGCCGACCCGGACCGTGGGGCAGGGGAAGGCGTCCTGCGCCACCAGCCGGTAGGCGGTACCCAGGCACATACCGAACGCCCTGGCCGCCGTCCGCAGGTCGACGCTGACCGGAAGGTTGAAGATCTCGCGGAAGGTGAGGGGTGTCCTGGGGCGGTCGGTCATCGGCTCCTCCCCACGCGCCGCAGGGAGACCTTGGCGACCTGGCGGCCCCGGCCCGCATACCCGACACTCGTGGCTGTGCCGGCCACGCCCCACTTCTGGGCAAGCGCGCCGAGCCGCACGCCCTCGACGCGATGGGCGGGGACGGTGATCCGCACGGTGGCCGAGAGCCCGGAACGGTGAGGGACTGGGTCGTAGTCCGCCTGCCAGTACCCTTCGGCGTCGATGTCGTGGAGAGCACCGTTGGCGCTCTCCACGTCGTCCACGGCCACTTCGCGCCGCGCCCGGTGCCACACAGTCCACGCACGCGAGCAGGCCGCACGCAGCACCGTTCCGCCGGGGTCGGGGTCCTCTGCTCCGGTCGCCGCCAGCTCTTCGAGGTAGCAGGTGACCAGCTCGGCCTCGACGTCTTCCCGTTCGGCGCGAAAGCTCCGGGTGATCTTGAAAGCGGTCCGGCGAAGCCCCGGGAGTCCCAGCCACACGACCGCCGTCGGCCAGTCGGATCCGTCGGCGTCGACGCGGAGGCGCTCCGCGATCTGACGCCACAGCGCCGCACGTGCCGGGGGGCACACGGAACGGTCGTACAGCAGACCGCGGGCCCGGGCCAGGGTCAGCGGGGTCCCGGCCCGTTCCGTCCCGTCGAAGAGGCGTAACGGGGGCGACGGATCGCTGCCGGCGCACTGCCGCTCGACGGCGGCGAAGATCCCGGAGTAAGGGGGAAGTGACATCGGTCCTCCTGCTCAATCGGTGTGCGTGGCCGGTGTTCTGCCGCGCCACGCGGCCAGTGCCCGGGCCGCCGGCTCCTTGCCGGGCATCGTGTCCGGACCCCTTTCGACGGACAGAAGCCAGCGCAGGAACCCGGGCTGCCGGGAAGCCACCAGGCCGTCGAGGAGTGCGCTCAGCGCCCGGGCCCGGTCCGCCCCCTGGTCCGCCTCCGCGCACCAGGCGAGAAGGACGTCCCGCATGTCCGCGAAGGTGACCGGCTCGTTGAGGGCGTGCCCTGCCAGCTGGACCGTGCTCGATGCCGACTCGGCGTCGGTGAGGATCCGGTCGCTCCACCAGGCCAGGTCCGTGCTCGCCATCACGGGAAAGGCGAGGGCCGCCAGCAGGCCGGGGACGCCGTCCGACTCCGTCCAGTCACGCATGCGGCACAGGACTCTCGTCCTGGCTCCGGAGTCGCCGGCTTCGAAGCGCTGCACCAGAGCTGCCGCGACCGTGCCGAAGACGGAGATGTCGTCCGTGTCGTCGCGCAGTGTCTCCATGAGTCGTTGCAGCAGTCGCAGCGCTTGCTCTTCCGTGATCCGTCCCCGCTCCGGGTGGCACGCGTAGGCCACTGCCTTGCGCAACGGTGCCTCGGCGGTGACACTCCACTGTTCGAGCAGGTCATCCGCTGTCCGTGCCGCCACCGGGTCATGGCCGGCGGTGGCCAGGCACCATGCGGCCACCTGGGGGGCGGAGAGGGACGGGGCCGAGGCCAAATCCTCCAGGAGTTCCATGGACCGGCCGCCTGTCGCCACCGCCATGGCGGCGACCGCACGGCCGGCCCGTTCGATCTGGTCTGCTTCATGGCTGGGACCGGCGAGCCAGGTGTGCGCGAGGGGCACGAGGTCCGTGTGATCGCGGCAGATGATCTCCCACACGGCTTCGCCCACGGCAGGCCGGATGAAGGACACCGTGTCCGTGACCCCCTCCTCGGCGTGCCGCACATGGTGCGCGCCCAGGAGCCGCAAGGTCTCGGACAAGGGCTGACGGGCAGCGCCGACGGTGTGGCCGTGCGCACACCGCGCGGCGGGGTCCTGCTCCTCTCGCTGCCCCCTCAGTCGCAGCAACTCCCCGGCCTGTTCCGTCACAACGCTGCGGTGAAGCCCCCCGTAGACGCTGAGGGAGAGCAGGTGGGCGAGGAGAGCGGGGTCCGCCTGGGCCCGGGCCACGAGGTCGGCGCCCTCCGCCTGGGCCACATGACGGAGGACCTCGGCGCCGGAGGCCCCGCCCTCGACGCCCATCCGCAGGACGGCTTCCGCTACCTGTGCCGCGTGGCGGGGTGGAAGCCCCTGGGGCAGCAGCTCGTCGAGTCGGCCCGGTTCCAGGGCGCGCAGCCACTGGTCACACGCCTTTTCGTCGGAACAGCCGTCCGAGAGATGTGCGGTGAAGACCTGCCGAGGGTCCGGCGGGTGGTGGCGTACCACCGGCACGCTCAGGTGGTCCGCCAAGGCGCCGGCCAGCCCTGGGGCATCCGCCAGGACGATGACCAGTCGCGCTGCCGCCTCGGCCAAGGGCGCCTCCAGCCGGGACAGGTCCCATGCCCGGAGCGCGAACGGGTCCGGGGGCTCCATCACCAGGTATCCGTGCACGCCTTGGGCCCTCGGCCCCCACCGGGAGAGGTTGACAGCCCCGTCCACCTGCACGAGCACGGGTTCCTCACTGCCGTGAGCCAGCAGGTTGAGGGCGTGCGTCTCCCGTCCGGTACCCGGCTCTCCGAGGAGCACCGCGATGCCGGAGTCGAGCGCGGCGAGTGCTTCGTCGAAGCAGGGCGGCCGCACGAAGCGCCGTCTCACCGACTTCAGATACGTGGCCCGGACAGGGCCTTGCCGCATCGGTCCCGTGGCCGCGCCACTCCTCGTCGCAGAGGACACGACCTGTCGTTGGCCGCCCGTCACGACGCCGGTGTTGACGGTGCCGTGCGGAGCGACGACCACCATCTCCCGGCCGGCCAGGGCCGCTACGAGGCCATCGAGGTCACCGGCCCGGGAGATCTCAGCCGTCACTGTCGGCTCCCTCGCCGAAGTGGCCGGGGAACCTGATGGCCGTGACATGCTGGCCACCGTGGACGGTGCCGGTGTTGATGATGCCGCGTTCGGCCTTCAACACCCTCGCAGGGGGAACTTCCGTTTCATGGCCGGTATCCGGTGCCGCGCGGTGCGCAGCCACCGCCTCGGCGGTCTCCTGCGGCTCGGCGGCCTCCTGCGGTCGACGGAACTCGATTACCTCGTCCGTACTCCGAATCTCTTCTGCTCGCATGTCGCCCTTCAATGCTTCGGACGCCCTGAAATCCGTTCGGGCGCCCCGCTTCCTGGACGAGTCGAGAATCCCGCATATCCGCCTGAGGCACCGCTCCTGAGGCCCAGAAAAACAGTGACCGCAGCCACACTTTGAAGAGCGTTGAGGGCCGCACATGAATGAGCGAGTGTGTTTCCCGCGGAAAGCACACTCGCTCATTGATTCGATTACAGAAGAATTGCCGTCGCCGTCAGGCGGTCTCGCCGGGTACCGGACGTCCGAGTGCGGAGAGCCGGTCGCGCAGGAGGCAGGAAATCTCTTTGCGCTCCTGGTCGGTCAGCGTGCCCAGCAGTACCGCCAGTTCCTCCTGCCAGTCGGTGCGCGGAGGGCTCAGCAGATCCTGGTGATCGACCGCCCAGCTCAGTACCTCGCGCACCTGGTCGGGATGCCTGAGCAGCCAGAGCGCCGCCAGTGAGGCCGGCCCGGCGTGCAGCGCCTGGAGGCAGAACTCGTACTCGCCGCGGCGGCTGGGCGTCCAGGAGTAGCGGACTCCCTCACCTTCCTCCTGGCCGAGGAGCAGTTCCTCGCCGGTCTCCCGGAGCCGGACGTCGAACACCCGGTAGCTCAGGCCCGTTTCCTCCAGGCGCTGCGGCATGCTGAGGTGCTGCATGATCTCCGGGGCCCCGAGTCCGCTCCCGGCCACCTCCTGCGCCTCGGCCAAGTGGCGCAGCGCGCTGGTGAGATGGGACCGCACGACGTGCCAGCCGTGCACGGTCTTCGCGCGCACGACGCGTACGGGATCGTGGACCCACCACGAGACCCACAGATCCACCGATTCCCTTCCGTACACCGTGGGCAGGCCGACCGCCTGTGTGTCCACGTGTTCGGTCGTGTCGACCCGGAAGACGTCCGTGTAGCCTCCGCGCAAGCCGGGCGCAGCGGCTTCGTCCGGCACGGGCACGTACGCACCGGTGTCCTCCGGGTCCCCGCGATGACCTAGGAAGAAGCAGTTCCCGGCCGCGTCTCTGAGCACGAGCGACCAATCCCTCGCCCCGGACCAGCGATGACCGAGGATTTCCCGCCAGGGCGGCCTGGTGGACCGGACGAAGAGACGCATCTGCGATTCGTCGCTCATACCGCCTCCCGGTGTCCGCCGGCGCGCCACCTGCTGAGCGAAGCCCGCGCCGTGCCCAGCCCGGCCCAGCCTTCCGTGCCCCTCTCCTCCATTTCCACGAACAACCGGAATTCGCCGGATCGCAGGGAACGAGCCAAAGCGGCACACAAGTTTTCCATCGCCCGGAACGGCATTTCGTCCCATCGGCCCTGCTCGGCCCAGCGCAGCAATGCCCGGCAGGTCGTGTCGAACGTGCTGTCCGCGTTCAAGGCGCGGCGGACGGTTTCCACTATCGACGCGGCGTCCGGGGTCTCCTCGGCGAGGTTCCGCATGAACCACTGGGGTGAGTGGAGCAACTGGGCGAACAGTGCGAGCACCTGCTCCGTGTCGCCCCGCTCCGCGTCCAGCCATTCGAGTAGCCGACCGAACACCTTCGCCTCGTTACCGGCCTGGAACAGGCTCGCCAGCGCCACCCGGACGGCCAGCAGGACTTTGTCGTCGTCCACGCGGTCCTCCTCACCCGGGCGGTCCCGCACCCCGAGGAGGAGGGTGTGCAGGAGTTGCAGTGCCAGGTCGGGACGTGAGAGCCCGAACTCCGCACCGCAGGCGTAGGCCACCGTGGTCCTCAGACGCACGTCGACCGCCATGCTCCACTCCTGCAGGCGGTAGCGCACCTCGGCGACCAGCACGGGGTCCTCGGCCGCGATTCCCAGCGCGTTCGCCGCGATGAGGCGGCTGGTCGTGCGCTCGGACTCGGCGAAAGCACGGATGTGCCGCAGTGCGCGCCGTCCGCCTCCCCACTTCGCCGCCCCGCCCACGAACTGGCCGACGGCGCGGGTGAGTTCACTGGAGCGGTCCACTTCCCGCAGCCACTCGATCAGGAGTTCCGACAACTGTCCGTACTCGCGCCACACATGCCTGAGGACCGCCTCGGCCTGCCGGTGCCTGACGAACACGACCGCTTCCACGCTGTGCGCATACGCTCCCTCCGTACGGATCTCGCGTTCCCGCGGGACGGCACGGACGGCATGCAGCAGTTCCGTCAGGGAACGCCGGAAGACGAAGCCGGGGTTGGGCCGGTCGGCCTTCTCGGCTCCTTGTGGGTCCGTCCCCGGCAGCACAGCCGTCAGACGGCCCTCGGACAGCTTCAGCAGCCGGTCGGCCTCCTCCCTGACAAGCCGGTGATCCAACCCCTCGTAGACACAAGCGGCCAGCAAGAAGGCCAGGGCGTCGGGATCATCGCGCAGCTTTTCCATGAGGGCCGGGACTTCCCGCTCGGCCCGGTAGCTCAGCCGCGCCCCCACGTCACCGAGCGCGTCCGCGTCGCCGTCGGCCGCGACGATGGCCGACACCAGTTCCACCACCTCGGCCGGCACCAGCTCCGGCACCAGCAGATCGCCCAGCTCGTGGCGCCCCTTCAACGCTGACAGCAGACGCTCCCGCTCCCGCTGGTCCGGGACCATCGCTTCGAAACAGCTGCCGAACACCCGGGAGGGCGGCGGCGGGACGCACACCGTGGGGCTGACGTGGAGGTCCTGCTCGATGCGGCGCAGCAGGGCCGCGTCGTCCGGCAGCACGATCACCATGTGCGCCCCGGCCTTCTTCAGCAGCGAGCGCACATGGCCCAGCACACCGGGGCCGAGGGGCCGGGACGGGAAGAGGCCGTCCATCAGATAGCCACGTGCCGACGCGTCGGTGGGCTGCCAGCGGTCCAGTTCGGTGACGCTGTCCAGTGCCCGCAGCGGAGCGGTTCCCCCACAGCTGGCCCGCAGGAGGTTGAGCGCCGCGGTGCGGCGGCCGGACCCCGGCCGCCCGGCCAGGAAGAGCGGCCCCTGCTTCAGCTTCTGCAGGGCCGTGCCGAACCAGTCGGGCTGCGCGAACCCGAAGGCGGCGGCCCGTACTTCCGCCTCCGGGATGGGGCCCTCGCGTACCCTGCCTTCCCGCGGTTTCCGCCCCTCAGCGGCGGACCCGTTGTGCACACGTTGACCGCCGTGGACGGAGCCCGCGTTGATGTTCCCGTGCGGGGCGTACACGAAGGGGCCTCTGGCCCCCGCGGAGCCTCTGATGGCGTCGAGCAGCTCGGAGACGTCGTGCTCCGTCTCCATGCGGAGCACTCCGTCGTCGGGCGGGGGTTCCGGCGCGGCCGACGGCGGGCCCGGCAGCTGAGCCGTGCCCGTCCCTTCCCCCGGGGTCACTGTCGCCCCTGGTACTTGTTGCCACGGACCTGGTCCCCCTGGAAGCCGCGGACACGGCCCGCCTTGTTGCCTTCGACGTGATCCCCGGCGACGTGGTAGTTGCCCACGCTCTGCCCACCGTGGACGGTGCCGGTGTTGAGGTTGCCGTTGGGGGCGCTGTTGCTCACCTGCGGAGTCGTCGCCGTGGCCTCCTCGGGCGGATGGACGGCTTCCCGGACGGGCTCCGGAGCGCTGACGCCGTCCGAAAGCTCTTCGTACAGGGGTCCGGACGGGTGGGGTACGTAGATCCAGGCCCGCTGGGAGAACGGCTTGCCGCTGACCGTCGCGGCCACCTCCACGAAGTGGTCGGGATGACGCCCGGTGTACCCGCTGGCGACCGCGTCTTCGTAGCAGCGGTCGGAGAGGATGGCCGCGACGTGGGTGATGTTCTCCTTGTGAGAGGCGAGCACAGCTTTGACCGGGTGCGAGTCGAGCAGCCGGTGCGTGTCGTTGCGCGCTGTCCCGTTGCCGCCGAACTCGTCCCCGGTCTCGGGCAGCGGACCGACGTGCAGACTGACCCGGAGCCGGATGGGCACCGCCCCGTGGGACAGGACGTTGAAGTCGGTCAGTACGTCCTGGAGCGTGTGCAGCAACGGGTGGATCACGAAGGGCATGCGCCTGGGGTCGAACCCGAAGACGTAACCGTCACCGGTCGAGGCGGGGAACGTGCGGCCGTCCCAGATGTCCCTCAGCTCCGCCCTGGACAGCGCGGTCTTGAGGAGTTCGGGTACGGCGCGGCTGACGGCTTCGTGCTCGATCGCCGGGCGTCCCGTGAAGTCCTTTGCGTCCACGGCCAGGATGCCCCGATAGGGAGGCAGCGCACGGCTGCGGGTGTACGGACCGGTGATCTGCTGGGGTAGCGCACTGTCGAACTCGCGCATGTCACTCCTCTGTGAAGCCTGCCCGGCCACGTGGAGACCGGGCGGGAACGCTCGTGCATGTGTCGTCGCGCATGTCGAGCTTCACAGCGGGTGCGGTGGCGTTCCGCTCCACAGGACCAGAAGAGGAGTGACGTGGGTCACTTCGCGCTCAGATGCCGACGCGACTGGCCACCGTCTGGCGCAGCCCTTCCACACTGACCACCTCGATCCGGCTCTTCCCGGCCGTCACCCGGTCCGGCCCGAGCCTTTCCAGTGCTTTGCTGACGGCCTTGCGGCCCACGGCGATGTGCTGGGCCAGTTCTTCCCTGGTGAGAGAGAAGGAGGTGTCTCCGCCGGAGACCTCGACAAGGCGGAGCAGCGCCATGGCGAGCCGTTCGTGTATGTCCCCGTCGTGGACCTCGGTCTGCTCCCGCAGGCGGTTGAAGGCCATCACGGCGAGCGGAAAGGCGAGCCGGTGTTCGTGGACGAAGCGCTGGAAATCCGCGGCGGGCACGATGGATGCTTGGCAATCGGTCATGGCCCACACGTCGGCCAGCCGCACACCGTCGTTCTGGAGCGCCATCTCGCCGAGGATCTCGCCCTCCCCGCGGAAGGCCAGCAACCGCTGCCGCCCGTCACGGTCGGTCCGGACCACCTTCACCAGACCGCGGACCAGCGCGAGCACATGAGTTCCCCTGCCTCCCTGCCGAAGCAGCGCCCGGCCCGACAGAAAGGTTTGCAGCGGATAGCGTGTCAGCCCTGCCCACTCCTTGTGCGGTACCAAGGCGCGAAGAGGTGACACCGAGAGGGAGCTTTCCTCGCTCATGCGGGTCACGCTAGAGGAGAAGCATGCGAGGTAAGCGCGGAACTCCGCATTCCGCGCTTACGCGACAGACGAAGAGGCCGGAATGCTTCCATCCGGCGAAAAGGCTTCCTCTCCGGTGGGAACCCTCACACCCGGCAACCCTGGCCACCAGCGACCCGGGCTGACGCCTGTGGTCAGCCCCTCACATCCGCCACCGCCACCGGCTCGCCCTTGCGGCGGGAGAGGTCGCAGGCCTCGGCGATGTAGAGGGCCTGGAGGGCCTCGCCGGGGGAGCAGGGGTTGGCGGTGCGGCCCGCGGCCAGTTCCACGAAGGCGCCGAGTTCAGCGACGTAGGCGTCGTGGAAGCGTTCCATGAACGTCGTGTAGGGCGTGCCCCGCTGCCACGTCAGGTGCGGCTCGGCGGTGGGCAGCGGGGCGCGGTCGTCGAGGCCGACGACGCGGGTGTCGTGCGAGCCGCACACCTCCAGGCGTACGTCGTAGCCGGCGCCGTTGTAGCGGGTGGCGGTGACGGTGGCCAGGGTGTCGTCGTCGAACCGCATCACCACGGCGCAGGTGTCCACGTCGTCGCCGGCCGCGAAGAAGTCCTCACCGCGGTTGGCGCCCAGCGCGTAGACCGAGACGACCTCGCGGCCGGTGACCCAGCGCAGGATGTCGAAGTCGTGGATGCCGCAGTCCCGGAAGAGCCCGCCGGAGGTCGGGATGTAGGCGGCGGGCGGCGGCGCCTGGTCACTGGTGCAGGCGCGCAGGGTGTGCAGCCGGCCCAGCGCGCCGGAGCGGACGGCTTCGCGGGCGGCCCGGTACCCGGCGTCGAACCGGCGCTGGAAGCCGACCTGGACGGGGACCGTGCCGCTCTCCGCGCGGTCGGCGACGGCGCGGGTGCCGCGGACGTCGAGTGCCACGGGCTTCTCGCAGAAGACCGGCACCTCGTGGTCGAGCGCCTGGTGGATGAGGTCGGCGTGGGCACTGGTCGCGGCGGCGATGACGACACCGTCCAGCCCCCCGGCGTACAGCTGGTCGATGGTGCGGGCGGCGTCCACCTCCAGGGAGGCGGCGAGTGCCTGGGCGCGGGCGGTGTCGACGTCGGCGACGGTGACAGCCGTGACGCCGGGGACGGTCTTGAGGGTCGCGGCATGGAAGGCGCCGATGCGTCCGGTGCCGATGAGGCCGATCTTCATCTCAGGTCCTTGCGGTTGTCTCGGCGGGGCGAGTCGGGGTCAGGTCGAGTCTTGACGAGTCGGGTCGGGTCGGGACGAGCCGGGTCGGGTCGGGTCGGATCTGGGGGGTGGCGGCGCGCCGATCGCCCGCGCACCGCGGTCGTGCTCCCGGCCCCCGGTCCTCCTGTGCCGGGTGCCCCGCGGCGGTGGTGCGTGAGGGCGGCGTCGGCGGGGAGGGGCGGGCCGACAGTCGGCCCCCGGCACCTCGTTCGGTCGGCTCGGTCCGTTCGGTGGCTCGGTCGGCCCGGTCCGCCCGGTCCGCCCGGTCCGCCCGGTCCGCCCGGTCCGCCCGGTCCGCCCGGTCCGCCCGGTCCGCCCGGCGGCGAGCGTCTCCGCCCGCTGACGATCATCATTCAGGTGGGGGGCGAGAGGGGCGTGGCGGCGCCGAGGGAGCGGGGGGCCGTGCCTGTCGTCATGGGCGTCAGGCGCCGCAGGAGCGCAGGAAGCGGCGGGTGCGTTCGGCGATGGGAAAGGGGCGGTCCGGCGGGCAGGGGTACATGTCCTGCTCGACGATGGCGAAGAGGTCCACGCCCAGTTCCTGGGCCGCCTCCAGTACGGGCGGCAGCTCCGGCACGCCGTGCGGCGGCTCGCACATCACGCCCTGCCGCACGGCCGGCCCGAACGGGGTGCCGTTGGCGTGGACCTCGGCCAGGATGTCGGGGTCCACCTGCTTGAGGTGCAGATAGCCGATGCGTTCGCCGTAGGTCCTGATGAGCTTGACGCTGTCGCCGCCGCAGTAGGCGTAGTGGCCGGTGTCCAGGCACAGCCGCACCAGGTCGCCGTCGGTGGCGTCCAGGAAGCGGGTGACGTTCTCCTCGGTGTCGATATGGGTGTCGGCGTGCGGGTGGACGACGATGCCGAGGCCGTACTCCTCGCGCACTTGCCGGGCGAGCCGTTCCATGCCGGCGGCCTGGTGCCGCCACTGCTCGGCGGTCAGCTCGTGCGGCTCCAACTCCTCGGCGGTCTTGTCGTCGCGCCAGAAGGAGGGGATGACGACGAGGTGGGAGGCGTCCATGGCACGGGCGAGCGCGGCCACTCGCGCCACGTGCTCCCAGGTGGCGTCCCAGACGGCCGGGCCGTGGTGCAGCGAGGTGAAGACGGTGCCGGCGGAGACCTGCAGCCCCCGCCGGGCGGTCTCCTCGCGGAGCACGGCCGGATCGGTGGGCAGATAGCCGTACGGACCCAGCTCGATCCACTCGTAACCGGCTTCGGCCACCTCGTCCATGAACCGCTGCCAGGGGACCTGCTGGTCGTCGTCGGGGAACCAGACGCCCCACGAGTCGGGTGCCGATCCGACGCGGAGCCTGTCGAGTACGGGGGTGGCCGGACGCGGTGCGGACATGGGTGCGGTTCTCCTCCCCCCGGCCGGCGGTGACCGGGAAGGCGCTGGTTAGCGATGTCGTCGGCTCAGCCTGCGGGGCCGCGGCGAGCACTGTCAAGACTTCGTCCTGACATAAGGACTTAAGGACTTTGTCAGGCGAACATGTGTACCCGGACCTGGACTTGCCCCCTGAGTTTGTCGGCCCGATCCTGCCGGGCCCGAGCTTGTCGAGCCTCGGCTTGCCCCGCCGAGCTTGCCCCGCCCGAGCTTGTCCCGCCCGGGTGCGTCTCATGGCTCGGGCGGACGTCACCCGTCGACGGCAGGCGTCCCCGTCACGTGAGCACCCGGCGGAGGGCTCCGCGGCTCGGAGCCGTTCGGCGGGAAGCGCGCGGCTCCGCGCGCCCGATCGCGGCGCAGCAAAACGGAGCGGGAGCAGCGGAGCAGCCGTTCGGAGCCGGAGCAGGGGCGCGGGTCGGGGGCGGCAGTTCCGGCGGTTCAGGTGGTCCGGGTGGTTCGCACCGCGTCCCGCAGCGGGTCGTACGGCGACAGGTCGAGGCCCGGTTCGCGGCCGAGGGCGAGGGCGGCGGCGACGGCACCCGCGTACGGGCCCGCCGTCAGCCCGGCCGGGCCCAGCCCGTTGGCGACGACCAGCCCGGCCGGCTCCGGCACCGTACCCAGCAGCGGCTGCCCGTCCGGGGCCGCGGGGCGGAACCCGACCCGGGTCTCCACGAGGGTGGCCGAGGCCAGGCCCGGCGCGACGGCGAGGGCCTGGTTCAGCACCTCGGCCAGGCCCTGCGCGGTGACCCGGTGGTCGAAGCCGGTGCCCTCCTCGCGGGTGGCGCCCGCGACGACGCGGGAGTCGTCGAACGTCAGCAGGTAATGGCCGGTACCCGGCAGGACCACCGGCCAGTGCGTGGTGTCGGCACCGGGCAGCCGCAGATGCGCGATCTGACCGCGCTGCGGGACGACAGGAACGCGGACCCCGACGGGCTCCAGCAGCGCGGGCGACCAGGCACCCGCCGCGGCCACCACCGCGTCGGCCGCAAGCGGTTCGCCGTCCACCCGCACGCCGCGCACCCGGCCGCCGCGGGTCTCGATACGGGCCGTGCCGCGGACCGTCCGCAGCCCGTACCGCTCCGCCGCCGCCACCAGTGCGGCGCACATCCGCCGCCCGTCCAGCCGGGCGGCGCCGGATATGTGCAGGGCGCGGCCGGTGAACCCGCCCCCGCCGGCTGGTGCCGCACCACCGCTCGATGCCATACCGCCGCTCGATGCCGCACCGTCGCTGGATGCCGCACCTCCGGCCGGTGCCCGACCGCCGCTCGGCATCGGGCCGCCGCTCGGCATCGGGCCGCCGCTCGGCATCGGGCCGCCGCTCGGTATCGGACCGCCGCTCGATTCCGTGCTGCCGGACGCGGGGGCGAGGGCGGGGAAGAGGCGGCGGGCCTCGGTGGCGTCCACGGTGGTGACCTCGCCCGCGTGCGGGTCGGCCGCCGCGCGGGCGGTGACCCGCGCGATTGTCCGTGCGGCCTCGTCCGGGTCCGGGGGCAGCAGGAGGAGCGCACCGACCCCGCGGTGGCCGACGTCGCCCTGACCGTCCTCGGCGAGCGCCGCCAGCAGTCGCGGGTAGTGCCCGGCTCCCGCGGTCGGCAGCGGTTCCTCGTCGCGGCCGGTCCAGGGGCAGATGATGCCGGCGCCCGCCGAGGTGGCCCGGCCCTCGCGTGCCGCGTCGACCAGCACGGTCTCCGCGCCCGCGCGCACCAGTTCGTACGCCGTGGCCGCACCGACGATCCCCGCTCCGACGACGACGATCCGCACCCTGCCTCCTCCGGTCTCCCGCGCTGGGCCCCCACACCACCACCCGCCGGTCCGGCCGTCAACGCCCCCGCTCCCGACGGGCCACCCGGCCGACCCGGGTGTAGACGCCCCGCCCCCGCCCCACCCGTTCACGGCCCCTTCCCTCCCCTCCCCTCCCCTGCCCGACCCCGTCCCTTGACGGATCACCCGGCCCACCGGCTCGTCCAGCCCCACCGTCCGGCAACACCCAACGGCAGGCCGCCGGTACGTCAGCCCGCACATCAGCGGCACGTCAGCCCGCGCGTCGGCCCGTGCGCCAGCGGGCACGTCAGCCCGCGCGTCCGCCCCATCCCTGCGGGCGAAGGTCGCGAGGAAGAGGGTTCGCTACGCAGAGTGCTGGAAAGTGACGCATGGTAACCCCTCGGAGGAGGTGGCTCCGTGATCACTGCCGGACCGGGCACGTCGCTCCTGATGGACGCGCGCGTGCGGCTCAGCCCCGCGGCGGAGGGCATCGACACCAGCGGTGAACCCCCGGTGTGGCGGACGGAGCTGCCGGACGGCTCCACGGCATGGGTGGCCACCGGGTACGCCGCCGTCCGGCAAGCCCTGACCGACCCCGTCCTCCGCAAGCCCGTCGCGTACGGCGGCGAACGCTGGCGGCGCCACCTCGCCTTCACCGGACCCCACGTCACCGACAGCATCGTCCGCAGCATGCTCAACGCGGACGGCGACCGGCACCGGCGACTGCGCGCGCTGGGCGCCGTGGCGCTGACCACCGAGCGGCTGCGGGCCGGCCTCGCCCGCGCGGCGCGGCTGGCCGAGGAGCGGCTCGACCGGATCACCGCACGCGACCACGCCGACCTGGTACGGGACTTCGCGCGCCCGTTCGCCGTCAGCACGGTCACCGAACTCTACGGATACCCGCCCGAGTTCGCCCGCCGGGTGCGGACACTGCCGCGCCTGACACCGTCACCCGTCTTCTCCCCCGCCGGTTCCCCCGAACGCCGCCGGTACGGCGCCGAGCGGGAGGCGGTGAGCGAGCTGCTGCACGACCTGGTGGCGGTCAAACGGCGCAGACCGGGCCCCGACGCGGTGAGCGACCTCATCGCCCGCGCCGACGCCGAGGGCTTCGACGACGGCGAACTCACCTCGACCCTCTTCCTGTTGCTGGTGGCCGCCTGCGAGCCGGTCAGCGACTTCCTGACCGCAAGTCTGTACAGCCTGTGGCAGCGGCCCACGCTGCTCGCCGACCACGACCTGGTCACCGCCGGCACCGACGAACTGCTGCGCTTCACCAGCCCCCTGGCCGCCACCATGCCGCGCTTCGCCACCCGGACGACGGAACTGGCCGGCATCGAACTTGAGGCGGGGGACGCCGTGCTCCTCCACCTGGCGCTCGCCAACCGGGACCCGGCACGCTTCGCCCGCCCCAACCGGCTGGAACTGTCCCGGGCCTACGAGCAGGACGTCGTGTTCGCCCACGGACCCCATTACTGCCTGGGCACCCACCTGGCCGTCCCGCTGTGCCGCACCGCGCTGGCCGCCGTACTGCGCCGCCTGCCCGGGCTGACCGCCGCCCGGCCGCTGGAGACCCTGCCCTGGCATCCCGGCTCCACCGGCACCCTCACCCACCTCCACGTCGCCGCGGGCCTCCAGGAACTCCCCGTCACCTTCGAGACCCGGCCGCCGCGCCGGCCGCACCGGGCGGCCTTCGTCTGAGGTCCGCGACATCGGTCCGGTACGTCACCGGTCCGGTACGTCAACCGGGCCGGTACCTCATGGATCCGGTACCTCATGGATCCGGTACCTCATGGATCCGGTACGTGACCGGTCCGGTGCGTCATCGGTCCGGCGTCCTGGCGAGCGTGCGCAGGAGCACTGCGGCGGCGAGTTGGAGGGCGGCGACCGCGAGGACGAGGGCACGGGGCGGCAGGGCGGAGAGGGTACCCACGAGGGCGGCACCGGCCGCGGCGGCCGTCAGCTTGAGTCCGGCGCCGAGGGTGAAGACCTGGGTGCGGACGGACTCGGGCGCGTGGTCCGCGCGGATGCGCAGGGTCGCGGTGAGCAGTGGCCCGTCACCCAGCCCGGCGACGGCGAACAGGACGACAGCCGCCCCGAACGCGGGCATCACCGCCGCTGCCGCCAGCGCGCACCCCGTCGTCAGCAGACCGCCCAGCGCGAGCCGCCCCGGTTCCGGTGCCCCGCGCCACCGGGCGGCCCCGAGCGACCCGGCCAGCCCGCCCACCGCGAACGCCGCCAGGAGCACCCCGCCTCCCTCGGCGTTCCCCTGTTCCACGGCGAGGAGTACGGCGACGACGGGGAGCCCGCCGAGTCCGAGGAAGGCGACACAGGTGGCCAGGGTGACGGCCCGCAGTTGCGGCACCCGCCCCAACGCCCGTACCCCGGCGGCGAGCCGGTGGCGGAAGGGGAGGGGCGGCCCGGAAACGGGTGCGGAAGCCGGTGTGGGGGCCGGCGCACCTGTCGCGGCGGGAGTGGTCGCGGGTCCGCGTGCGGGCGTGGGTGTGGGCGCGGGGGCGGACATGGGTGCGGGGGCGGACGTGGGTGCGGGGGCCGGAAGGAGCAGGGTCGCGGTCAGCGCTGCACCGGCCGCGGAGGCCGCCAGAAGCGCTGTGGCCAGGCCGGGAGAGGTGGCCGCCGCGGTGGCGGTGACGGCGGCCGGGGCCAGGACGGCGGCCGCGTTGTAGGTGGTGGCGTCCAGGGCGTAGGCGCGGGTGCGCGCGGGGCCCTCGGGGACGAGGCCGGCGACCAGGCTGGAGAGGCTCCCGGTGACGACGGGTCCGGCGCTGCCGCCGAGCAGCGCGGCGGCCAGGACGAGCGGCGTCGCGGCGCGGCCCACGGTCAGTCCGAGCACCGCGATGGCCGCCGCGAAGGCGGTCAGCGCGCAGCCGTGGAAGAGGCGCCGGTGGCGGGCGCGTTCGGCCAGGTCACCCACCAGTGGGGCCGCCAGGGCGTGCGGTGCCAGCCAGGCGGTGAGGACGAAGGCGCCCGGTGCGGGGCTGCCCGTGCGCGCCAGCGCCAGCAGGGCGAGCGCCACGCCCACCCCCTCGTCCGCCAGCCGCGCCAGGAAGGCCGTCGTCAGGTAGGCCCTCATCACCGTCCCTCCCGTCCGGCTCCCCGTCGGGCGTGCCGTCGTAACGCCTTATCCATATAATGCGTTACGTGAAGGAGGACGCACAGCCCCCAGGGGGGTTCCGGCCCGGTGAGCGGCTGATCGAGCTGGCGAACGCCGTACGGGACGATCCCGCGCTGTCCCGGGACGGGCTGGCCGCCGTACTGGCGCGGCACGGGGAGACCGAACGGGACCTGGCGAGCCTCACCGCCGCGGAGGCGGAGGCCCTGCGGAGTGCCGTCGTCGAACTGACCGACCGCGTACTTGCCGAGAGCGACACCGACCGGGCGGCCGGCGCGCTCAACGCGCTGCTGGAGCGCTGCGGCGCCCGCCCCCGGCTGAGCAGGCACGACGGCCACGCCTGGCATCTGCACGTGGACCGGGGCGACGACGCGGGCTGGGCCGACTGGTTCACGGCGGGCAGCGCGCTGGCCCTCGCCCGGCTGCTGAGCGAGCGCGGCGGTGTGGCCTGGGGCGTGTGCGCGGCCCCCGGCTGCCGCCGGCTCTATCTGGGCGGCGGCCCGGGAGCCGCACGGCGGTACTGCTCCCGGGCCTGCGCCACCCGCGCACGGGTCGCCGCCCACCGGCGCCGCCGTGCCGCACGGGAAGATCCCTGACGGGATCGGGGGGCGGCCGAGGACGGCCGAGGGACGCCGGGGGCCGAAGGCGGCCGTTCAGGGCAGCACCGCGATGCCGTCCAGTTCGATGCGGGCGTCCTCGTCCCACAGCCGTACCGCGCCGATGACCGCCATCGCCGGATAGTCGCGACCCGCCAGCTCCCGCCAGATCCGGCCGAGTTCGGGGGCGTGGTGGCGGTAGGCGGCGACATCGGTGGTGTAGACGGTGACACGCGCGAGGTCGGCCGGGGTGCCGCCGCAGTCGGTGAGGGCGGCCAGCAGATTGCCCAGGGCGAGGCGGAACTGACCGGGCAGCGTGTCCGCCGCCACCCGGCCCGCACCGTCCAGCGCCGTCTGCCCCGCGAGGAAGACCAGCCGGGAGCCGGCGGCGGCCGTCACCGCGTGCGAGAAGCCGCGCGGCGGGGAGAGCGCGGGCGGGTTGACGCGCCGCAGACGGCACCCGCTCACGGGAGCGCCGCCGTTGGGACGGGAGCCCTGCGAGCGGGCGTCTTGCGGACGAGCGCCCTGGGGACAGGTGCCTTGGGGACAGGTGCTGTCAGAACGGGAGGCGTCCGGACAGGTGCTGTCAGAACGGGAGTCGTCCGGACAGGTGCTGTCAGAACGGGAGTCGTCCGGACCGGAGTCGGCGGGACGGGAGGTTCGCGGACGGGGGCCGCCTGGCCGGGAGTCATCATGCGGCGGGTCCTCAGAGGGCGGGCCGTCGGGGGCGGAGGGTGTCATGCGGTGCTGCTCCCCTTCGTGCTGGGCGGGGGCGGTGTCCGCACGGCGGCCCGCTCCTCGTGGAGCTGCTTGAACAGCTCTCTCGCGATGAGCGACCGCTGCACTTCGCTCGCTCCCTCGTAGATGCGCGGCGCGCGCACCTCCCTGTAGAGGTGTTCGAGGAGATGCCCCCGGCGGAGGGCCGCCGCGCCGTGGATCTGGACGGCGGCGTCCACCACGTACTGCGCGGTCTCGGTGGCCAGCAGCTTGGCCATCGCGGCGCGGCGCGGGAGGTCGCGGCCCGTGCCGCCGCTGCCGTCGTACGCGCAGGCCGCCGCGTACACCAGCAGCCGCGCGGCCTCCGTACGGGTGGCCATCTCCGCCAACTGGTGGGAGACGGACTGGAGGTCGCGCAGGACGCCGCCGAAGGCGGGCCGCTCGGCGGCATGGGCGAGGGAGGCGTCCAGCGCCGCCTGCGCCATGCCGACGGCGAACGCCCCCACGCTGGGCCGGAAGAGGTTGAGGGTGCGCATGGCCACGCCGAAGCCGTGTCCGGGCTCGCCGAGCAGGTCGTCGCCGGTGACGGGTACGCCGTCGAAGGTGAGGGTTCCCAGGGCGTGCGGCGCGAGCATGTCGAGCGGTTCCCCGCTCAGGCCGGGGCGGTCGGCGGGGACGAGGAAGGCGGTGACGCCGCGCGGGCCGGGGTCCGGACCGGTGCGGGCGAACACGGTGTAGAAGTCGGCCCAGGGCGCGTTGGAGATCCACGTCTTGGTCCCGGTCAGCCGCCAGCGCCGGGCTCCGCCGCCGGCCTCCGGTTCGGCGCGCAGCGCGAGGGCGGCGGCGTCGCTGCCCGCTCCCGGCTCGCTCAGCGCGAAGGCCGCCACCGCGCGTCCGGCCGCGGCCTCGGGCAGCCAGCGGGCGCGCTGCCGCTCGGTACCGGCGTCCGCGACGGGCCCGGCGCCGAGCCCCTGGAGGGCGAGGGCGGTCTCGGCCTCCGGACAGGAGTAGGCCAACGACTCGCGCAGGAGGCACAGTTCGAGCGCACTCGTGCGCGGGGCGGGACGAGTGCGGCGGTCGGTCCCGTCCGGGGCGCCGGTGCGGACGGGGCGGTCCGGGTCGTTGTGGTCGTCCGGGCGGCGGGGGCGGCCTTGCTCGTCGGGGCGGCGGGAGCGGTCCGGGTGCGGGTCGGGGCGGTCCAAGCGATCCGGGTGCGGGTCGGGGCGGTCCGGGTGCGGGTCGGGGACCGCACGGGCGAGCAGGGCCCAGCTTGCCCAGCGCGCGCAGCAGGGGCCGGTTGACGCGTCCGGGCTCGCCCGACTCCGCGAGCGGGCGCAGCCGTTCGGCCCCCAGCGTCCGCAACCGGGCGCACCATTCCCGCTGTCCGGGGGTGAGCGCGAACGCCGGTTCCGGGGGCGGGGCGGCCGGCGGGGGCGAGGAGGTTCCCGGGGGTGAGGACGTCCACGGGGGTGGCGAGGTCCGCGGGGACGGTGGCGGCTTCGGTGCGGTGGCGGACATGGCGTCTCCCCTCGGCGCGGGCCGCGCACGGATCCGGTCCGCGGCGCGGACCGCGCTGTCCGGCGTGCTCCTGGAGTCGGTCTCGGCCTCTTGTCTATCGCGGACCATTGACTGCCGTCACCATGACGATACGCTCAACGCCACTCGCCACACCGGCGCCGCGACCGGTGCCGCACCGGCACCGCCGTCCTCCCATGCCGCCCGCGAGGGGGTAGACCGGTCATGAGCCCGACTCCATCCGCGTCATCGACTCCGTCGGCACACGGCGGCACCGCACACGTGGACACCTTCGCCCGGGACCACCTTCCGCCCCCGGACCAGTGGCCCGACATCCTCCTGGACGATCCCGCCCTGCACTACCCCCCGCGCCTCAACTGCGGCGTGGAACTCGTGGACCGCACGGCCGAACGGCTGGGCCCGGACCGCCCGGCCTTCCACTTCGGCGGCGTGCCCTCCACCACCGGTGCGCCGTCGCCGCGCGGCCTGTGGACCTACGGGCAACTGCGCTCCCAGGTGGACCGGCTGGCCCACGTCCTGCGGGACGAGATGGGTGTCGTCCCCGGCAACCGGGTCCTCCTGCGCGGGCCCACCAGCCCCCAGCTGGCCGCCTGCTGGCTCGCGGTGATGAAGGCGGGTGCCGTCGCGGTGACGGTGCTGGCGGCGCAGCGGGCCCGCGAACTGGCCGCCATCTGCCGCATCGCGCGGGTCTCCCACGCCCTGTGCGACGTCCGCTCGGCCGGCGAACTGGCCAGGGCCCGGGTGCCCGGACTGCGCACCGGGCTGTTCGGCGCGGGCGGCACGTCCGATGTGCTGCGGGTGGCCGAGGGCAAGCCGGACCGGTTCGCGGCGGTGCCGACGGCGGCGGACGACGTGGCGCTGATCGCGTTCACCTCGGGCACCACCGGAGCGCCCAAGGGCTGTGCGCACTTCCACCGCGACGTGCTGGCCGTCGCCGACACCTTCGCGGCCCGCGTGCTGCGCCCGCGCCGGGACGACGTGTTCGCGGGCACCCCGCCGCTGGGCTTCACCTTCGGCCTCGGCGGACTGGTGGTCTTCCCGCTGCGCGCGGGCGCCTCCGCGCTGCTGGAGCAGTGGAGCGGAGCGGAGCGGACCCTGGAGGTGATCGGCACCCACCGCGTCTCGGTGCTGTTCACGGCGCCCACCGCCTACCGGGCCATGCTGGCGCGGCTGGAGGACACCTCCTGCGACCTGTCGTCGCTGCGCCGCTGCGTCTCGGCCGGCGAGCACCTGCCCGCCGCGACCTGGCGGGCCTGGTTCGCGCGGACGGGGCTGCGGATCATCGACGGCATCGGCGCCACCGAGATGCTCCACATCTTCCTCTCCGCACCGGACGAGGCGGTCCGGCCCGGCCGCACCGGCGTGCCGGTCCCGGGCTACGAGGCGCGGATCGTCGCCGAGGACGACGCGGGGAGGCTGGTGCCGGTCCCGGACGGCACCCCGGGACTGCTGGCCGTCCGGGGCCCGGTCGGCTGCCGCTACCTGGCGGACGAGCGGCAGCGTGTCTACGTGCGCGAGGGCTGGAACCTGACCGGGGATACCTATGTGCGGGACGAGGAGGGCTACTTCCGTTACGTCGCACGCGCCGACGACATGATCGTCTCCGCGGGCTGCAACATCGCCGGTCCCGAGGTCGAGGAGGTGCTGCTGCGCCACCCGGACGTGGCGGAGGCGGCCGTGGTGGGCCGCCCCGACGAGCGGCGGGGCCAGGTGGTGGTGGCCCATGTGGTCCCGGCGCCAGGAGTGGCGGGGGGCGAGGAGTTGGGCGAGCGGCTGCGGAGGTTCGTCCGCGCCGAACTGGCCCCGTACAAGTGTCCGCGCGAGGTCGTCTTCGCGACCGCCCTGCCCCGCACCCCCACCGGCAAGCTCCAGCGCCACCGGCTGCGGGAGTCGTACGGATCACAGGCGGAATCCCCCCGGGCACGCCCCGAGGCGGATCTAGAGTGACGCACGTGGTACAGAACGCGTCGTCGCAGCTCGCCCGGGTCGTCGGGACCTCGGGGAGCCCGCAGCCCAGGTCCTCCCCCGGCTCCCTCATCCTCACCTTCTACGGCGCCTACGGGCGCGACGTGGAGGCCGCAGGCACCGTCCCCGTCGCGGCCCTCATCCGGCTGCTGAAGACCGTGGGGGTGGACGCCCCGTCGGTGCGCTCGGCCGTCTCCCGGCTCAAGCGGCGCGGGCTGCTGACCGCCGACCGGCCCGGGAGCAAGGTGGCCGCCTACCGCCCCTCGCCCGCCGCCGCGCAGCTCCTCGCGGACGGGGACCGGCGCATCTACACCCGCCCCGAGCCGGACGGCAGCTGGCTGCTGGCCGTCTTCTCCGTTCCCGAGAGCGAACGCGACCGGCGGCACGTGCTGCGGTCGCGGCTGAGCCGGCTCGGCTTCGGCAACGCCGCTCCCGGCGTCTGGATCGCCCCCTCCCATCTGGAGGAGGAGACCCGGCACACCCTGGACCGGCTCGGACTGGCCCCCTACGTCGACCTCTTCCGGGGCGAGCACACCGGGTTCGCCCCGACCGCGCGGACGGTGGCCCGCTGGTGGGACCTGGACGAACTCGCCGAACGGCACCGCGCTTTCCTGGCCGCGCACGATCCGGTGCTGCGCCGCTGGACGCGGCGGACCAGCACCCCGCCCGAGGCCGCCTACCGCGACTACCTGCCGGCCCTGGACGCCTGGCGCCGCCTCCCCTACGCGGATCCCGGGCTGCCGCCGGCTCTGCTGCCCAAGCGGTGGCCCGGCGAACGCGCGGCCAAGGTCTTCTTCGCCCTGCACGAGAGACTGCGCGACGCGGGGTTCGCCTATGTGCGCGAGGAGTGCACGCGCGCGCTGGGCCGGTGACGTCCCAGGCCGCGGCGGCTCAGCGGCGCCCGCGCTCCCGGTCCGCTCCCTCCCCGTCCGCTCCCTCGCCGGGGGTGCCGGCGGAGCGGTCCGGGGGCGGCTCGTCCCACCAGCGGTCGTCGGGCTCGCGGCGGTTGCCGATGATCGCGGCGAACGGCGGGATGACCATGGCCACCGCGCACATCCCGATGGCCGCGGGCACCGACCACAGCCGCACGAACGCCCAGGCGCTGACGAACAGCACCAGGCAGACCGCCATCAGCGCGAAGTACCGCCGCCGCCTGCGTGCGTACATGGTTCACCGTCCCGCCTTCCGTGCGGACACACTTCCACGGTACGGCGGACCGGGCGGCGCGTCAGGCGGGGCGGAGGGCGGGGCGGCACCTGCCCGGGGGCGCACCTGCCCGGGGGCACCTGGCCGGGGGGGCACCTGGCCGGGCGACGTACCGGGGCCCCGCATACCGGGTCGTCGCATACCGGGTGGTCGGCCCGTGCCGCGCCTGCGCCCCGGCCCCGTCCTCCGGCGGGGCCGGCCCGCGCCCGGTCAGAGGGCGAGGCGGGGCTTGGGCGCGTCCGTGCGGCCGGCCGGCGGCCGGCGGCTGCCCGCCCGGTACGGCTCGGGCCACGGTGCGCCCGGCCCCTCGTACCCCTGCTCGGCCGCCGCGTGCAGCGTCCAGTGCGGGTCGTACAGGTGCGGCCGGGCCAGGGCGCACAGGTCGGCGCGGCCGGCCAGCACGAGCGAGTTCACGTCGTCCCAGGAGGAGACGGCGCCGACCGCGATGACGGGGACGCCCAGGGCGTTGCGGATGCGATCGGCGTAGGGCGTCTGGTAGGAGCGGCCGACGTCGGGCCGCTCGTGGGCGACGACCTGGCCGGTGGACACGTCGAGGGCGTCCGCGCCGTGCTCGGCGAAGGCGGCGGCGATCCGCACCGCGTCCTCCCCGGTGGTGCCGCCCTCGGCCCAGTCGGTGGCCGATATCCGTACGGTCATGGGGCGCTCGGCGGGCCACGCCTCGCGTACCGCGTCGAAGACTTCGAGGGGGTAGCGCAGCCGGGCGGTCAGCGAGCCGCCGTAGGCGTCGGTGCGCCGGTTGGTCAGCGGGGAGAGGAACCCCGAGAGCAGATAGCCGTGGGCGCAGTGCAGCTCCAGCAGGTCGAAGCCCGCGCGGGCGGCACGGCGCGCGGCCTCGGTGAACTGGTCCCGGATCGCGGCCAGCTGCACCCGCGTCAGCTCGTGCGGTACCTGGCTGACCCCGGGGCGGTAGGGCAGCGGCGAGGCCGCGACCAGCGGCCAGTTCCCCTCCGGCAGCGGGTCGTCGATCCCCTCCCACATCAGCCTGGTGGACCCCTTGCGGCCGGAGTGGCCCAGCTGGAGGCCGATCGCGGCCGTCGGCGACTGGGCGTGCACGAACGCGGTGACGCGGCGCCACGCCGCCTCCTGCACGTCGTTCCACAGCCCCGCGCAGCCGGGCGTGATGCGGCCCCGCGCCGAGACGCACACCATCTCCGTCATGGTCAGCCCGGCGCCGCCCAGTGCCCGCGCGCCCAGGTGGACGAGGTGGAAGTCGCCGGGCACGCCGTCCCGCGACCTGTACATGTCCATCGGGGAGACCACGACCCGGTTGCGCAGCGTCAGCCGGCGCAGCCGGAAGGGGGTGAACATCGGCGGCGTACCGCCGGGTATCCCCGCCTCCCGCTCGGTCGCCGCGACGAAGCCCGGATCGCGCAGCCGCAGGTTGCCGTGGGTGACCCGGCGGCTGCGGGTCAGCAGATTGAAGGCGAACCGGTAGGGCGGCTGCCGGGTGTACCCGGCCAGCTCCTCGAACCAGGTCAGGCTCGCCCGCGCGGCCCGCTGGGTGGACTGGACGACGGGCCGCCGCTCCGCCTCGTACGCCTCCAGCGCACCGGGCACATCGGGCTGTTCGCGCAGGCACGCGGCGAGCGCGAGGGCGTCCTCGACGGCCAGCTTGGTGCCGGAGCCGATGGAGAAGTGCGCCGTGTGCGCGGCGTCTCCGAGCAGGACGACGCGACCGTGGGACCAGCGCGCGGTGGCGACCGTACGGAAAGCGGTCCACTGCGAGTTGTTGCCGCGCAGCGGACGGCCGCCCAGCGTCTCGTGGAAGAGCCCGGCGCACCACCGCGCGCAGGCCCTCTCGTCCATCCGGTCCAGCCCGGCGGCCCGCCACACCTCTTCGCGGGCCTCGACGACGGCGGTCGAGGCGCGGGGTGCGTACGGGTAGGCGTGCAACTGGAAGAGGCCGTGCCGGCTCTCGGCGATCTCGAACCGGAAGGCGTCCAGCGCGAAGTCGGCGGCCAGCCAGATGTAGCGGCACCGGTGGGCGGTGACGGTGGGGCGGAAGACCTCGGCGTGCGCGGTGCGGGTGGCGCTGTGCACACCGTCCGCGGCGACGACGAGATCGTGGTGGCGGGCCAGCCGGGCGGCGGGCGGCGCCTCGGTGCGGAACACCAGCCGCACGCCCAGCTCCCGGCACCTGGCGTGCAGTACGGACAGCAGGGTGCGGCGGCTCACGGCGGCGAACCCGTGGCCCGTGGAGCGCAGGGTGCGGCCCCGGTGGACGACGTCGATGGCGTCCCAGCGCACCATGTGCCGGCGGAGGGTCCCGTAGACGTCCGGGTCGGCGTTCTCGATGCCGCCGACGGTCTCGTCGGAGAGGACCACGCCGAATCCGAAGGTGTCCTCGGGCGCGTTCCGTTCGAAGACGGTGACCTCGCGGGCCGGGTCCAGCCGCTTGAGCAGCGCGGCGGCGTAGAGCCCCCCGGGACCGCCCCCGATGACGGCGACCCGCAGCGGCGCCCGGCCACCGGACGGCCCTCGGCCACCGGACGGCACGCTGCCGCCGGCCGACACCCCGCCGCTCACCGGCGCCCCTCCCCCCGCCGGTGCCTCACCGGCCCCGCCAGACGGGAGGCCGTTTCCCGGTGAAGGCGGCGTGGAACTCCTTGTAGTCCTCGCCGTGCATCAGCAACGCCTGGGTGGCGGCGTCCAGTTCGACAGCGCCGGACAGCGGGAGGTCCAGCTCCGCGGTGAGCAGCGCCTTGGTCTGCGCGTGGGCGAGCGCGGGGCCGTCCGCGAGTCGTACGGCCAGGTCCCGCGCGGCCCGCGCGGCCCGCCCCTCGTCCACCAACTGGCTGATCAGCCCGATGCGTTCGGCCTCGGCAGCGCGCACCGGCTCCCCCAGCATCAGGATGCGGGTGGCGTGGCCGAGCCCGACCACGCGCGGCAGCAGGTAGGCGGCGCCCATGTCGCCGCCGGAGAGACCGACCTTCGTGAAGAGGAAGGCGAACCGCGCCGTCGGGTCGGCCACCCGGAAGTCCGCCGCGAGCGCCAGCACCGCGCCCGCGCCCGCGGCGGCCCCGTGCACCGCGGCGACCACGGGGAAGGGCGCCTCCCGCAGGGCCCGCACCACCTGTCCCGTCATCCGGTTGAAGTCGAGGAGCCGTCCGGTGTCCATCCCGAGCGTGGCGCCGATGATCTCCTCCACGTCCCCGCCCGAGCAGAAGCCGCGCCCCTCCCCCGCGAGCACGAGGGCTCGGGGGCGGTCGCGGTGGGAGAGTTCGGCGAGCAGGTCGCGCAGGTCGGCGTACGCCTCGAACGTCAGCGCGTTCAGCTTCGCCGGGCGCGCGAGCGTGACGGTGGTGACCCCGCCCTCCTCGCGCACCTCCAGATGCCGCCATCGCGGAGTGCGCGGCGCGGATCCGGTGAACGGGCTCATGCGGGCCTCCGTCGCTCCGTCGGCGTTCCGCCCGCCCAGGACTCGCGGGCCGTCCCGCGCCGAACGTATCACTCCTTCGTGACCGCCGTCACGAGTGCGCGATGGACGGTGGGCAGGACGGGACGCGCCGTGCGGCCCGGTGCGGGGGTGCGCGCGTACGGACGCGGCGGGAGGCGCGTACGGGTGGGGCAGGGGGTGCGTGCACGGGCCGGGCGGCCTTCCCCGCCGAGGGGGCGCACCGCCCTCACCCGATCGGGCGAAGGCGGTGCTGGGGGAACGGTTCGCCACCCGGCGGCCTCCCTACGGTCGCGCACATGGGAGCGCCACAACGCAGCAGGGACACAGCCGGGTTCGACGGCCGGCTCCGGCAGGCCGCGCGGGCGCCGGTCGTCAGCGCGCTGCGCCTGTCGGCCTTCCGCTCGCTGTACGCGCGTACCGTCCCGGTCGGCGCCGTCACCGTGGTGACCGGACCGAGCGGCAGCGGCAAGTCCTCCGTCCTGGCCGCCTGCGAGGCCCTCGCCCGGCTCGGTGGCGGCGAGGCGCTCGAGGACGTGTTCGCGGACCGGGCGGGCGGCCACTCGCCGTACGTACCGCAGCGCGCGCGGCCCGACCCGCAGGGGCGGCGCGGGTTCCGCCTCGGCTGCGTGGTCGACGGCCCGGAGGGGACGCTGAGCTTCGACGTGGCCGTCCAGGCGGTGCCGGAACTGCGCGTGGTGGGCGAGCGGCTGGAGCGTCCGGGCGGCGGCACCCTGCTGACGACCGCGCTGCGGGACCCCTCCCGGCGCGTGCTGGAGGCCACCTGCCAGGCAGGCGGGGCGGCACGCGTGCTGCGCTCCCCCTTCCCCGACGACCGGCTCACGCTGCCCCTGCTGCCCCTGCGGGTGGCGGGGATCACCGAGGAGGAGCGGCTGCTGCTGGACGCCGCGGAACAGGTCGTCGTGGCGCTGCGTTCGGTCTTCGCCTGCGACCCCGACCCCGGTCTGATGCGCCGGCCGGTCGCCGTACGGGACGGACTGCTGCGCGGGGACTGCGCGAACCTCGCCGACGTGCTGCGGCGCACCCGGGCGGAGTGCTCGACCCGGCACGCGGCACTGCTCGCCGCGCTGCGGGAGGGCTGCGCGGGCCCGGTCCTCCAACTGCGGGCCCAGGAGAGCGCGGGCGGTCTGGTGCGGGGCCTGCTGGAGCGGGACGCCACCGGCGCGGCCACCCCGCTGGAGTGGCTGGGGGACGGAGAGCTGCGGTTCGCGGCGCTGGCACTGGTGCTGCTGACGGGACCCGGCGTGCTGTCGGTGGACACGGTGCACGAGGTGCCCGCCGCACGGCAGACGCTGACCGTGCTGGCGGACGGACTCGACCGGGGCCTGGACGGGCGGCAGACGGCCCAGTTGCTCACCTTGGCGCGCCGGATGGGCGAGCGGGGCCACGTCCGGCTGCTGGCGACCGGTTCGGCCGGCGGTCCGCTGGCCCGGGAGGCGTCGCGGGCGGCCGGGGTGCGCCTGGTAGACCTGGGAGCGTGAACGAGACGCACGACACCGGTCGCCACCGCACGCCCCCCACCGCCGAGGGACCCCACGACGCCGGAACCCCGGACACCGACGCCGGAACCCCGGACACCGGCGCCGGGGCCCGGGACACCGGCGCCGGGGCCCGGGACACCGGCGCCGGGACCCCGAACGCCGGCGGCGGAACCCCGCTGACCGTCGCCGGACTCCAGCGGCGGCTGGCGCGGTTCGCGGCCGAACGGGACTGGGGGCAGTACCACACCCCGAAGAACCTGGCGGCCGCGCTCAGCGTCGAGGCGTCCGAACTGGTGGAGATCTTCCAGTGGTTGACCCCCGAGCAGTCAGCCCGTGTGATGGCCGACGCGCAGACCGCCGGGCGGGTCGAGGACGAGGTCGCGGATGTCCTCGCCTACCTCCTCCAGTTCTGCCATGTGGTGGGGGTCGATCCCCTCTCCGCACTGGAAGCGAAGATCGAGAGGAACGAAACGCGTTTCCCGAAGCCCGGAACCGGTCACTCTATGGAGTGACGGAGTTCTCCTGACGAACCTTTTTATCCATAAATTCCCGAAACCCCCTGGCGGAGCTGGCCATTGACAGTCACGCTGGGTAGCGACGAGTAAGGGGGAAACCGATGGACGCAGTACGGCTGATCGCCGCTACCCGGCAAGCGCTCGCGCTCAGCGCGGACGTGGCCGACATCGTGACGGAGGCCTGGCAGGCCCAGGCGCTCGCCGTGGCGGTGGGCAGCCATCTCGCGGTCAGCGGGCCTCCGGCGGTGCGGTCCGAGGCCCTGGGCCTGAGCGAGGTGGGGGCCCGGGCGACCGGGTCCCGGCACCTCACGGCGCCGCGCGCCGGAGGAATGCGCGCCGCGCAGCTGTCGGCGATCGACGATCCCCGGCGCACGCTGGACGACCTGGGCGCGCTGCTGGGCGAGGCGGGGGTCGCCCTGGTGGGCGTCGCGGTGACCGCCGAGGACGAGGCACTGTACTGGCAGTGCATGGAGGCCATCGACGCGGCGGACGAGTCAGGCGACCGGGTCGCCGCGATCCTGCGGACCCTGTCGATGCGCGAACGCGGCAGCCTGGCCTAGCCGGCAGGCCAGGCGGCCCGCCCCGCGCGGGCCGGCGGCGGCGCACACGTGTTGCCCGTCGGCCGTGACCGCTACCGCCGACGGCCGCGCACCGCCGGAGTGGCGGCGGGCAGCTTCCGCCGCTCACGCCGTTTCGGGGCGCGCGGTGGTGAAGCGGGGGCGTGCGGGAGCGCACGTACCTCGCGCGGCATCCGACCGTGCCAGCATGACCGGTCCAAGCAGCGTTCGAGCAGCGGTCGGCCCTGTCCACGACGTTCATGGTGTCCATGACATCCGTTGCGTCGCCCACCTCCACCACGCCACCCTCGTCCCCCGCACTCCCGGCCCACGTCCGCCCCGCGCACCGCGCCGGGCCCCGGGGCCGCCGCCCCCCGGCACCCACCATCCGCGCCCGCCCCGACCACCCGCTGCCGCGAGCACCACCACCGCGCCTCCCCCTCCCCCGGCACACCGGCCCCGCGCCCGTGGCGGCCGTGCGGGCACGGAGGAGCACGCGGGCCCGCCCGAACGAGGCGCAGCCGCGCGGTCGCAGGGGACATGAGCACCCACGCGGCGCGCACGAGACATGGAGGGACGGCGAGCACACGTGACGCTGGTCGTGACATTCACCGGCAGGACCCCGCTGGGTACGGCGGGCACCGGCCTGCCGCACCAGATCTGGTCGTACTCCGTGCAACCGGGCTTCGGGAGCGAACTACGCCTCGGGCAGCGGGTCGCGCTGGCACTCCCGGCGGACGCCGACGTACGCGATCCCCGGCTGTTCCCCGGCGTTCCGGCGCTGGAGGGCATGTTCCTCGAACCCGACGGCGGCCTCAGCCGCGTCCACGCGGGGCGGGTGATCACCACCCCGGGCCCGCAGACCCTCGCGGTCGTCGCCCCGCCCGCCCAGCAGGCCCGCGAACTGTTCCTGGTGACCCGCTCGGGCTCGGCGCCGTGGACGGTGACGCCCTTCGCCACGGCACCCGGCGAGGACGCGGCGAACACGCAGACCCTGCCCGCCCCCGCGCCGGTGCCCCGGGTGCCGCACGGCCGGCCGGTCACCGACTTCGGCGGGACGCTGCCGTACGCCAGCGAGCTGTTCGGCGTCTACCAGCCGCTGCCCGGTTGGCTCGGCTACTCGGCGGGCAGCCGCCTCGCCGTGGCGGCGGGCGGCGCACGGCCCTCGCGGGAGCTGTTCACCGGCGAGGCGGCGCGCGCCCTGGACGCGGCCGGACTCGCGGGGCTCGCCGGCCTCCTCGGTTCCGCCGGTCTGCCGGGACTCGCGGCACCGCCCGGTCTCGCGGCCCTCGCGGCCACGTCCGGGCCCGACGGCGGTCCCGCCCCGCTCGCGCTGCCGCAGCCGCCCACCGAGGGCATCCTCAGCCCGGTCGGCCTGGTGGACCTCTTCCGCGAGTACTTCTTCGAGTTCGACACGTTCCTCGGCGCGCCCGTCGGCCATCTGTGGCTCAGCCCCGGCGGCACCGTCGAGGTGGTGGAGACCGCCACCCGGCGCACCCTCGTCGAGCGCACGGCCGAGCAGTCGGAGGAGAGCGTCAGCCGTGCGGAGGAGAACCTGACCGACCAGACCGATGTCGCGGACGCGGTCAAGGAGGACAACGCCAACGAGACCTCCCTCGGGGTCACCGCCAACGCCGGGGCCAGCTACGTCGGCATCGTGCACGGCGACGTGAGCACCAGCTACAGCACCAAGAACACCACCAACAAGTCCTCCGAGGTCACCCACAAACACAGCAGGACGCAGAGCACCAAGGTCAGCAGCGAGATCCACCGCAACTTCAAGACGACCTTCAAGACGGTGACGGAGACCACCGACACCTCCAGCCGCCGCTACGTCGTGCAGAACACCACCGACCGGCTCGTCAACTACGAGCTGCGCCGCAAGATGCGCAAGGTCGGCGTCCAAGTGCAGCACATCGGCACGCAGATGAGCTGGCAGGTCTTCGTCGGGGACCCGGGGCGCGGCCTCGGTCTCGGGGAGCTGCTGCACGTGGTGGAGGCGCCCGACCTGACGTCGCTGAAGAAGCCGGTGCCGCCGGAGCCGCTGGGCCTCACCCAGACCACCTACACCGACATCTACCCCGTGCAGCAGCACCCCGACAGCCGCAACGGGCCGCACCTGTCCGAGGACTGGACGCTGCAGCAGGGTTTCGACCGGCTCTGGCACGGCCACTCCGACGAGTACCTGGTCGCGCACTTCGACTACACACCGGTGGCGCCCGGCCCCGGGTACACCCTCAGCACGAAGGTGGAGAAGCCGGTCCGGCTGAAGGAGGCGAAGGCGGGCAACGGCAGCGGCACCAAGTTCCTCGCGGACTACGAGGTCGTCGACCACCGCTCGGGCCAGTTCCGGGTCAACTGCAAGCTCGTCAACTTCGCGAACAGCAACTACGTCAGCCTCACCTTCCTCGTCTACTGGGACCCTCCCGCCGAGAACCCGGCCCAGGACGCCTACGAGCGCGAGCTGGCCGAGTACCGCAAGGAGGTGGCCAAGCTCCAGCGCACCGCGTACACCAGGGCCGTGCGGGAGCGGGTCGAGCTGGTGAGCAAGGTGCGCAGGCGCCCGGCGGAGGAACTGCGCAAGGAGGAGCGGCAGTCCGTCTTCGCGAACCTGATCAGCCAGCTCGACCTCTTCCACGGCAGCAGCCCGCACCTCGGCTCCGAGCTGATCCGGCAGATGTTCGACGTCGACCGCATGCTGTACTTCGTCGCGCCGGACTTCTGGCGGCCCGGCGCCGCCTCCACGGCGGGCGAGCGCTCCCGGGGGCGGGTGCCCGTGGCGCCCTACGAGTGGGACCGCATCGACTCAGATCCGCTCGCCGGGGCGACGGTGCCCAGCCACTACTCGCACACCGCGGCCAACAATCCGCCGGAGGCCGCCCACCCGGTGAACCTCCGCAAGCCGGAGTGGCGCATCAACTACCCGCTCACCGAGAACGCCCAGACCGCGCCGATGGGCAGCTCGCTGGGCTGGCTGATCCAGGCCGACGGCGACGAGCGGCGCAACGAGTTCCTCAACTCCGCCTGGGTCAAGGCGGTCCTGCCCATCAGGCCCGGTCACGAGGTGGCGGCGCTCGGCTGGCTGATGGGCGCCCATGTCGAGGGCGAGGCCGCGCTGGGCAAGCCGTACACCTGGCAGACCGGCGACCCGGATGCCTACCGGGGCAAGACCATCGGGGAGGTCCTGGAGCTGCGCGCGCGGGAACTCCAGGAGAAGAACACCGATGTGGCCAACACCCTGCGGTCCGAGAGGGTCTTCGAGACCGGGTTCGACCCGCTGGACGGCGGCTTCCGCCCGGCCGAGCCGTACCAGGTCTTCGACCAGTGGGTGGAGGTGCTGCCCACCGACCAGGTGGTCGCGGTCGAGGTGGAGTACGACCCCAGGACCGGGCAGCAGCGGTGAGGCTGCACCTCTCCTGGGCCGACCAGCCGCACTTCCTGCTCAAGGACACGGTCGCGCAGATCCATCTGGACCCGCCCTTCCCCGAGTGGTGGGCGAGCGGCACGGGAAGGAGCGTGCCGCCCGTCTCGCGCACCCCGACCGGGGCCGTCTTCGAGGTCCCCGCGGGCACGCCGATGCGGCTGGAGGTGCGGGTCACGCCCTCGGCGGGGCGCCTCACCGGCCCCGTCGGCCTGGAGGTCGTCCAACTGCTGCGGCTCACCGGGCAGGGCGCCCCCGTGTACGACGGCCACGCCGTGGGCCGCACGGTCGTGGGGCTCCAGCCGACCAACGCCGGGCAGGACGTGGTGCCGGGGCGGAAGCCCGTCGTGGTCCCGGAGGGCGGCCCGGCCCAGGTCTTCACCGGGCCCCACCCGCTCCTCACCGCGGGGCCCCGCCCGGCGTCGCTGCGCGTCGCCGCGGACTTCGTCGACATCACCGGCCTGTGGTGGGACCTGCACCACCGGCCGACGCTCCGCGGGAACCTGCCGCGTTCGGACCCCGCCTTCAGCCAGTGGCAGTTCAACTCCTGGTATCTGGACCCGGAGTGCGCGGGGGAGCCGACCCGGTTGCGGGTACTGGCGAGCACCTGGGGCGTGCCCTTGCTCTGGTTCGCTGCCCTGCCGCCCACCGCCATGGCCCCGCTCCCAGCACACACCCGGATCGGCGGCGCGGTCTTCTTCCGGCCCGTCAACAGCGCGTACCCCTACGCGTCCGGGAGCGAGAAGGGGCTCACCGACCCGTTGCACGGGCTGGCGGGCATGGACCACCTGGCCCACTATCTGCTCCAGGGGCGCAACCGGAAACAGGCCCCGCGCATCAAGTACTACACCCCGTACGACACCCTGCTCCTGGACCACCTGCGCAGGCTGAAGGAGGACGGGAGGACGCCGGGTCGGCCGAGCGAGCGGATGAGGGGCCTGCCCGTCGCCCTGGAGCACCAGCTGGCGCGCTCCGCCGCCCGGCTGAGGGAAGCCGACGACTCCGAGCAGCGGGTGCTGTTCCTGCCCTGGCCCGCGGCGCGGGGCATCGACGGCGCCTACGACAACGCGATGCGCGCGGGGCTGGCCGGCCACATCACCCAGGCCCTGGCGCTGCTGTGGTCGAGCGGCGCGCTGGGCGGGCGTGGCCAGCCGCTGTCCCTGCGGGGAATCACCCCCCTCGCTTTCCGCGGCGGCCCGGCCGAACCCCTCCGGGTGGACCCGCTGCTGTGGATCGCCGGCTACAGCCGGGGCGGGGAGGCCGCCGACAAGGCCGTGGGGAACAACGCGACCGGTGTCGCCCGGCTGATCTCGGTCGACGACGGCCGTATCGACCGTTACCGGGACGGCCTCGTGCGGGCCGCCACGTCGGCGGCCCGCACGGGGCGGCGGCTGCGGGCGTTCGTGGTCAAGTCGCCGGCGACGGGCCCGGTGCCCCAGGCCCTCCTCGACGCGCTGACCCGCGCGGGGGCGGACGTCACGCTGCTGCCCAGGGGCGACTATGACGCCTTCTGGGCGCGTCCTCTCCAAGGGTCCCCCTGGCAGCGCTATGTCCTCGCGGACTGGGACGACCAGAACGAGGTGTCCGAGGACATGGCCGAGGAGGCCCGCACGGCGGCGCGGGACAAGACCTACGAGAACCAGTACGACGCGATGCGGCACATGCTGGCCGTGGTCGGCGGCCAGGTCTTCGACACCGAGCCGCAGAATCCCGGCAGCGTGGGCTTCCTGGAGGAGTGCTTCGGCCCCTGACCGCCGGGCCGCGCGCCCCGCCCCCTGCCCGTCCCGGTGAAGGGCCGGTGGAGGGGGGCCGGGCCCACTGGCGAGGGCCACTGGCGAGGGGAGCCGCCGGGTCGCCGCGGCCACCAGGCAAGATGGGGGCATGCGACTGCGAATCTTCACCGAACCCCAGCAGGGGGCCGACTACGACACGCTGCTGAAGGTGGCGAAGGCCACCGAGGACCTGGGCTTCGACGCCTTCTACCGCTCCGACCACTACCTGGCCATGGGGGACTCCGACGGTCTCCCCGGCCCGACCGACGCCTGGATCACCCTGGCCGGGCTCGCCCGGGAGACCAGCCGCATCCGGCTGGGCACGCTGATGACGGCGGGCACCTTCCGGCTGCCGGGCACGCTGGCCATCCAGGTCGCCCAGGTGGACGCCATGTCGGGCGGGAGGATCGACTTCGGGCTGGGCTCGGGGTGGTACGAGGAGGAGCACACTGCCTACGGCATCCCCTTCCCGAAGGAGAAGTTCGGGCGGCTGGAGGAGCAGCTGGCGATCATCACCGGCCTGTGGGAGACGCCGGTCGGTGAGAAGTTCGACTACGACGGCACCTACTACCAGCTCAAGGACTGCCCGGCGCTGCCCAAGCCGTACCAGGAGCGCATCCCGGTGCTGATCGGCGGCTTCGGCGCCAAGCGCACCCCGCGGCTGGCGGCCCGGTACGCGGACGAGTTCAATGTGCCGTTCGGCTCGCTGGAGGACAGCGAGCGGCAGTTCGGCCGGGTGCGGGCGGCGGCCGAGGAGCGGGGCCGCGACGCGGACGAGCTGGTGTACTCGAACGCGCTGGTCGCCTGCGTCGGCAGGAACGACGCCGAGGTGGCCCGCCGGGCGGCGGCCATCGGCCGCGAGGTGGACGAGCTGAAGCAGAACGGCCTGGCGGGCTCGCCCGAGGAGGTCGTCGACAAGATCGGCCGCTACGGGGAGCTGGGCAGCACCCGCATCTACCTCCAGATCCTCGACCTCGGCGACCTGGACCACCTGGCCCTGATCGCCGACCAGGTGCAGGCCAAGCTGGCATGACCGCTGCCCCGCCCGGAACGGGACCGCCCCCCGCGGAACCGCCTCCGCTCGCGGAAGCCCTCGCACGCGGCCCGGTGCTCCTCGACGGCGGGCTGTCCAACCAGCTGGAGGCCCAGGGGTGCGACCTGGCCGACGAGCTGTGGTCGGCCCGGCTGCTGGCCGAGGCGCCGGAGGAGATCGAGGCGGCGCACGCGGCGTACGTGCGTGCGGGGGCGCGGGTGCTGATCACGGCGAGCTACCAGGCGTCCTTCGAGGGTTTCGCCCGGCGCGGGATGACAGAAGCACAGGCCGGGGCGCTCTTCGCGCGCGGCGTGGAGCTGGCCCGCGCGGCGGCCCGCGAGGCCGCCGCCGGGCCGGTGTGGGTGGCGGCCTCCGTGGGGCCCCTACGGCGCGGTCCTCGCCGACGGGAGCGAGTACCGGGGCCGGTACGGGCTCGGCGTCGCGGAACTGGCCGCCTTCCACCGGCCGCGGATCGAGGCGGTGGCGCGGGCGCGGCCCGACGTCCTCGCGCTGGAGACGGTTCCCGACGCGGACGAGGCGGAGGCGCTGCTGCGGGCGGCGGCCGGCGCGGGCGTGCCGGTGTGGCTGAGCTACACCGTGGCGGACGGGCGCACCCGCGCCGGGCAGCCGCTCGCGGACGCCTTCGCCGTGGCCGCCGGGAACGACCAGGTGCTCGCGGTCGGTGTCAACTGCTGTGCGGCCGACGAGGTGGACGCCGCCCTGGAGGCCGCCGCGCGCGCCTGCCCGGGGCTGCCGCTCGTCGCCTATCCGAACAGCGGCGAGGGATGGGATGCCGCACGTTCCGTGTGGACGGGGGCGTCCTCCTTCGCGGCGGCGCGCGCGGCGGGATGGGTGGCGCGCGGCGCGCGGCTGGTCGGCGGCTGCTGCCGGGTGGGCCCGGCGGACATCGCGGCGGTCCGCGACGTCCTGGACGCCGCGGGCTGATTCCTCGCGGGCGGGTGGACGCTCCGTCAGGATGAGCCCATGGGATTCCATGTCGACTCCGAGACCGGGCGGCTGCGCCGTGTGATCGTGCACCGGCCGGGCCTAGAGATGAAGCGGCTCACCCCCACCAACAAGGACGACCTCCTCTTCGACGACGTGCTGTGGGTGCGCCGTGCCCGCCAGGAGCACGACGCGTTCGCCGACACGCTCCGCGAACTCGGTGTCGAGGTCCATCTGTTCGCGGAGCTGCTGGCGGAGGCCCTCGATGTGCCCGCCGCCCGAGCCCTGGTGCTGGACCGGGTCTTCGACGAGCGGGAGTACGGCCCGCTGGCCACCGAGCCGCTGCGCGCCTCCTTCGACCGGATGCCGACGGCCGAGCTGACCGAGGCGCTGATCGGCGGCATGACGAAGCGGGAGTACCTGGAGCGGTGCGCCGAGCCGGCCTCGGTGCGCTTCCACGTGATGGAGGAGGACGACTTCCTGCTCGCGCCGCTGCCCAACCACCTCTTCACCCGCGACACCTCGGCGTGGGTCTACGACGGGGTGTGCATCAACGCGATGCGGTGGCCCGCGCGCCAGCGGGAGACGGTCCATTTCGAGGCCGTCTACCGGCACCATCCGCTCTTCGCCGCCGAGGGGGAGTCCGGCGGCTTCCACACCTGGGCGGGGGGCGAGTCCGGGTACCCCTCGCCCTCGACCATCGAGGGCGGCGACGTGCTGGTGCTGGGCAACGGCGCCGTGCTGGTCGGGATGAGCGAGCGCACGACGCCGCAGGCCGTCGAGACGCTGGCCCGCGGGCTGTTCGCGCGGGGGTCGGCCCGTTCGATCGTGGCGCTCGACATGCCCAAGCGCCGGGCCTTCATGCATCTGGACACGGTGATGACGATGGTCGACGGGGAGACCTTCACCCAGTACGAGGGGCTGGGCATGCTCCGCTCGTACACGATCGAGCCGGGGGCGGGCGGCACGGAGCTGAAGGTCTCCGACCATCCGCCCGAGCACATGCACCGCGCCATCGCCGCGGCTCTCGGGCTGGACCGGATCCGCGTGCTGACGCCCACCCAGGACGTGCGTGCGGCCGAGCGGGAGCAGTGGGACGACGGCTGCAACGTGCTCGCCGTGCGGCCCGGGGTCGTCGTGGCGTACGAGCGGAACGTGACCACCAACACCCATCTGCGGAAGGAGGGCATCGAGGTGATCGAGATCCCGGGCAGTGAGCTGGGGCGGGGGCGCGGGGGGCCGCGCTGTATGAGCTGCCCGGTGGAGCGGGACGCGGTGTGACGCCGCGGAGGAAGCCGGGTTTGCATAGAGATTCGTAGGGCCGTATAGAATTACGGGATGACCGGACCGCCGCCGCGCACACGCCAGGGAGCCGACATGGCAGCAGACCTCGCAGGCCGCCACTTCCTCAAGGAACTGGACTTCACCCCGGAGGAGTTCCGCTCCCTGCTCTCCCTCGCGGCCGAGCTGAAGCGGGACAAGCGCGCCGGCTCGGAGCGCCCGCTGCTGCGGGGCCGCTCGGTCGCGCTGGTCTTCGAGAAGTCCTCCACCCGGACGCGCTGCGCTTTCGAGGTGGCGGCGGCCGACCAGGGTGCCCACACCACCTACCTGGACCCCGCGGGCTCGCACCTGGGACAGAAGGAGTCGGTGAAGGACACCGCCCGCGTCCTCGGGCGGATGTTCGACGCGATCCAGTACCGCGGCAGCGGGCAGGAGATCGTCGAGGAGCTGGCGGCCCACGCCGGCGTACCCGTCTACAACGGGCTCACCGACGAGTGGCACCCCACCCAGATGCTGGCGGACGTGCTGACGATGACCGAGCACGCTCCCCAGGGACGGGCCCTGGAGGAGATCTCGTACGCCTACCTGGGCGACGCGCGCAACAACATGGGCAACTCCTACCTGGTGACGGGGGCGCTGCTCGGCATGGACGTACGGATCGCGGCGCCGCGCCCGCTGTGGCCCGAGGAGTCGGTCACGGCGCGGGCGCGCGAACTGGCGGAGCGGACCGGCGCGCGGATCACGCTCACCGAGGACGTCGAGGAGGGCGTGCGCGGGGCGGACTTCCTCGCCACCGACGTATGGGTCTCGATGGGCGAGCCGAAACAGGTGTGGGACGAGCGGATCGCGCTGCTGCGCCCGTACGCGGTGACCATGGAGGTGCTGCGCGCCACCGGCAATCCCCAGGTCCGCTTCCTGCACTGCCTGCCCGCCTTCCACGACCTGGGCACGGCCGTGGGCCGGGAGATCCACGAGCGGCACGGGCTGACCTCGCTGGAGGTCACCGACGAGGTGTTCGAGTCGGAGCACTCCGTCGTCTTCGACGAGGCCGAGAACCGGCTGCACACGATCAAGGCCGTACTGGTCGCCACGCTGGGCTGAGGCGGCGGCCCCGCGCGGACGGCCGGCGGCGGCCGTGTGCGCGTGATCAACGCGGCACACATGTGTGCATAGTCATACGCCACAACGCGGGATCATGCAGGACCGGCCGTTACGATGGAGTCAGCCTCGAAGGGTCCGGGCCACCGCCCGGGCCCTTCCTTGTGGGCTCCTCACGGGCTCCTCGTGGGCCCGGCGGGCGTCCCCGCGCCCGCCCCCCCCGTGCACGACCCCCGCACCGCTTACGGAAGTCCCCATGCCCCGCACCGGCCTGCGCCTGAAGTCCCCCGATCAGATGGTCTCCGAGTCCGGCACCGACCTGGAAGGACACGGCCTCCAGCGCACGATCGGCCCGTTCCAGCTCGTGTGCTTCGGCATCGGCGCGATCGTGGGCACCGGCATCTTCGTCGGCCTGTCCGACACCGTGGCCGAAGCCGGACCCGGCGTCATCGTCTCGTTCGTCCTGGCCGCGCTGACCTGCGTCTTCACCGCGTTCTCGTTCGCCGAGCTGGGCGGCGCGATCCCGGTCTCCGGCAGCTCCTACTCCTACACCTACGCCTCCCTCGGCGAGCGCGCCGCCTTCCTCGTGGGCTGGTGCCTGCTGCTGGAGTACGGCGTCTCCGTCTCCGCCGTCGCCATCGGCTGGGGGCAGTACCTGAACGAGCTGCTGGGCAACACCGTCGGCTGGCGGATCCCCGCGGCCCTGGCCGACGCCCCCGGACACGGCGGCGTCGTCAACGTGCCCGCCGTGGTCGTGATGCTGCTGGCCGCCGTGCTGCTGGTGCGGGGCGTGCGGGAGAGCGCGCGGGCCACGGCCGCCATGGCGGTGATCAAGGTGGGCATCCTCGTGCTGTTCTGCGCCATCGCCTTCACCGCGTTCAAGGCGGGCAACCTGACGCCCTTCGCCCCCGAGGGCATCGGCGGCATCGGGGCCGGGGCCTCGCTGGCGTTCTTCTCCTTCATCGGCTTCGACGCCATCTCCACCGCCGGCGAGGAGGTCAGGAACCCGCGCCGGAACATCCCCTTGGCCATCCTGGTGACCATCGGCTGCGTGGCGCTGCTCTACTGCCTGGTGTCGGTGGCGGCACTCGGCGCGATGCCCTGGGAGCAGGTCGGCGGCAAGCCCGCGGCGCTCTCCCTCATCGTCAACCACGCCACCGGCTCCACCCTCGGCTCCACCGTCATCGCGCTGGGCGCCGTGGTGGCCATCGCCTCGGTGGTACTGGCCGTGATGTACGGGCAGACACGGATCCTGATGTCCATGTCCCGCGACGGGCTGATGCCCAAGGTGTTCGCGCGCGTCTCGCCGAAGACCTCCACCCCGGTGGCCAACACCTGGATCGTCGCCGTCGTCTTCGCCGTCCCCGCCGCCGTCGTCCCGCTGGACGTGGTGCTGGACATGACGGTCATCGGCACCCTGGCGATCATGGCCGTCGTCAACATCTGCGTGCTGGCGCTGCGCCGCTCCCACCCTTCACTCCAGCGCCGGTTCCGGGTGCCGTTCCACCCGGTGACCCCGCTGCTGGGCGTGGCCTTCAGCCTCTACCTGATGTACGGGCTTCCGCTCGTCACCTGGGTCCAGTTCGCGGTCTTCGTCGCCCTCGGACTGGTGCTGTACTCCTGCTACGGGCGGCGCCGCTCCCGCCTGGCGCACACCGGACCCCAGGAGACCACGCCGGAGCCCGCCGCCGCCCCCGCCACCCCTGCGGCGACCGGGGCGACCGGGGCGCGCTGAGCGTGGTGGTGGCGGCGGGCTGCGGCGGGCCGGGCCGCCGCTACTCCCCCGTCCCCCTGCGGCGGGCCAGTTCCTCCTGCGAGAGGCGCTGGAGCAGCTCCATCCGGGCCGTGAACTCGGGGTCGTCCTCCATGGCGTCCTCGTCGTCCGCGAGCCCGCCCTCGGCGCGCAGCCGCTCCTCCTGCACCATGACCGGCTCGTCCGGGTCGTAGTCGCTGGGACGCGGACCCTCGGGTCCGTCGGGGCCGATCCGGACGAAGCGTTCGACGCGGACGAGGCGCAGATGGCGTCCGGCGAAGCGCAGCTCGACGCCGCGCTCGGCGTCGAGCCGGTCGGCCGCCTCCTTGTAGACGGCCCGGGTGGCCTCGTCCAGCCCCTTCATCGCGGGGGCGAGGACGCGCAGCAGCATGGTGAGCGAGTCGCGCGCCTGCTGCGGCGTGCCGCCGTCGCCGGTCTCGGAGCGCCAGGCCCCGCCCTCCTCCTCGGCGAAGAGGAAGACGGGCGGCAGCAGGACGCCGCCCGGGTGGGTGACGGCGGCCCGCCGCGCGTCCTCCCTTACCTGCGGCGGGTCGCCCTCGCGGTGGGCGAGGGCGAGGAGTTCCGCCTTCAGGATGCCCTCGGAGGGCCCGGTGGGGATGACGGTGTCGAGGACGAAGCCCTCGGTGCGGTCGGGCAGCTTGCTCGCGTTGCCCGGCTCGGCCGGGTCCGGGTCCGAGGGGCGGGGCGGCTCGGGACCGTCCGGACCGGAGCGGATGACGTTCTCGGCGCGGACGACCCGGTAGCGCTCGCCCAGCACGGTCATCTCGTCGACGACCTCCCAGTCGAGGCGCTCGGCAGCGGCCTGGCAGGCGTCGCGGGTCTCCTCGTCGCCCGCCTCCTCCGCCTCGTGCGCGCGGCGCCGGAAGTGCGCCGCCAGCCCGTCGCGGGCGGTCTGCGGCGTCGGCGAGCCGCAGGAGGTCATCAGCTGCCAGCCGCCCTGCTCCCGTTCGCGGGCGACGCCGAAGACGGGGCGGAACCCCATCAGCACGGGGTAGCGGTCCCGCGCCAGCCACGCTTCCTCGTCCGCCAGCGCCGCCACGGGCTCCACGGCGGGCGCCACCCTGATCGTCCGGTAAGCCGGCACATCGTCACTGTCATGCTCACCATGCATGCCGCAAGTATGCGCACGACTACCGTACGTGCGGGGCGAGTTGGACACACTTCCCCGTTCCCTACAAATCGCGCATACGTGCGGACGCCTCCGACCGGGCGATGTAAGGGGTGCGGTGACTGTGATCCCCGTACACGGCCTGGGCTCCCGATGCCCGGGCAGGTGCGCGGTTCCGTGCGTGGAAGCGGTTCCGGACGGGAAGTTGGGGAGAGCCGGGTTTCGGTGCACGTACGCGTGTACGCGCGTGTACGGGTGTGTACGGGTGTACGCGTGCGTACGGGTGTACGCGAACTCCCGTGCGCCGGAATGCCTCGCGGGTCGCGTCGCACCGGGTCGCACAAGCCATACAGGGCCCCACGGGGCCGTACGACAGGGCCCCACGGGGCCGTACGGGAGAGCGGAGGGTGACATGCGAACAGGGCTGCTCCGGGCGGTCGGCGTGGCCACGGCCGTCTACGGGCTCGCCGTCACGGCCCGGCCGCAACTGCTGGCCGAACCCTCCGGGCTGGTCGACGCGGAAGGCCGCACGGCCGCCCACACCCGCACCTCCTTGCGCCCCCTGGGTCTGCGCGAGGCGGCGTGCGGGCTCGCCCTCGCCCTGGCCCCGGAGGGCGCCGCGCTGCGCACGGCCGCCTGGCTGCGCCTCGCGGCGGACCTCGGCGACGCGGTGCTCCTGGGTACCACCCTTCCCCGCGGACCCCGTGGCAAGGCCGTGGCCGTCTCCGTGGGCTGGGGCGCCCTTTCGGTGGTGGGGCTGTACGGCGGGGGCACGTCCGGGCGCCGCCCCCGACGATCCGGCGCCTGAGGCCGGCCGGGGTCCCCGGCGACCCGGTGCCGGGAACCGGGCACTGGAGACCGGTGCCGGGGGCCGGGGGGCGGGGGCCGGGCGTTGGAGATTCGGGGGCCGGGGACCCGGCATCCGGCCTCCAGGGCGTCAGCTCCCGACGCCGCGCGCGCCCGGCGCACTTCCCACGCCCCGCTCCCCTCGCGCGCCCCGCTCCCCTCGCACGCCCCGCTCCCCTCGCGCCCCGCGCGGCACGTGGACGGCGCGGCTGAGGCGCCGGCCCACGCACAGGTAGCCCAGGAGCGCGCCGGCCGCGTTGAGGAGCACGTCGTCCACGTCGAAGGCGCGCCCTGTCACCCACAGGCCCTGCACGGTCTCCACCAGCAGCATCACCAGCGCGGCGCAGACGGTGACCTTGGCGAAGCCCCGCATGTGCGGCGCCATCACCGGCAGGAGGACGCCGAACGGCACGCCCAGCAGGACGTTCCCGCCGAGCTGCTGGAGCACGGTGGCGGGCGAGGGCTGGCCGAGGTAGCCGCGGAGGGAGGCGCCGGGCCGCAGGTTGGTATGGGTGAGCCCCTCGGCGCCCGCCCGGGGCTCCAGCGTCGCGCGGGAGAGCAGCGCGGCGAACACCACCATCGCGGCGAAGGCGAGCACCACGGCCAGGACGCGTCCCAGTAGGCGGAGCGGGCCCTGGCGGGGACTTCGTCGACTGGTTGTCATGAGCATCACCTTCCGTCACCGAACGTACGCGCTCGCCGCGCACGGGTACCCGCTCGCGTCTAGGCTCGTCCCATGGGTGGCCGGCGTCGTCACGCCCGTCCGGCGAGTGCCGACGATCTGCTCTCGCAGCTCGGGCGGCTCACCGCCAGGGTCCGGGAGGAGATCGAGGTCCAACGGGCCCGCGTGGAGCTGGCCGAGGCCCTCCAGCGCGGCATGCTGCCCTCCACCCTGCCGACCGCGCCCGGGCTGCGGGTCGCGGCCCGCTACGCGCCGGCCCGCAGCGGCCTGGACATCGGCGGCGACTGGTACGACGGGTTCCGGCTCTCCGACGGGACCCTCGCCTTCTCGGTGGGGGACGTGCAGGGCCACGACGTCGAGGCAGCGGCCTACATGGGCCAGGTGCGGATCGTGCTGCGCGCGGTGGCCGCCATGGGCGCCGCCGACCCGGGCGAGATCCTGCGGACCACCAACGACCTGCTGGTCGCGACGGACAACCCGCTCTTCGCCACCTGCCTCTTCCTGCGCTTCGACCCCCGCACCTGGACCGTGCGCACCTCACGCGCCGGGCACACCGGTGCCGTGTGGGCCCGGGCCGACGGGATGTGCGGCGTCATCGAACACGCCGAGGAGGAGATCGGCCTGCCGCTGGCCGTCATGGCGGGCGAGGCGTACCCCGTCACCGAGTACCGGTTCACCCAGCCCGGCGCGCTGGCGCTGCTGACCGACGGGGTGGTGGAGGGGCCACGCTTCCCGCTGGAGGAGGGCCTGGCGGCGGTGGCCCGGGTCCTGCGGGACGGTGTGGCCGAGGAACCGGAGACGCTCGCCGACCGGGTCATGGAGGTCGCCGAGTGCACCGGGCACAGCGACGACGCCGCCGTCCTGGTGCTCAGCCACGACGGCCCGGAGGCGTGTCAGACGGCCGGTGCGGCGCCCGGCATTGTGTGATGAGCTGTGTGATGAGCGATGTGGCACGCAGCGAGACGACCGCGAACCAGACGCCCGCCCGCTCCCCCGCCCCGGCGGGCGGCGGCCCCGACGGGATCAGGACCAGGCTGCTCGCCGGCTACCTGCTGCGCGTCGTCCTGATCGCGCTGTGCTACTACGCGGGCGGGCTCCTCGGCCTGCTGCGGGAGGTGACCGTCGAGGGCGCCGTCGTCACCCCGTTCTGGCCGCCGACGGGGGTCGCCGTGGCAGGTCTGCTCACCTTCGGCCTGCGGATGTGGCCCGGCGTGACGCTCGGCGCCCTGCTGGTGGTCACCGACATGGGCCCGCTCAGCTGGACGGCGACCGGGTTCGTCGCGGGCAACACGCTCGCACCGGTGCTCTCGTGCCTGCTGCTGCGGCGTGCCGGATTCCGGCCGGAGCTGGACCGGCTCCGGGACGGCGTGAGCCTCGTCTTCCTCGGCGCGTTCCCCGGCATGCTCGTCAGCGCGACCGTGGGCACGATGATGACCGTCGCGGGCGACTATCTGACGCTGGACGACTTCTGGCCCGTCTGGTCGGCGTGGTGGGCGGGCGACGCGGTGGGCGTCCTGGTGGTCACACCGCTGCTGCTCGCGCTCCGCAAGCTGGGCCGACCGCGTGACGGGGCGCAGATCGCGGAGGCGGCGGCGCTGGGGGTGGCGACGGTCCTGCTGGCCGCCCTGGTCACCCGCAGCCCCGTCAGCCTGCTGTTCCTGGTGTACCCGCTGCTGGTGTGGGCGGCGCTGCGGTTCCAGCTGGCGGGCGCCGCGGTGTGCACGGCGATCCTGTCCGTCTCCGCGACGTGGGCGGCCACCGACCGCGTCGGGGTCTTCGCCCGGCAGAACCTCATCGAGGGCATGATCACCCTGCAGGCACTCAACGGCTCCGCGGCGCTGACCGCCCTGCTGCTGGCCGCCGTCACCGCGGAGAAGCGCAACACCCAGCGCAGGATCGCCGCCGCCTGCGAGGACCTCGCCGACATGGTGGACGTACTCGCCCCGCAGGGCCGCGGCCCCCGCTCCTTCCCGGCCGGCGGCCGCACGGGCCAGCGGCAGGGCTGACGGGCCTCGGATGGCCTTGGTTCCGGCCCCTGGGTCGGTCTTGGAACGGCTCTGGGTCGGCCTTGAGACGGCCCTGGATCGGCCTCGGATCGGCCCTGGATCGGCCTCGGGTCGGCCTTGGATCGGCCGTGGATCATCCTCGGACCGGCGTCAGACCATCGTCGGACCGCCGTCGCCCGAGCCGTTCGCCGGGAGGCCATGGGGCCAGGTGGGCGAGAGGCTCCCGGGCCGGCGGGGTACGGGACGCCCCGGCCGCAGCGGTACGTCATTCCGCAGGAACGAGGTTCGAACCATGTCGTCCGGTCCCGCTTCCCGGCAACGGAAACCGACAACGGAAACCGGCAGCGGAAATGCGCCGGTCGCGCGCCGCGGGCAGACCGGTCCGCCGGCGAACCAGCCCCTGCCGGGAGAGGCGAACCAGCCCCCGCTGGGAAAAGGGGCCCCTTCGCTAAAGCCCGTCCCTCACCCCACCGCGGCCTGCTCCGGTATCCGGGTGCCGTTGGCCAGGCCCGTCGGGTCCAGACCGAGGGCGGCGGCGGCCGTCGCGCCCACGTCGGCCAGGCTGTCCGCGTCGGGCAGCCGCTCGACGGCGGGGGCGCCGGGGCGGTGGATGAGCACCGGCACGTACTCGCGGGTGTGGTAGGCGTGGCCGATCGTGGGGTCGTTGCCGTGGTCGCCGGTGACCACCAGCCGGTCACCGGGCCGGTCCAGCAGCGCGACCAGTCCGGCCAGCCCGGCGTCCACCTGTTCGAGTATGCGCGCGTACCGCTCCGGGTCCTGCTGGTGGCCCGCCAGGTCGCTCTCCTGCACATTGGCGACGACCAGCGCCTCCCCGGGCGCGCGGACCGCCTCCAGCGTGTGGCCGAGGACGTCGGCCGTGGGCACGGCGGGATGCCGCACGGCGGACTCGCACGCCAGGATGTCCGCCGCCTTGCCGACGAGCGTCACCGGTATCCCGGCCCGCGCCGCCAGATCAGGCAGCTGGCGGGTGTGGTCGAGCCGCGCGCCCAGGTGCCGCACCTGGAGCCCGCCGTTGCGGTAGAAGCCGCTCGCCGGGGTGTCGAGGCCGACCGTCCCGCCGTCCCCGTCGCGGACGAAGGAGGGCAGCGGGCCGTCCGCGTGGCCGCCCACCGCGATGACCCGCGCCACGGGCGCCACTTCGCGCACCGTGCGGGCGACCGCGAGGATGCCGTCGAACGCGCAGTCGTCCAGCCGTGCGGAGGTGTTCCAGTTGATCCCCGGGTCGGCTTCGAGGTTGTCGTGCACCAGGACGCCGCCGTCGACGACCAGCAGCGGCCTGCCGTCCAGCAGCCCGACCCGGTGGCCGGCCGAGCGCAGCGCCGCGGTGACCTCCTCCAGGTGGTCGGCGAGCCGCGCCACCGTCACCCTGCTGAAGTCCGCCCCCATCATCGTCTGGTGCCCGGCGAAGGTGTCGGCGCCCGGATAGCCGAGCGCCGCCCTGCCGGCGGCGACGGGCTGCCGGGTGCGGCGGGCCAGGTCCGGGTGCGGATGGACCAGGCCGAGACCCAGCGCGCCCAGCACCGGCAGCCGCAGGGGCCGCCCGAACGCCTCGCGCGCGTGGTCGAGGACGTGCCCGCAGGTGTCGGCCCCGGCGTCGCCCGGCCGCAGCGCGCCCGCATCCGGCATGGCGCCGATCCCGAACCCGTCGATGACGACGACGACCGTCCGGCCCCGCCCCTCCCGGCCGCCGGTCCGGCCCGCGGTCCCGCTACCGGTCCCGCTCGCGCGGTCGTGCGCCACGGTGTTCCCGGTCACAGTGCCCTCCCGTGCGCGTCGTAGAGGCCCGTCAGGCGCGGTGTCCCCGCGGAGAGGCCGGCGACGACCGCGACCGTGGAGCGGGTGACGAAGATCTGTGTGCGGAACGCCAGCAGCGCCGTGTCACCGGCACGCACGTCCCCGCCCGGCTCGGGCGCTTCCAGAAGCCGGTAGTAGTCGATGTTCTCGGCGGGCGCGCCCCGGACCGGCAGCCGCAGCCCGGTGCGGGGCAGCAGGGCCGAGTCGATGTGCGAGCGCGGGTAGAAGCCGCCTCCGAACAGCGCCGGCCGCCCGTCGGCCAGCGTGTGGGCGACCTCGGTGACGTACACGTAGGCCGGCCGTTCGGGCTGGGTGGCGTCCCGCGCGTGCAGCGGCGTCGTGCCGGTCAGCGCGTGGCCGGGTTCGCCGTGGGTGGCGCCGAGCCGGGCGAGCAGCGGCAGCCCCGCGACGCAGGTGGCGCTGGGGGCGCTGAGCTTGAGGTCCCGGTGTCCGCGTGCGGCCAGCAGGTCCCGGGCCCGGACCGCGAGGTCGAAGTTGGGCGTGGGCGCCGGGACTCCGGTCTCGGGGTCGCACAGGACGCACGGGAACGCGGTCACCCCGGCGAGCCGGATGCCCGGCAGCCGTTCCGCCTCCTCGGCGAACTTGTCGAGCGCCGCGAGCGGCACGCCGCCCTCCTGCCCCGGGTAGACGCTGCCGGCCGCGCCTTCGAGCCGCACCAGGACGTCCTGGACGAGGCCGAGGCGCTGCGCGTGGGCGGAGACGGCCCGCGCGTTGGCCAGGTCGTAGACGGTGACCGTCTCCGGCCGCCAGGCGAGCATCTCGGGCAGCGCCCGGTGCGGGATCTGCACGAGGTGGCCCAGGTTTCCGGCGCGGGCGCCCGTGGCGTGCAGCAGGCGGGCCTCGCCCGCGTCGATGGCGGCGAACCGGGGGATGGAGCGGGCGACGGCCCGGATCAGCTCGGGGTTGCGGCCGAACTGCTTGGCGACGAACCACAGGGTGAGGCCGACCCGTTCGGCCTCGGCCGCGAGCAGGGCGGCGTTCTCCGCGACGGCGTCCAGGTCCATGACGTAGGTGTCGGGCGGGATCTCACCGCGCCGGTGGAGGTCGGCCGCGGCGTCGGCGAGCCCCGGGTTGCGGGTGAGAAGGCTGTCGAGGAACACGTCAGTCCTTTGTGCGGTGCGGCTGGGGGGCGGGCGCGGGTGCCGGGCGGCCGTCCGGCGCGGGGGTCCCGGGCGGTGGCGCGGGCTGCCGCGGGGTGCCGTCGCCGGAGCGCCCGGCCATGAGCACCTCCAGGGAGCGCCGCAGGATGTCCAGCACGAGATCGGCGCCCGCCCGCATCGGGTTGATCCGGACCACCCAGTCGGCCAGTTCCGGCGCGTCGTCCAGGGTGGAGCTGGACATGCGGTAGAAGAGCGGCGCCACCTCGTAGCGGGAGTTGGAGCCCACGGGGTAGGGCGCGGCACCGAACCGGGCCGCCACCTGCGGCAGTTCCCCGGCCACGGGCGCGGCGAGCCGCACGAGCAGGCACCGGTCCTGCGCGTTGGCGAGGCGTACCCCGGTGACACCGGGCACCTCTCCGGCGGAGAGACGGTCGGCGACCTCGGTGCCGACACGGGACTGCACCGCCCACATCACCGGTACGTGCGTCAGGGCGCGCAGCGCGTCGAGCGCCTGGTGGCCCTGGACCTGGCCGCCGCCGGAGTAGTTGTCGCGCCGCACACGGGCGATCAGGTCCCGGGCGCCGACGACGGCGCCGACACCCTCGGGGCCGTGCAGCTTGAACAGCGAGAAGCAGGAGGCGTCGCCGCCCAGTTCGACCCCGCAGGCGGGTACCCGGAAGACGGCGTAGTTGTCGTCGGTGAGCGTGCGGACGCCCGCGGCACGGCAGGCGGCCAGGACCTCACCGGGGTCGTAGGAGTCGGCGAGACGCTGCCGGGTGTGCTGGACGTACGCCCACCGGAACCGGCCGGAGCCCAGGGCCGCACGCAGCGCTGCGGGGTCGTTGAAGTCGGCCTCGACCGTCTCGGCGCCCAGTCCGCGCAGCGTCACCGCCGTGGTGCGGTAGACGGGCGCCCGGTGGATGAGCAGGGGCTCTCCCGGGCCGACGGCGGCGCTCAGCGCGGCCCGTATGGCACCGGTGCCCGCGCCCTGGACGAGCGCCGCGTCCTCGGCGCCGAAGTAGTCGGCCAGCACGGCCTCGACGCGCGCCGTGGCCCGCGGCCGTCCGAGTCCGGGCACCACGCCGGTGTCCGCGCCGAACAGCTCCTGCCCCTCGAAGTGCGCCGCGGTGGCCTCCAGCAGCCGGAACTGGCGCTGGACGGCGTCCTCCAGACAGACCGTGGCCAGCGGATACGTCTCGGGCAGCGGCGGGGGTGTCGTGCCGGAGGGCGCGGAAGGGGTTGCCGCCATCTCAGATCTCCTCCGGGCTCGCACCGGTCAGGAAGCGCAGGGGGTTGCGCCGGGTCATCAGGTCGATGAGGTCCTCGTCCACCCCCGCCGCGCGGAGGGCGGGGAGGAACGAGCGGAACAGATGGCCGTAGCCCTGCCCGCCCTCGCTCATCAGGTAGCCGTGGCGGGAGATGTCGCAGCTGAGCAGCACCCGGTCGGCGTACCCGGCCTCCAGCAGGGCGAGGAGGAGCCGCAGACGCACCTCGTCGCTCTGGTAGCTCTCCTTGCCGACGGTGTCGAAGGCGATGTACGCGCCCTCCTCGGCGAGCCGGCGGTGGAGGGCCGGCTCGGCGAGCAGGTCCTGGTGGCCGACGCAGATCCTTTGCGGGGCGAGCCCTTCCTTCGTCAGCAGGCCGAGCTGGGCGGCCCCGCCGTGCCCGAGCTGGGCGTGGGTGACCACGGACAGGTCACGGGCGACGGCGGCGCGGGCCGCCGCCCGCAGCGAACGGGCCTCCGGCTCGCTGGGCGTCTCGCCATGGCTGCCGATCTCGCCGAGCACGCCGGGACGGACACCGGTGCCGCCCAGCCCCTCGTCGATCTCCCGCACCAGGATGTCGGCGAGCTGCGCGACGGAGGCGTTCGCCAGGTCCTCGGCCGGGTGGAACGGCTCGTAGTACCACCCGGTGGCGGCGACCACGGCCACCCCCGTCTCCCGCGCGGCCCGCACGAGCGCGTCCGGATCGCGGCCCATGCCGCGGCACGTCAGCTCGATGACGAGCGCGAGGCCGAACGCGTCGCGCAGCCCGGCCAGTTCCGAGCGGATGGCCGGTCCGTGCCGGCGCGCGTCGAGGACGGCGGCCCCGTCGCCCTTGAGGTCCAGGTCCAGGACGAGGTGCTCGTGGGCGAGGGCGGGGCCGCGGACCGCTTCGACGGACAGCGGGCCGGTGACGGTGCGCAGCAGCCGCTCGGGGAGGGGGTGGGGGGTGGTGGCCATGGTGGGACCTTCCTGGTGGCGGCGCGGCCTCAGCCCTTGACGGGGGTGAACAGATCGAGCCAGTGGAGGAGGTTGAGCAGGATGCCGCCGACGAGTACCGCCGCGGGTGCCGCCGCCATCCGGACGACGGGGCGTCCCATCGCCTCGTTGAGCAGGTAGAGCCCGCCCACGACGAGGATGCCGAGCCCCGCCCCCATCGCGTTGGCCGCCATCAGCGAGCCGAACAGGATGGCCAGGTGGAGGCTGTCGGTGATGGCGTTGCGCAGGTACTCGGACGAGTCGCGGACGCTGGGCAGCTTGCCGAGGACCTTGCCGATGGAGGAGAGGGCCAGGACCTCGGCCGCGAAGACGGCGGCGCCGGCTATCACCGCGAGGACGGGGTTCGGCATCAGGTAGCCGATCGGGTAGACCAGGGTGAACCCGGCGATGCCGTAGGCCCCCGAGGCCAGTGCCGTCGTGGCGATCAGCGGGACGAAGCCGAAGACCCGGTAGAAGTCGACCTGTGCGGCCTCCGCGTAGTGCCCCTTGGCGATGAGGAAGCTGGTGGCCTCACCGCCGCCGAATATGTGCATCTGCGCCAGCAGGCACACACCGGCTCCCAGCACCATGAACAGCGGCAGATAGCGGCGCAGCCGGGTCGCGCTGGCGCTGAACAGCGAGGCCATGGGGTCGTCGGCCGCTTCCCGCGACGCGGCGCCGGGCGCCGGCGGGGCGGAGCCGTCCGCCGCGTCACCGGCGGCCTCGCGGTCGGCCCTGCGCTGGGTGAGGTCCCGCCGCACGGCGAGCCCGATCAGCAGCAGGACGCCGACGGCCATGGCGAGGGCACCCGCGAACATCTCGGGCCACAGCTTCATCGTCATGACGACCAGCGCCAGTTCGACGGCTCCGGCCGCCGCTCCCCAGGCCCGCCCGAACTGCTTGGCGATGGCCAGTACCGGGAAGAGCGTGAAGAGGAAGAGGATGGGCGTGGACATCTGCTGCATGGCGGTCAGGAAGTCCACCGGCAGGTCGTGCGCCACCTCGTTGGCGCCGTTGAGCCCGAAGACGACGACCGCTCCCCAGCCGGCGCCCAGCAGCGGCGCGAGCCATTTCCTGGGGGCCAGCAGGCCCAGCACGTCCGTCGGCAGGAAGAGCAGCCAGGGGTTGAGGACGCCGGAGGAGAGGGCCATCGGCGCGCCCAGGCCGAAGATGAAGCCGGCGGAGAGTCCGAAGGAGACCGCCGTGGTGGCGGACCGTGTGGTCCGCTCCTGGACGAAATCCAGCAGGAAGGGACGCACGCCGTCGTTGAAGACGGCCAGCGCCATGTGCGAGATGAACGCGGTCAGCGCGCACAGGAGGATGACGGTCAGCTGCTGGGGCAGCGAGAAGTGCAGTCCGCCTCCCGCGGCCAGCTGACCGGTGGCGCCCACTGCGCTTGCGAGGTCACTCACGGGGTCGCTCCTTCACGCCCGGGTTGTCCGTGCGGCCCGGTCAGGCGCGCGCGGCGACGGCGCGGGCGAGCAGCGGGACGAGGGCCTCGAGCTGGTCCATGGAGAATCCGAAGACCTTCTTGCCCTCGGCGAGCAGCGCCGTGACCTCCTCCTCGGTGGGCACGGACCGGCCGAAGGTGTGGCAGGCGGGCTGCCCCATCAGGCCGACGAGCACGCCGAGCGAGGCGCCGGCGCCGGTGTGGCAGGTTCCGAAGAAGTAGTCGGCCTGTCCGGAGCGGAGCTTCATCGCGGCGTCCATGTCGCTGGAGACGACGGCCTGGACGCCGTCGAGGCCGAGTGCCGTGACGGCCTTGGCGACCTCGTTCTTGCCGACTCCGCCGGTGAGGATGGTGGTCATGGCTGGTGCCTCTCGTGTGCGCCGGGCGGCCGGTGGGTCCGGGGCCTCGGCCGGTGGTGGGTGTGCGGGGACGGGGGACAGGAAAGTGCGGGGTGCGGCCGGCGCGGATCAGCCGGTGACGCGCTGGGCGAGGACCGCCAGGTGCATGGCCAGGAAGTTGACCTCGGATCCGGGCAGGGTGGCGCCGAGTTCGGCCTCGGCCCGCGCGGCGGTGCGGCGGGCCCGCTCGACGGCTGAGGGGTGGTCGGCCAGTTCGGCGGCGACCTGCTCGTCGGTGAGGAACTCCTCGATGGGCTCCCCGTCGAGCAGCCGGGTGAGCGCCATCATCAGATGGCTCGTCAGCATGCCGGCCGTCTCCTCGGTGACGGGCGCGCCCTCGCCGGCGAGCGCGGCCAGCTCGGTCTCGACGAAGTCGGCCACCTCCGGGCGGACCTGGCCGCCATCACGGAAGAGCTGGATGCGGAGTGCGAGCTGGTCGTCCACGGCCTTCCCTCCTCAACTTTCCACAGAACTCGGGATTCTGGATTCTCGGGGCGGACCCCACCCGGCGCGGCGGGTACCGTGCCGGTGCCGGCCCGTGCCGGGGGCGGGGGCGGCCGTCCGGTCGGTACGGCTCGGTGTCGGCGGCGGATCAGGAACGCCTGGGCGCCTGCCCGCTGACGGCGGGCCAGGGCGTACCCCCTGGGAGCGGCGGCCTCGTAGGAGCGAGCGGGCCTGCCGGCCGGCCGCCCGGTCAGTAGGAGGGCATGCGGTCTCCCCTGACGACCTCGGTCTGCAGCTCGGTGACCCGCCCCGGGTCGATGGCGTCCCGTATGGCGTGCAGGGCGGCGACGCTCTCGGCTCTGCCGATGACCGCCGCGCTCGAGTTGCGCAGGGCCAGGTCACGCGTGATCTCGTCGCCCAGCGGGAGCACGTCCACACCCTCCCTGATGCGTCCGTGCACCTCGTCCAGGCTCCAGACGGTGGCGTCCGCCTTGTTCTGCGCGAGGAGGTCGGGCAGCTGCATGTAGGAGCACTCGATCCACTCGATGTCGTCCCGCCCCGCGAACGCTCGTTCGGCGAGTATCCGCTGGTCCTCCGAGGCGTGGTCGACCGCGATGCGGAGGCCGGGCGCCTCCAGCGAGCCCCCCTCCCGCAGCAGCACCCCGTGGGCACCGACGTAGGTGGCCGGGCCGAGATCGACCACCAGGGCGAGGTCCTCGGGATGCTCCTCGATCAGCCGGTCGGCGGCGAGGCGGGAGAGCACCACCAGGTCGGCCTTGCCTTCCAGCAGCGCGGTGGCCCGGCTGCCCGCTCCCCGCATGAAGGTGATGGCGAAGGGGGTTCCGGCCTCCTCGAACGCCGCCCGCAGCCCTGTGGCCAGGCCCTCGTAGCGACGGGAGTAGGGCAGGGGCATGGCGGCGAGCAGGGTGCCGAGCCCGGAGAGCCGCCACAGCACGGAGCGGTCCGATTTCACGAGGAAGGTGCCCAGGTGGCCGCGCGCGGCGGTCTCGATGGCACCGGCCTCCTCCAGCAGCCGCAGCGCGGCCTGGACGGTGCCGTTGCCGCAGCCCAGCTCCTCCGCGAAGTCCCGTACCCGGGGCAGGCGCGTCTCCGGTTCGTACTCCAGCAGGAGGAGCGCGAGCTGGCGGGCCGCCAGGCCGTTGCGGGTCAGGAACCGCTCGTCGTAACCGTTCACGAGGGAACAGTAAACAGAATCCTGGATTCTTGACAAGACCCCTTCTCCGGATCACCAAGCGCCCAGGAGGCAAGAAACTGGTAGAAAAAGGGGCATGCGCGGATATTCTGGGCGCCGAGCGGCTCGGCGTGAACGCCCCCGCCGGGTGGCGCCCGCCTCCGCGCACCCCGAGGGGAAACCGGACCCGGCCACCGGCCGCCCGGACTCCGGCCCCGGCCGGGACTCCGGGGGCCGGCACACCGGCGGGAGCGCGCGGGCGTCCGGGGGCTCGCACGGTACCGGCCCGCCTCCGCCCCCTCCCCCGGAACGGACCCAGCCGCCCGACGAGCCCTCCCGTTTCCCGTTCGGTGCCCGCAGCGTCGCCGGTGAGGTCTTCATCCTCCAGGTGCTGGTGATCGTCGTTCTGATGATCGCGGTGGTGGTGGCATTCGTGCTGCACGCCCGCTGGGACAGCACCGAGCAGGCGCAGGAGGAGTCGCTCGCCGTCGCCAGGACCTTCGCCGAGTCCCCCGGTGTCCTGGAGGCGCTGGACGGCGCGGACCCCACCGCCGCGCTGCAGCCGCGCGCCGAGGCGGTGCGCAAGGCCACCGACGTCTCCTACGTGGTCGTCTGGAGGCCGAACGGGATCAGGGTGACCGCGCCGGAGCGGGAGCTGATCGGCAAGCGCGTCGTCCGCCCCTTCCGCAGCATCGTCGAACGGGCCCGGAAAGGCGACGCCACGACCTCCGAGATCGACGCGGCCACCGGCGGCCGCACCATGAACACCGCCGTCCCGCTCACCCGCCGGGACGGCTCCCTCGCCGGTCTGGTGTCGGTAGGGGTGACCGTCTCCCGGGTGAACCAGGGCGTCAAGAACCAGCTGCCCGTGCTGCTGATGTCGGCCGCCGGGGCGCTCGTCCTCGCCTCCGGCAGCTCCGCGCTGGTCAGCAGGCGGCTGCGACGGCAGACGCACGGCCTGGGCCCCACCCAGATGACCCGGATGTACGAGCACCACGACGCCGTGCTGCACGCCGTGCGCGAGGGTGTGCTCATCCTCGACGACGAGGGCCGGCTCATGCTCGCCAACAGCGAGGCGCGGCGGCTGCTGGAGCTGCCCGAGGACGCGGAGGGGCGCCCGGTCGACCGGCTGGGCCTGGACGCCGGCATGGCGGAGCTGCTGGCGTCGGGGCGTACCGCCTCGGACGAGGTGCACCTCGCGGGCGGCAGGCTGCTGGCGGTCAACGTCCGTGCCACCCGGCCGGGGGAGGGCGCGCCGGGGCGGGTGGCGACGCTGCGGGACACCACCGAGCTGCACGCGCTCGAAGGGCGCGCGGAAGTGGCGCGGGAGCGGCTGCGGCTGCTGTACGAGGCAGGCGTGCGGGTCGGTACGACGCTGGACGTGGTGCGCACCGCCGAGGAGCTCACCCAGGTGGCGGTGCCCCGGTTCGCCGACTACGCCACCGTCGAGCTGCTCGACCCGGTGCCGCGCGGCGAGGAGCCCACCGCGGCCCGTACGGACATGCGCCGCATCGCGGTCAGCGGTATCCGTGCGGACCCGCCGCTCCACCCGGTGGGCGAGGTCACCAGGACGGTGACCACGGCGCGCGGTGAGCCGGAGGAGGAGCGCGTCCACGGGGTACTGGAGGCGGACCTGCGGAAGGCCCGCCAGTGGTGGGAGCAGGACCCCGAACGGGCTCGGCGGATCCTCGGTTACGGCATCACCTCCCTGATCACCGTTCCGCTGCGTGCCCGGGGCGTGGTGCTGGGGGCCGTCGACTTCTGGCGCACCGAGGAGAGGGGGGCCTACAGCGAGGACGACCTGGCCATCGCGGAGGAGCTGGCCGCCCGCGCGGCCGTCAGCATCGACAACGCGCGCCGCTACACGCGCGAGAACGCGATGGCCGTCACGCTCCAGCGCAGTCTGCTGCCGCGCGGGCTGCCCGATCAGGACGCCCTGGAGGTGGCGACCCGCTACCGGCCCACCCGTGCCGGGGTGGGCGGTGACTGGTTCGACGTCATCCCGCTGCCCGGGGCCCGGGTCGCCCTGGTGGTCGGCGACGTGGTGGGCCACGGGCTGCACGCGGCGGCCACCATGGGGCGCCTGCGCACCGCGGTGCTCAACTTCTCCTCGCTCGACCTGGCGCCGGAAGAGCTGCTGGCACACCTGGACGAGCTGGTCGACAGGATCGACCAGGACCAGGCGATGGAGGGCAACGGGGAGGCCGTCACGGGAGCCACCTGCCTGTACGCCATCTACGACTCCGTCTCCGGCCGGTGCACGGTCGCCCGTGCCGGCCACCTCGGACCTGCGGTGGTGCGGCCCGACGGGACCGTCCAGTTCCCCGAGGTGCCCGTCGGGCTGCCCCTCGGGCTGGGGGGCGCGCCGTTCGAGACGGTGGAGCTGCGGCTGGAGAAGGACAGCAGGCTCGTCCTGTACACGGACGGGCTCGTCGAGGACCGCGACCGGGACATCGACGACGGGCTCGCGCAACTGGAAGAGGCCCTGTCCGGCCATCCTGGACGCTCCCCGGAGGTGACGTGCGGCGCGGTGCTGGACGCGCTGCTGCCCGCCGAGCCGAGCGACGATGTCGCCCTGCTGGTGGCCCGTACCCGGGTGCTGGATCCCGCGCGGGTCGCCCAGTGGGACGTGCCGCGCGACTCCGGCGCCGTGGCCCCGCTGCGCGCCCAGGTGACCCGGAAGCTGGCCGAGTGGGGACTGGAGGAGGTCGCGTTCACCACCGAGCTGATCCTCAGCGAGCTGGTGACCAACGCCATCCGCTACGGCAGCGAGCCGATCCGTGCCCGGCTGCTGTACGAGCGCCACCTCACCTGCGAGGTGTCCGACGGCAACAGCACCTCCCCGCATCTGCGCCGTGCCGCCGCGACGGAAGAGGGCGGGCGCGGCCTGTTCCTCGTCGCGCAGCTGGCCGAGCGCTGGGGCACCCGCTACACCACGCACGGCAAGGTGATGTGGACCGAACAGAACCTCCACAACGGGGCGTCCCCGCAGGACGAGGACGAGGAGAGCCTGCTGGACCAGTGGGACGACGAGCCGCTGTGAACCGGCGTAGGCCGAGTCTCACTTGTGCGTCCACGGGTGTGCGGGAGCGCGTAGGAAAAGTGCGTCCCTCCGGGCGCAGCAAAAAAGCCGTTCTTCCGGGCGTGGCAAAAGAGCCGTCCCTCCGGGCGCACGGCATGCGGGACACTTGAGCCATGCCCGGCAGCATCCCCTCGCACGAGCCGTCGCACGAGCCGCACATCCCCGCCGCCACGGCCCCGGAAGCGTGCCCGTCCGGAGCGCCGGACGGCGGGGAGGCCGCCCCTTCCCCCACCCTCGCGGGGCTGCTGGCGACGGGCGCGGGCGAGGTGCTGGAGCTGGTGCGCGCGCCCCTCGGCACCGGAGTCCCGGTCCGTGGGGTGGGTGTGTTCGACGCCGGGGAGACCTTCGCGGCGCGCGGCCAGGTGCTCATCGCCGCGGGCGTGGACGACTCCTCCGACGTCGCTCCCATGGTGCTGCGTTCCGCGGCGCGGGCGGGTGCCGTGGCCGTGATCACCCGGCGCGGCGCCCAGGGCCCCTCCCGGCGGCTGCTGGAGGTGGCCGACGAGACGTCCACGGCCCTGCTGACCAGGGCGCCGTGGGTCGAGTGGACCGAGCTGATCGGCATGCTGCGGGCCGGGCTCGCGCACCGGGGCGGCCCCGCCGGTGCGGAGGCGCCCACCGATGTGCCGCTGGGCGACCTGTCCGCGCTGGCCCGCGCCCTGGCCGAGCTGGTGGGCGGCGCCATCACCATCGAGGACCCGGACTCGCGGGTGCTGGCCTACTCCCCCACCGAGAACGGCGCCGACCCGCTGCGCCGGCTGACCATCCTCGGCCAGCAGGTCCCCCGCTGGCGGCTGGACGAGCTGAGTGCCAGCGGCTTCCTGCGCGCCCTGTGGTCGAGCGACGATGTGGTCCACCGTCCCGCCGAGGAGCGCTTCTCCGAGCGCCTGGCCATCGCCGTCCGCGCGGGCGAGGAGGTGCTGGGCTCCCTCTGGGCGGCGGCCGACGGCAGCCCGCTGCCACCGGACGCCCGGCAGGCCCTGCGGGAGGCCGCCCGGATGGCGGCCCCGCACCTGCTGCACCACCGGCTGCGCACCCAGGCCGGGTCGGCACGCCGCCGCCAGGCGGTGCGGGCGCTGCTGGACGGTGCCGGGGACCATCGCGCGGCGGCGGCGACGCTCGGGCTGGCTCTCCGTACACCGTGCGTGGTCCTGTCCGTCACCACCGACAGCGCGGCGGGGGACGACGACACGGCGCACGACCGGGCGCTGCGGCTGCTCTCGCTCCAGGTGACCGCACACCAGCCGCCCGGGTACGCGGTGCGGGTCGAGGACCGGCTCGATGTGCTGCTGCCGCTGCCCGACGAGTCCGCGCGGCATGTCGTCCGGTCGCGTGCGCGGCCGTCCGCGGAAGCCCCGGCGGACCCGTCCGAGGGCGCCGCCGTGCGGGCGCGGCGGCTGGCGGTCCAGCTGGCCGGTGCCGTGCGCGAAGCCGGTGCCCGTCCGCTGGTGGCCATCGGCACGGTGCGGCCCGGGCTCGCCGAGGCGTCCGCGTCGCGCGAGAGCGCCTGCCTGGTGCTCCAGGTGCTGCGGGAGCGGCGTCTGAGGGCCGCGCACGGGAGCGGGGCGGAGGGAGCCGCGCACGGCGGCGGGAGAGGCGGCGACGCGCACGGCGGCGGGCGGGGAGGCGGCGGCCCCGGGGAGCTTCAGGTGGCCGACGCCGCGGATGTGCGGGCCGCGCTGGACGCGCTGCGCGTCGTGCGGGCGGTGGCCGAGCTGACGCCCCCGGTGGACGGCCCGGTGCGGGAGCTGCTGGCGCACGACGCCGAGCACCGTACCGACCTGGCGCCGACGCTCGCCGCCTATCTGAGCCGGTTCGGCGATGTGGCGGGCACCGCGCGGCAGCTGGGCATCCATCCCAACACCCTGCGCTACCGGCTGCGCCGTCTGCGCACCCGTTTCGCGCTCGACCTGGACGACCCGGACGTACGGCTACTGGCCGAACTGGGGCTGCGCGCCGCGGGGCTGTACCCGGCGGCCGGTGCGGGCCCGGCGGCCCCCGCGCCCGCACCCTGAGTTGTGCGGGTGCACCATGCCGCGCCGCCGGTTGTGGTGCGCCCGCACAACACGCGCCCGGGTGCGCCCTCGGCGTTGTGCGGCACCACACCCGCGCGGCCGCGGCTTCGGCCCCTCCGCCGCAGACACGGCACGGCGGCACGGAGCAGAGTGGACGGGGTACGGGCGGCTCCGGCGCGTTCGGACGAGAGATGTCCCATACGAGGGAAGCACGAGGGAAGGGAGCCCGGCATGGTGCTGGACGCCGTGGCACGGAGACAGGACGCGATCGCCGCCGCGGTCCGTGACGGGCTGCTCGGCCGCGAGGCGCCGGTGATCGGGCTGCTGGACGTCCAGGGCATCCGGGAGACCGCGCGGGAGCTGCACGCCGCCTTCGCGGGCCCGGCCCCGGTGCTGCACACGTTCGCCGTCAAGGCGGCCTCCCTCGTGCCGGTGCTGGAGCTGCTGGGCGCGGAGGGCGTCGGCTGCGAGGTGGCCAGCCCCGGCGAGCTGGAGCTGGCGCGGGCCGCGGGCGTCCCCGCCGACCGCACCGTCTTCGACTCCCCCGCCAAGACGGTGGGCGAGCTGCGGGACGCGCTGGAGACCGGCGTCGCGGTGAACGCGGACAACCCGCAGGAGCTGGCCAGGCTGGACGCGCTGGTCGCCGAGCGCGCGGCTGCGGGGCTGTCCCCCGGAGCACCGCTGGGCCTCCGCATCAACCCGCAGGTGGGTACCGGCTCCATCGGCGCGATGAGCACCGCCACCGCCACCTCGAAGTTCGGGGTGGCGCTGCGCGACGAGGGCGCCGAGCAGTGGGTCGTCGACAGCTACCTCGCCCGCCCGTGGCTGACCCGGCTGCACACGCACACCGGCTCCCAGGGCGTGCCGCTGGAGCTGATGGCCGAATCCGTGCGGACCGTCTACGAGCTGGCGGAGCGGATCAACCGCCAGGCGGGCGAGCAGCGGATCGACACGATCGACATCGGCGGCGGCCTCCCGGTGAACTTCGGGGGCGACGAGACGGAGCCCTCTTTCGCCGCCTATGCCGGAGTGCTGCGCCGCACGGTGCCGGGGCTGTTCGACGGGCGCTATACGATCGTCACCGAGTTCGGCCGGTCCCTGCTCGCCAAGCAGGGGTTCATCGCCGCGCTGGTCGAGTACACCAAGACCGCGGGCGGCCGCCGGATCGCCGTCACCCACGCGGGCGCGCAGGTGGCGACGCGTACCGCGTTCGCTCCCGAGGCGTGGCCGCTGCGGGTCGGGGCCTTCGACGGGGAGGGCGCCCCCAAGCTCGCGCACGAGGTGGTGCAGGATGTAGCGGGGCCGTGCTGCTTCGCGGGGGACCTGGTCGCCCGGGGGACGGCACTGCCCGAGCTGGAGCCGGGAGACGTGGTGGCGCTGTGGGACACGGGTGCCTACTACTTCTCCACGCCGTTCCAGTACAACAGCCTGCCCCGCCCGGCCGTGCACGGTTTCTGGCGGGACGGCGACGGCCGTGTCCGCTTCGCGCTGGTGCGGCCGGCGCAGCGGATCGAGGAGGTGCTGGCGGACAGCGGTGCCGCGCAGAGCGGCGCGCTGACCGGCGCACCGGCCGGCCGGGCCGGTGGGCCCCACCGGCTCGCCTCCTCGTCCGCGTCCTGACCCGGACCGGGTCCTGAGTCCGCTCAGCCCGGCCCCCTGGTCTTCCCGGTCCCGGGCCCGCCCGGGACCGGTCGCGTCCGGCCCTGGGCCCGCCCGGGGCCGGTTCGCCGTCCTGACGTCGTCGGGACAGCCGGTACCGGCGTGTCCGGGCCGGCACTCTGCCCTGTCCGACAGGCACACCCTGTGCGCCGTCCGGCGTGCCGGGAAACCGGTGTGCCCCGATCCACGGAGAACCCAGACGTATGGCGAACGCAGCCGACACCCGCGGAGGCGGGGTGACCCCCGAGTCCCCCGACCGCCCCGCACCCCCCGCCGGCGCCCTGGTGCGTGAGGACGGCTACGCGTCGGGCCTGCGCAACCGGCAGGTCCAGATGATCGCCGTGGGTGGCGCGATCGGCACCGGACTGTTCCTCGGCGCCGGTGAACGGCTGCACTCCGCCGGCCCCTCGCTGGTGATCGTCTTCGCGGTGACCGGCCTGTTCGCCTTCTTCATCGCCCGGGCGATGGGCGAGCTGGTGATGCACCGGCCCACATCCGGCTCCTTCGTCTCCTACTCCCGGGAGCTGCTGGGCGGCGAGAAGGCCGCCTTCGTCGCGGGCTGGGTGTACTTCCTGCACTGGATCTGCAGCGGTATCGCGGAGATCACCGCCGTCGCCGTGTATCTGCACTACTGGAGCGCGCTGCGCGACATCCCCCAGTGGACGCTCGCCCTCTTCGCCCTCCTGGTGGTGCTGGGCGCGAACCTGATCTCGGTGCGCTGGTTCGGCGAGTTCGAGTTCTGGTTCGCCCTGATCAAGGTGGCCGCGATCATCGCGTTCCTGGCCATCGGCTGCTGGCTGCTGGCCACCCGGCACCCCATCCAGGACGGCGAGCCGGGCGGCCCGCAACTGATCACCGACCACGGCGGGATGCTGCCCCACGGCTTCCTCGCGGCCCTCATCATCGTCCAGGGCGTGGTGTTCTCCTACGCGGCGATCGAGATGGTCGGCATCACCGCGGGGGAGACCGAGAACCCCCGGCAGGTCATCCCCAAGGCCATCAACTCCGTCTCCTGGCGCATCGTGGTCTTCTACGTGGGCTCCGTGCTGCTGCTCGTCCTGCTGCTGCCCTGGACCGCCTACAGCGGCGACGAGTCGCCGTTCGTGACGCTGATGAGCCGCATCGGCATCCCCGGCGCCGACCAGATCATGAACTTCGTGGTGCTCACCGCCGCCCTCTCCAGCTGCAACTCGGGGCTCTACTCGACGGGCCGCACCCTGCGCTCGATGGGGCTGGCCGGTTCGGCGCCGCACTTCACGACGAAGATGAACCGCCGGCACGTGCCCTTCGGCGGCATCCTGCTGACCGCGTCGTTCTATCTGCTCGGCATCGTCTTGAACTACATCGTTCCGGAGCGTGCCTTCTCGATCGTCCTGAACTTCTCCGCCATCACCATGATCGGCACCTGGACGATGATCATCCTGTGCCAGCTGGCGCTGCGCCGCCGGGTGCGGGAGGGCCGCGCCGAGGACGGCGGCTTCCCCCTGCCCGGCGCACCCTTCACCTCGTACCTGACGCTCGCCTTCCTGCTCCTGGTCGTCGTCCTGATGGCCTGCGACGGCGACATCGGCACCTGGTCGGTGGCCTGCGTCCCGCTGATCGTCCTCGCCCTGTGGGCGGGGTGGTACGCCGTACGGCACCGGGTGCGGGCCATGGCGGAGGCCCGCGAGACGGAGGATGCGGCGGCCCTCGACCGGGCGGAAGCGGGCAAGGCGGACGGCGCCACGGGGGACTGATCACGCCCCCACCGTGCCGGGATAGGGTCCCGACTGTTTCGTGAACCATCCGGCACGGGGGCTGCGCGTGTTGTTCCAGTTTCTGAGGCGATCACCCCTCTTCCCCTGGGCGGGGAAGAGGCTGCGCTCGGCGCGGTCCGGTGGCGAGACGGATCCGGCGGTGCTGCGCGGCCTCGCCTGCGGCGCCCACCTGATGTACGCCAACGGCGCCCGCTGGAACCGGGTGGCCGACCCCCGCCCCGCGCCCGCGTGGGAGCGCACCCGGCTCAGGTCGTCATGGGGCGTCACCTCCCCCGACGAGTGGCAGGAGATGGTGCAGCGGCTCCTCGACGGCCAGGTCTCCACCCCCGGCTGGGACGCCGCCATGGGCGCCCGTGCCGCCCTCCTGGTCCACTCGCGGGGCGCCCCGGTCACCGAGCGGGCGTGGAACGACGCGGTCGGCCGGTGGCTGGTGGACCGGCTCGGCCCCCACCACCCCGAGCTGCCCGGCGCCACGGCGGACCTGCGCGAGGTCGTCCGCCGCGTCCCCCGCTACGAGGAGCGGTTCCGCGCCGACGGCCTGCTCGGCCCCACCGCCCACGTCCGCCGCACCCTCGCCTGGGACCTCGGCCGCGCCGCCAACATGGCCTGCTGGGGCGTCGACGCGGGCTTCGGCGACGCCGGCCGGGCGCGCGAGGCGCTCCGCGTCGTCGGCGAGGCGGCGGCCGAGGAGTACGCGTCCTGGGCGGACTTCTCCCTCGGCTACGTCCTGGGCCGCTGCCTCCATTTCGACGAGGACGGCTTCGGCTCCTGGTACCGCGAGGTCCGCGACTCCCACCGCCTGCTGACCACCCGCCCCGACAGCCCGTGGGCGAGGGTGCCGCTGCGGGGCTGAGCCCAGGGCCGGCGGCCACCGTCCCGCAGGAGCCCGGCCGAGCCTGCGGCGGCCCTCAGGAAGGTGCGCACCTGTCCCGTTCGGCACGCTCATACGCCTCGCGTCACCCATTAGGCGGAATACTTCCGTCTGGTCATTCAAATGGCCGCGGGGTGGACATGCTGGTGGAGGTCACTCATTTCCCAGCAGAGAGGCAGCACCCCATGCGCAAGCTCCGTCCCGCACTTACCGTCGCCGGGGCCGTCTTGACCGGTCTCGTTCTCAGCGGCGGAAGCGCCAGTGCGGCGAGCGGTGACGTCGTGGTGTTCCAGACGGAGTTGCAGAGGCTGACCCACTTCGAGAACCCGCGGGGATGCCACAAGCTTCCTGCCGGCGCACATGTGCTGACCAACCGCACAGACAAGCCCGTGACCATTTACGCCGACCCCTTCTGCGCCACGCCGGGGCTGACCGTCCAGCCCGATCACGGCTCCCACGTCGCTCCGGGAAGCGGCAGCTTCTCCGCCTGATCCCCGTTCCACCACCGCGCACAGGGAATTCGGGCAGAGAGGTCCACATGACATACGACCTGGCCGTCGTCGGCCTGGGATACATCGGGTTACCGCTGGCGCAACGGGCGTGCGCGGTGGGGTTGTCCGTCGTCGGCTGCGACACCTCCGGCCGGGTCGTCGCCGGCCTGAACGCGGGACGCTCGCACGTGGACGACGTGAGCGACGCGGACGTGTCCGCGATGAGGGAGGCGGGCTTCCTGGCCACCCGCGACCCGGCGGTGCTCGCGGACAGCGCGACGGTCGTCGTCTGCGTCCCCACGGGCCTCACCCCGGCCGGTGACCCCGATTTGGAGTCCCTGCGGGCGGCCGTGCGCGCCGTGGCCGCCCGTCTGCGGCCCGGGACGCTGGTGGTCGTCGAGTCCACCAGCCACCCGGGCACCACGGAGGAGGTCGTGCGGCCCCTGCTGGAGGAAGGCAGCGGACTGCGCGTGGGGGACGACTTCCATCTGGCCTATTCGCCGGAGCGCATCGACCCCGGCAACCCGTCCTTCACGATGCGCAACACCCCCCGGGTGGTGAGCGGCTGCACGCCCTTGTGCGCCAAATACGCGGTCGCTTTCTACAGCAAGCTGGTGGAGACCGTGGTCGTCGCCCGCGGCACCCGCGAAGCGGAGATGGCGAAACTCCTGGAAAACACCTACCGGTACGTCAATATCGCGCTCGTGGACGAAGTCGCGCTGTTCTGCGACCGGATGGGAATCGACATCTGGGACGTGCTGCACTGCGCCGCGACAAAACCGTTCGGATTCGCCGCGTTCAGTCCCGGCGCTGGTGTGGGCGGCCACTGCATTCCCGTCGATCCGCGGTATCTGGCGGTGAAGGCCGAGTCGGAGGGGTTCTCCTTCCGGATACTGTCCGCGGCCCGGGAAGTGCTGGGCCGGATGCCCGGACACGTCGTGGAACGGGCGGCCGGCCTGCTGGAGGAGCAGGGCCGCTCGCTGAACGGTGCCCGGGTGCTGCTCCTGGGCGTCACCTACAAGCCCGACATCGCCGACACCCGGGAGTCCCCCGCGTACGCCGTGGCCGCGCGCCTGCGGGCGCGCGGCGCCGATGTCGCCTACCACGATCCGTACGTGTCCGAGTTCACCGTCGGCACCGCACCGCTGAGGCGGCGCGAGGACCTGGCCGGCGCGCTGGCGGACGCGGACCTCACCGTGCTGCTCCAGGACCACTCCTGTTACGACAGCGCGCTGCTGGCACGGACGCGATGCCCCGTGCTCGACACGCGCGGAAGAACCGCCGGGGCCCGCGTCACCCTCCTGTGACGCCGCCCCCTCCCCCGGGCTGAGGCACCGCGCGCGCTCGCGCGCGAAAGCCCCGCCCCCCATGAACGTGCGTGCCTCCAGGCCGGAGCGCGCGCGAGCACGGCGCCGGCCGCACGGGTTCCGGCGCCGTCCTGCCACCGCACACAGTGAAAGGAACAACGGGATGACCACTGCCATCGCGAACGACCGTCTCCAGAAGCGCTTCGAGAAGTGGGACGCGGACGCCAACGGCGTGCTGGAGCGGGCCGACTTCCAGGAGGAGGCCGCCAAGATCGCCCACGGCTTCGGCAAGGCCCAGGAGTCGCGCGAGGTACAGGCGCTCAAGGACGCCTTCAACGGCCTGTTCGACTACCTCGCCCGGGAGGCGGGTGTCGGCCCGGAGGGGCAGCTCACCAAGGACCAGTTCCTCCAGGTCACCGGTGACCTGATCTTCCAGAGCGGCGAGGCCAACTTCAACCGGGTGCTGGGCCCCGTGGTCAAGGCCATCATCGGCATCTGCGACAAGAACGCCGACGGGCAGATCAACGCCGAGGAGTTCGAGGCCTGGCTGGGCGGCATCGGGGTGAACCGTGCCGAGGCCAAGGAGGCTTTCCAGCAGGTGGACACGGACAACGACGGTGAGCTGTCGCTGGAGGAGCTGCTCGCGGCGGTCCGCGAGTACCACTTCGGGCGGCTGGACGTCGAGCTGCTGGGCTGATCCCCAGCGGTGAACGCCACGGCCGGTGGCCCTCGTCGGGGCCACCGGCCTTCGCCTTCGTCCGGGGCCGGGTCACCAGCCCCTCTACGCCGCGAGCGTGTCCAGGACGTCCGCGACCGGGGTGGGGTCCAGAGGGCCGGCGTGTGACGCCCGGGGGAAATCGTGCACGCGGAAGCTGTTGCCGGGTGTGGACGCGTCGGCTTCCGCGATCATTCTGTCCTGGAGCGCGGTGGCGATCGTACGGTCCCTGCCGAAACGCAGGTATGTGCGGGGAATGCGTCCCCAGGTGCCGGCCCGGCCGACCGCTCGGCCCGCATAGGCGGCAACGGGCTCGTCGGTCTGCATGCCGGCCAGTATCCGGCGGAAGTCGGCGTCGGGGTGGTCCGCGCAGATCATCTCCTTCAGGAGGGCCAACTCACCGCTGGCGCCCGTGCGGAAGTTCAGCCGCAATACCCCGAGCCGGTCCGGGTCACCCACCGTCAGCTCCACCGGGCTGACGGCGTTCGCGTTCTCGGGCGCCGCCGTGCAGGCGTCCGCCGTGGGCAGGACGCGGCTGGGACAGAAGGCCGCCATATAGCAGATGTGGTGGAGCAGGTGCGGGACGGCGTCGCCGACACGGCTGACCGACACGCCACCCAGGCTGTGCCCGACCAGCACCACCGGGCCGTTCCGTGCGGCCTGCCGCACGATGCCCGTGACACGCGCCTCGTAGTCGTCCAGCCCGAGGCCCTTCAGCGGGGAGGGCTCGACCGCCATCGCTGCGAGGTCCTGCCGCTGGTACGACTCCGCCACGAAAGCCTCCGCGCCGTGCCGCGGCTGGTCCACCATGGCGACGCGGTGGCCGCGCAGCACCAGTTCCCGCGCGATCGGCATCCAGAACGCGCCGGCGCTGTGGGTACCGTGCACCAGCACGTACGTTACGGGCCCGCGTCGCGGGGCCGCCGCGGCCGGCGAGGTGCCGAGCCCGATGGCCGGCGCCATGCCCCCCACCGCGAGTCCCAGCCCGCGCAGCGCCGTCCGCCGGGTGGCGCCTTTTCGTTCTCCATTTGTGTCCTCCGTCATGAACGCAACGCTAGGAACGGCCCGTTCGGCCCACCAGCGGTCCAGCACCCCCACAGGGGGTGGACCCAGAACCACCCTGCCGTGCGCCTCGCCCGGCACAGTCACCGCGGCCGCGCTCCGCGCATGGCTCCGACCATGACCCGCCGGACAGGACCTAGGCGGACGGGACCTGGGCACCGGGGAGGAAGGAGACGGAGAACTCCGGGCGGAGCCGCAGGTCCCCTCCGGTGAGCAGCCGGTCGGTGCTCACGAGGATGTTGTAGTGGTTGGGGAAGTGGCAGGCGTCGAAGCCCAGGACGGTGCCGATGCGGGTGCCTTCGAGCCAGACCTCGTCGCCCCGGTCCAGTACGCCGCCGCACGCCAGCTCGACGAAGCCGAGGAAGCCGACCCGGTCGATGCGGGATCCCGGGGCGGTCTCCCGGTGGTCGGTGGTGACGAGTTCGTGGACCTCGCCGCGGCGGACGCAGCGGCTGGCGTACGGCTCCAGGACCATGCCGCGCTCGGTCCTGCTGTGGAGCAGCGCCTTGACCAGCGCGCCGTGCACGGAGCGTTTGGGCCCGTTCTCCCGCGACTGCGCGGTCCCCCTCGATTCCTCGGTCCCTCCCGGCTCCGCGTTGCCCGTCGTTTCCGCGACGGCCCGGGGCTCCGCGTTCCCTTCCGGTTCCGCGACGGCCCGGGGCCGCGCGGTTGCCCCCGGTTCCGGGACGGTCCCCGTCTCCCCGCTCTCCCCCGGCTGCCCGGGGGCGCGGGTCCGCCCGTCCGTCCAGGCCGTTCCCGCCCGCGTGTCCTGTGCCGTTTCCGTCCGCATGTGCTCTCCAGCCTGCTGGGTCGTCCCGTTGCCCTGTCGCGGTGTCATCGCGGCCGGCCTCCTTCCGCCGCCGGTACCGGGGGCTCCTCGCAGCGGTAGGCGGCGGCCACCAGTTCCAGGGCGGCGAGTCCGCCGTCGGTGCGGCTGCCCGTGCTGCCGGTCGCCGCCGCGAAGCCGGCGAGGATGCCGACGTACTCGTGCCACAGGGACGCCTTGAAACCGGCGTGCAGGGCGAGCATGTCGCAGCTCAGCACGGTGCCGTCCGTCAGCCGTACCTCGATGTCCTTCGTCTCCCCCGGGTGGCTCCAGTCCAGCTCCACCCTGGCCGTCGCCGCGCCGCTCCGTGCGCGCAGGCCGATCACCGCCTGCCGGTCCACGCCCCGCGCGTCCCGGGTGACGACGGACCGGGTGACGGCCACCTCGCCCAGCAGCAGCCGTACCAGGTCGAAGGCGTTGGGCCCGTTGTCGGCGACGCAGCCGCCGCCGCAGCGCGCCGGGTCCAGGTACCAGGTGTCCGCGCCGATGTGCTCCTCGATGCGTTCCAGGTAGCGCACGCGTACGGAGGCGATATGCCGGGTGGCGGGCAGTTGCCCGCGCAGGCGGTGGACCGCCTCGTTGTAGCGGCGGTGGAAGGCGGTGAACAGCGCGGTCTGCGTCCTGTGGGCAAGCGCGGCCAGTTCGCGGCCCTCCGCCACGGTGAGGGCCAGCGGCTTCTCGACGCAGACGGGCACCCCGGCGCGCAGCGCGTCACGGCACACCGGGGCGTGCGCGTGGTTGGGGACGGCGACGACGAGGGCGTCGAGTGCGGCCTCCGCCAGCATGACGCGGTGGTCGGTGAAACAGGGCACCCGGTCGCGGTGCGGTCGCAGTGCCGCGGCGTCCACGTCGCACAGGGCCGCCAGTTCCCAGTCCGGTGAGGTGTCGAGGGCGGCCAGGTAGTAGGCCGCGATGGAGCCGAGGCCGGCCAGGCCGATGCGGCGGGCTGTCATCGCTCGCCTCCCCGCGTGCGGCTGCGCGACTGCGCTCCGTCCCGCACGGGGAGCAGGCCGAGCCCCGCGAGTTCGTCGTACAGGTGCGCGGGCAGCGGGATGCCGTCGCGCCGCCGGGCGTGGGCGCGTTCGGCCTCCCACCATCCGGGGTAGCGGACCATGGTGCCGCCGTCGGACGAGGGGCACCGCGTCAGGGTGGTGAACAGGGCGCGGGCGTCCTCGCGGAAGTCCTCCGCGCCGCGCAGCGCGCCGGGGGCGACGGCGAGGGCGAGGAAGCCGACGCCGTCGTCGCGGCCGTGGGGGCGCCCGTCGCCGTCGAGGGCTTCTCGCGCCGGGCCCACCTGGGCGCCGGGCAGCAGAGCCGCCAGCACCTCGACGGCCAGTCCCAGGCCGTAGCCCTTGAAGGCGCCGGTCTCCGCGTCGCCGCCCAGCCAGCGCAGGTACGCCTCGCCCCGGTCGAAGGCGGCCGGATCGGTCACGGGAGCACCGTGCGCGTCCTCCAGCCAGCCCGCGGGGACGGATTCCCCGGCGCGGGCGGCGGTGCGGATCCGTCCGGTGGGCACGACCGTGGTGCTCATGTCCAGCACGAACGGGCGGTCGTCCAGGGCCGGGGCGGCCACGCTGAGCGGGTTGGTGCCGAGCATGGCGAGCAGGCCCCGCGGGGGGCGTGCGATGCGCTGGCCGCCGCAGTTGCCCGCCAGCACACCGATCATGCCCTGCCGTGCGGCACGTGCCGCGTGGTAGCCGGCGCAGCCGAAGTGCGTCGCGTTCCGTACGGACACCAGCCCGACGCCGTGCCGCCGGGCGCGCTCTGCGGCCAGGTCCATCGCTTCGGCCGCCGCCCACAGCCCCAGCGCCCGGCGGGAGTCGAGCAGGACGCAGGCGCCCAGGTCCGTGACCGTACGGGGTTCGGCGGCCGGGTCGGCGCGGCCGGAGGCCAGCAGCGGCAGGTAGAGGCGGGCGAGGTTGAAGGTGCCGTGGGAGCCGAGTCCGGCCAGGTCGCCGTAGCACAGCGCGTCGGCGGCGGTACGGGCCCGCCCGGCGGGGACGCCGCGGTCGGTGAGGGCCGTGGTGGCGGCCGCCAGCAGCTCGTCGTGGCCGACGGTGACGGTACCGGCGGGGGCCGGAGCCGGGGCGGGGGCCGAGGCCGGGGGCCGGCAGGGGATGTCCTGGTCCTGGAGTGTCACGTGGGTGTCCTCTTCTGGGCGTTCGGTTCGTACCGGTCGTCGGGTTGCCGGGTGCGCCGGTGGGTGGCGAAGGTGAGCAGCAGGCGGTGGATGTGGGCGGCGAAGTCCTCCAGGTCGGTGAGGTCGACGAACTCACCGGCGGCGTGGGCGTTGTTGGCGTCGAGCGAGCCGGGTCCCAGCACGGTGGTGTAGGTGCCGGGGACGCCGTGCATCCACACGGCGTCGCAGGTGAAGGAGGGCTCCCCGGCCGCCTTCCGGGGCACGCCCGCGGCGGCGAGCAGGGACTCGGCCCAGGGATCGCCGCCGTCGTCGGTCAGGCACGGCAGTCCGCGCTTGTCCCAGCCCAGCCTGGTGATCCGCTCGGCGTCGGCGGCGGTGCGCGCCAGGTCGGGGACGTGGCGGAAGCGGGCGGTGAACGCGCGCAGGCCGTCGGCGAGGCACTCGGCCAGCGCCCGTTCGGCGGCGGCGCCCTCCGCCGCGGTGGCGTAGGAGATGTTGAGCAGCAGGTGCCCGGTGCCGTGGACGCGGTTGTGGAGGTGGCCGGTGTGCAGCCCCGCGACGCAGGTCGCGCCCGCCGCGCCGCGGCGCGCCGGGTGGCGGTCGTACACGGCGGCCAGGTGCTGGGCGAGGAAGCCGAGGAGCACGGTCGCGTTGTGTCCGGCGCCGGGCCGGTCGTCGACGGCGTCCTCTCCCCGCACCGTCACACGTGCCGTCATGGAGGCCGTGGCCCGGGGCAGGTGGTGCAGCCCGGTCGGCTCGCAGAAGACGTTCAGGCGTCCGACGAAGCCCGCCTCCACCAGCGGCCTGGTGCCGAAGGTGCCCAGTGCGCCGCCCTCTTCGCCGGAGACGGCCTGGACGAGCACGGCCACCTCGCGGCCGAGGGCGGGTTCGGCGGCCACCGCGGCGCGCACCCCGGCCAGCAGTGCCACCGCGGGCCCCTTCGCGTCGACGGCTCCGCGGCCGGTGAAGCGTTCCCCGTCGAAGGAGACGGGTCCGGCCCCGGCGACGGTGTCGAGGTGGACGTTGAACATGACGGTGTCCCGTACCGGGCGGGCGGGTCCCAGACGCAGCACCAGGCTCGGCTGGGCGGCGAGGAAGGCGGGGTCGCGGGCGGCGTCGCGGACCGCGACGGGCACATCGGCACGGCACACGGTCCCCGGTTCGGCGGCGGCGTGGTGGACGACCCGCAGCCCGGCTGCCCGGGCCGCCTCGGCGTACACGCGCTGGGCCTGCCACAACTGGACGGGCGGGTCGCCCTCTTGCGCCTCCAGGGGGCCGACGGTGGGGGTGCGCAACAGCCGCAGGAGGAGGGTGTGGTCCTCGTGGGAGAGATACCGTCCGGTCGGTCTGTCCGCGCCCGGTGCCCCCGCCCCGCCCGGCAGCCTCGCGTCCGCCCTCATGACGCGCCCGCCGTGCGGAGCGTGGCTTCCCCGGCCTGTGCCAGCAGGGTGCCGAGCCGGCGGCCCGCGGCGACGAACAGCCGTGCCGCGTGGTCGTCGTCGCGCCTCCCGGTGTGCGGCTGGACGGCGAGGTGGGGTTCGAGCGAGAAGGCGCCGCGGTAACCGGTGTCCAGCAGCGTCCGCAGACAGTCGGCCACCCCCGCCCGGCCGTCCCCGGGCAGGACGTAGCGGACCCGTTCCCCCGTGGTGGGACCGCTCGGGCGCACGTCCTCGACCGCGTCCTTGATGTGGACGTGTTCCACGTAGGGCAGGGTCCGCTCCAGTACGGCACGGGCGTCGTAGCCGTAGGGGACGCCGTTGCCCGTGTCGAACAGCAGCCGCAGCGCGGGGCTGCCCACCTCGTCGAGCAACCGCAGCATGCGCGCGGGGCTCTCGCCCGCCCAGCCGGCGCAGTTCTCGTGCAGCAGGGTGACGCCCGCCTGTTCGGCGCGGCGGGCGAGCCGGGAGAGCCGGTCGATGACGGTCGCGGCCCACTCCACGCGCGGCAGTCCGTCGTTGGGGTACGACATGACACGCACGAACCGGCAGTCCAGCAGGGCGCACTGCTCCAGCAGGGTCTCCAGTTCGGCCACGTCGGCGTCGAACGGGGCGGTGACGGGCCGCGCCCAGTTGCCGATGCGGGAGTCGAGGCAGACCACGCCCAGCCCGGCCCCGGCCAGCCTGGAGGCGAGATCCCGGGTCCGCGCCGGGGACAGGTCGCCCAGCGCCACGCCGTCCACGGTGCGCAGTTCGATGCGGCGCCAGCCCAGTGCGCGTACCGCCGCGATCTGCCCTTCCAGGTCCGTCGCCGCCTCGTCCCCGATCCCGGCGCACCGGCTGCCGAGCACATCCGGTGCGCGACCGTTCCGCCCCGGGGTGTTCTGGACCGGGGTGCCACGGGCCGGGGTATCGCAACCCATGAGGCCCCGACCCGGTGCGTCCTGGTCCGAGGTGTCCTGGCCCCGGTTCCCGTCAGCCGGCATGTGCGTCCTTTCTCGGGGGGTGTGCTGCCGTGGTCCGGGGGGCCGCCGTGGTGCGGGCGTGCCCGTCGTCGCCGTGGCAGCGGGACTTGGCCTCGCACAGCAGCCGGGCGACGGTGTGGTGGAGGGCGAAGTCCGCGACGCGTCCCTGGGCGAACCGCCGGTAGGTGTCGTGCAGGAAGGCGGCCAGCGCGTCGTCGCGGAACGTGCGGTGGGCCTCCACGGCGCCGGTGAGGATCAGTTGGGCGTGGTCGTCGCGGTCGCTGACCGGGTAGTGGGCCGTCGCGGTGCCCTGGGTGAAGCGGAGGGTGAAGCTGCGCTGCCGCACCGGTGAGGTGAGGTCGGAGACGATCTCGGTGCGCACGCCGTTCTGGTGGCGCAGGGTGAGCGCCGCGCTGCCCATACGGGGGACGACGGTGCTGTCGCAGACCATGTCGCCGCAGTGCGCCGTCACCAGTTCGGCGGGTCCGGCCAGGTCCAGGACGACGCCGAGCGCGTGCGGCACCTCCACGTCGAACGCCGTGGGGTGTCCGTGGGTGGCCAGTGTGCGGCTGAAGCGGGGCTTGTGCTGGACGACGTCGATGGCGAGCAGCGTGCCGAGCCGCCGGCCGGCCACCAGGTGCCGCAGCTGCCGGGTGAGTCCGGCGGCGAGCCAGTGGGCGACCACCGTCAGATCGAGCCCGTGGGCCTCCCGCAGGCGCACGACGGCGTCGAGCTGGTCCACGTCGCCCGCGAGGGGTTTCTCCACCAGGACGCGGGTGAAACCCAGTTCGGCCAGTTCGGTGAGGACTCCGGTCCGGGTGGAGGGCGGGGTGCACAGGTGGACGACCGTGTCCCGCGGCTCCGTGAGCGACGCCGCGGCCTTCAGTGACGTGGTGACGGTGACACCGGTGAGGCCGCGGGCCGCCTCGGGGCGGGGGTCGCAGGCGAGCGGCGGCCAGGTGAGCGGCGGGGCACCGTCGCGCGGAGCACCGTCGCCCGGGGCGCCATCACGCGCGGCACCGTCACGCCGGGCGCCGTCACGCGCGGCGCCGTGGCGGGTGTGGAGGGTGTGGAGGGTGGTGAGGGCCTTGAGGTGCAGGCCGGCTCCGGAGCGGCCTAAACCGACGATGAGGGGGCGCATTGTCCTCCGCCAGACGGCATGGGTGACCCAGGCACCGGGAACGGGGGGGCACCGGTGGTCCGATGCCCCTGGCTCCTTGCAGGTGTAACGGGGTCGAAAGGTCGCGTCAGACTGTGACCGCCGGTATGAAGAGCGGTCAAGTCAGATCGGTGAAGTCATACCGGCACGAGTGAACGTGGGGGCGCCGGTGGTTGCCGCCGATGCGCCGGGGTATGCCTCGCATCGCTTGCAATCCGCCGTTCGCGTCAAGTTTTTTGGGGTGGCAGTGTCTTTCGGAGGAATCTCCGAAGTCACGGGGCGGCCTTCGGGTCCACGCAGCGATCCGGAAGCCGTCCCGTTCTTCTCCCAGGCAGCGACCTTCAAGGTGCTGTGGCCTCTCATCGAAGAGCGCGTCAATGAAGTGTTCGCGGCAGGGAAGTTCTCGCACGGCCGTCAGGTGGCGGCGTGGGAGCAGGAGTTGGCCGCCTGTACGGGCGCCCGGTTCGCCGTCGGGGTGAACAGCGGCACGGACGCGCTCATGCTGTTGTTACGCGCCTGCGGCCTCCAGCGCGGGGAGGGGGTGCTGGTGCCGGCCTACTCGTTCGTGGCCACCGCCTCGGCGGTCGTCCTGGCGGGCGGGCGCCCGGAGTTCGTGGACATCGACCCCGTCACGTACGCCATGGACGCGGCCTGCCTGGAGTCCGCCGTCACCCACGCGAGCCGCTTCGTGCTGCCCGCGCACCTGTTCCATCAGATGGCCGACATGGCCGCCCTCGGCGCGGTCGCCTCGCGGTGCGGGCTGACGCTGGTGGAGGACAGCGCCGAGGGGATCGGGATGCGGCAGAACGGACGGCACGCCGGTCTGCACGGCAAGGGCGGCGTCCTCTCCTTCTTCCCCAGCAAGACCCTGGGGGCGCTCGGTGACGCGGGCGCGGTGCTCACCGACGATCCCGAAGTGGCGGGAATAATCCGCGCGTTGCGGCACCACGGCCGCCTCGGGCCGACCCTCGGTGACTTCTCCGCCATCTCCACGGAGACCGACGTCCCGGGCTTCAACAGCAAGATGGACGACATCCAGGCGGCGGTCCTCTCCGCGAAGCTGACCCGCCTGGACGCCGACATCGAGCGCCGGGCCGAACTGGCCGCCGCGTACACCGAGCGGCTGCGCGGCGTCCCCGGAATCACCCGTCTCCCCCGGGTCGTGCCGCGCCCGACCGACGCCGGGGTGTCGACGGCGGTCTTCTACGTCTACCTGATCGAGGCCGACGACCGCGACCGGCTGGTGGAGCACCTGACCGGGCGCGGCGTGGGCACGGAGGTGTACTACCCGACGCCGCTGCACCTCCAGCCGTGCTTCGCCGATCTCGGGCACACGCGGGGCGACTTCCCGCGTGCCGAGGCCGCCAGCGCACGCGCCCTCGCCCTGCCGCTCTACCCGGACCTGGAGCCGCACCAGGTGGACCTGGTCTGCGACGCCATCCGCGAGTTCTACACGGGAAAGCCGACGTGACAGCACAGCAACCCCTGTCCTTCTTCCAGCCGGACGTGTTCGACGACGACCGCGCGGCCATGCTGGAGATCATCCGCGACGTCGGCACGGCACCCGAACAGCGTTTCATCCTGGGCGAGTACACCCGTGCGCTGGAGGAGGAGCTGGCCCGGTCGCTGGGCGCCGCCGACGTGGTCGCCTGCGGCAGCGGCACCTCCGGACTGGTGCTGGCGCTCACAGCGCTGGGCGTCGGGCCCGGCGACGAGGTGGTGGTGCCGGCGTTCGGCTGCGCACCGCTGGCGGCCTCGGTCGTGCACCTGGGGGCCAGACCGGTGTTCGCCGACATCGATCCGTGGACCATGGTCGCGGACCCGGCGGACGCGGCACGGCGCGTCACCCCGCGCACCAAGGCCCTCATGCCCGCGCACATGTTCTCCGTGATGGCGGACATGCCCGCCTTCACCGCACTGGCCCGGGAACACGGGGTGCGGCTGATGGAGGACTCGGCCGTCGCGCAGGGCGGGGTGCTGCGCGGGAAGGCGGCCGGGCTGTGGGGAGAGGCGGGCGTGTACTCCTTCGTCCAGGTCAAGACGTTCGGGATGCCCGGTGAGGGCGGCGTGGTGGTGACGCGGGACGCGGAGATCGGGCGCCGGGTGCGGATGCTGCGCAACCACGGGCAGGACGGCCGGCGCCGGTTCGTGCACCACATGATCGGCCACAACAGCAGGTTCGACGAGATCCAGGCCGCGTTCCAGCTGCGCCGGCTCCCCGGGCTGGCCGGGCGGCTGGAGCGGCGCGCCGCCATCGCCGCGTACTACACCGAGCGGTTCGCACCCCTGGTGGAGCGGGGCGTGGTGCCGCCGCCGCGCGGCCGGGAGGGCCGCTGCTTCTACGTCTACACGCTGCTGGCCGACCAGCGGGACGCGCTGCGCGGCTATCTGTCGGAGCGCGGCGTGGGCACGCATGTGTACTACCCGCTGCCGCTGCCGAGGCAGTCCGCGTTCGCGCCCTTCACCGAGCCCGGCGGACGCTGGCCGCACGCGGAACGGGCGAGCAAGCGCATCCTCTCGCTGCCGGTCCACCCCCATCTGACGGACGCACAGGTCGAGTTCGTCGCCGACACGGTCTGCGACTTCGCCCGGCGCGGCGCCGGAACGCCCGGCCGACGGCTCTGAGCGGCGGACCGCCGTTCCGAGGAGCCGGAACGGCGGTTCCGGGAGGCCCGGGGTCGAAACGGCGCCGGAGCGCAGGGGTGATGGGGCACAGGGGCCACCGGGCCGGCGACAGGCCGGCCCACTGCCGGGCCCACCGCCGTACCGCCGTCGCGCCCATACCACCCCGTACCACCGCGGCACCCGCCCCCGCCTCACCAGCACACGCCCTCAAGGAGCACACGCCCCTCAAGTACCGGCACCGGCCGACCCCGTACGGCCCGTACCGAGCACCGGACCGAGCCCCGACCGACCACCGACGACCGACCACCGACCAGAAACCCGCCGGCCCGTACCGGCCGCAACCCAAGGAGAGCGGAGCGATGACCACGCACGTCCAGTCCGGGTCCCTTCCGGCCACCGGGCCGCGCCCGGAGAGCAAGGCGCGCAGTTTCGCGCGGCTCGGCAAGCTCGATGTCTACGACTACTACCCCAGCATCGCGGTGGCGCTCTCGGCGGCGCTGCTGCCCCTGTCCCGGTTCGGCGCGGCGGCGGTCTGGACGCTGGCGCTGTTCCTCGTGGGCGAGGTGCTGGTGGTGATGGCGATGGTCGCCCTGGACGACGTCACGGGCTACCGGGACGGCAGTGACGCCGCCAACTACGGGCCGAACGACCCACTGCGCAGAAAGCTGCGCAAACCGCTGATCGCCGGAACGCTGTCGATGCGGGAGGCGCTCGCCTTCGCCTGGATCACCGCGGCGGGCGGTGCCGCGCTGTGGTCGGCCGCCGTCGTGGTCGCCCCGCACCGCCCCGGCTGGACGCTGGCGCTGGTGCCGGTGCTGTTCGTGACGGCGCTCCAGTACTCGTACGGCGTCAAGATCAGCTATCGCGGCTTCCAGGAGGTCTTCCTGGTCGCGCTGGGTGTCGCCCTGGTGCTGGCGCCCTACGGGCTGGCCGCGGGCCGCTTCTCGGGGTTCGTGCTGATCCTGGGGGTGCTGTTCGGGTTCGGGCCGCTGATGTTCGGCGTCTACTCCAACACCAACGACATCCCCGGGGACCGGGCGGTGGGACGGCCCACGGTGGCCTGTCTGGTCTCCGCGCGGGGCAACGCCGTCTTCATCGGGGCGCTGTCCGCCGCGGAGTTCCTGGTCGGCGCCGCGGGCAGTGCGACCGGGGTGGCGCCGTGGTGGTTCGTGGCGCTGATGCTGCCGGTGACCGCGTTGCGGGCCCGCCAGTACCTCACCGGGTTCGGCGGGGGCGGCGGATTCGGCGGGGGCGACATCATGCGCGCCCGCAGGCAGGGCTTCGTGGTGCACCGGGTCAGCACCGTACTGCTGATCTGCGCGGGGCTGCTGCACGGCGCGGAGGCGGCCGCGTGAGCGGGGCGGCGTGTGACCTGGACGCCGTGGTGGTCGGCGCGGGCGTGGCCGGTCTGACGGCCGCGCACGAACTGCGCCGGGCCGGGCTCCAGGTGCGGGTGTTCGAGCGGCGGGCGGAGGTGGGCGGCCGGATGCACAGCTTCCGGCACGCCGGCTACACCGTGGACGAGGGAGCCGAGCAGATTCCCCGGCACGGCTACCGGGCCACCTGGGAGCTGCTGCGCCGGCTGGGGGTGCGGGACGAGGACGTGCCGTCCATCGGCGCGTCCATCGGTGTGTGGCGCGCGGGCCGCGCCCGTCCCGGTGTGGCGTCGCGGTCCGCGCCGCTGACCGGTCCCGGGCTGTCCCCGCGCGCCCGCCTCGACCTGCTCCGGTTCACGGCGTGGGCCGGGCGCCGCCGCCGTGCCTTCGACGGCGACCGGCCCGAGCGGACCCCGGTGGGCGCGGCGACGGTACGGGAGTTCGCCCACCGCTACCATCCGGACCTGCACGACTACCTGTTCCAGCCGGTCGCCGGGAACTTCTTCGGCTGGAGCACCGAACGCGCGGCCGCCGCCCCACTGTTGAGTCTGCTGCTGTCGGTGGGCACCACGGAGAGCTGGGGCACCTACCGCGACGGCATGGACCTGCTGGCCCGAAGGCTGGCCAAGGACCTGGACGTGGTCACCGGCGCCGAGGTGCACGAGGTCGTCACCGAGCCGGAGTCGGCGCGGGTACGGCTGGCCGACGGCGAGGTGCGGGCGCGGGCGGTGGTGCTGTGCGTTCCGGCTCCCGAGGCGCTGCGGCTGCACGCCAACGCCCCCGAGGACGAGCTGCCGTTCCTGTCGTCGTGCACCTTCACGCCGGTGCTGAAGGTCAGTTGCCTGCTGGACAGGCCGCTGGCTCCGCCGTCCCGCAGGCCGGTGTACGTCCTGCTGACTCCGGCGGTGGAGGAGAGCGTGCTCTCGGGCATCGTCGTCGACCACGCCAAGCATCCCGGCAGGGCGCCGGCGGGCAAGGGGCTGCTGAGCCTGATGGCGGCCCCGGCGCGCGTCCCCGAGCTGCTCCGCGCGCCGGACGAGGAGGTGGCCGCCCGTCTGGTGGCCGCCGCCCGCCGGTACGTCCCCGGGCTGCGGAAGGCGTGCACGGACACCTTCGTGCACGCCTTCCCGCACGGCCTGCCGGAGGCCACTCCGCGCGCCCTGCACCACCGCCGGGCGTTCGCGCACCGTGCCGTGCGGCCGGTGGAGTACGCCGGTGACTGGATCACGCTGCGGCCCGCCAGTGAGGGCGCCGTCCGGGCGGGGGCGCTGGCCGCCTCCCGCGTGCTGTCCCGCTTCGGCCGGAAGGAGACCCGGTGAAACCGCACGACATGGGGGTGCTGTTCGAGGAGTGCGCCGCGCGGAGGGTGCGTACCCGCGTCCACCTCGACCGGCCCTTCGACATCGCCTCGGAAAGCGCCACCAGCTACACCGTTCCGGAACTCGCCGCACTGGTGCGGCGGGCGGCCGGGTGGTTCGCCGCCGCCGGGGCGGGGCCCTCGGACCGGGTGGCGGTCGTCAAGCCGAACCACTGGGACTACGACGTGCTCGCCTGCGCGGCCGTCCGTATCGGTGCCGTACCGGCGCAGCTGTCCGCCCAGTTGCCCCGCCAGTGGCTGCTCACGCTGCTGCGGCGGCTGTCACCGGCGCTGCTGGTCACCACCCGCCAGGTGTGGGAGGAGCTGGGTGCCGCGGACGCCCTGGAGGCGGCACCGGTCACGCTGCTGCTGGACGGCCGTGCCCCGGACGCCGACGGCCGTGCCCCGGGCGTCCTGGGCCTGGACGACGTGGCGGACGCACCGGCGCCGCCCCCGTACCGCCGGCACGACGACGAGCCGCTGGTCGTCAACCACACCTCCGGCACCACCGGGGTGCCGAAACTGGTCGCGCACTCGACGCGCACCCTCGTCGGGAAGCTGGCCAGGTTCGAGACGGTGCGCTACCCGCGCATCGGTGTGCGGCGCGACGACACGCTGGTCAACGCCAGCTCCTACGCGCACGGGAGGACGTTCTGCTGGACGGCGAGCGCGCTGTGCCTGGACCCGGCCGAGATCGCCATCGTCACCGGCCAGGATCCCGACCTGGCCGACCCGGTGCTGCGGGCGCACCCGCCCACGGTCATGGAGGCGCTTCCGGCGTCGTACGTGCGCTTCGAACCGCTGACCCGGCGGCTGGACAACCCCTTCCGCCGGGTGCGGCTGTTCATCAGCACCTATGACGCCGTGCACCCGCCGACCGTGCGCGCCTATCTGCGGGCGAGCGCGCGGCGCTCCCCGCTGTGGATGCAGGGCTGGGGCCAGACGGAGACGGGGCCGCTCACCTTCCGTTTCCACACCCGGCGGTCCGCCGCGGACGACGCCGTGGCGGGCGGCAGCCGCGACGTGGGGCGGCCGGTGCCGGGCAAGACGCGGCTGCGGGTGGTCGATCCGGACACCTTCCGGCCCCTGCCGCGCGGGCAGGCGGGGCTCGTCCTGGCGCGGACGGCGGCACTTGCCGCGGGGTACGTCGGGGAGAGCGACCGCTGGGCGGCCAAGCAGCTCGGCGCCTGGTGGAACACCGGTGACCTCGGGCTGCGGCGCGGGGACGGCACGGTGGAGCTGCTCGACCGCGAGGTGGACCGCACTCCCCTGCTGAGCTGCCTGCGCGCGGAGGACCTGCTGGAGGACCGGCTGCCCCAGATCGCGGAGTGCGTGCTGCTGAACCCGCCAGGGCGCCCGCCGCTGCCGGTCGTCGTCACGCAGGACGGCGTGCTGGACCGGGCCGCCTGGGACCTGGCCGTGCGGGACCTGCCGCCGCTGGGCGAGCCGGTGGCGCTCACCTGGGACGAGGTGCCGCGCACCGGTACGGGAAAGGTGAGGCGCACGGCGCTGCTGCGGCAGCTCACCGGCAGCGCACGGACGGCCGGCTCCGGCCGGTGGACGTAAGGAGACACACCCTCATGGGCAAGGCACCCTCGCACACCCCCTTGCAGACGCCCCCGCGCGCACCCGCACAGACGCCCCCGCAGACACCCGGTTACGCGTTCGGTACCGCTTCCGGTGCCGAGGCCGGGGCCGCGCACCGGAGCGAGCAGTACCGCTGGCTGGCGGCGGCCTACGACGCCGCGACGTTCGACCGCCTGGCCTCAGCCGGTGTCGGGCCGGGCTGGCGGTGCCTGGAGATCGGGGCCGGGGGCGGTACCGTGGCGCACTGGCTCGCCGAGCGCGCCGCCCCGGGCGGCCATGTCACCGCCACCGACCTTGCGCCCCAGCACATCGCCCCGCGCCCGGGGCTGACGACACTCACCCACGATGTGTCGCGGGACCCGCTCCCGGAGGCCGCCTACGACCTGATCGTGGCCCGCCTCGTCCTCCAGCACGTGCCGGACAGGGTCGAGGTGCTGGCCAAGCTGGTGCGGGCGCTGGCGCCCGGCGGGCTGCTCCACATCGAGGAGTTCGACACCTCCTACGAGCCGCCGCTGCTCACCCCGGACGAGGAGTCGGCGCGGGACTACGAGGCGTTCCTCGCCGCCAAGTGCGCCGTCTTCCGTGCCGCCGGAGGCGACCCGCACTGGGGCCGGCAGGTGCCGTCGGCGCTGCGCCACGCGGGGCTGACGGACATCGACGTACGCCCCCGCATCGAGCTGCGCACCGCCGACTCGCCGGGCCTGCGGCTCCAGCTGAACCACACCTACCAGCTGGAGGAGCGGCTGCTGGCCGAGGGGCTGACGCCGCGACAGCTCTCGCGGGTGCGGGACCTCATGCGCGATCCGTCGTTCCGTGCCGCCTCCAGTGTGCTCTACACCGTGCAGGGGCGGCGTCCGGGGCGGGGGGCCGCCGCGTGACCTCCAGCCCGCCGCGGGTCCGCCCGCTCCCGCAGGCCGCGCACCAGGTGGCCGCGCGCCTCCTCGCGCTCGTCGACGAGCCTGGCACGGCCGGCGTGCCGTACCGCATCGACTGGGCGGATCCGGTGGACCTGCCCCTGGCGGACGAGCGGTCCGTGCAGGCCGCCTGCGGCCTGATGGAGGTGCACGGCCGGGCCGCCGGGCGGCCCACCCCACTGGCCGTGGACTACGCCGCCACGGTGGCGGGCGTGCTCGCCGCGCAGGGCGTCTGCGCCGTGCTGCTGGGACGGCTCGCCGGCGGCGACCCGGCGCGGGTGCGCACCTCGGTGAGCCGTGCTGCGCTCTTCAGCGTCACGCAGTACCTGGCGGCGGCCACGGCCACCGGGGACGGCACGGAACAGGAGTGCGGACGGAAGCGCCGCTCCGCCGAGCACGGGGGCCACCGCGCGTTCGTGACCGCCGACGGTGTGGCCTTCGAGCTGGAAGCGCTCGACGCCGAACGCTGGCTGGGCTTCTGGCAGCGGCTCGGCGCCTCCCGCACCGCACTGCGCGACGGCTGGACCCCGTTCCAGCAGCGCTTCGCGACCGCCACCTGCCCGCTGCCCCAAGAACTCCACCGGCTCGTGGGCGGGTTGCCGTACGCGACGATCAGTGCCGCGGCGGCCCGGTCCGGCGCGGACGTGCTGCCCGTACGCCAGGATCCGGCACCCGGGGAGACGCCCCGGCCGTGGACGCTCGGTCCGGTGGGAGGCGGGACCGCGGGGCCGGGGCACGGCACCGCGTGGGCGGGGCCCGGCGGCAAACACGCCGGAGGCGGCGCCACTTGGGCCAAAGGCGGGATCACTCGGGCCGGGGACGGGATCGCCCGGGCCGGGGGCGGGCCGGCCGGTGCCGGTCCGCTTCCGCTCGCCGGGGTGCGGGTCGTGGAGTCGACGCGGCGGGTGCAGGGGCCGCTGGCCGGGCACGTGCTGCGGCTGCTGGGTGCCGAGGTCGTCCGCGTCGAGCCGCCGGGCGGCGACCCGATGCGGGGCATGCCGCCGCTGGCGGGGGCGTGTTCGGCCCGGTTCCGGGCGCTCAACGACGGCAAGACCGTCGTCGAGGCGGACATCACGACGGCGGCGGGGCGGCGCACCGTCCGCGAACTGACCGGTGACGCGGACGTGTTCCTGCACAACTGGGCGCCGGGGAAGGCCGCGCGGTTCCGCCTGGACGCCGAGGACCTGTGCGCCGGCCGGCCACGCCTGGTCCACGCGTGGGCCTCGGGCTGGGGCGACCTGCTGGGGCCCGCGCCGCCCGTGGGCACGGACTTCCTCGTGCAGGCGCACAGCGGGCTGGCCGCCGCCGTCCGGCCCGCCCACGAGACGCCGGTCCCCTCGCTGATGACGCTGACCGACGTGCTGGGCGGTCTGGTCTGCGCCCAGGCGGTGCTGGCCGCGCTGCTGGTGCGGGCCCGGACCGGCCGGGCCGTGCGGGTGGACTCCTCGCTGCTGTCCGCAGCCTCGGTGGTTCCCCGGCCCCGCACACGCGCCCACTGGGGTCCGTGGGACCGCCCCCTCGCCACCGCCGACGGCCATCTGTGGCTGGCGGACGCGGCGCGCCGGCTGCCGGACCGGGTCGCCGACGTGATCGGCGCGGACGCGGCCACGTGTGCGGACGCCCTCGCCACCCGGATGAGCGAGGCGACGACCGCGGAGTGGACGGCGCGGTTCGCCCGGGCCGGGCTGACGGCGGTACCCGTGTGCACCGACCTCGCCCGGCTGGCCACCGACCCGCGTTTCGAGGCCGCCGTGGAGCGCGGCGGGGCCGACCCCGGCGCCGCACCGGGAACGGCGGACCGGAATCCGGCCGGTCCCGGCACCGTAAACCCCGAAAGGCCAGGCCCCAGCACGGCGGCCTCCAGCACGGCGGCCCCCGGGGCGGCAGCCCCCGGGGCGGCCGAGCGCGGCAGCGGCAGCCCCGGCTCGAACGGATACGTCCGGCCCGTCACCCCCTGGGAGTTCCTGTGACCCGTACTCGTGTTCCGCACACCTCACACGCCCCGCGCACCGCACACCGCGCCTGGACCTCGAACGCGGGCGTCCGCGTCCCCGATCTCGTCCCGGAGGCGCTGCGCCGCGGCTGGGTCCGGGACGGCCACTGCCCGGGCCAGGACGTGTACGCCCTCTTCTCCGCGCGGGTGCGCGCCCACCCGCGCCGGGCGGCGGTGATCGATCCGGCGGGCACGGTGGACTACGCCGCCCTCGACGGCATGGTCCGCCGCTTCGCGGCCCGGCTCGCGGCGCACGGACTGGGCGAGGGCGACATCATCGCCGTACGGCTGCCCAACGGGCGGACGGCGGTGGCCGCCGAACTCGCCGTCGCGGCCGTCGGCGCGGTGGCGCTCCCCTACCCGCCGGGACCCGGCCACCGGGGACCGGCCGGGCTGCTGGCCCGCTCCCGGGCGCGGGCGCTGATCGTGGCCCGCGCCGAGGACGCGGTGCCCAGGGCCCGGCTGCCCCACCTGGAGACGGTCTTCACCTGCGACGACATGTCAGGGGCCGTGCCAGGGGCCGAGCCGGGGGCGGTCGCCGGGGCGGGGAGCGGCACGGTGCACTCCCTCACGGCACCGCTCCGGGTGGCGCCCTTCCGGCCCCGTTCCCTCGATCCGGAGGCACCGGTGCGCATCCTCGTCTCCTCCGGTTCCGAGGCCGAGCCGAAGATGGTCGCCTACTCCCACAACGCGATGGCGGGCGGCCGGGCCCGCTACGTCCGGGCCCTGCACGACGGGGACGGTCCGATGCGCAGCCTCGTGCTGGTCTCGCTGGCCTCCTCCTTCGGCTCGCTCGGCTCCTACGTCACCGTGGCCGCGCTGGGCGGCACGCTGCTGCTCCAGGACGCCTTCGACCCGGCCGCCGCCCTCCGCGCGCTGGTCGCGCACCGCCCCACCCATGTCTTCGGCGTGCCGGCCATGCTGCGCCGTCTCGCGGACCGCCCGCCGCTGCCGGGCGAGGACTTCACCGGGCTGCGGGCGCTGGTCTCCAGCGGGGCGGCCCTCCCCCGGACGACGGCCGAGGCGTGCCGCGCCCGCTTCGGACGCCCCGTCCGCACCGTCTACGGTTCCTCGGACGGCGTGAACTGCCATACGACGGCGGGCGACGGCACCTGCGCGGGCCGCCCCGATCCGAGGGTCGCGGACATCCGCATCGCGGACCCCGCCGCCCCCGACCGCGTCCTTCCGGCCGGGCAGACGGGCGAGATCCTCGCCCGGGGCCCGATGACCCCGCTCTCCTACGTCGCCGCCCCCGACCTGGACGCCCGCTACCGCACCCGGGACGGCTGGGTGCGCACCGGCGACCTCGGCCGGCTCGACGCGCACGGCCGCCTGCACGTCCTCGGACGTCTCAAGCAGATCGTCGTACGCGGCGGTTACAACATCTCCCCCGCCGAGGTCGAACGCGAACTGGGCACCCACCCGTCGGTGGCCGAGGCCGCCTGTGTCGGCGTCCCCGACCCCGACCTGGGCGAACGCCTCTGCGCCTGCGTCCGCCGGTCCCCGGGCGCCCCGCCGCTCACCCTGGAGGATCTCACCGCCTACCTGGAGACCGCCCGCGGCCTGGAGCGCCGCAAACTCCCCGAACACCTGCTCCAGGTCCCGCGGATGCCGCTGGGCCCGACGGGCAAGGTGTGCCGCACGACGCTGGCGGGGTGGGCGGCCCGGTCCGTCCGTGAGGGACGGGAGGGACTGTCCTACAGCCCCTTGGACGCGTAGTCGTAGCGGTCGTTGTAGCGGACGTACGCCATCTTGCCGTCGAAGTACTCGAACGGGTCGGGCCGGTACTTCTTCTGGTCCTTGAGGAAGTAGTTGCGGTCCTCGCAGCCACCGCGCGCCCAGAAGGACGAGACCTTGTTCTTCCAGTAGTTGGTGAACTTGAACTTTTTGCAGTGCGCGGCCGTGGTGCTCCACTTGGCCATGGCACCGCGCCAGTTGCTGTGCTCCCACACGCAGTACCAGCCGCTCGGGCACGACGCCCGGGTCGCGGACATCAGCACCCGGACCTTGCCGCCCTCGTACGCGACCTCGTTGTCGCTGACCTTCTTGCCGTTCGGCACCTCCGCCATGTAGGCGGCGACCTTGGCATCGCTGGGCGCGGCCTGCGCCGGCAGGGTGGTCAGCCCGCCGACGACCATGGCACCCGCGCCGAACGCGATGCCGGCCTTGTGCATGACCTTCATCAGATGTGTCCTCCCGTTTCCGCGCCGATTCCTCGGCACGCCCCACACGCTACGGAGCGCGGGGACGGTGGACATCCAGCACAGGTTGATTTCCGCGTCCACCCGACGCGGTAGCCCCCGGGGCACCTGTCCCCCGGGGGCTACCGCTGTGGTTGACGAGCCCGCTCCACGTCAGCGCCTGAGCGCGCCCCCCTTGAGGGCCGACACGAACGCATCCCACCCTGCGGTCGGGAACGTGAGCACGGGACCGTGCGGGTCCTTGCTGTCGCGGACAGGGACGACGACATCGAAGTCGTCCGAGACCTCGACACACTCGCCACCGTCCTGATTGCTGTAGCTGCTCTTGCGCCACGTCGCGCGGGGCACGGCTACCGGAGTGTCGGAGACCTCGACACACTGGCCGCCGTCGGAGTTGCTGTAACTGCTCTTGCGCCAGGCGAGAATGCTCGGGTCGGGAGAACGCATGACACGTCCTTTCCGCAGTCAGGCGTCGAGTTGGCCTTCCCTCAGGGCCGCCACGAAAGTGGCCCACCGGGTTGACGGGAACGTGAGCACGGGACCGTGCGGGTCCTTGCTGTCGCGGACGGGGACGACGGTGGCGAAGTCGTCGGAGACCTCCAAGCACTGGCCCCCGTCAGTGTTGCTGTAGCTGCTCTTGCGCCAGGTGATGCCGCTCAGGTCGAGGGGTCGCACGGTACTTCCTCCAAAACACGCAGTAGGGCCTTCCGCGACTCACTAGGACTCAAGGCCCTGTCGCGCAGGGCATCGTACTTGAGCTGCAAGCGATCAACGGCTGTCGTTTCTTCGACCAGTTCACCGCGATGGTCGTTCTCGACGTACCCCACAGTACGACCATCCACCAAGCGCAGGAACATCACGTCCACGTTCGTCAGGCCGTGAAATCCGGAGCTGAACGGCAACACGTGGAGGGTCACATTGCCTCGGTCGGCGGACTGGCACAGGTCTTCTAGCTGTGCCCGCCACTCGTCCCGGTCCTGTAGAGGAGTACGAAGTACTGCTTCCGAGAGGATGGTGCGGAATGGCGGCGCGTCGTCGCCCTCCAACAAGGAGCGCCGACTCATGCGTGCCTCCACCTGCTGCTCCAGCTCTTCGCCCTTGAAGCCACCCGCAACCAGCGCCTCCCGCGCGTAGCCCCGGGTCTGCAAGAGACCAGGCAGCAAACTCACCGCGAAGTGCCACAAGCTGGTGGCCTGCGCCTCCAGCGCCATGTAGCGGCGGTAGCGCTCACGGAACTGGGTCTGGTCGTTGATGGCCAGCTCCCACAGGGCCAGCAGCAGGCCGGGGGTGCCGTAGTAGGTGTCGAGGGCGGCGACGACCTCGGGCCCTCCCAGGGTCTCGCCCTTCTCCATCTTCCCGAAGAGGGACCAGTCCCAGCCGAGTCTCTCTCCGAGCTGGCGCAGGCTGTCGCCGCGCCGGGCTCGCAACGCGCGCAACTCCTCGGCGAACCGCGCTCGCGGCTCGCGGCTGCGGCCGGTGACCGCTCGTCTCGTCGGCATGGTGCCTCCGTGGAAGGTGTGGAACGTGTGCGGGCCTGCGAAGAACCACACCGGGCTGCTTCGGGCGCACGGCCGCACCGGGGCGCATTCTCGTAATACCCCAGTCACGCACGGTAGTTCACGCATGTGGCCCGGGTCAGCGAAACGGCAGAACGAACAGCGCGGAACGACCCGCGCAGGAGGCCCCCATGACACAGCACCACCCCCACGACCCGAGCCGCTTCTCGTCGTCCGACGGACTGCGGGAGTGGACGGAGGGCCGGACCCCGGCGGGCGCCGCGAAGGTCCGGGAGGCGGTCGAGGCCCGGGACGCCCTCGCCGACGCCCTCACCCGCGCGGGCATCCAGCTCCCCGCGATGGACGTCCGCACGCCGTGGCGGGACGCGGTGGAGGGTGCAGACGCGGACAGGGACGGGGAGGGAGCCGGGAACGGTCAGGGCGGCGACGCCGAGGCCGACGCCGCGAGGGCGACGCGGTACGCGCTCATCCACCTCGGCGTGTGCTCCGCGCCCGTGGCGTTCGCGCTGGCCGCCGTGATCGCGCGGGGCGCGGGCCGGTGACAGGTGGCGGTACGGTGCCCGCCGGTCCCACGGTGGGCTCCGCCGTACGCGATCCCGCCCGGGGCCGGGTGGGGCTCGTTGTCGGCCGGGACGGCTCACTGCTCCGGCTCCGCCCACTGGGCGGTGGCCCCGAGTGGGACGCCGAGCAGGGGGACGTCCAGCTGCTCACCCACGCCGAGCTGCTGAGCGCGCGGGTCGCGGAGGTGAACGCCCGCAGTTGGACGGGCGCGGAGGTCAGCGGATCGGGACCGGCCGCCTTCCAGGCGCGCCCACGACGCCGCACGTAGACGCCACACGTAGACACCGCCTGGCGTGATCGGACCCCGAGAAGAGGGGGGTTCGCCGCCCCGTCGCACTCCCCCGCACTCTTTCACACCCCCATCGCGCCCGTCGCGCCCGTCGCGCCCCGAGCCGATGTCCGGTTCGACGTGGGCGCGCGGCTCCGCCCCTGCGGCCGTGGCGTGGAGGGGCGGAGACGCGGAGGTGGGGCCGCAGGGCTGCGCTACCGGCTCAGGCGGCTTCGGCCGCGAACCCGCCCGCGGCCTTGTCGGCGGCCCTGTCGGCGCCCTTGAGGCCGAAGATGTCGACCGCGTGGTAGTACGTCCACGCGGTCGAGTCGCAGGCGGTTCTGGTCGCGCCCGAGTAGCGGCTGCACACCCGCTTGAGGTCTTCGTAGAGGGCGGAGTCGAGGCGCGCCTTGTTCGCCTCGAAGGCGCCCATCGCCTTGTAGTTGCGGTACCCGAAGTCGTGGCGGGCGCAGGCCGTCTGGAAGGGGAAGCCGAACGGGTTGTCGGGTGAGGAGCTGCAGTAGTCCGTGGACCAGTCGAAGCCGTAGGCCGACCACTGGCCCTGGTTCTGGCGGGCGGAGTACCAGGCCTGGTAACTCGTGACGCTGGTCTGCGTCCATGAGCTGAGGACCTGGAGCTTGTCGGCGGGCGCCGCCGAGGCCGCGTGCGCGGGGACCAGGGCGGCGGGGAGCGCCAGTGCTGCGGCGGCGAGCGGTGCGGCGAGCGGGAGGGCATGGCGACGACGCATGGGGGCCTCCGGGTGGGGGGACCGTGATGCCCGGCGGGATTCGCGGGCCGCTCCCAGCTTGACGGCCCCCCATGTCGTTGAACAGCTCACGACAATTGCGATTCGAGGACGACTTCGCCACGCCACCGGCCCGCCATGGGGCGGCAGTTGGGTCGTAACCGGTGGCGTCCGAGGTGACTCGCGCGGCCCGCGCACCCAGCTGGCGTGCTCGGCCACGCGCACGGCCCACGCGTACGGCCCACGCGTACGGCCCACGCCGGAGAGGGGCTCCCTCCCCTGGACGGGGCTCCGCTCCCCGGATGGGGTTCCGCGACGGAGAGGAGGCTCGGGGGCCGCTACGGCGTGGCCCGGCTACGGGGTGGCCGGTCGCCCAGGGGTCACCAGATGTCCGGGGTCGGTATCGCCTGGGTGAAGTCGCCGGCACGCAGCGCCCGGGTGGGGATGGACCAGTGCATCCAGCCGCCGTCGCCGCCGATGGACCACTCGTGCTTGTCGGAGAGCTGGAGCAGGTGGTGGTAGCTTTCGGCCTCCTCACCGTCGGGCAGCAAGGGAGCGCTCCCCGTGGGGAAGACCGGCCGGCCGAAGGCCAGATCCTCGCTGCGCGGCTCGCCGGGGACGGACAGCCCGTTGTGCAACTCGTACGTGAACGCCTGCACGGCGTCGTGGTCGGCCCCGAGACCGAGGCCGAGCGTGTCCCACGCGTCGTCGAAGAGGTCGGGGAGCACGAACCCGGGCTCGGCCTGCCAGGCGACGGGGGCGAAGACACTGGCCCCGGTGGGCGGCCCGGTCTCGACGGCGAGGCGGGAACGGGCCGCGACGACACATCCCGCCTCAGGGGCGCGGACGCCCAGCTCGCGCACCACGTCCCAGGCCGCGGGGTCGCTCTGCTCCGACTCCGTGTCGAGGTGGAAGAAGTTGAGCAGGCCGGTGCCGGGCGGGAGGAGGCCGTCGAGCCAGGGCGGCAGGGCGTCGGTGTCGAGGACCGCGAGCAGACTCATCGGGAGCCCCTCGCAGGTCGGCCACGGCACGCCGGGCTCCAGCAGCGGGTCGCCGCCGAAGCGGCTGTGGCCGGCGGCCTGGTCGGGCGCGGCCGGGGTGAGGGCGAAACCGGGCCGGGCCAGGCCCGCGACACGCTCGGCGAGGCCGGGGCCGAGGTGCTCCGCGCAGAAGTCGCGCAGCGCGGTCAGTGACGTTCTCGGGTCCATGCCCGGCAGTCAAGCATCCGCCACCGACAGGCAGCCGGGAGCCGGGCCCTCCCCGGGACCGTCCCCCCCGGGGCGCGTCCCCCGGGCCGTGTCGCGGGGTGCGCCCCCCGGGCCCTCTCCCGGGGCGCACCCCCCGGGCCGGCACCGGGCCGGCACCTCGCGCCGCAGGACCGCCAGCGGCGTCCGAGAGACCGCTCCCCTCCCCGCTACTGGCCCACCCTCCCATCAACGCACTCGCGCAGCAGATCGGCGTGCCCGCAGTGGCGGGCGTACTCGTCGATCCTGTGCACCAGCAGTTCCCGGATCGCGAACCCGTCCTCGCCCACGCGCTCACCCAGGTCCGCGTACGCGGCCAGCGCGGCGTCCGTCGCGGCCTGCTCGCGCTCCAGGTCGGCGAACGCGGCCTCCACCACGGCCGGATCGGCAACGGCTCCGTGGAAGTCCGCGTCCTTCTCGCCGTACAGCTTCGGGAGCGGGTCGCCGTCGGTGATCCAGTTGCGCCAGTCGCGCTCCACCTCGGCTAGGTGCCGGACCAGCCCGAGCAGCGACATCGTCGACGGCGGAACCGACCGCCGGGCCAGTTGCTCCGCGTCCAGTCCCTCGCACTTCATCCGCACGGTCAGGCGATGGTCCGTCAGCACGTCGTGCAGCGTGGCCCGCTCGCCCTCCGGACTGTCCCCGTTCTTGTTGCGGGGGTCGTCGTCCGGATCGGCCCACATGTCGGGGTAGACGGTCGCGGGGGTCCAGCGCGCGGGAAGCTCACTCATGCGTCGCATCATCGTCCTCGGCGGCCCTCGTCGGCCACCGGGTTTTCCCACCGGGGCGCCGCGGTGACACGCACGTACGGGCACCAGCCGGAGAGACCCGCCGCTCGTGCGGCGGAAGACATCCAGTGACGAGCGGGGCGACTCGTACGCGACCGGGCCCCCGATCTCCGGTCGGAGATCGGGGGCCCGGCGCCGGTCAGCCACGGCCAGCCATCAACTGTCGGCTGCCAATTGTCGACTGCCTGCTGTCAGCTGTCAGCTGTCAGCTGTCAGCTGAGCTTCCATGCGAAGCCGTCGCCCTTGCCGCACGGCTGGATGTTCAGCCGCGCGTCGACGGGCTTGTTACGGCGCACCACCGCGAGACACTGGTTGTTGCTCGCGTAATTGTGGATCCGGAATGTCTTCTTCCCCCGCCGCTCCAGCCACCACAGCTGGTTGTCAGCCGTGGTGCCGTCGCAGGGGTACTCCGAGACCCGCGTACCGCGCGGCTGGCCGCGGAAGTTCGGCAGATCCATGCACAACCGGTCCTTGCGGTTCCTGATCTGGAAGAGGTCGGTGGACCGGGGACCCTTGTTCTTGTAGCTCACCTCGAAGTCCCAGATCTGGTTGTCCCGGCTCGTGTCGGCGCAGTGGAACTGGTTCACCGGCCCGTCCGGCCGGCCCTTCCCGTAGTTCGGAATGTCCGCGCACAGATTCGAGGCGACATTCCTGAGAAGAACGTGCTTCTGGTTCGCGTAGTTGTGCGCAGCAGCTGCGCGAAGCATCACCCGCTTCTTCCTCTTCGGGTGCTTCTTCTCGCCTTTCTGCTTCTTGTGCCCCTGCTCGACCGACACGCTCTTCGCAGGCGCCTTCTCCTCCCCTCCCCCGTCCTCCTTCTGCCGCTTCTTCTTCTTCTTCTTCTGCTGCTGCTTTTTGTCCTTCTGCTTGCCGTCCTTCTTCCCGTCCCCCGCCTCCGGCGACTTGGGAGCGTAAGCCCCCGGCCGGACCTTCTCCTCGTCCAGCTGGAGAGTCCGGCCGGAACTGCCCTTGGACGCCGCCGCCGGCTCGGTCTTGTCGTGCTTCTGGGCACCCATGACCAGGAACGGCACCGCGATCAGCAGCGCGCCTCCCAAACCGGCCGCGGCGAGCAGCGCCTTGGTCGGGCGGCCGGACGGAGGCTCGTTCCCGTCCGCGCCCGTGTCCCCCCGGGTGGCGCCGGGCGGGCTGCCGCCCACAGCGGCGGTCAGGGACCCCACGGCCGCGCCGCCGTTCTCGTCCGCCTTCTTCGCCCCGGGCACCGACGCCCGGGAGGAGGCGTCGTCGGCTTCCGAGTCGGCCGAGGAAGTGCCGGCCGCTGGACTACCGGTGGCGGAAGTACCGGTGGCGGAAGTACCGGTTTGTGACGTGTCGGTTCGTGTCGTGCCGGTCTGCGACGTGTCGGTCGCTGAGGTGCCGGTCCGGGAAGCGCCAGGAGCGGAAGCACCGGTCCGGGAAGCGTCGTCGGGGTCGGACATGTCGGAAGCGTCCTCGGAGGAGGACGCGCTCGACACGGGCCGGGACGACGTCGCCACGACCGCCGGCGGCTCGTCGGCGCGTGCGCCACCGTGTGCGGAGGAGTCCGGCTCCTCCGCACGTCGCGCGGCCTCGTCACCGGCCGACCGCGGACGCAGCGAGTCGGACCCCGGCTGCGGCGCGGTCGTGCCGGGTATCGTGACGGCGCGGCGCACCTGGGGCGCCCTCGCCTGTTTCTTGTCCTCTTGCGGCATCAAGTCTCCGTTTCGTTGGGCCAGGTCAGTCGGAGGGCGGGCGGCCCACAGCCCACCCCGGGGGTCCCGCGCCGAGCCGCTGCCAGCCGGGCCCGCCCGGCTCCACGGGGCAAGCGCGCAGTGACGTCTCCAGCCGGTCGAGCACCGCCCGGTCATCGGCGTCGAGTTCCGCGCCGCCGTGGCGGACCGGGGCGTCCGGCCCGGCGACGGGCACCTCGCGCAGCAGGATCAGCGGCGCGCCGCCCTCCTCGCGCACACCCAGCACCCGCAGCAGGGTGCCCGGCGGGAACACGACCTCTTCCCCGGTCTGCGCGCCACCGGGCCGACCGGTGAGCTGGCGCACGCGGCGCCCGGTCACCGACCACACGACGTACTGCGCGCCACCCGGCCTCGATGCGCCCGCGCCGAGAAGCAGCGCGGGCACCGGAGCGGGATCACACACCAGTACGCCGGGTTCCAGAACGCCGGGGCCAGGCAGTCCCCCGCCCGGCCCGTCGGTACCGCCGGCACCCCGGAACGCGATCCCGCGGTACGAGGGCATACGGCGCAACCCGGAGGCCACACAGGCGCCGTACGGCACCATCCGCTGCTCCCCCTCGCGCAGCCCCCGCGCCAGCGCCTCCTGGCTCAGCGGGCCCTCGGAAGTGTGCAGATAGGCGTGGAGCGCGATCAGGTCCGCGCGGACGGCCTCCTGCTCCTCCCCACGCAGCGCGGGCATCCGCGTCAGCAGGCGCGCCACGGCCGTGCCGTGCCGGTCCCACGCACCGCCGGCCAACGCCCGAAAGCCCTCCCGCTCGGCCTCCGTACTGACATGCCCGGGGCGGAGCGGCACCGGCGGCAGCGGACCGGGCCGCGTCACGGGGCGACGCGGCCCGGAGCCTCCCTCCGGGCCGGCCGGCCCCCACGCGAGAGGCGCTCCCTCCGGGGCGGGAGGCTTCGCTGAAGCCAGTGGCTTTGCTGGGGCGGGTGGCGTCGGGGACGGCCCCTCGGCGGCGGGCGGTTTCGCTGGGGCGGGTGGCGTCGGGGACGACCCCTCCGCGGTGGGCGGTTTCGCTGGGGCAGGCGGCTTCGCTGAAGCCGGCGGTTCCGCTGAAGTGGATGGCGTCGCGGGGGCGGAGGGGTTCGCTGTAGCGGAAGGGTTCAGCGCGGTGGTCGGACGCGACGCGGCGGCCGGGCGCGGCGCAGCACCCTGCCCCGACGTAGCAGTCGGACGCGGCGCGGCGGTCGGGCGTGGCGCGGCAGTCGGACGCGGCGCAGGAGCCGGGCTCGACGTATCGGCCGGACCCGGCGCGGCGGTCGTACTCGACGCAGGGGCCGGACCCGACGCTGGGGCCGGGGTGATCCGCCGCGCCGAAGCGGCGGGGCTTCTCGGCGCGGAAGGCTCGGGTGAAGCGGGAGGCTTCCCCGGATCTGGTGACTTCCTCTCAGCGGGCGGGTTTTCGGTGTCCTTGGCCCCGGCCGGGACGGCTGGACCCACCCGGACAGCGGACTGTCCTGACCCCTCGGGCCGCCCCTGAACAGGCGAGGGCTCAGGCCGAGCAACGGCACGCGCCGGAGCGGCAGGTCGTGCCGGTTTCAGCGGATCGGCAGGGCCGGTGGACGCAGCGGGAGGCGAAGGGGCGGCGGACGTCCGGGGTGGGGTCCACGACAGCGCCGGATACTCCACCTCTCCGACCCCCTCGGGTACCGGGTCCTCCGCAGGCGGCACCGTCCCCTCCCTCGGGGACCCAGCAGGTGGTGAACCCTCCGACCGGGACCCGGCAGACCGCGAACCCTCCGCCCCGGACCCGGCAGACCGCGAACCCTTCGGCCCGGAGTCGGCAGGTACCGCCCCCGTCAGCGGGACCGAGTACTCAGGCCCCTCCGGCAGCCGCCATCTGGACACGCCGCCGAACGCGCGCGCACGCCTCGGAGCGGGGTTCGGCGCGGGGGCCTTGTCCCCCTCCGCAACCGGTGGGGTGCTCGTCGGCGGGGAAGCCGGCCGACGCCGGCCCTCCGGGGAGCGACTGCGGGCCGCCCCACGCTCGGCGTCCGGCGCGGACTTACGTCCGGCGTCCGGCGCGGTGTTGCGTTCGGCATCCGGCGCCACGTCGGGCACGGTGTCCCGTCCATCGCCGTCCCGCGCGAGGGCGGAGGGGGTCTGAGGTGCCGCGCCGGGTGCCGCGTCAGGCCTCGTCCCGCGCGCGCTTCTCCGGTGCGCGGTGTCGTTCCCGGGCCGCCTCGTGGACTCGGCGGGCGGTACGGACCCGCGCGTGTCCGGGTCCCCCGGCCCCGAGGACACGCTGGACATCGGCGGGCGGGGCGGAGCCGGCGGCGGGACCGGCGCGGAGCCGGCCGGGGCCGCCTCCCCGCCCACCGGCGCGGCCGGGCCGCTTCCCGGCACGGAAGGCTCGCGCAACGGCTTCGCGGAATGGTGCCGTCCCCCGGCAGGCCCTGCAGTCGAGTCCGTCCCCACCACGTCGGACCGCCGCGCCGTGACGGGGGTGCCGGGCTCCGCCGGGTGCCGTGGCACGGAGGAGACGGGAGCATCGGCACTTGGCGCAGCCGCCGCACCGGGCACCGGAGGACGGCCAGGAGACGGCGAACCCTCCACCCGCGAACCCTCCGGAACCTGACCCGGCCCTGGAGGGCGACCAGGGGAATCAGCACCCGACTCCCCCGAACGTCCAGAAACACGCTCACCGGGTACAGCCGGACGGCCCGGAACCCGGCCAGGCCCCGGAACACGACCAGGAGGGGGACCCCCCACCCCCGAACCCTCCGACACCCGACCAGCCACCGGAGGACGACCAGAAGACGGCGAACCCTCCACCCGCGAACCCTCCGACACCCGACCAGGCACCGGAGAGCGGCCGGGGACGGGGGGTGGGGGGGCGAACCTGTCCTGCCCGGGCGGGAGATGTGGGTCGGGGGCCGCGGGGTGACCGGTCGGGGCGGTCGAGGGGGGCGAGGGCGTCGCTCCGGTCGTCCCGGGTGCGGCATCGTGGGTCTGCCGGGCGTGGGACGCCGGGGGCCCACTCGGTGCGGCGGGCCTCGGGCCGGACATGGGCGCGGGCGGGGTGGCCCGCGCCGGGCGGGGCGTGAAGCGCAGGGTACGGACACCGTGCCGGGCCGCGAGAGCACGCAGCGCGCGGCCGTCGTCCGCTGTCCTGCCGTGGACGTACATCCGGGCCCGTCCGCGCACCTCGCGCTCCAAGCCGGAGAGGAGCCGGTCGAGTGCGGGCCACAGCGAGGGGTCGAGGATCTCGCCGGGGTGGCCCACCTCGATGGCCGGCCCTTCGGCGTTCACCTGGCGGGTCACCGGGGTCGGTATCCGAATGCCACCCCTCCCGGCCCCGGCACGCACCGCGTCACCCTTCCCCGCACCGGCGTTCGCCGCGCCACCCTGGCCCGCACCGGCGCGCACCGCGTCAACGCCCCTCCGGCCGGCGCCCACCGGGCCGGCCCCTCCCTCGCCGGTGCCCGCCCCGCCCGAACTCCTCGCGTCGACGGCCCTCGCGTCGGTACCTCTCGCATCGACAGCCCTCGCGTCGACGCCGCCCGCGTCGGTGCCCGTCCGGGCGCCGTCCGTGATCCACACACCGGCCCGGGTCACCGTGGCCCGCCACCGCGGGGAGAGCCACACCGTGCCCTGTGCGGGGTCGGCGCGGCCCGGCACCGGTGGCTTCCAGCGGAGGAGCCGCGGGGTGGGCGCCGGCTCGCCCTCGCGGGCGGGGGCGCACAGCACCGCGTCCACGAACGGCCGCCAGCGCGGGGCTCCGTCCGCGCCGACGAGTACGGAGCGCGCGGTGGCGCGCCTCGTGGGAGGGAGCAGCGGCGTGCCCGTCCAGACGGCGATCTCGCAGTTGAGCAGGTCGGCCACCGACTGGCCGATGCGCAGGATGTCGTGGTTGCCGCCGGGGGCGAGGCGGACACGGCTTCTCAGGGTGGCGGGCAGCGCGCCGAGCACCTCGCCGAGGTCGGACGGCAGGACGTCCCCGCTCTGCGGGGAGCCGACCAGGACGGTCGGGCCGCTGGGGTCCACCGGTACCGAGTAGCAGAGGTCCCCGGGCTCCGGTTCGCTCGCGTGCGGTGAGCGCGCCAGGAACCCGGCCGGGATCTGGTGGATCACGCACCCGTCCGCCGTGTGTCCGGGCACCCGCTCGATGGCGTCCTGCCACGCGGGCGCGGGCTGGCGCGTACCCAGCGCCGCCGACGGCTTCCCGGGCGAGAAGCTCCACCAGCCTCGGACCCGGGGCGGTTCGGGACGGACGAAGAGGGAGCCGCCGGGCACGATCAGGACCTCGCCGTCGGGAGCGAGCACCTCCAGTTTCCAGGCGTCGGCAACCCGCCGGGCCACGGACGGCCGGTCCGGCAGGTCCGTCGCCGCGCCGGACATGGCGAGCCGTACGGTGCGGACGTCGGCCTCGCGCACGAGGTCGAGCACTTCGCTCAGCCGTTCCCAGAACTCCTCCGCCGGGGCACCGTGAGGGCCCACCGTGCCGGTGAGGATGGTGGTGATGCCCGTCTCGGCGCCGAGCAGGCCGGACAGTTCGTCGAGGTCGGTCTGGCTGATGGTGGTGTCGTTGGGCGCGCGCAGCAGGACCAGTGACCCGTACTCCTCGGCCAGCAGCGGCTCGGCGTCCTCCGGTGCAGTGGCGTCGGTGCCCTGTCGCCGGATCGCCTCCGCTCCGGACCGGGGCCGCGCCGGCTCCCGCTCCGCCTTGCCCCGGCCACCGAACCACCTCGACCGGCCACCGCCGGAACGGCTCACGACGTCTCTCCTTCGCACACGGCCCGGCCGGTGCGGCGCACCCGCTCGGCCTCTCGCTTCATGACGTGGTCACCTGATCGGTGCTCCCGCGGCAGCGAAGTGACCTCCCGCTCCCGGGGTTTCGGAGTTTACGGAGTGCAAAGAACGGCCGGGTGACCGGTTCCCGCCTGCCACCGCACACTCGACGTCCACAGCGGGCCGAGCGCGGCCGTTCACCAGCTCTCCCTCTCCCCGGCGGCCGGGGCCTCCCAGGAGCCCGCCGTGCCGAGGGTGCCGAGGGCGTCCGGGAGCGGTGCGTCGGTGACGCCCCTGCGGGCCGCCCTCGTGCGCTGAGCCGCCCGGCCGTCCGCCGTCCCGGCGTCAGCGGCGTCCGGTTCGGCAGCGTCCAACTCCGTGGCGGGCTCGCCCGACACCGTGGGAGCGGGCGGGGGCGGGGGCACGGGGGCCGCCTGCCCGGCGGCTTCGTCGCGACGCCCCGAGGCGGACCCCACACCGCCGGGCTCCTCGTCCGACGCGCCCGCGGGCTGTGCGGCCGTCGCCTCGTTGGCGGGCTGTTCGGCCGCATTGGCCATGACGTCCGCGAGACCGTCCGTGGTCATCACCATGCTGACCGGCGCCGAGCTGTTGATGCAGAGGCTGTGGCCCTCCGGCAGGCGCTCCAACAGGTCCGGCACGCGCACCCGTTCGAAGCCCAGGCGCCCGGCCGCGTGCAGGTAGGAGGGCGAGGTGAAGACGGGGACCACCGCCGTGCCGTCCGGGGCCGACGCGCTGACGGGCTCGCCGCTCGCCGTGACCAGTACCGCCACCTCCGCCTTGGCCAGCGCGGCGGTGACGTCCTCCGCCGGGCCGTAGCCGGTGGTGGCGAGCTGGATCGCGGCGTCCACGTCGTCCTCGGGGTCGGGCCAGCCGAGTGCCTCCGGGGAGGGCTGGTAGTTCGGGTTGTCCTGCCATTCGACGATCTCGCCGTCGTCGTCGGACCGCCACTGGCCCACCACGGCCCAGTCCGGAGGCGGGCCCTCGCCCTGCCAGGCGGGGTCGGTCAGGTAGAGCCAGTGGTTCGGCGCGAGTCTGGCCGCCTTGACGAACTCCTCCGGCGGCTCCGGCAGCCCGCTGTCCTCGGGTATCCCGTCCGTCGCCCCGTCACCATCCGTCGCCCCGTCGCCGGCGGGCGGCGCGGACGCCGCGGCAGCGTCCGGGCCGGTCTCCGGGGAGGCGGGCGACGACTCGTCCGTTACGGGGGTGACCTCGCCGGCAGCGCCGTTGTCACTCATGCTGTCCTCGCTTACTGGGCCCACTGGCTCACTGCTGGAAATGCTCGGCATGGGTCGGTGATACGGGCGCGCCCCCGCGAGGCACCAGCGGTGCCCGCCGCGTCCTCCGAGGCGTCTCGGTCCCCGGTATGCCCGTGACCCGCTCACCGGGACGAGCCGGACCACCGGCGCGCGGCAGCCGGGCACGACCGGCTGCCGGACCTCGGGCAACTGAGCGAGGAGATCGGACACCCGCATCATCGCTGCGCAGGCGGCCCTCCGTCCACCGACCCGTCCACCAACTGAGGTGTTCTTGAGGGAAGAGCCACCTCCTCGCGACGCCCCCGCCCGCCCTTCCGCCACCGCTTCTGCTTCTGCTTCTGCTACCGCTTCTGCTTCTGCTACCGCTTCGGCTTCCGCTACCACTTCGTGCAGGCTTGGATGGTCGTGAGGCGGCCCGGGTTCTCCACCGGGGGCGGCGAATTTTCCGGGTACAGGGGGAGTTCCGCGGCGCGGCCACGGCACCGCCGCCCCGGACAGGACGCCAGTCATCGGTCCCGCCCTTCCCTCCGGGGGGCCGCACCGGGGCGCCGGATCCCGTCCTCGGCGTCGCGCAGCGCCGCCTCGAACGCCTCCACGGCCGCCTCGGCCTCGGCCAGCCTGGCGAAGAGGTCGTCCGACTGCGCCAGCCACGCGTGGTGCAGTTCCCTGATCTTCCCGGACACGTCGCGCAGCGAGGTGAGCGCGTCCCGCAGCGCGGAGGAGAAGGAGCCCTCCAGGACGGTTTCCACGTCCCGACGCAGGCCGGAGAGTCCGCGTCCCACCAACCACTGGGTCACGCCAGGGGGCTTGGCGCCGGCCCGGCGAACTCCGCCGGTCCCGGCGGTGAGTGGACCGAGCAGCCCTTCGAGCTCGGCGGCTTTCTGGACGGCCGGTGCGGCGGGCACCGCCGCCGCACCGGCCAGATACCGGTCGCCGTCCCGGACCAGCAGGACGGCCCGGCCGGCCTCGGGGCCGTGCCCGTACCCGTCCTGGTGTCCGTACCCGTCCTGGTGTCCGTGTCCGTCCCTGTGCCCGTGCCCGTCCCTGTGCCCCTGTCCGGCCACCGGTCCGTCCGGTCCGGCGACGGTGATGGCGACGCCGGACTCGCGGGCGACGACCGCCGCGAGAGCTGTGTCGAGAGCGAGCGCGGCGGCCGCACCGGGGGCACCGTCGCCGCTGAGGGCCGCCCGCAGGCGGAAGCGCTGGACCGGGGTGAGCGCGAGGTCGCGCGCCGGAAGCCGCTGGCCGCGCAGGACCGCCTCCGTCTCCTGTGCGGGCGTGAGCCGCACACCGACCGCGGTCAGTCGCGCGGTGCTGACCTCCGTGTCGTCGTCCAGCGGTGGCAGGTCCGGGAGGTCCGGCAGCTCGGCCTCGGTCAGCCGCTCGGCCGCCCAGCCACGCAACTCCCGTGCGGGAACCGGCGGTTCCGCCCCGGCTTCGCGCAGGGCGCGGACCAGCACCTCGCCGAAGGCGTCGCCGGGTCCGTCGGCCGCGTGCAGGTTGAAGGTGGTCGCTCCCAGCCGGGCGGTGGACGGCCCGGAGCGCTCGTAGGGGGCGCCCCGCCCGGCCGTGCCCCGTCCCGTCGCGACCGGGCTCCGCCTGGACCGCCCCTTCGCTGCCCGGCTCCCCGTTGCCCGGCTCCCCGTGGCCGGCCCCCACGTGGCCCGGCTCGTCGTCGCTCGTTTCCGTCTGCGGGGCGGGGGGCCGGGGCGGCAGGGTGGCGGTCTGCGCGGGTTCCGGCTGTGCCGAGGGGGTCGTGCCTATGTTGTCCGCACCGGAGGCGGGGTCGGTGGCCGCGAAGGACGGAGCGGGGGCCGGTGCTGTCACCGGTGCGGTGGGCACCGGCCCACCGGCCGTGGGCAGCGGTGCGAGGGGCCCGGGGTTCCCGAACGCGCCCCGGACGTTGGCCGGGACGACCACCCCGAGGTCGGTCACGGGGCGCGGCCGGCCGGAGTCGTCCGGCTCCAGGGCGACCGTGGTCTTCCCTGTCACGGGGTCGGTGTAGAGCGTCGGCTTCCCGTACGCGGACCAGACGTGGCGGCCCGCCAGCAGGGCGGCCTGGCCCGGCAGGCTGTCCGCGACCGGGGTGCCCGGGCGGGGCCGGGCGCCTTCCACGAGCAGGACGACCGGAGTGTTGAGCGGCAGGTCGGCCAGCCCGGGGTCGCGGTGGAACATCTCGCCGACCTCGGCGTGCTGCACCGGTGTGCCGATCACGGTCCTGCCCCGTACCTGGTGGGCCCGGTACAGCCAGGGCAGGGGTGCGTGGGGCTTCTGCGGGTCGTACCACGGTGCCCGGACCGTGGAGTCGGGCACGAGCCCGCCGTCCGGCTCGCGCCGCAGCAGCGTGACCGTGGCCGGGTCGAGGTCGAGGGGCCCGGCGGCCGGGTGGGCGCCGGTGTGGTCACGGCCGAGCACCGCGCCGCCCTTGGCGGTCATCAGCGACGTGGCCACCAGCGCGCCACGCAGCTCCAGGTGCAGCTGCGCGACCTCCCTGGCCTGCCCGAGGTCGCGTCCCAGGGCCGCCGCCCTCCGCAGGAGTTGGACGAGCTGCGGGCGCTGCACCGGGTCCGGGGCGGACAGATGGAGCACCGCGGCCCCGAACCCGTCCACCGCCTGTTCGCCGCTCTGCCCGAGCCGGGACAGCAGTTCCTGGACCTTCACCTCGGCCCACAGCATCCGCGACCGCTCCGCGTCGCCGACCTGCCGCTGCGCCGGGAGCTGGAGGATGTGCGCGGTGAGGGTGTCGAAGCCGGGGTCGGCGAGCAGGGCGGCGACCCGTACGACCAGAGGCAGCGGGACGAAGCCGGTGAGCGGGAGCCGCGGGTTCCGTTCCCGCGCCTCGCCCGCCAGTCTCAGCAGCGACGCCATGGCCTGCTGCGCGGTGGGGCGTTGGGCACCGGCCGGCTGCCGCGCCTGGAAGGCGGCCACCACGCGGTCGAACAGTTCCACAGTGAACAGGGGCACCCGGGCCAGCGCGGGGTCGTCGCGCAGCATCGCGTCCAGCGCGCCCGCGCCCCGCAGCAGCTCCGGGTACTTGGGCGCCTGGTCGATCCGGTCGCCGAACCGCATGCGCAGCAGCCGCACCAGACGCAGTGCCCGCTCCCGGACCGCCTCCGGCGCCGGACCGCTCCCGGTGTGCAGCCCGGCCGCGCGGGCCCGGCCGTCCAGCTCCGCGCCCCGCGGCAGCGGCATCCGCACCTGAGGGGCGTACACCCGCCCCCGGGCGTCGGTGCCCGCCCCGAGGTGCTCCCCGTCGGCCGACCTGATCCCCGCGTGCGCCCTGCGTGCGAACCCGTACACCGGGCGGCCGTTGTCGGTGGCCATCTGCTGCGCCTCGGAGTCGGCCGCCAGCGGGTCGGGCACGAAGGGCACCGGGCCGAATGTGCCGACGTAGCCGATGCCATCCGGCAGCGTGCTCAGGCACACCGGTCCCACGATCGGGGAGGTGGCGGGCAGCCGCTTCAGGCTCCGCCGCCGCTTCAGGGCGCCGGTCGTCCGCGTCCCGGCGGTGTGCAGAAAGCCCGGCCTGCCGTCCCCCGTGTCGGTGAGGGCCCATTGGGAGCTGCCGGGCCTGCCGTGCCGGGCCGCGAAGTACGGGCTGCGTTCGTTGGCCACCACCCACGGCAGGGGGACCGGCTGGCTGACCGCGCCGGTCGCCTCGTCGTAGTGGACGAAGTGCGTGGCCGTCGGCAGGTCCAGCAGCGTGCGGCTGCGGGCCCGGACGCCCGAGTCGCCGAGCGGGAAGGTCGCGTGCCCGGCGGAGCGGTGGTCGGGGCCGATGACGGGCAGCGAGAACACATGGCGCTCCCACTCCTCGCCCCGGTCCGCCTCCCCCGCCGGGGCGCCTGGCTCGCTGAGCAGCCAGCCGCCGGCGATCGCGTGCTCCTCGGAGACGTCGAGGCCGACCATGCCCCTCAGCACGAGGTAGGCGCTCGGGGACCATACGTTCCGGCGCAGCAGGTCGGCGCTGTCCTGGGTCAGCGCCTGTCCGCCCACGGCCGCCAGGGGGACGGCCATCAGCAGGGGGATGTCGTCCGGCAGCGCGTTCAGTACGTCGTCCAGGGCGAGGAGTTCGGCGACGACGTCCTTCGGGGCGTCGCGCCGGAAGCCGCCGCTGCCCCGCACGGTGACCGTGAGCGCCGATCCGCCCGCGACCACCGCGTAGGGAGCGGGGCCCCATGGTGCCGGCTTCGGCGCGGTGGTGGCGGTGCCGTGGTCGAAGGTGGTGGTGCGGCCCAGGTCGAAGGCGGGGTCGAGGGGCGAGCCGGTCCAGTTCAGGCCGCGCGCGCCGTTGATCCCGGTGAAGCGGAGCTCGTCGGACAGCGCGCCGTTCCGCTTCAGGTACTGGGCGGAGAGCCGGGCGAGGCTCGGGGCGTTCGCCATGGCCGGGTCCCCCGCGAGCCGTACCAGGGTTCGCCGGTCGTCCATGGTGACGGGCGTGTCCGGGCCCAGCATGAGCACGTGGCGGGTGAGCGCGTCCAGGTCGAGCGGCCCGCCGCGCAGCGCCGGGACGCCCGCCCGCAGGGCGTTGAGCCGCCGCAGGGCCTCCCGCGCCCCGGGCTGCGACTGCGACGGCGACTGCGTCCGCGACTGCCCGAAGAGGCTCCGCTCGATCGCGGCGTAGTGGGCTTCGGCGTCGTAGGGAGCCGGGGGTGTCGCGGGCGCGGCGGGCGGTTCGGCCCAGGGACCGCGAGCGCCGTGCCCGGTGGAGGCGAAGGACGCCGGGGCGTCGCTCATCCAGCCGCGCACCGTCAGACCGCCGGGGCCCTGGGCGGCAAGGGCCTGGCCGGACGGGCCGTAGGCACCCCGCTCCCAGGCGCGCAGGGCGGCGAACCTCTGGGACAGGGTGTATCCGGACAGCTCCACGTGGGTGCCCAGTTGGCCGGCGGCGGCGACAATGGCGAACGGCAACGCCTGCGTGAAGGGCGTCCCGGCCGGCCCGGTGTACGAGGCGACCACGGTGCGCAGGCCCTCCCACGTCAGCGGGGTACGGTCGCCGTGGGCCGCCCGTACCTCGTCGAGGATGTGGAACCCGCGCAGCAGCGCCTCGAAGGCGGCGGTGTCGTCCTCCAGCAGCGGCCCGTAGACGAGTCGGACGGCCCGCACCCAGCGCAGCACGTCCGGGCCCCGGCGCCGGTCGCCGGTGACCCTGCGGGCCAGCCGGGCGAGCTGGGGGGAGGTCGGTTCGGGGCGGAACCCGGCCCACCAGTCGCCCTCGGCCAGCCCGAACCGCGGTCCGGCGTGGTCGTCGCCGGGCAGGAGGGACGGCTCCTGCCCCAGGCCGGAGGTCCACACCCAGCGGTCCCAGGCATTGGCCATCAGCTGGCCGGCGACCGGGTGCTCCAGTGGGTCGTGCGGGGGCGGTCCCGCCACATCCGCACCCAGGACGACGGCGGCGGTCCTTCTGCCGAGGGCGGTCAGGTCGGGGTCGGCGGCGAAGAGGTAGTCCAGGGCGGCGGAGTAGCCGAACGCCTTGTCCGAGCCGTCCAGCAGTCCGAGCCGGACCGCAGCGGCGTTCCCGCTGAGGCCCACCAGGTACGCCTTCTTGAACGGCAGGGCGAGGGGCGGGGTCTCCGGCACCGCCAGCCCTGCGGGGCTGCGGTACCGCTGGGACCACAGCAGGTTGGTGTACACGGTGAGCTTGGGCAGCAGACCGTAGGAGGCCTGCCGGCCGTCCCGGTCCCGGACCGGGCGCGAGGAGAAACCCACCGGGTCGCCCTCCTCGGGCTCCGTGTGCTTCACCCGGCTCACCTGGTCCACCCGCACCAAGGTTCCGTCCAGGGCGGGGATGTCCCTGTTCCAGCGGACTCGCGACGGCAGTTGTGCGGGATCGGCGAGAACGCGCAGGGCGCGGCGCGCGGCCTCCACGGTCTGCCGGGCACGCGTGCGCTCTCCCCGCGGCACCTCGGGGAGGAGGTCCTTGGCCCGGCGGACCGCCCCGTCGAGCTTCCGGTGGAGGCCGTCGGGCAGCGGGGTGCCGAGCGCGTAGGCGCCCAATGCCTCGGCGAGGTCGTGCGCGTCGTACGCGGACAGCAGGTGCTCGGCCTGCCGGCCGGCACCCCGCATGCCGTTCAGCGCCATCGCCAGGAACGGGGCGAGATCCCGTACGGCGGTGTTGTCCACGATGCGCCGCACGGCGCGGCGCAGCACCTCGTCGGAGAGCGGCACCGCGGACTCCACGGCCCGCCGGTATGCCTCCCGGCTGAAGTCCGCGAGTTCGGTGAAGGTTTCGCGGATGTCCTCGTCGGTCATCAACTTGTCGGAGATGCCGTAGTGCCGCAGCTCCTCCAGGAGCAGGGGGACCGCCAGGCGTCCCTGGTCGGTGTCCAGCCGGTGGTAGTCCTCCATGCCGACGGTCTCGTACTGGCCGACTGCGCGCCCTCGCGACGTCCGGCCGGTCAGGCCGGCGGTCAGCTGCTCGCGCGCCGACGGTGCGCCCTCGTGGGCAGCGTCGAAGAAGTCCGCGGAGAACTGCGTGCCGAAGAAGTCCTGGTAGCGGGTCAGCAACTGGGTCAGCATGGTGACCGCCATGTCGGTGATCTCGTCGTGGTGCCAGTCGAGGAACGCGCGGATGCGCCTCCCCATGCTCAGCAGCGTCCGGTCGAACGGGTGCCGGGACGCCACCGTCAGCATGTTCTTGGCCAGTGGCTGCGCCTGCGACGCGCTGTCGGCCGCCTCCAGCTCGTGGACCGGCAAGGCGGCGACGTGGCAGAACAGCAGCCAGCCGTAGCCCCACACCTTGTCGGCGTCCGGGACGGCCGAGAGGAACGGCAACAGCTCCGCGGACGCTTCGTAGCCGGTGGTGCGAAGGACGAAGTCCCGGGTGAGCCAGCGGCCGAACGCCTTCCCTGCGCTGAGGATCAGCACGTTCGCCGGCAGCATCAGCCGCCGTGCGGCGAGGTCCTGGAGCTTTCGCAGGCCGACGGCGGGAACGCCGTCGGTGGGCTGCACGTAGACGCGGCCGTTGTAACCGGGGCGATGGGGGTAGACCCTGGTGCGTTTGCCGCCCTCGGTCACTTCCCAGCCGGGGAGGTCCGCCAGGAGGGACTCCAGCGGCACCCCGCCCGGGTAGTTGTTCGCGAGACTCAGCCGGTGCCGCAGCCGTGCGAGCCGGGCCATTCCCTCTTCCGGCGACTGCCGCTGCTCGCCCGGGAGGACGGCCATCGCGTCGACGACGATCTCGCCGATGGCGAACACTGACAGGACGGGCTGGCGCGCACCCCGCGGCACCTCGGGCCTGCTGGTGACGTCGAAGAGTTCCTTGGTGTCGGGGACGAGCCAGAAGTGCGTCTTGTCGGCCACCAGCGACAGGCCGGGGCCCCACCCCAGCACCATCGCCTCGCGCCCCTCGCCGCGAATGGCGAACAGGTACCGCTCCTCGGCCTCCAGCCCGATGGCGCCGTAGTCGCGACCGGTCGGCCGCTCGGCCACCGCGTGGGCCGGGGACGCGGACTCGGGGACCGGGGGCAGCGCGTCCGCCAGGACGCGTCCGGCCCGGTCGACCACCACGGCCCGCGCCTCGACGGGCGCCAGGTAGGGCGGGGACGCCGACACCCGGCGGCCCTCGGGCGCCGACGGGTCCACCGTCACCACACCGGTCCGCCCGCCCAGGTGGTAGGCGGCCCACGCGTGCCCCAGCTCGCCGCCCTGGCGCCGCGCCAGCACGAACGCCGCCGCGCCCGGCCCGGCGTCCGCCACCGCGCGGGCCACCGCCTCCCAGTCGCGCACCGGACGCCAGCCCGGCCCGGCCACCAGACCCGTGGCCGCCTCGTCGGGGCCCGCGGCGACCACCGAGTCGTCCACGGTGCCCGCGGCGCGCACCCCGCCCGGATACAGCGCGTCCCGCAGTCCGGCCACCAGGGTCAGGCACCGCCGCACCGTCAGCGCGCTCACCGGCAGGGTCCGCGCCAGACGGCGTGCCACACCCTCCAGCTGACGGCGGGTCAGCACCGGGCGGGGCGCCACCGGGGCGGTCAGGCGCCGGGCCGCGGCCGTCCGCTCCCTGGGGGCCGCGTCCTGCGCGGTCCCCTCCTGCGGCACGGCGACGGCGGTCGCCGGTGCGGGCGGGGTCACCTCGACGGACGGCACCGGCATCTCGGACGCCCAGCCGTGCGCCGGGCCGGGGGCGAAGGGCAGGTGGACCGTACCGTCCACGGTGCGCAGGACGAGTTCGACGGGCCGCCGCGCGCGGTCGGTGGCGCGGGCCGCCGCGTCCAGGGCGAGGCGGATGTCGGCGGGGAGCGTGGCTGCCCGGGCGTCGAGAGCCTGCCCGGGCCCGGCGCCGTCGAGCAGGTCCCGGCGGACGGCCTCCAGCGTCCGCCCGGTCTCCGGCGCCACCTCGCCCGCGTCCAACCACACCTGGGCACGCGTGTCCTGCTCGGCGAACGCCTCGGCCAGCCGGTCGCCGAACTCCTCGGGGCGCAGCGCCCGCCAGTCGTGCAGGCCGTGCCCGGCGAGGGCGGCCGGGGCGTCGTAGACCCCCTTCAACGGGCGGGCCGGGCCGAGGCCGAGGCCCAGCACGTCTTCCAGGGTGGGGCGCAGCACCACGTTGCCGGTGACCCAGCGGGTGCCGTCGGGGCCGCTGACCTCCAGTACGGCGTGGGCGGTGAGCGTGAAGCCCAGGAAGCCGCTGTCGTCGGGCTCGCCCTCGGCGTTCTCGGAGGTGGGCAGGCCGAACTTGAGGACCTCGCGGCGGAAGCTGGTGCCCCCGGTGGCCTGGCCGACGCCGGTGTTCTCGCCCGCCACCGGGACGGTCCCGGAGAGGGTGTCGGTGTCGCCGTCGGACAGCCCGCCCTTGACCGGCACGGCCACCGACGGGGCGAGGGTGCGGCTGCCGCTCGTGGCGTAGCTGCTGACGGTGGTGCGCATCCGCATGAGCATCACCTGCCGGCTGACGGTCTCCGCCTGCGGGCGGTAGAGCGCGACGCCGACGCGCGCGGAACCGCCGGAGGGCTCCTCGCCGGTGTAGCGGGACGCCTGGGCGGGCGTGAGCGTGACCCTGCCGCGCCGGATGAGGTCGCCGAGCCGGCGCATGGTGGCCTCTGCGGAGGTGGAGGTCTTGGGCAGGTCCTTGCCGCGCAGCTCCGGGTCGACCTGGCGCAGCGCGTCGGCGAGCTGGTCCATGGCGTCGAAGTCGTAGACGGTGACCGGCCCGGCCGGGTTCCACCGCCCGGTGCCACGCAGCCGCTCCCGTTCCGTTCCGGTGGCCGGGGTGCCGTGCCCGCCGGTGGCCGGGGCGGGGGCGGGGGCCGTCGGGACGGCGGGGCGCCGGGGGTCGGCCCGGTGCACGCCCGGTGTGATGAGGACCGGCGGCGGGGCGGGCAGGTGCGGGGTTCCGTCCTCGCCGAGCCGCGGGGTCTCGCTGTCGGGGAACCGCAGCGTGACGGTGACGGGTGTGACGGGGTCGGCCGCCGGGGCGGGAGCGGGGGTGCCCGGTGTCCCGGAGGCCGCGTTCCGGCCGAGGACCTGGTCCATCCAGCGGGCCAGCCCGGCGGTGTCGGCCGCCGGCAGTGCACCGCCCAGCATCCGCCGCGCCAACTCGCCCAGCGAGGCGACCCGGTTGCTCAGGAAGCCCAGCGCCGACTCGTCCAGCCTCCTGGAGGTGACCTCGGCCCGGTACGCGTACGCCACCTGGAAGTGGACGGCGGGCCGGTAGGTACGCGCCCACTCCTGGTGGTTGTGGGTGACCGTGCGGGAGACGCCGCGGCTGCCCGTGCTGGTGAAGGAGGCGGTGGCCCCGGCGCTCCCGCTGCGCTTGGTGCCCGGCAGCAGGGTGTAGCCGCCCGTCCCGCTGAGCGTGAGCGCGAACCCGGTGCTGCGGGAGAGGCTGTGGGTGAGCGCGGTCGCCGCCGCGGAGTTGATGTTGTCCAGCCCCGCGTAGGGCTGAGGCGTGCCGCGCAGCGCGGTCAGGTCGGTGCCCGGTGCCGGGCGGGCGTTGAGCGCCACCTCCACCAGGTGCAGCCCGGTGCGGCCCCGGTAGGGGAAGTGGAAGCGCTGCCAGTGGCCGGACCCGCCGGACGCCAGCGCCCGCAGACCGGTCACGCCGCCCGCCTCCGCGATGCGCGCGGCGAGCCCGCGGACGTGACGGCCGCTCCCCGGCGTAAGGGAGCCGGGCGCCTCGCGTTCGACGGCGGCGCGGATCGCCTCGGTGAAGCCGTCCAGCGAGCCGGCCGGCAGCGCCTCCGGAACGGTGGCGAACCCCAGCGACCGGCCGCCGGAGCGGGCGAAGTACCGCGGCAGGAGCCGGTCCATGGGCAGGCTCGACGGTTCCAGGCCGGCCAGCCGGGCCAGTCGCGGATCCCGCCTGACCACGCTCTCGGCCACCCAGAACACCACACCGCCGGGGACCGTCACGGCGTACGCCACCGAACTGTGCGGGCCCACGCCCACGGCGTTCGCGACCGCGTTGCGGTGCCCCTTGCGCAGCAGGACGATGTAGGTGGCGTCCGCCCGGAAGATGTGGAACGGGTCCTTGGCGTGTGCCGTGGAGGAGACACGGTCGGTGAAGGCCGAGTCGGTGTCGGTCCGGCCGCGGGCGACGGCCAGGTTGCGGCCGCCGCCGCCCGATCCGCTGGCGGGGTGCTCGCCGGTGTGCGAGGCGGTCAGGCCCGTGGCGGTCTGCTCGGAGTGGCCGGTGGTGGTGCCGCGCCAGGCCGAGTCGGTGGTGGTGACGTCGTTCTCGGCCCAGGTGGAGCCGTCGGGGTTCGCGTCCAGGTATCCGGTGCCCCCGTGGACCGCGTTGTGGAGGAAGCCGCGGATCTCGCCCTGGATCTCGGTGCCCACCAGCGAGCCCGAGGTGCCGGCGTCGATGACGTGGACGCCACGGAAGATCTGGAGCGCCCGGGCAAGGAGAACGGTCGGGGACGACGCGGCCCGCAGCACCTCCTGGACCGGGCTCTCCACGTCCGCGACGGACTGGCCGACGGTCATGTCCTTGATCCAGCGGGCGGGTTCGGCCAAGGCGGTGAGGGCCGAGGGCAGGTGCGCGAGAAGGTCGGAGCCCTGCGCGGCGGCCCAGCGCAGGACCCGGGCCAGCGGACCGGGTCCGCCGCTGCCGTCGGCCACCGGGTCGATGCCGCCCAGCAACTGCCGGAAGGTCCGGTTCAGCGCGCCGCTGCCCATCGCCAGGTCGATGTGGGCGCCTCCGGGGAGCAGCACCGCGTCCCGCGGGCGTTGCCCGGAGGCGCCGGGGGCCATCCGCGATCTGCGGAAGTCCTCGTCCGTGGCCCGCCGTACGGTGACCGGGCCCAGAGGAGCCGACGGGGCGGCGAGCGTACGGGTCAGCGGGACGGCGAGGGAGACGGTGCCGTCCTGGGGGCCGAACGTGGCCAGCGGGGTGTCGCCGTTCGCCGAGAAAACCTTCATGGTGAAGGTGCCGGGGAGGTGGAAGACGCCGAGCCCGCTCTGCGCGTAGGTGATCATGTCGAGGCTGTGGGAAGCGGCAGTCCCGGAGGTGTCGCCGGTGATCTGGCGGGTGGCCGAGGCGCTGGTGGGGGTGCCGCCCGCCACCGTCCAGTGGTGCGGGGCCGGGCCGCCGGTCTCGGCGGAGAAGTTACCGAACAGCGACTGGCTGGAGCTGCGGGACTCGCTGCCGACGGTTCCCATGCCGCTGGCGTTCAGCACCGACCAGCCCGGCAGGTTCTTCGCGTGCCGGGGGGAGGTGCCCTCCGTCGGCGCCACGGACAGGTCGGCGCCGACCCGCCAGACGCCGTGGGCGAGGGGCAGGTCGAAGAAGAGGGCATGGCCGCCGTCCATGATCGCGCCGAGCGCGCCGCGCAGGCCGACCTGGGACCGCGCGAGGGTCAGCTTGCGGGAGTTGGCCAGCCACGCCATGAGGACGGCGGTGTCGTCGTCCAGCCACTCCAGGCGCTGCCGCTGGGAGGGCGGCAGGAAGCCCAGCGTGCGCAGCAGCGCCTCCAGCCGGTCGAAGAGCGGCCCGGTGCCGGTGACCTTCAAAGGGGTGGCGTTGACCCCGAGGGAACGCATGGAGGCCAGCTCCGGCGGCAGGTACCGCTCCTGGCCGGGTTCGACGGGGATGCCGGCGGCGTCGGCCAGGGTCGGCACCCGCATGGACTGGCCCGCGGGGCTGTGCAGGGTGAAGGGCTCGGTCCGGCCGCCCTTGGGGAGCACCAGCACGGCGGTGTAGGTGAGGTCCGCGTCCGTCAGCAGGTGCGGGTTCTCGCTGACGAGACTGAACCAGTCGTAGGCGGTGCCGCCGGAGTCGAGGGTGCGGGACCGCTGGTGCTTGTAGCCGCCGCCGAAGGCGAAGCTGCCGCTCGCGTGGGGCCCCTGGAGGGCGGTGCTGAGGGTGAACTCGGCCTTCTCGGAGTTGGTCACCGTCAGCGCGGTCCTGGCGCCGACCGTGTGCAGCAGGTCGGTCTCCAGGACGCCCTTCGTGCTGCTGCGCGCCAGCGCGTCGGGGCTGAGCGCGTTGATGCGGACGGAGACCTCCAGGTAGCCCAGCGGCTCCCCGCCGCGGTCCAGGAGGATCGGCGAGGGGTAGGCCGAGGACAGCATGAGCAGGATGCCGGAGCGCTGGTTGTTCTCGTCCAGGAACGTGCGCAGCTCCTCGGCGGACTCGTCCGACATCCGGCGCAGATGCGGGCGCAGTTGGTCGGCGGCGACGAACGCGTCGAACAGTCCGGACGGGTCGCGGACGGTGTCCACCCGGTACAGCGGCAGCTCGTCGGTGAGGGTCCGCGGGTCCGCCGGGATGTCGTGCGGGGAGACCGGGCCGAACGGGCGCGGCGGCATGCCCTGCGTGAGGTAGTGCGGGAACCACGCGGTGAAGCGGCCGGGCGAGGTCTCGGCGGCGCTCCAGTCCTCTTCCCTGTGCGGAGACGGCGCGGCGGGGCCCGGGGCGGGCACCGCCGTGAACTGCCAGCGCATCCCGTACTCGAAGGGGTGCGAGGGCTCCGAGGAGAACGCCAGCGCCGACATCGCGGTGTAGTTCTCCGGGACGGTCACCACGACGGCCTGCTGATTGTGCGTCAGCGTGAACTTCGGGGTGAACGTCTGCGAGGCGACCGCCGGGTTGCGGCCGTCGTGGACCGGCCAGGTACGGCCGTAGGACAGCGGCAGGCTCCGGACGTTCCCGGTGATGAGGGTGTCGCTGGTATCGACCGCCGTCCGGTTGCGCTCCTCGACGCTGACCTGCCGGCCCTCGTCCGTCTCGTCGGTCATCGTGGGAGAGGGCCGGTGGCCGAAGAACTCCACCCGCGCCGACACCTGGTAGCGGCGGCCCCCGTAGGTGACCGTGCGGGACATGCCCTTGGGCCCCAGCAGGTGCGGCAGCGCGTCCAGCAGCTCGTCGCCGTCGTACTGGCCGGCGATGTCCTGGCCGAGCGCCTCGGCGGCACCCGCGTCGTCCTGGGCCTCCGGGTCGCGGGGCGGCTCCTCGCCCGCGGCCCGGGCGCGCACCGTCCGGGCCAGCCGCTCGTGCAGCCAGCGCACGGCGTCCTTGGGGAACGGCATGACGTACACCGCCCCCTGCAGCCCCCGGTGGCCGCGGCCGAAACCGGCGACGAGGGCGGAGTCGGCCGGGTCGGTGGGGGCCGGCTCCCCGGCGGGGCCGGTGACCGGGCCCCCGTCCGGGTCCGGCTCCTGGCCCGGGTCCGGCTGCTGGTCCGACGGTGGCTCCTGGCCCGGCGGCGGCTCCTGGCCGGAGTCCGGGGAGGCGAGCGCCGGGGGCGGGGCGGGGAGCGGGGCCGCTGTCGGGTTCCGGGGATCGACGGGGCGCCTGCTGCTCCAGCGCGGGACGCGACCGCCCACCGGGTGGGTGGTGAGGACGGGGTGCCCCGCCGTCCCCGTGCCGGTCAGGTCCGTGTCCGCCTCGGTGTACCAGGCCCTGCGGCCGGTTCCCTGGGAGAGGGTTTCCGCCAGGTACTCCCCGTAGCCGCTGGGAAGCCCCGCGACGTCCAGCACCAGGGGGGTCTTCAGCGTGCGCCCGAGCAACCGGGGATCGGTGCCCAGCAGGTGTTCCAGTTCCTCGTGGCTCACCCGCAGCAGGCCCGTGCCGAAGTCCATCAGCAGGACGTCCGGGTCGGCCGGGTCGGCGACGGCACGGACCACATACGGGGCCGGGCGCTTGGTGCCGTCGCTGTGCTGGACGTTCCAGGGCGCGTTCTCCAGCCGGGTGCCGGACCGGATCTGCGTGGTGTCCAGGACACCGGACCGGGCGCCCGGCGAGAAGTCGCGCCCGGTGCTGAGACCTTGCGGGTCGGTCAGTTCCGTCGCGGCTGAGAAGGCGCCGAGGGTCTCCAGGTGGAAGGCGGCCAGCGCGTGGACGTCGCGGGCGTCCCGGCCGCGCGCGAACGCGGCGGTGGCCAGCGTGCGCAGCTCCTCGCGCCGGGCGTCGTCCACCGTGGCG
>NZ_VJOK01000001.1:5829045-5830477 GCF_013302895.1 Streptomyces albus subsp. chlorinus | reverse complement strand
CCCCCCGCAGCAGGCCCACGTAGTCGGCGTCGGCCTCCACCTCGTTGCCGAACGTCAGGCGCCAGCGCCCGCACCAGGCGCAGCGTCCGCTCCCGGATGTCCGCCGGGACCGGGGTGTCCCCCCGGTGCAGTCCGGCCACCCGCGCCAGGCGGTCGAGCCCGGCTCGGTCGGGCTCGGGAACGTGGTAGGTGAACGGCACCCGGCGGCCCTGGGGGTCGGTGAACAGGGCCCGCCGGTAGGGGCCGCGGCCCGAGAACCCGGTCTGCCGGTGCGCGACCCGCACCCGGTGCCGGGCGGCGTTGGCGAAGACCTGCCCGGTGGAGATGTCCGCGAGCGGGTCGGCGACGAACACACCCGGCCGGTTGTCGTGCGCGGTGTCCGGCGCGGGCAGGGAGCTGTCGCCGGGGGACCCGGCCCAGCAGATCGTCAGCGGGACGAGGGTCTTGTCCCTGAGGTCGACCGAGGAGAGGAGGTGGGCGACCCACCGTTCCAGCTCCTCCCCGCTGATCCTCCGCATGGTGCCGTCGTCGAGTTCGACCGAGACCGCGCCCGGGACACCGTGCAGGAAGATCTCGAATGTCTTCTCGTCGGCGTCCGGCACCTCGTGCGGCTCGGAGTAGGTGCCGGCGGCGGGGTTGTAGTAGACGAACGTTCTGGCCCGGTCGGCGTCGCGAAGCTGCTTCTCCCACGTGCGGGCCAGATCGGCGCGGGAGAACACGGAGTACCCGGTCTGCTTGCCGGTCGTCCCGCTGACCACGGGCCGGACCAGCACCTTGCCGTACCAGTCCGGGACGTCGGCGGCGCGGGCCGGTGCCGTGCCGGGGGCGGTGGCGAGCCAGTCGCCGCCGGGGTGGTCCTTGGTCCGTACGGTGCGCAGGGTGACCGTCCCGCCCACGGTGTCGCGGGCCGTCACGGTGCCCGTGTACGCCCACACGGTGCGGCCCGTGCGTGCCGCGAGCAGTCGCGGCAGTTCGCCGAGGCGGTCGCCGCCGTGCTGGACGGCCAGGACGACCGGCGCGTCCTCCGGCAGCCCGCGCAGCACCGGGTCGTGCGCCATCAGCTCGGCGAACTCCTCCATGTCCAGCGTCCGGAACGTACCGTCCGGCCACGGCACCTCCACGCTGTCGTGGCTCCCGTCGGCGGCCACCACGTACGCGTCCTGGGACCACTCGGCCAGTGCGGCGCCCGCGAGCTTCACCCCGCCGTCCGCGGTCGGCCGGTAGCGCTCGACCACGGAGGTCTCGATCTGTGTGCCCCGGGTGCCCTTCCAGTTGAGGCCCGCCGGGCGGCCGTTCTCGGTGAAGCGGTACCGGGCGTCGAACGCGCCCTGCCGCTCGGTGTGGAAGGCCGCCAGCGCCACCACGCTCGTCGCACGGCCCGCCGCGACGGCGGCCTCGACCAGGGCGAACAGCTCCGCGCGCACCGCCTCGT
>NZ_VJOK01000001.1:5821144-5828348 GCF_013302895.1 Streptomyces albus subsp. chlorinus | reverse complement strand
GTGGTGGTGGGCCGCGTCGCTGGTCACGGTCCGGACCTGCGGCGGCGCCTCCCCGGGGTGTACGGGGTCGACCGGCGCCTGGAGCCGCCAGCTCGCCGCCGTCGGCTTCTTGTCCATCGACGAGGGGCTCAGGGACAGCACCGGGTGGTGCTGTCCGCCGGGGTGGGCGATCCCCGTGCGGGCGCGGGTGGTCGTCGCGGTGCGGCCCAGCCGCTCGTTCAGCACGTCCGCCAGCGCGCTGCGGTAGAAACCGGGGATGTCCAGCACCACGACGGCGTTGAGAGCCCGGGTCGTCAGGAGCGGGTGGTAGGCCAGCAGTTCCGCCAGCTCCGCGAACGGCACCCGGCGGACCGGCTGCCCGGGACCGAAGCGCAGGCGCACGGCGCCCCGGTCCCGCGCGTCGTAGGACCCCCGCACCACGAAGGGCGCCGCCCGGTCCACGTCCCGCCGGTCCTTGCCGGCCCACGGGGCCCGGACCAGTCCGCCGGGTGTCCGGATCCGCGAGGTGTCCAGGGTCTGGATCCGGGGCCCGGTGACGGACCAGTCGTACCCGACATACTCCCCGTCCCGCAGCGGGTCGGTCAGCGCGTTGCCCGGGTCGAAGGCCCCGGCCAGCTCCAGATGGAACGCGGCCAGCACGTCGTGGTCGGTGGCGTCCCGTCCGCGCGCGAACGCGGTGTGGACCAGGGCCCACAGCTGGGCCCGCCGCGCGGCGTCCACCGGGTCCGAAGCCTCCAGGTGGAGGGCCTTGCGCGCGAGGCCGTCGAAGTCCAGGCCGGGGCTGTCCAGCAGTTCGTGGGCCTTGACCCGGGCCCAGAACGCCCGGGAGCGGTGGCTGTCGTCCACCTGGGGGTGCGCGACGTCCAGCAGGGCCGCCACGGTGGCGTCGTGGCGGGAGGGATCGGGGGCCCCGTTCTTCCAGGCGCTCGCCGCCTCGATCGCGGGCGGCAGCGTCACGAAGTCGCCCAGGCGCGTGCCGGAGGCGGTGTCCGCCGCCTTCAGGAGCACCGCGCGGTAGTCCGCCCGGCGCGGCTCCATCCGCCCCGCGGGGAGGGTCGCCTCGACGATCCGGTGGAAGAGGTCCATCGTGAACGGGCCCGCGGCACCGAACCTGCCGTCGGCGTACCACATCCGCTCCAGGGCCGCCGCCCCGCGCAGCAGCTTGGCGTACCCGGGGTTCTTCTCGACGCGCACGGCGTCGTCCACCTCGTTGCCCAGCACCAGCCGCAGCGCGCGCACGAGGCGCAGCGTCCTCGTCCGCCGCTGAGCGGACACCCGTCCGCCGGGACCGCTGTAACCGATGGCCCGCGCCCGCCGGAGCAGCTCACCTGCCCGGGGCTCGGGGAAGAACTTCCCCCGGGAGGAGAGCCGCCCTCGGGGGTCGCTGTACAACACGCGGAAGTAGACCCGGTTCGGGGGAGCACCGTCGGCGCCGATCGCGGAGACCCGGATCGTGCAGCGCACCTTGCGCCGCAGTCCGTTGGCGTAGCGCTGCCCGATGGACACGTGCTCCAGCGGGTCGGCGACGTAGGGCCCGGGCAACCCTGTGCCAACCTGGTCGTACTCGGGCACCCGTCCGTTCCGGCCCGAACCCGCCCAGCAGATCTCCAGATCGGCCCACTGCCCCTCGGCGTAGGCGGACATGCTGTTGCGCCGTGCGCGGGCCCACTGCTCGGCCTCCTGGCCGTCCAGGCGCCGGGACCCGCCGCCCTCCAGCGGCAGGAGTATGCCGTCGGGGCCCCCGTGGGCGCTCTGATAGCCGGCCGGCTCCGCCTCGTCCGGGTCCGTCGGGACGAAGCGCCTGGATAGGGTGCCCGTGGCGACGTTCAGATGCGCGAACTCCCGTACGCGGTCCATGCGCCGGAAGAACTTCCCACGCAGACCCGCCATCTCGGCGGGCGTGAACGCGGCGCGTCCGGACTGCTTCTTCGTCGACAGGCTGACCATGGCCGAGGTCTCCACGTCGTGGTGCCAGTACGGCAGGTCGTCCGGGGAGCCGGGATCAAGGTCGGGCGGGCTGGGCACCCAGTCGCCCTCGGGCTTCCCCGGGTGGTGGACGACCGTGATCCTCGCCGGTGCCCCCGGCCTGGCGATCACCTCCAGGTCGCCGCTGTGCGCGTGCACGGTGCGGCCGGTGCGGAACGCCAGCAGGCGCGGCAGGAAGAGCAGACCGTGGCCCGCGCGCGGGACGGCCAGCACGATCGGCACGTCTTTCGGCAGCGCCGCCAGGACCGGATCATGCGCCAGCAGCTCGGCGAACTCGTCCATGCGCAGCTTGCGGGTGGTGCCGTCCGGCCACGGCACCACGACCCCCTTCCGGTCCCCCGCGGCGGCCACGACGTAGGCGGGCTCGTCCCCCTCCCACGACGGCTCGTCCGCCCCGGCGTCGATGACCTTGCCCTGCTCGTCCTTCGTGATCCGCTCGCCCGTGGCGGTGTCCAGTTCGCGGGCCCGCACGGAAGTCCAGTTCAGACCGGCGGGATCGCCCGGGCTCCGCGCGGCGGTGAACCGGAAGCGGTCGTCGAACACGCCCTGCTGCTGGACGTGGAACGCCCCCAGGGCCGCGAGGCTCGTCGCCCGGCCCGCCCGGTCGGCGGCCGTCACCAGGTCCAGCAGCTCGTTCCGGACGTCCTGGTCCACGTTCTGCTCGTCGGTCAGATGGAGGACGCGGCGGGCGAGGACGTCCAGATTCATCGGCCCGCGGCGCAGCATCTTGTCCTGGCGGCGCAGCCGGTCCAGGAGGTCCACCGCCTCCGCGCGAGGGGCGCTGGAGAACTGGATCAGCGTCGGCCTGGGGGACTGCCCGTTGTTCTCGTCGGCGGGGGCGGGGGGAAGACCGCGCCGCCGCACGGTGAAGTGCTGCGGCCCCAGGGGCGGCAGACCGGCCGGGCGTCTCCTGTTCAGCGGGTTGAGCACTCGGCCCAGCTCCAGCATCAGCGCCTGGTACACGGCCCGGGCACGCTGCGCCCCGCGCTGCCGCGCCGCCTCCTGCCGCTCGGCCGGCGGGGCGCCGGACCGCACGTCGTCGCCGTATCCGGAGATGCCGAGTTCGGGCAGCGGCGCGCCAGCCCGCCAGTTGCGCATCCCGACGAGGGCCAGCCGGCGCGCCAGTTGCCGCACCTTCCCGGCCTCGTCCGGGGACAGCGCGACGGACGGCCTCGTGAACCTCACCTCCGCCGTCCGCGGCAGCCCGGTGCGGGGCGCCGCGGACGGCGTGGAGCTGTCGGAACCGGAGTCCGGACCGGAATCGGTGCCGGACTCCTCGTCCGAGGAGTCGCTGTCAAGGGAGGCCGCGGAGGATTCGGAGGAGTAGAGGGCCTCGTCCAGGATGCTGTCCGCGTCCGAGGACTCCGCCCCGGCCCCGTCCGGGGCATCCCGTATGTCGGTGTCCCACTCCGCGTCCGACTCCGGCTCCGACGATGTGGTGCCGACATCCGCCATGTCGACGTCCGAGGAGCTGACGATCAACGGCCCCTCGGGCCGGGGACCGGACGCGGACAGTTCGGCGTCGTCCGTCCGCCGGGGAGTGGCCTCCGTCCACCGGGGACGCAGTCCCAGCTCCCGGCGCCGGGTGTCGGCCAGCTCCACGGCCGAGCGGGCATCGGTGCCGTGGGCGAGCAGATGCGCGGCGACGTCCCGCACCGCCGCGCGGAACCCCTCCCCCGCGTACCGGACATCGGACCGGGCCGCGTCCGGCACGGCGGGCAGCACCAGGAACGCGGCCAGCTCCCAGGCCCGCGCGGCGTCCGGCACCGCGCCGCTCCCGGACTCCGCACCGTCCTGCTGGCTCGCGCCCTCGTCCGGCCCGAGGGCTGCCGTGTCCGCCGTGTCCGCCGTCGCTGCGGTGTCGGCGGTGGCTGCCGTGTCCGCCGCGAACGCCTCGTACGACGACCGCCACAGCCGCCCCGCCACCGCGGCGGCGACCCCCTCGACACCGTCCGGCCCCGGGCCGTGCCCGCTCAGCAGCAGCCGCACCTGGACCAGCGGGTCCAGGGTGCGCGCCGCGAGCCGGCCGCCGCCGAGCACGGCCTCCAGCTCCTGGCTCTGGCTCAGCTCGGCGCCCAGGGCGCGCACTTCGGCCGCGTCGACCAAGGTGTCGGGGGCCAACCGGGGCGCGTCCGGGGACAGGTCCTCCTTCGTCACCTGGTCCCCGAGCCACACCCGCAGGTCGTCGGGGAAGGGCGGGAGCGGGACGGAGCCCCCGGCCGGGGCGACGGCGGCCAGCCGACTCGGCGGGACACCGAGGGCGTACAGCCGCGCCGTCGCGTCCTCCAGCCACTCCAGGGCCTCGCGGAGCCGTGGCGCGGCGTCCGGGCCGGCCGCGGCGGTCTCGGTGACGAGTTCCCGCGCCCGGGTGTGCTCGTCCCAGGTGAGCGCGAGGGCCCCGGCGCTCCCGTCCTGGGGCGGTCCGGACGGTGCGGTCTGGGCGGACGGTTCGGTCTGGGCGTCCGGTCCGGTCTGTGCCGGCGGTTCGGCCCGTGCGTCCGGTTCGGCCGCCGCTGCCCATTGTTCTGCCGGTGCCACCGGTTCGGCCGGTGCCTCGGCGGGCCGCCGCACCACGGGCGGTACCTGCGAGGCGGTCGCATAGGTGGGGCCGGGCGCGATGGGCGGCGGGGCCGGGGCGGAATGCGCGGCGGGCGGATACAGGTCGCGCGGCCTGAGGAGGCCCCAGTCCGAGAGGTCGGGGCGGCGGCCCGACGCGTCCGGGGCCACGCAGACGGTGAACGTCCGGGAGCCCGGGGGGCGGTGGATGCCGGTGCGGCCGTAGGTGGACCACACCGTGCGGCCCGAGTTCCGCGCGGCCTGCCCGGCGGGTGTGCTGAGGGCGGGCCCGCCGGCGGGGGGCCGGGCGCCGTCGCCCACCAGGATGATGTCGGTCCCCATCGGCGCCGCGTGCAGCGCGGGGTCGCGGAAGACCAGTTCACCGAACTCCTCGACGGTAACCGGTCCACCCCCGAAACCGCCGTCGAAGACGTACGGGAACGGGGCCGGGCGTCCGGGCGTGTACCAGGGGGCGGGGACCGTGCCGGCCACGACGAGCCTCCCGTCCGGGCCGTGGTCCAGCACCGTGACGACGCTGGGGTCGAACTCGCCGTCCAGCCCCGCCGAACCGTGTCGCAGGTCGCGGCCGTTGACCGCGCCGGAGCCGTCCCGGCCCAGCGTGGCGTCCGACAGGGCGCCCCGGCTCTCCAGGTGGAAGGCGGCCAGTTCGGGGAGCGTGGCCCGGCCCGCGGCCAGTGCCTTGCGGGCCAGCGCCGCGGCCTCGGCGAACCGCGCCTCCCCGGGGCGGTCGAGGTGCAGCAGGACGGCGGCGAGCCGGCCGCGGTCCGGGACGGTGCCCACCAGTTCCAGCAGCTTGACGTCGGCCCACAGCAGCCGGGACAGTTCCGCCTCGCCCACCGGCTGCCCCGGCTCGACGCCCAGGACCTCGCGGGCCGCCGCGTCGGCGGTGGGCGTCCCCGTGGCGGGCAGCCGGTCCAGGGCGGTGACCACGTGCGGCAGCGCGGCGAAGCGGGTGAGGGGACCCGGGCCGGTCTGCCATGCGGCGTCGGCCCGGCCGAGCATCTCGCGGACCCGCTCGGGCGTGACGGGTGCGGTGGGGGACGGAGCCGGACCGTAGCCGCGCACGACCCGCACCAGCAGGTCGAGGGTGAACTCGCGGGCCCCGCCGCGGTTCAGCCGGGGATCGCGTTCCCGCATGAGGTCGAGCGCGCCGATGCCCCTGAGCAGGGCCGGGTAGTCCGGCCGGCCGTCGATGTCGGGGCCGAAGACCTCGCGCAGCGCCCGCACCAGCCGCAGCGCCCGCTGCCGGACGGCCTCGGTGGCGGGGCCCGGGCCGTGGTGGAGCCCGGCCGTGCGGGCCCGCTCGTCGAGCACGGCGCCCTTCGGCTCCGGGAGGAACTTCACCCAGGCGGCGCCCTCGCCGCGGACGTTGCCCGACAGAACGATGACCACGGTGCCGTCCGGCAGAGTGCTCGTGGAGGCCCGGTGGACGGGGGCGTACACCGTCGCCCCGCTCTCGTTGGCCACCTTCTGCCCGACAGACACCACGGCGAGCCTGTCCGGCACGAACGGGAGCGGGCCGTCGGCGCGCCCGTCCAGGAGGACCCCGCCGATGCCCGGCCGCGCCGCGGAGAAGCAGACCAGCAGCGCGCGGTCCGGCAACGACCGGACCCGGGAGAACAAGCGGGCCAGGGCGCGGGCGTGCTCGGCGCCGCTCTTCCACAGCAGTCCGCGCACGGTGGCCCAGCCGACGCCGTCCGGTGCTCCGTGCTGGGCGTCGAAGCCGGTCTGCCCGAGCCGCCAGGGCACGTTCCGCGGCGTGCTGAACGCGCCGAGCTGCATGTTGTAGGTCACGTACGAGGTCACCGACGGCAGCCGCGCGGCGTGCGCCAGCCGCATCAGGCCAGCGGCGCCCTCGGCCGCCACGTCGACCGAGACGAGGCCGGTCATCCAGCCGTCCGCCGTCGTGAGGGGGAAGATGTCGGCGTCCCGCTCCCAGCCCGGGGACGGGTCCGCGGTGGCCGCCCCCGCCGGGTCCGGCGCGGTCAGGACGAAGCCGCCCCGGGGCCGGCCCGCCTCGTCGGCCAGCCCGAACACCGGGCCCGAGGGCCGTCCCGGCAGGGATATCACCGCCGGGACGCCGCTGGTGGACACCACGGTGCGGTCCAGCCGGGTGGCGACCGCCGAGGGGCCGGTGAGCGAGCGGCCGAAGCCGGGGACCATCAGCGCCAGGGGAACGTCCCGCGGCTGGGCGGTCAGGACCCGGTCGAGGGCCAGCAGTTCGGCCAGCACCTCGGCCGGTGCCTCGCGCGCGAACCCGGCGCGGCCCCGCACCAGCGCCCGGCGTCCGCCGGAGGCCACCAGCAGGTAGGCGCCGGGCCGGCCCGGCCCCGTGGCCCACAGCGCCGGGCCGATCTCGCCGACGGTGCTGCCCTGCGGTCCATCGGTCCGCACGGCGGTGGTGGAGAGGTCGAGATCGGAAGGGATCCGGGTGCCGGTCCAGTTGAGCCCCCGGGGGCGGCCCTGGGCGTCGGTGACACGGAACCGGTCGTCCAGCACCCCGTGCTGCACGAGGTGCAGCGCGCTGAGGCCGGCGAGGCTGCGCACGCTCCCGGCCTCCGGGGACGACGCCAGCTGGAACACCGCGGCGCGCCGCTCGCCGGTCACCCGCTCCTGCGGGGTGAGCAGCAGGACACGGCGG
>NZ_VJOK01000001.1:5804579-5821124 GCF_013302895.1 Streptomyces albus subsp. chlorinus | reverse complement strand
GGGGGTCCTGCCGCCGCCGTCCGCCGCCGCGCCGTTCGCCGCCGCGGCGTGCGGCACCCGGCCCTGTGCCGCCGGGCCGTCCGTCGGCGGGCCGGTCCTGGGGACGCGGGCGCGGTCCGGGCCGGTGCGTCCCTCGGCCGGCCGGGCGGCCGCTGTAAGCGGGGCCGGGGTCCATGGCGGGGCCGCCGGCGGGTGGTGCGGCGAGGGGCGTGTGGGCTGCCGCCGTACCGGAGACGAGGCGGGGGCGGGCGTCGCTGCCCTCGTAGTGCTCGGTCCCGTCCACCGGGCGTCCGGCCCCGTCCACCTGACCGCGGTGGAACAGCTCGATCTCCCAGGTGGCGCTCTCGGGGCCGATCCCGGGCCGCAGTCCGCGCTGGAGCGTCCGCCCGTCGGGCCGGTGCCGGGACCAGGCGAGGGTCATCCGGACGCCGAAGGCGTGGGCCAGCAGGTGGGGGAAGGTGTCACCGACAGCGGTGTTCCAGCGGTTGCCCCAGTCCAGGACCGCGGACCGCAGACCCGCCAGTTCGGCGGGGGTCAGCGGGGTGTTCCTGAGGACCAGGTCACGCAGTTCGCCCACCAGTTCCCGGGCGCCGGGGAACCGGCTCCGGTCGGGTACGGGGACGGGGACGCCGAGCCCGGTCAGCCGGGTGACCAGCTCCACCTCGTCCATCGCCGCCACGTCCGTGGCCGGCCCTTCGGGCACGGCACCGCGGTACTGGCGGACGATGTCGGCGGGCAGCCGTCCCTGGCTCCGCGTCAGGTAGTTGGCGAGGAACTGCCGTATGGCGTCCAGGACATGGCGGTCGGTCGGGCCGGGAGCGCCACCCCTCGCCAACTCGGTGCGCACCGCGCCGGGTTCGGACAGCCAGGCGTGCGCGTCCCGGTCGGCGGCGGACCGGCCGGGGCCGGAGAGGGCGGGCAGGCGGTCCCTCACCAGCAGCGGATCGCTCGCCAGGAACGCGTGCAGCATGCAATTGCCGTCCGCGGCCACCGGCAGCGGCCGGCCCCGGGCCCAGCCCGGGGTGCTGCTCACGGGCGCGGTCATGACCGGCGCCGTGGCCGGTTCCTCCGACCGTGCCGGACGGGCGTCCGGCACGGTCCCGGCACCGGGGGCGGCCGGATCGGACGCAGGACTCGTCGCGATGGCCGCCTCCGCGACGACAGCCGCGTCGGAGCCGGCGGCCGCCGCGGGCGAGGCGGCGCCGACGGGCGACTCGGTGTCGCTGTCCGACTCGGTGTCGGAGCCGGGGCCCGGTACCGCGTCGAAGACGGAACCGAGGTCGGTGTCGGTGTCGGTGCCGGCGGCCGTGTCGGCCTTGGTGCCGGTGGCCGTGTCGGCGTCCGTGTCGGTGTGGGCGTCGGCGTCGGCCCGGAAGGCGGTGGGGGCGGCGAGGTCGGTGCCGGAGTCGCTCGCGGGGGCGGACTCACTCGCGGAGCGGGAGGCCGGGCCGGCTGTCGTGGGTTCCGGAGCTGGAGCCGGGGTCGGGGCCGGGCGCGTGGGTGCCCCGGCCGGGGTGGTGAGTTCGATCGTGGTCCGCCGCGACGCCTCCGGGTCCGCGGCGCCGGTCTCAGGCCCCGCGCCCTGACCCCGGGCCGTGAAGGCGAGGTGAGCGGCGGTGAGCCGGTCCGCCTCCGGGACGTTCCGCTGGAGGCGGGCGAGCGCCGCGTCCAGGGAGTCCGTGAACCAGGCGAGGACCGTCTCGGCCCGCTCCTGGCCCAGCTGTTGCGCCTGGTCCCGCGTTCCCTCGCCGAATCCGGTGACCTGACCGCCCGGCAGCGGACGGCCCGCCCGCCAGTCCGCGAGCAGGGACGGCGCCAGCTCGTCCGCCAGGTCCTCCAGGTCCGCCACGTCGTCCTCGGACACCCGCGTCGAGCCGGGCTCGAACACCACGGTGGAGAGCCGCCGCGCGGACGGCGGCGGCGCGGGGCGGGAGCCGGCGGAGTGCGGGACGGGGGGCCGCACCGGCATGGGGGCCGGGTCCGGGTTCTGCGGGTCGACGGGGTCGATGGGGTACTGCCGCGTGGTGCACCAGATCCGCCGGCCGAGGTGCTGGGCCAGGGTCTCCATCAGGGCGGTCATCTGCGGGAAGGCGAGAGAGGGGATGTCCAGCAGGACCGGTGTCGTCAGCGGCTCGCCGTACAGCTCCTCGTCAAGGGCCAGCAGTTCGGCGAACTCCTGGTGCGACAGGCTCCTGGCGCGGGAGTTGACGGTGACGACCACCCGGTCCGCGGCCTGGGGGTCCTCCGCGGCCTCCACCAGGTATGGCGCGGGCTTGTCGTCGCCGTACTGGTCCTTCCCCGTCCAGGGGGCGTCCACCGGCCCGGAAGCGGTGTCGATCTTGGACACGTCGCGGAGGATGCCGTTCGAGGTGCCGCGGAAATCGCGCCCGGAGACCTTGTGCGGGGTGGCCGGGGCGCTCAGGGCGGTGTCGTCCGAGAGGGCGCCGTCCCTCACCAGGTAGTAGGGGAACAGGACGTTGGGATCGGTGCCGTCGAGCCCGATGGCGACGGCCCGCATGATCAGGTCCTTGGTCCCGTTCAACTGCGCGGGCGTGGGCTCGGTTCCGGGAGCGAGGGAGAGCATGCGGGCGGTGATCCCGGCGAGGGCCGGGTCGCTGAACGCCCCCTCCGCCTTGGCCCGCGCCCAGAACATCCGCGACAGCTCGTGGCCGCCCACCGCACCGGGGCCCGACAGGTCCAAGACCCTGGCGGCCGTGCCGGCGACGTCCTCGAAGCTGAACCAGTCCAGCGCACGATCGAGGGAGTCGGGCAGCGTCACGAAGTGGCGCAGCTTCGTCTTGGGGTGGGCCATCGCTGCCCGTGTGAGCACGGAGCGGTAGTCGCCCTGTCGCGCGACCGTGCCCGGCGGGAGGTTCGCCGCCACCACCTGGTCGAGGAAGTCCAGGGTGAACGGCCCCACGCTCCCCCACTCCGGGTCATCCTGCGCCATCCGGTCCAGCGCGGCGGCCCCGCGCAGCAGTTCGGCGTACGCCGGGTCCTGGTCCACCCGGACGTCGTCGTCGATCTCGTTGCCGAGCGTCAGCCGCAGCGCCCGCACCAGCCGGAGCGTCCGCTCCAGCACGGCGTCGGACGGCTCGCCCGGCCCGGTGTGGAACCCGGCCACGCGCGCCCGGCGCGCCAGTTCGGCGGCGTCCGGCTCGGGGAAGAACTGCGTGTACGCCCCCCTTCGCCCCCGGTGGTCGGTGTAGAGAGGGCGGATGTACTCGCCATCGTCGTAGATGCCCATCGCGTCCACGTGGACGGTGCAGTTCACCCTCCGGCGGGTCTCGTTCGCCATGTGCTGCCCCACGGGGACCTGCGCGAGCGGGTCGGGCACGAAGGATCCGGAGAAGGACTCGCTGTCCGGGGCCGGCACCTGCACGCCGCGGTGCCTGGGCGAGCCGACCCAGCAGATGACCAGCTCGATCCAGTCGTCCTTGCCGAGTTCCCGCACGCTTCTGCGGTGCGCGACGTAGCGTGCCGCCTCCCGGTCAGGGGCGAGGTATTCGAAGCCGTCCTCCAAGGGGAAGGCGACGTAGCCGGGCTCGCCGTGCGCCTCGAAGAAGTAGCGGTTCACTCCCGGCTTGCCCGGCCTGGGCAGGGGGAGCTTCGCCGAGACCCACCTTCGCGTGGCGATGTTGTAGTGCGCGTAGTGCGTCATCGAGCCGAGCCTGCGCTGAACGGGCTCGTGGTCGTTCTCGGCGTTCTCCTCCGGGCGCATCGCGACACGGCCGAACCGCTGCCCTGTCAGGCCCACCAGCGTCCGGTTGACGACTTTGCGCCACCAACTCGGGGTATCGGCCGTCCGGTCGGGGGCCATGCCGGGGCGGCTGGCGATCCAGTCGCCCTCGATCGTCCTCCCGGGCTCGTGGAACGTGCCGATGCTGTAGATCCCCGGGCTCGTCTCCGCGATGGTGACGAATCCACTGTGCGACCACACCGTGCGGCCGGTCCGCTCGGCCAGCAGCCGCGGCAGATCCAGCCCCCGGTCCCCCGCGTGCGGAATGGCCAGCACGATCGGCGCGTCGGCAGGAAGCCTCGCCAGGTCGGGGTCGCGCGCCACCAGTTCCACGAACTCGTCGACAGGCACGTCCCGGGACGTGCCGTCCGGCCACGCCACCCGCACCATGTCGTGGCGGCCGGAGGCCACCACGACGTACGGGGGCGGGCCGCCCCGCCACGGAGCGTCGGTCCGGCCGGCCGAGGTGAACTGCCCGTTCGGGAGCCGGCGCAGGCTGCTCACCCGGTCGGTTTCCAGCGTGACGACCTTTTCCGAGCCCCAGTTGAGCCCCGGAAAACGGCGACCGCCCCGGGTGAAGTACCGGTCGCGCTTGTGGGAGAGCACCCCCTTGACCATGGCGTGGTAAGCACCCAGCGCGCCCAGGCTGTCGGCCCAGCCGTTGGCGTAGGCGTCGGTGAGCAGCAGGTAGAGCCGTTCGCGTTCATCCGCGTCCACCGGCGCGGCCGGGCCTCGGTGCAGGATACGGCGGACCAGCGCGTCCAGATCCAGCGGTCCGTCCCGCAGTTCGGGGTCGGCCTTGCGCAACCGGTCCAGCATGCTGAGCGGCTGGAGGACATCGATCGTCGCCGCGTTCGTATCCGTCACGTCGCGCCGGCCGCGGCTGCGGAGGACGACGGGGAAGTCGCCGGCCACCATCCGCCGTGTCCCGGCGGGGACATCTGCCTGGAGCCGGGCCAGCTCGGTGTCCAGGGTGTTCAGGAACACGTCGTGGATGTCCTCGGCGCGCTCCCGGCCGTCCTTGCGGGCCGACTCCCCGTGGCCGGTGATGACCACCATGTCCATCGCCGTCCTCTGGCGGTGGTTGCGCAGACCGTCCCGGGCCACCCGGCGGGCCAGCCGCACCACCGACTCCCGGGCGTCCCGCGACAGTTGGGTGGACCCCGGTGCGAAAGAGACCGTCAGCCGCGACGGGGAAGAGCCGGAGCCGTCCGGCTGCTGGGCGACCGGCACGGTGTGGATCGGCAGCGTGACCTGGCCGCCCACCCCGGGCATCGGCTGCCCGGAGGAGGAATGGGCCACCGGCTGACGCACGCGGCCGGGCCGGGTGCCGGGCCGCGTGCCGTGCAGCGTGGGGGCGCCGCACCGGCCGGGGTGGCGGTGGCGGGCGCTCGGGCCGGGCGGCGCCGGAGGTGCCGGAGGTGGGTGTGGCGGGGCGGGCGGGGGTGAGCGGAGGGTCGGCCGGAAGGTCGCTGGAGGTGGTGACGGCTCTGGCCGGCGGGAGGAGGGGGTCCGGGGCAGGGGCCGGGGACCGCGGCGCGGTGGCCGTCGTGGCGCGGACGGGGGCGACGGGCGTGACGGGTGCGACGGGGCCGAGTCCGAGAGAGGTACGGAGCGTGGTGGCGAGCGAGAGGCCCGAGGACGCGTCCGGGCCGTTCGCCAGCAGGTGGTCGGCGACCTGACGGACGGCGTCCCGGTAGGGGGCCTCGGTGTGGCGGGAGTCGGCCAGCACGGGGGCCGACGTCGGCGGCAGGACGAGGGCGACGGCCGTGTCCCAGGCCCGGTCCACCTCGGCCGGGGTGGGCTGCGACGCGGCGGGCTGCGGCACGGTGGGCTGTGCTGCCGCGGTCCGGGGTGCGGCGGTGTCCGCCGTGGTCTGCTGCGACGCCGTCGCCGGGCGCGGAGCGCCGTGCAGCGCCGCGTTCTTGAAGTCCGCGTACGCCCCGTCCCATATGCGCAGCGACGCGTTGGCCGCGACGGCCTCCAGCACCGCCGGCCAGGGACCGGGCCGCGCCATCAGCAGGCGTGCCTGGTCGGCCGGGCCGAGCGCGGCGACGGGTAGGTCGCCGTCGTCACGCGCCGCCGGGTGCCGCACCACGTCCGGGGTGATGCCCGCCGCGCTCAGCTCCGCCGGGGGGACGACGGCGTCCGGGCCGTGCAGTGCCGCCAGGTCCTCCGCGAGGGCGTCCGGCAGGTCCTCTGCGGTGAGCTGCCGGGCGATCCACGCGCGCTGGGCGCCGTCCCGGTCGATCGGGGCCGGGGGGTGGCCGGGGTCGTGCGGGCCCGTGGCGTGCGGGGGAAGACCGAGGTCGCGCAACCTGGCCGCCGCGTCGAGCAGTTCGCCGTGCGCCTGCTGGGCCCGGGCCCTGGCCTCGTCGAACGCGGCTCCGGAGTCGGCCCCGTCCGCCAGTTCGTCGGCGGCGCGGGTGGCGTCGGCGTACGTGGAGAGGGCGTCCTCGTACGTGGCGCGGGCCTGCGCGACCTCGGCCTGGCGCTGGGTGCCGGGGGTGTCGGCCCCGGGGGTGTGCGGGGCGGTGGGCGCCGACGGGGTGCCGGCCGGTGTGCCGTTCTGCTCCGGAGTGCCGTTCCGGTGCGGGGTGCCGCCGGACCGCTCGGTGCCGGTGGGTTCCGCGTCCTGCTGCGAGACGGTCGGCGTGGAGTGGGGGATCCCGGAACCGCCAGGGGCGTTGAGACCGCCCGGGGCGTTCGGCCCGCCGGGGGCGTTGAGGCCACCGAGGGTGTTGACAGCACCGGGGTCGAGCAGGGAGCCCGGGATCTTCAGGGTGTCCGGCGCGGTGTCCGAGGCCGGCGGGGTCACGCTCTTCGACGTCGGCGGAAGGCCGTCGGCCGCGGTGTCCGGCAGGGTGAGGTCCGTGGCGTTCAGGGCTGTCGCGTCGTTCAGCGTCGACGGCGAGCCCCTGTACTCCGTGGTCCTGAGGGCGTCCGGGAACTTGAACGTGTCCGGCGACTTGAGGTTGCTGCCCCCGATGCCGGACAGGGGCGTGGTGCTCGGCAGCGCCGGCGAGGGCGACACATCGGACGAGGACGAGACATCGGACGAGGACGACACCACGGAGGGGCCGGAGAAGACAGAGCCGGTGTTCGAAAGCGATTCGGTCTCCGAGGTGACGGGAGTGTCGGAGGCGTCCGCCGGGCGGGACGAGGTGTCCGAGACGCCCGAACCGTCCGAGTAGTAGCCGCTGTCGGTCGTCGTGGCGGCGGGTCCGCTGCTGGTGACGGGAGTGGGAGGCGGCGGCGAGGACGGCGGGGTGGGGACGGGCGGGGGCGCCACGGGCGAGTTGCCCACCGTCGGGGGCGGCGTGGCAGGGGCCGGCGGGGGCGTGGGCTGCGTCGTCCCGGGACCCGGGGTGGTCCCGGACCGGTTGCCGTGCTCGCTGCTGAGCCGGTCCAGGAAGATCCGGGTGCTGTTCTGCTGGAACTTGGTGAAGAGGTTGCCGTCCGGGAAGAGCTTGGAGTGCAAGCTGTGGTACAGCTGTTCCAACGGCTTCGCCATGAAGATCTCGGACACTCCGCTGAGGCCGGAGCCGAGAACGGACATCCAGTCCCACTTCTGGAGCACGATCGCGACGGCGAAGTTCTCACCGAAGGCTTCGGCCGCGAAGGCGGTGGGAATGTCGAACGCCGCGTTGTTGGCGTTCTTCCTGGTGAACGGGTTGTTGAAGCGGATGTCGAACTTGCCGAACAGGTCCTTGCCGAAATTGTTCTTGAAGATGTTCGACAGCGAGTTCTTGAGGTTGAACCCCCACTTCCCGAAGTGGCTGATGAAGAATCCGGCCAGCCCGCCGACACCCGCCGAGATGCCGACTTCCGTCCAGTTGACCTTGTCGGCCTTCTGTGCCGGCGGATTGATGGTCATCGTCAGAAGCTGGGCGGCCAGGTTCTGAATGGCTTCCTCGAACGCCTCGGACAGCGACGGGAACGCCTGGACGTACCGCAGGAGCCGGTCGATCGCGAACATGATCGCCAGCCTGGCCCGCATGCGGGCCAGGATCATCTCCGAGACGGAGGCACCGCCGGTGAACGCGGCGATCGCCTCCAGGAGCGCCAGCTCCAGGATCAGCCAGAAGACCTCCATGATGATCTCGAAGTGGGCCTGCTGGATCTGGAGGGAGGCTTTGCCCCGGTCGTCGGTGAACCTCTCCAGCTGGCCGATGAACTGCTGGAGGACGTCGGTCCCGTTGCGGTTCACCACCCGGGACAGGGCCTGTTCATAGGCGTCGGCGACGTTGGGCGGGAGGTACTGCTTACCGCGCTGGATCGAGTCGAGCATCTCCAGGCGGAGATCCTGGATTCCCGCGGCGAGGTCCGTGTACGAGGATCGACTATCCCACGCCAGACCGGCCTTCGCCTGAAGCGGCTTCTCGCCGATCAGGACGAAGAGCATGTCGCTGACTTCTTTGGGATACTCGATGTCGAACATTCAGCGCTTCCCGTGGTCCCCGCTGGTGTAGTCACCGGCGTTCGACTGGGCGTCGTGAATCTTCTCCTGGACGTCCTGATGGACGCCTTCGATGCTGCCCAGGCTCTGCCGCACCGCCGACTGCAACCCCGTCAGGAACTCCGAGAGGGAGTCGACCACCGCACGGCAGCTTTCGATCTGCTGCTTGTCCTGGTCCTCGGTCTGCTTGTAGAAATCGTCGTCCGTGCCGTTCCAGTTGCTGGTGGCCTGCACCGTGCGCTCGAACTTGACGCGCATCTGCTTCGGCGCGCCCGCCAGCCCTTCGAGCTGCTGGAGTGTCTTCCGCAGGCCGACAGGATCCGCCTCGTAGGTGTTGTGGTAACCGCTCACTGCCCCTCCCCTTCTTTTCTCAGCCGATGTGCTCGTCTTCTTCGCTCAGCCGATGTGCTCGTCGTCCTCGTCGATCTCGTCTCGCAGCCGGTTCCGGGTCCACCGGCCGGAGCCGGCCTGGCCGCCGCTCAGCGCCGATCCGAAGATGCGGTCCCAGTCGACGTCCAGCCCCCGGCGGACCGATCCCTCGGGGCCGGGCTGGGTGAAGGGCGCGAAGGTGTCCCTCACCCGCCGCGCCATCTGCGCCCGCCCCTGCTGGACCGCTTCCATGACCGAGGCGGCCAGCTGGGGGCCCGTCATGTTCTGGTGCTTGTTGTCGACGAACTTCAGCCCCGTCAGCTCGCCCTGCGCCCCGACGGTGGCCTCCACCACGCGGTCCTTGGAACGCACCGTCGCGGACGCCTGGCTGAGGTCCGCCTGCGCCCGCGCGACGGCCGCCTGCGTGGCCTCCAGCTCCGCCATGGCCTGGGTGATGCGCTCCTGCAACGACTCGGACAACAGAACTCCTGTTCAGGGAAAGTGAGGTCAGTGCGCCCGCGCAACGAGACGCCGGCCGTGTCGGGCCGAGCGCGACGGGCGCCGAACGACGGCTGTCACCAGGGCGGTTCAACCAGAAACAACGGTTCTCACCAAGGCGGTTCGACCAGTGGACTAGCGACCGATCACCGCCGGCGCACCTCCCTCGTCCGTGCCCCAGACGTCGTCGTCCTCCGGTTCCCAGACCTCGCGCTCGCGCTCGCTGCTCTCGGTCTCCGTCTGTCCCGACCCGCCGGCGCCGCCGGCCATCGGCGGCAGGAACGGACTGGCACCACTGGTGGTGACGGCCTGCCGCTCCTCGTATACGCCCTTGCCGCGCGGTGCGGCGCCGGGGCGGCGGTTGCTGACCACCTCGCCGGTGTCGATGACGTTGCGGACGCGCTCGGAGGGACCGTCGTTGCCCTTGCCCCCCGCACCGCCCATTCCACCCATTCCGCCCATGGGCATGCCCCCCATCGGCATCCCGCCCATGCCCGCGCCGCCCGCACCCATGCCCGGCATGGGGCCGCTGTTGAGCGGCGTCCCGCGGCTCGCCGCGCCGTCGGTTCCGCCGGCCGCGCCGCCCAGCGTCGGCTCCCGGTAGGGCGAGTCGTCGTACAGCTCCTCCTCGTAGGAGGGGTCGCCGTAGTCGTAGGAGGGGGTGTTCAGGGGGCCGGAGTGGCCGCCGTTCAGCTGGGAGCCCGGGTGGCCCGGGGCGGCGCTGCCCGGGTCGTTGAGGTAGCCGGTGGTCGTCGTGCCGTCCGGGCTGGTGATCGAGGTGGCACCGGTGTCCGGGTCCACCCGCGAGATGCTGCCGTCGGGGTACTCGGTGACGACCTGGCCCTGCGGGTCCAGGTGCGTCGTGCCGCCGCCGGGGACGGGCAGCGAGTCGCCCGCGTTGAGCGGGCCGGAGTACGTGCTGCCGTCCGGCCTGGTGATGGTCGCCATCTGGGTGTGGGGGTCCACCACGGTTCTGCTGCCGTCCGGGTGCTCCGTCACGACCCGGCCGTGTGAGTCCAGGTGGGACGTGCTGCCGTCGGGGTTGGTCAGTGAGTCGTCGCCGTTGACGGGCCCGGAGATGTCGGAGGTGAAGTCCCGTCCCAGGTCGCCGGTGTCGTCATGACTCAGATCGCCGCCGTTCAGCTGGCGACTGAGCTGCTGCTGCTTGTGCTGGTACTCCTCCTGCTTCCGCTGGGCCGCCTCCTGCTTCTTCTCCTGCTCGGCGCGGATCTCCTCCTGCCTGGCCTCCTGCTTCTGCCGGATCTCATCCTGCTTGGCCTCGGCCTGCGCCTGTCTGGCTTCGGCCTCCTTCTCCTTCTCCTCCTGCTTCTTCTCCTGCTCAGCGCGGAGTTCTTCCTGCTTCTTGCCGGCCTCTTCCTGCCTGGCCTCCTGTTCCGTGCGAATCCGGTCCTGCTTGGCCTCCTGGGCCTTGCGGATCTCCTCCTGCTTCTTCTCCTGCTCCGCCTGCCTGGCCCCGGCCTCCTTCTCCTTCTCCTCCCGCTTCTGTTCCGCCTCGGCCTGCTTGGCCTCCTGCTGCCGGCGGATCTCCTCCTGCTTGGCCTCGGCCTCGGCCTGTTTCTTGTCCTGCTCCTTCTCCCGCCGGTTCTGCTCGGTCCGCTGCTGGTTCGCCTGCTGGACCTGGAAGGCCTGGGCCTGCCTCTGCGCCGCGTCCTGCTTCTGCTGGGTCTCTTCCTGCTTCTTGTCCTGCTCCGCGCGGATCTGATCCTGCTTGGCCTCCTGGGCCTTGCGGATCTCCTCCTGTTCCTTCTCCCTCGCCTCGGTCCTGGCCTCGACCTCCTTCTCCTTCTCCTCCCGCTTGCGGTCCGCCTCGGCCTGTTTGGCCTCCGCCTCCTTCTCCTTCGCCTCCGTCCTGGCCTCCGCCTCCTTCTCCTTCTCCTCCCGCTTGCGGTCGATCTCCTCCTGCTTCGCCTCCGTCTCGGCCTTGTCCTTGGCCGCCTCGGCCTTGGCGTCCGCCTTCTCCTTGGCAGCCTCTGCCTTGGCGTCCGCCTTGTCCTTCTCGTACTTGGCGTCCGAGTCGGCCTTGTCCTTGGCGGCCTCCGCCTTGGCGTCCGCCTTGTCCTTCTCGTACTTGGCGTCCGAGTCGGCCTTGTCCTTGGCCGCCTTCGCCTCCGCGTCCTGCTTGTCCTTCTCGTACTTCGCGTCCAGGTCGGCCTTGTCCTTGGCCGCCTTCGCCTCCGCGTCCTGCTTCTCCTTCTCGGTCTTGTCCTCCGTGAAGGATTCCTTCAGCCCCTTGTCGCCCTTGGTGTTGATGGAGCCGAGGTCGAAGGTCGAGGTGCCCCACGCGGTGGCCAGGTTGCGCAGCGCTGCCTGGGCCGGGATGACCAGCTTCTCCTGGACGGACGTCTCCCAGCGCTCGATCGCCGCGTCACCCACGTTCTTCCAGGTGTCCAGGCTCGACATGTCGCCGTACGTCCTGCTGTGCGCGTCCGTGGCCTGAGAGGTGAAGCCGGCCGTCGGGGTGTAGTCCCAGTGGCCGGCCGTGCTGCCGGCCGCGGTGTAGGAGCCGGGGGTGTAGTCGGCGTCGACCTGCGTCAGGTTGTGGTACCAGGAGTGGTCGGCGATCTCGGCCAGGAGGTCGACGAGCCAGCGGAGCGGGTTGCCCTCGTAGAGGCTCCAGTAGTCCCACTTGTCCCGGAGGAATTCGGCCTCCCTCTTCAGGGCCGCGCCCGCGTTCCGGAGCGCCTCGCCCTGCTTCGAGGGGCTCTCGCCCACGGCGCCCATGTCCTCGGCGTAGTTGTCGTACCGTCGCCTGAGTTGGTGGACCAGGTCCCAGAAGACGCCGGCCGCCTGGCCGAGCCACGCGTCGTTCTGCTCCGTGCCGACGCGGGCGAGCCACTCGTCCATGGTGTTCTTGCTGTTCCAGAAGAACCTCGCCACCCGGTCGAAGGACGCCGCCACCATGTCGAAGGACTGCAGACGGACGCCCTGGCCGAGTTCGACGCCCTTGCCGCCCCAGCTGAAGCCGAGGGTCCCGTTCTTCTCCTCCAGCAGGTCGTGGAGCGCGCGCCCCGTCCCGTAGGAGTACTGGGTCAGCGGCAGAGTGTTCCAGACCGTGCCGTCTTTGCTCGGCTTGAAGTGGCCGTCCTCCAGTTCCTTGGAGTAGTTGCTCTTCCCCTCTCTGCCGACGACCTCGCCGCCCACCGGCTTGCCGCCCACGATCTTGACGCCGAGCAGGGTGAAACGCGCCTTGTAGTAGGTGACTCCCTCGTAACCGCCCGCGGTGTAGAAGGGGATGACGAAGTCGGTGTTCTGGATGTCCCAGCCCGCGTTCTCGACCATCCAGTCGTATTCGTGCCCGGTAACGGACTCGACGCTGTCCTGCTTGGTGACCTCGACCTTCATCTGCTTGATGCCATGGTTGCCGGTGATCTCGTCGAAGAGGGAACTCCTGGGCGGCGCCTCGTATCCCGTGAAGAGCTTGACAGCCTGGGCCCAATAGTCCGCGTACTCTTTCTTGTCATCGCTCTCATCGGCCATGGCGGGACTCCATCAACGGGGGGGGATCAGCTGGCAGGAACGGGCGGCGAGGCCAGGGGGGAACAGGCGGTGTGGTACCCCTTGCGCGGCGTGGGTGGATGGCGTCTAGTCGTCGTCCTTGCCCGATTCCTCGTCCGGCGACGCCGTGAGGTCGGCCTCGACGTCCTCGTCCTCGAAGATGTCGTAGAGCTTCTGGCCGTCGATGGCGTCCAGGCTCTGCCCCTGCGTGTCGAAGAGGGTTTTGATGGTCTCCGCGAGGGCGGAATCGATGTCCTCGAACAGCTCCAAGTGGCTGCTGATGATCCCGTCCAGCGTTTTCACCATGTCCACCACCGCCGAGTTCACCTTGTCCCCGTGCGTCATCGCGTCCTGCGCGAGGTTCCCGATCGCAAGCGGGACGGGTGTGCCGACGGGGAGTTCGCGGATGGGCGCGTCCTTGTTGCTGAGGGTCTTCATGGCGGGAACCGTCGGATCTCCCGGCCCGTCCTCGGCTATTTCCTTGAGGCGGTCGCGGAACCCCGCCAGGTCATGGTCCTTGAAGTTCTGGATCCACTCCTTGTTGAGCTGCGTCGGTGGCTGGTTTCCTTCGGCCATGTCCTCGCCTCTCTCCGTCACGGTCCGGATGACGACAACGGACGGCCGCCCCGCATAGTGGTGTGGAACGGCCGCCCGGGCACGCCGGGGTCAGCGGCCGGACCTGACCTCTTGCCAGGCCTGTGCCTGCTGACTTTCGTTCCGCGCGTAGAGGTCCCGGATGTGGTTCAGCGTCGCGGCGTTCGTTTCGAGCCACTTTCCCATGTTGTCCACGGCCTGGTTCCACGCATTCTGCTTCTCCTCGTAGGCGTCCTTGTCGTCACCTTCCCAGGAGTTCTTCAGAACGCTCAGCTCATCGTTCAGGCTGGTGATGATCTTCTGGATCTCACGCGTCTGGAGGCGCATGTCCTCGACCGCGTTGTCCGCGTGGGCATAGCTGACGTAGATGTATCCGTCAGTGAAGTTTTCCGACATCAGTGACCTCGTCTCGCTGGATGGCTGTCGGGAGGACGGCGTTCCGGTTCATGCATCCGACGGCGGGCCGGCGAGAGGCCGGCCCCGGACGGTCACTTTCCGGCGGTGCTGCCCATCAGGTTGTCGAAGATGGTCTGCGACTGGGAGAACGCCTCGTTGACAGCCTCGTTCGACGAACCCTGGGTCAGACCCTGGTTCCGGAGCGTCTCGTTGAGCTGGTCGATCATTTCCTGGAGGTTCCTCGAGATGATTTCCGCGTTCTCGTCCCAGGAGTCCAGCAGCCGCTGGAAAGCATTGCCGTCGCTGCCCTGGAGAGCAGAGATCATGCCGTGCTTGGTGTTCTCGACGTCCTGACGCGACCTCTGGACGCCGGAGAAGGCCATCTCCAGTGCCTGGATACCGTTCCGTGTGGCCTGTTCTTCTGCCCGCTGCATGCCCGACATGGGCCTGCCCCTTTCCGGTGGATTCTCACCGCCAGGCAGGAATTCCTGGCGCGCTTGCCCAACCGGACGCGGAGGCACCGGCATCCAGTTGGTTCATCCGAGCAAAGATAATAGGAGGACAGGAGGGCGCGAGCAATGCCTACCGGCGAGAAATGGCGCCGCAAACGCACCGCACCGTCTCTTCCATGGATTTCCGCTACCGACGAGCGGTTCGCATTCTCAATTCTTCCTCAAAAGTCGATATGCCGGTGGGTTGGACGAATTATTGATCGCGTGGGTTCTCGCTCTTCCTGCTGCCTGCGTCACACGGCGGGGTCGTCGCCTCGGAGCGGCCGGACTCCGCCGCCGAGGGGGTCAGGTCCGGCCCGGTCGGCAGCATCGACAACAGGGACGACGGGAGCCGCTGCGCCTGGCTCGCGGTGTACCCCAGCGCTTCGAGGGCGTCGGCCGTCGGCACCCGGTACTTCACGCCGTTGTCCGTCACCAGGTACACCGTGCTGCCCACGTTCGAGCCGCCCGCGCCGAGCGCGTGGACCAGTGCCCCGCCGCCCGGCGGTACCACGATCCGGTTGACCGGCACACAGGCCGGCGTCAGCCCCTCCGGAGCGGCCTGCGCGGCGCGGCCGATCGTGTCGGTGTCCGCCAGGGACACGCTCACCCGGGTGCCGTCCTCGTCCGACCGGAGCGCGACGCACGGGGACTCGCCCGTAGGCGGATCGACCGCCTTGGGCGGGCTCGCGGGCAGGTCCGTGCGGGCGTCCTCGCCCTCGGCGCCCGGCGCCAGATGGCCGGTCACCGCGTCGGCGCCCAGCGGGACGGCGTTGACCGCGCTGCCCGCGTACGCCTTCTTCTTGGTCTGCGGATCGCCCAGAAGCAGCGCGGCCACGGTGGCGTTGACCGGGGCCAGTCCCTCCTTGCGCAACACGTAGTAGCGGGGCTCGCCACCGGGCGCGGACGCGCGGAAGACCTGGCCGATCCGGGTCTTTCCCCCGCCCAGTTCCGGGCCCGGCCGTCCGCGCGACGGTACGTCGGGTGCGGCCAGATCCGGGCCGGGCGGCAGCGAGTTGAGCAGCGCGGCGGACACCGGCAGCCAGTCGCGTGAGCCGTAGCCGAGGGCCTCACGGGCCCCGCCGGCCACGTCCAGGCGCAGCCTGCTGCCCCGCCACACCAGATAAGGGGTCTTGTCGGGCCCGGTGACCAGCAGTCCCTCGGAGTCACGAAGGCCCCTGCCCGGGAGGTCCTTGCCGACGGCCAGCGCGGTGGCGGTCCTGCCGTCGCCGGAGGCCGAGCACACCTGCCACGGGTCGGTGGTCAGAACATCTCCGCCCGGCACGTCGTCGGGTGCGCCGGCGATGCCCACGGGGGCGCCGTGGGCGGTGCCGCGCAGCGAAGTGCCGCCCACGGACACGGTCTTCATGTCCGCGCCGAGGAGGAGCCGCGCCGAGGTGTGGTTGCGCACGGGGCGCAGCCGTCCGTCCAGGTAGAGGTACCGGCCGCCGGTGTCCTTGTTGACCACCAGGGTGCCCGGCGCCCGCCAGGAGTTCTTCTCCCCCGGCTTGAGCAGCCCGAAGACGAAGGACCCGGCGGCGATCAGCAGGGCGATGACGACACTGAGGGCGACTCCGCGGTTGGTCCTGCCCTGGGGGCTCTCGGGCGCGTCGGGGTCGGCACGCAGCATGCCCGAGGTGAGCCGCCCCATGACGAACATGTGCGCCTGGACCTGGTCGCGCTTGGACTGCACTGTGCCTTCCTCCGGTTCGGGCCGTCAGCCGTTCAGTCCGCGCAGGGCGCCGTAGACACCGAGCACCCACAGGGCCAGCGGCAGCAGGGCCATGGCGGTGGCGGAGTGCAGGATCTCCGCCGCCCGGCCCCAGTACGGGACCAGCCGCCGGCCGGGCACGGTCCACGAGGCGATGGCGAGGCCCGCGGTGGCGGCGAGAAGGCTCGCGGCCAGCAGCAGCCGGTTGTCCGGTGAGGAGCCCAGGGCGCCGAAGAGGACGAGCAGCAGCAGGCCGCCGGCCGCGGGCACGAAGAGGGAGAGCCGCTGCCAGACGTTGCCCAGCCCGCGCCCGTGCAGGAGCAGCAGCAGCGCGAGCACGACCGCCATGACGGCCTCGGCGAGTCCCCCGTCGTGGGTGAGCACCGCCAGGCACACCGCGCACACCGCGCCCACCGCCCCGTACAGCGAACTCATCCAGCCGTCGGCGAGCACCGCGCGGGCGGAGACCACGGAGGTGGGGTGCGGTTCGATGCCCTCTTGCAGCTGTTCGGCGTTGGTCGGCAGCGGGGGCATGCGCAACCCGGACATCCGGAAGGCCAGCGAGGGGACGAACGCTCCGAGGACGACGGCCACCAGGGCGAGGATGCCGGCCACCTGGGGCGGTCCCAGGTCGGTGACGGCCATCAGGGCACCGGCGAGGGTTCCGACGACCATGACGACGGCGAAGCAGAGGAAGAGCGCCGCGAAGGAGGCCACGGCCGCGAGGGCGACGATCGCACCGCCGGCGCCCGCGGCGCAGGCGGCCAGCAGC
>NZ_VJOK01000001.1:5766125-5804033 GCF_013302895.1 Streptomyces albus subsp. chlorinus | reverse complement strand
CCCAGCACCTCGTGGCTGTGCGGGCCGCCGAGGTCGCCGCCGGGCAGCAGCCAGCCGGCGAGGGCGAGGTAGGGGCCGGCCATGATGCCGAGGGCGGCGCCGGCGGCGGCGTCGCCCACCGCGCGGCTGGCCGCGCCGGCCCCGGCGATCAGCAGCAGTCCGGCCGCGGCGGCACCGAGGGCGCGCAGACCGGGCCAGCCGCCGGGCAGGGCGAGGACGAGCGCGCCGGCCAGCAGGGTGGTGACGGCGAATCCGCGCAGCAGCCGGGTGCTGGCCGACGGGCTCCAGCCGTGCGGCCGGTCCCGCATGGTGGTGGAGATGCCGTCCACCAGGTCGTCGAGGTGCACCTCGGGGAGGGCGTCGACGCGCGGCCTCAGGTAGAGCGTCTCACCGTCGCGCAGGTCGTAGGAGTCGAGGGTGCGCTCCTCGTCCATCGGCTCACCGCCGAGGCGTTGCAGCACCCAGCCGCCGTGGTCGATGCCGCTCTCCGCGAGGTCGTCACCGCCGTATCCGAGGACGGCGGGCAGCAGGTCGGCCACCGGGACGTCGGAGGGGACCGCGAGGTCGATGGACTTGGCCGGCGCGCGTACGGTCAGGCGGCACAGACCGGCCACCTGGTTGTCGGTCATCAGGCTGGCTCACGCTTCTTCCGGGGTGTGCACGGGCGTCCCGGGTTTCCGCTGTGCACGGAGTGGTGTGGGACGGGTGACGCTGATCAGGCGTCCTCGTGCGCGTGAATCGAAGACACCTGCGGCTGGGTGCAGCGTACGGGCTGAGTCCTGGAACTGGTATACGAAGTGTGCCAAGTTGCTTTCCAGGTATGCGGAATTGCTTTCCCGGTCGCCGGTGCGGACGCATCGGCGCGCCCCACGAAGCGAGGGCGTCAGCCTTTGGGCACTGCCCCGCCCGTGAGGAGACCTTTCGTTGAGTGTGGTCCTGTTCCGCCGCCCGGCGCGTCGGCGCGGCCCCGAAATGCCGGACGGCGAGCTGAAACTGCAAGAGCCTCCGACACTGCCCGAAGTGGTGCCGGACAGCTCCGCGGTCTGGACCTACCTGCCCATGGCACTGATGTCGGTGTCGATGATGCTCATGCTGATGAGGCCGGGCATGAGCGGTGGCCGCAGCAGCCACTTCATGTACCTGGCGATGGGCCTCATGGTGCTCGCCTCGGCGGCCATGATGCTGGGGCAGATGATGCGCAAGGCCAGCGAGCGCAAGCAGCGCCTGAAGGGCGAACGCCGCGACTACCTGCGCTATTTGACCCAGATCCGGCGCAAGGTGCGCGGCGCGGTGGCCGACCAGCAAAAGGCGCTGGCGTGGCGGCACCCGCCGCCCTCGGCCCTGTGGCAGCTCACCGGCACCACACGGCTGTGGGAACGCCGCCCGCAGGACGAGGACTTCGGCGAAGTACGGGTGGCCGTCGGCGAGCAGAAGCTGGGCCTGCGGCTGACGCCCACGGCCACCACCCCGGTCGAGGACCTGGAGCCGCTGTCGGCCCACGCCCTGCGCAGCTTCATCCGGGCCTACTCCACCGTGCCCGAACAGCCCATCGCCCTCTACCTGCGGGCCTGGGCGCGGGTGCTCTTCCGGGGCGACGAGGACCGCATACGGTCCCTGGCCCGCGCCCTCGTGGCGCAGTTGGTGACCTTCCACGCCCCTGACGACCTGTGGGTGGCGCTGTGCGTGTCCGACGAGCGGCGGGCCGAGTGGGAATGGGTGAAGTGGCTCCCCCACAACCTCCATCCCCAGGAGAACGACGGCGCCGGCCCGGCCCGGATGTTCGTCTCCGCCTTCAACGAGCTGGAGGACCTGCTCGGCGCCGAGTTCCTGGAGCGGCCGACGTTCGACCCGGACGCCCCGCCAGGACGTGACGAACCGTTCACCGTGATCGTCCTCGACGGCGGCTCCGTCCCCGCCCGTCACCGGGTGGACGGGGCGGGCTTCCGCAACGCCGTCGTCCTCGACCTCGGCGGCGCTCTGAGCTGGCGTCCTGGGCGGGTCACGCTCCGGTTCGACGTCAGCGAGGACTCCTTCGAGCTGGTGCGCACCGACCGCGAGCGCAAGGAGCAGACCACCCGGCTCGGCCGGCCCGACACCCTGGGACCCATCGGCGCCACCGCGCTGGCCAAGCGGCTGGCCCCGTACCGGATGGGCATGGGCGGCGACACCGCCGAACCGCTCTCCTCGGACGTCGAACTGACCACCCTGCTGGGCATACCCGACCTGTACCGCCACGACCCGCAGACCCTGTGGAACCAGAGCACCGGCTCCAACCGGCTCAAGGTGCCCATCGCGGTCGGCCCCGACGGCAGCCCGGTGGAGCTGGACATCAAGGAGTCGGCGCAGGGCGGTACCGGCCCGCACGGCATGCTCATCGGGGCCACAGGGTCCGGGAAGAGCGAGCTGCTGCGCACCCTGGTGCTGGCGCTCGCGCTGTCGAACTCCTCCGAAACCCTCAACTTCGTCCTGGTGGACTTCAAGGGCGGCGCCACGTTCCTCGGCCTGGACGAACTGCCCCACGTCTCCGCGGTGATCACCAACCTGGCCGGTGAGGCCGCGCTGGTGGGCCGCATGCAGGACGCCCTGCACGGCGAGCTGATCCGGCGCCAGGAACTGCTGCGCTCCGCCGGCAACTACACCTCCGCGCTGGAGTACGAGAAGGCGCGGGCCGCGGGCGCCCCGCTGGAGCCGCTGCCCAGCCTGTTCGTCATCGTCGACGAGTTCAGCGAACTGCTCTCCGCACACCGCGAGTTCATGGAGCTGTTCGTGATGATCGGACGGCTCGGGCGCAGCCTCGGGGTCCATCTGCTGCTCGCCTCGCAACGGCTGGACGAGGGCCGTATGCACCAGTTGGAGAGCCACCTGTCCTACCGCATCGGTCTGCGCACCTTCTCCGCCATGGAGAGCCGCGGCGTGCTGGGCGTCCCGGACGCCTACCAGCTCCCGCCGCAGCCCGGCAGCGGCTTCTTGAAGTCGGGCGTGGAGGCGCTGACCCGGTTCCGCGCCGCGTACGTCTCCGGCCCCTACCAGCAGCGCCGCAGCCGGGCGAACCAGGCCCGGGTGGCGAGCCAGACGGTGCCGTGGACGGCGAGCTACGTGGTGCCCCGCCAGGCCCCCGAACCGCCCGATCCCGAACCCGAGCCGGAGCCGGAGGAGGAGAGCGGCGACACCCTGCTGTCCGTCGCCGTGGAGCGGCTGGTCGGCGCCGGTCCGCCCGCCCACCAGGTGTGGCTGCCGCCGCTGGACCTGCCCGCCACCCTCGACCAGGTGCTGCCCCCGCTGACCCCCGACCCCGCACTGGGGCTCACCACCGTGGGCTGGCCGCTGCGCGGGCGCCTGACCGTGCCGATCGGCATCGTCGACAAGCCCTTCGAACAGCTCCGCGACCTGCTGACCATCGATCTGTCGGGGGTCGGCGGCCATATCGCCGTCGCGGGCGGCCCGCAGAGCGGCAAGAGCACCATGGTGCGGACGATCCTCACCGCGCTGGCCCTCACCCACACCCCGCGCGAGGTGCAGTTCTACTGCCTGGACTTCGGTGGCGGCACCCTGGCGCAACTGGCCGACCTGCCGCACACCGCCGGGGTCGCCGCGCGGCTGGACACCGAGCGGGTGGGCCGGGTGATCTCCGAGGTCACCGCGCTGCTGGCGGACCGCGAGCGCTTCTTCCTGGACCACGGCATCGACTCCATGGCGACGTACCGCCGCCGCCGGGCCGCGGGCGAGTTCGCGGACCAGCCGCACGGCGACGTCTTCCTCGTCATCGACGGCTGGTCCACGGTCCGCCAGGACTTCGACCGGCACATCCAGACGTTCGCCTCCATCGCCGCCCGCGGCCTCAACTACGGCATCCACCTCATCGTGACCTGCGCCCGCTGGGTGGAGCTGACCGCGGCCGTGCGCGACCAGGCGGGCACCCACGTGGAGCTGCGGATGGGTGACCCGATGGACTCCCAGATCGACACCCGCCGCGCGGCCACCGTGCCACGCATCCCGGGCCGGGGCCTGACCCGGGAGGGCAAGCTGCACTACCTCACCGCACTCCCCCGCATCGACGGCATGGAGTCCGCCGACGACCTCTCCGACGGCGTAGCGGGCCTGGTGGCCGCGGTCAAGGAGAGCTGGAGGGGCCCTGCGGCCCCGCGCGTGCGGATGCTGCCGACGCAGCTCCCCGTGCGGGAACTGCCCCCTGCTGGCGGCGACTTCCGGGTGCCGCTCGGCCTGGAGCAGGAGCGGCTGTCGGTGGTCTGGCACGACTTCAGCGAGAGCCCGCACATGGTTGTCGTGGGCGACACCGAGAGCGGCAAGACCAACCTGCTGCGGCTGGTGGCGAAGGCCGTCATGGACCGGTACACGCCCGCCGAGGCGCGGATCATGCTGGTGGACTACCGCCGCGACCTGGTGGAATCGGTGGCCGAGGAGTACCGGCTGGGGCACGCGGTCTCGATGGGCGCGCTCAAGGACCTCATCGACGGCGCCGCCCGCGCCGTACAGACCCGGGTGCCCGGCCCGGACATCAGCCCGGGCCGGATGAAGCGGGCCGACTGGTGGACCGGGCCGCGGCTGTTCATCCTGGTCGACGACTACGACATGCTGGGCGCCGGCATCGGCAACGCGCCGTTCGACCCGCTGCTCAACCACCTGGCCCTGGGCTGGGAGGTCGGCCTGCACATCATCGTCACCCGGAGCGCCTCGGGCGCCGGGCGCGGGCTCAACGAGATGCTCATGCGGCGCATGCTGGAGGTCAACACGCCGGCCCTGCTGCTGTCGTGTCCGCCCTCGGAGGGCTATCTGCTGGGCAACGTCAAGGGCAAGACCATGAATCCTGGCCGGGCCATCCGCGTCGCCCGCCGCAAGGCGACACAGGTACAGACCGCGATGATGGACGACCAGGACACCTGATACGCCCGTACGACGGCACTTCCTGGGAGACGGTTCCGCCCCCGGCCCTGTCGCCGGGGGCGGTTCCCCTTCTCACCGGTCACACGGCCGTGCCGCGCTGCTCCTCACGGCCCGCGGGGCGCCAGCCCCGGGCCCGGCCGCGCGGGATCACCACCGCGGCGCCCGCGACAAGCACCACCAGCGTGCCGCCCGCGCCCGCGATCAGCAGTGCGCGGTTGAGCGGCTGGGGCGACGCCTTGGCCGGGATCTCCGCGGCGGGCGCGGAGGGCACGCTGCCCTTCTTGTCGGTGAGGACGGCGGTCAGCGACCCGTACGGGTCCACCCGCGGCGGAACCGCCGGGTACGCCGCGGTGACGAGCTGACGGGACACCTGCGCGGCCGTCATCTCCGGACGCCGGGAGCGAACGAGGGCCGCCACCCCGGCCACGTTCGCCGCCGCCAGCGAGGAACCGGAACCGATGGAGTGCCCGGGGCCGCTCGGGCCGACGCTGACCACCGCGTCCCCGGGCGCCGCCATGTCCGCCCCCGACACCTGCGGGGCGTTCTTCGGACGCGTTCCGTCGGGACCGTAGTCCATGACCGACAGCACCCCGGGCGCGGCCGAGGGCCAGTACCAGGGGGCCGGTTCGGCCGTCCTGCCGGTCGCACGGTCCCGCGGCAGCGCGTCCGGCGCGAACGGGGCGACGACCAGGGCGTCGCGCTTCGCGGCGTACCGCACGGCGGCGGTCAGCTCCTCCTTGCCGGTGGGCACCGCACGCCCCACGTAGACGACCTGCGCGCCGCCGTCGACCGCGTCCCGGATGCCCTGCGCGAGCAGGTGCGCCGTCGGCCTGCCGCGCTTGTCGGTGCCGCGCACCGCCAGGATGCGCGCGGCGGGCGCCGCCCCGGTCACGCCCACGCCTTTCGCGGGCGCCGCGGCGATCAGGCCCGCGGCGAAACTGCCGTGCCCCACACAGTCGCTGCCGGCGTCGCCGGTCGCCGTGACCCGGCCCTTGAGGGCGGGGATGTCCGAGCCGACCCCGGTGTCCACGACGCCGACCGTCACGCCCTCGCCGTCCGCCAGCGACCAGGAGCGGTCGAGTCCCAGCGCCTGCCGGGTCCACGTCTCCTCGCGCGCCGTCTCGTCCGACGCCTTCGTACACGGCTCGCCGGGCGCCAGGACGGCGGCCAGAGCGGGCAGTTCGACGGAGTCGGCGGCGGCGGGCGGCGTCTGGGCGGCCAGCGGCGCCGCGGCCAGCAGGGCGGCGGCCACCGCGCGCCTCACCGGACGGCGTTGGGAACGAGCGCGTCGCATGACCGCACGATACGCTCAGGACACCTCCACGCGGTAACGTGCCGTCACGCCCCCCGCGCGGAGAAACCGCCGCCGGGCGGCGTGCCCTCGCGGACGAACTGCCGCCCTTCAACCCGCACATGGAACCACTACCGGTGCCCAAGGCACCTGGTTGCCGGTGCCACGGTTCCCGTAGCCTGCACCACGTGCCCGTACCTCTCCCACCGGGCTCCCGGCAGCCCGGGCCCCGGCCCGCCGAGAGGGCCGGCAGCGGCACCACAACGAGGAGGTCCCCAGCGTGTCACGGCAGTTGCTCACGGTCGGCCCGGACCAGCCCGAGGGCTTCCGGACGATCGGCGAGGCCCTGGAGAAGGCTCGCGCAGGAGCGGTGATACGCGTCCGCCCCGGCCGCTACCGCGAAAACCTGACGGTGCGCACGCGCATCACCATCGCGGGTGACGGGGAGCGCGGCAGCGTCGAGATCTGCCCGCCCCGCGGCACCGCCGTGGTGCTCGTCGCGGACGCCGTGATGCTCACCGATCTGGCCCTGCGCGGCGGCAACGAGGACCTCCCCGTGGTGGACGCACCCCGCGGCCAGGTCGCCATGGACGGCTGCACCGTGGTGGGCTCCGGCTGGACGGCCGTCCTGGCGCGCGAGAACGGCTCGGTCGCCATCCGGGACTGCCGGATCTCCAACCCCGGGGGCGCCGGTGTGGTGGACACCGCGCCCACCGGAAGCGTCGTCGCCGACTCCGTCTTCGAGCACCTGGGCACCTCCGCCGTCGTCCTCGGCGAGCAGGCCCGCACCACCGTGCGCGGCTGCCGGATGCGCGACGCGAGGGGAAACGGCATCCTCGCCAACGGGGAGGCGCAGGGCCGGGTGGAGGACTGCGAGGTGACCGCCACCGAGAAGCCCGCCATCGCGCTGGAGGGCAAGTGCGCCACCCAGGTGCTGAGGACCCGGGTGCACGACACCTCGGTCGGTGTGTACATCACCAGCACCTCCCGGCCCGCCCTCGAAGAGGTCACGGTCACCGACACCTCCGGCCCCGGCATCGTCCTCTCCTCCGGTGCCGACCCGGAACTGCTGCGCTGCGCCACCTCCCGCACCAAGGGCAACGGGCTCGCCGTCACCGAGCGCTCCCGCGGCACCTTCCAGGACTGCGCCTTCGACTCCTCCGCCGAGCCCGCGATCCGCGTGACCGGCTCCAGCGCACCGCTGCTGACCGGCACCACCGTGCGCGAATGCGCCGACAAGGCCGCCTCCGTCCTGCTGGCGGAGGGCTCCACGCCGGAGTTCGACCGGCTGGAGGTGACCGACGCCGCGGGCGTCGGTGTCTCCATCCGCACCAACGCCGACCCGCTGCTGAGCCGGTCGCGGATCACCGACGCGCGCGGCCACGGCCTGGAGGTGACCGAGGACGGCCGCGGACGGGTGGAGGGGTGCACCGTCGAGGGCACCGAGGGCGCCGGTATCCGCATCGCCGACGGCGGCGCCCCGCAGATCCGCGACACCGCGGTGCGCCGGACGACCCTGGCCGGTGTCTTGGTCGCCGCCGACGGCCGCGGCACCCTCCTCGACTGCGAGATCCGCTCCACCGCCACCGCCGGCCTCCACGTGGAAAGCCGCGGCGAGGTCACCGGGCACCGCCTCCACCTGTCCGAGGCCGGCGCCCACGGCGTCCTCGTCGCCGAGGGCGCCAAGGCCACCCTGGAAGCCTGCCAGGTCACCGCCAGCACCGGGGACGGCATCCGGGTGGACAGCGCCGAGAAGGTCGTCCTCAACCAGTGCACCGTGCGCGACAACCGCGGCGCGGGACTCAAGCAGTCCCGCGCCGGCGACCGCCTCACCGTGGAGGGACTGGACAGCAGCGGCAACGGGTCCGCCGACGTCTGGGGCGAGGCCGTCGGCCCCGGCGGCGGCGAGACCGGTCTCATGGACGACGGACGGAAGAAGCCCGAGGGCCCGCTGGAAGAGCTGGAGTCGCTGACCGGACTGGCCGACGTCAAACGCCAGGTCCGCACCCTCGTCAACCTCAACCAGCTCGCCCAGCGCCGCGCCAGCCTCGGCATGCCGGCCCCGCCGATGAGCCGCCACCTGGTCTTCTCCGGCCCGCCCGGCACCGGCAAGACCACCGTCGCCCGGCTCTACGGCGGCATCCTCGCCGACCTCGGCGTGCTGCGCTCCGGCCACCTGGTCGAGGTCTCCCGGGCCGACCTGGTCGCCCAGGTCATCGGCGGCACCGCCATCAAGACCTCCGAGGCGTTCAACGAGGCCCTCGGCGGCGTGCTGTTCATCGACGAGGCGTACACCCTGCTGTCCGACAGCAAGGGCTCGGGCGCCGACTTCGGCCAGGAGGCCATCGACACCCTCCTGAAACTGATGGAGGACCACCGCGACGACGTCGTGGTCATCGCCGCCGGCTACACCGACCAGATGGACACCTTCCTCGGCTCCAACCCCGGACTGGCGTCCCGTTTCACCCGCACCATCGAGTTCACCAACTACTCGGTGGAGGAGCTGGTCACCATCACCGAGTCCATGTGCGAGGCCCACCGCTACGAACTGGACCCCCGCACCCTCGACGCCCTCGCCCGGCACTACGAACGGATGCCGCGCGACGCCACGTTCGGCAACGGCCGCGCGGCCCGCCGCGTCTTCGAGGAGATGGTGGACCGGCAGGCCTTCCGGCTCGGCTCGATGGACAACCCCGCCGAGGCGGACCTGTCGCTGCTGCTCCCCGCCGATGTCGCCGACGACGAGGCGGCCGACGGCGGCACGACGGTGCGCAGCTCCAAGGACCTGCTGGCCGAACTCGACTCCATGGTCGGCCTCGCCGCCGTCAAACGCGAGGTGACCGACCTGGTGAACCTGCTGGAGGCCACCCGGCAGCGCCGCGCCGCGGGCCTGCCCACCCCGAAGATCAGCCACCACCTGGTCTTCTCCGGCCCGCCCGGCACCGGCAAGACCACCATCGCCCGCCTCTACGCCGACCTGCTGCACTCCCTCGGCGTGCTGAAGACCGGCCAGTTGGTGGAGGTGGCCCGCGCCGACCTGGTGGGACGGTACGTGGGCCACACCGCCCAGCTCACCAAGGAGGTCTTCGAGCGGGCCTTCGGCGGGGTGCTCTTCATCGACGAGGCATACACCCTCACCCCCGGGGGCTCGGGCTCCGACTTCGGCCAGGAGGCCGTGGACACGCTGCTGAAGCTGATGGAGGACCACCGCGACGAGGTCGTGGTCATCGCCGCCGGCTACACGGACGAGATGCGGCGCTTCCTCAGCTCCAACCCGGGCCTGGCCTCCCGCTTCAGCCGCACCGTGGAGTTCGAGCACTACTCCGCCGACGAGCTGGTCACCATCATGAACACCTACGCCTCCAACTCCGGCTACGACTGCCCCGAGGAGACGCTGGAGGCGCTGCGCGGCTACGTGGAACTGATCCCCCGCGACCGCTCCTTCGGCAACGCGCGCACCGCACGCCAGCTCCTGGAAGCGATGATGACGCAACAGGCCCGGCGCATCGGCACGATGTCCTCGCCGGGCCTGGAAGACCTGCGGCTGCTGCTCCCGCAGGACCTGCCGTCCTCCTCCCCGCAGCCCGCCGGCTGACCGCGGCTCAGGGCCCGCCCGCCGACGGGTACCCTCCGCCCGGCGCGGCGCTCCCGGCGGAGGGGCCGCGCCGGGTCAGGCCGGGGCGGGCACGGGGCCGTCGACGCCCCGTGAGCCGGTGCCTTGCTTGTCGGAGCTCAGGATGAACTCGTAGAAGGCGTCCTCCGACAGCGTCCGCCACCCCTGGTCGACCCGGGCGTTCCATTCCTCGGCAATCCGCAAGTGTTCCCGCCAGGCCGCCCGGTTGCGCAGGAGGTTCGCCCGCAGGGCGGGCAGGTCCATCGCCGTGAGGTTCCACGAGTCGGAGCCGCCGCACAGGGTGTCGTCGCGTATGGAGACCGTGTTTCCCTTCAGGGCGGCCGGGAAGTTGGCGCACACCCTCGGACGGTGCGCATAGGCCCCGCAGCGCGCGTGACCGGGAGCGATCTCCATCAGGAACACGCACCCCTCGGTGCCCGGCCGGTGGCGCAGCCGCATGTCGAACAGCGGACCGCCGGGCCGGAACCGGAAGTCACCGTCCTTCTTCGCCTTCAGTGTGACGAACTCCCGGGGGTGCAGCGCCATTCCGGCGGCCAGCCTGCGCACGTCGCCGACGGTCACGTTGACGGCGTACTCACGGCAGCAGCGGCCCTCGCAGGACGCGCAGCCGGCCAGATTGACTCCCGAGCCGCTCACGCGACCACCTCCTCGGGCCAGGGGGTACCGGCCTCGCGGGCCGCGTGCGCCTCCAGCAGATAGCGCTGGAAGTCCTCGATGCCCGGTGGTTCTTCGGCCTTCGCCGCCAGCGCGTTCCAGCGCGCGACGGTCTCGAACCAGTGGTCCCGGTCGGCGGCCCACCGCCGCTCCGCCCACACCAGGCCCTCCGCGCCGAGCGGGTGCCCCGGCAGCCCGGGCCCACTGCCCTCCCCGCCACCCCCGTCATAGGCGCCGTCCGGCACGATGCCCGTTCCGTCGGCCGTCCCCTGCTCCCCTTCCGCGTCCGACGCACCCTCAGGGCCCTCGTGGCCCTCACCGCCCGCGTCACCCTCGTCACCACCCCCATGCCCCTCCTGGCCGGCGGCGCGGCCGGGGACGGTGGGGAACATCCGGCAGGAAAGCGGCGCCACTTCGCCCAGGCCGCACCGACCGGTGCCCTCCAGGGTGAGGACCTGGAAGACGCAACCGCCGGCCGCGTTGGCGATCCTGACGTTCACCCGGCGCCGTGCGTTGTCCAGTACGACCCCCGTCGGGTCGTTGGCGGCGGCCGGTGCGGTCTGGGTGAAATGCCACGGCTCCAGGGCGAGGGTCCGCGAGATGCGGACGATGTCCGCGCCGGTGACCAGGCGCGGCCCGCGGTAACAGAGCTTCTTCGCGCGGGTGGACTGCCACTCGCCGTCCGTACTCGGGGTGCTGTCCGCTGTCAAACCATGGTCCCCTTCACATCCGTCTCCTGGGGCCGACCGGTTCCACCGGTGCCACCAGGCCACTGCGGGCCCGGCTCGTCCCAGGTGGTCGCCAGCGAGAGTAGTCGATCGATTGCCCGGACAGCCGTGCGGCGGCAGGCCCCGTGCACGACCCGGTCAAAGCGGCCGACCCGGCACCGGTGCTCGGCTGGACCGACGTACCGTCCGGGGAGCCGGCACGCGGCGGCGACGGGCGGTCCTGGCGGAACAGCGCGGAGGCGGAGGCCGTCGGCCGTCCGGCGCGTTGTCGGCGGACGGCCGGCGGGACTTCCACCGGACGGCGCCGTGGGCGTGGTCACGCCGTTCCGTGCGCGGAAGGAGACGCCGGCGCGGATGTGGCGAGACGATGACCGGGTCCGGGTCGGTACCGTCCACACCTCCCAGGACGGACAGCGCGACGCGATGCTCCTCAGTCCGGTGGCGGCACGCAACACACCACCCGGGACGACACACTGGGTCGCGAGCCAGGTCAACCTGTGGAACGTGGCGGTCACCCGGGCCAAGTCGCAGCTGGTCACGGGGGGCGACCGTGCCTTCCGGCAGGAACTGAGCGGCCTGCCGACCCTCCTCGCCGGACGCCCGGCACCGCTGGGGCCGGGCTCCGCCGGCACCACGGCCGGGACTGCTGCGTCCGGCCCGGTGACCGAGGCCCACGAGGACCTCGCCGACCGTCTGCAACAGCATCTGACCGGACGGGGCGTCACCGACATGGAGCGGGCCGCGCTGGCCGGCCCTGCACCCGTACGTCAGGAACCCTTCCCCGTCGGCTCCAGAATCGCCACGCACTCCACATGGTGGGTCATCGGGAACAGGTCGAAGGCGCGGAGGAAGCGGGGGCGGTAGCCGGCGTGGGTGAAGTAGGAGAGGTCGCGGGCCAGGGCGGCGGGGTCGCAGGCCACGTACGCGATGCGGCGGGGGCCGAGGGCGGCGGCCTGTTCGACGATGCGCTTGCCGGCGCCGGTGCGGGGCGGGTCGAGGACGACGAGGTCGGCCTCGGTGATACCGGTACGCGGCAGCACCTTCTCGACCTTGCCGTGCTCGATGCGTACGCGCGGGAAGTCCGCGAGGTTGCGGCGGGCGTCGGCCACCGCGCGCTTGCCCGCCTCGATGCCGAGGACGGCGCCCTTCTCACCGACGCGGTCCGCGAGGGCACCCGCGAACAGGCCCACCCCGCAGTACAGATCGAGAGCCGTCTCGCCCTTGCGGGGGGTGAGGCCGCGCATCACGGCGTCCACGAGGAGGTCGGCGGCCTGCGGGTGGACCTGCCAGAAGCCGCCCTCGCCGACGCGCCACGTGCGGCCGTCCGCGCGTTCGCGGACGAAGTCGCGGCCGTGCACACGGTGCACCGCGCGGTCCTTCTCGCCGACGCGCAGGACGGATACCTCGCGGTCGAGTTCCACCAGGGGAAGGCGTCCGCCGGGGCGCGGCGTGAGGACGACCTGACGGTCGGTGGAACCGGTGGCGGCGATCGCGTCGACCGAGGCCATCTGCGGCCACGTACGGGACTCGATGCCCAGCTCTTCGACGCCGGGCGCGGCGATGAGGCAGCGGTCGATGCGCTGCACCTCGTGCGAGCGGTGCTTGAGCAGCCCGGGGTGGCCCTCGGCGTCGACGGTGTAGTGGACACGGGTGCGCCAGGCGGGGACCTCCCCGGGGGCGACCTTGTCGCCGGGCGCGGGCTCCACCGTGCCGTCCCAGGAGACGTCCTCCGGGGTCATCCCGGCCAGTCGCTGGAGCTGCTCGGCCAGCACCTCGGCCTTGAGCCGCCGCTGGGCGCCCGGCTTGACGTGCTGCCAGTCGCAGCCACCGCAGCGGCCCGGTCCGGAGAAGGGGCAGGGTGCCTCGACGCGGTCCTTGGCGGCTTCCAGCACCCGCACCGCGTCGGCCCGCAGGAAGCGGGAGTCGGCACGGCCCTCGGTCACCCGTGCGACGACCCGCTCACCCGGGAGCGTGTGCCGTACGAAGAGCACCTGGCCGCTCTCCGTGCGGGCGACGCAGTGGCCGCCGTGCGCCACCGGGCCGACCTCGACCTCGTACTCCTCCCCCACCAGGGAGGGCGCGGACTGCTCGGAGGCGCTGTCGGGCGCACTGCCGGACGAGGTGGTCTCGGGCATGAGGGGGTGACTCCAGGGGTGGGGGTCGGACCGGCTGGTGAGGCGCTCCGCCTCTGCCGCAGCCGTCGAGTCTACTTGCCACCGCCGCGGGCCGCGCCGCCGCGTCTTCCCGTCCCGACGCGGACACTGTGCGAACCGCGCCGCCGCGTCGTCCCGTCACGACACGGCCACTGTGCGGGCGCCCGCCGCCGCGTCGTCCCGTCACCACACGGACACTGCGCGGGCGCCCGCCGCCACATCATCCCGGCACCACACGGACACTGCGCGAACCGCGCCGCCACATCATCCCGTCACCACCTGAGCACCGTGCAGACCGCCGCGACCATGTTCCGCATCCCGCATCCCGCACCCCCCCCCCGCATCCGGCAACCCCCACGCCGCCCCCGGACTGCCCGCCCTGCCGGACCCGCCGGGTCCGGCAGGCCCGCGCCGCACGGCCTACTTGCCGCGCTGGCGCGTCACGCTGCCCGTCGGGCCGCTCGGGCGGTTGCCGTCCTTGTGGGCCTTGCGGGGCGGGATGACGGGTCCGCGCCGCACCGAGCCGGGCGCGTTCCACTGCTCACGCTTGCGTGCCCGCTTCTTGGCGACCTCGGAGGACTCCAGCTGGTAGGGGACGGAGGTCACCATGACGCCCGGGGTGAAGAGCAGGCGGCCCTTGAGGCGGAGGGCGCTCTGGTTGTGCAGCAGGTGCTCGTACCAGTGGCCGACCACGTACTCCGGGATGAAGACGCTGACCACGTCGCGGGGCTGTTCCTGGCGAAGCCGCTTCACGTAGTCGATGACGGGGCGGGAGATCTCCCGGTAGGGGGAGTCGAGGATGGTGAGCGGGATGTCGATGCCGCTCTCGTCCCACTCGCGGCGCAGTTGTTCGGTCTCCTGGTGGTCCACGTTGACGGTGACGGCCTCCAGGGTGTCGGAGCGCATCAGCTTGGCGTAGCGCAGGGCCCGCAGTGTCGGCTTGTGGATCTTGGATACGAGCACGAACGAGTGAACCCGCGCGGGGCGCAGCTGCGGCTCGGCGGCCTCGTCGGCCGCCAGTTCCTCGGCGACCCGGTCGTAGTGCCGGCGGATGGCGGTCATCACGGCGTAGAAGAGCGCCATGCCCAGCAGCGAGACCCAGGCGCCGTGGGTGAACTTGGTCACCAGCACCACCACCAGCACCAGACCGGTGAAGAAGGCACCGAAGGCGTTGATGCCGCGGGAGCGGTGCATGTGGCGGCGGCGCGCGGGATCGGTCTCGGTGGTCAGCAGCCGGTTCCAGTGCCGGACCATCCCGGTCTGGCTGAGCGTGAAGGAGACGAACACACCCACGATGTAGAGCTGGATCAGACGTGTGGAGTCGGCGTCGTAGATGACCACGAGTATCGCCGCGGCTCCGGCCAGCAGCACGATGCCGTTGGAGAAGGCGAGCCGGTCGCCGCGGGTGTGCAGCTGGCGGGGCAGATAGCGGTCCTGGGCCAGGATCGAGCCGAGCAGCGGGAAACCGTTGTAGGCGGTGTTGGCCGCCAGGAAGAGCACCAGCGCGGTGGCCGCGGCCAGGAAGACGAAGGGTGCCGTCCCGTCGCCGAACACGGCGGCGGCCACCTGGGAGATCACCGGGTTCTGGGTGTAGCCCTCGCCCGCCGGGTGCCCGTCGATCAGCAGGTCCTTGGCGGGGTTCTCGGCCATCTTGACGTGGGTGACCATGGCGAACGCGATGATCCCGCAGAACATGGTGACCGCCAGGGCCCCCATCAGGGCCAGCGTGGTGGCGGCGTTCTTCGACTTGGGCTTGCGGAAGGCGGGCACGCCGTTGCTGATGGCCTCGACGCCGGTGAGCGCCGCGCAGCCGGAGGAGAAGGCACGCAGCAGCAGGAAGGCCAGGGCGAACCCGGCGAGGCCGGACTGCTCGCTGTGGATCTCGTAGTCCGCGGTGGGTGCGCGCATCTCGTCGCCCAGGAGGACCCCGCGCACCACGCCCCAGGCGAGCAGGGCGAAGACGCCGATGACGAAGCAGTAGGTGGGGATGGCGAAGAGCTTGCCGGACTCGCGCACTCCGCGCAGGTTCATCAGTGTCAGCAGCACGATCACCGCGACCGCGCAGAATGTCTTGTGTTCGACGACGAAGGGGATGGCCGAGCCGAGGTTCTCCACCCCGGAGGAGATCGACACCGCCACGGTCAGCACGTAGTCGACGAGCAGGGCGCTGGCGACCGTCAGCCCCGCCGTCCGCCCGAGGTTGGTGGTGGCCACCTCGTAGTCGCCGCCGCCGCTCGGGTAGGCGCGGACGTTCTGCCGGTAGGAGGCCACCACCGTGAACATCAGTACGACGACCGCGACGGCGATCCACGGACTGTAGTTGTAGGCCGAGACCCCCGCGACCGAGAGGACCAGCAGCACCTCGCCGGGCGCGTACGCCACCGAGGAGAGCGGGTCCGAGGCGAAGACGGGCAGGGCGACACGCTTCGGCAGGAGCGTCTCGGCCAGCCTGTCGCTGCGGAGAGCCCTCCCGAGGAGAAGTCGTTTCGGTACGTCGGTCATCCTGGACACGCAGAGGATCGTATGCGGTCAGTCGTGCGATGCTGAGACGGCCCGCTGTACGGGATGAAGGGACGGGCGTTGCACATTGTGATCATGGGCTGCGGACGAGTGGGAGCGGAACTCGCCCAGACCCTGGAGCGACAGGGCCACACGGTGGCGGTCATCGACCGGGACCCCACCGCATTCCGGCGCCTCGGATCGGGTTTCGGCGGCCGCCGGGTCACAGGCATCGGCTTCGACCAGGACACCCTGCGCGAGGCCGGAATAGAGGAGGCCGGGGCGTTCGCCGCGGTCAGCAGCGGCGACAACTCGAACATCATCGCGGCCAGGGTGGCACGTGAGATGTTCGGCACAGCCCACGTCGCCGCCCGCATCTACGACCCCCGTCGCGCGGAGGTCTACCAGCGCCTCGGCATTCCCACCGTGGCGACCGTGCGCTGGACAGCGGACCAGATGCTGCGCAGGCTGCTGCCCTCCGGCTCCGAGCCGCTGTGGCGGGACCCGAGCGGGGCCGTACAGCTCGCCGAGGTGCACACCTCCGCGGCGTGGGTCGGCCAGCGCGTCAGCAAGCTCCAGGAGGAGGCCGGCGTGCGTATCGCCTTCCTCACCCGTCTGGGTGAGGCGGTCCTGCCCACCTCCGAGACGGTGCTGCAGGAGGGCGACCTGGTGCACGTGATGATGCGCTGCGAGGACGTCGCCCGGGTCGAGGAAGTCTTCGCCGTCGGGCCGGAGTCATGAGCCGGGGAGACCGCCTGAGGACACCGCCCGGCCGCACGCCGGGCATCGGGAGACCGGACGACGGGAGGACCGCCGGCCAGCAGCCGGACGGCCAAGGGCCGGGCACCGTGTCCCGGGAAGCGGACACGGCCGCCGCACCGTACGCGACGACGAGGACCGCGCCGGGCCGCGTGGGCGCAGAAGCGAGCAAGGAGTACGCAGCATGAGGGTCGCGATCGCCGGGGCCGGGGCCGTGGGCCGGTCCATCGCGGGTGAGCTGCTGGAGAACGGGCACGAGGTACTGCTCATCGACAAGGCGCCGACGGCGATCTCCGTCGAGCGCGTGCCCCAGGCCGAGTGGCTGCTCGCGGACGCGTGCGAGATCACCTCGCTCGACGAGGCGGCGCTGGAGCGCTGCCAGACAGTGATCGCCGCCACCGGCGACGACAAGGTCAACCTGGTTGTCTCCTTGCTGGCCAAGACGGAGTACGGCGTGCCGCGCGTCGTGGCCCGGGTCAACAACCCGAAGAACGAGTGGCTGTTCAACGAGTCGTGGGGCGTGGACGTCGCCGTCTCGACCCCGCGTCTGATGTCGGCGCTGGTGGAGGAGGCCGTCAGCGTCGGTGATCTGGTACGGCTGCTGCGCTTCTCGCAGGGCGAGGCCAACCTGGTCGAGCTGACGCTGCCGCCCGAGTCGACGCTGGCGGGCACCCGGGTCGGCGATGTGAGCTGGCCCGAGGACACCTCGCTGGTCACCATCATCCGCGGCAACCGGGTGCTGACGCCGGACCGGGACGACGTGCTGGAGGTGGGCGACGAGCTGCTCTTCGTCGCCGTACCCGCCCGCGAGGAGCAGTTGGAGGAGCTGCTCTCGGCGCGCGGCTGAGCGCGGGCCCGCAGGGTGGACCAGGCACGGCCCGCGTGCCGCGGGCCGGTCAGTCCTTCCGCACCAGGCTGATCCACACCTGACCGCGGGCGAAGGACAGCCGACGCCCTCCCCTCGCGTCCGTGAAGACGGTGCCCTGGCCCGGCGAGAGCCTCGACCAGCGGGCCTCGTACGCCCTGCCGTCCCGCAGCACCAGCGCCTCGCCCGACCCCAGGGTCTCCGTGTACGGGGTGACGCTGCCGGAGCTGTCGCGGTACCGGGACTGCCGCACCGTCACGTACTGGATCACGACGGTCGCCGGCGCGAGCCGCCCGTGGCCGCGGGTGCGGGCCGGGACGCCGTCCATCGCGACGTGCCAGCGGCGGCGGTCCGGGGACCAGGTGAAGGTGAAGCGGGCCGCCGGATAGCGGACGGTCTCCTGGGCCGTCCTCCGCCCGCCCTCGGGCGCGGCCCCGAACCGGAAGCCGATGTCGCGGGGCGCCGAGGCCCCGCGTGCGGCCCGCTCGGCGCGGCGGGCCCGCAGATACAGGTTGTGCGGGGCGCGGCGGGCCGGGTCCCGTGCGTAGCCGTCGCCCAGTTCCGCGGGCGGCAGCAGGTGCAGCGGGGACGCCTCCAGGGTGGGCAGCAGTGTGCGCTGGACGCCGGAGAAGGCGAGCGCGGGCTCACCGAACTGGCGCAGCAGTTCGATGTCGGACTCGCGGGCACTGCGGACGGGGCCGACGGTGGCGGGGATGCGGGAGGCGAAGACGGCCAGTATGCGGCTGAGCCCGGCCTCCACCTGCTCGGTGTAGACGATGTCGGCGTGCTCCAGCCCGGTGTGCGGCCGCGCGGCGGGGACGTTGTCCACCTTCACGGCCAGTACGTGAGCACCCCGGCCCTGCTCGCCGGTGAACGGGGACGCGCCCTGGCCCCCGCTCTCCTCGCCCATCCGGCAGGAGGGGAGCACGGCCCCCGTCAGAGCCGCTGTCGCCGCTGTGAGCACCGTCCTGCGCGTGGTCCTCGAACCGGTCCCCGCGCCCCTCTTCCGTCGCCGCACACCGCTGGCCTCCGCCATACGCACCGCCTCCCTCGCGCGACTCGCCCCTGCAAGCCTTCCCGGAAACGGCACGGTTTCCGGGGGAGTGCGGCGATTCCTGGCGGGGTCCGTCAGGACGGGCCCCTCAGCGCCGGTGGCGGCCCGGTGTGCCCGCCTGGGCGGTGGCGGCCTCCGCGGCGGCCTTCTCCGCCTCGGCGGCCTCCTCCTCGGCCTCCATCTCCGCGATGACGTTGATCGGCGCGGGTGCCTTCGCCAGGAAGATCCAGGTGAGGTAGACGGCCAGCAGGAACGGCGGGATCTTCAGCACGACGGTGACCCAGCCGAACTGGGTGGTGTCGCCCCAGAAGTACAGCGGGAAGAGCACCGCCGACTTGCCGAGCAGGATGAAGCCCCAGGCGTAGCTCGCCTTGGTGTAGGCCTTCTTGCGGCCCGGATTGCGCTTGCGCCAGGAGAGGTTCTCCTTGAACACCGGCCCCAGGACGAGGCCGAGGAGCGGCACCCCCGCCATGGCCGTGACGAGGTAGGCCAGCGCCAGGCCGAGCGTGTAGAGCATGCCCGGCAGGTAGAAGTCCTTGGCGTTGCCGGTCATCATCGCGAACAGCACGCCGAAGCCGACGCCGAAGATCCCGCTGAACGCGTGCTTGACGGTGTCCTTGCGCAGCAGCCGGACGACGACCATCACGCCGGAGATCACCAGCGCGGTGATCGCGGCGGTGTGGATGTCCTTGTTCACCGTGTACATCGCGATGAACACCAGGCCGGGGAGGGTCGTCTCGACCAGCCCCCGCACGCCGCCGAACGCCTCGAACAGCGCGGCTTCCGTCACGGCCCGCGATCCGGTCTCACCGGCGGGCTGCCCGCCCTCCGGCGCTCCCGGGTCCGTCTGCTTGTCGGGAGGGGTCACCCGCTACTCCTGTCCGAGGGGTCGCAGCTCGTATTTGGGGTTGAACATCACGGGACGGCCGTGGCTGGTGGTGATCCGTCCCCAGACGATCAGCTTGCGGCCCGGCTCGATGCCCGCGATGGAGCGGCGGCCCAGCCAGACGACGTCCAGCGGAGCCGAGCCGTCGAACAGCTCGGCCTCCAGCGTGGGCACTCCGGCGCGCGGCCGCAGCGTCACGGTGCGCAGCGTACCGGTCACACGCACCATGTCGCGGTCGGTGCATTCGGAGATCCGCGTGCAGCCCTTCGTCTCGGCTTCCTCACGCAGTTCGGCGGAGCGCAGGTCCTCCTCGGAGGAGGAGAGCCGTTCCAGGAACCGTCGGAACCGCCCGCTTCCGGTGCCCCGCTGCTCTCGGGTGGCGCCAGTCATGACTGCCAGGGTACCCGCCGACGCCGCCCCTGTTCCCGCCCCGGACGGCTCTTCCCCGCCTGCGGCCGGGACCGCCTCACTTCTCGAACCGGTACCCCATCCCCGCCTCCGTGACGAAGTGGCGCGGGTGCGAGGGGTCGGCCTCCAGTTTGCGGCGGAGCTGGGCCATGTAGACGCGCAGGTAGTTGGTCTCGGTGCCGTACGAGGGGCCCCAGACCTCTTTGAGCAGCTGCTTCTGGCTCACCAGTCGGCCCGGGTTGCGGACCAGCACCTCCAGCAGGTGCCACTCGGTGGGGGTGAGCCGCACGTCGCCGCCGTCGCGGTGCACCTTCTTCGCGGCCAGGTCCACGGTGAAGGAGTCGGTCTCGATGACGCCCGCGCCGTCCGGCACCCCTGCGGTCGGCTCGGCCCGGCGGACGGCGGCACGCAGCCGGGCGAGGAGTTCGTCCATGCCGAACGGCTTGGTGACGTAGTCGTCGGCGCCCGCGTCCAGCGCCTCCACCTTCTCGTCGGAGGTCTGGCGCGCGGACAGGACCAGGATCGGTATCCGCGTCCAGCCGCGGATGCCCCGGATGACGTCCACGCCGTCCATGTCGGGCAGCCCCAGGTCCAGGATGACGACGTCGGGGTGACGGTCGGCGGCCAGACGCAGCGCCGTGGCGCCGTCGTGCGCCGCGTCCACCTCGTACTTGCGTGCCCTGAGGTTGATCACGAGGGCGCGGACGATCTGGGGTTCGTCGTCGACCACGAGCACCCGGTGCATGCTTGCTTCCTCTCGGTTCTTCCGTTGTGGCCGCCCGGTTCCGCGGTGCGGAGGCCCGGGGGCGGCGGCTCGTCCGCCACGGCCTGTCCGCCGCGCCTCACGCGCCGGAGCGCCGCGGTGGGGGCGGCAGGAGCGCGACTCCCGCGCGTTCGGGCGGGCGGGGGCGTACGGGCCCGCGCCCGTGCGCCGCCCGCAGGGTGAGCACCATCGTCATGCCGCCGCCCGGGGTGTCCTCGGCCTCCAGAGTGCCTCCCATCGCCTCGGCGAACCCGCGGGCGACGGCCAGACCGAGGCCCACGCCCGCCCCGCCGGGGGCGTCCCCGTAACGCTGGAACGGCTCGAAGATGCGGTCCTTGTCGCTGTCGGGCACACCGGGGCCGCGGTCGGTGACGCGTACTTCCACCCGGTCGGCCAGCGCGCTCGCCTTGATGAGCACCTTCTTGCCCTCGGGGCTGTACTTGACGGCGTTCTCCACCAGGTTGGCGACGGTGCGCTCCAGCAGCCCCGGGTCCACGGCGACGAGCGGCAGCGCCTCGGCGACCGCCAGCCGCACGCTGCCCTCGGGGACGCCGCCCAGCGCCTTGGGCACGACCTCCTCCAGGCTGATGTCCTTGATGAGGGGCTTGACGGTGCCGGTCTGCAGGCGGGACATGTCCAGCAGGTTGCCGACGAGGTTGTCGAGCTTGTCGGCGCCCTCCTCGATGGCGCCCAGCAGCTCCGCCTCATCCTCCGGGGACCACTGCACGTCATCGGAGCGCAGCGAGGAGACGGACGCCTTGATGGCGGCCAGCGGGGTGCGCAGGTCGTGCGAGACGGCCGCCAGCAGGGCGGTCCTGATGCGGTTGCCCTCGGCCAGCTCGCGGGCCTGCTCGGCCTCGCCCAGCAGCCGCTGCCTGTCCAGCACCCCGGCGGCGTGCGCGGCGAACGCGGCGAGCACCCGGCGGTCCTCGGCGGGCAGCACACGGCCGGAGAGGACCAGCATCATGTTGTCCCCGACCGGCATATCCGTCTCCCCGTCGCCGGGACCGGTCAGCCGCTTGCCGCTCTCGGCGGTGCCGACGCTGCCCGCGCAGGTCCACGCGGACCGCTCGTCGGCTCGCTCCAGCAGGGCCACGCAGTCCATGGCGAACGTCTCGCGCACCCGCTCCAGCAGGGCGTCGAGGCTGGGCCCCGAGCCGCCGTTCCCGCTCTGCGCCTCACCGCGCAGGACGCTGCCGGCCAGCACGGAGAGTATCTCCGACTCGGCACGCAGCCTGGCAGCCTGCTGGGTACGCCGGGCCGCCAGGTCCACCACCGAGGCGACGGCCACGGCGACGCCGAAGAAGACGGCGAGCGAGACGACGTTGCGGCCGCTGCTGATGGTCCAGGTGTGCACGGGATCGGTGAAGAAGTAGTTCAGCAGCGCCGAGCAGACCGCGGCCGAGGCGAGCGCGGGCAACAGGCCGCCCACCAGCCCTGCGGCGACGGTCAGCACGAGGAAGAGCAGCACGTCGTTGGCGAAGCCGATACCGGGGTCGTAGGCCAGCATCGAGAACGTCAGCAGCGCCGGGGCGCCGAACGCGGTCAGCCACCCGGCCAGGATCCGCGACCGGCCCAGCCGCGCCGCCCGCGCCACCGGCAGCCCGCGGCCCTTGGCGACCTCCTCGTGGGTGACGATGTGCACGTCCAGGTCCGGCCCCGAGTCCCGCGCCACCGTCGCGCCGACACCGGGTCCGAAGACGTACTGCCACGCCTTGCGCCGTGAGGAGCCGAGCACGATCTGGGTGGCGTTGACGCCCCGCGCGAACTCCAGCAGCGCCTGGGGGATGTCGTCCCCGATGACGTGGTGGTAGGTGCCGCCCAGGTCTTCGACCAGCGAGCGCTGGACGGCCAGCTCCTTGGGGGAGGCGGAGCTGAGGCCGTCGGCGCGGGAGATGTGGACGGCGAGGATCTCGCTGCCCGAGCCCTTGGCCCCCATCCGGGCGGCGCGGCGGATGAGGGTGCGGCCCTCCGGTCCGCCGGTGAGACCGACGACGATGCGTTCGCGGGCCTGCCAGGTGGAGCGTATGCGGTGCTCGGAGCGGTACTGCTGGAGGTACTCGTCCACCCGGTCGGCCGTCCACAGCAGGGCCAGCTCGCGCAGGGCGGTCAGGTTGCCGGGCCGGAAGTAGTTGGAGAGGGCCGCGTCGACCTTGTCGGGGGCGTAGATGTTGCCGTGTGCCATGCGGCGGCGCAGGGCCTGGGGCGACATGTCGACAAGCTCGATCTGGTCGGCGCGGCGCACCACCTCGTCAGGGACGGTCTCGCGCTGCCGCACCCCGGTGATCGACTCCACCACGTCGCCCAGCGACTCCAGGTGCTGGATGTTGACGGTGGAGACCACGTCGATGCCGGCGGCCAGCAGTTCCTCGATGTCCTGCCAGCGCTTCTCGTTCCGCGAGCCGGGCACGTTGGTGTGGGCCAGCTCGTCCACGACGGCCACGGCGGGCCGGCGCGCGAGCACCGCGTCGGTGTCCATCTCGGTGAGGACGGCACCGCGGTAGGTCACCTCGCGGCGCGGCACCTGTTCGAGCCCGTAGAGCAGGGCCTCGGTGCGGGGCCGGTCGTGGTGCTCCACGAACCCGACGACCACGTCGGTACCCCGCTCCACCCGGCGGTGCGCCTCGGCCAGCACGGCATACGTCTTGCCGACGCCGGGCGCCGCCCCGAGGAAGACCCGCAGCTGCCCCCGGCGCGACCGCTCTCCGAACGACATGCCCCCATTGTCACCGCTGTCGCGCCCTTCCCCCGCTGGGAGCCGGGGCCCAGGCGTCAGGGTTCCGTAAGGATCGCCGGCCGCTCAGTGCCGGGGCGCCGCCTCCGCCGCCGTACCGCCGCCTGCCGTACCGCCGTCCGCGGGGCCGCCGTCCGCCGGCGACGAGTTCGCCGCGCCGTACGGTGAGCGAGACACCGCGCGGCGCGGTGTGCCGGGACGACGACGGCCGGGCCCCGCCGGGCCCGGCCGCGCGGTCCGTCAGGCGGTCAGCGCACCTCGGAGATCTCCGGGCCGCGCTGCAGCTTGTCGAGCCCGCCCGCGAAGCGGGAGCCCTCCTCGACCGTCTCCTGCTGCACCCCGTCGGGCACCATCTGCGCGTCCTCGGGCAGCTTGAGGACGATGGGGTCGCGGGGCGCCATCGGCCCGTCGCCCCGCACCACGACGGTGTCGCGGAAGATCTGCTCCAGCACACCGGCCGCCTCCGGCTGCACCGCGCCCTGACCGGAGATCACGCCGCGCAGGAACCACCGGGGGCCGTCCACGCCCACGAACCGTACGACCTGCACACCGCCCGTGCCGTCGGGCAGCTGCACCGGGACCTGGGCCCGCAGCTCCCAGCCGAGCGGGCCGTCCACCTCGTCGATGACACCGCCCTGCTGGGTGATGCCGGAGGCGATCTCCTCGCGCACCTCGTCCCAGATGCCCTCGCGCTTGGGCGCGGCGAACGCCTGGAGCTGGATGGCGCTGTCCTGGAGCACGACGGTCGCCGCGACGATCGCGTCGCCCGCGACCTCGACCCGCAGCTCCATGCCCTCGACACCGGGAACGAAGAGGCCGCCGAGGTCGACCCGCCCCGAGCCGGGCTCGCTGACCTCGGTGATGTCCCAGGGGCCGTCCGGACGGGGCGCCGGGGGCAGCTTGACCCTGGTCTCCCGGGCCTCGGCCCCGTCGGCTTCCGCGCCGTCCTCCGGCTCGTCCCGGCCGTCCTGTTCCGTCTCGAACTCGTCCGAGGTGCCCTTCTCAGGCTGTTCGCTCTTCTTGCGACGACGTCCGAACACGTCACTGTCCTCTCAGGTCGGAAGCTCGATCGGCACCGACCGCAACGTAATGCTTCTGCTGCGCGGCTGTCTGCTGGGTGGAGGCCGATTCCTCGGGCGAGGCCGCCGGTACGGCCGGCCGGCCCGCCGCGTGACCGCCCGTGGAGCCGAACCCTCCCGCGGCGCGCTCCGAGTCGGGCAACCGGTCGACCTCCTGGAAACGCACCTTCTCCACCTGCTGCACAACGAGTTGGGCGATACGGTCGAACCGCTCGAAGCGCACGGACTCGCGCGGATCCAGGTTGGCCACGATCACCTTGATCTCACCACGGTACCCGGCGTCCACCGTTCCGGGCGCATTCACCAACGAGACACCGCAGCGGGCCGCGAGACCGGACCTCGGGTGGACGAAGGCGGCGTAGCCGTCGGGGAGCGCGAGGGCGATCCCGGTGGGCAGCACGGTCCGCTCCCCCGGCGCCAGCTCGGCGCTCCGCGTGGTCACCAGGTCACATCCGGCGTCGCCCGGGTGCTGGTAGGAGGGCAGCGGCACCTCGGGATCGACGCGCCGCAGCAGGACTTCCACGTCGTCTCTCACAGGGCGCACAGGGCTCACGTGACTCACAGGACTCCTGGGGTTCCCGGGGCTCCCTGGACGCGCGGTATCCACGGGGTGCTCGGGACTCGCGGGGTGCTCGGGGGCCACAGGATGCTCGGGGCTCGCGGAACTCACGGGTTCACCTCGAAGGCGCGGGCACGCCTGACCTGGTCGGGGTCGTCCATGGCCGCCCGGATCTCCTCCTGGCGGCCGTTCTCGATGAAGTGCTCGACCTTCACCTCGATGAAGACCGCGTCGGCACGCACGGCGACGGGTCCGTCGGGGCCGCCTATCCGGCCGGTCGCCGTGGAGTAGATCTTGCGGCCGTGCACGGCGGTGACCCGCGCGTCCAGGTGCAGCACGGTGTCCACCGGTACGGGCCGCAGAAAGTCGGTCTCCAGCCGCCCCGTCACGGCGATGACGTGCATCAGCCAGTTCACCGAACCGAGCGTCTCGTCCAGCGCGCTGGTCAGCACCCCGCCGTGCGCGAGCCCGGGTGCGCCCTGGTGGGCGGGCTTGACGGTGAACTCCGCGGTGACGCTCACGCCCTCCCCCGCACGCGCGACCAGGTGCAGGCCGTGCGGCTGCCCGCCGCCGCAGCCGAAGCACAGGTCGTAGTGGGCGCCCAGCGGCGTGCCCGGGGCGGGTGCGTCGGGGTGCCGCACCGGTGCCACGGCGTCGGGGGGCGGCACCAGGGAGGTCTTGGCGGAACTGGGGGGATTGGCTGCACTCACGGGTGCAGACCTTACCGCCGTGCGGGGCGGGCCGGGGCCCCGTGCCAAGCTGGAGCCATGCATCCCGCGCCCGCGCCGTACGACGAACGCCTGACCGCACCCCGCTCCTGGTGGCTGATCGCCGCCGGTATCGGCGTGGGCTGCGCCCTGATGCTCTTTCCCTTCGGCCTGCTGCCCCTGCTGTGCGGGCTGGCCGGCGGGACCGCGCTGGCAGCCGTCTGTGTGAGCGCCTACGGCAGCGTACGGGTGCGGGTAGTGGCGGGCTCGCTCATCGCGGGCGAGGCCCGGATCCCGGTGACGGCACTGGGCGAGGCCGAGCCGCTGGACGCGGAGGAGGCCCGCGCCTGGCGCACCTACAAGGCGGACACCCGCGCGCACATGGTGCTGCGCGGCTACATCCCCACGGCGGTCCGGGTGGAGGTGACCGACCCCGAGGACCCGACGCCGTACGTCTACCTCTCCACCCGGCACCCCGAGGAACTGGCGGCGGCGCTGCGCACGGCCCACGAGGCGCCCCACGCCTGAGCAGGGGCGCACCCCGCCCGGGCCGAGACCGTGAGGCCGCCGTGAGGCCGTGAAGCCGTGGCGCCATGAAGCCGTGAGGCCGTGCCGCCGCAGAGCCGTGGAGCTTCTGCGGGGGGCCGTCACGGCAGTGCATGCCCCCGCTCGGACAGGCACGGAGAAACCGCTCACGGCGTCCGGATGCCGGACAGCCGGGACCCGGCGGAAGACGGACCTTGCCCGGCGGAAGTCCGACCTGGCCCGGAGCGGAAGAGGGCCCGGCGGAAGAAGACCCCGCACGAGGCGGCAGGCCGGAGAAGCCGCTCCGGGCCGTACGCGGACGGACCGGCGGCCCGCTCAGGCGGCCGGGCCGCGCCGCAGGTCGGCGCGGATGCGCCGGGCCAGCTTCGCGGTGTCCCGCCGGTTGAGATACGCGCCCACGGCGGCGCCGACCAGGAACGGCGTGAGGTTGGGCAGATTGCGCAGCGTGCGCCTCATGATCTGCTGCCGCACCTGACGGCGCAGCGGCCCGCCCATGGCGGTGTTCAGGCTGGCGGGCCTGGTGACCTCGATACCGCGTTCGGAGGCCCAGGCACCCAGATAGGCGGTGGCCCGCTCGCGGGCGTTGCCGGGCGCACGGCGGCCGTAGACCTCGTGCAGCTCGGCGATCAGTTTCAGCTCGACACCGGCGACGCCGACGATCTCGGCGGCCAGTTCGGCGGGCATGGCCGGCGGCACCGGCAGCATGGCCGCTGCCCCCACACCGGCGCCGACGGCGGCCGAGCCCTTGGTGGCCCCGGCGACGAGCCGGTCGGCCAGCTCCTCGGTGCCCAGCCCCGGGAACTGTGTGCGGAGGGTGTCCAGATCCCGCACCGGCACACGCGGCGCGGTCTCGATGATGCGGTCGGCGACAGCGCGCAGGAACGCACGGGTGTGGCGCCCCCGCGCACGCCTCAGCCGCTTGTCCGGCTCGTCACTCACGGGCTCGTGCTGGTCACTCACGGACGGCGCCTGGCCATCCGGCGTCCCGTCCCCGTCCGGCACGAGCGAGGCCGACCGGTCACGAGGGCCCCGCTCGTCGTCACGTGCGTCTTCGACCGCCACGAGCAGCCGGTCCGCCCGCTCAGGCCGCGCAGTCGCGGCAGATCGGCTGTCCGTTCTTCTCCGCGGCGAGCTGCGAGCGGTGGTGCACGAGGAAGCACTCCATGCACGTGAACTCGTCCGCCTGGCGAGGCAGCACGCGGACGGACAGCTCCTCGTTGGAGAGATCCGCGCCGGGGAGTTCCAGGCCCTCTGCCTGCTCGAACTCGTCCACATCGACGTTGGTCGCGGACTTGTCGTTACGGCGGGCCTTCAGCTCTTCGATGCTGTCTTCGTTGACGTCGTCGTCGGTCTTGCGTGGAGTGTCGTAATCCGTAGCCATGTCGCTCTCCCCCTCTGGGTGTCTGTGGTGTCTCCAGCGCACGTAACGCGTGAGAGGCCGGACTTGTGCCCGGCCCGAGGCGGAGATTTTGCCTCACATCAAGGTCTGTTACTCAATCGACACCCAACCGCACCCCTGAAGAGGTGATCATGTCGGCTGTCGAGGAGGACCATAAACGGTCCCCAGTAGCGCTCCGCACACGCCATCCCGGGTACTGCCCACGATCTCCACCTGCGAAAACCTGGGGTTTCCCGGATTTCTTCCCGCTCGGCGGTCACTCTGTGCCGCCCTCAGAAAATTCGCATGTGTGATCGGTCACAGTATCTCCGCAACCTGCGCGAAGCCCGTTAATTCCGCATATGACGAACTCTACTGCGGCTACTTCGAGCCATTATCGGTCCACTCTCCGTCACTCCCCCACGGTTCGTCACAGCGGCAGCGTCACCCGCATCACCAGGCCGCCCTCCTCGCGCGGCACGGCCGAGACCGCGCCGCCGTGCGCCCGCGCCACGGAGCGCACGATGGACAACCCGAGCCCGACGCCCTTGTCGCTGCCCGTCCGCTCCGTACGCAGACGCCGGAACGGCTCGAAGAGGTTGTCCACCTCGTAGGCGGGGACGACGGGACCGGTGTTCTCGACCACCAGGACCGCCTGCCCCCCTCGCGCCTCGGTGCCGACCGAGACCCATCCCCCCTCACGCAGGTTGTAGCGCACGGCATTCTGCACCAGATTCAGGGCCACCCGTTCCAGCAGGACCCCGTTGCCCTGGACATAGGTGGGCTGGCGCACCCCGCGCAGCTCCACGCCCTTGCTCTCGGCCTCGCCGCGGGCCTGCTCGACGGCCTGCGAGGCCACCTCCGCCAGGTCCACCGGCTTGCGGTCCACCAGTTCGTTCTCACTGCGCGCCAGCAGCAGCAGGCCCTCCACGAGCTGCTCGCTGCGCTCGTTGGTGGCCAGCAGCGTCTTGGCGAGCTGCTGGAGCTCCGGGGAGCCGGCCGGGTCGGCGAGCTGGACCTCCAGCAGCGTGCGGTTGATCGCCAGCGGGGTGCGCAGCTCGTGCGAAGCGTTGGCCACGAAGCGCTGCTGCGCGGTGAAGGCGCGGTCCAGCCGGTCGAGCATCTCGTCGAAGGTGTCCGACAGCTCCTTCAGCTCGTCGTCCGGGCCCTCCAGTTCGATCCGCTTGTGCAGGTCCGACCCGGCCACCTGGCGTGCCGTCCGCGTGATGCGGCCCAGCGGTGCCAGGACCCGGCCGGCCATCACGTAGCCGAAGGCGAAGGCGGCCACCGCGAGCCCCAGCAGCGCCAGCAGGGAGCGCCGCAGCAGCCCGTCCAGGGCCATCCGCCGCTGGGCCTCGAGACAGGCCGACAGGCGGTCCATGAACACGTCGCTGGGCAGCGTCCCGGTCAGTCCGGGGCAGCGGTCCGAGGTGGGCTGGGCGTTCCCGTTGAGGATGCGGAACGGCAGCTGGCTGATCTCGTCCAGCGCCTGCGCGGCCAGCAGGTAGATGATGGCCAGCAGCAGGATGCCCGCGATCAGGAACATGCCGCCGTACAGCAGGGTGAGCCTTATCCGGATGGTCGGCCGGAGCCAGGGGGACGAGCGCGGTGTCTCCCGCGGGTCCCAGTGCGGCTTGGGCGGTGTGCGGGGCGCGGAGGGGCCGTTGCCGCCCCAGTCGGACCCGGTGGCGGAGGTGGTGGAGGGCATCGACGATCAGATCCGGTACCCCGCGCCGGGGACGGTGACGATCACCGGCGGCTCCCCCAGCTTGCGGCGCAGGGTCATCACCGTCACCCGTACCACGTTGGTGAACGGGTCGGTGTTCTCGTCCCAGGCCTTCTCCAGCAGCTGCTCGGCGGAGACGACCGCTCCCTCGGCCCGCATCAGCACCTCCAGCACGGCGAACTCCTTGGGTGCGAGCTGGACCTCCCGGCCGTCCCGGAAGACCTCGCGGCGCCCCGGGTCCAGTTTGATGCCGGAGCGCTCCAGGACGGGCGGCAGCGCGGTGGTCGTGCGCCGTCCCAGGGCGCGCACGCGGGCCGTCAGCTCGGAGAAGGCGAACGGCTTGGGCAGGTAGTCGTCAGCGCCCAGTTCCAGGCCCTCCACGCGGTCGCTGACGTCGCCGGAGGCGGTGAGCATCAGCACCCGGGTGGGGATGCCCAGCTCGACGATGCGGCGGCAGACGTCGTCGCCGTGGACGAGCGGCAGGTCGCGGTCGAGCACGACGACGTCGTAGTCGTTGATGTCGATGCGCTCCTGCGCCGCCGCGCCGTCGTAGACCACATCGACGGCCATGGCCTCCCTCCGGAGGCCCGTCGCCACGGCATCGGCGAGCAGCTGCTCGTCCTCGACGACGAGTACGCGCACGGCGCTGTTCCTTCCCTGTGGATTGATGGGGGTCTCCGGCGAAACCGTGGGGACCGTGCCTCCATCCTGCATCCAACGCCGGTAAACCGGCTGTAAGAGGCGAGGTGAGAGGCTTGTGGGGCGGCTCGGGCGACGGTGCCGTCCAAGACGCTCACACATTTTTCAGCCCGTTTGAGGTTTCTCTGAGGTTGCCGGTGGGGAGGACGTGAGCACCACCCGCGATCACGCCCTGTGCGCAGCGTGCCACGACACGCGCTGACGCACCCCGGGGACCACGCCGTGACCGGGTTCGAGCACCGCAAACCCTCGGCACATCCCGTGCCACCGACCCGCGACGAGGGGGCACACCATGGACGCGTTCACCGCAGGCATCCTGCAGCGGATACGGACCACTGAGTCCGATCTGCACCGCGCACGTGAATCGGGCGACGACTTCCTCGTGGACGTCGAGGAGTCGGAACTGGAGGACCTCCACCGCCTCGCCGCCGAGCACGGCGTGCAGGTCGCCTGATCCGGCACACTCCCCAGGTGCGGCCCCCTTCCGGGGGCCGCACCTGTTTCATGCCCTCACTCCCGCATGTCTCGCGCCCGCCCGGGAGGGAGGCGCCGCCCTCAGTCGTGCCAGGCGCCCAGTCGCTCCAGCAGGGGCTGGAGGGCCTCGAAGACGCCCGGCGAGGCGGCGATGGTGAGGTCGCCGTTCGGGGGCTGTCCCGGACGGCCGCCCGTCACGGCGCCGGCCTCGCGCGCGACGAGGTCGCCGGCGGCGAGGTCCCACGGGTTGAGGCCGCGCTCGTAGTAGCCGTCGAGGCGGCCGGTGGCCACGTCGCACAGGTCGATGGCGGCCGACCCGCAGCGGCGGATGTCGCGCACCAGCGGCACCAGCTCGCGGGCCACCTCGGCCTGCGCGACGCGGCGCTCGGCGATGTAGCCGAAGCCCGTGCCGACCAGTGCCTGGTCCAGCGGCGGTGAGGGCCGGCACCGCACGGGGCGGCCGTTGAGCCAGGCGCCCTGGCCGAGGACGGCGTGCCAGGTCTCATCCCGCAGGGGCGCCGCCACCACGCCGACGACCCGCTCGCCGCGGTACTCGGCGGCGATGGAGACGGCCCAGTCGGGGCGCCCGTACAGGTAGTTGACGGTGCCGTCCACCGGGTCGATCACCCAGCGGACCCCGGAGGTGCCCTCGCTGGAGGCGCCTTCCTCGCCGAGGAAACCGTCGTGGGGGCGGTGCTCGGTCAGATAGCCGGTGATGAGCTTCTCGGAGGCCAGGTCCATCTCGGTGACCACGTCGATGGGGCTGGTCTTGGTGGCGGCCACCCCCAGGTCGGCGGGGCGGCCGTCGCGCAGGAGGGCGCCGGCGCGGTCGGCGGCCTCCCGGGCCAGGTCGAGCAGTTCCGCCTTCAGCGCGTCGTCGGCGCCCTCGGGTGCGGGCTGCGGCGTCTCGGTCACGTGTCTCGTCGCTCCTGTCGTACGTCGCGTGCGGGGACGGGGGCGGGGGCCGGGGTACCCGGCGCCGGGCTCAGAACTCCGGCGCGTCGGCGCCCGCCGCCGCGGGCTTCGGCGTCCGGGCCGGGCAGCAGCCGACGGGGCACAGGTCGTGGCTCGGGCCGAGCGCGCCCAGCGCGCAGCGCGCGGGGGCCTCGCCGCGCTCGGTGGCGGCCCGCTCCAGAACCAGGTCGCGGACGGCCGCGGCGAAGCGCGGATCGGCGCCGACCGTGGGCGAGCGGCGCACCGGCAGCCCGAGTCCGGCCGCCTTGGCCGTCGCCTCGGTGTCCAGGTCGTAGAGGACCTCCATGTGGTCCGAGACGAAGCCGACCGGCACCATCACCGCGGACGGCACGCCCTTGCCGTGCAGTTCCTCCAGGTGGTCGCAGATGTCCGGCTCCAGCCACGGCACCGACGGGGAGCCGCTGCGGGACTGGTAGACGAGGCTCCAGGGGTGGGCCGTGCCGGTGCGCTCCCGTACGGCCTCCGCGATCAGCCCCGCGACGTCCAGGTGCTGTGCCACGTACGCGCCGCCGTCGCCGTGCGCCTCCACCGGGCCGGAGGTGTCCGCGGCGGCGGTGGGGATGGAGTGGGTGGTGAAGGCCAGGTGGGCGCCCGCGCGGACGTCCTCGGGAAGCTCGGCGAGGGAGGCCACCACGCCGTCGGCCACGGGTTCGACGAAGCCGGGGTGGTTGAAGTAGTGCCGGAGCTTGTCCACGCGGGGCGGCCGAAGCCCCTCCGCGCGCAGGGCGGCCAGCGACTCGGCCAGGTTCTCGCGGTACTGGCGGCAGCCGGAGTACGAGGCGTAGGCGCTGGTCGCCAGCACCAGCACGCGCCGGTGCCCGTCGCGGACGATCTCGCGCAGCGCCTCGGTCAGGTACGGCGCCCAGTTGCGGTTGCCCCAGTAGACGGGCAGGTCGAGGCCGTGGGCGGCGAAGTCCTCGCGGAGGGCCGTCAGCAGGGCGCGGTTCTGCGCGTTGATGGGGCTGACGCCGCCGAACAGGTAGTAGTGCTGGCCCACCTCTTCGAGGCGCTCGCGCGGGATGCCACGGCCCCGGGTGACGTTCTCCAGGAACGGCACGACCTCGTCGACCCCTTCGGGACCGCCGAAGGAGAGCAGCAGGAGGGCGTCGTAGGGGGCCGGCGAGGTGCCCCGTGCGGGGCCGGACGATTCGGTGGGCAGCGCATCGGACATGTCTCGATCCTGCCATCCTGCGTCGGGCGCGGTGGGCCGCCCTCCCGCCCGTAAGCTGGATGCCTCCCCCGCGTCCGCCCTGACCGATCGACGAGCGTCTTCCTGTGGCCAGACCCTCCAGCCCCTACCGCGCGCTGTTCGCCACGCCCGGGACCCGCGCCTTCTCCGCCGCCGGCTTCCTCGGCCGCCTCCCGTTGTCGATGACGGGCATCAGCGTCGTCACGATGGTCTCCCAGCTCAGCGGGCGGTACGGGCTCGCGGGGGCGCTGTCGGCGACGGTGGCGCTCGCCTCGGCGGTGATCAGCCCGCGGATATCGCGCCTGGTGGACCGGCACGGACAGCGGCGGGTGATAAGGCCCGCGATGCTGGTCACCGTGGCGGCCGTCACCGGACTGGTGGCCGCGGCACGGTACGGGGCCCCGGACGTGCTGCTGTTCGGGTGCGCGGTGGGCGCGGGCGCCATGCCGAGCATGGGGGCGATGGTGCGGGCCCGCTGGGCGCACCTGCACCGGGACGACGTCCGGCTGCTCCACTCGGCCTTCAGCTTCGAGTCGATCATCGACGAGTGCTGTTTCGTCGTCGGCCCGATCCTGGCCATCGGCCTGTCCACGGCCCTGTTCGCGGAGGCGGGCCCGCTGCTGGCCGCCGCCTCGCTGTGCGCCGGGGTGCTGTGGCTGAGCGCCCAGCGCGCCACCGAGCCACCGCCCCCTCCCCGCCGGCGGCACGGCGGCGGCTCCGCACTGCGCGCAACCGGCCTCAAGGTGCTGGTGGGCGCCTTCGCCTTCACCGGCGCCATCTTCGGCTCGGTCGACGTGGTGACCGTCGCGTTCGCCGAGGAGGAGGGCCACAAGGCGCTGGCCAGTGTGACGTTGGCCCTCTACGCGCTGGGCTCGGTGCTGGCGGGCGCCGCGTTCGGGCTGCTGCGCCCCTCGGGGCCGCCCGCCCGCCGCTGGCTGCTGGGTGTCTGCGCGATGGCCGTGAGTATGATCCCTCTCCAACTGGTGGGGAACCTGCCGTCCCTGGCCGTGGCGCTCTTCCTCGCGGGCATGACCATCGCCCCGACGATGGTCACCACCATGGCCCTCGTCGAACAGCTCGTCCCGCGCGCCCAGCTGACCGAGGGCATGACGTGGACCAGCACGGGGCTCGCGGTCGGGGTGGCGCTGGGATCCTCGGTGGCCGGCCGGGCCGTCGACGTCCTCGGCGCCGGCCGCGCCTGGTGCGTGCCCGCTGCGGCGGGGGCGCTGGCGGCCGTGGTGGCGTTCCTCGGCCACCGCCGGCTGAGCCCTCGGCCGGTGCCGCGGCGAGAGGGGACGGTCAGGGATGAGCGTGCGGACAGCGAACAGCCGAGCGGCGACGTGGCGTAACTGGGCGGGCAATGTGACGGCCGCACCCGAGCGGACCGTCTCGCCCTCCACCACGGAAGCCCTCGCCGAGGTGGTGCGCCGCGCCGCCGCGGACGGGCTGCGGGTCAAGGCGGCGGGCACCGGTCACTCGTTCACGGCCGCCGCCGTCACCGACGGGGTACTCATACGCCCCGAGCGGCTGGCCGGGATACGCGCGGTCGACCGCACGGCGGGCACCGTCACCGTCGGCGCCGGCACCCCGCTGAAGGTGCTCAACGCGGCGCTGGCCGCGCGCGGGCTGTCGCTGACCAACATGGGCGACATCATGGAGCAGACCGCCTCCGGCGCCGTCAGCACCGGCACCCACGGCACGGGACGCGAGACGGCCTCCGTCGCGGCGCAGATCAAGGAGCTGGAGCTGGTGCGCGCGGACGGCTCGGTGATGCGCTGCTCCGCGGAGGGCACGGACGAGGAGCGGGCCGTCTTCGAGGCCGCCAGGGTGGGGCTGGGCGCGCTCGGCGTGATCAGCGAGATCACCTTCGCGGTGGAGCCGGAGTTCCTGCTCACGGCCCGCGAGGAGCCGATGCCGTTCGACCGGGTGGTGTCCGAGTTCGACCAGCTGGTCACCGAGAACGAGCACTTCGAGTTCTACTGGTTCCCGCACACCGACGGCTGCAACACCAAGCGCAACAACCGCAGCGCGGGCCCGGCCGCCCCGCTGCCCCGGGTGCGCGGCTGGGTGGACGACGAACTGCTGTCCAACGGCCTCTTCCAGGCGGTCTGCGCGCTCGGCAGGGCGGTACCGGCCACCATCCCCGGTATCGCCCGCGTCTCCAGCCGCGCCCTGTCGGCCCGCACCTACACCGACATCCCCTACAAGGTCTTCACGAGTCCGCGCCGGGTGCGCTTCGTGGAGATGGAGTACGCCATTCCGCGAGCCGCGCTGGTGGGCGCGCTGCGGGAGCTGAGGACGCTGGTGGAGCGGTCCGGTTTCCGGGTCAGCTTCCCGGTGGAGGTCCGCACGGCTCCCGCCGACGACATACCGCTCTCGACGGCGAGCGGGCGCGAGACGGCGTACGTGGCGGTGCACATGTACCGGGGCACGCCCCACGAGGCGTACTTCAGCGCGGTGGAACGGATCATGACGGCGCACGCGGGCCGCCCGCACTGGGGGAAGCTGCACAGCAGGGACGCGGAGTACCTCGCCGGGGTGTACCCCAGGTTCGCCGAGTTCACGGCACTGCGCGACCGGCTCGATCCGGACCGGGTCTTCGGCAACCCCTACCTGCGGCGCGTACTGGGCGACTGACCCTTCCTGTCACCTCCCGCAACCGTCCGACCGCCGTGGGAGCCCTCTCGTACGGCAGTCGCACGACAGCGGGCCGGACCCCTCGCGTGAGGAGTCCGGCCCGCTGCGGGTGGGACGGAGAAGGGCTAGCTCTGCGGGGCGAGTCCGGGCTGCTGCCCCTGGGGGAGCTTGCTGCCGGAGCCGCTCCCCTGGTTCGCGGAGTCGCCGTCCTGCCGGCCCTCGGAGCCGCCGCTCTCCTGAGGCGTGCTGCCGGACTCGCCGCTGTCGCTGTCCGGGGTGTCGCCCGTTCCGTCCGACTGGCTGTGGGACGGGCGGGGGCTCGGGGTGGAGCGGTCGCCGCCGTCGCCGGAGCCGGGCTGCCGGGTGCGGTCGCCGCCCTGGTCACCGGGGTCGGTGGAGGGCTGCGAGCCGTCCGGGGCCGGGGAGGGGCTGTCGCCCTCGTCCGACCTGCTCGGGTGCGGGGTGGCGGGCGTGGTGCCGGGGTCCTCGTCGCCGGAAGAGCTGTGGCCCGGCCGGAACACATGGCTGATGGAGGTGCCCTTGCTGCCGGAGACGGAGTGCCCGGAGACGCCCTCGTAGAGCGTGATGCCGCCGATGGCGATCACGAACACCACCACGGCGGGCAGCAGCGTGCGGCGCCAGCCCCGCCACTTGGTGCCGTGGGTCGTCCCCTCGGTGAACTCCCCGTCCCCGGGCAGGGCCGCGGGTCCGGTGGCGCCGGTGGGCCGTCCGACGGTGCCCAGCATCCGGGTCGCGTCGTCGCCGGGCGGGGTCCGCGTCGCGTCCGCGTCCGGTATGCGCAGCACCGTGGTCGCGTCGTCGGGACGGTCCCGCTCCCGCTGCCGCAGTCCGCCGGTGATGTCCTCGACGCTCAGGGCGCGGGTGGCGTCGTCGGCGGGGGCGGTCCCCGGAACGCGCCGCGTGGCCCCGCTCCCAGGGCCGTCGCCCCGCGCGGCCGGCATCGGCCGGGTGCTCTGCGTCTCGTGGAGCGCCCCGGCGTTGTGGGCGGCCTGGGCGGTGTGCCCGCCCTCCTCGTCCTTCCAGCCCGCGGCCGGGTCCCGTACGGGTACGTGCCGGGCCTTCGGCGGGATGGCCGCTTCCTTGAGCTGCTCACCGGTCTTGCTGAAGAAGTGCTGGAAGATCGGACCGCCGCTGGTGGCGACCAGGCTGACGACACCGGCGCCGAGGAAGGTTCCGTACACCCCGAGCTGGCCCGCCGCGAACGCGGCGACCACCGCGGCGACGGAGCTGCCCAGGACCTGCGCCAGGCTCAGATCGAGCTTCTTGCCACTCCTGCCCCCTTCCTTCTCCGGAGCTCGCCGGGGATCTCGCTGGCCGGGTATGTGGTTCTTGTCCTTCTTGTCCATCTACCGCCCTTGATCGCACACTCCAACCACTGTGCACGAATAGGGGACTTTCACGCGAAGGCAGAGGTTCCAATTAGGGTGGTTCTGTGACCCTTCCCACCCCCTTATCCAGGCCAAATGGACTCTTGGGGCGTCAACTCCTTTACCCCGGAGCAACTTCGGTGGCGCGGCGGTCCACCCGGGTGGCCCTAATGGAGTAGTGTGACGAGCCCTGGTCTCGGTTCTGACCCGGCGCCGACTGCTCACGGTGACCACCTCGGCCACCGTGCGTTGTGAGGAGGTAACCGTGCCGTAGCGGTGGTTCCGGGTGGTTCCGTACGATTCGAACAACGATCTGAACACTGCCTCGGACCCCGAGGAAGTCGGCAAGGTTGTGGCAGGCTGCACCCGGGCAGGCCACACTCGTCTAGCGGGAGCAGCGACGCACGTGACGTCGGCAGGCACCACCCGGGAGGTCCCCATGCCCGAACTGCGTGTCGTGGCCGTCAGCAACGACGGCACACGACTGGTGCTCAAAGCTGCCGACAGCACGGAATACACGCTTCCGATCGACGAGCGGCTGCGCGCCGCCGTCCGGAACGACCGGGCGCGGCTCGGCCAGATCGAGATCGAGGTCGAGAGCCACCTGCGGCCCCGCGACATCCAGGCGCGGATACGAGCCGGTGCCTCCGCCGAGGAGGTCGCCTCCCTCGCGGGCATCCCCGTCGACCGGGTACGCCGGTTCGAGGGCCCCGTGCTCGCCGAACGCGCCTTCATGGCCGAGCGCGCCCGCAAGACCCCCGTACGCCGCCCCGGCGAGAACGCCGGTCCGCAGCTCGGCGAGGCCGTCAGCGAGCGGCTGCTGCTGCGCGGCGCCGACAAGGAGTCCGTCCACTGGGACTCCTGGCGGCGCGACGACGGCACCTGGGAGGTCCTGCTCGCCTACCGCGTCGCCGGCCAGCCCCACTCGGCGACCTGGACCTACGACCCGCCGCGCCGGCTGGTGCAGGCCGCGGACGACGAGGCCCGGGCGCTGATCGGTGAGACGGACGACACACCGGAGCCCAGCTTCCCCTTCGTGCCGCGGATCGCCCGGCTGCCCCGCGACCGCTCGGAGCGGTCCGAGCGCGCCGACCGGTTCGCTCGCCACGAGCTGGAGCCCGCCTCCCTGGTGCCCGCGCCCGGCGACGAGGACGACCAGCCGCCGGGTGCCGACGACGCGGCCGGCCGGCGCGCACTCGCTGACCAGTCTGCTGGAGGCGG
>NZ_VJOK01000001.1:5718108-5765850 GCF_013302895.1 Streptomyces albus subsp. chlorinus | reverse complement strand
TTCCACCCCTTCTCGGTCCTTCGCTCCTCCCCCGGCCCCCGGCCGGGGGAGGAGCCGCGACCGCCTCAGCCCCGTTCGGGACCCGTGGCCACCGGGCGGCGTGGGTCCGCGCTCCACTCGCTCCAGGAGCCGACGTAGAGGGCCGCGTCGATGCCCGCGAGGTGCAGGGCGAGGACTTCCTGGGCGGCCGAGACGCCCGAGCCGCAGTAGACGCCGACCTCCGTGCCCGCCGCCGCCCCGAGCGCCTCGAAGCGCTCCGCGAGGGCCTGCGGGGAGCGGAAGGTGCCCGCGTCGGTGAGGTTCTCCGTGGTGGGGGCGCAGACGGCGCCCGGGATGTGCCCGGCCACCGGGTCCAGCGGCTCGACCTCGCCGCGGTAGCGCTCCGCGGCGCGGGCGTCCAGGAGCACCCCGCGGCGGGCCAGGGCGGCGGCCTCGTCGGCGGCCAGGGTGGGCAGGCCGCCCGGCGAGGGGGTGAAGTCGCCGGGCTCTGGGTGCGGAGTCCCCGTGTCGAGTTCCTCGCCCTCGTGGTGGGCCTCCCATGCCGCCAGACCGCCGTCCAGCACGCGGACGTCCGGGTGCCCGGCCCAGCGCAGCAGCCACCAGCAGCGGGCCGCCGCCCAGCCACCGCCCGCTCCCCCGGCGTCGTAGACGACGACCGGGCGGCCGGCGGTCACACCCGCGCGGCGCATCGCGGCTCCGAGGACGCCGGGCGACGGCAGGGGGTGGCGGCCGGTGCCCTCGCCGGCCGGGCCGGCCAGCTCGCTCTCCAGGTCGATGTAGACGGCGCCGGGCAGGTGCCCCTTCTGGTACCGCGGCAGGCCGGGAGGGCCGCCCGGCTCGTAGCGCACGTCGAGCAGCACGGGCGGGGTGCCGGCGGCCAGCTCGCCCGCGAGTTCGGGTACGGAGATGATGGCTGTCATGGCGCCATCTTCGCGCAGTCGCGGCGCCGCCGGACCGGGGTGGGGGGCAGGGCACACGGATCGGGGATTCTCGGCCCGAAGCGGAGAAAAGCGGCGCGGCCGGGGAGCGCGGCACGACAGGTGGTGACAGCATCTGCACTGAGCGCGTAGTCCCCACGCCGCGGCAAGGACGCCGGGGCAGCACTTCCACCGCACGACCGCATCGATGATGGTCAAGGAGCGAAGCAGAATGACGGAGGCAGCGACTCGGCTACGGCACACACCCGGAGCGCCCGCGTGGGCGAGCCTGATGGTGCACGGGCTGGATGTCGGCAAGGAGTTCTACCAGGGCCTGTTCGGCTGGGAGTTCCGCGCCGGGCCGCAGCAGCTGGGCCCGTACGTGCGGGCCGTGGCGGGCGGCCACGAGGTGGCGGGGCTCGGGAAGAAGGCGGCGGGCAGACAGCTGCCGGTGGCGTGGCTGCCGTACATGGCGAGCGCCGACGCCGACGAGACGGCGGACAGCGTCCGTTCGTACGGCGGGACCGTGGCGGTGGGGCCGCTGGACGCGGAGACGGCCGGGCGGATGGCCATCGTCTCCGACCCACACGGCGCACCGTTCGGCATCTGGCAGGACACCCAGTACCCGGCCCTGGGGACGGCCCCGCCGGGAACGCGGGGGGCGCCGGTCTGGTTCGAGCTGGTCACCCGGGAGACGGCCCTGGTGGTCAAGTTCTACCAGGCGGTGTTCGGTTACGACGCGGAGGTCGTCGAGGCGCCGGGCCTCGACTACCTGACACTGTGCACGGACGGCCGCCCGGTGGCCGGTATCCACGGGGTGGGGGACGCGCTGCCACGACACCGGGGGCCGCACTGGCGCACCTACTTCGCCGTCGAGGACCCGGATGCGGTGGCCCGGCGCGCGGGCGAGTTGGGCGGGCACGTGGTGCGGCCGCCGAACGACTCGCCGTACGGGCGCCTGGCGACGCTGGCGGACCCGGAGGGCGCGCACTTCAGTGTGATCCGGCCCGTGGCGCCGCGGTCGTGACTCCACGGCTGGGCGGCACCGGCGGCCCCGGCGGCGCGGCGGGCTCGTCGACGGGCAGCACGTCGGGCGAGAGCGCCCCGGCGCCCGCCGCGGCCGCCGTGAGGCGCCTGCGGTGGTGGCGGCGGCACAGCACCTCGTAGCCGACCTCGCCGGTGGGCTCGCCCACGTCGCCGACGACGACCTGCGCTCCCTCGACCACCATCCGGCCGCCGACCGTCCGCGCGTTGTGGGTGGCGCGCGCCCCGCACCAGCACAGCGCCTCGACCTGGAGGGTCTCCAGCCGGTCGGCCAGCTCCATCAGCCGCTGCGAGCCCGGGAAGAGACGGGTGCGGAAGTCGGTGGCGATGCCGAACGCGTACACGTCGATGCCGAGTTCGTCCACGACACGGGCGAGCTGTTCGACCTGCTCGGGCGAGAGGAACTGGGCCTCGTCGACGATGACGTAGTCGGTGCGCCCGCCGGCGGTCAGGTGCCGCACCAGGTGCTGCTGGAAGTTGAGGTCCTCGGCCACCTCGACGGCCTCGGCCACCAGACCGAGCCGGGAGGAGAGCCTGCCGGTGCCCGCACGGTCGTCCCGGGTGAAGATCATGCCCTGCAGTCCGCGTGCCGAGCGGTTGTGCTCGATCTGAAGGGCGAGCGTGCTCTTCCCGCAGTCCATCGTTCCGGAGAAGAACACCAGCTCTGGCATGGCGGTTCGAGGCCTTTCCACGTCGGGGGGAACACGAGCGGGGGGGGGGGTAGGGGGCGGCGGGGAGGGGGACGGCGAGCCGTCAGGTGCGGACCTCCAGGAGCGGCACGAGCTGTTCGGCGGGGGTCGCCGAACCGTGCATCCCGATCAGCTCGGACTCCTTGGGCTCGCGCCGGGTGGCGACGACCGCCACATCGTCGCGCATCGCGGCGACGACATCGCCGAGCCGGCCGCGCACGCGCGGCTCCACGGCGGGGCCGAACCAGCCCAGTTCGACGGCCTCCTCGCGGGTGGCCACCCACGCCTGGTCCGCGAGCACCTCGCGCCAGACGGCGTACACGTCACCGGCCGCGCCCGGGACGGCGTAGACGTGCCGCATCCGGCCCTCGCCGCCGAGCTGGGCGACCCCGGCGCTCAGTTCCCAGTCCTCGTCGAAGTCGAAGCGGGCTCCGGGGTGTGCGGGGATGTCCACCATGCCGTGGTCGGCGGTGATGTACAGCGCCGCGCGGGGCGGCAGTTGCTCGGCGAGGCGCTGCGCGAGCCGGTCCACGTACATCAACTGGCCGCGCCAGGCGTCCGAGTCCATGCCGTAGCGGTGCCCGTTGCCGTCCAGCTCCGCGTAGTAGGTGTAGACGAGGGCGCGGTCGGAGGCGGCGAGGCGTTCGGCGGCCAGGTCCATGCGGTCCTCGGCGGCCATCCGGCCCAGGAAGGTGCCGCCGGACAGGGCGATCTTGGTGAGCGGGGTGTGCTCGAAGTGCGGTGCCGTCACCTGGCAGGTGCCGATGCCCGCGGCCGCGGCCTGCTGGAAGACGGTGGGGTAGGGCTGCCACACGTGCGGGTCGGTCCACGGCTGCCAGCGCAGCTGGTTCATGATCTGCCCGGTGGCCGGGTCCAGCGCCGTGTAGCCGGGCAGCCCGTGTTCGCCGGGGACGCGTCCGGTGCCGACGGAGGCCAGCGAGGTGGCCGTGGTGGAGGGGAAACCGGAGGTGATCGGGCGGCCCGTGCCGCCCGCGGAACTCGGCAGCAGCGAGGTGAGGAACGGCGCCTCGTCGGGGTGGGCTCTTACCGCCTCCCAGCCCATGCCGTCCACCAGGAAGACGCAGGCGCGGTCGGCGGGTTCCAGGGGCAGTCCCGCCGTCATGCCGGGGACGCCGAGCCCGGCGGCGACGGAGGGCAGCAGGTCGGACAGGGAGCCGGAGCCGTAGCGCGGCACCGGCGCGGTGCGCGGGTCGAGCGGGGTGTCCGACGGGGCGGTCCCGTGCGGGGCCGTACCGAGCGGGTGGGGGGTGTTCTCCGGCGTCACTGCGAGGGTCCGACCCGGGTGCCGGCGGTGGCCTCGGACAGTGCCTGGGCGAAGGCGAGGGTCTGACGGACGGTGTCGGGGCCGTCCCCGGCCTCGCTGACCCGCAGGGAGAGGTCGTCGGCGGTGGCGGAGCCCGTGTAGCCGTGGTCGGCCTCGCAGTTGGGGTCGCCGCAGGTGGCCGGCTCCATGTCGAGCCGCGAGACGGCGCCCCAGCCGATGGTCAGGACCACTTCGCGGGGCAGGGTGCCGGGCGTGTAGGACTCCGGGTTGGCCACCACGCGGGAGAGGACGACGGAGGAGATCCGCTCCAGTTTGACCGACTCGGTGGAGGTGGTGGCGTACGGCGACGGCGAGGTGCCGTCCGCCGCCTGCTCGTCGGTGTGGCTGACGAGGAAGCGGGTGCGGGTGAGCACCAGGACCGTGACATGGCGGCGCACCTCGTTGGAGTCGAACGTCGTCTCCTGGTGCACGAGGTAGGAGGCCACAGGCTCCCCGCCCACCGCCGCCTCGACGGCCTCGGCCACGAGAGCCGGGTAGTAGCCGCTGCGTTCGATCGCCTCGCGCAGCCCCTGGGTCGTCGTACCGGTCTTCGCCATGACAGCCATCCTACGGGGCCGCACGGCGGCTCAGCCCCTGCCCGTTCCCCCGGGTACGCCCCCCTGCCCGCCGCGCCCGCCGTCAGTACGCCGGGAGCCTGCGGGCGCCCAGGTCGGGGCGGTGTCCCGGGTCGGCGACGCGGACGGCGGCGCCCAGCACGGTCACACCGCGTGGGGCGACCACCACCGGATCGAGTTCCACGGCGACCACCTGGGGATGGTCGTCCATCAGCAGCGAGACGCGCAGCAGCACCTCTTCGAGGGCCGCCGTGTCGGAGGGCTCGGCGCCGCGCCAGCCGAACAGCAGCGGCGCCGAGCGGATCGCGCGCACCAGTTCCGCGGCCTCCTTGTCGGTGACGGGCACCAGCCGGTGCGCCGTGTCGCCGAGCAGGTCGGACGGGGTGCCCGCGAGGCCGAAGGAGAGGACGGCGCCGATGGCGGGGTCCAAGGTGCCCCGGATGACGGTTCCGACACCGCGCGGGGCCATCGCCTGGACGACGGGGCGCAGCTCGCCGGGGGCGCCGAGCGCCCCGGTCAGCTCCGCGTAGGCGCGGCGCAGCCCCGCCTCACCGGCGATGTCCAGCCGCACGCCGCCCAGATCGGCGCGGTGCCGCAGGTGGGGCGCCGTGGTCTTGAGCGCGACGGGGTATCCGAGGATGCGGGCCGCCTCGGCGGCCGTGTCGGCGTCGGGCGCGGGCAGGGTGGGCTGGACCGCGATGCCGTAGCAGCGCAGCAGCCGCGCGGTCTCCTCGTCGGTGAGGGTGCGGCCGCGTTCGGGGGAGGCAGGCGTCGCGGCGGCCAGCAGCCGGTCTGCGGCGGACTCGTCGACCTCCAGGTCGGGAACCTTGCCGGGGGTGGCGGCCTCCGCGCGCCACCGGGAGTAGCGCACCGCTTCGGCCAGGGCCCGCGAGGCGCGCTCGGGTGTCGGGTAGGAGGGCAGGCCCCGGGCGGCGAGCGCCTTCTGCAGCCCCTCCATCGCCAGATGGACGACGGCCACCGGTTTGCGCGCGGCCTTCTCCCCGGCCGCGACGGCGTCGGTGGCCTCCCGCAGCGCGTCGGCGAGGGCCTCGACCTGGCCGTCGGGCGGGGTGTCCGGGCGGTGGGTGCCGACGCCGCCGGGCAGTTCGGCGGGGACGGTGGGGATGACGGTGACGAGCACGGCGTCGGTGGCCGCGTCGGCGAGGGCCTCGCGCAGCGCCCGGCCGAAGTCGCCCGGCGCGGCCGAGCCGGGCAGCGCCGTCACCGGGCGGGGGCGCAGCCCGTCGTGCAGGCACGCGTCGTAGGTCAGCAGGCTCATCGCCTCCGTGTTGCCCACGATGCCCACGTGCGGTCCCGCGGGCGGCGGCTGCTCCGCGAGGAGCACCCCGGTGTCCAGCAGTTCGGTGAAGCTGTCGACCATGAGGACGCCCGCCTGGCGCAGCAGCGCGTAGACGGTGGCGTCCGGGGTGCGGGAGGCGGGCGCGGCGTGCCCGGGCGGCGGCGCGCTGCCCCGGTGCCGGGCTCCCTTGACGACCACGACGGGCTTGCGGGCCGCCGTGCGCCGGGCGAGGCGGGTGAACTTGCGCGGGTTCCCGATGGACTCCAGGTACATCAGGACGACATCGGTGTCCGGGTCCTCGTCCCAGTGCTGGAGAAGGTCGTTGCCGGAGACGTCGGCACGGTTGCCCGCGGAGACGAACGAGGAGGGGCCGACGCCGCGCCGGTCGAGCCCGTCGAGGAGGGCGACGCCGATGGCGCCCGACTGGGTGAAGACCCCGATGCGGCCCCGCGCGGGCATCCGGATGGCAGGGGTGGCGTTCAGCCGCACGTCCGCACCGGTGTTGACGAGTCCGAGCGCGCCCGGACCGATGAGCCGCATGCCGTAGGAGCGGGCGAGCCGCACCAGGGCGCGCTGCTCGGTGCGGCCGACCCCCTCGGAGAGGACGACGAGGCCCTGCACGGCGGCCTCCCCGCAGTCCCCGACGGCCGCGCGGAGCTGGTCGGCGGGAACGGCGAGCACGGCCAGGTCGACCCGCTCGGGGATCTGCCGCACCGACCGGAAGGCGGGCACCCCGGCCAGTTCCGCCGGGCCGTGCGGATCGAGCGCGTGGTTGACGGCGTAGACGCGCCCGGTGAAGCCTCCCGTGCGCAGGCTGCCCAGTGCCGCCCGCCCGGCCCCGCCCGGGGTGCGGCTGGCGCCGACGACGGCGACCGAGCCGGGGGCCAGCAGGCGGGCCACGGAGCGGGCCTCGGCACGCTGTTCGCGGGCCCGCATGACGGCGAGGGAGCGCTCGGTGGGCTCCAGGTCGAGGGTGAGGTGGACCGAGCCGTCCTCGAAGCTGCGCTTCTGGGAGTAGCCCGCGTCCGTGAACACCTTGATCATTTTGGTGTTGGCTGGCAGCACCTCCGCGGCGAACCGGCGGATGCCGCGTTCCCGGGCGACCGCGCCGATGTGTTCCAGGAGCGCGGAGGCCACTCCCCTGCCCTGCTGGTCGTCGCGGACCAGGAAGGCGACCTCCGCCTCGTCGGCGGGCTGGCCCGCGGGGCGGCCGAGGTGGTCGATGCGGTCGTAGCGGACGGTCGCGATGAACTCTCCGCCGATGATCGCCGCGAGACCGACCCGGTCCACGTAGTCGTGGTGGGTGAACCGGCGCACGTCGCGGTCGGACAGCCGCGGGTAGGGCGCGAAGAAGCGGTAGTACTTCGACTCGTCGGACACCTGTTCGTAGAAGCTGACCAGCCGTTCCGCGTCGTCGGGCGTGATCGGCCGGACCTGGGCGGTGCCCCCGTCGCGCAGCACGATGTCCGCTTCCCAGTGGGTGGGATAGGCGCGCTCCTCGGGGGTCGGCATGGGGCCAGCGTACGGCGGAGGGGCGTACGCGGGGGCGCGCGGTGCTCGCGTCGTATCGTCGCGGTGCACGCGGACACGCGTGCGAGACTGGTCTAGACAACCTCACCGACCCGAAGGGCAACACCATGGTTGAGCGCCGCGTCACCGTCGGCTGGGCCGAGGGGCTGCACGCCCGCCCCGCCTCCATCTTCGTCCGTGCCGCCTCCGCCTCCGGGGTCCCGGTCACCGTCCGGAAGGGCGAGGGCAACCCCGTCAACGCGGCCTCCATGCTCGGCGTCCTGGGGCTGGGCGCCGAGGGCGGCGAGGAGATCGTCCTGGCCTCCGAGGCCGACGGCGCCGAGGCGGCCCTCGACCGCCTGGCCAAGCTGGTCGCCGAGGGGCTGGAGGAGCTGCCCGAGACGGTCTGACCGGACGGTGCGTCCGGGCCGTCGCCGCGGACGCGTACGAGGGGGGCGCCGCACCTGATGGTGCGGCGCCCCCCTCGTCGTTCCCGGGCCGTTCCCGGGCGGAGAAAGGAGGGGCGAAGGGACCTGGTGGTCCCTTCGCCCCTCACAGAGGACCGCCGCGAGGACGCGAGCCCGGACAGCCGGTCAGATCTTGACGCCGTGCTGGCGCAGATAGGCGATCGGGTCCATGTCGGAGCCGTACTCCGGGCCGGTGCGGGCCTCGAAGTGCAGGTGCGGACCGGAGGAGTTGCCCGTCGAGCCGGACAGGCCGATCTGCTGGCCCGCCTTCACCGTCTGGCCGACGGACACGCCGATCGAGTTGAGGTGGCCGTACTGCGTGTACGTGCCGTCCTTGTGCTTGATGACGATGTTGTTGCCGTAGGCCCCGCCGTTGCCGGCCTCCACGACCTCACCGGCGGCCACGGACCGGACCGGCGTGTTCATGCCCGCGTGGAAATCGATACCGGTGTGGCTGCCGGACGACCACATGCCGCCGCCCTGCTTGTAGCCGGTGGAGACGTAGGAGCCCTCGACGGGCAGCACGTACTGGTCGAGCTTCGCGCGCTCGGCGTCCCTGGCGGCCTTCAGCTTCGCCTCGTGCGCCTTCTGCGCCTTCTCGGCGGCGGCCTTGCGCTTGGCCTCGTCGGCCTTCCGCTTGGCCTCGGCCTTGGCCCTGGCGGCCTGTTCCTTCGCCTCGGTCTCGGCCTTGGCCTGCTCGGCCGTGAGCACCTGGTCGTAGGCCTGTTCGTCCAGCGTGTCGGAGATCGGGGCGGCGAGGGCCTCCCGCACCTGGGGGCTGTGCTGGATGCCGCTCTGGTTCTGGCCGCCACCGCTCGCGGCGAAGGCCGGGGAGGCGATGGACCCGACGACGCCCACGGTGGCGAGGCCGGCTATACCCGCCGCTCCCGCCGAGGCCTTGCGAGCCTTGCTCGGACGCCTGTGCTTGCCGGTGGCACGGGTGAACGCCATACGGAGGCGTACTCCTTTCCTTCCTTCTCGCCTACCGGGTTAGCTGACGGGTTCGGAGCAGGAAGGTCTCCTACGGACCGCCTCGTGCGAGGCCGTCCGATTCACCCCATGGGACTCGGTTGGGTCCCCGGTCCCCCTCGGGCAGTTCCCCTCGGGGATTCGGCGATCGCTGCCCGTCGGCCGCGGGTGCGGTCACTTCTGACGGACAGCGCCAACGACGCTAGACGTGGCCAACTCCGAGCGGCAAACGAATCCCCGCGTTTGTCATCTTCGCCACACTCCAACTCGCCACAACCGCAGCGGAAACGGACATCAGGAAGGGCCCGGAAGGAGTAATTCCTCCTCCCGGGCCCCGGTTTCCCCCACCGCGGCCGGGGTTCCCGAGCCGTTTCCAGGCGGTCTTCCGGGCGCCCTGGAGACACCCGCGAGCCGCCCCCGGCGCCCTCCTCGCGGCCGTCGCCCGGCGGGGAACGTGCCTCAGGAGCCGGAGACGACCGTGACCTCGCCGAGGCCCAACTCGCGTACAGGTTCGGTGATCTGGGACGCGTCACCGACCAGCACCGTCACCAGCCGGTCGGCCGGGAACGCGCTGACGGCCGCCGCCGTGGCCTCCACCGTGCCGGTCTCGGCGAGTTGGGCGTAGAGCCGGCCCTGGTAGTCGTCCGGCAGGTGCTGCTCGACCTGGTCGGCCAGCGTCCCGGCGACCGCCGCCGCCGTCTCGTAGCGCAGCGGCGCCACGCCCACCAGGTTCCGCACCGCCACGTCCCGCTCCTCGTCGGTCAGCCCCTCGGCCGCCAGCACGCGCAGCACCTGCCACAGGTCGGCCAGCGCGGGACCGGTGACATCCGTGGCGACCGAGCCGCTGATGGCCAGCAGCGAAGCGCCCGTCCCGTCCTCCGCCGAACGAAGCACCTGGCCGAAGGCGCGGACACCGTAGGTGTAGCCCTTCTCCTCCCGCAGCACCCGGTCCAGCCGCGAGGTGAGGGTGCCGCCCAGGCAGTAGACGCCCAGCAGCTGGGCCGGCCACACGCGGTCGTGCCGGTCGGGACCGACGCGGCCGATCAGCAGCTGCGTCTGCACCGCGCCGGGCCGGTCCACGATGACGACCCGTCCGGTGTCGTCGGCGGTGATGGGCGGCATCGGGCGGGCCTCGGCGGCCGAACCCGTCCAGGCGCCCAGCGTCTCGGCGAGCGCGGCGTCCAGATCCACGCCCTCCAGGTCGCCGACCACCACGGCCGTGGCGGTCGCGGGGCGCACATGGGCCTCGTAGAAGGCGCGGACGGCCGCCGCGTCGATGCGCCGCACCGTCTCCTCGGTGCCCTGCCGGGGCCGCGACATCCGCGACGCGGCGGGGAAGAGCTGCCGCGACAGCTCCTTGGCCGCGCGGCGGGCCGGGTTGGCCAGCTCGTGCGGGATCTCGTCCAGCCGGTTGGCGACCAGCCGTTCGACCTCGCTGTCCGGGAAGGCGGGGGCGCGCAGCGCGTCGGCCAGCAGGCCCAGCGCCTTGGGCAGCCGGGAGACGGGGACCTCCAGCGAGACCCGCACCCCGGGGTGGTCGGCGTTCGCGTCGAGGGTGGCGCCGCAGCGCTCCAGCTCGGCGGCGAACTCCTCCGCCGTGTGCTTGTCGGTGCCCTCGCTCAGCGCGCGGGCCATGATGGTGGCGACCCCGTCCAGCCCCTCGGGCTCCGCGTCCAGGGGCGCGACCAGGTTGACCTCGACGGCGACGACCTGCTGGCCCGGACGGTGGCAGCGCAGCACCGTCAGCCCGTTGGGAAGTGTGCCGCGCCCGGGGGTGGGGAAGGCCCACGGCTTGGGGGTGCCGCTGGGCGGCTGCGGGTGGAACTCCATGCTCTTTCCTGCCGTTTCCGCGACGGCCGCGGGGTTCGTGCTCGCCGGTGTCTCGCTCACTGCCCGGCCTCCTCGTCGTCGTTCGCCAGCGGTTCGTACACGAGAACGGCGCGGTTGTCCGGGCGCAGCCGCTGGGCGGCCACCTCGCGCACCTCCTCGCGCGTGACCTCCAGCACCCGCTGGACGGCCGTCAGCGCCAGCTGCGGGTCACCGAAGAGCACGGCGAAGCGGCACAGTTCGTCGGCACGGCCCCCGACCGTCGCCAGCCGGTCCAGCCACTCGCGCTCCAGCTGGGCCTGGGCGCGCTCCATCTCCTCCTCGGTGGGGCCCTCCTCCGCGAAGCGGCGCAGCTCCTCGTCGACCGCCGCCTCGATGTCGGCGACCTCGGCGCCGCTGGACGCCTTCACATCCAGCCAGCCGAGCGAGGGGGCGCCCGCCAGCCGCAGCATCCCGAAGCCGGCGGCCACCGCCGAGCGGTCGTGCCGCACCAGCCGGGAGTAGAGGCGGGAGGACTCCCCACCGCCGAGCACGGTCAGCGCCAAGTCGGCCGCGTCCGCGCCGCGCGTGCCGTCGTGCGGCAGCCGGTAGGCGGCCATCAGCGCGCGGGAGGGCACGTCCTCCTCCACGACCTCGCGCTTCTCCTCGCCGATCAGCTCGGGCAGCGAGCCGTCGCGCGGCGGCTGCTTGCCCCCGTGGCCGGGGATGGAGCCGAAGTACTTCTCGACCCAGGCGAGGGTCTGCTCCGGGTCGATGTCACCGACGACGGACAGCACGGCGTTGTTGGGCGCGTAATACGTGCGGAAGAACTCCTGCGCGTCCTGGAGCGAGGCCGCGTCCAGGTCCGCCATGGAGCCGATCGGGGTGTGGTGGTAGGGGTGGCCCTCGGGGAAGACCAGCGCGGTCATCCGCTCGAAGGCCGTGCCGTACGGCACGTTGTCGTACCGCTGGCGGCGCTCGTTCTTGACGACGTCGCGCTGGTTCTCCAACGACTCCTCGTCCAGCGCGGCCAGCAGGGAGCCCATGCGGTCGGCCTCCAGCCACAGGGCCAGCTCCAGCTCGTGCGCCGGCATCGTCTCGAAGTAGTTGGTGCGCTCGAAACTCGTGGTGCCGTTGAGGGAGCCGCCCGCGCCCTGCACCAGCTCGAAGTGCCCGTTGCCCTTCACCTGGGCCGAGCCCTGGAACATCAGGTGCTCGAAGAGGTGCGCGAGGCCGGTGCGGCCCTTCACCTCGTGACGGGATCCGACGTCGTACCAGAGGCAGACAGCGGCGACGGGGGTCTGATGATCCTCGGAGAGCACCACACGCAGGCCGTTGGCCAGCCGATGCTCCGTCGCTGTCAGCCCACCGGTGGCCGGCGGGGGCGTGGCCGTGTGACCCATGGGCGTGGAGTCCCTTCCGCTCGCGGGGGTTTCCCGGCCCGGTGCCGGGAACTGCCGGCCGCCTGTTGCGCCTCACGCGACCGGCGGCCCTGTCACTGTATGCAACCACGCCGACAAGGTGCGAAGTTCCCGTACGGTCTACCGAGCAGCCGCCTGTCAGTAGGGCGGTCCACAATGAGGCACAGCGCAAGAGCGCCAACACGACAGCTCGCCAGTACGACAGCCACAGCGCAAGAGCGACAGCACAAGAGCGACAGCACGAAGCAGCGAAGGAGCCGCAGCCGCGATGGCCCGCCGCAGTAAGAGCCGTACACCGGCACCGGAGCCCGGAGAGGACTTCGAGGAGCGCATCCTCGACATCGACGTCGTCGACGAGATGCAGGCCTCCTACCTGGAGTACGCGTATTCGGTCATCTACTCGCGCGCTCTCCCCGACGCCCGCGACGGGATGAAGCCCGTGCAGCGCCGGATTCTCTACCAGATGCACGAGATGGGCCTGCGCCCCGAGCGGTCGTATGTGAAGTGCGCCCGCGTGGTGGGCGAGGTGATGGGAAAGCTCCACCCGCACGGTGACTCCGCCATCTACGACGCGCTGGTGCGCATGGCGCAGGACTTCTCCATGCGGCTGCCACTCGTGGACGGGCACGGCAACTTCGGCTCGCTGGGCAACGACGACCCGCCGGCGGCGATGCGCTACACCGAGTGCCGCTCCGCCCCGGCCGCGGGCCTGATGGTCGAGTCGATCGACGAGGACACGGTCGATTTCGGCGCCAACTACGACGGCAGCGAGCAGGAGCCCGTCACCCTCCCGGCCGCCTATCCGAACCTGCTGGTCAACGGCGCCTCCGGCATCGCGGTCGGCATGGCGACGAACATGGCGCCGCACAACCTGACCGAGGTCATCGCGGCGGCCCGCCACCTGATCAAGCATCCGGGTGCCGACCTGGAGACCCTGATGGGCTTCATCCCGGGCCCGGACCTGCCCACCGGCGGCAAGATCGTCGGCAGGGAGGGCATCCAGGACGCCTACCGCACCGGGCGCGGCTCCTTCAAGATCCGCGCGACGGTCTCGGTGGAGCAGGTCACCGCCCGCCGCAAGGGCCTGGTCGTCACGGAGCTGCCCTTCGCCGTCGGCCCGGAGAAGGTGATCTCCAAGATCAAGGACCTGGTCAACGCGAAGAAGCTCCAGGGCATCGCGGACGTGAAGGACCTGACCGACCGCGAGCACGGCCTGCGGCTGGTCATCGAGATCAAGAACGGCTTCAACCCCGAGGCCGTCCTCGGCCAGCTCTACAAGCTGACGCCGATGGAGGAGTCCTTCGGCATCAACAACGTCGCCCTGGTGGACGGCCAGCCGCTCACCCTCGGCCTCAAGGAGCTGCTGGAGGTCTACGTCGACCACCGGTTCGACGTGGTGCGGCGCCGCAGCGAGTTCCGGCGCGGCAAGCGGCGCGACCGGCTGCACCTCGTCGAGGGCCTGCTGGTGGCGCTCGTCGACATCGACGAGGTCATCCGCATCATCCGGTCGAGTGAGAACGCCGCCGAGGCCAAGGCCGCGCTGATGTCCCGCTTCCAGCTCAGCGAGATCCAGACCCAGTACATTCTCGACACCCCGCTGCGGCGGCTGACGAAGTTCGACCGCATCGAGCTGGAGGACGAGCGGGACAACCTCAAGGCGGAGATCGAGAAGCTGACCAGCATCCTGGAGTCGGACGCGGAGCTGCGCAAGCTGGTCTCCTCCGAACTGTCCGCCGTCGCCAAGAAGTACGGCACCCCGCGCCGCACCGAGATCCTGGACTCCGCCGAGGCACCGCTGGCCTCGGTTCCGCTGGAGGTCGCCGACGACCCGTGCCGGGTGCTGCTCTCCTCCACCGGGCTGCTGGCGCGCACCGCCAACGGCGGCATGGACTTCACCGAGCCCGCCAAGCGCGCCAAGCACGACGTGATCGTCTCCGCCGTGCCCGCCACCACCCGCGGCGAGATCGGCGCGGTCACCTCCCAGGGGCGTCTCCTGCGGATCCAGGTCGTGGACCTCCCCCAGCTCCCCGAGTCGGCCTCCGCGCCCAGTCTCTCGGGCGGGGCACCGGTGTCGGAGTTCCTCTCCCTGGAGAACGACGAGACACTGATCTGCCTCACCACGCTGGACGAGTCCTCGCCGGGCCTGGCGATCGGCACCGAGCACGGCGTCGTCAAGCGCGTGGTGCCCGACTACCCGGCGAACCGGAGCGAGTTGGAGGTCATCACCCTCAAGGAGGGCGACCGTATCGTCGGCGCCGTCGAGCTGCGCACCGGCGAGGAGGATCTGGTCTTCATCACCGACGAGGCCCAGCTGCTGCGGTATCCGGCGGGCCAGGTGCGTCCGCAGGGCCGCCCGGCCGGCGGCATGACCGGCATCAAGGTCGGCCAGGACGCGAAGGTGATCTTCTTCGGCGCGGTCGACCCGGCCTCCGACGCCGCCGTCTTCACGGCCGCCGGAGCGGAGGGAACGCTCGACGACGCGCTGAGCACGGCCAAGCTCACGCCCTTCGACCAGTACCCGCGCAAGGGGCGCGCGACCGGCGGCGTGCGCTGCCAGCGCTTCCTCAAGGGCGAGGACAGGCTGCGACTGGCCTGGGCGGGCCCGACCCCCGCGATGGCCGCCACCAAGTCCGGCTCCCCGGCCGACCTGCCCGAGGTCGATCCCCGCAGGGACGGCTCGGGGCTCCCGCTGAAGAAACAGGTCGCCGCGGTGGCCGGTCCCGTGTAGTCCGGCACGGCCGGGCCACCGGCGCGGCCACTGGCGCGGCGCGGGCCGCGGACGGTACGGGCACCGGACGGTACGGGCAGGGTCCCGGGCAGGCGGCACGTCCGCCCGGGGCCCTGTCTTTGCGACCGGTGGGCCGGTGAGCCGACGGACCGGTGAACTGGCGGGCCCGTGAGCCGGCAGGCGGTGGATCGGTGAAGACCGGTCAGCGCGGTGCGGCGGGTCCCGGGGGGTGCGGCAGGTCCGGGACGGTGGCGCTACGGCTGGGGCCCGGAGCCCGGCGCGGCAGAGTCGGAACCGGGTGCGGCGGAACCGGAACCGGAGCCGGACACGGCGGGGTGGACGGGAGCGCGGGTGTCGTCGTACGGATCCTCGCCGTATCCGTACGGATCGTCGATCCTGGAAGCGGCGTACGACTGGTGGGGCTCGTACCTGTCGTCCGGGTCGCATGTGTCATACGGGTCATACGGGTCGGGCGCTCCGTCCGCGTCGCGCGTCCCGTACGGCCCGGACCCGGCGGTTCCGGTCCCGTCGGTGCCCGGCTCCGCGCCGCCCTCCGGGGCCTCGGCGGCATCGTGGCCGGCCCGGTCGCCGTCCCCCTCCGGGGCGTGAGCCACGTAACGGAGCACTCCCCACATCGCCCGCTCGTCCGGCGCCCCGGCATCCGCGTGCACGTTTGTGTCCGTGTCCGTGTCCGCGTCCGTGTCCGAGCCCGCCACGCAGGCGCGGAGTCCTTCGCGCAGGGCCGCGCCGTCCACCCCTGAGCCGATCATCACCAGGTCGGTGCGCCGCTCCTGCGAGCGGGGCCGCCGCTCCGGGGCGAACCGGAGGAAGCCGCCGACAGCGTGCATCTCGTACACGTTGTCGGGGTCGGCGGCGCCGAAGTCGACATAGCCCTTCATCCGGTAGAGCCCCTCGGGCCTGCTGTCCAGGAAGTCGAGGAAACGGCGCGGGTCCATGGGCTCGGCGGCGGTGAACTCCACGGCCTCGTAGGCGGCGTGCAGGTGCTGCGCGTGATCCGCACCGTCACGTCCGCGGGCCTCGCCCGCACTGCCCCCTTCACCCTCTTCGTCCCCGTACAGCAGCGTGTCGAACGACAGCTGCTCGACGGGCGGCCGTGCCCGGTGTACGCGGTCGAAGAGCAACTGCGGATCGACACGGCCGAACGTGGCGGGCACCACGGGGGTCCCGGGGGCGAGCCGTTCCAGTTCGGCACGCAACGCCTCCTGCCGCTCCGCGGGGACGCGGTCGGCCTTGTTGAGCACGAGCAGATCGGCGGCGCCGACATGGCGCTCCAGCTCCGGATGGCGCTCGCGCACGGCCTCGAACTCCGCGGCGTCCACGACCTCCACCAGACCGCCGTAGACGATGTGCGGGCTGCCGCTGGCCAGCACCATCCGGATCAGCGTCTCGGGCTCGGCCACCCCGCTCGCCTCGATCACGATGACGTCCATACCGGCCGAGGGCCGGGCGAGCACCTCCAGCACCTCGTCCATGTCACTGGTGTCGACGGCACAGCACAGACAGCCGTCCGAGAGGGAGACCATCGAGTCCACCTGGCCCGAGACCGCCATGGCGTCGATCTCGATACTGCCGAAGTCGTTGACGACGGCACCGATACGGGTGCCTCTGGCCCGGCGGAGCAGGTGGTTGAGGAGAGTGGTCTTCCCCGAACCGAGGAATCCGGCGAGTACGACCACCGGGATCCGGCCGCCCACCGCGCCTCGCCGCTCGCTGCCCGCCACGCCGCTGTCCACGCTCCGCGCTCCTCCTGCCCGGGACCCGGCGGCGTCCGACACCCCCGCCGGCTTCCGTTCCGACTCTTCCGGTCCGTCCGGCCGATCCGGCCGATCCGGTGCGCCTGATCTCCTCGCCCACCTGGCCGCACAGCCCGCCGTACCCACTGAACCGGCCCGCAGCCCGGAGCGGCCGGCCGAGCGTGCCGGTCACTCGCGCCTGCTGTCCGCTCCCGCCATCCGCTCCTGACGGCAGGGCCGTCGGCCGGACCGGACAGCCGTACCAGTCGGCGGGGCCGGACGGTCACCGATCGTCCCCGTAGAGCGAGGGCACCGGGCCGCCGGCGCGGATCCCGCCGTTCCGTCACCGGCGCGGTGTCCGCCGGACGGGTGCCGATCGTACCGAACATCGCGATTCCGGTTTCCGCCTGTACGAGCCAGCGGCGCTCCGGGGTCGTGCGGGCCGGCCGGTGTCGTCGCGTCGCGCACGGGGTGGCGACGCAGGTTAGGCTCACCTGCGTGAGCACGTGCGCGACAGCCTCCCGGGCGCTGGCCGAATCCCTCGCCGGGACGGCGGCGACAGCCCGCACCTGGCTGCTGATCGAGCAGCCCGGCCCCTGGGGGCAAGGCGCTGACCCAGAGCCGTCTCGACCCGGAACTCGGCAGGGCACTCGACGCGGCGGCGGGTGCGCACGGTGGGCGGGTCGCACTGATCCGCCGCCCCGGACGCCACCCGGACCGCTCCCCCGCAACGGGCTCCACGGGCACGGGCTCCCCCGCCGACGGTCACCGCGTCTACCTGGCCCGTACGGTTCCCGGCGACAGCTGGGTCCGCACGGCCGTCCTGCCCGGCGACGGCGGGCTGGAGGCGCTGCGCGCACTCGACTTCGCCCTCCTGGACGACCCCGCGCGGAGCGTCGGGAACGGCACGGCACCGGACGGCCCGCGCTGGGAGCCGTACCGAGGCGACCCGCTCGCCCTGGTGTGCACCAACGGCAAACGGGACCGCTGCTGCGCCCTGCTCGGCAGACCACTCGCGGACGAACTCGCCGCGTCCGGCGGGGCGAACGTCTGGGAGATCACCCACATCGGTGGCCACCGCTTCGCCCCGACCCTGCTGGTGCTGCCGCACGGCTACGCGTACGGCCGTCTCGGCGCCGTCGCCGTCAAGGCCGTACTCGACGCGGTACGCGACGGCCATGTGACGCTGGAGGGCTGCCGCGGCCGGTCGGCCTGGGACCGGCCGGGACAGGCGGCGGACCTCGCGGTACGGGAGCGTACGGGCGAGACGCGGGCCGACGCGGTGAGGGTGGTGGCCTCGCACGAGGAGCCGGAGACCGGACACCGGTACGTGACGGTCGCGCACCAGGACGGACGGCGCTGGCACGTCGTCCTCACCGAGACGGCCGACGGCCCCGCGCTCCCCGCGAGCTGCGGAGCCGCTCCCGCCAGTCCCGTACGGCTGGAGGTAGAGCAACTCACGCGCGCGGAGACGACGCTGCCCGGCTGAGCCCTCGTGCCCTCCCGACCGCCGGACCTCCCGACCGCCGGACCTCCCGACCTCGCGGCGAGGGGCCGGAGCGGCTGGAACGAGACCCGGCTGACGGTCACCGGTGGGGGCGTGCGGACATCCGTCGCGGGGCTCGTGCGGCACCACGGTGGCTGGATACGGTCCGGCTGGGTCTCCCCTTGGGAAGACCGCCCCCGTCCCCTCCCCGCCCCGAGGTCGCCCGTGTCCCCCTCCGGCACGCCGCCGTCCCCCGACATGCCGACGTCCACCACCGCCACGTCCACCACCGCTGCGGCGTCCACCGTCGCTGCGGCGTCGTCCGTCGCCAAGGCGCCGTCGGCCGCTTCGGCGTGGTCCGCCGACGGCCCCACAGCCCAGGGCGGCGCCGTCCGCCATCCCCGCGGCCGGCGTCCTTCCCGGCTCCCCCTCCCCGGCTGGCCGCGACGCGTGTCCTCACAGGTGCTGCTCATGCAGCTCGCCGTTGTCACCGGAGTGACCGCTGTCGCGACAGGGCTGTTCCTCGCCCCGTTCAGCGCCCAGCTCGACGACCAGGCGTCCCGCCGCGCGCTCGCCATCGCGCAGGCGACAGCCGCCGAGCCGGGCCTGGACGAACTGGTGACCGACGGCGCTGGCCCCTCCCGCCGCGGGCCCGTCCAGCGGCTCGCCGAACGGACACGGCGCGCCACCGGGGCCAGCTACATCGTGGTCATGGACACCCGCGGCATCCGCTGGTCCCACGCCGAACCCGCCCGCATCGGGGAGCGCGTCTCCACCGACCCGGGCCCCGCGCTGGCGGGCCGCCAGGTCCACCACATCGACGAGGGCACCCTGGGCAGGTCGGCCCGGGGCAAGGTCCCGCTGCGGGACGACACGGGCCGGGTGGTGGGCGCCGTCTCGGTCGGGATCGCCTACGACAGCGTGCGCGACCGCTTCACCCGCGCCGTCCCGGGACTGCTCGCGTACGCGGGCGGCGCGCTCGGCGTCGGCGCGCTGGCCGCGCTGCTGGTCTTCCGCCGCCTCCAGAAGCGCACCCACGACCTCGCCTTCTCGGACATCACCGCCCTCCTGGCCGAACGGGAGGCGATGCTGCACGGAATCCGCGAGGGCGTGGTCGCACTGGACGCGGGCGGCAGGATCCGCCTCGTCAACGACGAGGCACAGCGGCTGCTCGGTCTGACGTCAGGAGACATCGGGCGCACCCCGTTCGAGGCGCTGGGCCCAGGACGCACGGCCAGGCTGCTGGCGGGCGAGGTGCCAGGGGCCGACGTCCTGACCGTCAGCGGCGGCAGGGTCCTGGTCGCCAACCGGATGCCCACCAAGGACGGCGGTGCCGTCGCCACACTCCGCGACCGTACGGAGCTGGAACTGCTCGGCCGCGAACTCGACGGCTCCCAAGGCTTGATCGACGCCCTGCGCGCCCAGGACCACGAACACGCCAACCGCCTGCACCTCCTCCTCGGGCTGCTCCAGCTCGGCATGGTGGAGGACGCCGTCGCATACCTGAGCGAGGCGGTGGGGGTGCACCGGGCGACGGCCGAGGAGATCTCCGCACACATACAGGACCCGCTGCTCGCGGCCCTGCTGGTCGGCAAGGCGACGGTCGCCGCCGAGCGCGGCGTCGCCCTGCGGATCGCACCGGGCACCCTGCTGCCCGACCGGGTGGTGGATCCCTCCGAACTGGCGACCGTGCTGGGCAACCTCGTCGACAACGCACTGGACGCGACAGCCGGCTGCGACGGGGGCAGGGTGGAGGCGCTGCTGCGGCAGACACCGCAGCACGGACAGGACGAGCACAGGGAGGCCAGTTCTGGGACGGCCGCCCCCAAAACGGCCGACCGAAGGAGACCCGCCGGGCTCACCCTGCGGGTGAGCGACAACGGGCCCGGCATCCCACCGGAGCGCCGCGAGGCCGTCTTCACGGAGGGCTGGTCCACCAAACGGCCCCCGGCACACGGCCGGCGCGGACTCGGGCTGGCACTGGTGCGGCGCCTGGCGGAGCGGCACGGGGGTACGGCCGAGGTGGGTGAGAGCGCGGACGGTGGCGCGGAGTTCACGGTCACCCTGCCCGAGGCCCTCCACCCCGAGCCGCGCGCCGGGAGCGGCCCCCGGGACGAGGCCGCCCCTCCAGGCGGCGGGCCCGGCGGCGCTCCCGGCCGCGGTTCCGCCGGGCTCACACCGCGCCCGCACCGGTGAGGGAGCGCACCTCCGTCTCGGCGTACCGCGCCTTGTCGGGGCGCTCACGGGACAGCAGGGTGCCGAGCCAGCCCGCGAGGAAGCCGAGCGGGATGGAGACCAGGCCGGGGTTCTCCAAGGGGAAGCAGGCGAAGTCCAGTCCGGGGAAGAGCGCCTGGGGCGAGCCCGAGACGACGGGAGAGAGCGCCGTGAGCGCGACCGCGGGCAGCAGCCCCCCGTACACGGCCCAGAGGGCGCCCCGCGTGGTGAAGCGCCGCCAGAAGAGGGCGTACAGCAGTACGGGCAGGTTGGCGGAGGCCGCCACCGCGAACGCGAGCCCCACGAGGAAGGCCACGTTCCGCTCCCGTGCGAGCAGCCCGAGTCCGACGGCCACCGCTCCGATGACCACCGCCGCGCCCCGCGCGACGGCGACCTCGCCCTTCGCGGCGCCCGCTGTCCGCTTCCCTGCCCGGGCCCTGCCCGCTGCCCACGCCCTTGCCCGCATCGCGCCCGCGCCCGTACCCGCGACCGGCTCCATGCCCGTGTCCGCCCCTGCGTGCGGCACCGTGTCCGTGACCGCGCCGTGCGGCGGGTGGGGTGGCCGGCGCCGCCGTGGCGACGAGGCGTACAGGTCATGGGCCACGGCCGCCGAGGCGGCGAGGGTGAGACCCGCGACGACGGCCAGGACGGCGGCGACGGCGATCACGGCCACCAGCGCCGCCAGGGCCGCGCCTCCGGTGGAAGCCGCCCCGCCGCCCAACGCGAGGGACAGCAGCGGCATCGCGGTGTTCCCCGCCGGGCTCGACCCGCGTACAGCGCCGGAGCCCACGAGCGCCGCCGTCCCGAGCCCGAGGACGACGGTCATCAGGGAGAAGCCGCCGATGAGACAGACCGCCCACACGACCGAGCGCCGCGCGGCGCGTGCGGTCGGCACGGTGGACAAGCGCGCCAGAATGTGCGGCAGTCCGGCCGTCCCCAGTACCAGTGCCAGCCCGAGGCTGACGAAGTCGAGCCGCGCTGCCCACCCCTCGCCTCCGTACCGCAGCCCGGGTGCCAGGAAGTCCGCACCGTGGCCGCTGCCCCTCGCGGCGGCGACCAGCAGGCCGCCCAGGTCGCCGCCGAACCGCAGGAGCACCAGAACGGTGAGCGTCAGCGCCCCGCCGATCAGCAACACCGCCTTGCCGATCTGGATCCAGGTGGTGGCCCGCATACCGCCGCAGGAGACGTGGACGACCATGAGCGCGCCCACTCCCAGAACCGTCCAGGTGTACGCGGCCCCTCCGGCTTGCCCGAGCATCAGCGCGACCATGGTGCCGGCTCCGACCACCTGGGCCACCAGGTACAGCAGCGAGACCGTGACCGACGAGCAGCCCAGGGCGATCCGCACGGGCCTGACCCGCATCCGGGCCGCGACCACGTCCGCCGGCGTGAACCGGCCGCAGTTGCGCACCGGTTCCGCGACGAGGAGCAGCACCATCAGCCAGCCCGCCAGCAGACCGACGGAGTAGAGCATTCCATCGTAGCCGTAGAGCGCGATCAGCCCGGTGATGCCCAGGAAGGACGCCACCGACAGATGGCCCCCGGCCATGGCGAAACCATTCTCCATGGGGGTGAGGAGCCTGCCGACCGTGAAGAACTCCTCGGCGGAACCACGCCGTCGGCCCGCCCGGATGGTGACGGCCAGCGTCGCGGCGACGACGGAGGTGAAGAGCACCAGCACCGACGCCTGAGGACCACCGCTCACCGTGCGCCCTCCGTCACGCCCGCGCGCTTACCCGCACTCGTACCCGTTCCCGTACTCCGCGTCATGTCCTGCGTCACCCAGCGCAGTTCCAGTGCCGGCCGGTCCCGCCGGTGCCGTGCGTGACGAACGTACGCCCAGGTGAGCAGAGAGATGGTCGCGAACTGCGCCAGCCCGGCGGCCATCGCCACATTGAGCGCCCCCGCCACCGGCCTCGCCATCAGCTCCGGGGCACTGACCGCGAGCACCAGGTAGCCGAGGTACCACAGCAGGAACGCCGCACTGACGGGCAGCACGAAGCGCCGGTAGCGGCGGCGCAGTTGCTGGAACGCGGCAGAACGCTGGACGACCGGATACACATCCAGCGCTTCGGGCGCAGCCTGCTGTGGCGGTACGGATTCCGACCGCTGTCCTGGCATCCGTACCGCCGACGTCACCGATCGTCCGGACAGCGCGGTGGAAGGGGCGTCACGGAATGGAGGGGTGTCACGGAGCGGAAGGGCGTCACGGAGCGGAGCGGCGTCACGGAATGGAGGAGTGTCACGGAAAGGAGGGCCGTCCGCAGACACATTGTCGTACCAGGGGTCGTCGAGGCGCATGCCACAGCATGGGGGCAACCTTGTGTCCCAGTTCAGCCCAATCCGCCCGGCTTCACCTCTTCAGGTGACGGGACGCCCAAACACCGTCAACGAAAACCGCCGACTCACGCTCCATGGCCGCGCCGTCCTGGAGCGGCCGTCCGGGAACTCCTGTGCGGAGTTCCCGAACGGCCGTCGCGCTCACTCAGGCGCTGTCTCTCGGGAGGAGACGGGCGCGCGGGGGGTCAGTCAGACGTCGATACGGGAGCGGTCCAGCGTGGCCGCCGAGGAGCTGATGAACTCCCGGCGTGGCGCCACCTCGCTGCCCATCAGCAGATCGAAAGCCCGCTCGGCCGCCTCCAGATCGCTGATGTTGATGCGGCGCAGGGTGCGGTGCCGCGGGTCCATGGTGGTCTCCGCCAGCTGGTCGGCGTCCATCTCACCCAGACCCTTGTAGCGCTGGATGGAGTCCTTGTAGCGGATCTTCTTGCTCTCCAGCTCCAGCAACGTCTGCCGCAGCTCGTTGTCCGAATAGGTGTACAGGTACTTGTCCTGCCCCTTCTTCGGGTTGACCAACTCGATCCGGTGCAGCGGCGGTACGGCCGAGAAGACGCGCCCCTCCTCGACCATCGGCCGCATGTAGCGCTGGAAGAGCGTCAGCAGCAGACAGCGAATGTGCGCACCGTCCACATCGGCGTCGGCGAGGAAGATCACCTTCCCGTAGCGGGCCTGGTCGATGTCGAAGGTCCGTCCGGACCCGGCTCCTATGACCTGGATGATCGACCCGCACTCGGCGTTCTTGAGCATGTCCGAGACGGAGGACTTCTGCACGTTGAGGATCTTGCCTCGGATCGGCAGGAGCGCCTGGAACTCCGAGTTCCGGGCCACCTTGGCGGTGCCGAGCGCGGAGTCGCCCTCCACGATGAACAGTTCGGTGCGGTCGATGTCGTCGGAGCGGCAGTCGGCCAGCTTCGCGGGCAGTGCCGAGGATTCCAGCGCGGTCTTCCTGCGCTGCGCCTCCTTGTGCTGCCGTGCGGCGATCCGGGTACGGGCCGCGGCGACGATCTTCTCCAGCACCGCGCGCGCCTGCGCCTTGGCGTCCCGCTTGGAGGAGGTCAGGAACGCCTTCAGCTCCTTGGAGACCACCTGCGCGACGATCCGCGAGGCGGCCGAGGTGCCCAGCACCTCCTTGGTCTGCCCCTCGAACTGCGGCTCGGCCAGCCGGACGGTCACCACCGCGCTCAGCCCTTCGAGGGCGTCGTCCTTGACGACGTCGTCGTCGGCGACCTTCAGCAGCCTGTTCGCCCGCAGCGCCTCGTTGACGGTCTTGGTGACGGCCCGCTCGAACCCCGCGACATGGGTACCGCCCTTGGGGGTGGCGATGATGTTCACGAACGACTTGAGCGTCGTGTCGTACCCGGTCCCCCAGCGCAGCGCGATGTCCACACCCAGTTCCCGCTGCACCTCGGTGGGGATCATGTGACCACGGTCGTCCAGCACGGGCACGGTCTCCTTGAAGGTGCCCTGCCCCTGGAGCCGCAGCACGTCGCAGACCGGCTTGTCCGGGGCGAGGTACTCGCAGAACTCACTGATGCCGCCGTCGTAGTGGAACGTCTCCTCCGCGACGCCTTCCTCCTCCAGCCCGCGCTCGTCCCGTACGACGATCGTCAGGCCGGGCACCAGGAACGCCGTCTGGCGGGCCCGCGCGTGCAGCGTCTCCAGGGAGAGCTTGGCGTCCTTGAGGAAGATCTGCCGGTCGGCCCAGTAGCGCACCCGGGTGCCCGTACGGTTCTTGGGGATCTTCTTCGTCTTGAGCAGCCCGCTGGCCGGATCGAAGGGCGCGTCCGGACCGGACTCGGTGAAGATCCCCGGCACACCGCGGCGGAAGCTGATGGCGTGCGTGCGGCTGTTGCGGTCGACCTCCACGTCCAGACGGGAGGAGAGCGCGTTGACGACGGAGGCGCCGACACCGTGCAGACCGCCGGAGGCCGCATAGGAGCCGCCTCCGAACTTACCGCCGGCGTGCAGCTTGGTCATCACGACCTCGACACCGGACAGACCGGTCTTGGGCTCGACGTCGACCGGGATGCCGCGGCCGTTGTCCCGGACCTCGACCGAACCGTCGTCGTGCAGGATCACCTCGATCCGGTCGCAATAGCCCCCCAGGGCTTCGTCAACCGAGTTGTCGATGATCTCCCAGAGGCAGTGCATCAGCCCCCGGCTGTCGGTCGAGCCGATGTACATACCCGGCCGCTTGCGGACAGCCTCCAGTCCCTCCAGGACGAGCAGATGCCGCGCGGTGTAATTGGAACCGCCCTCGCGGTCTGCCCCGGTCAGCAGTGCGGTGGACGGCACGGACATGTCGGCGGTCACGCGGTTCGCTCCTCGCTGAATTCTGCTTGAGACGGCTGGGTCGCCGCGTCAGAGGGTACCGAGGCCCAGGACGGCACGTGCTGCACGACCCAGGAGACGGATCAGGAGAACCGCCATGCTAGCCCACATTCGATATCCTGTTCGATAACCCGCCTGGGTGACACACACATCACGTTCCCATCCAGGCATGAACCGTTTAGGCTCCGGGCACGTCCTCCACAACGAAGGAGGAAACCCCCCGGAGTCGGACGACAGCACAACGGCACGACGAAGGCCCGCCAGCGCCACTGACGGGGCCCGCCACCACCCACCGTCACAAACTCCACGACAGTCCGAACACAACAGACGGAAAACCCCAACCCCTGCAATACGGCCCATTCGCCGCCACCCGGCAACTATCCGGCCTCCCGGCCAAAAAAGTCCGGGAATGAAGGCCAGTGCGGGAACGTTTTCGGCCTGGTTGGATGTTGACCCTGGTACGACAGCTCGTCGAGCTAGAGAAGAGGCGACGTGACTACAGTTCTGACCCCCGCGACCCCGCTGACGGCAGCCGACCGCTGTGACCGCTGCAACGCCCAGGCGTACCTTCGCGTCGTCCTGGTGAGCGGCGGCGAGCTGCTGTTCTGCGCCCACCACGGCCGTAAGTACGAGCCGGAACTCAAGAAGATCGCCGCGGAGATACAGGACGAGACGGAGAAGCTCACCGCGACTCCCACCGCCGGCGAAGAGGAACGGTGACCTGCTGAGCTGACGCCCTCGCGTCCGCGTCCGACGAGCTACCCGGCACAGGCCGGAACCGGCGGACGGCCCTCCCGCCCCCAGGGAGGGCCGTCCGCCCTCGTCATTTCGGACCACTCCGGCCCATGGCGGCCCATGGCCGGGACCGACCGGGCCCAGGCCCTGCCGGAAGGCCCCCGGTCAGAGTCTGGACCCCAGCCGTTTCTCTGTCCGGGCCCAGCCGTTCCTCCGCATCCCGATCGGCTCAGAGGCCCCCTCAGCTCCCCGCCGGCACGGCCGTGCGCTCCTCGGCGCGGAGGAAGGGCTGCATCGCTGAGATCCGCGTATAGACCCCCGGACGGCCCCGCTCACCGCAGCCGATCCCCCAGGAGACCAGGCCCACGAGCTTTCCCTGGGCGACCAGGGGCCCGCCGCTGTCCCCCTGACAGGCGTCCCTGCCGCCCTGCTTCACCCCCGCGCACAGCATCGTGTCGCGGTCGTAGGTGCCCTCGGCGGAACCCGGGTACGCCTGCTCACAGTCCGCGTCGGCCAGCACGTTCACCCGGGCGGCATGCAGCGTGGACGCGTAGTCCCCGCGCCCCGTCGTGTCGCCCCAGCCGTAGACCGTCGCCCCGGTTCCCGCCTGATAGGCGGGGTCGGCCTGCTGGGCCATCGGGAGGACGGCGCTCTGCGGCAACGGGGAGGCAAGCCGCAGCACAGCGATGTCCCCCCGGTTCGTCTTCGGGTCGTAACCCGGGTTGACCTTCGAGGACTCGACGGCGACCTCCTTGCCCGTCGTACCCGTCAGGTCCCCGCGTCCCGTGATGATCCGCAGGTCGGTGACCTGCGAGGGATCGGCGCCCAGGACCTCACGGCTGAGGCAGTGCGCCGCGGTGACCGCCGTCCGCGGCCCGACGACGGCGCCGCCACAGAACTGCCCCGAGCGCTGGGGGCCGAACCGGGAACGGCTCGAGAGCGCCACGGCCCACGGGTGGCTCTCGGCGCTCACCGCCGAGCCTCCGATCACGGCACGGTCGGGGTCCTGCTCGTGCGCCGCGGCCTGGGGGACCGCGGGGGCCACCAACGCCGCTATGAGCGCCACTCCCAGCACGAAGGGGCGACCTCCCGGGCCTTCCTGGGTGCGTGGGGCGCGTGTTCGCTTGCAGCGCATCGCTCGCATGAGACCGACCTCCTGACCGTACGGAACTCCGTGACTACCCAGGGTGTTCCGCCCGCACGCCGCGCGCATCCCGGGCGACCGTGAGTGGGTGACACGGCGCCCGAACGGTGGTTCGGGCGCCGAGGAGATGTGGGTACCCCATGCGCCGAGAGGCCGCAGGCATGAACCGGGTACGTCGCGGAAGTGCGCGGGCATAGCGGAGGTGTGCGGGCACCGCCGAGATGCTGGGGGCATCGCCGAGATGCATGGGGGCATGGCGGAAGTGCGCGCTCCGGCACAGACGGATGCCGGAGGTCGGCAGACGTGTTCGTGGGTTGGCGGACGTGTGTCGGAGGTTGGCGGACGTACGTGGAGGTACGCAGGTGTCCGTACGCGCAGGTGGGCGGGCACGACGAGGCCGGACGGGCCGGGTGGAGGCCGGGGCGGACAGCGCGAGGGCGAGACGGGGACAGCACGAAGGCGAGACAGTACGAAGGCGGCGTACAGCACGGCGAAGGCCGGTGAAACCCCTGGTGGGGTCCACCGGCCTTGGCCGTGCTGTTTCCGCGCCTCTCCGCGTCCTCCTCGCCGTCCTGGCACCGTCTCACGGCGGCACCAGGACGAGGCCCTGTGCGATCAGTCCAAGTAGTCCCGCAGGACCTGCGAGCGCGAAGGGTGACGCAGCTTGGACATCGTCTTCGACTCGATCTGCCGGATGCGCTCACGCGTCACGCCGTAGACCTTGCCGATCTCGTCCAGCGTCTTGGGCTGGCCGTCGGTCAGACCGAACCGCATGGACACGACGCCCGCCTCACGCTCGCTGAGCGTGTCGAGGACCGAGTGCAGCTGCTCCTGCAAGAGGGTGAAGCTGACCGCGTCGGCCGGAACGACCGCCTCGGAGTCCTCGATGAGGTCACCGAACTCGCTGTCGCCGTCCTCACCCAGCGGAGTGTGGAGCGAGATCGGCTCACGGCCGTACTTCTGGACCTCGACGACCTTCTCAGGCGTCATGTCCAGCTCCTTGGCCAGCTCCTCCGGGGTGGGTTCGCGGCCCAGGTCCTGGAGCATCTGGCGCTGCACACGGGCGAGCTTGTTGATGACCTCGACCATGTGCACCGGGATGCGGATGGTGCGGGCCTGGTCGGCCATGGCGCGGGTGATGGCCTGGCGGATCCACCACGTCGCGTAGGTGGAGAACTTGTACCCCTTCGTGTAGTCGAACTTCTCGACCGCACGGATCAGACCGAGGTTGCCCTCCTGGATCAGGTCCAGGAAGAGCATGCCGCGTCCGGTGTACCGCTTGGCCAGGGAGACCACCAGACGGAGGTTGGCCTCCAGCAGGTGGTTCTTGGCGCGGCGGCCGTCCTCGGCGATGATCTCCAGCTCCCGCTGCAGCTTGGGAGCCAGCTTCTCCTCGGCGGCCAGCTTGTCCTCGGCGAAGAGACCCGCTTCGATCCGCTTGGCCAGCTCGACCTCCTGCTCCGCGTTGAGGAGCGGGACCTTGCCGATCTGCTTGAGGTAGTCCTTGACAGGGTCGGCCGTCGCACCGGCAGCGGCGACCTGCTGGGCCGGGGCGTCGTCCTCGTCGTCGTCGGAGAGGACGAAACCCTCGTTCTCGTTCTTGACCTCGGCGGCGGGGCCGTCGTCGGCACCGGGCTTGCCCGACGCCTTGGCGGCGAGGTCCTCCACCATCTCGTCCTCGCCCTCGAGGAGTTCGTCGACGACGGACTTCTTGGCCGCGGTCTTCTTGGGAGCGGCCGTCTTCTTGGCGGCGCTCTTCTTCGCCGCGGTCTTCTTGGCCGCGGCCTTCTTCGCGGGCTTGGGCGCGCCCTCGCCGGCCTCCTGACCGGTTGCCGCACCGGCCGCGGCACCCGGGACAGGAGAGGAGGGAGCAGCCGGAGCCGCGGGGGAGGCAGCCCTGGCGGGGGCGGCCTTCTTGACCTGAGTGGTCTTGGCGGCCACCGTCTTGGTGGCCGTGCGCTTTGCCTGGGTCTTCGCTGCGACGCTCTTGCGGGTGCGTTTCGGCGCCTCGGCTGCACTCACCATCAGCGTCACACCCTCCTCGTCGAGGATCTGATTGAGGCTGCGCAGAACGTTCTTCCACTGGGTCGGCGGAATCTGGTCAGCCTCGAAGGCCCGACGTACGTCGTCGCCGGCGATCTGCCCCTCAGCCTTCCCCCGCTCGATGAGCGCCATCACGGACTCGGACTCGGCGATCTCCGCAGGGAGAGTACGGGATGTGCTGGCCGACACGAACAACCTCTCGGAACGATGGAAACGGCGGACCGCCGGCGGGGATGAACCGACGGCGCGGGCGGAGCAGTGGAGAAATAACGGTGCAGACAAGAGCCCCGAAAGGGGCGCCCGTATTCCCTCCTCGGCTGTCACCTCTTGAGTCATCGCGTGGGGGCGGGAAGCGTTACGCCCATTTCACGTGGCCCGAGTCACATCCTGTACCCACCTATATACGGAGAAACCCGGATCAAATCTCCTCGACGACGAACCGGGCCGGATTGTGGGTACACGTACGAACGGCACCAGAGGTACACCACCGGCGGCCCGGCACGCACGCCGTACTGGTACCCGGACCGGGCACAGGTGGTGCGCCCGCAGGTGATGCGCGTGGGGTCGCGGTGACGACGTCGGGATCGGGACCCGACGGGCTCGCTGACGGCCACCGCCCGGTCCTGGGACCTCGGCCTTCCCCGAGTGGCCGCTTCCCTGCCGTGGCTGCCTTCGTGGCGTGACGCCTTCGTGCCGTGGCCGCCTTCGTGCCGTGCCGCCTCCGTGGGGTGGCCACCCGGCGGGGCAGTCGCGGGGAGGGCGCTGCTTGCTGGGGTGCCGTTGGGCCGACGCGGTCGCTTGAGCGTTCTCGGACGACCGAGTGACGGGGTGACCGTGTCGAGGCGACCGGTAGCCGGCGACCGACGGCCGATGTCCCGTGCCCGGCGGCCGGGCGGGGTCCGGAAAACCAGGCGGCAGCCTGGCGCCGACAGGACGACAGGACGAGGAGGTCGACAGGACGAGGAGGCGGATGAGGACGCGGACGAGAGGGCCTCGGCCCTGGCGGACCGGCCGGACCACCAGGTGAGCCGGACCACCAGGTGAGAAAGGGCGGGGATGGCCCGCACGCCCCAAACATGCGTCCGGCCACGCCCTCGACACGCGGTCAGGCCCACGGCCCTCCATCCGCCCCCTGGCCGCCCGATGACGAGCGCACCCCCACTCCCACCCAGCCTCGCCGCTCGCTCCGCTCCAGTACTGAGCCCCGGGAAGCGGGACGGGAGCGGGTGGAACGGAGAGTCACGGCAAGCGGGCGGTGAACGGAGACCGGCGACTCTGGCCAGGCGCGGGGTCGATGGTTCAGCAGCGACGAGACATCGGCTGCTGTACGAGCAGTCCTCGCCGTCCCAGCGCCTTCCCCTATCCGCTGTCAGCCGTACCAGCCCCGTCAACCGCGTTGGCCGTATCGGCGGGTTCGGTGATCCGGACACCCCCCCGAGCGCCCCGGGCCGGTTGCCCGGGGCCAGGAAGGCCGCCCCGGGCCGGTTGCCCGGGGCCAGGAAGGCCGCCCCGGGCGACACGACCCGGCACCGGGCCGGAATGCTCCGCGAACATCACGAACGCCGCGAGCCCCCGGGAACACCAGGAGCGCCAAGAACACCGGGGGTCACGGGAACACCGAGGTCGGGAAGGTCGGGCAACCCGTCGAGCAGGCTCACACACCCGCTCTTCCGCTCCGGTTCACTCGCGCTCCCGGCGTAGCATCGTGCGCTCCCTTACCTCGGTGGCCCGGAATCCCGACGTTCCGCACCTCGGCGTCCCACGCTTCGGCGCTCGGTTTCCCGTGACCCGTCCGCGGCCGAGGGGCTCAGTGCTCACGGGGCGGAGGCACCACATGGTCCGCGCCACCGGACGCGCCCGTACCTCCTGCCTGCCCCGACTGACCGGCCGCCGCGGGGACACCAGGAGCCGTCGCCTGTGCCGACTGTCCCGCCTGGGCCGCCTGCCCTGGTGCCGCCGCGGGGGCCGCCTGCCCGGCGGGCACCGACTCGGTGGGGGCACCCAGCACCTGCCGCATGGCGGTCTCCGCGACACTCGCCTCACCTGCCGCGAGGGCCTCGGCCACCCGTCGGTGGTACGTGACCACGTTCTCGGTGGGGTGCTCGCAGCAGGCGGTCGGCCCACCGGAGACCTGGAGGGCCGAGGAGACGATGCCGGAGAGGTGCTCCAGCATCCGGTTGCCGGCGGCCTGGAGGACCAAGCCGTGGAACTCGGCGTCGGCCCGGGAGAACGTCAGGGTGTCACCCTGGGCCTGCGCGTGGTTCATGATCTCGACCATGTCGACGAGGCGCTGCTGTACGTCGTCGTGGCTGTGCCCCGCGGCGAGCCGCGCGGCGAGGGGCTCGATCGTCCAGCGCAGCTCGCACAGCTCGCGCCGTTGCCCCTCCCGCTGCGGGCCGAAGGCTCGCCACTCGATGATGTCGGGATCCAGCAGATTCCAGTCACTGACCGGCCGGACCCTGGTGCCGACGTTGGGGCGCGCGCTCACTAGCCCTTTGGCCTCGAGCACACGCAGGGACTCGCGTACAACTGTCCGCGAGACTTCGAAGCGCTGGCCGATCTCCTCAGGGACGAGCGGGCGGTCGGCGCCCAGGTCGCCCGAGACGATCATCTGGCCGAGCTGCTGGACGAGTTGGCCGTGCAGGCCCCTGCCACGGCTACCGGACGCACGTCGGTTCACACGGTTCATATCAGCCTCGGAACCCTCCCACGCCGAGGCGCTGGTGGTGGTACGCGCCGTCCCCGTGGACTCGGCGTATGCGTAGCGGTCCAGCTCGCCCGGGCCGACGAGGCCTGTGTCGACGGAACGAGCCGCGGTCATCATGGAGTGCGCAAGGGTAGTCACGACAACTTGTGTCGGCCTAGGTCAGCATCGTCTTGAGGGCTTTGGTGAAAAGCACACGAAAGGGTGATCGCTGACTCCCTTACAATTGACGCCTTATCGGAAAGAACGGACCACATCACCTGTGGTCAGAGCCACCTGCCCGCTGAGCGAGCCGGATTGGCGCAACCGACGTGTGAACCTCTCGTTGTTTGGGCCCTTTTCGACATGCGGGACCACCAACCGGGCCGAAGTCGTGGCTCGTCGACGAAAGTGGACCACGGGCACCGCACCCGGGCAGTCCCGGCCGGCTCGACGAGTCGGTCGGACCGACCCAGGCCTTCACCGCCGTCTCGGCCGCCCCCTGACGCAGGTGAGAACGTAGGCGCAGAACAGGACGGTCACCGACAAGGTGAGAGCCCGACCGACCGGTTGGGATGCGATCTGGCCTGCCACCGACCCCCACTGCTCGACCGCTGAAGGCCAGGGGAAGAGCAGGACGGAACGCAACCGTTCCGGCAGCCCCTCGAACGACTGCCCCTCCGGCCCGACCGCCACCTTCCGCACCAACGGCGCGACCAGCAGCGGCACCGCGACAACCGCAGCCGCGCCCAGAAGCGTTGACCGGAAAACGCCTGCGGCCAGAAGTCCGGCCCAGGCACAACCGACGCAGAGCGCGAACACCGCGAGCACCTGCACCCCCAACGAGGGCGCCATATCTGCCGCTCCCGGACCGCTCGGCACGGAGAAGCTGGTGAGATTCGCCGGGTCGAAGCTGTTGGCGGGGAAGGTGAACGCGCCGCTGTCCGCACCGTAGAAGAGCGTCAGCGTGGCGCCGTTGAGCATAGCGGTCGCCACGCAAAGGGCCACAGCCGTACCACCCGTCACCGCGAGCTTGGCCGCCAACAGACCGAGTCTCCGTGGCACCGGCACCTGCGCCGGCACAAGAGCCGGGTACCGGAACTCCTGCCCGAATGCCGTCGCCCCCACCAAACCGGCCACCAGTGCGGCCGGCGGCACGAAGAAGGGCGAACCGGGAGGCCATCCCGTCAGCAGTTTGATCCCGGGGGCGAGACCCGTGTCCGGATCGGCCTCCGCGCCGACACCGACACCCGCGACCACCACCGAAACGATCAGCCCCGCCAACAGCGAGAGCCCCAACAGCACCCAGGGCGTGCGGACACCGAACAACCGCCGCAGCTCGTACCGCACCGGCGCGATCGGCCCCGGCCGACGCACCACAGGCGACACCGGCAGCACGACCGCGGCGTCCTTTCGAGCCGTACCGTTCGCCGCTCCTCCCTCCTCCGACACACCTGCCTCCGCCCCGGCGGTGACGGCCCAGACCCTCCGGACCAGTGACCACACACCCGGCACGTGTCCGGCCATGCCACCACGCGTCCGCTTCCCCGTCGCCCCCCGGGCGTACGCTGCCGAACTCTTCGGCTCGGAACCTCGCCCCGGCTCCTCGCCCTCGCGTGCCAAGCCCTCCCCAACCCGACCCCGCGCAACCCCACCGGCCCGATCCGGGCTTGCCGGAGCCCTTCCCTCCGGCCGCGAAACGGTCTCATCGCCCAGATGCTCGTCCGGCCCCGAGACCGGAGTGGAGGGCGCGGCAGGCCCCGACGCGTCAGTAGCGGTCGAAGCGGGGGCAGAGGCCGAACCCTCTGCCGGGACTGAGGCCGATGCCGTGGACGTAACCGAGGCCGGCGCTGTGGTCGGTGCCGTGGCCGAGGGCGGGGCCGTTGCTGGGCGGCCCGTCGTCACTTGTGGCAGCGGTTGCGATTCACCGGACGGACTCCCTTCGGCGCTCCGGTACTTCCCCGGCACCGTGGGTACGAGCGCGTCCTCCGAATCAGTGCCGCGATCAGCAGCCGACTCCCGGTGTTCTCCGCTCCCCTCCTCCGCAACGTCCCGTTCCCCGGCCTCCGGACGCCCGGTCTCGGTACCCGGTGCGCCATCCGCATGCGGAACCACGCCGGGTTCCGCGCCCCCTGCGCCCCTTGTCGCTCCCTCAGCCGCGGTCACACTGCCGCGGGCCGGCGTGTAGGCACCCGGTGCGGGAACCGAGGCGTGCCCGGAACTGATGGCGCTCCGGTTCTGTGCCGCCCCCGCGCCGTCAGTCCGCTCGACCTCCACCGCGCCCGCACAACCACCCTCCGCATCAGCCCGCTTCGTGTCCTCCCCGGAAGGCCCCGCGGGGCAGGTGGTTGGGCTGGTCCCCGGCGTCCGGGACGAGTTCCGGCCATCCGCTCTCATCAAGGGCCCGGGCCGGGAGGTATCCCCCGCGTCCCCCACCTCGTCCGTCAACTGGTGCACGAGGATGCCGTGCCTATAGGCCATCTCCCCCACCGTCGCGCAGTCCGTTCCGTACACGGAGATCCGGCTCCCCCCTTCACACACCACTTCAACCGCCGCCCTTCCCTTGCGAGTTCGCTCCGTACTCCGTGCCTCCTGCGAAAGCACGGCTGCGAAGCGCTCCGCATGCGGCGTCCTGACCGCGACCCGAGGACGCAGCCGCGTCCGTGAGAAGTCCGCCGCGTCCTGGTCCGCGACCAGCCTGCCGTCGTCGATCGACACCACACGGTCGGCGATCCGTGCGGCCTCCCGCGGGTCGCGCGAGGCGACCAGGACCAGCCCGCCCTGCTCCGCATAACCCCGCAACAGCCCGTGCAGCCAACTGGCCTCCCGCGGCGAGAGCCCCCGAGTCGGCTCGTCCAGCACCAGCGTGTGCGGGTCACCCAGCAGCGCCGCGGCCATCCCGAGTCGGCGGTCCATCCCCAGCGAGAAATTCCCCAGCCGCTCTTCGGCGAGACCGCTGAGCCCGACCACCTCCAGTACTTCATCGGCCCGCTCCACCGGCACCCCCGCGACCGCGGTCAACATCCGCAGATGGCCGCGGGCGGTACGGGCCGGATGCCCTGGGACATCACCCAGCAGGACCCCGATCTCCCGGGCCGGATACGGGATCCGCTGTACCGGCCGGCCTCGGAAGAGCGCCACACCGCGACCTGGAACGAGTTGCAGCATCAACCGCAGCGCTTCGCTCTTACCCGAACCAGCCGGGCCCAGCAGCACCGTGACGTTGCCGGAACGCGCCTCGAAGGTGAGGTCGTCGACGTGCGGCAGGCGCTTGCGCCGGGCCGTGCTGGTGAGTCCGATGGCCTGAATCATCGCTTCTCCCGCAGAACGCATGGCGGACGCACCACTGCAAGATAACGCGATATTTCCGACTTTCCGGGTAAGCCGCTCGCCCGACTCCCGCAGTGAGACGGAGCGGACTGCCTACGGACTCCCCCTCCGGACGGCAGCCACGCGGCGATGCCGGGCTAGATCTCCGGGCGCAACATGGGCGGGTTGAGCAGCGTGGCTCCTCCAGCACGGAAGAGTTGCGCCGGACGGCCACCCTGCCGGGTCGTCGTCCCACCGGTCGGCACGAGGAAGCCAGGCGTTCCCGTCACCTTCCGGTGGAAGTTCCGCGGGTCGAGCGCCACGCCCCACACCGCCTCGTACACCCGCCGCAGCTCGCCCACCGTGAACTCGGGCGGGCAGAAAGCGGTGGCGAGCGAGGAGTACTCGATCTTGGAGCGCGCCCGCTCCACCCCGTCCAGCAGAATGCGGTCGTGGTCGAAGGCGAGCGGCGCCTGCTCGGCGTCCCAGCCGTTGGCATCCACCGGCCCCAGGAGCGTGTCCGTCGGCGCCCACCTGGCGCTGCGCGCGTCCCCGCCCGCGATGGGAGCGGGGAGGTCGGGCGCGAGAACGAGGTGGGCGACGCTGACCACCCGCATCCTCGGGTCACGGTCGGGAGCGCCGTAGGTGGCGAGCTGTTCGAGATGCACCCCTGGCCCCTCGGGGGCGTGTGGACGCAGCCCGGTCTCCTCGGCAAGCTCGCGCGCTGCCGCCGCCTCAAGATCCTCGTCGTCCCGTACGAACCCCCCCGGCAGTGCCCACCTGCCCTGGTAAGGAGGCTCCCCCCGGCGCACGACCAGGACACAGAGCGCGTCTTTGCGGACTGTGAGCACCACGAGGTCGACGGTGACGGCGAAAGGCGGGAAAGCCGATGGATCGTAGGGCATGGCGTGATCATAGTCGTCTCCCTGACGATAAACAGTGGCTTCGCGAGCGCCATTGACACCTCCTTCCTCGGCCTGAGCAGGTCCCGATGGATCTCAGAAGGCACTTCCCGCGCCGCCATCGGTCTCTCCTTCCTCCTTCTCACCCTCCTCTCCGTACCGCCGCCCCTCACGCTCCGCCCGGAGGCAACGGCGCACCAGCTTGGGGTCGAGTCCTTCGTTGCAGGCGTGATGCAGGAGCTGCGCCAGCAGGTAGTCCGGGTCGACTCGTAGGGCCAGGCCCAGGGAGACCCTGGCGGTCGGCACGTCGCCGCCCGACCAGGCGACCCAGCCCGCGAGCGTGAGGAGAGCTGCCGAGTAGACGGCGTACGGCCCCGGGCAGCGGCGGGACAGCGCCCGCCAGAGGCGGAGAGCGGGGGCGACATCCACTTCCTCCATCCACTCGGCCGCCTGGTCACGCGTCTCACGGTCCTGGAGCCCGAGAATCACCGCCGCGCACTCGTCGTGGCTCAGCAGACCGTCGTCGTGCGCGTCCTCACCCGACGGTGTGGCGGCCTTCGGGGCACGACGCTGAAAGCGCTCCAGAAGTTGCCCGAGAAGGGCCAGGGTCTCGGTCCGCACCTGCTTCCTGTCCTCGTCCCTGAGCATGCGAGGGGTCAGTTGGAGGCTCAGGCTGTCGAGCGCCCGCTTCTGTTCGTCGGAGAACGGCGGCCCGAGTGGGGTCAGCCGTTTCTCCATCTCCCGCAGTGATCCGTGCATGGGAATCCCGGCATACGCCGCGGCGGCGGCCATGGCCGAGGTACCGGACCGGCCCAGCGGGACCCCCTCAGGTGGGCAGCACCGCTGGTCAGGGCAGCAGTAGGAGAAGTACCGCCCATCCGAGAGGCACAGGGCCTCGTAGACGGGCATCTCCCGTTTCCCGCAGGCGAGGCGGAGGTCCTGGACAAGTGGGCGCAGCCGTTCCATGACCTCCCGGCCGTTGCTCCCTTCGTCCGGCTCCTGACAGAGGAAGACCAAGGCGCCGTCGGGCCTGGCTCCGCGGGCTCGCGCGCTGACGTCAAGACACTCCGCGATCTGCGGTGCCAGTGCCGCCCGGCCGCCTTCGGTATCGGGAATGCCGATCCTGAGCCGGCCGCCGAAGCGGCCACGTTCGCCGTGGAGAGCCACCACGACGAGGGAGTCGTCCGGATAGAAGCCGAGGAGGTAGGGCAACGCCTCGGCGAGTTCGGCAGGCTCGCGCAGGGAGACGCTCACCTGTCCGGTGCCGGGCGTGATCGGTTCGGTGCCGCCGGTTTCGCGGTCGTGCTGTGTCATGCGTCGACAGTGGCCGAGATCGCAAATACGACGGCGCGACTTATCCACAGCCAAACCGACTCGTATGTTCGTCATACAAATCGTGAGTTATCCACAACCCGATTCTTCGAAGACTCCGGGCATCGGGTTGCATGGACGCATGAGTGACACACAGCTGCGACGAGAAGCCGACTCGGTGCTCGCCGACCTCGTCGGCGACCGCTCAGGCGCGGCCCGGCTGCGCACGGACCAGTGGCGAGCCATCGAGGCGCTCGTCGCCGAGCGGCGGAGGGCACTGGTGGTCCAGCGCACCGGCTGGGGCAAGTCCGCGGTGTACTTCGTCGCGACCGCTCTCCTGCGCAAGCAGGGCGCGGGGCCGACCGTGATCGTCTCCCCGCTGCTGGCGCTGATGCGCAACCAGGTCGGGGCCGCCGCGCGGGCCGGCATCCACGCACGCACGATCAACTCCTCCAACCCGGAGGAGTGGCGGACAATCGAAACGGAGGTCGCCGCGGGAAGCGTCGAGGTCCTGCTCGTCAGCCCGGAGCGCCTGAACAACCCGGACTTCCGCGACAACGTGCTCCCCAGCCTGACCGCCTCCACCGGCCTCCTGGTGGTCGACGAGGCCCACTGCATCTCCGACTGGGGCCATGACTTCCGGCCCGACTACCGCCGACTCCGCACCATGCTCGCCGAGCTGCCCTCCGGGGTTCCGGTGCTGGCGACCACCGCGACGGCCAACGCACGTGTCACAGCCGATGTCGCCGACCAGCTCGGCACCGGCGGCCCGGACGGCGAAACCGGTGGCCCGGCCGGCACGACCCCCGCGCTGGTGCTCCGCGGCCCCCTCGACCGAGAGAGCCTGAGCCTGCACGTCCTGCGGCTGCCCGACGCGGCGCACCGCCTCGCCTGGCTGGGGGAACACCTCAAATCCCTGCCGGGTTCGGGCATCATCTACACCCTCACCGTGGCGGCCGCGGAGGAGGTCACGGCTTTCCTGCGCCAGTGCGGTCACGAGGTGACGTCCTACACGGGCAAGACCGAGAACGCGGACCGGGAGGCCGCCGAGGCCGATCTCCTCGCCAACCGCGTGAAGGCCCTGGTCGCAACCTCGGCCCTGGGGATGGGCTTCGACAAGCCGGACCTGGGCTTCGTCGTCCACCTCGGCTCGCCCTCCTCTCCCATCGCCTACTACCAGCAGGTGGGACGCGCCGGCCGAGGCGTGGACCATGCCGAGGTCCTGCTGTTCCCCGGCCAGGAGGACGAAGCGATCTGGCGGTACTTCTCCTCGCTCGCCTTCCCGCCCGAGAAGCAGGTACGTCGCACACTCGATGTGCTGGCTGAGTCGGACCGTCCCATGTCGCTCCCGGCTCTCGAACCCCGCGTGGAGCTGCGCCGCTCCCGGCTGGAGATGATGCTGAAGGTCCTCGACGTCGACGGTGCGGTACGACGGGTCAAGGGCGGGTGGGTCGCCACCGGCAACCCGTGGCACTACGAGGCCGACCGCTATGCCTGGGTGGAACGCCAGCGCCAGGCGGAGCAGCGAGCGATGCGTGAGTACGCCGAGACCCCCCGGTGCCGGATGGAGTTTCTGCGGCGCCAGCTCGACGACGAGGAGGCGACCCCCTGCGGCAGGTGTGACAACTGCGCAGGCAGCAGGTTCGAGGCGGACGTCGACGAATCCCTCGTGGCTGCGGCCCGCGGCGAGTTGCGCAGGCCCGGCGTGCGGGTCGAACCGCGGAAGATGTGGCCGACGGGTATGCCCTCGGTCGGTATGGACCTCAAGGGCCGGATCCCCGAGCAGCACCAAGCGGCATCCGGGCGCGCACTGGGCCGGCTCTCCGACATCGGCTGGGGGAACCGGTTGCGCCCGCTCCTGTCGGCACAGGCGGGCGACGGTCCGGTCCCCGACGATGTGCTGCACGGCGCGGTGACGGTTCTCTCCGACTGGGCCAAGGGGCCCGGCGGATGGGCTTCGCAGGGTCCGGATGCCGCAGAGCGGCCCGTGGGGGTCGTGGCGATCGAGTCCCGCACCCGCCCGCAGCTGGTGCGGTCCTTCGCGGAGCGGATCGCCGACATCGGACGGATGCCTCTTTTGGGCGCGGTGGCCTGCCGGGACGAGTTCGGCCTCCTGAACGGACCTCGCAGCAACGGAGCCCAGCGCCTCCGCGCGGTGCACGAAGCTCTTGAGATGCCACCGGAGCTTGCCGCGTCCGTGACGGCCGCGAACGGACCGGTCCTGCTGGTCGACGACTACACCGAGACGGGCTGGACCCTCGCCGTGGCCGCCAGGATGCTCCGCCAGGCCGGCGCGAAGGAGGTGCTGCCCTTGGTACTGGCAGTGCAAGGCTGACCCTCGGAGACACGGAGACACGGAGACAACCGATGGCGGACGGCAGGCGGACGCTCAGCAGACCAACGGCTCTTCCTCCCGAACCACCGCCAACCCATCTACCCCGTCAGCCCACGATCCGTCACCCTCCACGAGACGTGACCCATGCTCGATCCGTCGCAGTCACAATCACCGTCACAGTCACCGGTCTGTCGCCCGTCCTCGATCGGATCCGCGCGGCAGAACCGTCCATATCTCCCTCAACCGGAGGAGGCACAGAAGGGGAAACAAGAAGCGCTGCGGGAATAAGGGGAGAGACAGCCGCAGGAGGCCCGGTGCTGCTCTTCGCGTTCGTCGCCGCGCCCCACAGCGCCTTGGAGCGCTGCGGCACGCACGGAGGGAAGCACCACGGACGGAGGGAGCAACGTGGCCTTCGGTTCTGCTTCAGCTCCCACTCTCGGAGCCGCATCGGGACACAGGCGCGTTGTCCAGCCCTCCCAATGGGCAGCCGCTGGTATCCCCTCGCCATATGACCCCGAAGCTCTGGTGACCAGTCTCCACCGACTGCACCTGCCTCGTCCGCCGACCGTGGTGGTCGGTGTACTCGGGCCGGGCGAACGGCTCGTCGCCAGCGCGTCGTTCGCTCCCGGTGCCACGCGGCCGAACGGCTGGGAGTACCGCAACGACCTGCTGGACCAACTGCGCCGGATCGTCCCTCACGATTTACGCCGCCGGGTTCCCGTACGCACCGCGGTACTGCTGTGCTGCCGGTTCGGTGAGCCCGAATGGACACAACTGGACGGTGCGTGGATGTGGGCCCTGCGTGACGCCTGCACGCTGCACGGGTTGCGCTGCGGGGCCTATCTCACCCTGACGCCTTCGGGGTGGCAGGTACTCGGAGGGGACGAAAGCGGCAAGCGACCCTCGGCCGGTCCGGTGGCCGGGCGGCGGAACGACGGCACGGAAGCGCCGCCGGCGGACACGGCGGACCAGGTGATGCGGGCCTCCGTTCCACGGGCCACGGCGTGATCGCGGGCCGCAGTCGTCACCGCGACCATGGCCGGGGTGACGACTGCGGGGTCACAGCAGGGCGCGCAGGCGTTCGGGGTCGCCGCAGACGATGAGCTGTTCGGTGGCCTTCTCCAGGGCCGCGGGCAGTGCTGCCGCGACCTCGGGGTCGGTGCCGCCGTTCACCGCGAGCAGCACGATGGGGCGCTGAGCCGTACGGGACACGGAGGAGGTGTGGGCGCAGAACACGTCCTCGGCATCGCCGAGTTGGCGCCAGTAGGCGTCCTCGCCGAAGGAGAGTTCGTGCTCGGCCCACGGGTGCTGCGCGCCTGTGGTCAGTACGAGTATCTCTCCGGGTGCGCGACCGTCGTCGAGGAGTTTGTCGACGGTGTCGTCGGCGACCTCGACAGCGGTCGCCTCGGTGGCGGCGACGAGTTGGATCTGGGCCGTCCCGGCAGCCGGGGCGGCGGGCTTGGACTGCTGGTCCGGCGAATTCCCTCGGCTGGGCGCGCCGGGACGGCCGGGGGTGTTGGGGCCCTTGCTGTCGGTGCGCGGCGGTGCGGGGCGCGGCACAGGACGTGGGCCGGGAATGGGGGCTGCGGGGCGCGGTGCCTGCGGGGTTCGGGACGCTCCCGCTGAGGCGCGGGTGCCCGGGACGCTCTCGTAAATCTGTGGCTCCTCGGGAGTGAGAGGCATGAGGTGTTGTCTATCAAATGAAGGAATCAGCAGTGTCAGCGGGTTCGGCATGCGGGGCTATTCCCCGGATGGTTTCCGGTGCCGTGTGACAGTGCCGTCCGGCTGGGGTTCAGAAGAGGCCGATCTGTTCTGCGGGCTCGCTCCGGTTGCGCTTGAGGTGCTTCCAACGGGTCAGTGCGTCCATATAGGCCCAGGAGAGCCGATGGTGCGGGGTGGGTCCGCGCTTTTCCAGGGCCGCCTTGTGCACCGGGGAGGGATACCCGGCGTTGTCCTGGAAGGCGAACTCTTCGTGCTCCCGGGCGAGTTCGGCCATGAGGGCATCGCGGCGCACCTTGGCGATGACCGAGGCGGCGGCGACGGCGACACACGTCTGGTCGCCCTTGATGACGGTGCGGACCCGCCAGGGCGCTCCGAGGTAGTCGTGCTTGCCGTCCAGGATGACGGCGTCGGGGCGCTGCGGCAGGCCCTCGAGGGCGCGTACGGCGGCGAGCCGGAGAGCTGCGGTCATGCCGTGCTCGTCGATCTCCTCCGGGGTGGAGTGGCCGAGGGAATAGGCGGTGACCCACTTGGTCAGTTCCTCGGCGAGTTCGCTGCGGCGCGGCTCGGGGATGAGTTTGGAGTCGGTGAGACCGGCGGGAGGGCGGCGCAGTCCTGTGATCGCGGCACAGACCGTGACGGGTCCGGCCCAGGCCCCGCGGCCGACCTCGTCCACTCCCGCGACGATCTTGGCGCCGGTGGTGGCGCGGATCGAGCGCTCGACGCGATGGGTTGGAGACTCGTACGGCATGGCAATACCAAGCGTATCCGCTAGGGGGGCGGCGAGTTCAGGGGACTCCGCAAAAGGGAGGGACGGGGGGACGGAAAGGCGCGCGATGATCGCGGAAGGGGGCGAATTGGTGACGGAGAGTCCGCGTAATGGAGCTGGGTGTTTCCGCTTGCGGAGGTTACCGCGAGTTCACCTCAGCGTTTCAAGGAGCCAGGTCGGAAATGCCTCGGTCCGTTCGTCCCATTCCCGGGGCGGCGCGGAGACGGGTCCGCCGGCCGCGAGGACGCCGCCGACGATGGCGCAGGTGGTGTCCACGTCGCCGCCGGCATCGGCAGCGGTCCAGCAGGCTCCGCGGAAATCGCGCAGGTGGCGGGCGGCGGTCCAGAGGGTGAAGGGAACGGTGTCCTGGGCGCTGGTATGCCGTCCGCAGCCCAGAACGGCTGCGACGGTGCCCACGTCGGCGTAGTCGAGCAGGTCGATGGCACGGCGCAGTCCCGCGTGGACCGCGCTGCGGGGAACGAGTTCCAGGACCTGTGTCAGGAGGGTCTCGGGGGTGAGCTGCTGTGCGCTCGCGCCATCCGCGTGTCCACCACCGGCCGGACCGGCGGCCCCATGGGGGTTGCCGCCGTGGCCGGTGGCGTCCGCGCCGTGCTGTCGAAGCTGTCGAACGGCGTCGGCGCCGACGAGGGCGGCAGCCGCGGCGACGGCGCGGGTTCCCGCGACCGCTTCGGGGTGCCGGTGGGTGACCTCGGCGGAGCGGGCGGCCTCGCCGGCCGCTCGTTCCGGGTTGTCGGCGTACCAGGCGCCCAGCGGGGCCACCCGCATGGCGCCCCCGTTGCCCCAGGAGCCCTGGCCGTCGAACAGAGAGGAGGCCAACTCGCGCCAGTCGCCGCCCTCTTGGCGGATGAGGCGCAGCATCCGGTTCACCGCGGGGCCGTAGCCGCGGTCGAAGTCGTGGTGTTCGGCGAAGGAGGCGGCCAGTGCGTCCTGATCGACGTGACCGTGCCCGGCGAGCACGGCGGCGACGGAGGCTGCCATCTCGGTGTCGTCGGTCCACTGCCAGGGGCCCGGGGGCACCTCGCGGCGGCGCAGGAAGGGGAGGTTGCCGGGGACGAAGAACTGTGAGCCCAGGGCGTCGCCCACGGCAAGGCCGCGCAGGCTGGCCAGGGCGCGGGCGACCCGCTCACCGCGGGAGGGGACAGGGGTTCGAGCGCTCATGTTCCGACGATGTTAGCCGTATGCCCCGTACGGGCGGGGCGCCTGCCAGCGTTCGAAGGGGCGATCGAGGTGGTAGCGGTTGTCGGCGCCGAGGAGAAGGGTGCGCATCTCACCGTTGCCGGGGTTGGAGAGGCACTCGAACTCTTCCACGGTCCAGTGGAACCAGCGCATGCAGAACAGCCGCATGGTGAGCCCATGGGTGACGAGCAGGACGTTGGGAGGGTTGTCGGAGGCCTCGAAGCTGCGCCACAGGCTTTCGAGGAAGGCACCGACGCGGTCGTAGACGTCGGCTCCGGACTCGCCCTGTGCGAAGCGGTAGAAGAAGTGGCCGTAGGCGTCACGGTACTTCTTCTGCTGCCGCACGTCCTCCCTGTCCTGCCAGTTGCCCCAGTCCTGCTCGCGCAGCCGGGGCTCCTCCCGTACCCGCATCTGGTCAGGGCCGATGCCGAGAGCAGCGAGGGTCTCGCGGGTGCGCCGGTAGGGGGAGACGTAGGCGGAGACGCGTTCGCTGCCGAATATTCGGCGAAGGTGTTCCCCGGCTTCCCCGGCCTGCCGCCGTCCGCGTTCGGTCAGTGGCAGAGCGTGGTCGGGCACGCGCTCGTAGATGGTGTCGTCGGAGTTTCCCTCCGACTCACCGTGCCGGAGGAGGACGATGCGCCGAGGACGTGCCATGAACTCCACCCTAGGTCAGACGGTCCAGGACGGCTCCAGATCGATGACGTCCCCGGCGACGTGTGTGACGTCCGCCCCCGTCTGGGCACGCAACGCCAGCCGCTCGACGCGCTCGACCCGGTACTTTCCGTACTCGGCGGTCGAGTCCCACATGGAGAGGACGAGAAACTCGTCCTCGGTGTTCGCCTGCGCGAAGACTCCGCGCAGCATGCCGGGGGAACCGGCCATCGCGGGGTTCCACACCTTCTCCTGCATCAGGATGTAGTGCTCGATCCGTTCGGGACGTACCCGGCAGTGGGCCACGCGCAGCAGGTCGGCATCGGTGAAGACCGGCCGGAAGCCGGTCTTTACATCGAACCGGTATTCGAAGAGCCGGACCTGCATGTCCTTGTACGTGCCGATCTGCGCGGCGTGCAGCCGGTCGTGCGAGCGCGCCATGAAGGAGTCGTAGAAAGCCCGGCTCTCCCAGAAGCCGAAGAGGTGCACGACCCCTTCCCGGGTCCGGCTCCATCCGCCGCCCTGGCCCCGGAAGCCCGGCTCCCCGAGCAGTCCGGCCCATTTCCGCTGTGCCCGCGCGAACCCCGGGCGGTCGACGACGGTGCAGCGCATCCACTTGACCAGCACCGCGCTATCGTACGGCCATCCCGGCGACCCCTCGTCCCGAGCGGCGGACCGGTCCGACTCCGCACTGATGTTCCCCTCTCCCCGCTCCCCTCCTCCGGTTTCTCACCGTCTGCCCCCGGCCCCGGCCCCGGCACACACCGGCCCCGGCACACACCGAGGCGGGGACCGGCCCTTCAGCCGGCCCCCGCCTCGGATCGCGATGCCCAGCCTCGGATCGCGATGCCTATCCGGGAGGCGGGACGCCTGTCGCGGCGTCCACCCGAGCGCGGCCTGCCCCGACGCGGCTTGCCCCGACGCGGCTTGCCGGGACAGGCCGCGCTCGGGACCCGGAGCCGGGCGCGACCTCAGCCGCGGTCAAGCCCCCGCGACGCGCTCAGCTGCAGCCGCTCGTCGAGCCGCAGCCCTCGCACAGGTAGCAGCTGCCGGCGCGGCGCATCTTGGTGCCGCACGAGAAGCACAGCGGGGCGTCGGCGTTGAGGCCGAGCTGCATCTCCAGCAGCTCCGTGGAGTTGTGGGCCTCACGCGGTGCCGGAGCGGGGGCTTCCGGTTCGGTGACCGTGCGCTGCGCGTCCTTGGCGTCCTTGGCCTCTTCCCGCGGGGTCACCTGCGGGCTCTGCTCGGCCTTGGGGGCGGACTGGGCCAGCGCGTCGGCGTCGAACTCCTCCTCGGTCGCCTCGTAGGAGCCGGTCTCCAGGTGCCGCTGGCGCTCGGCCGCCGAGTGGATGCCGAGGGCGGAGCGGGTCTCGAACGGCAGGAAGTCCAGCGCCAGGCGGCGGAAGATGTAGTCGACGATCGACTGCGCCATCCGCACATCGGTGTCGTCCGTCATGCCGGCCGGCTCGAAGCGCATGTTGGTGAACTTCGAGACGTAGGTCTCCAGCGGCACGCCGTACTGGAGGCCGACGGAGACGGCGATGGAGAAGGCGTCCATCATGCCCGCGAGGGTGGAGCCCTGCTTGGACATCTTGAGGAAGACCTCACCGAGGCCGTCGTCCGGGTAGGAGTTGGCCGTCATGTAGCCCTCGGCGCCACCCACCGTGAAGGAGGTGGTGATGCCGGGCCGGCCCTTGGGCAGGCGGCGGCGGACCGGGCGGTACTCGACCACCTTCTCCGGCTCGGCCTCCGCCTTCTTCTCCTCCTTGGCCTTGGCCGACAGCGGCTGGCCGACCTTGCTGTTCTCGACGTAGACGGCCAGCGCCTTGGTGCCGAGCTTCCAGCCCTGGAGGTAGATCTCCTCGACGTCCTCGACGGTGCTGCTCGCGGGCATGTTGACCGTCTTGGAGATGGCGCCGGAGAGGAACGGCTGGGCTGCCGCCATCATCCGCACGTGGCCCATCGGGGAGATGGAGCGCTCGCCCATGGCGCAGTCGAAGACCTCGTAGTGCTCGGGCTTGAGACCGGGCGCGTCCACCACGTTGCCGTGCTCGGCGATGTGCTCGACGATGGCCTCGATCTGCTCGGGCTGGTAGCCGAGGCGCTTGAGGGCCTTGGGGACCGTGTTGTTCACGATCTGCATCGAGCCGCCGCCGACGAGCTTCTTGAACTTGACCAGGGCCAGGTCGGGCTCGACGCCGGTGGTGTCGCAGTCCATCATCAGGCCGATGGTGCCGGTCGGGGCCAGCACCGACGCCTGCGCGTTGCGGAAACCGTTCTTCTCACCGAGCCGCAGGACGTCCTGCCACGCCTCGGTGGCGGCCGCCCACACCGGGGTGTCGAGGTCGTCCATGCGCGTGGCGGCGTCATTGGCGTCGCTGTGCTGCTTCATGACGCGCTTGTGCGCTTCGGAGTTGCGCGCGTAGCCGTCGTACGGGCCGACGACGGCGGCGAGTTCGGCCGACCGCTTGTAGGAGGTGCCGGTCATCAGGGAGGTGATGGCACCGGCGAGCGCCCGGCCGCCGTCGCTGTCGTAGGCGTGCCCGGTGGCCATCAGCAGAGCGCCGAGGTTGGCGTAGCCGATGCCCAGCTGGCGGAAGGCGCGGGTGGTCTCACCGATCTTCTCGGTCGGGAAGTCCGCGAAGCAGATGGAGATGTCCATCGCGGTGATGACCAGCTCGACGACCTTGGCGAACCGCTCGGCGTCGAAGGACTGGTTGCCCGCGTCGTCGTCCCGCAGGAACTTCATCAGGTTCAGCGAGGCGAGGTTGCACGAGGAGTTGTCCAGGTGCATGTACTCGCTGCACGGGTTGGAGGCGGTGATGCGGCCCGTCTCCGGTGAGGTGTGCCAGTGGTTGATGGTGTCGTCGTACTGGATGCCGGGGTCGGCGCAGACGTGGGCGGCCTCGGCCATCTTGCGGAAGAGCTTGCGCGCGTCCACCTCCTCGACGGTCTCGCCGGTCATGCGGGCACGCAGGGCGAACTTGGAGCCCGACTCGACGGCCTTCATGAACTCGTCGGTCACGCGCACCGAGTTGTTGGCGTTCTGGTACTGGACGGAGGTGATGTCCTCGCCGCCCAGGTCCATGTCGAAGCCCGCGTCGCGCAGGGCGCGGATCTTCTCCTCCTCCTTCACCTTGGTCTCGATGAAGGCCTCGACGTCCGGGTGGTCGACGTCGAGGACGACCATCTTGGCCGCCCGGCGGGTGGCGCCGCCCGACTTGATGGTGCCGGCGGAGGCGTCGGCGCCGCGCATGAAGGAGACGGGTCCGGAGGCGTTTCCGCCGGAGGAGAGGAGTTCCTTGGAGGAGCGGATGCGGGAGAGGTTCAGGCCGGCTCCCGAGCCGCCCTTGAAGATCATCCCCTCTTCCTTGTACCAGTCGAGGATCGACTCCATCGAGTCGTCGACGGACAGGATGAAGCAGGCGCTGACCTGCTGCGGCTGCTTGGTGCCGACGTTGAACCACACCGGGGAGTTGAAGGCGAAGATCTGGTGCAGCACGGCGTACGCCAGCTCGTGCTCGAAGATCTCGGCGTCCGCCGGGGAGGCGAAGTAACCGTTCTTCTCACCGGCGTCCCGGTAGGTCTTCACCACACGGTCGATCAGCTGTTTGAGGCTGTTCTCCCGCTGGGGGGTGCCCACGGCGCCGCGGAAGTACTTGCTGGTGACGATGTTGACCGCGTTCACCGACCAGAAGTCGGGGAACTCGACGCCACGCTGCTCGAAGTTGATCGAGCCGTCGCGCCAGTTGGTCATGACGACGTCGCGGCGCTCCCAGGTCACCTCGTCGTACGGGTGTACTCCGGGGGTGGTGTGGATGCGCTCGATGCGCAGTCCCTTGTTCGCCTTGCCGCCCTTCGCGCGGGAACCGCGTGCCGGGCCGCTCGTCGTCTCTGTCATTCCGCCTCCCTGTGTGGGGCATAACGCCCCAACATGCCCCGGTTCTTCCCCGAGAACTGTGCCTGTCTGGTGACCCGGACACGGTGCGTGCCCAGGCCAGGTCTCTGTGTGTGCCGGGCCCGTCCCGGCCTGCCGGCCCCCGCGCGGCGCCGGTCGCCGCTCAGTCGGC
>NZ_VJOK01000001.1:5669108-5718039 GCF_013302895.1 Streptomyces albus subsp. chlorinus | reverse complement strand
CTCGGCAGACCGGCCGCCCTCGCCCGGCTCGGAGGCCGCGGCAGGCGGGTGCGCCTCGCGCAGTTCGGCTATGGCCGCCTCGAAGTCCTCCAGCGATTCGAACGCCTTGTAGACGGAGGCGAACCGGAGGTAGGCGACCAGGTCCAGGTCCTGGAGCGGGCCGAGTATGGCCAGTCCGACGTCATGGGTGGACAGCTCCGCGCTGCCGGTGGCCCGCACGGCCTCCTCCACCCGCTGCCCCAGCTGTGCGAGGGCGTCCTCGGTGACCGGGCGGCCCTGGCACGCCTTGCGGACGCCCGCGATCACCTTGTCCCTGCTGAAGGGTTCGGTGACGCCACTCCGCTTGATTACCGTGAGTGACGCATTTTCCACCGTGGTGAAGCGGCGGGAGCAGTGCGGACACTGGCGCCGCCGCCGGATGGCCGCGCCGTCGTCGGCCGTACGGCTGTCGACCACACGGCTGTCGGGGTGCCGGCAGAAGGGGCAGCGCATCGTTTTCACCCTCCCAGGGCTCGGACAGCCCTCACCGTGCATGACAGATCACGCCTCGGCACCCCCGTCACAGGAGCCCCTCGACGAGCCACCAGCATAGGCGAAGCTCCCCGGCATGAGCACCCGGGTCACCACAACTTCTGGTGGCGTGCGCTCATCAAAGCACTAGATCTGGTAGCCGCTGGTCAAGACAGCCGCCACGCGTGTCGGACCTGGTGCGACGCACGAGCCTACGCGAGGCGGGGCGGCGGAACGCCTTCGGGGCGCGCCTGCGAGACTGTCCGGGACATCCGCCGCGCGTGGTCCTGTCGTGACGGCCGGGCGGACGCATTCCGACCGCGCGCCAACCGTGACCGGACAGCGGCCCGGCGGCGAGGGCCGGCACCCTCTCCGCACGCTGACTACGGACAGCAACGGGCCGCCACGGACGCGGGCCGAGCCTCGGGCCGTGGACGCGGACGCGGAGCGCGGGTGTCGGACACGTCAGTGAACGTTGCGGGACATGTCGAACGCGGCGAGCACTGCCGGCACAACGAAAGACAGAATCGAAGCGTACGGATTCCGAAGAGCGCAGGATTCCGGAAGTGTCTGCGAAAACCGGCGGTACGAACGAAGCGAGACCTATACACCCATGGGGCCCAAGGAGTCCGGAGAACTGCGTTTTTTCACTCGAACGTGTGTTTGGCGCAACCTTTCGAAACCCACTACCGTTGTCCGGCTAGGGAGAACTTCTCGAGAGGGGCCGACGTGACCACGACCGCAGACAGCGCCACCATCACCTCCCAGAACCGCACAGCTCAGCCCATGGACGAAATGCAGCCGGTGAAAGACGCCGTGAACGCAGAGACCCAGGAAAGCCACCAGGCCAAGCGCTCACTTCCAGGCCGCCCCCCGGGTATCCGAGCCGACAGTTCTGGTCTCACCGACCGGCAGCGGCGGGTGATCGAGGTGATCAGGGACTCCGTCCAGCGGCGCGGATATCCGCCGTCCATGCGGGAAATCGGCCAGGCGGTCGGGCTGTCGAGCACCTCTTCGGTGGCACATCAGCTCATGGCGCTGGAACGCAAGGGGTTCCTGCGGCGCGACCCGCACCGGCCCCGCGCCTACGAGGTGCGCGGCTCCGACACGCCGAGCACCGCGCAGGCGGCGACGGACACCACCGGCAAGCCCTCGGCCTCCTACGTTCCGCTGGTCGGCCGCATCGCCGCGGGCGGACCCATCCTCGCCGAGGAGTCGGTCGAGGACGTGTTCCCCCTGCCGCGCCAGCTCGTCGGCGACGGCGAGCTGTTCGTCCTGAAGGTCATCGGCGACTCGATGATCGAGGCCGCGATCTGCGACGGCGACTGGGTCACGGTCCGCCGCCAGCCCGTGGCCGAGAACGGCGACATCGTCGCGGCGATGCTCGACGGGGAGGCGACCGTCAAACGCTTCAAGCGCGAGGACGGGCACGTGTGGCTGCTGCCGCACAACTCCTCGTACCAGCCGATCCCCGGCGACGACGCGACCATTCTCGGCAAGGTCGTGGCCGTACTGCGCCGGGTCTGAGATCTCCCGCCTCTCGTCTCCACAGCACACACACGACAGCACAGCGGCCCCGCCGGGGCCGCGGGCTACGGGCCGCTGGTTTCCTCCGCACTGGAGCCAGCGGCCCGCCGTCGTTTACCTACCACTCGCTGTCCTTCGCGTGCAGCGGGGAGGGCCGGGGGCCGAACGCGCCGCGAACGGCACGCTGTCCTTCGCGCGCACCGCGGAGGGCAGCGTCCTTCGCGCGAACCGCGGAGGGCCGGGGTCGAGCGGCCCGCGAACGGCGGCCGGGAACAGCCCCGCGAACCGTGCGGCCGGGAATCCGCACGCGGGCACGCGGCCACGCGGCCACGCGGGGGCGAGAAGCGCCGCACTGGACGAGAAGCGCGGCGCGGAGGCGCAGAGCGCCGCACGGGGCGACAGCGCCGGCACGGGGCGACAGCGCAGCGCCGAGGCACCAGTGCGGCGGTGGAGGCAGCAGCGCGGCGCGAGGCGGCTCATCCGCTTTTGGCGGCCTCGTCGATGGCCGCCAGGGAGCGGCGCACCTGGTCGCGGTCCGTCGTGTACCAGAAGTCGGGCATGGAGGTGCGCAGGAATCCCCCGTAGCGGGCGCGCTCCAGGCGCGGGTCGAGCACCGCGACCACACCGCGGTCCCCCGTCGCGCGGACGAGCCGGCCGGCGCCCTGCGCCATCAGCAGCGCGGCGTGGGTGGCGGCCACCGCCATGAAGCCGTTGCCGCCCGCCTCTTCGACGGCCTTCTGCCGGGCGCTCATCAACGGATCGTCCGGGCGTGGGAAAGGCACCCGGTCCATGACCACCAACTGGCAGTTCGGGCCCGGCACATCGACGCCCTGCCACAGCGAGAGCGTGCCGAACAGACAGGTCTCGGCGTCCTCGGCGAACCGCCGGATCAGCTCTCCGAGCGTCTCCTCGCCCTGCAGCAGGATCGGCAGCCCCAGTCGGCCGCGCAGCTCCTCGGCGGCCGTCCGTGCCGCCCGCATGGAGGAGAAGAGCCCCAGTGTGCGCCCGCCCGCCGCCTCCACCAGTTCCGCCAGCTCATCCAGCATGTCGCCGCGCTGGGCGTCACGGCCGGGTGGCGACAGGTGCTTGGCGACGTAGAGGATGCCCTGCTTGCGGTAGTCGAACGGGGAGCCGACGTCGAGCCCCTTCCAGGGGGGCGTCTCCGCGTCCTCCTCGTCCCCGATGCCCTCCGGGGCCAGGCCGAGGGAGGCGCCCACCCCGTTGAAGTCCCCGCCCAGCTTGAGCGTGGCGGAGGTGAGGATCACGGAGCGGTCCGTGAACAGCTTTTCGCGCAGCAGGCCGGAGACGGACAGCGGCGCCACCCGGAGGGAGGCCCCGTAGCGCTCGTGACGCTCGTACCAGACGACGTCGAACTCGGAGCCCGTCAGAATGCGCTCGGCCACGTCGTGCACGTTCTCCAGCGAGGCCTTCGCCTGCTTGCGGACCGCGTCCTCGTCCTGGACGGACTTGTCCCGGGTGTTGCCCAGCGCGCTGAGGCAGGTGCGCCCGGCGTCGCGCAGCGCCATCAGCGCGTACTGGAGGTCCTCCGGCACCGTCTCCAGGCGTCCGGGCAGTGCCAGCTCCATGAGCCGCTCGAAGGTCTCGGAGGCGGTCTGGAGCTGGTCGGCCGCCTTCTCGTCCACCAGTTTGGCGACGCGGCGCACCGCCCGGTTGACGCCGCCCGGGGTGAGTTCGCCGGTGGCCACCCCGGTGACGCGGGAGACCAGCTCGTGCGCCTCGTCGACGATCAGCACCTCGTGGCTGGGGAGGACCGGGGCGCCTTCGATGGCGTCGATGGCCAGCAGGGCGTGGTTGGTGACGATCACGTCCGCGAGCTTGGCGCGTTCGCGGGCCGCCTCCGCGAAGCATTCGGCTCCGTAGGCGCATTTGGTGGCCCCCAGGCACTCGCGTGAGGTCACGGAGACCTGGGACCAGGCCCGGTCGGAGACGCCCGGCTTGAGGTCGTCGCGGTCGCCCGTCTCCGTCTCGTCCGACCAGTCGCGCAGGCGCAGCAGGTCCTTGCCGAGCTTCGAGGTGGGGGCCGCGCTCTCGAACGGGTCGAACAGCCCCTCCTCCTCTTCCTGCGGCACACCCTCGTGGAGGCGGTGCAGGCACAGGTAGTTCGACCGGCCCTTGAGCATGGCGAACTCGGGGCGGCGGCGCAGCAGCGGATGCAGCGCTTCCACCGTGCGCGGCAGATCCCGCTCCACCAGTTGGCGCTGGAGCGCGAGCGTCGCCGTGGCGACCACGACGCGTTCCCCGTGCGCCAGCGCGGGGACCAGGTAGCCGAGCGACTTCCCGGTGCCGGTGCCCGCCTGCACGAGGAGGTGGCGGCCGGTGTCGACCGCCTCGGCGACGGCCTCCGCCATGGCGGCCTGACCTGGGCGTTCAGTCCCCTTGACGGCGTCGACGGCGGCCTTGAGGAGTTCGGTGACGGCGGGCTTGCTCATAGACCCGACACCTTACGCGGCGCCACTGACATTCCGCTCGGCACCGATCCGCTTCGGCCTTTCCCGGCCCCCTCCCCCCACCCCCCGCACACACCGGTGCCTCAGTGCAGCGGGTTGCGGATCGTCCCGTACACCGCGGCGTGCGGGCGCTCGGAGCGGTCGCGGTAACCGTCCGTGTGCAGCCTGTTGCGGTTGAGGCAGAGGCGTTCGATGCGCGGGGTCAGCAGGTCGAAGGTTTCGAAGCGGGTCTTCAGTTCGGGGAACCGCTCCTGGTAGCGGTCGATCTCTGCCCGCACGAGTGACCAGAAAACGTCCTCCCTCACACCGAGCTGTGCCTCGCACAGCGGGGCCAGGTAGCGGAAGACGCCGACGAAGAGCGCGGAGTGGATGAACTGCGGGAGGAATGCGGGCGGTTCGCTCAGCAGCACGCCGCGCACGTCGTCGGGCATGGAGTCGAGTTCCGGCACGGGTTCGGCGCTGACGTTCACGTCGTCCACGAAGTCCTTTATCGCCAGCCGGACCGGAACGTCCCGCTCGTCGAAGACGACGATGGCGTTCTCCCCGTGCGGCGAGAAGACGGTGCCGTAGCGGTAGAGGAAGTGCAGCAACGGCGGCAGGAGCGCGGCGAACAGGTGCTGGAGCCACACCTTCGGCTCCAGACCGGAGCAGGCGACGAGTTCGGCGGTGAGGGCACGGCCGTCCGCGTCGGTGTGGATCAAGGAGGCGAGCGTACGGGCGCGTTCGCCGGGGTCGAGGCTCGGGGTCAGGGGTTCTCGCCAGATGCAGCCGAGCAGTTCGCGGTACTGGTACGGCACTCCCGCCAGTCGCTCGTATACGGGGTGGGGGACGGCCACGGAGGCGACCTCGCCCAGGAGGACGACCCGGCACTCGTCCGACAGGAACGGATCCTGGTCGCGCAGCCCCTGCACCCAGGCGGTGACGGAGGGGGCGGCTGCCGTGCGTTCCGTCGGCAGGCCGCGCCACACCAGTGTGTTGAGGATGGCGAGCGGCAGCTTGACGGTGTGCCGTTCCGGTCTGCTGGTGTTGAGGAAGGTGCGGATCGACTGCTGGGGCAGCCGCAGGTCACCGTCCGTGGGCAGCGGCACGATCCGCTGGGCGGCCACCTCCCCGGCGAAGAGGGGCACAACGGTTTCGTCCCACTGCCAGGGATGCACCGGCATGAAGAGGTAGTCCTGCGGCGGCAGGCCCCGGGACCGCAGTGCCTGCCGGAAGGCGGCGAGCGTCCCGGGGCTCAGCTCGCGGGCGTACAGCCGTTCCGCTCCAGCCAGTCGGGGCACCCCGTGGTAGGTCCCCAGGCTGTCGTGCACGGCGATCCACGGGAGGGGCCGTGCGGTGCGGCCCTCGGGCGCCCAGCCCGTCGCGTCGGCGGCGGAGAACCCGAGACGGCCCTTGTTGGCGACCAGCCAGGGGTGGCCGGTCATATGGCCTTCCAGTTCGGCGTAGCCGAGATCGGCGAGGTCGGCGGCCGGCAGTTCGGAGGCCAGGAGCCGGGCGTCCGCGGTGAGGGTGGCCGTCAGCTCCCGCAGGTAGTGGCTGGTCGTCTCCCCGCTCAGCCCGAGCGGCTCCTGGGCGCGGGCGACGAAGTCCAGCGGGTCGAGGTCCGCCGGCCGCAGGGACTCGGGGTCGACATTCCAGTGGCCGTAGGCGCCCCGGTGGGCCCGGAAGCGCAGGGTCACCTCGTCGTCCACCCGCAGCTCGTAGGCGTCGGGCGTGCCGTCGGCGGCGGGGAGGGGCTGGAGGATCTCCTCGTAGGAGAACTCGGCGAGCATCTTGGCGAGCAGCCGCCGGGCCGCACGGCGCCAGTGACCGGGCCCGGTCTCCAGGCCGGCGGGGGCGGCTAGCGGGGCTACATCGGAGGACGCGGGGACGGAGGATGTTCGGGACACGGGAATCGCTCCTTGCGGACAGCGGATGGAGAAGTGGGAGACGACGGGAGGGAGGGGGAGGGAGGTACGGGACGGGACGGAAATCGGCACCGGGACGGGGAGGGGAGGGGAGGGGAGGGGACGGGTGGAGCAGGACCGGGACGGTGTCCGCAACGGGACGGGACGCAATGGGACGGGACGGGAACGGGAGACCGGAACGTCAGCGGACGGAAGCGGAACGGGCACGGGTCAGGGGCGGCGGCGGACGGCGGCAGGCGGAGGCGACGGCCGGAGGAGCAGCCGCGGGGTGCGGAACGCTGCCGTCCGGTGCGGTCCTCCTCAGTGGTCCCGTCCCCGGCCGTCCCCGGCCCCCGCTCCCGGAACGGGGCGGGTGACCGCCCGGTCCGCGCCGGAACCGGCGGACCACGACCGCCGCTCAGAGCACGTGACGCAGCGCGCGATCGCGGACCATCAGGGCCGCACGCTTGGCGGGAAGCTCGATCTCTGCACCGAACCGGAAGCCCGCGCCGAGAAAGGCCGCGACGGACGGAACGTTGCGCACGTCCGGCTCGGCGAGCACCCGCCCGCACCGGGGGCGCCCGTCCAGGACGAGATCCGCGACCGTGCGCAGCAGCAGCGTTCCGAGGCCCCTGCCCCGCTCTGCGCCTCCCCCGATGAGCACGTGCACACCGGTGTCGTGGGTTTGGACAGGGCAGTGGCGGGCCAGGGGATCGAGGTCGGCGCGGTACAGCTCCCAGTAGCTCACGGGGGTGCCGTCCAGGACACCCAGGCAGGGGACGCTGCGCCCGTCGCCCTCCACCTGCGGCCGCAGGTGCCTCTCGGTGACGTGTTCGGGGCCCGCCAGTTCCCAGAAGGCCGCCACCGCGGGGTCGTTCATCCAGGAGGAGATCAGCGTCAGATCCCGTCCGACCTGGACGGGCACGAGCTGGAACCGTCCCGCCGCCGTGGGGACGGCCGGCCAGCCGGCGGGGTCGTCGAGCAGGCTGTCCGCCGCGCGGGCAGGGGGTCCTCCGCGCGGGCTGCCGAGCCGGGCCGCCTCCGCCCCGCGGATGCCAGGGGGCCCGACGGCTGTGAGGGGGTCGTCGCTGCTGGGAACGGAGCCGGGCTCCGCCGTACCCGCGGTGTCGGTGGCGGAGCCACCTGGAGTGCTCGCGGGTGGTGCGGAGCCCGGCTGGAGGTGCGGCATGAGGACGTCTCCTCTCCTGCGAGGGCCGGCGGGGGGCCGGGGTCAGGGGGTCACGGGATGATCGGGTTGTCGAGGGTGATGTACACGGACTGGGTGTCCACCGGTCCCACCAGCTCGTCCAGGCCGTGCAGCCGGGTGAGCAGGTTGGCCTTGCAGCGCAGCGTCGGGGACTCCAGCAGGAGCGCGGGCAGCGGCGAGGCCGGCCTGTCCCGCGCGGCGTCGGCGAGGAAGCGCCGGAACGCCGCCAGCAGCACCCGTTCATCGGCCAGCCGCTGGGAGCCGAAGGCCCCGATGAGGCCGAGGACGTTGTTGATGCCCAGGTAATAGGCGAAGCGCTCGTCGGTCACCCCGTCGGCGACGAAGGTGTCACTGGCCACGCCGAGAGCCGTGCCCGGCAGACGGCGGCTGAGTGCTTCACGGTGGGAGGCGCGGAAGTAGTACCCCTGGTTGTCCCGGTAGCGCCCGCCCTGCGGCCACCCGTGCGCGTCCAGCAGGACGAGCGTGTTCTGCTGGTGGGCCTCCAGGGCGATACCCGCGTGCGCGTCCAGCCAGAGGATGGGCCGTACGACGGCGTCGAGGTACCGCAGGAACCACTCGGCGGCCACCGCGGTCAGGGGCCTCCTGGTGCGCTGGGCGAGCGCGGTCACCAGGGAGGCGAGTCGGGAGCGCAGCACGCCCGCGGAGCCGTTCGGGACGGGCACGGGCGCGGTCAGCCCCGCGAGGCAGACGGCGTCCTCGCCGGCCCCGAAGGGGTTGTGCCGGATGACGGTGTCGAAGCCGGGCACCCGTCCCTCCCCGGGCACGTCGACGCCGAGCCATGCGGGGTCCCGCACGATGTCGAAGCACGGGTGGGCGGCACGCCAGGCCGCGCCCAGCTCACCGCGGAGCAGCCGGTGCACCTCCAGGCCGCGCAGCAGTTCCTTGCGGAGATTCTCCCGGCGGGAGTTGGTGATACGCAGGCCGAGCGAGAGCTTGAGCATGGCGCTGCTGTCCGGACGGAAGACGGTACGCACGGACGACGTCGGGTGCCAGCACTCCCCGGTCTGGCCGAGGTCGTGCAGGAGCCCGGCTTCCAGCAGCCCGCGGACGGCGGGGCTGTGCCGCAGCTCGCCCGCCTGCCAGGGGTGGAGGGGCAGCGGAACGCAGTCGTCCGGGAGCCGGCCGACCAGGGCCCGGCCGCTGAGGCGCACGGCGAGTTCGGGGGCGGAGACGGGCTTGCCGCGGTCGGTCCAGGCGGAGTCCCCCGCCAGTACGGTGCGGTGGACGGCCATCCAGTGCAGCGGGAAGCCGGCGCGTACCTCGGGCGAGTAGAGGTTCTCCTCGGTTTCGGTGAGACCCTCTCGGCTCTTCGGGGTGGGATGGAGGGGGTGGCCGAAGAGCAGTGCCTGTTCGCCGTCGAGGAAGGGGCACGTACCGGGCGGTGGCTCGGGATGCTCACGCCGGTCCGCGAGGAAGCGGGCGGTGCGCCGCACGGAGTCGGCGACCCGGCCCACCAGGTCGGCGCTGTCCTGGGCGCGGGCGGTCTCCCGGGCGACGGCTCCGGGAGCGACGCGTCCGGGAGCGACGGCTCCGGGAGCAATGGATCCGGAAGCAACCGCTCCCGAAACGGGGGCTCCAGCAGCATCCGCTTCTGAGAGGGCGGCCCCGGAAGCAGCCGCCCCGGAAGGAGCCACCCCGGAATCAGTAACTCCGGCAGCAGCCGCTCCCGCAGCAGCGCGGAGGCCGCCGTCGCCACCGCCCTCGCCGGCCTCCGGGGCGCCCCGGTCACCGGGACGACCGCCGGTCTCCCTCCCGTCCCGCTCGTCAGGACGGCCGGGGGCCTCCGTACCGCTCCGTCCCTCAGGGCTGTCCGCGCCCCCGGGCTCCGTGACGTCTCCTGCCCCGTGTGCGGCCTCGCGTCCGATGAGTGCGGCGAGTGCGACGGCCTCCAGCGGGGCGGCATTGGGGGGCGCGCCCTTGAGGTACGGGGGGTCGAAGCGGTGCCAGCCGACGACCGACCAGTGCCGTACCGGCACCAGGAGCGCGGTGCCGCTGGCGGGCAGCGGGACACGCAGCGTTCCGTCCGGCGGACAGGCCAGGCCCGTCTCACGCACCCAGCAGCGCAGCAGGTTCTCCGACGCCGCCGCGTCGGCCGCCTTGCCGGAGTCCGGGTGGTGCAGGGGGTCGTACGGAGCGGTACGTGCGCGGGGGGCGGCGACCACGCGGGCGGGTCCGCCCGTGTGCCCCGTTCTTCCGCTGTCCGGGGGCCCGTCCGGGAGGTCCTCGTGGCGCCCGGTACGACGCTCCTGCGGGGGCACCATCGGCTCGGTCGGCCCGATCAGTCGGCGGGCCGGCCTGGTGCGGACCGGGTCCATCGAGCCGTCGGCTCCGGAGCGCGCGTTCACTGGGGTCTCCTTAACTGGTGTCGACTGGGCGCGCCGGGCAGCGAGCCACTGTCCCCCGTAAGCACCAACGAGACGAAGCGCTGGGGAACACGGGCCCGTTGAAGTTCGCTCCCCGCCGGGGGCGCGGGGAGAAGCAGTGCGGGGGCGCACTGTGACGGCGGTGCGCCGGGGAACCGCGGACCCTGCTGTGCCCGTCCCGAACACCACCGGGCATAGTGGGGGCGCCCCGCCCGGCGAGGTGCATGACAAGTCAACAGGCACGATCCACTTCAGGGGGAGTTTCAGCCATGCCATCGATAGCCAGGCCCGCGCGGCGCCGTCCGGCGCTGGCCGCGGCAGCGGTCGCCGCCGTGCTGGCGGTCACCGCGACGGCCTGCGGTCCGGAGGAGAACAAGGCGGACGCCAAGCCCAGCCCGGCCGCGTCCGAGAAGCAGCCCAGCCGGGACCTGAAGAAGGATCTGGGACTTCCGGACGATCTCCCCAAGGACCTGCCGACTTCCCTGGAAGACCTGGACAAGTGGAAGAACGGTGCCTGGAAGAACTGGGACCGGGACAAGTGGCTGAAGGAGGCGCAGGACTTCTTCAACCCGATCATCGATGACCTGTGGGACCCGGACCGCATGAAGGACGCGGACGGGAACGACCGCAAGATCGACGACTCGGACATCGACGACAGCGAGAGCGGCGGCCGGGACGGCACCGGCGAGGACGAGGGCGTCACCGACCCGACGCCGAAGCCCGTCAAGGCCGCTGCCGTCAGGACGCCGTACACCCAGGACAAGCTGCCCGTCGGCAAGGTGTTCATGGACACCCCCAAGGGCGCCATGGTCTGCTCCGGCGCGGTCGTCAAGGACCCGCGGCACCCGGGCAAGTCCAACCTCGTCGCCACGGCCGGGCACTGTGTGCACGGCGGCGCGGGCAAGGGCTGGTACCGCAACGTGGTCTTCGTGCCGGACTACAACCCCCGGGGCATGTCCAACCAGCGGCTGGCGAACGCCTCCAAGACACAGGTCGCACCCAAGGGCATCTGGTGGGCCAAGCGCGCCCGTACGACGAACCACTGGATCCGCAACGGCGCCGAGCGGGGCGGCAAGGGCGCGCAGCAGGACTTCGCGCTGCTGAGCGTCCAGCCCGAGGACAAGACGGACAGCACCTCGCTGGAGGAGAAGGCGGGCGGCGCGGTGCGGGTCGCCTTCAACACGCCGCGGGTCAAGTCACTCAGGAGCCTGACCGCCGTCGGCTACCCCGCGGCCCCGCCGTTCGACGGAGCCCGGATGTACCGCTGCCCCGCCAAGCCGGGCCGTCTCACGATCGACCCGCAGCAGCCGACGATGTACCGCATCGGCTGCACCATGACGGCCGGCTCGTCCGGTGGCCCCTGGCTCGACGCCTCGGGCACGCGCCTGCTCTCGGTCACCTCCATCGGCCCGATCACGGCCGACTGGCTGGCGGGCGCCCGCCTGGGCAAGGAGGCCAAGGCCGTCTTCGACGCGATCAGCAAGGAGAGCTGACAGCCGGTCCGGAAGGCCGACGGCCGTCCGGACCGGCCCCGGCCCGGGGGTGGGGGTGCGTGCGGTAGACCGTGTGCACGCCCGTCCCCCCGCCCGGTGGTTCGCCCCGCCGGGCCCCGCACGCTCACCACACGGACGCCACGCGGACGTCGCATGCTCACCGCACGGACGCCGCGCGCACGTCGCACGAATGCCACGCGGGCGCGCGGGCTTTCTCGTACAACCTTCAGGGGGACTCGGAACATGTCACGCATACGCAGAGCAGGGCGTGGGCGGCCGGTCATGGCCGCCGCCGCGCTCGTCGCGGCGCTGGCCATGACGGCCACGGCCTGCGACTCGGGCGACGGCGACTCCGGCAAGAAGACGGACGCCAAGCCGGCCGCCTCCGACACGCCGCGGGACTCCGGCGGCAAGGAGGGGATCGGTATCCCGGACAAGCTCCCGAAGGACCTTCCCACCTCGTTGCAGGACCTGGACGAGTGGCGCGGCGGAGGCTGGAAGAACTGGGACAAGGACCAGTGGGTGCGTGACGCCGAGGACTTCGTCAACCCCTACCTCAAGGGCCACTGGGACCTGGGCCGGATGAAGAAGGCCGAGGACAACGAGAAGAAGGTCCCCGAGAACATCGAGAGCACCTCCGGTGCGGCGAACACCGCCGAACCGCGTCCGGTGCGGGCGCGGGCCGTCAAGACCCCGTACACCCGCAACGCCGCCCCGGCGGGCAAGGTCTTCATGGACACCCCGGAGGGCCCGATGGTCTGCTCCGGCACGGTGGTCAAGGACCCGCGCCATCCGGGCAGGTCCAATCTGGTGGCCACGGCCGGGCACTGTGTCCACTCGGGGCGCAGCGGCGGCTGGCTGCGCAACATCACCTTCATCCCGGCCTTCAACGACCGCGGCCTGGACATGCCCTCGGTCAACAACGCCCCGCCGCAGGAGGTCGCCCCGTACGGCGAGTGGTGGGTGAAGTGGGCGCAGACCACGAACTACTGGATCCAGAAGGGCGCCAAGTCCGGGGGCGGCGGCTCCCAGCAGGACTTCGCCGTGCTGAGCGTCCAGCCGGTGAACAAGAGCGGCAAGTCGCTGGAGGAGACCGTCGGCAACGCCGTCAAGGTCAACTTCCACGCCCCCTCGTCGTCCCGTATCCGCGGGGTCAGCAACTACGGCTACCCGGCGGCACCGCCGTTCGACGGCGCGAAGATGTACGCGTGCACCGACAGGCCGGGGGCGCTGACGATCGACCCGGCGCAGCCCGCGCTCTACCGCGTCGGCTGCACCATGACGGGTGGCTCCTCGGGCGGTGCCTGGCTGATCAAGGGCGCGGGCGGCAAGCCGGAGCTGATCTCCGTCAACTCCATCGGCCCGCACCCGGCCACCTGGCTCGCCGGGCCGCGCCTGGGCCGCACGGCGAAGGCCGTCTTCGACGCCGCCGGCCGGAAGGGCTGACCGGCACCGCGTCAGCGGACCGCCCACGTCAGCGGACCGACCGCGTCAGCGGGCCAACCACCTCAGCGCGCGGCACAGCGGTGCCCGGAGCGTGAAGTGCCCCCTCCCGGCGACGGGGAGGGGGCACTTTCTGTCGGTCGGGTCCTGCCGGCCGGGCCGGAGGACGGTTACGCCCGGGCGGCGGCCACCGGCTGGAACGCGCGCAGTTCGGCGGCGAGTTCCTCGTGCACCCGCGCCTTGAGCAGGGTGCCGTGCTCGGTGTGCTCCTCGGAGAGCACCTCGCCCTGGCTGTGCACCCGGGAGACCAGCTTGCCCTCGGTGTAGGGCAGCAGCACCTCCAGCTCGACGGAGGGGCGCGGCAGCTCGTTGTCGATCAGCTCCCGCAGCTCGTCGACGCCCTGCCCGGTGCGGGCGGAGACGACCAGCGCGTGCTTCTCGGCGTGCAGCAGCCGCTGGAGGACCACCGGGTCGGCGGCATCCGCCTTGTTGACCACCACGATCTCGGGCACATCGGCCGCGCCGACATCGCGGATGACCTCGCGCACGGCCGCCAGCTGCTCCTCGGGGGCCGGGTGCGAGCCATCCACCACGTGCAGGATCAGATCGGCGTCACCGACCTCCTCCATGGTGGAGCGGAATGCCTCCACGAGGTGGTGCGGAAGGTGCCGGACGAAGCCGACCGTGTCGGCCAGCGTGTAGGCCCTGCCGCTGGGCGTCTCGGCCCGGCGCACCGTCGGGTCCAGGGTGGCGAACAGCGCGTTCTCCACCAGCACGCCCGCGCCGGTGAGCCGGTTGAGGAGCGAGGACTTGCCCGCGTTGGTGTACCCGGCGATGGCGACCGACGGCACCTTGTTGCGCCGGCGGTCCTGCCGCTTGATCTCGCGGCCGGTCTTCATCTCCGCGATCTCGCGGCGCATCTTCGCCATCTTCTCGCGGATACGGCGCCGGTCCGTCTCGATCTTGGTCTCACCGGGGCCTCGGGTGGCCATGCCGCCGCCGGCCGAACCGGAACCACCGCCACCCATCTGCCGGGAGAGCGACTGGCCCCAGCCGCGCAGCCTGGGAAGCATGTACTGCATCTGCGCCAGCGAGACCTGCGCCTTGCCCTCCCGGGACTTGGCGTGCTGCGCGAAGATGTCCAGGATCAGCGCCGTGCGGTCCACGACCTTCACCTTGACGACGTCTTCGAGGTGGATGAGCTGGCCCGGGGTGAGTTCACCGTCGCAGACCACGGTGTCGGCGCCCGTCTCCAGGACGATGTCCCGCAGCTCGTCCGCCTTGCCGGAGCCGATGTAGGTGGCCGCGTCGGGCTTGTCACGGCGCTGGATGACGCCGTCGAGCACGTGGGCGCCCGCCGTCTCGGCGAGTGCCGCCAGCTCGGCCAGGGAGTTCTCGGCGTCCTGCGCCGTCCCGGAGGTCCAGACGCCGACCAGTACCACCCGCTCCAGACGCAGCTGCCGGTACTCGACCTCTGTGATGTCCTCCAGCTCGGTGGAGAGACCGGCCACTCGCCTCAGCGCGGCCCGCTCGGAGCGGTCGAGCTGTTCACCGTCACGGTCCTCGTCGAGCGGGTGACTCAGAGCGACGTCCTCTTCCATCAGGGCGTCGGCTCGGCGGTTCGTCCTGGCGATGCGCTGGCCGTTCTGTGGAAGGGAAGAGGAGAAGGTCAAGTGGATCCTTAAGTCGAGGGACGTTTCCGTACCCGCAACAACGCTCCGGCTCCGGGGAAGATTCCCGGACGGGCCCCGTCTCACGCGGATGGCGTCGGCCGCCGCGCCGTGCGGTCACCAGATGGTCGCACGGGGCAGCGGCGGCGTCACCCGTATTTGCGGTCTGTCACCGCCGGCAGGGCGCCGGGGGGAGCGAGGACGGGGCCATGGGCCGGCTCAGCCCTTGCCCGCGGCCTCCGCCGGGCGCGAGCCGGCCGCACCTGTGCCGGCCGGGCCCGCACCTGTGCCTGCCGGGCCCGCGCCGGTGGTGGGCCGGGTCTTGCCGGGCTTCTTCTGCTTCCAGTCCGGGTGCCCCGGCATGGGCGGGGTGGTCTTCCCGTAGAGCCATGGCTTCAAGAACGCGCTCTGGTCCTTTCCGGAGACCTCGCCGGCCAGGGCGATGAAGTCGGCAGTGGTGGCGTTCGCGTCCCGGTAGCGGTGCGTCCACACGCGTTCGAGCCGGGCGAAGGCGTCCTTCCCGATCCGCTCCCGCAGCGCGTACAGCACGACGGCCGACCCGTTGTAGACGATGGGGCTGAAGAGCTGGATCTTGCCCTCCGTCCTGGCGGGCAGCAGTGCGGCGGGCGGGCCGTAGCGCTTGCGCCAGTCGTCCGACTGCTCGTACGAGGCACGTGCGCGCTCCTCCACCGAGAAGCCGCCCCGTTCGGCCGCGTATCCCCACTCGTACCAGGTGGCGTGCCCCTCGTTCAGCCACAGGTCACTCCAGCGGTGCGGGGTGACGCTGTTGCCGAACCACTGGTGCGCCAGTTCGTGCACCATGAGCGATTCCTTGTACCACGAGGGGTAGTCGGGGCTGACGAAGACGTCGTTCTCGAAGAGCGACAGCGTCTGGGTCTCCAGCTCGAAACCGGTCTGCGCCTCGGCGGACAGAATGCCGTAGTTCTCGAACGGGTAGCGCCCAGCGTGCCGCTCAAGCCAGCTGATCTGCCGGGGGGTGCGGTCCAGCCACGGCTGCAGCTTCTCGCGCTGCTTCACCGGTACGACATGGCGCAGCGGCAGCCCGTGCGGCCCTGCCGAGCGCACCACGGTGGAGCGTCCGATGGAGACCTGCGCCAGTTCGGTGGCCATGGGGTGCGCCATCCGGTACGTCCACACGGTGTCCTCACCGCGCCCGCCCGCGCGAGTCTTCCCCATGGGGAGCCCGCCCGCGACGACGGTGAGGGTGCGCGGGGCACGCACGTGGAAGGTGAACATCGCCTTGTCGGCCGGGTGGTCGTTGGAGGGGAAGACACGGTGGGCGGCGTCCGCCTGGTTCGCCATGGCCAGACCGTCCTTGGTGCGCACCCAGCCGCCGTTCTCCGTCGTGGGGTCGCTGGTGTGGCGCACCTCGACGTGCAGCCGGTCCCCCCGCCTCAGCGGCGTCCGGGGAGTGATCACGAGGTCCTCCCCCGCGCGTGCGTGCTGGGCGGGACGGCCGTCCACCTCGACGGAGCGGACGTCTCCGGCCGCGAAGTCGAGGTTGAAGTGGTCCATGGTCGAAGCGGTGACCCGCGCGTCGATGCTGGTGCGCGCGGTGAGCGGCTTGCTGTTGTCACCGCCGTAGTCGAAGGCGATGTCATAGGCGCGGACGTCGTAGCCGGGGTTGCCGAGGTGCGGGAAGAGGGGGTCTCCGATCCCGGCCGCGCGGGGCGCGGGAAGGGCCGCTCCGACGAGGGCGAGAGCGGCGGCGCCGACGGTGCCGGCGACGGCACCGCGGCGACGGCGGGAGCGTGCGCGGACGCGGGAGGTGAGGGCTGTACTGGCCATGCGACATCGCTACCAGCGCCCGGCACCGGTACTGATCCTCCCCGGGCGCGTCCACCCGAAAGGGGACGCGGGCGCGTCCGGGAGAAGGGCCGCGGCCGGGGTTCGCGGGACGGGCGGGCTCACGGGAGGACCGCGATCGAAGGGGAGGCAGCGGCCGAAGGGGAGGCAGCGGCCGTGAGAAGGCGGCTGTCGCTCGGTGGAGAGGCGGTGCTCACCGCTCGGAGACTGTACTCACCGTTGGAGGCGGTGCGACGCGGCGTCAGTTCGCGGCGGCCCGGCTGGCGGAGCGGGTCACGTCGTAGACACCGGGGACCTCGAGCATCGCGCGCATGAGGGCGGGAAGGCCCGCGGCGTCGGGGAGTTGGAGGGTGTAGGTGTGCCGCACGCGCTGCTCCCTCGGGGGTTCGACATCGGCGGCGACGACGGCGGCACCGTGGGCCGCGATGGTCTCGGTGAGATCCGCGAGCAGATGCGGCCTGCCGAACGCCTCGGCCCGCAGGGTCACCCTGCACCCGGCGTCACCCTGCTCCCAGCGCACCGGAAGCGTCAGACGCCCGTCCCGGGCCATCCGCGCCACCGACTGGCAGCTCTCCCGGTGTACGGTGACGGCGCCGCCGCGTACGGGAAACCCGGTGACCGCGTCGGTGGGCACGGGCGTGCAGCAGCGGGCCAGCCGTACGGGCGTACCGGGACGGCCCGGCACGACGGGCACGTTCTCCGGATACCGGTCCGGCCCCTGGGGCTGCGCGGGTGCCCTCTTCTGACGGACCCCGCCGAAGGCGTGCCGTGCGGAGCCCCCCGTCCGCTCGCCGCCGGCCCCCCCGTGCCCAGGGGCGTGTCCGGCGCTCCGGGTGCGGGATTCGGGGGTGGAGCGCGGGCCGGGGGCAGGGTCCCGCAGGGCGTCCGCACACCGGTCGGCGACGGTGCCGCGGCCCTCGGCCGCGGTCCGGCCGGCGCCCGTCTCCTGTCCGGCCGCCGTGCCCTCCGCGGCGCCCGCCTCCGGGCGGTGGGCCGCGAGCCATTCCCGGATGGCCAGCCGGGCGGAGGGGGTCCTGACGTGGTCCAGCCACTCCGGGGACGGCCCCGAGGGGCTGCCGTGGCTCGGTTCCAGGAAGAGCTGGAGCGCGTCACCGTCCCGCAGGACCGTGGTGAGCGCCACGAGACGCCCGTTGACGCGCGCGCCGATGCAGCGGTGCCCCGCCTCTCCCAGCTGGGCGTAGGCGGCGTCCACACACGTCGCACCGGCCGGCAGCGGGACGGCTCCGCCGCCGGAGCCCTCGGCGCCGGGGACGGCGCAGTAGACGGTGATCTCCAGGTCCTGCGCCAGCTCGTCCCGCAGCTCCTGCCAGAAGGTGTTCGGGTCGGGCGCGTGGCTCTGCCACTCCAGCAGCCGGGAGAGCCACCCTGGGCGGGTCGGGTCGGTGCGCTCCCCCGTGGCGTCGCCGACGGTGGCTCCCGTGGCCTGTCCGGCGGTGTCGTGGGCCGCGTCCGCGGTGGCCGCCGCGTGTGGGTCACCGAGCGCGATGACACCGGTCTCGGCCACGCGGTGCATCCGGTGGGTGCGCACCAGCACCTCGGCGACCCGGCCCTCGGTGTCGGCGATCGCCGTGTGCAGCGACTGGTAGAGGTTGAATTTGGGGACGGCGATGAAGTCCTTGAACTGCGACACCAGCGGAGCGAAACAGGTGTGCAGTTCGCCCAATACGGCGTAGCAGTCCGCGTCCTCCTCCACGAGCACCAGCAGGCGGGCGAAGTCGCAGTCGCCCAGCTGGCCGCGTTTGAGCCGCAGACGGTGCACGGAGACCGTGTGCCGGGGGCGGATGAGCACCTGAGCGGTGATCCCGGCGTCCCGCAGGGTGCGGCGCACCTGGCCGGCGAAGGCCGTCAGCGGGTCGGGGCGCGCGTTGTGCTCGCGGATCAGCTCCCGGGTGCCGGCGTGCTCCTCGGGATGCAGGACGGCGAAGACCAGGTCCTCCAGCTCGCTCTTGAGCGCCTGGATGCCGAGCCGTTCGGCGAGCGGGATGAGCACGTCCCGGGTGACCTTGGCGATACGGACCTGCTTCTCCCGCCGCATCACCCCGAGGGTGCGCATGTTGTGCAGCCGGTCGGCCAGCTTGATCGCCATGACCCGCACGTCGTTGCCGGTGGCCAGCAGCATCTTGCGGAACGTCTCGGGCTCGGCGGCCGCACCGTAGTCGACCTTCTCCAGCTTGGTGACGCCGTCGACCAGGTAGCAGACCTGCTCCCCGAACTCCTCGCGCACCTGATCGAGCGTCACCGCGGTGTCCTCGACGGTGTCGTGCAGCAGGGAGGCGGTCAGGGTCGTGGTCTCCGCGCCGAGCTGTGCCAGCAGCAGGGTGACCGCGAGGGGGTGGGTGATGTAGGGCTCACCGCTCTTGCGGGTCTGCCCCCGGTGCGAGGACTCGGCCAGTACGTACGCCCTCCGCAGCGGCCGCAGGTCCGCACCGGGGTGGTGGGCCCGGTGCACCTTGGCGACGTGCTCGATGGCGTCCGGCAGGGAGTCGCGTGACGTCGTGCCCAGCAGTGCCACTCTGCTGAGCTTCCGCAGACCGCGCACCGCGCTCATGGGCTCCTCCCGCTCCTGCCGCACCCCCGGGCCGGGGCTGTGATGCTACCGACCCCATCACGTGCCGCTGACCGGCTTCGGCCGAGGGTGAGGCGGATCACTCCATCGTGCGACTCCAGGCCCGCGAGGCCATGCAGGGGCCGGCCAGGTCCGCCCGGTAGCCCGGCGGCGCGCGCCGGAGGGGCCGCGGCGGTCAGGGGAGCAACGCGGGGTCGATGCGGCCCTCTGCGACGAGCACGGCCGGTCCGGTCATCTCGATCTCCCCGTCGGCCCGCTCGGTGATCTCCAGCCGTCCGCCGGGCACGTCCACGGTGTACGTCACCGGAACGCCGTCCCGGCGCGGGTCGTGCCCGTCCCTGCGCGCGGCGGCGACCATCACGGCGCAGGCACCGGTGCCGCAGGAACGCGTCTCCCCCGCGCCCCGCTCGTGCACCCGCAGGGCGACATGGCGCGGCCCCCTGGTGACGACGAACTCGACGTTGACACCGTCCGGGTAGGCGCTCGCGGGGTGCACCTCCGGTGCGTCCAGCAGCCGTCCGGCATCGTCCAGGTCCGCGACGAAGGCGACCGCGTGCGGGTTGCCCATGCCGACCTTGCGGGCCGGCCAGGTGTGTCCGGCGGCGCTGACGGTGATCTCCGTGCCGCCGTCCGGGGCGGCCAGTTCGGCAGTGCCCATGGCGATGGTGACGTCCCCGCCGTTCTTGGCGATATGGGCCCGGCGCACCCCCGCACGGGTCGCGAGGGCCAGGTCGCCGGGCTGGGCCAGTCCGGCGTGCTCCAGGTAGCGCGCGAAGACCCGGGCGCCGTTGCCGCACATCTCGGCGACGGAACCGTCGCTGTTGCGGTAGTCCATGAACCACTCCGCCTCGGCGGCCATGGGACGCGCCTCGGGGTGCGCGGCCGTGCGCACGACGCGGAGCACGCCGTCGCCGCCGATGCCCGCTCTGCGGTCGCACAGCCGGGCCACGGCCTCGGGCGGCAGATCGAGCACGCCGTCCGGGTCGGGGATGATCACGAAGTCGTTCTCGGTGCCGTGGCCCTTGAGGAACGGCACACCTGCTGCGCTGGTCACCCTGCCGATCGTACGGGAGAGCGGCGCGGGGCGCGGCGGGGGGCGATCGCGCTGGTCAGCGCAGCCGGGCGACCCGCCAGACAGCCAGCACGACGAGCGTTCCCACCACGAGCGCGTAGCAGAGGACCACCCGCCAGTCGGGCCGTCTGTCCGAGCCGCGGGCCGGGAGCCCCGGCCAGGTGTGCCCCACGCGGCGGGCCGCCATCACGCCCCAGCCCGCCGCGCAGCCGCACAGCAGCAGGCCGAGCATGGAGACCACGGCACCGGAACTGCCGCCGGGCTCGAAGGCGAGCGGGAAGGCGAACATCAGGGAGCCGAGCGCCCCGAGCACCACGATGGGGGCCAGCTGCCACAGGCGGAGCTTGCGCTGGGGGCGCAGTTCGTGCGGCTCGACCGGGGGGCCGGGCGGCTGGCCGTCCACACCGACGACGCCGTCCACACCGACGACGCCGTCCGCACCGACCAGGCCGTCCGGCGGGTCCCCGGCGGTCTCCGCGTCCCCGGCGGCGGGGCCGAGGGCGGCGGGTTCGCCGTCCGCGGGAGAGGAGTCGTCGCGAGGGCCGGCTTCCATTGCCACGCGCCCTCCCAACTCCGGCTTTACGGCTTCCAACGATGGAGATGATGGCATGCCGGGGGTAACGGGACGGTTGCACAGGGCTTCCCGATGCCATCACGTGATCAGGCTGTAACCGCCCTTGTGAGCAACGTCAGGGCGGCATCCGGCAGTTCCCCCCTGTCCGCGGCAGCTCCACTGAGCCAGTTCACCCGTGGATCGCGGCGAAACCAGGAATCCTGGCGGCGTGCGAAGCGCTTGGTGGCGCGGATCGTCGCCTCGCGCGCCTCCTCGAGGGTGCACTCCCCCGCGAGCGCCGCGAGAACCTGCTGGTAGCCCAGGGCCCGGGAGGCCGTGCGCCCCTCGCGCAGCCCCCGCTTCTCCAGCTCGCGGACCTCGTCGACGAGGCCCGCCTCCCACATCAGGTCCACACGGCGGGCGATCCTCTCGTCCAGCTCCGGCCTGGCGACGTCCACGCCTATCTGGACGGTGTCGTAGACGGCTTCGTGTCCCGGCAGGTTCGCCGTGAAAGGCCTGCCCGTGATCTCGATGACCTCCAGGGCACGGACGATGCGGCGCCCGTTGCTGGGCAGGATGGCGCGGGCCGCCTCCGGGTCGGCCGCGGCCAGGCGCTGGTGCAGCACGCCCGGACCGTGCTCGGCCAGCTCCTCCTCCAGGGCGGCGCGCACCTCGGGATCGGTGCCGGGGAACTCCATGGCGTCCAGCGCGCCGCGCACGTACAGCCCCGAGCCCCCGACCAGGACGGGCACCCGCCCCAGACCGCGCAGCCGGTCGATCTCGGCGCGGGCGAGCCGCTGGTACTCCGCGACGCTGGCGGCGACCGTGACGTCCCAGATGTCGAGGAGGTGGTGCGGCACCCCCTGCCGTTCCTCGACGGTCAGCTTGGCCGTCCCGATGTCCATGCCCCGGTAGAGCTGCATGGAATCGGCGTTGACGACCTCGCCCCCCAATTCGCGGGCGAGGTGGACGCCGAGGTCGGACTTGCCCGCCGCGGTGGGTCCGACGACGGCGACGACCGGGGGCAGGTCCGGCGAGGGGGACTGGGGGACGACGTGGGCGTTCACGCGTCAAGTCTCGCAAACCGGCCTGCCGGTTCCCGAACGAGCGACGTGACGGACCGTCCCGGGGGTCGTTGCCCGTTGCGAGGTTCCGACAGCCGGTTTCCGCACCGGTGCCCCGGGGCGGCGCAATGGGACGCTCCGCAAGGCGCGGGATTTCGCCCACACGAGTATGGTCTGGAGTAGATATGGGCGTATTTGCGAGACTTCTCCGTCGTTCGTCCGGCAAGTCAACACAGGACGGCCCCGACGCCACCCCCGCGGAGGAGACCGGGACGGCTGCGGACCCGGCGGCGAACCCGGCTGCGGCGGCGCGGGCCGACGCCGGGCGGGACGAGGGCACACAGGAAGCCGGCCCCGACGCGGGCGTGCGGGCGGCGGATGGCGACACCTCGCGGGAGAACCGGGAGAACACGCCCGGGGACGGGGACGCAGACGCGGCGTCGGCGGGTACCGGCCCCCGGGAGGCCGGGCACGCCGGAGGGGAGTCCGGTGAAGTCCCGCCGGCGGCTAGTGTCGAAAGCGGCGAGGCGGCCGAGGCGGCCGTGGGCATCCCCAAGCAGCAGTCCGCCGACAAGGCCGCCGACAGCGAGACCGGCGACAACGCTCGCAAGTAGCCGTGCGGCCCGCGTCGCACGGCACAGCAGGAAGGTGACCGCGATGGGCTTCATGGACAAGGTCAAGGGCATGCTCGGCCAGCACGGCGACAAGGTCCAGCAGGGGCTGGACAAGGCCGCCAAGGTCGCCGACTCCAAGACCAAGGGCAAATACAGCAGCCAGATCGACGCCGGTACCCGTAAGGCCAAGGAGGCGGCCCAGCGGCTGGCCGGCGAGGGGCGCGGTCCCGGCGGGCACGGCGGCTCCGGCCACGGCCCCACGGACGGCCCCGCCGGTGGTCCCACCGGCGGGAGCAGCGGCGGTTCCGGTCCGACGGGCGGCGGGAGCGGCACCGGCTCCTGACCGGCCTGCCGGGGCTTGCCGCCGCTTCCCGTGACGGCCGCTTCCCGTGACGGCCGCTTGCCGAGTCGCCCGGAGACGGGCCGGAGGTCCGAGGGTGATGGCCCAGCCCCGGGCCGCAGGGTCCCACGGTCGGACCCGAGGGCGCAGGCGGCCTGGTGACGGCCTCCCGGTCGAGCCAGGGAGGCCGGGCCCCCGAGGCGGCTCACGGCCGCTGAGCGAGCGCCTCGCGGCCTTGTGGGCACCGTTCCCGGACGAGTGGTCCGGTCTTGTCGACGGTGTACCCGGCGGGACGGCGACGGGGGCGTGCGCTGCGTCGTGCAGCGCACGCCCCCGTCGCCGTCTGCGCACGGCTGTCGCCTGTGCGCACGGCGCCGTCACGACCAGCTGGCCACCATGTAGCCCACGCCGTAAGGGGCGTCGTCGTACAGCAGGCGTCCGGCCAGACCCGCGCCCTGCGCTGCGCCCGCGAGGGTCTGCCAGGAGGAGCGGCCGGCGGCCTTGAGGTCGTAGGCCAGTTCCTCGTCCAGCGCCAGCAGCGCGGTGGTGTCGGCGCTGCCCAGGGCCCGCGCGGCTGCGGCGTCGAAGGCGGCGGCACGGTCGTCGAAGTAGCCGGGGGCCTTGAGGGTGCGGCAGTTGCTGCCGTCCCCCATCACCAGCAGTGCGACCCGGTCGGCGCCCGTCGCCAGCTCGCGGCCCGTCTCCACGCAGCGGTCCCGGGCGAGCGGTTCCCCGATGCCGAGGCCCTCGACGGGGCAGCAGGTCCAGTCCGTGCGCTCCAGCAGCCAGGCGCCCACCGCCAGGGACGGCGGAAGCTCACGGCGGGCGGGCTCGCCCTTGCCGAGGCTCACCTCCAGCGGGACGCCGAACCCGGCGAACGAACCACGCGCGCCCTGCGGGTGCGGGCCGCGCCCCGCCACTTCCGCGGGACCGATCACATACAGCTGGTCGGGACGGGCGGCGGCCAGGACGCCGACGGCGTCGTAACAGGCGGCGCGCGCCGCGTCCATCTCGGCGGCGGCACCACCGGCGACCTCGGGCACGAGAAGCGGGGGGCAGGGGCATACGGCTGCGGCGACAAGCATGGCGCGCAGCTTAAGTGCCGTACGGACCACTTCCCACCCTGCCCGCGCCGTGACTCACCCGCGCGTGCGAGATCCGCGAGAACAGGTGACAGAAGGGACCGGAGGCCATCTTCCGTGTCCGGTCCGGGGGGTCGTCCGGAAGCGGGGTGGTGGTCCGGCCGCGAAGCCGCGCGCCCGGACCGGTACACCGCTGTGGCGGCCCGGCGGGGTCGTGGTTTCCGTCCTGGCCGTCCGGTGGTTCAGTCGAGTGCGCAGCCGCCGGTCGCCGCGGGCAGCGGCTCGGGGACACCGACCGTGGGCAGGCCGAGCAGCACGCCCGTGCCTTGCTGCGACGTCGCGCCGTCGGCCCGGCCGGTGGTGCGGCGCTCCCAGGCGTCTCCCGCGCGGGTGCGGCGCACGGCCTTGGAGGGGCCCTCGGCGAGCAGGTGGTGGGGGGCGGCGTAGGTGATCTCGACGGTCACCATGTCGCCGGGGCGGACCGGCTCCTGGGGGCGGGTGAAGTGCACCAGGCGGTTGTCGGGCGCCCGGCCGGAGAGCCGCCGGGTGGCGTCGTCCTTGCGGCCCTCGCCCTCGGCGACCATCAGTTCCAGCGTGCGGCCGACCTGCTTCTTGTTCTCCTCCCAGGAGATCTCCTCCTGGAGGGCCACCAGCCGCTCGTAGCGTTCCTGGACGACCTCCTTGGGAACCTGCCCGTCCATCTCGGCGGCGGGGGTTCCGGGCCGCTTGCTGTACTGGAAGGTGAACGCCTGGGCGAACCGGGCCTCGCGCACGACGTGCAGCGTCTCGGCGAAGTCCTCCTCGGTCTCACCGGGGAAACCGACGATGATGTCGGTGGAGATCGCCGCTTCGGGGATGGCGGCGCGGACCTTCTCGATGATGCCGAGGAAGCGCTCCTGACGGTAGGAGCGGCGCATCGCCTTCAGCACACGGGATGAACCGGACTGGAGCGGCATGTGCAGCTGCGGCATCACGTTGGGCGTCTCGGCCATGGCGGCGATGACGTCGTCGGTGAAGTCGCGGGGGTGCGGGGAGGTGAAGCGGACGCGTTCCAGCCCCTCGACGCGGCCGCAGGCGCGCAGCAGCTTGCTGAACGCCTCGCGGTCGCCGATGTCGGAGCCGTAGGCGTTGACGTTCTGGCCGAGCAGGGTGATCTCGGTGACGCCCTCGTCGACCAGGGCCTCGATCTCGGCGAGGATGTCGCCGGGCCGGCGGTCCTTCTCCTTGCCGCGCAGCTGCGGCACGATGCAGAACGTGCAGGTGTTGTTGCAGCCGACCGAGATGGACACCCAGGCCGCGTAGGCGCTCTCGCGACGGGTGGGCAGTGTGGAGGGGAACGCCTCCAGGGACTCGGCGATCTCGACCTGTGCCTCGCTGCGCAGCCGGGCGCGCTCCAGCAGCACGGGGAGCTTGCCGACGTTGTGGGTGCCGAAGACGACGTCCACCCAGGGCGCCTTCTTGACGATGGTGTCGCGGTCCTTCTGCGCCAGGCAGCCGCCGACCGCGATCTGCATCCCCGGCCGCGCGGCCTTCTTGGGCGCGAGCTGGCCGAGGTTGCCGTAGAGGCGGTTGTCCGCGTTCTCGCGGACGGCACAGGTGTTGAAGACGACGACGTCGGCGGCGTCGGCCCCCTGCGGCGCGCGGACGTAGCCCGCGTCCTCCAGCAGGCCCGCCATCCGCTCGGAGTCATGGACGTTCATCTGGCACCCGAAAGTGCGCACCTCGTACGTCCCCTTGACGCCCTCGACGACGTCCACTGCCTGACTCCGGTCGCTACTGCTCATGCGACAAGGGTAGGCGTTTTCACGGGTGTGCTCCGCCGCGCCCGTGGTGCACCCCTGGGAACCACGCATCAGCTGTGACGCAGCTCACTGTGCGGTAGGCGAACCGGCGGGCGGCCGGTCACTGTTCGGGAAGCCGGTGGGGGAGGCGCAGGGTCGCCCAGACGGCGTTGCCGACGGTGAGCGGAGAGGGCCGCACGCCCCAGTCGGCGGCGAGTGCCGCAACGATGCACAGGCCGCGTCCGCTCTCGTCGGCCGCCTCGCTGTCCTTCATGTGCGGCGCCTCGTCACCCTCCGAGGGGTCGTGCACCTCGATGCGCAGCAGCGCCGCGGTGGAGGCGCCGTGGGGTGCCAGGGCCGCCCGGCAGACGAGTTCCGCGTCGGGCAGACAGCGGGTGTGCACCACGGCGTTGGTGGTCAGTTCGGAGAGCAGGAGCACGGCGTCGTCCGCCGTCCCGGCGGGCACCGGCGGATCGTTTCTCTCAGCCAGCCATCGGGAGAACGCGGCCCGGGCACGGGCGATGTTCCGCTCCCGCGCGGGGATACGGAGCTGCCAGCCGGTATCCCCGGTGTGTCCGGTGTGTCCGGGTGGGGCGGCGGGTTCACCGGCGCCGCCGGGGGACGCGGTCGTGGAGGCTGCTGCGTGATCCCTGCGAGCGGGGGCGGCGTACACGTGGGGGCGCCTTCCGTCGGGCTGGTCCCGGCGCGCGTGCGAGCCGGGACACGTGGTCTGCCCGTCACTATGGCCCCTGCCGTTCCACTCAGCAAGCGACAGTGTGAAATTTGCAGTTCGTGAACCGCCTGTAGGACACATGCACCGTTTCGATGCGAGGACGTGACCCCGACCACTCCCTCGCGCCCGGCGGACTGGCAGTATCGCGTCCCATGGCCAGCCTGCGTCCGCGAACGATGCCTCTCTCGGTGCTCCGCACCAGGCGGCTCGCCGCCGGCCGCCGTCGCGTCGTGTGGGCGTCGGCCGCCGTCCTCACGGTGTGCGTGCTGCTGCTGTGGTGGCTGATGCCCTCGCCGACGCCGTCGCCCGGAGGGCAGGTCACCTTCGCAACAGGGGTGCGCACAGGCGTGTACGAGCGTTACGGCACCCTGTTCAAACAGCGGCTGTCCCGGGACCTGCCGAGGGTCGATCTGACACTGCAGCACAGCCAGGGCTCGGTGCAGAACGTGGCACGGGTCGCCTCCGGAAAGGCGGACTACACCATCACCGCCTCCGACGCACTCGCCGCCTACCGGGAGGAGGGCGGCAAGGACGCCTCCCGCATCCGGGCCTGCGCGCGGCTGTACGACGACTACATGCATCTGGTCGTCCCCAGGGACTCCCCCGTGGACAGCGCCAAGGACCTCAAGGGGATGCGCGTCGGTGTCGGTGAGAAGCGCTCCGGGGTCTGGCTGGTGACCGGCAGGCTGCTGAAGGCGGCGGGGCTGGACATGCGCCACGACATCCGTCCCGTCCACGAGGGCATCGACCGGATGCCCAAGCTGCTGGCCCAGGGGAAGCTGGACGCGTTCTTCTGGTCGGGCGGACTGCCGACAGGTGCCATCGAGCGGCTCGCGGAGCGTACGGACATCCGTCTGGTGCAGCTCGGCGACCTGCTGCCCCGGCTGCACGAACAGGGACCCGAATCGCGCTACTACCGCGCCGCGGTGATGGCACCCGACGCCTACCCGACGGTGCAGCGCGGCCGGTCGGTCAAGACCGTCGCCATCGCCAACCTGCTGGTGACCACCGACCGCACCGACCCGGCGCTCACCGAGGGCATCACCCGCTCGGTCATCAACAGCAGGGATCAGATAGGGCTGGAGGTGCACGCCGCGCAGAAGGTGGATCTGCGCACCGCCATCTACACCGACCCCGTGCCCCTCCACGAGGGCGCGCGCCGCTACTACCGCTCCGCCAAGCCCTGACCCCTGCCCGCTTCGCGGCGGGGAGCGTTCCGGGCTCGCCCCGGGGAGCGCCCCCACTCACCCCGGGGCGTTCCGCGGCACCGTGATCAGCACCCGCAGCCCCTGCGGCTCGTTGTGCGCGAAGAAGAGTGCCGCCCCGCTCCCGGCGAGCAGGGCGCGGGTGATCGAGAGGCCCAGCCCCGAGCCGGAGACGTTCTGGTGGCGGCTGCTGCGCCAGAAGCGGTCGCCCACCCGCTCCAGCTCCTCGTCGGTCAGTCCCGGACCGCCGTCGGCCGTCTCCACCGTCACCTGGTCGCCCTCGGCGCGCACGCTGACGGTGACCGCGCCGCCGCCGGGGGTGAACTTGATGGCGTTGTCGACGACCGCGTCCAGCGCGCTGGAGAGCGCCACCGGGTCCGCCCAGCCGGTCGCCGCCGCCTGCCCCGCCAAGGTCAGCTCCACGCCCTTCCGCTCGGCGCTGGGCCGCCAGGCGGCGACCCGTTCCGCGGCGACCTCGGCCACGTCGGTCAGCGTGACATGCGAGGCGTCGCTGTGCTCGGCCGTCGCCAGGTCCAGCAGGTCGTCCAGCACGCGCGCGAGCCGCTTGCCCTCGGCGCGGACGGAGGCCATCTCCTCGTTGCCCTCCGGCAGCTCCAGGGCGAGCAGTTCGATGCGCAGCAGCAGCGCGGAGAGCGGGTTGCGCAGTTGGTGGGAGGCGTCCGCGACGAAGGCGCGCTGCTGCTCCAGCGCGCTCTCCACGTTGCCCGCCATCTCGTTGAAGGAGTGCGCCAGTCTGCGCAGCTCCGGCGGGCCGACCGAGGCGACGACCCGGGAGGTGAGCTTGCCGGTGGCGATCTCGTGGGTGGCCCGGTCCAGGGTGCGCACAGGCTTGAGCACCCAGCCCGTCAGGCGCAGCGCGGCTCCCAGGGCCAGCAGCATGGCGGCGGCCTCCCCGACGGCGATGCCCAGCCAGCCGCGCAGGATGCGCGAACGCATCGGTCCGGTGGGCGAGTCGGTGAGCACCACGGCCGCCACGTCACCGTCCCGGATCACCGGGGAGGCGACCGCGATCCGGCCGTCGCGCTGCCAGGGCCACACCTGGGGCGGGTCGTGGCTGCGCCGTCCGGCCAGCGCCTCGGCGAACGCGCGGGCACCGTCCGGCCGGGCGTCCTGGCCGGTCTCCGCGTCGTCCCCCGGCACGCGCCAGTCGCGGGGCGAGGCGGCCATGGTGCGGCCGTCCCGGTAGAAGACACCCGCGCGGATGCCGTAGAGGTCGTGGTAGCGGTCCAGCTCGTGCTGGAGCGTGGCACGGCGCTCGTCGGGCTGGCTGGTGGAGGTGACGAACTGGGCGAGGGAGGCGAAGCGCGCGGTGTCGTCGATCCGGTCGACGACCACGCGCTGCTGTTCGGCCTGCGCCTGGCTGACGGCCAGCGGGAAGCCCAGCGCGAGCAGGATCCCGGCGAGCAGGACGATCAGAAGGGGGAGGAGGCGGGTGCGCACAGTCGGTTCCGGTCGGTCCTGTCGGCTCAGGCGCCCTGGGCGGCCATGCGGTAGCCCACGCCGCGCACGGTCTCTATGAGGGCGGGCCGGCGGAGCTTGGCGCGCAGGGAGGCGACGTGCACCTCGAGGGTGCGCCCTGTGCCCTCCCAACTGGTGCGCCACACCTCGCTGATGATCTGCTCTCTGCGGAAGACGACGCCTGGCCGCTGCGCGAGCAGCGCGAGCAGGTCGAACTCCTTGCGGGTGAGCGCCACCAGCGTCCCGTCCACACTCACCCGGCGGGTGGGCAGTTCGATGGTGACGGCGCCCAGCCGGATCGTGCCCGGGGTGGCCGCCGTGCCGCCGTCCGGCGCGTCACCGCTCTCGGCGGCCTGGCTCTCCTCGGCGGCCGTGCGGCGGCTGACGGCGTGGATGCGGGCCAGCAGCTCCCCCATGTCGTACGGCTTGACCACGTAGTCGTCCGCGCCGAGGTTGAGGCCGTGGATGCGGGACCGCACGTCCGCGCGTGCCGTCACCATGATCACGGGTGTGGAGCCGGCGCGGCGGATGCGTCCGCACACCTCGAAGCCGTCCTGGTCGGGCAGGCCCAGATCGAGCAGGACGACGGCGAAGCGGGGCCCCTCCTGGCCGCCTGCCAGGAGTTCCTGGAGCGCCTCGGCGCCGCTGCGCACGTGGGTGACCTGGAAGCCGTGCCGCGCCAGTACCGCGGAGAGCGCCGCGGCGACACGGTCGTCGTCCTCGACGAGCAGCACTCTCACCCGGCAGCCTCCTGTTCCCGCGTGCGGCCCTTGCCGCACCCGCGCGACCCTGCGAAGTTCCGACAGTGCATCCACGCTGATCGGAGCAGGTGAGTCAAGGGGCTGCCACCCGGCTGTCGGCATCCGTTATGCAGCCGGTACCGTCCCCTTTACCCAGTGTGCCGGGCTGCCGCCGGATCGTTATGCTCAATTTCAGCTCAGATGTAATGACGGTCACGTCGGCCGCTCACTAAGGTCCTCGCAACCGACGAGGACGGAGCTACACGCCGATGAGCGAAGTATCGGTGACCAAGGACGCAGGCGGTCCCGAGGCCACGACCGACAAGCTGGTCGTGCTGGACAACGTCAATAAGCACTTCGGTGCGCTGCACGTCCTCCAGGACATTGACCTGACCATCGCGCCGGGTGAGGTCGTCGTCATCATCGGCCCCTCCGGGTCCGGCAAGTCGACCCTGTGCCGGACCATCAACCGGCTCGAGACCATCGACTCGGGCAGCATCACGATCGACGGCAGGCCGCTGCCCCAGGAGGGGAAGGAACTGGCCAAGCTCCGTGCCGACGTCGGCATGGTCTTCCAGTCCTTCAACCTCTTCGCGCACAAGACGGTGCTGGAGAACGTCACCCTCGGCCAGATCAAGGTCCGCAAGGCGGACAAGCAGGCGGCCGAGGAGAAGGCACGCAAGCTGCTCGACCGGGTAGGCGTCGGCAACCAGGCCGACAAGTACCCCGCGCAGCTCTCCGGCGGTCAGCAGCAGCGCGTCGCGATCGCCCGGGCGCTGGCGATGGACCCGAAGGTGATGCTCTTCGACGAGCCGACCTCGGCCCTCGACCCCGAGATGATCAATGAAGTCCTGGAGGTCATGCAGCAGTTGGCCCGGGACGGCATGACCATGGTCGTCGTCACGCACGAGATGGGCTTCGCGCGCTCGGCCGCCAACCGCGTGGTGTTCATGGCGGACGGCCGGATCGTGGAGGAGGCCGCTCCCGACCAGTTCTTCAGCAACCCGCGCAGCGACCGGGCCAAGGACTTCCTCTCGAAGATCCTGCACCACTGAGCCACCGGGCAGCACAGCAGCGCACTGGGCCAACGACTGTTCAAGCAAGGGATGTTCACTATGAGGTTCCACAAGACCGCCGCGGCGGCAGCCGCTGTCCTGGCGCTCGCCGCCACCGCCGCCTGCGGCGGCAAGGAGGGGTCCGCCGGCGACAAGCCGAAGGACCAGACGGACGAGAAGGCGCTGCCCGCCTACAAGGTCGCCAAGGACGTCAAGGTCGACTCGCCCGTTCTGAAGAAGGCCCAGAAGCGCGGCAAGATCGTCATCGGCGCCAAGGCCGACCAGCCCTACCTGGGCTTCCAGGACCAGTCGACCAAGAAGTACTCCGGCTTCGACATCGAGATCGCCAAGATGATCGCGGCCGACCTGGGCTTCTCCGCCAAGCAGATCGAGTGGAAGACCGTCGACTCGGGTGCCCGCGAGACCGCCGTCTCCAAGGGTGACGTGGACCTGATGATCGGTACCTACACGATCAACCCCGAGCGCAAGAAGCAGATCGACTTCGCGGGCCCGTACTTCCACGCCGGCGCCTCGCTGCTCGTCCGCAAGGACGAGAAGGAGGTCACCGGTCCGGACACCGTCAAGGGCAAGAAGGTCTGCTCCATCGTCGGCTCGACGCCGCTGCAGACCATCAAGCAGCCGAAGTACGGCGCCAAGGTCACCGAGCTGAGCAAGTACTCCGAGTGCGTCTCCCAGGTCCTGGACGGCCAGGTGGACGCGGTCACCACCGACGACGCGATCCTGATGGGCTACGCCGCGCAGAATCCCGGCAAGCTCAAGGTCGTCGGCAAGCCCTTCTCCGACGAGCCCTACGGCGTCGGCATGAATAAGGGTGACAACGCCCTCCAGAAGGCCGTCGCCGACGCGATCAAGGCGCACCAGGACAACGGCGACTACAAGAAGGCGTACGAGGCGACGCTCGGCAAGTCCGGCTCCAAGTTCAAGACGCCGCCCCAGATCACCGAGAAGTGACGCTCCCCGCGCCCCGCCCCCGGCGTCAGCGCCATGCGGGGCGGGGCGCGCCCGTGCGGCCATGCCGCCTTACGCCTCCCGCCGCTCCTACGCGACTCCTCGCGGAGAATTCATGAACGTACTGCTCGACAACCTGGCGCTGTTCCGCGAGGGATTCCTCGGCACGCTGGAGCTGACCGTCGTCAGCGGCCTGCTCGCCGTCGTGCTCGGCCTCGTGATAGCCGGGTTCAGGGTCTCCCCCGTGCCCCCGCTGCGCATCTTCGGCACGCTGTGGGTGACGGTACTGCGGAACACCCCGCTGACGCTGCTCTTCCTGGTGGCGTTCTTCGTGGTGCCCAAGGTGCTCTTCCCCGGCGTCAACTCCTTCGTGCTGGCCGTGTGCGCCTGCGGCTTCTACACCTCGGCCTTCGTCGCCGAAGCCGTCCGCTCCGGCATCAACACCGTGCCGATGGGCCAGGCCGAGGCCGCCCGCGCCATCGGCATGACCTTCACGCAGACCATGCGCATCGTGGTGCTCCCTCAGGCGACGCGCACGGTCGTGCCGCCGCTGAGCAGCATCTTCATCGCGCTGACGAAGAACACCGCGATCGCCGGGGCCTTCGACAACGTCGACCTGTTCAACGTCTCGAAGACGCTCAGCAACGACGGCTACGACATCGCCGTCATCTTCATCTGGATCACCGTCGGCTACCTGGTCATCACGTACGCCATCAACGGCCTCTTCCGGCTGCTGGAGAACCGTCTGGAGGTCGCCCGATGAGCGCGAGCGTCCTGTTCGACGCGCCCGGCCCCAAGGCCCGCGTCCGCAACACCCTCTACTCCGTCATCGGCAGCATCGCTCTGCTGGGCCTCGTCGCCTGGGTCTGCTACCGCTTGTACGACAAGGGGCAGTTCGCCGGCGAACTGTGGGACATCTTCAACTACGCGGGCATCCGGGAGAACATCCTCGACGCCCTGCTCTCCACGCTGAAGGTGTTCGCCCTGGCGGGCGTCTTCTCGCTGGTGTTCGCCGTGGTGCTGTGCGTGGCCCGGCTCTCGGACCACGCGCCGGTGCGCTGGGTCGCCATCGTCTTCATCGACCTGTTCCGGTCGATCCCGCTCCTCATCACGATCTTCGCGCTGTGGGTCGGCATCGTCGGGGACATGACCCCCATGTGGGCGCTGGTGCTCGGCCTGACCATCTACAACGGCTGCGTCCAGGCCGAGGTGCTGCGCGCCGGCGTCAACGCGGTGCCCAAGGGGCAGGTGGAGGCGGCCTACGCGCTCGGGCTGCGGAAGACGCAGGTGACCGCGTCGATCCTCTTCCCGCAGGCCGTACGCTCCATGCTGCCGACGATCATCAGCCAGTTGGTCGTGACGCTGAAGGACACCTCCCTCGGCTTCATGATCCTCTACCCGGAGCTGCTGTACTCGGCCCGGCTGATCGCCAACAACACGCCGGTGGGCGGCGTCTACCCGACCGTCCAGACGGTCACCGTCTTCGGCGCCATCTACATCGCTCTGTGTCTCGCCCTGGCCTGGCTGGCCAAGTTCATCGAGCGGCGCAGCAGCAGGTCGAAGACGGCCATCACCCCGGCCGCGGGGGCCAAGGAACTCACCGAGGTCGCCCCGTCCGGGAGCACCGACCTCGCGCCGGTCCCCAACCCGGGCACGGGGGACGTCCGCAAGGACTGACTCGGACAGATCCTGTCGGCTCCGCACCGACAGGCTGGCACAAAGGCGGCGGCCGTCGACGGCCGCCGCCTTTGTGCCCCCCGTGCACCGTGCTCCCGGGCGGCGTCACTTGACGCCTGCTCAGGCACTGGGTTGCATACCAGCGTGATCGTGCACCAGGCTCCACCCCCAGAGAAACCCGGCCCCCGTCAGCACCACCAGGGGTGTGAGGTCTTCGCGCTGTGGACCCGGTGATCGTCGTCGGGGCAGGCCCCGTCGGACTGGCTCTCTCCCTCGCCCTGGCCAGGCACGAGGTCCCCTCGCTCGTGCTGGACGCCACCGACGGCCGCCCGCAGCCCCGCGCCGCCCGCACCTGCGTCCTGCGTCCGGACACCGCCGCCGCGCTGCCCCCGCTGCCCGGCCTGCGCTGGCGCTCCTGGCGCACCCGACGGCGTTCCCAGACCGTCGAGGAGATCGCCCTGGCGCCCGAGCACGCCCCGCTGCACGTCGAACAGCACGCCCTGGAGCACGCGCTGCGGGCCGCCCTGGCGGACGAGAAGCTCGCCCGTATCGTCCCCGGCAGCCCCGTCGATCTGCTGGAACAGGACCCCCGCGGCGTGACCGCGCACACCCGGGGCCCCTCCGGCTCCTGGTGGCGCGGCAGCTACGCCGTCGGCTGCGACGGGGCACGCTCGATGGTCCGCAAACTCCTCGGGGTGCGCTTCCCGGGACGTACGGCGGTCGAACGGCACGCGGTCGCCACGCTGCGCGTACGGCTGCCCTGGGAGGAGGGCGCACGGGGCGCGGACGGTGTGTGGGAGCCGGGAAGCGTGGGCGGCGCACTGCTGCACCGGGACCCTGGCGGTACGCCGGGCGAGGTGACCGCCCGGCCGCTCGCCGGGGGCCTGTGGCGGCTCGACTGGCTGCTGGCCCCGCGCGGCGACCTGGTGACGCCCGAGGAGATGCTGGAGCGCGTCGCCGACACGCTCGCGGTCTGGTCGGAGGAGTCCCTCAAGGAGCCCGGGGCAGCCGCCGGCGCGCGGAACGGTGGCCGAGCACGCGCTGTTGACAGCGCGCGGGCCGGTGGCCGGGCACGCACCACCGACGGCGCCCCGGCCGGTACCGGCCGCCCGGACGGCCCAGGCGGCGGCGAGGCCGGCGGCATCGGGCCGTACGAACTGGTGGACACCGGCGTGCACACCGCACACCAGCGGCTCGCGCGGCACTGGCGCGTGGACCGCGCCTTCCTGGCCGGGGACGCCGCACACCTGACCGGGGCGCTGGGCATACAGTCCGTCGACGAGGGCCTGCGCGACGTCGCCAACCTCGCCTGGAAGCTCGCCCTCGCCTGGCACCACGGCCACGACAGGGCGGCCGAGACCCTGCTGGACAGCTACGAGACGGAACGGCGCGGCGCCCTCACCGCCCGGCTGCGCGCCGTCGACCAGGCACTGACCGTCGTACGGCGCGGCGGCGGACTGCGCGCACTGCTGCCCGGCGGAGGAGCGCGCGCCCACCTCGGGCTGCTGACCGACGGGCACCTGGGACAGGGCACCCTCGGTGCCCCCGCCTCCTACACCCGTACCCCGCTGACCCCGCCACGCGGAGCCGTTACCCAGGTGCCGGTGGGGACGGCGCCCGGCGCCCCGGTGGAGGACGTGGCGGTCACCGCGGCGGACGGCGCGAAGGGGAAGCTCCGCGACTGGCTCGGTGGCCCCGGCGGCGAACTGCTGGTGGTGCTGGTGGCGCCCGGCACCGGGGTGTGGGACAGCCGCCACTGGCTGTCGGCGGGCATGATGCCCGAACTCGTGGCGCTCGTGGGGGCCCTCCCGCTGCGGGCCACACTGCTGGTCGCCGAGAACTATCCTGGCGCGGCAGCGCACACACTGCTGGTGGTCCGCGCCGACGGTCATCTGGCAGCGGCACTTCCGGGCAGCCGGGCCGACGCGCTGCGCACATGGGCGCAGGCGATACGCGGAGGAGCGGCGGGCGAGATCGAGGCCAGCGACCGGGGGCGGGTCCGGGATGGCGAACGGGACGAATCCCCGGACGGACCGCCGGCCGCCGCGTCGTGAAGGTCGCACCCCGCACCGTTGTTCCCGCGCGCCGCCGGGCTCTCCGGCTGCTCTCCGGCACCCGGCGGAGTCCTCACGAAGCGGCTCTTAAAAAGCTCTTACCCGTGCGGCACATACTCACACCCCATGGAACAACCGGACAGCTCCCCCAGCGGGACCAGCAGCCACCAGGCCCCCGGCGAGGCCAACCAGCAGCCTCCGGACAGCACGAGCCAGCAGCTCCCGGACGGGACGAGCCAGCAGCCCTCCGGCGGCGGGACGAGCTGGCAGCCCTCCGGCAGGACGAGTCGGCACACGCACCGGCGTCAGGGGCACCGGGACACCACCGGCGCCGCGCGCAGACGCCGCAACCGCGTTCTGGGCATCGCCGCCGCGCTCGCCGTCACGGCGACGACCGCCTCGGCCGGGTACGCCGCCTTCGCCGGCCCCGGTGAGGAGAACGCACCGGCCGGGCCGCCCCGGGCACACGGCGGACACGTCGAGTTCGATGTCGCGGGCGGCACGGCCACGGTCGACACCGCGTCCCTCCGGGTGGCGGGGCACACGGACGGCGGCGGCACCGTCCCCGTCTCCGACGCCGCGGACGACGACCTGGGCGCGCCGAGCGCGGTCGAGGTGGACGGCTCCCGCGCCACCTGGTCGTACCCCGCCAAGGGCCTGAAGGTCACCGCCGCCTCCGAGCACGGAAGGCTGCGGATGACGGTGCGCGCCACGCAGGACGGCGCCCTCGCCTGGCCGGTCACCGGCAAGGGTCCGCACACCGGCGCGAAGGACGCCGCGCTGCAGGTGCCGCGCGGTGAGGGACTCTCCGTCCCCGTCACGGACGCCTTCTGGAACTCCCCGAAGGCCGGCCTCGCGGGGACGGAGGCCGACCTGGCCACCGGCTCCCTCACCCTCCCACTGTGGGGCTACTCGACGGGCGGCCACGGCGTCAGCTACCTCGTTCCCGAGAGCGTCGGCACCTCCCTCTCCTTCGCTTCCACGCGGGGGAAACTGAACGCGACGGCCCGGCACGAATTCTCCCGGCGGGAGAAGACCCTCGCCTACACCGTCACCTTCTCCCTCACCTCGGCCTCCCCTATCGCACCTGCCGCCGACTACCGTCGCTGGCTGCGCGACCACGGCGAACTGCGCACTCTCCGGCAGAAGATCGCCCGCAACCCCCGGATCGGGAAGCTGCTCGGCGCCCAGCACGCGTATCTGTGGGGCGAGGCGCGCAGCGCGAAGGCCGTGCGGACGCTGCGCAAACAGGGCAACACCCGGCTGTGGCTCGGCTACGACGCCGACGGGCACCCCATGACCAGGAAGGCGGTGGCGACAGCCGAGAAGCAGGGCTATCTCGTCGGTCCCTACGACACCTACAGCAACGGCCAGGACCCCCGGAGCGCGGACACCCCGGTCGCGAAGTGGCCCGGCACCGTCTACCCCGACTACTGCGTGCGCACCTGGAAGGGCGAGACCAAGAAGGGCTTCGGCGGGCGCGGCTGCTACCTCAGCTCGGAGGCCTTCGCCAGATCGGAACCCACAGAGCACCACCTCGCCCGGCACAACAAGAGGATGACCCGGAACGGCGCCGACAGCCTGTTCCTGGACGTCGACGCGGCGGGCGAACTGTTCAGCGACTTCTCGAAGAGCCATCCGATGACCAAGAAGCAGGACCGGGCCAACCGGTTGCGGCGCATGCGCACCCTCGCCGGAAGGGACGGCCTCGTCCTCGGATCGGAATCCGCCGTCTCCTGGTCCGCACCGGCGCTCGCCTTCACCCACGGCGCCCGCACCCCCGTCAACGACACCCTCTGGCCCTTCCAGAAGACCAAGGAATGGGGCTCCTACAGTCCGCAGGGCGCACCCGGCTTCTTCTTCAAGCCCGCCAAGCTGCCCGCCGCGCTGGCGAAATCCCTGTTCGACCCCGCCCACCGCGTCCCGCTGTACCAGACCGCACTCCACGACTCCCTGATCAGCACCGACCGCTGGGAAATGCCGTACGACAAGTTCCCCGCCCAGAAGAGGGACCGGGCGCTGGAGGCCGTCCTCACCAACACACCGCTCAACTTCGTTCTGGGTGACGGGAACCTGGGGACGGCCAGCAAGGAAATGGCCGCCTTCCAGCAATACTTCGCCCCCCTGCACAAGGCCGCGGCCACCGAGCGGATGACCGAGTTCCGGCGGCTGACCAAGGACCACCTCGTGCAGCGCTCCGTCTTCGGCGACGGCGTCCTGACCGTCACGGCCAACTTCGGCACCAAGGCGTACCACGGCCTGCCCGGCGGCTGCGTGGACGCCTCTCTCCACAACGAGTCCACACCCCACCGCCTCTGCCCGACCACCCCGGGCGGCTGAGGCCCCCTCGTTCGCACCCCGCACCCCCGCACCCCGCCAAGCGGAGTGTCGGAGGGATGGCCGGGCCGTTGTCCCGGGCGACCCGCTCAGGCGGAGCATCGGGTGACAGCCGGGCCGACGGGGAGGGAGGGGCCCTCCCGTCAAAGGCCCGGGAAGTGTTCCTCCAGTACTTCCGGGTCCTCACCCTCTTCTTCCAGGGCCCGCCGGACCACGCGGAGGGCCAGGCCCTCGGAGTAGCCCTTGCGGGCCAGCATGCCGGCGAGGCGGCGGAGGCGCTTGTCCCTGTCGAGGCCCCGCGTGGCGCGCAGCTTCCGCTCGACCAGTGCTCGGGCGGTCTCCTCCTCCTGGTCCGCGTCGAGCCCGCCCATGGCCTCGTCGATCACCGCCGAGTCCACGCCCTTGGTCCGCAGTTCCCGGGCGAGTGCCCTGCGGGCCAGGCCCCGGCTGTGGTGCCGGGACTCCACCCAGGCGGCGGCGAACGCGGCGTCGTCGATGAGGCCGACGTCCTCGAAGCGGGCCAGCACCTTCTCGGCCGCGTCCTGGGGCACCTCCCGCTTGCGGAGGGCGTCCGCGAGCTGCTGCCGGGTGCGGGGGGTGCCGGTGAGGAGCCGCAGGCAGATGGCTCTGGCCCGCTCCACCGGATCCTGCGGTTCGGCGCCCCCGGACGCCGCACGCGATGGTCCCGCTCCGGCCCTCGACGGGGCGGGACCACCGCTGTTTCGGACGTGCGCCGGCGCGACGTCGCCCTCCTGGGAGGCCGGGTACTCCGGCCATTCGCTGCGCCGCGTCACGGACTAGCTCTTGGCCGCGGCGGCCTTGGGCGTCTTGCTCGTCTTCGCCGCCTTGCTCGCCGGGGCGGGGACGGACTTGGCCGCCGGCTCCGTGCCGCCGTCCGCCGGGGCCGGCGCGGCGGCGACCGCCGGGGTGCTCTCCGCGGCGTCCGGGCCGGGCTCGCTCGTCGGCTCCTGGGGCTGGACGCCGATGCCCAGCTTCTCCTTGATCTTCTTCTCGATCTCGTTGGCGAGGTCGGGGTTGTCCCGCAGGAAGTTGCGGGCGTTCTCCTTGCCCTGGCCCAGCTGGTCGCCCTCGTAGGTGTACCAGGCGCCGGACTTGCGGATGAAGCCGTTCTCCACGCCCATGTCGATGAGGCCGCCCTCACGGCTGATGCCCATGCCGTAGAGGATGTCGAACTCGGCCTGCTTGAAGGGCGGCGCGACCTTGTTCTTGACGACCTTGACCCGGGTGCGGTTGCCGACGGCCTCGGTGCCGTCCTTCAGGGTCTCGATGCGGCGGATGTCGAGCCGCACCGAGGCGTAGAACTTCAGCGCGCGGCCACCGGTCGTGGTCTCCGGAGAGCCGAACATCACGCCGACCTTCTCGCGGAGCTGGTTGATGAAGATCGCGGTGGTCTTGGACTGGTTGAGCGCGCCGGCGATCTTCCGCAGCGCCTGGCTCATCAGCCGGGCCTGGAGGCCGACATGGGAGTCTCCCATCTCGCCCTCGATCTCGGCCCTGGGCACCAGCGCGGCGACCGAGTCGATGATGATCAGGTCGAGCGCGCCGGAGCGGATCAGCATGTCGGTGATCTCGAGGGCCTGCTCGCCGTTGTCCGGCTGGGAGAGGATCAGCGCGTCGGTGTCGACACCGAGGCGCTTGGCGTACTCGGGGTCCAGCGCGTGTTCCGCGTCCACGAAGGCGACCGTGCCGCCCGCCTTCTGGGCGTTGGCCACCGCGTGCAGGGTCAGGGTCGTCTTACCGGAGGATTCGGGGCCGTAGACCTCGACCACCCGGCCGCGGGGCAGCCCGCCGACGCCGAGCGCCACGTCCAGAGCGGTCGACCCGGTGGGGATGACCTCGACCGGCTCGTTCGGCCGCTCGCCCATGCGCATCACGGCGCCCTTGCCGAATTGCCGTTCAATCTGTGCGAGAGCGGCGTCGAGCGCCTTCTCGCGGTCGGTTCCTGCCATGGGTGCCACCCGGTTGTTTGCTTGAGTCGATCGCTTCACGTCTCACGACGCTAGCGCCTGCCACTGACAATCGGTCCGGACCCGCGCTCCCTGGGCCGTGGGCCTGAGCGGGCGTGCTCGCCGGAGCCTCCATAAGAATCGATGTTCGATTTTTGAGTCAAGTCGCACCGCATTCCTGTGGAAAACCCGCAAAAACCCAGGTCAGCGGCGCTTCTCAGCAGCAGTTCACCGCTCGGGCCCCCGACGGCGCACCGCTGACCGGCGCCGCGGCAGCCACCCTCGGAACCCTTTTCCACCCCGCGATCCGTCCCCCACGCTCACGTCGGGAACCTTGTAACGCCTCACGTACGCGCCGAGGAAGCCCTGAAGCGTCGCCGTGGCCGGGACCGCGATCAGGGCGCCCACCACGCCCAGCAGGGACGTGCCCGCGATCACCGAGCCGAAGGCCACGGCGGGGTGGATGTCCACCGTCCTGGCGGTGATGCGCGGCTGAAGAACATAGTTTTCAAACTGTTGATACAGAACAATGAAGACAAACACCCACAAAGCCGACCAAGGATCCACGGTGAAGGCGATCAGCAGCGGCAGCGCTCCGGCGATGTAGGTGCCGACGGTCGGCACGAACTGGGACAGCACCCCGACCCAGACGCCCAGGGCCGCGGCGTACGGGATGCCGAGCAGTTCCAGGAAGACGTAGTGGGCGACAGCGGAGACCAGGGCCATCAGGGCGCGCGAGTAGATGTACCCCCCGGTCTTGGCGACGGCGATCTCCCATGCGCGCAGCACCTCGGCCTGCTGGGCCGGCGGCAGCACCGAGCACAGTGCCGCCCGCAGCCTGGGGCCTTCCGCCGCGAAGTAGAACGTGAACAGGGCGACCGTCAGCAGGTGGAAGACCACGCTCAGCAGGGTCGCCGAGACTCCCCACACGTTGCTGGCACCGCTGCGCAGGAAACCGCGCACCCAGCCGGAGTGGACGAGCCGGGAGCGGAGCTTGTCCACGTCGAGGTCCGTGTGGAAGTGGGCGTTGCTCCAGTGGAGGACCTCGGAGACGTACCGGGGCAGGTTCTCGGCCAGGCGGCTGACCTGCTCGACGAAGAGCGAGCCGAGCGCGAAGAAGAACCCGGCCGCCGCCACCAGGAGGAGCAGCGAGACCAGCGCGGTGCCCGGCCCGCGCCGCACCCCGTGCCGGGCCAGGGCCGCGACGGGGGGTTCCATGGCCAACGCCAGGAAGAACGCGATCAGCACGTCCAGGAGCAGCTCCAGGACGCGCAGGAACGCCCAGCTCAGCAGGTGATACGCCCCGAGGAGGGCCAGGGCCAGCACGAAGGCGCGCGGCAGCCAGCGCGGCATGGCAGGCCGCGGTTCGCGGTCCCCGTCCGGTGGCTTGCGCCCCTCGCCCTCCGGGAGCCGCGGCTCCGCCGCGCCGGGAAACCCGGGCCGGACGTGGCGGCTCGCGTCGTCCTCCCGTCCGGGGGCACCGCGTCCGTTCCCGTCACGCGCGCCGCCGGCACGTCCGGCACTGCTGCGCGCGTCGTCGCGCCGGTGCGCGGAGGACCGACGAGGCCGCCGCTTCCGTCCGCCGGTCCCGCCCTGCCTCCGGTCACCGCCCTCGTCGCGGTTCCGGTCGCCGTCGTCTGGTGCGCCCACCGGGCAAGTCTCGCGTCATGGGGCACACCACCCCGTAAACGACTCACCGCTTGTCGGCGGGCACCCCCATGACGTCGCACACCATCCGCCAGACGTCCTTCGCCTCCCAGCCCGCCGCGAGCGCCTCGTTGACGGTCCGGCCGCCGAGTCCGGACATGACGAAGTCACGCGCGAAAGAGTCCGCGTACGCCTCGCCGAAGTGCTCCGCCATTCGCTGCCAGAAGTCCGTCAACCGCATGACTCCAGTATCCCGCCCTTGAGGGTTGGCTCTCGCCCACAGCCGTGACCGGGGCGCCGTCCCGGCCTACGGTCGGAGAATGGCTCCCTCTGGTTCGGTTCTCTCCCGTGCGGAGAACTTCATCTGGCTGACGGCACGCGTGCTGGAACAACGACGCTTCGAGCACGCCTTCCTGGACGGCGACCCGAGTGCGGTGGAGACGGCGCTCGACGCGTACCGCAACGCCGACGGCGGCTACGGGCACGCGCTGGAACCCGACCTGCGCGGACCGGTGAGCCAGCCGCTGCACACCGCCACGGCCGTCCGCGTGCTGGACGAGATCGGCCGGTGCGCGGGTCAGCGGGTCGAGCGCATCGGCCGGTACCTGACAGCGGTCTCCACACCGGACGGCGCCCTGCCCGCCGTGCATCCCTCGCTGCGCGGCTACCCGGCCGCCCCGTGGATCCCGGTGGTGGAGTCACCACCGAGCGCTCTGCTGGCGACCGGTCCGGTGGTGGGCACCCTCCACCGCAACAGCGTCTGGCACGCCTGGCTCTTCCGGGCGACGGACTACTGCTGGCACACCATCGAGACCCTGGACAAGACCCACCCGTACGAGGTGGTGGCCGCGCTCGCCTTCCTCGACGGCGTACCGGACCGGCCGCGCGCCGAGGCCGCGGCCGCACGGCTGGGGACGCTCGTGAGGGAGCAGCAGCTGGTGGTGACCGATCCGGACCGTGCCGAGGACGTCCCCGTACCGGACGGATACGCGCCAGGAGAGCACCATTACGTGACCGACTTCGTCCGCGGTCCGGACTCGCTGGCCCGCCGCTGGTTCACCGACACGGAACTGGAGCGCGGTCTCGACCACCTGCTCGGCCGCCAGCGGGACGACGGCGGGTGGGACATCAACTGGCGCGCATGGGCTCCCGGAACGGCGCTGGAGGGCCGCCCCCTGGTCACCCTGGAGGCCCTGCGCACCCTGCGCGCGTTCGGACGGCTGTGACGGGACTCCTCCGAACAGCTGCTCCCCTGAGCGGGCGCTTCGTCAGCCCAGGGCGCGCACTCCCGCCGTGACCAGCACGGCTGTCGCGACGACCACGAGGAAGGGCGCCCGCAGAACAAGTGCGAGACCGGCTGCCGCCAGCCCGGCGGCACGGGCGTCGAGCACCAGGTCCGTCTGGTCGGCGAACGTCTGCTGCGCGGTCAGGGCCGCCAGCAGGGCCACCGGCAGCAGTGCGGCGAGCCGCCTGACCACCGGCCGTTCCAGCACCCCTGCGGGCACCGACAGGCCGAGCAGCTTCACCAGATAGCAGCCCACAGCGGTGACCACGATGGCTGTCCACACACTCACTGGTCCTCCTCCTTGGTCACACGGGCGCTCTCCACCGGCCCACTGACGCTCTTCGCTCTCCCGTCCACGCTCTCCGCGGTCCCGTCCACGCTCACCGCTCGTCCGCCGGCCGCTCTCCCCACCGGTGTGCGGCTGTGTGCGAACAGGACCGCGGGCGCCGCCAGCGCTGCCACGAGTACCGGCACACCGGCGGGCAGCACCGGCAGGAGTCCCAGGCCGAGGCAGGCGGCGAGCGCCGCTGTCACACGTTCGACCCCGGTGCGGAGCATGGGGGCCAGCAGCGCAAGGAAGGCGGCCGGTCCCGCCGCGTCCAGGCCCCACGCCCCGGTGTCGCCGAGCGCCTCGGCTCCCAGCGCCCCGAGCAGGGTGGTGAGGTTCCACAGGAGGAAGAGCGTCGCTCCGGTGACGGTGAAACCGAGCCGGCCGGCGCGCCGGCCGCGCTGCGCGAGGGCGACGGCCGAGGTCTCGTCGATCACCCAGTGCGCGGCGGCCAGGCGGGGGCCGGGGCGCAGCCCCAGCAGTCCCGACAGCCGCAGCCCGTAGAAGGCGTTCCTGGTGCCCAGGAAGAACGCGCCGGCCGCCGCGGTGAGCGGACTCCCTCCGGCGGCCAGTGCGCTGACGAGGGCGAACTGGGAGGCGCCGGTGAAGACGAAGAAGCTCAGCGCGCACATCTGCGCGAGGCTGATGCCGGAACCCGCCGCGGTCACCCCGAAGGCGAAGCCGGAGAGGCCCACGGCGATGCCGACGCCGAGCGCGTCCCGTACGACGGCACGGTCGCCCTGTCCGCCCGCACCCTCGCCCGGCTCGTCCGTCGGGCCGCTGCCGGCGGTGTCCGCGGCACGGGGACCGGTGGACCTGTCCGTCTCGTGAGGGCCGGGAGCCGCGACCTGCCGGGGACCGTGGGCGGGCGGGGAGCCGGTGCCGGGTGCGCGGGTCTCGTCCGGCATCGCCGGGGTGCGGGGGACGGCGGTGCCCTGCCGACCGCGCGCTTCACCGGTTCCCTGGTCTTCGGGGAGGTCGCAGGCTTCGCGGACGTCGGACGTTCCGCGTGTGTCGCTGGTTTCTCTTCGCTGTGGCACGGGCGCCACGCTAGGAAGCCGAGCGTTCCCGGGTCTTGTACATTCTTGCGCGTCCCCGCTGGTAAGCGCCCGGCGGTACGCCAACGATCCGCCCGAAGTGGCGCGTCAGATGGGCCTGGTCGGTGAACCCGACGGCGACCGCGGTGCGGGCGGGCGGCATGCCCGCGTCCAGCAGGGCGCGGGCGCGGTGCACCCGGGCGTCCGTCAGCCAGGCGTGCGGCGGCATCCCGTACATCTGCCGGAAGGCACGCAGCAGTGCGAAGGGGCCGGTCCCCAGTTCGGCGGCGAGGGCCTCCAGCGACGGAGGGTCGGCCATGCGCTCCTCCAGGATGGCGCGGGCCCGCGCCGTCCCGCGGGCACCGGCCATGCGGACGGTCCGCTCGGGGAGCGGGCGGCCGTGCAGCCGCAGCAGCCGGGCGACGAGAGCGTGCAGGTGGCTGTCGGCCGCCAGCGCGTTGCCCTCCTCCAGCGCGCGGTGCACGGCCCGTACGTGGCGGACGGAGGCCGGATCGTGGGCGGCCGGGACGGCGAAGCCCGGGGTGCCGCGGATGCTGGTGGTCTCCGCGGCGATACGGGAGACCAGGGCGGGGTCGGGGTAGAGCACCTCGTAACGCCATCCCTCGGGTATGCCCGCGTGGCCGGTGTGCGTGGTGTCCGGGTTGATCAGGGCGAGCCCTCCGGGGCCGACGCGGTGGACGCCCCCGCCGTGGTGGAAGGCCTCGACCCCCTCGACGATCGCCGCGATGACGTAGGTCCCATGGGTGTGCCGCGAGAAGGTCTTCCGTATGTAGCGTGCGCGCAGCAGGTCGACGCCGGGCAGCCGTGGTGACTGCCAGTAGTGCGCGCTCTCCCCGTTCGTCATGCGCCCCATTCTCACGCCGGCCCGCCCGGCAGGCCGGTCCGGCACCGGCCGGACCCCTCGCACCGTCCACAGCCGAGGGCCGCTGTCAGTGGCGTGCTGCACGATGGGGGCATGGGTCGGACATCGGCGCTGGACGCCTTCTCACCGGCGACCCGTGCGTGGTTCACGGGCGCCTTCAGCGAACCCACCTCCGCGCAGGAGGGGGCCTGGCGTGCGCTCGCCGAGGAGTCGGACGCGCTGGTCGTCGCACCCACCGGGTCCGGGAAGACGCTGGCCGCCTTCCTGGCCTCGCTGGACGCGCTCGCCTCCACGCCCCCGCCCGCCGATCCCCTCAAGCGCTGCCGGGTGCTGTACGTGTCACCGCTGAAGGCGCTGGCCGTGGACGTCGAGCGGAATCTGCGCAGCCCGCTGACCGGCATCCGGCAGGAGTCCCTCCGGCTCGGGCTGCCGGAGCCGGAGATCAAGGTCGGTATCCGTTCGGGTGACACGCCCGCGGCCGAGCGCCGGTCGATCGCCCGCCGTCCGCCGGACATCCTCATCACCACCCCCGAGTCGCTGTTCCTGATGCTGACCTCCAGCGCGCGGGAGGCGCTCTTGGGGGTCGAGACGGTGATCGTGGACGAGGTGCACGCCGTGGCGGGCACCAAGCGCGGCGCCCACCTAGCGCTCTCCCTGGAGCGGCTGGACCACCTGCTGGAGCGGCCCGCGCGGCGCATCGGGCTGTCGGCGACGGTCCGCCCGGTGGACGAGGTGGCCAGGTTCCTCTCGCCCCGCCGGAACGCCGCGATCGTCCAGCCGCCCGCGGGCAAGCGGTTCGAGTTGTCGGTGGTCGTCCCTGTGGAGGACATGGGCGAGCTGGGCAGCTCCCCCGCCCAGGACGCGGCCGGACCGGACGGCGGCGGGCCCGGCGGCGGGGGCAAGCCCTCGATCTGGCCCTCGGTGGAGGAGCGGATCGCCGACCTGATCCAGGAGCACCGTTCCACCATCGTCTTCGCCAACTCGCGCCGGCTGGCCGAGCGGCTGTGCAACCGGCTGAACGAGATCGCCTACGAGCGCGCCACGGGCGAGCCCATGCCGGAGGACCATGCGCCCGCCGAGCTGATGGGCAACGCGGGCGCGGTCGCCGGTGCGCCCCCGCTCCTGGCGCGGGCGCACCACGGCTCGGTCTCCAAGGAGCAGCGCTCCCAGGTCGAGGAGGACCTCAAGGCGGGCAGGCTGCCCGCGGTGGTGGCCACCTCCAGCCTGGAGCTGGGTATCGACATGGGCGCCGTGGATCTGGTCATCCAGGTGGAGTCCCCGCCCTCGGTGGCCTCGGGTCTCCAGCGCGTGGGCCGGGCGGGGCACCAGGTGGGTGCGGTCTCGGCAGGCGTGGTCTTCCCCAAGTACCGGGGCGATCTGGTGCAGTCCGCGGTGGTCACCGAGCGGATACGCGAGGGTGCCATCGAGGCGCTGCGCGTGCCCGCCAACCCGCTGGACGTCCTCGCCCAGCAGATCGTCGCCATGACGGCGGTGGACACCTGGGATGTGGAGGAGCTGCTGGCCCTGGTGCGGCGGGCCGCCCCCTTCGCGGCGCTGCCCGAGTCGGCGTACCACTCGGTGCTGGACATGCTCGCCGGGCGGTATCCCTCCGACGCGTTCGCCGAGCTGCGCCCCCGGCTGGTGTGGGACCGGGTGGCGAACACGGTCACGGGCCGTCCGGGCGCGCAGCGGCTGGCGGTGACCTCCGGCGGCACCATCCCGGACCGCGGACTGTTCGGGGTCTTCCTGGCGGGTGCCGACCCGAAGAAGGGCGGTGGCCGGGTCGGGGAGCTGGACGAGGAGATGGTGTACGAGTCGCGGGTGGGCGACGTTTTCACCCTGGGGACGACGTCCTGGCGGATCGAGGACATCACCCGCGACCGCGTCCTGGTCTCCCCGGCACCCGGCGTTCCGGGGCGGCTGCCGTTCTGGCGGGGCGACCAGCTGGGCAGGCCGCTGGAGCTGGGGCGTGCGCTGGGCGCCTTCCTGCGGGAGGTCGGCTCGCTGGCCCGCCCGCGGGCTGAGGAGCGGCTGAGGGCGGCCGGGATGGACGCCCTGGCGGTGGACAACCTGCTGGCCTACCTCGACGAACAGCGCGAGGCGGCGGGGCACGTCCCGGACGACCGGACGATCGTGGTGGAGCGCTTCCGGGACGAGCTGGGCGACTGGCGGGTCGTGGTGCACTCTCCCTTCGGCGCACAGGTGCACGCGCCCTGGGCGCTGGCCATCGGGGCGCGGCTGTCGGAGCGGTACGGCATGGACGCGCAGGTCATGCACGCCGACGACGGGCTGGTGCTGCGGCTGCCGGACGCCGAGCTGATGGAGCTGGACCTGTCCGGCGCGCAGCCGACCTCCCCGCGGACGCTGGGCCAGGGCCTCCCCGTCGATCCCGACCAGCCGCCGATCGGTGTCGGGGACGTGCTCTTCGACCAGGCCGAGATCGAGCAGACGGTCACCGACCAGGTGGGGGGCTCCGCGCTGTTCGCGGCCCGGTTCCGCGAGTGCGCCTCCCGGGCGCTGCTGCTGCCGCGCCGCAGTCCGGGAAAACGCACACCCTTGTGGCAGCAGCGGCAGCGTGCCTCACAGCTGCTCCAGGTGGCCAGCGAGTTCGGCTCCTTCCCGATCATCCTGGAGGCGGTCCGCGAGTGCCTCCAGGACGTGTTCGACGTGCCGGGTCTGAAGGAGCTGATGGGGGACATCGAGTCGCGCCGGGTGCGGGTGGTGGAGGTCACCACCCCGGAGCCGTCCCCGTTCGCCCGCTCGCTGCTGTTCGGCTATGTCGCCCAGTACTTGTACGAGGGCGACTCCCCGCTGGCCGAGCGCCGGGCCGCCGCGCTCTCCCTCGACTCGCGGCTGCTGTCGGAGCTGCTGGGCCAGGCGGAGCTGCGGGAGCTGCTGGACGCCGATGTGCTGCGGGAGCTGGAGGCCGAGCTCCAGTGGCGCACCGAGGACCGCCGCATCAAGGACGTGGAGGGTGTCGCCGATCTGCTGCGTCTGCTGGGTCCGCTCACCTCGGCGGAGCTGGCCGAGCGGGGTGCCGAGCCCGGGTGGGCGCCCGAGCTGGAGGCGTCCCGGCGCGCCATCCGGGTGCGCATCGGGGGCCGGGAGCACTGGGCGGCCGTCGAGGACGCGGGGCGGCTGCGGGACGCACTGGGGGTCGCGCTGCCCGTCGGCGTACCGGAGGCGTTCACCGAGCCGGTCGCCGACCCGCTGGGTGACCTGCTGGCCCGCTACGCCCGTACGCACGGCCCGTTCGTCTCGGCGGACGCCGCGGCCCGCTTCGGCCTGGGCACGGCCGTCGCGGACGGCGCGCTGCACCGGCTGGCGGCCGGCGGACGTCTGGTGCAGGGCGAGTTCCATCCCTCCGGGGTGGGCCAGGAGTGGTGCGACGCGGGCGTGCTGCGGCGGCTGCGCCGCCGTTCCCTCGCGGCGCTGCGTCAGGAGCTGGAGCCGGTCGCGCCGCAGACGCTGGCCGCGTTCCTGCCGCAGTGGCAGCACGTGGGCACCAGCAGCCTGCGCGGCGTTGAGGGGCTGTTGCGTACCGTCGAGCAGCTCCAGGGGGCGCCTGTCCCGGCGTCCGCGCTGGAGAAGCTGGTGCTGCCCAGCCGGGTGACGGACTACGCGCCGCCCATGCTGGACGAACTGACCGCCTCGGGCGAGGTCGTCTGGGCGGGTGCGGGCGCGCTGCCGGGCAAGGACGGCTGGATCTGTCTGCACCTGGCCGACGCGGCGCCCCTCCTGCTGCCGCCCCCGCACCCCCTGGAGCTGACGCCCGTTCACCAGGCGGTGCTGACGGCGCTGGAGGGCGGTTACGGCCTGTTCTTCCGGCAGATCGCCGAACGGGCGCGCGCCGCGCTTCCGGAGGCGGCCGACCCGCAGCTGACCGAGGCCCTGTGGGACCTGGTGTGGTCGGGCCGGGTCACCGGGGACACGCTCGCTCCGCTGCGTGCGCTGCTGGGTTCGGGCCGTACGGCAGGTTCGACGGCGCACCGCGCCAAGCGGCCCACCCCGCGCGGGCGTTACGGCT
>NZ_VJOK01000001.1:5646788-5668564 GCF_013302895.1 Streptomyces albus subsp. chlorinus | reverse complement strand
GGCTGGCGCGCGGGGTGAGGCGCCGCGCGGGTGCCGTGCGGGGCGGGTGCCGCGCAGGGCAGGTACCGTGCGGCGCGGGTGCTCTGCCACTCGGATGCCGTGCCACATGGGTGCCGGGCGGCGCGGCTCCCGCCACCCGTTCCGGTGGTCGGCCGGCCCGTCGTACCACCCGGTGGCCGGCCGGGTCACCGGCGCACCTCGGCAGCACCCGCTCGGCAACCTCCTTCTCGGCAGTCGCCCGGCTCGTGCGCGGCTTCGACCGGTGAGGGCGGCTCCGCCGCGCGCTCTTCGACAGCCGTCAGCTCTCGTCGTATCCCTCGATCGTCAGCACCACGCGGCGCAACAGCGAGGAGATTAGCCGCTGTTCGTGCCAGTCGAGCGTGCCGAGCAGGCGGCGTTCCTCCTGTCCGGAGGTCTCGATGGCGCGGAGCCAGGTGGCGTGTCCCTCGTCGGTCAGCTCGATCTCGTCGCCCTGCTCGCCCGGCTCCCCGGCGGCCGCGGCGGCGGACTGCTCCGCGCCCCGTGCCCGGGTGCGCACCACGAATCCGCGCTTCTCCAGGGCGTCCAGACGCTCGTCCAGGGTGCCAGGCGCCGTGGCCAGGTCCATCGCCAGCTGTGTGACAGTCGTGCGCCATCCGCGCCGGACGAGGACGTGCAGCGCCTCGTGCTCCTCGCGGCGCAGCCCGAACTCCGCCAGTGACCGTTCGCTCACCCGCCGCAGGTGGTCGGCGAGGAACTGCATGCGCGTGACGGCACCCTCGATGTCGGGGTTGAGGTCGGGGAGCACGGACTGCCAGCGGTCCACGTGATCGTCGACCCAGTCCCGCGCCCCCTCCAGCGCGTCCCGCTGTTCCGCCTCGGCCTCCCCGTCCACGTCGAGCGCGTCGTGCTGTCGTTCGTAGCCCCACTGCCGCATGGCCCAGGATCGTAGCCGGTGATCCACCCGGTCCGTTCGGCGGCGCCGTCTCCCGTCCGCACAGGCGGTTTGTCGGCAGTTCCTGCGACGATGGTTCCATGCCCGAGGGAGACACGGTCTGGCGTACGGCACACACGCTGCACGCCGCGCTGGCAGGCCACACCCTGCTGCGTACGGACTTCCGTGTGCCCCGCCTGGCCACCGCGGATCTGTCGGGCCGGGTGCTGCTGGAGGTCGTGCCGCGGGGAAAGCACCTGCTGATGCGGGTCGAGGGCGGGCTGACGGTGCACTCGCACCTGGGCATGGAGGGCGCCTGGCGCGTGCGGGCCAACCCTGGCACCGATGCTGTCGGCAGGACTCCTGGCAGTGCTCCTGACGGCTCACGCCGCGACCTGGGCAGCACTCCTGTCGGCGGGTTCGGCCCGGCCCACCAGATCCGCGCCCTGCTGGCCACCGGGACGCACACCGCCGCCGGCATCCGGCTGCCCGTCCTGGAACTGCTGCGCACCAAGGAGGAGTTCACAGTGGTGGGGCACCTGGGCCCCGACCTGCTCGGCGCGGACTGGGACGCGGCGGAGGCGGAGCGGCGGCTGCTCCGGGACCCGGAACGCCCCTTGGTCGAAGCCCTCCTGGACCAGCGGAATCTGGCGGGCATCGGCAACGTCTACGCCTCCGAGCTGTGCTTCTTGGCCCGTACGTCCCCCTGGGCGCCGGTGGGTTCGCTGCCGTCCGCGTTGCCGGGCCGCATGCTGGAGGCCGCCAAGCGGCTCCTGGAGGCCAACAAGGACCGCGTCCGGCGCCGTACGACCGGCAGTTCCCGGCCCGACCGCGCGCTGGCCGTCTACGGCCGCGAGAACCGCCCCTGCTACCGCTGCGGCACCCCGGTGCGCACCGGACCCCACGGCCCGCCGGACCGCCCCCGCACCGCCTGGTACTGCCCTCGCTGCCAGCCACCCGCGACCGGATCTGCGAACTGAGGTCGGACCCCGTGAATTGACGGCCCGTCAGCTTGCTCGTACGGTCGTTGCCATGAGGCTCCCGGCGTACGACCTGACCGGCCGGACGGCCCTGGTGACGGGCGCCGCGAGCGGCATCGGCCGCGCGACCGCCGTGCTGCTCGCCCAGGCGGGCGCCGCGGTGCACTGCGCCGACCGGGACGAGAAGGGGCTCGACCGCACGGTCGGGCAGATCCAGGAGGCGGGCGGTGAGGCGTGGGGACACACGCTCGACGTGACGGACCGGGCAGCACTCATCCGCGCCGTGAAGGCGGCGGTGCGCACGGGTGGCCGCCTCGACATCGCCGCCGCGATCGCCGGGATCATGCACCGCAGTACCGTCCTGGAGACGGAGGACGCCGACCTCGACCGGGTGCTGGACATCAACTTCAAGGGGGTACTGCGCACCTGCCAGGAGGCGGCCCGCAGCATGATCGGCACCGGGACCCGGGGCAGCATCGTCACCATGGCCTCCGGGGCGGTGGACACCGGTTCGGCCGAGCTGCTGTGCTACGGCGCGGCCAAGGCCGCCGTCGTCCAGCTCACCAAGACGCTGGCCGCCGAGATCGGCCGGCACGGCATCCGCGTCAACGCGGTGGCACCCGGATGGGTGCGCACCCCCATGACGCAGCGGGACGACGCCGGGAGCCGGCGGAAGGCCGAGGACGCGCTCGGGCGGATGTCGCCGCTGGAGCGGGTCGGCGAAGCGCACGAGATCGCCCACGCGGTGCTGCACCTCGCCTCGGACGCCTCCTCGTTCACCACGGGGCAGATCCTGCGCCCCAACGGCGGCGTCGCGATGCCCTGGTGACCCTGCACGCCCCGCGGTCCCCCTTCCCCCGTGCCCCTTCCCGGGCGCCCCCGCGCGCCACATGCACCGGCAGGACGCTCAACCCCCATCCTCCTGCCGCGACCGAGGCTTCCACCGGTCCGCCCTCCCCCGCGGCCAGGCGCCATATCGCGCACAGCCAGCCGACGGCACAGGCGCCGCTGAGCACCCAGCGGACCAGCAGGAAGTGGCCCACCGCCGCCATGCCGCCACCTCCCGCGAGGGTGCTCGGTCCCGGTGTTCCGGCTCCTCCGTCATCGTCGCGCACTCCGCGCGACCCCGCGACCACAGCGCGGGGACGGCCGCACCCGCACGGTCACCAAGCGCTGACAACCGCGCACCGGCCAGCGGTTTCCCGGTGCGGCTCGCCGCCACCCCTTCGGCCCCGGGAGCACCACGAAGGCACCCCGGAGGCACCCCGCGGACTTCCTGGAACACGCGTGGGCCCCGCCGGGATCTTCCGGCGGGGCCACACGTTCTTCGTCTCACACGTCTCCGCCGCCCGGCCCGGCACACGTGCGAACCGGAGCGGCGTCGCGGCGTCACACGGCCGTCAGGCCGCGACCACGTCCACGGCTTCCGTGGGCGCCTTGATGGTGACGCGCTCCTCCGGCACCGAGGTGACCGACGTGACGGACAGCGGGTTGAGCACCGGCCGCATGGGCGCGGGCACGGCGTCGCTCTTCGCGGACTCGGCCAGCTCCGCGAGTGCCAGCTCGTCGCTGACCTCCCGCATCAGCTCGGACATCCGCACATCGAGAGCGTCACAGATGGAGGAGAGCAGTTCTGACGAGGCTTCCTTCTGGCCGCGCTCGACCTCGGAGAGGTATCCGAGCGAGACCCTGGCGGACGAAGAGACTTCGCGCAGGGTTCGACCCTGGCGTTGGCGCTGCCGACGCAGCACGTCACCCAACAGGCGACGGAGCAGAATCATCGGTGCTCCTCCCTCTCAACGCGCGGCGTCTTCCACAGCCTGTGTCGGGACGGCCAGTTGGCCCTGATTCCTTCAGGCTCCACCGTACCGCCTTGACACGCAGCCGTGCGGGGAGCGATGTCGTGTTCACTCAGGGCTGCAAACATCCATTCCCCCCGGTCTGTTCCCTATCCTGCCCTCCGGCATTTCCGATCAGTTCTTTGTAGAGCAGCTCCAGTACTCCTCGAACACTCTGCGTACGGATACCGGCACGCACACGTTCTCCGGCTTCCTCACCCGTGTCACCGGCCCGGTCGCCGCGCATGCCGCCGTCGAGCCGCAGCTTGTCCACCACCGGCTCCGTCCCCGGCCCGGCGACGGCCACGTACACGGTTCCGACCGGCTGCCCGTCCTGGGGCTCTGGCCCGGCGACACCCGTCGTGGCGACACCCCAGTCCGCGCCGAGCGCCGTGCGTACGCCCCGCGCCATCTGGCCCGCGACGTCCGCGTCCACGGCACCCCGCTCCTCGAGGAGTGCCCCGTCCACGCCGAGTACATCCCTCTTGAGCGCGGTCGCGTACGCCGTCACGGAGCCGACAAAGGCGCGTGAGGCCCCGGGGACCGCTGTGATCTCCGCGGCCACCAGTCCGCCGGTCAGGGACTCCGCGACAGCGAGCGTCTGGCCACGCTGGGCGAGCAGCGCGATCACCCCGCCCGCGCGGGACTCCACATCCGTCACGACCGTTCGTTCCCCTCGCTGTGTCCGCCGCGTCCGCTGTGCCCGGCCCCGGGCTCCCTCCGTCCGGCCCCCGAGTGCTCCGGTGCGGCAGGGGCGCCCGCCCCACTCCCCGGTACGGACTCCGGCAGCTCGGCGGGCCGCGGACGGCCCTCGGCGGCCTCCCGTGGCTCCTGAGCGCCCTGGCGGCCCTCCCGGGTCCCGGAACCCTCGTCCGCCCCGGCCGCCGCTCCAGCCGCGCCCTCGGCCGCCCCGGCCGCTCCTGCGGCACCTCCGACAGCCCCGGCACCTCCGACAGCCTTGGCCGCTTCGGCCGCTTCGGCCGCCTCGGCTGCCTCGGCCGTTCCGGTGGCCGCGTCGGCCCCGGCCGCCTCCGTGGCACCGGCTTCCTCCGCCGTCGCGTCGGCCTTCCGGGAGGCCAGTCCCGCCCGGCGCAGCACGATCGCCTGCCGTACGTAGTCGAGACCGGTGACGACCGTCAGCACGACGGCGACCGCCATCACCCACCAGCGCGCGGTCGCCAGCGGCCCGGTCAGCGCCAGGACGTACATGCCGACCGCGACGCCCTGGGCGAGAGTCTTCAGTTTGCCGCCGCGGCTGGCCGGGATCACCCCGTGCCTGATCACCCAGAACCGCATCACCGTGATGCCCAGCTCGCGGAAGAGGATCACGCCGGTGACCCACCAGGGCAGGTCGGAGAGAGCCGAGAGGCAGATCAGCGCGGCACCCATGATCGCTTTGTCCGCGATCGGGTCGGCGATCTTGCCGAAGTCGGTGACGAGGTTGTGGCGCCGCGCCAGCTCGCCGTCGAACAGATCGGTGATCATCGCGACGGTGAAGGCCGCCCACGCGAACGAGCGCCAGGCGGGATCGTGCCCTCCGGCGGCCACCATGAGCAGCACGAAAGCGGGCACCAGCAGGAGCCGCACCATGGTGAGGACGTTCGCGATGTTCCACAGGCTCACAGGGCGCACGGCGCTCACCGCCTTCGGCTTCGGGACAGTGGCACGCCTCGCCGCGGAGGCCGGGGCTCCCGTCATCCGGCCACCCCCTCCCTGGGCCGGCCAGGTGCGCCGGCGGCACGCGTGCGCGCACCCGGCACGCTCGCGCCCGTCTCCGCGCCGGCGAGCGGCTTCCCGGCGCCGGCGAGCGGCTCGGCGACCAGGTCCACGCCCTCGGAGGCGATCACCTTCGCTTCGACCATACGGCCGACCGCCAGGGCCCGCGCCGCGTCGTCGCTCCCACCGGAGGGGACGAGACGCACCTGTCCGTCGGTCTCCGGCGCCTGGTGCGCCCCGCGTCCCAGGGGTCCTTCCTCCTCGTCCACAGCCTCGACCAGTACCCGCACGGTCTCCCCCACACGCTCCTCGGCGCGCTGGGTCGTCAGCTCCTCCGCGAGCCGTGTCAGGTGGGCCAGCCGCTCGGCGATCTCTTCCCCGGGCAGCTTGTGCTCGTACCCGGCGGCCTCGGTGCCCTCCTCGTCGGAGTATCCGAACACTCCGATCGCGTCCAGCCGCGCCGAGGTCAAGAAGCGTTCCAGCTCGGCGAAGTCCTGCTCCGTCTCGCCGGGGAACCCGACGATGAAGTTGGAGCGGACACCGGCCTCGGGCACCTTGCTCCTGATCTCCTCCAGCAGCCCGAGGAAGCGGTCGGTGTCCCCGAAGCGCCGCATCGCCCGCAGCACCTTCGGCGCCGAGTGCTGGAAGGACAGATCGAAGTAGGGGGCGACCTTCTCGGTGCCGGTGAGGACGTCGATCAGTCCCGGCCGCATCTCGGCGGGCTGCAGATAGCTCACCCGTACCCGCTCGATACCGTCCACGGCGGCCAGCTCGGGCAGCAGCGACTCCAGCAGGCGGATGTCGCCCAGGTCCTTGCCGTAGGAGGTGTTGTTCTCCGAGACGAGCATGATCTCCCGCACGCCCTGCTCGGCCAGCCACCGCGTCTCGGTCAGCACGTCCGCGGGGCGGCGCGAGACGAACGAGCCGCGGAAGGAGGGGATGGCGCAGAAGGAGCAGCGCCGGTCGCAGCCGGAGGCGAGCTTGACGGAGGCGACGGGGCTGCTGCCCAGGCGCCGCCGCAGCGGAGCGCGCGGTCCCGAGGCGGGCGCGATGCCCTCGGGCAGGTCGGCGGGCGCGGACGCCGCCGCCTCGGCGCCCGCGGCGGCACCGTGTCCGGGGAGCGCCACGTCGGCGCCCTGCCGTTCGACGGGGCTGACGGGCAGCAGCTTGCGCCGGTCACGCGGGACGTGCGGGGTGTGCGTGCCGCCGCTGAGGATGGTCTGCAGCCGGTCGGAGATGTCGGCGTAGTCGTCGAAGCCGAGGACGCCGTCCGCCTCCGGCAGCGCCTCCGCCAGCTCCTTGCCGTACCGCTCGGCCATGCAGCCGACGGCCACGACGGCCTGTGTTCTGCTCTCGCCGCGACCGGCCGCGTTCTTGAGGTCGCCGGCCTCCAGCAGCGCGTCGACGGAGTCCTTCTTCGCGGCCTCGACGAAACCGCAGGTGTTGACGACGGCCACGTCGGCGTCGGCGGCGTCCTCGACGAGGTCCCAGCCATCCGCCGCCAGGCGGCCTGCGAGCTCCTCCGAGTCCACCTCGTTACGTGCGCAGCCGAGAGTGACAAGGGCGACGGTACGGCGTTCGGGCATGGGCTCAGCCTACTTCGTCCCGCACGCTCCCCCCGCCGCCAGGTTGGGGCCGCGCACCCGGCCGGTCCGGGCGGGGTCCCTCATCCCGCTCGGGATGCCCCGGTCACCCGGCCTCGGGGTCTCCCCGGGTGTAGCTGAGGCGCTGCACCTGGCCGACCTCGCCCGCGTGCTTGACCTCCTTGCCGTTGACGTACAGCCTGACGCCACCCGAGTTGCCCAGCACCAGGTCGAGCCGCTTGTCGTCGGTGAGGGTCTTGGACTGGCCCTCCTTCAGCACCCCCTCGTGCACGAGCTTGCCGTTGTGGTCCTTCGCGGAGACCCAGCTGCTGCCCTTCTCGGCGGTCATCCGCACGGTCACCTTGTCGGCGGGTGCTCCGGCGATGGCGCTCTCGGACGGCTTGGGGTCGCTGGTCCTGGACGGGGACGGTTTCGCGCTGGTGGAGGGTGACTGCTCGGAAGAGCCCTCGGCGACCTGCTTGCCCGACTCCTTGCCGCCGCCGCTGACCAGGGTGAAGCCGACGAAACCGATCACCGCGACGATGGCCGCCACCATGGCGGCGGTCCAGTTCGGCCGGCGGGGTTCGGGGCGGATCCGCTCCGCCTCGAACAGCGTGGCCGGAGCGGTCGGCTGCGGGCGCCCGCCGTGCTCCGCGTCGTACTGCTCGACCAGCGCGTCACCGTCGAGCCCGACGGCACGCGCAAGCGTTCGGATGTGGCCGCGGGCGTACACGTCGCCACCGCACCGGGAATAGTCGTCCTGCTCGATCGCCTGCACGATCGGGACCCGCACCCGTGTGGAGGTACTGATCTCCTCCACTGTCAACCGTGCGTCGATCCGGGCCTGTCGGAGGGCTCGACCGACCGAAGGCCGGTCCTCTTCGGGTGAGTTGCCGATGGACACGGGGGCGCCTTTCGAGCGTGTAGCCACCTGCTGGAGGTTCAGTCTAGGGGCGGGGCAAAAGGGTGGGGCAAGCGGGCGGAGCGACTTTGTACGCCATCTGCACGGCCCGCGTACGGCGCGGCAGCGGCGGGTGGCACCGCGCCGAACCGGCTGCGCGGGCGCCGGAGCCGTTCCTTCCCTCAACGTGACGTATGGCCCGCGGAAACGGTTGCCTCGCTCGTCCTTTCGAGTGAGCTGTGGTCCGGGTGCCCGCCCGGCCCTGTCGCCACTCGTGGCTCGGCGCCGTTTTCCGTCCTCTTCCGCCTCCCGTTGCCCACGCTTCCGCGCGCCCTTTCCCGGCCGGTCCCGCTCTCAATCCCCGCCGCGGATGGCCGCCAGCACCTCGTCCAGCTCCTCCGGCTTGACCAGCACATCCCGCGCCTTGGACCCCTCGCTGGGCCCGACCACGCCCCGCGACTCCATCAGGTCCATCAGCCGTCCGGCCTTGGCGAAACCGACCCGCAGCTTGCGCTGGAGCATCGACGTGGAGCCGAACTGCGTCGAGACGACCAGCTCCGCCGCCTGGCAGAGCAGGTCCATGTCGTCGCCGATCTCCTCGTCGATCTCCTTCTTCTTGCCCTGCCCGACGGTGACGTCGTCACGGAAGACGGGGGCCATCTGCGCCTTGCAATGCTCGACGACCGCCTGGATCTCCCGCTCATTGACGTAGGCGCCCTGCATACGGGTCGGCTTGCTGGCACCCATCGGCAGGAAGAGCCCGTCGCCCTTGCCGATGAGCTTCTCGGCGCCCGCCTGGTCGAGGATGACGCGGCTGTCGGCCAGCGACGAGGTGGAGAAGCCGAGCCGGGAGGGCACGTTGGCCTTGATCAGACCGGTGACCACGTCCACCGACGGGCGCTGGGTGGCCAGCACCAGGTGGATGCCCGCCGCGCGCGCCAGCTGGGTGATGCGCACGATCGCGTCCTCCACGTCGCGCGGCGCCACCATCATCAGGTCCGCCAGCTCGTCCACGATCACCAGCAGATACGGATACGGGGTCAGTTCCCGCTCGCTGCCCTCGGGTGCGGAGACCCGGCCGGCGCGCACCGCCTCGTTGAAGTCGTCGATGTGGCGGAAACCGAACGCCGCCAGGTCGTCGTAGCGCAGGTCCATCTCGCGGACGACCCACTGGAGCGCCTCGGCGGCCTTCTTCGGGTTCGTGATGATCGGTGTGATCAGATGCGGAATGCCCTCGTAGGCCGTCAGCTCCACCCGCTTGGGGTCCACCAGCACCATCCGCACGTCCTCCGGGGTGGCCCGGATCATCACGGAGGTGATGAGGCAGTTGATGCACGACGACTTGCCGGAACCCGTGGCACCCGCGACCAGGATGTGCGGCATCCTGGCCAGATTGGCCGAGACGTAACCGCCCTCGACGTCCTTGCCGAGACCGACCAGCAGAGGATGGTCCTCGCCCGCCGCCTCGGCGGAGCGCAGCACGTCGCCGAGGCTGACCATCTCCCGGTCGCTGTTGGGGATCTCGATACCGACGGCGGACTTCCCCGGGATCGGGTTGATGATCCGCACATCGGGGCTGGCCACCGCGTAGGCGATGTTCTTGGCCAGCGCCGTGATCTTCTCGACCTTGACTCCGGGGCCCAGCTCCACCTCGTAGCGGGTCACTGTCGGGCCGCGGGTGAACCCGGTGACCGCGGCATCCACCTTGAACTCGGTGAACACGGTGGTCAGCGACTCCACCACCTGGTCGTTGACGGCACTGCGCGCACGCCCCGGGCCACCCCGCTCCAGCAGGTCCAGGGACGGCAGCGCGTACGTGATGTCCCCGGCGAGCTGGAGCTGCTCCGCGCGCGGGGGCAGTTCGGCCGGCTCGGGCGGCGCCGGCGCCTTGGTCAGATCCGGGACCGGGGTCCGCTCGGTGGGCTCGCTGTCGGACGAGTCACCCCGCGCGCCCGGCACACCCGTGTCGGCGGACTGGCCGCGGCGGCCCTTGCGCGCCCTGGAGACGGAACTGGTCAGGTCGGCGACCACCGGCGAGGGCTGGATCCCGTTGACCACCGCGCCGTCCAGAGAGGCGGCGGCAGCGGCGGCCACATCGACGGCGCCCAGGGTCCTCTCGCCCGTCCCGGCGCCCGCGCCGACGGCCCCCTCGTCCTCGGGCAGCGGCTCGGGGAGCGCCCGGCGGCCCCGCGAACCGGCCTTCCCCCCGCGGGCACCGCGCCGGCTCTCCAGCGCCTCCTGCTCGGCGAGGTCCGGGCCGGTGCCGTGCCCGCGCGCGCCGGGCGCACGGCGGGAGGAGCGCGCGGAAGAGAACTCCTCGTCGTCCTCGACGTCGTAGTCGTAACCGGCGACCGGCTGGACGATCCCGAGCCGCACCCCGGCGGCGCGCAGCCGCTGCGGGATGGCGTTGACGGGGGTCGCCGTCACCACGAGCAGCCCGAAGACGGTGACGAGCACCAGCAGCGCCACGGCCAGCATCTCGCCGACGGTGAAGATCAGCGGCCGGGAGACGCCCCAGCCGACCAGGCCGCCCGCGTCCCGCACAGCGGCGTCCCCCTCGCCCCGGCCCGGCGCGCCGCACCCGATGTGCACCAGGCCCAGCACGCCGATCAGCAGCGCCGAAAGGCCGATGACGATACGGCCGTTGGCCTCCGGCTTCTCCGGATGCCGGAACAGCCGCACGGCGATGGCCCCGAGCAGTACCGGCACCAGCAGGTCCAGCCGGCCGAAGGCGCCGGTCACCAGCATCTCCACCAGGTCGCCCATCGGGCCCTGGAGGTTGGACCAGGTGCCCGCGGCGACGATCAGCGCGAGGCCGAGCAGCAGCAGCGCCAGACCGTCCTTGCGGTGCGCCGGATCCAGGGCCTTGCCGCTGCGCCCTATACCGCGGAAGATCCCCGCGACGGCGTGCGCCAGACCGAGCCAGCACGCCTTGAGGACCCGCAGGACGCCGCTGGAGGGGGACGGCGCGCCCTTGCCCTTCCCCTTGGCGGCCGGCTTCTTGGCCGGGGCCTTCTTCGCGGGCGCCTTCTTGGCCGGTGGCTTCCTCGCCGGGGCCGGTTTCACGGCTTTCGGGGCAGCCTTTTTCGCGGGTGCTCTCCTGGCTGCCTTTCCTGTTCCCGACGCGCGTGAGGCCATGGGTGTGAGGTTACCCGTGCCGGGCACCCGAGGCACGGACGCCCGGAGCGGTGGCCGGCACCCCGCGCGGCGGCGTCAGTTCTGGGAGGGCACGTGCGACGAGGGGTCACCGTCCGCGCCGGGCTCCAGCGCGTCAAGTGCCCGGCGCAGACCGGCGAGTTTGCGCTCCAGATGCGCCGCGGTCGCGGCTGTCGCGGCGTCGGCCGAGTCGCCCAGCTGCTTGGTGAGGGCCTCGGCCTGCTCCTCGACGGCGGCCAGCCGCGCGGACAGCTCCACCAGCAGCCCCGGCGCCTCCCCGCCCTCGCCGCCGGACGCGTCCGAGCGGCGCTCGCCGCCGTTGCCCTCCAGCTGGAGCCGCAGCAACTGCGCCTGCTCGCGCAGCTGCACGTTCTTCATGTAGAGGTCGACGAAGACCGAGACCTTGGCCCGCAGCACCCACGGGTCGAACGGCTTGGAAATGTAGTCGACCGCGCCCGCGGCGTAACCGCGGAAGGTGTGGTGCGGCCCGTGGTTGATGGCAGTGAGAAAGATGATCGGGATGTCCCGGGTGCGCTCGCGGCGCTTGATATGCGCGGCCGTCTCGAAGCCGTCCATGCCCGGCATCTGGACATCCAGCAGAATGACCGCGAAGTCGTCGGTCAACAGCGCCTTGAGCGCTTCCTCCCCTGACGATGCCCGTACCAGCGTCTGATCGAGCGCGGAGAGAATGGCCTCCAGCGCCAGCAGATTCTCCGGCCGGTCATCGACCAGGAGGATCTTGGCCTTCTGCACCATGGCCCGTCCTCCTCGCCCCGGCAGCCTTTCGGACGCCGCCCCTGGGAGCGGCTCTCTGTCGCCGCCGCCCGTCCTTGTGCCGGTCATGGTAGCCGCACCCTGCGGCCCACCACACCCTGTCACCGTGATGTCACTGTGCACGTAGCAGAAACGCTCCAGGGGACCAAAAGGTTCCCGGTTTACCGTGTTTCCACACGTGCCCGACCACACTGAGTCAGCATGTGGCCCTCAGCGACACGGTGTCATATTCACCCGCCGTTGATCCACCGCCTCATGACGGACAGCAGGTGATCGGTGTCCACCGGCTTGGTGACGTAGTCCGAAGCGCCCGACTCGATGCTCTTCTCCCGGTCGCCCTTCATCGCCTTGGCCGTGAGCGCGATGATCGGCAGCCCGGCGAACTGCGGCATCTTGCGGATCGCCGCCGTCGTGGCGTAACCGTCCATCTCCGGCATCATGATGTCCATCAGCACCACCGCCGCGTCGTCGTGCTGTTCGAGCACCTCGATGCCCTCCCGGCCGTTCTCCGCGTAGAGCACCTGGAGACCGTGCTGTTCCAGCACGCTGGTGAGCGCGAACACATTGCGGATGTCGTCGTCGACGATCAGCACCTTGCGGCCGGCCAGATCGCCCACCTCGCCGGCGCCCGCCGACGGCGCCTGGCCGCTCTGCTGCCGGGCGGCCTGCTGCGGCCCGCCCGCCTCGCCGCCCTCCGCCGGGGCCGTGCCGCCCGGCTGCTCCGCCGAGGGCGCCCGTGCGGCGGTGCCCGCGCCGTTCTCCGACGCCGGGGCCGACGGCCGGGCCTCCGGCGGCAGTTCGGGCTGCGCCTGCCCGCTGGCGTCCCTCATCCGCCGCCGGTCGGCCAGCCGGTTGGCGGCCTCCTCGGCGGTCTGCTCCACGCCCGGAGCCTGCGGGGCGGCCGGTGCCGGACCGGCCTCCGGTTCGGCGGCCTCGCCCTGAGCGGGGACCTGGGAGGCGGGGAGCGCCGGCGCGCCACCCGCGGGCAGCTGGCTGTAGCCCTGGGGCGGCAGCTCGACCGGGTGCAGCGGCAGGTAGAGGGTGAAGGTGGAGCCGCGGCCCGGCTCGCTGACCGCGTGGATCTCGCCGCCCAGCAGCCGTGCGATCTCCCGGCTGATGGACAGCCCCAGGCCGGTGCCGCCGTACTTGCGCGAGGTGGTGCCGTCCGCCTGCTTGAACGCCTCGAAGATCACCCGCATCTTGCTCTGCGCGATACCGATGCCCGTGTCGGTCACCGAGAAGGCGATCAGCTCCGCGTCCGGCTCCTGGAGGGAGCCGTTCTCCAGCATCTGCTCGCGGATCGCCTCGGGCACGTCGTCCCGGGCCGAGCGGATGACCAGCTCCACGGCGCCGCTGTCGGTGAACTTCACCGCGTTCGACAGCAGATTGCGCAGCACCTGGAGGAGGCGCTGTTCGTCGGTGTGCAGCGTGGCCGGCAGCTCCGGTGAGACGCTGACCGAGAAGTCGAGCCCCTTCTCCACCGTCAGCGGCCGGAAGGTGGCCTCCACGTAGTCCACCAGCTGCACCAGCGCGATGCGCGTCGGGCTGACGTCCATCTTGCCCGCCTCGACCTTCGACAGGTCGAGGATGTCGTTGATCAGCTGGAGCAGGTCGGACCCGGCGCCGTGGATCGTCTCGGCGAACTCCACCTGCTTGGGCGTCAGATTGCTCTCCGCGTTGTCCGCCAGCAGCTTGGCCAGGATCAGCAGCGAGTTGAGCGGGGTGCGCAACTCGTGCGACATGTTGGCCAGGAACTCCGACTTGTAGCGCATCGAGACCGACAGCTGCTCGGCACGCTCCTCCAGGACCTGCCGCGCCTCCTCGATCTCCCGGTTCTTGATCTCGATGTCGCTGTTGGTCTGGGCGAGCTGCTCGGCCTTCTCCTCCAGTGCCGCGTTGGACTCCTGGAGGGCTTTTTGCCGGTTCTCCAGCTCCGCCGAGCGCTCCTTGAGCTGCGCCGTCAGCTCCTGCGACTGCTCCAGCAGCCGCTCGGTACGCATGTTGACGCTGATGGTGTTGACGCTGGTGGCGATCATCTCCGCGATCTGGTTCAGGAAGTCCTTCTGGATCTGCCCGAACGGCTGGAAGGACGCCAGCTCGATCACGCCCAGCACCGTGCCCTCGAAGATGACCGGCAGCACCACCAGGTGCGCGGGTGGCGCCTCGCCCAGCCCCGAGGAGATCTTCAGGTACCCGGGCGGCACATTGCCCATCTCGATGGTGCGCTTCTCCTTCGCGGCGGTCCCCACGAGGGACTCACCCGGCAGGAAGGAGGTGGGCATGCTGTCCGTGCAGTAGCCGTAGCTGCCCAGCATCCGCAGCTCGTAGGAGCCGTCCTCCCCCGGGCCCGCGCCGACCCCGACGGCGCCCTCGGGGGTGCCCTGGGGCAGCGCGACGAAGAAGGCGCCGTGCTGCGCCGAGACCACCGGCGTCAGCTCGCTCATGATCAGACCGGCCACGTCCCGCAGGTCGCGGCGGCCCTGCATCAGTCCGGAGATGCGGGCGAGGTTGCCCTTGAGCCAGTCCTGCTCCTGGTTGGCCTGGGTGGTGTCGCGCAGGTTGGCGATCATCGTGTTGATGTAGCCCTGCAGCTCCAGGATCTCCCCGGCCGCGTCGACGTCGATGCGCACGTTGTGGTCGCCGCGGGTCACCGCGGTGGCCACGTCCGCGATCGCGCGCACCTGACGGGTGAGGTTGGCCGCCATCTCGTTGACGGAGTCCGTCAGGTCCTTCCACGTACCGGCGACACCGGGCACCCGGGCCTGGCCGCCCAGCTGCCCCTCGGTGCCCACCTCGCGGGCGACCTGGGTGACCTGCTCGGCGAAGGTGGACAGCTGGTCGACCATCGTGTTGATGGTGGTCTTCAGCTGGAGGATCTCGCCGTTCGCCTCGATGTCGATCTTCTTGGTCAGATCACCCTTGGCGATGGCCGTCGTCACCATGGCGATCTGCCGCACCTGGCCGGTCAGGTTGGACGCCATGGAGTTCACCGACTCCGTCAGGTCCTTCCAGGTGCCCGCCACGCCCTGCACACGGGCCTGGCCGCCCAGCACACCGTCCGTGCCCACCTCGCGGGCCACCCGCGTGACCTGCTCGGCGAACGACGAGAGCGTCGTGACCATCGTGTTGACCGTGTCGGCGAGCTGCGCGACCTCGCCGCTGGCCTCGACAGTGACCTTCTTCGTCAGGTCACCGCCCGCGACCGCCGTGGCGACCTGGGAGATGTTGCGGACCTGGTTGGTCAGGTTGTTGGCCATGATGTTGACGTTGTCGGTCAGGTCCTTCCAGATGCCCGACACGTCCCGCACCCGCGCCTGCCCGCCGAGCTGCCCCTCCGTGCCCACCTCGCGGGCCACCCGGGTCACCTGCTCGGCGAACGACGACAGCGTGTCCACCATGGTGTTGACGGTGGTCACCAGGGCGAGCACCTCGCCCTTGGCGTCCACGGTGATCTTCTTCGACAGGTCGCCCTGCGCGACAGCGGTGGTGACCTCGGCGATGTTGCGCACCTGCGAGGTCAGGTTGTTCGCCATGAAGTTCACCGACTGGGTGAGGTCCTTCCAGGTGCCCGAGACACCCTTGACCTCCGCCTGGCCGCCCAGGATGCCTTCGGTGCCGACCTCGCGCGCGACGCGGGTGACCTCCTCGGCGAACGAGGAGAGCTGGTCGACCATCGTGTTCAGCGTCGTCTTCAGCTCCAGGATCTCGCCGCGCGCGTCCACGTCGATCTTCTGGGACAGGTCGCCGCGCGCCACCGCCGTGGCGACCTGCGAGATGTTGCGCACCTGGCTGGTCAGATTGCCGGCCATGCCGTTGACGGAGTCGGTCAGGTCGCGCCACACCCCGGCGACACCCGGCACCTGCGCCTGACCGCCGAGCCTGCCCTCCGTACCGACCTCACGGGCGACCCGGGTCACCTGGTCGGCGAAGGCCGACAGCTGGTCGACCATGGTGTTGATGGTGTTCTTCAGCTCCAGGATCTCGCCGCGCGCGTCGACCTCGATCTTCTGCGACAGGTCACCACGTGCCACCGCCGTGGTCACCTGCGCGATCTGCCGCACCTGGGAGGTGAGGTTGTTCGCCATGAAGTTGACGGAGTTCGTCAGGTCCTTCCACGTACCCGAGACGCCGTCCACCCGTGCCTGACCGCCCAGCCGTCCCTCCGTGCCGACGTCCCTGGCCATCCTGGTGACCTGCTCGGCGAACGAGGAGAGCTGGTCGACCATCGTGTTGACCGTGTTCTTCAGCTGGAGCATCTCGCCGGAGACGTCCACGGTCACCTTCTGCGACAGGTCGCCGTTGGCCACCGCCGTCGTCACCTGCGCGATGTTGCGGACCTGGCCCGTCAGGTTGCGGAAAGCGGTGTTGACGGAGTCCGTGAGGTCCTTCCAGGTGCCTGCCGCGCCCGGCACGGCCGCCTGGCCGCCCAGCTCACCCTCGACACCGATCTCCCGCGCGACCCGGGTGACCTCGGCACCGAACGCGGACAGCTGGTCCACCATCGTGTTGACGGTGTTCTTCAACTCCAGCATCTCGCCCGCGACATCGACGGTCACCTTCTGCGACAGGTCACCGTTGGCCACCGCCGTCGTCACCTGCGCGATGTCCCGCACCTGAGCCGTCAGGTTGCGGAAAGCGGTGTTGACCGAATCGGTCAGGTCCTTCCAGATGCCGGCCGCGCCCGGCACGGCCGCCTGGCCGCCCAGCACCCCGTCGGTGCCCACCTCGCTCGCCGCGCGCGTCACCTCGTCCGCGAGGGTGCGCAGCGTGTCCGTCATCGCGTTGATCGTCTCGGCGAGCTGCGCGACCTCGCCCCGCGCGTTGACGGTGATCTTCTGGGACAGGTCGCCGTTGGCGACCGCCGTGGTCACCTGGGCGATCTCCCTCACCTGGGAGGTCAGATTGCCCGCCATCAGGTTGACGGAGTCGGTCAGGTCCTTCCACACGCCGGCCACGCCCTGCACCCGCGCCTGGCCGCCCAGCTCGCCCTCGACACCGACCTCGCGGGCGACCCTGTTGACCTCGGACTGGAAGGAGGAGAGCTGGTCCACCATCGTGTTGACGGTGTTCTTCAGCTCCAGCATCTCCCCCTCGACATGAACGGTCACCTTGCGTGACAGGTCACCCTTGGCGACCGCCGTGGTCACCAGGGCGATGTCCCGCACCTGGGCCGTCAGCCGCGACGCCATGGTGTTGACCGAGTCCGTCAGGTCCTTCCAGGAGCCCGACATCCCGCGCACCCGCGCCTGGCCGCCCAGCTTGCCCTCGGTGCCCACCTCACGGGCGACCCGCGTCACCTCGTCCGTGAACGCGGAGAGCTGGTCCACCAGGCCGTTGACCGTACGGCCCACCCGCAGGAACTCGCCCCGCAGCGGATGCCCTCCGCCCTCGGAGCCGCGCGAGCGCAGGTCCATGCGCTGCTCCAGGTCGCCGTCCGCGACCGCCGTGAGCACCCTGCCCACCTCGGAGACGGGCCACACCAGGTCGTCCACCAGCGCGTTCGCCGCGTCGATCGCGGACGCCCAGGAGCCCTCGCAGGTGCCCGTCTGCAACCGCTCTGTGAGTTTTCCCTCACGTCCGACCACGCGCCGCACCCGTGACAGTTCACCCGTCAGGTGCAGATTCTGGTCGGCGACCTCGTTGAAGACGGCGGCGATCTCGGCCATCGGCCCGTCGCCGGTGACGGTGAGCCGCCGCCGGAAGTTGCCGTCCCGCATCGCCGTGAGCGCGGCCAGCAGCCTGTTGACCGCGGCGGCGTCCACTTCGATCGTCCCGCTTCTCCGGGACCGTCCGCCCTTCGCGCGCGTGTTGCCGCTACGCGCGGTTGCGCCAGACTCCACTGCCCCTCCTGCGGGTCGACCTTCCTGCCCGGGCCCTGTACTCCGAGCCTTCCCAGTGTTTCACCCTGCCCGAACCCGGCGATAACAGTTCGGCAGCATGGCATACCGCACTGCGTCATGGGCCCCCGGGGAAAACACCCGCATCCGGCAGCCACACGCCACGCCTACGTAAGTAACCTGGCACCCGGCTGTCCGTTCACCCCCATACCGGCGGGTGCTCCGCCCGGTCCGCTGGGTAGGGGACTGGAACGGGGGCAGCGGTGTGAGTACGAAGGGCTACGGAGGGGCGCTGCGGTGACGCAAGAGCAGAGCGCCGAGCGTGAGGACTCTGCCACGGGGCCTCCCCGGGGGACCGGAGGCTCACAGGAGGGCCCGAGTAAAGAGGCGAGCACCACCGCGGCGCTGGCCGCGCAGCGCACACCAGTGCGCCTGGCCGACAGGACGTCCATGGGGAGACCAGTGATCACCGCGCGAGCCGCCGCCACCTTCGAACCGGTCGGCAGGTCCGTCGCCACCGCGCGCGGCTTCGTACGCGACACCCTCCAGGGCTGGGGCCTGGGCGACATCGTGGACGACGCCGTCGTGCTGACCAGCGAACTGGTCACCAACGCGGTCGTCCACGCCGGCACGGCCGCCGAGGTGCTGTGCCTGCGCGACGAGGACGGCGTCCGCGTCGAGGTCATCGACCGCTACCCCGAGCGCGAGCTGCCGCTCCAGGAGACCAACCCGCAGCCCGCCAGCCCCGACCGCGAGGGCGGCCGGGGACTGCTGCTGTGCTCCGCGCTGGCCACCCGCTGGGGCGTCGACTACACGGCCTCCGACAAGCGCGTCTGGTTCCGCCTCGACCTCCCCGAGCGCCCCGTGGGCACCCGCACGGCCGGGCCCGCCCTCCCCGACACGGCGCTCCCGGTCACCGACACCCGCGTCCGCGTCGCCGTCGTCCAGGTCGACCGCAGCGGCTCCATCAGCTCCTGGAACGAGGACGCCAGCGAACTGTTCGACTACCCCGCCGAGCAGGTCCTCGGCAAGCCCCTCACCGACTTCGCCGCCTGGCCCCACACCCCCGGCACCGGCACCGGCATCGCCGAGGCCCTGCGCCTGTCCCGCTGGGAGGGCTCCTACGGCATGCGCGGCTCGGACGGCCGCACCATCCCCGTCTACGCCTCCCACCTGCGTGTACGGGACAGCGATGGCGAGCCCTCCACCGTCTGCCTGCTGGTGCGCGAACACGAGCGCGCCGTCCTCCAGTCCCCGCCCCGGGTCCACTCGCACGACAACACCGGCACCGCCGGGGACTCCCAGGAGCAGTCCGCCGCCGACCCCTTCGAGGTCTTCATCGGCTCCCCGGCCCCCGACGACCTCGACGGGCTCCTCCAGCGCACTGTGGAGCGCGCCCGCGACATGCTGGAGGGCGACGCCGCCTATCTGCTGCTGGCCACCGACGACGAGACGGAACTGGAGGTCCGCGCCTCCACCGGGCTGCCCTCCGCGCGCCAGCGCTTCGCCCGCGTCCCCGTCGAGACCGGAAGCGGCCGCTACGGCTCCGCGCGGATGCCCTCCGTCCACGAGGACCTGACCGTCGTCCCCGGTGCCGTCCCCCTCCTGGACGGCACCGGCATGCGCTCCGTCGTCACCGTCCCCCTCAAGGTGGAAGGCAGGCTCACCGGCTCCCTCGGTGTGGCCACCGAAGCCCCCGGCCGCTACACGAACGAGGAGGCCCTGCGCCTCCAGTTCGCCGCCGACCGCATCGCCCTCGCCGTCGAACGCGCCCGCCTCACCGAACTGGAACGCCTGCGGCGCGGCTCCCTCTCCTTCCTCGTCGAGGCCTCCGACCTGCTCGCCGGCACCCTCGACCGCGACCAGACGCTCGCGCTCATGGCTCAGATGACGGTGCCCACCCTCGCCACCTGGTGCGCTGTCTACACCGTCGCCGACCACGGCTCCGACCCCCAGCTCTCCTACGTCCTGCACGAGGACGAGGACCGCATCGACAACCTCAAGGCACTCCTCGCCAAGGTGGACCCGCCCGAACCGGTCCCCACCCCCGGCGCCCGCGTCTGGACGGCGCCCTCCGAGGCGGCGCACTCCGCCGCCCTGCGCACCTCCCTGCGCAACGTCGTCCTCAACGGGGAGGACCACCACCTCTCCCCCGGCACCACGCTGGCCACCGCCGCCGCCGTCGGCGGCGAGACCGTCGTCCTGCCACTGGTGGCCCGCAACCGCGTCATCGGCATGCTGACCCTCGGCAAGCCCACCGACGAACGCTTCCGCCAGGAGATCCTCGAACTGGCCGAGGACCTCTCCCGCAGGGCCGCACTCGCCCTCGACAACGCCCGCCTCTACTCCGAGCGCACCGCCATCAGCCAGTCCCTCCAGCGCAGCCTCCTGCCGCCCGGCCTCCCCGAGATCGAGGGCGGCATCGAACGGGAGGTCATCTACCGCGCGGCGGGCGAAGGCAACGAGGTCGGCGGCGACTTCTACGACCTCTTCGAAATCACCGACGGCACCTACGGATTCGCCATCGGGGACGTGTGCGGTACGGGCCCCGAGGCGGCGGCCGTCACCGGACTGGCCCGGCACGCGCTGCGCCTGCTCGCCCGCGAGGGCCTCAGCGGACCGGCGGTCCTGGAACGCCTCAACACCGCCATCCTCGACGAGGGCGCCCGAAGCCGCTTCCTCACCCTCCTGTACGGCGAGATGCGCCCCCAGGAGGACGGCGGCGCCGAGCTGAAGGTCGTCTGCGCCGGCCACCCGCTCCCCCTGCGCCTGCGCCAGGACGGCACCGTGGAACCCGCTGCCGACCCGCAGCCGCTGCTGGGCGTCATGGAAGACCTGGAACTGTACGAGCAGACCGTCACGCTCGACCCGGGCGACGTGCTGCTGTGCGTCACCGACGGCGTCACCGAGCGCCGCGAGGGCACCCGCATGCTCGGCGACGACGGCCTGGCCGACGTCCTGGCCACCTGCACGGGCCTCAACGCCGGGGCCGTGGCCGCCCGCATCATGCGCGCCGTAGAACGCTTCGCCAGCGACGCCCCGTCCGACGACATGGCCATCCTGGCCATGCGCATCCCCGAGTAGTTCCCCTTCGGACACGCGAAAGGCCCCCGTCATGGACGGGGGCCTTCACTGCTATGCGGAGAGCCCCAAAACGGAATCGAACCGTTGACCTTCTCCTTACCATGGAGACGCTCTGCCGACTGAGCTATTGGGGCGCGGCCAGCGGTAGAGATCTTACCTGATCCCCGGCACGGGATCGAACTCGTATCGGGCCCGCTCCAGCGCCCCGAAGGCCCTCAGCTCGCGCGCTCCCGCAGCAGCCCGCCGAGACCGTTGCACGCGGACACCAGCTGGTGAAGGTCCTTCTTCGCCATGGCGGCGGAAAGCGGAAGGGAGAGACACTCGTCCGCGGCCCGTTCGGACTCCGGCAGCCGCACCGCGGCGGAGAACTCCGGCATCCGATGGGCCGGCACCCGCACCGGAACCTCGCACTCCACGCCCCGTGCCCGCAGCGCCCGGCGGAAGGCGTCCCGGTCCGGCCGCCCGTTCCCGGGCACCCGCACCACATACCGCGTAAAGGCGTGCCCGGCCCCGTCCGCCTCGGCCGGAACCGCCACACCCCGCAGACGACGGCTCAGGTACGCGGCATACTGCCGACGCCGCACCGCGTCCAGCGCGTCCGTACGCGGCAGCGGCTCCCACTCGACGACGCCGGCACCGTGCCGCGTCCCCAGCTCCCGCAGTGCGGCCATATCCGCGGCGCGGCCGAAGAGATGGACGGGAACGATCGCCGCGGTCCTGGACGTCATCACCTCCGCCACGGAGGCGGGATCAAGGCAGTAGGTGGCGGCATCGATGTCAGCGAAGACAGGGCGTGCCCCGGCCTCCAGCACGGCCCGGGCGACCTCGGCCCCACCGAAGGACGGGACCACGACCTCATCCCCGGCACCGACGCCCGCTGCGGTCAACTGTGTTGTCCCCATGCTCGGATGATGTCCGCGCCACGTGAACTTCCGGTGTCCGGACGCAAAAAAGTCGCGGTCCCTGAACTGACGTCCAGGGACCGCGACTTCAC
>NZ_VJOK01000001.1:5601178-5642626 GCF_013302895.1 Streptomyces albus subsp. chlorinus | reverse complement strand
GCCCTTTCGATGTTCTCCACCTTACCAGAATCTTTTTCCGGCTCGTTTCCGAGTCGAATTCGGATTCCTGGATACCGGTCGGCCTCGGACCGTAGTGGTCCCGGGTTCCCGATGCGGTGGAGAGGTAAACGTACTGGAGCGGGGCGCCTGGAGGCAAATCGAGGGGCGCCCCGCTCCTCCGCGGGCCCGCCGAGGGGCCACGACGGGCGGGTCAGACCTCGACGACCACGGGGAGGATCATCGGACGACGGCGGTAGCTGTCCGAGACCCACTTGCCGACCGTGCGGCGCACCAGCTGCTGGAGCTGGTGGGTCTCCGCGATGCCGTCCTGCGCGGACTTGGCGAGGGCCTCGTCGATCTTCGGGATGACCGCGGCGAAGTCCGTGTCGTCGATGCCGGAGCCCCGGGACTGGATGTGGGGCCCTCCGACGATCTTGCCGGTGGTGCTGTCGACCACGATGAAGACCGAGATGATGCCCTCGTCGCCGAGGATGCGCCGGTCCTTGAGGGAGGACTCGGTGACGTCGCCGACCGAGAGGCCGTCCACGTAGACGTATCCGGCCTGGACCTTGCCCGTGATCTTGGCCTTGCCGTCGACGAGGTCCACCACGACGCCGTCCTCAGCGATCACGATGCGGTCGTGGGGGATTCCGGTGGCCGCGCCCAGTTCGGCGCTGGCGCGCAGGTGGCGCCACTCGCCGTGGACGGGCATGAGGTTCCGCGGCTGGCAGATGTTGTAGAAGTACAGCAGTTCGCCCGCCGAGGCGTGGCCGGAGACGTGGACCTTGGCGTTGCCCTTGTGGACCACGTTGGCGCCCCAGCGGGTGAGGCCGTTGATGACGCGGTAGACCGCGTTCTCGTTGCCCGGGATCAGGGACGACGCGAGGATCACGGTGTCGCCCTGGACGATCCGGATCTGGTGGTCCCGGTTGGCCATCCGGGAGAGGGCGGCCATGGGCTCGCCCTGGGAGCCCGTACAGACGAGGACCACCTCGTCGTCCGGGAGGTCGTCGAGCGCCTTGACGTCCACGACGAGCCCGGCCGGCACGCTGAGGTAGCCCAGGTCGCGGGCGATGCCCATGTTGCGGACCATGGAGCGGCCGACGAAGGCGACCCGGCGGCCGTGCTCGTGGGCGGCGTCCAGGATCTGCTGGATGCGGTGGACGTGGCTGGCGAAGCTGGCGACGATGATCCGCTTCTGCGCGCTGGAGAAGACCTGGCGCAGCACGGAGGAGATCTCGCGCTCCGGCGGGACGAAGCCGGGGACCTCGGCGTTGGTGGAGTCGCTCAGCAGCAGGTCGATGCCCTCTTCACCGAGCCGGGAGAAGGCCCGCAGGTCGGTGAGGCGGCCGTCCAGCGGCAGCTGGTCCATCTTGAAGTCGCCGGTGTGCACGACGAGGCCGGCCGGGGTGCGCACGGCGACGGCGAGGGCGTCGGGGATGGAGTGGTTGACCGCGAGGAACTCGCATTCGAAGGGGCCGATGCGCTCGCGGTGCCCCTCCTCGACCTCCAGCGTGTAGGGCCGGATGCGGTGCTCCTGGAGCTTGGCCTCGATCAGGGCGAGGGTCAGCTTGGAGCCGATGAGGGGGATGTCCGGCTTCTCCCGCAGGAGGTAGGGGACGCCGCCGATGTGGTCCTCGTGCCCGTGGGTGAGGACGATGCCGTCGATGTCGTCGAGGCGGTCCCTGAGCGTGGTGAAGTCGGGGAGGATCAGGTCGATGCCGGGCTGCTCCTCCTCGGGGAAGAGGACGCCGCAGTCGATGATCAGAAGCCTGCCGCCGTACTCGAAGACGGTCATGTTGCGGCCGATCTCGCCGAGGCCGCCCAGAGGGGTGACGCGCAGGCCGCCCTTGGGGAGTTCCGGGGGCGGGCCCAGTTCTGGATGCGGATGACTCAAAAGACTCTCCTTACCACGCGCGCCACGCACCCGCCTGGGTACGTGGCGCGCGGTATTCATGAGGCGCACGGGGACGCGGCGGTTCTGCCGCGCAGGTGTCGTGCGTGTTCCATTGGGCTGTGCACTTGTGCCGCTGAGCGGCCGTATGCAGTTGTGAGAAGTCTGGGGACTACAGGTGTACCCCGCCGTGGGCGAGATCGTGCGTCAGCTGGTCCAGCTCCTCGGAGGACAGTTCGACCAGGGGGAGGCGCAGCGGCCCGGCGGGGAGGCCCAGACGGGCGAGGGCGGCCTTGGTCGTGATGACGCCCTGGGTGCGGAACATGCCGGTGAAGACCGGCAGCAGCTTCTGGTGGATCTCGGTGGCCTTCGCGACGTCGCCGCTCAGGTGCGCCTCCAGCAGGGAGCGCAGCTCGGGGGCGACGACGTGGCCGACGACGGAGACGAAGCCGACGGCGCCGACGGACAGCAGCGGGAGGTTGAGCATGTCGTCACCGCTGTACCAGGCCAGGCCACTGGTGGCGATGGCCCAGCTGGCGCGGCCGAGGTCGCCCTTGGCGTCCTTGTTGGCCACGATGCGGGGGTGCTCGGCGAGCCGCACGATCGTCTCGGTGTTGATGGGGACGCCGCTGCGGCCCGGGATGTCGTAGAGCATCACCGGCAGGCCGGTGGCGTCGGCGATCGCGGTGAAGTGCCGGTAGAGGCCCTCCTGCGGCGGCTTGCTGTAGTACGGCGTCACCGCCAGCAGTCCGTGGGCGCCTGCCTGCTCGGCGGCGCGGGCCAGCTCGACGCTGTGTGCCGTGTCGTTGGTGCCGGCTCCGGCGACCACATGGGCGCGTTCGCCCACCGCCTCCACGACGGCCTTGACGAGCTGGGCTTTCTCCGCATCGGTGGTGGTCGGTGACTCGCCGGTGGTGCCGTTGACGACGAGGCCGTCGTTGCCGGCGTCCACCAGGTGGGCGGCGAGCTGCTGCGCGCCGTCGAGGTCGAGCGCGCCGTCCGCGGTGAACGGCGTGACCATCGCGGTCAGGACCCGCCCGAAGGGCGTCTGCGGTGTGGAGGTCGGAGCCATAGGCTCCACGCTACTCGCAGCGCACCCCGGGACGCTTCCTCGGGGCGCCGGATCGGAGCGACGGGAGGGGATCCGGGGGAAGAAGAGGGGGCCCCGGCACTGCCTGCTCGGGGGTTCAGGCAGTGCCGGGACCGCATATTCACCCTAGAGGAACATCTTGAAACGTCGCAATACGGACACCTCCCGGGGGACTCCGACCGGCGGGTACGGAGTGCGGGACGAGTGAGCCCGCCCTCCGGCCCCGGGAGCCGTCAGGGAGCGATGCGGCCGTTGGCGTTGAAGGCCGCGTGGGTCAGCGGCATCAGCTCGGCCCACCGCTCCTCCATCAGCTCGCCCACCATCTCGATCTCGCGCTGCGGGAAACTGGGCACCTTGGCCTGCTCGTGCTGCGTCCGCAGGCCGAGGAAGTGCATCAGGGAGCGTGCGTTGCACGTGGCGTACATGGACGAGTACAGCCCCACCGGGAGGACGGCACGGGCCACCTCGCGGGCCACCCCGGCCTCCAGCATCTCCAGGTAGGTCTCGTACGCCTTGCGGTAGACGTCCTCCATGGCGCGCCCCGTCAGCTTGTGCTGCTCGGGGGTGCCCTCGACGAACTCGTACTTGCCGGGGCGGCCCTGCTGGACGAGCTTGCGGGTGGCGTCGGGGACGTAGAAGACGGGCTCCAGGCGGCGGTAGCGGCCCGACTCCTCGTTGTACGACCAGCCGACGCGGTGCCGGTGGAACTCCCGGAAGACGAAGAGCGGGGCGCTGATGAAGAAGGTCATCGAGTTGTGCTCGAAGGGGCTGCCGTGGCGGTCCCGCATCAGGAAGTTGATCAACCCCTTGGAGCGCTCCGGGTCCTTGTTCAGCTCGTCCAGGGACTGCTCGCCCGCGGTAGAGACCCGGGCGGCCCACAGCACATCGGTGTCGGCGGCGCTGTGCTTGACCAGCTCGACCGTCATGTCGCTGCGGAAACTCGGGGCGGGCGGGGCGGAGGTCTCGGTCACCGGCGGGGTCCTTCCACGTGCGTGTGCCAGGGCGGGGCAAGCCTAAGGGGAGGTCCTGACAGGTGACTCGACGCGGGGGCCGATAGCCCGTTTTGGTGGAACATAAACGGACAAAACCGACTCGGTGCCTGGAAACGGCACCCCCGGTGACATACCTCGTCGCCGCGGTTGATATTTTTCACATGCGTCCCCCGGCAGCGGGCACTCGGAAGCCGGCTCGGACGTTGTGTCTACGAACAGCAAGTGCCAGCAAGAATCCGCCCAGAACGATCAAGCAGGAGCGCACCGTCATGTCCCGCCGCGGAGAGGCAGTTCCGTTCGCCTTCATAGCCGAGGCCGACCGGTTCCGCAGCAATGTCACCCCGCCGCCCCGTGCCCGCCGCAGCTTCCGCCAGGTCGCCGGCAGTGCACTGGTGGGCGTGACGATCGTCGCCGGACTCGTGGGTTCCGTCTTGCTCGGCGGTCCCGCGCTCACCGATAACCAACTGCCGGCGCGCGATCATCCGGCAGCGGCCGAGGGCCGCTGACCCGAGCGGCCACTCCCGGGATCGCACCCGGGGGTGGCCGCTTTTCTCCACCCTCGCTAATGTCACCGCTCACAACCGCCATGGCACGCAGCCGTGGCGGCGGCCCCCACGGTCTCGGGCCGTTCCCTTCCGGGACGCGCCCGAGCAGCCCCTGTCGTGAGCGAGCGAGGACCCCTGCCGTGCCCCTGCCCTTTGTGACAGCCGACCGCGAGGACCGTATCGAGGCGGCGCAGTCCGTGACGCTCGCCGAGGCCGACCGCGAGGTGTGGCGGCGTCCCTACAGCCCCGGCCCCTGCCGGGTGGCCGGCGGCGCGCTGCTGCTTCTGCTCGCGTCCTTCGTGCTCTTCTCCGCGCTGGTCGTCGTGCTCGCCGGCGCGCTGCCGAGCGGGGTGCTGTGCGCGGGCTGCGGCGTACTGGTGATCGTGCTGGCCGTGCGGCTGCTGCGCGCGGGCGTATGGGTCAGCTCGTACGGGCTGCGCCACGCCGGGCTGCTGCGGACCACGACGCTGCGCTGGACCGAGGTGGGCACGCTGCGCACGGTCCAGCAGCCCGTACGGTGGCTCGGCCTGCCCCGCACGGTGCAGGGAGAAGCGCTGATGCTGCTGCCCCCGCGCGGGTCCGCGGACACCCGGGCGGAAGGCGACCGGCGGATACTGCTGACCGACCACAACGCGGACTTCCTGACGCGCCGCGGGGGCTTCGTCCGCGCCGCTGACGTCATAGAGGGCTGGGCTGCCGAGTCCCGCCCCGTGGCGGCCGGCTAGCCGCGCGGGCGCCCCTCGCGCAGCGCGATGGCGTGCTGCATGGCCTTGCGGGCGCGGGGGGTGTCGCGGGCGTCGTGGTAGGCGACCGCCAGCCGGAACCAGGAGCGCCAGTCCTCCGGGTTCTCCTCCGTCTCGGCCCGGCGGCGGGCGAAGACCGCGTCGGCGGAGGCGCGGTCGATCCGGCCCGAGGGAGTGCGCTCCAGCTCGTCGACCGGCAGGCCGCCCTCCGCCTCCAGTTCCCGGGCGAGCTGTCCGGCGCGGCGGGCGAAGCGCGTGGTCTGCCACAGGAACCAGGCGCCGATGAACGGCAGCACCAGCACCGCGATGCCGAAGGGGACGGTCACCGCGGTGCCCTGCTCGATCAGCAGGACGCCCCGGCTGCCGACCAGGACGAAGTAGACGACCAGGATGGCGGCCAGCAGGAAATAGGTGATCTTCGCGCGCACGGTGCCGTACCCCGTCAGTCCAGGTCGAGGAAGTGTTCGAGACCGAAGGTGAGGCCCGGGGTGGCGGGCACCTTGCGGATGCCCAGCAGCACGCCGGGCATGAAGGAGCTGCGGTGCAGCGAGTCGTGGCGGATGGTGAGCGTCTCCGCCTCGTCGCCGAAGAGGACCTCCTGGTGCGCGACCAGGCCGCGCAGCCGCACCGCGTGCACCGGGACACCGTCCACGTCGGCGCCGCGCGCGCCCTCCAGGGACTGGGTGGTGGCGTCGGGCTGGGCGGGCAGACCGGCGTCCTGGCGGGACTTCGCGATCAGCTGCGCGGTGCGCACCGCGGTGCCGCTGGGCGCGTCGACCTTGCCGGGGTGGTGCAGCTCCACCACCTCGACGGACTCGAAGAAGCGGGCCGCCTGCTGGGCGAACCGCATGGTCAGCACCGCGCCGATGCCGAAGTTCGGGGCGATGAGCACGCCGGTGCCCGGCGAGTCCGCGAGCCGGGCGCGGACCGCGGCCAGCCGCTCCTCGGTCCAGCCGGTGGTGCCGACCACGGCGTGGATGCCGTTGGCGACGCAGAACTCCAGGTTGTCCATGACGGAGTCCGGGCGGGTGAGGTCGACCGCGACCTGCGTGCCCGCCTCCGTCAGCGTGCTGCGCGCGTCCCCGCTGCCGAGGGCCGCCACCAGCTCCATGTCGTCGGCGGCCTCGACGGCCCGTACGGCCTCGGAACCCATCCGGCCCTTGGCGCCGAGGACGGCTACGCGCAGCTTGCTCATGGTGCTCGTTCCTTACGTGGTGGGAGTGACGGAGAAGGGGGCGGGGCTCAGGCGACGGCCTCGTGCAGCCGTCCCGCCTGACGGTCCCCGAGCTGCCCGATGACGGACAGCGAGGGGCGGCGGTCCAGCACGTCGCGGGCGACCTGACGGACGTCGTCCGGGGTGACGGCGGAGATCTTGGCGAGCATCTCGTCCACGGACATCTGCTCCCCCCAGCACAGCTCGCTCTTGCCGAGGCGGTGCATCAGGGCACCGGTGTCCTCCAGGCCCAGCACCGTCGAGCCTGAGAGCTGGCCGACGGCACGGCGCAGCTCGTCGTCGCCGAGGCCGTGCCGGGCCACGTGGTCGAGTTCGTCGCGGCAGATCCCCAGCACGTCCGGCACCTGGCCGGGACGGCAGCCCACATAGACGCCGAACAGTCCGCAGTCGGCGAAGCTGGAGGTGTAGGCGTAGGTGCTGTAGGCCAGTCCGCGCTTCTCACGGATCTCCTGGAAGAGCCGGGAGCTCATGCCGCCGCCCAGGGCCGTGCTGAGCACCGCGAGCGGCCAGCGGCGCTCGTCGTGCCGGGAGACGCCGGGCATGCCGAGCACCAGGTGGGCCTGCTCGGTGGGGCGCTCCACGTAGTCGACGCGGCCGGCGGTGCGCAGGGCGCGGCTGCCCGAACGGGGGCCGACCGGGTCGGCGCCCTCGGTACGGGCCGGCACGCCCGCGCGTTCGAACGCCGCCCGGACCTGCTTGACCACCGTGTGGTGGTCGAGGTTGCCCGCGGCGGCGACCACCAGCCGGGTGGGGTCGTAGTGCTTCTTGTAGAAGCGGGCGACCTGGTCGCGGGTGAGCGCGTTGACCGTCTCGACGGTGCCCAGGACGGGGCGGCCCAGCGGGGTGTCACCGAACATGGTGCGGGCGAACAGGTCGTGGACGCAGTCCCCCGCGTCGTCCTCCGTCATCGCGATCTCCTCAAGGATGACGCCCCGCTCCGCGTCGACCTCGGCCGGGTCGATGACGGAGGAGGTGAGCATGTCGGAGACCACGTCGATGGCCAGCGGGAGGTCGGCGTCGAGGACCCGCGCGTAGTAGCAGGTGAACTCCTTCGTGGTGAAGGCGTTCATCTCGCCGCCGACCGCGTCCAGCGCCGCCGAGATCTCCAGCGCGCTGCGCCGCTCGGTGCCCTTGAAGAGGAGGTGCTCCAGATAGTGCGTGGCGCCGCCCAGCGCCGGTGTCTCGTCCCGGGAGCCCACATGGGCCCAGATGCCGAAGGTGGCGGAGCGCACGGTCGGCACCGTCTCGGTGAGGACGCGGAGCCCGCCGGGCAGCACGGTCTTGCGGACGGTGCCGGCGCCGTTCTCCCCCGCGATCAGGGTCTTGGTACGGGCGACGGCCCGCCCTGCCGGGGAGGCGGGGCGGGCCGTCGTACGGAACTGCGAGGTCACTTCGCGGTCTCGTCCTCGGACTCGGTGGCCGTGTCGGACTTCTCGGCGGAGCCCTCGCCGGACTCGGCCTCGTCCAGGACGGGGATCAGCGAGAGCTTGCCGCGCTGGTCGATCTCGGCGATCTCGACCTGGACCTTCTGGCCGACGCCGAGGACGTCCTCGACGTTCTCCACGCGCTTGCCGCCGGCCAGCTTGCGGATCTGCGAGATGTGCAGCAGACCGTCCTTGCCGGGCAGCAGCGAGACGAAGGCACCGAAGGTGGTGGTCTTGACGACCGTGCCGAGGTAGCGCTCGCCGACCTCGGGCATCGTCGGGTTGGCGATGCCATTGATGGTGGCACGCGCGGCTTCGGCGGCCGGGCCGTCGGCGGCACCGATGTAGATGGTGCCGTCGTCCTCGATGGTGATGTCGGCGCCGGTGTCCTCCTGGATCTGGTTGATCATCTTGCCCTTCGGGCCGATGACCTCACCGATCTTGTCCACCGGGATCTTGACGGTGATGATCCGCGGCGCGTTCGGGGACATCTCGTCCGGAACGTCGATCGCCTCGTTCATCACGTCCAGGATGTGAAGCCGCGCGTCGCGGGCCTGCTTGAGGGCCGCGGCCAGCACGGACGCCGGGATGCCGTCCAGCTTGGTGTCGAGCTGGAGGGCGGTGACGAACTGCTTGGTGCCGGCGACCTTGAAGTCCATGTCACCGAACGCGTCCTCGGCGCCCAGGATGTCGGTCAGCGTCACATAGTGCGTCTCGCCCTCGATCTCCTCGGAGATCAGCCCCATGGCGATACCGGCGACCGGGGCCTTGAGCGGCACACCGGCGTTCAGCAGCGACATGGTGGAGGCGCAGACCGAGCCCATGGACGTCGAGCCGTTGGAGCCCAGCGCCTCGGAGACCTGCCGGATCGCGTACGGGAACTCCTCGCGGGTCGGCAGCACCGGGACGAGGGCGCGCTCGGCGAGGGCGCCGTGGCCGATCTCGCGGCGCTTGGGGGAGCCGACGCGGCCCGTCTCACCGGTGGAGTAGGGCGGGAAGTTGTAGTTGTGCATGTAGCGCTTGCGGGTCACCGGCGAGAGGGTGTCCAGCTGCTGCTCCATACGCAGCATGTTCAGCGTGGTGACGCCGAGGATCTGCGTCTCGCCGCGCTCGAACAGTGCCGAGCCGTGCACCCGCGGGATGGCCTCGACCTCGGCGGCCAGGGTGCGGATGTCGGTGACACCGCGGCCGTCGATGCGCTTCTTCTCCTTGATGACGCGCTCGCGCACCAGGTTCTTGGTCAGCGCGCGGTAGGCGGCGGAGATCTCCTTCTCGCGGCCCTCGAACTGCGGCAGCAGCTTCTCGGCGGCCAGCGCCTTGACCCGGTCCAGCTCGGTCTCGCGCTCCTGCTTGCCGGCGATGGTCAGCGCCTGGGCCAGCTCGTCGCGGACGGCCGCGGTCAGCGCCTCCAGGACGTCGTCCTGGTAGTCCAGGAAGATCGGGAACTCGCCGGTGGGCTTGGCGGCCTTCGCGGCGAGGTCGGCCTGGGCCTTGCACAGCACCTTGATGAAGGGCTTCGCGGCCTCCATGCCGGCGGCCACGACCTCCTCCGTCGGAGCCTCGGCGCCGCCCTTGACCAGCTCGATGGTCTTCTCGGTGGCCTCGGCCTCGACCATCATCACGGCCACGTCACCGTCGGGCAGCACGCGGCCCGCGATGACCATGTCGAAGACGGCCTCCTCCAGCTCGGAGTGGGTCGGGAAGGCCACCCACTGGCCGCGGATCAGGGCGACGCGGGTGCCGCCGATCGGGCCGGAGAAGGGCAGGCCGGCCAGCTGCGTCGAGCAGGAGGCGGCGTTGATCGCGACCACGTCGTAGAGGTGGTCGGGGTTGAGCGCCATGATCGTCTCGACGATCTGGATCTCGTTGCGCAGTCCCTTCTTGAAGGAGGGGCGCAGCGGGCGGTCGATCAGGCGGCAGGTGAGGATCGCGTCCTCGGACGGGCGGCCCTCGCGCCGGAAGAAGGAACCGGGGATCTTGCCCGCGGCGTACATCCGCTCCTCGACGTCCACCGTCAGGGGGAAGAAGTCGAGCTGGTCCTTCGGCTGCTTCGAGGCCGTGGTGGCCGACAGCACCATCGTGTCGTCGTCCAGGTAGGCGACGGCGGAACCCGCGGCCTGCTTGGCCAGGCGGCCCGTCTCGAAGCGGATGGTGCGGGTGCCGAAGGCGCCGTTGTCGATCACGGCCTCGGCGTAGTGGGTCTCGTTCTCCACCAGGAAAATCTCCTCGTCTTCGTCCGCGCACATCGCGTGGCGGACCGTGTGCCGCAAGGAGCGCTCCCGGTACGGGCCGGTCTTCGATCGAAGCTCCCGGGACTGCTCGCCTCCGGGGGCCACTACCGAGGACCGGCGTCGGGTCGCTCCTGCCTCGTTGTGTCGTTGTGCGCGCTCGGGGTGTGAGCGCTCTCGCGTGACAAGACTACAAAGGTTCTCCGTCACGCGAGGGTTCTGTACTGCGATACGGCGAAGGGAGCGGTTCCCGGATCCGGGAACCGCTCCCTTCATCGCGTCCTAGCGGGCGCCGGCCGCGCCGCGGCGGATGCCCAGGCGCTCGACCAGCGCACGGAAGCGCTGGATGTCCTTCTTGGCGAGGTACTGCAGCAGGCGGCGGCGCTGGCCGACGAGCAGCAGCAGACCACGCCGCGAGTGGTGGTCGTGCTTGTGGGTCTTCAGGTGCTCCGTCAGGTCGCTGATGCGACGGGAGAGCAACGCCACCTGGACCTCGGGGGAGCCGGTGTCACCCTCCTTGGTGGCGAACTCGGAGATGATCTGCTTCTTCGTCGCGGCGTCGAGAGACGACACTCGTACTCCTCTGGATCGGTGCTGCCGAGCGCCCCTGGTCTTCCTCACAGGGGAATCTTCGATACTCGGGAAGCCCGTACAGAGTAGCAGTGGCTAGCTGGTGAGACTGCGGGCGGCCGAGTAGACGTTCATCACCGCGAGGCACAGCGGCACCAGGGTGAGCAGGACGAAGGTCTCCAGGATCTCCACGAACCGGCCCCAGAAGGGTGTCACACCCTTGTCCGGCACGGTCAGCCCGATGGCGATCACCAGTACGGCGCCGACGGCCAGCGCCGCGCTCAGCCACACGGTGCGCAGCGCGTCACCGTCCGCGGGGAAGTCCCCCGCCAGGCCGGCGCCCAGCAGCACCAGCGCCACCAGCCCCGCGATGAGCGCGCTGCCGACCTGCGAGGTGTAGCGGAAGAGGCGGGCCCGCAGCAGCATGGCGATGCCCGTCGCCAGGGTGAGCAGCTGCCCCCACCCCGAGTCGGAGAAACTGAGGACCGCGCAGGAGACCACGACGACGGTGGCGCAGCCGCCGACCAGGCCGACCAGCAGCTCGTGGCCGCGGCGGGCCTGCGCCGCGACGCGCTCGGCGTCGATCGGGCCCTGCGTCTGCGGCGCCGCGTCCGGGTCGGCGTCGTAGTCGCTCATCCGGGTGCGGGTGGCCTCGAACCCGATGGGCAGCCGGGCGAAGCGGGTGGAGAGGCCCGGCAGGAACGCCAGGAGGCCGACGGCCACGGGCGCGCAGATCGCGGCGGTCTCCACCGGGCGGATGTCGCTCACGATCGCGATGAAGGTGATCAGGGTGCCGACGGTCGCGGTGAAGGCGGCGGCGACGAACGGTCCGTCGCCGTTGGGGGTGAGGGCGATCAGCACGGCGGCCGCCAGCAGCACGGTCACACATCCGAGGAGGAACTGCAGCCTGCCGATGCCCTGCCCCTCCTCCAGGGGCAGCAGCCCGCTGCCCGCCACCATCAGGTGCGGCAGACAGCCGAGGCCGAGCGTGATCGCGGTGGGCCGGTCGTCGTAGACGCGGGCCCGCACGGCCGACAGCGCCAGCAGCAGCACCCCGGTGACAGCCGCCAGGACACCCGCCAGCCCGTGCATGTCGTGGCCGGCGGGGTCGGAGAACCACAGCACGACCGCCATGAGGGCCAGCAGCACACCGCCGCCGATCAGCCCGGCCGCGCGCATCATGCCGTCGCCCCACAGCTTGCGGTCCTTGGTGACGGCGGAGGCGACCGCGTCGGACACGTCGTCGAAGACGGCCGGCGGCAGCGACTCGGCGAAGGGGCGCAGGCTGAGCACCTCCCCGTCGAGGATGCGCTGGGCCGCGAACGTGCGGGAGCTGTCCAGGACGGTGCCGTCACGGCGCACCAGGTGGTATCCGACGGGCGCGCCGTCGGCCGGGCTCTGGCCGGACAGGCGCAGGATCTCGGGGTAGAGGTCGGCGACCGCGATGTCCTCGGGGAGCGCGACGTCGATCCGGCTGTCGGGCGCGACGATGGTCACCCGGCAGAAGCCGGTGTCCAGGGCTGCTCCGGCTGCCCGGCCGGGCGTGCCGGCCGCTCCCCGGGATCCGCCCGGGCCCGGCTGCCCACCGGGTCCGGTGGCGGCGGCGGAAGCCGTCGTACTCACCTGTGTGTCCCCCTCGATAGCCTGCTGGGCACCTGCCGCCCCGCATGTGCCTGGATGCGCGGAAAGTACGGGATACCGCCCGGCTGTGGACGCCTGTGCGGACCGTGCCGCAGGTCGCGGCGGCAGCGCGCGCCACCCTACCGCTCCCGGTCAACTCACTGTGCCACTAGGATCGCCAGCCGCGGAGGGGGAACCGTCGCCACGGGGGCGCCGGCAGCGAGATGTCCCTTCCGCACCAGGACGCGAGGGAACGCAAAGAAGAATGGTGCGCGAGTGACCCAGATCGTCGTCAAGCGTCCGCCGCGGGCTCTGCCTCCCGAAGTACCCAGCGAGCAGCTCCAGTTGCAGCCTCCGCCGGAACTGCCGCGCGGGCAGCAGGAGGGCATGTGGATGCAGCTCCTGCCGATGCTCGGCATGGGCGGGTCCAGCATGTTCTTCCTGATGCCCGGCTACAACTCCCACCCGATGATGCGGGTCATGGGCGCGCTGATGCTGGTGTCGACGGTCACCATGGTCATCGCGATGGCGATCCGGATGCGCCGCGGCACCCAGGGCGAGATGGCGCAGTCCCGCCGCGACTACCTCAAATACCTGGCACAGACCCGGCGTACGGTGCGCAGGACCGCGCTCAAGCAGCGCGACGCCCAGTTCTACCTGCACCCCGCGCCCGACCAGCTGTGGTCCCTGGTGGCCGAGGGCAGCAGGCTGTGGGAGCGGCGCCCCTCGGACGGCGACTTCGGCCAGGTCCGCGTCGGACTGGGCACCCAGCAGCTGGCCACGCCGCTGGTCGCCCCGGAGACGGCGCCGGTCGACGAGCTGGAGCCGCTGACGGTCGGCGCCATGCACCAGTTCCTCAACACGCACGCCACCCTCGACGGGCTCCCCATGGCCGTCTCGCTGCGCGCCTTCTACCACATGACGGTCAGCGGCGAACCGGACGCCGTCTACGGCTCGGCCCGCGCCATGCTCTGCTCGCTGGCAGCGCTGCACTCCCCCGAGGACCTGGTCATCGCGATCGCGGCGGGCCGGGAGACCTACAGCTCCTGGGACTGGGCCAAGTGGCTGCCGCACGCCCAGGCCAAGGACCTCGCCGACGGCGCGGGCACCCGCCGGCTGATCGTCACCGACACCCTCGAGCTGGAAGAGCTGCTCGCCGCGCGGCTGGAGGGACGGCCCCGGTTCAACGCCGCCGGGGAACCGCTGCTGGAGCAGCCGCACATCGTCGTCGTCCTCGACGGGACGGCCGTCCTGCCCAACTCGCTGCTGGCCGCGCCCGAGGGCCTCCAGGGCGTCACCGTCGTGGAGATCGTCCCCGGCGACGCCGATGTGGCGCGCGGCGGCCTCTCCGTCGTCGTCCAGCCGCGCGCCCTGCGCCTGGAGTCGGGGCACGGCCTGGTCTACGACGGAACCCCGGACACGCTCTCCTACGAGGCCGCCGAAGCGGTCTGCCGCCAGCTGGCGCCGCTGCGCGTCGGCTCCGGCGACGACGGTGACGAACCCCTGCTGGCCAAGCTGGAGTTCACCGACCTGCTCGGCCTGGGCGACGCCGCCTCGGTGGAGGTCTCGCGCACCTGGCGGCCCCGCTCCCAGTCCGAACGGCTGCGGGTGCCCATCGGCGTCGGCGAGGACGGCCAGCCGGTGATGCTGGACCTCAAGGAAGCCGCGCAGGACGGCATGGGACCGCACGGGCTGTGCGTGGGCGCGACCGGCTCCGGCAAGTCGGAACTGCTGCGCACCCTGGTGCTGGGCCTGGCGGTCACCCACTCCTCGGAGACGCTGAACTTCGTCCTCGCCGACTTCAAGGGCGGCGCCACCTTCGCGGGGATGGCGCACATGCCGCACGTCGCCGCGGTGATCACCAACCTCGCGGACGACCTGACCCTCGTCGACCGCATGGGCGACTCCATCCGCGGCGAACTCAACCGGCGCCAGGAGATGCTGCGGGACGCGGGCAACTACGCCAACATCCACGACTACGAGAAGGCCCGCGCCGCCGGCGCCCCGCTCTCGCCGATCCCCTCCCTCATCCTGGTCATCGACGAGTTCAGTGAGCTGCTCACCGCCAAGCCGGACTTCATCGACATGTTCATCCAGATCGGCCGCATCGGCCGGTCGCTCGGCGTCCACCTGCTGCTCGCCTCGCAGCGGCTGGAGGAGGGCAGGCTGCGCGGTCTGGAGACCTACCTGTCCTACCGCGTCGGTCTGCGCACCTTCTCGGCCGCCGAGTCCCGCGCCGCCCTCGGCGTCCCCGACGCCTACCACCTGCCGTCCGTGCCCGGTTCCGGCTACCTGAAGTTCGGTACGGACGAGATGACCCGCTTCAAGGCGGCCTACGTCTCCGGCGTCTACCGCCCCGGCAGCGACGGCGAGCCGACCGGCGGGCCGGTCGCGCCGAACCGCCGCCCCGTCCTCTTCACCGCCGCCGAGGTACCGGTGCAGCGCCCCGACCCCGGCACCGCCGCCCCGGTGCCCGCGCAACCGTCCGGCACGGCCGACGACGACGCGCTGGCCGACACCGTCCTCGATGTGATCGTGCGGCGTCTGGAGGGCCAGGGCACCCCCGCCCACCAGGTGTGGCTCCCTCCGCTGGACAGCGCCTCACCGCTGGACGAACTCCTCCCCGGCCTCACCCCCGTGGAGGGCCGCGGCCTGACCGCCCCCGACTACCCCCGGCTGGGCGGGCTCGTGGTGCCCGTCGGCCTCGTCGACAAGCCGTTCGAGCAGCGGCGGGACCCGCTGTACCTCGACTTCTCCGGCGCCGCCGGCCACATGCTCGTCGTCGGCGGCCCCCAGTCCGGCAAGTCGACGCTGATGCGCACCCTCATCTCGGCGTTCGCGCTCACCCACACCCCGGCCGAGGTCCAGTTCTACGGCCTCGACTTCGGCGGCGGCGGCATGTCCGCCATCGCGGACCTCCCCCACGTCGGCGGCATCGCCTCCCGCCTCGACCCCGAACGCGTCCGCCGGACCGTGGCCGAGGTCTACGGCGTCCTCAACCGCCGCGAGGAGTACTTCCGCTCCCGCAACATCGACTCCATCACCACCTACCGCCGCCGCCGCGCCCGCGGTGAGCTCACCGACCAGCCCTGGGGCGATGTCTTCCTCGTCATCGACGGGTGGGGCAACTTCCGCAACGACTACGAGGGCCTGACCGAGATCGTCAACGACATCGCGGCCCGCGGTCTGGGCTACGGCATCCACCTCGTGGTGACCGCCTCCCGCAACATGGAGGTGCGGGCCGCTCTCAAGGACCTGCTGATGAACCGGCTGGAGCTGCGGCTGGGCGACACGATGGACTCCGAGTTCAACCGCAAGGTCGCCGCCAACGTACCGGCCGGCGTCCCCGGACGCGGCCAGACGATGGACGCCCTCCACTTCATGGCCGCCGTCCCGCGGATCGACGGCGTCGGCTCGGACGAGGAACTCGCCGACGCCAGCGCGGAGATGTGCCGCGCCCTGGCCACGCACTGGCAGGCCGACCCGGCACCCAAGGTCCGGCTGCTCCCCCGCGAACTCCCCGCCGCCCACCTGCCCGGCGGCGGAGATCACCCGGAGCGCGGCGTCGCCTTCGCCATCGACGAGAACAACCTGGAACCCGTCTTCGTCGACTTCGAGACCGACCCGTTCTTCCTCGTCTTCGGCGAGAGCGAATCGGGCAAGACGGCGCTGCTGCGCCTGCTCGTCAAGCAGATCACCGAGCGCTACTCCGGTGACGAGGCGAAGATCGTCGTCGGTGACTACCGGCGCTCGCTGCTCGGCGCGATCCCGGAAACCCACCTGCTCGAGTACGCGCCCATGTCCAACACCATGGAGACGCACATGAACGCGCTCCGCGACCTGATGGACCGGCGGGCGCCCTCGTCCGACGTCACCCCGCAGCAACTGCGCGACCGCAGCTGGTGGAGCGGCCCGCAGATCTTCGTCGTCGTCGACGACTACGAACTGGTCGCCACCTCCAGCGGCAACCCGCTGGCGGTGCTCACCGAACACCTGCCCTTCTCCCGGGACGTGGGCGTGCGCTTCCTGATCGCGCGCAGCGCCGCGGGCGCGTCACGGTCGATGTTCGAGTCGTTCATGACCCGCATCAAGGAACTGGGCGCCCAGGGCGTCGTCCTCTCGGGTGACCCCAACGAAGGCGACCTCCTCGGCAACGTCCGCCCCCGCCCCATGCCACCCGGCCGCGGCTTCTTCGTCTCCCGCCGGCGCGGAACGCCGCTGGTGCAGCTGGGATGGCTGCCGGACGAGAGCTGAGAGAACCCGGGCCCCGCCGTGCCCCGGCCGCGTAGTCTGGCAACCGCACGAAGGCACGAAGGGAGAGCCGCTGATGGGTACGCAGCAGGAAAAGGAAGAGCTCTACGCGATGGACATCTCCGGCGCGGTCTGGGAGAGCGCTCCCGGCAGCCCGGAGGACGAACGCGTCGAGATCGCCCACCTGCCCGGCGGCGCCGTCGCCATGCGCAACTCCAAGGAACCGGACGTGGTGTTGCGCTACACGGCAGCGGAGTGGCGCGCGTTCGTCCTGGGGGCACGGGACGGTGAGTTCGACCTGGAACCGGCGCCGCGTGAGGGGGGAGCGGGGGAGCGGTAGGGAGCCGGAAGGAAGCAGGACGAAGAGCCGGAAGAGCCATAGCGGCCAGAGGGCAGCAGGGCGACGAACGGCGAGGCGACAAAAGAAAAAGAAGACGCCCCACAGAAGAAGACGCATCACAGAGGGGGCGCCAAAAGAAGGGGCAGGGTGTTCGGTGACACCCTGCCCCTATGCGTCGCTGAAGGTCACCAGCGGGACACCTGACCGGACAGCTGCGCGAAGAGGCTCTCGCCCTTCTTGTCCGTCATCTGGTAGTGGTCCTTGCCTTCCAGGATCAGCTTCTCGATCTTGTCGAGCTGGGCCTTGATGTCGTTCGCGCGCGCGTGCCACTGCCTGTCGATCGCGCGGAACATCTCCTTGGCCTCACCCTCCCAGGCCTCGTCGACCTTCTTGACCTCGGTCCAGACGGCTTCCATCTGGTCCTCCAGCAAGGTGCGGCGCTTCCTGAGCTGCTCGGCGATGGAGACGACGTGGGCGTAGTTGACCTTCAGGACGTCGGGGGTCTCCAGGGACATGATCTCTCCGATCACGAAAGGGATGTGCGGGGAACGTTCTCCGGCGGAATGACACGCGCGGACGGGGAATTACAGTCCGGACAGCTTGCTGCGGTCGACGCCGACCTCGACATTGTTGTAGTTGGCGCTTCCCGCACCGCTCTTGTCCAGGCCCGCGTCGATGCCCCCGAGGCCGCTGTCCGCGCTGATGTGACCACCGGCGGCGGACCCGTTGACGTCGATCTGCCGGAAGGAGTTCAGGATTTCCTCGTCGTTGCCCACGCCGAGCTTCTGCGTGTTGTGCACGGCGTCGATGATGCCGTGCAGCAGCTGGTTCATGGCGTGGTGATCATTGTTGATGGCGTTCTGCGCCCTCTGGAAGGCTCCGGCGCCGGCGCCCTGCCACCCGGCACTCACCGTTCCGATGAGCGCCTGGAGATCCCGCACGTTCTGGACCAACTCACCGTTGATCCTCTCCAGGTTCCTCTTGAAGGTGTTGTATTCGGAGTGGCTGATCTTCTGGCCGTAGCCAGCGGCTTCCGCCATGGTGTGCCCTCTCTGCTCTCGAACATGTCCGCTTCATGATCCAGGACGTCGGCTGACCCCTGCTAGTTCCGTCGCAGACGCGCGACCGCGAAGCCGCACCCCGCGAGGAGGACGACTCCCGCTGCGATCCCGACCGCCGGAAGAAGCGAACTACTGTCCCCATCCTCCGACTTCGAGTCTGCCACCTCGACCTTGTCAGGGGCACCACTTTTATCGGAATCGTTGGCCTTCGAACTCGCCTTTCCGGATGCGGATCTGGTGTGAAGAGTCCGCTTCCCCGTGAGTGGACTGATGTCCGGATCGCCCGGGTCGCCCTTGTTCTCCAGGAGGTTGAGACGGGGACGGACCGCGCCATACCCCAGATATTTACTCAACCCCTTCTTCTTGCCCTCCATGCCAGCGGTGTCGGTCAGCACCCGAAGCACCTGGTTCGCCGTCCAGTTCGGATGCTTGGACCAGATCAGAGCGGCGGAGGCAGAGGCGATGGCGGTGGCCACGCTGGTGCCTTGGACCTTGCAGTAGCTGGCTCGTCGGGCGTCACACCAGCCGGGGACGCCTTCCCCGGGTGCCGCCAGCGTGACGTCGTCGCCGGATACTGGGAAATCGCTGACCTTTTTGGCGTTGATCGAAGTGACACCGACAACTTCGGGATGACTCGCGGGCGCGGAAAGGGGCAACTTCTTCGTTCCGACGCCCGCGAAGAGCAATTTGCCCTTCTTGATCGCGTAGTCGATCGCAGAGTCCTGCTCGTCGCTGCTCGTGCCGCCGAACGACATGTTGATGATTTTGGCGTCACTGTCAGCTGCTGCCCTGATGGCCTGCGCACTCTCGGTGAATCCCTTGTTACCTTTGACTCCGAACAGGCCCAGCCTGTAGGGGAGGATTTCAGCGTCCGGTGCCAGCCCCCGAATCCCTCCCCCTTCCCCTGAGCCAGCGATAAGTTCGGCCATTGTCGTACCATGGCCGACGTCATCCTTGGTCTCATCACCTGGCGCAACCGCGAAGTCCTTTCCGGGAAGCACCTTGCCCCGCAGTGACTTCGTTGACGGATCAACTCCCGTGTCCAGTACGGCCACGGTGATCCCTTTACCGGTGCTGACCTTCCACATCTTCTCGGCCTGCATGGCATCGAGGTACCACTGCTGGGAGCGAGCGTCCTCGGCGGTGGCCCCTGGTGCGAGCCCCCCTTGGACGGCTACAAGAGCACCTGTGGCCAATACGGCGGCGATCAGTCGCCGCCGCGTCGACCAGTTGGTTTCGGCAATGCCTGCCGTCATGGACGCACTCACTCCGCACTACTCGATGACGGGGGGAACGGGGTTGGAACGGCCCTTCTTCCGATTGCCTTCCTCTGCTGGCCGAGACGCGCTGTTCTCCATCGATGCGTGGCCGTCGGAATTTCCCCGAGACGAACCACGCCGGGAGCCGGAGCCGTTGTTGCGCGGTGTGCCCAGGACGCCTCCTGGGCTCGCGCTCGGCGTCTGACGCTTCTTGCCCTGTGCGGACTCCGAGTTCTGCCCTGGCACTCCGATCGCAGGCGTACCGATCGGACCGCGCCGCGGGGTGGTTTTCCCTTCCGTCCCGACGACCGTTCCCCGCGGAAGGCTCTGGCTGCCGGAAGTCGGCCGGGCCTGGCTCGGAGTCCCCCCGACGACTCCCCCGGTTTGCGAAACCCGCGGGCTTCCCGCGTTGTTCGTCCGACCGGGGCTGCCGGTGCTGGGAGGCATGGCACCGGGCCTCGTTCCGGGGCGGCCCACCGGGCCCGGACGGCCTGCGGACCCTTGCGTCGTCGGCCCGGTGCGTGGCGGAGGCGTTCCCGCCTGCCCCGGCATGCCGAAGGGGCCGGGGCGGCCCATGGGACCGGGACGTCCGGCCGGACCGGTTGCCGGGCGGCCGGTCGGCCCCGGACCCACCGGTCCGGGCCGGGCGGGCCCAGGAGGCGACGACTGCACCGGCGAGGTAGGGACGCGCCCCGGGGGCCTGGCTGTGGGCGGCCCCAGCGTCTTGCCGGCCGGGGGCGCCGGGGCGGGCCCCACGATGGGCTGAGTAGGACCGGGCCCGGTCGGCCCCGGACCGGTCGGCCCGGGGTTGGACGGACTGGGCGGCATCGCCTGAGTTGTCGTCGGGTCGAAAGTAGGAGTCTGGACGCTGTCGATGGAGGTGGAGACTCCCGTGTCGGGTACGTGGGGCATCTCGGGCTGGTGAGGCGTCACAGGGGACATCACCGCACCGCTATGCGGCGGATTGGCCGGTACGTAGGCCCCGTCAGGGCTCTCCACATCTTCGCGAGCGGCGAAGCCGGCTTGGTTCGCGCTCGGCGCGACACCTCCGGGTACGGCCGCCCCAGCAGCGCCGGGACCCGATCCGCCGTTCTCCGGGTCGTAAACCGGTACATCGAGCGGCGGCGTCGGCTCGAACTGCGGAACCATGCTCTCCGCAACCACGAGGCTGCGGGTCGAGACGTTGTAGTAGGAAGCGAGGCGGTTCATCTGGATAAGCGCCTCGTTGTGGTGCTTCTTGTACCGCTTGTACTTCGGGTTGTCGTCCTTGCGCTCGTCCTTGGGAATCTCTTCGATATCCCGGACGTCGACATCCTCCTCCTTGGGCATCGCGCTCTGCGCGCCCGCCAGCCCGAGGCTCATGACCGAGAGTTCGGTGCTGACCGCCTCGGCGTAGGCTCCCATCTGCTGGGTGTTCTTGCCGAGTTGCACCGCCCACTTCTTGCAGGCTCGCTCCGTCTTGCCCTCCCACTCGGCACGTCCGGCCTCGGTCTGCAGCCAGGAGCCGGCCGCCTTGATGGCCTTGGACGCGTTGTAGAGGGCGTTGCCCACCGCTTCGAGGTCGGAGGGCTTCGCACCCCGCACCATGTCGAGCATCTCCCCGAGGGTCTTACTCTCGAAGTCGGTGGTCTCCCCCGGCATGTAGAGCACCGCGAAGGGGGAAGGCATGAGCCCGGACTGCGCCAGGTCACGCATGACCTTGTTCACGCCGGCGTTGGGGTTGTCCAGATCCACGTTGTGGCCGGGCGAGCCGCCACCTTCTTTTTCACCCACGGTCTGCCTCCGTCACAGTCGCTGGCGGCCAGAACTCACAGCTTGGGGCGGTCCTGGTCGTTCGCCCCGGTGTCTTCCCTCTTGCCGTCCTTCGCGTGCTTCTCGGCCTCGGCCCGCCGCTTCTCTTGTTCCAGTTCTGCCTGGATCGCCCAGTACCGCTGGCTGTCTTCGGCGCTCACCCGGTCGAACCCTTTGTCCGCCCCCTCGACGGCGACGCCGAACATGAAGATCTGGTCGTCGAGCTTCCTCGACAGTTCGGTCAGATGGCTGTGCACCTTGTTGTACTGGGCGAGTACGGCGTTGGCCTCGGGGAAGGGGCGGTCGCCGTGGACCGATCTCGGCGTGAGTCTCTGGGCCTCCATGGCGAGACGGCCGCCCTCGGACTCCCGCAGTTCCTTCAGGGCATCGTCGATCTTCTTCTTGAAACCCTTGAGGACTTCCTCACCACGCAGCAGGTCCGGCTTCTTGCTCCCCTGCGGTTCACTCTTGGGCGTGCCCTTCGGCTCGCTCATGCCCTCCCCCTCGTGCGCGTCCACCCGTTCCAGGTCCTGCCAGCGGGCCCGCGCATGCCCACCGTTCGCTGTGTGTCACTGTAGCCACACCCTGTGCCCGTTCCCACTGGGAATCCGGCAAGGATGGCCGGTCGCAGCACGGCTGTTGCGTGCGTGTGACAGACAGCTTCTCCCATCTTCTCAACCCCCACCGACACCCGCCCCCCGCCGGCGGCGCCAGTCGCGGTGGATCATGGACGTGCCCGCCACGATCGCGACGAGGATGGCGCCTCCCAGGAGGACGTAGGTTCCGAGCCTCTCGTTGCGTTCCTGCTCGGTTTCTCCGAGTTGGAGTTTGGCCGGCGTCGGTTTCTTTCCGGTTTCGATGCCTTCTTCGGCGACCGGGTGGTCGATGCGTTTGTCGTCGTCGGTCAGGGCGGCGACCGGGTCGACCACGCCCCAGCCGACGAGGCGGTCGTGGCCGGGGACGGAGCGCTCGGCGGTCTGCTCGATCTGGGCGACGATGTTCTGCTGGCTCCAGCGGTCGGCGCCCTCGTTGTGCTTGGCGCGGAGGAGGGCCGCGACGCCCGCCACGTAGGGGGCGGAGAAGCTGGTGCCGTTATCGGAGCAGTGTCCTCCGTGGGGGACGGTGGAGACGATGTCCACACCCGGCGCCGCCACGTCCACGAAGTCACCCGACTGGGAGAAGGGCGCGCGCTCGTTGTTGCGGTCGGAGGAGGCGACGGCCAGGACGCCGGGGTAGGAGGCGGGATAGGTCTTCTTCACGTTGCCGCCGAGGCCGTCGTTGCCCGCGGAGGCGACCACGACGACATCCGCGTCCAGGGCGCGCCGGACGGCGAGTTGGAGCGTGGAGTCCGGTTGCAGGGCCTCCGCCGTGTCCTGGGAGATGTTGATGACATCGGCACCGGCCTCGACCGCGTAGTCGATCGAGCGGGCGAGCGACTCGGCCGTGCCGCTGCCGTTGGCGTCGTTCTGTTTGATGGGAATGATCGTCGCCTTGGGCGCCAGGCCGACGAAACCGGTGTCCGGTGCGGGGCGTGCGGCGATGATGCCGGCGACCTTGGTGCCGTGTCCGACCTCGTCGGTGGTGGGCTTGCCGCGCGGCGTGGCCTGGCCGGTCTCGTCCTTCTTGGGCTTCTTGGGGAGGAAGTTCCTGCCCAGGCGGGGGTCGACGGCGTCCGTGAGCTGTTCGTTCCTGACGTCCACGCCGGTGTCGATGACGGCCACCCGCACGCCCGCGCCCTGGTCCGTCTCCCGCCACAGCTCGTTGAGGAGGACTCTCTGCAGCGCCCAGGGGCGGCCCTTGTACGGCTTCGCGGGGAAGCTGCACTGGGTGCTGGGGTCCGCCGCGGCCGGCGGGGCCGTGGTGAGGGTGAGGGTGGAGGCGACGGCGGCCGTCGCCGCGGTGAGGGCCGCCAGACGTCGCAGGGCCGTGGCGCCCTTGGTGGTTGCGCGCATCCTTCCCGTCCCCCTTACGAGCCCTGCGGCTGGAGCGCGTCGCCGGTGGACAGCCGGGGCCCGGTGGGCAGGAACGCGGCCCACTCGGCCGGTACGGGAGCGATCCGCACGTCCTCGTACCCGAGCCTGCGCTGCGCGTTCTGGCCCTCCTGCTGCTCTTGCCGGGTCTTCTTCTTGCCGTCCTCGCCGATGCCGGAGTCGTCGTGCGCGCTGTCGGAGTTGGACTGCATGGCGTACCGCAGCCCTGTGTCGGTGACCAGGAAGACGCCGCCGGACTTGGTGTCGCGGCCCTTGATCTGGCGGAAGAGCTGGCCGGTGCCTGGCGTGACGTAGGCGCTGGAGGTGCCCGCGGGCAGCTGGGCGGGGAACTCCTCTCCGGACCAGGTGCTCAGTGTGGTGGCGCCGGTCTTGCCGTTCACCTTGCGCAGCACGTTGCAGGCGACGTTGCGGCTGCCGGGCCGGGGGCTGGCCGAGTTGACGGCGTGGGACTTGTCCTCGGGCCACTTCAGCGAGCCGCCGAAGTGCGCGTTGCCCGTCGAGAAGGCACCGGCGTTGACCTTGAACGCCTCGCCGTTCTGGTTCAGGGACAGCAGCTGCTTGGAGGAGAGCAGGAGCTGCGCCATGAAGTCGGAGATCTTCATGACCTTGCCCCGCAGAACGACGTAGTGCTGCCAGTGGTCGCCCTCCGGCGCCGTGATGACGGCGCCCACCCGGTTGGTCCGCGAGTCGAGGCCCTGGACCCCGGCGTCGGTCCCGGCCCCACCGGGGACCTGGGGGAAGGCGATGGGCTCGCCCGGGTGAAGAGTGGCCAGCCATTGGCGGGAGACCCGCTGGGGCTCGCGGTTGCCCGTCAGGATGCGCAGAAGAGTCTCGTCGTTGTGGACGGGATACTTGGTGCCCGCCCTGTCGACGACGTAGAGCCGGTCGTCGGGGCCCTGTACGTAGAGGAGTTCCCCGCCGCGCAACCGGCTCGCGCCGCCCACCTTGCCCCTGTCGCGGTCGGCCAGCACGAAGGCGGCCTTCTGGACGGCCCGGCCGCCCTGTCCGGGGCGCTCGCAGACGGCCCACTGCTTCCTCTCACCGGCCTCCTTGGGCTCGGGGAGACGGTCGGGCGCGTACGGGATGCCGAGAGTGGCGCCGTGCGGGATGTCACCGCTGTCGAGAACCTTCTCGTCGACCTTGACCACCTCGCCCTTGCCCGGGTCGAGAAGCAGCTTGGCGGAGGCCAGGTTGAGCACGGGGTGGAGCTGCGCCTTTCCGTCGGTCTCCAGCACCACGTACCGGGTGGTCGACTTCGAGCCGATGATGACCTTCTCCTGGGGCTTGTCCCAGCCCTCCGGGGCCTTCGGCTTGAACATGCCCCACGCCCCGAACCCTGCCAGGATCAGGGCGCCGACGACGATGCCGGGGAAGATGCCCCGCAGGGGGCGGGGGGCGCCCTCCTCGGTGCCGGTCGGAGACGGCTGGAGGAACGCCGCCACCAACCGCTTCTTCGCGAAGGTGTAGGCGTTGAGCTCGTCGCGCCGTGATGCCATGAGTGAAAGACGCTCCCTGGAAGTCCCTGCTGTCCCCGCTGTCCCCCGTGCCGCCCGCCGGACCCTGATGGCCCCGGCCGGTCCGGAACGGTCCCGCTCACCGGTCCGCCCGGCACCCCCGTGGCGACCGCGGGCGCCGCCTCGGACACTGCCGATTGTCGGACCGGACACCTACTATGCCGGTTGGGGATCGCCTTGTGCCGCTCCGGTATCGTGATCGCCCGCCCAACACCCTTGACGAGTGGGGCGAATTCGGACATGAGGGGGCCTTCCGGGATGGGATCTGCGACGCGCGCGCGGGGTGCGGCGAGCACCGCGGGGCGCCCCGGGCCGGGAACGTCCCGGCGTCCGGGAGCCGGCGCCTCCGCCGCACGCGCGTCCCAGTCCCCGCCGCCGGCCCCCGCCTCGACGACGCTGCGCACCGCGTCGCGGACCAGCAGGCTCGGACCGTTCCAGTTGCAACAACTGGTGCTGCTGGAACTGGCCGCCGCCGTACTGCTGGTCGCGGCGGCCGTCGACGAGCTGCTGCTGGTGCCCGCGGTCGTCGTCGCCGCCCTGCTGGTGGCGCTGGCCGTCATCCGCCGGCACCAGCGCTCGGTGCACGACTGGGCGGCCACGCTGCTCGCCCTGCGCGCCCGCAGGCGTGCGGCCGCCCTGCCCCTGACGCCTGCCATGGTGCTGGACGAGGAGGGCGAGCGGATCGATCCCGGCTTCCTCCCGCTGGTGGAGTGCGCGCCCCGGCTGCGCACATACGCCTACCTCGACAAGAAGCGCCGCACGGTGGGGATGCTGGGCGACGGCACGTTCCTGACGGCACTCGTGCGGATCGAGGCGGCTCCCAGTGCGCTGCGGCCCGCGTTCGGGGCCCGCGCGCTGCCGCTCGGTCTGATGCACGACGCGCTCGACGTCGACGGTATCGCGCTGGAGTCGGTCCAGGTGGTGCAGCACGTCCAGCCCGCTCCGGCACCCCACCTGCCCGACCAGTCGGTGGCGCGGCGCAGTTACGGCCCGCTGCAGGAGCAGACCGGCTCGCCCGCGCTGCGGCTGACCTGGGTGGCGCTGAAGTTCGACCCGGAGCTGTCCCCGGAGGCCGTCGAGGCGCGCGGAGGCGGTCTGGAGGGCGCGCAGCGCTGCCTGGTGCGCGCCGCGGACCATTTGGCCAGCAGGGTGACGGGCGCCGGCTTCGTGGCGACGGTGCTCAACGAGCAGGAGCTGATAGCCGCGGTGGCGACCTCCGCCTGTGTGAGCCCGGTGGCGACGGCCCGCGCGAGCCGCCCGGACGCCGCCCCGGCGCGGCGCACCGCCGAGACGGTCCGCGCCTGGCGGTGCGACGACCGCTGGCACACCACGTACGCGGTCGGCCGCTGGCCCGAGCTGGGCCGCGCCGCCACCCCGCTGCCCAGGCTGGTGGCACAGCTGACGTCTGTACCCACCCTGACGACGACGTTCAGCCTGACGCTGGGCCGCTCGGCGCGGCACAGCGATGTCGCGGTCAGCGGACACGTACGGGTGACGGGCCGGTCGGACAACGAACTGGCCGCCGCGCGCCGTCATCTGGAGCGGTCGGCCCGCTCCGCCCGGCTGGGCCTGGTGCGCCTGGACCGGGAGCAGCTCCCGGGCGCGCTCGCGACGCTGCCGCTGGGGGGTGCCCGCTGATGGCGAGCCGCTACCTGCAGGGCGTACTGGGCCCGCGCCGTACGGAGCACGCGGTTCCCGCGGCTCACTTGGGCGCGCTGTCGCTGCCCCTCGGGGACGACGGCGTGGTGGTCGGCAACGACGCCGAGGGCCGCCCCCAGGTGATCGGCTTCCACCATCCGAGCCCGTACGACGTGGTGCTCATCGGCGGCCTGTGGACCGCGCAGGTGCTGGCACTGCGGCTCGCCGGGACAGGTGCGCGCGTCGCCGTGGAGACCGGCCGGGCCCACGTGTGGACGAACCTGGTGCAGGCGGCGGGCGCCGGACAGGAGTGCATCACGCTGTACGACGTGGGGCGCGTACCGCCGATGGGTCCCACGGTGAGCAGCCCGGTGCTGGTCGTACGCGACTGCGGGATGCGGCCCCCGCGCGGCCGTGTCGCCTCCATGCCGTGGCAGTCCGTGCTGACGCTGCTGCCGTATCTGAGCCCCGTGGCTCCCCGGTTGCTGCGCGGCGCCGCCCTGGCCGGCATCCAGCGGGTGTCCCCGGACGAGGCAGAGCAGATCGGCCGCCTCATGCAACTGCCGCGGCAGGAAGTGGAATCCCTCTCCACACTGGGCGACGGGGTCACCCTGTGGTGCACCCGGCGCGAGCGCCGCTACGCGCTGACGCAGCCGACCGACGCGGAGACCGGGCTGCTCGGCTCGCCGCGTCGTCTCGACTGAGCACCGGTCCTCGGACCGCACTGCCGTAGCGACAGTTGTGATGATTAGGCTGGATGGACGCGCGTGTGGCGGGCGCGCGGCAAATCGGGGTGAATGACCACAGCAGGAGGCATTGTGAGCAGCGACCGGGACGAGATCCGCGTCCGCGGGACCATGCCCGGTTCCGAACAGCTCGACGCGGAAGCGGATGCCGAGAGCGAAATGGAGTCGACCGGGCAGTTCACGATCGACTACACACCGCCCGCCTGGTACACGCAGAACGCGGCCGGCACAGCGGAGCCGGAGAGCACACCGGCGCACCCGTCCCAGGAAGGGCCCACGGACTTCGCGGCGCCCGCCTCGTCGAGCGGAGCGGACGAGGACGCACGCGCCGGCCAGGGCGGGGCCGACTGGTGGACGGCCTCGGCACCGACGAGCACGCCCCCGCCGCCGCCGGCACCACCCGTTCCGGACCTTGCGCCCCGGCCGGACGCGGCGCCGTCGAACACCTTTGACGACGCGCCCTCGGACGAGGCGTTCGGCACGGCCTCACAGGCGTCCGACTCGCGGGTGGACGCGGCTTCCCCGTCCGACCTGCCATCCTTCCCCTCGCTGCGGCCGTACCGCGAGGAGAGCGCGGAAGCCCACGGCGACCACGACGCGTGGGACGCTACGACGGATACTCCGGCACGGGACGCCGCCTCAGAGGCTCCGGCACAGGACGCCGCCGCGACGGACGCTCCGGAGGAACCGCGTGCGGTCCGGGAGGAGCCGTTCCCGCGCGAAGAGACGTCCGGACGCGAACAGGTAACCGTGTTCGAAGAGCTGACGGCACGCGGCGAGGCGCCCGCGCGGGAGGACGACGAGGAACGGCGTGCCGAACGGGCGGAGGAGCCGCCGGTAGCGAACTTCTCGCTGGACCCTTCCTTCGACCGCCCCGTGACGGACCCGGACGCGGCTTCGGTCCGCGACGCGGACATGAGTGCGACGACGCCCGGGGCCGCGGAGTCGGCCCCGGGCGGACGCGTGGCGTCCGACGCGGACGTGGCCTCGGAGAAGGACGCTGAGCCGGAGGGCGGGGGTGCCGCGGGCTGGGACGACGTGCTGGGCCCTGACTCCTTCGGGGCGGAATCCTGGGAGGCGGCGGCGCTCGAGCCGGAGGTCGAGCGTGGAACCGAGCGGGAGCGCGACGCCGACGGTGACCGTGACGGTGACGCAGCGGACGCCTCGACGGCTCCCCCGGAAGCGGGCGACCCGTGGGGCCCGGCGGCCCCGGCAGACCCGACCGCGACAGCCGGCTCGGACGCATCGGCGGGCGCCGCACCGAGTTGGCGTGCCTCCTCCCCCGAGCCCCCCTCCGGTCCGGAACCGGAGTCCCCGGCCAGGCCCACCGCCGAGGACGGCGCCACCATGCGCTTCTCCGCCTCGGCACTGCGCCGGGAGATCGCGGCCTACGCGGCGCAGGAAGAGCGCGAGCGTGACGAGGCCGGCGACGCCCCCGCCGGCGAGCCGGCCCGTCCCGGCACCTCGGCCGGCGGTACCGGCCGTACCGGCGAAGAGCCGCCGACCGACGCCGCATCAGGCGGAAGCGAGGGGGCCGCCCGGCCGGAGCGGGAGGAGCGGGCGGCCCGCACGTCCGAGCCGCAGGACGCGATGTCCCCGTCGTACGACTTCGACCTCACGGCGCCCTCCAGCACCCGCCGGTACGAGGCTCCGCCGTCGACGCCGTCCCCCTCGCCCTCTTCCGAGGCACCGCGAGAGGAAGCCCTCTGGTCAGCCTCCCCCGCCACGGAGGGCGGCCGGCCCACCGAGAACGCGGAGGCCCTTCCTCCGCTGCCCCCGGACTTCCAGCCCGCGGCGTCGGCCCCGCCGGCCGGCACGCCATGGCCGGTTCCGGACACGGGCACGGGTACCGGTACGGGTACGGACGCAGACAGCACGGGCGCGGCGACGGGGGCCGGTGCCGGCGCCGAGCAGCCCGGTCACCGGAGCCGGGCGGAACCGCCCACGTCGTACGCGCTCCCCGCCCCGTACGCACCGCGGCAGCCGCAGGCACCGAAGTCCCCGGACACACCGGACACACCGGATACACCGGATACACCGCAGGCTGAGCAGCCGTCGCAGGTCCCTCAGTACCCGCGGGTGCCGCACGCTCCTCAGCAGAGCCCGCATGTCCCGGCGCAGCAGGGCGGTCCCGGCTGGAACCAGGGGGAGGCCCCGGGGAACGGCCCGGCGCAGCAGAGCCACTACGGCTACCCGCAGGCGACTCCGCAGCAGCCGCGCGGCGGCCCCGCGACGCCCCCGGCGCCGTCTCCCCACGCACAGCCCCGGTATGGGTACCCGGTTCCCGGACAGCCGGGACAACCCGGGCGACAAGGCCAGCCGGAGCAACCGGAGCAACAGGGCCAACCAGGACAGGGGGAGCAGCCGGGGCAGCAGCAGCCGGTGCCGCCCCAGGGGAGCGGACAGGGCGCCGTACCCGGGCAGTTCCCGGGGGCGGGCGCTCCGCAGCACCCCGAGAGCGGTCGCGACGGTCACGACGCTTACGGTGGCCAGGGCGGTCACGCCGGTACGCCTCCGCAGCTGCCCCAGGCGCCCCACGTTCCCCGGGCCCCCCATGGGCCGGGTCCGCAGGGGCAGGAACCGGGAGCCGTTCCGGGCCAGCGCCCCGGACAGCACCCCGCTCAGGCCGGGCCCGGGCCCCAGACCCAACTGCCCGGCCAGGCGCAGCCGTCCGCCCCGCAGCAGCCCCACGCGGCGCAACAGCCGCAGGCCGGTCAGCCGGGTCAGCAGGGTCAGCAGCCGCAGGCGGCCCACCAGCCCCTTCAGCCGCATCCGGGTGCCGTCGATCCGCGCCGGGTGGACCAGTCCGGTTCGCCGCTGGGTTACACGGCCGCCGTCGAGCTGTCGTCGGACCGGCTGATCAACAGCAAGAAGAAGCCGCGTCCGCAGTCGGGCAACAAGGGGCCGCGCTTCCGGTTCGGCGCCAAGAAGGAGGAGGCCGAGCGGCAGCGGAAGCTGGAGGTCATCCGCACGCCTGTGCTGTCGTGCTACCGGATCGCGGTCATCAGCCTCAAGGGCGGTGTCGGCAAGACGACCACGACCACGGCGCTGGGCGCCACGCTCGCCACCGAGCGCCAGGACAAGGTCATCGCCATCGACGCGAACCCGGACGCGGGCACGCTGGGCCGCCGCGTACGCCGGGAGACCGGTGCGACCATCCGCGACCTGGTGACGGCCATCCCGTACATCAACAGCTATATGGACATCCGCCGGTTCACCTCGCAGGCACCCTCCGGTCTGGAGATCCTCGCCAACGACGTCGACCCGGCGATCTCCACGACGTTCAACGACGACGACTACCGCCGCGTCATCGACGTGCTGGGCAAGCAGTACCCGATCATCCTGACCGACTCGGGCACCGGCCTGCTGTACTCGGCGATGCGGGGAGTCCTCGACCTCGCCGACCAGTTGATCATCATCTCCACGCCGTCCGTGGACGGCGCGAGCAGTGCCAGCACCACGCTCGACTGGCTGGCGGCGCACGGCTATTCGGACCTGGTGCAGCGGAGTATCACGGTGATCTCCGGGGTCCGCGAGACCGGGAAGATGATCCGGGTCGAGGACATCGTGGCCCACTTCGAGACCCGGTGCCGCGGCGTGATCACCGTCCCGTTCGACGAACACCTCGCGGCCGGGGCCGAGTTGGACCTCACCATGATGCGGCCGAGGACGCGGGAGGCGTATTTCAACCTGTCCGCCATGGTCGCGGAGGACTTCGTCCGCGCCCAGCGGGAGCAGGGCCTGTGGACGGCGGACGGGAGCAGCCCTCCGCCGCAGCTCGCCCCGCCGATGCCGGGGCAGGGCGGCGTGCCCGGCCCGGGGCCCGCGGGCCCGCCCGCGGCGGGACAGCAGCCCCAGCCGCCGTACGGCGCGGGCGGCGGTTACGGCTACCCCGGCCCCGCGCAGCCCGGTCACCCGGGTCATGCCGGTCACCCGGGACAGCCGCAGCCCGGCAGCGGCTGGAACCAGTAGCGCACGGGCCGCCTCGCCCGGCGCGCCCCCGACGGGACGCGCCGGGCAGAAGCGGACAGAGGCGGTCCGAGCTGCGCCAAACCGGACAGCGCCGGGCCGAGTTGGACCGAGCTGGGCCGGGCCCGGTCCGGCAGCACCCACCCGGGCGGGCGACGGCCGCGGTGGACAGGGCGGACAGGCGTGCGGCGAGGGGCCGACGGGTGATCCGCCGGCCCCTCCGCCGCACGCCGCTTCTCGCATCGTCTCCGGCCTGTCGCGCCGGACCTTTCGAGGGACCTGTCGCACCGGGCCTCCGGGCAGCCGCCCGGGGTGGCATCTCCGAACCGAGTCCGCACCGGTCGGGCGCCCGGGCCGGCCGAGCGTCCGGACCTGACCGGCTCGGAACCGAGTCGACCGAAACGGTGTCGGATCTGGACCAGGTCGAGCCGGAACCAGATCGGATCGGAACGAGGCCGAGCCAGAACCCGGGAGGATCGGAGCCAGGTCGAGCCCACCCAGCCAGGTCGAGCCCATCGAGCCCATCGAGTTGACCGACATCGGGTCGGGCCGACATCGAGTCAGGCCGACATCGTGTCGGGTTGGGTCGGCGCCGGGGCGGCCGGAACCGGTCGAGACCGGCGGTTTTCGGGCCGGTCCGTCAGCCCTCGGACGCCGCGACCATCCGCCTCGCCTCGTCGACGTCCTGGGCCATCCGCGCCTTCAGCGCGTCCAGCGTGTCGAACGTCTCCTGGCCGCGGATGTAGTCCAGGAAGTCCACACCGACGTGCAGTCCGTACAGATCGAGGCCGACACGGTCGATGGCGTACGCCTCCACGGTACGCTCGGTGCCCTCGAACTGGGGGTTGGTGCCGACGGAGATCGCGGCGGGCATCGCCTCGCCCTGGACCGTCAGCCAGCCCGCGTAGACGCCGTCGGCCGGGACGGCGGTGTGCGGCAGAGTCTCGACGTTCGCCGTCGGGTAGCCGAGTTCCCGGCCGCGCCGCGCTCCGCGCACCACGACGCCCTCGACACGGTGCGGCCTGCCCAGAACCTCGGCGGCACCGCGGACCTCGCCCGCGCCGATCAGCCGCCGCGCCATCGTGGAGGAGAACGCCTCGCCACTCTCGGCGCGCTCGAAGAGGTCCACGACGACGACGTCGTAGTCGTAGGTCTCCCCCAGCTCGGCGAGCGTCTCGACGGTGCCGGCGGCCTTGTGGCCGAAGCGGAAGTTGGGGCCCTCCACGACAGTGCGGGCGTGCAGCTTGTCGACGAGGACCTTCACCACGAAGTCGGCGGGCGCCAGCTTGGAGAACTCGGAGGTGAACGGCAGGACCAGCACGGCGTCCACGCCCAGCTCGCCCATGAGTTCGGCCCGCCGGTGGTGGGGGGCGAGCAGCGGGGGGTGGCTGCCGGGCCGGACGACCTCGCTGGGATGCGGGTCGAAGGTGACGACGACGGCGGGCACGTCCAGCTCCCTGGCCCGCTCCACCGCCTTGCCGATGATGAGCTGGTGTCCCCGGTGCACCCCGTCGTACGAGCCGATGGTGACGACGCTGCGCCCCCAGCCCTCGGGGATGTCCTCCAAGCCACGCCAGCGCTGCACGTCTGCTCCTCGTCGCTGCCTAGTCCGCTAGTTCGCCAGTGCCTGAGCCGATGGCGATGACGATGGTCTCGCCGGTCCAAGGGTGCCATGCCCCACCGCCGTGACCCGCACGGACCCACCTCCGGGGCCGCCGCCCGGACCCGGAGCCTCCTCCCCGGTCACGGGACGGCCCCGGGATCCGCGGTCCGCAGCTCATCCGGCCCCGGACTCACTCGTATACCGGCTCACCCGTATACCGGCTCGCCGGTCACCGGCCCCCTCTCGCCGCACACGCGGCGGATACCGGGTCCCGTGAGGGCCGACCATCTCTCCGGCGCCTCCGCCAGCCAGCCGCTGAGGGCCGCGGCGAAACCGGGCAGTTCATGGGCGAGGCGGACGAGCGCCCGGTCGAAGGCGTCCGCGCCGTCCGGCGTCGTGGCCATGCACAGCCCGATACGCCGCACGAGACGCTCCTCCGGCCCCGCCCAGGGCCCGGTCCGCGTACTCGCGCGCTCCCCACCCGATACGCACTCCCCGTGGGACCCGTGCTCTCCACCGGTCCCGCTCTTCCTGCCAGGCCCGTGCTCCCCACCCGACCCGCCCACGGGCTCCCCGTCGGACCGCGCAGGTGCCGCCGCACGGAGCTCTTCCCCGGACCGGCTTCCGCAGGGCTCCGTCCCCGGGTCGGGGCCCGGACCCGGACCCGGCTCCCGGCGAGGTTCCGGGAGGGGCCGTCGTCGTGCCACGGCGTCCAGCGCGGCCTCCAGTACGGACGGATCGGCCTCGTCGGCCAGCAGGAGGTCCAGTAGTTCGTCGCGCAGCGGCCCCTCCCCCGCCGCGAGCACCCCCGCGACCCGTGCCCGGAAGGCGGCGTCCTGTTCGCGCAGCACTTCCGCCACCATGGGGCGGAGCACCGCGCGGGCGGCCGGACCGTGGCGCAGCCGGGTCGCGAGGTAGGCGGCCACGTCGTCGCGGGCCTGCCGGGGATGCCGGGCGGTGTACTCCCGTACCAGACAGGCCGCGCGCCGGGCCAGTGCCGGGGTACGCAGCCGGGCGAGCGCCCGTACCGCCCGGGACTGCGCCGTCGGGGAGCCGGGACCGGTCAGCAGGGTGCGCAGGGCGCCGAACACCGGCTGCGGATGGGTTGCCGCGGCCGGACCGAGTGCGGCGGCCAGGCCGGTGTCACCCCGCGCGGCGAAGCACCGCAGAGCGGCCTCCAGGTACCGCGAACGGCTCGTCGGGTCCCGGACGAGCACCGCGAGGGCGGCGTCGTGCAGGGGTCCGGGTCCCGGGCGGCGCAGCAGTGCGCGCGCCGCGCGCCGCAACAGCTCCCGGTCGCCCTCGGTACGGGCGAGGCACGCGGCCCGCAGACCGTACGCGGCGGCGGCCTCCCCGCGCGCGTCCCGCATGTCGCGGGCCCACCGTTCGACGGCCCGGCACAGGGCGGACGTCTCGTCGCGGACCAGTTCGGCCAGCAGCTCGTCGGCACGGGGGTGCGCGGCGTCCAGGAGGGCCTCGCACAGGTCGTCCACGGCATGCTTCCTGCGGGTGTGCAGCAACGCCTGCGCCGCCGCGGCGACGGTGGGCAGGGGCGCGCCCGTCACGTCGGTACGGGGGCGCAGCGGGCGCAGATCGCTCAGCCACTCGCACAACAGCGGTTGCAGCGCGCGGGGTTCCGCGGCGAGAAGCCCGTCCAGGACGTCGAGGTAGCGGCCCTCGGGACCGGGCGTGTCAGGGGGCGGGTCGGCGGGGAGCAGGATCCGCAGCAGTTCCGCCTTGGCGGCGGCTCCCAGCGGCAGCCGACGCCAGAACGCGGGCCCGAACCCGGACCGGAGCCCGGCCCCGGGTACCGCCCGGGGCTCGTCCGCCCGGAAGCTGTTCCGCACGTCGTTACCGCCACCGCGGCGCTTGGCGAGGCGCTCGGCCAGGCTCCGCAGCACATGGAGGTACGGACGGGCGTCGGGCAACCGCAGCAGCGTCTCGCGCAGCAGCCGGGTGGCCCACCACACCGCCTCGCTGTCCGTCCGGGCACCCGCCGTAGCGCCGCCCTCCGTACCCTCCGCGTCCGCCGCGCACACCAGCCGCTGAAGGCGGAGGGCGAGCATCTCCGCGCCGTCCCGACGGTCGCACAGCAGCAGCGCCTGGAGGACGGGCCCGATACGGTGCCGGGGTACCGGAAGCGCGTCGGCGGCCGTCGCACGCCGGTGCACCAACGCGTCCAGGGCTCCGTCGAGGTCGAGGTGCCGCCCCTGGAGCCAGTCGGCGAACTCCTCGTCCACGAAGCGGTACCCCTCACCGGCCGGGGCCAACACGCCCTCCGCGAGCACCGCCGCGGCCCACCCACCCCTCCAGGGGAACAACTCCTCGAAGGCGCCGCGGCTCAATTCCCCCTGCCCCGGGCCCAGACAGCGCCGTGCCGCCTCGTGCAGCTGCCCGGCGACACGGGCCGCCAGCCGGCGGACGGCCCCGGGCGACGGGGGCGTCGGCGGGGCCGTGCAGGTGTCCCCTGAGTTCCCGTCGTCCCCTGTGTTCCCGTCGTCCCCTGTGTTCCCGTTCGCTGTGTCCGCGTCCGCTCTCCCTCCCGGCTCCCTGCCCCCTCCTCCCCCGTCACCGCCGTCATCACCGTCACCGCCGTCACCTCTCGCGTCCTCGCCGTGCCGCTCCGCGAGGCGCTGTGCGATGCGGAGGGCGAGCAGGTGGCAGAACGCGGAGAAGATGTCGTGCCGGTCCGGTCGCTCTCCTGCCTTCCCGGTGAGCGTGGGGTCCTCCTGTGTGCCCTCCATGTGGGCGCCCTGTGCGGTGCCTGTCCGCACGCCCTGTGGGGAGCCTGTCCGTGCACCCTGTGCGGCACGTACCTGGGCCAGCATGCGCATCACGAGGGGGTGCCCTTCGTCGTCCGGGGCCAGTGCGCCGTCCGGCAGGCCGTAAGCCGCTCGCGCCCGTGCCGCCTGGCGGGGTGGCAGGTCCTCCAGCGGCACCCACCCAGTGGTTCCCTCCGGCGCGTACAGCAGGTCAGCGGGAAACAACGCGGCGGCCTGCTCGGCGAATTCGGGCCGGCAGGCGAGGACCAGCCGCGCACCGGCCGCCCGCAACCAGCCGGCCGTGCGGATCGTCCAGTGCCGCAGCCGGTGGGCGAGGTGGGGCGGCATCTCCTCCGGTGCGTCCAGCAGGACGAGGAGCGGACGTCCGCCCGCGCGGGACAGGCGTGCGACCACGTCGGGGTCACTGTCCCGGGGATCGCCGACCAGCACCGGCCCACTGCCCGCATCCGGTTCGCCGTCCGGCGGCGGTGCGGCCGCGTCCGTCCGGACCGGGGCCGTGAGGGCCCGGCCCGCCGTCGTCAGGGCACGCCCGACGGCCTCCCGCAGGCTTCCGTCGTCCGCCCGCAGGTCGGCGCCGCGCAGCCAGACGCTGGGCGCCGGTACCGCCGCGCGGGAACGGCGGGCGGCGAGGGCGGCCAGCTCGGTGGTCCGGCCGGTACCGGGGTCGCCCGCCAGCACGGCCACGGTCGCCGAGCTGTGCGGGAACCGGTCCAGCAGCCCCGCCGCCCCGGGACGGGCGACCGCGTGGGCGCACCGCTCCACCGCGGGTCCCACCGAGGCGGCGGACAGCCGCAGCACACCGGCCAGGTTCAGGTCGGGACCGAAGCCGGGCGCACAGGCGCCGTTGCGCCGCAGCAGAGTGCCCAAAGGCCCGTCGGGGTCCAGCACGGACGCCACCGGCAGCGGCACGGCGAAGGCGTGCCGCTGGGAGGGCGCACCGGCGGAGGGTGCCTGCCCGGACGCGGAAGGAGCCGGCTCGCTCCGCGCCTGCTGCTGCCGCGCCTGCTCGCTCCGCGCAAGCTCGGTTCGCGCGTGTTCGCTCCGCGCGTGCCCGGTTCGCGCGTGTGCGGTTCGCGCGTGTGCGGAGGGAGCAGGCGCGGAGGGAGCAAGCACGGTGGGCGCGGGCGCGGCGCTCGCGTGCCCGGTGGGGGCGTAGGCCGCGGAGCCGTCGAAAGCCGTGCCGAGGACGCCGAGCACGGCGCCGGTGGCCGCGTCCACGACGGGTGCCCCGGACGTCTCGCGGCACAGCACCGGCCGGGCACCGGCCGTGTCGGCCAGGGCGAGGCGCAGCACCTGTTCCAAGGAGTACCGGCGGGCGGCGGAGGCGTAGGCGGCACCCACGGTGTCCTCCAGGCGGGCGGCGAGGGGGCCTTCCTTGGTGAGGACGCGCACCTCGCCACCGGGGCCGGGGCGGTCACCGCCGATCACCAGGGGCGCCAGACCGAGCCCCCGGGTGCGGATGAGCGCGAGGTTCCATTCGGGCAGGGGCGTGATGTCGCAGGCGGCCACCGCGCACGAGGTCTCCCCCGCGTGGAGGACCGCTCGGCCCAGACCGTCCACCGCTTCATGGCTGGTGACCACGGTTCCCAGGTCGTCGGCGGGGAACCCGGTCCCCCGCGGCCGTCCCGCCAGGTCTCTCACGCACACCAGCGTGGGTCTCCCGTACACCGCCGACATGGTCCCCCTTCCGCGCTGCCCGCACCGCAGCCTCGACCGTAGAGCCGAGTTGATCAGCGGCGACAGGCCCGGCGGGGAACGCGCCCCCACCCGCGCCCGCGCTTCACACCGAGCGCCTGCCCACCCGGGTGAAACAGGGGCCGTTCAGGGATGGAGCCGCACAGGTCACCCACACGAGGGCGGATACGTCACCCACACGAAGACGAAATGCGCCGCGCAAGCGGCGCATTCGAAGGGCACCCGGAACCGGACCGGTCACGCGGAACCGGTCACATGAAACCGTTCACACGAAGACGGCGAGGCTCTTCGCCCTGCCCCCCTGCTCCCGCACGAGCGCGACGAACTCCTCGCCCGGGCCGAAGACCGCCACCGGGCCCGGCCCCAACCCCTGGGCGGGCATCCGCAGTTGGACTCCGTTGCCGATACGCCGCGCCTGCTCCTCGTCCAGGTCCCAGCGGGGGAACGCGGCGGCAGCCGCCTCTCCCAGCGGCAGCACCGGCAGCGGTTCGCCGGCGTCCAGGCGCTCCTGGAGCCGATCCAGCGTGTGGGCGCCGTCCAGCTTGTAGGGTCCCACCCGGGTGCGCCGCAGCGCCGTGAGGTGTCCGCCCGTGCCGAGGGCCGCGCCCAGGTCGCGGGCGAGCGCGCGCACATAGGTGCCGGACGAGCACACCACCGACACCAGCAGGTCGGTGACCGGGGTGCCGTCCCCGGCGGTCTCCTGACGCAGGTCGTGCACCACGAACGCGGATACGGTGACCGGCCGGGCGGCCAGCTCCACCTGTTCGCCCTCGCGCACCCGCGCGTAGGCACGCTTGCCGTCCACCTTGACCGCGCTGACGGCGGAGGGGACCTGCTGGATCTCGCCGGTCAGCGAGGCGACGGCCGCCTCCACCCGCGCCCGGTCGAGGTCCTCGGCGCCGCGGGAGGCGGTGATCTCCCCCTCGGCATCCTCGGTGACGGTCTCCTGCCCGAGCCGGACCGTCGCCACGTACTCCTTCTCCGTCAGGGCGAGATGGCCGAGCAGCCGGGTCGCCCGTTCGGTGCCGATGACCAGGACACCGGTGGCCATCGGGTCCAGCGTCCCGGCGTGCCCCACGCGCCGGGTACGGGCCATGCCGCGCAGCTTGGCCACGACGTCGTGGGAGGTGAACCCGGCGGGCTTGTCGACGACGATCAGCCCGCCGGGGCCGTTGTCTCTCTTGCGTGCCACGGGTCAGGCGCTCTCGTCCTCGCCGTCCTCGTCCTCGACGCCGTCCGGCTCGTCGAGGCCGGGCTCGCCGGGCTTGCGGTAGGGGTCGGCCTCGCCCGCGTAGGAGGCCCCCGAGGACGCCTTGCGGACCTCCTCGTCGGCGGCCCGCGCCCTCGCGAGCGCCTCGTCGATGGTCTTGGCGTTCTCGGGCAGCGCGTCCGCCACGAACGTCAGGCTCGGGGTGTGCTTGATGCCCGCCGCCCTGCCGACCGCGGTGCGGAGCACGCCCTTGGCGCTCTCCAGACCGGCCGCGGCGGCCTTGCGGTCCTCCTCGTCGCCGTAAACGGTGTAGAAGACCGTCGCTTCCCGCAGGTCCCCGGTGACGCGGGTGTCCGTGACGGTCACATGTGTGCCGAGCCGCGGGTCCTTGATCCCCCGGTGCAGCTTCTCCGCGACCACCTCACGGATGAGGTCTGCCAGCCTCTTGGCCCGTGCGTTGTCGGCCACTGGTCCGTCTCCTTGCTCTGCGCCGCGCGCTCGCACGCGCCGCGGCTCTTGTGCGTCTTTGCGTCTGTGCGACGTCGCGTCGTCGCCGTCTGTGCGTCTATTCGTCGTCGTCGCCGTGGAACCGCCGCCGGACGGACAGCAGCTCCACCTCGGGACGCGCCGCGACCAGCCGCTCGCAGCGGTCGAGCACGTCACTGAGGTGCCCCGCGTCCCCGGAGACCGCCGCGAGGCCGATGTGGGCCCTGCGGTAGAGGTTCTGCTCCCCCGTCTCCGCCACGCTGACCGCGTACTTGCGCTGCAGCTCGGCGACGAGGGGACGGACGACGGAGCGCTTCTCCTTGAGCGACCGCACGTCGCCGAGGAGCAGATCGAAGGACAGCGTCCCTACGTACATACCGTGCGGGTCAAGCCACCCGTGGGGCCTTGGGGACGCCTCCCAGCGGCGGCTGGAAGGCGGTAGGCGTCTTAGGCACCGTACACGCAACGGCCGGGGCCGATCGACGGATTTCCCCGCCGACCGGCCCCGACCCGAGTCGCTCCGGCACGGCCGCCTCACGGGCGGCCGCTCCGGTCGGAGGCGGGACCACTCCCGCCTCCCGCCTTGCCCTTCCCCGGCTGCCGCCGGGGGCCCAGGCCCGGCCGCCCCAGGGCGGCCGGGCCTGGGCACGGCATCACGCGCGGGGCTTCTCCCGCATCTCGTAGGTGGTGATGACGTCGTCCACCTTGATGTCGTTGAAGTTCCCGAGGTTGATACCGCCCTCGAAGCCTTCGCGGATCTCGGTGACGTCGTCCTTGAAGCGGCGCAGGCCCTCGATGGTGAGGTTCTCCGCCACGACCTTGCCGTCGCGCACGACGCGGGCCTTGGAGTTCCTGCGCACCTCGCCGGAGCGGATGATGACACCGGCGATGTTGCCCAGCTTGGACGACCGGAAGATCTCGCGGATCTCCGCCGTACCCAGCTCGACCTCTTCGTACTCGGGCTTGAGCATGCCCTTGAGGGCCGCCTCGATCTCCTCGATCACCTGGTAGATGACCGAGTAGTAGCGGACGTCCACGCCCTCGCGCTCGGCCATCTGCGTCGCGCGCCCCTCGGCGCGGACGTTGAAGCCGATGACGATGGCGTCGGAGCCGGTCGCCAGGTCGATGTCGGTCTCGGTGACCGCACCCACACCGCGGTGCAGGATGCGCAGGTCCACCTCTTCGCCGACGTCGAGCTGGAGCAGCGAGGACTCCAGGGCCTCGACCGAACCGGACGCGTCGCCCTTGATGATGAGGTTGAGCTGCTGCACCTCGCCCGCCTTGAGCACCTTGTCCAGGTCCTCCAGGGAGACCCGGCGGGTCCGCTTGGCGAAGGCCGCGTTCCGCTCGCGGGCGGCACGCTTCTCGGCGATCTGACGGGCCGTACGGTCCTCGTCCACCACCAGGAAGTTGTCGCCGGCGCCCGGGACATTGGTCAGGCCGAGCACCAGGACGGGGGTCGAGGGACCCGCTTCCTTGATGTTCTCGCCCTTGTCGTCGAGCATCGCGCGGACCCGGCCGTAGGCGTCGCCCACGACCATGGTCTCGCCGACCCGGAGGGTGCCGCGCTGGACCAGCACGGTCGCCACGGCACCGCGGCCGCGGTCGAGGTGGGCCTCGATCGCGATGCCCTGGGCGTCCTGGTCCGGGTTGGCCCGCAGGTCGAGCGCCGCGTCCGCGGTGAGGACCACGGCCTCCAGCAGCTCGTCGATGTTGGTGCCCTGGCGCGCGGAGATGTCGACGAACATCGTGTCGCCGCCGTACTCCTCGGCCACCAGCCCGTACTCGGTCAGCTGGCCGCGGACCTTGGTCGGGTCGGCGCCCTCGACGTCGATCTTGTTGACCGCGACGACGATCGGCACATCGGCCGCCTTGGCGTGGTTGAGCGCCTCGACGGTCTGCGGCATCACGCCGTCGTTGGCCGCGACCACGAGGATCGCGATGTCGGTCGACTTGGCACCGCGGGCACGCATGGCGGTGAACGCCTCGTGGCCCGGGGTGTCGATGAAGGTGATCTTGCGCTCTTCGCCGTTCACCTCGGTCGACGCCTGGTAGGCACCGATGTGCTGGGTGATGCCGCCGGCCTCGCCCTCGATGACGTTGGTCTTCCGGATGGCGTCCAGAAGCCGCGTCTTACCGTGGTCGACGTGACCCATGACGGTCACCACCGGCGGACGCGGCGCGAGCGCCGTCTCGCCGCCCTCGTCCTCGCCGAACTCGATGTCGAAGGACTCGAGCAGCTCGCGGTCCTCCTCCTCCGGGCTGACGATCTGGACGGTGTAGTTCATCTCGTCGCCGAGCAGCTGCAGCGTCTCGTCGGAGACGGACTGGGTCGCGGTGACCATCTCACCCAGGTTGAACATGACCTGGACCAGCGACGCCGGGTTGGCGTTGATCTTCTCCGCGAAGTCCGTGAGCGAGGCACCACGCGACAGCCGGACGGTCTCGCCCTTGCCGCGCGGCAGCATCACACCGCCGACGGACGGCGCCTGCATCTGCTCGTACTCCTGGCGCCGCTGCCGCTTCGACTTGCGGCCACGACGGGCCGGACCGCCGGGACGGCCGAAGGCACCCTGTGTGCCGCCACGGCCACCGGGACCACCCGGACGACCGGCGAAACCGGGACGGCCACCGCCACCGGGACGGCCGGCGAAACCGCCGCCACCGCCACCGGGACGACCGCCGCCGCCACCGCCGCCGCCGGGGCGGCCGGCGAAACCGGGACGGCCACCGCCGCCCGGAGCGGCCACCGCCGCCACCGGGACCACCGC
>NZ_VJOK01000001.1:5586990-5600343 GCF_013302895.1 Streptomyces albus subsp. chlorinus | reverse complement strand
CGGGCCCTGGCCGCCCTGCGGACGGGTCTGGCCGCCCGGCTTCGGCGCCTGCCCGGGCTTGGGGCCCTGGCCGCCGGGGCGGGAGGCGCCCGGCTTCGGACCGCCCGGGGACGGGGGCGCCTGGAAGTCCGGCTTCGCCGGCGCGGCGGGCTGCGGACCCGGCCTGGGTGCGGGCCTGGGGCCACCCGGCTTGGGGGCCTCGACGGCGCCGCCGGTCTCGCCCTGGGCGGTCTCCTGGACAGGGGTGACCGGGGCCTCGGGACCCGGCTTGGGGCCGGGCTTCGGGGCACCCGGCTTCGGCGCGCTCGCACCCGGCTTGGGCGCGGCGGGCCGTGCGGCGGCCTTCTTGGGCGCCGCGGGCTTCGCGGCGGACTTCTTGGCGGCGCCACCGCTCGCGTCGAACGCGTCAGTCAGTTTGCGGACAACCGGCGCCTCGATCGTCGAGGACGCCGAACGGACGAATTCGCCGAGTTCCTGGAGCTTGGCCATGACGACCTTGCTCTCCACTCCAAGTTCCTTGGCGAGTTCGTATACCCGGACCTTAGCCACTTTGCTCCTTACGGCCCGGGGGAGATCGTCCGCCGGACCTTCGCTACTGATGCATGGGCGTACTCATCGCGTACTCATCGAGTGCTCATCGCAATCTCGACCTACTTCCCACTCGCGAGGTACCTCTCCCCGTACGGATGTTCCGTACCGGGTTCTCTTACGGTGCTTGCTGTGCTTGCCGTGCGATCCGCTCCACGTGCTCCCGCAGCTGTGCGAGGTCGAACGGTCCCGGACCCCGGAAGGCCCGGTTGAACGCCCGGCGTCGGACGGCCTGCTCGAGGCAGGAGGGAGCGGGGTGCACATACGCACCCCGACCGGGCAGCTTACCGCGAAGATCGGGGATCAGGCTGCCCCCGATCAGCACCACTCGCAGCAGAGCACCCTTGTCGGCGCACTCCCGGCATCCCACGCAGGTCCGCTGAGGGCACGACCGACCGCGCGTCCGGCCAGACACTGATTAAGTCTACCTCCCCGAAGCCCCGTAACCCCTTGGGGGGTAAGGGCGCCGTTACCCATTCGCGGCCGGAACGTGAACGCCCGGCCGCACACCGTCACCGCGCGTGCGGTGCGAGGCTCAGCCCTGACCGGCCGCCGGACCCTGGGACCGGCCTCCGCCGTCGCCCGCACCGGCGGTCTCGGCGGTGTCGGGACGGATGTCGATCCGCCAGCCGGTGAGGCGCGCGGCCAGACGGGCGTTCTGCCCCTCCTTGCCGATGGCCAGTGACAGCTGGTAATCGGGCACGGTCACCCGGGCCGACCGGGCGGCGAGGTCGATGATCTCGACCTTGCTGACCCGCGCCGGGGACAGCGCGTTGGCGACCAGTTCGGCCGGGTCCTCGGACCAGTCCACGATGTCGATCTTCTCACCGTGCAGCTCGGCCATGACATTGCGCACCCGGCCGCCCATCGGGCCGATGCAGGCGCCCTTGGCGTTGAGCCCCGAACGGGTGGACCGCACCGCGATCTTGCTGCGGTGACCGGCCTCACGGGCGATCGCGGCGATCTCGACGGAACCGTCGGCGATCTCCGGGACCTCCAGCTCGAAGAGCTTCTTCACCAGGTTCGGGTGGGTGCGCGAGAGGGTCACCGACGGACCGCGCACGCCCTTGGCGACGCGGACGACGTAGGTGCGCAGCCGCGTGCCGTGCGAGTAGTCCTCCCCCGGCACCTGCTCCTGCGGCGGCAGGATGGCCTCCAGCTTGCCGATGTCCACCAGCACGCTCTTGGGGTCCTTGCCCTGCTGGACGACGCCCGCGACGACATCGCCCTCCCGTCCGGCGTACTCGCCGAAGGTGACCTCCTCCTCGGCGTCCCTCAGCCGCTGGAGGATGACCTGCTTGGCGGTCGTCGCCGCGATGCGGCCGAAGCCGCTGGGGGTGTCGTCGAACTCCCGCGGCTCGGCGCCCTCTTCGAGCTCCTCGGGGCTCTCCTTGGCCCAGACCGTCACATGACCGGTCTTCTGGTTCAGCTCCACGCGGGCGTCCCGGCGGCTGCCCTCGGTGCGGTGGTACGCGATGAGGAGGGCCGACTCGATCGCCTCGACCAGCAGATCGAGGGAGATCTCCTTCTCCCTGACCAGCCCGCGCAGGGCACTCATGTCGATGTCCACGGCTACGCCTCCTCCTCTTCCTCGGCGTCTTCGGCGTCTTCAGCGGTTTCGGCGCCCTGAGCCGCGGACGCGGGCCGCGCCTTCTCGGCGGCCTTGCGGTTGAACTCGATCTCGACCCGGGCCCTGGCGATCTCCTCGAACGCCAGGCGGCGGGCGGTGGGCTTGCGCCCCTTGACGCCGGGCACCTCCAGGTCGATGCCCTCGTCGTCGACGGCGATGATCCGCGCCGTCAGCTCACCGCCCCCGGCCTCCGGTGTCAGCTGCGCCTTGACGAGCCGGCCGACAGCCCGGCGGTAGTGCCGCTGCTCGGTCAGCGGACGGTCGGCTCCCGGGGAGGTGACCTCCAGCACGTACGGGGCGCCGCCCATGGCGTCGCTCTCGTCGAGCACTTCGGAGAAGGCGCGGCTCAGCTCGGCGCAGGTGTCCAGCTGGACCCCGTCGTCGGCGTCCACGACGACGCGCAGGACGCGCCGCTTGCCGGCCGGGGTCACTGCGATCTCTTCGAGATCCAACCCCCTCTTGCTGACGAGCGGTTCCAGCAGTCCGCGCAGCCTCTCGCTCTGGGTGGTGCTCATCCGGGTGACTCCTCGGCCGCGTGTGCTGTTGTAGGGGGCCTCGTGACAGGGGCGTGTCGCGGACCAAGCCTATCGCCTGTGGCGAGCTGCGCGGACCCGCTTGTGGAACGTACGGCGGTCCGGACCGCGTGCGGCGTCCGGGTGCGGACCTGCCGGGCGGGGGGTGCCCGCAGGTGCGCCAGGCGGGAGCCCGGGTACCCTCGCGTGGCGGTGACCGGCGCCGCCGCGGTGGCCGCGGGACCCGCCGTCCGCGACACCCGCCCGAGGTGCCCGGCCCCTTCCGTCCACGTTCAGGGAGTGCTCATGTCGCTCACGTCGTCACCGGCCGCGGCGCGACCACGCCGCCGGTCGGTGCTGACCGGCGCGCTCGGCGCCACCGGAGCGGCCCTCGCCCTCCCGCTCGCCGCGGGCTGCACGGACGAGGGGAGCCGGGCCGGCTCCGACGGCGAACGCTCGGACGCGGCCCAGCGGCTGCGCAGCCGCGCCGCACGCGACAGCGAGGAGCTGCTGGCCCGCTACGACGGCACCGTGCGGGTGCACCACGCGCTCGCGGCACGGCTGCGTCCGCTGCGCGACGAGGTCGCCCGCCATGTGCGCGTGCTGCGCGGCAGCGAGTCCGGCACCGGGTCGCCCTCCCTCGCGCCGACCGGCCCGGCGGGCTCGCGCTCCCCCTCCGCCTCCCCGGACGCCACGCGGTCGCGGCAGCCGGGCGGGCAGCCGTCCCCGGGCCCGTCCGAGAGGCCGCCCAGCCCGGACACCGGGTCGGTCCCCGAGGACGAGAAGGGGGGCGCTCGCCGCGCTCGCCGCCGCCGAACGGCGCCTGGCCGCCGCCCGCACCAAGGCGCTGGGCGGCGCACCGCCCGAGCTGGCCCGGCTGCTGGCCTCGATAGCCGCCTGCGGATCGGCCCACGGCTACCTCCTGGACTCCCACGGCAAGGCCGCCGGCAAGCGGGACGGCGACGACGATGACGGTACGGACGGCGCCGGGGAAGACGGCGGGGAGGCGAGCGGCGGATGACGGAACTGGCCGCCGTCCAGGCGGCGTTGCGGGCCGAGCACGCCGCCGTCTACGGCTACGGAGTGGTCGGCGGACGCATCGGCGAGGACCGCAAGAGCGAGGTCCGTGCCTGCTTCGACGCGCACCGCGCCCGCCGCGACGCGCTGCGCCGCACCGTTCGCGCGCTGGGTGGGGACCCCGAGCCCGCCGCCGCGGCCTACGCCCTGCCCTTCGCCGTGCCCGACAGCCAGGCAGCCGTACGGCTCGCCGCCCAGCTGGAGGATCGCCTCGCGGGGGTGTACGCGGACCTGGTGCGGGCAAGTGAGGGAGCGCGGCGGCGCGACGCCGCCGACGCGCTGCGCGAGGCCGCCGTCCGCTCGGTGCGCTGGAAGGGCAGCGGCGTGGCCTTCCCCGGGCTGGCGGAACTCGGGGCACAGGAAGCGCCCGCCTCCCCCTCCGGGGCGCCGAACGGGTCCAGCACTCCCGACGCGCTGTGACCCGCGCCGCACGCGTGTCGCGCGCACCCCTGTACGCGCGCACTCCTCAGCTGCTGAGCGGCAGCTGCCCGAGCAGAAGAAAGGCCCGTTGCGGAATGGCTTCCGTGCTGCCCCTCGACCCCCCGCAGCGGCTGGTGCGTGCCCTGACGGCGCAGCCGAGCGCCGAGCCGGCCACCGCCGCGCACACCTGGCTGGAGGGCCTGTCCGCACTGCTCGGCCGGTGGCTGGAGCGGTGGGACCTGACGGCCGAGCGGGTGGTGACCCCCGGTGGGCGCAGCAGCCTTCTGGTGCTGGTGCGCCAGGCGGACGGGACGCCCGCCGCGCTGAAACTGCTCGCCCCCGACGGCGCGCACGCGCCGGTGCGGGCGGCGCGCGAGCAGGAGGCGCTGACCGCCTGGCACGGGCTCGGCGCGGTACGCGTGCTGCGGGCCGCGCCCGAGGAGGGCGTGCTCCTGCTGGAGAGACTGCGCCGCGAGGTGTCGCTGCGGTCGCTGCCCGAGGCCAAGGCGACGCTGGAGGCCGTCTCCGTCGTCCGGCGCCTGTGGGTGCCGCCGCCCTGTGGCCACCACCTGGAGACGGTGGCCGAACACACCGCTGCCGAGACCCGCCTGATGCGCACCGCCGTGCCGCCGGACGCCGAACCGCTGGTGGCCGCCGCGCTGGAGGCCCGCGCCACGATGCTGGCCGAACCCGCTCCCGAGGGGGACCCGGTCCTGCTGCACGGCGACTTCAGACAGGGCGCCGTCCTGGCCGCCTCCGCCGCCGAGGGGCGGGCCCGCTGGCTGGCGGTCGGCCCCGACCCGCTGGTGGGCGAGCCCGCCTACGACCTGGCCCGGCTGGCCCGGGACCGGCTGCACGACCTGATGGCCTCCACCGGCGCCGCGGCCGCCACCCGGCGCCGCGTCAACAAACTCGCCGACTCCCTGGACGTCCCCCGCGAGCGGGTGCGCCAGTGGGCGCTCTACCGCGCCGTCGAGTCGGCCTGCCGCCACCACGCGAGCGGCAACGGACGCGACGCGGAGATGCTGCTGGAGTTCGCCGCCTGGCTGTGAGCCCGCCCGTCCGCCGGCCGCCGGCGTTCTCGTCCCCCCACCGCGGCGCGGAGGCGAGAACGGCGGCGGGGCGGACCCGCCGCGGGGCTCAGCCCTGGCCGGTGAGCCGCGCGACCGCCTCGTCGATCGGCAGCTCCTCGCGCTCGCCCGTGCGGCGGTCCTTCAGCTCCACGCGGCCGTCCTTGACGCCGCGGCCGGCGATCAGGATGGTCGGGACGCCGATCAGTTCCGCGTCGGTGAACTTCACACCGGGGGAGACGCCGGAGCGGTCGTCCACCAGCACGCGGACGCCCGCCTCGCCGAGCCGCTCGGCGATCTGGAGCGCCGCCTCGGTCTGCTGGGCCTTGCCCGCGGCGACGACGTGCACATCGGCGGGCGACACCTCGCGCGGCCAGCACAGGCCCTGCTCGTCGGCGGTCTGCTCGGCGAGCGCCGCCACCGCGCGGGAGACGCCGATGCCGTAGGAGCCCATGGTGACGCGGGCCGGCTTGCCGTCCTGGCCGAGCACGTCCAGCTCGAAGGCGTCGGCGTACTTGCGGCCGAGCTGGAAGATGTGGCCGATCTCGATGGCGCGGTCCAGCTCGATGCCGGCGCCGCACCGCGGGCAGGGATCGCCGGGCTCGACCACGACGACGTCCAGGTACTGGTCCACCTCGAAGTCCCGGCCGCACACCACGTTGCGGGCGTGCTTGCCCTCCTCGTTGGCGCCGGTGATCCAGGAGGTGCCGGGTGCCACCAGCGGGTCGGCCAGGTAGCGGAATGCCTTGCCGGCCATGCCGCCCTGCGGGCCGATGTAGCCGCGGACCAGGTCGCCGCGGCCCTCGAAGTCCTCGGCTGTGACCACCTCGACGGTGGCGGGGGCCAGGTGCTCGGCGAGCTTGCCCAGGTCCACCTCGCGGTCGCCGGGGACGCCGACGGCGGTGATCTGACCGTCGACCTTCACCAGCAGGTTCTTCAGCGTGGCGGAGGCCGGGACGCCCAGGTACTCGGCCAGGGTCTCGATGGTGGGGGTATCGGGGGTGTCGAGCTTCTCCACCGGGCCGTGGCCCTCCGTGGAGGCGGGCGCCACGGTGACGGAGACGGCCTCGGTGTTGGCCGCGTAACCGCACTGCGGGCACTGCACATAGGTGTCCTCGCCGGCTGCCGCGGGTGCCAGGAACTCCTCGGAGGCCGAGCCGCCCATGGCGCCGGAGATGGCCGAGACGATGCGGTAGTCCAGGCCGAGGCGCTCGAAGATGCGCTGGTAGGCGACCCGGTGGGCGGCGTAGGACTCGGCCAGGCCCTCGTCGGTGACGTCGAAGGAGTAGGAGTCCTTCATCGTGAACTCGCGGCCGCGCAGGATGCCGGAGCGCGGGCGGGCCTCGTCGCGGTACTTGGTCTGGATCTGGTAGAGCGTGACCGGGAGGTCCTTGTAGGAGGAGCACTGGTCCTTGACGACCTGCGTGAAGATCTCCTCGTGGGTGGGGCCGAGCAGGTAGTCGCCGCCCTTGCGGTCCTTGAGGCGGAAGAGGAGGTCGCCGTACTCCTCGTACCGGCCGGTGACCTCGTAGGGCTCCCTGGGCAGCAGCGCCGGGAGGAGGACCTCCTGGCCGCCGATGGCGTCCATCTCCTCGCGGACGATACGGGTGACGTTCTCCAGCACCTGCTTGCCGAGCGGGAGCCAGGTCCAGATACCGGCGGCGGTGCGGCGGACGTACCCGGCGCGGACCAGCAGCTTGTGGCTGAGCGTCTCGGCGTCGGCCGGGTCGTCACGCAGCGTCTTCAGCATCGACCGGGACAAACGCTGGACACGGGCTGCCATGGGGACTCCTGCTCGGGCTGTACTCGCGACAATCGACGGAACTCGTCGAGGCGGAGCCTATCCGGCCGGACCGACGGCAGGAAAACGCGATACGTCCGCGATACGTCCGCACCAGGGTCCCGGCGGCCGTCCGGCGCCCGGCCGGGGCCCGTCACCAGCGCCGCAACGGCAACGGCGCGCCCATCACCGCGTACGGCTGGGGGGCGCTGGGGAACTGGACACGGCGGGCCAGGTCACGGTAGCCGAGGCGGCGGTAGAGGGCGCGGGCCGGGCTGTCGGTGTCGAGGGCGGAGAGTACGGAGCGGGGCTCGGCGGCGCCGTCGGTGAGGCGGGTGATCAGGTCGCGGCCGATGCCGCGGTGCTGGAAGGCGGGGTGGACGTGCAGCTCGGTGATGACGAAGGCCCCGTCCAGCCAGCCCTCGTTCCCCTCCTGGCGCAGATACGGCTCCACCACGGTGGACCACCAGTGGGAGCGGTCGTTGGGCATCCCGTAGACGAAGCCGACGAGCCGGCCCTCCTCCGTGGTGGCGCCCAGGGCGCGGGCTCCGGGTGAGGACATGTGGCGCAGCACGATGTGCTGGCGGACGCCGACCTCCTCGTCGGTCAGGCCGAAGGCGACGGCCTGGACGGCGAGCGCGTCGTCGACGCGCGCGGCGAGGTCGAGCGGCCCGGTGACCACTGTCCGGGGGTCCGGGAGCGGTCCCCCGGCTGTGTGCGGCATGGCGGGGAGGCTACTTCCTCGGCCGCGTCCGCGCGAAGAGGCGGTGCTCGGGGAGGGTTGGGGAGCGGGCGCCCGGGCCGGGCGGCGGGCCGGGGCAGGGGGGCGACCGAGCGGAACGGGGTGCTCCGGCCGCGGCGGGAGTGGGCGCTCCGGCCGGTCGGGACGGACTGGCCCGACGCGTCGGAACAGGACGTCGGAACCGGACGCCCGGACCGGTCAGAACAGGACGCTGTCAGAACAGAGCGCTGTCAGAACAGGACGCTGGAGAACGCGCCGACCTCGCGGAAGCCGACGCGCCGGTAGGCGGCCCGTGCCGGGGCGTTGTAGTCGTTGACGTACAGGCTCACCAGCGGGGCCACCTCGCGCAGCGCATGGTCGAGGACGGCGGCCATGCCGGTCACGGAGAGGCCCTCGCCGCGCCGGTCGGGGGCCACCCACACCCCCTGGATCTGGCAGGCCTGGGGGGTGACGGCGCCGATCTCGGCCTTGAAGACGACACGGCCGTCCTCGATCCGCGCGAACGACCGCCCGGTGCCCACCAGCTCGGCGACCCGCGCCTGGTAGACGAGTCCGCCGTCGCCCGCCAGCGGAGAGACGCCGACCTCCTCGGTGAACATGGCGACGCAGGCCGGCAGGACCAGCTCCATCTCGTTCTTGGCGACGCGGCGCACCAGCGGGTCGGGCCGCACGCCGGACGGCATGCGGTCGGTGGCCATCAGCGGCTGGTGGGCACGCACCTCGCGCGCCGGGCCCCAGTACGGCTCCAGATGGGACCACAGCGCCATGGTGGCCTCGGAGGGGCCGACGAGGGACGAGCAGCGGCGGCCCTGGCGGCGGGCCAGCTCGGCGAACGCCCGCACGGCCTCGGGGCCCGCGCACAGCGGGACGAGGTTCGCGCCGCTGTAGCAGAGGGACTCCAGGCGGCCCTCCCGGTACCAGCCCCACATCTCGCCGCCCAGGCGCCACGGGTCGAGGCCCGAACTGTGCACCCGGGCGGTGACGAAGGCGTTGTTGACCGGCTCACGGCGCAGCACCGCCAGCGCCTCAGGCAGCTCGGCCGGTTCGACGGCCCTGGTGGAGGTGGTGGTCAGCAACGTCTCGGCGCCTCACGTACGGCCCGCAGGCGTAAGGAACGATCTGGTGGCACTGTACCCGGGGCCAGGACATGACGCCGCCGCGCGGCCCGGACAGGGCCGCGCGGCGGTGCCTCGCACGCGAGTACGGGAGAGGGAGTACGGGGAAATCCGGGCTCCGGGCGTCAGCCGGCGGTCGTCACCACGGGCTCGCCGGAGGGCACGCCGTCCTTCTCCATCTGCTCGGCGATCTTCATCGCCTCCTCGATGAGCGTCTCCACGATCTTCGACTCGGGAACGGTCTTGATGACCTCTCCCTTGACGAAGATCTGGCCCTTGCCGTTGCCGGAGGCGACACCGAGATCGGCCTCACGGGCCTCGCCGGGACCGTTGACGACACAGCCCATGACGGCGACGCGCAGCGGGACGTCCATGCCCTCCAGCCCGGCGGTGACCTCGTCGGCGAGCTTGTAGACGTCCACCTGGGCGCGGCCGCAGGAGGGGCAGGAGACGATCTCCAGGCCGCGCTGGCGCAGCCCCAGGGACTCCAGGATCTGGATGCCGACCTTGACCTCCTCGGCGGGCGGCGCCGAGAGGGAGACGCGGATGGTGTCGCCGATGCCCTCGCTGAGCAGCGCGCCGAAGGCGACGGCGGACTTGATGGTGCCCTGGAAGGCGGGGCCGGCCTCGGTGACGCCCAGGTGCAGCGGGTAGTCGCAGCGCTGGGCGAGCAGCCGGTAGGCGTTGACCATGACGACCGGGTCGTTGTGCTTGACCGAGATCTTGATGTCCTGGAAACCGTGCTCCTCGAACAGGGAGCACTCCCACAGCGCGGACTCGACCAGCGCCTCCGGCGTGGCCTTGCCGTACTTCTGCAGGAGCCGCTTGTCGAGGGAGCCCGCGTTGACGCCGATGCGGATGGGGGTGCCGGCGGCGGAGGCCGCCGCGGCGATCTCCTTGACCTTGTCGTCGAACTGCTTGATGTTGCCGGGGTTGACGCGGACGGCGGCGCAGCCGGCGTCGATGGCCTGGAAGACGTACTTCGGCTGGAAGTGGATGTCCGCGATCACCGGGATCTGCGACTTGCGGGCGATCGTGGCGAGCGCGTCGGCGTCGTCCTGCGTGGGACACGCCACACGCACGATCTGGCAGCCGGAGGCGGTCAGCTCGGCGATCTGCTGCAGCGTGGCGCCGATGTCCGAGGTGCGGGTCGTGGTCATGGACTGCACGGACACGGGTGCGTCTCCCCCGACCGCGACCGTTCCCACCTGGATCTTCCGGCTGACCCTGCGGTCGGCGAGCTTGGCCGGAACATCCGGCATTCCGAGCGAAATCGCTGTCATCAGCGTGCAACCCCAACGGTGTCGTTCAAGTCCCGGGTTCTGCGGGCTCCAGATCTCCGAGATTACGGCACGGGGATCCCGGCGAGCACATCGTCGCCCGGAAAATGCCGCGAACAGTAACGCCCGTGCGGGAAACGCACGGGCGTCACACGGCTGAAGCCGGCCGGACCGGCGGGCCGGACCGGCGGGCGGCTGCTATCCGGTGAGTCTGACCGGATTCACCACGTCGGCCACGAGCACCAGCAGAGTGAAGCAGAGGAAGACCCCGGCCACCACGTACGCGATGGGCATCAGCTTGGCCACGTCGAAGGGGCCGGGATCGGGCCGCCGGAAGACCCTCGCGAGGTTCCTGCGCAGCGACTCCCACAGCGCCCCGGCGATGTGACCGCCGTCCAGCGGCAGCAGCGGCAGCATGTTGAACAGGAACAGGCTCAGATTGAAGCCCGCCACCAGGAAGAGCATCGTGGCCACCCGCTGGCTCGGCGGGATGTCCAGCGAGAACACCTCGCCGCCCACCCGGGCCGCGCCCACCACGCCCATCGGCGAGTCCTGCTTGCGCTCGGCGCCGTCGAAGGCCGCGTTCCACAGGTCCGGGATCTTGCCGGGCAGGTCGACCAGGGCCTGGACGCCGTTGGCCATCATGTCGCCCATCCGGTCCACGGCCTGCGGGAAGGACTGCTGCACCACGCCGCTGGCGGGCGTGAAGCCGAGGAAGCCCGCGCTGACGTACTCGTCGGGGACGTACCCGCCGTTGCCGTCGGTCTTGGCGACCTTGTTCTCGATGAGGTCGGCGTGCAGCGTGCGCCGGGCGCCGTCCCGCTCCACGGTGAGGGTGGCGGGCCCGGTGGTGTCCCGGATGCGCTGCTGGAGGGTGTCCCAGTCCCCGACGGGCCGGCCGTCGAAGGAGACGATCTTGTCGCCAGGGCGGAGGCCCGCCGCCTTGGCCGGGGAGTCCTTGGCGTCCTTGGGGCACTTGTCGGTCTGCGCCGAGGCGGGGATCACACACTCCGAGACCGTGGAGACGGTGGTCGTCTGGGTGTTGATGCCGAACGTCATCAGCACCGTCAGGAAGATCACCACGGCCAGGACCAGGTTCATGAACGGCCCGGCGAACATCACGATGACGCGCTTCCAGGGCTTGCGCGTGTACAGCATCCGGTGCTCGTCACCGGGCTTGAGCTCCTCGTACGCCGCCGCGCGGGCGTCCTCGATCATGCCGCGGAACGGCGAGGTGGACCGCTTGCGCACGGTGCCGTCGTCGCCCGGCGGGAACATGCCGATCATGCGGATGTAGCCGCCGAGCGGCACCGCCTTGATGCCGTACTCGGTCTCGCCCCTCGTCCTCGACCAGATGGTCGGCCCGAAGCCCACCATGAACTGCGGCACCCGCACCCCGAACATCTTCGCGGTGGAGAAGTGGCCCAGTTCGTGCCAGGCGATGGAGAAGAGCAGGCCGACGACGAAGACGACTATGCCGAGGATGGTCATGAACGTCGTCATGCGCGGGCCTCCGCTGGTGCTGTGGCGGACCGTTCCGCCAGTTCACGGGCGCGGGCGCGCGCCCAGGTCTCTGCGGCGAGGACATCGGGCAGGGTCAGTCCGGTTCCCTCCGGGGTGCCGTGCTCCTCGACCACAGCGGCCACCGTATCCACGATGCCTGTGAACGGCAGCCTTCCGGCCAGAAACGCCTCGACGCACTCCTCGTTCGCCGCGTTGAAGACGGCGGGGGCCGTCCCGCCCAGCGCGCCCACGTGGCAGGCCAGCGGAACGGAGGGGAACGCCTCCTCGTCCAGCGGGTAGAAGTCCCAGGACATGGCCTCCGTCCAGGAGAAGACCGGCCCGGAGTCCGGCACCCGTTCGGGCCAGCCCAGGCCGAGGGCGATCGGCAGCCGCATGTCCGGGGGACCGCACTGCGCCAGCGTCGAGCCGTCCATGAACTCCACCATCGAGTGCACGGCGGACTGCGGATGGACCACGACCTGAATGCGGTCGAACGGGATGTCGTAGAGCAGGTGCGCCTCGATGACCTCGAGGCCCTTGTTGACCAGGGTGGCCGAGTTGATGGTGATGACCGGCCCCATGTCCCACGTGGGGTGGGCCATCGCCTCCTTCGGCGTCACATCCGCCAGCTGAGCCCTGCTCCGCCCGCGGAACGGGCCGCCCGACGCGGTGACCAGCAGCTTGCGCACCTCGTCGCGGCTGCCGCCCATCAGGGCCTGGAAGAGCGCGGAGTGCTCCGAGTCGACGGGCACGATCTGACCGGGCCGGGCCGCCCTCCTCACCAGGGGCCCGCCCACGATGAGCGACTCCTTGTTCGCCAGCGCCAGCGTCCTGCCCGCCTCGAGCGCCGCCAGAGTGGGCGCCAGCCCGATGGAACCGGTGATGCCGTTGAGCACGGTGTGGCAGGGGGAGGCGGCCAGCTCGGTCGCGGCGTCCGGACCGGCCAGCAGCTCGGGCAGCGGCTCCCCGGAGCCGTACACCGCGCGCAGCGCCTCACGCAGCGCCGGCACCGCGTCCTCGCGGGCCACGGCGACGGACCGCACACCGAGCCGGTGCGCCTGCTCGGCCAGCAGCTCGACCCGGCCGCCCGAGGCGGCCAGCGCGGTGACCCGGAACCGGCCGGGGTTCTTCAGCACCACGTCGACGGCCTGGGTGCCGATCGAGCCCGTCGAGCCGAGGATCACGATGTCGCGCGGTGCGCCCGCCTCCGACACGGCACCACCGTTGCCGTTGCCGGTCGGCGCGGTGCCGGGAAAGCGCAGATGCGGGTCAGCGAGGGAGTCGGTCATGCCCCCATTGTGTCCGCTCCGTGCACGCTCCCGGACAGCGCACCGGGTGCGAGGCCCGGTGCACGCGGGAGCGGACCCGCGCGAGAGGGCGCGTCCCGTGCCGCCGCGGGCTCGCTGAACCGCCCGCGACAGCCCCGAGTACGATCACGCCCATGCCGCCGAGCGATCCCAGCGGACTGCCGCCCCACCCGCGAAAAGCGCCCCGCGATCGCGTCGGACACACTACGATGGACCATTTGGCCGGGAGCCGGGAGCCGGGAGCCGGGAGCCGGGAGCCGGGAGCCGGGAGCCGGGAGCCGGGAGCCGGGAGCCGGGAGCCGGGAGCCGGGAGCCGGGAGCCGGGAGCC
>NZ_VJOK01000001.1:5571884-5586970 GCF_013302895.1 Streptomyces albus subsp. chlorinus | reverse complement strand
GGGAGCCGGGAGCCGGGAGCCGGGAGCCGGGAGCCGGGAGCCGGGAGCCGGGAGCCGGGAGCCGGGAGCCGGGGTGCGCGATGTGCTCTTCGTCGTGCGGACGGCCACGACACTGCACCGGCTGCTCGATGCCGCACCCGCGCTCGCCGGTGACCGGCGCATCCGGCCGTACGTCACGCTGGTCCCCGGTTCCGAGTTCAGCGCCGACGCGCTGGCGGCGCTGGAGGAACTGCGGGCCCTCCAGCTGCCCTGGGAGGAGGCCACCCGGCGCTCGTTCGCGCTCGTGCTGGCCGCCTCCGCGCGGGGTGCCCTCCACCTGCTGCGCGGACCGCTGACCCTGTTGCCGCACGGCGCGGGGTACGGCAAGCGCGTGCCCGCACCGGACGGGTCCACGGAGGCGGTGGAGGACGCGGCGAACGGCCTGCACCCCGGTCAGCTGCTGCGTCCCGACGGCACTCCGCTCGCACGGCTGCACGCCCTCGCACACCCCAGCCAGTACGACCGGCTGGTCGCCCACTCGCCCGCCGTCGCCGCCCCGGCCGCCGTCGTCGGCGATCCGACGCTGGACCGGCTGCTGGAGTCGCTGCCGCGCCGCCGGCGCTACCGGCGGGCGCTGGGCACCGGCCGGCGCGCGCTGGTGGTCACCGTCTCGACCTGGGGTGCGGAATCGCTGCTGGAGCGCCGCCCCGGACTGCCGCTGCGGCTGGCGACGGAGCTGCCCTACGACGCCTACCAGACGGCTCTGGTGCTGCACCCCAACGAACACGTCAGCAAGGGGCGCTTCGGGCTCAGCCAGGACCTCACGCCGGAGCGGAGGGCAGGTGTGCTGCTGCCGCGCCCCTACGAGGAGTGGGCGGCCGTACTGGTCGCGGCGGACTGCGTCATCTCCGACCACGGCTCGACGGCCCTCTACGCGGCGGCACTCGGTCTCCCCGTGCTGAACGCCTACGACGGCGGAAGGGAGTTGCTGCCCGGGACACCCGTGTCACGGCTGCTGGCCGCCGCGCCCCGGCTCGCCGAGCACCTGCCGTACGGGCCGCAGCTGAGGGCGGCCATGGACGGGCACCGTCCGGAGTCGGTCCGGGAGGCGGCCGGCGAGGCGTTCGCGCGGTGCGGCAACGCGCTGACGGAGCTGCGGGAGCGCCTCTATACGCTGCTGGGACTCTCCCCGCCGCCCGTACCCGCCGAACCTGACCCCCTGCCGGTCCCCCTGCAGGTGGCGAAGCGGTCCCCCGCGCCGACGGCCTTCGCCGTCGACAGCGAGGTGGCCGGGGAGACGGTGCGGGTGGCGCGCCGCCCGGCCTCGGGGCAGCCCGGCGACCACCTGGCGGCCGAGGAGGACTGGGCGGGGCTGCGTCACGTGCGCAGCGCGGGCCTGCTCTACCGGAGGACCGTCCGGGCCGACGCGGTCGCGGAGTGGAGCGCGGGGGTGCTCGCGGCGTATCCGGGCTGCCGCACGGCGGCAGCCGTGCTCGCACCGGACACCTGTGTGCTGCGGGTGCGCGGCAGGGCCGGACTGCTGACCGTACGGATCGAGCCGGACGGCGCACCGCCCGACCCGGTGGCCGTGCTGTGCGGAGTGCACGCGTGGCTGGCCAAGGAAGACCCCTCTGTGCACACCCATCCGGCCGAGGCTGCCCACCCGCGTCCGGCCCGACGGGACACAGCCGTGCCGTCCGGCCGGCGGGTGCGCTGCGAGGTGGGCGGGCTGCGGGCAGTGGCTGTGCTGTCCCCTGCGGAGGGGGACGCCGTGGCGGGGGACGCCGTGGCGGGGGACGCGGCGAGGGGCGGTGCCGCTGAGTCCGGTGGGGCCTTGGAGGACTCCGGTGTCTCGGATGACGCCGCCGGCTCCGCGGCTTCCCCCTGAGCCCCCTTTTCTTCCGCTCTCTTCCGCCTGAGCCCCTCCCTCGTCCTCGCCGTCCCACCCGTTCGTCCGCCCAGCCGTTCGTCCGCCGGGGCGCTCGGCCGCCCGTCCGCTCCGCCTGGCGTGCGCTCAGCCCTCCGCCCCCACGGCGCCCGCGCGGGCCTCGATGGCGCGGGCCTGGGCGCGGCGGGTGTGCGCGGCCTCCCGGTCTCCCGTCTGTTCGGCCAGGTCCGCCAGCGCGTGCAGTGCCTCCGCCTCGTCGCGGTCGGCGCCGCGCTCGCGGGCGCTCTCCAGTGCCCGCTCGTACAGCGCGTGGACCCGCCCGCTGCCGCCCTCGTCTGTCCGGCGCAGGGCGCGGGCGAGTTCGTAGGCGGTGCGGCCCAGCATCCGGGTGCGGCCCTGGAGTCCGGCCATGTCGTGGGCCCGGGCCAGCAGTTCGGCGGCGCGGCGCGGCTCGCCCTGGTCGAGGAGCGTCTTGCCGAGGAGATAGGTCTGCAGGAGGACCCCGTAGGCGTTGCCGATCTCCTCGTGGATGCGGCGGGAGGCCGCGAACTGTTCAACGGCGCCCGCCCAGTCGCCCTCTTCCCGCCGCAGGAGGCCGCGGAACTCCAGGGTGGAGGCGCGGAGTCTGGGCTCTCCCTCCAGTGCCGCGGCGCTCCGCACGGCCTGGTCGACCTCGTTCCGGGCGGCCGCCAGGTCCCCTGTCTCCCACAGCGCGCGGGCCAGCTGGCAGCGCAGCCTCGCCTGGGCCGCCAGGTGTTCGGCGCGCTGGGCGGAGGCCAGTCCCGCGCGGAAGGCGTCGATGGCGTCGGCGTAGTGGCGGTGGTCCATGAAGTGCGTCCACAGGGGCTCGCACAGGCTCCAGGCGTCCGTGTCGCCCTCGGGACCGCCCGCCTGGTGGGCCAGGTGCACGCAGGAGTGGAGCGCGGCCCGTTCCGCCGTCATCCAGTGGGCCGCCTCCGTCTTGCTGCGGAAGGGCACATCGGGCGCGTACGGCAGGGGCGGCACGGGAAGGGCGAACCGCATGCGGCTGCCCGCGACCAGTTCGTCGGCGCGCTCGGCCTGCCGCCGGTACCAGCGCACCACCCGGGCCCGGGCGGCGGCCTCCTCCGGCTCCCCGTCCTGGCGCGCCCGGCGCTGTGCGTGGGCGCGGAGCAGGTCGTGCATGCGCAGCCGCTCCTGTGCCGCGCCGGTTGCGCCGTCCGGATCCGGTTCCGCGTCCCGGTCCCAGACCGTGACCAGGCTCGCCCCCTCCAGCTCGGTCAGCGCGTCGTAGGCGGCGTCCGGGTCCTCGGCGCCCAGCAGCGCCGCGGCGGAAGCGTCGGTGAAGGACGGTCCCGGGTGCGAGGCGAGCAGCCGGTAGAGACGGGCCGCGGGGGCGCTCAGCTCGCGGTAGGCGGCGTCCCAGACGGCTTCCACCACGGGCAGGCCCTCCTCGTCGAGTTCGGTGCGCAGGGCGGCGATCAGCCGCTCGGCCGGCCTGCGGCGGTGCGTGCGCAGATAGCGGCCGGCCACGTGCAGGGCGGCGGGCAGTCCGCCGCACATCCGGGCGATCTCGGCGACGGTGTCCTGTCCGCTCGCCAGAGGGGTGTCGTCCAGGAGCGAGCGGAGCAGCCCCTCGGCCGCCTCGCCCGGCAGGGGTCCCAGTGGGACCTCCAGCGCGCCCGGCAGGTCCGCCAGGCGTCTGCGGCTGATGACGATGGCGACGCTGTCGGTACTCACCGGCAGCAGCGGCTCCACCTCGCTGCCGTAGGCGGCGTTGTCGAGAACCACCACGAGCCGCCGCCCCGCCGTGCGCTCCGCGTACTGACCGCGACGCCCGGCCGGGTCCTTGGCCCGCCACGGTTCGTGGACGCCCAGGTCGCCGAGCAGGACGGCCAGCACGTCCGAGGGATCGACCGCACCGTCCTTGCGGTGGTCGTCCAGGTCCACGTACAGGGCGTGGCAGCCGCGTTCGCGGTGTGCCTCGTGGGCGAGGCGCAGCCCCAGCGCGCTCTTGCCGACGCCTCCCATGCCGCTCACGGCCACGACCAGGGGGCGTACGACACCGCTGCGCTCACGCCACCGCCCCAGCGCCCGCTCCACGCTCTCCCGTTCGGTTTCCCGGTCCTCGAAGAAGGGCGCCTCGACGGGCAGCCGGACCACCGGCGCGGCGGACTCAGCGGGTGCGGCGTGCACATGGTGGTGCACCGCCCCGATGCTGGCCGCCTGCACGATGGCACCAGCACTGACCTGCCCGTCCACGGTGTTGCGCGTCTCCTCGCTCACGCGTCAACTCTAGGGCGGGCCAGGGGTGGTGGACAGCCCGCGCCAGGCGGCCGGAGACACCGCACGCCCGCACGCCCGGGCGTGCGGGAGGAGGCGCCCGCTCAGCGGACGCGACGGTGGACGTTCTCCTTCCGCGAGGGGCCCGGGGTGGCGTCGGCGATCCACGGGCCCTCTGTCGAGGGGTCGACGATGCCCTCCTCCAGCCAGGTGTAGGAGCCGTCGAGGACCTGGCGGACGACCCTGCGGTCGAGGTCGTCGGTGTTGGCCCACAACCGTGCGAACAGCTCCTCGACGCGCAGGCGCGCCTGGCGGCAGAAGGCGTCCGCGAGCTGGTGGGCGGCCTGCCCGTCGGTGCCGTCCCGTTTCATCTTCTCGGCGCGGACGCAGGCGGCGCTCATCGCGAACAGTTCCGCCCCGATGTCCACGATCCGCCCCAGGAACCCCTGCTTGGTCTCCATCCGGCCCTGCCAGCGCGACATGGCGTAGAACGTGGAGCGGGCCAGCTTGCGCGCCGTCCGTTCGACGTACCGCAGATGCGGGGCGAGCGTGCCGAACTCGGCGAAGGCGCCGGGGAGCCGGCCGGGGCCCGCGACGAGCCCGGGCAGCCAGGTGGCGTAGAAGGCGCCCGCGGAGAGCGCGGCCCTGCTCTTGTCGGCGAGTGTCTTGTCCGGGTCGATGAGGTCGCCCGCGACCGACAGGTGGGCGTCCACCGCCTCCCGTGCGATCAGCAGGTGCATGATCTCGGTGGAGCCCTCGAAGATCCGGTTGATCCGCAGGTCGCGCAGCAACTGCTCGGCGGGGACGCCCCGTTCACCGCGCGCCGCGAGGGACTCGGCGGTCTCGAAGCCGCGCCCGCCGCGGATCTGGACCAGTTCGTCGGCCATCTTCCAGGCCATCTCGCTGCCGTAGAGCTTGGCGAGCGCGGCTTCGATACGGATGTCGTTGCGCTCCTCGTCGGCCATCTGGGAGGCCAGGTCGAGCACCGCCTCCAGGGCGAACGTCGTGGCGGCGATGAAGGAGATCTTGCTGCCGACGGCCTCGTGCTCGGCGACCGGCCTGCCCCACTGGACGCGCGCCCGCGCCCACTCGCGGGCGATCTTCAGGCACCACTTGCCCGCCCCCGCGCAGGTGGCCGGCAGCGACAGCCGGCCGGTGTTGAGGGTGGTCAGGGCGATCTTGAGGCCGGCGCCCTCCGGGCCGATGCGGTGGGCGGCCGGCACCCGCACCCGGTGGAAGCGGGTCACACCGTTCTCGATGCCCCGCAGGCCCATGAAGGCGTTGCGGTTCTCCACGGTGATGCCCTCGGAGTCGCCCTCCACGACGAACGCCGTGATACCGCCCTTGTGTCCCTGTGCGGCGCGCGGATCACCCTCGGCGGGAGGGGGGACGCGTGCCATGACGACCAGCAGGTCGGCGACCACGCCGTTGGTGGTCCACAGCTTCACGCCGTCGAGCACGTAGTCTCCCCCACTCTCGGCTCCGCTCGAGCGGGAGGTGCCCCCATCGTCGGGCACGGCGGTGGTGGCCAGCCGCGCCGGGTCGGAGCCCACGTCGGGCTCGGTCAGCAGGAAGGCGGAGATGTCGCCGCGGGCGCACCGGGGCAGGAAGGCGTCCTTCTGCTCCTGGCTGCCGAAGAGCTTCACCGGCTGCGGAACACCGATCGACTGGTGCGCGGACAGCAGGGCGCCGACAGCGGGGCTGGCGGAGCTGACCAGGGCGAGCGCCTTGTTGTAGTAGACCTGGGTGAGGCCGAGGCCGCCGTACTCGGTGCCGATCTTCATGCCGAGCGCGCCGAGCCGCTTCAGTCCCGTGATCACCTCGTCCGGGATGCGGGACTCGCGCTCGATCCGCGCACCGTCGACCTCCGCCTCCAGGAACGCGCGGAGCCGGTCGAGGAACTCCTCGCCGCGCGCGATGTCCTCCGCCGCGGGCTGCGGGTGCGGATGGATCAGGTCGAGGCGGAAGCGGCCGAGGAACAGCTCCTTGGCGAAGCTCGGCTTGCGCCAGTCCTTCTCTCGGGCCGCCTCGGCGACTTCGCGGGCCTCACGCTCGGAGACGGTCATCTCGCTCACCTCGGGAGGAGTGGTGACGTTGACTACCGACGGGTGCTACTCGGTCGTATGTACCCGATTCCTCCGGCCCGTACCAGAGACCGCGTAACCAGACACCGCAGACCCGGCATTCGCCCCTAGCCCCCCGCGCCGCCCCCGCCCTGGGCGTGGCCGCCGCCCGGGGTGACCAGCCCGGTTTCGTACGCCAGGACCACCGCCTGGGCCCTGCTGCCCAGGCCGAGCTTGGCCATCGTGCGGTTGAGGTGGGTCTTGACGGTGGACTCGCTGATGACCAGGGCCTCGGCTATCTCCGGGTTGGACAGGCCGCCCGCCACCAGGCGGAGCACGTCCAGCTCCCGGCCGGTGAGGACGTCCAGCTTCCCGGGCGGCGGGCCGGCGGGGTCCACCCGGGGTGCGTACGCCTCGATGAGGCGGCGGGTGACGCTCGGTGAGAAGAGCGTGTCGCCCTCCGCGACGGCGGCGACGGCCGCCAGCAGCCGCTGGGGACCGGTGTCCTTGAGCAGGAAGCCGCAGGCGCCGGCACGCAGCGCGGCGTAGACGTACTCGTCCAGGTCGAAGGTGGTCAGCACCAGGATGCGCGGGCGCGGCTCCGGGCTCGCCTCGAGGATGCGTTCGGTCGCGGTGATGCCGCTGGTGCCGGGCATCCGGATGTCCATGAGGATGACGTCGGGCCGGTGCTCGGCCGCCAGCCGCTGGGCCTCGTCACCGTCGGACGCCTCGCCGACGACCTCCATGCCCGGTGCCGCCCGCAGCAGCGCCGCGACGCCCGCCCTGATGAGCACCTGGTCGTCGACGACGAGCACCCTGGTCGTCACCGTGTTCCCCCCTGCGCTGTCAGGCGGGGAGGATCAGCCGTACCTCGAATCCGCCGCTCGCCCGTGGCCCGGCCTCCAGCCGTCCCCCGTAGATCCTGGCGCGCTCGCGCATCCCAATCAAGCCGTGCCCGCCCGGAGGAGGCGGGGGTGGAATGGGCGGGCGGGGTGCGCGGAACGCGCGGGAACGCCGGTCGGCGCCTCCCGTGCCGCCGTCGCGGCCGGAGCCGGACACCGGTGCCGCGCCCGCCGGCCCGGCACCGGCCCGGCCGCCTCCGTCGTCGGTGACCGTGACGGTCAGCCGGCGGGGCTCGTAGGCCACGGTCACGGCCGCGCTGGCGGGGTAGGCGTGCTTGAGGATGTTGGTGAGCGCCTCCTGGACGACGCGGTAGGCGCACTGGCCGAGGCCCGGGGCCAGGTCGCGGCGCTCGCCGGTCACCGTGACGTCGACGGGCACGCCCGCTCCCCGTACGCGTTCGGCCAGTTCGGGGAGCTGGTCGAGGCCCGGTGCGGGGCCGAAACCGGACTCCCCCTCCCCCCGCTGGACTAGCCGCTGACCGCCGTCGCCCGGACGGTCGCCGCCCTCCACGCGCAGCACGGCCAGCAGCCGGCGCAGCTCGGCCAGCGCCTCCCCGGAGGTGTCGGAGATGGTGCCGAGCGCGCTGCGGGCGGTTGGCGGGTCGGAGTCGAAGACGTAGCCCGCCAGGCCCGCCTGGACGGATATCACCGACATGTGGTGGGCCACCACGTCGTGCAGTTCGCGGGCTATCCGCACCCGCTCTTCCGCGACGGCGCGCCGCTCGGCCCCGGCCCGCTCGCGGCGCAACTGCTCGGTGAGCCCGGCCAGTTCGACGTTGCGCTGTGCCGCCTTGCGCGCGAGGTGGCCGAATCCGCAGATGACGCTGGTGTACAGGAGGCTCTGTCCGAGCACGGTGGCCCAGGAGCTCTCGGTCCCCGTCGTCCCCGCGAAGTGCCACACCCCGGCGAGCAGCAGCGCGCACACCGCCGCCTCGCGCAGGGGGCGCAGGGAGGCGACGGTGTAGAGCGCGAGCAGCGGCCCGAGGGTGTTGACCACGGGCCAGTAGTCGAGGGCGACGTACACCGTCCACACCGCCAGGACGGCCACGCACAGCACGACCGGATGCCGCCGCCTGACGACGAGCGGCAGGTTCACCGCGCACGTCAGCAGCACGCCCGGGCCGTCCAGTCCCGACCAGCCCTGCGGGGTGCGGTCGTTGCCCAGCAGCAGGCTGACAGCCGTGATGGCGAGCGCGATGGCGCTGTCGTACGCCCAGGCCGGTACGCGCTCGGCGGCACCGCGCAGTCGGGTCCGGGCCGTCGTGCTCCGCATCGTCGCAGCGTAGCCAGCACGCGACGCGGCCAACATCCACCGGGCGCGCGGTGTGGCGGACGCTCCGTCTACCGCGCTGGTACGACATCGGCACCCGTCTACCGCAGAAGGACACGTTCCCCTTACTCCCGTGCGGTGACGACCCGGCACCCCGCGCCCCCGTACTGTCCCGGGTCAGGAAGAGCGCCACGCCCCGGGGGACGGGGGCAGGCCGGGGGCCCGGGGGAGGGCCGCGACCGGGAGCGGCCTCAGGGCGTGGCGCTGTTCGGCGGTCCGACGTGACCGGTCAGCGTCAGCAGGAGGAAGACCACCAACAGCAGCAGGGCGAGCGAGGCGACGGCCACCGTCAGGGTGCTGCCGGCCCGCCGCCGCTGCCACTGCTCGCGCAACCGCATCCGATACCCCCTCCCCTGCCGGGTACCGCGCCGCACGGAGCGCACTCGTCGTACACGAGTACCCCAAAACTGCGTTCCCTCAAGCACTGTAGTGCCCGGCTGCAAGGGGAGCACCCGGTCCCGGCCCCTTACGGAACGACGCGGAAGTGGGTTGTCAGCCGGCCCTCGTCGTCGTACACGTGGAAGGCGAGCAGCGGCGGCAGTTCGTAGTCGACCGGCCCGTCCTCCTCCCCCTCCCACGGCATCCGCAGCGTCGAGACGACACCGGGCGCGGCGACCAGCGGCACTCCCGCGAAGGTGGTGACCGCGGGGGTGTGGCTGTGCCCGCACAGCAGACCCGCCACTTGGCTGTGCCTGCCGACGACCTCGGCCAGGCGCTCCTCGCCGAACTGCCGGATCGGGTCCACGTACTGGCCGTGCAGCCGGGCGGGCGGGTGGTGGAAGCAGACGAACGCGGGCTTGTCGCCCGGTGCCCCGGCCAGCGCCTGGTCCAGCCAGCCGAGCGTGGCGTCGTCCAGGTAGCCGTGCCCCCTGCCGGGCACACTGGAGTCGCACATCAGGAACGTCGCGCCCAGCAACTGGTGCACCTGGTTGACGGGCGAGGCATCGGCCCCGTCACCGCCCAGCAGGATGGAACGGTAGGGACCGCGCGCGTCGTGGTTGCCGGGACAGATGAGGGGCAGCACACCGTGGTCGGCGAACAGCTTGGCCGCCAGCCGGTATTCGGCCTCCTCACCGTGGTCGGCGATGTCCCCGGTCAGCAGGACGGCGTCCAGCTCACCGGGGAGCCGCGCCAGGTAGCCGAGTACGCGCTCGGCGCGCTCCCGGGCCCGGGCACCGCCATCGCCCCTGTCCTGGCCGATGTGTATGTCGCTGATCTGCGCGAAGGTGAACACCTTGGGAACCTCGCTCCGTGTGTCGATGGAACCGGGTCGCTGAAAGCCGGGCGGGGTCCGTCCCGCCCACGGGTACGGTCGCGTGGGGCCGCCCGGGTCGCGTGACTCAGCCCTTCCAGGGGACGGCGAACGCGCGCGCGGGGTTGTCCACGAAGACCCGCCGGGCGAACTCCTCGCCCAACTCGCGGGCCACGCGCGGCCGCAGCACCCGCGTGACATACGGCACGCCCGTCTCCGCGCGTGCCGTCGCCGTGACGGTGTCGCCGCCCAGCAGGATCCGGTCGCCGAGACCGCGCTCCGCCAGGTCGGCCAGGCTGTCGAAGAGCCGCCAGTCCGTGGCGTGGTGGGCACGGGAAGGACCGTCGAAAACCAGCCAGGCCCCCGACTCCGCCACCTCCCGCTGCATCCGGAGATCGGGACAGCGCCCCAGGTGCCCGAGCAGCACCCGCGAGGGCGCCACCTCCCGCTCGCCGCACAGCAGCGCGAGCACCTCCGCCGCTCCGGTGCCGAGTTCCAGATGGACCGCGATGGGGGCGCCCGTCTCATGGTGCGCCTCGGCCGCCGCGGCCATCGTGCGCCGCGCGTGCGGGCCGAGCCCGTGGAAGTCCCCCGCCACCTTGACCAGCCCCGCGCGCGGGACCTGGTCGCAGGCACCGCCGCGCATCCGACGGGTCAGCTCCTCGACGAAGAGCGCCACCAGATCGGCGGGCGGCTTCTCGGCGCAGTGGACGGCCTGGTGCAGCCCGGTGGCGGCCACGATCCGCACACCCGTACGTCTGGCCAGCTCCGCGAGGGCGCCGGAGCGGCGCCCCATCCCGTACGGCGTCCACTGCACGAGGCTCTGCCCGCCGTGCCCGGCGAACCCGCGCAACTGCTCCTCGGCCGCCCCCACCTCGTCCAACTCCTGCCCGGGCAGCCTGGGGCTCCGCAGGAAGAGGTGGTCATGGCTGTCGCAGACACCCAGTTCCGTGCCGGGTATGTCTCCGAGGACGGTACGGACGGCGGGCGCGGGCGGCCCGGAGACGGAGTCGGTGGGAGGGGAAGCAGTGGGGGTGGAGCCGGAGTCGGCGCGGGGGAGGCCGGAGTCGGCGGAAGTGGAGTCGGCGGGGGCGGGGTGGGGCCCGGCTCCGGGCGTCGCCGTCGCCTCCTCCTCACGGTGCCCGCGCCGCCGGCCGTGCGGCCCGCTGGGACAGCCGGTCACAAGGCGGCGTCGGCGTGGTCGATACCCGGACCCGAGCCGGTACCCGAATCGGAAGCCGGATCGGCCCTGGAGCCCGGATCGGTGCCAGGGCCGGAGCCGGGGCCGGAGGGGGTGCCGGGGCCGGAGGGGGAGCGGGATGAGGAAGCGGAGCCGGGGTGGGGGCCGGAGGCGGCCGCGGTCCCGGCCGGGGCGGCGTGTGCGTCCAGCAAGCGCAGCAGGCCGTCCGCGGCCTGGTGGAACGGGCCCGGATCACCGGCCGAGCGGGCGAGCACGTAGCCGCCCTGGACGACGGCGACGATCGCGGCCGCGGTCCCCGCCGGATCGAACCCGGAGCCGAACTCCCCGTTCGCCCGCCCCTCTTCGAGTACCCCGGCCAGCCGTTCTTGGAGCCACGCGAACGTCTCCTCCAGCGGTGCGCGCAGCTCGGGGTCGGCGACCACCTCCGGGTCCTGGGCCAGCCCGCCGACGCGGCAGCCGCGCAGCACCTCGCGCTCTCGCCCCAGATAGGCGCGGACGCGCTCCACGGCGCTGCCCTCACGCCCCAGTTCGGCGTCCGCGAGCGCCCGCAACTGCTCCGCGTTCCTGCGCACCGCCGCCCGGGCCAGATCGGGCTTGCCCCCGAAATGGTGGTACATGCTGCCCTGTCCGGCACCGGCCCGCTGCTGGATGGCGCGCGGGCTCGTACCGACGTAGCCGCGCTCCCACAGGAGTTCCTGGGTGGCCGCGATAAGTCGCTGGGCCGTGTCCGCACCGTTCATGAAAGAACTGTACATACTAGTAGGTACGCAATTCCAGCCCGTGCCGGAGCCCGTGCGTGCCGAAGGAGGTCCGCACGGACAGTCGTCGCCCCCGCCCGGTCCCGGCGGGCCGGCCGGGAACACCGCCGAGAACACCGTTGCCGGGCACCCGCGAGCGGGCGCCCGGCAACAGGCATGTATACGCGACAGGCACGTATGCGCAACAGGGGCATATGCACGACAGGGGCATATGCGGTGCTCAGGCGGCTCCGCGACCGAGCACCCTCATCACCGAGCCCCTTCTCACAGGTCGAGGCCCGTGAGCACCATGACACGCTCGTAGGTGTAGTCCTCCATCGCGAACCGCACACCCTCGCGGCCCACACCCGACTGCTTGACGCCGCCGTACGGCATCTGGTCGGCACGGTAGGACGGCACGTCCCCGACGACGACACCGCCCACCTCCAGCGCCCGGTGCGCCCGGAAGGCGGCCTGCACGTCGTGCGTGAAGACGCCCGCCTGGAGACCGTACTTGGAGTCGTTGACGGCGGCGAAGGCCTCCTGCTCACCGTTCACCTTCACGAACGACATCACGGGGCCGAAGACCTCCTCGCAGCCGAGCTGGGTGTCGGCCGGGACGTTCTCCAGCACGGTCGGCTCGACGCTGGCCCCCTCCCGCTTGCCGCCGGTGAGGACCTTGGCACCACGGGAGACGGCTTCCGCGACCCACGACTCGACACGGCGGGCCGCGTCCTCGCTCACCAGCGGGCCGACATCCGTCGACTCGTCCGAGGGATCACCCGTGTTGAGCGCCTCCACGGCCGCCACCACCTTCGGCACCAGCCTGTCGTAGACCGACGCGTCGGCGATCACCCGCTGGACGGAGATGCAGGACTGGCCCGCCTGGTAGTTGGAGAAGGTCGCGATGCGCTGCGCGGCCCAGTCGAGATCCGCCTCGGAGGAGTAGTCGGCGAGCACGACGGCCGCGCCGTTGCCGCCCAGCTCCAGCGTGACCCGCTTGCGCGGCGCCGAGTCCAGGATCGAGAAGCCCACCGGCGCCGAACCGGTGAAGGAGATGATCGGCAGCCGCTCGTCCTGCACGAGGCCCGGCATCTGGTCGTTCGGCACCGGCAGCACCGACCAGGAACCGGCGGGCAGCTCCGTCTCGGCCAGCAGCTCCCCCAGCAGCAGCCCGGACAGCGGCGTGGCCGGCGCGGGCTTGAGGATGATCGGCGTACCGACGGCGATCGCGGGGGCGACCTTGTGGGCGCACAGGTTGAGCGGGAAGTTGAACGGCGCGATCCCCAGCACCGGACCGTACGGGAAGCGGCGGGTGAGGGCCAGCCGGCCCGTGCCGCCCGCGTCCGAGTCGAGGCGCTGGGCCTCGCCGCCGTTGAAACGGCGGGCCTCCTCGGTGGCCCAGCGGAAGACGGAGATGCAGCGGCCGACCTCGCCGCGCGCCCACTTCATGGGCTTGCCGTTCTCCGCGGAGATCAGCCCGGCGATCTCGTCCGCGCGCTCCTCCAGCCGGCGGGTGACGTGGTCGAGCGCGGCGGCCCGCACATGCGCCGGGGTGGCGGAGAACTCGCCGGCGACCGCGGCGGCGGCGGCCACGGCCTCCTCCACCTGCTCGGCCGTGGGAATGCTGACGGCACCGACGTGCCTGCCGTCCCAGGGCGAGGTGACATCGAGCGTGCTGTCGCCGGTGGCCTTGCGGCCGGCGAGCCAGAATGCGTGAGGAGAAGTCGCTGTCGTCACTGCGGATCGCCTTCCGGATGCGGGAGAGAAGCGGGGTTACAGCGTCCACCGTAGGGCGTGGAAGCCCGGCCGCTTCTTGTCCGGTACGGAGCACTTACCGGAAGGGGTGCTACGGATTGTCCCTGTCCGGGGAGCGCCTTGGGGAGCGTCGGCCGGAAGGTGGGGGGCGTCGGGTGGGGGTGTGGGCCTGGGGCTGTGGGCCTGGGGCTTGATGTGGACATGTGGGCATGGGGCCAGTAGGGCCTTTGGGATGGCCTACAGCGCCTTTGGGGTGGGTGGGAGTGCGGGGGGCGGCTGAAAGCGCGGGGGCCGCTGGAGGCTGTTGGGGGGGAGGAGGTGGGAGCTGCGCGGGGATGGGGTGCCAGGGAATGGGGCTGCCGGGGGGCGTGCCCGTGCCCGGGAGGGAGGGGAACTGGCGGTAGACCCAGGGGTCCAGAGCCGAGCGGAGTGCGCCGCGCCACGCGGGGCACTCCCCCTCACGGCCGTACGGCCACCACCGTGCGGCGCCCGTCCTCAAGCCGGGCGCCCGCCTCAGCTGGTGGCCTTGAGGGCGAGCCAGAGTTCCATGCGGACATCCGGGTCGTCGAGCGAGCGGCCGAGGATCTCCTCGACCCGGCGCATGCGGTACCGCAGAGTGTGCCGGTGCACGCCCAGTTCGGCGGCGGCCGCGTCCCACTGGCCGTGCCGGGAGAGCCAGGCCCGTAGCGAGGCGACCAGATCGCCCCGGCCGTTCGCGTCGTGCTCGCGGAGCGCGCGCAACAGCCCGTCCGCGAACGCGCGTACGGCGTCGTCGGCCAGCAGAGGCAGCACGGAGCCCGCCGCGACGTCCTCGTGCTCCACGAGCGGCACCCCGCGCCGCCTGGCGACGGACAGCGCCTGGTCCGCCTGTTTGAAGGCGACAGCCGCCGCCGGGAGCCCGGCGGGCGCGGAGACGCCGATCGCGAGGCCCTCCTCGCCGCCCCCGTGGGGACGGCGGCCCGGCTGCGCGGCGGCGGCCGTCGCGGCGAACTCGGCGCACGCCGCCACCGCCGCACCGCCGTCCGACGCGAGCACGACCAGCCGCGCCCCGTCCGGCACCACCAGCACCGCCTCACCGTTGCGCGCGGCGGCGGTCTCGATAGCGTCGGCGAACTCCTCGAGAGGCCAGACGATCCGGTGCAGCCTGCCTCCGTCCGCCTGCTCACCCTGCGGCCCGCTCCCCCCGGCCCCGGCACCGACGACCACACCGGACGTGGCTGCCGTCGCGGGCAGCGAAGCGGCGGCGCCGGGCTGGACACCGCCCGGCGTCGCGGGGGCGGGGACGGCGGAGGCAGCGGAGGCGGGAGAAACCGCCGGAGGTGCGGAACCGGTGGATGCGGCGGACGCGGCCGGCGCGGCGGAGGGGTCGCGGCCGTGGCCGGGCGGGGCCGGTGCCGGGGCCGGTGGTGCCGTCGGGATCCTCGACGTCACCGACGGCGTTCCGGACACCGTCGCCGATGCCGCGACGGGCGTCGCCGCCGAGGCGGACGCAGTCGTCGACGCGGACGCCGACGCTGCTGGCGCCGCCGCCGCGGATTCCGCGGTGGGGGTCCTGGCGGAGGACGGCGCTCCGCCCGGGGTCTCGCCGGCCGGTGCCCCGCCGCCCGCTGCCTTCCCCGGCCCGGCCTTCCCGGAAGAGAGATTCCCGGAAGAGGGATTCCCGGAAGAGGGATTCTCCGAGGACGGCTTCTCGGGGGACGGCTTCCCGGAGGAC
>NZ_VJOK01000001.1:5568660-5571772 GCF_013302895.1 Streptomyces albus subsp. chlorinus | reverse complement strand
CTCCTGCGCGTAGCGAGCGGCGGCAGCGGAGGCCGGCTCTGCGACGATCACCCGCATCGGGGCGTCCAGCAGCCCGCCGTAAAGCTGTCCGGCCACGGCTCGCGCGTGGTCGCCCTCCCCGACGAGCAGCATCTTCATGATCGCGGCGCCCAGCCGCTGCTCGGCCTCCTGCAGGGCGCGGGACCGTTCGGTGGTGAGGGTGAGCAGGGCGATGGCCGAGTTCACCGCGTACCGTTCCGCCGTGCCGAGCGGCGCCGCCGTGCCCACCGCCAGGACGGCCTTGGCGCGCCGGCCGCTGCCGATCGACTGGAGTTCGACACGGTCGTCCCCGCTGTCCGCCTCGCTGACGACCGCGCTGGCCGGCGCCGGCCGGTCCCGCAGCCGCTCGGCGTCCCTCACGAAGCGCGCCGCCCGCCGCACGGCCCAGGCCGGGGCGGTGGCCACGACGCTCCCGGACGCGTCGTAGAGCGCGGCCCAGCCGTCGACCTGGGAGGCCAGCCGGGCCAGCAGCGCGGAGGGGCCCTCGCGGGAGAGGGCGGCGCGGGTCATCTCCCGCTGGGCGTCGAAGCCCGCGGTCACCGCCCGGTACTGCTCCGCGGCGATGTCCGCCGAGACCGCCTTGCTGATCGCGATGAACGGGGTGCGCCGGGGCACCTCGAGCAGGGGCAGCCCGGCGTCCCGGCAGGCCTCGACCAGCGCCTGGGGCACCCCCTCGTAGTTGACACCGGCCGCGAAACCGAGCCCCACCACACCCTTGCCCACCAGCTTCTCCACGTAGGCGCGCATCACCTCGGGGTCGGCCGCGTCGAGCTTGAGGCCCGTGAAGAGTATGAGCTCGCCGCCGTCCATGTACGGAGTCGGATCGGCCAGCTCACTGGCGTGCGCCCACCGCACGGAGGCGTCCAGCCGGTCGTGCCCCGCGAGCACGGAGAGGCGGAGCGCGGAGTTCTGGACGAGCGTCGCGAGAGTCGGTGACATAACGCATTTCACCGTACAGGCGTCCGCCCCTGTTCGGTCATTCACTCATTCGGGCATGTGCCCCGCATCACCTTCGTCCGCGCGCCCGCGGCACCGGGCACGTCACTCCCCCAGTCTGGTGAGGATCGGCGGCGTCCGCTCACCACGCACCGTGGTGAAGGAGAGCACGGCGTGCTCGGGCTGCAACTCGTTGGCCAGGTCCGAAGCCGACCACCGCTCCCGTTGCTCACTGCGCACGGTGACCGACTCGGCCGTCACATGCTTCCCCGTCGCCAACCGGCGGACCGCGTGCAGCATGCGGGTGACCGGCTCGTCGGAGACCAGCTGGCGGTTGGTGACCGTACGGGTCTGGACCCACTCCGTACCCCACACCTCGGCGAACCGCTCCGCGTCCCACGGCGTGACCCCGGCACACACCATGCGGCAGCCCACGGCGCCCAGCAGCGGGCCGCGCAGCGGCTCGGGCACATCGTCCAGCGCGCGCAGCGTCAGTAGCACACCCGCGTACGCCGAGCGCAGCCGCTGGAGCCCGCGCAGCGCCTGCGGGGTGATGGTCTGCGCCGCGTCGTCCAGCACAAGAGAGGCGAACAGCGACTGGTCACCGCGGGCCACCGCGCACTCGGTGAACTGGGCCAGCACCAGCCGCGCCAGGATCCGGGACGCCTCCGCGTGCCCCCGCTCCGGCAGGTCGATACGCACCCGCAACGGATGCTCCAGCGCCCGCAACGAGAAGGGGCGGCGGCCCTTCGCCGCCCTGGGGCTCCCCTCGGGCAGGAAGAAGTCCGCGAACGCGGGCCGGTCCAGCAGCGCGATGCGGTCGGCCAGCAGGGCGGCGATGTCCCCGGCGCGCCCCGACTGGCGCTCGAACGCGTCCAGTTCGCGCAGCTGACTGCTCTGCCCCTCGGCACGCAGCGCCTCCCGCAGCGCGTCCAGGGCGCCCGGACCCCCGTCCAGCAGCTCCCGCAGCTCCGGCACCGTGGGGAACCGCTGATGCACGGCGGCGAACGGGCCGATCATCTGGGCCAGCGACGTCGCCGCCCGCCTGCTGTCCCCGCCCGGAAGCGCCGCCACCAGATCGCCGACCAGCGCCTCGGCGAGCATCCCGGCCGCCTCGTCCGGGTCGGTCGTCCCGCCGTAGAGGTCCAGATCGTGGGTCGAGTCCGGGTGCCCCAGACGGATGACGAGATCGAACGCGTCGTCGGGCACGAAGTGCGAGCCCGCCGGGCTCACCGCGATCACGGCCGCCTGCCCGGCCAGCGCCTGCAGACAGAGCGACTCCACCACGGGCCGGGCCAGCTTCGTCGTCTTCCCCGTCCCCGGCGGCCCCACGGCCAGCGCCGACGTGCCCAGCACCGAGGGGTCCAGCGCGATGCCCGCACCCCGGTAGTCGTGCGGATTGCGCTCCGAGTCCGCGGCCCTGCCGATGCGGACCTGGCGCACCGAGAGGTCGTGCCGGGCGGCCCGCACCGGCAGGTCCCGGGCTCCCGAGGGATGCCCGCACGCCTCCGCCCCGTCGGCGAGCACGCTCTCCACGAACGCCGTCAGCCGCTGCGGCCTCGCCCGCACGGCCTGCCACGCCCGTTCGATCCGGGCCTGGTCCACATCCGTCATCCGCCCGGCCCGCAGCTCGGCCGCCAGCCTGTCCGCGGCCTCCCCGGCACCCCCGGCCCGCAACTCGGGCCACTCCACGGGGTCCTGGTGGGGAGGAGGGGCGGGGGCCGGCTCCACGGGACGGTCGGGGACGGCTCCCCCCGTCCCGTCCCCACCCCCGGCCCGCAACCGCGCGACCACCCGCCGCGCCAGCTCGTCCCAGCGGCCGATGCGGCCGAAGAAGACGGCCAGGCCGATGAACACGCCACTGTTGTAGATCCAAGCTGCCAATACATATAGCGTCTTGTCGCCCTCGTCCCTCCACGACTCGGGAGTGAGCGCGGCGAGAGGCCACTGCCAGTAACTGCCCAGATAGCCATGCCACAACAACGACCACAGCAGCCACCCCATCAGGAAGGAGACGACCGCGCCGCTGACGAGTTGCCGGGCCGGGATGCGGTCGGGGTCCTCCGGGGGGCGGGGCGGTAGCCGCAGCGCCAGGATGCCGGGGAGGGCGGCGGGGCGGGGCAGGCGGAGCCAGTCC
>NZ_VJOK01000001.1:5548052-5567963 GCF_013302895.1 Streptomyces albus subsp. chlorinus | reverse complement strand
CGCCGGCGGTGGGGGGACAGCCGGTGGCGGGGGCGTGGCGGGCACCGCGGGCCGTGCCCGTGGAATGTCGGCGGGGGCGGGAGCGCTCGGCGCCGGGGGGCGGGCGGCGGGGAGGCCGCCGCTCTCGGGCTGCGGCGTGGCGCCCCGCCATACGTGGGCGGAGCCGTCCGGAGTGCCCGTGCCCTGCCTCCGGTGGGGAAGCCCCATGTCCATGTGCTGCCTCAGCTCCCTGACGCCCCGACGTGCCGGCCTGCCGTGGCTGGCACCCTCAGGCACCAATCTAGCGGCCGGTCACGTCAGTTGGTCCACGCCCGCGAACCGGCGTCCATGGCGAGGGGGCCTTTCCCGCCGCGCCGCCGACGCCATGGCCTCGCTCCTCGCTCCTCCCCGCACACCGCCATTCCCCGCACACCGCCATGGGCAACGGCCCCTCTGCTCCCACCGCACCGCCAGCGCCATGGCTTCACTCCCCCACCGCACTGCCGGGGTCACTCTTCCCGGTGCACCGCCACCGCCACGGCCTCATCCCTCCCGCCGCACCACCGGCGCCGTGGCCTCCCTCTCCCGGTACGCCACCGGCACCGCGACCTCACTCCTCCCCGCACACCGCCGTGGGCCGTGTCCTCACTCCTCCCACCGCACCACCGCCACCATGGCCCCACTCCTCCCCGCGCCCCATCGAGGCCATGGCCTCACTCCCCGTTTGTGACTCCCGTCCGAACCGCCAGGCGGCTATGTCCGTGGTGGCCAACGGGCGGTCCGCAGTTCTCCGGAGCGGAGCATGTGTCGCCCGGTGTGGTGCCCCTAGCCTGCGAGGTACCAGACCCCCGTTCCTCCCGAGGAGTGCGCTATGACCGCGAAGAGTGAACTGTCCGGAGGGCCCACCCTCCCCCAGGAGCGGCGTGTCGTCACCGCCATTCCGGGGCCGAAGTCGCAGGAGCTGATGGCGCGCAAGCAGGCCGCGGTCGCCGACGGCATCGGGACGGTGCTGCCCGTCTTCGCGCGGCGCGCGGGCGGTGGCGTGCTGGAGGACGTGGACGGCAACTCGTTCATCGACCTCGGTTCGGGTATCGCCGTGACCTCCGTGGGCAACAGCGCCGAGGCCGTGGTCCGGCGGGCGACGGAGCAGCTGAACGACTTCACCCACACCTGTGCGATGGTCACGCCGTACGAGCCGTATGTCCAGGTCTGCGAGGAGCTGGCCGAGCTGACGCCGGGTGACCACGCGAAGAAGAGCGCGCTGTTCAACTCGGGTGCGGAGGCGGTGGAGAACGCCGTCAAGATCGCCCGTGCGCACACGGGCCGTCAGGCCGTCGTGGTCTTCGACCACGGCTACCACGGCCGCACCAACCTGACGATGGCGCTCACCTCGAAGAACATGCCGTACAAGCACGGTTTCGGCCCGTTCGCGCCCGAGGTGTACCGCGTTCCGGTCGCCTACCCCTACCGCTGGCTGACCGGCCCGGAGAACTGCGCCGAGGAGGCCGCGGCCCAGGCGATCGACCAGATCACCAAGCAGGTCGGCGCGGACAACGTCGCGGCGATCATCATCGAGCCGGTGCTGGGCGAGGGCGGGTTCATCGTGCCGGCCAAGGGTTTCCTGCCGCGGATCCAGCAGTTCGCGCGGGACAACGGCATCGTGTTCGTCGCGGACGAGATCCAGTCGGGTTTCTGCCGGACGGGCCAGTGGTTCGCCTGTGAGGACGAGGGGCTGGTGCCGGATCTGATCACCACCGCGAAGGGCATCGCGGGCGGTCTGCCGCTGGCGGCCGTCACGGGCCGCGCGGAGATCATGGACTCGGCGCACAGCGGCGGCCTGGGCGGCACCTACGGCGGCAACCCGGTCGCGTGCGCGGCGGCACTCGGTGCCATCGAGACCGCGCGCGAGCTGGATCTGCCGGCCAGGGCCCGGCGCATCGAGGAGGTCATGAAGCCGCGGCTGGAGAAGATGGCGGAGCGGTTCGACGTGATCGGTGAGGTGCGCGGGCGCGGTGCCATGCTCGCCATCGAGCTGGTGAAGCCCGGCGGCAAGGAGCCCAACCCGGAGGCCACGGCCGCCCTGGCCAAGGCGTGCCACCAGCAGGGCCTGCTCATCCTGACGACCGGCACCTACGGCAACGTGGTCCGCTTCCTGCCGCCGCTGGTCATCGGTGAGGACCTGCTCAACGAGGGGCTGGGCATCCTGGAGGACGCGCTCGCGAGCCTGTGACGGGCGGCACGCGGACACCGCCACGGGCTGAGACCGTCACGGCCCGACTGTACGGGCGTGGGCGGCCCCACCGTACGGGCTCTGGCAGCCCCACCGTACGGGCGTGGGCGGCCCGCCCGTACGGGCCCCGACGGCCCGCGTGAGCAACCTGCGGAGTGCGGGCGTTCCGGCGCCCGCACTCCGTCGTTTACGGGCCCGGCCGGCCCGGTACCGTGGTGCTTCCGACGCCATGGGCGGGCCGTTCCCGGCCTGCCCGCGAGGGCGGGCCGTTCGCGCCGTGCGGGTGCGGTGACCAGCAGGGGAGCGCTACTGGTGAAGAATCTGTGCGGGGCCGATGTCCGGTGCGTGATCCATCTGTCGGGCCCGGTCGTCCTGCCGTACGGTTCTTGCAGTCGCCAGGCGGTACGGAGTGCCACCTCCGCCGCTCTGGCCCGAGCCGGTCTCTCCCCAAGACAGGCCCGGTCGTGCCCTCGCGCACGTTGCTCACCGATCGGATGACCGCTTGTCCCACACCCCCCGGGGCCTGCGGAAGCCCGGTCGAGTCGGCCGCCCTGGAACTGTCCCCCCGGTTCCCGGGCGGCCAGCCACGTCCATGACCGAATCCGGTCCCTCCTCCCCGCGTTTCTCCCTGCCGCCGGCGCTGGCCGGCTGCGTGTGCGGGATCGTCTTCGCGCTGTGCTCCTGGCAGGTCCTCGTGCGCGGTCCTCTCTTCCGCTGGGACGAGGACCTGGGGGACGCCATGCGCGCGGCCGCTCCCCCGCGTGCCCTGGCCGAGGTGCTGGCCGATCTCGGCAACATGCCGGTGGCGCTGCCGTCGCTGTCGGCCGCCATGGCGCTGTCCCTGCTGCTGACCCGCGGTCGCGGCTGGTGGCCGGTGCTGTGCTACGCGGTGGCCATGGGCGTGCTGGCGCCGGTCGTGACGGGGGTGAAGCTGTGGACCGACCGCGTGGGGCCGCTGGGCGGCGGCGGGTACTTCCCGTCGGGGCACGCGGCCACCACCGCGGTGGCGTTCGGCGGGGCGCTGCTCCTCCTGTCCGGGCTGCTGTCGAGCGCGGTCCGGGCGGTGGCGTGGGCGCTCGTCGCTTCGCTGACCGTCGGGAACGGGCTCGGCCTGGTGTGGCGCGGCTACCACTGGCCGCTGGACGTGGCCGCGAGCTGGTGCCTCGGTGTGCTGCTGCTCAGCTGGGCCGCCGTGGCCGCCCGCCGTCCGCCACGACGCCCAAGGCGGCGGCAGGCCGGCTGAGGGGGCCGGTCGCCGCCCCTCGCGGCGGTCAGCCATCCCTCGCGGTAGTCAGCCGCCCTCACGGCGGTCAGCCCCCGCGCGGCGGTCAGCCACCCCGCGCGGCGGTCAGCTGTCGAAGCCCATGCCCACCTTGTCCATCGCCTTCAGCCACAGGTTGCGGCGTCCGCCCTGGGCGTCCGAACGGGCCAGGGACCACTGGGTGAGGCCGATCCCGGCCCAGCGCACTGGCTCGGGCGGGAAGGGGAGCGGCTTCTTGCGCACCATCTCCAGTGCGGTGCGTTCGGTCCGCTCGCCCGCGAGGAGGTCGAGCATCACCTCCGCGCCGAAGCGGGTGGCGCCCACGCCGAGACCGGTGTATCCGGCCGCGTAGGCGACGCGCCCGTCCATGGCCGTGCCGAAGAACGGGGAGAAGCGCGAGCAGGTGTCGATGGCCCCGCCCCAGCTGTGGGTGAAACGGAGGCCCTCCAGTTGGGGGAAGCAGCGGAAGAAGTGCCGGGCGAGTCTGGCGAAGGTCTCGGGGCGCTGGTGGTACTCGCGGGAGATCCTGCTGCCGTAGTGGTACAGGACGTCGTAGCCGCCCCACAGGATGCGGTTGCCGGCGGTGAGGCGGAAGTAGTGGAAGTGGTTGGCGCTGTCGCTGAGGCCCTGCCGGTTGTGCCAGCCGATCGCGGCGCGCTGTTCCCCGGTGAGCGGCTCGGTCATCAGGGCGTAGTCGTAGACGGGGACGACGTAGGGCCGCACCCGGCGCAGCAGGGAGGGGAAGGCGTTGGTGCCGAGGGCGATGTGCCGGGCGCGGACGCGGCCGTAGGGGGTGGCGACCGCGAGGTGGGCCCCGCGGGCGCCGAGACGGGTGGCCGGGGTGTGCTCCCAGACGCGTACGCCCGCCCGCTCGCAAGCCCGTTTGAGGCCCCAGGCGAGGCGGGCGGGGTTGAGCATGGCCACGCCGGTGCGGTCCCACAGTCCGGCGAGGAAGGTGGGGGAGTCGGCCTCGGCCCGTACCGCGTCCCGGTCGAGGAAGGTGAGGTCCTCGTCCATGCCCAGGGCACGCGCCTCGTGCGCGTACTCCCGTAGTTCGGCCACTTGGTGGGGTGCGGTGGCGACGTTGATCTCGCCGGTGCGTTCGAAGTCGCAGGCGATGCCGTAGCGCGAGACGGCGTCCTCGATGGCGTCGAGGTTGCGCCGTCCCAGCCGCTCCAGGGTGACGATCTCGTCGGGCCAGCGGGTGAGCCCGTTGCCGAAGCCGTGGGTGAGGGAGGCGGCGCAGAAGCCGCCGTTGCGGCCGGAGGCGGCCCATCCGACCTCTTCCCCCTCGATCAGGACGACGTCCCGCCCGGGGTCGCGTTCCTTGGCGAGCAGGGCCGTCCACAGGCCGCTGTAGCCGCCGCCGACCACGAGCAGGTCGCAGCTCTCGTCGCCGACGAGGGCCGGGCGGGGTGCGGGACGGTGGTCGGGGTCGTCCAGCCAGAACGGGACGGGCCGGGCGTCGGCGAGAGAGCGGAGGGCAGCATGGCGGTCCACGGCATCGCTCACGGTCATCGGCTCCTTGGGTCTCTTACGGGGTTCGCGGGGGCCGGCGGCCGGGGGACCGGACCGGCCGGGCTCATGCCCTCCTGCGGCGGTTGGCCGTCAGCTGACCGCCGAGCACCAGGGCGACGGCCAGCACGAACATCGCCGAGCCGATGACGTTGACCTGCACCGGCACGCCGCGCTGTGCCGCACCCCAGACGAACATGGGGAAGGTGACCGTCGAGGGGCCCGCGTTGAACTGGGTGATGATGAAGTCGTCGAACGAGAGGGCGAAGCTGAGCATCGCGCCTGCGGCGATCCCGGGCGCGGCGAGCGGCAGTGTGACGCGCCAGAAGGTCTGGAAAGGGCCGGCGTACAGGTCGCGTGCGGCTTCCTCCAGGCGGGGGTCCATGCTCATCACCCGCGCCTTGACCGCGACCACGACGAAGCTCAGACAGAACATCACATGTGCGATCAGAATGGTGATGAAGCCGAACTGGATGCGCATGTTGAGGAACAGGGTGCCGAGGGATGCGGCCATCACCACCTCGGGCATGGCCATCGGCAGGAAGATCAGCGCGTTGGTGGTGCTCTTGCCGCGGAAGCGGTAGCGGGCCAGGGCGAAGGCGGCGAACGTACCGAACGCCGTGGCGATCAGCGTCGCCAGTACCGCGATCTGCAGGCTGAGCCGGAGGGAGCCGCACATGTCGGCGACGCCGCAGGGGTCCGTCCAGGCGTCGGTGGAGAAGGCGCGCCAGGAGTAGTTGAAACGCCCCGCCGGCTTGTTGAAGGAGAACAGCAGGACGACGAGGTTCGGCAGGAGCAGGTACGCCAGGGCCGCGCACCCCGCCAGGACGACGGCGTTCCGCCGCAGCCGGCGCAGCGGCGAGCGGGACCGGCGCGGCGGGCCCGACGGGCGCGGCGTGCCGGACGGACGGGAGGAGCGGGCCGCGACGGGGCCGGTGGTGGTGCTCGGCATCAGACCAGCTCCTCCGTCCCGGCCTTGCGCATATAGACGCTGACCATGACGAGGATGAGCGCCATCAGGAGGAAGGACATCGCCGCCGCCGTCGGGTAGTCGAGGACGTTGAGGAACTGCTTCTGGATGGCGTTGCCGATCATCTGCTCGTTCGGCGAGCCCAGCAGCTGGGCGTTGATGTAGTCGCCGGACGCCGGGATGAAGGTGAGCAGGGTTCCGGCCACCACGCCGGGCAGCGAGAGAGGGAAGGTCACCTTCCGGAACGTGGTGGAGGGCTTGGCGTACAGATCGCGGGCCGCCTCGTGCAGCGAGGTGTCGATCCGCTCCAGCGAGCTGTAGAGCGGCAGGATCATGAACGGCAGGAAGTTGTAGGTGAGTCCGCAGACCACGGCCAGCGGAGTGGCCAGCAGCCGTTCGTCGCCGGTCAGCCCCAGCAGGCTCGTCGCGTCGAGGACGTGCAGGGACTTCAGGGCGCCGACGACCGGGCCGCCGTCCGACAGGATCGTCTTCCAGGCGAGCGTGCGGATCAGGAAGCTGGTGAAGAACGGGGCGATGACCATGACCAGCACGAGGTTGCGCCACCGTCCCGCGCGGAAGGCGATCATGTAGGCGAGCGGGTAGCCGATGACCAGGCACAGCGCTGTCGCGGTGGCCGCGTAGCCGAAGGAGCGGACGAAGTGCGCGCCGTAGGTCTCCAGCGCGTCGGTGTAGTGGGAGAACTCCCAGGTGACGCGGAAGCCCTCCTCCAGCGAACCGCTCTGCACGGAGGTGGACGCCTGGTAGAAGAGCGGGGCGACGAAGAAGACGGCGAGCCAGAGCCCGGCGGGCAGCAGCAGCCAGTACGGGGTCAGCCCGCGCCGGGAGCGCCCGTCTCCGGCGCCGCCGGCGGGGTCCGCTGGCGCCTCGGCCGGGCCGGGCGCGGGGCTGGAGGATCCGGTGAGGGGGGCCGCAGTGGTCACAGGGCCTCCTCCCCCGCCGCCGCGTCCTGTGCCGCGTCCAGGGCGAAGGTGTGGGAGGGCCGCCAGTGCAGGACGACCCTGGCGCCGGGGACGAGCCTGTCGTCCCGCTCCACGTTCTGTGCGTAGACCGTCAGTTCGGGGCAGGCGGGGGTCTCGACGAGGTACTGCCAGGAGACGCCGAGGTAGCTGGCGTCCGTGATGCGGCCGGTGAGCCGGTTGTGGCCCGCTGGCACGGTACCGGCCTCGTCGGCGTGGGTGAGGGAGATCTTCTCCGGACGCACGCCGACCAGCACCTTCGTCCCGGCCTCCGCCCCCTCGACGGCGCAGCGGGCCGACGGCAGTCGCAGCGCGGCCTCACCATCACCACCGACGCCGGCACCAGCACCGGAGCCGGCACCGGCACCGGCACCCGAGCCCGTGCCCGTGCCAGTGCCCGCACCAGCGGACGCGGAGGCATCCGCGCCGGCCGTCTTCACCCGTATCCCGGCGTCCGTCCCGGCGGAGGTGCCCTCCTCGGGAGGGAGCACCTCCGCCTCGATGAGGTTCGAGGTGCCCAGGAAGTTCGCCACGAAGGTGGAGCGCGGGTTCTCGTACAGCTCAGCGGGCGGGCCGAGCTGTTCGACGCGGCCCTGGTACATCACGGCCACGCTGTCGGCCATCGTCATGGCCTCCTCCTGGTCGTGGGTGACGTGGACGAAGGTGATGCCGACCTCCGTCTGGATGCGCTTGAGTTCGAGCTGCATCTGCCGGCGCAGCTTGAGGTCGAGCGCGCCCAGCGGCTCGTCCAGGAGCAGTACGCGGGGGCGGTTGATGAGCGCCCGGGCGAGGGCCACGCGCTGCTGCTGTCCGCCGGAGAGCTGACGCGGCTTGCGGCGGGCCATGGCGCCCAGCTGCACCAGCTCCAGCATCTCCTCGACCTGCTTGCGGACGGAGCGGACGCCGCGGCGCCGCAGCCCGAAGGCCACGTTCTCGGCGACGTCCAGATGCGGGAAGAGCGCGTAGTTCTGGAAGACGGTGTTGACGGGGCGCTTGTGGGGCGGCAGGCGGGTGATGTCGTCGTCACCGAGCAGGATGCTGCCGGCGGTCGGCTCCTCCAGCCCGGCGATCATGCGGAGCGTGGTGGTCTTGCCGCAGCCGGAGGCTCCCAGCAGGGCGAAGAAGGAGCCCTCGGGGATGGTGAGGTCGAGCGGGTGGACGGCGGTGAAGTCACCGAAGCGCTTGCTGATACCGGAAAGAGTGATGGTCATGGCCGGTCCTCGGGGATGAGGGGGCCGGTCCCGGCAGCACGCCCACACCAGGGCGGGGCGGCGAGGCCGGGAGGAGGCCCGACGAGCGGAGGCGGACAAGGGGCGCCCGAAGCGGCGGTCCTGACCCGTGCGGGCCACGGGCTCCGGGACCGTCCGACGAGGGGCGGTGCCGGGCTCAGGCCCCGATCAGCGTGGAGAACTTCTCCTCGTACCGGGCCTGCTCCTTGGCGGTCATCGGCCGGAAGTTCCTGCCCTTCTCGATCATGCGCTGGTCGGGGAAGACCAGCGGCTCCTCGGCCAGGTCCTTGTCGATCTTCTCCATCTCGGCCCTGGCCCCGGAGACCGGGCAGATGTAGTTGACCCACGCGGCCAGCTCGGCGGCCACCTCGGGCCGGTAGTAGTAGTCGATGAGGGCCTCGGCGTTGCTCCGGTGGCGGGCCTTGGCAGGCACCAGCAGGTCGTCGGTGCCGAAGAGGTAGCCGCGCTCGGGAACCGCGAACTCCACGTCCTCGTTGTCGAGCTGGAGCTGCACGATGTCCCCGGCCCAGGCCAGGCAGGCGGCGATGTCACCGGAGTTGAGTTCGTCCAGGTAGTCGTTGCCGCTGAAGCGGCGCAGCTGCTTGCGGTCCACGGCCTTCTGGATGCGGGCGATAGCCGCGTCGAACTCGTCGTCGGAGAAGTGCTCGGAGTCGGCTCCCATGTCGAGCATGGTCAGACCGATGGTGTCGGTCATCTCGGTCAGCATGGATATCCGGCCCTTGAGGGACTCGTCCTCCAGCAGCTGGGTGACGCTGGTGACCTTCTTCCCCTTGGTGGCCTTCTTGTTGTAGGCGACGATGCAGGCGGTGCCCGCCCACGGGTAGCTGTACTGGCGGCCCGGATCGTGTGCGGCGGCGCGGAAGCGGTCCTCCAGATGGGTGACCGCGTGCGGCAGGTTGGCCGGGTCGAGGCGCTGCGCCCAGCCCTGCCGGATGACACGGCCCGCCATCCAGTCGGAGAGGCAGACCAGGTCGCGCCCGGTGTCCTGGCCGGCGGCGAGCTGCGGCTTGATCTTGCCGTAGAACTCGTTGTTGTCGTTGATGTCCTCGACGTACTTGACGCGGATGCCGGACTCGCGCTGGAACCGGTCGAGGGTGGGGTGCTTCTTCTTGTTCTTCTCGTCGACGTCGAGGTACAGCGGCCAGTTGGCGAAGTTGAGGACCTTCTCCTTCTTGGAGTGGTCGGGGGTGTCCGAGGGGCCGGTGCCGCCCTTGCTGCCGGCGGCGGGCGGGATGCCGCAGGCGGCGAGTGCCGACCCGGCCGCGGCGAGGGAGGCGGCACGCAGCAGCCGGCGCCGGGACATCGCGGCGCGCCCGGTGGTCAGGCCGCGCTCCCACGCCTTGGCGACGGGTTCCGGCAGGCCTTCGTACAGGTCCATGGGGGACCGCCTTCCTGAGGAGGAGGGGAAAGGCAGGGGCGTCAGCGGTCGCCGAAGACCGTGCGGTGCCAGTCCTTCCGCACGGCGCCCGTCGTCTCCGACATGACGTGCTTGATCTGGGTGTACTCCTCGAAGGAGTAGGCGGACATGTCCTTGCCGTAGCCGGAGGCCTTGTAGCCGCCGTGCGGCATCTCGCTGATGATCGGGATGTGGTCGTTGAGCCACACGCAGCCGGCCTGGATCTCGCGGGCGGCCCGTCCGGTGCGGAAGACCGACCGGCTCCAGGCGGAGGCGGCGAGCCCGTAGGGGGTGTCGTTGGCCAGTGCGATGCCCTCGTCGTCGGTGTCGAACGGGAGGACGGCGAGCACGGGGCCGAAGATCTCCTGCTGGACGACCTCGCTGTCCTGCGGGGCCCCGGTGATGAGGGTGGGCCGGGAGTACGCGCCCTCGGCGAGGTCCCCGCCGGGGGCCTCGCCGCCGGTGACGACGGTCGCGTAACGGCGGGCGCGGTCCACGAAGCCGGCGACCCGGTCGCGCTGCGCGTGCGAGATCAGCGGCCCGAGGTCCGTGCCGTCGGCGAACGGGTCACCGACGCGTACCTGGCCCATCAGGTCGGCGACGGCGGCGACGAACGCCTCGTAGAGCGGGCGCTGCACATAGGCGCGGGTCGCCGCGGTGCAGTCCTGGCCGGTGTTGATCAGCGCGCCCGCGACGGCACCGTGCGCGGCGGCCTCCAGGTCCGCGTCGTCGAACACCAGGAAGGGGGCTTTGCCGCCCAGCTCCAGGTGGAGCCGTTTGGCGGGCCGGGAGGCGGTGGTGGCGATCTCCGCGACGCGCCTGCCGACCGCGGTGGACCCGGTGAAGGAGGTCATGGCGACATCGGGGTGGGCGACAAGTGCCTCGCCCGCGTCGTGTCCGGCCCCCGTGACGATGTTGATGACGCCGTCGGGAATGCCCGCCTCCCGCGCGGCCTGGGCGAACATCAGCGAGGTGAGCGGGGTCAGCTCGGAGGGCTTGAGGACGACGGTGTTGCCCGCCGCGACGGCCGGGAGGATCTTCCACGCCGCCATCTGGAGCGGGTAGTTCCAGGGGGCGATGGAGCCGATGACGCCGAGCGGTTCGCGGCGGACGGCGGAGGTGTGGCCGCCGCTGTACTCGGCCGCCGCCGCGCCGGTCAGGTGGCGGGCCGCGCCCGCGAAGAAGGCGACGTTGTCGAACGATCCGGGTACGTCGAACTCGGCCGACAGCTTGAGGGGCTTGCCGCACTGGAGCGACTCGGCGAAGACGAACTCGCCGGTCAGCTCGGTCAGCCGGGCGGCCCAGCGGTGCATGGCCTCGGAGCGCTCCGCCGGGGTCGCGCGGGCCCACCCGGGGAAGGCCTCGCGCGCCGCCCGGACGGCCGCCTCGATGTCGGCGGGCCCGGCCAGCTCGTAGGTGTGCACGTCATGGCCTGTCGCCGGGTCGACGACCGTGTGCGAGCGCCCCGAGGTGCCGGGCGCGAGCCGCCCCGCGATGTACTGGGCACCCGCGGCGAACCGTTCGGACACATCGAAGCGCTGAACCATCGGGGACTCCTGACCACTACGGCGTGCGGCGGACTCGGCGGCCCGGCCGAACGGCGGAGTACATCATCCGAGAGCACGGAGCCCTGTGATGCGAACCGTTGCACGGGCCGCTGTTGGCAGCCGATCCTGACAGGGGTTCGACCATCCAACAAGGGATTCCGTAGTCATCTTTTGATTACGCCACGGAATCGATACTCCGCCTGTTCCCGTACCTGGCGTCCGGGGAGGCCCGGCACACAAGCGCCCCGGCCCCCGCCTTCGCGAAAGAGGCGGAGGATGAAGGGGCAGAGCGACGGGGGATGGGGAATCAGGGATGAGGAGGGACGGAACCGCTCCCGCGTCCGGCTAGCCCCGCGCCACGGGTGGGGGAAGGGAGCCGGAGGGGGCGGGAGAGACGGAGGAGAGCGTCAGCGCCACCGGCGCCCGTCCGCCCCCCGCGTTGTAGGAGTCGCCTCCGCCGCCGCTGCCCGGATCGCCGTCGTCACCATCGTCCGACCAGACGGTCAGGCCGAGCACCAGCAGCGTGCTCACGATCACCGACAGGGCGAGCCCGACGATGCCCAGCACGAACCCGGCCGTCGCCTGGGGACGGCCGCCCAGCTCTCCCCGGTCCACCGCGCGGCGGGCGCTGACGCCCAGGCAGAGCGCGACGGTGGAGGACAGCACACTGAGGAAGCTGCCCCAGCAGGTGAGGATGAGCACGACACTGGCGATGCCGACGACCATGGCGGCGATGGACCGGCCCGCCGGGAGGGGCGGCCCCTGCCACCCGTACCCGTACGGCGAGTACGCCCCGGCGCCGCCACCCGGAGCGGCCGGGCCCGCCGGGCCGTAACCGCCGACGTGGGCCCCGCCGTAGGCCCCGTACCCAGCGGCGCCGTAGGGCCCAGGCGCGCCGTACCCGGTCTGCGCCCCCTGGCCGGGATGGCCGGGGTGGCCGCCCTGTCCACCGGGAACCCCTCCATGGGCGGAACCCTGTGCCGTGCCGTACGCACGGCCGGGTCCGTCCGGTGCGAGCGGTATCGGAGGCGGCTGTTCGTCCCCTGCCCCGTGGTCCATCGTGCCCCCTCTCGTCCCCTCCCGTTCCTTGTGCCCATGCTATGCGCCGCCCCGGACAGCGCCTTCCTCCGGACCGGCGGTCCGGAGGAAGGCGCTGTCCGGCAGACCCGCGGGCCGGCTTGCCCCTCGCGGTCCCGGGGGAGCCGGAGCGTGCCTACGATGATCCGGTCCCTCAAGGAGCCGGAGGCACCTCTTGTCCGATTCTTCCGATCTCACGGCCTTTATCGCAGGACTGCCCAAGGCCGAGCTGCACGTCCACCACGTCGGCTCCGCCTCGCCCCGCATCGTCGCGGAACTGGCGGCACGCCACCCGGAGGCGGGCGTCCCGGCGGACCCCGAGGCGCTCGCGGAGTACTTCACGTTCACCGACTTCGCGCACTTCATCAAGGTGTACCTGTCCGTGGTGAGCCTCATCCGGGACGCCGAGGACGTGCGCCTGCTCACCTACGAGATCGCCCGCGACATGGCACGGCAGTCGATCCGTTACGCGGAGCTGACCGTCACGCCCTACAGCTCGGTGCGGCGCGGCATCCCGGACGTGGCCTTCCTGGAGGCGATCGAGGACGCCCGGCGGACCGCCGAACGGGAGCTGGGCGTGGTGCTGCGCTGGACGTTCGACATCCCCGGGGAGGCGGGGCTGGAGTCGGCGGAGGAGACCACCCGGATCGCCACCGAGCTGACCCCGGACGGGCTGGTCTCCTTCGGTCTGGGCGGTCCCGAGATCGGCGTCCCCCGGCCCCAGTTCAAGCCGTACTTCGACCGGGCGCTGGCCCTCGGGCTGCACAGCGTGCCGCACGCGGGCGAGACGACCGGCCCGGAGACGATCTGGGACGCCCTCACCTCGCTGCGCGCCGAGCGCATCGGGCACGGCACCAGCGCGGTGAGGGACCCGAGGCTGCTGGAGCACCTGGCCGAGAACCGGATCCCGCTGGAGGTCTGCCCCACCTCCAACGTCGCCACCCGCGCCGTGGAGGACCTGGAGAGCCACCCGATCACGGAGATGGTCAAGGCGGGCGTCCTGGTCACGGTCAACAGCGACGACCCCCCGATGTTCGGCACCGATCTGAACACCGAGTACGCGATCGCCGCGCGGCTGCTGGGACTGGACGCCCCCGGTGTCGCCGCGCTCGCCAGGAACGCGGTGCAGGTCTCCTTCCTGGACGACGCGGGCAAGGCCCGGCTGTGCGAGGAGATCGACTCCTACCTCGCCGCCTGGCAGCGTCCCGCGTGACCGGGCGGGCGGGGCGGCGGCGGGTGGCCGCCGTCGCCCACCGGGGCGCGCCCTTCCTGGCGCGGGAGAACACGCTGCCCTCCTTCCGTGCCGCGATCGCGGCGGGCGCCGACGCCGTGGAACTGGACGTCCGGCTCACCCGCGACGGCGTCCCCGTCGTCCTGCACGACCGCACCCTGGAGCGGCTGTGGGGCCATCAGGCCGCCGTCGCCGCGCTGTCCGGGCAGGAGCTGGCGTCCCTGGCACCCGGTGTGCCCACACTGACCGACGCGCTGGCGGCCACCCGGGCGGTCCGTACACTGATCGACCTTTCCGAACCGGCGGCCGTACGGGCCACTGCCGCGGCGGTGCGCGAGGCCGGCGCGGCGGACCGCGTGTACTACTGCGGCGGCCCGGAGGCGATGCGGCGCATACGCGCGGCCGAGCCGGACGCGGAGGTGGCCCTCTCCTGGGACCGCGCGGCCCCGGTGCGGCCGACGCTGCTGGAGGAGGTGCGGCCCCGCTGGCTCAACTACGGCTTCGGGCTGCTCACCCCGCAACTGGTGGCCCGCGCCCACGCGGACGGGCGGCTGGTCTCCGCGTGGACGGCCGACCGGATGCGCACCATGCGGCGGCTCATCGCGATGGGCGTCGACTCGATCACCACCAACCACATCGAACGGCTCGTCCGCGAACTCGACGCCACGGGCGGGCGCCAGGGTTGGAGCAGGGCTGTTACGTGAACCGGCTTACCGGCAAAGCCCGCCGGGTGATTGGCTGCGGAGAGCACCGACGCACTCCTGGAGGGAGCCCGCCGTGATCATCTTCGGCACCAGCAGCAAGCTCGTCCAGCTGGCCATGCTGAACCTGCTCTGCGGTTTCTGCGGCAACCCGGCCGCACATCCGCTGCGCAAGCGGGTCACCAAGTTCTCGCTGTTCTTCATCCCGCTGTTCCCCATCGCGCCCGCGCGGTACTCGATCCAGTGCACCTTCTGCGGCGCGCAGACCGAGGTGCCCAAGGACGCGGCGGAGCAGATGCTGGCCCAGGGCGGCGCGCCCGGACCGCAGCAGGGCATGGGCGGCCCGCAGCAGACGGGCGCCCCGAGCGGCAACCCCTTCGCCGCCCGGAACCCGTACGCGCACAACCCGGCCACCCAGCAGCCGCAGCAGCCGCAGCAGCCGCGGAACCCGTACCAGTCCTGAGCCGGGCACCGCGCCCGCGTCCCCCGGCGTCCTCGTACGACGGTGCCGTACGAGGACGCGGCAGGGGAGACCGGCCTGTGGCGCCGGCGGCTGCGCACGGCGAAGGGCCCGCGTCCCTCCCGGCAGATTCCAGGACGCGGGCCCTCGTCACGCGGCCGGGAGCGCGCCAGGCGCCGAGGCGGCGACCGTCCTGGCCGGGCGGCTCACAGCGCGGTCATCACGTGCTTGACCCGCGTGTAGTCCTCCAGGCCGTACATCGACAGGTCCTTGCCGTAGCCGGACTTCTTGAAGCCGCCGTGCGGCATCTCGGCGACCAGCGGGATGTGGGTGTTGATCCACACGCAGCCGAAGTCGAGCGCCTTGGACATACGCATGGCGGTGCCGTGGTCGGTCGTCCACACGGACGACGCCAGCGCGTACTCCACGTCGTTGGCCCACGCGACGGCCTGCGCCTCGTCGGTGAACTTCTGGACGGTGATGACGGGGCCGAAGACCTCGTTCTGGATGATCTCGTCGTCCTGCTTGAGGCCGGAGACCACGGTGGGCGCGTAGAAGTAGCCCTTCTCGCCGACGCGCTCGCCGCCCGTCTCGACCTTGGCGTGGGCCGGGAGGCGGTTGATGAACCCCTCGACCTTCTCCAGGTGGGTGGGGTTGTTGAGCGGGCCGTAGAAGCAGTCCTCGTCGCTCAGATCGCCGGTCTTGACCTCGGCGGCGGCCTTGGCGAGCGCCTGGACGAACTCGTCGTGGACGCCCTCCTGGACGAGCACGCGGGTGGCCGCGGTGCAGTCCTGGCCGGCGTTGAAGAAGCCGCCGTCGCGGATGCCCTCGACGGCCGCCGGGATGTCCGCGTCGTCGAAGACCACGCAGGGCGCCTTGCCGCCCAGCTCCAGGTGGACCCGCTTGAGGTCCTTGGCTCCGCTGGCGGCGACCTCCATGCCCGCCCGTACCGAACCGGTGATCGAGGCCATGGCGGGGGTCTTGTGCTCGACGAGCAGCCGGCCGGTGTCCCGGTCGCCGCACACGACGTTGAAGACGCCCTTGGGCAGGATCCCGCCCATCACCTCGGCCAGGAAGACGGTGGAGGCGGGGGTGGTGTCCGAGGGCTTGAGCACCACGGTGTTGCCCGCGGCCAGCGCCGGGGCGAACTTCCACACGGCCATCATCGCCGGGTAGTTCCAGGGGGCGACCTGGGCGCAGACGCCGACCGGCTCGCGCCGCACGAAGGAGGTGAGGCCCTCCATGTACTCGCCGGCCGCCTTGCCGTCGAGCATGCGGGCCGCGCCCGCGAAGAAGCGGATCTGGTCGAGCATCATCGGCAGCTCCTCCTGCCGGGTCAGCTCCAGGGGCTTGCCGCAGTTCTCGCACTCGGCGGCCAGCAGCTCGTCGGCGCGCGCCTCCAGCGCGTCGGCGATCTTGAGGAGGGCCTGCTGGCGGGTGCCTGGCGTCGCGTCGCGCCAGGCCGGGAAGGCGGCCTCGGCGGCGGCCATCGCGGCGTCGACGTCGGCGGCACCGGACAGCGGCGCCGTCGCGTACGCCTCACCCGTCGCCGGGTTGACCACCTCGGTGGTCCGGCCGTCAGCGGCGTCCCTGAACTCTCCGTCGATGTAGTTGCGCAGTCGACGCAGCTCGGTGGTCACTTGGCACCCCTCCTGCTCCGTTGTCCATTGGGTGAGATGGCCAGCCTAACCGGCCGAGCCACGTTTTCGATACGCCCAACCCTGTTGAACAACGGAATCAGTTTTCATTCGACCTGATCACTGCGGATTACATCGCTCACGGGTTGCGGGACGGAGGATGTCTCATGCACAGTGGCACCTGTGGCTCGCGACTCGAAGAAAACGGGCGGCTCCTCCCTGGACGCCGTGTCCCTGGCGATCATCGAACAGCTCCAAGAGGACGGACGGCGGCCCTACGCCGCCATCGGCAAGGCCGTGGGCCTGTCGGAGGCGGCCGTGCGGCAGCGCGTCCAGAAGCTCCAGGAACAGGGCGTCATGCAGATCGTCGCCGTGACCGATCCGCTCACCGTCGGCTTCATGCGCCAGGCGATGCTCGGCGTCACGGTCGACGGCGACGTCGAACCGGTCGCCGACGCGCTCGCGGAGATCGACGAGGTCGACTACGTCGTGATCGCGGCGGGCTCGTTCGACCTGCTGGTCGAGATCGTGTGCCACGACGACGACCACCTCCTCGAACTGATCAACAAGCGCATCCGGACCCTGCCGGGCGTGCGGTCGACGGAGAGCTTCGTCTACCTCAAGCTGCGCAAGCAGACCTACACATGGGGAACGCGATAACAGTGAGTAAGGACAGTCAGGCCAACCAGGGGAGCAAGGACCTCTCCCGCACCGCCAACGACCACCTGTGGATGCACTTCACCCGCATGTCGTCGTACCAGAACGCGCCGGTCCCGACGATCGCCCGCGGCGAGGGCGTCCACATCTACGACACCGACGGCAAGCGCTACCTCGACGGCCTGGCCGGACTGTTCGTCGTCCAGGCGGGGCACGGCCGCGCCGAGCTGGCCGAGGCGGCCAACAAGCAGGCCCAGGACCTCGCCTTCTTCCCCATCTGGTCCTACGCGCACCCCAAGGCAATCGAGCTGGCCGAGCGGCTCGCCGCCTACGCACCCGGTGACCTGAACAAGGTCTTCTTCACCACGGGCGGCGGCGAGGCCGTCGAGACGGCGTGGAAGCTGGCCAAGCAGTACCACAAGCTGACCGGCAACCCGATGAAGCACAAGGTGATCTCGCGGGCCGTCGCCTACCACGGCACCCCGCAGGGCGCCCTGTCCATCACCGGCCTGCCCGCTCTCAAGGCGCCCTTCGAGCCGCTGGTGCCCGGCGCGCACAAGGTGCCCAACACCAACATCTACCGCGCCCCGATCCACGGCGACGACCCGGAGGCCTTCGGCCGCTGGGCCGCCGACCAGATCGAGCAGCAGATCCTCTTCGAGGGCCCGGAGACGGTCGCCGCGGTCTTCCTGGAGCCCGTGCAGAACGCCGGCGGCTGCTTCCCGCCGCCGCCCGGCTACTTCCAGCGGGTCCGCGAGATCTGCGACCAGTACGACGTCCTGCTCGTCTCCGACGAGGTCATCTGCGCCTTCGGCCGGCTGGGCACCTTCTTCGCCTGCGACAAGTTCGGCTACGTGCCGGACATCATCACCTGCGCCAAGGGCATGACCTCCGGCTACTCCCCGATAGGCGCCGCCATCGTCTCCGACCGCCTCGCCGAGCCGTTCTACAAGGGCGACAACACCTTCCTGCACGGCTACACCTTCGGCGGCCACCCGGTCTCCTCGGCGGTGGCGCTGGCCAACCTCGACATCTTCGAGCGCGAGGGCCTCAACCAGCACGTGCTCGACAACGAGGCGAACTTCTTCACCACCCTGAAGAAGCTGCACGACCTGCCCATCGTCGGCGACGTGCGCGGCAACGGCTTCTTCTACGGCATCGAACTCGTCAAGGACAAGGCCACCAAGGAGACGTTCACGGACGAGGAGTCCGAGCGCGTCCTGTACGGCTTCCTGTCCAAGGCGCTCTTCGACAACGGCCTCTACTGCCGCGCCGACGACCGGGGCGACCCGGTCATCCAGCTCGCGCCGCCGCTGATCTCCGACCAGAAGGTCTTCGACGAGGCCGAGCAGATCCTGCGCTCCGTGCTCACCGAGGCGTGGACGAAGCTGTAGGACGGACGAAGCCGCGGGACGGACGAAGCCGTAGGACGACGGGACGGTCCGCGGGGCTGCGTGCTGCGAGCACCCGCACGGCTGTCCGGAGCACCTCACCGGGATGGCGGGGGCATCGGTTAAGTGACCGAAGCCCCCGCCTCTCGTTTCACCCTCCAGAGGGAGCGACGGCTCGCGATGTTGAGTGAGGTGCTCATATGACCGCCCCGCCGGACGACGTGCTCTGGGCGCGCGGACTGCACTACACCTACGACGGATCGCCCGCGCTGCAGGGCGTCTCCTTCGGTGTCCGGGAAGGCGAGATCGTCGCCGTCACAGGCGCGCGCGGCAGTGGGAAGACCACACTGCTGCGCTGCCTGTCCGGACAGGAGCTGCCCGAGCGCGGCGAGGTCTGGTTCAACAGCGCGCCCGTGCACACGCTCGGACGCGCGGCCCGCGAGCGGCTGCGGCTGCGCCGGTTCGGCTGGATCGACAGCAGCCCCCGCCTCGTGCCGGAGCTGACCGTCTGGGAGAACGCGGCACTGCCGCTGCTCCTGCAAGGCACCGGTTACCGGACGGCCCGCAAGACCGCGTGCGCCTGGCTGGCCCGGCTGGACGTCGGCGACTGCGCGCGCAAGCGGCCCGCCGTACTGCGCCAGGCCGAACGGCAGCGGGTGGCCGTCGCACGGGCCCTGGCCCACTCCCCCGACGTCCTCTTCGCCGACGAGCCCACAGCACCGCTGCACCGCACCGACCGCGCCCAGGTGCTGCGCGCCCTGAGCGCCGCCGCCCGCTCGCACGGCATCACTGTCGTCCTGGCCACCCACGACTTCGCGCCGACCCCGGCGGCACGGACGGCGGACGAGACCGGCGCCGCCCTGGCGGACCGGATCGTCACGCTGACCGACGGGCGCCGCTCACGCGCCCCCGCCCCCGAGGTGGAGCCCGCACCCACGGGACCGGAAGGCGCGGCAGCGTGCTCACTCTCCGTCTGACCCTGGCCGCGCCACCCCTGGCGCTCCTGCTCCGCCTGCTGCTCCTGTGCGCCTCGGCAGGCGTCGGCCTCCTGCTGCTCAACGCCCTCTCGCACGCCCTGGAGCATCCCCGGCATCCGCAAGCCGCGCTGGTCGAACTGGCGTGGTGCCTGGCCCCGCTCGCGGTCACCGCCCACCTGGCCGCTGCCCTGGCGCGTACGGAGCCGTGCGCCAGGGCCCGCTCGGGGCTGGACGCCGCCGGACTGGGGCCCGCGCGCCTCCCCCTGCTGGCCGCCCTCACCGCCGCCGCCCCCTGTGCGCTGGGCGGCGCCTCGGCGCTGCTGGTGACGGCGGGCGCACACGGGGGGCCACGCGACGGCGGGGCACCCCGGCTGGCACTGCCCGGCGTCTCCGCCCAGCTGCCACTGCCCGGTCACCCGATGCCGCTGCCGGCCGCGCTGACGCTGCTGAGCGCGGTACCACTGCTGGCCGCCGTCGCCGCCGCCTGGGGCACGAGGGCGGACGCGGCCTCCACCCCCGGCGGCCCTGGGCGCGGGCGGGGCGGCACCGGGACGCCCGTGCTGGTGGCCGCCGTCCTCCTGACCACGGCGGGACTGCTGCTGGCCGGCTACGCGGCGCACCGCTCGCCGGACGCCGCACAGGCCGGTCCGGTGCG
>NZ_VJOK01000001.1:5512021-5547815 GCF_013302895.1 Streptomyces albus subsp. chlorinus | reverse complement strand
GCCCGGCTCGCCGGTGCCGGAATGCCCGCTCCCGGACCACTCGGCACACTCGCGGCGGTGCTGGTGGGGTGCTGTGCGGTCGGGGCCGCGCTGGCGGCACTGGCCCGGGCACGCCGCACCCGCGAGCCCCTGGGGGAGCTGCTGGACCGGCTCGGCGCGCCCCACCGGATGTGGCGCGCGGTCCGGCTGGTGCGGACGGCCGCCACCCTCGCGGTCTTCACCGCGGCGACGCTGTCCGTGGGCCTGCTCGCCCCGCTGCCGCCGCGCTGAGCCGGTCACGCCCCGCCCGGCGCCGTCGGCCCGCCCGGCGCCGTCGGGTCACTCGCCCGGGACCGCGGCCTTCCCCACGGCACCGTTCCGCGTACCGCGGCCGTCCTCCCCGCCGTCGAGCGCCACCACCTCGCGGGGGTCGAAGACGGCACCCACCTGGGAGCCCTCCTCCGGCGCCTCCCGCAGGGTGCAGGCGGCCTCCAGGGGCGGCCCGTCCTGCGGCCGCAGCAGCACGGTGACCGTGGACGCGTCCCCGCCCCGGAACGTGCGGGCCTCCACGGTGCAGCGCAGCCCGTCCTCCGGTGCGCGCAACAGCACCCCGCCGGGGCGTACGAGCAGCAGGGTGCTGCCTTGCGGGGTGCCCTCCGGGACGGTGAGCTCGCCCCACGCGGTGTCGGCCGCCGCGCCGTGGACGGTGGCCGGCGTGATGTTGTCGAAGCCGAGGAAGCGGGCCACGAACGCGGACGCGGGGCGCTGCCACACCTGAAGCGGGGTACCGGTCTGCGCTATGCGGCCGTCCCGCATGACGACGACCCGGTCGGCGAGCGCGAACGCCTCACCGTGGTCGTGCGTGACCGCCAGCACCGTGGTGCCGAGCCGCTGGAAGAGGCCGCGCAGTTCGACGACGAGGCGCTCACGCAGTCCGCGGTCGAGCTGGCCCAGCGGCTCGTCCAGCATCAGCAGCCGGGGTTCGGGCGCCAGCGCGCGGGCCAGGGCGACGCGCTGCTGCTCGCCGCCGGAGAGCGCGGTGACGGCACGCCGTCCGGCCTGCGGCAGCCCCACCAGCTCCAGCAGTTCGGCCACCCGCCGTTCGGTCGCGGCACGGCCCATGCGGCGCATACGCGGCCCGAACGCGATGTTGCCGGCGACGTCCCGCTGCGGGAACAGCTGGTGGTCCTGGAACATCAACCCGACACCGCGCTTGTGAGGGGGCACCCCCCGCTGGTCCCGTCCGGACAGCAGCACGCTTCCCGCGTCGGCCGGCTGGAGCCCGGCGACGACCCGCAGGAGGGTGGACTTGCCGCTGCCGCTGGGGCCCAGTACGCACACGGTCTCGTGCTCGGCGACCTCCAGATCGACCGCGTCCAGCGCCGTGTGCTCACCGAAGCGTACGGTCACGCCGTCCAGTCGCAGCATTCAGAACTCTCCCTGGCCGTCGGTTCTCACCCGCTCCAGCGCGAACAGCACGGTCGCGCAGACGAGCATCAGGATGGTGCTGAGGGCCATCGCCTGGCCGTAGTTGGCCGCTCCGGCCCGGCCCAGCATCCGGGCCACCGCGACCGGCAGCGTGGGGGTGTCGGGGCGTGCGATGAAGACGGTTGCCCCGAACTCGCCCAGTGAGACGGCGAAGGCGAACCCAGCGGCCACCAGCAGTGCCCGCCGCACCAGTGGCAGATCGACCTCCCGCCAGGCGCGCAGCGGGGAGGCGCCCAGCACGGCGGCGGCCTCCCGCAGCCGTGCGTCCACGGCGCGCAGCACGGGCAGCATGGTGCGGATGACGAAGGGCACCCCCACCAGCGCCTGGGCGAGCGGCACCAGGAGCCAGGTGGAGCGCAGGTCGAGCGGTGGCTCGTCCAGTGCGACGAGGAACCCGAACCCGACGGTGACAGCGGAAGTGCCCAGGGGCAGCATCAGCAGCGCGTCGAACCCGCGCACCAGCCGGCCCGCCCTCCTGGTGAGCGCCGCGGCGGCCAGGCCGCCCACCACCAGGGCGATCACGGTGGCCACCGCCGCGTAGGCGAGGGAGTTCCCGACGGCCTCCACCGGGGCGACGACGAAGGTACCGCTGTCGGACTGTTCGCCCAGGGCGCGGAAGAAAGTGAGCCCGTATCCGTCGGGCCCGTCGAACGCCCGCTGGACGAGGACGACGAGCGGCGCGACAGTGAGCAGAACGATCACGGTCAGGACGGTGCACAGCACCGACCACTGTCCCGCTCCTGTCGGACGGTGCACCGTGTGCTCCGCGGGGACGAGCCTCAACGCCGTCTCCCTGCGCCGCAGGGACCAGGCGTGCACGGCCAGCAGGGCGGCGACGGCGGCGAACTGGAGCAGCGTCAGCACGGCCGCCGCCGGCAGGTCCAGCAGGGTGGCCGTCTGCCGGTAGATCTCCACTTCCAAGGTGGCGTAGCGGGGACCGCCCAGCACCTGGATGACGCCGAAGCTGGTGAAGGTGAACAGGAACACGATCAGCGCCGCGGCGCCCACCGACGGCGCCAGCGCGGGCAGCGTGACCCGGCACCAGGCGCGCAGCCGTCCCGCGCCCAGCGTCCGTGCGGCCTCCTCCTGGCGCGGGTCCAGCTGCGACCAGAAACCGCCCACCGTGCGGACGACCACGGCGTAGTTGAGGAGGACGTGCGCCAGCAGGATGGCCCACACGCTGGTGTCCAGCCGCAGCCCGAACCACTCGTCCAGCACGCCCCCGCGCCCCGCCAGCGCCAGGAACGCGGAGCCCACGACCACGGTCGGCAGCACGAACGGCACGGTCACCACGGCGCGCAGCAGCCGCTTGCCGGGGAAGTCGAGCCGCGCGAACACCCAGGCGGCGGGCAGGGCCAGGGCGAGCGTCAGCGCGGTGGAGGCGGCGGCCTGCCACACGGTGAACCACAGCACATGGAGGGTGCCCGCGTCGCCCAGGACCTGCCCGGCGCGGCCGAGGTGCCACTGTCCGCCCTCGCGCAGTCCGCGCCCCACGATGGCGGCGACCGGGTAGCCGAAGAAGACGGCGAAGAACGCCACCGGCACGGCCATCAGAGCCAGCCGCGCCCCGGTGCCGTGCGCCCGCGCACGCCCCGCGGAGGGGCGCGCCTGGCCGCTCACTTCACGGCGAGCGAGGTCCACGTCCTGATCCACTGCTCACGGTTGGCGGCGATCTTCTTCGGCGCCAGGGTGGCCGGGTCCTCGACGGTCTCGCCGTACTTGGTGAACAGTCCGGGCAGCCGGGCGTCCTCCCGTACCGGGCTGACGAACATCTGGAGGGGCAGGTCCTCCTGGAACCGCTTGCTGAGCAGGAAGTCCAGCAGCGCCTTGCCGCCCTTGGTGTTCCTGGCGCCGTCGAGCAGGCCGGCGTACTCGGTCTGCCGGAAGCACGTCCCCTTCGCGACGCCGGTCGGCGCCTGCTTCGGCGGGGTCTTGTCGCCCAGGACCTCGACGGGCGGGCTGGAGGCGTAGGAGACCACCAGCGGCTTGTCGCCCTTGCCCTTGCCGCCGCGCGACCCGCTGAAGCGGTCGTTGTAGGCCTGCTCCCAGCTGTCGACGACCTCCACACCGTTGGCGCGCAGCTTCTTCCAGTAACCCTGCCAGCCCCGCTCGCCGTGCTCGGCGACGCTCGCCAGCAGGAACGCCAGACCCGGCGAGGAGTTGGCCGCGTCCTCCGTCACCAGGAGGTTCTTGTAGCGGGGCTTGGTCAGGTCGTCCAGCGTGCGCGGCGGATCCAGCTTCTTGCCGGCGAACCACGCGCGGTCGTAGTTCACGCACACCTCGCCCGTGTCGACGGGGGTGACCCGGTTCTTGCCCGGGTCGGCCTGGAGCCGCTCCGGCACCTTGTCCAGGCCCTTGGCCTTGTACGGCGCGAAGACGCCCTTGTCGAGCGGGCGGGAGAGGAGGGTGTTGTCGACGCCGAAGAAGACGTCTCCCTGCGGGTTGCCCTTGTTGAGTACCGCCTGGTTGACAGCGGCACCCGCGTCACCTCCGCGCAGCACCTTGACCTTGTAGCCGGTCTGCTTGGTGAAGTCCTTCAGCACGCCCTTGGAGGCGGCGAAGGAGTCGTGCGTGACGAGGGTGACGGTCTTGGAGTCCCCGGCGTCCCCGGAGCCGCCACAAGCGGTGGCCAGGAGGGCGAGGGTGAGGACGGCTGTGGTGGCGGCGGCGCGCCGCGCGTACGTGTTCATCAGTGCATCGACTTCCTACCCGGCATGACCCGGGCGAGGTTCGAGGGTCTGCGGCGCGTATGGGACGCACGGCCGCACTCTCAGCGCTGTTGCGCTCCCCTGTCGGCTGTTCGGTTGTCGGGCCGCCCCCAGGGCGGCCCGTTCGAACACTATCAGTCAGCCCGCTCCCGGCAGCCGGGTCCGGCCGCTCTCAGCGCTCGGTGGCCGCGAGCTGGCCGCACGCCCCGTCGATCTCCTGTCCCCGGGTGTCCCGTACGGTCACCGGTACACCGTGCAGCTCCAGCGTCCGCACGAACTCGGCCTCGTCCTCGGGACGGGAAGCGGTCCACTTGGAGCCGGGGGTCGGGTTGAGCGGGATGAGGTTGACATGCACCCGCTTGCCCTTGAGCAGCCGCCCCAGCAGGTCCGCCCGCCACGCCTGGTCGTTGATGTCCCTGATCAGCGCGTACTCGATGGAGACCCGGCGCCCGGACTTGGCCGCGTACTCCCAGGCCGCGTCCAGCACCTCCCGCACCTTCCAGCGGGTGTTGACCGGCACCAGGGTGTCGCGCAGCTCGTCGTCGGGCGCGTGCAGGGAGACCGCGAGCCGGCATTTGAAGCCCTCGTCGGCGAACCGCAGCATCGCGGGCACCAGGCCCACCGTGGAGACGGTGATACCCCGCTGGGACAGCCCCAGTCCGTCCGGCTCCGGGTCGGTCAGCCGCCGGATCGCACCGACGACCCGCTTGTAGTTGGCCAGCGGCTCGCCCATGCCCATGAAGACGATGTTCGACAGCCGCGCCGGGCCCCCTGGCACCTCGCCGTCGCGCAGCGCGCGCATGCCGTCGACGATCTGGTGGACGATCTCGGCCGTGGACAGGTTGCGGTCCAGCCCCGCCTGGCCGGTGGCGCAGAACGGGCAGTTCATTCCGCACCCGGCCTGCGAGCTGATGCACATGGTGACCCGGTCCGGGTACCGCATCAGCACCGACTCCACCAGCGTCCCGTCGTGCAGCCGCCACAGCGTCTTGCGGGTGGTGTCGTCGTCGCAGCTGATGTGCCGCACCACGCTCATCAGGTCGGGCAGCAGCTCGGCGGCCAGTTTCTGCCGCGAGGCGGCGGGGATGTCCGTCCACTCCTCGGGCCGGTGCGCCAGCCGCCCGAAGTAGTGCCGCGACAGCTGCTTGGCGCGGAACGGCTTCTCGCCCGCGGCGACGACGGCCTCGCGCCGCTCGGCGGGGCTGAGGTCGGCGAGGTGCCGCGGCGGCTTCTTGGCCCCGCGGGGGGCGACGAACGTCAGTTCTCCAGGGGCGGGCCCGGACATGGGCAGGTACTCCTCAAAGCGGCACGGGGGCGGCAGGGCCCCGCGACGGCGGGGAGCACTGCACAGTGATGCCTGCGCCAGGAGATCTCACCGGACCACTTCCGCCGAAGCGGGACAGCAGGCACAACCAGCGTAACCAAAGAGCTCAGCCGGCGCCGACGAAGACCACCAGGAGCAGCCAGACCACAGGTGCCGTCGGCAGCAGGGAGTCGAGGCGGTCCATGATGCCGCCGTGGCCCGGCAGGAGGGTGCCCATGTCCTTGATGCCCAGGTCGCGCTTCATCATCGACTCGCCCAGGTCGCCCAGGGTGGCGCTGACCGCGACGGCGAGGCCCAGCAGCAGGCCCTGCCACCAGCGGCCGTCCTCGATGTAGAACTGCATGCACAGCGCGCCCGCCGCCATGGCGAAGCTCACCGCGCCGACCAGGCCCTCCCTGGTCTTCCCGGGGCTGATCCGGGGGGCCAGCTTGTGCCGCCCGAAGCGCCAGCCCACCGCGTAGGCGCCCGTGTCGCTGACGACCGTGAGGATCAGGAACGTCAGCACCCGGCGGGGGCCGTCGTCGGCCGCCAGCATGAGCGCCACGAACGTCGCCAGGAACGGCACGTAGAAGGCGGCGAAGAGGCCCGCCGTCACGTCGCGCAGATAGTCGGCCGGCGGTTGCGCCATGCGCCACACGAGCACCGCGAGCGCCGTCAGCGCCATCGCGATCCACGCTCCCTCGGCGCCGCGCAGATACCCGGCGACGGCCATGGCCGCACCGCCGGCCGCCAGGGGCGCCAAGGGGGCCTGGATGCCCTTGCGCTCCTTGAGCCGGGAGGTCAGCTCCCACAGTCCGACGACGACCGCGACGACGATGACACCCAGGAAGACGGGCTTGTAGAAGAAGAGCGCGGCCAGGATGACCACGCCGAGGCCGAGCCCGACGCCTATGGCGGCGCGCAGGTCCCGCCCGGCACGCTTCTTGCCCTCCCCCGCGGCCGGTGCGGGGGCGGGCGACGGGGCGTCCTGGGGCTGCTGCGGTCCGGGCTGCTGCCCGTCCTGTCCGGGCGGCCACGCGCCGCCCGGGGGAGCACCCGGGCCGGGCGGGCCATGGCCTGGGGAGCGGTGGCCGTGGCGGCCGTCTTCCGGGTCACCGGGGCCCCCACCGGGGTCGGACACAATGGGCATACGCCGAGTCTGCGACGCTTCACCGCCCACGTCGTGCACGGGGGCGCTCACGTCGTGAGCGGAGAGGTGACCATCGCCCGGCCGGGGCATCGCCGAGGGTACGGCGGGCCCCTGCTCGCCGGGACCCCGGTACCCCGCGTTCGGATGCGGCACTCCCCAGGATGAGTCGTTCACAGATAGCAGCCTTCGACCTCGGACCTTGCGACGGCGACCTCAGACCTCGAGCAGCTCCGCCTCCTTGTGCTTGAGCAGCTCGTCCACCTGCGCGACGTACTTGGCGGTGGTGTCGTCGAGGTCCTTCTCGCCCCTGCGGCCCTCGTCCTCGCCGATCTCACCCTCCTTGACGGCCTTGTCGATGGCTTCCTTGGCCTTGCGCCGCACGCTGCGGATCGAGATCTTGGCGTCCTCGCCCTTGTTCTTGGCGACCTTGATGTACTCGCGGCGGCGCTCCTCGGTCAGCTCGGGGAACGTCACCCGGATGATATTGCCGTCGTTGGAGGGGTTGACGCCCAGGTCCGAGTCGCGGATGGCCTGTTCGATGTTGCGCAGCGAGCTCTTGTCGAACGGGGTCACCACGGCCATCCGGGGCTCCGGTACGGAGAACGACGCCAGCTGGTTGATGGGCGTCATCGTGCCGTAGTACTCCGCCACGATCTTGTTGAACATCGCCGGGTGCGCACGGCCGGTGCGGATAGCGGCGAAGTCCTCCTTGGCGACGACGACCGCCTTCTCCATCTTTTCCTCGGCTTCGAGGAGGGTCTCTTCGATCACCACGTGCTCCTGGTTCGATGAATGAGCCTGACTGCTTCATCCGGGGCTGTGAGCTGCCGGCCGCCCCGCGGGCCGCCCCGGCCCCCGCAGTGCCCTGGTCCCTGCACGGTGTCCGACCGGCAGGCTGTTGTCCATCCCCGTACCGGGCCGTTCCCGCGCCCCGGTGTTGCCGACGACGCCCGGTGGCACCGGTCCCCCGGTGGCACCGGACCACTTGCTGAGGCCGGCGGGCCGCTCAGACCCGGGTGCCCTGGTTGCTCACCAGGGTGCCGATCTTCTCACCCTTGACCGCACGGGCGATATTGCCTTCGGCGAGCAGCTCGAAGACGAGGATCGGCAGCTTGTTGTCGCGGCAGAGGGTGATCGCGGTCATGTCGGCGACCTTCAGGTCGCGCGTGATGACCTCGCCGTACTCGAGCGCGTCGAACTTCACCGCCGCCGGGTTGCTCCGGGGGTCGGAGTCGTAGACCCCGTCCACGCCGTTCTTCCCCATCAGCATCACCTCGGCGTTGATCTCCAGCGCGCGCTGGGCCGCGGTGGTGTCGGTGGAGAAGTACGGCATGCCCATACCGGCGCCGAAGATGACCACACGGCCCTTCTCCAGGTGCCGGATGGCACGCAGCGGGATGTAGGGCTCGGCGACCTGCCCCATGGTGATGGCGGTCTGCACGCGCGTCTCGATGCCCTCCTTCTCCAGGAAGTCCTGGAGCGCAAGGCAGTTCATGACGGTGCCGAGCATGCCCATGTAGTCGGAGCGTGCCCGGTCCATGCCGCGCTGCTGGAGTTCGGCGCCGCGGAAGAAGTTGCCGCCGCCGATGACGACGGCGATCTCGGCGCCGTCGCGGACCACCGAGGCGATCTCCCGGGCCACCTTGTGCACGACGTCGGGGTCGACACCGAGTCCGCCGCCACCGGAGAAGGCCTCCCCGGAGAGCTTGAGCAGGAAGCGCCGACGGCCGTGCCTGTCTTTGCCGGTGTCATTGCTGGTCATGGAGATCTCCTCGTGCACATACGAAAAAGGCCACTGCCGTCGGACCCTCGCGGTTCCCTCTGCGGCAATGGCCTCCTCGTCACAACTGCCCTGTGCCCGACCTTATCGGGCCCGTGCCGGTTCCGTACGCGCCAGTGGGCGTGCTCCGCCTCCGGGCGAACGGAACCGGCCTGCGGGATACCTCAGGACCGGGGCGTCAGGCGCCGACGCGGAAGCGGGCGAAGCGCTTCAGCGAGACGCCGGCCTCCTCCAGGACCTTCTGGACGGACTTCTTGTTGTCCTTGGCGAACGGCTGGTCCAGGAGGGTGTTCTCCTTGAAGAAGCCGTTCACCCGGCCCTCGATGATCTTGGGCAGGGCCTGCTCGGGCTTGCCCTCCTCGCGGGCGGTCTCCTCAGCGATGCGGCGCTCGTTGGCGACCGTCTCGGCCGGGACGTCCTCGCGCGACAGGTACGCCGGTGCGAAGGCGGCGATGTGCTGCGCGACGTCCTTGGCGATGTCCGCGTTCGCCGAGTCCAGCTCGACCAGCACGCCGACCTGCGGGGGCAGGTCCGGGCTGGTGCGGTGCAGGTAGGAGCCGACGTAGGCGCCGGAGAACTGCGCGAAGCGGTCCAGCACGATCTTCTCACCGAGGGTGGCGTTGGCCTCGTCGACGTACGCCTGGACGGTCTTGCCCGACTCGATCTCGGAGGCGAGCAGAGCGTCGATGTCGGCCGGCGAGGTGGCCTCGACGTGCTGGGCGATGGCCTCGGCGACGGCGAGGAACTTCTCGCCCTTGGCGACGAAGTCGGTCTCGCACTTCAGCTCGACCAGCACACCGGCGGAGTTGTCGTCCGCGATACGGGCGATGACCGCGCCGTTCTCGGCGGTACGGCTCTCGCGCTTGGCGACGCCCTTCTGGCCCTTGACGCGCAGGACCTCGACGGCCTTGTCGACGTTGCCCTCGGCCTCGTCCAGCGCCTTCTTGCAGTCCATCATGCCGGCGCCGGTCAGCTCCCGGAGCTTCTTGACGTCGGCGGCGGTGTAGTTCGCCATGGTCTGTGAATCTCTTCCCGGAAAGTCGAAAAGTCGTTGAGGATGGTTCTCGGTCACACGGGGACGGCCCAGGTCACGGCTGTACGGCGGGGGCACGCGGCCCCCGCCGTCTCAGTGGGAACCCCTGGCGCCCACGTGATCCACGTGGACCGTGGGGTCAGCCCTGCTCAGCCGGAGCCGCGGCCTGCTCGCCCTCGGCCGCCTGCTCGCCCTCGGCGGCCTGCTGGGCCTCGGCCGCGGGCTGGTCCTCAGCGGACTTCTCCGCCTCGGCTGCCGGCTTCTCGGCCGCCTTCTCGCCCTCCAGGAGGTCGCGCTCCCACTCGGCCAGCGGCTCACCGGCGGCCTTCTCGCCCTTGCCCTCGCCGGAGCCGCCGGACGAACGGGCGATGAGGCCCTCGGCGACGGCGTCGGCGATCACGCGGGTCAGCAGGGTGACGGAGCGGATCGCGTCGTCGTTGCCCGGGATCTTGTAGTCGACCTCGTCGGGGTCGCAGTTGGTGTCGAGGATCGCGACCACCGGGATGTTGAGCTTGCGCGCCTCGCCGACGGCGATGTGCTCCTTCTTGGTGTCCACGATCCAGACGGCGCTGGGCACCTTCTGCATCTCGCGGATACCGCCGAGCGTCTTCTCCAGCTTGGCCTTCTCGCGGGAGAGGACCAGCAGCTCCTTCTTGGTCAGGCCGGAGGCGGCCACGTCCTCGAAGTCGATCTGCTCCAGCTCCTTGAGGCGCTGCAGCCGCTTGTAGACGGTCGAGAAGTTGGTCAGCATGCCGCCGAGCCAGCGCTGGTTCACGTAGGGCATGCCCACGCGGGTGGCCTGCTCGGCAATGGCCTCCTGGGCCTGCTTCTTGGTGCCGACGAACATGATGGAGCCGCCGTGCGCGACGGTCTCCTTGACGAACTCGTAGGCGCGGTCGATGTACGACAGCGACTGGAGCAGGTCGATGATGTAGATGCCGTTGCGCTCGGTGAAGATGAAGCGCTTCATCTTCGGGTTCCAGCGGCGGGTCTGGTGCCCGAAGTGGACGCCGCTCTCCAGCAGCTCCCGCATCGTGACGACGGCCATGGCCGTTCTCCTTGAGTTGCTCGGTTGTCGTCAGCGGGGGCGGACGCCCCCGCTTGCCTGACGCCCCTGCGCGCCGCCCTGGACGGCCGGTGACGACCGTTTTCGGGACCGAGATGCGCGGCCACCGGGTGAGGGTGGCGGGGCGTGCGAAGTCAGCCCGGTCACCCGGGCCGCACCAGCAGTGTACGGGACCGGCGAGGGGGCCCGTGCCGCATGGGGGCCGGGGAGCGCGCCAGCGGGGGCTGGGGAACGCGCGGGCGAGGACCTGGGGGCCCTCCGCGGTGACCCGTGTGCGCTCACACGGGTGACGCCATTGTCCACAACTCCTCAGTTACCCACAGATGCGGGCCGTGATCCCCACGAGCCGGCGATCCGGGCCACGGTGTCGGCATGACACGGCACAGGCCCCCGCCCGAGGGGGCACGACGGCGCCCGCTCCGGACCGAGAGAGCCCGACGGAACGGGCTCCCGGTCTCGGGGGCGCATGAGGACGGGCTCCCGGTCGGGGCGGCAGGCGGGAGGTGGCTCCCCCGCGGGGCAGCGGGCGGGAGCGGGCTCCTGGCCACAGGAGCAGGCAGGAGTCCGCTTCCGGCCACGGAGGCGCGAGGGGGTGGCCCCCATGCGTGGTGGCCCGCGCGGCCGGGCTCCCCAGTAAGGGGGCCCGATTGACGGTCCGGGTTTCGCGGGTCCGCGCGGTGGCCGGGGCGGTCATCGGCACGATGCTGCTGGCGCTGCTGTGCTCCGGCTCCGGTGCTGGTGACGCCGGGACCGGAACAGGGACAGGGACAGAGGCAGGGGGTTACGCGGCCGGGGCGGGGGTGTACGAGGCCGGGGCCAAGGTTGAGGCCGGAGCCAGGGCCGAGGCCAGGGTCAGGGCTGAGGCCGGGGCCGGGGCCAGGTCCGGCTCCAAGACCGGAACCAGGGCTGCTCCGGCCAGGGGCACGCGTCCGGCCCCGCGTCCTCTCAGCCCCGGTGCCCACCCCGCGCCCACGGGTACGGCAGTCACCACGGGGGACGGGGACAGGGACGGGGGCAGGGGCCGCCCGGCCACCGCGCCGGTTTCCGCCGGCGACCGGACGGTGCAGCGGGGCCGGGCCTGGCCCGTCGAAGGAGAGGACGGGGCGCGGCGGCCACGCGTACCCCGTGGCTGGGACCCGCCCCCAAAACCGTGGGCGGCGGGCCATCGGGGTGTGGACCTCGCGGCCCGCCCCGGGCAGCCGGTCCGCGCGGTGGCCGACGGAAAGGTGTCGTTCGCGGGGAAGGTCGCGGGCGCCGGCGTGGTCTCGATCGAGCTGGCGGAGACGGGACGGCCTCCCCTGCGCACGACCTACCAGCCCGTGCGGCCGTCCGTACGGAAGGGGGACCGGGTAAGAGCGGGTGAGCAGGTCGGGACGGTCACCCGCGGGCGGCACTGTGACCGCACCTGTCTGCACTGGGGGCTCCTGCGCGGCGACCACTACCTGGACCCGCTCTCCCTGCTGCCCGCCTCCCTGCTCGGCGGCCGCTCCCGTCTGCTGCCCGTGCGCGGAGTACCGGTCCCGGGGACGGAGGAGGAAGCCGCCAGCGGGACGGGCAGGGGGCTCGCCACCTCGTCGCGCGCGGCTGCCTACGGCACGGGGAGTGATGAGGGCGGGCCTGTCACCTGGAGCACGGCAGGAGCACTGGCGCTGGGCGCGGTGTGGGCGCACCGGCGGTTGCGGATAGGGGCAGCGGGGGACGGCCGCTCTCCCCGGCCCTCACCGGTCCTCGCCCGCCCGGACGTCCGGCGGACGGGCGTCAGCCGCGAACGCCGTTCAGCGCCATGGAGACGGCGGCCTCGGCGATCTGGCCGGGATCCTCGGCCGCACCCAGCTCGATGCGGCGCACGGCCGCGTCCACCACGCCCTGCAGGAGCATCGCGGCGAGGCGGGGCTGCTCGTGCCCGAGGTCCCCGAGCGCCTCGACGACCATCGAGATCAGTCCGCCGTGGGCGGCGCGGATCCGTTCGCGGGCCCCCGCGTCCAGTTCGCCCGCGGAGATGGCGACGACGGCGCGATGGCGGCGGTCACCGACGAGGGCGAGCTGCTGGCGGACGTAGGCCTCGACCTTGCCCTCGGGGGTCTCGGCCGCCCGCATCGCCGACTCGACCTCGGCCGCCCACACCGGGAAGTCGACCGCGCACAGCTCCTCCACGACAGCGGCGCGGGAGCGGAAGTACTCGTACACAGAGGAGCGCGCGAGGCCGGTGCGCTGGGCGAGAGCGGGGAAGGTCAGGGCTTCCGTTCCGCCCTCGGACAGCAGGGTCCTGGCGGCGTCCAGCAGGGCCGCGCGCTGCATCGTCCGGTGCTCGGCCACGGAGGCCGCTCGAATCCTGGGCACGCCCCTAGCTTACGGATCCGGAGCGGGGACTTACACGGGTGCTGGGAGTCGGCGCAGTCCGCCAGTGGCCCGCCGGCGGTCCGTCAACGGCCCGCGTCGGCGAGCTTGGCGCGCAGCTGGAGGACGGACTTGGTGTGGATCTGGCTGACCCTGCTCTCGGTGACTCCGAGCACCTGACCGATCTCAGCGAGAGTGAGGCCCTCGTAGTAGTAGAGGGTGACCACGGTCTTCTCACGGTCGGGCAGGGTGTTGATGGCCCGCGCCAGGAGCCGGCGCAGTTCGCGGTCCTCAGCGACCTCGACGGGGTTGTCGGCCGCGGTGTCCTCGAGCGTGTCCACGAGGCTCAGCCGGTCTCCGCCGTCCCCGCCGACGTGCAGCAGCTCTTCCAGGGCGACGACGTTGGCGAAGGACAACTGGCTGAAGACGCTGTGCAGTTCCTCCACCTCGATGCCCATCTCGGCGGCGACCTCCGCCTCGGACGGACTGCGGCGGAGTCTGGCCTCCAAGGTGGCGTAGGCGCGTTCCACGGCTCGGGCCTTCTGCCGCACCGAGCGGGGGATCCAGTCCAGGGACCGCAGTTCGTCGATCATGGCGCCCCGGATACGGGTGATGGCGTAGGTCTCGAACTTGATGGAGCGGGAGGGGTCGAACTTCTCGATGGCGTCGATGAGCCCGAAGACACCGGAGGAGACGAAGTCGGCCTGCTCCACGTTGGAGGGCAGGCCGACACTGACCCTGCCGGCGACGTATTTGACCAGCGGTGAATAGTGCAGGATGAGCTGCTCGCGCAGCTTGCTGTCCGCCGTGGCCTTGTAGGACCGCCAGAGTTCATCCAGCGAGCTGGGCGCAGTCCTGGGCGAGTCTTCGTCGACCACGGCCCGTGCGGCTGCGGAGGCCGCTGCGGCTGTGCGGTCGGGCCCGGAGATGTGCTGAGGCATACGTCGCCTTGAGCCGTTCTGCTGGGTAGTGGTGGTCTGGTCGGGTGCGGAAGCGTACGTCTCACGAAGAGATGATGTGAGCGTAGCGTGACCGCGACGTCGCAGTGTGCGACGTCTCGTTCTTTCTCCTCGGCGCCGGCGTGCTCCTTTCCGCAGCGGCTCGGCAGGGCCGTTCGGCGGACGCGCTGCGGGTGACCGGGCACGGGCCAGGATGCCGGGCCCCGCGGGGCCCGTGCCGTCCCGGCGAGGGCGCACAGCTCAGCTTTTCACCCGATAGCCCCAGGTCAAGCACCGCCTCATCACTCGATTGAGTGCCCCTTGGCACGGCGGGCCAACTGCCAGCGGTCGCCGTCCCGTTCGACGAAGCCGAGAGTCCGCAGCTCATGGAGCCGGGCGAGGGCGACCTCCGGCGGCACCCCGGCGGAACAGGCGATACGGGCGGGCTCGCACGCGCCCCGGCCGGGCACCGCGTCCAGTACGCGCGCCGCACCGGGGCTCAACGCGTCGCGCGGTACGGCGGGTCCACGCCGCACGGGTGCCAGCTCGCCCATGGAGCCGACGAGTTCGATCACCTCGTCCACGTCGGTGACCACCATGGCCTCGCCGCGCAGGAGTTCGTGCACGCCCTGGGAGAGCCCCGAGGTGACGGGGCCGGGCATACCCATGACGTGCCGGCCCAGTGCGAGGGCTCGGCGTGCGGTCACCAGGGCTCCGCTGCGCAGCGCCGCCTCCACCACGACCGTGCCCCGGGTGAGCGCCGCGATCACGCGGTTGCGCAGGACGAACCTGCTGCGGGTCGGGTGGTCCCCGGGCGGCAGCTCGGCCACGATCAGTCCCCGCTCGCCCAGCGCACGGATCAGCTCCTGGTTCCCGGGCGGATAGGCCACATCGGCACCGCACGCCAGGATGGCGATGGTCGGCCCGCGCACGGCCAGGGCGCCCCGGTGCGCGGCGGAGTCGATGCCGTACGCCGCGCCGGAGACGACCGCCCAGCCGCGCTCGGCGAGCCCCGCGCCGAGCACGGCCGCACAGTGCGCACCGTACTCCGTACACGCCCGGGCGCCGACGACGGCGACCGAACGCAGCGCCCACACCCGCAGCGAGGGCTCACCGCGCGCCCACAGCCCGACCGGCTTCGCGGGCCCCAGGTCGTCCAACTGGCGGGGCCATTCGGCATCCCCCGGGCAGACGAAGCGGCCCCCGAGCCGTTCGATCGCCGCCAGGTCGTCATGCGGCCTGGCACGGGTGGCGCGGAGCCTCAGTCCCGCCCAGCGCTGCTCCCCGGCTCCGTCGAGGGGTGGGCCCTGTCCGCTCACCGCCTCCAGGACGGCGCCGGCTCCATGCGTGGCGATCCACCGCCCTACAAGGGCGTCGCCCGGTTCGGCGATCCGGGAGAGGGCAGCCCGGGCCAGCCGCTCCGAGTCGTCGGGGCGTCCCGGGCACGGCGGCTCCGGTCCGGCCTCCGTCCCCGGCCCGCTCGGCGTCACCGCCCGCGGGGAGGAAACGGCTCCGGCCGCGACGGGTGCGCGGATTCCTGTCCCGGCCTGGCCTCCCCTGACGGTCCGGCCCGCGCGGACGCCACCCGGGTAGGTGCCGCCCGCGCGGACACCGCTGGGAGGTCCCTCCGGGGAGGTGCCGGGCGACTCGTTGCAGGGGCCGGTCCGGGAGGCGTTCGCCGGGGTGCGGGCCTCACCGGATGGGCTGCCGGGTGCGGGGCTCGGGCTTCCGTGCCGCGGGACGGGGAGCTGTGCCCTCGCGCCGGGGTCCTGGGGGCGGGCGGGCCGTGCGGTGGGGCCGGGATGGTCGCCGCGCGGCCGGCCGCTCCGGGTGCCGCGCGGGCGCGTCATGCGGGCACCCCCGGGGCGAAGGCACCGCGGCGGATGCCGCTTCGCAGGTGCAGCGCGTAGTTGACGTCGTCACGGGTGGGCCGGTCGTGGCCCGCGAGGTCCGCGACCGTCCAGGCGACCCGCAGCACCCTGTCGAGACCGCGTGCGGTGAGCTGGCCGCGTTCGAGATCGTTCTCGGCCTCGTTGAGCGCTCCGGGCCGTGCGGGGTGACGGGTGCGCAGCTCGTGCCCGGGGACCTCGCTGTTGGTCTTCCACGGGCTGCCCTCGTACCGCGCGGCGGCCCGTTCCCTGGCCTCCCGCACGCGGGCGGCCACGGCGGCGGTGGACTCCGCCCGTCCGTCGACGGCGGCCAGCTCGGAGCGGGCGAGCGGTTCGACCAGCACCCGCAGATCCACCCGGTCCAGCAGCGGGCCCGACAGGCGGGCGCGGTAGCGGCGCACCGAGGCGGGCAGGCACTCGCACTCGCCGCCCCGGCTCCCGTGCCGTCCGCAAGGGCACGGGTTGGCGGCCAGGACGAGCAGGAAACGGGCGGGCATCCGCATCATTCCGGCAGCCCGCGCCACCACCACGTACCCGGACTCCAGCGGCTGCCGCATCGCGTCGAGGACCCGGGCACTGCATTCGGCGGCCTCGTCCAGAAAGAGCACCCCGTTGTGCGCCAGGGAGACGGCTCCTGGGCGGGGCAGCCCGGTACCGCCGCCGACGAGGGCCGCCATGGTGGCCGAGTGGTGCGGCGCGCAGTAGGGCGGCCGGGCCACCAGTGGCTGGCCGGGTGGCAGTGCCCCGGCGACCGAGTGCACGGCGGTGACCTCCAGCGCCTCCTTCCGGCTGAGCGGTGGCAGCAGTCCGGGCAGCCGTTCGGCCAGCATGGTCTTGCCCGCTCCGGGCGGCCCCTTGAAGAAGAGGTGGTGGCGTCCGGCCGCGGCGATCTCCAGGGCGTGCCGCGCGTGCTGCTGCCCGGCGACGTCCGCGAGATCCACGGGGCGCTCCTCGCCGTGCAGGCCGGTCAGGCCCGAGGCGGCGGGGAGCCCGGCGAGGCCGGGGTAGGAGGGCTCCGGCGCTCCGTCGTCCGGCTGTTCGGGCTCGTCCGGGACGGGCTCGTCGGTGAGCACCGCGATCAGCTGGCGCAGGCTGCGCACACCGAGCACGGAGACGCCCGGGACCAGCGCCGCCTCCGCCGCCGCTTGCTCCGGGACGACGACCTGCCGGTACCCCGCGTCGGCGGCGGCCAGGACCGCGGGCAGCACGCCCCGAACCGGCAGCACCCGGCCGTCCAGGCCCAGTTCGCCGATCATCACGACGGAGGCGATCTCGCGGGGGTCGATGCGCTCGGCCGCCGCGAGGACGGCGCAGGCCACCGCGATGTCGAAGCCGCTGCCGCCCTTGGGGACGGAGGCGGGGCTGAGCCCGACGGTGAGCTTCTTCTGCGGCCAGGGCACGCCGGAGTTGACCACGGCGGCCCGTACCCGGTCCCGGCTCTCCGTCAGGCTCTTGTCGGGGAGGCCGACCAGGGTGAAGGCGGCGACGCCGGGTTCCAGATCGGCCTGCACCTCGACCGGAACGCCCTCGACGCCGACGAGCGCGACCGCGCAGGTGCGGGCGAACCCCATCAGCCCACTCCCCTCACGTGCTGGACCACGGGCGCGCCCCGGTCGGGAAGGACGATGCCGACGAGGTCGAGGCGGACGCCGCCGGCGGGCGGGTTTCCGTAGCGGGCGATCCAGCGTTCGCCGAGCCAGCGCGCGGCCAGGCGCCGCAGCCGTGCCGTCTTGGCCGGGGGCAGGCTCTCCATGGGGTGCTGGAAAGGGGCGGCCCTGCGGGTCTTGACCTCGCAGACCACCACGGCGTCGCCGTCCCGGGCGATGAGGTCGATCTCGCCCTCGGCGCAGCGCCAGTTGCGTTCGAGGATCGTCATTCCCGACTCGCGCAGACGCCGCGCCGCCAGATCCTCCCCGTACCGCCCCAGGGCTCCCCTGGCGCGGGCGGGGCCGGGTGCCCCTCCGGCCGGGGCCCTGCCCTCGGGTGTTCCGCGTGTCCTGCCTGCCGCCGGGGTCGCCCGGGCCGCCCGCGGCTGCCTCGTCGCCCCTGCCCCGCGTGTGCGTCCGGCGGTCCGTTCCCCGGTGCTCCGCGCTTCGCTGGTGCTCATGCACACCACCTCCGACACCGACTGTGGCGGCATCGGAGGCGGCTGGCTGATCTTGCTCTTTTTCTGTGGAGAACCCCGCGGTTGTGGACAACTCCGTCACCCTCGCGGGCGACGGCAGCCGTCCTCAGGAGGTCATCCCTTGAAGCCGGAGTCCTCCGGGAGGTCGAGCTCGCTCTTGTTCAGCTCTTCGATGTTCACGTCTTTGAAGGTCAGCACCCGCACCTGTTTGACGAACCGGGCCGGCCGGTACATGTCCCACACCCAGGCGTCCGCCATCGAGACCTCGAAGAACACCTCGCCCTGGACCGAGTGGACCTGCATCTCGTAATCGTTGGTCAGATAGAAGCGCCGGTCGGTCTCGATCACATATTTGAACAGCCCGACGACATCTCTGTACTCCCTGTAGAGCTTCAGCTCCATCTCGGTCTCGTACTTTTCGAGGTCCTCGGCGCTCATGGCATGTTCCCCTTCAGCCGTGCGTCCCCCCATTGTGCGTCACCCCGGGCGACGGCGGGCCGACATCGCACGGCGCCGCGCGATCGGCCCGTAGGCGGCCCCGCCCAACACCAGGACGGCGCCCACGGCCACGCCGGTCAGGGCCAGCGGAAGGGGACCGGGCCGCGAGGTGCCCCCGGGCATGTCGGCGAAGCCGTCGGCCCGAGGCAGCGTCCCGAACGCGCCGAGGGGCCAGGCTATGGCGTCCACCCGGCCCTTGACGGCGGAGCGCGGTACGGCGCCGTGGTCCCGGTCCTCCAGGTGCACCCGCGAGTCGAGGGACGCCTGTCGGTTGTCCCCGAGGAGGAAGAGCTTGCCCTCGGCGACCTTCGTGGCCGCGAACGGCTCCTGGGAGTCGCGGCCCCGGCCCCGCAGATAGGGCTCTTCGACGCCCTTGCCGTTGACGGTCAGCCGCCCCTGCCGGTCGCAGCAGGCCACTGTGTCCCCGCCGACGCCCACGACCCGCTTGACCATCGGCACGGAGCCCCACACCGCGTCCTGGAAGACGACGACGTCGCCGCGCCGCACCTCGTCCCCGTCCACACGCTGGGCGAGCACACGGGAGCCGGCCGCGACGGTGGGGTCCATGGAGTCGGTCGGCACCGTGTACGGCTGGTAGAGCAGGGCGCCCCAGACGAAGCCGCCGAGGAAGAGCACACAGCCGAGGGCCACGGCCACCCCGGAGAGACGATCACCCAGGCGGCCGCGGCCCTCGACGGCAGATTCGGCGTCGCTCACTTCCGTAACTCCCCGGTCCGCACAGCAGCTCGATGACCTGCGCACCCTACCCAGGAGTACGGGGAGGCGTCAGCCCTCGGACGGCACCGAACGGGCCGAGGGCGTGGTGACCCGCGCCCGCCGGCGCCGCCACAGCACGAACGGGACCGCGCCCGCGAGGCCGAGCGCACCCGGTGCCGCGCTCACGGCAGCCGCCTGGACGCCCTTCTGGTCGAAGGTGCCGGGAACCGGGAGCGTGCCCCAGCGGTTGATGGGCCACGCCTTGACGATCGCCCGCCCCACGACCTTGTCCTCGGGGACGAAGCCGCCGCCGGGCTGGTTCTGGTGGTAGCGGGAGTCGAGCGAGTCCTGGCGGTGGTCGCCCATCACCCACAGCTTGCCCTTGGGCACCTTGACCGGGCCGAACGGCTTGTCGTCGCAGGGCGTGCCGCCCGGGAAGATGTAGGAGGACTCCTCCAGCGCCGTTCCGTTGACGCGGACCTTGCCGCCCTTCTTGCACTCCACGGTGTCCCCGCCGACCGCGATGACCCGCTTGATCAGGTCCTTCTCGTTGGCGGAGGGCATCAGGCCGATGAAGCTGAGGGTCGTCTGGAGGAAGTTCTCCTCCACCTGCGCCTCCGGGAGCCAGCCGCCCGGATCGTGGAAGACGACGACCTCACCGCGCTCCGGGGTGGACCCGAACCACGGGGTGAGCTTGTCGACCAGCACCCGGTCACCGCGCTGGAGGGTGTTCTGCATCGAGTCGGAGGGGATGGAGAACGCCTGCACGAGGAAGGTCTTGATGATCAGGGCGAGGATCAGCGCGATGCCGATGAGCATCGGCAGTTCCTTCCAGAAGGAACGCTGCTGCTTCTTCGCGGCCCGCGCGTCCTTCTCCGCGCCCTCGTCCGGGGTGTCCTCCCCCCGGCGGCCCTCGGTCGCTCCGCCAGGCCCCGGCGCCTGGGGGTGCCCGGGGCCGGTGGGGAAGCCGCGCGGCCCCTCGCCGTCGGCTCCCGATCCCGCTGCCGTCCCGTCGGTATCGGCGGTCACACCGTCACTCTCTCTTTCCACGGCCGGTGGTCCTGCGTCGCCCGTCCTGCCGTCCGTACCAGGACGTTCGTTCTCCGGGTACCCGGAACCGGACCGTGCGCCGACCGCCAAGTCCCCCACATCCACTCCTCACGCTGCGCGTTCGCCTGCCCCTCAGCCGGGACAGGCCCACCACTCCCATAACGAGCGGAAGTTCCGCAGAGAACGGGAGTTGCGCCACTCGATTCTCACGGTCCCCGGGTGCGGGCGCCGACACGCCGCCCGCGTCCGGCACCGTGTCGAAGGTCTCCGGCCGCTCCAACCGTCTCCAGTGGTCGAAGGGCCAGGCGATGACGACCGCTCTTCCAACGATCCGGTCCTCCCCGATCGTTCCATGGTCCGGCTCCCGCAAGTGGTAACGCGAGTCGGCGGAGTTGGCGCGGTGGTCCCCGAGGACGAAGACGCGCCCCAGGGGGACGGTCACCTTGAACTTCATCCGCGAGGGTTTGTTGCCCGGATGGATGTAGGGCTCGTGCAGCGGCGTGCCGTTCACGGTGATCCGGCCCTGCTTGTCGCAGCAGCGCACGGTGTCACCGCCGACGGCGACGACGCGTTTGATCAGGTCCTGTTCGTCGTCCGAGGGCAGCAGTCCGAGGAATGTCAGGAATTCCTTGCCCTGCTTGAGGCCCGCGGGCGGATCCTTCTTCTTGCCCTTCTCGTTCTCCAGCCAGCCGCCGGGGTCCTCGAACACGACCACGTCGCCCCGCTGCGGCTTGGAGCCGAACCACGGGGTGAGCTTGTCGACGAGCACCCGGTCACCGATCCGGATGGTCTGCTCCATCGACCCGGAGGGGATCACGAACGCCTGGACGAGGAAGCTCTTGAGGACCAGGGCGATCAGCAGGGCGACGCCGATCAGGATCGGGATCTCCTTGGTCGCCGAGAGCCTGCGGCGGCGCTTGATGCGTTTGGCGGCCCGCCTGCGGTCGGCCCGCCCCTGGCCGGGGCGTCGCAGCGGCGGCGCTCCCCCGTCACCCGGAGCGTCCCCTTCCGGACCGGCGGGCCCGCCGGTCCTGGCGGGCGGCACACCGAACGCCCCGGCCGGCAGTTCGGCGGTCGTCTCCGCCGGCGTCTCGGCCGGTGTGCCGACGGGCGGACCCTGGGCCGGTCCGGCGGGCGCGGACGGTGGGCCGGCGTGCGCCCGGGCCGCACCGTGCGCCCGGGCAGCACCGCGGGCCGGGTCGCCGTACGGCTGCGCCGGCCCGTACAGGTGATCGGCCTGCGCCTGGGCAGCACCGTGGGCGGAGGGGACGGGTGGTTGCCCCACGTGGGGGGCGCGTGGTTGCGCCGCGTGGGGGGCGGGCGTCCGCGCGGCGTCGTGGGCGGGGCCCTGCGCGGGGTCGTAGGAGTAGTCGTACGGCTCTGTGTACGGGTACGACGCCCCATAAGGTTGCGGGTCGGATCCGTGCGGGGGCGGAGGGGCCGGTGTCGCCGGTGGCCACTCGCCGTACGGGGACGCGGGCGGGGGTGCGGGGCGAGGCGTGTACGGGTGCCCGTACTCGTGTTCGTACCCGGGAGCCTGCCCGTTTCCGCCTTCGGGGTCAGTCATGGCCGCCGTCCGCTCCCGCGGGTACCGAGCCGATCCGGCCCAGCGGCCAGCCGATCCAGTCGGCCCGCCCGATGACGCGGTCGACGGGAACCGTCCCGCCGCCCGGGTCGCCGAGGTGGTCGCGGGAGTCGCTGGACCGGGAGCGGTGGTCGCCCATCACCCACAGGCGCCCCTCGGGCACCCGGGTCTCGAAGGGGACGGTGGAGGGGTCGTCGCCAGGGTGGAGGTAGCCCTCCGTCACGGGCCGGCCGTTCACCTCGATCCTCCCCCGCCTGTCGCAGCAGCGCACCAGGTCGCCGCCGACTCCGATCACGCGCTTCACATAGTCGGTCTCGGAGGGCCGCACCAGCCCGGTCGCGGCGCCGGCCTCGCGCAGGGCGGTCGTCACCGGGTTGGCATCGGGGTCCGCCTCCCCCGAGAAGGAGTCGGTGCCGTCGAAGACGATCACGTCCCCGCGCTGCGGACCGCCGCCGAAACGGTAGGCCAGCTTGTTCACCAGCACCCGGTCCCCCACACGCAGGGTCGGGTCCATCGAGGAACTCGGAATCAGAAAAGGCTGCACGACGAACGCACTCGTCAGCAAGAGTGCCCCCAGCACGAATCCGGTTCCCAGGGCCAGACGCACGGAGCGCGACCTGCCCTCGGCTCCCTCCTCGGGAACAAAGGAGCGGTCGCGCTCCGGTTCGTCCTGCTCTGCCTCGGTGTTCATCGGGCGGAAGCCTAACCGGCGCCGTGAACACCCAGGACGCGAGATCAGCTCTCGCGCTTCTCCTTGATCTTGGCGGCCTTGCCGCGCAGGTCGCGCAGGTAGTACAGCTTGGCGCGGCGGACGTCACCGCGGGTCACGACCTCGATCTTCTCGACGATCGGGGTGTGCACCGGGAAGGTGCGCTCGACACCGACGCTGAAGCTGACCTTGCGGACCGTGAAGGTCTCGCGCACGCCCGAGCCCTGGCGGCGGATGCAGACGCCCTTGAACTGCTGGACGCGGGAGCGGTTGCCCTCGATGACGCGCACGTGCACGTTGATCGTGTCGCCCGGGCGGAAGTCCGGGACGTCCGTGCGCAGGGACGCGGCGTCGACGCTGTCGAGAAGGTGGGACATGTCCGTCTGCTTTCCTCGCTGATGCCACAGGTCATCAGCGGCATATCGTGATGTGAACGGGGAGCCTTCACGCACGGCGGGCGTCGGTCCCCCTGTGGCAGGGTCGCGCGCCGGATGTGAGGCAGCGGCCCATTCTTCCACGGGCTGCCCGTCCGGCCCAAATCGGCCGCCCGTTCCCCGCCACCGGTTACGGAGTGTCCTCGGGTACCCGCTGCCAGTGTCCGTCGGTCCCCTGCCGCCAGCCGAGCGCCTCCAGCGCGGCCCGGTCGTGCTTGTCGAGGGCCTCGGGATCGCAGCGTTCGATCAGGTCGGGCCGGTGGGCCGCGGTCCGTGCGAACGCCTGGTCGCGGCGCCAGCGGGCGATCCTGCCATGGTGGCCGCTCAGCAGCACCTCGGGGATGCCGCGTCCCCGCCACTCGGGCGGCTTGGTGTAGACGGGCCCCTCCAGCAGGTCGGCCATGGCGCCGGGCGCGAAGGAGTCGTCCTGGTGCGAGGCGGCGTTGCCCAGCACTCCGGGCAGCAGCCGTGCCACCGCCTCGACCATCACCAGGACGGGCGCCTCACCACCGGCGAGCACATAGTCGCCGATGGACACCTCGCGCACGTCCAGCCGGTCCGCGTACTCCTCGATGACGCGGCGGTCGATGCCCTCGTAGCGGGCCGGGGTGAAGACCAGCCACGGCTTCTCGGCCAGCTCCACGGCCAGCTCCTGGGTGAAGGGCCGGCCGCTGGGGGTGGGGACGACCAGCACGGGCGGCTCCTGGCCCGGCTCGCCGCTCGCCAGGATCTCGTCCAGCGCCTCTCCCCACGGCTCCGGCTTCATGACCATGCCGGGACCGCCGCCGTAGGGGGTGTCGTCGACGGTGTTGTGCCTGTCGTGCGTCCAGTCGCGCAGGTCGTGCACGCGGACGTCCAGGACGCCGCGTGCACGGGCCTTGCCGACCAGCGAGACGTTCAGCGGCTCCAGGTACTCGGGGAAGATCGTGACGACGTCGAGCCTCACCGCGCGCTCTCCCCACCTGAGTCCTCGGCGTCCTCTCCGCCGGAGTTCTCGGTGTCCTCCCCGCCGGGGCCCGTGGCTTCCCCCTCGCCGGAGGAGCCAGTGGCCTCCTCCCGGCCGGAGGAGCCGGTTCGTTCCTCCCCGGACGAGCCGGTGCCCTCCCGGCCGGAGGCGTCCGCCGGGCCGGCGCCGGGCTGCGCCGTGGCCTCGTCCAGCAGGCCGGGCGGCGGGTCGATCACCGCGCGCTGGGCCTCCAGATCGATCTCTGGGACGATCTCCTCGACGAACGGCACCAGCACCTCGCCGCCGTTCTCGCGGCGGACGACCAGCAGGTCCTGGGCCGGGAGGTGCGCGACGCTCTCGATACGGCCGACCACCGTGCCGTCGGACGTGACGACTTCCAGGTCCTCCAACTGGTGGTCGTAGAACTCCTCCGGGTCCTCCGGGGTCTCGTTCGGGTCCACCTCGGCGATGAGCAGGGTGTTGCGGAGGGCCTCGGCCGCGTTGCGGTCGCGCACGCCCTCGAAGCGGAGCAGCAGCCGCCCGCTGTGGACCCGGCCCGTGGCGATGGTGAGCGGCCCCGCGGAGGCCGGGTCGGTGGCCAGTACGGCGCCGGGGGCGAGCCGCAGTTCGGGCTCGTCGGTCCTGACCTCGACCGTGACCTCGCCCTTGATGCCGTGGGCGCGGCCGATCCGCGCGACGACTAGCTGCACTGTGCTTCTCCGTGCTCGGTTCCGTGCTCGGTGGGTGTCGGAAGGGGGTGCCTCAGCGGTGTCCCGTGCCCGGGTGCCGCGGCGGTGTCCGTGCCAGGGCGCTTCGGCGTCCCTTTCCGGCTGCTCCCCCGATGGAGGCGCTCCCCGGTGCGACGCCCCGGGCGCCTTCGCGGGAGGCACGGACGTGACAACGGGCCGGGGACGGCTTGGCTGCCGTCCCCGGCCCGTGCCGGTGCTGCATTCCGCTCCTCAGCGGACCTGGTCCACGTCGACGAGGTCGACGCGGACGCCACGGCCGCCGAGAGCTCCCACGACGGTGCGCAGAGAACGCGCGGTGCGGCCGTTGCGGCCGATCACCTTGCCGAGGTCGTCCGGGTGCACCCGGACCTCCAGCACGCGCCCGCGACGGAGATTGCGGGACGCGATCTGCACCTCGTCGGGGTTGTCGACGATGCCCTTCACCAGGTGCTCGAGGGCTTCCTCGAGCATCCTCAGGCCTCGGTCGACTCAGTGGCGGCCGACTCGCCGGCGTCCGCCTTCTTCTCGGCCTTCTCGGCCTTGTCGCCCTTCTTGGCCTTGGGGGTGATGGCCTCACCCTGCGGCTCGTCGGAGGACTCCTTGGCAGCGGCCTCGAAGAGGGCGCGCTTGTCGGCCTTCGGCTCCGGGACCTTCATCGGCTCGGGGGCGGGAAGGCCCTTGAACTTCTGCCAGTCACCGGTGACCTTGAGGATCGCCTCGACCGGCTCGGTCGGCTGGGCGCCCACGCTGAGCCAGTACTGCACGCGCTCCGAGTCGACCTCGATGCGCGAGGGGTTCTGCACCGGGTGGTACAGGCCGATCTCCTCGATGGCCCGGCCGTCGCGGCGGGTGCGGGAGTCGGCGACGATGATGCGGTAGTGAGGCGAACGGATCTTGCCCAGACGCTTCAGCTTGATCTTGACTGCCACTGGTGTGGTGTCTCCTGGTCTTGACGTGGGTGGACACGTCGGACTGCCACGTGGGGTTGCGGCGCCGGGTGTCCGAATGGACGCGTCAGCCGGAGGAGAGAGGGATCCTGTGCGGCTGCCGAGTTCAGCCGTCCATGATGCCACACGGCCCGGCACCGCGGGAAACCGCCCCCGGGCCCGCCCGGGGCCCCCAGACTGCGCCCCGGCCCCGCCCCGGGAACCGCTCTTCCTCGCCCTGCCGACGCCTCAGCCCACGGGCACCGGCTCGGCGCTCTTGGCCGCCGCCTCCGCCGGGATGCGGAACTGCTTGCCGCAGGCGCCGCACATGATGGGGGCCTGGGCCAGCACGGACGGAACCACCCGCACGTTGCGGCCGCAGTCGCACACGGCCTTGACGCGGACACCGCCCCCGGAGGAGCCGTGCCGCGCGGCCGGGCCGCGGAAGCTGCGTCCGGTGTCGGCCTCGGTCGCCACGCTGTAGGCCTTCAGCGCCCGCTGGAGGCGCTCGATCGTCGGGCGGTAGCGCCGTCTCGTCTCCGGGGTGAGGACCACGAGGGAGAAGCCGCTGCTGGGGTGCGGCTCCTCGGGGTGGTCGAGCCCCAGTTCCTCGGCGATCGCCAGGAAGCGGCGGTTGTGGTAACGGCCTGCGCGCGAGGTGTCCCGGATGCCGCGGGCGGCGGCGATGCCGTGGACTGCCTCGTGCAGCAGCCGTTCGAACGAGAGCCCGGTGCCGCAGGCGGACGAGGACTCTCCGATGAGTGATTCGGGCGCGGCCAGATCCGGCAGCTCGGGGTGGTGCCGTTGAATATCGGCCCAGGCGGCTGCCAGCTCGGCGGCGAGAACTGGTGGTGTCGTGCTCACGTCGTTCCCAACGAGCAGAAGGGGTCTGGTGTTCCGATTCCGGGGCATCGCAAAATATTTTGCACGTACCAGTCAGTCAGCACGGATGCGCGGGGACGGGGCGGGTGCGCCGATCTGCGGCCAAGCCGCACACACCCGGCCCAACCCGGGACGTATCACCGGTCGTCCAACCCGGGACGTATCACCGGTCGCGTGTACCCGCCGGAAGGCATCCCACGCGCACGCGCCCCGCACACTGCGGCTCGGCCCCCGGCGGAGCCCCTGCGCCCCGGGCGCCCCGGCGATGGTACGGACGTCTTCCTTGCGTCCGTTCACGCGTCCCGTCCCATTCATGCGTCCCGTTCCCGCGTCCCCATTCCGGTGCGTCGTTCTGTGCGTCCCGTTCCGTGCGTCCCGCCCGCACGCGCGCCTCTCCCGTGACGGCGGTCGGCTCCGGGGAGGGGCGGAGGCGCGTTCGACGTGGTCGGCCTCCTTCGTCGTGGTCGGCCCTCTTCGTCCTGGAGGACCGCGGGATCAGGAGGGGGGAGTAGGCGTTCTGAGTACCCGTCTGCTCACCAGGGGCGCCCGTGTCCCACCCTGTACGCTCCCGGATGCCGTAGCCGCACGGTCGGATCGCCCTCGTGCCGCGCACCGGGCCGCTCTTGGCCGGCCGGCCCCGCCGGTCACCTGCTGACGGGAACGCGGGAAGTGCTCGGACCGGGAGGTGGGGACGGCTGCTCCTGCCATGCGGGGCATCGTAGGGGGAAGTACCGTCCAGGGGACGCGGCGAGGGCGCACGCGGCGGTCGGGGGCGCACGCACGGGGCGTGGAAGACAACCGGGCGCACCCCCTGGACTCACGCCGCGTCCCGCAGTTCCCTGGCATACGGGAACGGGGGCGAGCACCACTCGGGGGACCAGACTGCTGCGACGGATCTTCGGATTGGGGCGTTGCGATGACACCCACGCTCGTACACCACCAGCACCGCGCGGACCCGGCCGCCCCCGGCACCCCGGCGCGGATAAGGGACTGGGTGGAGCTGCAGGAGCGGATGCTGGTTCCGCTTTACGAAGCGGTGTACGAACGGATGGAGACCGGACCGGGGACGCGCGTGCTGGGCCTCGGCTGCGGCACGGGGCTCGCCCTGCTGCTGGCGGCGCGGCGGGGCGCCGGGGTGCACGGCGTGGACACGGACGCGGCCCGCCTCGGCGCGGCCCGCGAGCGGCTGCTCGGTTCCCGGGGCGCACCCCCGTGGGAGGCCCGGCTCACCCATGGCAGCCCCGCCCAGGCGGTCGGGACGGGGCCGCTGCCGACCCTGGTGACGGCGTTCGGCGCGCTGCCCGCTCCGCGGGAGTTCGCACCCGTCCGCGGGGCCCTGGGCCGCGGCGTCGCCGTGGTGCTGGCCGGGTGGGGTCCCGCGGAGCGGTGCGCGGCGGCGCCGGCGCTGCGGGTGGCGTCCCGGCTGGCGGAGCCGGGCAGGGGCGCGTCCGACTGGTGCGGCCGCGACGACCTGGAGGAGCTGGCGGTCCGCTGCGGGCTGCGGCTGGAGGGGTCGGGCCGGGTGGCCTGCCCCTTCGGCTACGCGGACCTGCCCAGCGCGGTGCGCGGACTGCTCTCGACGGGGCTGTACGACGCGGCCGTGCGCGCCACCGACACCGAACAGGTGCGCAAGGAGCTGGCGGAGGCCCTGCACCCGCACGTGCGGGGGGACGGGACGGTGTGGATGCCGAACCTGTTCCGCTACGTGGTGGCCCGCACGTGAGCGGCGGCGCGGTGTGCGCCCGGCAGCCGCCGACCGGTCAGTCCAGGCCGGGCCACTCCTCGGCGGTCAGCGCGAAGCGCTCGTGGTCCCGCCAGGCGTCGTTGATGTAGAGCATCCTGGGTGAGAAGCCCTCGTGCCGGAACCCGAGGCGCTTGGCCATGGCCAAGGAGCGCTCGTTCTCCGGCTGGACGTTGATCTCCAGCCGGTGCAGCGCGAGCCCGTCCGGTCCCGGCCGGAAGCAGCGGTCGACCACCAGCCGCAGCCCCTCGGTCATCCGCCCCGTCCCGGCGTACGGCAGATAACTGTCGTAGCCCAGGGAGCCGTTGAGGAAGCGGGCGCGGACGATGTTGGCGACGTTCACCCGGCCGACGAGGCCGTCGTCCTCCTTGTCGAGGATGAGGAACGTCCGCAGCGCGGGCCCCTGGCGGCGCAGCAGGTCCGGCAGACCGTCGGGCTCGACGGGGTTCCACGGGCGGAGGTGCTCCGCGGAACGGACGACGGCCTCGCTGTAGAGCTGTTCGTCGGAGGGCTGCGGGGGGCGGATGTATACGCGCATGAACGACATCATCCGCCTTTGCCGCGGCAGTCTCACCTCAGGGTCGCCCACCGGACCGGCTCACCCGTGCGCGGTCACTTGGGGGGCAGCATGTCCTTGAACTCCTGCGGGAGTTCGAAGTCGCCCGGGTCCTGACCGGCGCCGGGGATGCCGAAGGGGCCGCCCTGGTCGCCCTGGGCCCGGCGGGCCGCGGCGGCTTCCTCCTCCTGCTTGCGCTTCATCGGGTTGCCCGACTGGCGCTTGCCCTTGGCCTTCTTCTGCTTGCCCTTCTTCTTGCCGCCCACCCCCCCGGGCATGCCCGGCATGCCGGGCATACCTGGCATGCCGCCGCCCTGGGCCATGCGGGACATCATCTTGCGGGCCTCGAAGAAGCGCTCCACCAGGTTCTTGACCGCGCTGACGTCCACACCCGAACCGCGTGCGATACGGGCCCGCCGCGAGCCGTTGATGATCGTCGGCTCGGCGCGCTCGGCGGGCGTCATCGACTTGATGATCGCCGCCGTGCGGTCCACCTCGCGCTCGTCGAGGTTGTTGATCTGCTCCTTCATCTGGCCCATGCCCGGCATCATGCCGAGCAGCTTGGAGAGGGAGCCCATCTTGCGGACCTGCTCCATCTGGGCCAGGAAGTCGTCGAGCGTGAATTCCTTGGGGCCCTTCGCCAGCTTGGCCGCCATCTTCTCGGCCTCTTGCTGGCTGAAGGTCTGCTCCGCCTTCTCGATCAGCGTGAGCACGTCGCCCATGCCGAGGATGCGGGACGCCATGCGGTCCGGGTGGAACGCGTCGAAGTCGTCCAGCTTCTCGCCGTTGGAGGCGAACATGATCTGCTTGCCGGTGACCTGCGCGACCGAGAGCGCCGCACCACCGCGCGCGTCACCATCGAGCTTGGAGAGCACGACGCCGTCGAAGCCGACGCCCTCCTGGAAGGCCTCCGCCGTGGTGACCGCGTCCTGACCGATCATGGCGTCGACGACGAAGAGGACCTCGTCCGGGCTGACCGCGTCGCGGATGTCGGCGGCCTGCCGCATCAGCTCCTGGTCGATGCCGAGGCGTCCGGCGGTGTCGACGATGACCACGTCGTGCTGCTTGTCGCGCGCGTAGGTGATCGAGTCCTTGGCCACCCGCACCGGGTCGCCCACGCCGTTGCCCGGCTCCGGCGCGAAGACCGCCACCTCGGCGCGCTCGGCGACGACCGAGAGCTGGTTGACCGCGTTCGGGCGCTGGAGGTCCGCCGCGACCAGGACCGGCGTGTGCCCCTGCTGCTTGAGCCAGCGGCCCAGCTTGCCCGCCAGGGTCGTCTTACCGGCGCCCTGGAGGCCGGCGAGCATGATGACGGTGGGCGGGTTCTTGGCGAACCGCAGGCGCCGGGTCTCGCCGCCGAGGATGCCGATCAGCTCCTCGTTGACGATCTTGATGACCTGCTGGGCCGGATTCAGCGCCTGGGAGACCTCGGCCCCCAGGGCACGCTCCTTGACCTGCTTGATGAAGGCGCGGACCACGGGCAGCGCGACGTCCGCCTCGAGCAGCGCGATACGGATCTCGCGCGCGGTGGCGTCGATGTCCGCCTCGCTGAGGCGCCCTTTGCCCCGGAGGTTCTTGAACGTCGCACTCAGGCGGTCGGAAAGGGTATCGAACACAGCGCTCGTCGGTCCTCGGGTCGGTGGCGGAGTGAATCTCTGCCAAGGGTAGCCGCCCCGCGTGCGGGGCCGTACTGCCCGTACCGCCTCGGCTCCGCGCGGGCGCGGCCTCAGCGCAGTGCGGCCTCCAGCCGCTGGGCGAGGTGCGCCGCCGCCACGTCCGTGAGCGGGGCGCCGGCCGGGTCCGTCACGTAGAAGGCGTCCACGGCGTTGGCGCCCAGGGTGCTGATGTGGGCGCTGCGGAGGCGGACGCCGGCCTCCTCCAGGGCCCGGCCGATGTGGTGCAGCAGCCCGGGAACGTCCTGGGCGCGTACCTCGATGACGGTGGCGTGGCGGGACCCGTCGGGTGCGACCGCGGCCCGTGGCGGCGGCGCCAGCGCGGCCCCTCCCCTGCGGCGGGACGTGCGGTGGGCCGCCTCGCGTTCGGCCAGGCGGGAGGCGAGGTCGAGGGAGCCGTCCAGGGCGCGGACGAGGTCCGCGCGGAGCCTCGCCGGCTGCGGGAGGGAGCCGTAGCGGACGGCCACCCGCCAGGTGAGGAGCAGGATGCGGCCGGGGTCCGCTGTGGCCTTAGCCGCCTGGGGAGGGGGTGTCACCAGCCGGAGTTCGGCCGAGCGGACGGTGAGCTTGTGGAGGGCCAGTACGCCCGCGAGGGCGGGGAGGACGCCGGGCCGGTCGGGCAGCGCGACCAGGAGGTGGACGCCGAGCGGTTCGGGGGCGGCGGCGCCGGGTGCCGCTCCCGTCGGCGGGCCGGTGGGGTCCTTCGCGGGCGGCCGGGCGGGGAGTTGGCCGGCAGCGTCCCCGTCGGCGTCCCCGCCGGCGGCCGGGCCCGGCCCGGTGTCCACCCTCAGCACCGTGCCGCCCGTCCGCCATGCCTCCAGCACCAGCCGCTCGGCCGCCGCCGTCAGCGCCCCGGTCCGGGCCCGGACCGGGGCGGGCGCGCCCGCCAGGACGGCCCGGACGCGCTTGACCAGGTCCGCCACCAGCCCGGCGCGCCAGGAGCTCCACGCCGCCGGCCCCGTGGCCAGGGCGTCGGCCTCGGTGAGGGCGTGGAGGAGTTCCAGGGTGTCCGGGGTGCCGACGGCGCGGGCCACGGCATGGAGGGTGGCGGGGTCGTCGAGGTCGCGGCGGGTGGCCGTCTCCGCGAGCAGGAGGTGGTGGCGGACGAGGGTGGCCAGGGTGCCGGTGTCGGCGGTGCCGAAACCGAGGCGGGCGGCGAGGTCGCGGGTGAGGGCCGCCCCGGTGACCGCGTGGTCGCCGGGCAGGCCCTTGCCGATGTCGTGCAGGAGCGCGGCCGTCAGCAGCAGGTCGGGGCGGTGGACGCGGCGGGTGAGCGCCGAGGCCCGCACGGCGGTCTCCACCAGGTGCCGGTCGACGGTCCAGCGGTGGACGGGGTTGCGCTGGGGGCGGCAGCGCACCCGCTCCCAGCCGGGCAGCAGCCGGGTGACCAGCCCTGCCGCGTCCATGGCCTCCCAGACGGGCACCAGGGCCTCACCGGCGCCGAGGAGGGTGACGAACTCCTCGCGTGCGGCGACGGGCCACGGCACCGGCAGGTCGGGGGTCTCCCGCGCCAGTTTCCGTACGGCGGAGAGGGCGAGCGGGATTCCGGCCTGCGCGGCAGCGGCGGCGGCCCGCAGCGGCAGGACGGGGTCACGGCCGGGGCGGGCGTTCAGGGCGAGCACCGCCTCGCCCTCGTGTTCGACGACCCCCTCGGCCAGCGGGGTCCGCTCGCCCTGGTGGGGTCCCGGGCGCCCGGCGGTGTGCCGGCCGCCGCCCAGCAGCCGCAGCCGCACGCGCGGCCCGCCCGCGCGGGGGCGCAGCACCCGCTCCACCTCGCGCCAGGTGACGTCGCCCGCGTAGGTGATCCGGCCGGCGGCCTCGTAGACGCGGCGCAGCAGTGCCTCGGCGTCCGGCAGGCCGAGTGCGCCGGCCACCTCGTCCTGGTCCTGGAGGGCGAGGCGGTCGGTGGCCCGCCCGGTGGTCAGGTGCAGTGCGTCGCGGACGTCGAGGAGGGTGGTCCGCGCCGCCTCCAGCCCCTCCCGGGGTGCGTCGGCGAGCCAGGAGGCGGCCACCGCGCGCAGCGCCGCCAGGTCACGCAGTCCGCCCCGGGCCTCTTTGAGGTCGGGCTCCAGCAGGAAGCGCAACTCGCCGTGGCGGCGGTCCCGTTCGGCGGCCAGCTCGCGCAGTCCTGGCAGGCGGGTGCGGGCGTCGGCGCGCCACCGGGCCAGCGCCTCGGCGCGCACCTCGGCGGTGAGGGACGGGTCGCCGGCCAGGTGGCGGGCGTCCAGCAGGCCGAGGTGGACCTTGAGGTCGCCGGCGGCGGTCCGGCGGGCCTCGGCCGGGGTGCGGACGGAGTGGTCGAGGGCGAGGCCCAGGTCCCAGACCGGGTACCAGAGGCGGTCGGCGAGGGCGGCGAGTCGGCCTGCCGGGAGGGTGCCGTCGTGCAGCAGGAGGAGGTCGAGGTCGCTGCGCGGGGACAGTTCGCCGCGCCCGTACCCGCCGACGGCCACCAGGGCGGTCCCGGCGGGCGCGGCGGCGGCGAAGATCCCGGCGAGCCAGCGGTCGGTCAGCGCGGCGAGGGCGCGGCGGCGTCCGGTGCCGGACAACCCGCCGTCCCGCAGGAGCCGGAGCCGGGCGCCCGCGTATTCCTCGTGCTCCGCGTCGCGCGGTCCGCCGCCGCCCCCGCCGTACCGGCCGGCCCGGCCGGTACGGCCGCCGTCGTACCGCCCGCCGCGTCCCTCCCCGCGTCGTCGCCCGCCGGGTCCCGCGGCCTCGTCCGGCGCCCTCACAGGGCGTCCGGTCCCCGCTCGCCCGTGCGGACGCGGACGGCGGTCTCGACGGGTACCACCCACACCTTGCCGTCGCCGATCTTGCCGGTGCGGGCGGCCTTGACGACGATCTCGGTGAGCTGTTCGGCGTCCTCGTCCTCCACCAGCACCTCGACGCGCACCTTGGGCACGAGGTCGACGGTGTACTCCGCGCCCCGGTAGACCTCGGTGTGGCCGCGCTGGCGCCCGTAACCGCTGGCCTCGGTCACGGTGAGGCCCTGGACACCGAAGGCCCGCAGCGCCTCCTTCACCTCGTCGAGCTGGTGCGGCTTGATCACCGCGGTGATGAGCTTCATGCGTCCACCTTGGTCTCGTTGCTGTCGTTGCGCTCGTGGCCGTCACGGCCGCCGTGCCCGGCGGTGGCGGACGCGACGGGGCCGGGCGCGGGCGCCCCGCCCCGGGTGCGGGCCGAGGAGCCCCCGACGGCGCTGAAGTCGTACGCCGTCTCCGCGTGGAACGCCTGGTCGACACCGGCCCTCTCGTCGTCCGCCTCGGCCCGGAAACCGATCGTGGCCTGCACCAGCTTGGCCAGCAGCCAGGAGACGGTGAAGGAGAACGCCAGCACGGAGAAGGTGCCGAGGGCCTGCTTGCCGAACTGGGTGAGGCCGCCGACCCCGTCCACCGCCAGGAAGCCGACCAGCAGGGTGCCGATGACGCCGCCCACCAGGTGGACACCGACCACGTCGAGCGAGTCGTCGAAGCCGAGCTTGTACTTGAGGCCGACCGCCCAGGAGCAGACGGCGCCCGCCACGACGCCGATGGCCAGCGCGCCCATGGCGTTGACCGAGGCCCCGGCCGGGGTGATCGCCACCAGTCCGGCGACGGCACCGGAGGCGGCTCCCAGGGTGGTGAAGGCGCCGTGCCGCAGGCGCTCGTAGGCGAGCCAGCCGGCCATCGCGGCGCCGGTCGCGACCTGGGTGTTGAGGGCCATGGTGGCGGCGGTGCCGTCGGCGGCGAGGGCGGAGCCCGCGTTGAAGCCGAACCAGCCGAACCACAGCAGCGCGGCGCCGAGGACGACCAGCGGGAGGCTGTGCGGACGCATCGGCTCCTTGGCGAAGCCGATGCGCTTGCCGACGACGAGCACGGCCGCCAGCGCCCCGATGCCCGCGTTGATGTGCACGGCGGTGCCGCCCGCGAAGTCGATGACCTCCAGCTCGCGCAGCCAGCCGCCCTCGGCCCACACCCAGTGCGCGACGGGGAAGTAGACGACGGTCACCCACAGGGTGAGGAAGACGGCCCAGGCGCCGAACTTCACGCGGTCGGCGAGGGCACCGCTCATCAGCGCCGGAGTGAGGATCGCGAACATCATCTGGAAGAGGACGAACGCGAAGACGGGGATGCCGCCCTTCCCGGTCAGGGACTCGGGCGAGATGCCCCTGAGTCCGACGGCGTCCAGGTTGCCGATGACCCCGCCGGTGTCCGGTCCGAAGGCCAGCGAGTAGCCGTACAGGACCCACAGGACGCTGACGATCGCCAGCGAGACGAAGGACATCATCAGCATGTTCAGGGCGCTCTTGACCCGGACCATGCCGCCGTAGAAGAAGGCGAGGCCAGGCGTCATCACCATCACGAGAAACGCGCTGACCAGGACGAAAGCGGTATCCGCGCCGTTCAATGTGGACGTCTCCTCGGGTCGCGGCCCGCGGCGGGCCGGCTCGGCGGGGGGCTCGCGAGCCAGGTTCCCGAGGCCCGGTTTCCACCGTCGCCACGCGGCGTTTCAGCCTCGTGAAAACAGCCCCGCCGGTGTTACGAGGAGATGAAGCCCGTGCCCGGACGCCACGGTCCGGATACGCTGCGGCGCCCGGGTCAGCCCGCCGCCGCCTCGTTCTCGGCCAGTTCCACGCGCAGCCGCTCGCTCAGGTGCACCACGTCGGCGACCTGTCCGAAATCGCGGACGGCACCGGCCGTGGTGCGGCGCAGCCGGTTGTTGACCCGCTCCGAGCGCAGCCGCTTGGCGAGACCGAGGGCCTCACTGGCGCGGGCGACACAGCCCTCGGGCTCGTTCTGGAGCAGGTGCACGCTGGCCATCCCGATCAGGTTGAGGGCGTAGGAGCGCTGGTGGCCGCCGCCCTCCGCCTCGTGGGCCTCGCGGGCGAACAGCTCGACGGCCCGCTCCATCTCGGGCCGGGCGAGGGACGCGTAGGTGGGGCTGCGGCCGGAGGAGTAGGCCAGGTCCCGGTAGGAGTGCGCGTTCTCGGCGCACAGCTCGGCCTCGGAGAAGAACCGGATCCAGTCGGGGTCGGCGTCCGTCCTGTCGATGTCGCCGAAGGTCTCCTCGGCCATCCGGACCGCGCGCTTGCACTTGCCGGGCTGTCCCATGTTGGCGTAGGCGCGGGCCTCCATGGCGTAGAGCATGGCCTGGGTGCGGGGCGTGGAGCCCTCGCGGCTGCCGTACTGGGCGAGGTGGATCAGCTCCAGGGCGTCCTCCGGGCGGCCCAGGTGGATCATCTGGCGGGCCATCTTGCTGAGCACGTAGGAGCCCAGCGGGCGGTCACCGGCCTCCTTGGCTGCGTGCAGCGCGAGGACGAAGTACTTCTGCGCGGTGGGCTGCAGGCCGATGTCGTAGCTCATCCAGCCGGCGAGTTCGGCCAGTTCGGCGGTGACGCGGAAGAGGCGGCGGCGCACCGGCTCGGGGTGGCGTTCCTGGAGGAGGTCGGTGACCTCGTGGAGCTGGCCGACGACGGCCTTGCGGCGCAGCCCTCCCCCGCACTGGGCGTCCCAGGCGCGGAACATCTCCGTCGTCTGCTCCAGCAGTTCCAGTTCGGGGGCCGACAGGCGCAGTCCG
>NZ_VJOK01000001.1:5491314-5512001 GCF_013302895.1 Streptomyces albus subsp. chlorinus | reverse complement strand
CGGCACCAGCCAGCGCTGCATGGGTTCGATCAGGGCGGGGCCGGCGGACATGGCCAGGGAGTTGCCCAGGAAGCCGCGGCGGCCCAGCATCAGGTCGCTGCGGGTGAAGTCGCTGATCAGCGCGACGGTCTGGGGGCCGGCCCAGGGCAGGTCCACGCCGGAGGCGGCCGGGGAGTGCCGTGCGGGCCGCAGCCCGAGGTCCTCGACGGGGACGACGCAGCCGAAGCGCTCGGAGAACAGCTCGGAGAGGATGCGGGGGATGGGCTCGCGCGGCTGCTCGCCGTCCAGCCAGCGGCGTACGCGGGAGGTGTCGGTGCTGATGTGGTGCGCGCCCAACTGCCGTGCCCGGCGGTTGACCTGGCGCGCGAGCTCGCCCTTGGACCAGCCACTGCGCACGAACCACGAGCCCAGCCGCTCGTTCGGGCTCTTGGCCGTCCGGCCTCGCTCAGCCACTGGTAACGCCCCCATCCCGCCTCGGCGCCGCGCGCCGGGTTCGGGTCCGGTCCGCGCTCCCCCGCACGCCCCGCCGCACCCTCGGCCCCGCCATGCCTGAGGCATAGTCCGCTGCCGCGCTCTCTCCACTGTGTGTACCGAAAGTAATCCTACGATCACGGTCCAGGCGAGCGTAATTGCAGAATCGCCACCATTCGCCACCCCTTCGAATGAACTCAGGGGCGCTCATCCGCGCTTGACTTGACACCAGGGCATGAACTCCCTGGAGAAATCCCCGATCCTGCCTCCGCCCCCGCCTTCCCGCCGTCACTGTGTGCAACAACGACGTAACCATCAGCTTTCGGGACCCGTTGGAGTGAGCATGGGCTTCACGATCGGCGCCATCGGCGGTCTCAGCGGCATCCGCGAGATCCGCGAACTGCGGCCCGGTGCACGCAGGCGCGGACGCGCCCAGGTGTGCACCGCTGTCGCGGAGTACACGAGCCTGTGGGGATGGGATGTGATCCCCGGCGCCCGCGCCGTCCGCGCGGGCGGCCGCGTCAGCTGTTCGTGCGGCGCCACCGCCTGCCCCTCCCCCGGCGACCACCCCCTCGACGCCACGCTCGAAGTGCCCGCGGGCGCGACCCTGGACGAGGCCACGCGCGCGTGGGCGCAGGTGCCCGGCGCGGCGATGCTGCTGCCCACCGGCCGCTTCTTCGACGTCCTCGACGTCGCCGAGGGCGCCGCCCGCTGCGCGCTGGTACGGCTGGAGCGCATGGGGGTGCCGCTCGGCCCGGTGGCGGCGACCCCGCACGGGCGGGCCTGGTTCCTGGTCGCCCCGGGCGCGGCGGCCGAACTGCCCGAGCTGCTCTACCGGATGGGCTGGGACGACACCGGTCTGGATCTGCGGGGCAGGGGCGAGGGCGAGCACATCACGGCGCCCCCCTCCGACCTGGCCGGGCTGGGGCCGGTCCGCTGGCTGCGGCCACCGACCCTGGAGGCCGCCGGCCGGCCGCCGCAGGCCCGGCTGCTGCTGGGCACGCTCGCCTACGTCTGCCACCGCTCGGCCGCCGCACGCTGACGGCGTCCTGCTGACGCGGCGCCCGCACACCGGCGGCGCCCCGCAGCGGGCCGCACACCAGCGGGCCGCACGCACACCGGCGCCGCCGCGACGGCTCAGGGGTGCGTCGCGACGGCGCCGGTCCATGTGCGCGCCCGCCAGGTCCGGGAACGTCCGCTCAGGCCTCCCCGACCAGGGCGTCGACGAACGCCTCCGGCTCGAAGGGCGCCAGGTCGTCGGCGCCCTCGCCCAGTCCGACGAGCTTGACCGGGACGCCCAGCTCGCGCTGCACGGAGATGACGATGCCGCCCTTGGCGGTGCCGTCCAGCTTGGTGAGCACGATGCCGGTGATGTCCACGACCTCGGCGAAGACCCGGGCCTGCACCAGACCGTTCTGCCCGGTCGTGGCGTCCAGCACCAGCAGCACCTCGTCCACCGGGCCCTGCTTCTCCACGACGCGCTTGACCTTGCCCAGCTCGTCCATCAGACCGGTCTTGGTGTGCAGCCGGCCCGCGGTGTCGATCAGCACCACATCGGCGCCGGCCTCGGTGCCCTGCTTGACCGCGTCGAACGCGACCGAGGCGGGGTCACCGGCCTCCGGGCCCCGCACGGTGCGGGCTCCCACCCGGGTGCCCCAGGTCTCCAGCTGGTCGGCGGCCGCCGCGCGGAAGGTGTCGGCGGCGCCCAGCACGACGGATTTGCCGTCCGCGACCAGCACCCGGGCCAGCTTCCCTGTGGTGGTCGTCTTGCCGGTGCCGTTGACGCCGACGACGAGGACCACCCCGGGACGGTCCTCGGCGCCCTGCGTCTCGGTGTGCACGGTGCGGTCCATGTCGGGGCCGACCAGCGTGAGCAGCTCCTCGCGCAGCAGGCCGCGCAGCTCCTCGGGGGTACGGGTGCCGAGCACCCTGACGCGCTCGCGCAGCCGCTCGACCAGCTCCTGGGTGGGACCCACGCCGACGTCGGCGGTCAGCAGGGTGTCCTCGACCTCTTCCCAGGTCTCCTCGTCCAGGTGTTCCCGGGACAGCAGGGTCAGCAGTCCCTTGCCGAGGGAGTTCTGGGACCGGGACAGCCGCGCGCGCAGCCGTACGAGGCGGCCCGCGGCCGGCGCGGGGATCTCCACCTCGGGTGCGGCCTCGGCCGCCTCGGGGGTGACGGGGGCCTCGGCCTCCGCCTCGGGGAGGCCGACCTCCTCGATCGTGCGGCGCGCCCCTTCGGGCGGCGCCTCGGTCTCCTCCCCGACGGTCGGTTCGGCGGTTCGGGTGGGGGTTTCGGTGGTGCTCTCGGGAGTACGGGTCTCCTGGGGCCCGGCCGCCTTCTTTCTGCGCCCGGTCACCACGAGCCCGCTGATCGCGGCGAGCGCGACCACGGCGATGACTACGACAAGGATGACGATTTCCATAGCGGCTCCAGTATCCGCCACCGCCAACGCTTCCCGGCCCTTCCGTCCCCGCCCCGGCCATTCCCTCTTCGCACGCGCTGGGCTACGGTCCGTCACCCGCTGTGCCGTCCCGAGGGAGCTGCCACGTGGCCGTGACGACCAACATCCGCTTCAACCTCGTCCAGCCCCCGCCTCCTTCGGGCGGACCGGTACCGGCCGACGCGCTGCGCGAGCGCTACCGCGCGGCACTGGAGATGGCCGCCTTCGCCGACGAGCACGGTGTGACATCCCTCATCGTCGAGGAGCACCACGGCTCACCGGACGGCTGGCTGCCCTCCCCGCTCGCCCTGGCGGGGGCGCTCCTGGGGCGGACCCGCCGGACACTGGTGACGGCCTGCGCGGTCCTGGCCCCGCTGTACGACCCGCCGCGGCTGGCCGAGGACATCGCGGTGCTCGACCTGGCCAGTGGCGGGCGGCTGGTCACGGTGGCCGGGATCGGCTACCGGCCGCAGGAGTACGAGGCGTTCGGGCTGGACTTCTCCCGGCGCGGCCGGCTGCAGGACGAGGCGCTGGAGACGCTGCTGGCGGCCTGGACGGGCGAGCCCTTCACCCACCGCGGCCGCACGGTACGCGTCACGCCCCGCCCGTACACCCGTCCGCACCCGCCGCTGTTCGTCGGCGGCAGCTCACGCCCGGCGGCCCGCCGGGCGGCGCGGCTCGGACTGCCGATGTTCCTCTCCGCCCACCTTCCCGAGGTGGCACACCACTACGAGGAGCAGTGGGCAGGGCAGGGCGAGCCGCTGTGCCTGATGCCGCCGCCCGAGCTGCCCGTCGTCCATCTGACCGAGGACCCGGACCGGGCCTGGGACGAGCTGGGCGCGTACTTCCTCTACGAGGCGCGGCAGTACGCCTCCTGGCAGACGCCGGACGTGCGCTCGCTGATGACGGCGCGGGCCACCACGGTGGAGGAGCTGCGCGCGGAGGGCGTCTACCGCTTCGTCACGCCCGACGAGTGCCTGGCGATGGCGGCAGGCCAGCCGGCCGGGAACCGGCGGCTGCTGCTGCATCCGCTGTGCGGCGGGATGCCCGTCGAGGAGGGGTGGCGCTCGCTGCGGCTGCTGGCCGAGGAGGTCCTGCCGCGACTGGCCGGGACCGGGGACTGAACGCCCGCGCGGTGGGGCGCGGCCGTCGCGTCCGACCCCGGACAGTCCGCTGCCCCGGCTCCTGGCGAGGGGGCCGGGGCAGCGCCGTGAGAGGAGTGGGCGGCGGGGGCTTCAGCCCATCTCCTCCAACGCCTTGCCCTTGGTCTCCGGCACCCACTTGAGGATGAACGGGACCGAGAGCAGGGCGAAGACCGTGTACACGATGTAGGTGGTCGACAGGTTCCACTCCGACAGGCTCGGGAAGCTGGCGGTGATGGCCCAGTTGGCGATCCACTGCGCGGAGGCGGCGACACCGAGTGCGGCGGCGCGGATCTTGTTCGGGAAGATCTCGCCCAGCAGCACCCAGACGACCACGCCCCAGGAGAGGGCGAAGAAGAGGGTGAAGGTGTGCGCGCCGACCAGCGCCACGACGCCTTGGGTGTCCGGCAGCGAGACCTTGTCGCCGGAGCCGGTCTTGTAGGAGAAGGCCCAGGCGACCAGCCCCAGCGAGACCGTCATGCCCACCGACCCGATCAGCGCCAGCGGCTTGCGGCCGACCCGGTCGACGAAGGCCATGGCGATCACCGTGCCGACGATGTTCACGATCGACGTGGTGAAGGAGTAGAAGAACGAGCCCTCGGGGTTGATCCCGACCGACTGCCACAGCGTCGAGGAGTAGTAGAAGACGACGTTGATGCCGACGAGCTGCTGGAAGACCGAGAGCCCGATACCGATCCACACGATGGGCAGCAGCCCGAAGCGCCCGCCCAGCAGGTCGCGGAAGGTGGACCTGTGCTCGCTGCGCATCGCCGTCTCGATCTCGTCGATCCGCGCGTCGAGGCCGGCGTGCTCGCCCTCGACACCCGCCAGCACCCGGCGGGCGTCGCGCTCGCGGCCGACGGAGATCAAGAAGCGCGGGGACTCGGGGATCGCGAAGGAGAGCAGGAAGTAGCCGACCGCGGGGATCACCATGATGCCGAGCATCCACTGCCAGGCCTCCAGCCCGGCGACGGTGCCTCGCTGGTCGCCGTCGGCCAGGTTGAGGATGCCCCAGTTGACCAGCTGCGAGACGGCGATGCCCAGCACGATGGCGCCCTGCTGGAAGGAGGCCAGCCGGCCCCGGTACGCGGGCGGGGAGACCTCAGCGATGTAGGCCGGGCCGATGACCGACGCCATGCCGATGGCGATGCCGCCCAGGACGCGCCACATCGCCAGGTCCCACAGCGCGAAGGGAAGCGCCGATCCGACGGCACTGACGACGAACAGGACCGCGGCGAGGCGCATGACGAGGATGCGGCCGATCCGGTCGGCTATGCGCCCGGCTATCGCGGCGCCTATGGCGCTGCCGATCAGTGCGGCGGCGATGACCTGCGCCAGCATGGCCGAGCCGACGTGGAAGCGGCCACGGATCGCCTCCACCGCTCCGTTGATCACTGAGCTGTCGTAGCCGAAGAGGAAACCGCCCATGGCGGCTGCGGCGGTGATGAAGACGACACGGCCGAGGGGGGCGGTCCGGCCGCTGCCGGGCCGCGCCTGCGGCACTGCCTGCGCTGTGCTGGTCACGTTCTTCTCCTGAGGTACCCCGGCGACGGTGCCGGGTAGGGAGTCACCGTCAAAGCCTCGAAGGGGGATTGGCGCTCAGCGCGCCCGACTCCGAGTTCACGGGGACACCTCAGACTGTAAAACTTCAATTCATGAAGTCAATAGGTCCAGTCTTGCGACACTGACCACAGGAGATGGGAAAGCTTCCTTCGGTTTGTGAAGTGATCCCGGTTATGAAGTGATCCCGCTCTCAGGTGAGGCGCTGGCTGATCACCTTGGAGACGCCGTCGCCCTGCATGGAGACGCCGTAGAGCGCGTCGGCGACCTCCATCGTGCGCTTCTGGTGCGTGATCACGATGAGCTGGGAGCTGTCCTTCAGCTCCTCCATGATCCGGATCAGCCGCTGGAGATTGGTGTCGTCCAGCGCCGCCTCGACCTCGTCCATCACATAGAACGGGCTCGGCCGGGCCTTGAAGATCGACACCAGCAGCGCGACCGCCGTGAGGGAGCGCTCGCCGCCGGACAGCAGCGACAGCCGCTTCACCTTCTTGCCGGGCGGCCGGGCCTCGACGTCCACCCCGGTCGCCAGCATGTCGTCGGGGTCGGTGAGCACCAGCCGGCCCTCGCCCCCGGGGAAGAGCCGCGCGAAGACGCCCTCGAACTCCCGCGCGGTGTCGTGGTACGCCTCCGTGAACACCTGCTCGACCCGCTCGTCCACCTCCTTGACGACCTGGAGCAGATCCGCGCGGGTCTTCTTGAGGTCCTCCAGCTGCTCGCTGAGGAACTGGTGCCGCTCCTCCAGCGCCGCGAACTCCTCCAGCGCCAGCGGGTTGACCTTGCCGAGCTTCTGGTAGGCGCGCTCGGCCGCCTTGAGACGCTTCTCCTGCTCCGCGCGCACGAACGGCACCGGCTTGTTGCGCGGGTGCTCGGGGTCCTCGGGCAGCACCTCGCCCTCGGCGGGCGGCGAGGGCGGAACCAACTGGTCCGGCCCGTAGTCCCGGACCAGCCCCGCCGGCTCGACGCCCAGCTCCTCCAGGGCCCTGGTCTCCAGCTGTTCGATGCGCATGCGCTTCTCGGCGCCGAGCACCTCGCCCTTGTGGACCGAGTCGGTCAGCTTGTCCAGCTCGTCCTTGAGCGCACGCCCCTGGGTACGCTCCTCGGCCAGCGCCGCCTCGCGCTCCGCCTTGGTCCGCTCGATCCGCTCCCGCTCCTCGCGGGCCCGCTCCAGCGACGCCTCGATGTGCGCGAGCAGCTGGCGGGCACCGTCGGCGACCGCCTCGGCGACCTCGGCCTCGTGGCGGAGCCGCGCCCGGCGCTCCTCGGCACGGGCGCGCGCCTCCCGTTCGGCGCGGGCGCCCCGGTCGAGCGCGTCCGCGCGGCCGGCCAGCGCCTTGACCCGCTCCTCGTGCGTACGCACCTGGAGGCGGGCCTCCATCTCCGTCTGGCGCGCGTTGGCACCGTCCGCGGCGAGGCGGTCGCGCAGGGAGGTGTCCGGCTCGTCGGAGGCATCCGCCTCGTGCGCCTCCTCGGCCACGGCCAGCCGCTCCGCCAGCTCGTCGGCCTCCTGCCGCGCCCTGGCGAGAGCCTCCTCGGCCTTGGCGACGGCCCGCGCGGCACGGTCGGCCTCGCCCCGCGCCGCGCGGGCCTGGCCCGCCAGGGTGCCCACCCGGCCGGCGAGACGGGACTTCTCCCGCTCCGCCGAACTGCGCCGGCGCGCCAGGTCCTCCACCACGGCCGCCGCCTGCCGGCGCGCCTCCTTGGCCCCCGCCTGCGCTGCACGGAGCTGCTCGCAGCGGGACTCCAGCTCCTCGAGCCGGGCCGCCGCCTCGTCCACCGCGGCCTGGGCCTCCAGGAGGGAGGGGGCGCCCTCCGAGCCGCCGCTGGCGCGGTGGGCGGAGAGGACGTCGCCCTCGGCGGTGACCGCGGTGTGTCCGGGGTGAGCCCTGACGACGGCCTCGGCGGTCTCCAGCGTGTCGACCACCGTGGTGTCCGCGAGCAGGAACTCGACGGTGGGCCGCAGTTCGGGCGGTGCGGTGACCAGGGCCCTGGCGGGGGTGCCCCGGTCGGGGGCGGCACCGCCGCCGGCGCCGGGGAAGGACGGCACGCGCCGCGCCTCGCTCTGTACGAGCAGCGTCGCCCGGCCGCCGTCCTCCTTGCGCAGGAGACGCAGGGCCTCCGCGGCCGTGGCCAGGTCCGCGACCGCGACCGCGTCGGCGGCCGAGCCCAGCGCGGCCGCTATCGGCAGCTCGTACCCGGGGGTCACCGTCAGGAGTCCGGCGGCCGGGCCGAGCAGCCCGGTGAGGCGGTCCTTGGCCGCGAGCAGCGCGGCCGTGCCGTCCTTGCGCCGCAGGTTGAGGGCCAGGGCGTCGTGGCGGGCCGCGGTGGCGGCGCGTTCGCGCTCGGCCTCGGTGAGGGCGTCGCGGGCGGCGCCGAACGCGGCCTCGGCCTCGGCCAGTTCGCCCTTGGCCGCCTCGTGGCGCCCGGCCAGCTCCTCGTCGCCCTCGTCCAGGCCGTCGGCCTCGCCGCGCAGGGCCTCGTACTCCTTCTCGGCCGCCTCGGCGCGTTCGAGTGCCTCGTCCCTCGCCGTGACGAGGCGGTCGATCTCGGCCTGCGCCGAGGCGACACGGCTGCGTGCCGCACCCGCCTTGCCGCGCAGGCGTTCGAGCCCCTCGCGCCGGTCGGCGAGGGCCCGCGCCTCGTCCCGCAGCCGGCGCTCCTCCGCTTCGAGCCGGCGCTCCAGCTCGCCACGGTGGGCGACCGTCTGCTCCAGGGCCGCGGTGGCGGCCTCCAGTGCCGCCTCCAGCTCGGCCTCCTGCTCGCGGATCCGCGCCGCCTCGCGCTCCATCTCCTCCGGGTCGCGGCCCCTGCGCTCCTCGGGCTGGGTGGCGGCGGCGTGCTGGACGCGCTGGTCGGCCAGGCCGATGGTGCCGCGCACCCGCTCGGCGAGCTGGGAGAGTTCGTACCAGGTCTGCTGGGCCCGCTCCAGGCGCGGGGCGAGGGTACGGACCTGCTGCTCCAGGTCGGCCTCGCGGCGCAGCGCCTCCTTCAGCTCCGCCTCGGTGGCCTGCTTGCGCCGCTTCAGCTCGGCCTCGTCGGCCACCTCGGTGCGCAGGGCCTCGCGCAGCGCGACGAGGTCGTCGGCGAGCAGACGCAGCCGGGCGTCCCGCAGATCGGCCTGGATGACCTGCGCCTTGCGGGCGACGGCGGCCTGCCTGCCGAGCGGCTTGAGCTGGCGGCGCAGCTCGTCGGTGAGGTCCTGGACACGGGCGAGGTTCGCCTGCATGGCGTCCAGCTTCCGCAGCGCCTTCTCCTTGCGCTTGCGGTGCTTGAGGACGCCCGCCGCCTCCTCGATGAAGGCGCGGCGCCCGGTGGGGTCGGCGTGCAGCACACCGTCGAGCTGGCCCTGCCCGACGATGACGTGCATCTCACGGCCGATGCCGGAGTCGGACAGCAGCTCCTGGATGTCGAGCAGACGGCAGGTGTCGCCGTTGATCTGGTACTCGCTGCCGCCGTTGCGGAACATGATCCGGGTAAGGGTGACTTCGGAGTACTCGATGGGCAGCGCGCCGTCGGAGTTGTCGATGGTCAGCGAGACCTCGGCCCGGCCCAGCGGCGGGCGCCCCGTGGTCCCGGCGAAGATGACATCCTCCATCTTGCCGCCGCGCAGCGACTTGGCGCCCTGCTCGCCCATCACCCAGGAGAGGGCGTCGACGACGTTGGACTTGCCGGAGCCGTTGGGGCCGACGACGCAGGTGATGCCGGGCTCGAAGCGCAGCGTCGTGGCGGAGGCGAAGGACTTGAACCCCCGCAGTGTCAGGCTCTTGAGGTGCACGCGTCCGGACCCTACCGAGATTGGCCCGGCGATGTCGCGCCGACTGTCCCGAAGGCGCGTGCCGGGTTGGGCCCGGTGGTTTCACCTGTACGGCGTGAGGGCACATCAGACGTAACGAAGGGCACTCCCCTCGCCACTCGGGTTCGGGGCCGCACCCCTCAGGTATCCGTCAGGGAAGAACAAAGGGACGCCGAAGCGTCCCTTGGGTATTGCGAGTACGGCTGGTTCTGCTCAGCCTGTCCGGTCCGCGTGCCGGATCAGGTCAGCGCAGGCTCCGCCGTCGTCACGTCCATGTCTTCGAACACCGAGTCGCGGTGCCGAGCGGCGGCGGACAGAGCGTCGTTCTCGGCCTGCATCCGTACGAGTTCGGATTCGAGGTCCTGGACACGCTGCTGCAGCCGTCGCATCTCGGCGAGCACTCGGGGGTCGGAGCCGCCGACGTAACCGAGAAGCGCCTTTGCCATGATGGATGGTCCTCCACACTGAGTGACCGACCGTGGGTCTGGTGGGTCGTGAGGGATTCGCACCGTTGAGGGTCTGCTCTGGACTTTTACTTCAGAATCTCTGGATCAAACAGCTCAGGTGCGCGGGGATTCCAGGATCTCACCAAAAGGTTTGACGGTCAACACGATCACGCGTGACGCCCCCGGGTGTGCCTCGGCTCGACGGCGTCCGGCGCCGGAGCAGGCCGACCCCGGGGGCCGCGGGAAAGATCCACTGCGCTGACTCGTTGCGGCAGCTTTGCACGGTACGGCGCGAATGGCAACCGTTATGGATCAACGGATCGCGAACCCCCGGTACCCGCCGCGAGGTGTGTCCCAGATCTCGGTGACACCGTCCACGCGTCCGGGCGTGTCCCCGCTTCGCAGCCATTCCAGGAGCTGTTCGCAGTCGTCCCGGGTGCCCTCCGCCACGATCTGGACCCGGCCGTCCCCCAGGTTGAGGGCGAAGCCCACGAGCCGTCCGATGCGCAGGGCCGCCGCGCGGGTGAACCAGCGGAAGCCGACCCCCTGGACCTCGCCGCGCACCCACGCGGTCATCCGCGCGGGCTCGCCGGGGCGCGGGGCGGCCGTCTGCCCGGGCACCGCGCCAGACCCCGGCGCCGTCCCCGGTACGGCTCCGGGCACCCTTCCCCCGGGCTCCTCTTCGCACACCTGTTCGTATACGGGTGTGTCCAGCGATCCGTCCGCGCCGTCGTCGGTCGGGTTGATGGCAGCCATGGGGTGCACGCTATCCGGACGATTCCCGAGGGGGCACATCCACCCCCGTGCGGATGCCGTACATTGCCCGTCAACTCTCTTCACACACCGGCCACACTCCCGGGTGAGGAGAGGGAGAACAGTGACCTGCGTGACCGCCGAGCCATGTGAGGACAGCACAGATGGGCCGCCATCGACGCTCGACCCCCGCTTCCGCTCCCCGGGCCGGGATCCTGGGCGCCTCCGCCGCACTGGCGGTGGGCGCCGTCGCTCTCGCCTCCGGACTGGTGCCCGGCGCAGGCGGGTCCGGCGACCACCAGGAGGGCCGGGTACGGGCCCAGGACGGTCCCCGCACCCCGGCCGCACCGGCCTCCGGCTCCCCCACGGACCGCCCCGCCACCCCGGCCGCGGGCGGAACCGGCGAGCGCCACGAGGGGTCCGCCTCGGCGCCCGCCAGGAAGCCCTCGCACCCGGCCGGGACGCCACGGGACACGCCCGCACCGTCGCGGTCCGCGCAGGACGGCGGACAGGAGAGCCCGCGCGGGTCCCGCTCCGGCGGCGACCGCGAACCGGAGCCGGCCGGAAGCGGCGGCGGCACCGCGGCCGCCGACCAGGAGGCCGCCGCCGAGCGCGAGGTGCTCACCCTGGTGAACCAGGAGCGGGCCAAGGCCGGCTGCCGGCCCGTCAGCGCCGACGGCGAGCTGGCCGCGCTGGCCGGCGGGTTCAGCGAGGACATGGCCCGGCGCGGCTTCTTCTCGCACACCTCACCCGACGGCGAGAGCCCCTGGGACCGCGCGGAGGCCGCCGGAGTCGAGGACCTGGGCGGCGAGAACATAGCCCGCGGCCAGGCCAACGCCCGCTCGGTGATGGACTCCTGGATGCACAGCCCTGGGCACCGGGCCAACATCCTCAACTGCGACTACCGCACTCTGGGCGTCGGCGCGCACTTCGCCGAGGGCGGCCCCTGGTGGACCCAGGACTTCGGCTTCTGATTCCGGCTTCCGGTTCCCGCAGGGCGCCCGCACGGCGGGGCGGGGGCCTCCGCGGGGCGCGGTCACTTCCGGGGCGCGGTCACTTCCTGGGCGGGCGCTGGCAGCGGGGGCAGAAGTAGCTGGAGCGGTTCATCCAGGGGCTGCGGCGCATGGGGGTGCCGCAGCGGCGGCAGGGCTCGTCCTCGCGCCCGTAGGCGTCCAGCGAGCGGTCGAAGTAGCCGGACTCGCCGTTGACGTTGACGTACAGGCTGTCGAAGCTGGTGCCGCCCTGCGCCAGTGCCGCCATCATCACGTCCCGCACGTGGCCGAGCAGTTCGGTGGTCCGCGGCCTGGTCAGTGTGGCGGTGGGGCGGTCGTAGTGCAGCCGGGCGCGCCACAGCGCCTCGTCGGCATAGATGTTGCCGACACCGCTGATCAGGGACTGGTCGAGCAGGGCACGCTTGATCGTCGTCCGGCGGCGGCGCAGGGCCGCGTGGAAGCCGTCCTCGTCGAACGCGGGGTCGAGCGGGTCCCGGGCGATATGGGCGATGACCTCGGGGAGCCCGTCCTCGGCCGCCGGGTGGAGCGAGAGCCCGCCGAACGTGCGCTGGTCGACGAAGCGCAGCTCGCCGCCGTCCGCGTCCTCGAAGGTGAACCGCACCCGCAGATGGCGCTCGTCGGGGGTGCCGGCGGGCTGTATCAGCAGTTGGCCGCTCATGCCGAGGTGGGCGAGGACGGCGTGCGCCCCGTCGTCGACGGGCAGCCACAGGTACTTGCCCCGCCGTCTGGCCGGACCGATGCGGCGGCCCGCCAGCCGGGCGGTGAAGTCGGGCGCCCCGGCCGCATGGCGCCGGATGGCGCGCGGGTGGAGCACCTCGGCGGCCGTGATGGTACGGCCGCTGGCCCAGCGTTCCAGGCCACGGCGGACGACCTCGACTTCCGGCAGCTCGGGCACGGTGCCTCCTCCTCGGTCTCCTCGGGCGGCAGGGCCCCGTGGACACCGGGGCCGGTCACACCACGGCCGCCCCCTCTCGGAGGCGGCCGTGCCGGGATGGTGGGGTGCGGTCAGCGGGAGGCGGCGGTGCCCTCGTCGCTGGACTCGCCGCGCCGGCCGTCGGGCACGGAGGCGCCCTCGGCCCGCGCACCGGACGAGTCCGCTCCGCTCCCCTGCTCGGCCGTCGCGGCCTCGCCGGGGGCCGAGATGGCGCGCCAGGCGGCCTCGGCCGCCTGCTGCTCGGCCTCCTTCTTGCTGCGTCCTGTGCCGGTGCCGTACGCGACACCACCGACGCGGGCAGCAGCCGTGAAGGTCTTCTCGTGGTCGGGTCCCGTCTCGGAGACGAGGTACTCCGGGACGCCGAGCCCCTCGGCCGCCGTCAGCTCCTGGAGGCTGGTCTTCCAGTCCAGGCCGGCGCCGAGGTTGGAGGAGCGCTCGATGAGCGGGTCGAACAGGCGGTGCACCAGTGCGGAGGCGGCCTCCAGCCCCTGGTCGAGGTAGACGGCCCCGATGACCGCTTCCAGGGTGTCGGCGAGGATCGAGGCCTTGTCGCGGCCTCCTGTGCCCTCCTCGCCCCGGCCGAGGCGGATGAAGGCACCGAGGTCGAGACCCCGGGCGACGCCCGCCAGCGCCCGCGAGTTGACCACCGCGGCCCGCAGCTTGGCCAGCTGGCCCTCCGGAAGGTCCGGGTGCATGCGGTACAGGGTGTCGGTGACGACGAGTCCGAGGACGGAGTCACCGAGGAACTCCAGACGCTCGTTGGTGGGCAGCCCGCCGTTCTCGTACGCGAAACTGCGGTGCGTGAGCGCACGCACCAGAAGGGCGGACTCCAGTCGGTAACCGAGCCGCCCTTCCAGAATCGCGTGGGACGAGGCCGCGTCCACCAGCTCCGCGGACTCCCCTCCCTTCCCGGGAGTGGGGTCCTGGGGAGTGCCGGCGTTGGACATGGAGCCTGTCACCCGCCGATCAGACCTCGAGGACCTGACGCTTGTTGTAGGTGCCGCAGCTCGGGCACGCGATGTGCTGCAGCTTGGGCTCGCGGCAGCGCTCGCACTTCACCAGGGTGGGGACCGCAGCCTTCCACTGCGACCGGCGGTGGCGCGTGTTGCTGCGCGACATCTTCCGCTTCGGAACAGCCACGGCTACTTCTCCTGTGAGTCATCCCCGTCGGCGCGGGGCTCGTTTTCCTTCTCGCCGTCCTTGATGGTTCCGGCGAGTCCCTGCAGTGCCGCCCAACGGATGTCGACGGCGTCTTCGTGCCGGTGGTCGGGCTCGTCCGCCAGCCTGGTCCCGCAGTCGGGGCACAGGCCGGGGCAGTCCGCACGGCACACCGGCTGCAGCGGCAGTGCGAGCACCACCGCGTCACGCAGCACGGGTTCGAGGTCGAACAGGTCGCCCTCGAGGAAGTACGTCTCCTCGTCGTCCTCGTCCTCGCCGGGTTCCGCCACGGGGCGGCCCCGGTCGTCGGCGTCGGGGTAGGAGAACATCTCCTGGAAGTCCGCTTCGACGCGCTGGTCGAGCGGCTCCAGACACCTTACGCACTCCCCCGTCAGCGGCGCACGGGCGGTACCCGTCACGAGTACCCCCTCCATGACCGACTCGAGCTTCAGGTCGAGCTCGATCGTCGCCCCGTCGGGGACCTTGATGAACTCGATACCGAGGTCGGCGGGGGCTTCCACCTCGCGGGAGAGCCGCTTCATCGCACCAGGACGCCGCCCCAGCTCGCGCGTGTCGAACACGAGGGGGGAGCGGGGGTCGAGGGGGGCGTTCAGGGCTTCCTGCTTTCATCGGGTGGGGCGTGGGCCGCGGCTGCACTCGCGGCCGAAGAGACAGGATACTTGACCACTCCCCCAGGACCCAATCCGCGCCCGGCACGCCGGGGGCCGGGCTCAGCCGCCCTGGCCGTGGCGCTGCTCGTAGGCCCTGACCTGCTCGATGTCGATCATGCTCGTGTCGAACAGGCTGGTCTCCTCCAGCTGCGTGTGCGGCGGCGCCTGGGGCGGGTGACCGGGCTGCTCGGGGTGCGGGTACTGCTGCGCCTCGTACCCGGCGTACGGGTCCTGCTGCTGTCCGTAGCCGTAGGGGTCGTGCTGCTGCGGGTAGTACGCGTTCTGCTGCGCGTAGCCCTCGTACGTCCCGTACGTCTCGTACGCCTCGTGAGACTCGTAGCCGTCGTACCCCTCGTACGGCGCCGGCTGCCCGGGCTGCTGCTGGGGCTGGGCGTATCCGCCGTAGGGGTCGGCCGCCGGGGGCGGGCCCTGCGGCTGCGGGGGATGTGCGCGGGCCGCGGCGGCTGGGCGGGCGGCTGCGGCACCCCGGCGGGAGCCGCCCCGGACGCCGGGTCGGCGGTCGCCAGCCCGGCCAGGTAGTCGGCGTCGCTGGTGTGCGCCGCGTACCCCGCGGCGCCGTCCTGCGCGGCCATGTGCGCCGCCAGCTCGTCGCTCGGCTCGTGGCCGCGCAGCTTGAGCCGGCCGCGGCCCACGGCCTCCAGCGTCTTGGCGAGCACGGCGGCGACGGAACCGAGCCGCGCCTCCACATAGCTGTCGGCACGGCGTTGCAGCTCGCGCGGGTCGGCGGTGCGCTCGGGAAGACCCGCCTCGTCCCCGTACCCCTCGTGCCACTCCCCGGGATCCTGGCCGCGGCCCAGCAGCTTCTCGCGGCCCCGCTCGACGGAGCCGAGGGTCTTGGAGAGGACGACCTCGAAGTTGGCGAGCTTGCCATCGACGTAGTCGTCGGCCTCGGTGCGGATCTCCTCCGCCTGCCGGCGCGCGTCGGCGAGGATGCGGTCGGCCTCCTGCTGCGCGTGCCGGGCGACCTCGGTGGCGGAGACGAGGGAGGCCCGCTCGGCCTGCGCCGCCTCGATGACGCGCTGCGCCTCCCGGTGCGCCTCGGCCACGACCTGCTCGCGGTCGCCGAGGACCTCCCGGGCCTCGGCGAGGGAGCCGGGCAGCGCCTGGCGCACGTCCTCGAGCATGGCGAGGAGCTCGGCCCGGTTGACCACACAGGAGGCGGACATGGGCATCGAGCGCGCGCCGTCGACGGTCGCCACGATCTCGTCGAGTTTCTGCTGTACGTCCACGGGGGTGACTGTACGGCCAGTGGGCGCGGGCCCGTCACTCCTTCCCGGAAGGAGGACCGGCCGCGCGGGTCACCGCGAGCCGAGCCGCTCGGCCAGCGCGCGGTTCACGGTCTCGGGCACCAGGTGGGAGACGTCGCCGCCCCAGGCGGCGACCTCCTTGACGAGGCTGGAGGAGAGGAAGCTGTAGGTGGGGTTGGTCGGCACGAAGAGCGTCTCGACGCCGGAGAGGCCGTTGTTCATCTGCGCCATCTGCAACTCGTAGTCGAAGTCGCTGACGGCGCGCAGGCCCTTGACGATGGCCGGGATGTCGCGCTCCTTGCAGAAGTCGACGAGGAGCCCGTGGAAGGCCTCCACGCGGACGTTGCCGAGGCCGGCGGTCACCTGGCGGATCAGGTCGATCCGCTCGTCCACCGTGAAGAGGCCCTGCTTGGACTTGTTGATCATCACGGCGACGTGGACCGTGTCGTACAGCCGGGAAGCGCGGTCGATGATGTCGAGGTGGCCATTGGTGATGGGGTCGAAGGACCCCGGACAGACAGCGCGGCGCACGGGCACTTCTTCGCTCTCCTCACGGCGGGGCCCAGGCTCCGCCTCAGGTGATCTCAGCATGACGCGGGAGTAACTTCCCGCGCGGCGGCGCGACCGTACCAAAGCGTTCCCTCGCCGTAGCGACGGGACCGGAGCCCCTCGAAACCCTCCGGCCAGCGGAAATCACCGCCCCTGGTGCTGCGCTCCACGGTGGCCAGGGCGTCCCCCGCCAGCCAGTGTCCGGCCCGGAGTGTGAGCAGTATCTCCCTGACCTCCTCGTCCGGGACCGCGTACGGAGGGTCGAGAAAAACCAGGTCGTAGGGGTCCCGCGGCGGCTCGCCCGCGATCACCTGGGCCGCCTTGCCGGGGCGCACCTCGGCCCCCGGCAGGCCGACGCCGCGGACGTTCTCCTTGATGGTGCGCAGCGCGCGGGCGTCCGTCTCGACGAGCAGGACGTGGGCCGCGCCCCGCGACAGCGCCTCCAGTCCGACGGCGCCGGAGCCCGCGTACAGGTCCAGCACGCGCAGGCCCCGCCATGCCGCGGCCCCGCCGAGCTGGGCCTCCCAGCTGGAGAAGAGGCCCTCGCGGGCCCGGTCCGAGGTCGGGCGGGTGCCCGTGCCCGGCGGTACGGCCAGCCTCCTGCCGCCTGCGGCTCCGGCGATGACGCGGGTCATGGAGCGTGCCCCTCACAGCTGGTCGTCGGTACGGGTGGTCGTCCGGGTGGGCCGTCGTGGACGGCGGGGCGGGTCGGGTGCGGGCCGCCGTCGGACTCCCGCGGGGTCGCCGCCTGCTGGTCCGGTGGACGCCGGGGACCGGGGCCGCCGCGTCCACCGGACGGCGGGTTCGCCGCCGTCCGCCCCCGAAGAGGATCCCATGCCCGTCGGACCGCCGCTCAAGGGCCGCCACCGCGCCTCGCGTCCCCCCCGCGCGGGCCCGGTGACCCTTCGCGCCGCCCGCCGTCCCGGACCGGGTCATCGCCGGGCCACCGGGGTTGGCGCGGTGGTGGCGCCGGGGTGGCCGCCGTGGTGGCCCGGACGGGAGGCGGTGCGGCGCCCACCGAGGGGCGCCCTCGTGGCCGCGCCGCAGGGTCCCCGTCGGCGCGCGGCGCCGCCCGTCCGGGGACGGGCGGCCCTCAGCCCTTGTCGAGGTACTCCTCCCGTTCGGCGTCCAGGAGGGCGTCCAGCGCCGTACGCAGTTCCGGGTGCTCCTCCAGGTCGGGGTCGGCGGCGACGAGGGCGGCGGCCTCGTCGCGGGCCTCGGCGATCACGTCCTCGTCCTCGATGACGGCGAGCATCCGCAGGGAGGAGCGGACGCCGGACTGGGCCTGGCCCAGCACATCGCCCTCCCGGCGCTGTTCGAGGTCGATCCGGGAGAGCTCGAAGCCGTCCAGTGTGGCGGCGACGGCGTCCAGGCGGGTCCGCGCGGGGCTCTGCGGCGGCATGTCCGTCACCAGCAGGCAGAGGCCGGGTGCCGAGCCGCGGCCGACGCGCCCGCGCAGCTGGTGGAGTTGCGAGACGCCGAAGCGGTCGGCGTCCATGATCACCATGCCGGTCGCGTTGGGCACGTTGACGCCGACCTCGATGACGGTGGTGGCCACCAGCACGTCCACCTCGCCCGCGGCGAACCGCCGCATCACCTCGTCCTTGGCCTCCGGGGGCATCCGGCCGTGCAGCGCATCGACCCGCAGCCCGGCCAGCGGCCCGGCGGCCAACTGGGCGGCGATGTCGAGGACGGCGAGCGGCGGGCGCTTCTCCTCGGCGTCCGCGCCGCCGTCGTCCTCCTCGCCCTCCTCCAGGACCGCTTCCTCGGGGGCCGGCGTCCGCTTCCCCGGTTTCCCCGGCCGCTCCTCCTCGTCGCCGATGCGCGGACAGACGACGTACGCCTGGTGGCCGGCCTCGGCCTCCTCCCGGATCCGCTCCCAGGCGCGGGCGAGGAAGTGCGGCTTGTCCTTGGCGGGCACCACGTGGGTGGCGATCGGGGAGCGGCCCGCGGGGAGTTGGTCGAGGACCGAGGTCTCCAGGTCACCGAAGACAGTCATGGCGACGGTGCGCGGGATGGGTGTCGCCGTCATCACCAGCAGGTGCGGCGGTTGCCTGCCCTTGGAGCGGAGCGCGTCGCGCTGTTCGACGCCGAAGCGGTGCTGCTCGTCCACGACGACCAGGCCCAGGTCGTGGAAGGTGACCTTGTCCTCGATCAGCGCGTGGGTGCCCACGACGATGCCGGCCTCGCCGGTGGCCAGGTCCAGCAGGGCCCGGCGGCGGGCGGCGGCGCCCATGGACCCGGTCAGCAGCACCACTTTGGTGCCCTGGTCGGCGCCGCCGAGCATGCCCGCCCGTCGCCCACCGCCGCCCTTCGCAGGAAGCTCTTCGCGCTGCCGTGCCTGATTGGCCAGTTCGCCCATCATCGCGGTGATGGAACGGTGGTGCTGCTGGGCGAGGACCTCGGTGGGGGCGAGCATCGCGGCCTGGCCGCCCGCGTCCACGGTGGCCAGCATCGCGCGGAGCGCCACCAGCGTCTTGCCGGAGCCGACCTCCCCCTGCAGGAGCCGGTGCATGGGGTGTTCGGTGGCCAGGTCGGCGAAGATCTCGCGGCTGACCTCGCGCTGCCCCTCGGTGAGGGTGAAGGGCAGCCGCTCGTCGAACGCCTCCAGCAGCCCGCCGGCCACCGGGCGGCGGGGCACCGCGGGGAGTGCCGTCTCCTTGGCGCGGCGCCGGGCGAGGGCGACCTGGAGGACGAACGCCTCGTCCCACTTGAGCCGGGAGCGGGCCTCGGCGATGTCCGCCTTGCCGCGCGGCCGGTGGATCTTCTCGAACGCCTCGGGCAGCGGGACGAGTCCGCGCTTGGCGCGCAGCGGCTCGGGCAGCGGATCGGTCAGCCCGCGCCAGCCGGTGGCCTCCAGCGCGCTGAGCAGGGTGGCCACCGACTGCTCGATGCTCCAGGAGGAGAGCTGCTTGCAGGCGGGGTACAGCGGCAGCAGCGCGTTGGCGAACCGCTCCACCGTCTCCTGGGCGGGCGTCCCGTCGTCCTCGTCCAGCAGCTTGTAGTCCGGGTGGGAGAGCTGGAGCCTGCGGTTGAAGACGCCGACCTTGCCCGCGAACATACCGCGCTTGCCGGGCAGCAGCTGACGCTGGTGGTAGTGGACGGAGCGGCCGAAGAAGACGATCTGGAGGCGCCCGCTGCCGTCGGTCAGGGTGACCTCCAGGCGCTGGCCCTTGCCCCGGTTGAACTTGTGCACGCGCGCGTCGTGGATGCGGGCGACGACGGTGACGTGCTCGTCCAGCGGCAGCTCGGACAGCCGTGTCAGCTCCCCGCGTTCGGCGTAGCGGCGCGGGTAGTGGTGCAGCAGGTCACCGACGGTGCGCAGGCCGAGGTGCTCGGCCATCGCCTTGGCCGTGTTGCCGCCCAGCAGCGCCTTCAGCGGCTCCTGGAGGGGTTCGCTTCGCGTCGTTGGTGTCGAGGACACTTGTGTCGAGGCCACGTTTCCATCCTGCCGGACGGGGGTGACAGCGTCCGTGTCACGCGCGGTCCGGGCGCGCTTGGCGCGTCCGCGCGGCTACTCGACACCGATGAGCAGCTGCGCGTCCTGCTGGCGCCCCTCGTAGACGACGGTGTCCACGGCGAGGTGGCTCGCGCGCACGTACGCCTGGAGCGCCTCGGCGAGACCGGCGGGGGCGTCCTCGCCCAGGACGAGGGTGACCAGTTCCCCACCGGGCGCGAGCATGCGGGCGAGCACGTCCCGGGCGACCTGGAACGTCCGCTCGCCGATGAGCGCCACGTCGCCCTCGACGAGCCCGAGCACGTCCCCGGCCTGGCACACGCCCGCACTCGTCCACGCCTGCCGCGCGGCGACGGTCACCTCTCCGTACCGGGTGGCGCCCGCGGCGGAGGTCATGGTGACGACGTCCTCGTCGAAGCGGCGGTCGGGCTGGTGCACGGCGAGCGCGGCGAGGCCCTGGACGGCGGCGCGGGTGGGAATGACGGCGCAGCGGACGCCCTGCGCGCGGGCGGCGTCGGCGGCCCGGGCGGCGACGGCGTGCAGCTCACCCCTGTTGGGCAGCAGGGCGACCTCGCCGGCCCCGGTGGCCCGCACCGCGGCGAGCAGCGCCGCCTCGCCGGCCGCGCCGGCGGCGGTCAGGGTGCGGGCACCGGCCTGCCGGCACAGAGCCGCCAGCCCCTCCCCCGGTACGACGGCGACCACGGCCCGGCCCGGCTCCGGCGGGGGCCCGGCCGCGCAGGGACCGGTGTCCTCGCGGGCCGTGGGCAGGTGTGCGACGCGGATGCGGTACGGGCGTCCGGCCGCCAGGCCCGCCTCGATCGCCGCTCCGGCGTCGGCGACGTGCACGTGGACGCTCCACAGGTCCTCGCCGCCGCCGATGACCAGGGAGTCACCGAGCGGGTCGAGCCGTGCGCGGAGCGCGGCGACGGCGCCGGGGCCGTCCGCTTCGAGGAGGTACATCACCTCGAACTCCGGCGGCGCGGCGTCCGAGGCCGCGGGCCCCGCCGGGGCCGGCGCCGCAGGAGCCCGGT
>NZ_VJOK01000001.1:5482600-5491294 GCF_013302895.1 Streptomyces albus subsp. chlorinus | reverse complement strand
CTCGCCCAGCGCCGCCCACAGCGCGCCGAGCAGCGCGGTCAGTCCGAGCGCGCCCGCGTCCACGACCCCGGCCCGGGAGAGGGCGTCGAGCTGCCCCGGGGTGGCCGCCAGCGCCCGCTGCGCGGCGGCGGCGGGATCGTCCCCGGCCCGGGCCGCGTCGGCCGCCGCCGTGGCCACCGTCAGCATGGTGCCCTCCACGGGGTGCGCGACGGCGGCGTACGCGGCCTCGGCGGCGCCGAGCAGCGCGGCGGGCAGCGCCGCCTCCGGCTCCGGCCCGGCGGCGAGCCCCTCGGCCATTCCGCGCAGGTACTCCGCGAGGATCGTCCCCGAGTTGCCGCGGGCGCCCAGCAGCGCGGCCCGTGCCATGGCGCGCAGCGCGTCCTGGGCGGCGGTGTCCGCGTGAGGGGGCGGGGCCGCCTCGGCGGCCGCCTCGAAGGTGAGGCACAGATTGGTGCCGGTGTCCCCGTCCGCGACCGGGAAGACGTTGATGGCGTCCATCCGCGCGCGGTGGGCCCGCAGTGACTCCCGGCCGAGGGCGCACCACCGGCGGACCGCGGCGGCGTCGAGCGGTTGCGGCACGTGCGGGACCTCCTCGGGGACGGAGCAGGAGCCGGTCTGGGCGGCCGGTGCTGCCGGAAGGCTAGTGTGGGCGGGGACCAAAGCCCAGGTCGGGGCAGGGAGAGGCGGTCCCGGTTTCCCTGCGGGGGACCGGCCGTTGTATGCTGCTCCGGTTGCCTGATCCGGACGATGTGCTCCGGTGGGCGACGATCTCCCTGGCGCAGCCGGTCCTTCTTGTTGGCCCCGCGTCGCCGGGATTCACCGTACGTGCATCTGAAGTCTTTGGAGTGACCCGTGGCTGCGAACTGCGACGTCTGCGGCAAGGGGCCGGAGTTCGGCAACAACATCTCCCACTCGCACCGCCGCACCCGCCGTCGCTGGAACCCGAACATCCAGCGCGTGCGTGCCGTGGTCGGCGGGACGCCGAAGCGCCTCAACGCCTGCACCTCGTGCATCAAGGCCGGCAAGGTCTCGCGCTGACGTCCCCGACGTAACCGCGCGGCCTCACGCCGAGCCGACATCCGAGAACCGGCCCGCCTCGTGCGGGCCGGTTCTCGTGTGTCCGGGTGCCCACCGGGGACTCTCCTGTCCGGGTGCGCACCGGGCGCTCTCGCCGGTGCGCTCAGGACGGCACACGGGTCAGCGCTCGCCCAGCCGCCACCCGTGGTCCACCGGGCCGAGTCCGGCGCCCAGCGGGAAGCCCGCCGCTATGGCGCCCGTCACGTACTCCTTCGCGGCCCGTGCCGCCCCGGGGACGTCCATGCCCTTCGCCAGGGAGGCGGCGAGCGCGCTGGCCAGGGTGCAGCCCGTGCCGTGGGTGTGCCGGTTGTCGTGACGGGGGGCGCGCAGCCAGTGCTCCTCGGTGCCGTCGGTGAGCAGGTCGACGGCCTCGCCGGGCAGGTGCCCGCCCTTGATCAGCACCCAGCGCGGCCCGTGGGCGAGGACGGCCGCCGCGGCCTCGCGCAGTCCCGTCTCGTCCCGCACGCGTACGCCGGTGAGCTGTGCGACCTCGTCCAGGTTCGGGGTGACGACGGTGGCGACGGGCAGCAGGTTGGTGCGCACCGCCTCCACGGCGTCGGCGGCCAGCAGCGGGTCCCCGTGCTTGGAGACGCCCACGGGGTCGACCACCACCGGCACGGGGGTGCCGGCCAGCAGTTCGGCGACGGTCTTGACGAGCGCCGACGAGGCGAGCATCCCCGTCTTGACGGCCTGCACCCCGATGTCGTCGACGACGCTGCGGTACTGGGCGCGCACGGCCTCCTCCGGCAGCTCCCAACAGCCCTGCACGCCGAGGGAGTTCTGCGCGGTGACGGCGGCGATCACGCTCATGCCGTGGGTGCCGAGGGCCAGCATGGTCTTCAGGTCGGCCTGGATGCCGGCGCCACCGCCGGAGTCGGAGCCGGCGACGGTCAGCACGAGGGGCGGCCGGCCGGCCCGCGAAGTCACATCGTCCATGCCACGACGGTACTCAGGACTCCTCGTCGTCCCCGAAGTGGTCCCAGCCTCCGGCCTTGGTCCAGGGCGCGCCGTCCACGGTCACGTGCGGCAGCGCGGAGGGGGCGAGGACCTCGCCGATGACCCGCCAGCGCGCGGGGAGCTTCTGGTCGCGGGGGAAGGTGGCGACGATGGCGTGGTCCTCGCCGCCGGTGAGCACCCACTGGAGCGGGTCGACGCCGACGGCCTGGCCGATGTCGGACATCTGCGCGGGAACGTCGAGGTCGGCGGAGCGGATGTCGATGCGGACCTTGCTGGCCTCCGCGATGTGCCCGAGGTCGGCCACCAGCCCGTCGCTGACGTCGATCATCGCGGTGGCGCCGAGCCCCGCCGCGGCCGGGCCCGCGTGGTAGGGCGGTTCGGGGCGGCGGTGGGCCTCCACGAAGGCGCGGGGCGAGCGGAAGCCGCGGGAGAGCACCGCGTGCCCGGCGGCGGACCAGCCCAGCCAGCCGGTGACGGCCACCACGTCGCCGGGTCCCGCGCCGGAGCGGGTGACGGGCTCGTGGTTGCGCAGGTCGCCGAGCGCGGTGACGGAGAGGGCGATGCTGTCGCCGCGCACGACGTCGCCGCCGACCACCGCGGCGGAGGCCACCTGGGCCTCGTCCCGGATGCCGTCCATGAGTTCGGTCGGCCAGGTGGCGGGCAGGTCGACGGGGACGACGAGGCCGAGCAGCAGCGCGGTGGGGTAGGCGCCCATGGCCGCGATGTCCGCGAGGTTCTGCGCCGCGGCCTTGCGCCCCACGTCGTACGCCGTCGACCAGTCGCGGCGGAAGTGCCGCCCTTCGAGAAGGATGTCCGTGCTGGCGACGACGCGCCGGTCCGGCGCCGCGACCACCGCCGCGTCGTCCCCGGGGCCGATCCGTACGGCGGTCGAGGAGGTCAGCCGGGAGGTCAGCTCCCGGATCAGCCCGAACTCCCCCAGCTCCCCCACGGTGCCCTTGGCCATCCCCCGGGCCGGGCCGTGCGGGGCCGCCGCGCCGGAGGGTGAAGGCCCGGGCGCGGTGCCGCCGTTCAGATCATGCATTGCTGTGCCCCTTCTCGGTTGCGTCTTTCCTCGTGCGTGCGGACCGCGGGCCGCGACGCGTGTCGGTGTCCCCGTGCCTGGCCGGCCCCGCGGGCCGGAGCCTGAGCGCCCCCGCCGTCAGGGCGTTTCGCCACCACGAGGGCGGCCCGGTGGTCTCCCCGCGGCCGGGGGGACGCGGTACGGTGGCGTTTCTCTCTCGCCCCGCATGATCCTCGTGGCCCCCTGGGAGGTTCCGTGGTACAGGCGTACGTCTTGATCCAGACCGAAGTTGGCAAAGCTTCGACCGTTGCGGAGATCGTCTCCAAGATCCCCGGCGTGATCCAGGCCGAGGATGTAACGGGTCCGTACGATGTGATCCTGCGCGCCCGCGCCGAGACGATGGACGACCTCGGCCGCATGGTGGTCGCCAAGGTCCAGCAGGTGGACGGCATCACCCGCACACTGACCTGCCCCATCGTCCATCTGTAGCCCCCCGTATGCTCGCCCGGTGAGCATCCGACACCGGGCCTCCCCTCGATCTGTCGCCGTCTCCACCGCCGTGTGCGCTCTCACGGCCCTCGCCACGACCGCCTGCTCGGCCCTGGGAGACGCCGGCCCCGCGGTACCAAGCCCCTCCGGGGAGGCGGCGCGGGTCTGCCGGTCGCTGCACGACGCGCTGCCCGGGAAGGTGGCCGGGCAGGAGCGCGGCGAGACCGATCCCGCCTCGGACTACACCGCCGTGTGGGGTGATCCCGCGATCGAGCTGCGCTGCGGCGTCGCGCGGCCCGCCAAGCTCACGCCCGGCAACGAAGAGTACAACCCCACCGCCGAGGCGGCGGAGGTGAACGGGGTGTCCTGGCTGATGGAGAAGCGGGACGGCGGCTACCGCTTCACCACCACGGACCGCGTGGCCCACGTCGAGTTGACCGTGCCCGACGACTACGCGCCCGAGGTCGGCGCGCTGGCCGACATGGCCGCGGCGGTCAAGCGGACGGTGCCGAAGCGCGAGCGCTGAGGCGCGGCCCCGCCCCCCCCGGTCCCGGCTCCGGTCGCGGTCCCGTCCCGGTGGGAGCGCTAGCGCAGGCCCGTCGGGCGGCGCAGCGCGGCCTGGAGGAGGCGGTCGATCAGCTCCGGGTAGCCGACCCCGGTCTCCTGCCACATGCGCGGGTACATGGAGATGGGCGTGAAGCCCGGCATGGTGTTGATCTCGTTGATCACGAACTCGCCGTCCTCGCCCAGGAAGAAGTCGGCCCGCACCAGCCCCTCGCAGGAGGCCGCCTCGAAGGCCCGTACGGCCAGCTCCCGCACCCGTGCCGTCTCCTGTGCGGTCAGCGGCGCCGGGACGATACCGGAGGCCGAGTCGATGTACTTGGCCTCGAAGTCGTAGAAGTCGTGGTCGCTGACCGGCGGGATCTCGGCGGGCACGCTGGCCCGGGGGCCGTCCTCGAACTCCAGGACGCCGCACTCGATCTCCCGGCCGCGCAGCAGCGACTCCACGAGGATCTTCGGGTCGTGGCGCCGCGCGGTCTCCACCGCCTCGTCCAGACCGCCCAGGCCGTCGACCTTGGTGATGCCCATGGAGGAGCCGGCGCGGGCGGGCTTCACGAAGACCGGCCAGCCGTGCTCGGCGGCGAAGTCGACGATCCTCTTGCGCGCCGCGGCCGGGTCCGCCTCCCACTCGAGCGGCCGGACGGTGACGTAGGGGCCCACCGGCAGGCCGAAGGAGGCGAAGATCCGCTTCATGTACTCCTTGTCCATGCCGACGGCCGAGGCCAGCACGCCGGAGCCGACGTACGGGATACCCGCCAGGTCGAGCATGCCCTGCAGGGTGCCGTCCTCGCCGTAGGGGCCGTGCAGCACGGGGAAGACGACGTCGATCTCGCCCAGCGCCTTGGGCAGCTGGCCGGGCTCGGTGTGCACGACCTCGCGGCTGTCGGGCGAGACGGGCAGCAGCACCCCGCCGGTGTCCGACTCCGCCAGCATCTCGACGGTCGGCAGCGTCCGGCCCTCGATCGCCATCCGGTCCGGGTCGTCGGCGGCCAGCGCCCAGCGGCCGTCCGCGGTGATGCCGATGGGCAGCACCTCGTACTTGTCACGGTCGATGGCCTTGAGCACCGCGCCGGCCGTGAGGACGGAGATCTGGTGCTCTGAGTTGCGTCCGCCGAAGACGACGGCGACTCGGGGCTTGGGGGCGGGGCTCTGGCTGCTCATATCGCTGGGACTTTACCGCGTCGGGGGGCGCGCAGCCGATGCGCACGCCCCGTGGCGCGCGGTTGTCCTCCCAGGTGCCCCGGAGAGCCCCGGGACGCGGGGAGGTCAGGCCCGCTCGGGCTTGGCGCTGCGGGACATCAGTTCCTTGAGCGCCACGTGCGGGGACTTGCCCTCGTGGACGATGCCGACGACGGTCCGGGTGATCGGCATCTCCACCCCGTGCCGCCGGGCGAGGTCCAGCACCGACTGGCAGGACTTGACGCCCTCCGCGGTCTGCTCGGTGACCGCGATCGTCTCCTGGAGGGTCATGCCCCGGCCCAGGTTGGTGCCGAAGGTGTGGTTGCGGGACAGCGGAGAGGAGCAGGTGGCCACCAGGTCGCCCATCCCGGCCAGCCCCGCGAAGGTCTGCGCGTCGGCGCCCATGGCCATCCCGAGCCGGGTGGTCTCGGCCAGGCCCCGGGTGATCAGCGACGCCTTGGAGTTGTCGCCCAGCCCCATGCCGTCGGCGATGCCCACCGCCAGCGCGATGACGTTCTTGACGGCGCCGCCCAGCTCGCAGCCGACCACGTCGGTGCTGGTGTAGGGCCGGAAGTAGGGGGTGTGGCAGGCGCTCTGCAGGGCGCGCGCCGCCTCCTCGTCCGCGCAGGCGGCCACCGCGGCGGCGGGCTGGCGAGCGGCGATCTCCCGGGCGAGATTGGGGCCGGTCAGCACGGCGACCCGCTCGGCGGGGACCCCGGCGACCTCCTCCACGACCTCGCTCATGCGCTTGGCGGTGCCCAGTTCGACGCCCTTCATCAAGGACACCAGCACCGTGGCGGGGTGGAGCAGCCCGCGCCAGGACTCCAGGTTGGCGCGGAGCGTCTGGGAGGGGACCGAGAGCACCGTGAACGCGGCGTCCCGGGCGGCCTCGGCCGGGTCCGTGGTCGCCCGCACCCGGTCGGGGAGTTCGACGTCCGGGTGGTAGGCGGGGTTGCGGCGCGTGCTGTTGATCGCCTCGGTGATCTCCGCCCGGCGGCCCCACAGCGTCACCTGGCAGCCCGCGTCGGCGAGCACCATCGCGAAGGCGGTGCCCCAGGAGCCGGTGCCGAAGACGGCGGCCTTCCTCGGGCGTTCCGCCCGCGCCTGCTCCGCCACGCCCTCGTCGCTCGCGCTCACGCGTTCTTCTCTCCCTCTGCCGCCTCGGCCGGAGCCGGGGCGGGCCCTGCGTGCTCATGGTGCTCCGCGCCCTCGCGCGGGGCACGCTGCTGCCGCCTGCGGACCGCGGCCTTGCGCATGTCGTACCGCTCGGCCGGGGCGGGTTCCCCGCGGATGGCGGCGAGCTGCTCGGTGACCGCGTCCATCATGACGTCCGTGACCTCGCGGAGCACCTCCGCGGTGGGCTCCTGGTCGTAGTACGCGGACAGATCCAGCGGCGGGCCCGCCTGCACGGTGAGGGTCTTGCGCGGGAAGAGCCGCAGCTTCTTCTCCTTGGCGTAGGGCGGCATCGCCAGATTGGCGCCCCACTGTGCGACGGGGATGACGGGGGCCCTGGTCAGCAGCGCCACGCGGGCGGCACCGGTCTTGCCGGTCATGGGCCACATCTGCGGGTCGCGGGTGAGGGTGCCCTCGGGGTAGAAGGCGACGCACTCGCCCTTCTCGATCGCCTCCACGGCGGCCCGGAAGGCGCCGATCGCGTCGGTGGACTCGCGGTAGACGGGGATCTGCCCGGTGCCCCGCATGACGGCGCCCACGAAGCCGCCCTTGAACAGCCCCACCTTGGCCAGGAACCGCGGGACCCGCCCGGTGTTGTACTGGTAGTGGGCGTAGGAGAGCGGGTCGAGATACGAGTTGTGGTTGACGACGGTGATGAAGCCGCCCTCGCCGGGCATGTGCTCCATTCCGCGCCAGTCCCGCTTGAAGAGAAGGATCAGCGGCGGTTTCGCCAGGAACGCGGCGAGGCGGTACCAGAAGCCGACCTTCCTGCGTTTACCGTCACTCCCCGGCATCGCACGCCCCCTTTTTCCCGGCATTTCCGTCCGGTGTTCTGAGCGTTGCTCCCGGGGTGGGCACGGTTTGGCGGGACACCCGGACACCATCTCCTTAGGGGGCTCCTTGTGGGGCCCATCCGCTGGGGCCAATCGACAACCGCACAAGTGTCGCCACCAAGCGCCTCGCTGTCGAGCACACTGAGCGTGCCCGAGTGCCGGGCACACGGTAACCCCGCTCCGGCGGTACCGCTCCCCGGGCAGGCGAGAATGGGGCCGATGCAGCCACATGTGACGCCCGTGGCATGGACCCTCGTGGTGCCGCTGAAGCCTCTGGAACGGGCCAAGAGCAGGCTCGCGGACGCCGCCGCGGGCATCCCGCGGCCCCGGCTCGCGCTGGCGTTCGCGCAGGACACGGTGAGCGCGGCGCTGGCCTGCCCGCTGGTGCGCGATGTGGTGGTTGTCACGGATGATCCGCTCGCCACCGCCGCGCTGGCGGCGCTGGGCGCGCGCCTGGTGCCCGACGCGCCCGGCGAGGGGCTCAACCCCGCGCTCGCGTACGGAGCGGCGACGGCACGCGCCGCGCACCCCCGGCGCGCCGTGGCGGCGCTGAACGCCGATCTGCCCGCACTGCGCCCCGCGGAATTGACGCGGGTGCTGAATGCGGCCGCCGAATTCCCCCGGGCTTTTCTGCCCGACGCCGCGGAAATCGGAACAACGGTGTTGACGGCCCTGCCGCCGGTCGCCCTTTCCCCCGCTTTCGGCGGCCCCTCCCGGGCCAGGCACCGCGCCTCGGGAGCCGTCGAGCTGGGGCTTTCCCGGGTGCCGAGCGTGCGGCAGGACGTGGACACCCCCCAGGACCTGCGGGCCGCACGGGCGCTGGGCGTGGGGGCCTTCACCTCCCGGCTGCTGGGCGAACAGGTCACCGGCCGCTGCGGCTAGGCTGCGGGCATGCAGGCCACGGCGTACACCTACGACCCGGCGTCCCGCTCCGGCAGCGTGCTCCTGGACGACGGCACCCCGCTCCCGTTCGACGCCGCCGCGTTCGACGCGGGCGGCCTCCTGCTGCTGCGCTCCGGCCAGCGGGTGCGGATCGAGACCGAGGGCGAGGGAGAAGAACGCCGCATCACCCTGGTGACGCTCCAGACACTGTGAGTTCCACACCCCGGCGGGGCTCCGGCCCGCCGTGCCGCCGACGGGCTCCCGCCAGCGGCCGGACGCCGTGAGGCGCCTGTCGCCGTGGGGCCGAACGCCGTGAGGCGCCGGACTCGTGAGGCGCCGGGCCTCGTGAGGCCCGGTCGTGGTGGGACCGGTCGTGATGGGACCGGTCGTGATGGGACCGGTCGTCGCGGGGCACCGCCGGGGTCGACGCGGCTTCCCGTCCCGTCGCCACGGAGCCCGGACGGCGCCCGTCCCCCTTGGTGACAGCCCCTGGGCGGCGCGCGTCGCCTGCCCGCGGCCTGG
>NZ_VJOK01000001.1:5466278-5482518 GCF_013302895.1 Streptomyces albus subsp. chlorinus | reverse complement strand
GACGGGGCCCGGAACGGCCGCGGGCCGGGCTCCCCCGAGGGAGCCCGGCCCGGCGTTGCCGACGCGGCGAAGTGCCGCTGGATCCGCTCCCCGGGGCCCTGAATCCGGAGAGGGATCGTTTCGCCCCGCGATGGGCGGGGCGGCGGAGAGCGGTGCCCGCCTCCGCGTCCGTTACCGCCTGCGCGACGTGGTCTTCTTGGCGGTGGTCTTGCGCGCGGCCGTCTTGCGCGCGGGAGCCTTCTTGGCGGTGCTCTTCTTCGCCGGGGCCTTCTTGGCCGTGGTGGTCTTGGCCGCCGGGGCCTTCTTGGCGGTGGTCTTCTTCGCCGCCGGCGCCTTCTTCGCCGTGGTCTTGGCCGGGGCCTTCTTGGCGGTGGTGGTCTTCTTGGCCGCCGGCGCCTTCTTGGCGGTGGTCTTCTTCGCGGCCGTCTTCTTGGCGCCGGCCTTCTTGGCGGTGGCCTTCTTGGTGGCCGTGCCGCCGGAAAGGCTGCCCTTGGGGGCCTTCTTGACCGCGACATCGTTCTTCGGGAGCTTCTTGGCCCCGCTCACCAGGTCCTTGAAGCCCGCACCGGCGCGGAAGCGCGGCACCGAGGTCTTCTTCACCCGGACCCGCTCACCGGTCTGGGGGTTACGGGCGTAACGGGCGGGACGGTCGACCTTCTCGAAAGAGCCGAAGCCGGTGACCGAAACCCGCTCACCGGCGACAACCGCACGAACGATCGCATCCAGCACCACATCGACCGCTTTCGCGGCGTCCTGGCGTCCACCGAGATCATCTTGGATTGCTTCAACGAGCTGCGCCTTGTTCACGTCTTCCCCTTCGGAGACATTGCCTGGAACGAATGTGTTCAGCTTTTTCGCACGTTAGGCAGATATATACCGCAAATCAAACACGAAACGGGCGAATCACCCTTGTGTCGCAACGAACTCGCCCGTCACGGAGTTCCGTCCGCGCACACGCCCCCCTGCCCCGGGGCGGAACACCCCTCGTCGACGTCGGCCATCAGACGCTCCAGGCGCCGTTCCGCGTCGGCGAGATCGTGCTTGGAAGCCGCGGTGATGACGAGCAGCTTCCGGGTCAGCGCGACCCGTGCACTCTGTGGGATTTGCGGGGAGCGCACCCGGGAGTGCGCTTCCTTGAGTCGGGCGGCGAGTCGGTCGTAGAGCTCCAGTTGACCGTCGCGTTCCATGCGGTGATTGTGCCATCTGGGGTGAGTTGTCGCTTCCAGCGGGTCAGCGTAGGGCGGGAACGGACGAGGTGTGGGCCCCAACTCGGCTGGGCAGAGCCCGTGTTGGCACCTCGCGCTGGGTGGAGCTGGCGCGTCGCGAACGGCACTGTTCCTTAGTGCGACAGGAGCCGTCGTCAAGACTAATTCACGTCATTCGGCAACGCACGCGCCACGGCCCGCGGGTCCCCGCACAGCAACGCGCCCCCGCCGGATGCGGCGGGGGCGCGAGGGGTCTGGTTCCAGCGGGGCTCGGCCCGGCTCAGGCGGCGAGCGTGCGGGGTTTGAAGGCCGGCCGGGAGCGCTCGAACTCAGCGATGGCGTCCTCGTTCTTCAGGGTGAGGCTGATGTCGTCCAGCCCCTCCAGCAGCCGCCAACGAGCGTTCTCGTCCAGCTCGAAGTCCGCCTCGACGCCCGGCGCCAGCACCTTGCGGCGCACCAGGTCCACGGTGACCTCGGCGGCCGGGTCGTCCTCCGTCAGCTTCCACAGCGCGTCCACCGTCTCCTGCGGCAGGACGACGGTGAGCAGGCCGTTCTTGAGCGAGTTGCCGCGGAAGATGTCGGCGAACCGCGAGGAGATGACGGCCTTGAAGCCGTAGTTCTGGAGCGCCCAGACGGCGTGCTCGCGGGAGGAACCGGTGCCGAAGTCGGGGCCGGCGACCAGCACCGTGGCTCCCTGGTACGCCGCCTGGTTGAGGACGAAGTCCGGGTCCTTTCGCCAGGCCTCGAACAGTCCGTCCTCGAAGCCGTCGCGGGTGACCTTCTTGAGCCAGTGCGCGGGGATGATCTGGTCGGTGTCGACATTGCTGCGGCGCAGCGGGACGGCCCGGCCGGTGTGGGTGGTGAAGGCTTCCATCTCTCGTCTCCTTGAGCTGCTGCTTGAACCCGTCGGCCCGTCAGGCGACAGCCGGTTCGCGGACGTCCGCCAGATCCGCGGGCGAGGCCAGATGGCCCAGAACCGCCGTCGCCGCCGCCACCTGGGGCGAGACCAGATGGGTGCGGCCACCCTTGCCCTGCCTGCCCTCGAAGTTGCGGTTCGAGGTGGAGGCGGCGCGCTCACCCGGCTGGAGCTGGTCGGGGTTCATGCCCAGGCACATCGAGCAGCCCGCGTGCCGCCACTCGGCGCCCGCCGTGGTGAACACCTTGTCCAGCCCCTCCTCGACGGCCTGCAGCGCGACCCGTACCGACCCGGGGACGACCAGCATCCGCACCCCGTCGGCCACCTTGCGGCCCTCCAGCACGGCGGCGGCCGAACGCAGGTCCTCGATGCGGCCGTTGGTGCAGGAGCCGACGAACACGGTGTCGACAGCGACCTCGCGCAGCGGCTGACCGGCGCTCAGGCCCATGTACTCCAGGGCCTTCTCGGCGGCCAGCCGGGCGCTGGCGTCCTGGAAGGAGGCGGGGTCGGGCACCGAAGCGGACAGCGGCGCGCCCTGGCCCGGGTTGGTACCCCAGGTGACGAAGGGCGCCAGCTCGGATGCCTCGATGACGACCTCGTGGTCGAAGACGGCGTCGTCGTCGGTGCGCAGCGTCTTCCAGTAGGCCACGGCCTCGTCCCAGTCCGCGCCCTGGGGGGCGTGCTCGCGGCCCTGGACGTAGGCGAAGGTGGTCTCGTCCGGGGCGATCATCCCGGCGCGGGCTCCCGCCTCGATGGACATGTTGCAGATGGTCATGCGGGCCTCCATCGAGAGCTTCTCGATGGCCTCGCCGCGGTACTCGATCACATAGCCCTGGCCGCCGCCGGTGCCGATCCTGGCGATGACGGCCAGGATCAGGTCCTTGGCGGTGACGTCCTCGGGCAGCTCCCCGTTGACGGTGACCGCCATCGTCTTGAACGGCGCCATCGGCAGCGTCTGGGTGGCCAGCACGTGCTCCACCTGGGAGGTGCCGATGCCGAAGGCCAGCGCGCCGAACGCCCCGTGCGTGGAGGTGTGGCTGTCGCCGCAGACCACCGTCATGCCGGGCTGGGTCAGCCCCAGCTGCGGACCGACGACGTGGACGACACCCTGCTCGACGTCACCCAGCGGGTGCAGCCGCACCCCGAAGTCCGCACAGTTCTTGCGCAGGGTCTCCAACTGGGTGCGCGAGACCGGGTCGGCGATCGGCTTGTCGATGTCGAGGGTCGGGGTGTTGTGGTCCTCGGTCGCGATGGTCAGGTCCGTGCGCCGCACGGCGCGGCCGGCCTTGCGGAGGCCGTCGAATGCCTGCGGGCTGGTCACCTCGTGGAGCAGGTGGAGATCGATGAAGAGCAGGTCCGGCTCGCCTTCCACGCGCCTGACGACGTGGTCGTCCCAGACTTTCTCCGCGAGTGTGCGTCCCATCGCTTTCCCTCCGGTCGGCAGCGCTGCCGACCACATGTTGAGATCAGTTCCACCGCCCCGGCCGACGGCCGGGGGACCCCCAGAAGCGGCGGCCGTACTTCAAGGTTGGCGGGTCGCCGGGAAAATTGAACTTGCGTTTCACACTCTGAGACGTGAGTATCGACGCATGGACAACTCTAGTGGCGTCGGTGTTCTCGACAAGGCGGCTCTCGTGCTGAGCGCTCTGGAGTCCGGTCCGGCCACCCTCGCCGGGCTGGTCTCCGCGACCGGTCTCGCGCGCCCCACGGCGCATCGGCTGGCGGTGGCACTGGAGCACCACCGCATGGTGGCCCGCGACATGCAGGGCCGTTTCATACTCGGCCCGCGGCTGGGCGAGCTGGCCGCGGCGGCGGGCGAGGACCGGCTGCTCGCGTCGGCGGGCCCTGTGCTCACCCACCTACGGGACGTGACCGGCGAGAGCGCCCAGCTCTACCGGCGCCAGGGCGACATGCGCATCTGCGTCGCCGCCGCCGAGCGCCTCTCGGGCCTGCGCGACACCGTGCCGGTCGGCTCCACCCTGCCCATGAAGGCGGGCTCCGCGGCCCAGATCCTGATGGCCTGGGAGGAGCCCGAGCGCCTGCACCGCGGCCTGCAGGGCGCCCGGTTCACCGCGACCGCGCTGTCCGGTGTACGGCGCCGGGGCTGGGCCCAGTCGATCGGTGAGCGCGAGCCGGGCGTCGCCTCCGTCTCCGCGCCCGTTCGCGGCCCCTCCAACCGCGTGGTGGCCGCCGTCTCCGTCTCCGGCCCGATCGAGCGGCTGACCCGCCACCCGGGCCGGATGCACGCCCAGGCCATCGTGGACGCGGCGGCCCGCCTCAGCGAGGCGCTCCGGCGCCCCTCCTGAGGAGTGCGCCCTCCACCACTCCCGGTGGCGGCCGCCCCACGGAACACCACCGGCGCGGACGCGCGGGCCGGGTACACGCCGGACGGTGCGGAATGTGCGGACCGCGCGGAAAACCACCTGCGGTTTCCGCACGTTCCGTCGCGCGCCCTCGCCCGCGTACGCCTTCTCCCGCGCGGGAGGGGCGCCCGGCACACGACTGAGCCCCGCACCACAGGTGCGGGGCTCAGTGGATCGAGTACCCCCGACCGGATTCGAACCGGCGCTACCGCCTTGAGAGGGCGGCGTGCTAGGCCGCTACACAACGGGGGCCCTCTGGTGATCCCGGCCTGACGGACGGAATCCGTACCCCCGACCGGATTCGAACCGGCGCTACCGCCTTGAGAGGGCGGCGTGCTAGGCCGCTACACAACGGGGGCATCGATCTCGCGAGACATGAACAGTCCTGAACAGAATCGCAGATCTTGCTGGGGTACCAGGACTCGAACCTAGACTAACTGAACCAGAATCAGTCGTGCTGCCAATTACACCATACCCCACCGAAACGCAACCCCCAGTGGGGATTTTGTTTGGGTGGCCGCCTCCGGTTCCGGCCCTTTCGGCCCGCCCCGTCCGGCGACAGGAAGAACATTACCTGATCGAGGACCGTGCTCCAAAACGGGTTACCGCCGCCGGCGCCGGCCCTCCCGGACGCGGCGGCCGGGCCCCGGGACCGGGAAACGCCGAGGGCCCCGAGGCGTGCCTCGGGGCCCTCGTGGCGCGTGCGGAGCCGGTCAGGAAGCCGGCCCCGCCAGCTCGGTCAGGGCCGCGTCGACACGGGCCAGCGTACGGTCCTTGCCCAGGACCTGGAGGGACTCGAAGAGGGGCAGGCCGACGGTGCGGCCGGTGACGGCCACCCGGACCGGCGCCTGGGCCTTGCCGAGCTTGAGGCCGTGCTCCTCGCCGGCGGCCAGGACGGCCTCCTTGAGGGAGTCGGGCGAGGACCAGTCGGCGGCCTCCAGCTTGGCGCGGGCCGTGCGCAGCAGCGCGTCCGAACCCTCCTTCATCGCCTTCTGCCAGGACTTCTCGTCCCGGACCGGCTCGCCCAGGAAGAGGAAGTCCACGTTCGGCGTGATGTCGGACAGGACCGTCAGCCGGGTCTGGGCGAGCGGCGCCAGCTCCTCGAAGGCGGCCCGGGAGAAGTTCTCCTCGGGCCAGGGGGCGTACGGGGCCCTCAGCCACGGCTCGCAGGCGTCGATGAAGTCCTTCAGCGGCATCTCGCGCAGGTGCGTGGCGTTGATGGCCTCGCACTTCTTCAGGTCGAAGCGCGCCGGGTTGCCGTTGACCTCGTGGATGTCGAAGGCGGCGACCATCTCGTCCAGCGAGAAGATGTCCCGGTCCTCGGCGATCGACCAGCCGAGCAGCGAGAGGTAGTTGAGGAGCCCCTCGGGGAGGAAACCGCGCTCCCGGTAGAGGTTGAGGGAGGACTGCGGGTCGCGCTTGGAGAGCTTCTTGTTGCCCTCCCCCATCACGTACGGCAGATGGCCGAACTCGGGGATGCGCTGGGCGAGGCCCAGTTCGATGAGCGCCTTGTAGAGGGCGATCTGCCGCGGGGTGGAGGAGAGCAGGTCCTCGCCGCGCAGCACGTGCGTGATGTCCATCAGCGCGTCGTCGACCGGGTTGACGAGCGTGTAGAGCGGGGCGCCGTTCGCGCGGAGGATGCCGTAGTCGGTCACGTTCTCCGGCTGGAAGGTGATCTCGCCGCGGACCAGGTCCGTGAAGGTGATCGGCTCGTCCGGCATCCGGAAGCGGACGACGTGGCTGCGGCCCTCGGCCTCGTACGCGGCGATCCGCTCACCGGTCAGATCGCGGCACTTCCCGTCGTACCCGGAGGGCCGGCCCTCCTTGCGGGCCTGCTCGCGGCGCTGCTCCAGCTCCTCGGCGGTGCAGTAGCAGGGGTAGGCGTAGCCGCCGTCCAGCAGCTTGCGCGCGACGTCCGCGTAGATGTCCGACCGCTGGGACTGGCGGTAGGGGGCGTGCGGGCCGCCCACCTCGGGGCCCTCGTCCCAGTCGAGGCCCAGCCAGCGCATCGCGTCCAGCAGCTGCTGGTAGGACTCCTCCGAGTCGCGGGCCGCGTCGGTGTCCTCGATGCGGAAGACCAGGGTGCCGCCGGTGTGCCGGGCGTACGCCCAGTTGAACAGGGCGGTGCGGACCAGGCCCACGTGGGGGTTGCCGGTCGGGGAGGGACAGAAACGTACGCGGACGCCGGGGTCCGCGGTCGCGTTAGTCACGCTTGATCACCTTGTTGGTGAGAGTGCCGATTCCTTCGATGGTGACGGCGACCTCGTCGCCGACGTTGAGGGGGCCGACGCCCGCGGGGGTGCCGGTGAGGATGACGTCGCCGGGCAGGAGGGTCATCGCCTCCGTGATGTGGACGATCAGCTCCTCGACGGACCTGACCATCTCGCTGGTCCGGCCGAGCTGCCGCTGCTCGCCGTTGACCGTGCACATGAGGGCGAGGTCGGCGGCGTCCAGCTCGGTCTCCGTCCAGGGGCCGAGCGGGCAGGAGCCGTCGAAGCCCTTGGCCCGGGCCCACTGCTTCTCCGTACGCTGGACGTCACGCGCCGTGATGTCGTTGGCGCAGGTGTACCCGAGGATGACGTCCTTGGCGCGTTCGCGCGGTACGTCCTTGCACATGCGGCCGATGACCACGGCCAGCTCCGCCTCGTGGTGCAGCTCCTTCGAGAAGGCCGGGTACGCGACCGGGTCGCCCGGGCCGATCACCGAGGTGGAGGGCTTGAAGAACGTGACGGGCACCTCGTCGACCTCGTTGCCCAGCTCGCGGGCGTGCTCGGCGTAGTTGCGGCCGATCGCCACCACCTTGTTGGGGAGGGTGGGCGGGAGCAGGCGGACCTTGCTCAGCGGGAGCTTCCGTCCGGTGCGCTCGAACTCGGCGAAGGGGTGGCCCTTGATGATGTCGAGGACAGGGCCCTGGGGGGAGGAGGGCTCGCCTTCCACGACGCCGAAACCGACGGTTCCGTCCAGGGAGAATCTCGCGATGCGCACGGGGGTCCTTCTCGGCAGGCTTGCTTGTTCCGGGCTCGCCCAGCGTATGCCACGCCCCGCGCGGGGCGGGGCCGGGTTTGCCCCCGCCCCGCACCGTCCCGCCCCGCTCGTCCCCCTCCGCGCCCCGCCCGGACCGGCCCGGGCTAGCGCAGCCGTGCCATCAGCGCGTGTTCCACCAGTGTGATCAGGGCGCTCTTGGCGTCCGCCCGGTGGCGTGCGTCGGTGGTGATGATCGGGGCGTCGGGCCCGATCTGGAGGGCTTCGCGGACCTCTTCGGGCGAGTAGGGCTGGTGCCCGTCGAAGCCGTTGAGCGCGATGACGAACGGCAGCCCGCTGTTCTCGAAGTAGTCCACCGCGGGGAAGCAGTCCGCCAGCCGCCGGGTGTCCACCAGCACCACCGCGCCGATGGCACCGCGCACCAGGTCGTCCCACATGAACCAGAACCGGTCCTGGCCCGGCGTACCGAACAGGTACAGGATCAGGTCCTGGTCCAGGGTGATGCGGCCGAAGTCCATGGCCACCGTGGTGGTGGTCTTGTCCGCGGTGTGCGTGAGGTCGTCGATACCGGCCGAGGCGGAGGTCATCACGGCCTCTGTGCGCAGCGGGTTGATCTCCGAGACCGCACCGACGAAGGTCGTCTTGCCCACGCCGAAACCGCCGGCCACCACGATCTTCGCGGAGGTCGTCGAACGGGCTGTCGTACCCCCGACGGGCCCGGCGCTAGAGCTTCCGAAGTCCACTGAGCACCCTTTCGAGCAGTGTCACGTCTGGCTGGCCGTCGGCGGTGGTCTCGTCGCCACCGGGCTGGTGGATGGCCACCAGCCCGGCTTCGGCCAGGTCGGCGACGAGAATCCGGGCGACGCCGAGCGGGATGGTCAGGAGTGCCGAGATCTCGGCGACCGACTTGATCTCGTAGCACAGTCGGCAGATCCGCTGGTGCTCCGGGAGCTGGCCCTGGAGCTGGGAGGAGTCTGCCGTGGTGTGCACCAGTGCCTCGATGGCGAGCTGGTAGCGGGGACGGGTCCGGCCACCCGTCATGGCGTACGGACGCACCAGCGGCTGCTGCGGGGGCGGGGAGTGCTCGCTGCCGCGTCGTTGTGCGGCCGGCGTCTCACCGTGCGTGGGCTGCACCGGCTGGATGCGGGTCTGCTGGGGCTGCCGCAGCGGCTGCTGGTACTGGGGGTGCTGCTGCGGCTGTCCCCCCTGTTCCGGCGGCTCGCCCTGCTGGAGGTGGTGCCCCTGATGGGGGTGCCCCTGCTGGGACCGGGTCCCGTACGGCTGCTGCGGCTGCGCCGGATGGGGCGGCTGCTGCCCGTGCGGGTGACCCGTCGGCCGCTGGACGTGCTCGCTGGGCGCCGAAGGAAAGTTGAAACGGTTCAGGAACGGTGCGTCCCCGCCCGGGGCCGCGGCCGACTGGACGTCCTGTGGCTGGTCGGTATGACCACTGCCGTACGACGACGGACCTCCTGGGGGCGTTGCCACGTTTCCTCCTCCGACTCACGGACATACGGCCGTTGTGTTCACGGCACCTTATGGTGCCCGGACGCGTTGCGCACGGCCGCTGGACAGTTGTGCCCTAGTTGAGAAGACTGCCCTGAAGTTCCGCCCGCAGGTCCGGGGTGAGCACCCCGCCCGCACGGTCGACCAGCAACGCCATCTCGTAGCCCACCAGGCCGATGTCGGCCTCCGGGTGGGCGAGGACGGCGAGCGAGGACCCGTCGGAGATGGCCATGATGAAGAGGAACCCGCGCTCCATCTCCACCACGGTCTGGTTGACCACACCGCCTTCGAAGATGCGCGACGCACCCGAGGTCAGGGAGGTGAGCCCCGAGGCGACCGCCGCCAGTTGATCGGCACGGTCCCGGGGAAAGCCCTCGGACATCGCGAGCAGAAGTCCGTCGGCGGAGACCACCACCGTGTGGGAGACACCGGGGGTGTTCTCCACGAAGTTGGTGATCAACCAGTTCAGGTTCTGCGCCGCCTGGCTCATCGGGCTCACACTAACGCTCCTGATCGTAGGTGCTGCCGGGGCCGAAGCCCTGTCGGTCATTCCGGTTGCTCTGGTCGCTGTGGTCGCTGTGGCCGCCGTCGCCCGCCGTACGCCCCTGGCGGACGCCTCGGTGCAGGTTGCTCAGCCTGCCGCGCACGGCCTCAGGCGTGCGGGAGACCGCGGGCCCGCCCCGCTCGCTCTCCTCCGCGGCGCCGGCGACCAGGTTGGCCCTGGGCACCCGCCGCGGCAGTCCGGACGAGGTGACGCCGCCCGCCTGCGGGGCGCGCAACTGGCCCGCCCTGTCCCAGCGTTCGTCGTTCTCATTCCGCCGGTGTGTTCCGGTTCCCTCCTGCGACGGCTGCCGTCCGCCCTCCTCGGAGGGGGCCGGCAGGCCCGCTTCCGAGTCCTGGCGCTGCGCACCCAACTCCCCGTCCCGCTGCGATCGCGCCCGCTCACGACGCGGCAGACCCGCGTCCGTGGTGGTGCGACCGCTGCCCGGAAGGGAAGCCGGACGGTCGAAGCCTACGCGTTCGACATCCCCCTCGGGAACGCCGGAAGCGGATTCCATTTGCGGCTGCGGAGCAGCGTACTCGCCCGCGTGCGCGGGCAGTTGGGGCTGGACGGGCTGCTGCGCGTAGGTGTCCGCACCGGCCGCGGGCCCCTCGTGGGGCCGGGTGGGACCGGAGCCGTAGGGCCGGCCGTACCGCCCGTACCCGTGCTGCTGTCCCTGGCCGCCCGTGTACTGCTGTGCGGCGATCTCCCCGGTGGACTCGTGGCCCTGCGGATAGCCGCCGCCCTGCTCCCAGCCGCCGCCCGGCAGGCCGTACGGGTCCCGGGGCTGCGGCTCGTACGGCGCGCCCTGCGGGGAGTAGGGGCCCTGCGGCTGCTGGGAGGAGGGGTCCTGCGGCTGCTGGGGGGTGGCGGGCCGCGGACCGCCGGGGTGTTCGGGCACGATCCGGGAGACGGTGAAGTCCTCCTCGGGCCCCTCCTCCCCTCCCCCGCCGTGGGTGATCGCGTCGGGCAGCATCACCAGCGAGGTCGTCCCGGCCTGCTCGCCGGAGGGCCGCAGCTGGACGCGGATCCCGTGCCGGTCGGCCAGCCGGCCGACCACGAACAGCCCCATGCGCTGGGAGACGGCGGCGTCCACGGTGGGCGGGTTGGCGAGCTTGTGGTTGATGTCCGCGAAGTCCTCGGCGGTCAGCCCGATGCCCTTGTCGTGGATCTCGACCATCATCCGGCCGTCCGGCAGCCGGGTCGCCGTCACCCGCACCTTGCTCCGCGGGGACGAGAAGGAGGCCGCGTTCTCCAGCAGCTCGGCGAGCAGGTGCACGAGGTCGTTGACGACCTGACCGTGGATCTCCGTCTCAGGGATGCCGCTGATCTCGATGCGGTCGTAGTGCTCCACCTCGGAGGCGGCGGCCCGCAGGATGTCCACCAGCGGCACCGGCTCCGTCCACCGGCGGCCCGGCTCCTCACCGGCGAGCACCAGCAGGTTCTCGCCGTTGCGGCGCATACGGGTGGCCAGGTGGTCCATCCGGAACAGCTTCTCCAGCTGGTCCGGATCCGCCTCGCTGTTCTCCATCTCCGTCACCAGCTCCAGCTGGCGCTCGATGAGGCCCTGGTTGCGGCGCGAGAGGTTGGTGAAGATCGCATTGACGTTTCCGCGCAGCATGGCCTGCTCGGAGGCGAGCCGTACGGCCTCGCGGTGCACCTGGTCGAAGGCGCGGGCCACCTCGCCGATCTCGTCCCGTGTGGTGATCGGGATGGGCTGGACGCGGGTGTCCACGCGGCCCGGTTCGGTCCGCGACAGCTGGTCCACCAGCATCGGCAGCCGCTGCTGGGCCACATCGAAGGCGGCGGTCCGCAGGTTGCGCATGCTCAGGCTCATCGAGCGGGCGATCCGGCCGGCCACGACGAAGGCGAGCAGCAGGGCGACCAGCACGATCACGGAGTTGACGATCGCGTCGCGGCGGGCGTCGGCGGCGATCTCCTCCGTCTCCTGGACGGCACCGCGGGTCAGCTGCGACTCGACGGCCCGGTAGGCGTCGAAGGTGGCGGTGGAGGTCGCGAACCAGCTCTTCGCGGTGATGCCCTTGGCGCGCAGCTCACGGGGGCTCGCACCGGAACCGATGGCCTTCACCATCTTGTCCATGGAAGGCGGCGCGACGAACTTCTCCCCCTTGTCCTGGGCGTCCTCCCGGGCCTGCTCGATCCGCTTGCGGCCGGCCTCCTCGGCCCGGTCCGCCTCCTCCTGGAGCAGCCGCACGTCCTCGGGGCGGCCGCCGGAGGTGTACTCGCCCAGCGCGATGCGCTCCAGGTAGTGGTACGAGGCCAGCGCGGTGAGCTGTGCCTCCTTGTCCTTGGCGGAGGGGCCGGCATCGACCAGCAGGTGGGTGCCCAGCGACCGCTGGAGGGACTCGGCGGCCTTGGCCAGTGAGACCGCGTAGACGGTGCGGCCGTAGGAGGTGACGTTGCCGGTGCCCAGGCCCAGTTCGTTGGCGAACTCCATCAGCGGGTGCTGGACCTCGACGTAGCCCTCCTCGGTCTCCACCCCGTGGGTGTCCTTGGAGAACGCGGAGGTGCGCAGGGCCGGGAGCCGGGGCTCGACCTTCTCGAACGCGGCGAGCCGGCGCTTGAGACCGGGGTTGTCCGGCAGATGGGAGGCCGCTTCCTTGAACCTCTTGGCGGCGGCGTCGGTGGCGTCGCGGGCCTTCTTGACCTCGGGGTCGTTCCGCTCGCCCTTCAGCAGCGGCTCGGCGCTGCGGTCGCGCTCGTCGATGAGGGCCGTGCCGTACTGGGCCGCCGCCTCGACGAGTTCGGCCGTACGCTGGGCCTCCTTGGCGTCCTGCCAGGCGGAGATGTCCGACTCGACCTTGAATCCGCCGAAGACGAGGGCGACGAGCACGGGTATCAGCAGGATCGCGTTCAGCCGCGTGGGGACGCGCCAGTTGCGCGCCGACCACCGGCTGCCGCCGCCGGTGGCGGGCACCGGCCGCGACGGCGAACCCTGCGGGCCGCGCGGCGTGGCGGCACGCGGCGGCGTGAAGTTGCCCCTCGCCTCCGTGGCGCCGCCCCGTCCGGACCCCCTGGCCTCCGGGCCCGACGTACCCCTGGTCGTTCGCCTCACTCGACTTCTCACCTCTCGGCGTGCGGCGCCCTCACGACACCTGCGCCTGCACTACTGCTGAGTTCAGGGAATTCCAGCACGTCAGGGCCGCCGGTTCCAAACACCTGGCGGATTACGGAGGGCGAGGAAAGCCACGCCGAGCGGCCAGCAGAAAAACGGGCATTGTGGCCGTGCGACGGCAAATGGCCCGGGATTCGTACGCAGAGTGAGACGTTCCGCGCGCCCGGCGTGGTCAGGTGGGCGTTTTTCTCTGTCGAAACGTTATGAACGTGAGGCCGTGACGATTCCCGTAAATGGCGAAAAACACAGCTTGGCGTGCGGCGCCGTGTGCGCTATCGCGCGTTACTTGAGCCGGGCCAGCAGGGCGTGTTCCACCAGCGTGATCAAGCCGCTCTTCGCCTCGGCGCGGTGGCGTGCGTCGGTGGTGATGATCGGCGTGTCCGGCCCGATCTGGAGGGCTTCGCGGACCTCTTCGGGCGAGTAGGGCTGGTGCCCGTCGAAGCCGTTGAGCGCGATGATGAAGGGCAGCCCGCTGTTCTCGAAGTAGTCCACCGCGGGGAAGCAGTCCGCCAGCCGCCGGGTGTCCACCAGCACCACCGCGCCGATGGCACCGCGCACCAGGTCGTCCCACATGAACCAGAACCGGTCCTGGCCCGGCGTACCGAACAGATACAGGATCAGGTCGTCATCGAGCGTGATGCGGCCGAAGTCCATGGCCACCGTCGTGGTGGTCTTGCCCCCGGTGTGGGTCAGGTCGTCGATACCCGCGGACGCCGCCGTCATCACGGCCTCGGTGCGCAGCGGGTTGATCTCCGAGACCGCACCGACGAAGGTCGTCTTGCCCACGCCGAAACCGCCGGCCACCACGATCTTCGCGGAGGTCGTCGACCGTCCGACCGGAGACGTTCCGTACGCCTGCGGGCTCTGCTGCCCCATGGAACCCATGGGTCCCACCGGCGGGGCCGGCTGCCGCGCCGCCGGGTCCATCTGCGGGCTAGAGCTTACGAAGTCCACTGAGCACCCTTTCCAGCAACGTCACGTCGGGGGCGCCGCCCGGGTCCGAGGCGCTGCCGGGCTGGTGGATGGCCACCATGCCGGCCTCGGCGAGGTCGGCGACGAGAATACGGGCCACCCCCAGCGGGATGGCGAGCAACGCGGAGACCTCCGCGACGGATTTGACCTCCCGGCACAGGTGGCAGATCCGCTGGTGCTCCGGGAGCAGGCCCTGCAACTGCATCGGGTCCGCGTTGCTGCTCACCAGAGCCTCGATGGCGAGCTGGTAGCGGGGCCGGGTGCGGCCGCCCGTCATGGCGTACGGACGCACCAGCGGCTGGTCGCCCTCAACGCCGTACGGCGAATGGGAGTTGTACGCGCCGTACGGATCGTGCGAGGCGGGCGGCGGGGTCATGGCTCCTCCGAGCGAGGCATGGGTTCGGCGGTCGGGACGAACGGACTGTGGTGCTCAGGTGGGGGGAGCGTGATGATCAGTTGAGGATGCTTCCCTGGAGTTCCGCGCGTACGTCCGGAGTGAGTACGCTTCCCGCACGGTCCACCAACAGCGCCATCTCGTAGCCGATCAGGCCGATGTCCGCTTCGGGGTGGGCGAGGACGGCGAGCGAGGACCCGTCGGAGATGGCCATGATGAAGAGGAACCCCCGTTCCATCTCCACCACGGTCTGGTTGACCACACCGCCCTCGAAGATGCGCGACGCACCCGAGGTCAGCGAGGTGAGCCCCGAGGCGACCGCCGCCAGTTGATCGGCACGGTCCCGGGGGAAACCCTCCGACATGGCCAGAAGCAGGCCATCGGCGGAGACCACCACCGTGTGCGACACCCCGGGGGTGTTCTCCACGAAGTTGGTGATCAACCAGTTCAGATTCTGCGCAGCCTGGCTCATCGGACTCAACTAACGCTCCTGCTGATAGGTGGGGCCTGCGCCGCGGTTGTCCGGGCCCGAACCGGCCTGGCGGCCCTGCTGGACTCCGCGGCGGAGATTGGTCAGTCGGCCACGCACGTCGTCGGGCGCGCGGGAGACCTGTGGACCGGACTGTGCGGTGGACTGCTGCTGTGCGGTGCCCGCGACCAGGTTGGCGCGGGGCACGCGGCGCGGCAGACCCGAGGTGGTGACACCGCCGGCGGCGGGCTGGCGCAGCTGTTCGGCGCGGCGCCAGCGCTCGTCGTTGGGCGAGGCGCCCCAGTGGCCGCCCGGAGCGGCGGCGCCCTCCTGGGCCCGGCCGCCGTCCGCGACCGCGCCGCCGTTCTCGACCGCGCCGCCGTTCTCGGCCGCCCCGGGGGCGGGACGGCGCTGGGGCAGCGGGGGCACGGCCGCGGCCTGGCCCGGACGCGGCGAGAACGCGGGGAACGACCCGGTGCCGGTGCCGTCCGTACCGGTGCCGGTGGTGCCCTCCGGCTGGACGGAGGGTGCCGGTCCCTCCTGCCGGACCGGCAGCTCCGGCCGGCCCGGCTGGTCCGCCTGCCGCGGGACCTGCGGGGCGGGCCGGTCCGCGCCACGGAACCAGTTGGACTCCATGGAAGCGAAGATCGGAGTCGGCGCGTCCGCCGGGGCCGGGGGCCCGGAGGGTATGCCGTCGGCCAGGCCCTCGTCGGGGCGGCCGGGGTGCCCCTGCTGGGCCGGCTGCCCGGGCTGGGGGTACTCGCCCGTGCCCTCGGGCTCGTCGTGGCCGCGCGGGGTGTCCTCGTCGCCCGGCCCCGGCTCGGGGCGGGCCCAGCTGGGACGGCTCTGCGCCGGATCCTGGGGGCCGGCCGCCTGCGGAGAGGCGAACTGGCCGGTGTGGCCCGGCCCGTCCGGCCGGGGGTACTCGCCCGTGTCCGGCTGGGCGTACTCGCCGGTGTCGGCGGGGGACCCGGATTGCGGCAGGGCGAACTGCCCGGTGCCGCCCGAGGCGCCGGGCGCCTCCGGCTGCGGGTACTGCCCGGTGTCCGAGGGACCGCCCAAGGACGGCTGCGGGTACTGCCCTGTCTCCGAGGAGCCGCCCAAGGACGGCTGCGGGTACTGCCCTGTCTCCGAGGGACCGCCCAAGGACGGCTGGGCGTACTGCCCGGTGTCCGAGGGGCCGCCGGACTGCGGGAGCGCGAACTGACCCGTGGTACCCGGAGCGCCCGGGCCCTCCGGCTGCGCGTACTGGCCGGTGCCGGCGGGGCCGTCCGGGGTGATGCGCGGTATCTCACTCGTGCTGCCCGGACCCTCGGACGGCGAACCGGACCGCGCGTACGGGCCCGTCTCCGAGGGGCCGCCGGACTGCGGCAGTGCGAACTGACCCGTGGCGCCCGGGGTTCCGGGGCCCTCCGGCTGCGCGTACTGGCCCGAATCCGTCTGTCCGTCCGGAGAGAGGCGCGGTATCTCACTCGTGCTGCCCGGGCCCTCCGACGGGGAGGCAGGCCGCGCGTACTGGCCGGTCTCCGCCGGCCCGCCCGCGTCGACGCGGGGGAACTGGCCGGTGGAACCGGGGCCTTCCGGTGCGGCGTCCGCCCGCTGGGGCAGGGCGAACTGGCCGGTGGAACCGGGGGGTGTTCCCGGCTCCCGGCTGCGCGTACTGGCCGGTGTCGGCGGGGCCGTCCGGGGTGATGCGCGGTATCTCGCTCGTGCTGCCCGGACCCTCGGACGGCGAACCGGGCCGCGCGGGCCCGTCCGT
>NZ_VJOK01000001.1:5462381-5465476 GCF_013302895.1 Streptomyces albus subsp. chlorinus | reverse complement strand
GGCCGCCGCGCTGGAGCGCCGCGGCGAGGTTGCCGCCCTTGGAGCCGCTCCGGGCCTGCGGGGGCGGCGGGGTGCCCTGGCCACCGGGCGCGCTGCCCTGGACGCCGCGGCCCTTCGGTCCCTGCGCGCCGCCCTGGGCGACATCGACGGGGAGCATGACCAGTGCCGTCGTCCCGCCGGAGTCGGAGGGGCGCAGCTGGATGCGGATGCCGTGCCGCAAGGAGAGGCGGCCGACCACGAAGAGGCCCATGCGGCGGGAGACGGAGACGTCCACCGTCGGCGGGTTGGCCAGCCGCTCGTTGATCGCGGACAGGTCCTCGGGCGAGAGCCCGATGCCGGTGTCGTGGATCTCGATGAGCACCCGGCCGTCGGGCAGTGCGTGACCGGTGACCTTGACCTTCGTCTGGGGCGAGGAGAACGACGTGGCGTTCTCCAGCAGCTCGGCGAGGAGGTGGACGAGGTCGTTGACGACGCGTCCGGCGACCTCGGTGGCCGGGACGGAGTTCAGCTCGATGCGCTCGTACTGCTCCACCTCGGAGGCCGCGGCGCGCAGCACGTCCACCAGCGGGACGGGGCGCGTCCAGCGGCGGCCCGGCTCCTCACCGGCGAGGACGAGCAGGTTCTCGCCGTTGCGGCGCATGCGGGTGGCGAGGTGGTCGAGCTTGAAGAGCGAGGAGAGCTGGTCCGGGTCGGCCTCGCGGGACTCCAGTTCGGAGATCAGCGAGAGCTGACGCTGAATCAGGCCCTGGCTGCGGCGCGAGAGGTTGGTGAACATCGCGTTCACGTTCCCCCGCAGCAGCGCCTGCTCGCCCGCGAGGCGGACGGCCTCGCGGTGGACGTCGTCGAACGCGGCGGCCACCTTGCCGATCTCGTCCCGGCTGTGCACACCGACGGACTCGACGGAGGTGTCCACGTCCTGCGGCTCGGCCTCCGACATCTGCTTGACCAGCTCGGGCAGCCGCCTGCGGGCGACGTCCTGGGCGGTGTCCTGCAGACGGCGCAGCGAGCGGACCATGGAGCGGGCGACGACGAACGCGCCGACCAGCGAGATGCCCAGGACGAGCAGGATGAGGGCACCGCTGATGAGTGCCTCGCGCTGCGCCTCGGAGCGCAGCTCGCGCGCCTGCTGCTCCATCTTCTCCAGCAGCGTGCGCTCGATCTTGTCCATCGCGCCGATCTTGGAGGTGTCCTGGTCCATCCAGTCCACGTAGGTACGGCGCTGCTTCTTGATCGCGTCCGGGCTGTGCAGCATCCGGTCGCGGTACTTGTCCGCCATGACGACGTTGACGTCGCCACCGCTGATCGGCTTGAGGAGGTCGTCGGTGGCCTCGGAGCCGTAGATCTGGCTGAAGCTGTCCAGCTCGGCGCCCTCGCTGTCGGTGGCGGTGCGCGCGTAGAGCCGGTCGCTCTCGGAGAGCTTGGGGGTGGGCTGGTGGGCCAGCCCGGCGGAGATGATGGCCCGCTGGATGGAGGCGAACTCCTTGGCGCTGGAGAAGGCGGCCAGCGCGCGGGTGCTGCGGATCATCTCCGAGTTGCTGGTCGCCTGCGCCATGTCCTGCGACAGGGAGAGCAGGGACTCGATGAGCTGGTTGTAGGAGTTGACCGTCTGGGAGACGTACTCGGGGTTGTCGTAGGCGCGCTCGCGGATCGTGTTGATCGCGGTGAGCTGGCGGGTGATGTCCAGGACGGTGGACTGGACCCCGGCCATGGCCCGGTCGCTGCCGTCGATGTCGTTGGTGGCGTTCTTGAAGGTCCGGAAGGCCTTGTCGGTCTTCTCGCGCGACCCGACGACGACGTCGTCCTTCTCGTTGCGCGTGCTGACCAGGGGGCCGGCCGAGCGGTCCCGCTCCTCCTGGAGGGCGGCGGCCAGCTCGGTGGCGCGCTCCGTCATCTCGGTGAGGAGCTTCATCTTGTCGAGCTGGTCGACGTTCTGCAGCGAGTCGCTGATCCGCATGCCGCCGAGCGTGGTGGCCGCGATGACCGGGAGGGCGAGCAGGGAGACCAGGCGCGTGCTGATGCGCCAGTTGCGCAGGGCCATACGGGAGCCCGGGTCCGGCACCCCGGACGGGTCAGGCGCCGCCTTGGCGTTCTTCTCGGCGGCCTTCTCGGCCTTCTTCGCGCTCTTGCCCGTCTTCCCGGGCTTGCCGCTCTTGTCGGCCTTGCCCGCACCGCCCGGGGCAGAGCCCTTCTCGCCGTTCACCTGCGGGATGCCGGGCGCCCCCTGGCCACCGCCCGTCGGCCCGCCGTCCTGGGCGTGCTGGGGCTGGGACCCGCGGTCGGCCGAGCCACGCGCCTCCGGGGCTCCCTCAGCGCTGCCATCCCTCTTGAAACGTCCCTGCACTAGCGTCGCAACCTCTGGACCAGGCGTCCCCCCGTCGCGGCGGCGGGACGGTATCGAGTCGTCGGGGGTCCCAGGCCCCCTTGGCGGTCGTAATGACCGGCGCGTCCCCTCATCACCGTCGTGCGGCGCCGCTTGCTGCGTCCGACGCGCGCCGGTTGTGTTTCGTCCTGCGGCGGTCCGTGGAATTCCAGCACAGTGCCGGATCTCCAACAAGGGCTGTGGATAACCGCGCAAGATCGGTCACGAATCGCGCACAAATTCTTACGGTGTGTGGGATTCCTCAAGGGGAATGTCCGGTTTGATCCCATAAGCCCTCTGTGTCGCCTCGCGGGCACCCCTCACTTCCAGTCGCGCCCCCGCGTACGGATTGCCCCGTTGGCCCGCTGTGCCCGATTAAGCTGCCGGATTCAACGATTACTTATGTCTGTTTTGGTAACTACCTCGTGAGCAAAATCACAGGCCGGTCGTTGCCTAGGTCACGTCTCGGCTGGGAATAGCGGGCCTACTCTCGGCGTTTACATCGCACACCGAAATGACAAGCCGAGCGAGGTAAGGGCACTCAGTGAAGTCCACGCTGACCATGCGGAACATAGCCAACCCGCGGCGCACCACCCTGGCGCACCTGAAGGACGCCGACGAGCTGACGACCGAGACGGTCGCGGCGTACGAGGCCCGGGAGGAGAACACCACACTCCCCACCAGGACCGCCAACCCCCGCCGCACCGTGCTGGTGGACGCCCCGGCCGACTGAGCG
>NZ_VJOK01000001.1:5441004-5461875 GCF_013302895.1 Streptomyces albus subsp. chlorinus | reverse complement strand
TCGCCGGCGGGCGGCGGGCATCCCGCCGCCGCGGTCCTCAGCCCTGCCAGCTGTGCGGGGCGCGGAAGCCGTGCTGGCGCTCCAGGCGGCGCCATCCCGCCTTCGACGGGCGTGTGTGGCGCGCGGAGGCACGGGTCCCGTCGGCCGACGAGGTGGCGGCGGCACGCGCGAGCAGCAGTGCGGTCACCGCTGCCAGCTCCTCCGCGTTGGCCTGCCCCTTCTCGACGCGCACGATCTCGCGCGGCGTGCTGCCCGGCGAGCCGGTACTGGCGGACTCCTGAGCGGTCTCGTTCATCGGTGCTCCCATCACTGCGGAGGATTGCCGTGCTTGCGGGACGGCAGGTCGGCGTGCTTGCTGCGCAGCATCGCGAGGGAGGAGATCAGCACCTCGCGGGTCTCGGCCGGGTCGATCACGTCGTCGACCAGGCCGCGCTCCGCGGCGTAGTAGGGGTGCATCAGCTCGGCCTTGTACTCCTTGACCATGCGGGCGCGCATGGCCTCGGGGTCGTCGGCGGCCGCGATCTGCCTGCGGAAGATGACGTTGGCGGCGCCCTCGGCGCCCATCACCGCGATCTCGTTGGTCGGCCAGGCGAAGGTCAGGTCGGCGCCGATCGACTGGCTGTCCATGACGATGTACGCGCCGCCGTACGCCTTGCGCAGCACCACGGAGATACGGGGCACGGTCGCGTTGCAGTACGCGTACAGCAGCTTGGCGCCGTGCCGGATGATGCCGCCGTGCTCCTGGTCGACGCCGGGGAGGAAGCCGGGGACGTCCAGCAGCGTGACGATCGGGATGTTGAAGGCGTCACACATCTGCACGAAGCGGGCGGCCTTCTCGCTGGCCTCGATGTCCAGCACCCCGGCCAGTGACTGCGGCTGGTTGGCCACCAGACCGACGACCTCGCCGTCCATCCGGGCCAGCGCGCAGATGATGTTGGTGGCCCAGCGCTCGTGCACCTCCAGGAACTCCCCGTCGTCGACGAGTTCCTCGATGACCTTGCGCATGTCGTAGGGCCGGTTGCCGTCGGCGGGCACCAGGTCCAGCAGGGCGTCGCCGCGCCGGTCGGCCGGGTCGCCGGCCGGCTCGGACGGCGGGTTCTCGCGGTTGTTCTGCGGCAGCAGGGACAGCAGGTAGCGGACCTCTTCGAGGCAGGTCTCCTCGTCGTCGTAGGCGAAGTGCGCCACGCCGGAGGTCGCCGCGTGCACGTCCGCGCCGCCCAGGCCGTCCTGCGTCACCTGCGCGCCGGTCACCGCCTGGACCACGTCGGGCCCGGTGATGAACATCTGCGAGGTGTCGCGGACCATGAAGACGAAGTCGGTCAGCGCGGGGCTGTAGGCCGCGCCGCCCGCGCAGGGGCCGAGCATCACGCTGATCTGCGGGATGACGCCCGATGCCTTGGTGTTGCGCTGGAAGATGCCGCCGTACCCGGCCAGCGCCGCGACGCCCTCCTGGATGCGGGCGCCCGCGCCGTCGTTGAGGGACACCAGCGGGGCACCCGCGGCGATCGCCTTGTCCATCAGCTTGTGGATCTTGGTGGCGTGGGCCTCGCCCAGCGCGCCGCCGAAGATCCGGAAGTCGTGCGCGTAGACGAACACGGTCCGCCCGTGCACGGTGCCCCAGCCGGTGATCACACCGTCGGTGTACGGCTTCTTCTGCTCCAGCCCGAAGCCCGTCGCCCGGTGCCTGCGCAGTGGCTCGATCTCACGGAAGCTGCCCTCGTCCAACAGCAGCTCGATCCGCTCGCGCGCGGTCAGCTTGCCCTTGGCGTGCTGGGCCTCGGTCGCCTTGTCGCTGGGGCCCTGGTGCACCTGCGCACGGATCGCGTGCAGCTCGGCGACGCGCCCGCGGGTGTCCTGCGCCGGGACGGAGCCGGGCGCGGCCTCCTCGGAGCCGGGCGACGGCTGGGACAGATCGGTCATGTATAGACCCTACGAAACCGCGGGGCGGATCGCCGTCGTCGGATTCGTACAGTCTCCGCGGCCGATTCATGGCAGCGCTGGACAGAACCTCTGGGCGGGGGAGCCTGAACGCAGGGGAACCTCCCATCACCGGCCGGGGTGGCTGTGGGGTTCCCACAGCGCCTAGGAGACGGGGTGCGTGTCCGTCGCGGCGGGACGCGCCGGGGGTACCGGCGCGTCCGGCAGCGGCACGGGCTGCCGGGCGGTCACCGCGCAGTACGCGGCGGCGGTGACCGCGGCCGAGAGCAGGAAGCTCAGGTCGAAGCCTCCCACATGTGCCACCAGGGGCCCGGTGTACAGGGGGGTGTCCACGGCCAGCAGTCCCACGCAGGAGCCGGCGGCCCAGGCCGCGGTGGCGCGCGGGTTCCATCCTGCGGTGAACCAGTAACATCCGCCGGCCGAGCGCCGGTTGAGGACCTGGAGCGCCTCGGCGTCGTACACGCCCCGGCAGCGCGCGTGCCCGATCAGCACGATGACCGCCCACGGGGCGCCGACGGCGGTCAGCAGCAGGACGAAGGAGGTCATCGCGTCCTGCGCGTCCCACACGAAGTGGCCGAGGTAGACCAGGGCCGTGGCCATGGCCGCCACCGTGCAGGTGGCACGGGTGCGGGTCGTGCGCGGCACGATCGCGTCCAGGTCGAGGCCCATCGAGTAGAGCATCAGTCCCGCGTTGCCGACCGAGCCCCAGGAGGCGGCCAGCAGCAGCGGCACCAGGAACCAGAACGGGGCCTGGGCGACCAGCGGGCCCGCGTAGTCGGTGGCGGCGTCCACGGCGACTGCGGTGAAGGTGCCGAAGAGCTGGGGTATCAGCAGCCCGGCGACGAGTCCGCCGCAGGTGGTCAGGTAGACCCGGCGCGAGGAGTGGCGGGCCGGCGACATGTAGCGGGTGTAGTCGCCGAGCAGGGTGATGAAGGCCATCGGGCCGGACAGTCCGGCGGCGACGACGGACAGCAGCCAGGTGGTCCAGAAGTCGCCGAGCAGGTACGCGGTCCCGGCGGGCGCCCGGGTGGTGAACTGCGGCGCGTAGGCGAGCAGTCCGACGACCAGCAGCGCGGACATCCCGACGGCCAGTACGCGGCTGAGCCGCAGCAGCAGCTTGTACCCGTAGACGGCGCACACCGCCGTGCACCCGGCGAGCACCGCGTAGACGACCGCGTAGGCGGCGGCCGAGCCGGGCATCCCGAAGAGCCGGACGAGGCAGCCGACCATCACGTCGCCGCCGACCCAGAGGGTGAGCGCGGTGTAGCCGAGTGAGAGCAGCAGTCCGATGGCGGAGCCCAGCAGCCTGCCCCGTACGCCGAACTGGGCGCCGCTGCTGGTGGACAGGTTGGTCGCGGTTCGCAGCGAGACCAGGGCCAGCGGGGCGACCAGCAGGGTGCCGGCCAGGGTGCCGAGCACCAGGGAGGAGACGGAGGCCCAGAAGCCGAGCCCGAAGGAGACCGGCAACCAGCCGAAGACGACGACGCCGAGCGCCAGATTGGAGCCGATGAGGAAGCTGACGATGTCGCGGGGGCGGCCCGTGCGTTCCGCTTCGGGGATGACGTCGACGCCGTGCTGCTCGATCTGCATGGTGCTCCCTGAGGGTCGGGCACGTTTTTTGAGCGCCGCTCAATCTGAGGCATGTGGAGCGGTCAGATCAATGGGTGGGAGCACATACTTGACTATTTGAGCGCTGCTCTAAATGCTGGTCCTGCACACCGGCCCCACTCGCGGGCGCGGGAGGACGAGAGGGAAGGTGGGAGAGCGTGCGGCTGGGGCCGACCGAACGGGACCGCCTGCTGATCTTCGGCACGGCCGAGCTGGCGCGGGCCAGACGGGCCAGAGGGCTCCGGCTCAACGTGCCGGAGGCCACGGCACTGATCGCCGACACCGTCTGCGAGGCCGCCCGCGACGGGCTCCGGCTCGCCGAGGCCATCGAGGCGGGACGGTCCGTGCTGGGCCCCGCGGACGTCCTGCCCGGCGTGGCCGAGGTGCTCACCGAGATCCAGGTCGAGGCCGTCTTCGAGGACGGCTCCCGGCTCGCGGTGATCTCCTCCCCCATCCCCGCCGCCCCGGGCTCGACCCCGACAAGGCCCCGGGCGCCGTCCTGCCCGCGGGCCCCGGGACCGACGCGGCGTACGCCCCGACACCGCCCGGGGTGACGCTGACCGTGCGCAACACCGCTCAGGTACCGGTCAGCGTCACCTCCCACTTCCACTTCTTCGAGGCCAACCCCCGGCTGGAGTTCGACCGCGCCGCCGCCTACGGCATGCGGCTCGCCGTGCCCGCCGGCTCGTCGGTGCGCTTCGATGCCGGCGGCACCCGCGAGGTGGGGCTCCTCCCCATCGGCGGCGCGAGGGTCGCCATCGGCTTCGCCGGCCTCGTGGACGGACCGCTGGACGCCCCCGGCGCCCGCGAGGAGGCGCTGCGGCGCGCCGCGGCCTGCGGCTATCTGGGCGCGGTGCCCCAGGACGGCGGAGAACCCTGTGACGGAGGAACCCCGGAGGGACCGGAGGGAGCGGCATGAGTGTGGATCCGCGCGAGTACGCGGCGGTGCACGGACCGCGCGCGGGCGACCGAGTGCGGCTGGGCGACACCGGACTCGTCGTACGCGTCGAGTCCGACGCACAGCGGCCCGGCGACGAGTTCCTGGCCGGATTCGGCAAGACCGCCCGCGACGGACTGCTCCTGAAAGCCGCCGCCGTCCGCGAGACCTGCGACATCGTGATCAGCAACGTCCTGGTGATCGACGCGGTGCAGGGCATCCGCAAGGTGTCCATCGGCATCCGCGAGGGCCGCATCCACGCGGTCGGCCGGGCCGGCAACCCGGACACCGTGGACGGCGTGGACGTCGTCGTGGGCACCGGCACCTCGATCGTCTCCGGCGAGGGGCTGATCGCCACGGCGGGCGCCGTGGACACCCACGTCCACCTGCTCTCGCCGCGCATCATGGAGGCGTCGCTCTCCTCCGGCGTCACCACCATCATCGGCCAGGAGTTCGGACCGGTGTGGGGCGTGGGCGTCAACTCGCCCTGGGCGCTGGGGCACGCCTTCTCCGCCTTCGACGCCTGGCCCGTCAACATCGGCTTCCTGGGCCGCGGCTCCTCCTCGCACCCGGCGCCGCTGGAAGAGGCCCTGGCCGAGGGCGGGGCCTGCGGCTTCAAGGTGCACGAGGACATGGGCGCCCACCACCGGGCGCTGGACACCGCGCTGCGGGTGGCCGAGGAGCACGACGTCCAGGTCGCCCTGCACAGCGACGGGCTGAACGAGGCACTGGCCGTCGAGGACACCCTCGCCGTGCTGGACGGGCGCACCATCCACGCCTTCCACATCGAGGGCTGCGGCGGCGGGCACGTCCCCAACGTGCTGCGGATGGCGGGGGTGCCCAACGTCATCGGCTCCTCCACCAACCCGACGCTGCCGTTCGGCCGGGACGCGGTCGCCGAGCACTACGGAATGATCGTCTCGGTGCACGACCTGAAGACGGACCTGCCCGGCGACGCCGCCATGGCCCGCGACCGCATCCGCGCGGGCACCATGGGCGCCGAGGACGTCCTGCACGACCTGGGCGCCATCGGCATCACCTCCTCCGACGCGCAGGGCATGGGCCGCGCGGGCGAGACCGTACGGCGCACCTTCCAGATGGCCGCCAAACTCAAGGCGGAACGCGGCGCGATGGAAGGCGCCGAGGCGATGACCGGCGCGGCGCGCGGGGACGACGACAACGCGCGCGTGCTGCGCTACATCGCCAAGCTCACCCTCAACCCGGCCCTGGCGCACGGCCTCTCCCACGAGATCGGCTCCATCGAGCCGGGCAAGATGGCCGACATCGTGCTGTGGCACCCCGCCTACTTCGGCGCCAAGCCGCAGCTCGTCCTCAAGTCCGGCTTCCCCGCCTGGGGCGTCACCGGCGACCCCAACGCCGCCACCGACACCAGCGAACCGCTGGTGCTGGGGCCGCTGTTCGGCGGCCACGGCGCGGCCCCCGCCGAACTGTCCGTCGCCTTCGTCTCCCGCGCGGCCATCGAGCGGGGCGCCGACACCCTGCCGACCCGGCGGCGCCGGGTGGCCGTCCGCGGCTGCCGCGGCATCGGTCCGGCCGACCTGGTGCACAACGCGCGGCTGGGCGAGGTGGACGTGGACCAGCGCACCGGGCTGGTCACCCTGGACGGCGAACCGCTGCGCTCCGAACCGGCCGAGAGCGTCTCCCTCAACCGCCTCTACTTCCTCTGACGCCGAGCACCATCGAGAGCACCCAAGGAACCCCCGCCTCATGAGCACCCGCACGTCCGACGCCGCCCCCGTCATGCCGCCCGAGTGGTCGCCGCACGAGCGCACCTGGATGGCCTGGCCCGGCCACAACCCGACCTTCGACGGCGACGGAGTACTGGCCGAGGCGCGGGCCGCCTGGGCGTCGGTGGCCCGCGCCGTACGCCGGTTCGAGCCGGTCACCATGGTCGCCAACCCCGAGGACGTGGCGGGGGCACGCGAGCAGCTCGGGGCGGACATCGAGGTCGTCGGCCGGCCGCTGGACGACGCGTGGATGCGCGACATCGGCCCCACGTTCGTCACCGAGGGCGGCCGGCTGGCCGCCGTGGACTGGACGTTCAACGGCTGGGGCGCCCAGGAGTGGGCACGCTGGGACAAGGACCGGCTGCTCGGCTCGTTCGTGGCCGAACAGGCCGGCGCCCCCGTGCACTCCTCGCGGCTGGTCAACGAGGGCGGCGGCATCCACGTGGACGGCGAGGGCACGGTGCTGCTCACCGAGACCGTGCAGCTCGGCCCCGAACGCAACCCCGGCTGGAGCCGCGAGGAGGTCGAGGCGGAGATCCACGCCCGGCTCGGCACCCGCAAGGCGATCTGGCTGCCGCGCGGTCTGACCGCCGACTACGGGACCTACGGCACCCGCGGCCACGTCGACCTGGTGGCCGCGTTCGCCGCACCCGGCGTCGTCGTCGCGCACACCCAGCCCGACCCCGCGCACCCCGACCACGACCTGTGCGAGGAGACGGTCGGGCTGCTGCGCTCCTCGACCGACGCGCGCGGCCGGCGGCTGGAGGTCGTCGAACTGCCCGCGCCCACGGTGACGGAGACCGAGGACGGCGAACCGGTCGACTACTCCTACGTCAACCACTACCTGTGCAACGGCGGCGTGGTGCTGTGCGGCTTCGGCGACCCGCGCGACGAGCACGCCGCCGGGATCTTCCGGCGGCTCTTCCCGGAGCGGACGGTGACCCTCGTCGACGCCCGCACGGTCTTCGCCGCCGGGGGCGGCATCCACTGCATCACCCAGCAGCAGCCCCGGGTCCCGGACCGGCACCCGGTTAGGCTGACCGGTCGGTGACGGCAGCCGACCAGAGGGAGAAGCGGACGCGGTGGCCACGCAAGCCGGGAACAAGCGCACGGGCGCCAGGGGAGGTGGCCGGCGGCGCGCGGCGCAGCCGCGGGAGCGCCTGCTGGCCACCGCCATGGAGATGATCGCGGACCGCGGCCTGGACCGGCTGACGATGGCCGCCCTCGGCCGCGAGGTCGGCATGAGCAGCGGACACCTCGTCTACTACTTCAAGACCAAGGACGAGTTGCTCCTCCAGACGCTCCAGTGGAGCGAGGAGCAGCTCGGGGCCGAGCGGCGCGCCGCGCTCGCCCGCAGGACACCGGCCCGGGAACGGCTCGACACGCTGGTCGAGCTGTACCTCCCGCGCGGCCACCGCGACCCGCACTGGGCGCTGTGGCTGGAGGTGTGGAACCGCTCGCAGCTGGCCGACGAGGAGGTGCGCACCCGCCAGCTGGAGCTGGAGCTGAGCTGGCACCGGGACCTGGTGGCGCTGCTGGTGGAGGGCATGGCAGCGGGGGAGTTCGCCCCGGTGGACGCCGAGCGGTTCGCGACCCGCACCCGTGCCCTCCTCGACGGCTTCGGCACCCACCTGGTGGTGGGGCTGCCGGGCGTGGACAGGGAGCTGGTCCTAGGCCACGTACGCGACCACTTCGACCAGTCCCTCACGCCGACGGCCCCGGCCGGCGGGTGAGGCCGCTCAGTCGTGCGCCTCCACGCCCGCGCGCAGCAGCCCGTAGGTGTAGCCGTCGTCCAGCGCCTGCCAGGAGGCGGCGATGACGTTGTCCCCCACGCCGACCGTGGTCCACTCCCCGCCGCCGTCGCTCATGGAGACCAGCACCCGCGTGGTGGACGACGTGCCCTGACGGCCCTCCAGGATGCGGACCTTGTAGTCGACCAGGTTCAGCCGCGCCAGCTCGGGGTGGATGCGCTCCAGGCCCGCGCGCAGCGCCCGGTCCAGCGCGTCCACCGGCCCGTTGCCCTCACCGGTGACGACGATGCGCTCCCCCTTGGCCCACAGCTTCACGGTCGCCTCGTTGACCTGCTCCCCGTCGGGCCGCTGCTCGACGATGGTGCGCCACGACTCGGCGCGGAAGAAGCGGGGCGCGGTGCCGGCCGCGCCGCCGTGCACCTCGTCGCGGAGCAGCAGTTCGAAAGAGGCGTCGGCAGCCTCGTACGTGTAGCCCTTCAGCTCCTGCTCCTTGACACGCTCGACCACCCGGCCGACCAGCTCGCGGTCGCCCCCCAGGTCGTAGCCCAGCTCCTTGCCCTTCAGCTCGACGGAGGCGCGGCCGGCCATGTCGGAGACCAGCATCCGCATGGTGTTGCCGACCAGTTCCGGGTCGATGTGCTGGTAGAGGTCCGGGTCGATCTTGATCGCGGAGGCGTGCAGCCCGCCCTTGTGCGCGAACGCGGAGGTGCCGACGTAGGGCTGGTGCGTGGAGGGGGTGAGGTTGACGACCTCGGCGATGGCGTGCGAGATCCGCGTGGTCTCGGCCAGCGCGCCCTCGGGCAGGACGCGCTTGCCGTACTTCAGCTCCAGCGCGGCGACGACGGGGAAGAGGTTGGCGTTGCCGACGCGCTCGCCGTAGCCGTTGGCGGTGCACTGCACGTGGGTGGCGCCGCCGTCCACCGCGGCGAGGGTGTTGGCGACCGCGCAGCCCGTGTCGTCCTGCGCGTGGATGCCCAGCCGGGCCCCGGTGTCGGCGGCGACGGTCCGTACGACGGCCTGGACGCGGGCGGGGATCATGCCGCCGTTGGTGTCGCAGAGCACCACCACGTCGGCGCCCGCCTCGTACGCGGTGCGCACGACCTGCTTCGCGTAGTCGGGGTTGTCCTGGTAGCCGTCGAAGAAGTGCTCGCAGTCGACGAAGACGCGGCGGCCCTTCTCGCGCAGATGGCCGACCGTGTCGGCGATCATCGCGAGGTTCTCCTCCAGCGTGGTGCGCAGCGCCAGCTCCACATGCCGGTCGTGCGCCTTGGCCACCAGCGTGACGACCGGCGCCTTGGAGTCGAGCAGCGCCTTGACCTGCGGGTCGATCTGCGCGGGGACGCCCGCCCTGCGGGTGGAGCCGAACGCGACGAGCTGCGCGTTCTTGAACTCGATCTCGCGCGGGGCGCGGGCGAAGAACTCGGTGTCGCGCGGATTGGCGCCGGGCCAGCCGCCCTCGATGAAGCCGACGCCGTAGTCGTCCAGGTGGCGGGCGAGGGTCAGCTTGTCGGCGACAGTCAGGTTGATGCCCTCCCGCTGCGCTCCGTCACGCAGGGTGGTGTCGAAGACGTGGAAGCTGTCGTCCGGGATCTGGGTCATGGCTGGTGGCTCCTGCTGGGTTCAGTGGTTGCGGAAGAAAGCGCTCCACTTGCCCCCATCATCCCTCGCGACATCCGCCTCCGGCCTGGTGGGCCGAAAAACGAAAAAACCCCTCGCGGGTGCGAGAGGTCTGCGCGCGGGTCTGGGGCACGGCGGCCGCTGTCGTGCGGATCTTTTCCACGACAGACGGTCACTGCGGACCGGCGCGCCTGCTGCCAATAATCATGACGAACGAGGGCACGGACGCATTCTGGCACACCCGCCTTCCGCGCCCCGAAAACGTCTCACCATACGGAAACGGACACGTCAGCGCGCCAGCCCGCGGACGAACGCGTTCCAACTGTCCGCGGGGAACACCAGCGTCGGCCCCTCCGGACACTTCGTGTCCCGCACCGGCAACACCCCGGCGAACCCGTCAGCGACGGCGACGCAGGCACCGCCCTCACCGTTCGTGTACGAGGAGGTGCGCCACGAGGCAGCGTTGAGTTCGTCGTCGGGGATCATGACGCTTGGTGCTCCTTAGCCGTCGCCTCGATCAGTTCGAGTGAGGCCGTCAGCGATAGCGCGGCAGCCCTGGCCAGATCGTACGATGCGCGGCACTGAGCCACCAGCGCCGGATCTTCGATGAGTTGGCCGGTGTGGGCTCCCTCCGCGTACGCGACCGGCGGAGCGTCGTCGAAGGCCATGAGCAGCATGACGCCCATCATGAGCTGGTGGGCACCGGCCGCGAAGGGCTGCACCTGGACGATGGCCCGGCGCTCGCGCACGGTCTCCGCGATGTGCTCCAGCTGACCGCGCATGACCTCCGCTCCGCCCACAGGTACGCGCAGTGCGGCCTCGTGCACGATGGCCCACACGTCGGGACCGTTCGGACCCAGCAGCCGGCGGCCCCGCGCGAGCCGCGTCGCGACATGCCCTTCCACCTCCTCCTCCGGGGCGAGTGGCATGGCAGCCCGGATGAGTGCCCGCGCATACCCCTCGGTCTGGAGGAAGCCCGGCACCAGCATGGGCGAGAACTCGCAGAGGGACACCGCCAGTTTCTCCAGCTCCGCCGCGTCCGCGAAGTAGTCGGGGTGCTTGGACTTGCGGGCCAGTTTGCTCAGGCGGTGCAGGTGTTCGCCGCTGCCGAGGATGCCGTCGAAGGTCTGCGACAGGTCCGTCTGCGGACGGCGGGTGCCCACCTCCAACTGCCCGATGTAGGTGCCGGAGCAGAAGGCGCGCTCCCCCAGCCCGTCCTGGCTGAGGCCCGCCGCCTCGCGCAGGCGGCGCAGTTCGGAGCCGTAGAAGGCGCGGGGCGAGGTGTAGGGGTCGAGGTCCTTCGCGTGGGGGTGGGCCATAGTGATCACGTTCTCCCGGGGACACGGGCGCCCCTCCCGAGGGGCGCCCCTGCCTGTGAGAGTACGTCGAAAAGTGATGTTCCGAATGCGGAACGTGACAAGGGGGGATGGCCTCACACCCGCCGGAGGCCCTGGTTGCCGACCTCGGTGACGAAGGAGGCGGCGGTGGTGACGGGGGCTCCGGGCTTCGTCACGGCGGTCACCGTGCGGAAGTCGGCGCGGCCCTCGCGTTTGCCGAGGCGGACGGTCACATAGCCGCGGCGGCCGTTGTAGAACCTCATGTGGGGGTTGGCACCGGTGTAGGCGTCCCAGTCGGCGGGCTTGTCCTGGCCGTCCTTGCCGCTGGTGATGGAGGTGGCCACGATCTCGGTGCCCATGGTGCGGGACTTCTGGTCGCCGAAGTCGCGCTTGATGTCGTACGCGTACCCCTTGTGCACGTCGCCGGTGAGCACCATCAGGTTCTCGATGCCGGCCGACTCGGCGCCGGCCAGCAGGCGTTCGCGGGAGGCGGGGTAGCCGTCCCAGGCGTCCATGCTGACCTTGTAGTCGGGGGTGGAGTTGGTGCGGCGCTCACAGAAGGTGACCTGCTGCGGCACCACGTTCCAGACGGTGTCGGAGGCGCGCCAGCCGTCGATGAGCCAGCGCTCCTGCGCGGCGCCGGTCATGGTGCGGCTCGGGTCCTCGGACTCGGGGCCGGGGTGGTGGGCGCCGTCGCCGTACGCCTGGTCGGAGCGGTACTGGCGGGTGTCGAGGATGTCGAACTGGACGAGCCTGCCGAACCGCAGCCGGCGGTAGAGCCGCATGTCGGGGCCTGTGGGCCGCTGGGGGCGGCGCAGCGGCTGGTTCTCCCAGTAGGCGCGGTAGGCGGCGGCCCGGCGCAGCAGGAAGTCCTGTGGCGATCCCCCGTCCTCGGGGATGTCGCCCGCGTAGTTGTTCTCCGTCTCGTGGTCGTCCCAGGCCACCAGGAAGGGGTGCGCGGCGTGCGCGGCCCTCAGGTCGGGGTCGCTCTTGTAGAGGGCGTACCGCAGCCGGTAGTCCTCCAGGGTGACGGTCTCCTTGTTGAAGTGGGCGGGCAGTTCGCGGTCGGTGTACCGGCGGGCGCCGCCGTGCGCGTCCACGGCGTACTCGTACAGGTAGTCGCCGAGGTGGAAGACGAGGTCCACGTCCTCCTCGGCGAGGTGGCGGTGGGCGGTGTAGTAGCCGTCGTGGTACGCCTGGCAGGAGACGGCGGCCAGCCGCAGCTCGTTCAGGTCGGCGCCGGCGGCGGGTGCCGTGCGGGTGCGGCCGACGGGGCTGAGCCACGTGCCGGCGCGGAAGCGGTAGTAGTACACGCGGTCGGGGGCCAGGCCGCCGGCCTCCACGTGGACCGCGTGGTCGAACTCGGGGTGCGCGGTGGCGGTGCCCCGGCGCACGATCCGGCGGAAGCGGCTGTCGTGGGCGATCTCCCACCGCACGGCGATCCGTGCCCTGGGCAGGCCGCCGCCGGTCTCGTACGGCTGGGGCGCCAGCCGGGTCCACAGCACGACGGACCCGGGCAGCGGGTCGCCGGAGGCGACGCCCAGGGTGAACGGGTCGGACTTCACGGCCCGCCTCGCGTCCACCTCGGCGGCCTGGGCGCTGCCGGGCAGGTCGGTGGCGAAGGCGAGCGCGGCGGCTGCCGCCGTGACGGTCAGGAAGCGGCGGCGGCCCAGGGCCGCCGCCGCGCTTCCGCGTTCCTGCCGGTCTGCCTGTTCCTGCTGGGACACCTGACGATGCGGCATCGTGGATCTCGGCCCTCCGGGAGGCGGTCGATGACAACCGCCATCCGAGCGCCGCCGGAAGGCCCTTCGGCCAAGGAAGCCCGACCATCGCATGTCAGGTACATGTACACGATTGCGGCTCCGGATTTACTATGACACGCCCCACTTGTCCGCCTGGGTATTGGCGCCCGGGCAGGGAGTGCCGGATGCCGAGGGGCGAGGTTGCCCGGAGGGCGCGACGTTGCCCGGGGGGTGCGAGGTTGCCCGGGAGTGCGCCGTGCCGGGGCGCGTGAGCCGTGCCGGGAGTGCCGTGCCGGATCCCGGCGCCAGGACTCAGGAGCCCAGCGTGTGCATCCAGCCGTGCTTGTCCTCCGCACGGCCGGTCTGGATCGCCAGCAGGGCCTCCCGCAGCCGCAGGGTGATCTCCCCCGCGCCGCCGTCGCCCACCGTCCAGTGGCCCCGCGCCGACTTCACCTCGCCGACGGGGGTGATCACGGCGGCCGTGCCGCACGCGAAGACCTCCGTGAGTGAGCCGTCCGCGTTGCCCTGGCGCCACTCGTCCGTGGTGATCCGCGTCTCGCCCGTCTCGTACCCCAGGTCGGCGGCGATCCGCAGCAGGGACTCGCGGGTGATGCCCGGCAGCAGCGTGCCCGTCAGTTCCGGGGTGACGATCCTCGCGTTCTCGCCGCTCCCGTAGACGAAGTAGAGGTTCATGCCGCCCATCTCCTCGATGTAGCGGCGCTCGACGGCGTCCAGCCACACGACCTGGTCGCAGCCGTGCTCGGCGGCCTCGGCCTGGGCCACCAGCGAGGCGGCGTAGTTCCCGGCGCACTTGGCCTCGCCCGTGCCGCCGGGCGCCGCCCGCACGTACTCCTCGGACAGCCACACGGAGACCGGCTTGACGCCGCCGGAGAAGTAGGGGCCGGCCGGGGAGGCGATGACCACGAACGTGTACTGGTCGGCGGGCTTGACGCCGAGGCCGACCTCGCTCGCGAACATGAACGGCCGCAGGTAGAGCGACGCCTCACCCTCGCCGGGCACCCACGCCCTGTCGTGCCCGACCAGCAGATCGCACGCCTCGACGAACGTCTCCACCGGCAGCTCGGGCATCGCCAGCCGCCGCGCGCTGCGCTGGAAGCGGCGGGCGTTGGCCTCGGGGCGGAACACCTTCACCGAGCCGTCGGGCTGCCGGTACGCCTTGAGCCCCTCGAAGATCGACTGCGCGTAATGCAGCGTCATGTTCGCCGGGTCCATCTGGAGCGGCGCGTACGGCTCCAGGCGCGCGTCGTGCCAGCCGCGGCCCGCCGTCCACTGGATGGTGACCATGTGGTCGGTGAAGTGCCGCCCGAAGCCGGGGTTCGCCAGCACGGCATCCCGCTCGGCGTCGCCCAGCGGGCTCGCGGAGGGCTTGAGGTCGAATGCGATACGGGGCGTCGTCATGTCCGCGTCCTTCGTTCGTGCCTGTTGCGGACCGCGTCCCGGGGAGGGGGTGCCGGGACGTCCGAGTACTCCCTCTTGCGGCGGCCCCACACCCGATTATCGCGCGGGGGCCGCCGTTCCCGGGCGGACACCTGTGTCATTTCCGCCACGCCTCCCCGCCGTCCTGGCGGGGAGGTCCCGGGAGGGTCGCTCAGCCGGCCACCCGGGCGGCCAGCGCGTCGCCGATCTCGTCCGTGGTGCGGGCCGTGCCCGCGCGCTCGGCGAGGTCCGCGGTGACGGCCTCGTCGATGCGGGCGGCCTCGGCCTCGTAGCCGAGGTGCCGCAGCAGGAGGGCGACGGACAGCACGGTGGCCGTCGGGTCGGCCTTGCCCGTACCGGCGATGTCCGGCGCCGAGCCGTGCACCGGCTCGAACATGGACGGGAACTCGCGGGTCGGGTTGATGTTCCCGGAGGCGGCCAGGCCGATACCGCCGCTGACGGCGGCGGCCAGGTCGGTGAGGATGTCACCGAAGAGGTTGTCGGTGACGATCACGTCGAACCGCGCCGGGTCGGTGACCAGGAAGATCGTGGCCGCGTCCACGTGCAGATAGTCGGTGGTCACCTCGGGGAACTCGCGGCCCACCCGGTCGAAGGTGTCCTTCCACAGGTGGCCCGCGTGCACCAGCACGTTGTTCTTGTGGACCAGCGTGAGCTTCTTGCGCGGGCGCGCCTGGGCGCGGGCGTACGCGTCGCGCACGACCCGCTCCACGCCGTAGGCCGTGTTGACGCTCACCTCGTTGGCCACCTCGTGCGGGGTGCCCTTGCGGATGGTGCCGCCGTTGCCGACGTAGGGGCCCTCCGTGCCCTCGCGGACCACGACGAAGTCGATCTCCGGCTCGCCCGCCAGCGGCGAGGTGGTGTTCGGGTAGAGCTTGGAGGGGCGCAGGTTGACGAAGTGGTCGAAGGCGAAGCGGAGCTTCAGCAGCAGCCCGCGCTCCAGCACCCCGGAGGGGACGCCCGGGTCACCGATGGCGCCGAGCAGGATCGCGTCGTGCGCCCTGAGCTGCTCCAGCTCGGCGTCGGTGAGGGTCTCGCCGGTGGCGTGCCAGCGTTTCGCGCCGAGATCGTACGCGTGCGTCTCCAGTTTGACGTCCTGCGGGAGGACGGCGGTGAGGACCTTGAGGCCCTGGGCGACGACCTCGGGGCCGATTCCGTCGCCGGAGATCACTGCGAGGTCGATGGTGCGGTCCGTCGGGGAGGCCGTTCCTGAAGACATGCGGCCGACACTACTCCCCGTCCCAGGGCCTGACACAAGGCTGTCCGCATGACGGACGCACCGCGACGGTGCGCTCGCCCGGCGCCGCGTTCACGGCCCGTACGCCCCTGCGTCCCCGGCCGGTTGCCGCCGCCGGGAAAGCTCCGGGACATGAGCGCCAACGACGACCTCCCCCGCGTCGGCATTCCCGCCCGCCTCGCCGGCCGGATGAGCATGGCCGAGCAGCACGCCTGGCTCAGAGAGAAACTGACACGGCGCCGGGTGATGCGCGGGGCCGGACTGATGGCGGCGGGGGCGGCGGGGCTGGTCGCCGGCTCCGAGGCGTCGCTCGGCGGGGCGCGGGGCGGCGGGGCCGCGCCCACGCCCGTGCGGTCCAGGGCGACGGTGGACGGCAGGCATGTCGCACCGTTCGGCCGGCACCTGGCCTTCGGGGCCGACCCCCGGACACAGCTGCGGATCTCCTGGCAGGTCCCCTTCGCCGTACGGCGCCCGTACGTGCGGATCGGGCTGAAGCCGTGGGACCTGGGAGAGCGGGTACCGGCCCGGGTGCGCCCCCTGCGCACCCCGTCGCTCGCCCCCGAACTGCCCGAGGTGGAGCAGCTGTACCTGCACGCCGCACTGGACGGCCTGCGGCCCGGCACCACCTACTACTACGGCGTCGGGCACGACGGTTTCGACCCGGCGTCGGCCGAACGGATCGGCACGGTGGGCTCCTTCACCACGGCGCCGCCGGCCGGGGGCGAACGCCCCTTCGTCTTCACGGCGTTCGGGGACCAGGGCGTCGGCCCCGACGCGCTGGCCGGCAACCACCTGCTCCTCGGCCAGAACCCCGCCTTCCATCTGCACGCGGGCGACCTGTGCTACGCGGACGGGACCGGCCACGGCAAGAAGTCCGACACCTACGACGCGCGGGTGTGGGACCAGTACCTCGCCCAGACCGAACCGGTGGCCTCCCGGGTGCCGTGGATGGTCACCACCGGCAACCACGACATGGAGGCGTGGTACTCCCCCAGCGGCTACGGGGGCCAGTCCGCCCGCTGGTTCCTGCCGGGCAACGGTCCCTCCCCCGACGAGGTCCCCGGGATCTACTCGTTCCGCTACGGGAACGCGGGGGTGATCGCGCTCGACGCCAACGACGTCAGCCACGAGATCCCGGCGAACCGCGGCCTCACCCGTGGCGCGCAGACCCGGTGGCTGGCGCGCGAGCTGGAGCGGCTGCGCGTGGCGCCGGGGATCGACTTCGTGCTGGTGTTCTTCCACCACTGCGCGTACTCGACCGCCACGCACGGGTCCGACGGGGGCGTGCGCGAGGAGTGGGTGCCGCTGTTCGACAGGCACCGCGTCGATCTCGTGATCAACGGCCACAACCATGTGTACGAGCGCACGGATCCCCTCAGGGGCGGCCGGGCCACCCGGCCCCTGCCGATCGGCGAGCACACCGACCCCGCACGGGACGGGACCGTGTACGTCACCGCCGGCGGGGGCGGCCGGAAGCTGTACGAGTTCGCCTCGGCGCCGGACAGCTACGAGGGGCACACCGAGGACCGGGACGAGGTCGGGACAGTGCGCTGGGGGCCGGGGAAGGCCGCCGAGAAGGAGCGGGCGGAGTGGTCCCGGGTGCGCTGGACCGGGTTCTCCCTCCTCGCCGTCGAGTCCCGCCCCGGGCCCCGGCCCGCCCTCTCCGTGACGGCCCTGGCGCGGTCGGGACGGCGGATCGACCACTTCGTGGTGCGGCGCTCCTGAGCGGCGGGGCGCTCCGGGCACCGGGGCGCCGCGACCGGACGCGGGCTCCCTCCCTTCCCCGGCCCGGGAGGGAGGGAGCCCGGCTGGTTCAGCGGCGGTCGAAGGCGCGCTGGAGGGCCTCGGCGGCGTTGCGGCGGTCCTCTTCGCGGAGGCGGGCAGCGGCTCGGGAGCGGCGGAGACGGGAGGCGGGGACGGGGGTGGCTGCTGGCGTGGCCATGAGTACACAACTCCTTCTGCGCGGTGCGAGGAGAAATGAAGGGTCGCCGAAGAGACGCGACGGACAGCCAAAGGCGCGGGGACAGCCGGTGCGGCAGGGGTCGCCTGCTCTCGGGCACGGGCGTCACATCCACGAAGCGCTCGGTCGAGCGGGACGATCGGCTTCCTACAAAGATAGGAGCGCGGAGCCGTGATGTCTCGCCAGATACTTGGCCTTCCTACTATGTGAGACGAGAGCCACACGCCGAGCGGCCCGGCCCCCACGGGACCGGGCCGCTCAAGGCCACTGGGCCGTCAGCCCATGTGCGGGTAGCGGTAGTCCGTCGGGGCGACCTGGGTCTCCTTGATCGCCCGCGGCGACGACCAGCGCAGCAGGTTGAACTTCGAGCCGGCCTTGTCGTTGGTGCCGGAGGCACGGCCGCCGCCGAAGGGCTGCTGGCCGACGATGGAGCCGGTCGGGCGGTCGTTCAGATAGAAGTTGCCCGCCGCGAAGCGCAGCTTCTCGGAGGCCTCGGCCAGCACCGCCCGGTCCTTGGCGATCACGGCGCCGGTCAGCGCGTAGGCGGAGGCGGACTCCATCTGGTCGAGCATCGCCTCCCAGTCCTCGTCCTCGTAGACGTGGATCGCGAGGATCGGCCCGAAGTACTCGGTCTTGAAGACCTCGTTCTCCGGGTCGGAGCAGACGATGACGGTCGGCGTGACGAAGTAGCCGACGCTGTCGTCGTACGTGCCGCCGACAAGGATCTCGCAGCTCGGGTCGGCCTTGGCGCGGTCGATGGCGGCCTTGTTCTTGGCGAAGGCGCGGTCGTCGATCACGGCACCGATGAAGTGGGACAGGTCCGTCACATCGCCCATGGTCAGGCCCCGCACCTCGGTGGCCAGCGCGTCCTGGAAACCGCCCTCCCACAGGGAGCGGGGCAGGTAGGCGCGGGAGGCGGCCGAGCACTTCTGGCCCTGGTACTCGAAGGCGCCGCGGGTGAGGGCGGTCTTGAGGACGGCCGGGTCGGCGGTGGGGTGGGCGACGATGAAGTCCTTGCCGCCGGTCTCGCCGACGATGCGCGGGTAGGACTTGTAGTTCGCGATGTTCTCGCCGACGCTCTTCCACAGGTGCTGGAAGGTGGCCGTCGAGCCGGTGAAGTGGATCCCGGCCAGGTCCGGGTGCGGGATGGCGACCTCGGAGACCTCCTTGCCGTCACCGGTCACCAGGTTGATGACGCCCTTGGGCAGCCCGGCCTCCTCCAGCAGCTCCATCAGCAGCACGGCGGAGTGGGTCTGGGTCGGGGACGGCTTCCAGACCACGACGTTGCCCATCAGCGCCGGGGCGGTGGGCAGGTTGCCGGCGATCGCGGTGAAGTTGAACGGCGTGATCGCGTAGACGAAGCCCTCCAGCGGGCGGTGGTCCATGCGGTTCCAGACGCCGTTCGGCTGGATCAGCGGCTGCTCGTCGAGCAGCTCACGGGCGAAGTGCACGTTGAAGCGCCAGAAGTCGACCAGCTCGCAGGGCGCGTCGATCTCGGCCTGCTGCGCGGTCTTGGACTGGCCCAGCATCGTGGAGGCGGCGATGGTCTCCCGCCAGGGGCCGGCCAGCAGCTCGGCGGCCTTGAGGATGATCGCGGCGCGGTCGTCGAAGGACATCGCACGCCAGGCAGGGGCCGCGGCCAGGGCTGCGTCGATGGCGTCCTGCGCGTCCTGGCGGGTGGCGGTGGCGAAGGTGCCCAGCACCTTCTTGTGGTTGTGCGGCTGCACGACGTCCACGCGCGCGCCCCCGCCCATGCGCTTGACGCCGTTGATCGTCATCGGCAGCTCACGGGGGTTGTCCGCCAGCTCCTTGAGCTTGGCCTCCAGGCGCGCGCGCTCGGGGCTGCCGGGCGCGTAGGTGTGCACCGGCTCGTTGTACGGGGCGGGGACCTGGGTCACAGCGTCCACGGTTGCTCCTTGTGGTCGTCGGGTCGGGCGATGGGTGCGGGGTGCGGATGCCTGGTTGTCAGCCGCGGGAGACGAGGGACCTGAGGAAGAAGGCCGTGTTCGCCGGGCGCTCCGCGAGGCGTCGCATGAAGTAGCCGTACCAGTCCGTGCCGTAAGGAACGTAGACACGCATCCTGTGGCCCTGCGCGACCAGGCGCTCCTGCTCGGCTTCGCGGATGCCGTACAGCATCTGGAACTCGTACTCGTCCCTCTTCCGACCGTAACGCTCGGCGAGGTCCTGGGCGATGGCCACCATGCGCGGGTCGTGCGAGCCCACCATCGGGTAGCCCTTGCCCGCCATGAGGATCTTCAGGCAGCGCACATAGGCCCGGTCCACGTCCCGCTTGTTCTGGAAGGCGACCTCGGCCGGCTCCTTGTACGCGCCCTTGACGAGGCGGACGCGCGAGCCCTCACCAGCCAGCGCGTGGCAGTCCTCCTCGGTCCTGAAGAGGTAGGACTGGAGCACGGCGCCGGTGCTCGGGAAGCGCTCGCGCAGCTGCCCGAGGATCGCGAGGGTGGAGTCGACCGTGGTGTGGTCCTCCATGTCGAGGGTGACCGTCGTCCCGGCGGCCGTGGCGGCCTCCACGACGGGCAGCACGTTCGCCAGGGCCAGCTCGTGCCCGCCCGGCAGCGCCTGGCCGAAGGCGGAGAGCTTGACGGACATCTCGGCGTGCCCGGCGAGCCCGGAGCCGGAGAGCGCGTCGGTCAGCGCGAGGTAGGCGTCACGGTTGCGGAGGGCCTCCGACCGGTCGGTGATGTCCTCGCCCAGGTGATCGATGGTGACCTGCATCCCGCGCCCGGCGAGCGACGTGACGTTGGCCAGGCACTGATCGAGCTGCTCGCCGGCCACGAACCGGTCCACCACCGGACGGGTGACCGGGGCGGCCGAGACGAGGCGGCGGACGCTGTCGCTGCGCGCGGCGGCGAGGAGCACGGGACCCAGCACGGGGCACCTCCACGGAGTGTTCTTGTGAGCGGCTCCACGACACGGGCGCCGAGCCGCTCACAACGTAAGGATCGCGCCACCGCCGGACCATCGACAGCTGTCACGCGTCCGTGGACCAGATCTCAGACAGATGTATGAGAATGGGCGGGCGGGGCTCCCCCGCGGAAAGCGGACGACCACACGGAGGCCGGGCGGCATGCGCGAGGACTACCAGGCGCTGATCGACGAGGTCTCCCAGCTGCTGGGCACCCCGGCCACGCTGGAGGGCCGCGACTTCTCCCTCATCGCCTTCGGCGCCCACGAGGGCGGGGACGAGAGCAGCGGCGGCGACCTGGCCCTCGACTCCGTGCGCACCCGCACCATCCTCCAGCGCCGCTCCACCCCCGCCGTGCGGGCCTTCTTCGAGAGCTGGGGCATCGCCCGCGCGACCGGTCCGGTCCGCGTCCCTCCCGACCCGGCCGCCGGGGTGGTGCACGGCCGGATCTGCCTGCCCGTCCGCGACCGGGGCGTCGTCCACGGCTACATCTGGCTGCTGGACGACGGCACGCTGCCACTGGACGATCCGCGGCTGGCCGCCGCGATGGCGGTGGCCGACCGCACGGGGGCGCAGCTGGCGGCGCACACCCGCGCCGAGGAACGCACCGGCGAG
>NZ_VJOK01000001.1:5414780-5440607 GCF_013302895.1 Streptomyces albus subsp. chlorinus | reverse complement strand
GAACCGGCCGGCGGCCGCACCACCGCGGGGATCAGCTCCCCGCGCACCGGGCTGGACGGCCTGCCGGCGGCCTGGCGGGAGGCGAGGGCGGCGGCACGCGCCGCCGCGGCCGAGCCCCTGCCCGGCACCGTCGCCGAATGGGACGGCATCGGCCCCTACCGGATGCTCACCGCGATCCCGCGCCAGGGGGAAGCCCCCGACCCCGCCGTGCGGGAACTGCTGCGGCCCGCCAACGCCGAACTGGCCCGCACCGCCGAGGTGTTCCTCGACCGCGCGGGCCAGGCGGGCCGGACGGCAGCGGCGCTCGGCATCCACCGGCAGACCCTCTACTACCGCCTCTCACGCGTGGAACGCCTCACCGGTCTCGACCTGGACGAGGGCGAGGACCGCCTGCTGCTGCACATGGCCCTGAAGGCCGCCCGGCTGTGAGCCTCCGGGCGGGGCCGCCCGGCGCGACGGGCGGCACGCGGCCCGGCACGACAAGTGGGCACGACAAGTGGCATGAGGACCGACTGGCCCCGTACGCACGAGCGGGCCGGTACGTGGGTACCGGCCCGCTCGTGACGCGTCGCGCGAAAAAGATCACTCGGTGAGGTCGACCGCGCGGGCGTGGGTGGCGCCGATCTCCTCGGAGATCTCGGAGAGGACCGGGGCGCCGATGGTGTCGTCCACCGTCAGCGCCACCAGGGCCTCGCCGCCCTCCTCCGCGCGGGAGACCTGCATCCCCGCGATATTGATGCCCGCCTCGCCGAGGATCCGGCCGACGGTGCCGACGACGCCCGGCCGGTCGCTGTAGCGGAAGAACGCCATGTGCTCGGCGACCGCCAGGTCCACACCGTGCTCGTTGATGGCGACGATCTTCTGGAGGTGCTTGGGCCCGGCCAGGGTGCCGGACGCGGAGACCTCCTCGCCGCCTGCCAGAGTGCCGCGCACGGTCACCACGTTGCGGTGCTCGGCGGACTCGCTGGAGGTGGTCAGCCGCACCTCGACGCCGCGCTCCTGCGCGAACAGCGGCGCGTTGACGTAGGAGACCGTCTCGTCCACCACGTCCTCGAACACGCCCTTGAGCGCGGAGAGTTCCAGCACCTTGACGTCGTGCTGGGTGATCTCGCCGTACACCTCCACATCCAGCCGGACGGCGACCTCGCCGGCCAGCGCGGTGAAGATGCGGCCCAGCTTCTCGGCGAGCGGCAGCGCGGGGCGCACGTCCTCCGCGATCACCCCGCCCTGGACGTTGACGGCGTCCGGCACCAGCTCGCCCGCCAGCGCCAGCCGCACCGACTTGGCCACCGCGATACCGGCCTTCTCCTGCGCCTCACCGGTGGAGGCGCCCAGGTGCGGGGTGCACACGACCTGGTCGAAGGCGAACAGCGGCGAGTCGGTGCACGGCTCCGACGCGTACACGTCCAGGCCCGCGCCCGCGACCCGGCCCTCCTTGAGGGCGGCGGCCAGCGCCTCCTCGTCGACGATGCCGCCACGCGCCGCGTTGACGATGCGCACGTTCGGCTTCACCTTGTGCAGCGCCTCGTGGCCGATCAGGCCGAGGGTCTCGGGTGTCTTGGGCAGGTGGACGGTGATGAAGTCCGCGACCTGGAGCAACTCGTCCAGCGACAGCAGCTTCACACCCATCTGCGCGGCCCGCGCCGGCTGCACATACGGGTCGTAGGCGACGACCTTCATCCCGAAGGCCGACATGCGCTGCGCCACCAGCACCCCGATCCGGCCCAGGCCGACCACACCGAGCGTCTTCTCGCTCAGCTCCACACCGGTGTACTTGCTGCGCTTCCACTCGCCGGCCTTCAGCGCGGCGTTCGCCTGCGGGATGTTGCGGGCCGTGGCGATGAGCAGCCCGCAGGCCAGCTCGGCGGCGGTGACGATGTTGGAGGTCGGGGCGTTGACGACCATCACGCCCGCCTTGGTGGCGGCGGGCACGTCCACGTTGTCGAGCCCGACGCCCGCGCGGGCGACCACCTTGAGCTTGTTCGCCGCGCCGATGGCCTCGGCGTCGATCTTGGTTGCGGAACGGACGAGAACGGCGTCCACATCGGCGAGAGCGGGCAGGAGTTCGTCCCGGTTCGCACCGTCACAGCGCCGGATCTCGAAATCCGGGCCCAGGGCGTCAACGGTGGCGGGCGACAGCTCTTCGGCGATGAGTACTACGGGCTTGCTCACGTGGTCTCCAAGTCCTGGACAGCGCGGGTCCCTGCGGGGCGGGAGGGCAGACGCACGACGCTGTGAGCCTGTGCCCGCAGTTTATCGGCGGCCCCCGCCCTGGTGTGGGCACTCGGACCGCCCGAGGGGCGGTACGGGTGCGCACACCAGGCGTGCACCCGCCCTACCACCGCACCCGGCAACCAGGGGCGGCGTCCCTGGGGGACGGTCCCCGCCGTTGCCGGGCGCGGGCCGGGTTGTGCCCACCCGTTCCGCCCCTGCGGAACGACTGCCCACAACCCGGCAGGGTCACTTGTCCTCGTCGACCCAGCTCATCAGGGAGCGGAGCTTCTTGCCGGTGGTCTCCAGGAGGTGGTCCTGGTCGGCCTTCTTGTACTCGTTGTACTTGGGCAGACCCGCGTTGTACTCGGCCATCCAGTTGTTGGCGAAGGTGCCGTCCTGGATCTCGGAGAGGATCTTCTTCATCTCCGCACGCGTCTGCTCGTTGATGACGCGCGGGCCGGAGGTGTAGTCGCCCCACTCGGCGGTCTCGGAGACGGACCAGCGCATCTTCTCCAGGCCGCCCTCGTACATGAGGTCCACGATCAGCTTCAGCTCGTGGAGGCACTCGAAGTAGGCGATCTCCGGCTGGTAGCCGGCCTCGACCAGGGTGTCGAAGCCCGCCTTGACGAGCGCCGCCGTACCCCCGCAGAGCACCGCCTGCTCACCGAACAGGTCGGTCTCGGTCTCCTCGGTGAAGGTCGTCTTGATGACGCCGGCGCGGGTGCCGCCGATGGCCTTGGCGTAGGAGAGCGCGAGCGCGAAGGCGTTGCCGCTCGCGTCCTGCTCGACGGCCGCGATGCACGGCACGCCGCGGCCCTCCTCGTACTGACGGCGCACCAGGTGGCCCGGGCCCTTGGGGGCGACCATGCACACATCGACGGAGGCCGGGGGCTTGATGAAGCCGTAGCGGATGTTCAGGCCGTGGCCGAAGAAGAGGGCGTCGCCGTCCTCGAGGTGGGGGGCGATGGACTCCTCGTAGACCTTTGCCTGGATCGGGTCCGGGACCAGCACCATGATCACGTCCGCTTCCTGGACCGCCTCGGCGGGCGTGGTCACGCGCAGACCCTGCTCCTCGGCCTTCGCACGGGACTTCGAGCCCTCGTGCAGACCGACGCGGACGTCGACGCCCGAGTCGCGCAGGGACAGCGCGTGGGCGTGGCCCTGGCTGCCGTATCCGAGGACCGCGACCTTGCGGCCCTGGATGATGGACAGATCGGCGTCGTCGTCGTAGAACAGCTCGGCCACGGGGTGTTTCTCCTTGTGCAGATGAGTGGTGCTGCCCAACCTACGACGGCCGGGCAGCCGGATGAGATCAGGGGCGGACGGTCACGCGGTACGTTCCAGCGCGCGCAGGCTCCGGTCGGTGATGGAGCGGGCGCCGCGCCCTATGGCGATGGTTCCGGACTGCACCAGTTCCTTGATGCCGTACGGCTCCAGCATCTTCAGCATCGCCTCCAGCTTGTCGGCGCTGCCGGTGGCCTCGACGGTGACGGCCTCCGGGGAGACGTCGACGGTCTTGGCGCGGAAGAGCTGGACGATCTCCACGATCTGGGAGCGGGTGTCGTTGTCGGCGCGGACCTTCACCAGGACGAGTTCGCGCTGGACGGCGGAGGCGGGCTCCAGCTCCACGATCTTGAGGACGTTGACCAGCTTGTTGAGCTGCTTGGTGACCTGCTCCAGCGGCAGGTCCTCGACGTTGACCACGATGGTGATCCGCGAGATGTCGGGGTGCTCGGTGACACCGACGGCGAGGGAGTCGATGTTGAAACCGCGGCGGGAGAAGAGCGAGGCGATCCTGGCCAGGATGCCGGGGGTGTTCTCCACCAGCACGGAGAGGGTGTGCTTGGACATCGGGGATGTGCCTTTCTCGTACCGGTGCCGTCAGTCGTCGTTGTCGCCGAAGTCGGGGCGCACGCCGCGCGCCGCCATCACCTCGTCGTTGGAGGTGCCGGCCGCCACCATCGGCCAGACCATGGCGTCCTCGTGCACGATGAAGTCCACGACGACGGGCCGGTCGTTGATGGCGTTGGCCTTCTCGATGACCGCGTCGAGCTGCGCGGGGTCCTCGCAGCGGATGCCGACGCAGCCCATGGCCTCGGCCAGCTTGACGAAGTCGGGGACGCGGGTGCCGCGGTTCGGCTCGCCCTGCTCCCCGTCGTGCAGCACGGTGTTGGAGTAGCGCTGGTTGTAGAAGAGGGTCTGCCACTGGCGGACCATGCCCAGCGCGCCGTTGTTGATGACGGCGACCTTGATCGGCGCCCCGTTGAGGGCGGCGGTGACCAGCTCCTGGTTGGTCATCTGGAAGCAGCCGTCGCCGTCGATCGCCCACACGGTGCGGTCCGGCATCCCGACCTTGGCACCCAGCGCGGCCGGGACGGCGTAGCCCATGGTGCCCAGGCCGCCTGAGTTGAGCCAGGTGGCCGGCTGGTCGTAGTCGATGAAGTGCGCGGCCCACATCTGGTGCTGGCCGACCCCCGCGGCGAAGATCGTGCCCTCCGGGGCCAGCTCGCCGATCCGCTTGATGACCTGCTGGGGGGCCAGGGAACCGTCCTCGGGCTGGTCGTAGCCGAGCGGGTAGGTCTCCCGCCAGCGGTCGATCGTCGCCCACCAGTCGGCGTAGCGGCTGCCGGGCTCGCCGGGGCGCTCGCCCTGCTCGGCCTGGAGGGCGACCACCAGGTCGGCCAGGACCTCGCGGGCATCCCCGACGATCGGCACGTCGGCCACCCGGTTCTTGCCGATCTCGGCCGGGTCGATGTCGGCGTGGACGATCTTGGCGTACGGCGCGAAGGAGTCCAGCTTGCCGGTGACGCGGTCGTCGAACCGGGCGCCGAGCGCGACGATCAGGTCCGCCTTCTGGAGCGCGGTGACCGCGGCCACGGTGCCGTGCATCCCGGGCATGCCCAGGTGCTGCGGGTGGCTGTCGGGGAAGGCGCCGATGCCCATGAGGGTGGTGGTCACCGGGGCGCCGGTCAGCTCGGCCAGCACCTTCAGCTCGGCCGTGGCACCCGCCTTCAGCACGCCGCCGCCGACGTAGAGGACGGGGCGCCGCGACTCGGTGATCAGCTTGGCGGCCTCGCGGATCTGCTTGCCGTGCGGCTTGGTCACCGGGCGGTAGCCGGGCAGATCGGTGGTGGGCGGCCACTGGAAGGTGGTCTCGCCCTGGAGGGCGTCCTTGGCGATGTCGACGACGACCGGTCCCGGCCGCCCGGTGGAGGCGATGTGGAACGCCTCGGCGATCGTCCTGGGGATCTCGTTAGGGTCTCTGACCAGGAAGTTGTGCTTGGTGACGGGCATCGAGATACCGCAGATGTCGGCTTCCTGGAAGGCGTCCGTACCGATCGACCCGGACGCCACCTGACCGGTGATGGCGACCAGCGGGACGGAGTCCATGTGCGCGTCGGCCAGCGGGGTCACCAGGTTGGTGGCCCCGGGCCCCGAGGTGGCCATGCAGACCCCGACCCGGCCGGTGGCCTGCGCGTACCCGGTGGCCGCGTGGCCGGCCCCCTGCTCGTGGCGGACGAGGACGTGGCGGACCCGGGAGGAGTCCATCATCGGGTCGTAGGCGGGCAGGATGGCGCCGCCCGGAATGCCGAACACGGTGTCGGCGCCGACCTCCTCAAGAGCGCGGATGAGGGACTGCGCGCCGGTGATGCGGGGCGCCTGGGCCGGAACGGAGGTGGGCTGCTGTCCGCCGCTGCGGGCCCGCGGCTGCGGTTTGGGGGCCCCGGTGGCCTGTTCGGTCATCACGTGTCTCTTCTCGAAGAGTGAGGGTTGACGCTCGTCGGGCGGTCGCTCGGCTTGGGCTGTGTGACGGATATGTCGGGCTACCGCTGGTCTGTGCTGGGTGCTGGTGCAACAAAAAACCCCTCGTGCCCGGAGGCAAGCGAGGGGAGCGCGCCGCTGACGTCGGCGGGGTGGAGAGAACCCCGGTCAGCTGACGCGCTTTCCAAGTACGAGAATTCGGGTGCGCATGGTGATGACCCTCTCCCCGTCAACCCCCGAGTGTCAAGTGGGTGGGACAGGCGTCTCAGCATTCGAGCGGACGGCCGGATGTGTCAGCGCCTCCGGCCCGCCCTGCTGCGGCACGGCCAGCGGCCTGGACCCCGCTCCCACGGACGAGCCGGACGCCACGGGCAGCGCCCCCGCGACGGCCACCGCCGTGTCCCGGCCCTCCGGGTGCTCCTCCCCGTACCCGGAGACGCCGCCGCTGCGGCTGGACTCGGGCACCGGGTAGACCCCGCGGGCCAGCGCCGTCCGCAGCCGGTGCTCGTCCAGCGCGCCGGAGAAGACGGCGCCCTGGCCGTGGGTGCAGCCCATCTCCCGCAGCAGCGTGGCCTGCTCGGGCAGGTCCACCCCCTCGGCGACCGTGGTCAGCCCCAGGTCCCCGGCGATCCGCAGCAGCCCCGCGGTGATCTTGCGCTGGCGGGTGGACTCGACGATGCCGTCCGTCAGCCCCCTGTCGAGGCGCAGGATGTCCACCGGCAGCCGGCGCAGCGCCGAGATGGCCGCGTAGCCGCTGCCGAAGCCGTCCAGCGAGATGAGGACCCCGAGCCGGCGCAGCGCGGTGAGCCGCCGCTCCAGCTCGTCCAGCGGAATCCTCGGGTCGCTGTCCGACAGCTCCAGGATCAGGGCGCCCGGCGCCCCCGGCACCCCGGCGTTGGCAGCCGGCGCGCCGAGCGCCGTCCCGCCGGTGGGGCCGGGTGCCGCGGCGAGCCCGTGCCGGGCCAGCAGGGCACCGATGCTGTGCGGCTCCATGCCCGGTTCGGTCAGCCGCCGCGCGGGCAGCCGTACGGTCACCGGAGCCCCGTACCCGGCGCGCTGGCGCGCGGCGGCCTGCTGCACCGCCTCCTCCAGCAGCCAGCGGCTCACCTCGGCGGCCCGCTCGCCGCCCACCCCGCGCGCCTCCCGGGCCGAGGCGCCCTCGGTGCGCAGGAACTCCGCGGGGGTGAACAGGATGCCCTGGGCCGAGCGCCAGCGCGCCTCGGCCGCGATGGCGGTGATCTTCCCGCTGGCCAGCTCGACGATCGGCTGGTGCAGCAGGGCGAACTCGCCGTCGTGCAGGGCACTGCGCAGCCGCGCGGCCAGTTCGGCGCGCTTGACGACCTCGGCCTGCATCTGCGGCGCGTACAGCTCCACCCGGGCCTTGCCCGCCTGCTTGGCGCGGTACATCGCCAGGTCCGCGTTGCGCATCAGGGCGCTGGGGGTGATGCCCGGCTCGGCGAAGGCGATACCGATGGAGGCGGCCACCCGCACCTCGGTGCCCTCGACGCGGTACGGGTCGGAGAGGGTGATGCGCAGCCGGTCGGCGATGTCGTGGATGCGCAGCTCCCGCTCGGCGTCCGGTGGCTGGCCCGGCTCGCCGTCGCCGCGGATGAGCACCGCGAACTCGTCGCCGCCCAGCCGGGCCGCGGTGTCGCCGGAGCGTACCGAGTCGTGCAGCCGCCGCGCCGCCTGCACCAGCAGTTCGTCGCCCGCCTGGTGCCCTACGGTGTCGTTGACCGCCTTGAAGCCGTCCAGGTCGATGAAGAGCACGGCCGTCCCGCAGTCGCCCCCGCGGCGTCCGCCGATGGCCTGACGGACCCGCTCGGTGAACAGGGCGCGGTTGGGCAGGTCGGTGAGCGCGTCGTGGGAGGCGTTGTGCTGCAACTGCGCCTGGAGCCTGACGCGTTCGGTGACGTCCCGGCTGTTGAAGATGAGGCCGCCCTGATACCGGTTGACGGTGGACTCGACGTTGAGCCAGTGGCCGTCGCCGTGCCGGATGCGGCACTCGATCCTGGTGCACGACTCCTGCTCGGAGGAGGTGGCCAGGAAGCGGCGCAGCTCGTGCAGCACCTGGCCGAGGTCGTCGGGGTGGACGAGCGAGGACAGCTCGGCGCCCACCAGGTCCTCGGCGTTCCGCCCGTAGACCCCGGCCGCCGCCGGTGAGACGTAGCGGAGCTTGCCCGTGGCCGCGGTGATCATGATGACGTCGCTGGAGCCCTGGACCAGGGAGCGGAAGTGGTTCTCCTTCTGGGCCAGTTCGCGGGTGAGGGTGATGTTGTCCAGGAGCATGACGCCCTGGCGCAGCACCAGGGCCAGCACCACCGTGCAGCCGGTGTAGAGGACGACGCGGTCCAGCTCGCGTCCGTCCACCGCGTTGTAGAGGATGCCCAGCGTGCACACGGCCGCCGCCAGATAGGGCGTCAGGGCGCTCAGCGAACCGGTGATCGGCCGGCTGGGGTGGGTGGCCCGCGCCTCGGCCTCGCGGGCCGTGGCCGGCAGGCCGGGCGGTGGTGGCACGGGCGCCGACGTCTCGCGGCGGCCGACCCAGGGCGCGTAGGCGAGCAGCAGCGACCCGGCGAACCATCCGGCGTCCAGCAGCTGCCCGGAGGCGTACTGCTGGCGCAGCATGGGCGAGGTGAACAGCGCGTCGCACAGCACCGTCAGGGCGAGGGCGCCGACCGCGGCGTTGATCGCGCTGCGGTGCGCCGACGAGCGCCTGAAGTGCAGCGCCAGGACCATGCTGACGAGCACGATGTCCAGCAGCGGATAGGCCAGGTTGAGCGCGGCGCGGGCCACCGAGTCGCCCTGCCAGTAGGCGGTGTGGGCCAGCGCGAGCGACCAGGAGAGCGTCAGCAGCGAGCCGCCGATGAGCCAGGCGTCGAGGCTGAGGCAGACCCACCCGGCGCGGGTCACCGGGCGTTTGGCGAGCACCAGCAGCCCGACGATGGCGGGGGGCGCGAACAGCAGGAAGCAGAAGTCGGCCAGGGACGGCCTGGGCACCTGCTCGCCGAGCACCAGTTCGTACCAGCCCCACACCCCGTTGCCGATCCCGGCCATCAGGGAGGAGATCCCGAAGAGCACCCACGCGGGGCGGCTGGCCCGCAGGTGGGCGCGCTGCGCCGGGGCGAGGTGGGCCGTGGCGGCCCGTCCCGCGTCGCGGCGCTGCGCGTGCGCGTACCACAGACACGAGGCCGCGGCCAGCAGTGCCGCCGCACTGAGCCCGAAGTCGCCCATGAAGACGGCGACGGTCCGTGAGCCCCAGCCGAGTGCGGCGCCGAGGGCGTAGGCCGCGCAGATCGCGGCGAGCACCATCTGTGGTACAAGGCTCGTGCGTCCGGTGCCGGCGGAGCCTCCTCCGCGCGGCTCCGTCGACGCCGGCTCGCTCCGTGCCGTGCCGGCCGGGCGCGTGCCGTGGGTGCTGGTCCAGCAGGGGCCCCGCCTGGGGGCCGCTTCGTGGGTAGTCATCGCGCCACCCGCCCGGACGGGGGCCACTTGGTGGAGTCGGCCCGGCCTGTCGGCGCGGTGTGCGGCACTACGGCGCAACGCGTGCGCCGTGACTGACGGTTGAGGTGACCGCGATCGCTCTTCTCGCGGCCTGCGCGGTGGTTCGTCCGTTGATCGTGCATTCGCCCGTCGCCCCCCTCGTGTCCGGGTTTCGCCCCCCGATCGGGACGATACACCAGGTTCGTCACTCAGGGACATAGTCCCAATACAGACCGTAACCACAAGAGGGAAGGTCGGTACAGGGCGCAGTCGTACGCATCCGTAGCGTGGCCTCTCGCGGCCTCGGAGGGCTAGGCGGCCCTACGCCACGGCCACCGTGTTCAACAGCTCCTCACCGGCCGCCCAGCGCCTCAGCTGTTCACCGACGAGCCTCCTGGCACGCGGAGCGAACGCGGAAGAAGGCCCTCCGACGTGCGGGGTGATCAGTACCCCGGGCGACCGCCACAGCGGATGATCTTTGGGCAGGGGTTCGGGGTCGGTCACGTCCAGTGCCGCCCGCAGCCGGCCCGGAACGCCATCGTCCGCCCCCGGCGCCGAGGCCGGTGTGCCCGTCTCGGCGAGCAGCGCCCGGGTGTCCACCACCGGGCCGCGCCCCACGTTGACCAGCAGCGCCCCGTCCTTCATCCGCGCGAGGAAACCGGCGTCCACCAGACCGCGGGTCTCCTCGGTGAGCGGCGTCGTCACTATCACGACATCTGCCAGGGGCAACAGCCCGTCGATCTCGCTCAACGGCCGCACCGGCCCCAGGGGTGCCGTCCGCGCCGACCGCGCGACGCGGTGCACGGCGGCGACCTCGAAGGGCAGCAGCCGCCGTTCGACGGCCTCGCCGACGGCGCCGTATCCGACGATCAGCACCGTGCGGTCCGCGAGCGCCGGGCGGAAGCCGGTCAGCCACTCGCCGCGGTCCTGGGCGCGCACCCATCCGGGCAGGTCACGGAGGGCACCGAGGGTGAGCGCCAGGGCGAGTTCGGCGGTGCTCGCGTCGTGCACCCCGCGCGCGTTGCACACCCGTGTCCCGGTGGGGAGGCGCGGGATGGCGGAAGCGATGTGGTCGATCCCCGCGGTGAGGGTCTGGACGACCCGCACCCCCGTCATCCGGGCGAGTGGCCGTACGGCCACTTCAGCACCCAGGTAGTACGGGACGACGTAGAAGGCGCAGTCCGCGGGGTCTGCGGGGAACTCCTCCTCCCCGTTCCAGTAGCGGTACGTCAGGGAGTCGGGAAGATGCTCGACACTCTCCGGCGGGAGCGAGAGCCAGACCTCCGTCGCAGCAGCCATGGGGAGAGACTAGTGGGCGGCCGCGCCGAGGGGCCGGGGCCCTCCCCGATGACACCTGGGGCGGGTGTGACCAAGGCAAACGTGTGTGACACCCGGGGCAACCGTTAGTTTGGGGGACCGTCGGGAGGGAGCAGGAGCCAGGTGGAGCGCAGGACTATCGGGGCGGCGGCCCTCGGCGTGGGGGCCGTGGGGCTGGGCTGCATGCCGATGAGCTGGGCCTACTCCACCTCCGAGCAGCACGGCGAGACCTCGATGCGGACCGTGCACACGGCGCTCGACGCGGGGACGACCCTGCTGGACACCGCCGACATGTACGGGCCCTTCACCAACGAGCTGCTGCTCGGCCGGGTACTGAAGGAGCGCCGCGGTGAGGCGTTCGTCTCCACCAAGTGCGGTCTCCTGGTGGGCGAGCAGCACATCGTCGCCAACGGCCGGCCCAGCTATGTGCGGCGCGCCTGTGACGCGTCGCTGCGCAGGCTCCAGACCGAGGTGATCGACCTCTACCACCTGCACCGCGCCGACCCCGAGGTACCGGTCGAGGAGACCTGGGGTGCGATGGCCGACCTCGTGACGGCGGGCAAGGTGCGCGCGCTGGGCTTCTGCGCCGTGGGCGCCCGCGCGGACCGGCGCGCGGGCGCCGGTATCCACGACGGGACCATACGGCAGCTGGAACGCGTCCAGCAGGTCTTCCCCGTCAGCGCCGTGCAGGCCGAACTGTCCGTCTGGTCGCGGGAGGCCCTGGAGAGGCTGCTGCCGTGGTGCGAGGCGCGCGGCGTCGGCTTCCTCGCCGCCATGCCCCTGGGCAACGGCTATCTGACCGGGGCGCTCACCACCGGCGGCGGCTTCGAGCCCGACGACGTCAGGGCGCGGCACCCGCGCTTCACGGCCGAGATGATGGCCGCCAACCAGCCCATCGTCGCCGGGCTACGCCGGGTGGCCAGGCGGCACGGCAACGCGACGCCGGGGCAGGTGGCGCTGGCCTGGGTGCTGGCGCAGGGGCGGCACGTCATCCCGGTCCCGGGGACGAAGAAGCCCCACTGGGCCGTCGAGAACGCCCGCGCGGCCGGCCTCGTACTGGACGAGCACGACCTGGCCGAGATCGCCGCCCTCCCCCCGGCCCGCGGCTCCTGGGACTGACGCCCCGCCCCTGACGCCCCCGTCTCTGAAACCTCCGCCTCTCGCGGGTCCCCCTCGCCGGCCGCGGAGCGGATGCCGTCCGCGGTGACGGCCGCGCCGCCGGGGAACTCCCCCTCGGCCGGCCGGTGTGGTCCCCTAAGGAGCGTTCTTTGTCGAGGTGCCCGAGGAGCCAGATCGTGCGACGTGCGACGGGTGTGAACATGGGGGTGTCGGTGGCCTGTGCGGTGCTGCTGGCGGCGGGGTGCTCCGGCGGTGGGAGCGGCGAGCCCGCCCCGCGGGGGCGGTCCGGTACGCCGGGCAGCACGACGGCGTCCGCGAGCGCGCCGCCCGCCAAGGGGTCGGTGAAGGTCGTCAAGACGGTCGCGACCGGGCTCGACTCACCGTGGGGCCTGGCACCGCTGCCGGGCGGTGACCTGCTCGTCTCCTCGCGGGACACCGGGAAGATCCTGCGCATCGACCAGGACAGCGGCACCAAGACGCAGGTCGGTACCGTGCCCGGTGTCGAACCCGGCGGGGAGGGCGGGCTGATGGGGCTGGCCGTCCCGCCCGACGGCGAGCAGGCCGGGAAATGGGTGTACGCCTACTTCACCTCCGCGTCCGACAACCGGATCGTGCGGATGGTGTACGACGAGAAGAGGGAACCCGGCGACCAGCTGGGCGCGCCCGACGTCCTCCTCAAGGGCATCCCCAAGAGCCAGATCCACAACGGCGGCCGCATCGCCTTCGGCCCCGACAAGATGCTCTACGCGGGGACGGGCGAGTCCGGCGACGGGCGGCTCGCCCAGGACCGGGACTCGCTGGGCGGCAAGATCCTGCGGATGACCCCGGACGGCGAACCGCCGGGTCACGGCAACCCGGAGACGGACTCGGTGGTCTACAGCTGGGGCCACCGCAATGTGCAGGGCCTGGCGTGGGACGCGGACAACCGGCTGTGGGCCTCCGAGTTCGGCCAGGACACCTGGGACGAGCTGAACCTGATCGAGCCCGGTAAGAACTACGGCTGGCCGGACGCGGAGGGCAAGGGCGGCGGCAAGCGCTTCCGCGACCCGGTCGAGCAGTGGCACACGGCCGATGCCTCCCCCAGCGGGATCGCGATCGTCCGGGGTTCGGTGTGGATGGCCGGGCTGCGCGGGGAGCGGCTGTGGCGGATCCCCCTCAAGGGCGCGGAACTCTCGGCCCGTCCCCAGGCGTTCCTCAAGGGCGGATACGGGCGGCTGCGTACAGTCGTCGCCGACCACGGCACCGGTGGCGGCGGGCTCTGGCTTGTCACGAGCGAGACGGACGGACGTGGCTCACCGGAGAAGGGGGACGACCGTCTCCTCAGGGTCGAGGTGCGCTGAGAGGGACGAGGTGATCGTCGTGTTCAACCTGATCGAGGAGTTGTTCTCCCCGAACCGCAAGCACACCGAGGACGAGCAGCAGCGCCTGGAGCACACCCGCGTCCAGGAGGGGAGCACCGACCCGGGCAAGGGCCCCGTCGATCTCGCCTCCGGCCACGTCCTCATCCGCCCGCCGCACCCCCGCCCCGCCACCCCGGAGGTCTGAGGGCGCGGGAGGACCGGCGGACCCGCGGGAGGGCCGGCGGCGGCCCGGAACGCCTCAGGGCCGGGCGTCCGGCCCGGAACCCCTCAGGGCCGGGCGTCCGGCCCGGAACCGCCTCAGGGCCGGGCGACCGGCCGGGAGGCGGGAGCCGAGGTGCGGGAGGCGGGTTCCGGGGTGCGGGCGGTGGGGACCGCTGGGGGTGCGGGACGGGCCGAGGGGGTGGCCGGTTCGATGCTGATGCGCGGCAGCCGGCGGTCGAGCCAGCGCGGCAGCCACCAGTTGGCGCCGCCGAGCAGGTGCATCAGGGCGGGGACCAGCAGGGTGCGCAGGACGAAGGCGTCCAGGGCGACGGCGGCGGCCAGGGCGATGCCGAACATGGCGATGAGGCGGTCGCCGCTGAGGACGAAGGCGCCGAAGACGACGATCATGATGACGGCCGCGGAGTTGATCACCCGGCTGGTCTCGGAGAGTCCCATCCGCACGGCGCGCCGGTTGTCGCCGGTCAGCCGCCACTCCTCGTACATGCGGCTGACGAGGAAGACCTGGTAGTCCATGGACAGCCCGAACAGCACCGAGATCATGATGACGGGCAGGAACGGCTCGACGGGTCCCGCGCTGCCCAGACCGAGCAGTTCGCTGCCCCAGCCCCACTGGAAGACGGCGACGACGACGCCGAAGGCGGCGGCGACGGCCGCGATGTTCATGGCGGCGGCCTTCAGCGGGATGCCGACGCTGCGGAAGGCCAGCAACAGGAGCAGGCAGCCGAGGCCGATGACGACGCCGGCGAAGAGCGGCAGCTTGCCGACGATGACGGCGGCGAAGTCGTCGTAGCCGGCCGTGGGCCCGCCGACCAGGACCCGCAGGCCGGAGCCGTCCTCGGCGCGCGGGAGGACGTCGTCGCGCAGCCGGTCCACCAGCCGGGAGGTGGCCTCGGACTGGGGTGAGCTGTCGGGCACCACGGTGATCACACCGGTGTCGCCGCTGCCGTTGAACTCGGGCCCGGTGACCTGGGCGACGCCCGGTGCGGACCGGACGGCGTCGGGCAGTCTGTCGAAGGCCAGCCTGTCGCCGGCGCCGTCCAGTTCCCCGACCAGCGTCAGCGGCCCGTTGCTGCCCGGTCCGAAACCGTCGGCGAGCAGGTCGTAGGCCTTGCGTGTGGTGCTGGCGGCCGGGTCGTTGCCCTGGTCGGAGGTGCCCAGGTGGAGGCCGAGGGTGGGCAGCGCCAGGACGGCCATCAGCAGGGCGGCCACCAGTCCCAGCAGCTTGGGATGGCGTTCCACGAAGGCCGACCAGCGCAGGGACCATCCGGTGGCCCGGTCGGGGCGCGGCCCGTCCTCGGTCAGCCGGCGGCGTTCGCGGCGGCTGAGGGCCCGCGTCCCGATCATGCCGAGCAGCGCGGGCAGCAGGGTGACGGAGGCGGCCACGCTGAGGACGACGGTGAGGCCGGCGGCGAGCGCGACCCCGTTGAGGAAGCCGAGCCGCAGGACGAACATGCCCAGCAGCGCGATGCAGACGGTGGCCCCCGCGAAGACGACGGCGCGCCCCGAGACGGTCACGGCCCGTACGGCCGCCTCGTGCACGGACAGCCCCGCCCGCAGTCCCCCGCGGTGCCGGGTGACGATGAACAGCGCGTAGTCGATGCCCACGCCCAGTCCGATGAGCATGCCGAGCATGGGCGCGAAATCGGCGACGGTCATCGCCTGGCTGAGCAGTCCGATCCCGGCCGCCGCCGTACCGACCGCGACGACGGCGGTGATCAGCGGGAGCGCCGTCGCGGCCAGCGAGCCGAAGGCGAGGAAGAGCACGACGGCGGCGGCCGCCAGTCCGATCAGCTCCGGCAGCCGCGCCGTGGGGGTCTTGGAGGCCGCCACTCCGGGGCCGCCCGCCTCCACCTGGAGGCCGTGGCCCGAGGCGGCGCGGGCGGTCTCGACGACGCGCTGGGTGCGCTGCTCGCCCAGTTCGTCCGCGGGCTTCTCGAAGGTGAGGGTGGCGTAGGCGGTGCGGCCGTCGGCGCTGATCCGCTTCTCGCCCCCGGGTGTGTACGGGGACCGCACGGAGCCGACGCCGGGCAGGTGCGCGATCTCCTCCAGCGTGTCCGTCATCCGCTTCTCGACGGCGGCGGCGCGCACGCTGCCCCTGTCGGTGTGCCACACCAGCGTGTCGCTGTCGCCGCCGCGGTCGGGGAAGGCGCTCTCCAGCCGCTGTGCCGCCTTGCCGGACTCGGTGCCGGGCGCGCCGTAGTCGTCCGAGTAGGCGCTGCCGGCGAACGCCGAGGCGGTGACGGCACCGGCGAGCGTGCCCAGCCAGAGCAGCAGGACGAGGAGGCGGCGCCTCAGGCACCAGCGGGCAAGAGCGGTCACGGGCGTCGCCTGCTCTCGGGGTCTCGGGCACGGGCCGGGGCTCGGGCAAGGGGACTCGCGCGCACGTCGCGTGTCGCGAGGAGGGGCACGGCCCGCGCCGCACCGGGCCGGGGGCCGCGGCGGCGCAGGCTGGCGGAATATCGAATTCCGCACCTGCCGCGTCAGCAGAGTGCCATCGGGAAAAGATCCTTTGCGCCCTTTGTGGCGATGGCCACAACCCCACATCCCGGGAACTTCCCGGCCCCGTCCCAGTCCGTCACCGGCTCCTCACCGGTCTCGGTGTGCCCCGTCAGGCGGCCCCCACCAGAGGGAAGTGGCAGCTCACCAGGTGCCCCTCCGCCACCGGGGCGGTGGGCTCGGGGGCCGTGGTGGCGCACAGCTCGGTGGCCAGCGGGCAGCGGGTGCGGAAGCGGCAGCCCGAGGGCGGGTCCGCGGCGGAGGGCGTCTCCCCCTTCAGCGGCTCGCCCTTCAGCGGCTTCCCCTTCAATGGCTCGCCCCCGGGGCCGCCGTGCTCGCCGTGCTCGCCGGAACCGTCGAGGACGGTGCTGTCCGCGGTCTCCAGCAGTCCGCGGGTGTAGGGGTGCAGCGGGCGGGCGAACACCTCGGCGGCGGGGCCGGTCTCCACCAGGGAGCCGAGGTACATCACCCCGACGCGGTCCGCGAGGTAGCGCACCACTGCCAGGTCGTGGGAGATGAACAGATAGCTCAGGCCCTTCTCCCGCTGGAGGTCCCGCATCAGGTTGAGGATCTGCGCCTGCACGGAGACGTCGAGCGCGGAGACCGGTTCGTCGGCGACGACCAGCGAGGGGGACAGCGCCAGCGCCCTGGCCAGCCCGAGGCGCTGGCGCTGGCCGCCGCTGAACTCGTGCGGATAGCGGTGCACCGCGCCCTGCGGCAGCCCGACCTCGTCCAGCAGTTCCCGCACGCGGGCCTCCTGGGCCGCACGGTCCCCGACGCCCTGGACGACCAGCGGCTCGCGCAGGATCGCGCCGACCCGCATCCTCGGGTCCATGGCGGCGTAGGAGTCCTGGAACATCAGCTGCACCCGGCGCCGGTGGGCGCGCAGCGCGGCCCGGTCCAGCGTCGCCACGTCCCGTCCCTCGAACCGGACGGCCCCGCCCGTGGGCCGCTCCATGCCGACGGCCATCCGCCCCAGCGTGGACTTGCCGCAGCCGGACTCCCCGACGATGCCGAAGGTCTCCCCGCGCCGCACGGTGAGGGACACCCCGGCCACGGCGCTGACCGGGCGGCGGTCCCCGCGCCGGGTGAAGGGGCCGGAACGCAGGGCGTACTCCTTGCGGACGGCGTCGAGTTCGAGCAGTACGTCCGCCTCAGCGTCGGTGCCCGCGCCCGGAGCGGTGGCGGTCCCGGCCGTGATGGCGGTGGCGGCCGTGGTGGCATTGGCGGTTCCGGCCGTGGTGGCGGCCGGTTCGCGAGGCGAGGGGCGGCCGGGGGCGGCGGGGTGGAAGCAGGCGTAGGTGTGCCGTCCGCCCTCGTCCGCTGCCCGCACCGGCGGCTCCTGCGTACGGCACTCGTCGGTGGCGTACGCGCAGCGCGGGGCGAAGCGGCACCCGGCGGGCGGCCGGGTCAGCGACGGCGGCAGGCCCGGGATGGTGGCCAGCGGGCGGCCGGTTCCCGCCGCGCGTTCGGGCAGCGCGTCGAACAGCGCCTGGGTGTAGCGGTGACGCGGCGCGGTGAACAGCTGCCGTACGGGGGCCTGTTCCGCGACCCTGCCCGCGTACATCACCGCGACCCGGTCCACACGGCGGGCGATGACGCCCAGGTCGTGGCTGACGAGCACGACTGCCATGCCGAGGCGTTCGCGCAACTCACCGAGGAGTTCCAGGATCTGGTGCTGGGTGGTGACGTCCAGCGCGGTGGTGGGCTCGTCCGCGATCAGCAGCTTCGGCTCGCACACCAGCGCCATGGCGATGGCGACGCGCTGCCGCATACCGCCGCTGAGCTGGTGCGGGTAGCTCTTCATGCGCTCGCCCGGCTGCGGCAGGCCGACCAGCCGCAGCATCTCCCGCGCCCGCTCGCGGGCCTCGGCGCGGCCGACGCCGCGGTGCAGCAGCAGGGGTTCGGCGACCTGCGCGCCGATGGTCATGGTCGGGTTGAGGGAGGAGAGCGGGTCCTGGAAGACGACGCCGACGCTGTCGCCGCGCACGCCCCGCAGCACCCTCTCCCCGGCGGCGGCCAGGTCGGTGCCCTCCAGCAGGACGCGCCCCGAGGTGACGCGGGCGCCGGGTGGCAGCAGTCCGAGGACGGAGAGCGCGGTCATCGTCTTGCCGCTGCCGGACTCGCCCACCAGGCCCAGCGCCTCGCCCGGCGCGAGCCGGAGCGAGACACCGTCCAGGGCACGCACGGTGCGCTCGGCGCCGGTGCGGTCGCGCCCGGCGATCTCCAGGTGCAGGTCCTCGATCTCCAGGAGCGGCGCGGTGGTCCCCGGCCGGGCGGCCGGGGCGGCCGGAGTGGTCGGCGTGGTCGTCATGGGTCCTCGCTTCGTCGGGGGGTGGTCTTCGGGAGGCGGGCCTCAGGAGCCGGACTTCTGGAGCCGGACGTCGAAGGCGTCCCGCAGGCCGTCCCCGATGAAGTTGAAGGCGGCGACGACCAGCACGATCAGCAGGCCGGGCGGGAAGATCAGCCACCAGTGGCCGACCTGGGTGTAGGTGATGCCGGAGCTGAGCATCGAGCCCCAGTCGGCGGCGGGCGGCGGGATGGACAGCCCCAGGAACGACAGGTAGGCGACGTAGAGGATGGCGTCGGCGATCTGGAAGGTGGCGTTCACGATCACCGTGCCGACGGCGTTGGGCACGATGTGCCGGAAGACGGCCCGTCCTCCCCCGCCGCCCATCAGCCGCATGGCGTGCACGTAGTCGCGGCTGCGCAGCGCCAGCGCCTCGCCGCGGATGAGCCGGGCGGGCGAGAGCCAGGCGACGGAGGCGATGACGAGGATGAGCACCGGCTTGCTGGGGGTGACCATCGCGGCGACCACCACCAGCAGGAACAGCGCCGGGATGGCGAGCGCCGCGTCGGTGATCCGCATCAGCACCGCGTCCACCCAGCCGCCGAAGTACCCGGCGACGGCGCCGTAGACGGTGCCGAAGAGGGTGGCCAGCAGTCCGGCGGCCAGCCCCACCTCCAGGGAGGTCTGGCCGCCGTGCATCAGCCGGCCGAGCATGTCGTAGCCCAGGTCGGTGGTGCCCAGCGGGTGCCCGTCCCGGCCGGGGGGCAGGCTTGCTTGGCCGAGGTCGGTGTGCACCTGGTCGGTGTGGTGGAGCAGCGGGCCGAGGAAGCAGAAGGCCAGCAGTGCGACGAGGACGCCGGCGCCGAGCAGCGCCAGCCGGTTGCGGGTGAAGACGGCGAGGGTGCGGCGGCCCAGCGAGGGGGTGGCGTCCAGTTCCTCGTCGTGCGCGGGCGGGGCGGGTGCGGGCTGCGGCGCGGCGGCCGGTGAGGCGGCTTGGGCGGTCACGAGACGCTCCGGATACGGGGGTCGAGGACGGCGTACGCGATATCGGTGAGCAGCGAGCCGAGGACGGTGGCGACGCCGACGACGAGGGTGACGCCGAGCAGGACGGGGAAGTCGTTGGACTGCGCGGCGTTCCAGAACAGCAGCCCCATGCCCGGGTAGTTGAACATCGACTCCACGACGAGGGCGCCGCTGAAGAGCGTGGGCAGGTAGAGGCCGAGCAGGCTCGCCAGCGGAATGAGCGCGTTGCGCAGCACGTGCCGGGCCATCACCCGGGCCTGGGACTGTCCCTTGGCGCGGGCGGTGCGCACATAGTCCTCGCCGAGGTTGTCGAGCACGGCGGAGCGCATGTAGCGGCTGAACATGGCGATGATGCCGAGCGCCATGGTCACCACGGGCAGCACCAGGGCCCGGGGTTCGGCCAGGATGCCGCCGGCCGTCTCGGCCTGCGGCGCCTCCGCGGGGAAGAGCGGCCACTGCTGGGCGAAGCCGAGGATGAGGACCAGCCCGAGGAAGAAGACGGGCGTGGCGTAGGCGACGAAGGCGGCGCCGGTCAGGACGTAGTCCGAGGCCCGGCCGCGCCGCACCGCCTGGAGGATGCCGAGCGGGACGGCCAGCAGCGCGGCCAGCGCGACGGACAGCCCGGTCAGCAGCAGCGTCTTGGGCAGCCGCTCGGCCAGCAGGGTGAGCACGGACTGGTTGAGCTTGTACGACTCCCCCAGGTCGCCGGTGACCAGCCGCTTGAGGTACATGCCGTACTGGACCGGCAGCGGACGGTCGTACCCCTGGAGGTGGTTGAAGTGGGCGATGGCCTCCGGGGTGGCCTTGGGGCCGAGGATGGCGCGGGCGGGGCCGCCGGGCAGCTGGTGCAGCAGCACGAAGACGATGAGGGAGACCAGGAACAGCACGACGAGGGCCTGTCCCGTGCGCTTGAACAGGAAGCGGATCACCGGCCCTCCCCCTTCCGGCCGTCGCCCTTGCCCGGCTTGTCACCGGGGGACTTCTTGACGAAGTACCAGTCCTGCGGGGCGAGGGTGAGCGCGGGGTTCTGGTCGACGCCGCGCAGGTCGCCGCGGATCACGGAGACCTGGTAGGCGGGGTTGGGCGTCCACAGCACGGGCACCTCGCGGGCCAGGTGGCGGGCGTAGTCGCGCATCGCGGAGGGGTCGTCGGAGTACTCGGTGCGCTTGATGAGGCGGTCGGTCTCCGGCTCGGACCAGTTGCCCATGTTGGAGGGGGCGCCGGTGGCGAAGAGCTGTTCACCGCTCGGGTCGGCGGGGAAGATCCAGCTGCCCTGGGTGCCGAAGAAGCCCAGCTGCCACTGGGAGCAGACCGGCTCCTTCGGCTTGCAGGGGACGGTGGTGCCCAGCACGGTGTTCAGCGGCTGCTCCCGGATGTCGAGCCGGACGCCCGCCCGGTCGAAGGACGACTTGATCGCCTGCATGGTGTTGGACGTCTCCGTGGAGCCGGACTGGGAGAGGAGTTCCAGGGCGAGCCGCTGCCCCTTCCCGATGCCCTTGCCGCACTTGCCGTCTCCGCTGCCGGGGGCGGCGCAGACCAGCACTCCGCCGTCCCCGTGCCGCCAGCCGTGCGAGGCGAGCAGCGCGCGGGCCTTCTTCGGGTCGTACGGCAGCGGGTTGCCGTCCATGAGCGCGGCGGGGACCGGGCCGAGGGTGGGCTCGGCGCTGCCCTGCCAGACGTGCTCGGAGATCGCCTTCTGGTCGATCAGCGACTGGAGGGCCCGGCGCAGGTAGCGCTGCCGCATCAGCGGGCCGGTGGCGGGATGGTTGAGGTTGGGGACGATGTAGGTGATGCCCCAGCTCTCCCACGGGTCGACGCGGTAGCCGGTCTCCTCGAAGTGCCGCGACTGTGCCATCACGGACGGCGGGATGTAGCCGTAGTCGAGACCGCCCGCGCGTAGCACGTTGAACTCGCTGCCCGCGGTGGTGAACGGCTTGAGGACGACGCGGTCCAGGTGGGGCCTGTCGGGGCCGCCGTAGCGCTTGTTGGGGACCAGGGACACGTTCCCGGAGGCGGTCCACCTCTCGATCCGCCAGGGCCCGGCCGTCGTCTTCCACAGCGGGTCGCTGTCGAACTTCGAGAGCCGCTTGGCGTGGGAGAGCAGCCGCGCGAACACTTTCTTCGGGCTCTCCCCCTTCCTGCTCCAGGCGTGCCGGGGCAGCGGCTTGACGTTGTCCAGTTGGTTGGCCGTGAACCAGGTGGGGTTGTAGGCGCGGTCCAGGCGCAGCCGGAAGGTGTGGTCGTCCAGTACCTGGAACCGCTCGACGTTGTCCGGCAGCAGCTTGGGCGAGTAGCCGCCCCAGTCGTTCTTGTTGGCGCGGATCAGCTCGAACCAGAAGCGCACGTCGTCGGCGGTGACCGGCTTCCCGTCGCTCCAGCGGTAGCCCCTCTTGAGCGTGATGGTGACGGTGCGGTTGCCGTCGCTGTAGCGGGGCTTGTGCGCGACGTTGCGCGGGCTGTCCATGGTCAGCCGTCCGCTCTTGTCCGGCTCGGGGGTGTAGAGCGGCGGGTAGAGCAGGTTCTGGATGGCGCTGTTGTAGGTGGCCAGATAGCCGGGCGCGCCGATCGGGAAGATCCAGTTGGGCGTCGCGGCGGGCGGCAGCGCCATGGTGGCCGTGCCGCCCTTGACGGGGGTTCCCTCGCCGGGCGCGACATCGGTGACCGCCTCCACCTTCGGTCCGCAGCCGGCCAGCAGGGCGAGGGCCGGCAGGAGGGACACCGCGGCGAGCAGCCGGCCGGTGCGGCCGGTACGGCCACGTATTCGAGTCCTGGACTGGCGCATGCTGCCTCCGGTGGAAACGGCCAAAGATAGCGAGCAAAGTACGGAGGACCGCGAAAAAAGGTCAAGACCTCTTGGCCAGATCGCCGTAACTCGTGTGTACTGACCGGAGTTGAAACGCGCTCTTTCTTCGGCATCCGAAGGAAGAGCCGGGTGGAAGGCTTCACGCAACCGCCCGAGCCGACCGGTCAGCAAGTCGACCAGCCCGGCCGGCCTGGCCAGTCCGACCAGCCCGACCAGTCCGACCAGCCCGACCAGCCCGACCAGAAAGGTGTCTATGCCCCCCGCACCGCAGCGACCGGCCGCCCCGGCCGGCACCGCGGGACTGCCCGCGACCACGGCCCGCGTCCTCGACCTCGTGGCGAGCGGCGCCGTCTCCTCGCGTGCCGACCTCGTCCGCGAACTGGGCCTGGCGGCCTCCACCGTCTCCGCGCGGGTGCAGGAACTGGTCGACCAGGGCCTGCTGGCCGAGGACGGCGAGGGCACCTCACGCGGCGGCCGGCGCCCCCGGCTGCTGCGCATACCCGACGACGGGGCCGTCGCCCTCGCCGCCGACCTGGGCAGCCACCATGTGCGGCTGGGCGCCGTCGGACTGACCGGCGGCGTGCACGACGTCGAGGAGCACGCCGCGAACCTCGCCGAGGGCCCCGCGGCCACCCTCGGGCTCCTCGTCGAGCGGCTCCGCGTCCTCGCGGAGCGGCAGCGCGCGGCCGGCCGCACCGTGCGCGGCCTCGGCGTCGGCTTCCCCGGCCCCGTGGACACCGTGACCGGCCGGGTGGTCGCGCCCTCGCGGATGCCCGGCTGGCACCTGTTCGCCCTGCGCGACCGGCTCGCCGAACAGCTCGGGCTGCCCGTCCTGGTGGACAACGACGCCAACGTGATGGCGCTGGGCGAGCACCGCACGGCCCTGCCGTCGCTGCGCCACCTCGTCCTGGTGAAGGCCGGGCGCGGCATCGGCTCCGGCGTCATCAGCCACGGGCAGCTCTACCGGGGCGCGGGCGGCGCGGCCGGGGACATCAGCCACGTCCGCGTCGAGGCCGCCGCCGAACGCCCCTGCTCGTGCGGGAACATCGGCTGCCTGGAGACGGTCGCCAGCGGCGCGGCCCTGGTGGCGGCGCTGCGGGAGCGGGGGCTGCCGGTGGACGGCGCCGCCGACGTGCTGCGCCTCGTCCAGGACGGCGAACCGCAGGCCACCACCCTGGTGCGGCAGGCGGGACGGCACATCGGCACGGTGCTCTCCGTCGTCGTGAACTTCTTCAACCCCCAGGCCGTCGTCCTCGGTGGCGCGCTGGCCGAGGCCGAGCCCCTGGTCGCCGCCGTGCGCGGCATGCTCTACGAGCGCTGCCTGCCCATGGCCACCAGCGACCTGACCATCACCGCCTCCACCACCGGCCCGGACGCCGGGCTGCTCGGCGCGGGCCACGCGGCCCTGAGAGAGCCGGCCGCCTCGTGAGCGCCGCCCCGGCCCGCCACGTCGCCCGCGACACACCGGCAGCACGCGACGCACCGGCAACCCGCACCGCACCGTAATAAGAGGCATCCCTTGCCAGCCCGAAGGAGAGAGGGCCACATATGACGACCCGGAGACTGCGCGTAGCGATCGGCGGCATGGCGATCGAGTCCAGCGAGTTCTGCCCGCACCGCTCCACCTACGAGGACTTCCGCGTCACCCGCGGCGCCGACCTGCTCGCCCGCTACACCTGGACCTCCCCCGACGACCCGATGGCTCCCCAGGTCGAATGGGTGCCGCTGGTCCACGCGGTGGCGCTGCCCGGCGGGCCCGTCGTCCGTGAGACGTTCGAGCGGATACGCGACGAGCTGACCGACCGCATCCGCGACGCCGCCCCGCTCGACGGGCTCGTCTTCGACATCCACGGCGCCATGAGCGTGGTCGGCCTCACCGACGCCGAGGCCGAACTCACCGCCGCCGTCCGCGAGGCCACCGGCCCCGAGACGCTCATCTCCGCCGCCATGGACCTGCACGGCAACGTCTCCTACGACTTCGCCCGCCACCTCGACCTGCTCACCGCACACCGGCTCGCCCCGCACGAGGACGCCTGGGAGACCCGCGAACGCGCCGCCCGCAAACTGGTCGAGCGCCTGGCCGGCGGCGCCGGACGGCCGCACCGCGCCTGGGTGCAGGTGCCGGTCCTGCTGCCCGGCGAGAAGACCAGCACCCGGCTGGAGCCCGCCAGGTCGCTGTACGGCTCGCTCGCCGGGATCGAGGCCATGGACGGGATCTGCGACGCCGCGCTGTGGGTGGGGTACGCCTGGGCGGACGAGGAGCGCTGCCGCGCCGCCGTGGTCGTCACAGGCGACGACGCCCGGCTCGCCCTCGACCAGGCCGGATCGCTGGCCCGGCGCTACTGGGAGGCGCGCCACGACTTCACCTTCGTGGGACCGACCGGGCAGGCCGACGCGTGCATCGCCCGCGCCGTGGCCTCCACCGCCCGCCCCTTCCTCATCAGCGACTCGGGCGACAACCCCACCGCGGGCGGCGCCGGCGACCTGGGGTACATGCTGGAGCGGCTGCTGGCCAACGAGGACCTGGCGGCGGGCCGCGCCACCGCGCTGCACCCCGGCATCCACGACCCGGCCGCCGTCGAGACCTGCTTCGCCGCCGGTGTGGGTGCCGAGGTCTCCCTCGCCGTCGGCGGACACGTCAGCGCGGGCACCGGGGAGCACGCGAAACCCTGCCCGCTGACGGGCCGTGTCGTCTCCCTCCAGACCCTCGACGGCGTCCGCGCGGCGGCCGTCCGCCACGGCGGCGTCACCGCCGTCCTCACCGAGCGCCGCAAGCCGTTCCACACCCGCGCGGACTTCGGCGAGATCGACCCGGCCGCCTACGACCTCGTCGTCGTCAAGATCGGCTACCTGGAGCCCGAGCTGTACGACATGGCCGCCGACTGGCTCCTCGCCCTCACCCCCGGCGGAGTGGACCAGGACCTGCTGCGGCTCGGCCACCGCCATGTGGCCCGCCCCCTCTACCCCTTCGACGACGAGGGCTTCACCGATCCGGAGATGGTCCCCGTTCTGTTGTGAGACGGACACGTGACAGTACGCCCCCGTCGCGCCTCCTCACGCACCGGCTAGCCTGTGGGAACTGTCCGGCGCCCGGACCCCGGGCGCCGGACAGTCGCACGAAGGCCGCACGGCTCGAAGCTAGGCACCACACGGGATGGGGGACGGTCGTTACGTATGCCCAGGGAATTGCAGCGCGGCCACAAGGCCAGGATCAGTGATCTGACAGCGGGCACGGATCTGTACGTGGGCGTGCAGATAGCCGGGGCCGGGCTCTCCTTCGACATCAGCTGTTTCGGGCTGGACGCGCGGGAGCGGCTCTCCGACGACCGCTACTTCATCTTCTTCAACCAGCCCACCTCGCCCGAGGAGTCGCTCCAGCTGCTCGGCGCGCAGGCCGGGGACACCGAGTCCTTCCGGGTCACACTGGAGCGCGTGCCGCAGCACATCCAGCGCCTCTCCTTCACGGCGACGCTCGACGGCGCGGGACAGATGTCGCAGATCGGGCCGGGGTACATCCGTATCGTCGCGGGCGGTGAGGAAGTCGCGCGGTACGCCTTCGACGGCTCGGAGTTCACCACGGAGCGCGCCGTGATGCTGGGCGACATCTACCGCAAGGACGACGTGTGGCGGTTCGCCGCGATCGGCCAGGGCTTCGACGGCGGGCTGGACGCGCTGCTCAAGAACTTCGGCGGAGAGATCGCGGAGGAGCAGCAGCAGTCCGCTCCCGCGGCGGCGCG
>NZ_VJOK01000001.1:5399927-5414760 GCF_013302895.1 Streptomyces albus subsp. chlorinus | reverse complement strand
CGCCGCAGCAGGACGGCCAGGTGCCCCCGCCCGCGCAGCCGGGCCCGCCCGGACCGCAGCAGTACACGGTGCCCGGCATGCCCCAGCCCCCGCAGGCACCTCAGGCTCCCCAGGCGCCGCAATTCCAGCAGGCGCCCCAGGCCCCCCAGGCGCCCGAAGCCCCGCAGGCGCCTCAGCAGTTCCAACCGCCGCAGCCTCCCCCGCCGCAGCCGCAGCCCGGGCCGCCCGCCCCGCCCGGGGGCCAGCAGCTGTCCAACCCGTTCGCCCAGCAGCAGCCGGGTGGGATGGGCGGTTTCGGCGGCCAGGCCCCGCCCGCGCCGCAGATCCCGCAGGGTCCGGCGGCCGGCATCGGTGCCGCCCTCCAGAAGTTCCACGAGGCGCCGACCGGTCAGCGCTGGACGCTGCAGAACCCCTCCCTCGTCCGCGCGGACATCGGCGTCGACGGGCAGCCCGTGCTCGCCAAGCAGGGCAGCATGGTGCTGTACCAGGGCAAGGTGGACTTCTCCTACAAGGGCGCCGGCTTCACCGGCCGCGTGGTCGGCAACGCGACCGGCCAGGAGATGCAGCTGATGCGGTGCAGCGGGCGCGGTCAGGTGTTCTTCGCCGAGAACGCGGCCCACATCCACCCGATCGAGCTGCAGGGCGACGCGATCTGCGTCTCGGCGGAGAACGTGCTCGCCTTCGACGAGTCGCTGCACCACGAGGTGCGCCGGATCGAGGGCCACGGCATCCCCGGCGGCGCGCTGTTCACCATGCAGTTCACCGGCACCGGGACGGTCGTCGTCAAGACCCAGGGCACCCCGGTGGTCCTCCCGGTCACCCCGACGACGTTCGCCGACGCACAGGCCGTGGTCGCCTGGTCGGCGGCGGCGCAGGTCATCATCTCCAGCCAGGTCCGGCTGCGCCGCAACGCCTATCCGGGGCACAGCGGCGAGACCGTGAACCTCCAGTTCCGGGGCGCGCCCGGCAACTTCATCGTCGTCCAGCCGTACGAGGTCTGAGGGGGAGCCCGTCATGAACCAGCCGGCAGCACTCGCGAACTTCGCACCCGCTCCCGTCACCGCCCGCATGGAGAACCACGGCGCGCACATGGTGAAGGTCGCCATGCGGTCCGGGGCCGATCTGTTCGCCCGGCCGGGCTCCATGGTCGCCTACGAGGGCTTCGTGCAGTACGAGGCCAACCCGCCCGCCGTGCGCCAGATGGCCTCGCAGTGGCTGACCGGGGAGAAGAACCCGCTCATGCTGTGCCGCGGCGACGGCCTGCTCTACCTGGCCGACTACGGCGCCGACGTGGTGTGCCTCAACCTCAACGAGGAGGCGCTGTCGGTCAACGGCACCAACCTCCTCGCCTTCGACGCCCACCTCCAGTGGGGCGTCGAGCGGGTCAAGGGGCTCGCCAAGTTCGCCGGGCAGGGCCTGTTCAACGTCGGCGTGCGCGGCACCGGATGGGTCGCGCTGACCTCGCGCGGCGCGCCCGTCGTCGTCGACTGCGGGCGCGGCGAGGACGAGACGTATGTGGACCCGGACGCGCTCGTGGCCTGGTCCAGCGGTCTGAAGATGAAGGGCAAGCGCAGCATGAAGGCCGGGGCGCTGATCGGCCGGGGCAGCGGTGAGGCGTACCAGATCGCCTTCTCCGGCCAGGGCTTCGTGGTGGTCCAGCCGAGCGAGGACAGCACGGACCGCATCCGGATCCGGGGCTGAAGGGAAGGGAAACAGCCGTGCAGAGTTCACTCTTCGCATACGCCGAGGTCCAGACCCAGGACCGGTACGCCGTGCAGAACCCGCAGCTGCTGCGGGTCCAGCTGACCGGGCACGACGACGTGCTGGCCCGCCAGGGCGCGATGGTCGCCTACCAGGGGCTGCTGGAGTTCGACGCCGAGTACGAGCCGGGCAGCCGGCGGCGCGGCCCGGCCAACGAGCACCTGCCGCTGATGCGCTGCTCGGGCCAGGGAACGGTCTTCCTCGCCAACCTGGCGCAGTATGTGCACGTGGTGGACGTCGACCGGGACGGGCTGACGGTGGACGCCGCCTACGTCCTGGCCATGGACTCCACCCTGCACCACGAGATCATCTCCGTGGACAGCCAGTTCGGCATCTCCGGCACGGGGGCCTACAACCTCAACATCACCGGCCAGGGCAAGGTCGCCCTGATGACGTCCGGCCAGCCGCTGCTGCTGAACGTCACACCGGACACCTACGTCAACGCGGACGCGGACGCCGTCGTGGCCTGGTCCAGCGGCCTGCGCGTCCAGATGCAGGCCCAGACCTCCTCGCAGGGGGTGTGGCGCCGCCGGGGCACCACCGGCGAGGGCTGGGAACTCTCCTTCCTCGGCCAGGGCTACGCCCTCGTCCAGCCCAGCGAGCTGCTTCCGCCGCAGGGCGCGGAGATCGGCGGCGGCCTGCGCGCCCAGTACGGCATGGGCGCCCAGGGCGCCCGCGGCCAGAACCAGGGCAACATCTTCACCAACCGCTGAGGCGCACGCCGATTGCCGCCGGCCCCTCCCTGCTGCCTGGAGAGGGGCCGACGGCTCCGGGGGCGGTCACAGGTAGCGAGGCGTGAGCGCCGCCTCGGTCGCTTCCCGCCACGCCCGGTAGGAGGGCACCTTGTCCAGCTCGTTCAGGTCGGTGTACTCCACCAGCCGGTCGGCGTCGTCCTGGAGCACGACGTGGGCGTCCGCACCCAGAAGCTGTTTCCACACCTGCTTGGGGCCCAGCTTCTCCCCCTTGGCCTTCCCGGCGGACCCCACATGTTTCTCCACCTCGGCGGGCGTGCCGTAGGGGTAGCCGTCGAGGTCCAGACCCGGGACGACCTTCTCCAGCGCGCCCTTGTCCGCCAGCATCCACGACTCCGTCATCAGCACCGGCACCAGAGCGACCGGCTGGGCGGCACGCTTGTGCTCCGTACGCCATGCCTCCAGCGCCGCGACGTAGGCGCGGGCCTTGTCGGCGGCATCCCAGTCGCAGTGCACGAAGAGCACCTGGCAGTCCCGTGCGAGCGAGCGTGCCTCCGTCAGTACGTCGTCGGCGGACCTGGTGGTACGGACGTCGGAAACCTCGCAGCCGAGGACATTGACGTGCCGGTCCGACGCGTGGAGCAGCTCCAGCAACTGCTTGTGGATCAGGTGGGACAGATACCTCTCGTCGCTGTTGCCCTCACACAGCAGACCGGGCCGCAGGAACTCCTCCTTCACGCCGCCTCCTGTCCCAGCCGGCGCAGGAGCCTGGCGACCTGGTCGGGGGAGATGGACGCCTCCGGCACGTCGTCACCCGCGCGCAGCGGCAGCGCGCGGGTCACCCGGGAGACGGTGCGATCCTCGGGGTTCGTACGGTGCGCCTGCTCCAGGAAGACGAGACTGCCGCTGAGGTCCGTGCGGAGAGCCGCCAGCAGAGCGGGCGAATGCGTGGTCGCGATCAGCTGCCGGTACGGGGCGCGCTTGCGCTGCGGGCCGGTCGAGACCCCCACCCGGCGCCGCAGCCGGCGCACCAGATCGGCGACGTACGAGGGGTGCATGCCGTTCTCCAGCTCTTCCACACACAGGGTGCCGGGGCGCAAGGGATCCATCGAGGCGGCAAGCAGGCCCAGCATCCGCAGGGTGCCGTCGGACAGCAGCGACGGGACCAGCCATCCGGTGTGCTCGAACTCCACCTCGAAGTCGTACTCGTCCCGCCGCTCGATGAGATACGGCCGCACGTCCCGCAGCCCTTCGACCAACCCGGCGCAGTCGGCGACATACCGCCGCCAGATGTGCTCAGGTGCCCGTTCGAGCCGTGCCAGCGCGAGCGCGAGATGATCGCCGTGGACTCCCAGCGGGGCGTCCAGTCCGGCAGGTGACAGTTGTCGCATGATCTCGGGACGGAGTTGCAGGGGCTCCCATCCACGGCACTCGTTCGCCACAAGACTCAGCAGCTCAGCCGCACCCCTGCTTTCCGGGAAGAGGTCGAACAGGTCGTCCTGGCTCGCGCCCTCGCTGCCTGCGCCCGGGAAATAGCCCTGCCCGACGGGGGCGATCTCCGTCCCCGTACGGGCCAGGAACCGCTCGCGTGCCTCGCGCATCGCTGACAGCACACCGTCGTCCAGCCCGATGTCCCGCACCCAGTCGGCCGCCTGGAGGCTGCTGACCCACACGGCGCTCTTGCCACGGACGAGACCGGGAGCACTCGCAGGACCCGCCTCCCGCTGTTCACGTGCCACGGTCAGCCGCAGCCGCAACGGCAGCGGCCCCTCCGCGGCCGGTACCACCATCCCCACCTCGATCGTGAACGCGTCCCGCTGCACACGTCCGTCGTCGCCACCCCGGTGGAACAGGCCCTTCGGCGAAAGCCGGACATCTTCCGCAACGGTCTCCTCGAACCCGTGCAGCACCGTGCCCGCCGCCAGCCGCAGCGCGTCGAACAGGTTGGATTTCCCCGCCCCGTTCGCCCCGAGCATGATCAACGACGGCGGTACGTCGAGTTGGAAGCCCACGAAGGACTTGAAGCCGTCCACCCGGATCTGCGTGATCAATTCAACCCTCCGACCTGCGACGGTGGCGCGCGGGGCCCACCCTAGCGGCGTTCACGGCGCCCACACCCCAGGACCGCCCCGCACGCGCAGGGTCGCGGCCGGGGAGACGCGCAGGGCAGGGCCCTGTTCCAGGGAGAGGACGAGGGTGAGGCCGCCGGTGAGGAAGGGTTCGGTGCGAACCGACCGGACGGTATGCCAGGTGCCGTGGGCGTGGATGTGGTGGCCGGGCTGGATGGTGAGGGCGGTGGCGGTCACCTCCGCCGGCTCGGCCGGCATCCCGCCCCGCACCTGGGCCCACACCGTCTTCCCGATGCCGCACGCGCGGCGCTCCGTACCCCACCGGTACGCCAGCGCGTCGACGAGCAGCAGCCCGTACCCGCCCTCGTCCTCCCCCGGGACGGGCTCCCGGCGCCGCGGCGCCGACGCGTTGGTGTCGCTCACTTCCATGCGGAGGTCGCCCTCCTCCAGCCGTACGACGCGGACCGCGACCTGCCGATCGCGGGGCGCCCGCGCCCCCACCGCGTTGGTGACCAGCTCGGAGAGCACCAGTTCGGCGTCGCCCCGCACACGGGGGCTCACGCCCCACTCGGTGAGCACCGCCCGCACCGTCCGCCGCGCACGGGGCACACTCCGCCGCGTGCGGGACACCCGGAAAGTCATGTCGTACGTCTCGTTGTTGCTGGGCTGGTCGGCCATATGCGGCTCCAGAAGTCGAGTGGGCTGAAGTCCCCGCTTCGCAACCGCAGTTCGGCTGCTTATGCCCCGTAGCGTGGCGGCAACATGATGAAGCGTGCAACGTTGAATGGAGAATCGGGCGCGAGATTCACTCTTTCGGAGATACGGTGGAGCTGCTGTTCCACGCTCTGGTACGCAGTGACACATGCCACCTGTGAAGCCATCCACCGTGCTCGGCCGCCAACTCGGCGACGAACTCCGCCGGTTCCGAGTCGCCGCAGCGCTCTCCACCACCGATGCCGCCGCAGTGCTCGACTGCACCAAAGGCAAGATCAGCCGCATGGAGAACGGGCACGTTCCGGTTCGCCTGCCCGACCTCAAGGCGCTCATCAGCGCCTACGGCATCTCGGACGTCCGGGCCCAAGAACGTCTCACCGCACTGACCCGCCGCGCCAACCGTCGCCGCCGCGACGGCTGGTGGCACCAGTACAGCTCGGTGCTGAGCGATGCCTACCGGGATCAGATCGAGATGGAGGCCATCTGCTCCGGAATCCGCACCTTCCAAGCGCAGGTGGTCCCGGGCCTGCTCCAGACCGCCGAGTACGCGCGCGCCATCGCCGTCGCCTCCCCCGGCTGGGACACTCCCGAGGAGATCGAACAGGTCGTCCAGGTCCGCATGGCCCGGCAACGGCGGCTCACCGACGAGGACCCCATGCAGTTCTGGGCCGTCCTCACCGAGGGAGTTCTCCACCAGCAGGTCGGCGGGCCCTCTGTGATGGCTGCGCAGCTCGCCTCGCTCGTCGCCCTGGCCGACCGCCCGAACATCACCTTGCAAGTGCTCCCATTCTCCCGCGGAGCGCACGCCAGTATGCTCGGCCCTTATGTGCTGCTCGGTTTCCCGCAGCCGGCGGCACTCGACCTGGTGTTGTCAGAGACAGCCACCGGTAACACGTGGATCGAGCGGGAGGCGGACGTCGTGAGCTATCAAGCGCTCTTCGACGACGCGCGCACCACAGCCCTCCCACCGGCGGACTCGGTGACCATGATTGAGCGCATAGCAGCGAAGGCCAAACGATGAGACGTGCCCCCAGCCCGCGTCAGGGGAACAGCCCCGCTTGGCGCACCAGCAGCCACAGCGGAGCCCACGGCGACTGCGTCGAGGTCGCCACCAACCTCGACGCCACCGTTCCCGTGCGGGACACCAAACAGCACAACCACCGCCCCCAGCCCACCCTCGTCTTCCCCCGCGAGGCGTGGGCGCGGTTCCTTGCCCGCTGCGAGGGGGAACAGGGCGCGTAATCGGCCCACGACTGCTGGTCGCCGGAGCACCTCGCTGCGGCCGGTGGAACGTCCCCCATCCGTTCATTCGGCAAGTCACGAGTTCGTCAGTTCGGCGCATTCCCCATCCTGACCAAACGCCGGACACGCGGCATAGTGCTGGCCATGCAGGGTCCGAGGGGCATGCCCCGCGAGCTGGAGGACATCTCGGACTTCCACGGAGTGTTCGCGGGCACCCTGTCGCCGACCGACTCGCTCGCCCCCGTCCACCGAGTAGCCCAGGAGTCCCGGTCATGAATCCGCTCCCGCAATGGCACACCAGCAGTCACAGCGACGACCGCGAAATGTGCGTCGAGGTCGCCACCAACCTCGACGCCACCGTTCCCGTGCGGGACACCAAACAGCGCGACCACCACCCCCAGCCCACCCTCGTCTTCCCCCGCGAGGCGTGGGCGCGGTTCGTCACCCACGTCACGCCCCAGGAGGGGCGTCACGGATAATCGCCCCCATGGCGAAACTCTCCCCCTCCTCCCTCCGTGACCTCGGCGACGGCCTCTACCTCTGGAACCCCCCGCGCCGGGGGTGGGGGCTGGCCAACTGCGGCCTGCTGACGGGCCCGGAGGGCGGGCTGTGGATCGACACCCCGTACGACCGCCCCCTCGCGGAGGCCTTCCTCGCCGCCTCCCGCGACATACTGGGCGACGCGGACATCGACCGCGTCGTCGTCACGCACGCCAACGGCGACCACCTGTGGGGCGCCGACGTCGTGCCGGAGGCGGAGGTGATCGCCACCCGGGAGGCGCGGCACCACATCGAGCTGGAGCCGACGCCCGAGCAGTTGCGGGGCCTCATCGAGACGGCGGGCGAGGGTTCGCGCGTGGGCCGCTACATGAGCGCGCACTTCGGGCACTTCGACTGGTCACGCACCCGTGTGCGGCGCCCCGACACGGTCTTCGAGGGCACTGTCGAGCTGACGGTGGGCGGCTGTCCCGTGCTGTTGACCAGCTTGCCGTCCGCGCACACGACGGGCGACCTGACCGTCCACCTGCCCGAGCAGGGCGTGGTGTTCACGGGCGACATCGTCTTCGGTTCGACGGCGGAGAACCCCGGGGACCACGCGGTGCACTGGGCGGGGCCGCTGGAGAACATCGTCGCGGCGTGCGAACGGGTGCTGGACACCGGTGCCCGCACCATCGTGCCCGGGCACGGGCCGGTGCTCGGCCAGGACGGCCTGCGGGCCCACATCGCCTACCTGTCCCGGGTGCGGGAGCGCGTACACGCTCTGCACGCGCGGGGCGTCCCCGCGCTGGAGGCGGCCCGCACCCTCGCCCGCGAGAACGAGTGGCCCGAACTGGGGCTGGTGGAGCGCCTGGTGGTGACCGTCGGCACGGAGTACCGGCACCTGGACGGCACCGAGCCGCAGCCGATTGCCCACGTCATCCCCGACATGGCGGCCTTCGCCGAGGAGTTCTCCACCGCCTGACGACTGAAGGCACAAGGGCGCACGCCCCCGGCGGAAGGGTACCGCCGGGGGCGTGCGCGTTGGCAGCGGGCGGCGGGCCTCAGCCCTCCACGCCCAGCCGCTCCAGGATCATCTGGCGGGCGCGGGCCGCGTCCGCCTGACCGCGGGTGGCCTTCATGACGGCGCCGACCAGCGCGCCGGCAGCCGCCACCTTGCCGCCGCGGATCTTCTCGGCGACGTCCGGGTTGGCGGCGATGGCCTCGTCCACGGCGGTGCCGAGCGCGCCCTCGTCGGAGACGATCTTGAGGCCGCGCTTCTCGACGACCTCGTCCGGGGAGCCCTCCCCGGCGAGCACGCCCTCGATGGTCTGCCGGGCGAGCTTGTCGTTGAGCGATCCCTCGGCGACCAGCGCGCAGATCCGGGCGACCTGCTCGGGGGTGATGGGCAGCGCGGTCAGCTCGACGCCGTCCTCGTTGGCGCGCCGGGCCAGCTCGCCCATCCACCACTTGCGGGCCTGGTCGGCGGGCGCGCCCGCGTCCACGGTGGCGACGATCGGGTCGACGGCGCCCGCGTTGAGCACCGACTGCATCTCGTGCTCGGAGATGCCCCACTCCTCGCGCAGCCGCATCCGGCGCACCCGGGGCAGCTCCGGCAGGGTGGCACGCAGCTCCTCCACCCACGCGCGCGAGGGCGCGACGGGCACCAGGTCGGGCTCGGGGAAGTAGCGGTAGTCCTCCGCCTCCTCCTTGACGCGGCCGGAGGTGGTGGAGCCGTCGTCCTCGTGGAAGTGGCGGGTCTCCTGGATGATCGTGCCGCCGGAGGAGAGCACGGCCGCGTGGCGCTGGATCTCGAACCGGGCGGCGCGCTCGACGCTGCGCAGCGAGTTGACGTTCTTCGTCTCGCTGCGGGTGCCGAACTTCTCGGTGCCCTTGGGGCGCAGCGACAGGTTGACGTCGCAGCGCAGCTGGCCCATCTCCATGCGTGCCTCGGAGACGCCCAGCGCCCTGATCAGCTCGCGCAGTTCGGCGACGTACGCCTTGGCGACCTCGGGGGCGCGCTCCCCGGCGCCCACGATGGGCTTGGTGACGATCTCGATGAGGGGGATGCCCGCGCGGTTGTAGTCGAGCAGCGAGTGCGAGGCGCCGTGGATGCGGCCGGTGGCGCCGCCCACGTGGGTGGACTTGCCGGTGTCCTCCTCCATGTGGGCGCGCTCGATCTCGACGCGGAAGACCTCGCCGTCCTCCAGCTGGACGTTCAGGTAGCCGTCGAAGGCGATCGGCTCGTCGTACTGGGAGGTCTGGAAGTTCTTCGGCATGTCCGGATAGAAGTAGTTCTTCCGGGCGAAGCGGCACCAGTCGGCGATGGAGCAGTTGAGCGCCAGGCCGATGCGGATGGCGGACTCCACGCCCGCCTTGTTGACCACGGGCAGCGCGCCGGGCAGGCCCAGACAGGTCGGGCAGACCTGGCTGTTGGCCTCGGCGCCCAGCTCGGTCGAGCAGCCGCAGAACATCTTGGTCCTGGTGCCCAGCTCGACGTGGACCTCCAGGCCCATGACGGGGTCGTAGGAGGCCAGCGCCTCGTCGTACGACACCAGTTCGGTGACGGTCACGGAAATCTGTACCTTTCTTGCCCGCGTCAGTCGTCGAGGATGTCGTCGACGTCCAGGCGCCGCAGCTCGCGCACGAGCAGGACGACGCCCGTCACGATGCCGGCGGCGGAGACCGCCACATCGATCAGCTGCAGCGTGTCCCCTTCCTTCCTGGCCTCCTTGGCGCGCTTGATGGTGCCGGGCACGCCGATGAGCGACGTGGCGATCGAGAAGTACAGCCCGGTCCTGGACTTCTTGAACCCCTTGGCCTTCTCCAGCTTGGAACTCACAGCGACGGTGCCTCCTCTAGCAGCGGGTGACCCCAACGTGCCTGGAAGGCGGCCTCCACGGCCGCACCGACACGGTAGAGCCTGTCATCGGCCATGGCGGGGGCGACGATCTGAAGCCCCACCGGGAGCCCGTCCTCCGGCGCCAGCCCGCACGGGATCGACATGGCGGCGTTGCCGGCCAGGTTGGACGGGATGGTGCACAGGTCGGCGAGGTACATCGCCATCGGGTCGTCGACGCGCTCCCCGATCGGGAAGGCGGTGGTCGGCGTGGTCGGCGAGACCACCACGTCCACCTGCTCGAACGCCTTCTCGAAGTCCCGGGCGATCAGCGTACGGACCTTCTGCGCCGAGCCGTAGTAGGCGTCGTAGTAGCCGGAGCTGAGCGCGTAGGTGCCCAGCATGACGCGGCGCTTGACCTCGGGGCCGAAGCCGGCCTCGCGGGTGAGGGCGGTGACCTCCTCGGCCGAGTGGCTGCCGTCGTCCCCGACGCGCAGGCCGTAGCGCATGGCGTCGAACCGGGCCAGGTTCGAGGAGCACTCCGAGGGCGCGATCAGGTAGTAGGCCGCCAGCGCCTTGGTGAACGAGGGGCAGGACAGCTCCACGACCTCGGCACCCAGCTCGCGCAGCAGCTCCACCGACTCGTCGAACCGCTGCATCACCCCGGCCTGGTAGCCCTCGCCGCGGAACTCCTGGACGACGCCGACCCGCAGGCCCTTGACGTCGCCGTCGCGTGCGGCGGCCACCACGTCCGGCACCGGCTGCGCGATGGACGTCGAGTCCTTCTCGTCGTGCCCGGCGATCACGCTGTGCAGCAGCGCCGCGTCCAGCACGGTGCGGGCGCACGGGCCCGCCTGGTCCAGGGACGAGGAGAAGGCGATCATGCCGTAGCGGGAGACACCGCCGTAGGTGGGCTTGACGCCGACGGTGCCGGTCACGGCGGCGGGCTGGCGGATCGAGCCGCCGGTGTCCGTGCCGATCGCCAGCGGCGCCTCGTAGGCGGCCAGCGAGGCCGCCGAACCGCCGCCGGAGCCGCCCGGGATGCGGGTGAGGTCCCACGGGTTGGCCGTCGGGCCGTACGCGCTGTTCTCGGTGGAGGACCCCATGGCGAACTCGTCCATGTTGGTCTTGCCGAGGATGACGACGCCGGCGTCCTTGAGGCGCTTGGTGACCGTCGCGTCATAGGGCGGGATCCAGCCCTCCAGGATCTTCGACCCCGCGGTGGTCGGCACGCCCTCGGTGGTGAACAGGTCCTTGAGGGCGAGCGGGACGCCGGCCAGCGGGCCCAGCTTCTCGCCGCGCTCGCGCTTGGCGTCCACCTCGCGCGCCTGGGCGAGGGCGCCCTCGCGGTCCACGTGCAGGAAGGCGTTGACCTTCTCGTCCACTGCGGCGATCCGGGCCAGGTGCGCCTCGGTCGCCTCGACGGCGGTGACCTCACCGCTCGCGATCTTCGCCGCCAGCTCGGCGGCGGTCAGCTTGATCAGTTCGCCGGCCATCCCGGTCACTCCTCTCCCAGGATCTGCGGCACCTTGAAGCGCTGCTGCTCCTGCGCGGGTGCGCCCGAGAGCGCCTGCTGCGGGGTCAGCGACGGGGTGACCTCGTCCTGTCGCATGACGTTGGTGAGCGGGAGCGGGTGGGAGGTCGGCGGTACGTCCTCGTCGGCGACATCGGAGACGGCGGCCACCGCGCCGATGATGTCGTCGAGCTGTCCGGCGAAGTGGTCGAGCTCTTCGTCCTTCAGCTCCAGGCGCGCCAGCTTCGCGAGGTGGGCGACCTCCTCGCGCGAGATGCCAGGCATGCAGCGGTCCTCTTGGTGGGTGAGTGTCGGATTGTCCGCCCCAATCCTATGGGGCGGCACCGACTGCCCTGGACGGGCGCACGCCCGGGACGCCGGGGCGCGGAACCGGTCGCCCCCTCCGGCTGCTTTGCCGGACTTACGCCGTGATTGGCCCGAATTGCGGAGATTCGTACAGGGGGGCACGCTGGAACGGTCCCCAGTGGAAAGGAGTGATCGTATGGCTATGGACCGCACGGCCCCGGCCGAGACGACGGCACTTGCCTCCGAGGTGGAGGGCCTGATGGAGGCCCCCGAGCCGGACGGCGTCTTCCGTGACTCCCGGGAGTGCGCGGGCGCGGCCCTGCTGGCCGCTCTGCTGCTCGCCTCTCCTCCGACCCCCCGTCCGAAGACGGAGACCAAGTAGGAGAAACCTTGACCCCACAGGCACAGGGGGCAGCCGCGCTGCGCGCGGTCGTCGCCGATGCCGCATCCGAGATCGCCCTTGCCCTGCGCGGCGAGGGCGATCCCTACGCGCTCTCCCGGATCCTGCGGCACCAGGAGGCGCTCGCCCCGGCGGCGGTGCGGGTACTGGGAGCCGACGTCCTGGCCCCGTACGCGGTGGAGGGCCACCCCGGCCCGGACGGTGCCGGCAGCGCGGACGCGGCGATGGTGCGGGAGGCGCTGACCGCCTTCCCGCCCGGCGACGGCGCCTCCGCCGTCTCGGCCTGGAACTGGCGCGGACTGCTGGAGGCGTCCCGCGCGCTCCTCCCCGCCCACGCGGGGCGCCTGCCGTCCGCGCCCGACCCGGCCGACGACTGGCCGGCCACCGACCCCTGGCCCCGGCTCTCCCACCGGGTCTCCCAGCTGGCCTCCCTCGCGCTGCCCGGACTCGCCCCGGACCTGACCGAACGGCTGGCCGCCCGCGCCGACGACCTGGCCCGCGGCTTCGTCCGCGCGGTACGCCGCCGCGACTGGCCGCAGTCGGCCGGACTGGGCCGGTGGCTGGCCCGGCTGCCGCAGACCCCGCCCACCCTCGGCCTGCAGAGCGGGCTGCTCTTCGTACGGCAGATGAGCGAGGACCCCCGCGTCGCCGTCCACGTCACCGCCGCCCAAACCTTCTTCGGACCAGGCCGGTGACCCGCACACGGACCGCCCCCGCACCGCACCCGGACCCGCACCCCGGGGACACCGCAGCCGGGCTGCTCGACCCCCTGGTGGACGAGGCCCTGGCCTGGACGGAACGGCACAGCGAGCACTTCCGGCTGCCGCCCGACGTCACCACCACCGGCGACCCCAATCTGACCCTCAAACCGCTGGGCGAACTCGCCGAGCTGACGGCGGTCGTCGCCGCCCGCCACCCCCTGCCCGGACCGCGCGCCCGGGCCGCACGGCTCTTCTCCTTCGCCTGGCGGCAGACCCGCGAGGGCGCCCTGTTCACCGAACTGGTCCGCGGGGAACCGCAGGCCACCTTCCCGGTCGAGCTGTACGCCGTCTTCGCCCGTGCCGGGCTGCGCGACCCGGCCGTCGAGGAGCTGCTGCGCACCACGACCGCGCTGCGCGGCTGGCGGGTGGCCCGCGACGACCACACCCGCACCCTGTCCGTGCTCAACGCCGAGGCGCGGATCGGCCTGCCGCCGCACGCCGACTTCGCCACGGTGCTGGCCCACACCGGACTGGGCCGCCGGACAGAGCCCTGGCTGCTGGAGTGCCGCACCGCCTACGGGCTCACCCACGACGTCTTCCACCTCACCGACTGGGGCCGCGACCCGTCCCGGCTCGCGGGCGGCACGGCGGAGTACCTGCGCGCCTGGCTGCCCGCCTGGGTGGAGAGCTGGCTGGAGGAACAGCTGTGGGACCTGGTGGGCGAGCTGCTGGCCGTGACGGCCTGCCTGCCCGGCGCCCCCTTCGACCCGGTGGCCTGGCGGCGGCTGGCCGGGGCCCGGAGCGCGGACGGGGCCCTCCCCGAACAGGGGGCGCCGCCCCCGGACGGCACCGGCACGAGGGAGACCTTCCTCGCCTGCTACCACTCCACCCTCGTCCTGGCGTTCGCCGCGACCCTGGCCCGGACCGCGCTCCCCGAGAGCGCCGCGAGCCCCCCGCTCCCCCAGAGCCCCGCGCTCCCCCAGAGCCCCGAGAGCGAGGCCCCCGTATGACCGTCCTCACCTCGGCTCCGCCCGCGCTGCTGCACACCGTCGGCGACCGCGCGCTGACCTGGCTGGACGCCCACCGCGACCACTTCCGGCTGACGGAGGCGGACAAGGCGCGCGGCGACACGCTGGTCGAACGCCTCAAGCCGATCGGTGAACTGGCGATCAACATGCGGATGCTCTTCCGCGAGGGCGTGGCCGGCGGCCGGCAGCGCACCCGGGCCGAGGCGCTGCTCGACTTCGCCTGGCGGGACCTGCTCGACGGCGGGAACGTGCTGGCCACCCACCAGCACAACGAACCCTTCTCCCCGGTGGCCCTGGAGATCTACGCCGTCTTCCACGAACTCGGCCACCGGCACCCCGGTCTCGACGCCGCCCTGGTCGCCCCCCGGCGCACCCTCACCTGGCGGGCGCTGGAGATGCCGGCCAGCCGCCGGCTGGGCGTCCTCAACGCGGAGCGCCGGATGGGGCTGGCCCCCAGCGGCGACATCGAACGGGCCACACAAGCCACCTGGCTCGGGCAGCGCCCCGAACCGTGGACGGTGCACCTGCACATCGCCTACGACATCACCCACACCGTCTTCCACCTCACCAACTGGGGCGAGCGGCCCGACGGCCTCCCCGCGCCGCTCGCGGAGTACCTGGAGCTGTACCTGCCCGCCTGGGCGGCGGACTGGGCCGAGCTGGAGCACTGGGACCTGCTGGGCGAACTCCTCGTCGTCGACGCCTGCCTGCCGCACCCCACGCTGGACGGGCAGCTGTGGGAGCGGTACGCGGCGGCCCAGTCGGATACGGGCGCGATGCCGCTGGTGGGCCGGATGCCCCAGGGCGACCCCGGCGACGTCTTCGACCTCGTGCACCACCCCACGCTGGTCGCCGCGTTCGCGTCCGCGATGGCCACCTCGCGCGCGCTGTCGGCGGGCGCCGGGTGACCGCCGGAGGCGGCGCACCGGCCCCGCTCGCGGACCGGCTCGCGCTGGAGGCCGCCCGCATCGACGCGCCGGACGTGGTGCTCGCTGTCACCCGGCACGGCGAACGGACCATGGCGACCTGCGGCCGGGCCGCCGAGGGCATCACCCCGCGCGACGCGCTGCGCTACGAACTCGGCTCGGTGA
>NZ_VJOK01000001.1:5386689-5399907 GCF_013302895.1 Streptomyces albus subsp. chlorinus | reverse complement strand
CTACACCGTGCTGCTGCTCGCCGCGCTGGCCGCCGAAGGAGTGCTGCGAGAGGACGATTCGCTGGCCGCCCATCTGCCGCCCGGGCCGCGGCTGCGGCACGCCGCCTCGCGCCGCATCACACTGCGCCACCTGGCCACCCACACCTCGGGGCTGCCCCGCATCCCCCGCGCGCTGATCCCCGGCGCCCTGCTGCGCCCGTACACCAGCGGCTACGCCCGCTACGACACCGACCGCCTGCTGAGCGCCTTCGCCGCCACCCGGCCCCCGCACCCGGCGGGCCGCCGCTGGATCTACTCCAACTTCGGTGCCGCGCTGCTGGGCGCGGCGCTGGCCCGGGCGGCCGGGGCGGCGTACCCGGCGCTGCTGGGCGACCGGGTGCTGCGGCCCCTCGGACTGACGGGCACCACCCTGCGCCCCGGGCCCCCGGACGCGGACGCCGCCGGGCACCGCGCGGACGGCCGCACCCCCCTGCCGGCCACCGACATGGGCGCCTTCGCCGCCGCCGGGGCCGTCCGGGCCACCCCGCACGACATGCTCGGCTTCCTGGAGGCCCATCTGGACCCCTCCGGTACCCCGTTGAGCGAGGCGCTGAAGACGGTTCAGATCCCGCAGCTGCACCGGGGCGGCCGGCACGGCGAGACGCACACCCTCACCTGGTTCCAGCACCCCGCGCCGGGCGGGCCGCTGCTCTTCCACGCCGGAGCGACCTTCGGGCAGCAGGCGTTCCTCGGCTTCCACCCGGCGTCCGGCACCGGCCTGGCGGCGGCGGCCACCCGCAGGTCCCGGGCCTGCCGGCTGGTACCGGCCGCCTACGACCTGCTCCACGCGCTCGCCGGGGAGGCCGTGCGCTGACCGGGGGCCGGACGCGGGCCGCCCGTCACGGGGTCCGCGCGGGCGGGCCGGACGATAACGCGCGGGGCGCCGGGATCTCGCGGGCCCGCAGCCACGCGGTGGTCTCACCGGGCGGCATGGCGGCGGCCACCAGCCAGCCCTGCACCGCGTCGCAGCCCAGGTCCCGCAGCCGCTCCCAGGTCTCGTCGTCCTCCACGCCCTCGGCGACCACCAGCAGCCCGAGCGAGTGCGCCAGGTCGACGGTGCAGCGCACGATCTCGGCGTCCTCGGTGTCCACGGCGAGCCGCGCCACGAACGAGCGGTCGATCTTCAACTCGCTGACGGGGAGCCGCCGCAGATGCACCAGGGAGGAGTAGCCGGTGCCGAAGTCGTCCAGCGACATCTTCACCCCGTGCCCGGTGAGCCCGGCCAGGGTGTCGGCGGCCTGCTGCGGGTCCTCCAGCAGCACGTGCTCGGTGATCTCCAGCTGGAGCGCCCCGGGCGGTACCCCGTGCCGTGCGAGCCGGGCGGCCACGGCGCCCGCGAAGCCGGGCGAATGGACGTCGCGGGGCGAGACGTTGACGGCGACCGGCACCGTGAGGCCGGCCGCGCGCCAGAGCGCGACCTGGGCGAGCGCGGTCTCCAGCACGTACTCGGTCAGCCGCGGCATCAGGCCGGAGGTCTCCGCGATGGCGATGAACTCGTCGGGAGGGACCCGGCCCCGCTCGGGGTGGGCCCACCGCACCAGCGCCTCCAGTCCGGAGACCGTGCCGTCGAAGCCGACCTTCGGCTGGTAGTGCAGCTCGACCTCGCCGGCGTCCAGGGCGCGCCGCAGGTCGGCCAGCAGCCCGAGGCGGTCGGGGGTGTTGCCGTCGCGGGTGGCCTCGTAGACCTCCACGGCGGTGCGGTCCCGCTTGGCCTCGTACATCGCCACGTCCGCGCGGCGCAGCAGGCCCTCGGCCTCGGTGGCGTGCTCGGGGAAGACGGCGACGCCCGCGCTGGCCTCCAGCACGAGGGTGAGCCCGTCCAGATCGAGGGGCGAGCTGAGGGCGGAGACCAGTCCGCGGGCGATGCGCTGGGCGCTGGTGCTGGAGTCGGCGACGGGCAGCAGCACGGCGAACTCGTCCCCGCCGAGCCGGGCCGCCTCGGCGCCGCGGGGCAGCGCGGCACGGAGGCGTTCGGCGATCTGCAGCAGCAGCCGGTCGCCCGCCAGGTGGCCGAGGGTGTCGTTGACGGAGCGGAAGCGGTCGAGGTCGATGAGGACGAGCGCGGAGCGCGACGAGGTGCGCTCCGCCTCGTCCAGCGCCGCCCAGGCACGCTCCAGCAGCCACAGCCGGTTGGGCAGCCCGGTGAGCGGGTCGCGCAGCTGTTCCTCGGCGCGGGCGCGGGCGATGCGCAGCGTGGAGTCGAGCGCGATCAGCGGCACGGCGAACAGGGGCAGCAGCAGCGGCTTGTGGACGGCGACGACGACGATGAGCGGGGCGATGCCCAGCAGCGCGAGGGCGACCAGGCCCTGCCGCACCAGCGCGGTGCGCAGCGCCGAGGGCAGGCGGCGGGTGCGCGGGGCGAAGCAGAACCACTGCAGGGCGCGGGTGCCCAGCAGGTAGAGGGCGGCGGCGAGCGGGATCCGGCCCACGGCGGCCAGGTCCCACGCGTCCGGCGGCCACGGGTCCTCGACCGAGGGCCGCACCCCGCACAGGGCGAGGCCGAGGCTCGCGGCGCCGATGGCGAGGATGTCGATGGCGCCGTGCACGAACGCCTGCCGCCACCGGTGGCGGCGCGCGGCGCCGACGAGGACGACGACGGCGAGGCTGACCAGCAGCGCGGGCACCCAGCCGTGCAGCAGCAGGATCGCCAGGGTGAGGGCCGGGCCCGAGCCGGTGCCGCCCCACCAGCGGTCCCGGCTCATGGTCACCAGGTGGGCGACGACGCAGCCGGTGAGCACAGCGAAGGCCCACCCCGCGCTGCCGCCGGGGAAGAGCGCGTTCCCCTCCCACAGCACCCGGGCCAGACCGCCGGCCAGCACCGGCGCCGCGACGGCCACGACCAGTGCGGGCAGCAGGGGCGGGCGGGCCGCGATCAGCCGCTGGAGCCAGGGGGGTTCGTCACCCCGCGCACCGCCGTCGGGACCCGTGCCGGGGCCCGCGCCCTCGTTGCCTGCCCGGCCCGAACCGGCCTTCCGTCCCGTCCCGCCCCGGGTGCCGTCCGAGGGCAGGCGGGAGAACGGGGGCCCGGAGCCCCCGGAGAAATCCAGCATCCTGGTCCCTCTCGCAGCCGTCCACGCCTGCCCCTCGCCATGACAGGCGTCAGTGTCAACAGTAGGCCGCCGCCCGGGTGGAGGGGCAGTGATCGGCCGTTGTTGCCTGAATGCGTCTACGCACCCTCCGTCGAACCGACCGGCACCGGCGAGGGGTTGTGCGCCAGGGGACTGTGCCGGGGGCACGAAAGGAGCGGGGCGCGGGTGGCTGAATGTGGCCTGTGCGCGAAGGGCGGCCGGTCCGGGGCGAGTTGGGAATCGCCCCGGACTCGCCCCTGGTGCCCGCCTCCGCGTCAGTCGCCCGCTTCCTCCGCCTGCTCAGGGGTCACAGCGGCCTCGCGCGCCGCGTCGGGCCCCTGCTCCAACAGGACGGCGAATCCGTCATCGTCCAGAATCGGTACCTTCACCTGCACCGCCTTGTCGTACTTCGAGCCGGGGTTCTCGCCCACGACCACGAAGTCCGTCTTCTTGGAGACCGAGCCGGTCACCTTGGCGCCGCGTTCCTGGAGGGCCGATTTCGCGCCGTCCCGGGTGTGGGAGGCCAGGGTGCCGGTGACGACCACGGTGAGCCCCTCCAGCGGACGCGGCCCCTCCTCGCCGGTGGACTCCTCCTCCATCCGGACCCCGGCGGCTCTCCACCGCTCGACGATCTCGCGGTGCCAGTCCTCGGCGAACCACGCCTTGAGGGAGGCGGCGATGGTCGGACCGACGCCCTCGGTGGCGGCCAGCTCCTCCTCGTCGGCCTCGGCGATGCGGTCGAGCGAGCGGAACTCGCGGGCCAGCGCCTCGGCGGCGACGGGCCCCACGTGCCGGATGGACAGGCCGGTGATGATCCGGGCGAGCGGCCGGTCCTTGGCGGCCCGGATGTTCTCCAGCATCGCCAGGGTGTTCTTGCGGGGCTCGCCCTTCTGGTTGGCGAAGAGCGTGACGGTCTTCTCCTCGCCCGTCTTGGGATCGCGCTTGGGCAGCCCGGAGTCCGGGTCCACGACGTACGCGACGATCGGCAGCAGATCCTCCACCGTCAGGTCGAACAGGCCGCCCTCGTCCCGCAGCGGCGGCTCCTTCGGCTCCAGCGGCTGGGTCAGCGCGCTGGCCACCACGTAACCGAAGTGCTCGATGTCCAGGCACTTGCGCCCCGCCAGGTAGAAGAGCCGCTCCCGCAACTGGGCCGGGCAGGAGCGGGCGTTGGGGCAGCGCAGATCGACGTCGCCCTCCTTCATGGGCTGGAGCGGCGAGCCGCACTCGGGGCACTCGGCGGGCATCACGAACTCCCGCTCGGTGCCGTCCCGCAGATCGGCGACCGGGCCGAGGATCTCGGGGATGACGTCGCCCGCCTTGCGCAGCACCACGGTGTCCCCGATCAGGACTCCCTTGGCCTTGACGACGTCCTGGTTGTGCAGCGTGGCGAACTCGACCTCGGAGCCGGCGACCGTGACCGGCTCCACCACCGCGTAGGGGGTCACCCGGCCGGTGCGGCCCACGCCGACGCGGATGTCCACCAGCTTGGTGTTGACCTCCTCCGGCGCGTACTTCCACGCGATGGCCCAGCGCGGCGCCCGCGAGGTGGAGCCCAGCCGGCCCTGGAGGCGGATCTCGTCCAGCTTGACGACGACGCCGTCGATCTCGTGCTCCACCGAGTGCCGGTGCTCGCCGTAGTGGGCGATGAACGCGCGCACCCCCTCCAGGCCGTCCACCACCCTGGCGTGCGCGGAGGTGGGCAGGCCCCACTCGCGCAGCAGATCGTAGGCCTGGGACAGGCGGGAGAAGTCCTCCTTGGCGAAGCCCTCCAGCGCGCCGATGCCGTGCACCACCATGTGCAGCGGACGCGAGGCCGTCACCCGCGGGTCCTTCTGGCGCAGCGAGCCGGCCGCCGCGTTGCGCGGGTTGGCGAACGGCTTCTCGCCCGCCTCCACCAGCCGCGCGTTCAGCTCCTCGAAGCGCTCCATCGGGAAGAAGACCTCGCCGCGCACCTCGACCAGCTCCGGCAGGCGCTCCCCGCTCAACCGCTCGGGGATGTCCGCGATGGTGCGGATGTTGGGGGTGATGTCCTCACCGGTGCGGCCGTCCCCGCGGGTGGCGGCGCGGGTCAGCCGCCCGTGCTCGTAGGTGAGGTTGACGGCGAGGCCGTCCACCTTCAGCTCGCACAGGAAGTGGTAGTCCACCCCCTCCAGCTCGCGGGCGACGCGGTCCGCCCACTCGCCCAGCTCCGCGTCGTCGAAGGCGTTGTCCAGCGAGAGCATCCGCTCGCGGTGGGCGACCTCCGTGAACTCCGTCTCGTAGTGCCCGGCGACCTTCTGCGTCGGGGAGTGAGGGGTGCGCAGGGAGGGGTGCTCCTCCTCCAGTGCCTCCAGCTCGCGCAGCAGCCGGTCGAACTCGGCGTCGCTGACGACCGGCGCGTCCTTGACGTAGTACCGGAAGCGGTGCTCCTCGATCTGCTCGGCGAGGCGCTGGTGCCTCTCCCGCGCCTCGGCAGGGGGTGTCGCATCCTCTTCGCCAGCCACCGTTGGTCCTCCCGTCACTGAGGGTTGTCAGCGAGTGATCGTGCCGCCCGGGCGCAGTGGGCCAGCGCCCGGCGCGCGTACGCGGGCGAGGCGCCGGCGAGCCCGCACGCGGGGGTGACCACCACGGACTCGGCGAGCAGGCCCGGGGACAGCCCGAGCCTGCGCCACAACGACCTGACACCCCCGACGCTACCGGCAGGGTCCGACAGTCCCCCGCCGTCCACGCCCTCCGCCGCCCCGGTGCCCGGCACCAGGCCCGCGAACAGCGTGAGGCCGCCCTCCACGGCCTCCCCGATCGCCTCGTCGTCACGCTGGGTGAGCAGGGAGGCGTCGAGGGAGACGCCGTCCGCGCCCGCCCGGCGCAGCAGTCCGACGGGGACCCCGGGCGCGCACACGTGCACGACCACCGGCCCGTCGTGCACCGCGATCAGGTCGCGCAGGGTGGACTCGACGACGGCGCGGTCCACCGCCGGGTGGGTGCGGTAGCCGCTGGCCGTGGGCACGCCGCCGCGCAGCACGGCCGGGAGGGAGGGCTCGTCCAGCTGGAGCACGGGCGTGGCGCCCGGCACCCTGCGGCGCACCTCGGCCAGGTGCTCCGCCAGCCCCTCGGCGAGCGAGGCGGCCAGGTCGCGCACGGCGCCCGGGTCGCCGAGCATCGCCTCGCCGTTGCGCCGCTCGACCCCCGCGGCGAGCGTCCAGGGGCCGACCGCGGACAGCTTCACCCCGCGCGGCCGGTCCTGCTCGCCGTACCCCTGGGTGAACTCCTCCAGCGCGTCGAGGTCCTCGCGCAGCCAGGCCCGGGAGCGGCGGGTGTCCCGGCCCGGCCGGTCGCTGATCCGCCACCCGCTGGGCTCCAGGTGCACGTACATCTCGGTCAGCAGCCCGGTGGTACGGCCCAGCATGTCCGCGCCGGGCCCCCTGGCGGGCAGTTCCGGGAGGAAGGGCAGGTGCTGCGGCTCCTCGAGGATGCCGGTGACCGTCCTGGCGGCCTCGCGCGCGTCGGTACCGGGCATCGACCCGACGCCGGTCGCCGCCGCGGGGCCCCAGGCGGTGCGTTGTCTCTGGTTGCTCACCCGGGCAGGGTACGGCGACGCCCGCGCCCCCCGTGCGCTGCGGCCCAGGGCGCCCGCCTCCCCTCGCCGCCGGTCGCCGGCCGTCGGGGCACGGCGGGACGGCGGGCCGGCGGGCCGGCGGCGGGAGGACGGGGTTGCGGGGCGCCCTCAGCCGCCCGGCTTCACCGTCAGGTCCGTGAGTTCCGCGCCCCTGGGCAGGTCCAGCGCCGTCAGGATCGTCGTCGCCACCGCCTCCACGGGGATCCACCGGCCGGCGTCGTACTCCCTGCCCTCCTGCCGGTGCACCTTCTCCTGCATCGGCGTCGCGGTGCGCCCCGGGTAGACGGAGGTGACACGGACCCCGCCCGCGGACTCCTCGGCGCGCAGCGCGTCGGCCAGCGCCTTGAGGCCGTGCTTGCTGGCCGCGTACGCGCTCCAGTCCGGGTTCGCGCGCAGCCCCGCGCCGGAGTTGACGAAGACGACATGGCCGCGGGAGCGGCGCAGCTGCGGCAGCAGCAGGCGGGTCAGCTCGGCGGGGGCGACGAGGTTGGCGGCGAGGGTGGCGTTCCACACCTTGGGCGTCAGCTCCCCGACGGTGCCCAGCTCGACGACGCCCGCGATGTGCAGCAGCGAGTCGACGTCCTCGGGGAGCGTCTGGTGCTCGAACGCCCAGGAGAGCCGCTCCGGTTCCCCGAGGTCGCCGACCAGCGTGCGCGCCCCCTCGAACCGGCCCGCCAGCTCCCTGGCCCTCCCGGCGTCCCGGGCCAGCAGGTAGAGGGTGTCGCCCCGCTCCAGCAGGCGCCGGGCCACCTCGGCCCCGATGCCGGAGCCGGCCCCTGTGATCACATGTGTTGCCATGCCCCCATGATCCCGCACCGGCCCGGGACTAGGCGGCGAAGATCGAGTCGAGCCTGTCGTACTCCTCCAGGCACCGGCCCGTGCCCAGGGCGACACAGCCGAGCGGCTCGTCGGCGACCGTCACGGGCATCCCCGTCTCCTCCGACAGGCGCTGGTCCAGGCCGTGCAGGAGCGCCCCGCCGCCGGTCAGGACGATGCCGCGCTCCATGATGTCGCCGTACAGCTCGGGCGGGCACTCCTCGAAGGCGGCCTGGACCGCCTCGACCACGGCGCGCACCGGGCGTTCGAGGGCCTCGCCGATCTCCTCCGGCGTCAGGTGGATGACCTTGGGCATGCCGGTGGTCTTGTCCCGGCCGCGCACGGGCACGAACTCCGCGTGGCCGTAGGCCATCTTGATCTCCTCGGCGGTCCGCTCCCCCACCGCGATCGCGAACTCCCGCTCGATCCAGGAGGCGAGGGCCGCGTCCATCGCGTCCCCGGCGATCCGCGCCGAGCGCGCCACCACCATGCCGCCGAGCGAGATGATGGCGATCTCCGTGCTGCCGCCGCCGATGTCCACGACCATGGAGCCGCGGGCCTCGTGCACCGGCAGCCCGGCACCGATCGCCGCCGCTATGGGCTCCTCGATCAGCCGCACCGAGCGGGCCCCGGCCCGCCCGGCGGTCTGGAGGACGGCGCGCCGTTCGACGCCGGTGACGCCGCTGGGCACGCACACCACGACCCGGGGCGACCGGCCGCGGCCACGGCCCTTGCCGCTGTCGCGGGCCGCGCGGATGAAGTGCCGCAGCATGCCCTCGGTGGCCTCGAAATCGGTGATCACGCCGCCCTTGAGCGGGCGGGTCGCGGTGATGGAACCGGGGGTGCGGCCCACGGCCTGCCGCGCGCGGGCGCCGACGGCCAGGACCTTGCCGGTGTTCGTGTCGATCGCGACGACGGACGGTTCGTTCAGGACCACGCCGCGCCCGCGCTCGTACACCAGGGTGTTGGCCGTACCGAGATCTATGCCGATGTCCCGGCCGCGGAAGGACGATGCCCGGGAAGAGGGGGCGGAAGAGGTGCGCTTAGCCATGTGTACTCGCCATGCTCGGTGCTGTGTTGTACCTCGTGGTACGAGTCGTGCTGAATTGTGGTGCTGCCAGCCGCAGCATACCCAACTGTCCTGTTTGCTGCGGCAGGTGGGCCCCGCCCGCACGGCAGAAATCTGGGGGCGGAAAGACGCTGGTCGGAGCGCGTTTTCCGGACAATCCCGGGCGGGATTCGGCGAGTTGGTGGCATAGATCTCCGGGCGGTGGATAGCTATGCACCGGAGACCACGCGCGGTTCACCGAGCCCAAGCCTGGTGCGTCCTCGGCGACCGCGCCTTGGGCCACCGTCTCTTCTACTGGAGGTTTCGTCATTTCCGCGCGACCGGCTCAGGAATTCGGAGACAACCCCGTCGAGGTCCGGGAAACCGGGCACTACACAGAGGAGTACGTGCCCAGCTTCGTCGAGAAGTGGGACTCCCTCATAGACTGGGAGAAGCGAGCGGAGAGCGAGGGGAATTTCTTCATCGACCTGCTGAGAAAGCGGGGAGTCAAGAGCGTCCTCGACGTCGCCACGGGGACAGGATTCCACTCCGTCCGGCTGCTGGAGGCCGGCTTCGAGACCGTGAGCGCGGACGGCAGCGCCGATATGCTCGCGATGGCCTTCGAGAACGGAATGAAGAACGGCGACCACATCCTGCGGGTCGTCCAGGCCGACTGGCGCTGGCTCAACCGGGACGTCCACGGTGAGTACGACGCCATCGTGTGCCTCGGCAACTCCTTCACGCATCTGTTCTCGGAACGCGACCGGCGCAAGGCGCTGGCCGAGTTCTACGCGATGCTCAAGCACGACGGAATCCTCATCCTGGATCAGCGCAATTACGACGCGATCCTGGACCGCGGCTATTCCAGCAAGCACACCTACTACTACTGCGGCGAGGACGTCGCGGTGGAGCCGGAATACGTGGACGAGGGGCTGTGCCGCATGCGGTACCGCTTCCCGGACAATTCCGTGTACCACCTCAACATGTTCCCGCTCCGCAAGGACTACACGCGGCGCCTCATGTCCGAGGTCGGTTTTCAGCGCATCGAGACATACGGCGACTTCCAGCACACCTACCGGGACGAACAACCCGACTTCTTCGTGCACGTCGCGGAGAAGGAATACCGGATGGAGGATCAGGAGGAAGGCGCATACGGCGGTGCCGTGAATACCGCGCGGAGTTACTACAACTCCCCCGACGCGGACGCCTTCTATTCTTCCGTGTGGGGCGGCGAGGACATCCACGTCGGTATCTACGCGCACCCCGCGGAACCCATCGCGGACGCCAGCCGCCGCACCGTCGAGCGGATGGCCTCCGGGCTCGGACTCACCGAGCGCTCCCGCGTGCTGGACCTCGGCTCCGGCTTCGGCGGCTCGGCCCGCTATCTGGCCGGAACGTACGGCTGCACCGTCCAGGCGCTCAACCTCAGTGAGGTCGAGAACGAGCGGCACCGGCAGCTGAACGCGGCCCGCGGCCTCACCGGCCGGATCGAGGTCGTCGACGGTTCCTTCGAGAGCGTGCCGTTCCCCGACTCCAGCGTGGACGTCGTCTGGTCCCAGGACGCGTTCCTGCACAGCGGCAACCGCATCCGCGTCCTGGAGGAGGTCCGGCGGGTCCTCAGGCCCGGCGGGCAGCTCGTCTTCACCGATCCCATGGCCGCCGACGGCGCCGACCCGGGCGCCCTCCAGCCCATCCTGGACCGCATCCACCTCGACGACATGGGCTCCCCCGGCTTCTACACCCGCGAACTGGCCCGGCTCGGGTTCCTCCCCACCGAGCACGAGGGCGCCACGGGCGGCTTCGAGGACCTGCGCGAGCAGCTCGTCACGCACTACGGGCGCGTTCTGGAGGAGACCGAACGGCAGGAGGCCGAGGGGCTCGCCGCGAAGGTCAGCTCGGACTACCTCGCCCAGATGAAGAAGGGCCTCGCCCACTGGGTGGACGGCGGCACCCAGCACCGCCTCACCTGGGGCATCTTCCGCTTCACCCTCACCAAGGGCTGACGCCCGCCCCGGCCCGGCGCCGCGGGCCCGCCCCTCCCGGATCGCGCGGGGCGGGCGGGCCCGTCCGTCGCGCGGCGCTCAGTCGCTGGTGTACGCGCAGACCACCAGCGTCCGGACCGGGACAGGAGCCCGGGACGCCGCGGAGTCCGGCGACGGGAAGTCTGGCGGCGACGGGAGCGGTGGCGGCGACGGGAGCCGCGGCAGGGACGGCGACGGCTCACCGGACGGCCGGGCGGGGGACGGCGGGTCGGCGGGCCGCCGGGAGGCGCAGCGCGAGTCCCCGCGCCGGACCGCCTCCGCCTCCAGGCCGGGCGACGGTCCCGGTGACGCGCCGGGCGACGGGCGGGCGGACTCGCCGCCCGCGTCGTACCAGCCGAAGGACGGCTCCGGCTCCTCCTGCCACAGCAGGGTCAGACCGCCGCCCGCGACCACGAGCACCGCCCAGACGCCACCCGCCCAGTACCATCCGCGCCGCACGCCCAACACGCCTCCCCTGTGAGCCGGTTGCCCGGCGAGCCAGTGTTCGCGGACCGGCCCGGCGGTTCGCGACCGCCGTAGTGTGTCATGCGGCACAGCGCGGCCCTGGCCGCACCCGCGGCACCGCGTGCCCACCGCCGGGAGGCGGCTCTAGGCTGTCCGGCATGACCTCGACCGCACCCGGCCCCGCCGCACCCTCCCCCATGAACATCTGCGTCTTCTGCTCCGCCGCCGAGCTGGACAGCGTCTACACCGACGCGGCCCGCGAGTTCGCCGAGCTGATCGGCAAGCGCGGGCACAGCCTGGTCTGGGGCGGCTCGGACTCCGGGCTGATGAAGGTCGTCGCCGACGGGGTGCAGGACGCCGGCGGGCGGCTCATCGGCATCTCGGTGGAGTTCCTGCGCGACGTGGCGCGGCCGAACGCCGACGAGATGATCGTCACCGCCGACCTCGCCGAGCGCAAGGCCCTCCTGCTGGACCGCGCCGACGCGATCGTCGTCATGGTGGGCGGCACGGGCACCCTGGACGAGGCGACCGAGATCCTGGAACTGCGCAAGCACGGCATGCACGCCAAGCCCGTCGTGGTGCTGAACACCGCGGGCTTCTACGACGGACTACGACAGCAGATGGCCCGCATGGAGGCCGAGGGCTTCCTGCCCATCCCCCTGGCGGACCTGGTCACCTTCGCGGAGGACGGCCCCCAGGCACTGGAACTGCTGGGGGCGTGACCTCACGCGGGCGGGCCGGCGGCCACAGCCCGGCGATCCGGCCTCCGGCCCCGGCCCGGCACCGTCCCGGGACCCGTGCGGCTCCCAGGGGAAACGGTTCCGGCCCCAGGCGGCACCGCCCCGGCAGCCTGGGCCGGAGCCGTGTCGTGCCGCCGGCCGTTCAGGGGCTAGGCCGCCGGGACGGCCCGCTCCGTGCGGTCGATCGTCGCCGAGCCGACCACCCGGGTGCCCTCGTACAGCACAATCGCCTGGCCCGGGGCGACCCCGCGCTCCGGCGAGGCGAAGCGCACCCGCAGCTCGCCGTCCACCAGTTCCGCCTCGACGGGGGTCTCGGCGCCGTGCGCCCGCAGCTGCGCCGTGTAGGCGCGGGGGCCGCCGGCGGGCGGCTCACCGCACCAGCGGGGGCGTACGGCGGTGAGGGCGGTGACGTCGAGGGAGGAGGCGGGGCCGACGGTGACCGTGTTGTCGACCGGGGAGATGTCCAGCACGTAGCGCGGCTTGCCGTCGGGGGCGGGGTGCCCCAGGCGCAGCCCCTTGCGCTGGCCGATCGTGAAGCCGTACGCGCCCTCGTGGGTGCCCAGCTTGGTGCCGGACTCGTCCACGATGTCGCCCTCGGCCGTGCCCAGCCGGGAGGCGAGGAATCCCTGGGTGTCGCCGTCGGCGATGAAGCAGATGTCGTGGCTGTCGGGCTTCTTGGCCACCGCCAGCCCGCGCCGCTCGGCCTCGGCGCGGATCTCCTCCTTGGTGGTGAGGGTGTCGCCCAGCGGGAACATCGCGTGGGCGAGCTGCCGCTCGTCCAGCACGCCCAGAACGTAGCTCTGGTCCTTGGCGGCGTCACTCGCACGGTGCAGTTCGCGGCGGCCGTCCTGGCGGGTCACAACGGTGGCGTAGTGGCCGGTGCACACGGCGTCGAACCCCAGTGCGAGAGCCTTGTCCAGCAGCGCGGCGAACTTGATCTTCTCGTTGCAGCGCAGGCACGGATTGGGCGTGCGGCCTGCCTCGTACTCCGCCACGAAGTCCTCGACCACGTCCTCGCGGAACCGTTCCGCCAGGTCCCAGACGTAGAACGGGATGCCGATGACGTCGGCGGCGCGGCGCGCGTCGTTGGAGTCCTCGATGGTGCAGCAGCCGCGCGCACCCGTGCGGAACGACTTAGGGTTGGCGGACAGAGCCAGATGCACGCCCGTCACGTCGTGCCCGGCCTCGACGGCGCGGGCCGCCGCGACGGCGGAGTCCACACCGCCGGACATGGCGGCCAGCACACGCAGCGGGCGCGCGGAGGCTGTCCCCCGCGAGGATGCAGTAGTCATAGCGCCCTCCAGGGTAGACGGAACCACCCGGTGGCCCGAACGCGTTGGGGAGCACATGGGACAGGCGGCGGATGAAGGACGAGAGCCCAAGGCCGGTCGGACCCCAGCGGGCGGCCGGGACGGGGGCGGGCGGG
>NZ_VJOK01000001.1:5368725-5386667 GCF_013302895.1 Streptomyces albus subsp. chlorinus | reverse complement strand
GCTGATCACGGGCACCGCCGCGGTGGGCCTCGGGGTGCTGGGCCTGGCCACCCGGCAGGAGATCAAGCGCTGGTGGTGGCGGATGCCCGGGAACGACAAGCCCCGGATGGAGGGCCAGGTCGACGACGCCCGCGCCCGGTGGGTGGCCGCCTCCGAGGCGAACATGCGCCGCGGGGACCGCCCCTCGGACTTCGGCATCGACAGAGTGATCGTCCACGTCACGCAGGGCACCGCCGCGGCCGCCGTGAAGGTCTTCCGGAACCCGGCGCACCAGGCCGCGGCCCACTACATCGTCTGCCAGGACGGAGAGATCATCCAGATGATCCGCGAGCTGGACGTGGCCTTCCACGCCGCAAACAGGGAGTACAACGAGCGCAGCATCGGCATCGAGCACGAGGGCTGGACGGACCGCCCGCAGGACTTCACGGACGCGATGTACCGCTCCTCCGCCAAGCTCACCGCCGGTATCTGCTCCCGCTACGGCTTCCCCGCCGACCGGAAGCACATCATCGGCCACAACGAGGTCCCCGGCGCCGACCACACCGACCCGGGCCGGCACTGGGACTGGGACCGCTACATACGTCTGGTGCGGAACGAGATGAAGGTGGAGAGCACGCTGCGCCGCAGGTGAGCGGCGCCGCGACGGGGGCGGCGGTGTGCGGGGGCCACCGCCGGCAGTGACAGAGGCGGCGGCCGTGGCCGGACTACCAGAAGGCCGGCCGTGGACGGACCACCTGGCGGCCGACCGGAGCCGCCAGGAGACCAGGCCCGGAGGCAGCGGGCGGGCGCTCAGGAGGCGGCGGGCGGCAGCCAGCCAAGGGGCGGCGAGCGGGCGGCCAGGAGACAGCAGGGGGGCGGCGGGCGGCAGCCAGCCAAGGGGCGGCGAGCGGGCGGCCAGGAGACAGCAGGGGGGCGGCGGGCGGCTAGCTCAGGCCCGCGTTCCGGGCCCGGTCCACGACCGGGCCGATGGCCTCGGCCAGCGCGTCCACGTCGGCCTTGGTGGAGGTGTGGCCCAGGGAGAAGCGCAGGGTGCCCCGGGCCAGGTCCGGATCGGTGCCGGTGGCCAGCAGCACATGGCTGGGCTGGGCGATGCCCGCCGTGCACGCCGAACCCGTCGAACACTCGATCCCCTGGGCGTCCAGGAGGAGCAGCAGCGAGTCGCCCTCGCAGCCGGGGAAGGAGAAGTGGGCGTTGGCGGGGAGCCGGCCGGCCGGGTCCGGGTCGCCGTTGAGCACCGCGTCCGGCACGGCCTCGCGGACGGCGGCCACCAGGGCGTCGCGCAGGGCGCCCACCTCGCGGACGAAGTCCTCGCGCCGCTCGACGGACACCCGCGCGGCCGTCGCGAACGCGGCGACGGCGGGGGTGTCGAGGGTCCCGGAGCGCACCTGCCGCTCCTGGCCGCCGCCGTGCAGCAGTGGCACGGGGGTGAACTCGCGCCGCAGCAGCAGGGCGCCGACGCCGTACGGGCCGCCGGTCTTGTGTCCGGTCACGGCCATGGCCGCCAGGCCGGACTCGGCGAAGGAGACATCGAGCTGTCCGAACGCCTGCACCGCGTCCGAGTGCAGCGGCACCCCGAACTCCTCGGCCACCGCCGCCAGTTCGCGGATCGGTGTGGTGGTGCCGATCTCGTTGTTCGCCCACATGACCGTGGCCAGCGCCACCCCGGACGGGTCCCGCTCGATGGCCTCGCGCAGGGCCTCGGGGTGCACCCGCCCGTGGGCGTCCACCGGCAGCCACTCGACGCGCGCGCCCTCGTGTTCGGCCAGCCACTCGACGGCGTCGAGGACCGCGTGGTGCTCGACCGGGCTGGCCAGCACCCGCGTCCGCCTCGCGTCCTGGCCCCGGCGGGCCCAGTACAGCCCCTTGACGGCGAGGTTGTCCGCCTCGGTGCCGCCCCCGGTGAAGACCACCTCGCTGGGCCGGGCGCCGAGCGAGGCCGCCAGCGACTCCCGCGACTCCTCGACCGTGCGCCGGGCCCGCCGGCCCGCGCCGTGCAGCGAGGACGCGTTGCCGACGACCGCGAGCTGCTCGGTCATCGTCCGCACCGCCTCGGGCCACATCGGGGTGGTGGCGGCGTGGTCGAGATAGGCGGGGTGGGCGGTGTCAGCCATGATTCCCCGATTCTACGGGCCTTCCCGGGGCGCACGACCGGCGCGTGGGGGCGGAGGAGCGCGGGAGGGGAGAAGCGGATGTGTCCGGGGGGCTGCGCGGGACGCGTCCGCCCTGGTGTGATCACGCCATGGACGAGACGACGCCTCCGCCCTGGGACCACTGCGGCCTGGGCGCGCACGAGCGGGACCCGGTCGGCTGCCGCGGGATACGCGCCGGCTCCCGTCCCCGGTGCCTGGCGCACCTCACCGGGGACGGCAGGCGGGAGTGGCTGGCCCTGCTGGGCCCCGGGGCGGACGTGGACCTGCGGGGGACGCCGGTGAGCGGGGAGCTGCTGGCGGAGCTGTGTTCCCGGCTGCGCCCCGGGGACGGCGCGGCCCCGCGCTTCGGGAGCGCCGACTTCTCCGGGGCCCGCTTCGAGGAGGCGGGGGCACCGCTCTCCTTCCGGCAAGCGGTCTTCGAGGGGCCGGTCCGGTTCGTGGACGCCTCGTTCCGCGCGGGCCGGGAGGTCTTCCTCGACCGGGCGCGTTTCGAGGCCGAGGTGTGGCTGGACAACGCCCGTGTGGAGGGCGTCCTGCGGCTGCGGCACGCCGTCTTCGCGGCACCGGTGTTCCTCGGGCCGCTCGTCTGCTCGGACACCGTGGACCTGACGGGCGCCGTGTTCGAGGGGGCGGCCCGGTTCCGGATCGCCGCCCCGCTGGTGCGGTGCGTCAACGCGCGCTTCGACGGGCCGGCCTCCTTCCAGTTGCGGTACGCCCGGCTCGCCCTGGAGGGCGCCCACCTCCAGCAGCCGAGCACCGTGATGACGAGCCACCACTTCGCCGCTCCCCCCGAGCACGTGCCGGCGCGGCAGCGGCCCGTCACCGTGTCCGTGATGTCGCTGCGCGAGGTGGACGCCTCGATGCTGCTGCTGTCCGACGTGGATCTGAGCGGCTGCCTGTTCGCCGGCACCCACCACCTCGACCAGCTCCGGCTGGAGGGGCGCTGGGACATGAGCGCGGCCCCCAGCGGTGTGCGCTGGCACCGTGGCGTGCCCTACTGGTGCACCAAGCGGTACGTCATCGAGGAGGAGCGGCGGTGGCGGGCGATCCGCAGGCGCCCGGCGTCCCGGCACAACTGGGGGGACGCGCCGGCCCGTGACCACGACGCCCCCGGTCTGGCCGCGCTGACCACCACCTACCGCCAGCTGCGCAAGGCGCGCGAGGACGCCAAGGACGAGCCGGGGGCGGCGGACTTCTACTACGGCGAGATGGAGATGCGGCGCTACAGCCGCGGCTGGCGGCACGCCGAGCGCTGGCTGCTGACCCTGTACTGGGCGGCCTCCGGCTACGGGCTGCGCGCCTCCCGGGCCCTGGCCTGGCTGGCCGCGTCGATGCTGGCGACGGTGCTGCTGATGATGGCCGTCGGCCTGCCCGACACCCCGGCCCGCCCCTACCCCGCGGGCTCCGGTCTCACCGGGAAGCAGCCGCCCGGGCTGCACCGTCCCCTGCCGGAGCGCTTCACCGCCGAGCGGGCCGGTAAGGCGGTCGACGTGGTGCTCAACTCGGTGGTCTTCCGCTCCAGCGGGCCGCGTCTGACGCGCGCGGGCGGCTATCTGGAGAAGGCCGCCCGGCTGGTGGAGCCCACCCTGCTGGGTCTCGCGGTGCTTGCTGTGCGGAGCCGGCTCAAGCGCGGGTGAGGCACCGGCGGCCCGCCGTCAGGAGGCGGCCGGGGGGCGGATCAGCTCGCGGTGGGACTCCTGGAGGCCGTCGGGCAGGTCGTCGGGGGAGAACCAGCGTGCTTCGCGTATCTCCATGGTGTCGAGCTTCAGGGTGCCGCCGGTGCAGAGGGCCTCGTAGGCCACCTCCAGGCGCAGCCGGTAGCCGCTCCGGAGGCGTACGAGCGCTCCCGGCTCGACCGTCAGGCCCGTCTCCTCCCGTACCTCGCGCACCACCGTCCGCGCGAAGTCCTCGCCCCTGACGGCGAATCCGGTGGGCAGCCCCCAGGCGCTGTCCGGTGACCACAGGCGGTGCCGCAGCAGGAGGACGCGGCCGTCACGGTCGCGCACCACGCCCGTGACGCCGACCACGAACTTGGCGTGCGCCAGCCACAGGAGACGCCACTGGAGCGGCCCGCGCAGGGAGTGCCAGACGCGGGCGACCAACTGTTTCATGCCTGCCTCCCCTCGGTGGACACCCACCCTGACGCATCACGGGTGGCCCGCCCAACCCCGCCGCCCGCGGTGTGCGGCCGGCCGGCGCGGGTCACACCGTCGCCGCTTGACCTTCACACCAGTGTGAAGGTTTGAAGATGCGGTCAGGCAGAGGGCAGCACGCCCCACGACCCTCGACCCTTGAGGTGAACACGCATGGACAACACGCTCTTCCCCTACAGCCCCCTCACCGAACGGGAGCCCCTGCACTGGCCGGACGGCGCCCGGATCGCCTTCTACGTGGGGCTGAACGTGGAGCACTTCGAGATCGACCGTCCCGCGACCAGCATCTACCCGGGCACCGCCGGCCTCTCGCCGGACCCGCTGAACTTCGGCTGGCGGGACTACGGACCCCGGGTCGGCATCTGGCGGGTGGCCGACATCCTCGACAAGCACGGCATCCGTGCCAGCGTCATGCTCAACTCCGATGTCGTCGACCGCTATCCGCAGATCATCGAGGCCGGGCGGCAGCGCGACTGGGCCTGGATCGCACACGGCAAGAACAACAACATCCTCCAGGCGGGCATGGAGCCCGACGAGGAGCGCGCCTACCTCACCGAGGTCGTCGAGACCATCGAACGCGGCACCGGCCGCCGGCCCCGCGGCTGGCTGGGCCCCGGCCTCACCGAGACGTACGAGACCCCGCGGCTGCTGGCCGGGCTGGGCCTGGACTACGTACTGGACTGGGGCAACGACGACCAGCCCTACCCGCTCGCGGTGGACGGCATGTTCAGCGTCCCCTACGCGGTCGAACTCGGCGACATCCAGATGTTCGTGGGCAAGTCCCTGAGCGGCCCGGAGTACGTCCGCATCGTCAAGGACCAGTTCGACCAGCTGCTCAAGGAGGCCGAGGAGAGCGGCAGCGGACGGGTGATGCCGCTCGTCCTGCACCCGTTCGTGATCGGCCAGGCGTTCCGCGCCAAGTACCTCGACGAGGCGCTGGAGTACATCGCGGGACACCCGGCCACCTGGCTGACCACCTCCGACGAGATCGCCGCCCACTACGCCCGCACGGCCGCCTCCGCCGCCCCCGGGCCGGCCGCCGGGTGACCCGCGGCCGGGCTCAGGCCCGGTTCTCCGCCTGGAACATCCAGTGCTCCTTCTCCAGGTCGCCGGTGAGCCGGATGAAGACGTCCTCGGTGACCGGGTCGACCGGGCCGACGGCCTTCATCCGCTCACGGGCCTTGGTGATCACCGCGCTGAGGGCCTCGACCATCAGGCGCACCGCGTCGTTGTCGGGGAGCCAGCCCTCCTTGACGGTGGCGAGGGCGCTGCCGCCCGCGACGCTGACCGAGCGGCCGTCCGGGCTGATCCCGAGCGCGGACGCCCGCTCGGCGACGGTGTCGGAGTACTGGCGGGCGGTGTCGACCACCTCGTCGAGCTGGAGGTGGATGGACCGGAAGCGGGGCCCGACCACGTTCCAGTGGATCTGCTTGGCGACGAGGGAGAGGTCGATGAGGTCGAGCAGCGTGCCCTGGAGCGCCTCGGCGACGGTCCGCAGGTCCGCTTCCGGGAGCGTGCTCTTGACTGTGTAGGTCACCTTGCGTCGCTTTCTCTCGAATTGCGGCTTTCCATGCACAACGTAAGCGCGCGGAGGGAAAGGGACATATCGGGGGCAGCCGTGGCGTGCGACAGTAGCCCGGTTGCCCCCGGCGGCCTACGCCCGGGCGAGCTGGCGGGACTGGGCCACCAGCCGGTCGGCCGAGTCCCAGACCTCCGCGTCCTCCTCCAGGAAGCCGGTGGCCAGGTTGCGGGTGGTGATGGCGACCCGGAGCGGGCCGGGGGCCGGGCGGGCGCGGACGTGGACGGTGAGTTCGACGGTGGGGACCCAGCCGGTGAGGCCGAGGTCGAAGCCGGTCGGTGGCAGCGCGTCCACCGCCATCAGCAGCGAGAGCGGGTCCGCGTCGCGGCCGTCGGCCAGCTGGAGCCAGGCCCGCATCCGGCCGCGCATACTGGGCGCCCCCAGCGCCCAGCCGCAGGTCTCCGGGTCGAGCCGCAGATCGAGCCGGTGGCCCATCTCGGGGACGGCGGCGGCGCCGCCGGGGTGGTCGGTGGCGCGGAAGCACTGTTCGCGCGGCGGCATGGCGGGCGGGGTGGCGCTGGTGCGGATCTCGCCGGAGAGGGCGTCGAGGTCGCCGTAGGTGGCCAGGACGCGGATGCGCTCGACCTCGTTGCCGCGCTCGTCCGTCTGGAAGAGGCCGGCCGAGGCCGTGGAGACGGTGCGGCCGCTGCGGGCGGTATCGGTGCGGATGGTGGCGGGCCCGGCGACGGTGGCCGTCAGGTAGTGGGCCGTGATCGTGAACGGATCCGGGTGCGGGAGCGCTTGGCGCAGCGCCCGGCCGAGGACGGCCAGCAGGTAGCCGCCGTTGAGGGCCTTGCCTATCGCCCAGCCCGGCGAGAGCCGCGCCTCGTGGACGCCGGGCTCACGGGTGCGGACGGCCGTGTCCCGGTCGAACTCGCTGGTGGCGGGCGCATGGGCGGCGGGCGGGGCGGTGACCTGAGAGGGAGCGTCGGACATGAGGGCACCGTACACCCCGTTTGTTACTCGTGGGTAGCCACTAGGCGCGGTCGCTGCCCGCCCGCTCCGCGTCCAGTGTCGCGCTGCTGCGCTTCCAGGCGCGCGGGGCACGCCAGTTGTAGCGCAGGGCCAGCAGCCGCAGGACGAACGCCAGCAGCGCCGCGCCCACCGCCGTGGTGGGCCGCACCTCGTCGAGGTGGATCAGGAGCGCCACCGCGCTGGAGCCGACGATCGCCGGCACCGCGTAGATCTCGCGGTCCCAGCGCAGCAGGGAGGGCACCTCGTTGGCCAGCACGTCCCGCAGGACACCGCCGCCGGCCGCCGTGGCCAGGCCCATCACCACCGAGGAGGTGAGGCCGAGCCCGTACTCGTGGCCCTTGAGCGTGCCCGTCACGCAGAAGAGGCCCAGACCGGCGGCGTCGAAGACGTTCACCGCCTTGTTGATCCGCTCCACCTGCGGGTGCAGGAAGAAGACCAGAGCGGTGGAGACGAGGGGTGTGAGGAAGTAGCCCAGATCGGTGAAGGCCGCCGGCGGCACCGCCCCGATGACCACGTCCCGGAAGATGCCGCCGCCCAGGCCGGTGACCTCGGCGAGGACGGCGATGCCGAAGACGTCGAAGTTGCGGCGGACGGCCAGCAGGGCACCGGAGACGGCGAAGACGAAGATACCCGCGATGTCCAGCCAGTGCTGGAGGGTCGGGTTGAAGAGGGTGTCCACGCGCACCTTTGTATCGGGCCGGTGCACGCGCCCGCGGCCCTGCCCTCCCCGCCCCCGGGTGCCGCCGGCCCGGCAGCGGCGCCCGGGGGCGGGACGGCTAGCGCGCCTCCTTGGCCGCGGCGGCCGTGCGCAGCAGCTCGGTGTCGCCCGGCTCCTGGTCGGGGGCGTTCTCCGGGTGGTGGCACGCCACCTGGTGGCCGGGGCCCAGGGACACCAGCGGGGGCTCCTTCGTCCGGCAGACCTCCGTCGCCTTCCAGCACCGGGTGTGGAAGCGGCAGCCGGACGGCGGGTTCATCGGGGAGGGCACATCGCCCTGGAGCAGGATCCGCTCCCGCCCCTGTGCGGCCTTGCGGCGCGGGTCCGGCACGGGCACCGCCGACAGCAGCGCACGGGTGTAGGGGTGCATGGGCGTCTCGTACAGCGACTTGCGGTCCGTGATCTCGACGACCTTGCCGAGGTACATCACGGCGATCCGGTCCGAGACGTGCCGGATGACGGACAGGTCGTGCGCGATGATCACATAGGTGAGGCCCAGCTCCTCCTGGAGGTCGTCCAGCAGGTTGACGACCTGGGCCTGGATGGAGACGTCCAGCGCCGAGACCGGCTCGTCGGCCACCACGAGCTTCGGGTTGAGCGCCAGCGCGCGGGCGATGCCGATGCGCTGGCGCTGACCGCCGGAGAACTCGTGCGGGTAGCGGTTGTAGTGCTCGGGGCTGAGCCCGACCACCTGGAGCAGCCGCTGGACCTCCTTCTTGACACCGCCCTCGGGCTGCACCCCCTGGAGCTTGAACGGGGCGCTGACGATGGCGCCGACCGTGTGCCTGGGGTTCAGCGAGGAGTACGGGTCCTGGAAGATCATCTGCACATCGCGGCGCATCGGCCGCATGCCGCTGACGCCCAGGTGCGTGATGTCCTTGCCCTCGAACTCGATCTTCCCGGCGGTGGGCTCCAGCAGCCGGGTGATCAGACGGCCCATCGTGGACTTGCCGCAGCCCGACTCCCCCACGACGCCGAGGGTCTCGCCCGCGCGGACCTCGAAGTCGATGCCGTCGACCGCGAGGACGGCGCCGACCTGCCGCTTGAAGAGACCCTTGGTGACGGGGAAGTGCTTCTTGAGGCCGCTGACCTTCAGCAGCGGCTCGCCCTCGCGCGGCTCGGCGAGCGTGCCCGGGCCCGCCGGCTCGGAGCCGGTGGCCGGGGGCTTCGCGGGGTTCGTCATCGGCTCGTCGTCCTCACTCACTTCGCGCTCACAGCTTCGGGGCAATCTCTTCGTTCCAGATGCGCTCCCTGTCCTCCTGCGCCATGTGACAGGCGGACAGGTGCCCGGGCTTGACCTCGCGCAGCTCGGGCCGCGTGGTGCGGGTGACGTCGCCCTTGGGGATGTCCGCGTACGGGCAGCGCGGGTTGAAGGCGCAGCCGGAGGGGACGTTGATGAGGCTGGGCGGCGAGCCCTTGACCGGGATGAGGCGCTCGGCCCGGTCCCGGTCGATGCGCGGCATGGAGCCCAGCAGGCCCCAGGTGTAGGGGTGCTGCGGCTCGTAGAAGACCTGCTCCGCGGTGCCGTACTCGACACAGCGTCCGCCGTACATCACCAGGATGTCGTCGGAGAGTTCGGCGACGACGCCCAGGTCGTGGGTGATGATGATGACGGCCGAGCCGAACTCCTTCTGCAGATCGCGGATCAGGTCGAGGATCTGCGCCTGGACGGTCACGTCCAGGGCCGTGGTCGGCTCGTCGGCGATCAGGAGTTCGGGGTTGTTGACCAGCGCCATGGCGATCATCGCGCGCTGGCGCATCCCGCCGGAGAACTCGTGCGGGTAGCTGTCCACCCGCTTCTTCGGCTCGGGGATGCCCACCCGGTCCAGGAGTTCCACGGCGCGCTTGCGGGCCGTCTTCTTGTCGACGTCGTGGTGGACGCGGTACGCCTCCACGATCTGGTGGCCGACGGTGAAGAAGGGGTGCAGCGCGGAGAGCGGGTCCTGGAAGATCATGGAGATCTCCCGGCCGCGCAGTTTGCGGACCGTGTCCGGGTCGGCGCTCAGCAGTTCCTGGCCGTTCAGCCAGATCTCGCCGGAGAGGCGGGGCCGCTGCCTGCCGTACTGGCCGACGGTGTGCAGCCCCATGATGCCCAGCGAGGTCACGGACTTGCCGGAGCCCGACTCGCCGACGATACCGAGGGTCTTGCCCTTCTCCAGCGTGAAGGAGAGCCCGTCGACCGACTTGACGACGCCGTCCTGGGTGGGGAAGTGCACCCGCAGGTCGCGGACCTCAAGGAACGAGGCCGGCGGCTCCTTGGCCGGCGCGGGCTCGCCGGTCGCGGTACCCGTGGCGGGCAGGTCCGCGGCGGCATCGCCGGCCGCCCCGGCCGCGGTGACGCCGGTCCCGGCGGTGTCGCCCTTGGTGACGTCCGCCTTGGTGACGTCGGTCTTCCCGTCCTCGGGGGACGTGTGCTCGTGGTCGGTCATCCCAGCCTCACTCGTGGGTCGATCACGCCGTACAGCAGGTCCACGACGAGATTCGCGATGACAACGGCGGTTGCGGTGATGAGGGTGACACCCAGGATCAGCGGCAGGTCGCGGTCGTTGATCGCCTTGAGTACGGCCTGGCCGAGCCCGGGGATGCTGAAGGTGGTCTCGGTGAGGATCGCGCCGCCCATCAGGGCGCCGATGTCGATGCCGAGCAGGGTGAGGACCGGCGTCATGGTGGAGCGCATGGCGTGCTTGCCGATGACGACCTGCTCCTTGAGCCCCTTGGCGCGTGCGGTGCGGATGTAGTCCTCGCCCATCACCTCCAGCATGGTGGCCCGGGTGAGCCGGGCGTACATGGCGCCGAAGAGGAAGGCGAGGGTGATCCAGGGCAGGATCATGCCGCTGAACCACTTGCCGGGGTTCTCGCCGAACGGGGTGAACTGGTTGCTCACCAGGCCGAGCTGGTAGGCGAAGATCGCCAGCGTGATCAGACCGGTGAAGTAGACGGGCAGCGAGACGCCGGCCAGCGCGCCGGACATGGCCAGCCGGTCCCACAGGCTGCCGCGCTTGAGCGCGGAGAGCACGCCGACGGTCAGGCCGATGATCAGCCAGACGACCGCGGCGCCCAGCGCCAGGGAGAGCGTGACCGGGAGGCGGTCGGTCAGGACGGGCCAGATCTCCTGCTCGGTACGGAAGGAGTAGCCGAAGCAGGGGGCCCCGCAGTGCGTGGTGTCGCCGGCGGCGGTGTAGTCCCGGCCGACGAACAGGCCCTTGAAGAACTCGAAGAGCTGCACCAGGACCGGATCGTCCAGCTGGAGCTTCTGGCGGACGGCTTCGATGCTGTCCTTGTCGGCCTGCTTGCCGACGAACATGGTGGCCGGGTCTATCCCCGTCCACTTGGGGATGAGGAAGAAGATGCAGAAGACCGCCAGGATGATGACGACCAGCATCACTGCGACGGCGAACAGCCGCCTGATGAGGTATGTGAGCACTGCTCTTTGGCCGCCCGTCGGCGGTCCGGCCCGCTCCCGGTCAGGGAGCCGGCGGCCGGACCGCCGTGGCGGCCTTCACCTGCCCTTCGTGCCAGCGGCGGGTGGCGCCGTCAGATGGTGATGTCAGTGGCGGTTGGTGACCGGGCGGGTCACTTGACGCCGAGGGACGCGAAGTCGTACCAGCCGCTGTAGGAGTCGGCCGCGTAGACGTTGGTGAGCCGGTCCGAGCGCCACTGGACGACCTTCAGGTAGGTCAGCGGCAGGTAGTAACCGCCCGCCATGACGTTCTTGTTGACCTCCGCGTACTTCTCGGCGGCCTTGTCCGGGTCCAGCTCGGCGATGGCGTCGTCGAGGCCCTTGTCGATCTTCGGGTCGTCGATCAGCGCGTAGTTGTTGTTACCGTTGTCCCGGATCTTGGAGCTGTGCCACAGCTCGATGCCGTAGCCCTGGCCGCTGGGGAAGTCGGGGCCCCAGCCGTAGAGGACCATGCCGTAGCCCTTCTTCTTGACCGTGGCCTGGTTGCCCACGATCGAAGAGCCCTGCGCACCGTCGAACTGGTCGATCTCGACCTTGATGCCGACCTTCTTGAGCGACGCCTGGATCGACTCGGCGGACTTCACATCGGCCTTGTCGGTGCTGCGCACGGCGAGCGTGGTGCTGAAGCCGCCCGGCTTCCCGCACTTCTTCAGCTCTTCCTTGGCCTTGGCGGCGTTGGGCTTGCCGCCGTCCTTGAGGATGCCGTACTGGTCGTCGTTCTTGTCGTAGCCCGGGATGACCGGCGGCAGCATGTTGTGCGCCAGGGCACCGCCGGCGGTCGGGCCGCCGCGCGCGGTCTGGACCGACTTGTGGTCGGTGCCGTAGATGGCCGCCTTGCGGCAGTGGATGTTGTCGAACGGCTTCACGCTCTGCGGGAAGGCCACGTACGAGATGAAGCCCGCCTGCGGGTTGTCGACATTGCCCTTGTGCTGCTTGAGGGCGGTCTGCCGGCCCTGGACCTCCATGCCGCGCTGGTTCAGGTCGAGGTCGGCGTCACCGTTGATCAGACGCTTGTCGCGCGCGTCCGGGTTGTTGGTGAGCAGCGTGACCTGGATCTGGTCGGGCAGCGCCTTGCGCAGCGGGTCGCCCTGCCGGTCCCAGTGCTTGTTGCGGACCAGGAGCAGCGACTTGTTCGGGGTGTACGACTTGAACTTGTACGGGCCCGAGGAGAACGGCCGCAGGGTGTACTTGGATTTGGTGTCCTTGTCCTTGCGGACCGGCGAGTTGGTGGGCATCGCCAGCATCTGCTCGAAGTCGCCGTTGGCCTTCGGCAGATGGAACTCGATGGTCTTGTCGTCGGGCGTCTTGATGCCCTCGAACTCGCTCTTGTCGTCGTAGGGGCCCTTCCACTTGCCCTCGGGGTCGAGGACGTCCTTGAGGTAGGTGGGCCCGCCGGACAGCGTCTTCTGCGCCCACTGGCGCTCGATGCCGTACTTGACGTCCTGGGAGGTGATCGGCTTGCCGTCCTCCCACTTGAGGCCGTCCTTGAGCCGGTACTTGTAGACCTTGCCGTTGTCCGATATCTGGGCGTCGTCGGTGGCCAGGTCGGGCTTCAGGTCCAGGCTCTTCTGCCCCGGCTTGGGGGTGTAGCTCACCAGCTGGCGGCTGTAGTAGCGCGCGAAGTCGAAGGCGAACGCGTAGTACATCCGGGTGGTGTCCCAGGAGTCGGCGTCCTGGACACCGACGAACTTCAGGGTCCCGCCCTTCTTGTCCGAGGCGTTGGCGACATGGTTGACGCCCGCGTTGTACTCGCCGCCGCCCTCGCTGTCGCTGTTGCCGCCGCAGGCCGAGGTGGCCAGCAGCGTCGCGGCGGCGACGGCCGACACCGCCGCCAGCCTGCGCCTCGATGTGCGTAGGGTTGTCACGTCTCGCAACCTCCGTGGTAGGTCACGGCCCGCACGGGCTGGGCGGGGCCGGGGTCTGGGGTGGGGGGTCAACGGGTCCCCTTCGGGTCCAGTGCGTCGCGTACGCCGTCTCCGAAGAGGTTGAAGGCGAGCACGGTGATGAAGATGGCGACACCGGGGATGATCATGTACATCGGGTCGGACTCGTAGTACGTCACGGCGTCCGAGAGCATGGACCCCCACGAGGCGGTGGGCGGCTTGACGCCCACGCCGAGGAAGCTGAGCGCGGCCTCGGTGAGGATGTTGGTCGGGATCATCAGCGTCGTGTACACGGTGATCGGCGCGACCAGGTTCGGCAGCAGTTCCTTGCTGATGATGTAGCCGCGCCCCGCGCCCAGGCTCCGGGCCGCCTCGATGTACTCCCGCTCGCGCAGGGAGAGCACCTGGCCGCGCACGATGCGGCCGATGTAGGGCCAGCCGAAGAAGCCGATGACCAGGATCATCACCAGCAGCCGCACGCCCGTACCGGTCAGTCCGAGCAGGTCGTTCGGCATGACGGAGATCAGGGAGATGATGAACAGCAGCTGCGGGAAGGCCAGCAGCATGTCCATCACGCGGCTGATGACCGCGTCCAGCCAGCCGCCGAAGTACCCGGCGAGCGTGCCCAGGACGGTGCCGAAGACGACGGCGACGAAGGCCGAGAGGAAGCCGACCAGGATCGAGACCCGGGCGCCGTAGACGATCCGGGCCAGGATGTCGCGTCCGCTGACCGGCTCGACACCGAGCAGATGCTCCCCGGAGATACCGCCGAGGGCGCCCTTGGGCGTGCTGAAGAGCGGGTCGATCAGGTTCTCGTGGCGCTCGTTCGGCGACTGCCCGGTCAGCGCGGTGATCGCGGGAGCGAAGATCGCGACGAGGATCAGCAGCAGGACGATCGCGCCGCCGGCCAGCGCCACCTTGTCACGCTTGAGCCGCTCCCAGGCGATCCGGCCGAGCGAGCGGCCCTCGATCGCCTGCTCGGACTTGCCGGCCGGCTCCACGACCGCGGTTCCCGCGGGCGTTTCCTCGTGCAGTGGTGCCGTCATCGTGGTGGGGACCCCTTCTCGACCGGCAGTTGACCAGTCCACGCACACCGCTGTAGCGGTCGAAGTTTGAAGGACGTTCGCAAGCCGTTCGTCGGGGAGGCTGGTGCGCGGCCTCCCTGTGGCTTATGGCTCGGGAGTCTTCATCGCGGTCACGATCAGTCGCCAGACCTCCCAGGGAAAGGATGCGCAACTGTGATGTGACGCGTCATGTTCCGTTATGCGGACGGAAATTGACGTTCAGCGGTGCCGGACCAGGCGTTTTGCCCTGTTCCAGGCCCTTGTGCGGGGTCGGTTTTCAGAAGGGCCTGGGGTACCCGTAACCGAAGCCGCCCGCCGCCGGTCCGGGGGCCCCGTACCCGGTACGGACCTGGGCGTCACGGTCGAAGAAGGGGCGGGACTGGCGGCGCAGCCACATCGCCACCGGGTCGAAGTCGTCCGCCATGGCGACGCTGGAGACGGGCAGGCCCTCCGGGGCCGCCGAGACCGACTGGGCCATCATGCGCCGCGCGGCGTCGACGGAGGCCGGCGAGTTGTCGTAGAGCTCCAGCCCGATGGCCAGATACGGCACCCCCAGCGCGGGCCGCACCCAGGCACGGCGCAGCGAGCGGACCGCGGGGGTGTGGTGGGCGTTCTGCGTCAGCAGCGCGTAGAACTGCGGGATCTCCAGGGTGGGTTCGCTGATCCGCAGGGGTCCGGCCGGCAGCTGGTCGAGGCCGACGGCGATGCGGCGCAGATCCAGCCAGGGGATGCCGACCCCGCCGCCCGGAGCGTGCGGATTCAGCCAGATCCCCCAACGGTCGGGGAAGAGCGCGGCGGCGATGTCCCGGCCGCCCACCACCTCGTGGGCCCGGTTCCAGCCGGAGGCCGCCAGCTCCTGCGGGGAGGTCACACAGGGTGCGTAGCCGTACCCGGCCACCTCCATGTTGCCGTACTGCGCGTCCGGCGAGCCGGCCCGGCCGTTCCACAGCAGCATCCACAGCCGGCTGCCCGCGAGCACCTGGAGGAGGGCTTCGTAGTTCTCGAAGGAGTCGTGGGCTCCCGGCGTCACCCGCCGCAGGAGCATCTCGACGCTTCCACCCGCGCTCACCTGGGCCGCCCTTCCACCACTGCCGCCGTTCCTGCCCGTCTCGTCGCTGCGCACCGCTATCCAACCAGCTTAAGAGCGGGCCCGGACATCGGTACGCCCCTTGCGGGCCGCTCCTGCCCGTCCCCCGGTTCAGACGCGCAGCGGCGCCTCAGACCTGACCCGCACGGGTGTAGAAGGGGCGGACGCACTGCCGCATCCAGTCCACCACCGGGTCCTCGGCCGCATCCAGCAGCACCATCTGGACGGGCCAGCGCACCTGGGCCTGGTGCAGCGCCCGGCCGAGCGCGTCGTGCGCCGCCTGTCTCGACTCGGGCTCCAGCAGGTCGAGTTCCACGCCGACGAACAGCGCGGGCGCGTCGCCCTCGATGCTGGCGAGCCCCCGGCGCGCGCTCCGCACGAACGGGAGCGCGGCGAACTCGGCCGAGGCGGCGGCCAGGAACGCCAGCGGGTCGTCCTGCCAGTCCGGCTCGAACAGCCGCACCCGCGCACCCCGCGCGACACCGGCCACCGCCTGCTCCGCGGGGGTGTTGGCACACAGCTCCGCGACCGCCTCGGCGGGCAGCGGCACCCCGACGGTGCCCTCCGGGTTGACGGCGATGCCCACCCCCGGGGGGAGGCCGCGCGCGAACTCCCTGGCCGGGGCGATGGTGAAGGACATGTGCGCACCGGCGACGCTGAGGAACTGCTCCTGGGAACTGAAGACCGGCACGTAGACGGCGCCGTCCAACTCGATGGTGGGCAGGTCGAGTTCCCGGCTCTCGCGGCTGCCGCCCTCGGGCAGCGGCACCCAGACGCTGCTGCGGCCGAGCACCTCCAGCAGCCGGGCGCCGGCGTGGGGGACCTGGACCGAGGCGGCGAGCGCCTCCTCCAGCTCGTTGCCGGGCCAGCCGCCCCCGTGCCCGGGCCCGAAGTGCTGCGGCTGCTGCGGCTGCGGGGGCTGGGAGGGAACTGTCATGTGCACCAGCCTATCCATGATCCCGGTGCGCTCCGAAGGCCCGGGGCGGCCACCGCCGGCCGGCGGACCGGACGGATGGCCGGGGCGGCGGACCGGGCGGGCGGTCGGGGCGGCGGACCGGGCGGGCGGCCCGAGCCAGAGTGACCACGTATGGCCACTCTCCGGTTGCGTTGCGTGCATACCAGCCGAAAAGTGGTGTGCGTCCCATTACGTGCCGCCTGGCACGCTGACTGGAGGAAAGCACATGCGTGTGAACAGGATCACCGCCGCCGCCGTCACCGTCTCCCTGGCCGGTTCCCTCGCCATCGGGGCGGCGGGCGCCGCGTCCAGCGCACCCGCCCAGCACTCCCCGGGGGACAGGAAGGCCGACCGCGCCGACCGGCACGACGCCCAGTCGGCCCGGGTCGCCCGGCAGGCGGACGCCCTGCGCGGCGGGCTCCGGCCGCTGAACCAGCTCACCCGCGTCGTCGCCGCGGTCACCCAGCTGAAGGAGGGCAGGCTCTCCCCCGCCCAGGCGGCACGCTACCGCGGGGAGATGAACAAGGCCCTCCAGCCGCTGATGCCGCCCCAGGCGGCATCCGGCCAGGAGCCCCGGGCCGAGCGCCGAGCCCGCGACATGACGGCCAGGGCCGCCGCCGACCTGCGCAGCCGGACGGAGGCGCTGCTCAGCGCCGCCGTCAAGGGGACGCCCCAGCAGCGGACCGCCGCCGCGAACCGGGCCCTGACCGGCGGCTCCAATCTGATGGCCGCCATGCTCTACGGCGGCAGGCTGCCGGCGGCCGATCTCAAGGGGCTGCCCCGGATGCAGCCGGCCGGCGGGGTGAAGCAGCCCGCCAAGCCGGACCCCTCGGAGGACCAGGACACCCTCCAGCAGCGTCCGCCCGCCGAGCACAAGCCGGCGAAGCCCCAGCCGCACAAGCCCGCGAAGCCGCAGCACAAGCCGCCGGCCGGGCAGCAGGGGCCGGTCCCGCAGGACCAGGAGCACAAGCCGTCCCAGCCGGGCAAGCCGGCCAAGCCGCCGGCCGGGCAGCAGGGGCAGGGCGAGGAGCAGGGGCAGCACAAGCCGTCCGCGGCGAAGCAGCCGAAGAAGCCGCAGAAGCCGCGGAAGGAGCAGGGCCCCGGCGAGCAGGGTCAGGACGCTCCCGGCCACGCGTCGCCGGAGCAGGCCCCGCAGGGCTCCTCCGCGCAGGGGGAGCGGCCGGTCACCGCTGAAGCGGGCCGCTGACCCGGGCGGCGTCCGCCGTCCTGTCCCCGTCGGCGGCCCTCTCCCCCAGGTCCCGGCCCCTGTCCCCGCCCGCGGTCCGGCCGCCCCTCCCTGGTGGCGGGACCGCGGGCGCCGGCACCTTCGGGGCGGCCGTGGCGGGCGCGGTCCGCGGCACCGGGCGCACATGGGTGGTCACCGTCATGGGCACGGCGGCGGGCAGCGGTTCGAAGAGGACGGCGCGCAGGGCCTGGGCCGAGCCGCGGTCCAGCAGGAGGGCGGAGGCGCAGCCGCGCGGCAGCCGTCCCGCCTCGGCCGCCGCCCGCAGCCTGCGCACCGCGCGCAGATGGCGGCGGAAGGCGTAGCCGGAGACTCCCCGGCCGCGCGCCGCCTGGCCCTCCAGCGCGTCCTCGGGCGTCACGTCGAGCAGCAGCAGGTGGAGCGCCCGGCCCCGCCGCACCGCGTCCCGGGCGAGCCAGCGGCGCACCCAGCTCTGTGTGCCGCAGTCGTGCACCACGACCGCGGCGCCCGAGCCGAGCGCGGCGCGCAGCCGGGCGTAGTGCGCCATCCGCACCAGCGGGCGGTAGACGCCGTAGGGCAGCCAGCGCGGCACGCGCCGCTCCCAGCGCTCGCGGGTGTCCTGGGAGTCGATGCGCACGACGCCGGCGCGCGCGGGCACGGCCGCGCGCATCAGGGTGGACTTGCCGCCGCCGGGCAGTCCGGAGACGACCACCACGT
>NZ_VJOK01000001.1:5322792-5368705 GCF_013302895.1 Streptomyces albus subsp. chlorinus | reverse complement strand
CACAGCTCAGGCTGCCCACAGGTGCCCCCTCCCAGACGCGGCGGCCGGGCCGCCGCTGCCGCCAAGTGTAAAGAAGAGGTAATGCGATTCAAGGCGGACGGCTTCCGCTCAGGGGCAGCCACGGCGCGCTCACCCGTGCGATGATGTGCGCACCAACTGCATACCGGCCGTTCGAACCCGCGCGGGAGAGTCCCCGGCGCGCAGCGCGAGCCGCACGCCAGGGCGCCGAAGGAGCAAGATCCTCCCTTGAATCTCTCAGGCCCCGTTACCGCACGGGTGAGGCAGATCTGAAAAGCGGACCCCGTCTCGCGCCCCGTGCGGCTGCGGTGGTCCCACCCAAGGTGCAAGCCGCGCTCCGGCCGCTTCGGAGCTGTCGGCGAACCTCTCAGGTTCCGATGACAGATGGGGAGGACATCCGTTGTCACACCCCTCTTCGGAACCGATCCGCACCTGGGAGCCCGAATGACCGAGCCGGCCACCCGCAAGACCGCCCTGGACGCCACGCACCGCGCGCTGGGCGCGACCATGACCGACTTCGCGGGCTGGGACATGCCGCTGCGCTACGGCAGCGAGCGGGAGGAGCACCTGGCCGTGCGCTCCGCCGCCGGCCTGTTCGACCTCTCCCACATGGGGGAGATCACCATCACCGGACCGCAGGCGGGCGAGCTGCTGGACTACGCGCTGGTCGGCAACCTCTCCAAACTGGCCGTCGGCCGTGCCCGCTACACCATGATCTGCGACGAGGACGGCGGCATCCTCGACGACCTGATCGTCTACCGGCTGGGCCAGCAGGACGAGCAGGAGTACATGGTCGTCGCCAACGCGGCGAACGCGCAGACGGTGCTGGACGCGCTGGTCGCGCGGCAGGACGGGTTCGGCGCCGAGGTGCGCGACGACCGCGACAAGTACGCGCTCATCGCCGTCCAGGGCCCGGCCGCCGCGGGCATCCTGAAGAAGCTCACCTCCTACGACGTGGACGGCCTGCGCTACTACGCGGGCGAGCGCGACCTCGTCGCCGGCAAGCCCGCCCTCATCGCCCGTACGGGGTACACGGGCGAGGACGGGTTCGAGCTGTTCGTCTCCCCCCAGGACGCCGTCGAGGTGTGGGAGGCGCTCACCCGGGCGGGAGGGGACGCGAACCTGGTGCCGTGCGGGCTCAGCTGCCGCGACACGCTGCGCCTGGAGGCGGGCATGCCGCTGTACGGGCACGAGCTGTCCACCTCGCTGACCCCCTTCGACGCCGGTCTGGGCAGGACCGTCAAGTTCGAGAAGACCACGAACGAGGGCCGCTTCGTCGGCCGGGACGCCCTCGCGGCGGCGGCCGAGCGCGCCGCGACCGCGCCGCCCCGCAAGCTGGTCGGCCTGGTCGCCGAGGGGCGCCGGGTGCCGCGCGCGGGCTTCGCCGTGCTGGCCGGCGGTGACACCGTGGGCGAGGTCACCTCGGGCGCCCCCTCCCCCACCCTGGGCAAGCCCATCGCCATGGCGTACGTCGAGTCCGCGCACGCCGCGCCGGGGACCCGCCTCGCGGTGGACATCCGCGGCTCCCAGGAGCCCTACGAGGTCGTGGCGCTGCCCTTCTACAAGCGGGGCTGACCCGCCGCCGGCCCCGGCGGCCGCACCGGCGGCCGCGCGGCCGGCCCGGCCGGCCCGTTCCACCTGCCAAGACCGCTTTCCGTCCCACCTCACGCATCCGGGAGAATCGACCCATGAGCAACCCTGAGCAGCTCCGCTACAGCAAGGAGCACGAGTGGCTGTCGGACGCCGAGGACGGCGTCGCGACGGTCGGCATCACCGAGCACGCCGCGAACGCGCTCGGCGACGTCGTCTTCGTCCAGCTCCCCGAGGTCGGGGACACCGTCACCGCGGGTGAGACCTGCGGCGAGCTGGAGTCCACCAAGTCCGTCAGCGACCTCTACTCCCCGGCCTCCGGCGAGGTCACGCAGATCAACCAGGACGTCGTGGACGACCCGGCGCTGGTGAACTCCGCCCCGTTCGAGGGCGGCTGGCTGTTCAAGGTGAAGGTCACCGAGGTGCCGGACGACCTGCTGACGGCCGACGAGTACGCCGCGTTCGCCTCCGGTTCCTGACGCTCCCGCCTCGGGCGACCGAGGCCGCCCGCCCCGCCGCCTTTTTCCCAGGGATGGTTCTTCCATGTCGCTACTGAACGGCTCTCTCCACGAGGTCGACCCCGACGTCGCCGCCGCCGTCGACGCCGAACTCCACCGTCAGCAGTCCACCCTCGAGATGATCGCCTCGGAGAACTTCGCTCCGGTCGCCTCCATGGAGGCACAGGGTTCGGTCCTCACCAACAAGTACGCCGAGGGCTACCCGGGCCGCCGCTACTACGGCGGCTGCGAGTACGTCGACGTGGTCGAGGACCTGGCCAGGGACCGGGTGAAGGCGCTGTTCGGCGCCGAGGCGGCCAATGTGCAGCCGCACTCGGGCGCGCAGGCGAACGCCGCCGCGATGTTCGCCCTCCTCAAGCCGGGCGACACCATCCTGGGCCTGGACCTGGCGCACGGTGGGCACCTCACCCACGGCATGAAGATCAACTTTTCGGGCAAGCTCTACAACGTCGTCGCCTACAAGGTCGACGAGGCCACCAGCCGGATCGACATGGACGAGGTCGAGCGGCTGGCCAAGGAGCACCGCCCGCAGCTGATCATCGCGGGCTGGTCCGCCTACCCGCGCCAGCTCGACTTCGCGGCCTTCCGCCGTGTCGCCGACGAGGTCGGCGCGTACCTCATGGTGGACATGGCGCACTTCGCCGGGCTGGTCGCGGCGGGACTGCACCCGAGCCCGGTGCCGTACGCGGACGTGGTCACCACCACCACGCACAAGACCCTCGGCGGCCCCCGAGGCGGCGTGATCCTGGCGAAGAAGGAGCACGCGAAGAAGATCAACTCCGCGGTCTTCCCCGGCCAGCAGGGCGGTCCGCTGGAGCACGTCATCGCCGCCAAGGCGGTGGCCTTCAAGGTCGCCGCCAGCGACGAGTTCAAGGAGCGCCAGCGCCGCACCCTCGCCGGCGCGCGCATCCTCGCCGAGCGCCTGCTGCGGCAGGACGCGGTGGACGCGGGCGTCTCCGTGCTGTCCGGCGGCACCGACGTGCACCTCGTCCTGGTCGACCTGCGCAACAGCGCGCTGGACGGGCAGCAGGCCGAGGACCGGCTGCACGACATCGGCATCACCGTCAACCGCAACGCGGTCCCCAACGACCCGCGTCCCCCGATGGTGACCTCCGGCCTGCGCATCGGCACGCCCGCGCTGGCCACCCGGGGCTTCCAGGACGAGGACTTCACCGAGGTCGCCGACATCATCGCCGAGGCGCTGCTGCCCGACTTCGACGACGCGAAGGGCAAGGCGCTGGCCGCCCGGGTCTCCGCCCTCGCCGGGAAGCACCCGCTCTACCCCACACTGGGCAAGTAGGGCCCGCGCTCCTGTCCGGCTCCCCCGGCCCGCACGGGGCGGGGAGGGCCGGGCGGGGCGCCCCCGGAGAGCCGGACAGGGGCGATGCCGAGGGCGGGCAGGGCGCCACCCGGAGAGCCGGACAGGGCAACACGCGAGAGCCGGACGGGCCGACTCGCGAGAGCCGGACAGGACAACGCCCGAGGACCACCCCGCCCCGCACGCACCACCCGCCCCACCGCACACCCCACACCGCACACCCCACACCGCAACCAGCACATCCCCCGCGCCCCACAAAGGCAGACGCCCACCAGGGCAAGGAGAGCCGCACCATGGCCATCTCGGTCTTCGACCTCTTCTCCATCGGCATCGGACCGTCAAGTTCCCACACCGTGGGCCCCATGCGCGCCGCCCGCATGTTCGCGCGGCGCCTGAAGAACGAGGGCGCGCTGGCGCACACGGCCTCCGTACGGGCTGAACTCTTCGGCTCGCTGGGCGCGACGGGCCACGGCCACGGCACGCCGAAGGCGGTTCTGCTGGGCCTGGAGGGCGAGTCCCCCCGCACGGTGGACGTCGAGACCGCGGACGAGAAGGTGGCCCGCATCCGGGAGCAGGGCCGGCTGCGGCTGCTCGGCGCCGAGATCGGGGACGCGCACGAGATCGCCTTCGACGAGCGCACCCAGCTGATCCTGCACCGCCGCCGCTCCCTCCCCTACCACGCCAACGGCATGACGCTGTTCGCCTACGACGAGGCGGGCGCACCGCTGCTGGAGAAGACGTACTACTCGGTCGGCGGCGGCTTCGTCGTGGACGAGGACGCGGTCGGCGAGGACCGCATCAAACTGGACGACACCGTGCTGCGCCACCCCTTCCGCACCGGTGACGACCTGCTGCGCCTGACCCGCGAGACGGGCCTGTCGGTCTCCCGGCTGATGCTGGAGAACGAGAAGGCGTGGCGCACGGAGGAGGAGATCCGCGCGGGACTGCTGGAGATCTGGCAGGTCATGCGGGACTGCGTGGCGCGCGGCCTCGCGCAGGAGGGCATCCTCCCCGGCGGACTGAAGGTCCGCCGCCGCGCCGCCACCTCGGCACGGCAACTGCGCGCCGAGGGGCGCGCCGAGGCGCACGCCATGGAGTGGACGACGCTCTACGCGATGGCCGTCAACGAGGAGAACGCGGCCGGCGGCCGGGTGGTGACCGCGCCGACCAACGGCGCGGCCGGCATCATCCCCGCCGTCCTGCACTACGCGCACCACTTCGTCCCCGGCACCGACGACGACGCCGTCGTCCGCTTCCTCCTGGCCGCCGGCGCCATCGGCATGCTCTTCAAGGAGAACGCCTCCATCTCCGGCGCCGAGGTCGGCTGCCAGGGCGAGGTGGGCTCGGCGTGCTCCATGGCGGCGGGGGGCCTCGCCGAGATCCTCGGCGGCAGCCCCGAACAGGTCGAGAACGCCGCCGAGATCGGCATCGAGCACAACCTCGGCCTCACCTGCGACCCGGTCGGCGGGCTCGTGCAGATCCCCTGCATCGAGCGGAACGGCATGGCCGCCGTCAAGGCCGTCACCGCGGCCCGCATGTCCCTGCGCGGCGACGGCCGCCACCACGTCTCCCTCGACAAGGCCATCAAGACCATGCGCGAGACGGGGGCCGACATGAAGGTCAAGTACAAGGAGACCGCGCGGGGCGGGCTCGCGGTGAACGTCATCGAGTGCTGACCGCACCTGCTCCGACCAGGTGATTCATGTCTTCCAGCTCTGTCACGGGCTTGCTCTTCTGTACGGCGGATCGTCCCTGGGAACTCCCTGTGACAGAGCTGAAAGTCCCTGAAAAATCCCTGGGATATCGCCGCCAAGCCGGGTCGGTAATCCGGTCACGGACAGAGCTTCGCGCCACGAAGAGCACGCGTCTCCCGACCACGCCGAAAGCGCTGAGATGTCGCCGATGGCGGGAGGCTCCGTGCGCCAGAACCCCTGAGACGACGAACCGTTGACCTGCGCATCACTAGCACGCAGGCTTTCATGTCGGCTCGAGCCCGCTGATGCCGCAGAGTGGCATCGCGCCTGGCCAGAGCCCATGCATGGATCCAGACATGTCCCGCTCTCGTATCGCACGTCCCTGAGCGTCCCTTCAACCGCCGTCCAATTTGCGGCTGGACAGGACGACGGCACTGCACCGACCGACCGGTTGTCGACCCACTGCACAATGGCCTCCTTGCGCCGTCGAGGGCGGACGCGGGCTCGGACCACGTTCCTCCTGTCTGGCTCGGGACACGCCCAGCTCCGCATGCCTACCTGGCCACCGTGCATCGGGCACAGAAGGTGCATCGTTTTCACTCTGGTTTCTGGTTGCACCACGTCGGCCATCAGCCCAGCGCCGGACGCGGCCGTCCGTCCCGGAGGCGCGGGGTCCACCGGGACCTGGCCGCGTCAAGCACTGCGGCCGGGGAACATCCCCGCAGGCGCGGGGTCCACACCCCGAGAACCCTGATCCAGAGGGGGTCCGCGCTTGATGACGGTCACCGATATCGCGGAGGAGCACGGGGTCAGTCGGCAGACGGTCCACGCCTACCGTCGGCGCGGGATCTTCCCGCAGCCTGTTGAGGGCGAAGGCAGCACGCGTCCTCGGTTCCGTGCCGACGAGGTGGCCGCGTTCTTCTCGGCGAACCCGAAGCGGCCGGGCAAGCGAACCGACCTCGTCTCGCAACCCAGAGGAGAGACTGGCGTGACGAACTACATCCTGACGATGCGTGTCGAAGCGGACTCGGACGTGAGCCCGGAGGAGATCCGCAACGGGATCTACGACGCGCGTGAGTACGTCCCCTTCAGCTTCGAGATCCTCAACGTGGCCGAGGAGCAGCGCGATGGTGACTGACCTGGTGGCGTTCCTGCGGGCGCGGCTCGATGAAGACGAAGCGCTGGCACGATCTGTCCGGTGGGATGGCTCGGAGGCTAGCCTCGAATGGCAGCTGCGTGCATCCGCCGCTGTGGATGTCGGCGGCGACGAGTTCTACGCGGGCGACTGCACTGTGGCCAATCACGTCGTCCGGCACGATCCGGCCCGCGTCCTCACCGAGGTGAATGCCAAGCGCGGTGTTATCGCCCTGGCGTCCCAGGCAACCGAAGAGGCCGCATCGGAGGACTTTCTACTTCGAGTGCCAGCTCAAGCACAGCTCGGCGTTCTCAAGCCGGTGCTGCGCCTGCTCGCACTGCCCTACGCCGATCACCCGGACTACCGAGAGGAATGGCGGCCGTGAGCGCGGGTGGGTCCGAAGGCGTCGTCAGGTGATTAGCAGGCCGGACGCACGCTCGGATAGCTCGCGAGCGGTGGTGTCGTGTGGATACCGGGCCAGGCGTACGCGCATGTCCTCTGCCGCGTCCCGTACCCGCACGGACTGGACTCCTTCGGCGCAGTCCAGGAATTGCGACCAGGCGCTTAGGGCGCCGTCAAAGTCGCCTTGACGGAGGCGGATGTCCCCGAGGTGGCCGAGGACATTTGCCCGGGTGCGGCGCCGGTCGAGTCCGTATGTCTCCGTCGCGTGCTGCACGTGTTCTTGCGCGGCGGTCAGGTCGCCCATCTTCGCCAGGATCATGCCCGACGCGTAGGCCCAGCGTCCGATCGTGAAGTGGGACGACCAAGATTCGCCGGGAGGTGCGCTGGCGGTGCTCTCGATGTGAGTCTGGGAGGCGGACAGCGCCTTAGTCGCAGCGGCGCGGTCGCCGTCGAGGGCCGCGGCTTCTGCGTAGGTGGACTCGTAGTAAGCGCGGGCCCGTGGGTCGTTCAAGTGCTTCGTATAGCTCATGGCCTTCTCGGCGAGCGCATACGATTCGGCTCGTCGCCGGGGGCCGAGGGCGATGGACTGAATGGCCAGGCCGCGCAGGGCGGTTGCGGCGAGTTCGGGTTCCCGGGCTTCGTCGGCGAGGCGCCAGGCGTGTGCGTAGTAGTGGCGGGTGAGGTCCTGGTGGCGCTTGTCGTCTCCTTCATCTTGCGACATCCAGCCGATTAGATGGACGAGTTGGGAAGTGGCGGCGTACAGGGCGCGCCCGGTGGGCTTCGCTGTAGCGACCGTTGAGCCAAGGGCCGGCGTTCTGGGTGAGGTAGCGGACGGCAAGGTGTTTGACGTGCCCGCCTCCGTATTCGGCAGCGTTGTCGCCCAGCGTCTTGACCATGGTCTTGATGGCCTGTACTTCCCCTTTGCCGACTCGTATCGCGTCAGCGGGAGCTGAGCGGCACCGGCGGGTGACGGCGTCGGCGTCGGGGATGCCGAGAAACGACAGTGCGCCGCCTGAAGCGGCCAGGAAAGTCCGACGGTTCACATCGCTCCTTCCAAGGGCCAGGACTGAGGCCACGGTATCCATGGCCGGAGCCGCTTGCGTGCCGGAACCGAGGTCCGGCAGCTCAACCCCTAAGACACCCGTCACCGCGGGGAGCCACAACTGCCCCGGTGCCCTTTCTCCAGCCAGCAGTTTCCGTGCGTACTGACGTGACATGCCCCGTGGTCCCCGCCCGGCGGCAACACCGAGTTCCCGGGCAAGCTTGGATGGGCCCCAACCGCGCTCCGCACAGGCTTGGCGGATCAGCTCCGCCATCCCCTCCGACTCCGTCACCGTCCCCCCTCTCTGGGTTACAGAGGGCTACGCAGGGTTACATGGTGGGGCCTATTGCCGCCTGCTGTCAGCTAGTTGACTCCACTTCACGCCGCCGGAAGCAGTCCCGTAGGGCGCTTCGATCCACCGGCGCGTGGAGGACACGGGTCCCGTACTTCCGTACCAGCCAGGGCCCGGCCTTCGCTCTCCCACCTACCGCAAGGGAGGCAACGTGAGTGCCACGTATCTGTCAGAGGTAGCCAACCGGACCGTTCTGGTGACCGGAGGAGCTGGCCTGGTCGGGAGTCGCATCACGGCCCAGCTCGCGCAATTGGGCGCCCGCCCGCGTGTGTTGTGCACGCTGGATGCGTATCCCCGCCACACCTACCGCGACGTGTTCGGGATCGACCCTACCGACCCGAACGTCATCGTCGCCAACATCCAGAAGCCGGACGTCGTGAGGGAGGCGGTGGCCGAATCCGACTACGTGATCCACGCCGCCGCCCTCGCCGACGTCGCCGCCTGCACCCGCACGCCCACGGCAGCGATTCACACCAACATCACCGGCACCCAAGTGCTGCTCGATGCCGTGGCCGCCTGCGACCGGGTCCGCCGCCTCGTCTTCGTCTCCTCGGCCAGCGTCTACGGCAACGGTAACCCGGAGGACTGGGCACGCCCGTGCGAGGAATACCGGACCGTGCGCAAGCTGCTGGAATCCGTCTACGGGCGGGTCCCGCCGCAGTTCCACGAGCAAACGCCACTGCGGCCGATGTCGGTCTATGCCAACACCAAGGCGTGGGGCGAGACGCAGACCGCTCTCACGCTGGGCGCCGTGGACACCTCATACACGGTCGTGCGGTACTTCTCCGTCTACGGAGAGCCGCAGGTCATCAAGGAGAACAGCCACTCGTGGGTCGTGGCCTGGTTCGCCACCCGCGCCGTTCTGGGGCTGCCCCTGTACCTCAATGGCGGCGGCCACCAGGTCCGGGATCTGGTCCACGTCGAGGACATCGCCGCCGCCACCGTGCGGGCCCTTGTCGCCCCGCGGGCCCACAATGAGACGGTCAACATCGGAACCGGCACCCCCACCAGCATCCGCACCGTGGCCGAGCTGGTCGCCGAGCAGTACCCAGGCACGCGGTTCGTGGAGACGCCGATGCCACCCGGTGACCTGCTCGGCGGCTACGCGTCCACCCACCGCATGGAAACGGTGCTCGGCTGGCGGCCCACGATCACCGTCAAGGACGGAGTGGCCCGCTACGCGGACTGGCTGGACAAGACGCCCGAGGCGATCCCCGCGTGGCTGCGAGCCGAGTCCGAGGCTGCGACCGCCTGATCAGATGACCGGAGGCCGGCCGAGGCGGGTCATGCGCCACACCGTCGCCCACCGCATCGGCCGGCGGGGCGGACAGGGGGTGCGCACTCCTTCGGCGAAACCGCCCCACCACGCCCGCAGCCCGCCCCACGAGCGGGTGCGGGCGAGGGTGAGGAGCGTCCAGGTGCCCAGGTAGGCGGGGACGAGGGGCAGCGGGAGGTGGCGCTTGGCGAGCCACACCCGGTTGCGTGCCACCATGCGGTGGAAGACCGCGTGGCGGGTCGGTGACGTCCACGGATGCTGGAGCACCAGCTCCGGCTCGTAGAGCACCTTCCAACCCGCGTCCAGGGCCCGCCACGCGAGGTCCGTCTCCTCGTGGGCGTAGAAGAAGGCGTCCGGCCAGCCGCCGATCTCCTCCAACATCCGCATCGACAGCCCATGCCCACCTCCGAGGAACGTGGTGACCGGTCCGCCCCGCATCGGGTCGCCTGCGCGCAGCCGCGGCACGTGCCGGCGCTGGGTGCGGCCCCGCTCGTCGGCGATGCGGAAGCTGACGACGCCCAGCCGCTCGTCGCGCTCGTACAGCTCGACGAGCCGGGTGAAGACGTCCGGGCTGATCAGCAACCCGTCGTCGTCCAGGTCCACCACCACATCGACGTCCCCGAAGGCCGCCAGCCGGGTCAAGGCGGCGTTCCGGCCGCCAGCTACGCCCAGATTCTCCGGCAATTCCAGGCCGGTAACCCCCTCCGGGAGCGTTGGCAACGGCGCCCCGTTCCCCACCACCACCACCCGCTGAGCAGGCGTCTCCTGCACGGCGACCGACTCCAGCAGTTCCATCAGCTCGGCAGGCCGGTTGCCCATCGTCAGGATGGCGACGCCGATTCGCGGGTGATTCACAGATGAACGCTCCGTCCCTTGGGGCTTACGCAGATGCTAACGACCCGGGGACGGGACCCGACCCCCTCAAAGGAGGTTGTTCATGCCTCAGCTACGAATCGGCGACTACATCACCATGCCCGGCTCCGGGCTACTTACCGGCACTCCGTACACCGACCTAGAGCAGGCCGACCTTGCCCAATTCCTGGCGACCTGGGAGGAGTGGCACCACCAAGCGCTCAGTGTGCTCCGGCACCGCATCCATCCGACAGCCGAGATCCACCGCACAGCACTCATCGGGGATGATGTGATCATCGGCCCCGGCGTCCGCGTGTGGGAGTTCTCAACGGTACGGGCCGGATCTGTACTCGGCGCAGGCGTCAGCGTCGGCTTCAACTGCGAGGTCACCCGCGCCTTCGTGGGCGACGGAACCGTACTCGGGCACCGGATCGGCCTCAACCGCACCCTCGTCGGCGCCAGGGCTCACCTATCGGCGAACGTGACGGCCGCAGCCATCAGCTTGTGGAGCCCCCGCCTGAGTCGGCCTGAGCGCGAGATCCGTTTCCGGGTACCAGGAGGGATCTATCGCTGCGGCACGCCACGCTTCGGCGTGCTCCTCGGCGACGGTGTCCAGACCGGCAACAACATCAGCCTCGGCCCCGGCCTGGCAGTCGGCCGTGACTGTCGCATCGCGAGCGGCGTAACCCTAGCTGGGCGCACCTTGCCCGAGCGCAGCATCGTGACCGCGCCCCACACCGCCGAAACGCACGTGCGACGCAGTCGGTAAGCCGTGCTCCGTGGTGTAGAGCGCCGCGCCAAAGGAGGCATGGCCGCCAGCGACGGCATTCTGACCGCCCGTGGCGTGCGCCGTGCCGCCGAACTGGACGAGCGGGCCGTCACCTTCCTCGTCGACAACGCGTAAAAAGTGCACCGTCCGCAGACATGGCCCGCAATGACACAGCCCCGTCTGGATACTTCCGAGCGGGGCTGCGTCGTGTCTGACGATCAGGCGTCCTGGCGAGATGCCACTTCCGCACTCAGCGCTGAGACGAACGCGGCGCGTCTGCCAGCGTCATGCCGCTCGACGGCGGGCCCGCTCGCGGCGCTTGGCATCCCCCCCGCCGAGCCCGTTGCTCCGCCGCGTCCAACGCCGCTCGCAGCTCGACCAGGGAGCATCCCCGCAGGCGCGGGGTCGACACTTGCTGACCATAGCGTTTGTAGTGACGGGCAAGCATTTTCCTTCAGTTCGTTTACGAGACAGGACCTCCTGCTCCGATTCACGAGCCGGTTAACCCCGAAACTGACTCGTACGTCGCCCTTACGCTCCCGCCGGGCCATCTTGAGCTGGCCGCCGCAGACCGAGCACACTGCAACAAGTCGAAGCCGACGGTGTGCGGGGCGGTATAACGCCGCAGTTGAGGTCACCTTGACCACCCGGGAATGAGCGCGTGGCCGCTTCGATTCCTGCCTGTCAGTAATCCTGCTGAAGCGGGGAGGAGTACATGGTCGACCTGAAGGTATTCCGGGTCAGAGGTGGTCAAGCGACGGAGATACCGGGTGCGTCGGTGCCGGTGGAGCGTCAGCTGCAGTCGCTGATCGAGGCGAGCATGGAGGCGACTCGGCATCCGGCTCCTGGCCACGGAGTACCGGACTGGTCGGCACCTGGGTCGGGTCGAGTCGCTCGGGCTGGATGAGAGCGGCACTCCGGTGATCGTCGAGTACAAGCGGTCGCGGGATCAGAACGTCATCAATCAGACGCTCTCCTGTCTGGTGTCGCTGCGGGATCACCATCATGAGTTCGAGCGGCTGGTCGCCGACCGACTCGGTGAGCGGACGTCTCCGGGCCGGAGACCCCTCCCGGTACCGCTCTGCTGATCGGCGCCGCCCTCGCAACTGGCGCGCGGATCGCGGCGGTCCACCTGCGCCCGTCGTATACCCACGCCTCCGGCCGCGAGCCGAACTGGCGCAACCTCACGATCCAGTACGCCGTCCACGCTCACCTCGACGACACGGAGGCTGTGCAGGCATGGCTGGCGATGCGAACCTCGACGAGATGGCCACCGTCCACGACACACTCGTCCTCGAACGCCCAGACGGGGTGGGCAAGAGCACGCTCGCGGAGCGCTTATCAGCGCAGCACGGCTTCCAGGTGATCCATTCTCACCGGACGCCTGATCATCTCGACCTGGCCACCCGGTACCGCGAACTCCTCGACCGTGCAGGCCGCATCCTCTTCGACCGCTGCTTCGTCAGTGATCAGGAGTCGGCCGCGGTGAAGGTACATGGAGACCGCGCGGGGCGGGCTCGCGGTGAACGTCATCGAGTGCTGAGCGCCCGGGGCCCTCTCCGGGCGCACGCGCGTCACCGCCAGGTGACCCGTCCCCGCCCGAGTCCGCGCGGGCGGGGACGTCCTCACCGTCGCGCAGCCGCGGGCCCGCCCCCTCTCCCGCGGCGGCGGAACACGACGAGGTTGGCCGCCAGTGTCGCGGCGACGGCCAGGCCCATGCCCAGCACCGCGGGCCCCACGCCGAGCGCGGGCGCGGCCAGGGCCAGGGCCGACACCACGAGTGCGCCGGCCACGACCAGCAGGCCGTGTCCGACGGCGCCGGTGCCGGCCGCGCGGTGCAGGACGCCCAGCAGCAGGAGCACGGCGACCACGGGTACCGCCACGGTGAGGGCGGCGGCCCGCTCGGACAGGTGGGCGTGGTGCTCGGCGGCGTCCAGTGCCGTCTCCAGCCCGGCACCGAGCGCGGCCAGGGCGGCGAAGACCCCGTAGTGCCCGTAACCCCACACCAGGGCGATCCGCAGGCTGGTCAGTCCGGCGCCGCCGCCGGTGAAGTAGATCCACCACAGGGCGAGGACGAGCAGCAGCCCGCCGGCGGCGATCAGCACGATGGCGGCGGACAGGCCGTGTCCTGTCACCGCCGACCGCACGGCCGCGAGGCTGGCGAGGATGACCTCGCCGAGCACGATGATGGTGAACAGGCCGTACCGTTCGGCGATGTGGCCGGGGTGCCAACTGGTCGCGCCGCCCCGGTGTTCCGCCCAGGCGGGCACCGCGAGTTCGGCCGCCACCAGGACCACGAAGGTGGCCGGGGCCCCCGCGCCCGTGCTCCACAGCCGGGCGACCCACCCGGCTTGTACGACGGCGATGCCCGCCGCGTACCGCAGCGCGGTCCGGCGGCCCTCCGGGTGCTCGGCCGCGGCCCGCAGCCACTGGGTGAGCAGCGCCAGGCGCATGACGACGTACCCCGCGACGACGGTCGCGAAGTCCCCGTCGAACGCCGCCCGCACCCCCGTGGCCAGCACCAGGACCCCGGCCATCTGCACCAGCGTCAGCGCCCGGTAGGGCACGTCGTCGGTGTCGTAGGCGGAGGCGAACCAGGTGAAGTTCATCCAGGCCCACCAGATCGCGAAGAAGACGGCGGCGTACCCCGCCAGGCCGCTGCCGAAGTGGCCCTCGGCCAGGGCGTGGTGGAGCTGCACGGCGGCCTGCGAGACGGCGGCCACGAACGTCAGGTCGAACAGAAGCTCCAGCGGTGTCGAGGCGCGGTGCTCCTCGCCCGGATCGCGCCCGCGCATCACCCGCCGCAGCGGTCCGCCCCGCTCCACCGCACTGTCACCGCCGCTGCTCATCCGGCCTCCTTCGCGTGCCGGGCCCGGCCGGCCCCGGAGCAGAGGGTTGGGTCCCGTGGCGGTGCCGGGCAATGCCCGCGGGCCGGCCGGGGCGCGGCGGGGTCAGCGGGTGGTGTAGCCGCCGTTGGCGAACAGCGTCTGGCCGGTGATCCACCAGCCCTCGGTGGCCAGGAACCGGATCAGGGGGACGATGTCCTCGATACGGGTGAGCTGGTCGCCCATGGCCTGCGAGGCGTGGAACCGAGCCCGCTCCGGCGTCTCCTGCGGGTAGAAGAACGGTGTGTCCATCGGTCCCGGGGCCACCACGTTCACCGAGATGAACCGGTCGGCGAACTCCTTGGCCGCCGCCCGGGTGAAGTGCTCCAGCGGTGCCTTGCCGCCCGCGTACGTGGAGTAGCCGTCCGTGAAGGCCGCCAGCAGGGACGTGCCCAGGCTGATGATCCGGCCGTGGTCGTTGAGGCGCCGCCCGGCCTCCTGGAGGAAGAAGTACCCCGCCTTGGCGTTGATTCCGAACATGCGGTCGTATTCGTCCTCGGTGGTCTCCAGGATCGGCTTGCGCAGCACCATCCCGGTGGTGTTGACCGCGACATCGACGCCGCCGTAGGTGTCCACCGCGGTCTCGAACAGCCGCCGCACGTCCGTGACCCTCGTCAGATCCCCCTGCACGGACACGGCCTTCCCGCCGCCGTCCTGGATGGCCCGGACGGTCTCCTCGGCCTCCTTCTCCGAGGTGTGGTAATGCACCACGATCCTCGCCCCGTCCTCGGCGAACGTCCTGCTGATCAGAGCGCCCAGGTTCTTCTCGCCCCCGCCGATGACGGCCACCTTGTCGCGCAGCGTGGTGTCGGCCATGCCCAGCACCTCCTTGGAGGGTGATCCGTGCGGTGGTCGCTTCCTCCTACCTAAGCGGATATTCCGGACATGAGCCACCGGGGCCGCCGCGCAGCCCACAACAGGGCAATCGGGTACGTGACGCGGGCGGACGTGTCCGGGGACCGGCGTCCGGGGCACAGCCGGCGCCGGCTCCAGCACCCCTGCCGCACCACGGGGTTCCACCAGCACCGCCCAGTGCGCCGACAACGAGGTCAGACCCTTCGGCGAGCAGGAGGGGAGCAGGGAGGACGACACTCCCGGGGTGGGTGACTGTCCCGGTTCGACGCGCTGAGCCCCGCACGGCCGTGAGCTGCTACGTTGCACCCAGGCGAACGTATGTGCGGAGGTCATGCCGTGATCGGGCTGGGAGCGATAGCGGGGATCGCGGTGGTGGAACTCGGCATGGTGCTGACACCGGGACCGAACATGGTCTACCTGGTCTCCCGCTCGATCGCCCAGGGCCGCCGGGCGGGGCTGGTCTCGCCGGCCGGGGTCGCCCTCGGCTTCCTGGTCTACCTCGTCGCGGTGTCCGCCGGTATCGCCACGGTCTTCGCGCTGGTACCGGAGATCTACCTGGCGATCAAGCTGGCGGGAGCGGGCTATCTGCTCTGGCTGGCCTGGAAGGCCGTCCGGCCGGGCGGCCGGTCCGCCTTCGCGCCCCAGGAACTGGCACCGGACGGGGACCGCAAGCTCTTCCTGATGGGCCTCCTCACCTGCGTGCTCAACCCCAAGGTGGCCATCCTCTACATCTCGCTGCTGCCGCGGTTCGTCGACCCGGAACGCGGCGATGTCGGCCTCCAGGGGCTGTTGCTGGGGGCTCACCCAGATCGCGGTCGGAGTCGCGGGCAACGCGTTCTTCATCGTGATAGCCGGCTCCGTCGCCGGATTCTTCGCCCGCCACCCGCTCTGGCAGAGCGTGCACCGCTATGTGAGGGGCACCGCGCTGGCCGGCTTCGCCGTCCGGATGGCCACCGAACGCAACGGCGCGGTGGCCGCCCTGCGCTGAGTCCGGCCACATCCGAGGGTTGAGGGGGCGGGGCGGGGGAAGCGTTCTTCACCCGCCCCGCCCCCTCGCGTCGCATGGGGGTCGTACGGAACCGGTCCCTTCCCCAGGTCGGTGGGGGGTGGAAGTGGCGGAGGCGGAGGCTGTGGTGCTTCCCGCGCTCTCCGCACTGCCCGGGTGACAGCTTCCGTCGGTGGTGCAGCAGAACGAGGTGCCCGCGGTCCGGTCCACGAGCGTTTCCGGCATGGGGATTGCTCTCCGAGAAGCTTGTCCGGCACCTCGATACATACCCCGCGCGGTAGGTCGGCACTGACGGCGTGTACCCCCTCCCCCTGTCCATCGCAAATCGTCCTCCGACTTGACTTCTTACCCCCCGGGGGTATGTTCCTCGTGTGGCCCGCAGGGGGCCGTACCGCGCAGGGACAGGGAGCCACCATGAACACCGCAGGAAAGATCGCCGTCTTCACCGCCGTGCTCGCCGCCACCTTCTCCGGCGCGTACGGCATCGGCGCGGCCGTCGACCCGATCACCTCGCCGCAGGCGAGCGGCCACGGCGATCACGGCGGCCAGGATGCGCGCGGGAAGCCGGGCGCCGCGGAGCACGGCGGAGCCCAGGAGCCGCCCGGCGGCCTCCAGAGTGCGGAGCGCGGTTACCGGCTCGACCTGCGCACCCCGCGGCTGACCGCAGGCAAGAGCGGGGAGCTGCGCTTCGTGGTGCGCGACAAGGAGGGCGACGCCGTCGTCTCCTACAAGAAGGAGCACGAGAAGGAGCTGCACCTGGTACTCGCCTCGCGCGATCTGGCCACCTACCGCCATCTGCACCCCGAGCGCGACAAGAGCGGGGAGTGGAGCCTGCGCACCGAGCTGCCGCGCGCCGGGGACTACCGGCTCTTCGCCGACTTCGTCCCGCGCGGCACCTCCGAGGGCGTCACCCTCGGCACCGACCTCGCCGTCTCGGGGACGTACGAGCCCGAGGAGCTGCCGGAGCCCGCCCCCACCGCCACCGTCGAGGACGGATACCGGGTGTCCCTGGACGGGAAGCTCACACCGGGGTCCGCGCGGGAGCTGAGGCTGAAGGTGTCGCGCGACGGCAAGCCTGTCACCGATCTCCAGCCCTACCTCGGCGCCTACGGGCACCTGGTGGCGCTGCGCGCCGGTGACCTGGGGTACCTGCACGTCCACCCCAACGGCACGCCGGGCGACGGGAGGACCAAGGCCGGGCCGGGCGTCTCGTTCACCACCACCGCGCCGAGCGAGGGCAGCTACCGCCTCTTCCTCGACTTCAAGCACGAGGGCAAGGTCCGCACCGCGGCCTTCACCGTGCGAGCGGGCGCCGGAAAGGACGGTGCCGCACCGGCTTCCCCGCCCGCACACCACCAGCACTGAACCGAAGTCACCATCGGAAGGACGAGCATGGCACCGCGCGCGGACGCGCTCCGCAGGACCCTCGCGCACCCCGTCGTCCGCGTCGTCCGCGCGGCGAGCGCGGCGCTGCTCCGGGCGGTGGCCACTCGCCTGGAGCAGTCCGCCGGGACCGGCGGAACGGGCGGAAGCGGCGGCACGGGCGGCACCGCACGCGCTAACGGCTGCCCAGGACGCGGCCGTTGACGGCCTCCGCTACGGGTGCACCACGGCGTCCCGACCCCGTTCGACCCCCGGCGCTCCCCCGGTCCCTACGATGGGCGCCGTGAACCGGAACGAGCACCGCCCGACCCCGCAGCGAGCGCTGTGGGCGCGCGCCGTGCTCGTCGCCCTGCTCCTGGCGGGGCTGCTGGGCATGCACGGTCTGGGTTCCGTCCCCGCGCCCGGTGACGCCGGGCACCACGGCACCGTGCGCGCGGCCCAGCACCGGATGACCACGAGCGACCGGGCACAGGATCGGGCGTGCCACGGCGGCGTCCCGGCGCGGCACAGCGCGCACGCCGACGATCTGTGCGTGGCCGCCGGGACCTCCGGTGCCCCGGCGCTGCCGGCCCTGGCCGTCTCGCCGCTCCCCCTGGCCGGCCCGCCCCCTCGGCGGCAGGTCTCGGCCCCCCGTGAGGCGGAGGGCGGACGGGCGCCACCGTCCCTGTCGGAACTCCAGCTCCTGCGGATATAGACGCCGCCCGCGCCGCGCGGGCCCTCCTTTCGGGGAACGGGCCGGCGTGCGCACCGGCATGTACACATCCGCACCACACAGGAGTTCACGCATGACCACGCACCGTTCCCTCTTCCGCGGCGCGGCCCTGACCGCCGCCGCCGTGACCGCCTCGCTCGCCCTGACCGCCTGCGGCGACGACGATGCCTCCGGCGGCCACAACGGTCACGGCGGCGGCTCGTCCTCGTCCGCCTCGCCGAAGAAGGACGGGAACCACAACAAGGCGGACGTCGACTTCGCCACGGGCATGATCCCGCACCACCGCCAGGCCGTGGAGATGTCGGACCTGGCGGCCTCCCGCGCCTCCTCCGGCCAGGTCAAGGATCTCGCCAAGAAGATCGAGAAGGCGCAGGCGCCCGAGATCAGGACGATGTCCGGCTGGCTGGAGTCCTGGGGCGAGAAGGTCCCCGAGGACATGTCGGGGATGGAGCACGGCGACATGGACCACGGGAACCACGGAGATCCCGGGGACGGCTCCGGGATGCCCGGGATGACGGACCGCAAGCAGATGGAGGAGCTGGAGAAGTCCTCCGGCAAGACGTTCGACACCCGGTTCCTGACCATGATGGTCGAGCACCACAAGGGCGCCGTGGAGATGGCCCGGACCGAGAAGAAGCACGGGACGTACGGGCCCGCCAAGAAGCTCGCCGACGAGGTGATCACCGCGCAGACCAGCGAGATCACGCGGATGAACAAGCTGCTCGGCAAGGGCTGACGCGCCCGGGGCGCCTGGCGGCCCAGTGCCCGGCGCCCCTCACCCGGTGGTGAGGGGTGCGGGCACCTCCGTCACCGCCCTCCCCCACCGCCCGCCGTCGGCACCCGCCGTCGGCACTCGCGGCGCACCGGTGTCCTGGCCGGCCCCGCACATCGCCCGGCCCTCCCCGAACCGCCGGAACCAGCGGCCGTTCACAGGTCCACGACGAGCCGTTCGGACACGGCGCGCGAGACACAGGGGTACATCCGGCCCCGGGGAGCGCCGATGTCGTCCCGGTGCTCCGGCTCCCCGTCGAGCAGGGCGAGTTCGCAGCTTCCGCAGACACCCTCGCGGCACCCGGAGGCCACCGGGAGTCCGGCGTGGACCAGGGCGTCCAGCAGCGAGGTGTCCGCCGGGACCTGGACGGTGCGGCCGGAGCGGGCGCACACCGCCTCGAACGGGGTGTTGGCGGGGAACGTCCTGGCCGCCGGACGGAACCGCTCCACCTGGAGCTGCCCGGCGGGGAACGCGGCCTGTGCGGCGGCGAGCATCGGCGCCGGGCCGCAGCAGTAGACCAGGGCGTCCGGGTGCAGCGTGGCGGCCAGGGCGGCGAGATCGGGCCTGCCGTCACGCCGCGTGGCGGCGACGCGTACCCGGCCGGGGTGGCGGGAGCGCAGTTCGTCGAGGAACGGCATGCTCGCGGTCGTCCGCCCGACGTACACCAGCGACGCCGGGACGCCCGCGCCGGCCGCCGCCCGCAGCATCGGCAGCAGCGGGGTGATGCCGATGCCGCCGGCCAGGAACAGGTACTCCGCGGCGGGCAGCAGCGGGAAGTGGTTGCGCGGCAGCGACACCTCCAGCGGGCGGCCCTGGCGCAGGAAGCGGTGGACGTACTCGGAGCCCCCGCGGCTGAGCGGATCGTGCCGTACCGCCACGCGGTAGCGCTCCCGGTCGGCCGGGTCCCCGCACAGCGAGTAGGAGCGGGTGAGCCAGTTGGGCAGGCTCAGGTCGATGTGCGCTCCCGGCTCCCAAGGGGCCAGCGGCCCGTCGGTACCGCGCAGGGTGAGGGAGACGACGTCCTCGGCGACCGGCTCGATCCGGTCGATGACGGTCTGCTGCATCGGTGCTTCACCTCGGGGCGTGGTCAGTAGAGATGCCGGTAGTTTTCTTGGAGTGCCTGGTCGAGCTGCGCCGGGGGGATGTCGAGCCCGAGCTGCTCGGCCACCATCTCGCCCATCGTCGGCATCTCGCCGGCGAGCGCCTGGCTCGCCGGGTCCCACAGCCGCGACCGGATGAGCGCCCGGCCGCAGTGCCCGTACGCCTCCGCCACCTCCACGACGATCGCCAGCTTCGGCTGCCTGGCCTCGGTCTGCATACGGGCCAGCACCTCGGGCTCGTCGGTGGGGTACGCGCTGCCGTTGACCCGCAGCGTCTCCCGCATGCCCGGGATGAGGAACAGCAGCCCGATCCCGTCGTTCTCGGCGAGATTGCGGAACGAGTCGGCGATCCGGTTGCCGGGCCGGTCGGGAATGGCGAGCGTGTGGGCGTCGAGGACCTTCACGAACCCCGGATAGTCGCCGCGCGGTGAGCAGTCGGCACGTCCCGCGGCGTCCGCGGTCGCCATGGTCAGGAACGGCGAATGCGCGATGAAGCGGCGGAACTGGTCGTCGATGTGGTCGAGGATCTTGTCCTTGACCCGGCCCTCGGGCTCCCCGAGCCGGGCTCGGACCTCGGCCGGCGGCACCGGCCGGGGGCGCGTGCGGGCATGCGTCATGAAGGCTCCTTCCGGATGCGGGACAGCGCGCCGGGCGCCCGGGACCTGGCGTCGCGGCCGGGTCCGCGCCCTCTGCGATCGGCGGCACCCTTGTGCTGCGCCGCAGCTCATGGCCCTATTCTGAGCAATAACTCAGGTCTTTGCCACTCGCTTTCGAGGCGCTGCCCAGGAGGTGCCATGCCGTCCGACCGACGGGGACTTCAGCCACGTAAACAGCCACGCCAGGCCCGGGCGGAGCTGACCCGGCAGCGCATCCTCGCCGCCGCTGCTCACGTTTTCGCCGAGCACGGGTACGCCGCGGGGACCACCAACCGCATCGCCGCACAGGCGCGGGTCTCGATCGGCTCGCTCTACCAGTACTACCCGAACAAAGATGCGATCCTGCTCGAACTGATGACCATGCACCTCGACGCCGGCATGGACATCAGCAGACAGCAGCGCGACGACGAACTCCCCGACGCCCTCGAAGACATCATCCGCGGCCAGGTGCGAGCCGCCATCCACAACCACCGCCACGACCCGAACCTGCTCAGGATCATGTTCGAGCAGACACCGCGCTCCCCCGAGCTGCTGGAGAAGATCGCCCGGAACGAGCGCGAACACGTCGCCTTCGCCGAGCGGTTGCTCGCCCGGCACCCCGAGGTACGCGTCGAGGACACCCACGTCGCCGCCCGGCTCCTCGTCTCCACGGTCGAACGGGTGGTCCACCACCTCATCGCCGAACCCGACACGATCGACGCCCACCGGCTGGAGGACCAGCTCGTCGCCATGCTCACCGCCTACCTCACGGCACCGCCGAAGGGGGACGGCGGGGACGGGAAGGAACCCTCCTGACCGCCGGAGGGCACCCGCCCGTGCGGCTGCCGGGTCCGGCGGCCGGCCCTCGGCCACCGGGTCCGGGCGGTCCCGGTACCGCTCAGGGGGCCGAGGGCGCCGCCACCGGCTTGAGGACCTCCTTGGGCTTGACCAGCGCACGCCCCTGGTCCTCGTCGCCCGCGCCCGCGCCCTCTCGGACCGCGCTCCCGTCGGCGTACGAGCGCCACGAGCCGACACCCAGCACGACACCGACCGCGAGCGCGAGGGCGCCCAGCACGTCGGCCGCCTGGACACCGGGCCGCCGCCCGTCCCCGGACCGTGCGCCCGATCGGTCCTCGGCACCGCCGCCGCGACGGCCCCGCCGCGTCTCCTCGTTCCGCGGTTCGCCCACTGCTCTCACCTGCCCCGTTCTCACGCCTCGCCGACCGGCCGCCGTCCCGCCCGCAGCACGCGGACCGTGGCGGCCGAACCGCCCCGTCCGGTGATCTGATGCGCCACGCGGCCCGAAAGTTCACGGGGAACGCGCCCCGGCAAAGGCGACGAGCCGGCCGGGGGCCGGGCACCGGCAGGGCGGGAGGGCGCCGGTAAGGGGGAGGGCACCGGTAAGGGGCGAGGCGGGCACCAGCCAGGGCCAGGCGCCGGCTGGGGGCAGACACCAGCCAGAGGCAGGCACCGGCTGGGGGCAGACACCGGCCAGGGACAGACACCTGCCAGGGGCACGCACCTGCCGGGCCCGGATGCCTGCCGGGCCCGGGTGCCTGCCGAGGGCCGCTCAGCGGCGGGCCGTCGCCCGGCCCCGGTCCCGGGTCCGGCGGGCCCCGTTCTCCTGGTCGTGCGACCGCCGTCCCCGCGGAAGACGCGGCCGCGGCCGACGAGACGGCGAGGCGTCCGGCCCGGCCGACTCGGTGGCCGGGCCGGTGTGCCCGGCCGGTTCGGTCGACGCGTCCGGCGCGTCCGGTTCGTCCAGCGCGTCAGGCGCGTCCGGTGCGTCAGGCGGGACTCGCTCGGTCGAAGCGGCCCCCGCCGCCGAAGCGATCCCCGCGGCCGGGGCGGGCCGCTCGGCCCGGTCCGGGATCTGGAGGGTGTGGCCGGGCAGGGGCTGGGCGGTGCGCCAGCCGCCGACGCCCAGTTGGAAGCGGAGGTCCCAGGTGCCGGGGGCGAGGGGGTGGCCGTGGTCGGCGGTGGCCGGGTCGACGGTGAACTCCGCCTCGTAGCGCAGCGTGAGCGCTCCCGGCCGCCGGCGGCGGCCCCGCAGCAGCGAGGCCGCCCTCGCGGCCAGCCGCCGCAGCCGGCCGCCCGCCGCCCGTACGTCCTCGGTGACCGGTTCCTCGGTGACCCGCCAGGTGGCGGGCAGGTTCAGCACGGTGCCGCTCTCGCGGTGCCGCAGCTGGCCGCGGACGTTGCTGCGCCGTACGGCCCTGGCGAAGTCCGCCGCGTCGGCGACCGGGGAGACGGCCGCGACGCGGGGCGGCAGGCGCAGCAGGAGACGGCCCCGGCCCGGTCCGTCGGGGCGCTGGAAGACGAGCGGTACGGCGCCGCGCCCCCTGCCCCGGCGGCGGACCAGCGAGCTGGAGCAGCGGACCTGGAGCCGGCCGTCCCGCCACCGGGCCGACTCCGCCTTCGGGCGGTGGACGATCCCGGCCTCGAAGGCGGCCAGCTCCTCCAGCAGCGCGCGGTCACCGTGCCGGGCGAGGGCCGCGACGACCCGCAGCCGGGTGGGCAGTGCCGCGTCGGCCTCCGGCGGCATGCCGGCGGCCAGGGCGCCGACCGCGTCGATCCACGCGGCCCGGCGCTCCGGGGGCTGGTCCAGCAGCCGCTTGCCGGCGACCCGGTCGAGCGCCTTGTTGCCGTACCACTTGGCGGCGAGCCGGTGGCGGTGCCGGCCGGGCGGGACCTGGGTGTCCGGCGCGTCCAGGATGGCGAGGACCTTGCGGACGCTGTCCACGTAGGGGCCGGGCTCGATCGTCGTGTAGCTGACGTTGTGCTTGCCGTCGGTGTGCCGCACCCAGTGGTAGCAGGTGTAGTCGTGGACCGTGGCGACCCGGTCGGTCAGCAGGAAGGCGCGCAGGGTGAACATGTGGTCCTCCAGGCGCACCCTCCCCTCGGGGAAGCGCAGGCCGTGGGCGTCGAGGAAGGACCGGCGGAAGAGTTTGTGCACCGTCATCGAGGCGAGCAGGGTCGTGTCGGTGCGCAGATCGCTGGAGGTGAGCGGCTTCTCGAACAGGGCGCGCGGCGCCTTCCGCCCGTGCCCGGCCATCCGGCCGATGACGATGTCGGCGCCGGTCTCGCACGCGCGCGCGTAGGTGCGCTCCAGCGCCTCGGGAGCCAGGTGGTCGTCGTCGTCCACGTAGTGGACGAACTCGCCGCGCGCCGCGTCCGTGCCGATGTTGCGCGGCCGCCCCGGCCAGCCGGAGTGCTCGGCGCGCAGCACCCGCACCGTCTCCTGGGCGCCCTGCCGGGCGATCTCCGCCTCCAGCAGCGCCACGGTCTCGTCGCTCGACCCGTCGTCCACATAGACGACCTCGAACAGGGAACGGGGCATGGTCTGCGCCAGGAAGGAGCGCAGGCCGGTGAGCACCGCCTCCCCCGTGTTGTACGTGGGGACGACGACACTGACCTTGAGCTGCTCGGACCCCGGCTCCTGGCGGCTGCTCGCGGATGCGGATATGGACTGCACTGCGGCCTTTCGGGTGGTGGACATCCTTGTGCCGCGTGCCCGTCGCCGTGCGGTTCATTCCCCCTAGGAGGACGTGAGGGGGATCTCGCACCAGACGCGCTTGCCGTTGCCGCGCGGCTCGACGCCCCAGTCGGTGGCCAGCTCCTCGATGAGCATCAGGCCGCGGCCCGAGGTGGACTGCTCGGTGGCGGCGCGGCGCTGCGGGGAGGCCGGCGAGGTGTCGGTGACGGCGATACGCAGGGCCCGGCCGCCGTTGCGGACCGGGCGGGCGGTCAGCGTGGCGTCCCCCTCGGTGTGCAGCAGCGCGTTGGTGGCCATCTCGCTGGCGAGCAGCTCCGCGGTGTCGCAGAGGGACCCCAGCGACCAGCGGCGCAGCGCGGTGCGCAGCGCCTGCCGGGCCGCGTGGAGGGAGTGGGGGTCGTTGGGGGAGATGGAGACGGCCATCTGGGGCGCGGCGTGGCTCCTGCCCGCGGCGCGCCGGAGCAGCAGCAGGGCGACGTCGTCCTCCTGTCCGGTGAACGCGGACATGGTGTGCAGCAGGTGGTCGGCCAGCGGGTCGGGGCGCACCGGACCGGACCGCAGCGCTTCGACGAGCTGGTCGCGGCCCTGGTCGATGTCCTGGGTGCGGGACTCGATGAGCCCGTCGGTGCACAGCAGCAGGGTGGAGCCGGGTTCCAGGACCGTCTCGGTGGTCGTGTAGGCGGGGTGGGCGGAGGGTGCGGCGAGTCCGAGCGGCAGCCCGCCGGGGGTGTCCAGCCAGACGCAGCTGCCGTCGGGGCGGCGCAGCAGGGGCTCCAGGTGCCCCGCGCGGACGCTGACCGCGACCCCGGTGTGCGGGTCGAGCAGCACCAGCAGGCAGGTGGCGAACCGGTCGGTGTCCAGTTCGGCGAGGAACGCGGAGGCGCGGGCCATCACGGTGGTGGGCGGATGCCCCTCGGCGGCGTAGGCGCGCAGGGCGATGCGCAGCTGTCCCATCACGGCCGCGGCCGTCACGTCGTGCCCCTGGACGTCGCCGACGACGGCGGCGATCCGCCCGTCCGGCAGCGTCACGGCGTCGTACCAGTCGCCGCCGATGCCGCCCCTGGTCCGCGCCGGCCGGTAGCGGGTGGCCATGGTCAGGCCGGGGAGATGCGGGATGTGGCCGGGGAGCATGGCCGTCTGCAGTCCGGCGGCCAGCTCGTGTTCCTGGTCGTAGAGCAGTGCCCGCTGGAGTGACTGGGCGATGGTGCTGCTGAGCGCGGTCAGCACGGTGCGCTCGTCGTGGGTGAAGCGGGCCCTGCCGTGGAAGGTGAGGCCGACGGCGCCGATGGGCAGGTCGTGCGCGATCAGCGGCAGGTAGACGGCGGCGGTGGCCCACGGCACCATCCGCAGGTAGCCGCGCAGCCCCGGGTAGCGCCGGACGAACTCCTCCCGGTCGGTGACGAACACCGGCTGCCGGGTGCGGACGGCCTCGCTCAGCGGCAGCGGCTGGTCGATGCGGGCCAGGTGGAAGTCGCGGACGAGGTCGTCGGGTACGCCGTTGGAGCCGACCAGTCCCAGACGGCCGTTGTCGACCAGGCCCAGGATGATGCTGGCGGCACCGAGCCGGTGCAGCAGCCGGGTGGAGGTGAGCGCCTCGGCGACGTCGCCCACCGTGACGGTGGGGGCGAGGGCCTCGTTGACGTGGCCGACGATGTCGGCCTGGCGGCGCCGGTCGCTCTTGGCCTGGCGCAGCTCCCTCGTCTGGTCGACGGCCCGCAGCTCCTGGCTGGCGTCCCGGATGATGCCGATGACCTGGCCGGGGCGGCCCCGGTCGTCGGAGACGACGGTGCCCTGGGTGTGGGTCCAGCGCAGCGAGCCGTCCCGGTGCCGGACCCGGAAGTAGAGGCTGTAGCCCGTCCGCTCCTTGAGGGCCCGGCCCACCTGGGCCTGGATCTCGGGGAGTTCCTCCGCGAGCATGTGCCGCGCCAGTGTCGCCGGGCGGTTGTCGTACTCCCCGGGCAGGAAGCCCATCACGGCCAGTCCGGCGTCGTCGAACCGCATCTTTCCGGTCGTCAGGTCCCACACGAAACTGCCCATGCCGTTGACGGCGAGAGCGACGTGGGCGGCGACCGGGGGGTCGCCGCGCGGGCCGGACCCCCTGTTCGGTTCGCGGAAGCGGTGCATCGCTGTCTCCCGGTAGCGCGGCCCCGGAACGTCCCCGCTCAGCGGCAGCCCCGGTAGCCCCCTGACCGAGGCCACCTCCCCCATCATGCGGCGGCGGTGCCGGGCCCGCCCGTCGGGACCCGGCACCCGCGTGACCCCCGCACGGGGGAGCCGCCCACCGGGGCGGCCGGACCGGCGAGAGCCCCGCCGGGTGCGGCGGGGCTCTCGCCGGTCGGTGCCGGAAGGCGCACGAGGGGGCGGTGTGCGGGAGGGTCAGGGGCAGGCCGGGCCCGGGCGGTCAGGGCTTGCCGCGGGCCTGGTCGGCGGCCTTGCCCGCCGCCGCCTTCTCCGAGTCGTCCGGGCCGGTGGAGAGCCCGCCCCCGGAGTTCTCGATGTGGGCGCGGACGAACCACTGGAAGAGTTCCAGCTGGCGCAGGTGCTCGATCAGCAGGTCCTGGGTGACCGGGTCGGAGGTCTCGGTGGCCTGCACCGCCTTGCGGTGGTCCTCGATGACTCCGGTGTAGACGACATCGAGGGCCCCGAGGTGTTCGATGGCCTCGGCCCGGCCGAGCGCGTAGTCGTCCCAGGTGCGCTCGGCGACCAGCCGCCCCGGGGTGCCCCAGGGGGAGCCGCCGAGGGTGGAGATGCGCTCCGCCGTGTTGTCGATCATCTCACGGACGGCCTCGACCTGGGGGTCGAGCATCTCGTGGACGGCGATGAAGTGCGGCCCGACGACGTTCCAGTGGACGTGCTTGAGGGTCAGCGCCAGGTCGTTGAGGGCGTGCAGGCGCATCCGCAGGAGCTGGATGACGTCGCCGCCGTCGCTCTTGGACATGCCAGGAACGGTGTAGGACGGGGTCGAGCCGTTGTTGGAAGCGTTGGCTGCCACGATGCACTCCAATCCTCAGAGTCCTCAGAGATCGCAGACGTGAACGGGGGGATACGGGACGGGGTCTGCGCGGCCTGCGCGAGGGCGGTACCGGCGGGGCCGCCGGCGGTCCGGTCAGTCCTGTGGCGAGTGCCGCTCCTGCGCGGCGGCGTACGCGAACTGGAGGAAGTCCGAGCCCGCGACGGCCGCCAGCCCGCTGAGGCAGGTGCGGGCGGTGGCGGGGGACGCCGCGTGCAGGACGAGCAGCGCGGAGGCCGCCCAGGGGGCCAGGCAGAACGGGCAGGTCACCAGCTCCCCCACGGCGTGCCGCAGCCCGGTGCCGCGGACCTCCTCCGCCACCTCGGCCGGGGCACTGGTGCCCCGGTACCGGGTGAAGGGCGCCCGCAGCGGGCTGACCACCGCGTCCTTGGCGAGCATCCTGGAGAGCTTGTGCGTGGCCAGTGTCAGCAGCACCAGCTCACGGGGGCTCAGGTCCTGCGGAGCCCGGCGCCCGGCGCGGCGCGCGGCGAGCGCGGCCCCGGCGATGCCGGTGCCGAAGGACGCGAGGACGGTCAGATAGCCCGCGAGCGGCCGCTCGTCGTCCGGCGCGTAGTGGTGCTCGTGCTTCCGAGCCACCTCGCGGGGTGTCCGCGGCTTGTCCGGCATACAGCGCTACCTCCCATACCGTGCGCCACGGGGTTCCCGTCCGGCCTGCGGCCAAACGCCCGCCCGGCCCGGGGTCCTCAGCGGCCGAGCGCGCGCTGGAGTTCCTGCTTGTTCATGTGGGAGCGGCCCTTGACGCCACGCTGCCTGGCCTCGTTGTAGAGCTGGTCGCGGGTGGGGCCGCCGGAGCCGGTGTGGGAGCGCTGCCCCCCGCGCCGGGGTGCGGACTTGTCGCGCACGGAGGTGCGGCTGGCGCTCTTGGACTCACCCTTCTGGGCGCGCTCCTTGTTCACCGTGCGGGCCGCGATCTCCTTGGCCCGGCCGGTGGAGGTGCCCCGCTTCCTGGCGCCCTCCTTGATGTGCTCGTACTGCCGCTCGCGCTTGGAGTTCGACCCTGCAGGCATGGTTCCTCCGTACCGTGTCGTGCGTACCGGTTCACCCGATATGGGGCTTTCGTTCGCCTCCATCGTCGGCCCTCCCGGGCCGGACGGCGACCGCACCGGCGCGTTCGACGGCGCGGGTTCCACGCACACGGAGCGCCACACATGAACCGGCCGCCGGGCCGGGCACGCCGGGCAGCAAGCCGAATCCCGCGAACCGTGCCCCCGGGAACCGTGCCACCCCGGCCGAACCGGACCGGGCGAGCCGGGTCAGGGGCGCCGGGCGTCGCCCGTGCGGGTGTAGCGGCAGGTGAACTCGACGGGCTGCTCCAGCTCCAGCACCGTGCGCCCGTCCTCCTCCCCCAGCCGGTACCCGGTCTCCAGCGTTCCGTCCGCCGGGACGGAAGGGCCGCCGCCCTCGGCGAGGGACGTCTCGCGCAGCACCAGCAGGCCCGGACGCGGGCAGCTCCAGGTGAGACGGGTGGTGTCGTCGGCACCGGCGGCGTTCGTCAGCCTGCTCCAGCCCGTGCCGTCGGGCGCGAGGACGAGTTCACTCGCCTCCATGGCCCCAGGGGCGCGTCGTCCCAGGCCCCGCACAGGGCCGGGTCGAGCGCGCTCACTCCACGGCCCGCATCTCGAACCAGGTCGTCTTGCCGCGGGGCAGCAGATCGACGCCCCAGCGCTCGGCGAGGGTGTCCACGAGGAAGAGGCCGCGTCCACTGGTGTCCAGCTCGCCGACGGGCAGCAGGCAGGGCAGCCCGCGCGAGGGATCGCGCACCTCCACGCGGATCCATCCGGAGCGCCGCAGCATGCGGATGCCGATGGTGTGCGCGCCGGTGTGCCGCACGGCGTTGCCGACGAGTTCGGAGACGAGCAGCACGGTGTGCTCGGTCACCTGCGCCGGGGCGGCCCACCGCTGGTGCAGGACGGCCCGGGTGAGGCCGCGCGCCAGCCGGGCCGACTCGGGACGGTTCGGCAGCGGAACCTCCCGTACGGTCGGATCGCCCGCCCGGTCGAGGACGGTACTCACCGGCTCGGCGTCCGGTGCCCCCGCGGGGTCTTCTGGAACCCGTTCGGTCACGCTCGCCACATCTCCCTGACCCGCCATGGCCCCCATCATGACGCCAGGTGACACGCCTCGTGGCCGGTTCCCGGGTTTCCGGAGGCGGGCGGATGCCCGCTCCGGATGCCCGCGGACGCCGCCCGGATGCCGGCCCGCGCCGCGCAGTCACGCTCTGACCTGGCAGGACAACGGGTGCCCAAGTGATCACAACGCGCCACAAGCGGGCGGCGGGACCGGGAAGAGGTGCGGAAACCAATTCCCCCACACGGTGGGGCGCTCGCAGACGACATGCTTACGCCACCCCCGACCACCCCACCCGGCTCCCGGCCGGAGCCACGCTCCACGAGGGGCCCGGGAGAGGCCGCGAGGGGCCGTGAGGGGCCCGCGCGGAGCCCGCGGAGGGCTGTGAGGGGCCCGTGTGGTGCCCGGTTCCGTCCGGGAGCCGGCTCCGTCAGGTGAAGCGCGCCTTGCCGGGGCCCTCCTCGACGAAGCTGCGCATGCCGATCTCCCGGTCCTGAGTCGCGAACAGGCCGGAGAACCAGGTGCGTTCGAGCGCCAGGCCCGTCTCGATGTCCGCCTCCAGGCCGAAGTCGACCGACTCCTTCGCGGCGCGCAGCGCCAGTGCCGGGCCGCGCGCCAGCCGTGCGGCCCAGGCGTGTGCCTGCTCGTAGACCTCCGCGTCGGGCACCACGTGGTCGACCAGCCCGATCCTGTGGGCCTCGGCCGCCTCCACCATCCTGCCGGTGAAGATGAGGTCCTTGGCCTTGCTCGGTCCCACCAGCCGCGACAGGCGCTGGGTCCCGCCGGCCCCGGGGATCAGCCCGAGCAGGATCTCCGGCTGGCCCAGCTTGGCGCTCTGTCCGGCGAACCGCACGTCCGCGCAGAGCGCCAACTCACAGCCCCCGCCGAGCGCGTAGCCGGTGACGGCCGCGGCGACGGGCTTGGGGATCCGCGCGACGGCGGTGAACGCCTCCTGGAGGCCGCGGGAGCGCAGGACCATCGCGGCGTGGTCCATCTCGCGCATCTCCTTGATGTCCGCGCCCGCCGCGAACACCTTCTCGCCGCCGTAGAGCACCACGGCGCGGACGTCCTCGCGGCGTGCCGCCTCCCCGGCGAGTTCGCGCAGCAGGTCCTGGGTGGCGATGTCGAGGGCGTTCATCTTGGGCCGGTCCAGCCGGAGGGTGCCGACGCCGTCCTCGACCTCGAGGCGCGCGGTGGCGCCGCTGGCTTCGTCAATCGTCATGCGGGGAAGGTTAACGGCCGTTCCGCGCGGCGGACCCGGTGCCGTTCCGCACGGCACCGGGACCGGACGACGGCGGACCCGGTCGTGCCGGCAGCCGGCGGCGGACCGCCGCCCTCAGGCGTCCCCGGCGACGCCCGCGTGCCAGGTCACTGCGGGGCCGTCCACTTCTCCCACGACATGTTCCAGCCGTTGAGCCCGTTGTCCGGTCTGATCGTCTCGTCCTGGGAGTTCCTCACCTCGACGACATCGCCGATCATCGAGTTCTGGAAGAACCAGGCGCCCGGGGAGCCGTTGGCGCCGCCGCCGCGCAGATCGTGCAGGCCCACGCACCCGTGGCTGGCGTTGACCTTGCCGAACTGGAACTTGGGCGTCCAGTAGTTGCCGTGGATGAAGGTGCCCGAGGTGCTCAGCCGCATCGCGTGCGGCACGTCCTTGATGTCGTACTCGCCGCCGAAGCCCACGGTCTGCCCGTTCATCCGGGTGACCTCGTGCTTCTCGCTGATGACCATCCTGCCGTTGTAGGTCGGGTTGGCGGGGCTGCCGGAGGTGATCGGAATGGTTTTGATCTTCTTGCCGTCGCGCATCACCGTCATGGTCTTCTTCCTGGCGTCCACGACGCTGACCTGCTGCCTGCCGACGGTGAACCGCACCGTCTTGCGCTGCGTGCCGTAGACGCCGTCGGCGCCCTCGACACCGCTGAGGTTGAGGTCGAGGGTGACCTTCGTGCCCGCCTTCCAGTACTCCCGCGGCCGGAAGTCGAGGCGCTGGCTGCCGAACCAGTGGCCCTCGACCCGCACCTTCGGGTCGGCGGTGACGGATATCGCCCTCTCGACGGCGTCCCGGTCGGCCACCGGGCGGTTGAAGGTGACGGAGACGGGCATGCCGGCGCCCACCTTGTCGCCGTTCTCCGGCGTGAAGTAGCCGACGAAGGTGTTCCGCGGCACGAAGGTGGTGAACGAGGCGTGCTTGGCGGAGGCCCTGCCCTCGGCGTCCTTCGCCACCGCGTCGACCGTGTACCTGGTGCCGGCGGCCAGGTGCGTGGCGGGCTTCCAGGCCCTGCCGCCGTCGGTGAGGCGGCCGGCGACCTCATTGTCCTTGCTGTCCTTGACCGTGACCTCGGTCAGCTTGCCCTCGGCCGCGGCCACCTTGAGGGCGCCGGAGGTCCTGACGCCGTCGGCGCCGTCCTTGGGGGAGATGGTCACGACGGCCCGGGAGGGGCCCTTGGCGGCCTGTTCGCCGTCCTTGCCCTTGGCCCGCGCCCCGGACCCGCCACCGCCCCCGCAGGTGGTGAGGGTGAGCAGCAGGACGACGAGCAGCACGACGAGTCCGGCGGCGGAACCGCCTATCACCCGGGCGCGGCCGTCCCCGCGGAGCGTCTCCCACTTGAGCTTGTCCCTGGCCACGGTTCTCAGATCCACGCCGGCCCCATCCCTCACGTCCTCACACGGCTTCGCGCACCCGTGTGCGCCCCCGAACACGCGTGGACGCACCGCCGCCGGGCCGGTGAACGGCAGCTGAACGACGGCGTGCGTCCGCCTTGTTAGATAACCACACCGGAGTGACAGGTCACTCGCCCCGCGGGTCACCGTTCGGTCGCGGTTTTGGGGAGGCCGGAAGGAGGCGGGAAGGAGGCCGGCCCGGGCCGGACGGCGTCCGCCGCCGGCCGGACGGGGTCACCGCAGGGCCGAGCCCGCCACCCACTTCTCCCAGGACATGTTCCAGCCGCCGAGCCCGTTGCCCGGCGCCACCGTCCTGTCGTGCGAGCCGCGCACGGTCACCAGGTCGCCGACGAGCGAGTGGCGGAAGAACCGGCCGGCGGGCGACTTCGCGTCCCCGCCGCGCTTGTCCGCCAGCCCGATGCAGCCGTGGCTGGTGTTCTTCGTGCCGAAGATGCGCCGCGGCGCCCAGTAGTTGCCGTGCAGGAAGGTGCCGCTGCGGGTCAGCCGCATGGCGTGCGGCACGTCCTTGATGTCGTACTCGCCGCCGAAGCCCACGGTCCTGCCGTTCATCCGGGTCTTGACGAACTTCTCGCTGATCACCATGTGGCCGTTGTAGGTGGGGTTCTTCTTCGTCCCGGCCGTGATCTTGAACCGTTCGACGGTGCTGCCGCCCCGCTGGACGGTCAGCGTGCGCCGGCCGACGTCCACGACGCTGCGCTGGTCGCGGCCGATGGTGAAGCGCACCCTCTTGCGCTGGGTGCCGTAGACGCCGGGCGCCCCGCGCACGTCGCGCAGCCGCAGATCGAGGGTGACCCGCGTACCGGGCTGCCAGAAGGTGCGCGGCCGGAAGTCCAGCCGGCCGGGGCCGAACCAGTGCGCGGCCACCGGCACCCGGGGCTCGGAGCTGACCCGGATCGCGCGCTCGACGGCGGCCCGGTCGGCGATGGGGCGGCTGAAGTCGAGGGAGACGATCATCGCGGTGCCCACGGTCTGGTTGTGCTCGGGGCGGAAGTAGCCGACGAAGCGGTGCGGCGGAACGCGGGTGGAGAACGTGGCGTGCCGGATCACCCGGTCCCCCTCGCCGTCCACGGCCACCACGTCCACCTCGTAGGTGCTCGCCAGTTGGAGCACCCTGTCCCCGCGCTGCCCGCCCGCGCGTCCGGCGGCCTGACCGGCGGAGGCGGGCAGCGGGCGCCAGCTGCGCCGGTCGGCGGAGAACCGGCCCGCGACGGGACGGCCCGCGTCCTTGCCCACGCGTTGCATACGGACGCTGCGCAGCCTGCCCTCCGGTACGGAGACCTCCACCCGCGCGTCGGTCGGCACGCCGTGCGACCGGTCCTTCGGGGTCACCCGGATGGCGTCCTCCGGCGGCTTGCCGTCGTCCATGACGCCGCAGCCGGCGGGCGCGGCGCACAGCAGCGCCAGCAGTGCCGCCAGCACGCGCATCACCCAGGCGGTGGAGCGCGACGCCCCGCCGTCCCCTGCCGTCGTACCCCGTGCGCCCCGTCCCATGGCCTCCCCGTTCCTGTGTCGCTGCTGTCCGGCGCGTTGGCTGGTGCCCTTGATCGCGCGCGGGTGCCTCCCACGCGGACGTCCGGACCAACGAAGCGCGTGCGGCGGGGACACCTCGCTCACACGTGTGAGCGAGGTTTCGCCTCCGGGAAGGATGCGGAAAAGGGGCACCTGGCGGGAGCGCGGGACGGTACGGCCCGCGCGCAGCGGGCGCCGCACGGTCCCATCCGGCCGGGAGACCACGGGAGGCCGCCACGTGTCGTACCCATCCGAACCCCCCGTGAAGCGCGCACCGGATCCGGCCGCCGCCGGCGGCCCGGCGCGGATGCGGCCGGGCGTCCCCGACCCGCTCGGCGCCCGCTGCCGCACCGGGCCGGACGGTGTGGCCGGGACCGGCTTCGCCCTGTGGGCGGGCGGCGCCGAGGCCGTGGAGCTGTGCCTGTTCGACGACGACGGCTCCGAGAGGCGCCACCGGCTCGCCGGACCGACGCTGGGCGTCTGGCACGGCTTCCTGCCCGGAGTGGGCCCCGGGCAGCGGTACGGGTACCGGGTGCACGGCCGGTGGGACCCGTGGACGGGGGCGCGCTGGAATCCGGCCAAACTGCTGCTCGACCCGTACGCGCGCGCCGTGGACGGGGACTTCGCGCCGCCCGGCGCCGTGCCGGGGCAGCCCGCGGCACTGCCCGCCGAGGTACACGGGCACGTCCGCGACTGGCCGCAGCGCCGGCACGCCGACACGGTGCGCGACGAGCGGGACTCGGCCCCCTACGTCCCCAAGGGCGTGGTCGTCGGCGACGCGGCCCCCGTACCGGAACGGGAGAGGCCGCGGGTCCCGTGGGCCGACTCGGTCGTCTACGAGCTGCACGTGCGCGGCTTCACGATGCGGCACCCCGGCGTTCCCGAGGAACTGCGCGGCACCTACGCGGGGCTGGCCCACCCGGCCGCCGTCGCCCATCTGCGGACGCTCGGCGTCACGGCGGTGGAGCTGCTGCCCGTGCACCAGTTCGCCCACGAGGACCACCTGCTGCGCCGGGGGCTGCGCAACTACTGGGGCTACAACCCCGTCTGCTGCTTCGCACCCCACGCCGGCTACGCCGCCTCCGGCACCCGCGGCGAGCAGGTGACGGAGTTCCGGGAGATGGTGCGGGCCCTGCACGCGGCGGGCATCGAGGTGCTGCTCGACGTCGTCCACAACCACACCGCGGAGGGTGACGAGCACGGCCCGACCTACTCCCTGCGCGGCATCGACAACCGGGGCCACTACCGGCTCCCCGCGCACGACCCGCGCCGCTGCACCGACCACACCGGCTGCGGCAACACCCTGGACGTCTCCCAGCCGCACGTGCTGCGCCTGGTCACCGACTCGCTGCGCTACTGGGTACGGGAGATGGGGGTGGACGGCTTCCGCTTCGACCTGGCCTCCGCGCTGGCCCGCCGGGCGCACGGCGTCGACATGCTCTCCCCGTTCCTGTCCGCCGTCGGGCAGGACCCGGTGCTGCGCCGCGTCAAACTGATCGCGGAGCCGTGGGACCTGGGACCCGGCGGCTACCAGGTGGGTGCCTTCCCGCCGCCCTGGACGGAGTGGAACGACCGCTACCGCGACACCGTGCGCGACTTCTGGCGCGGGGCCCTGCCGGACCCGCGCGACCTCGGCCACCGGCTCTCCGGCTCCAGCGACCTGTACGGCGGGGGCGGGCGGCACCCCTGGGCCTCGCTCAACCACGTCACGGCGCACGACGGGTTCACGCTCCGCGACCTGGTCACCTACACGCACAAGCGCAACGAGGCCAACGGCGAGGGCAACCGCGACGGCGCGCCCGAGAACCGCTCCTGGAACTGCGGCACCGAAGGAGAGACCGACGACCCTCAGGTGCGGGCCCTGCGCACCCGCCAGATCCGCAACCTGCTCACCACCCTGCTGCTGTCCACCGGGGTGCCGATGCTGGTGGCCGGGGACGAGATGGGACGCACCCAGGGCGGCAACAACAACGCCTACTGCCAGGACTCCCCCACCAGTTGGGTGGACTGGTCGCTGCTGGCCGAACCGCGCTGGCGCGCGCTGCTGGAGCTGGCCGCACGCCTGGTGCGGCTGCGGCGCGCGCACCCGGTGCTGCGGCGCCGCTCCTTCTTCTCGGGACAGCCGCGCGCCGAGGGCGGACTGCGGGACCTGGCGTGGTTCACCGCGCGGGGCGAGGAGATGACACAGGCCGACTGGTTCGCGCCCGGTGCCACGGTGGCCATGTTCCTGTCGGGCCGCGACATCCCCGAGCGCGACGAGAGGGGGGCTCCGGTACGCGACGACAGCTTCCTGTGCGTCCTGCACGCGGGCGCCGAGGACCTGGCCTTCCGGCTGCCGGGACCGCCGTGGGGCGCCTGGTACGAGCCCGTCGTGGACACCGCGTGCGAGGGCGAGCCGGACGCCGGGCCGTACCCGGCGGGGGACGAGGTGCTGGTGGCGGCCCGGTCGGTGCTGGTGCTGCGGGTCCGCGAACGCGGTACGGCGGAGGTCTGAGCCGACGGGCGGGGCCGGCCCGCGCCCCCCTCCGGCGTGAACCCGCGCGCCCCCTCCGGCGTAAAAGGGTTCGCGCGGGCGTACCGGCCCGGCCAGACTGGATGGACGTGACCTCTCCCGCCGTCCCCGCGGCCTTTCCGCGTTCACGGAACTTCGCCCTCTTCTTCACCGGCAGGGCCGTCGCCAAGCTCGGTGACGCCATGCTGCCCCTCGCGCTGTCGGCCGGGCTCATCCAGCGGGGGCACGGCCCCGGTGCGATCGGTGCGGCCCTGGCGTCGCTGACCGTGTTCCTGGCGGGGTTCGTCGTCTTCGGCGGCGTCTTCTGCGACCGCTTCAACACCCGTGTCCTGATGATCGGTTCCGACCTGGTACGGGTCGGCACCCAGGCGCTGATGTCCGTGCTGTTCCTGACCGGCAATGTGGTGCTGTGGCAGGTGTGCGCCATCGGCGCGGTCAACGGCATCTGCGCGGGGCTCTTCCAGCCAGGCGTCGCCAGCACCATTCCGCGGGTCGCCGCCGATGTGCAGGGCGCCAACGGGCTGATACGCACGGCCGAGTCCCTGGCCATGCTGCTGGGCCCGGCGCTGGCGGGCGCGCTGGTGGGCGGCTTCTCGCCCGGCGTGGTGTTCGCCGCGCACGCCGCGACCTACGCGCTCAGCGCCCTGTGCCTGGCACTGCTGCGGCTGCCGGCGCCGGCCGGACGGGCGGCGGAGCGCTCCAGTTACCGCGCCGATCTCGTGGAGGGCTGGCGGGAGTTCCGGGCCCGCACCTGGATGTGGAGCGTCATCCTCATCTGGATGGTCTACGTGGTCACGGTGTCCGGCCCGCTGGTGCCGCTCACGGCCTCCGAGATCATCCCCGACGACGGCCCCGGCGTGTACGGGCTGGTCAACTCGGCCCTCGGAGGCGGCACCGCGCTGGGCGGGCTGCTGGCGCTGCGGTTCCGGCCGGTGCGCCAGTTGCGGGCGGGCTCGCTCGCGCTGGCGGCGTGCTGCCTCTTCCCGGCCGCCGTCGGGCTGGGCCTGCCGCCCGCCGCCATGATGACGGCCGCCTTCGTCTGGGGGGTGGGCGGCGGCGTCTGGAGCGTGATGTGGGCGACCAGTGTGCAGACGCAGGTGCCCGGCGAGATCCTCAACCGCATCCACGCCTACGAGGTGGCCGGCTCGCTCGCCATGATGCCGGTGGGCCAGGCGCTGGCGGGCCCGGCCGCGCACCTGCTGGGCGGGCGGACGGTGCTGGTCGCCGGGGGCGTGATCATGGTGGGGGTGAGCACGGCATTGCTGTCGGTGCCGGCGATCCGCGACCTGCGAGCCGTCACCGCCCCGGCACCCGCCTCCTCGCGCGGCGGCCCCCGCGAGAGCCCCGACCGCGTCCGGGGCGCCGACGCCTGAGACGGCGCCCGGGGCGGGGCGGCACCCGGGGCCGGGGCGCGAGGTCGGCGCGGGGTGCCGGGCGATGCCGGGACGGCCGCGCATCGGGGCACGGCCTCGGCCACGTCTGAGGGCAGGAGCCGCAGCCGGGCGTCGCGGCCACGTCTGAGGCGCAGAAAGCGCAGCCGGGCGTCGCGGCCACGTCTCAAGGGAGGAGCCGCAATCGGGCGGCGGCCCGTCTCAGGGCAGGAGCCGCAGCAGGGCGTCGCGGGTGCGGGTGTGGCGGGTCGTCATGAGGCGGTGCAGGGTGCGGGAGGCGAGGGCGACGCGCTGGGCGGCGCGGCGGCGCTCGGTGTCGTAGGCGCGCAGCGCCTCGGGAAGGGCTCCCGGTCCGGCGTGGCGGGTGACGGCGCGGGCGAGGGCCTCGGCGTCGAGGAGGGCGGTGCAGGCGCCCTGGCCGAGGTTGGGGGTCATGGCGTGTGCCGCGTCGCCGACGAGGGCGATGTGCCCGCCGTGCACGAAGGAGGGCAGCGCCGGATACAGGTGCCGCATCTCGTACCGGATCCAGCCGGCCGGGTCGGTTCCGCCCAGGATGCGGGGCACCGGGTCGTGCCAGCCGGTGAACAGGGTGCGCAGCACCTCGGCCGTGGTGGCCCCGGGCGCGGTGGCGTACCAGTTGGTGCGGCCCGGTTCGACGGGGGTCAGGCCGAAGAAGCCGCCGGCGCCCCAGGTCTCGCCGTGCAGCGGGCTGTCGAGGTCGGCGGTGCCGATCCAGGCGGCGGTGCCGAGGCGCCGGGGGCGGCTGCGGGTGCCGAAGAGGGCGGTGCGGACGGCGCTGTTGATGCCGTCGGCGCCGACGACCAGGTCGTACTCGCGCGCGAGCACCGCCGGGTCGGGCGCCGCCCGGCCCAGTTCGAGGGAGACCTGGCCGGTCTCCTCCAGTGCCGCCAACAACGTGTCGATCATGTAGGGGCGGGAGATGAGCAGTTCGGGGCAGCCCGCCTTCCGTTCGATGCGCTCCAGGGGCAGCCGGGCCAGCCTTCTGCCGTCGGGCGTACGGATGTGCGCGTCGCGGTAGGGCACGGCGAGGTGGCGCAGGGCGGCGCCGACGCCCTCGCCGAGCCGGTCGAGTGCCGCCTGCGCCGTGGGGTGGATGCCGAACGCGGTGCCGTACCGCTCCAGTCCGGCGCGCCGCTCCAGCACCGTCACCCGCCAGCCGGCCCGCCGCAGCCCCAGCGCGGACGCCAGTCCGGCCACCCCCGCCCCGACGACAACGGCGGTGCGCCGTCACACGGTTGTGCGCATGGGGCCTCCCCCGGTCCGGGTACCGGCACGACTCCGGCACCACCACACCTGTGGTACCACGGTTGGGGTAGTGTCGCCAAGTGCCAGCAGGAACAGCCGGAAGGGGAGGGCACGCGTGAATCCGGACCGCCGGGACCGGCTGCGGGACGCCGCCATCGCCGTACTGGCCGAGGCGGGCGGGCGCGGACTCACCCACCGCGCGGTGGACGCCGCGGCGGGGGTGCCCGCGGGTACGGCGAAGAACTACTTCCCCAGCCGTGACGCGCTGCTGCGCGGGGTCGCGGAGCGGTGCGTCGAGCAATACGGCGCCACGGTGGAACGGCTCGCCGCCCAGGCGCCGCCGTCCGGGCGCAAGGCCCTGGCGGAGCTGCTGGCCGGCCTGCTGGCCGACGTGGCGGGGCCGGGCCGGCCGCGGCTGCTGGCCTACTTCGAACTCCAGGCCGAGGCCGCACGGAAGCCGTGGCTGTCGGAGGTGCTGGACCCCATCGGCGGCTCGGACTTCCCCGCCTTCGAGGCCGTGCAGCGCGCCGCGGGCCTGCCGGTGACGCCGCACCGGGCCGCCGTGGTGACGCTGGCCCTGCACGCGGCGATCCCGCACCTGCTCGCGGGCGGCACCCGCACGCTGGGCGCCTGCGGACTGGACGATCCACCGCGCTTCGCGCGCAACCTGCTGGAGGCCGTCTACCCGGAGTCCGGCGGCTGACCCGTCCCGGCGGCGGAACGTCCGTTATGCGGGCACCGCGTTCGTAGCAACGAACAGAAATCCGGCCATCCTCCGCTCGCAGCGCGGTGCATTGGTGACATGGACATGCAATCAGTGGCAGGCTGCCGAGCGCGCGGTGCGGATCTCGTACGCCAGTCCGACCTCCGGTCGGAAATCCGCACGGTGCACCGCACTTCGGTTCTGCCCGGACGGCTGATCACCCATGCCGCCCGGCCCCCACGGCAGAAGGAGCCACCACGTGAGATCCCTCTCCTCCAAACAGCGGATATCCGCCCTCGCCGCCACCGCCGCCCTCGTCGCGGCGGGCGTCACCGCGGGAACCGCCGGCGCCGCCCCCAGCGGGGACGTCTCGGCCAGCGGCGCACTGCCCGCGAAGCTCACCTCGGCCCAGCACACCTCGCTGGTCGAGGCCGCCGCCACGAAGGCGGCCAAGGCGGCCGACGCCCGCGCGCTGGGCCTCGGCGCCAAGGAGAAGCTCCACGTCAAGGACGTCATCAAGAACAAGAACGGTGCCACGCACGTCCGTTACACGCGCACCTACGACGGTCTGCCGGTGCTCGGCGGCGACCTGATCGTCCACAAGTCGGCCGACGGCAAGCGGACGGGCACCACCAAGGCGACCGACGCGAAGATCGCGGTGAGCACCGAGGCGCCCGCCGCGCACAAGCCGGCCACCGCCGCCGCCAAGGGCAGCAAGGCGCCCCGCAAGGTCGTCTGGGCCGCCGAGGGCACGCCGCGGCTGGCGTGGGAGACCGTCGTCGGGGGCGTGCAGAAGTCCGGTGCGCCCAACCAGCTCCACGTCATCACGGACGCGAGGACCGGCAAGAAGCTCTTCGAGTTCCAGGGCATCAAGGAGGGCACCGGCAACAGCCAGTACAGCGGCAAGGTCGAGATCGGCACCTCGGGCTCTTCGGGCGCGTTCACTATGACCGACGAGAAGCGGGGCGGCAACAAGACCACCAACCTCAAGAACGGTGAGAGCGGCGACGGCGAGCCGTTCACCGACGAGGACGACACCTGGGGCGACGGGACCCCGAACGACCCGGCCACCGCGGGCGTCGACGCGCACTACGGCGCGGGTGCCACCTGGGACTACTACAAGGACGTGCACGGCCGTGAGGGCATCGCGGGTGACGGCAAGGGCGCGGTGAGCCGGGTCCACTACGGCGACAACTACGTCAACGCGTTCTGGGACGACTCCTGCTTCTGCATGACCTACGGCGACGGCGAGGGCAACAAGAAGCCCCTCACCTCGCTGGACGTGGCGGCGCACGAGATGTCGCACGGCGTCACCTCCACCACGGCCAACCTGGAGTACGCGGGCGAGTCGGGCGGTCTGAACGAGGCCACCTCCGACATCTTCGCCGCGGCGGTCGAGTTCCACGCGAACAGCCCGGAGGACACCCCGGACTACCTGGTCGGCGAGAAGATCGACATCAACGGCGACGGCACCCCGCTGCGCTACATGGACCAGCCCAGCAAGGACGGCCAGTCGCTGGACTACTGGTCGCCCGAGGCCGGGGGCGTGGACGTCCACTACTCCTCCGGCATCGCCAACCACTTCTTCTTCCTGCTGTCGGTGGGCAGCGGGGAGCGCGAGGTGAACGGCGTGAAGTACAACTCGCCCACCAAGGACGGCTCGAAGGTCGACGGCATCGGCATCGACAAGGCCGAGAAGATCTGGTTCAAGGCGCTGACCGAGCAGATGACCTCGACGACGGACTACGCGGCCGCGCGCACCGCGACCGTCAAGGCCGCCGAGGACCTCTACGGCAAGGACAGCACCGAGGTCAAGACGGTCAAGGCCGCCTGGACCGCGGTGAACGTCACCGGCGGCTGAGCCGGCGCCGTCCGGCGCGGCGCTCCCGCCCGGCCACCCAGGCCCCGTCCCCCTCCACCCGAGGGGGGCGGGGCCCTCGCGCGCGGGCGGGCACACCGGGGCCGGCTGCGGCGGCGGCGCCGGGGGACCCGCACATACGCCAACTCCCGCATATGCGGCCTGACTTGATCACGGATCTGCCTCTTGCGGTCACGGCCGGATAACGTACTGTCGGAAAAGACGGCCCTTGTCGAGCGTTCCGTACGTGACGCCCGTATCGGCACAGACCCGCCCGAGTGACGCGGGCGAGAGCCGTCCTGCCCACACCCGCACAGCAGTCCCCGAACGGTAGGAAAGTACGGAGTCCTCAGCCCGTTATCTCCCGTTATGCCCACAGGTGAGCCCATGATCGGTCGCATTCCCGTGCTCGATGTCCGCCCCCTCGTGGAGTGCGGAAAACGCCCGGCGAAGGCCGTGGCCGGCGAGACCTTCCCCGTCACGGCCACCGTCTTCCGGGAGGGCCACGAGGCGGTGGGAGCCAACGTCGTCCTGCGCGATCCGGAGGGCCGGCCGGGCCCCTGGACGCCCATGCGCGAACTGGCGCCCGGCACCGACCGCTGGGGCGCCGAGGTGACCCCCACGGTGGAGGGCCGCTGGAGCTACACGGTCGAGGCATGGAGCCACCCGGTGGCCACCTGGCGGCAGCACGCGCGGATCAAGGTTCCCGCGGGCATCGACGTCCCGCTCGTCCTGGAGGAAGGCGCCGCACTCCACGAACGGGCCGCCGCCGGGGTGCCCCGGGGCGCGGACCGGGACACCGTGCTGGCCGCCGCCGAGGCGCTGCGGGACACCGGCCGGCCGCCGGCCGCCCGGCTGGCCGCCGCACTCACCCCCGAGGTGACGGCCGTCCTGGAGCGCCACCCGCTGCGCGACCTGGTCACCGCCTCACGCCCGCTGCCGCTCCACGTGGAGCGCTTCCGGGCGCTGTTCGGCTCCTGGTACGAGCTGTTCCCCCGCTCCGAGGGCGCCGTCGTACGGGAAGGCGAGCCGCCGGTCAGCGGCACGCTGCGCACCGCCGCGGGGCGGCTGGACGCCGTCGCCGCGATGGGTTTCGACGTCGTCTACCTGCCGCCGGTCCACCCCATCGGTGAGACCCACCGCAAAGGCCCGGACAACGCGCTGTCGGCCTCGGCCCACGACGTGGGCTCCCCCTGGGCCGTGGGCTCGGCGGCCGGCGGGCACGACGCCGTCCACCCCGATCTGGGCACCATGGCGGACTTCGACCACTTCGTTGCCCGGGCCCGCGCGCTGGGCATGGAGGTGGCCCTCGACTTCGCGCTCCAGTGCTCCCCCGACCACCCGTGGGTCAAGGAGCACCCGGAGTGGTTCCGCAAGCGTGCCGACGGCAGCATCGCGCACGCCGAGAACCCGCCCAAGAAGTACCAGGACATCTATCCGCTCTGCTTCGACGACGACCCCTGGGCCGCCGAGGGCATCCTCCGTGAGACGCTGCGGGTGCTGCGGCTGTGGATGGACCACGGGGTGCGCATCTTCCGCGTGGACAACCCGCACACCAAGCCGGTGGCCTTCTGGGAGAAGGTCATCGCCGAGATCAACCGCACCGACCCGGACGTGCTCTTCCTCGCCGAGGCGTTCACGCGCCCCGCGATGGTGCACACCCTGGCGCGGATCGGCTTCCAGCAGTCGTACACCTACTTCACCTGGCGCACCACCAAGCAGGAGCTGACGGAGTATCTGACGGAGCTGACCGGTGAGGCCGCGGCCTCCATGCGGCCCAACTTCTTCGTGAACACCCCGGACATCCTGCACGCCTACCTCCAGCACGGCGGGCGGCCCGCGTTCGAGATCCGCGCGGTGCTGGCGGCGACCCTCTCCCCGTCCTGGGGGATGTACGCGGGCTACGAGCTGTGCGAGAACACCCCGGTGCGGCCGGGCAGCGAGGAGTACCTGTCCTCGGAGAAGTACCAGCTGCGGCCCCGCGACTGGGCGGCGGCCGACCGCGAGGGCCGCTCGATCACCCCGCTGATCACGCTGCTCAACCGGCTGCGCCGCCGCCACCCGGCGCTCCGGCAGCTGCGTGACCTGCGCTTCCACCACGCGGACAACGACAACATCCTCGTCTACTCCAAGCACGGCCGCCGCCAGCCGGGCGAGAGCCACGACGACACCGTGCTCGTCGTCGTCAACCTCGACGCGCACCACACCCACGAGGCCACGGTGTCGTTGGACATGACGCATTTCGCAGCATCCGGACTGAGCCCCGCTCAATTGAGCGGAGCGGAGTCCTTCCCGGTGCGCGACCAGCTCACCGGGGCGACCTACCACTGGGGCAGGGACAACTATGTGCGGCTGGCGCCGGGAGGTGAGTCTCCGGCCGCGGCGCACATCCTCACTCTGCGACCGTCCTCACCGACCGGAGGGTCAGCCACTCATGAGCGTCAATGAGCCCGTCCCCGACACGTTCGAGGACACCCCCGCCAAGGACCGGGACCCGGACTGGTTCAAGCGCGCCGTCTTCTACGAGGTCCTGGTCCGCTCCTTCCAGGACAGCGACGGCGACGGCATCGGTGACCTGCGCGGCCTGACCGCGAGACTGGACTACCTCCAGTGGCTGGGGGTGGACTGCCTGTGGCTCCCCCCGTTCTTCAGCTCCCCCCTGAAGGACGGCGGCTACGACGTGAGCGACTACACCTCCGTGCAGCCGGAGTTCGGGGACATCGCCGACTTCGTGGAGTTCGTGGACGCGGCCCACCAGCGCGGCATGCGGGTCATCATCGACTTCGTCATGAACCACACCAGCGACCAGCACCCGTGGTTCCAGGAGTCCCGGCGCGACCCTCACGGCCCCTACGGCGACTACTACGTCTGGGCCGACGACGACAAGCAGTACCAGGACGCCCGCGTCATCTTCGTCGACACCGAGGTCTCCAACTGGACCTTCGACCCGGTGCGCAAGCAGTACTACTGGCACCGCTTCTTCTCGCACCAGCCGGACCTCAACTACGAGAACCCCACGGTGCAGGACGAGATGATCTCGGCGCTGCGCTTCTGGCTGGACCTGGGCATCGACGGGTTCCGGCTGGACGCCGTGCCCTACCTGTACGCGGAGGAGGGCACCAACTGCGAGAACCTGCCGCGGTCCCACGCCTTCCTGAAGCGCGTGCGCCGCATGGTCGACGCCAACTACCCCGACACGGTGCTGCTGGCCGAGGCCAACCAGTGGCCGGAGGACGTCGTCGACTACTTCGGCGACTACGCCAGGGGCGGCGACGAGTGCCACATGGCGTTCCACTTCCCGGTGATGCCGCGCATCTTCATGGCCGTGCGCCGCGAGTCCCGCTACCCGGTCTCGGAGATCCTCGCCAAGACACCGCCCATCCCCTCCGGCTGCCAGTGGGGCATCTTCCTGCGCAACCACGACGAGCTGACCCTGGAGATGGTCACCGACGAGGAGCGCGACTACATGTACGCGGAGTACGCCAAGGACCCGCGCATGCGCGCCAACATCGGCATCCGGCGCCGACTGGCACCGCTGCTGGACAACGACCGCAAGCAGATCGAACTCTTCACCGCGCTGCTGCTGTCCCTGCCCGGCTCGCCGATCCTCTACTACGGCGACGAGATCGGCATGGGCGACAACATCTGGCTCGGCGACCGGGACGCCGTGCGCACCCCCATGCAGTGGACGCCCGACCGCAACGCGGGCTTCTCCTCCTGCGACCCCGGCCGCCTCTTCCTGCCCACCATCATGGACCCGGTCCACGGCTACCAGGTCACCAACGTCGAGGCGGCGATGAGTTCGCCCAGCTCGCTGCTGCACTGGACGCGGCGGGTGATCGAGGTCCGCAAGCAGAACCCGGCCTTCGGTCTGGGCTCCTACGAGGAGCTGTCCTCCTCCAACCCGGCCGTGCTGGCCTTCCTGCGGGAGCTGAGGCTCCCCGACGGCGGCGACGACCTGGTGATGTGCGTGCACAACTTCTCCCGCTTCCCGCAGCCCACCGAACTGGACCTGCGGGAGTGGGAGGGGCGGGTGCCCGTCGAACTGATCGGCGGCGTGCGGTTCCCCGCCATCGGCGCCCTGCCCTATCTGCTCACCCTGGCGGGCCACGGCTTCTACTGGTTCCGCCTGAGGAAGACGTAACCGTCCGCTCCCCGACTCTGTGGAGGGTCACCATGCCTGACCGCTCCTTACGCCTGGCCACCGGCACCCCGCCGGCGGACCCCGGCGGCGAAGCCGCCCTGCGCTCCCTGACCTCCGCCCTGCTGGACTGGCTGCCGCGCCAGCGGTGGTTCGCGGGCAAGGGACGCCCCCTGACGGGACTGTCCCTGGTGGCCGCCACGGAGGTGCTCCCCTGCGGGGCGGGCGGCACCGCCCCCGGCCTGCTCCACCTCCTGGTGCGGACCGGGCCCGCCGCCCACCCGGAGGACGGCGGCGACTGCTACCAACTCCTGCTCGGTGTACGGGACGTGCTCCCGCCCGAACTGGCCCCGGCACTGATCGCCCGGCCGTCGTCGGGACCGCTGCGCGGCAGGGCGGTGTACGAGGCGCTGGGGGACCCGCGGCTGGCGGGCCTGCTGCTGGAACGGCTGCGCGTCCCCGGCACCCTGGGCACGCTGCGCTTCCACCGGAGCGGCGGCGCCACTGTTCCGGCACGCCCCCGCCCGCGTCCGCTGGGGGCCGAGCAGTCCAACACCTCGGTGGTCTTCGGCGACGCCGCGATACTGAAGGTGTTCCGCCGGGTGGAGCCCGGCATCCATCCCGAGCTGGAGCTGACCTCGGCGCTCGCGCGGCACGGCTGCGCGCAGGTGCCGCCGCCGCTGGCCTGGTTCGAGAGCACGGCGCCGGGTCCCGGGGCCCAGGAGGCGTCCGGCCCCCGCACGCTGGGCGTGCTCCAGAGGTATCTGCCCGGCTCCCGGGACGGCTGGCAGCTCGCACTGCGGGCGCTGGAGGCGGGCGAGGACTTCACAGGGGCGGCCCGCGCGCTCGGCCGCACCACGGCGCGGGTGCACGCCGGGCTCGCCGAGGCGCTGCCCACCGCGACGCTGTCCGGCGCCCGGCTGGAGCGGACGGCGGCCGGGAT
>NZ_VJOK01000001.1:5294941-5322419 GCF_013302895.1 Streptomyces albus subsp. chlorinus | reverse complement strand
ACCTGCACCTGGGGCAGGCGCTCGGCACGGGCGCCGGTCCGGCGCCGGCCGGGCCCGCGGCGTGGGCGCTCATCGACTTCGAGGGGGAGCCCGCGCGTCCGCTGGCCGAACGCCGGGCGCCCCAGCCCGTCGCCAGGGATGTGGCGGGCATGCTGCGCTCCTTCGACTACGCCGCCTGCCACCGGGACCCGGACGGTCCCGACGCCCCCGCCGCCCGCGCCTGGTCGGCCGCCAACCGCGCGGCCTACTGCGCGGGTTACGCGCAGGTCAGCGGCCGCGACCCGCGCGAGGACGCCGTCCTGCTGCGGGCCTACGAGACGGACAAGGCCGTCTACGAGGTGCTGTACGAGGCCCGCAACCGGCCCGGATGGCTGGGCGTCCCGCTCTCCGCCATCCGCCGGCTGGCCGCGCCGCGCCTCTCCGACTGAACGTTTCCGCAACCCTCCCGCCCACACCCCCATACCCCCACACCCCGGCCCCCCGGCACCTGGAGGAGCACGTGACCCGCGACCACCGCCCGGCGCCCGTCCCCGCCACGTTCCGGAAGGGCCGTGACCGGGGCCGCGGCGAGGCCGCACCCGCACGGCAGGGGCCGCCCCCCGCGCCCCGGAACCGCCGGCTGCCCGCCGCTCCCCCGCTCCCGGAGCAGGACCGGTCCCGGCTGCTGGCGGGCACCCACCACGACCCGCACGCGCTGCTGGGGGCCCACCCGGTGCCCGGCGGGGTGGCGGTGCGCACGCTGCGCCCGTTCGCCGCGTCCGTCACCGTCACCGGCCCCGGGCTGCGGGCCGAGCTGTGCGGCGAGGGCGACGGCCTGTTCGCGGGCGTCCTGCCGTGGGTGCCCGAGGCGCTCCCGCCGTACGAGCTGGTGATCCGGTACGGGGCCGGGCCGGGCGAGGACGAGGTCACCACGGCCGACCCCTACCGGTTCCCGCCCACGCTCGGTGAGCTGGACCTGCATCTGATCGGCGAGGGACGGCACGAGGAGCTGTGGCGGGCCCTGGGGGCGCGCCCGATGGTCCTCGACGGCGTGCGCGGCACCCGGTTCGCGGTGTGGGCTCCGAACGCGCGGGGGGTGCGCGTCGCCGGGGACTTCAACCACTGGGACGGGACGGCGGCGCCGATGCGGTCGCTGGGCGCGAGTGGGGTGTGGGAGCTGTTCTGGCCCGGTGTCGGCGAGGGCGCGCTCTACAAGTTCGACATCGCGCGGCCCGACGGCTCCCGCACGCTGCGGGCCGACCCGATGGCACGGCGTACCGAGTGCCCGCCCGCGACGGCGTCCGTCGTCGAGGCGTCCGCCCACAGCTGGCGGGACGCGGACTGGATGGCCGCACGGGCGCGGGCCGCGCCGCACCGCGAACCGCTGTCCGTCTACGAGGTGCACCTGCCCTCCTGGCGTCCGGGCCTCGGCTACCGCGAACTGGCCGAGCAGCTGCCGCGCTATGTGCGGGACCTCGGCTTCACCCACGTGGAGCTGATGCCGCTGGCCGAGCACCCGTTCGGCGGCTCGTGGGGCTACCAGGTGACCGGCTTCTACGCGCCCACCGCCCGGCTGGGCACCCCGGACGACTTCCGGTACCTGGTCGACGCGCTGCACCGGGCCGGGATCGGCGTCCTGCTGGACTGGGTGCCCGCCCACTTCCCCAAGGACGCGTGGGCGCTGGCCGCCTTCGACGGGACGCCGCTGTACGAGCACCCCGACCCCCGGCGGGCCGAGCACCCGGACTGGGGCACGCTGGAGTTCGACCTGGGGCGGCGCGAGGTGCGCAACTTCCTGGTGGCGAACGCCGTGTACTGGCTGGAGGAGTTCCACATCGACGGGCTGCGGGTGGACGCCGTCGCCTCGATGCTCTACCTCGACTACTCGCGCGGCGAGGGCGAGTGGACGCCGAACGCGCACGGCGGACGGGAGAACCTGGACGCCGTCGCCTTCCTCCAGGAGATGAACGCCACCGTCCACCGCCGCTGCCCCGGAGTGATCACCGCCGCGGAGGAGTCCACCGCCTGGCCCGGCGTCACCCGCGCCACCCACCACGTGGGCGAGGGCGGTCTCGGCGGACTCGGCTTCGGCTTCAAATGGAACATGGGCTGGATGCACGACTCGCTGGCGTACATGAGCAAGGAGCCGGTGCACCGCAGGTACCACCACGGCGAGATGACGTTCTCGATGGTCTACGCCTACGCCGAGAACTACATCCTGCCCGTCTCCCACGACGAGGTGGTGCACGGCAAGCGCTCGCTCGTCTCCAAGATGCCCGGCGACTGGTGGCAGCAGCGCGCCGGCCACCGCGCCTACCTCGCCTTCATGTGGGCCCACCCGGGCAAGCAACTGCTGTTCATGGGGCAGGAGTTCGCCCAGGGCGCCGAGTGGTCGGAGAGCCACGGGCCCGACTGGTGGCTGCTGGACCCCTCCTACCCCGCCGAGCCGGACCACCGCGGCGTCCGCGACCTGGTGCGGGACCTGAACGCGGAGTACCGCGCCACCCCGGCCCTGTGGGAGCTGGACACCGATCCGGCGGGGTTCTCCTGGGTGCTGGGCGACGCCGCGGACGACAACGTGTTCGCCTTCCTCCGGTTCGCCGCGGACGGCGGCCCCCTGCTGGCGGTCAGCAACTTCTCCCCCGTCCGACGCGAGGGCTACCGGCTGGGCGTCCCCGAGGGGACCCGCGCCTGGTGCGAGGTGCTCAACACCGATGCCGTGCGGTACGGGGGCAGCGGCGTCGTCCATCCGGGTCCTCTGCCGGTGGAGGGCGTGCCCGCGCAGGGGCGGGACCGGTCGGTGGTGGTGACGCTGCCGCCGCTGGCGACGGTGTGGCTGCGGCCGGGCTGAGACGCACCCCGGCACCCGGGGAAGCAGGAAGGGGGGCCGCCCGAAGGCGGCCCCCCTTCCTGCCGTACCGGCGCCGCCGGACGGCTACACCGTGGCGTCCGCCTGCGGGTGGGGCTGGGAGGGGACCTCGTGCGGGCCCTCCCCGTGCTCCCCGTACTCTCCGTGCTCCTGTGCGGCCAGGGTCTGCTCGTCGAAGGGGACCCGGCCCGCGAGGACCTCCTTGACCCGCGAGGAGTCGATCTCCTTCGTCCAGGTGCCGACCAGCACCGTGGCCACCGCGTTGCCCGCGAAGTTGGTCAGGGCGCGGGCCTCGCTCATGAAGCGGTCGATGCCGACGATCAGACCGACGCCGTCCACCAGTTCGGGCCGGTGGGACTGGAGGCCGCCCGCGAGGGTGGCCAGCCCCGCGCCGGTGACCCCGGCGGCGCCCTTGGAGGCGATGAACATGAAGATGAGCAGCGAGATCTGCTGGCCGAGGCTGAGCGGGTCGCCCATGGCCTCGGCGACGAAGATCGAGGCCATCGTCAGGTAGATCATCGTGCCGTCCAGGTTGAAGGAGTAGCCCGTCGGCACGGTGATGCCGACGACGGGCTTGCTCACCCCCAGGTGCTCCATCTTCGCGATCAGCCGCGGCAGCGCCGACTCGGACGAGGAGGTGGACAGGATCAGCAGGAACTCCCGGCCCAGGTACTTCAGCAGCGCGAAGATGCTGACCCCGGCGACCAGCCGCAGGATCGTCCCCAGGACCAGGAAGACGAACAGGAGACAGGTGACATAGAAGCCGATCATGATGACGGCGAGGGACTTCAGCGCGTCCACGCCCGTCTCCCCCACCACGGCGGCCATGGCGCCGAAGGCACCCACCGGCGCCGCCCACATGACCATGGCCAGCACCCGGAAGACCAGCTTCTGGATGTGCCCGATGCCGCGCAGCACCGGTTCGCCCGCGCTGCCCATGGCCTGGAGCGCGAAGCCGACCAGCAGCGCGACCAGCAGCGTCTGGAGGACCTCACCGTGGGTGAAGGCGGAGACCAGGGTGGTGGGGATCATGCCGAGCAGGAAGTCGGTCAGGCCCTCGCCGCCCTTGGCCTGCGAGGCGCCCGCGTCCCGCGCCGCCTCCGTCAGGTGCAGCCCGTGGCCCGGCTCCAGCACGTTGCCGACGACCAGTCCGATGGCGAGCGCGACCAGCGACATGACCAGGAAGTAGCCGAGCGCCAGCCCGCCGACCGCACCGACCTTGGCCGCCTTGCGGACCGAGCCGATGCCCAGCACGATCGTGCAGAAGATGATCGGCGAGATCATCATCTTGATCAGATTGACGAAGCCCTCACCGAGCGGCTTCAGCTCCGTCGCCACACCCGGTGCCGTCAGGCCGAGGATCACACCCAGCACCACCGCGGCGATCACCGCGAGGTACAGATAGTGGGTCCGGTCCCGCTTCACCCGTGGTGCGTCCGGCGCAGCGCCCGCTGCGGCCTGCTGCGGTGTCCTCTTCGACACGTCGGCGGCTCCTCGTTGCTGGTCACTTCACGGTGATCCCCGCGTCACGTTCCAGGGGGAAGTGTTCATCGGGGATTTCGATCGTGTTGAGTCCCGGTGACTATGCACCACGGTGAGACGGGCGTCACCCTTACGTGCATTACGTGCACGAAACCAGCCACGGCAGACTGAGGGCATGCGCGTCCCCCGCCTCCCCCAGCCCGTGCGGCCCCGCCCGCGCAGCCTGGCGGGGCAGCTCTTCGCCGTGCAGGTGGTGCTGGTCGCGGCGGTGGTGGCCGGGTGCGCCGTCTTCGCGTACCTGTCCGGCAAGGCGCAGGCCCGGGAGTCGGCCACGCACCGTGCCCGCGCGACGACCCAGGCGGTGGCCGATTCCCCCTCCGTCCGCGAGGCGATCCGCTCCCCGGACCCCTCCCGCCGGCTCCAGCCGTACGCGGAGCGCGTCCGCCGCGACACCGGGGTCACCTTTGTGACGATCATGGACACGAAGGGCACCCGCTGGACCCACCCGGACCCGGACCGCATCGGGGAGCGCTTCGCCGGCCACATCGGGCCCGCCCTGCGGGGCCGCACCTTCGACGAGACCTACACCGGCACACTCGGCCCCTCGGTCCGCGTGGTGACCCCTGTCCGCGCGGGCGGACCGCACAGCCGGATCGTCGGACTGGTCAGCGCGGGCATCGCCGTGGACACCATCGGCGCCCAGGTGCGCGAGCAGCTCGCCGCGCTGGTCGCCGTGGCGGGCGGTGCCCTGGCCCTCGGAGGGCTGGGCACCTATGTGGTCAACGCCCGGCTGCGCCGCCACACCCACGGCATGAACGCCGCGGAGCTGAGCCGGCTGCACGACTACCACCAGGCGACGCTGCACGCGGTCCGCGAGGGACTGCTGCTGCTGGACGGCGACGGCAGGGTGGCCCTCGCCAACGACGCCGCCCGCGACCTGCTCGGCCTCACCGAACGCAGCGGACCCGCGGGCCGCCCGGTCACCGCACTCGGCCTCCCGCGCGAGCTGACGCAGGCCCTGCTGGCGGCCGGACCGCGCAGGGACGAGGTCCATCTGACCGCGGACCGGGTGCTGGTCGTCAGCACCTCCCCGGTGGACGGCGGCGAGCGGCGCGGCACCGTGGTGACCCTGCGGGACCACACCGAACTGCGCGCCCTGGCCGGGGAGCTGGACTCGGTCCGCGGGTTCGCCGAGGCCCTGCGCTCCCAGGCCCACGAGGCGGCCAACCGGCTGCACACGGTCGTCTCGCTCATCGAACTGGGCCGCGCCGGGGACGCGGTCGCCTTCGCCACCGAGGAACTCCAGCTCGCCCAGGCGCTGACGGACCGGGTGGTCAGCGCCGTTGGCGAACCCGTGCTCGCCGCGCTCCTCCTGGGCAAGGCCGCGCAGGCGAGCGAGCGGGGCGTCGAGCTGACGCTGTCCGACGACAGCCAGGTCGCCGACACGCCCGGCCTGCCCGCCCGCGACCTGGTCACCGTGCTGGGCAATCTGATCGACAACGCCATCGAGGCGCTGACCGGACCGCCCCCGGGCGGCGCGGAGGACCCCCCGCCCCCGTCCGGCCAGGACCCGCCGGGCGGCGGGGCCGCGCCCCGTGTCACCGTCACCCTCCGGCACACCCCGGACGGCCGCCTCCTGCTGCGGGTGGCCGACAACGGCCCCGGGCTGCCCGCCGGGAGAGCCGAGCGGATCTTCGACCGCGGCTGGAGCACCAAGCCCGGCGGCAGCGGCATCGGCCTGGCCCTGGTCCGGCAGACGGCCCGCCGCCACGGTGGCACCGTGCACAGCGGCCGACCGGCGGGCGGCGGGGCGGAGTTCACCGTGACGCTCCCCGTCCCGGACCCGGTCCCCGCCCCCGTTCCCGCCCCGCGGTCAGGAGCGCACCCATGAGCTACCGGGTCCTCGTCGTCGAGGACGACCCCGTGGCGGCCGACGCGCACGCCCTCTACGTCTCCCGCGTCCCGGGCTTCACGGTGGCGGCCACGGCCCACTCCCGCGCGGAGGCGCTCCGCGCGCTGGAGGACGACGGCCAGGCATCCCCGGTGGACCTCATCCTGCTGGACCTCTACCTGCCGGACGGCAACGGTCTCGACCTGCTCCGGGCGCTGCGCGCCGCGGGCCACACGGAGGACGTGTTCGCGGTGACGTCGGCGCGGGACCTGACGGTGATCCGCGAGGGCGTCTCCCTCGGTGTCGTCCAGCACGTGCTGAAGCCGTTCACCTTCCGCACGCTCAGCGACCGGCTGCTGCGGTACGCCGACTTCCGGGCGACGGCCGAGCGGCACGGCGAGGCGGTCAGCCAGGACGAGGTGGACCGGGCGCTGTCGGTGCTGCGGGCCGCGCCCGCCGCCTCCGCGCTGCCCAAGGGGCTCAGCGCGCCCACCCTGGCGGCCGTGACGTCCCGGCTGCGCGGCGCCGGTGCGGACGGGCTGACCGCGAGCGAGGCGGCGAACGCGCTGGGAGTCAACCGGATCACCGCGCGCCGGTATCTGGAACACCTGGTCGCCGCCGGCCACGCCCACCGGCGGCAGCGCTACGGACAGGTGGGGCGCCCCGAGCACCACTACCTGTGGCGGGCGGCGGACCGGGGCCCAGAGAGCGGACAGTAGAGCTTCCTGCCGATTCCGAACACCCTTCTGTCTTCACCGATGCGCGGCGGCCGGGTCCTGGTGGGCGATGGAGGTCGGCCCGGGGCCGACACCTCCGCGGCGGCGCGCCCCGCAGGGCGCCCCGGTGCGCGCGGGCGCCGCTCTGAGCCCCGTCACGGTTATTGACCGTGACGGGGCGGTCGCGCCACGGTACGGAGCAACCGCCTGGCTGGAGGAGGATGCCCGTGCGTCCCACCGCTTCGCTGACCCTCGTGTGCGCCGCGGCCCTGGCCGCCGGAACGCTCACCGCCTGCGGCGGTGGCGGCGGCGCCGGGGACGAGAACACCGTGCGGATCGCCTTCCACAAGGAGACCGACACCAAGGTGACCTTCCGCGACGACTATCTGAAGCGGGTCGCCAGGGAGTTCGAGAAGGCCAACCCCGGCAAGAAGGCCCGACTGGTGCCCATCCAGGCGCCGCAGCAGGACTACTACACCAAGATCCAGCAGATGATGCGCTCCCCGAGGACCGCACCGGACCTGGTCTACGAGGACACCTTCCTCATCAACTCCGACATCAAGAGCGGCTCTCTGCGCCCCCTCGACGACCGCCTGGCCCGATGGGACGCCTGGAAGCAGTTCGAACCGGCAGCCAAGCGTGCCGCCACCGGCGCGGACGGCAGGACGTACGGGGTACCGGACGGCACCGACACCCGCGGCCTGTGGTTCAACAAGAAGCTCTTCCACAAGGCCGGGCTGCCCGCCGACTGGCGGCCCCGCAGCTGGCACGAACTGCTGGAGGCGGCCCGCACGCTCAAGAAGAAGCTCCCCGGTGTCGTCCCGCTCAACGTCTACGCGGGCAAGGGAGCGGGCGAGGCGACGGCCATGCAGGGCTTCGAGATGCTGCTGTACGGCACCGGCGAGGACCCCCTCTACGACCCCGGCGCCAAGAAGTGGGTCAAGGGCGGCAAGGGGTTCCGCGACAGCCTGGAGTTCCTCGACACCGTCCGCCGCGAGAAGCTGGGCCCCGACGCGTCGCAGGTCGTCGACCCGAACGTGACCACGGACGTGGCCACCCAGCTGCTGCCCCAGGGGAAGCTGGCCATCGCGCTGGACGGGTCGTGGCTGAGCCAGCACTGGATCGAGACCAGCGGCGGCAAGCCGTGGCCGAAGTGGCGCGAGACGATGGGCCTGGCCCCGATGCCCACCCAGCACGGGCAGGCACCGGGCGAGGTGAGCATGTCCGGCGGCTGGACCTGGTCGATCCCCCGCAGATCGCAGAACCCCGACCTGGCCTGGAAGATGATCCGCACGCTGCAGGCCAGGAAGAACGCGGTCGAGTGGTGCGTGAGGGGCTCGCAGGTGGCGGTGCGGCGGGACGTGGCAGAGGACCGGCGCTACCTCACGTCCACGCCGGGCATCGCGTTCTTCACCGCGCGCGTGGCCAGGACCCACTACCGCCCCGCGCTGCCCGTCTACCCGCAGGTCTCCACCGCCCTCACCGAGGCGACGGAGGCCGTGGCCACCGGCGCCGCCTCGCCCGAGGCGGCGGCCGAGGAGTACGACGAGGCGCTGGAGGGCATCACCGACGGCGCCACCGTCACCCGATGACCACCGCCGCCGACCGCCTGGCGGCGGCCCGCGCCCCGGTGGCCCGGCCGCCGCGCCGGACCGGCCGGCGGTGGCTGCGCTGGCTGCCGCTCGCCCCGGCCACGGTGGTGCTGCTGCTCTTCCTCGCCGGGCCGATCGCCTACTGCGTGGCCACCGCCTTCACCGACATGCGGCTGACCGGCCAGGAATCCGCCTCGTTCGTGGGCCTGGACAACTTCACCCGCGCGTTCGGCGACGCGCACTTCCGCAACGCCGTCGTCCTCACGCTCGTCTTCACCGTCGTCTCCTCGCTGCTCGGCCAGAACACCCTCGGCCTGGCCCTCGCCTCGCTGATGCGGCGCTCCTCGAAGGCGGTGCGGACGGTGACCGGCGGCGTGGTCATCGGCGCCTGGGTGCTGCCGGAGATCGTCGCGGGCTTCCTGCTCTACACGTTCTTCCACCGGGACGGCCAGCTCAACGCCCTGCTGGAGCGGCTGCACCTGCCCGGCCAGAACTGGCTGTTCACGGCGCCGATCCTGGCGGTCTCCTTCGCCAACGTGTGGCGCGGCACGGCGTTCTCGATGCTCGTCTACTCCGCCGCGCTCGCCCAGATCCCGCAGGAGGTCACCGAGTCGGCGCTGGTGGACGGCGCGAGCGGCCGGCAGCGGCTGTGGCACATCACGCTGCCGATGATCCGCCGCTCCATCGGCACCAATCTGATGCTCAACACGCTGCAGACGCTCTCGGTGTTCGGGCTGATCTGGGCGATGACCAAGGGCGGCCCGGCACACCGCAGCGAGACCCTGCCGGTGTTCATGTACGACCAGGCGTTCACCAAGTCCCTCATCGGCTACGGGACGGCGGTGGCCACGCTGCTGCTCGTGGTCGGCGCCCTCTTCTCGCTGCTGTACCTGCGGCTGCTGCGCGACGAGGCGGACACGTGAGGCCCGGCAGGCCCGGCACGGCCGGCCGCCGGGCCCGGGTGCCCGGCGGCCGGGTGGGGCGGGCCGCCGGGCGGTGCTGCGGGGTCCCTCGGTCAGCCCTGGGACGAACGGCGCTTGCGCGCGAAGACGACGAGAGCGCCACCGACCACGACCACGGCGGCCGCGATCCCGGCGATCATCGGGGTGTTGCTGGACGAACCGGTCTCCGCCAGGTCCCCGCCGCCGCCCTGGGGCTTCTCGGCCGGGGCGGCGCTGCTGCTGGTCTCCGGAGCGCTCGGAACGGGCTTCTCACTGGCGCTCTGCGACGGGCTGGCGCTCGTGCTCGGCGACGGCGAGGAGGACTCCGGCGTGCTGGGGGACGGAGTCGGGGTGGGCTTGCCGTCGTCGCAGACCGGGGCGGTCTTCGTCTCCGGGCCCCAGTTGAACTTGGCGTCGTCCGAGGCGACGACCTGCGCCGTCACCTTGAGCGGCGCGGTGTGCTCGGGCAGGTCGACCTTCTTGGTGTAGGTCTTGCCGAAGGTCTCGTCGATCAGCGTCTTGTCACCTGCCTTGACGGTGACCTTGTTGCCGCTGTCGGCGTAGGCCTTCAGGTCGATCGAGACCGAGTCACAGGTGACCGACCACTGGGGGGTGTGCGCCTGGGCGGGCACCGCGGCTATGGCGGTACCGACGAACGCCGCGGCGCCGGCCGCCGCGATGGCGACCGACCGCTGCCATCTGAGGCGCAGTGCTGGCTGAGCTGTCATCGTTTCCCTTCCGGTAGGACCGCGCCGCGCACAGAACCCGCACGGCGGGTGACAGCACGGTACTCGCCTCCACAACCCGTGACACACCCACCCCGGAATATCCAACTTCTCCGCACGAAACCACAGTTGCGCACAGCTCGGCCACCGGGACATGTCCGCAGGTCGCAGCCGTCGCGCGGGCCCACGGGAAGAGAGGTTGCGATTCGGTGAAGACCCACGCGCGCCCCCGGGTGTCCCGCACCGCGCGCAGACGGCTGGCGGCGGACGCGGGACTGCTGGTGGTCGCCGCCGCGTTCGCCGTGCCGCTGGCGTGGCTGGTTCTCGCCTCCCTCGACGCGGAGGCGACGCTGCGGGTCCGGCCGCCCGAGAAGCCGACGCTGGAGAACTTCTCCGCCGTCCTGACCGACGAGACCACCTTCACCCCCGTGCGCAACAGCCTGGTGCTGTGCGGCGGCGCCACCGCGCTGACGGTGGTGTGCGCCGCGCTGGCCGCCTACCCGCTCTCGCGCTACCGGTCCCGCCTCAGCCGCCCCTACCTCCTCGGCATCCTGTTCGCCACCTGTCTGCCCGTCACGGCCGTGATGGTGCCGGTCTACGGCCTGTTCGTGCAGACCGGCCTCATCGACACCCTGTACGGCACGGCGCTCTTCCTGGCCGCCTCCCAACTGCCGTTCGCCGTCTGGCTGATGAAGAACTTCATGGACTCGGTGCCCACCGTGCTGGAGGAGGCCGCGTGGACGGACGGCGCCTCGTGGTGGCAGACGCTGCTGCGTGTCGTCCTGCCGCTGACCGGGCCGGGGGTGGCCGTCGTGGCGATCTACAGCTTCGTGATGATGTGGGGCAATTTCTTCGTCCCGTTCATGCTGCTGCTCAGCCCCGAGCAGATGCCCGCCTCGGTCAGCATCTTCACCTTCTTCGGCAACTACGGCGCCGTCGTCTACGGCCAGCTCGCCGCCTTCTCCGTGCTCTACTCGACCCCGGTGATCCTGCTGTACGTCCTCATCTCCCGCAGGCTCGGCGGAGGCTTCGCCCTCGGCGGCGCCGTGAAGGGGTGACGGGGGACGGGGAACGGGAAACGGGGTGACGGGGCGTCAGCGCAGCGGCGCGGAGGCGACCCTCCGCCCGGCGCCGCGTCCCGTCCGCGGTCCGGGCGCCGGATTCGTCGCGGACCCGGCCGGGGTCGTCGCGGACCCGGCCGGGGTCGTCGCGGACCCGGCCGAGTCGGTCACCGCGGCGGTCAGGGCGCGCAGCAGCGCGGTGTCCGTGCCGCGCCGGGTCACCACCGCCAGCTCGGAGGGCGGCAACCCGTGGACGGGGACGAAGGCGAGGTCCGCACGGGCGTGCGCCTCGGCGGTGGGGCGGCACAGCAGCATGCCGCCGAGTCCCGCCGCCGCGCTGGCCAGCCCCTCCTGGAGCGTGGAGACCCGCGGCCCGCGCGCGACGGCGCGGCCCCGGGGGGTGCGCGGCGGGGCCTGGTAGTCGCGCCAGTAGGCCGGGGCGGGCGGCGCCGCCGCGATCAGCGGGCAGTCGGCGAGTTCCTCCACGTCCACCGCCGCCCTCCCGGCGAGGGGATGGCGCGGGGAGACGGCCAGCGTCCAGGGCTCTTCGGCGAAACCGGGCCCGACGACCAGATCCGGTTCCTCGACGGGCAGCAGCACCACGGCCGCGTCCACCTCGCCGCGCCGCAGCGGCCCGAACGGGTCGGCCATGGTCACCTCCACGATGGCCGTCTGCACCCGCGGATGGCGGGCGTGGAAGAGGGCGAGGGCCGCCGTCAGCCGGTGGCCGGCGCTGCCCAGGAAGCCCAGCCGCAGCCGGCCGGCCACGCACCGGGCGGCCTCCCGCGCCTCCTGGACGGCGTCGCTCAACTGCCCGTAGGCGGGCCTGAGCCGCTCCAGGAAGCGCTCGCCCAGCGGTGTCAGGGCGACCCGGCGGCTCGTCCGCTCCACCAGCCGCGCCCCGATGCGGCCCTCCAGGGAACGCAGCAGCTGGCTGACCCTGCTCTGCGACACGTACAGCCGCTCGCCGGTGCGGCCGAAGTGCAGTTCCTCCGCGAGGACGAGGAAGCACTCCAGTTCCCTCAGCTCCAGCGTCCCTGTCCGCTCCAGCGTCCCCGTCCGCTCCGGCGTCCCCGTCCGCATGACCTCGTCCAACCCGGCCTCCCTCGACCCCGGCCCGCCGTATCGATGAGCCACGCTCATAGAAGGATGAGAACTCCGCCGTTGTTCCCGCCGGTCGCCCGGCGAAGGCTGGAGGCATGACAAACACCCTCACCCCCTCCCCCGCGCGGGGGAGGGACGGCACCCCGTCGCGCCCCTGGCCGGCGGTCATCGCCCTCACCGGGGCGACCTTCTCCATGATCACCGCGGAGATGCTGCCCGTCGGGCTGCTCACCCCCCTGAGCGAGGGGCTGCACGTCTCCGAGGGGTCCGCCGGGCTGACGGTGACGCTCACCGGGCTGGTCGCCGCACTGTCCGCACCCGCCGTACCGCTGGCGCTCGGCCGGCTGGACCGGCGTATCGCGGTCGTCGGCCTGCTGGCCCTCCTCGCCCTGGCGAGCGCGGTCTGCGCGGCGGCGCCCGTCCTCCCCGTCCTGCTGGCCGGCCGGGTGCTCACCGGCATCGCGCTGGGCGGCGTCTGGGCGCTCGCCGCCGGACTCGTCGTCCGGCTGGTGCCCGGCCCCCGCGTGGGGCGCGCACTGGCCACGGTGTTCGGCGGCATCGGCCTCGCCTCCGTGCTGGGTGTCCCCGCCGGCACCCTGATCGGCGAACTGGGCGGCTGGCGGTCGGCGTTCGCCGCGACGGCCGCCCTCACCACGGTGGTGGCCGTCGCACTCGCCCTGCTGCTCCCCCGCCTCCCCGCCGAGGCACCGGCACGCCCCGCCGAACTGGTGCGGCTGCTCGGCAACGGGCGGCTGTGCGCCGGGCTGCTCTTCGTCACCCTCCTGGTGACCGGCCACTTCGCCGCCTACACCTACGTACGGCCGGTGCTGGAGCGGCTCTACGGTGTCGAGCCGGACCTCATCAGCGTCCTGCTGCTCACCTACGGCGCCGCGGGCGTCATCGGCAACTTCACCGCCGGATCGCTGGCGACCCGCTCCCCGCGCGCCACCCTGCTGACCCTCGGCGCCGGCATCGCCACCGCCACCGCCCTGCTCACCACGGGCGGCCACACCAAACCGCTGGCGGTGACCCTCCTGCTGCTGTGGGGGCTGACCTACGGCGGCGTCTCGGTCAGCTCCCAGAACTGGGTCCTGGCCGCCGCCCCCGCCGCCCGCGAACCCGCCTCGGCCCTGTTCGCCTCCGTCTTCAACGCCGCCATCGCACTGGGCGCCCTGGTCGGCGGCCGGGTCGTGGACGCCAGCGGACTGCGGACGGTGCTGTGGGCGGGCGCCGCGCTCGCCCTCGCCGCGCTGCTCGTCCTCGCCCTCACCAGACGACCGACGGGCGAACGCCACGCGGACACCGCCTGAAGCCCGCCACACGGAGCGGTCACGCCCCCGTGCGACCGCCCCTGCCCCCCGGTTCCCTCCCCTGGGGAGGCCCGGCGGGCGACGGACCCCGCCCCGGCCGCGACGTCGCCGTCCGGACGTTCCTGCCGCGGTCCGGTGTCCTCGCGGCTGAGGACACCGGGAACCGGCCCGCCGCACGAGCACAGCCGGCTTCGCGGTAGCCGTCGCCTGCGCCCTGCTGCTCGTCACGGGGCTGGTGGGCCGGCCGGAGGACGGGCACCGAGTGGGCGGCCGGAGGCGGTGAGTTGTCACACCGGCCGACGGCCTACCGCGAGCAGGTGCGAGCTGGCGGCCAGCAACTCCGGGTAGGGCTCGGCCATCCTCGCCGCCGTCAGTGCTGACTGGAACAGCCCTGAACCGATCACCGACTCTTCGGTGTACTGCTCGGTCGCCTTGAGCATGGCCCACGTCGGGCCCTCGATCCCGAACACCTCGGCGCTGTGGAACCCGGCGTGCCCGGCACGCACGCCCGTTGGCTCGTCAAGGACGGATACGCGGTGCACCTTGTGGACCCGGTGCCCAGGCATGTCGAGACGGCGCGCCACCTCGCGACCACGGCCGACGTGGGCGACGCCCGGGACCTCCAGGAGCCCGACCTCCAGGAGCCCGACGCCGCATCAGGGGGACGCGGAAGACGTCGGGATCATCGTCGTCATCGAACGCGGCTCCGGCCCGCCCGCCGCGGCGTCCGCATGCCTGCCCCGCGCGCGGAAGATCTCTTTCCCCTACGCCCGGAGGCCGAGGAGGCCGTCCAGGCGCTGGAGGGGCGTGCGGCCGCGGGCGGCAGGACAGGAGGGCGTACCCGCGCCAGGAGCGGGGGCGTTGACCGGGTACCGGCTGATGGCTGACCGGCGGAGCGGGCGGGCCCGAGCCGGCCCGTACCCGCCCGCCTCGAAGACCGACCCGGGTGGAGGGAGCCCACGGCCCGGGACAGCTCGGTGTCACGGGCCGGGGCGGGCCACAGGCGCCGGGCCGGCGGCGGTCAGGGACTCTTTCTCTCGTGCCCCGAGCACACCATGGCCGCCTCGCCCGAGCGGAGCGGAGCCGCGCTCAGAAGACCGCTTCCGTCTCGTCCATGCGGTCCTGGGGGACGCGCTTGAGTTCGGTGACGGCGTCGGCGAGCGGGGCCATGACGATCTCGGTGCCGCGCAGGGCGGTCATCTGGCCGAAGTCGCCGCGGTGGGCGGCTTCGACCGCGTGCCAGCCGAAGCGGGTGGCGAGCACCCGGTCGTAGGCGGTGGGGGTGCCGCCGCGCTGGATGTGGCCGAGGATGACCGGGCGGGCCTCCTTGCCGAGGCGGTGTTCCAGTTCGACCGCGAGCCGGTTGCCGATACCGGCGAAGCGTTCATGGCCGTACTGGTCGATGACGCCCTTCTCGTACGGCATCGAGCCCTCGGCCGGGTGGGCGCCCTCGGCGACGCAGACGATGGCGAACTTCTTGTCGCGGGCGAAGCGCTCCTCGACCATCTTCACCAGGTCGTCGACCTCGAAGTTGCGCTCGGGGATGCAGATGGCGTGCGCGCCGGCCGCCATGCCCGCCTCCAGGGCGATCCAGCCCGCGTGGCGGCCCATGACCTCCACGACCATGACGCGCTGGTGGGACTCCGCGGTGGTCTTGAGGCGGTCCATGGCCTCGGTGGCCACGGTGACGGCGGTGTCGAAGCCGAAGGTGCGGTCGGTGGCGGAGATGTCGTTGTCGATGGTCTTGGGGACGCCGACGACCGGCAGTCCGATCTCGGCGAGCATCCGTGCGGCGGTCAGGGTGCCCTCGCCGCCGATCGGGATGAGCGCGTCGAGGCCGAGGCGTTCGATCAGCCGCTCGGAGTCGTCGCACGCCTCCCGCAGCCGGTCGCGCTCCAGGCGGGCCGAGCCGAGGATGGTGCCGCCGCGGGCGAGGATGCCGCTGACGGAGTTTATGTCCAGGGGTCGGTAGCGGCCCTCCAGCAGTCCCTTGAATCCGTCTTCGAAGCCGATGACCTCGTCGCCTCGATCGTGCACGGCGCGGTGCACGACGGATCGGATCACGGCGTTGAGACCGGGGCAGTCTCCGCCTGCGGTGAGGACTCCGATGCGCATGGGGTTCGCTTCTCCTGCTTGCAGTAGATGCCCGCCTGGGAACGGGCCCGCCTGGGGCGCGGTCGGACCTCACTGTCCGGTGCCGCTGGTCCGTGTGAGCCGGTGCGATTGTTTCACGTCCTGAAGGCGGGGGCATGGGTCCCGCCCAGCATCCGGACCCCCTCGCTCCGGGTCGGGTGCGGGTCGGTCCGCGGCCCGCCGGGTACCCGTCGCGTACGGCCACGGCTCCCCTGCCTGGCGAGCGACATAACCACAAGCGCAGGTATTGTCAAGGGTATAGCCGTACTCTTACAGGTGCTTTCTAGGTGACATCGCTCGAGAAGACGTCCGGAGACTCTCGATGGGCCCTCGCCGGGCCCCCGTCGGTCTCCCGGCGGACCCTCGACCGCGACCCGGAGGAGACAGCGCGTGACGCGCAGCGTGTACGTGACCGGTATCGGACGCAGCGACGGCCGCCAGGTCGTCGAGCTGGGCGTCATGGAACTGCTGACCCGCCAGGTGGACCGCGTGGGGGTGTTCCGCCCCCTGGTGCACGACGGGCCCGACCGGCTCTACGACCTGCTGCGCAGCCGCTACCGGCTCAGCCAGCCCGCCGCCTCCGTCTTCGGCATGGGCTACGAGGAGGCCGCCGCGCTCCAGGCCGAGCAGGGCACCGACGAGCTGATATCCCGGCTGGTGGAGCGCTACCACCAGGTCGCGGACGCGTACGAGGCCGTCCTGGTGCTGGGCACCGACTTCGCGGACACCGGACTGCCGGCGGAGCTGTCGCTCAACGCGCGGCTCGCGAACGAGTTCGGGGCCGCGGTGCTCCCCGTCGTCGCGGCCCGCGACCAGGCGCCCGAGGCCGTGGTCGCCGAGGTCCGCAACGCCCACCACGCCTACGCCTCGCTGGGCGCCGACCTGATCGCGATGGTCGCCAACCGGGTGGCCGACCCGAAGGCCGCCGAGGCGGTACGGGGCCTGGCCGAACGGCTGCCCGAGCCGGTGTACGTGCTGCCGGAGGAGCCCGCGCTGGCCGCGCCCACCGTCGCCCAGGTCAAGGAGGCGACGGGAGCGACGGTGCTGCTCGGCGACCACGCCGGGCTCTCCCGGGACGTGCGCCACCTCGTCTTCGGCGGCGCGCACCTGCCCGCTTTCCTGCCCGCGCTCACCGACGGCTCGCTGGTGATCACGCCGGGCGACCGCTCGGACCTGATCATCGGCGCGCTGGCCGCGCACTCGGCGGGCTCCCCCGCCATCGCCGGTGTGCTGCTCACCCTGGGCGAGCGCCCCGGGGAGCAGACGCTCGCGCTGGCGTCCCGGCTGGCCCCCGGCACCCCCGTCCTGGTGGTGCCGGAGGGCTCCATGGAGACGGCGGACGCGCTGCTGTCACTGGAGGGCAAGCTGACCGCGGCCACCCCGCGCAAGGCGGAGATCGCGCTCGGCCTCTTCGAGACCCATGTGGACGCCGCACAGCTGTCCGCGCGGCTGTCGGTGGAGCGCAGTGAGCGCGTCACCCCGATGATGTTCGAGCACGAGCTGGTGGAGCGCTCGCGGGCCGGTTCCGCGGGAAGGCGCCACATCGTGCTGCCCGAGGGCGACGAGGAGCGGGTGCTGCGCGCCGCCGAGGTGCTGCTGCGGCGCGGCGTCTGCGACCTGACGCTGCTGGGCGACCCGGCGGTGATCCGCAAGCGCGCCGCCGAGCTGAGCATCGGGCTGGACCTGCCGGGCGACGACGAGGCACCGGCGCCGCCGGCCACCGGCGGCGCCACCGTGCGCGTCGTCGATCCGCAGACCTCCCCGCTGCGGGAGCGCTTCGCCGAGTCGTACGCGAAGCTGCGGGCCCACAAGGGCGTCACCTACGAGCTGGCGCACGACGTGGTCACCGATGTGTCGTACTTCGGCACGATGATGGTCCACGAGGGCCTGGCCGACGGCATGGTCTCGGGTGCCGTGCACTCGACGGCGGCCACGGTCCGCCCCGCCTTCGAGGTCATCCGCACCAAGCCGGACGCCGGGATCGTCTCCTCGGTCTTCTTCATGTGCCTGGCCGACCGGGTGCTGGTCTACGGGGACTGCGCCGTGGTACCCGACCCGGACGCCGAGCAGCTCGCGGACATCGCGATCCAGTCGGCCACCACCGCGGCCAGCTTCGGGGTGGAGCCGCGGATCGCGATGCTGTCGTACTCGACGGGCACCTCGGGCGCCGGCGCCGACGTGGACAAGGTGCGGCGGGCCACCGAGCTGGTCCGCGAGCGCCGCCCCGACCTGCTGGCGGAGGGACCCATCCAGTACGACGCGGCCGTGGACCCCTCGGTCGCCGCCACCAAGCTGCCGGGCTCGAAGGTGGCGGGGCGGGCGACCGTGCTGGTCTTCCCCGATCTGAACACCGGCAACAACACCTACAAGGCCGTGCAGCGCTCGGCCGGGGCCGTCGCGGTGGGCCCGGTGCTCCAGGGGCTGCGCAAGCCCGTCAACGATCTGAGCCGCGGCGCGCTGGTGCAGGACATCGTCAACACCGTCGCGATCACGGCCGTCCAGGCGCAGGGCGAGGCCGCTCCCGGCGGCCCCGCCCCGGGTGCCTGACACCCGCTCCGGCCCGATCCCGTACCCGTCCGGAAAACCGATCCCGTACCTCGTACCCGTCCAGAAGGCTGCCCCTCGTGACCCCCACCCGGATCCTCGTCCTCAACTCCGGCTCGTCGTCGGTGAAGTACCAGCTCATCGACATGGCCGGCCGCACACGGCTGGCGGCGGGCCTCGCCGAGCGCATCGGTGAGGAGACCTCGGCCGTGCTCCACCAGCCGCTGGCCGCGGGCGGCGGGAAGCGGGAGCGGCAGGGGCGGCTGGCCGACCACGACGAGGCGCTGAAGGCCGTCGCGGAGGAGCTGGCGGCCGACGGGCTCGGACTGGACTCGCCCGAGCTGGCCGCGATCGGGCACCGGGTGGTGCACGGCGGACTGAAGCTGACCGAGCCGGTGGTGGTCGACGAGGCGGTCCTCAAGGAGATCGAGCGGCTGGTTCCGGTGGCGCCGCTGCACAACCCGGCCAACGTCACCGGCATCCGCACCGCCCAGCGGCTGCGGCCCGACCTGCCGCAGGTGGCCGTCTTCGACACCGCCTTCCACTCCTCGATGCCGGAGCACGCCGCCCGCTACGCCCTCGACGTGGAGACCGCCGACGCGCACCGGGTGCGCCGCTACGGCTTCCACGGCACCTCGCACGCCTACGTCTCCCGCAAGGCGGCCGAGCTGCTGGGCAAGGACCCCGCCGAGACCAACCTGATCGTGCTGCACCTGGGCAACGGCGCCTCCGCCTCGGCGGTGCGCGGCGGGCGCTGCGAGGACACCTCCATGGGGCTCACCCCCTTGGAGGGCCTGGTGATGGGAACCCGGTCCGGTGACATCGACCCGGCCGTCGTCTTCCACCTGGGCCGGGTGGCCGGGATGAGCGCGGACGAGGTGGACGAACTGCTCAACAAGCGCAGCGGTCTGCTGGGCCTGTGCGGTGACAACGACATGCGGCAGATCCGCCGCCGCATCGACGAGGGCGACGCCGCGGCCCGGCTGGCCTTCGACATCTACATCCACCGGCTGAAGAAGTACATCGGCGCCTACTACGCGGTGCTCGGCAGGGTCGACGCCGTGGTCTTCACCGCGGGCGTCGGGGAGAACGCCGCCCCCGTGCGGGAGGCCGCCGTCGCGGGCCTGGAGGAACTGGGCCTGGCCGTGGACGGCGAGTTGAACGCGGCGCACGGCAAGGAGGCGCGGCTGATCTCGCCCGCCGGCGCGCGGGTGAAGGTGGCCGTCGTACCGACCGACGAGGAACTGGAGATCGCAGAGCAGACCTACGCGCTGGTCGCCCCAGCTGAGCGGCCCTGACCCCCGGGGGGAGCCGCCCCCGAATCGTTCAGTACCTAAACAAAACGATAGGATCGCCACCATGCGCCGTTCCAAAATCGTCTGCACCCTGGGCCCCGCCGTCGACTCCTACGACCAGCTCAAGACGCTGATCGAGGCGGGCATGAACGTGGCCCGCTTCAACATGAGCCACGGCTCCCACGCCGAGCACGAGGAGCGGTACCACCGCGTCCGCAAGGCCGCCGAGGAGACCGGCAGGGCCGTGGGCGTCCTCGCCGACCTCCAGGGCCCCAAGATCCGGCTGGAGACCTTCGCCGAGGGCCCGGTCGAGCTGGTGCGCGGTGAGGAGTTCACCATCACCACGGAGGACGTGCCGGGCGACAAGACCATCTGCGGCACCACCTACAAGGGCCTGCCCGGCGACGTGTCCAAGGGCGACCCGGTGCTGATCAACGACGGGAACGTGGCGCTCCAGGTGGTCGAGGTCGCCGGTCCCCGGGTGCGCACCATCGTCATCGAGGGCGGCGTCATCTCCGACCACAAGGGCATCAACCTGCCCGGCGCGGCGGTCAATGTGCCGGCGCTCTCCGAGAAGGACGTCGACGATCTGAAGTTCGCGCTGAAGATGGGCGCCGACATGATCGCCCTGTCCTTCGTGCGCAACGCCTCCGACGTGCGGGACGTGCACCGGGTGATGGACGAGGTCGGCCGCCGGGTGCCGGTCGTCGCCAAGGTGGAGAAGCCGCAGGCCGTCGCCAACATGGAGGAGGTCGTCATGGCCTTCGACGGTGTCATGGTGGCCCGCGGCGACCTGGCGGTGGAGTATCCGCTGGAGAAGGTGCCGATGGTGCAGAAGCGGCTGATCGAGCTGTGCCGCCGCAACGCCAAGCCGGTGATCGTGGCGACCCAGATGATGGAGTCGATGATCACCAACTCGCGGCCCACCCGCGCGGAGGCCAGCGATGTCGCCAACGCGGTGCTGGACGGGGCCGACGCGGTGATGCTCTCGGCGGAGTCCTCGGTGGGCCAGTACCCCATCGAGACCGTCAAGACCATGTCGAAGATCGTCGAGGCGGCGGAGCAGGAGCTGCTCGGCCGCGGCCTCCAGCCGCTGGTGCCCGGCAAGAAGCCGCGCACCCAGGGCGGTTCGGTCGCCCGCGCGGCCTGCGAGATGGCCGACTTCCTCGACGGCAAGGCCCTGGTCGCCTTCACCAAGTCGGGCGACACGGCGCGGCGGCTGTCGCGCTACCGCGTCAGCCAGCCCATCCTCGCCTTCACCACCGACGCCGCGACCCGCAACCAGCTGACGCTGAGCTGGGGCGTGGAGACGTTCGTGGTCAAGCACGTCGACCACACCGACGAGATGGTCGAGCTGGTCGACGCGGAACTCTCCCGCCTCCAGCGGTTCGAGGAGGGCGACACCATGCTCATCACGGCCGGCTCCCCGCCCGGTGTCCCCGGCACGACCAACATGGTGCGGGTCCACCACCTGGGCAACCCGGCCGCCTAGCACGCGCCGCGGGCGCCGCCCCTCAGTCCGGGGCGGCGCCCGCGTGCGTACGCGGCGCCGTGGTGCGGCGCCGGTTCCCCGGTCCCGTACGTACTGCTCGGCGTCAGTTCCGCACGTACTGGTGGAGGCCCGGGATGGTGAGGGTGCCGCCGAACTGGCCCGCCTGCCGCACCGAGACGTCGGTGAAGTACGCGAAGGGCACGTTGATCGGGGGCGGCGACTCGGGGCTGAAGGTGATCGGGATGAGCCCGAACAGATTGCCCTTCAGCTCCTCGGTGTACATCGTCACCTTGCCCCCGCGGATGGTGGAGGTCGAGCCCTTGGCCGCCTGCACGTGGTAGGTCAGTCCGCCTGACGCCTTCACGATCTGGTGGAGGTCGCCGATGTCGAGGGCGTCGGCGGTGAACTTGAGGGCCTGCTTGCTCTTCCCGTCGGGCGTGGTGATGTTGACGACGCCCTCGTAGTCGAGGCCCTTGAGGGTGAGGGAGGACGCCTCCAGGTACCAGGGGGCGTTGGGGACCTGGGCCGGGGTCTGCTCGTCCTTGCCCTCGACATGCGTCCTGGTGGGGCAGGGGAACGGCTTCCCGGCGTCCTTGGCCGGGTCGTAGTCGCGTACGGTGCCGTCCTCGTCGTCGACGCCGTCCTCGTCGGAACCCTTGGACTTCCCGGAGTCCTCGTGGTCCTCGGCCTTCTTGCCGCCCTCGGCGTCCTGGGAGCCCTTGCCCGCCCCGTCCGCCTTCCCGGACCCCGCCGCGCCGGAGGGCGCGCCGCGCTCCTCCTCGCCCGGCTTCTCCCGGGCGTCCCGCTCCTGCCGGTGCGGGGACTTCTCCTTGTGCCCCGATCCCGGTGACGGGGGCTCCGGATCGTCGGCGCCGGGCGAGGCCCCCGGCTCACCGGTGGGCTCGTCGGAGGGCTTTTCGGCCGGCTCCTCCTTGTCCTCGCCCTTGTCCGGGTTGAAGGTGTCGTCCAGCTTCCTGCCCAGCCCCAGCGGGTCGTACCAGGGGTTCTTCTCCTCCTGGGAGGAGGAGTCCGAGGAGGAGCCGGACGAGGGCGTGGAATCGTCCGCCGGCTTGTCGGCGGGCTTCTTCGCCCGGGACGACCCCGTGGAGGACTCCGGAGGCTTCGCGAGGGAGGCGTCACCGCCGGAGGGAGCCGACGGGGAGGTGGCGCCGTCCCCGTCCCTGCCTGGGCTGTGGCCGTCCCGGCCGGCCTTCCTGGCCGCCTCGGCCGCCTTCTGACGCTCCGCCTGCGCCCTGGCCAGGTCCTTCTTGAGCTTCTCGGCCCGCTCCTTGCGCTCCTCCTTCTCCTTCTGGGTCTCCTTCCGCTCGGATATGGAGACGCAGGAGTCGCCCTTGAAGGGGTTCTTCGGCAGCGGCTTGGCGTTGGCGAGCTGAGGGGTGAGCCCCATGCCCATCAGGACGGCCGACGGCATCGCGGCGAGCGCCACCGCCTTGCCCGCGGGCACATGGAGCCGGGTCAGCAGCGGTTTGCGGGGCGCCGCGTGCCGGGGACCGGTTCTCCCCCCGGCGGCGGGCGCCGAGCTGCCCCGCGCTCCCTCCCCCTCGTGGATCTCGTCACCCGGCACGGTGCCTCCCGTTCCCGTCGTGCGCGTCGGCCCCGGCTTCGGGGGACGCTCCAGAGACTGCTGTGTTGCCCCGGGGGCCCTCGTCGGGGGCGGCCGGGTCCTGTGCGGCCGGTGCCGGTTCGGTGGCGGCGGGCACCGTGGCGCTCGCCGTGCCGGGCCGGGAGTCCGCGGCCTTCACCGGCTTGCCCGGGGCCCAGGAGACGCCCAGCGCGCCGCCGACCAGGCCGAGCAGGAAGCCGATCAGGAAGGCGCCGATGTTGGACACGACGAGGGAGACCAGCGCGAGCAGGATCGCGGCGATGCCCGCGAACACCCGCGACTGGGGCTGGAACCACATGGTCAGTCCGAGCACGACCAGCAGCACGCCGATGATCAGCGAGCCCGCGCCCGCGGTCGTCGACATCCGGATGGTCAGGGACCCCAGGGTGAGGTTCTGGTAGGGGATGTACATGATCGGGATGCCCGCCAGCAGCGTCAGCATCCCGCCCCAGAACGGGCGCTGGCCTCGCCAGTTCCGGAAGGCCTGCCGCTTGTGGCCGAATCCGGTGGTCATGCTCTGTCGCGTGTCGGCGCTCATGGGTACGGGGCTCCTCGGGACTGGCACAGAACTTGCTGGGGTGGAGCGGACCCTACGGGTGCGGAGGGCGGGACCGAGCGGGTGCCCCTGCCCTCCGTGCCCGCGGGCGGCTCACGTCAGTAGCACTCGGACTTGCCCTTCTTGACGCTCATGTGAAGACCGCTGAGCTTGAAGGTGCCTGCCGTGGTGGCCCACGCGCGCTGCTTGACGTCGGTGAAGTGGACGCTCTGGGCCTGCTGGGCGAAGGAGCCCTTGGCGTAGGAGTCGCCCTTGTGCGGACCGGGACCCTTGGTGGTCCCGTCCACGCTGACGCCGATGTCGATGTTCTTGAACGTGGCGTTGGTGTTCAGGTCGTCGGCGTCGATGTAGAGCTTCTTGGCCTCGACCCGGGGGCCGCCCGCACCGCCGGCGCTGAGCTTCATCGACACGTCGCCGAAGACCGGGACCGGCACCACGACCGACTGGCAGAGGTTGCGTATCTTCGCCGAGTTCATGCCGACGACGGCGACAGCCTTCTTGCCCTTCTGGGTGCTGTCGAGCGCGCCGTACTGGACGAAGCCGGTGCCGTCCAGTTCATCCGCCGTGACCTTGAACTGCTGGCCGGAGACGCTGAACGACGCCGCCAGCGCGCCCTGCGAGAGGGCGACGCCGATCGCTGCCGTAGCGGCCACGCTCGGCACCATGACGACGGCGAACCGCTTCCATCTGGTCCCGCCACGAGCCAGGGACTCCATGACTTTCCTCCTTCTCGGACGTACATCTCCGGCTCGGAGAGCCGTGCCGCCTGTACTCAGCGGGCCGCTCCTGCCGTGGGGGTACCTCCCGGCCACGGGGCTGGGGAGGGAGACGAGCTACGTCCTCGGAACGGAGAGCGCCAACCGGCCCGTACGCGGCGCCGCCTGCACGTCACGTCCGGGCTGCCGGCGATCACCCCCGAGCGACAACCACGGGCCACGCTCTCGCGCAACCTTGCTTTGTATGGACAGGCCCCGCCGTGGAGCAGGGACCCCCCTGTCCGCTCGGTGGGGACCCCTCGGCCGCGGGGCGCCGAATGGTTGCCGGGCTGCGGGACGAGGGACCGAGCGTGGCCGATCGTCGTCCATCAGAGGCCCGGCGCACAAGGGGTTCGTTACTTACGAGTAACGGCCGGGTAACCAGCGAGCCGCCCCCGGATCTCGGCCGGTGACGGAAAGTCATCACCTGCCGCGCGTACGTACGCACACCAACCCGGGCATGGCGGGACGTTCCCCTGGGCGGCGGTTACGACAGGTAACGGCGGCCGCGATTGCCAAGTTTTGGCAAAGTGCGGCCGCCGTTGTCGCTAAATCAATGAGTCCCGACGTGCGGGTGACCGTCGGTACGAGCAGGTCAGAACAGGGCGCGCGCGAGTGCCGCACGCGCGGTGACGACGCGCGGATCCTCCGGGCCGATCACCTCGAACAGCTCCAGGAGCCGCACCCTGGCCGCGTCCCGGTCCTCGCCCGCGGTGGTGCGCACGGTGTCCACCAGCCGGCTGAACGCGTCCTCGACATGGCCTCCCGCCATGTCCAGGTCCGCGACCTTGAGCTGCGCGGCCACGTCACCGGGCCGGTCGGCGGCGTCCTTGCGGACCTGACGGGCGTCCATGTCCTGGACCCGGGAGAGGAGTTCGGCCATGGCCAGGCCGACCTTCGCCTCCACGTTGCCCGGCTCGTCCGTCAGCTTGTTGCGGTACGCCTGGATCGCGCCCGGCAGATCCCCGGCGTCCAGCGCCTGCTGCGCCGCCGCCAGCACCGGATCCTCCGGCACCTGCGGCTCGGCCGCCGGGCCCGCCTCGCCCTCCTCCGGGACGCCCTGCAGGCCCGTGATGCCGAAGCGCTGCTCGGCCACCTGGATCAGCTGGTCCAGCGTCGCGCGGATCTGCTGCTCGGGGGCGGCGCCCTGGAACAGCGGCAGCGCCTGCCCGGCCACCACGGCGAAGACCGCCGGGATGCCCTGGACGCCGAACTGCTGCATCAGCATCTGGTTCCGGTCGACGTCGATCTTGGCCAGCAGCACGCGGCCCGCGTACTCCTGCGTGACGCGTTCGAGAACCGGTGAGAGCTGCTTGCACGGCTCGCACCACTCGGCCCAGAAGTCGATGACGACCGGGACCTCGGCGGAGCGCTGGAGCACCTCCGCCTCGAACGTCGCCTCACTGACGTCGATCACCAGACCGGACGGCCCCGGGGCCCCCCGCCCCTCCGCGGCATCGGCACGCGCCTGCTCCGCCTTCTGCTTGGCCTCCCCGGCCGCCTTCACCGCGGCGAGGTCGACCACTCCGCTCATGGACATGTTGCGTGGCTGCATGAGACCAGTCTCCCCCCTTCGCGCGGCCGCGTGTGCAGTGGTCGCCAGGTCCCCACCTGGCGGGTGGTTGTCGCGGGTGGTTCCCGGGTGGTCATCCGCCGGTCCATTCCGCTACGGCTCGTAGCGTATCTCTACCAGGCCGCGCCCCCGCAAGGGCATACCCCGGCCCGCACCCGGTGATCCGCCTCACTTGTGCCGTCCGTACCGCTCGGTATGGTCGGCCCATGGCCGCCGCCGTCCCCTCCCCCCGCGACTCCCCCTGCGACCCTCCCCCCGGATCCCCCTCCACGCCCGCGCCCCCGTCCCCCTCCACGCCCGCGTCCGCGTGCCCGTCGCCGTCCGGGTCCCCGTCCCCGTCCGCGTCCGACCGGCGACGCGGACGCCCCCGCAGCGCCGCCGCGGACCGCGCGATCCTCGCCGCGACCCGCGCCGCGCTGGTCGAGGTCGGCTGGAGCAGGCTGACGATGGGCGAGGTCGCCCACCGCGCCGGAGTCGCCAAGACCACCCTCTACCGGCGCTGGGGCGCCAAGAGCGAACTGGTGGTCGACGCCGTCGCCGTGCTCTTCGACGAGCTGGAGCTGCCCGACGGAGGCAGCCTGAGCGCCGACATCGAGGGCGTCGTCCTCTCCTTCGCCGCCCTGCTGCGCCGGCCCGAGGCCAAGACGGCACTGATGGCCGTCATCGCGGAGTCCACGACGGACGAGGCGCTGCGGGTGCGCGTCCGCCAGGCGATCGTGGACCGGCAGAAACGGCTCGTCCTCGACGGCCGCTCCCGGGCGCAGCGGCGCGGGGAGCTGCCCCCCGACTCCGCCGACCCGGCCGAGACCGCCCGGGTCGTGGACCTCATCTTCGACGTGATCGCCGGCGCCGTCGTCCACCGGTCCCTGGTCAGCGACCGCCCGGTGGACGAGGCGTGGGCACGGCAGTTCACCACGCTGCTGCTGGAGGGCCTCGGCACGGCCTCGGCCGCTCCACCCGGCGGGGGCCGCGCCCCGTAGCGGGTGGAGCACCCCGCGGACGGCCGCGGCCTCCGGCACCGCGCGGGACACGTGGGATAAGAGGGTTCCAAGAGGGCGGTTTGGGAGTCTGTGTCCATGGTGATGGCATGGCGATGACACGCGAGGGCACGGGCGGTCCGGGCGCGGGCGGCGCCGCGAAGGTGCTGGTCGTCGACGACGACCCCGAGGTGCGGGCCGCCGTCGCGGACGCGCTCGCCGTCGAGGGGCACGAGGTGCGCACGGCGCCCGACGGACTGGAGGCCCTGTCCGGCACCGCGAGCTGGGACCCCGACGCCGTCGTGCTGGACGTCCTGATGCCCGCCCTCGACGGACTGGCCGTCTGCCGCAGACTGCGGGCGCTGGGCGACCGCACACCGATCCTCGTCCTGACGGCGCTGGACGCGGTGAGCGACCGCGTGGACGGGCTGGACGCGGGCGCCGACGACTACCTGGTCAAACCGTTCGCACTGGACGAACTCACCGCGCGGGTCCGCGCCCTGCTGCGCCGTGTGAGACCCGGCCACACCGACGACGGCGGCCTGGCGCTCGGCGAACTGGAGCTGGACACGGCCACCCGCACCGGGCGGCGGGGCGGGCGCACCATCGAGTTCACCGGTACCGAGTGCGCCCTCCTCCAGCTCCTGATGCGGCACCCGGGCCGCACGGTGCCCCGGCAGGTGCTGCTCGAAGAGGTGTGGGGCCGCGACTTCGGGCCGGGCTCCAACTCCCTGGCCGTCTACATCGGCTACCTGCGCCGCAAACTCGAAGCCGACGGCGAACCCCGCCTGCTCCACACCGTGCACGGCATCGGCTACCGGCTGGACCTCCCATGACCACCGGCCCGCCCCGGGGAGGG
>NZ_VJOK01000001.1:5278423-5294921 GCF_013302895.1 Streptomyces albus subsp. chlorinus | reverse complement strand
AGTGGCCGTTGCGGACGCGGCTGGCGCTGGCCGCCACCGCCGCCGTCGCGCTCGTCGTCGTCGGGGTGTGCGCGGCGGCGTTCGTCGTCCTGCGCTACGCGCTGGTCCACCAGCTGGAGCTGAACCTCACCCAGTCGGCCGGCCGCGCCGCCCAGCAGGCCCGCCAGGAGCCCGGTGCGGGTGTCCTGGCCGCGGACTGCCGCTACCTCGCCGCGCCCGCCTGCGCCCAGCTCGTGCCGGCCCGCGCCGCCGACGACCCGCGCGGCGGCCGTGCCCGCTACCCGCTGCCGGTGGACGCCACCACCCGCGCCGTGGCGGCCGGCCGCCACGCGCGGTACTACAGCGCGGTGACCGTCCACGGCTACCCGGCCCGGATGCTCACCACCCCGCTCGGCGACGGCCGCGCCCTCCAGGTCGCGCTGCGGTCCGACACGGTACGGCAGGGGGTGCGGCAGGCGGCGCTGCTGCTGGCCGCGGTCGGCGGTGTCGGGGTGCTGGTCGCGGCCGGGCTCGGCCGCGGGGTGTCCCGTACCGGTCTGGCGCCCGTCGCGCGGCTCACCGCCACCGCCGAGCGCATCACCCGCACCCGCGATCCGGGCCACCGCATCGACCTCGCCCCCGGCGGCGGCCACCGGGCCGCCCGCGACGACGAACTCACCCGTCTGGCCACCGCCTTCAACACCATGCTGGACGCCCTCGAACAGTCCGTGGCCGCCCAGCGGCGGCTGGTCGCCGACGCCTCCCACGAGCTGCGCACCCCGCTGACCGCGCTGCGCACCAACACCGAACTCCTGGCCCGCGCCGACCGGCTGACGCCCGCCCAGCGCGCCCGCGCCTCGGCCGCGCTGGGGCGGCAACTGCGCCAGGTGACCGGCCTGGTCAACGATCTGATCGAACTCGCCCGCGACGAGGAGCCGCAGCCCCTCCTCGAACAGGTGGCGGTGGCGCCGCTGGTGCGGCACGCCGTCGCGGCGGCCCGCGACCACTGGCCCGGCACCGACTTCCGTCTCGGCGTGGACCGGGCCGCGGAGGACCGCACCGTCTCCGGGGTGCCCGCGCGGCTCGCCCGGCTGCTGTCCAACCTGCTGGACAACGCCGCCAAGTTCGGCGCCGGGACGGTCGAGGTGGGGGTGAGGGCGGGCGAGGCGGGGGACGGCGGCCTGGAGGTCACGGTGCGCGACAACGGGCCCGGGCCCGCGCCGGAGGACCTGCCGTACGTCTTCGACCGGTTCTACCGCGCGGAGAGCGCCCGGTCGCTGCCCGGCTCCGGGCTCGGGCTCGCCATGGCCCAGCAGATCGCCCGGGCCCACTCCGCCCGCCTCACGGCGGAACGGCCGGAGGGCGGCGGCGCCCTCTTCCGGCTGCGCTGGGAGCGCTGAGCCCCCGCCCTCCACCGTCCGGGACGGCGGGCCGGGGGCCGCGGGATGTCCGCCGCCCCCGCCCGCCGTCAGAAGACGGGCGGCTCCGTGTAGACGCCCCACTCGTCGCGGAGCACCCCGCAGATCTCCCCCAGCGTGGCCTCCTTTCGTACGGCCTCCAGCATGGGCTCGATCATGTTGCCGGTGCCGCGCGCGGCCTCCACCAGCGCGGCCAGCGCGCCGCGTACGGCCTCCTCGTCCCGCTCGGCGCGCCGGGCGGCCAGGGCCCGCACCTGCTCGCGCTCCACCTCGTGGCTGACCCGCAGGATCTCCAGGTCTCCGGTGACCGACCCGGTGTGGCAGTTGACGCCGACGACCTTCTTGTCGTTCTTCTCCAGCGCCTGCTGGTACCGGAAGGCGGACTCGGCGATCTCGCCGGTGAACCAGCCGTCCTCGATACCGCGCAGGATGCCGGAGGTCATCGGGCCGATGGGGTACTGCCCGTCGGGCACGGCGCGGCGGCCGCGCTCGCGGATCTGCTCGAAGATCTTCTCCGCGTCGGCCTCGATCCGGTCGGTGAGCGCCTCCACGTACCAGGAACCGCCCAGGGGGTCGGCGACGTTGGTGACGCCGGTCTCCTCCATCAGGACCTGCTGGGTGCGCAGCGCGATCTCCGCGGCCTGCTCGCTGGGGAGCGCCAGCGTCTCGTCGAGGGCGTTGGTGTGCAGCGAGTTGGTGCCGCCGAGGACGGCGGAGAGCGCCTCTATGGCGGTGCGGACGACGTTGTTGTAGGGCTGCTGCGCGGTGAGCGAGACACCGGCGGTCTGGGTGTGGAAGCGCAGCCACTGCGCCTTCTGGCTGGTCGCCCCGTACACGTCCCGCATCCAGCGGGCCCAGATGCGGCGGGCCGCGCGGAACTTGGCGATCTCCTCGAAGAAGTCGAGGTGGGCGTCGAAGAAGAAGGAGAGGCCGGGGGCGAAGCGGTTGACGTCCAGGCCGCGGGAGAGTCCCAGTTCGACGTAGCCGAAGCCGTCGGCCAGCGTGTAGGCCAGCTCCTGCGCGGCCGTCGCGCCCGCCTCCCGGATGTGGTAGCCGGAGACGGAGAGCGGCTTGTAGGCGGGGATGCCGTGCGCGCAGTGCTCCATCAGATCGCCGATGAGCCGCAGATGGGGCTCGGGCTGGAAGAGCCACTCCTTCTGGGCGATGTACTCCTTGAAGATGTCGGTCTGGAGCGTGCCGTTGAGGACGGCCGGGTCCACGCCCTGCCGTTCGGCGGCGACCAGGTACATGCAGAAGATCGGGACGGCGGGCCCGGAGATCGTCATCGAGGTGGTGACGTCGCCGAGCGGGATGTCCCGGAAGAGGATCTCCATGTCGGCGGCGGAGTCGATGGCGACGCCGCAGTGGCCGACCTCGCCGAGCGAGCGGGGGTCGTCGGAGTCGCGCCCCATGAGGGTCGGCATGTCGAAGGCGACGGAGAGGCCGCCGCCGCCCGCCTTGAGGATCATCTTGTACCGCTCGTTCGTCTGCTCGGCGTTGCCGAACCCGGCGAACTGGCGGATGGTCCAGGTCCTGCCCCGGTATCCGGTGGGGTGGAGCCCCCGGGTGAAGGGGAACTCGCCCGGCCACCCGATGCGCTCGAACCCCGCGACGGAGTCCCCCTCCCGGGGCCCGTAGACCGGCTCGACGGGATCACCGCTGAGCGTGGTGAAGTCCGCGTCCCGCTTGCGTGCGGAGTCGTAGCGCTCCTGCCAGCGGCGGCGGCCCTGTGCGATGGCGTCAGCATCCATACCACCGAATTTACTAGGACGTCCAAGTAAAAGTCGATGGCGAACCGCCGTCCGTGACCTCACCGGAACCGAAAGGGTGAGCGGACGGCGGGACGGGAGGAGCCCCGGGCGGCCGGCGGAAGAGGGGGAGGCCGACGGCTCAGGCGCCGACGGGGGCGGCGCCCGCGTCCTTGACCAGCGGCTCGACCTCGCGGGTGACCTTGCGCTCCACGAAGAAGGCGGCGGTGGGGACCGTACCCGCCAGCAGCACCCACAGCTGCTTGCCGAGCGGCCACTTGGCCTTCTGCCCCAGGTCGAAGGCGAAGACCAGATACAGGATGTAGAGCCAGCCGTGCGCGATACCGACCACGCTGGTGAAGCCCGCAGCGCCGTCCATGCCCAGCAGGTACTTGCCGATCACGCCCAGGGTCAGCAGCACGAGGAGCACGGCGGTGACATACGCCATGACGCGGTAGCGGGTCAGCACGCTTCGTTTCATGGAATCGAGCGTAACCGTCACCTCGGGGCGATCTTCCCGGGCCCCCACCCCACGCTCCAAACGCTCCCCGAGTCCCGCGGCGGCCCGGCCGGCGCCCCTGCTCCTCGGCCGCCCCTCGCCTACCCCTCGGCGAAGTCGCCCGCGGCCACCCGCAGGGGACGCAGCAGGGAGAAGATCTCGTCCAGCTGCTCGGCGTCGTAGGCGCCGAGGCCGAAGTCCATGGCCATCAGGTCGGCGGAGGCCGCCTCACAGACCTCGCGGCCCTTGTCGGTGATCGCGGCCAGGGTGCCGCGGCCGTCGTTGGGGTTGGGACGCTTCTCCACGAACCCCGCGGCCTGGAGGCGGTCCACCGTGTTGGTCACCGAGGTGGGGTGCACCATCAGCCGCTCCCCGATCTTCGACATGGGCAGCTCGCCCTTCTGCGAGAAGGTGAGCAGCACCAGCGCCTCGTAGCGCGCGAAGGTCAGCCCGTACGGCTTGACCACCGCGTCGACCTCGGAGAGCAGGATCTGCTGGGCGCGCATGATCGACGTGATCGCGGCCATGGACGGCACCGATCCCCATCGCTGCTTCCAGTGCTCATCGGCACGGGCGATCGGGTCGAACGACAGACTGAGCGGCTTCGGCACGCTCCGACCCTACCGGCCGGTCCGGCACCGGCCGAAGCCGTCTCACGGTACGGGCGGCCCCTGTCACGCGGGCGCCCGCCACCGCCGCCCGCGGGGCGGCGGTGGTTCCGGGCGGGCCGGAGGGGACCGGCGCGGCCCGCCGGGTGGTTCAGTCGTCCGCCAGGTAGCGGTCCACGGTGGCGACCTTGGCGGTGAGGCCGTCGGTGACGCCGGGGCGGATGTCGGCCTTCAGGACGAGCGAGACGCGCGGGGCCCGCGCCTCGAGAGCGACGACGGCGCGCCGGACGACGTCCATGCACTCCTCCCACTCGCCTTCCAGCGAGGTGAACATGGCGTCGGTGCGGTGCGGCAGACCGGACTCGCGGACCACCCGTACCGCCTCGGCGACGTACTCCCCCACGTCCTCGCCGACCCCGAGCGGGGTGACGGAGAAGGCGACGATCACGAGCCGACGGCCTTCCCGGTGGTGCCGGTGCTCTGGCCGGTGCCCACCGTGCCCGCCTGCTCCTTGCGGGCGCGGGCCGCGATGATGCCCGCCTTCTCCTCCTCGCGCAGCATCTTGTCCGCGAAGAAGCCGCCGGTCGGCAGGACGGAGAGGACGAAGTAGAGGGCGGCGCGGCCGAACGGCCACTTGATGCGGTTCCAGGCGTCGGCCCAGAAGATCACATAGAAGATGAAGAGGATGCCGTGGACGGCGCCCATGACCGGCACGGCGTTGAAGTCCGTGGTCCGCTTGAGCACGGAACAGACCAGCAGCAGAAGGAAGGAGACGCCCTCCGGCACGGAGGTGAGTCGGAGGCGGCGGACGGCCGACACCGCCTTGGGCGGCAGTCCGTTGGGAGTTTCCAGTATGGCCACGGCGGGTCCTCACCTCGTTTGTGAAGGGAAGCACAAGCGTGCCCATTGTGGCAGCTCTGTAGGTGATCACGGGCCGCAGGGTAGGTTCGGTACGTGGCTGAGTTCCGACTCCAGGGCACCAAGGTGCTGGCCGTCACGCTCAGCGGGGGCGGCGACGCGGTCAAGGCGAAGAACGGCTCGATGGTCGCCTACGACGGCGAGATGAGGTTCAAGAAGCTGAGCGGCGGCGGCGAGGGCCTCCGCGGCATGGTCACGCGCCGGCTGACCGGCGAGCAGCTGGCCGTGATGGAGGTGACCGGCCAGGGCACCTGCTACTTCGCGGACCGGGCGAGCGACATCAGCCTCGTCCGGCTCGGCGGGGAGAGGCTGCACGTCGAGGCGAGCAACCTGCTGTGCACCCACAGCGGTCTGCGCACCGGCACCTCCTTCACCGGCCTGCGCGGCGCCTCCCAGGGCAACGGCCTGTTCACCACCACCGTGGAGGGCGCCGGATGGGCCGCCCTCCTCACCGACGGGCCCGCGGTGCTGCTGCGCGTCACCCCCGGCACCCCGCTCCAGGTGGACCCGGGCGCTTACGTCGCGCACCAGGGCGACCTGCGGCAGAGCTTCCAGTCGGGTGTGAACTTCCGCACGCTGATCGGTGAGGGCTCGGGCGAGGCGTTCCAGGTCCGCTTCGAGGGCGAGGGCCTGGTGTACGTCCAGCCGAGCGAGCGCAACACGCTGGGAGGGGAGCTGTAGTGCCGTTCCGGGAGATCTCCAGCAAGCTGGTCGAGGCCCACGTGGTGCCCGGCCGACGCCTGTTCAGCCAGCGCGGCGCCATGATCGGCTACAAGGGCGAGGTGACGTTCACGCCCAGCATCCAGGGCGGCCAGGGCGGCGTGATGTCCATGATCGGCCGGCGGGTGGCGGGCGAGGCCGCGCCGCTGATGACCGTCGAAGGCAGCGGCACCGTGCTGTTCGGGCACGGCGGCCACCACGTGGAGGTGATCAACCTCGACGGGAACACCCTGTGCGTCGAGGCCGACCGCCTTCTCGCCTTCGACGGCACCCTCCAGCAGGGCACCCTCTTCCTCGGCCGGGACGGCGGGGTCATGGGCATGGTGCGCGGTCAGGTCTCGGGCCAGGGACTGTTCACCACCACACTGACCGGACGGGGCTCGGTCGCCGTAATGGCGCACGGCGGCATCGTGCGGCTCCCGCTGACCCCGGGCCGCCCCGTGCACGTGGACCCGCAGGCGTACGTCGCCCACTTCGGCGACGTCCGCAACAAGCTGTCCTCCGCCCTGGGCTGGCGCGACATGGTCGGGCGCGGCTCGGGCGAGGCGTTCCAGCTCGAACTGTCCGGCAGCGGCGCCGTGTTCGTCCAGGCGAGTGAGGAGAAGCTGTAGATGTCGCACCCACCGGGAGGGCCCGTGCCGGAGGGCTACCAGGTCTTCGACGCGGCCACGCTCCCCGCCGGCGACAACGTCAACCCGTATGCCTTCTGCGTCGCCCTGGACGGCCGCTGGTTCCTCCAGAAGGGGAAGATGATCGCCTACTACGGGCAGATCGACTTCCACGGCATCGGCCACGGCCGGCTCGACCGGCTGATCGCCTCCAGCTTCCACTCGCCGCTGCACGCCGCGGACTGGGTCGTCGCCGAGGGCCGCGGCAAGCTGCTGCTGGCCGACCGGGCCTTCCACGTCAACTCCTACGACCTCCAGGACGGCAATCTGACCGTCCGGGCCGGCAATCTGCTCGCCTTCGACCCGGCGCTCTCCCTCAAGCAGTCGATCGTGCCCGGCTTCCTCACCCTGATCGGGACGGGCACGTTCGTGGCCGCCTCCAACGGCGAGGTGCACTTCGTGGAGCCGCCGGTGCGGGTGGACCCGCAGGCGCTGGTGGGCTGGGCGGACTGCCCCTCGCCGTGCCACCACTACGACCACGCCTACCTCCAGGGCGTCATGGGCGGCGTCCGCGCCCTGACGGGGCTGGGCGGGGCCTCCGGCGAGGAGCACCAGTTCGAGTTCGTCGGTGCGGGAACCGTGCTCATCCAGTCGTCCGAGGTCCTCATGGACGAGCGCGCCACCGGAGAGGTGCCGCAGCAGGCGGGGGTGCCCGGCGGCGGCCCCGGCACGCCCGGCGACCAGGGAACCCAGGGCGGACGCGGCAGCCCGCAGGTGCCCCAGCTGCCCGGCCAGCTGGGAAACATCCAGCGGCGATTCGGCCTCTGAGACGGGGCGCGGGGGCGGAAACGACGACTCTGCGACATCTTGACGCCACACCGCGTAAGCACGTGTGTGCGACTCTCGGTAAAGTCTCACAGCATGGACACCGACGACGGCACCCGTTGGCTCACCGAGGACGAGCAGCGCGCCTGGCGCACCCACCTGGACGTCAGCAAGCTGCTCAGCTACCAGCTCGAGCGCGACCTGCAGCCGTTCGGACTCACGCTCAACGACTACGAGATCCTCGTGAACCTGTCCGAGTCCGAGGAGCACCGCATGCGGATGACCGACCTCGCCTCCGCCACGCTCCAGTCCAAGAGCCGGCTCTCCCACCAGATCACCCGGATGGAGAAGGCCGGGCTGGTGCGCCGCGAATCATGCGAGTCGGACAAGCGCGGCCTGTTCGCCGTCCTCACCGAGCACGGCTGGGACACCATGCGCGGCGTGGCACCGCACCATGTCGCCTCCGTGCGGCGCCACTTCATCGACGGCATGACGTCCGGCGACCTCGCCCACCTGGAGCGCACCCTGCGCCCGGTCGCCGAGAAGCTGAGGGCCGAGCGCGGCCGGGTGTGAGAGGGGCCGCCCGCCGGGGGGGAGCGGGCCCATGGCAGACCCCGCCGGTGAGGGAGCGGGCCGGTGGCAGACCCCGCCGAGGAGGGAGCGGGCCGGCGGCAGACCCCGCCGGGGAGGGCCCGTACCGGCTCAGCCGCCGGCGACCGGCAGCCGCAGTACGAAGCGGGCCCCTCCCCGGGGAGCGGCGTCCACCCGCAGCGTGCCCCCGTGGCGCTCCGCCACGTCGCGGGCGATGGCGAGTCCCAGCCCGGCCCCGCCCTCGTCGCGGGAGCGGGCGTCGTCCAGCCGGACGAACCGCTCGAAGATCCGCTCCCGCTCCGCCTCGGGCACCCCCGCCCCGTCGTCGCACACGGCGAGGGCGAGCGTGCCGTCCTCCCGGCCGACGCTCACCGAGACCTCACCGGCGGCGTGCCGCTGGGCGTTGTCCAGCAGGTTGGCCAGCACGCGCTCCAACTGCCCCGGGGAGCCGCGCACCTCGCCCTCGTCGAGGGGGCCGGTCCGCACGGGGTGCGGGTCGCCCAGGCGCTGTCCCACGTGTTCGCGCACCAGCGCCGCGAGGGAGACCCGCCCCTCGGCGGGCCGCTCCCCCGCGTCGAGCCGGGCGAGCAGCAGCAGATCGGCGGCGAGCGCCTGGAGCCGTACGGTGTCCTCCACCGCGCCGTCCAGGTCGAGCAGTTCGGGATGGGCCGCGGCGACCTCCAGCTGGGTGCGCAGGGAGGCGATGGGGCTGCGCAGTTCGTGGGAGGCGTCGGCGACGAACCGCCGCTGCCGCTCCACGGACGCCTCCAGCGCCGCGAGGGTCTGGTTCGTGGTCCTGGCCAGCCGTGCGACCTCGTCCCGCGCGTCCGGTTCGGGCACGCGCCGCGACAGGTCGGTGCTGGCGGTGATGGCGCTCATCTCCCGCCGGATGCCCTCCACGGGCCGCAGCGCGCGCCGGGTGACCAGCCAGGTGACGCCCCCGACCACCAGCAGCAGCGCCGGCAGCCCGAAGAGCATCGAGCGGGTGACGGTGGAGACCGCCTCCTGCTGGGCGCCGAGCGAGGCACCCGCGTACACCGTGACGGGGGTGCCGTCGCGGGTGCGGCCCTGCACGGCGGCGACGCTGAACTCCTGGGTGCCGACGATGTCGTCCTTGTCGTAGGTGACCTCGCCGTCGTCGTCCACGGGGAAGGTGAGGGTCTCCGTCTCGCTGTCGGAGTCCACCTCGTCCGCCTCCTCCTCCGCGTCCCCGTCCGCGCCGTTGTCGTCGTCGGGCTTGTCCACGCGGGCGAAGCCGGCGACCGGACCGCGCCCCTTGAGGGGATCGCTGGCACCCAGCACCTTGCCGTACGCGTCGACGATCTGGACGGGGTCGTCGGAATCGAGGCCGTCCAGGTCCGCCAGGCGGCCCCGGGTGGCGTCGCCGGCCTGGGCGGCGGTGCCGCGCGCGGTGTTCTCCGCGTTGAGGCGGGCGGAGTCGGCCAGCCCGCCGCGGAGCGTGGAGACGACGAAGAACCCGGCGGCCACCAGCGCGAGCGCCACCACGAGGGTGGCGCCGAGCGCCGCGCGTACCCGGACGGACGCCCTACGCACGGCGTCCGCCGCCCGCCCCGCCCGTGCGGCCCGCCGGCCCTGCGCCGCCCGGCCCGCCCGCGCCGCCCTGGAGCCGGTAGCCGGCGCCGCGTATCGTGGCGATCCAGCCGGCGCCCAGCTTCCGGCGCAGGGCGCTCACGTACACCTCGACGATGTTGACGTCACCCTCGTAGGCGAAGTCCCAGACGTGTTCGAGGACTTCCGCCTTGGAGACGACCTCCCCGGCACGCACGGCCAGATACTCCAGGACGGCGAACTCCTTGGCCGTCAGCTCCACCTCGCGGTCGCCCACCGCCACGCGCTGCGCCGCCGGGTCGACGGTCAGCTCACCGATCCGCAGCGCCGCCTTGGCACCGCGCGTCCGCCGGCGCAGCAGCGCCCGCACGCGGGCCAGCAGCACCACGTAGGAGAACGGCTTGGTGAGGTAGTCGTCCGCGCCGGTGTCCAGCCCCTCGGCCTCGTCGTACTCGCCGTCCTTGGCCGTCAGCATCAGTACCGGCGTCTCGTCGCCCGCGGCGCGCAGCGCCCCGCAGACGCGGTAGCCGTTCATGCCCGGCAGCATGATGTCGAGGACGATCAGGTCGTACTCGTTCTCGACGGCCCGGTGCAGGCCCTCGGTGCCGTCGTGCACGACGTCCACGGCGAACCCCTCGGCCATCAGGCCCCTGGCGAGTGACCGGGCCAGCCGGCGCTCGTCCTCCACGATCAGCAGGCGCATGCGCCCACCCTGCCAAATCGCGGCTGAAGAGGGCTTCAGGTAGCTTCAGCTTACGTTCAGCGACGGTCGGCCACCGTGGAGTCATCGAAAGCGGGAACAGCGAACGAACCGAGGAGTCGAACGCCATGAAGCGCAAGGTCATCATCGCCACCGTCACCGCCGCGGCCCTGGTCGGAGGGGGTACGGCGACCGCGTTCGGGGTCGCGGGCGGCGGCGGCGACCACAAGCCGGCCGCCGCGTCGTCCTCGAACGTCCGCCCGGTGGACCACGACGACGACCACGCCGACGGGCACGACGACGACCGCGACGACCGGGACGACCACGCCGACCACGACGGCCGGGACGACGACGGCCGCGACGGTGGCCGCGCCGACCGCGCGGAGGAGACCGGCGCCTCCGGCGTCTCCTTCGCCCAGGCGGCCCAGGCCGTGCTCAAGGAGGTCCCCGGCACCATCTCCGAGCTGGAGCTGGACACCGACCGCGACCAGCTGGTGTGGGAGGCCGACGTCCTCGGCAAGGACGGCAAGTGGCACGACGTGACACTCGACGCCGCCAAGGGCCACGTCGTCAAGAACCGGGTGGACGCCCACAAGGACGAGAACCGCTCCGTCGTCCGCGGCGCCGGGCTGGACGCCGCCGCGGCGGGCAAGAAGGCCGCGGCGGCGAGCAAGGGCACCGTCACCTCCGTCAGCCTCGACGACGACGGCCGCGACAAGGGCCGGTGGGAGGCCGACACGGTGGACAAGAAGGGCGACCAGCACGAGCTGGTCCTCGACGGCACCTCCGGCAAGGTCCTGCACCACGAGACCGAGCGGGGCGACGACGACTGACCGCCCCGGCCGCCCCGGGCGCGTCCCGCGCGTCCCCGGCCCGGACTCCCCTGCCGGACCGCCACGCCGGGACCGTCCGCCCCGCCCAGGGCGCCACCCGGTCGCGGGCGTCACCCTTCGGTGACGCCCGCGACCAGTTCGTCGGCGGCGGCGTAGGGGTCCAGCGAGCCGCTGACCACGCGCTCGGCGAGCGCGTCCAGCCGCTTGCGGCCCCGCAGCTCGCCCATGCGCGCGCGCAGCGCGGTGACCGCGATGTTCTCGATCTCGCGCGCGGCGCGGGCCGCGCGCCGCTCGGCGAGCACCCCGCGCTCCGCCATCCAGTCGCGGTGCTTGTCCAGCGCGGCGACCATCTCGTCCACGCCCTCCCCGCGGGCGGCCACCGTCTTGACCACGGGCGGACGCCAGTCACCCGGCTCGCGGGCCTCCCCCAGGCCGAGCATATGGTTCAGCTCCCGGACGGTGGCGTCGGCGCCGTCCCGGTCCGCCTTGTTGACCACGTACACGTCGCCGATCTCCAGGATCCCGGCCTTCGCCGCCTGGATGCCGTCGCCCATGCCGGGCGCCAGCAGCACCACGCTGGTGTCCGCCTGCGCGGCGATCTCCACCTCCGACTGGCCCACCCCGACGGTCTCGACGAGGACCACGTCGCAGCCCGCCGCGTCCAGCACCCGGATCGCCTGCGGCGCGGCCCACGCCAGACCCCCCAGGTGGCCGCGGGTGGCCATCGAACGGATGTAGACACCCGGATCGGAGGCGTGCTCGCCCATCCGCACCCGGTCCCCCAGCAGCGCCCCGCCGGAGAACGGCGAGGACGGGTCCACGGCCAGCACCCCCACCCGGCTGCCCCGCGCGCGGAACGCGGTGACCAGCGCGGAGGTCGTCGTGGACTTGCCCACCCCCGGCGAACCGGTCAGACCGACCACGTACGCGTTGCCGCACCGGGGGGCGAGGGCGGCCATCACCTCGCGGAGCTGCGGCGAGGCTCCCTCGACGAGGGAGATCAGCCGCGCCACGGCCCGCGGCGCCCCCTCGCGGGCCGCCGCCACCAGCGCTGCGACATCGACCATGGTCCTACGGCTCCCTTCGGTATGGCTGTGACCAGGGCCTTCCCCGGCCCCTCCCCCGGACCCCGCCCGGAGGGGCAGCGCCCCCGTACGGGCCGGGCTCCGGCTGTCCGGACCGCCCGTACGGGGGCGACGGCGCGTTACGGGACGCGGACGATCAGCGCGTCCCCCTGGCCACCGCCGCCGCACAGCGCGGCGGCACCCAGCCCGCCCCCGCGCCGCCTCAGCTCCAGTGCGAGGTGCAGCACGATGCGCGCCCCGGACATCCCGATCGGGTGGCCCAGCGCGATGGCGCCGCCGTTCACATTCACCTTTTCGGGTCCGACTCCCAGCTCCTTCATCGACTGGTGGGCGACGGCCGCGAACGCCTCGTTGATCTCGATCAGACCGAGGTCCTCGACCGAGCGCCCCTCCTTCTTCAGGGCGTGCTGGATCGCGTTGGCCGGCTGCGACTGGAGGGAGTTGTCGGGGCCGGCGACGTTCCCGTGGGCGCCGATCTCGGCGATCCACGACACGCCCAGCTCCTCCGCCTTCGCCCTGCTCATCACCACGACGGCCGCCGCGCCGTCGGAGATCTGCGAGGACGAACCGGCGGTGATCGTCCCGTCCTTGGCGAAGGCGGGCCGCAGCTTGGCCAGCGACTCGGCCGTCGAGTCGCCCCGGATGCCCTCGTCCTGCGAGAAGAGCACCGCCTCGCCCTTCCGCCGCGGGATCTCCACCGGGGTGATCTCCGCCTCGAAGAGCCCGTCGCGCTGGGCCGCGGCGGCGCGCTGGTGGGAGCGGGCGGCGATCTCGTCCTGGACGTCGCGGGGGATGCCCAGCCGGGTGTTGTGCTTCTCCGTCGAGGCGCCCATGGCGATGCCCTCGAAGGAGTCGGTGAGCCCGTCGTGCGCCATGGAGTCCAGGACCTCCAGGGAGCCGTACTTGTAACCCTCGCGGGACCTCGGCAGCACGTGCGGGGCGTTCGTCATCGACTCCTGGCCGCCCGCGACGACGACGTCGAACTCGCCCGCGCGGATGAGCTGGTCGGCCAGCGCGATCGCGTCGAGCCCGGAGAGGCAGACCTTGTTCACGGTCAGTGCCGGGACGTTCATGGGGATGCCCGCCTTGACCGCCGCCTGGCGGGCCGGGATCTGCCCGGCGCCGGCCTGGAGCACCTGCCCCATGATCACGTATTCGACCTGGTCCCCGCCGATCCCGGCACGCTCCAGCGCGGCCTTGATGGCGAAACCGCCCAAGTCCGCCCCGGAGAACGACTTCAGCGAGCCGAGCAGCCGCCCCATGGGGGTACGGGCACCGGCGACGATCACGGAGGTGGTGCTGGAGGTGGGAGACATGAGGGGTTCCCTTCCGGCGGGAAGTTAACGAGGGTTACCACTCAAGATACTGAGCGGTACCTGCCCGGGTCACCGGTCGGTGAGTGTGACCGTGCGCACGTTGCGTAACCGGATACGGGGCGCTGCACTGGTGCTCATGCTGACGCGTATCGACCACATCGGAATCGCCTGCCGGGACCTGGAAGCCACCGTCGATTTCTACTCTCGCACCTACGGCTTCGAGGTGTTCCACACCGAGGTCAACCAGGAGCAGGGCGTCCGCGAGGCCATGCTGCGGATCAACGGGACGGACGACGGCGGCGCCTCCTACCTCCAGCTGCTGGAGCCCATCCGCGAGGACTCGGCCGTCGCCACCTGGATGGCCAAGAACGGCGAGGGGGTGCACCACATCGCCTTCGGCACGGCGGACGTGGACGGCGACGCCGAGGCCATCCGCGGCAAGGGCGTCCGCGTCCTCTACGACGAGCCCCGCCGCGGCTCCATGGACTCCCGCATCACCTTCCTGCACCCGAAGGACTGCCACGGCGTCCTCACCGAACTGGTGACAGCGGCAACACCCGACAACCAGCACGCCACACCCGGCGACACCCAGCACTGACGCCCGCACCGGTACCCGGCCGGGGGTCCGGGGGTTGCCCCCGGGAAAACACAGCCCGCACCCGAAGGACTGCCACGGCGTCCTCAAACTGGTGACAGCCGCCGCGCCCGGCAACGGCCAGGCGACGCACGGGAACCAGCAGGCCACGCGCGGCGACGGGGAGCGCTGATACCGGGCGGGGCGGTTCCGGCGGCCCCGCCGCGGTCCGGGGGCCGCCTCCCGGCGCGCCCGGCCGGCCGGGAAACCCCGGCCGCACCAACGGACCACTGACGTCGGCTTCCGCGCCCGGTAGAGTGGCCTTTCGGCCGGGGCGGGCCCTCCCCACCCGACGAGGTCTCCGGGTTGGGGGCTCGGTCCACGTTCCGCCGACGATCTGACACCATTTCCGTCGGGACGTGTCATTCAAGTCCGGACGGAAGGTTCGGATCATCTCCACGACTACCAGGGGACGGATGGGACCGCGCAGTGCGGGGCTACGACCGCTACGAGGCTGACGATCACCTCTCGCAGTTCGAGGCCGAGATGGAGCGGCTGAAGAAGGAGCGGGAGCGGGCCGTCGAGCATGCCGACGACCTCGGCTACCAGGTCGAAGTGCTGCGCGCCAAGCTGCACGAGGCGCGCCGCGCGCTGGCCACGCGCCCTGCGGGGTACGACAACCTCTCCCAGCAGGCCGAGCAGTTGCTCCGCAACGCCCAGTTGCAGGCCGACCAGATGCGGGCCGACGCCGAGCGCGAGCTGCGCGAGGCCCGCGCCCAGACCCAGCGGCTCCTCCAGGAGCAGGCCGAGGCGCAGGCCCGTCTGGAGACCGAGCTGCACACCGAGGCCGTGCGCCGCAGGCAGCAGCTCGACCAGGAGCTGGCCGAGCGCCGCGCCACGGTCGAGACCCACGTCAACGAGAACGTCGCCTGGGCCGAGCAGCTGCGCTCCCGTACCGAGCAGCAGGCCCGCCGGCTCATGGAGGAGACCCGGGCGGAGTCCGAGCAGGCGCTGGCCCGGGCGCGCGCCGAGGCCCAGCGGCTCACGGAGGAGGCCCGGCAGCGGCTCGCCGCGGAGGCGGAGAACGCCCGCAGCGAGGCCGAGAGCATCCTGCGCCGGGCCCGTGCCGACGCCGAGCGGCTGCTGAACGCCGCCTCGACGCAGGCCCAGGAGGCCACCGACCACGCCGAGCGGCTGCGCACGTCCACGGCCGACGAGGCGGAGGCCAGCAGGCGGGAGTCCGCGGAGCTGGTGCGGCGCGCCGAGGAGCGGATGCGCGAGGCCGAGGAGGCCCTGCGCGAGGCCAGGGAGAAGGCGGCCGAGAAGCTCCAGGAGGCCGAGGAGGAGGCGGGCAGGCGGCTCGCGGACACCGAGTCGGCGAACGAGCAGCGCTCCCGTACCGCCAAGGCCGAGGTGGCGCGGCTGGTGGGCGAGGCCACCAAGGAGGCCGAGGCCATCCGGGCCGAGGCCGAGCAGCTGCGCCAGGACGCCAAGGCCGAGGGCGAGCGGCTGATCGCCGAGGCCCGGGAGAAGGCCCGTACCACCACGGCCGAGGAGTCGGCGAACCAGCTCGCGCAGGCCGCCCGCACCGCCGAGGACGTGCTCAACAAGGCGTCGGAGGAGGCGAAGGCCACCACCAGGTCGGCCGCCGAGGAGGCCGAGCGGCTGCGCCGGGAGGCCGAGGAGGAGGCCGACCGGCTGCGCGCCGAGGCCCACGACGTGGCCGAGCAGCTCAAGGGCGCCGCCAAGGACGACACCAAGGAGTACCGCGCCAAGACCGTCGAGCTGCAGGAGGAGGCCCGCCGGCTGCGCGGCGAGGCCGAGCAGCTGCGCGCCGAGGCGGTCGAGGAGGGTGAGAAGATCCGCGGCGAGGCCCGCCGGGACGCCGTCCAGCAGATCGAGGAGGCCGCGAGCCGCGCCGAGGAGCTGCTGGCCAAGGCCAAGGCGGACGCCGAGGAGACGCGCACCGAGGCCACCACGGAGAGCGAGCGGGTGCGCACGGAGGCCATCGAGCGCGCCACGACACTGCGCAAGCAGGCCGAGGAGGCGCTGGAGCGGGCCCGTACCGAGGCCGAGGAGCTGCGCGCCCAGGCCGAGGAGCAGGCGGAGGAGACCCGCACCGAGGCGGACGAGGCGGCCCGCAGGACCCGCGAGGAGGCCGAGGAGGCCGCCCGGGAGCGGAAGGCCGAGACCGAGGCGGAGCTGAACCGGCTGCGCGAGGAGGCCGAGGCGAGGCTGGCCGAGGCCGAGTCGGGGCTCTCGCAGGCCCGTACCGAGGCGGAACGGCTGCGGGACGAGGCGCGTGCCGAGGCCGAGCGGCTGCGCACCGAGACGGCCGAGCGGGTGCGGACGCTGCGTGAGCAGGCGGAGGAGGAGGCCGAGCGGCTGCGCACCGAGGCGGCCTCGGACGCCTCGCAGGCGCGCGCCGAGGGCGAGTCGGTCGCCGTCCAGCTGCGCGGCGAGGCCGCGGCGGAGGCCGAGCGGCTGCGCGAGGAGGCCAGGGCCAC
>NZ_VJOK01000001.1:5267503-5278403 GCF_013302895.1 Streptomyces albus subsp. chlorinus | reverse complement strand
CGCAGGCGGAGGCGGACCGGCTCACGGACGAGGCCGAACGCCGCGCGGCCGAACTGGTCGCGTCCGCCGAGGAGACGGCGCAGCAGGTCCGCGACTCGGTCGCGGGGCTGCGCGAGGAGGCCGAGGCGGAGATCGCGGGGCTGCGGTCGGCCGCCGAGCACGCGGCGCAGACGGTGCGCCGGGAGGCCCAGGAGGAGGCGGACGCCGCCAAGTCGCTGGCCGAGCGGACCGTTTCGGACGCGATGGCGGAGGCCGAGCGCACCCGTGCCGACGCGCAGCGGACCAGCGACGAGGCCCGCGCCGAGGCGGAACGCCTTCTGGACGAGGCCCGCGAGGAGGCGGCCAGGAAGCGGACCGAAGCCGCCGAGCAGGCCGACCAGTTGCTGGCCAAGGCCCAGGAGGAGGCCGGGCGCACCCGTACCGAGGCCGACCGGTACGACCGGAAGACCCGCACCGAGGCCGACCGGTACGACCAGGAGACGCGGGCGGAGGCCGAACGTGCCGGTCAGGAGACGCGGGCCGAGGCCGAGCGTGCCGGCAGCCGGATCCGCGCCGAGGCCGAGAAGTTCGACCGGGAGACCCGCGCCGCCGCCGAGCAGTTCAGCGAGCAGGTGCGCGCCGAGGCCGAGCGCCTGCGGGACGAGGCCCGCGAGGAGGCCGCCAGGAAGCGCACCGAAGCCGCCGAGCAGGCCGACCAGTTGCTGGCCAAGGCCCAGGAGGAGGCGCTGCGTACGCAGGCCGCGGCCGAGGAGCAGGCCGACACGATGGTGGGCGCCGCGCGCTCGGAGTCCGAGCGGCTGGTGACCGAGGCGCGGGCCGAGGGCCAGGAGCTGGTCGAGAAGGCCCGCTCCGACGCGGACACCCTGCTGGAGGAGGCCCGCAGCGACTCGGCCGCCATCCGCGAGCGCGCGGAGGAGTTGCGGGCGCGGATCGAGTCGGAGGTCGAGGAGCTGCACGAGCGGGCCCGCCGGGAGGCGGCCGAGGCCATGCAGTCGGCCGGGGAGCGCTGCGACAAGCTGGTGCGGGCGGCCGAGGAGCAGCTCGCCGAGGCGCGGGCCAAGGCCGAGAAGCTGCGGTCGGACGCCGACGCGGAGGCGGGCAAGGTGCGCATCGCCGCCGTCAAGAAGGCGGAGGGCCTGCTGAAGGAGGCCGAGCAGAAGAAGGCCGCGATGCTGCGCGAGGCGCAGCAGGTGCGGGAGGAGGCCACCGAGGAGGCCCGCCGCACGGTCGAGGCCGGTCAGCGTGAACTCGACATTCTGATGCGACGTCAGGAGGACATCAACGCCGAGATCGCGCGGGTGCAGGACGTGTTGGAGGCGCTGGAGTCGTTCGAGACGCCGGGCGCCGCGTCAGCTGCCGGGGCGGGCACGGGATCCGGCGCGGATTCCGGTTCCGCCGCCGGCGGATCCGCCTCCGGGGGCGGCTCCGGGCGCGGCGCGGGGTCCGGCAAGAAGGGCGGGCGCGCCTCCGGCGCGAACAGCGGTGTGGCGGCGGGCGTGGGCGCCGGCACCACTCGTTCGAATGGCAAGAGTTCGGACGGTTAGCCACTCGAACGAGGGCACATTCTCCAGACCGAACGTGCATAAGCTCGATGACACGCCGCTTGGACCCCTAGGATTCCCCTTATCACTCCCCGTCTGATAACCCGTCTGAATCGACAGGAACCCCATGAGCGACACTTCCTCCCCCTACGGCTTCGAGCTCGTGCGGCGCGGCTACGACCGCGGACAGGTTGACGACCGCATCGCGAAGCTGGTCGCCGACCGTGACAGCGCCCTGGCCCGCATCACCTCTCTGGAAAAGCGCATCGAGGAGCTGCACCTCGAAACGCAGAACGCACAGGCCCAGGTCAACGACTCCGAGCCGTCGTACGCCGGCCTCGGTGCCCGTGTCGAGAAGATCCTCCGCCTGGCGGAGGAGGAGGCCAAGGACCTGCGCGAGGAGGCCCGCCGCGCCGCCGAGCAGCACCGCGAGCTGGCCGAGAGCGCCGCCCAGCAGGTGCGCAACGACGCCGAGCAGTTCGCCGCCGAGCGCAAGCAGAAGGCCGAGGAGGACGGCGCCCGCATCGTCGAGAAGGCCAAGAGCGAGGCCGCGGCGCTGCGCAGCGAGGCGGAGAAGGACGCCCAGTCCAAGCGCGAGGAAGCCGACTCGCTCTTCGAGGACACCCGCGCCAAGGCGGCCCAGGCCGCGGCCGACTTCGAGACGAACCTCGCCAAGCGGCGGGAGCAGTCCGAGCGCGACCTGGCCTCCCGTCAGGCGAAGGCCGAGAAGCGGCTCGCGGAGATCGAGCACCGCGCCGAGCAGCTGCGCCTGGAGGCCGAGAAGCTGCGCACCGACGCGGAGCGCCGCGCCCGCCAGACCGTCGAGACGGCGCAGCGCCAGGCCGAGGACATCGTCGCCGACGCCAACGCGAAGGCGGACCGGGTGCGCAGCGAGTCGGAGCGCGAGCTGGCCGCCCTCACCAACCGCCGCGACAGCATCAACGCGCAGCTGACGAACGTGCGCGAGATGCTGGCGACCCTCACCGGTGCCGCCGTGGCGGCCGGCGGGCAGACCGACGACGCCTCGGACGACGAGGCAGCGGGCCGCTCGGTGCCCGCCCAGCAGTCCCGCTGAACCGGCGTCCGCCGGCCCTTCGCGAGACGCCCCCACCCGGCGGTGCGGGGCGTTTCGCATGTGCGGGTGGTGTGCGGATAATGCGCACGAGTGGCGAGGGGGCCGAGTGACCTTTAGCGTCGAAGAATGATCGAGCTGCGGGACCTTACCAAGCGGTACGGCGCCAAGACAGCGGTCGACGGCCTCAGCTTCACCGTACGTCCCGGTATGGTCACCGGCTTCCTGGGGCCGAACGGCGCGGGGAAGTCCACCACCATGCGGATGGTGCTGGGGCTCGATGCCCCGACCCGCGGGGACGTCCGCATCGAGGGCAAGCACTACGCCGAACTGAAGGAGCCGCTCAACAGCATCGGGGCGCTGCTGGAGGCCAAGGGTGTGCACGGCGGGCGCAGCGCCTACAACCACCTGCTGTGTCTGGCGCAGTCGAACGGCATCCCCGAGCGGCGGGTCGGCGAGGTGCTGGAGATGGTGGGGCTGCGGGACGTGGCCCGCAAACGGCCCAAGGGCTTCTCGCTGGGCATGGGCCAGCGCCTGGGCATCGCCGGCGCGCTGCTGGGCGACCCGCGCATCCTGATGTTCGACGAGCCGGTGAACGGCCTCGACCCCGAGGGCATCCACTGGATCCGGACGCTGATGCAGCATCTGGCCCGGGAGGGCAGAACCGTCTTCGTCTCCAGCCATCTGATGAGCGAGATGGCGCAGACCGCCGAGCACCTGGTCGTCATCGGCCAGGGCAAGCTGCTGGCGGACACCTCGATGTCGCAGTTCATCGCGGAGAACTCCCGTACCCATGTGCGGATTCGGACGCCCGAGCCGGAGCGGATGCGCGACGCGCTCTTCGCGGAGGGCCTGCGGCCGGTGACCGCCGAGGACGGCGCCCTGGAGGTCGACGGCGGGGACGCGGCCCGTATCGGCGAACTCGCCGCCGCCCAGCGGATCGTCCTGCACGAACTGAGCCCGCAGCAGGCCTCGCTGGAGGAGGCGTTCATGCGGCTGACGGCCCAGAGCGTCGAGTACCACGGGCACGCCCCGCCCGTCGGCACCCAGGTACCGCCCGGGGGCGCCGCGGTGCCGCCGGGCGGGACGCCGACGCCGCCCGCCTGGGGCGAGAGCTGGAAGAAGGGGGGCCGGGAATGAGCCACACCACACGCGTACTCAAGTCCGAGTGGACGAAGGTGCGTTCCGTACGCTCCACGGTCTGGACCCTGGCCGCGGCCCTCCTCGTCTCCATCGGCCTCGGCGCGCTGATCTGCGCGGTGACCGCCTCCACCTTCGACGACATGTCCACCGCGGACCGGCGCACGTTCGACGCGACCTACACCAGCTTCGCCGGGATGGGCCTCGGCCAGCTCGCGATGATCGCGTTCGGCGTGCTCGTCGTCTCCGCCGAGTACAGCACGGGCATGATCCGCAACTCGCTGGCGGCCGTTCCGCAGCGGGCCACCTTCATGTGGTGCAAGGTGCTGGTGGCCGGACCGCTGGTGCTGGTCGTCGGCATGCTCACCAGCTTCGGCGCGTTCTTCCTCGGCCAGGCCCTGCTCGGCTCCCACGGCGTGGGCATCGGCGAGACGGGAGTGCTGCGCGCCGTGGTCGGCGGCGGCCTCTACATGACGCTGATCGCCCTGTTCGCCATCGGCATCACCTTCGTCCTGCGCAGCCCGCTGCTGGCGTTCGCGATCCTCATGCCCTGGTTCTTCCTCGTCTCCAACATCCTCGGCAGCGTCGAAGCCACCAAGAAGATCGGCCAGTACCTCCCCGACCAGGCCGGTACGACGGTGATGTCCGTGGTGCCCGAGACGCTCGACCGGCCCTACGGGCCGTGGGAAGGGCTGCTGATCATGGCGGCCTGGACCGCCGCCGCGCTGGTCGCGGGCCTCGTCGTCCTCAAGAAGCGCGACGCCTGAGCACCGTACGGCCTCCCCCGGCCCCGGAAGGCCCCGCCGCCCGGGAGGGACCCGGCGCCCGGAAGGGACCCGGCGCCCGGAAGGGACCCGGCGCCCGGGAGGGGGGCGCCCGAGGGAACCGATCCGGCCTCTCGTACCCTCCTAGGCCATGTCCGGGGGCAATGTGAACGCCCCGAACTGCGTCCAGGGGCGAAGATGATCGAGGCGTACGGCCTGACGAAGCGCTACGGCGCCAAGACGGCCGTCTACAACCTGTCCTTCCAGGTGCGGCCGGGGGCCGTGACCGGGTTCCTGGGGCCCAACGGCTCCGGGAAATCGACCACGATGCGCATGATCCTGGGGCTGGACGCGCCGACGTCCGGGCGGGTCACCGTGGGCGGGCACTCCTTCCGGGGACTGCCCAACGCCCCCCGCCAGGTCGGTGCGCTGCTCGACGCCAAGGCGGTGCACGGAGGCCGCAGCGCACGCAACCACCTGCTCTCCCTCGCGCAGCTGTCCGGCATCCCGGCCCGCCGCGTCGACGAGGTCCTCGGCGTCGTGGGACTCCAGGACGTCGGCAAGAAGCGGTCCAAGGGCTTCTCCCTCGGCATGGGGCAGCGCCTCGGCATCGCGGCGGCACTGCTCGGCGACCCGCAGGTGCTGCTCTTCGACGAACCCGTCAACGGCCTGGACCCCGAGGGCATCCTGTGGGTCCGCAACCTGATGCGGCGCCTGGCGAGCGAGGGCCGCACCGTGTTCGTCTCCAGCCACCTGATGAGCGAGATGGCGCAGACCGCCGACCACCTCATCGTCATCGGGCGCGGACAGCTGATGGCCGACATGTCCGTCACCGAGTTCATCGAGCGCAACTCCATAGGCTTCGCACGGGTCCGCACCCCCGACGGCGAGCCGGAGCAGCGCGAGAAGCTCGTCTCGGCGCTCCACGAGGCGGGCGGCCAAACCCAGCCCGAGGACGACGGCGCCCTCCGCGTCACCGGGCTGCCGCTGCCCCGCATCAGCGACCTGGCACACGCCGCCGACGTCCGCCTGTGGGAGCTGTCCCCGCACCAGGCGTCGCTGGAGGAGGCGTACATGCGGCTCACCCAGGGCTCGGTCGACTACCGCTCGACGACGGACATGCGCGCCGGCCTCCAGCAGCCCGCCGCCATGCCGGGCACGCCGGGCATGGTCCCGCCCGGAATGGCCCCGCCGCCGGGCGGCGCGCCCGTGGCAGGCGTCCCCATGGGCGCGCCCCCGCAGACCGCACCGGCCCCGGCAACCCTGGGCACGGCAGCCCCCGGCACGGCGGCACCCGCCCAGATGCCGCCCGCACCGCAGGGAATGCCCGCACCGCAGGGCACGTCCACCCCGCAGGGCACACCCGCACCGCAGGGCGCCCCGTACCAGGCGCAGCAGGGCGCTCCGCAGGGCGGGTGCCGCCGCAGACGGGCGCCCCCGCGGGCGGCACGCTCCAGATGCGCGCCCCGCGGCCGGACGCCGCCCCGCACACCGCGGGCGCTCCCCCGGCGGCACCGCCCGCACCCCCCGCATCCCCGGCCGGCCCCCTGGCCAAGGGCACGTCCGGCAACGCCACGAACGAAGGCGAGGACGCCCGATGAGCACCCAGCAGTACGACGGACAGGCAGTCCCCGCCCAGCCCGCGGCCCCGGCCCCGGCGCCCGGACCGGCCGCGGGAGCGCCCCAGCAGGGCCAGCAGGGCAGCCAGCAGAGTCAGCAGGCCCAGCAGGGCAACTGGCCGCACGGCATCGCCCCTTACAGCTCCCCCATCCCGATGGCACGCACCCACCTCGGGCACGCGCTCCTGGCGGAGTGGACGAAGATCCGCACCGTCCGCTCCACGATGTGGACACTCGGCGTGATGTTCGTGCTCGTCGTCGGCATCGGTCTGCTGACCGCCGTCGGACTGAGCGGCGAGCAGTACACGGGGATGCCGCTGCTGTCCACCGGCTTGTTCGGGCTGATGCTCGGCCAGATCAGCGTGATCACGCTCGGCGTACTGGTCATCAGCTCCGAGTACGGCACCGGCATGATCCGTACGACGCTCACCGCCTGCCCGCAGCGGGGCAGGGTGCTGCTGGCCAAGGGGCTGGTCTTCTTCCTGCTGGCGTTCGTGATGACGACGCTGGCCTGCCTCCTGACCGCGCTGATCAACTCCGCGCTGCTGAGCGACCAGACGCTTCCCTCGTACGAGTCGCACGGCCAGCTCGCCGACTCCTTCGAAGGGGGGAAGCTGGTCGCCTCCGGCGGGGAATGGCTGGGCGCGACGGTCGGCGCCGGCCTCTACGTGGCGCTGCTGGGCCTGCTGTCGCTGGCGGTCGGCGCCCTGCTGCGGCACTCGGCGGGCGCGATCACCACGATGATGGGCATCGTCCTGCTGCCGCTGGTGATGGCGCTGTTCATGGCGGGCGAGGCCCTGCAGGACGTCCGCGAGAAGCTCATCGAGTACTCCCCCCTCAACGGCCTGGCCTCCCTCTACCGCATCCCCATGTCCGAGGACCAGGACGCCACCGGCTGGCCCCTCCTCGGCGGTCTGGCCATCGTCACCCTGATCGTCTTCACCGCGGCCTACGCCTTGCTGAACAAGCGGGACGTGTAGCGGAGGCGGCTCGGGGAGGTCTCTTGTGGGGGCCTCCCCCCTCCCCCTCCCCTCCTCCCTCCCCCGGCCCCCTCGGTCTCCGGCCCCCGGCGGCCCCCGGTCCCTCAATAGCGTGGGGCGTTGCGGGGGCGTCGGAGTCTGGCGCTGCGGCGGTCTCTGGCGTTCCAGCAGGCGCGGTGCCAGTGCCGCCGGTCGTCGACGTCGCCCAGCAGGGGCCAGGCGACCACATGGGGCACGCCCGGTGGGATCTCCTGGTCGCAGCCTGGGCAGCGGTAGTGCTTGATGGCCGCGCCTCCGCTTATCTGCCGGACCGCCCACTCCTCGCCGCGCCAGTCCTCGGTGCGCTCCAGGCCGTAGCGGTCGCCGCGGTCGTCGCGGCGCGCCGCGGAGCCGTTGCCTGCGGCGGCCTTGGCTGAGTTGAGAGCACCGCTGCGTGGGCGGTTACGGCGCGGGGACACGTGGGCACCTCGGAAGGTCGACGGCGGTGGACGGACGCCGGCCGCCGCGACGGCGCGGACGGGCTGAGCCGCGGGCGCTGCGGGGCCGTGCGTTTTCCACCCTACGCACGCCGGGAGGGGGCCTGGCCGGTTGTCCACAGGCGGACCCCGATTGGCGTTCATCGGATGAATCGGATGCCGGACCGTGCCTTGGACACGTGTCACGCGTTAGTGCTGTTTGAGGTGCCCGGTGTCCACGAGCACCCGGCCCGCGCCGTGCGGACGCGGACGGATACGAGGCGGTGGGGAATGCGAGTTGGAGCTTTCGTCCTGGGCGCTCAGTTCCCGGGCCAGGGGCAGGGCGAGGCGCTGGAGCGCGCGGTGCGGGCCGGAGAGGCGGCGGAGGAGGCGGGGCTGGCGGACGTGTGGCTCGCCGAGCACCACTTCGTGTCGTACGGCGTATGCCCTTCGGCGGTGACGTTCGCGGCGCTGCTGCTGGGGCGCACACGGCGGATCGGGGTCGGCACGGCGATCAGTGTGCTGCCCAATGCGCACCCGGTCGCTCTCGGCGAGCAGGCGGCGCTGCTGCACCTGCTCTCCGGGGGCCGCTTCACCCTCGGGGTGGGCCGGGGCGGGCCGTGGGTCGATCTGGAGGTCTTCGGCGGCGGGCTGCCGGCGTTCGAGGAGGGGTTTCCCGAGGCGCTGGATCTGCTGCTGCGGTGGCTGCGCGAGCCGCGCGTGGGTGCCGACGGGGAGCGCTACCGCTTCCGCGAGGTGCAGGTGGTGCCGCGCGCGGACTGCGCGATCGCGCCGGGTGGTGCGGCAGCCGATGACGCGACAGCCGATGGTGCGGCGCCGAGCGGCGCGGCGGCGCCGGCTTCGGGGGCCGGCCCGGGCGTGGTGGTCGCGTGCACGTCGCCCGGCACCGTACGGCTGGCCGCCGCGCGGCTGCTGCCGATGCTGGTGGGCATGCACTGCGGGGACGAGGAGAAGGCCGAGATGACCCGCATGTGGCGGCGGGAGGCCCTCGCCGCGGGGCATCCGTCCGAGGAGGTGGAGGCGGTGGCCGGGCGGCATGTGTCGGCCGGTGTGGTCCAGGTCGGCGAGTCGCACCGCGAGGCCAGGGAGGCGCTGGTGAAGGCGATGCCGGGCTGGCTGCGCGAGGGGCTGGGCCAGCATGTGACCGTGGACGGGCGGGCGCGCCGGATGCGTGATCCGCAGGCCTATACGGAGCTGTTGTGCGACCTGCATCCGGTGGGCGCTCCCCGGCTGTGCGCGGACCGGCTCGCGGCGACGGCCGAACGCAGCGGTATCGGCCGCTTCGCGCTGCTGGTGGAGGGTACCGGGGACCGGGACGGCACGATGCGCAACATCCACCGGCTCGGCGACGAGGTGCTGCCGCTGCTGGCGTGAGACCGCCGCCGGCGGGACCTCCCGCCCCGGCGCCCGCCCTGTGGGCGTCGCGGCCCCGGCCCTGTGGGCGTCGCGGCCCCGCGCTGTGGCGGACGTGGCGTCTGTCCCGTGGCGGTCGTGACCCCGGCCCTGTGAGCGTCGTGGCTTGAGTCCTGCCGACCGTCGTGGCCCCCGCCGCTCCTGCCGCGGGCGCCGCTCCTGCCGCGGGGCACGAAGCCGTTGCGGCGGTGGCGGGGTCCACCGCCGCAACGGGTGCGTATCCCGTCGGCGCTCCGGACGTGTTCAGCCGCCGGGGCGGGTGCCGTGCCGGCCGTCGGGGCGGGTGATCAGCAGTCGCGCAGCTCCGGGGACTGGTTGAGCAGTTGTCCGCGTATGGAGGTGAAGCGGGCGAGCCGCTCGTCCGCCGACGCGTCCAGCGGGAAGACGGCGACCCGGTGGCAGTTCTGGAACGCGAGCCGTACACCGAAGTGGCGCTCCAGCGCGCCCCGGATCGCATCGCTCGCCAGCGCGCGGAGCAGCTGGCCGCGGTGCTGCTCGTCCGGGGGCGGGGTCTGGTTGTCGGCGAACTCCCCGCCGTCCACCTTCAATTGCGCGACGAGGGAACTGATCATTTCCCAGGCGTACGGGAGGGAGGTGCGGACGCAGTCGACGAACGCCGCCTCATCCACCTCGCCACGCTCTGCCTGTTCCAACAGCGCGGGTGGGACGTCGAGCGACATGGGTTCTCCTCTCGCGACCCGGGCCGGAGGCCGGATCTCTTGGGGGCGAAGGGACATCACCGTGTAATCGCGCAACCTCGGACGGCGACGCCCAGCCATACCGTACGGCTCTTGGAGTGAGAACAGCACGGGAATGGGAATACTCGCGCCACTGTCGAACACCGCATCCGGGGGCGAATCGCGCGGGGTACGGGCTGTCGAGTAGCGTGACCGACCATGCGTCTCGTCATCGCCCGCTGCTCTGTCGACTACGCCGGCAGGCTCACCGCACACCTTCCGTCCGCTCCCCGGCTGATCCTGGTCAAGGCCGACGGCTCGGTGTCCGTGCACGCCGACGACCGTGCGTACAAGCCTCTCAACTGGATGTCTCCGCCCTGCACGTTGAAAGAGGGAGACGACCAGCGCTGGACGGTGGAGAACAAGACCGGCGAGAAGCTCATCATCACGATGGAGGAGATACTGCACGACTCCTCGCACGAGTTGGGCGTCGATCCCGGCCTGATCAAGGATGGCGTGGAAGCACACCTTCAGGAGCTGCTCGCCGACCGGATGGAGACGCTCGGCGACGGCTGGACGCTGATCCGGCGCGAGTTCCCCACCGCCATCGGCCCTGTTGACATCCTGGGCCGGGACGGGGACGGCGGGACCGTCGCCATCGAGATCAAACGGCGCGGGGAGATCGACGGCGTCGAGCAGCTCACCCGCTATCTGGAGCTGCTCAACCGCGATCCCCATCTGGCGCCGGTCAAGGGCGTGTTCGCCGCGCAGGAGATCAAGCCGCAGGCCAGGGTGCTGGCCGCGGACAGGGGCATCGACTGCGTCACCCTCGACTACGACGCGCTGCGCGGCATCGAGGACGACAAGCTCCGCCTGTTCTGACACCTACGGGGGCGGCACAACCCGGTTCCGGCCACCGCCGGGCCGGCGCGACCCGTTCCGCGCCGCCCCGCACCGGAGGCCGCTCCGAAGCCCACGCCCCGGAATCCGCCGCCGGATTCCGGGGCGTCGCCGTCTCTACGGCCGGCCGGTCGTCTCCGGTGCCGTGCTGCCGCCGGGGGCGCGGCCGGTCGCCGTACCGGTGGCGGTTCCGCCGCCCGTCCCGCCGTCCGTGCCGCCGTCGTCGCCCGTGGAGGACGGGGGGTCGGGCGTCGTCGGGTCGTCGCTGGGGGTGGGCGGCGGGTCCTCGGAGGAGGGCGGGTCGTCCGGCGAGGAGGA
>NZ_VJOK01000001.1:5188556-5266761 GCF_013302895.1 Streptomyces albus subsp. chlorinus | reverse complement strand
GGCGAGCGCGGCCTCCAGTTCGGTACGGGCCCGCTCGGGGTTGTCCGCGGCCAGCGCGAGGACGCCCAGTTCGTGGTGGAAGTAGGCTTCCTCGGCGAGTTCGCCGGAGGTGCGCGCCGCCTCCTGGCCGCAGCGCAGCATCCGCTCCCAGGCACTCCAGCGCAGGCCCGCGGCCAGGACCGGGGCGGCCGTGCGGGCGAGCAGGACGGCGGCGCTGGCGTTGCCGCCCAGGTGGGCGCCGCGCACGGCGGCCAGCAGCGCGTCGGCCTCCTGGGTGACGTCCTCGGCGGTGGCGGAGGGCTGCCCGGCCCACCAGCCGTAGTGCTGGGCGGCGGCGAGCGCCGCTGCCTCGCGGTTCTCCCCGTAGCCGGCCTCGGTGAGCTGGGCGGCGACGCCGGCGGCGAGCCGCAGGTGGCCGCCCGCGGGGCTGACCAGTCCGCGGCCGAGCAGTTCGGGCACGGCGTCCTCGGCCTGCGGGTCGCCGGTGAGGGCGGCCAGGTGGGCGGGGTGCGGGAGTTCGCCGTCGAGGGCGAGGGCCAGCCGCAGTGCGCCGCGTCCGGCCTCGGGGAGGGCCGCGGCCAGCAGCGGGGCGAGTGCCATGTCGCCGGGGAGGCCGGGGACGACGGCGCCGCTGCCCTGGAGGCGCAGCAGCGCGCCCGCCTGGACGAAGCGCAGCGCCAGCCCCTCGGAGTCGAACCACAGGCCGGCCGCCCAGTCGGCCTCGTCGTCGGTGAGCTGGCGGTGGACGGCCCGCTCCAGCAGTTCCGTGCAGGCGGTGCGGCTGAGTCCGGCGAGGAAGACCTCCTCGACGCCGGAGTCGGGGGCGGGCGCCGGGGTGTCGGGGGTGGCGGTGAACAGGAAGGCGCACTCGGGGGTGGCCCGCAGCAGTTCGTCGAGGGCCGCTCCGCCGAACTCCAGGTCGTCGACGAGGACGACGGCGCCGATTTCGGCCAGGGCGCCGTCCAGGTCGGCCTTGCCGGGGCGGTGGAGCGCGGCGTGGTGCACGGCGGCGAACAGGTCGTACATCAGGTCGCTGGGGGTGCGGCGGTAGCCGCTGAGGCGGACGACGCCGTCCGGTGCGAGGTGGGCGACGTCCTCGGCCACGGCGTCGAGCAGCGCGCTGCGGCCGGATCCGGCGGGGCCGGTGAGCCGTACGGAGCGGCCGCGGGTGAGCAGTCTCACCAGGCGCTCGCGTTCCTCGTCCCGCTCGATGAGGCTGCCGGGCGGGAGCGCGGCCAGCTTGTCGGTGGTGCTCGCGACGGGCCGCTCGTGCGGGGCGCGCCTGGCGGGGGCGGACCGGCGGTCGCCGGGCGGGCAGGGCTCGACCTCGCTGCCGTCGACCGGGTTGACCGTGACGAGGTACTGGCCGGCGACGAGCTGGACGGCCCTGGCGCCTCCTTGTGCGGGCGTGCCGCCCGCGGGTTCGCCGGCGGGCGTGCTGCCCAGGGCGCCGTCCGTGCGGGCGTCGCCGGTGGGCTCTGACTGGTTCCCGTGCGCCTTGCGGTCGCTGCCGTGCCGTTCCATCGTCATGTCTCCCAAGAACAGGTGACGCGTCCGGCCCCGCCCGTCAGGGTCCGGTCCGGCGCGCACGCTCCATTGTCCAGGAAGCGGACGGGTACGGTGCCGGTACCGGCGGGGTTGTCATGGGTTCGCCAGGATGCCGGGCTGTCCGGGCCCGGCGGGCGGGATCGCGGAGGCGGATGCGGAGGCCGCGACGCCCGCGGGGGCCGTGGCGGCCCGGGTGACCGCGGCGGCCGGTGGCGGCGCGGTGGGCGGGGAAGCGGGTGCGGGAGCCGGGGGGCCGTCCCCCGCGCGTGACTCGATCGCGAGGATCCGGTGCAGCCGGGTGGCGACCAGGACCCGCCGCATCTGCGGGGGCACCTCGCGCAGGACGAGCCTTCTGCCGCAGCGTCCCGCGCGGCGGTGCGCGCCCATGATGACGCCGAGGCCCGTGGCGTCCCACGAGTCCAGCTCGGCGAGGTCGAGCACGAGGTCGCCGTCCCCCGAGTCGACGGCTGCGTGCAGGACCGTACGGGCGTCCGCCGCGCTGCGGACGTCAAGACGACCTCCGACGACCAGCTCGGCGTGGTCGCCCCTGATGTGCATATGTGCTCCCGGAGTGGTGTCCGTGGCGTGTGTCCTTCAACGAGTTGTCCCGTCACGGATGACGGGTGGCGGCGCGGTGGGGTTGCCGTCCGTGTCCCGACCGGTACCGACTTTCACCCGCGCGGGCGAGCGGCGGGCGCCGGCGGTGCGGAGCGGCCGGCCGCGGCTCAGTGCTGGTAGAAGCCCTGGCCGCTCTTGCGTCCGAGGTCGCCGGCGTCGACCATCCGCCGCATCAGCTCCGGCGGGGCGAACTTGCCGTCCTGGGACTCGGTGTAGATGTTCTCCGTGGCGTGCAGCAGGATGTCCACGCCGGTCAGGTCGGCGGTGGCGAGCGGGCCCATGGCGTGCCCGAAGCCGAGCTTGCAGGCGGTGTCGATGTCCTCGGCGGAGGCGACCCCGGACTCGTACAGCTTGGCGGCCTCGACGACGAGCGCCGAGATGAGGCGGGTGGTGACGAAGCCCGCGACATCGCGGTTGACGACGACGCAGGTCTTGCCGACGGACTCGGCGAACCGCCGTGCGGTGGCGAGGGTTTCGTCGCTGGTCTTGTGGCCGCGCACCAGCTCGCACAGCGCCATCATCGGCACCGGCGAGAAGAAGTGGGTGCCCACGACCCGCTCCGGGCGGCCGGTGGCCGCCGCGATCTTGGTGATCGGGATGGCGGAGGTGTTGGACGCCAGGACGGTGTGGTCGCCGACGAGCTTGTCGAGGGCCGCGAAGATCTCCCGCTTGACCTCGATCTTCTCGAACACGGCCTCGACGACGATGTCCGCGCCGGCCGCCGCGTCCAGGTCCGTGGTGGTGGTGATGCGGGCCAGCGCGGCCTCGGCGTCGTCGGCCGCCAGCTTGCCCTTGGAGACGAACTTGTCGTAGGACGCCTTGATCGCGTCGGTGCCGCGGGTGAGCGCCTCGTCCGTCACATCGCGGAGCGTCACGTCCCAGCCCGCCTGGGCGGAGACCTGCGCGATTCCGGAGCCCATGAGTCCGGCTCCGATGACGGCGAGCTTCTTCCCCACGTTCTTCCCCTCACTTCGTCCCGCCGGGCGCCGCGCCCACTGGTGCGGCGTCCCCCGCGCACCCGTAACTGACCGTCCGTTGGGCGGACATTAGCGCTTATCGGCGGGGCATGGGTGGTGAAGAGACACGTATCACGTCTCACATGGCGGACATCACACCCTGGCGTGCCGCACGGTGCGCGCCGCTCAACCCCCGGGCTTCGTCGCGTAGTCGAGAAGCTCGCCGGTGACCAGGGACTCGAAGGCGTCCAGCCTGGCGAGGGCCTCGCGCGCCGCCTGTTCGGGTGGGGTGCCGTCGGCGACGCCGAGCGTGGCGCGGCGGGTCACGAGGTTGACGAGGTTCACCAGTTCGTAGGCGACGAGTTCGGGCATCGGGTCGTCGGGGGCCGCGCCGGTCTCGGCCGCCAGCGTCTCCCGCAGCCGGTCGGCGGTGCGGTGGTGCAGCACCATCAGGCGCGCGACCAGCGCGGGCGACTCCCTCACGACCCGCATGAACTCGTCGAAGCCCGACCGGATGCCCGCGTACAGGTTCCGCTCGGCGATGTCCTCGCGCAGCCGGCCCAGCACCGCGTCGGCCGCGGACTGCCCCGGCCGGCGGTCGCGCACCAGGGCGGCCGCGCGGTCGACCATCTCCTCCTCCCGGTCGAAGAAGAGGTCCTCCTTGGCGGGGAAGTAGTTGTAAACGGTGTTGACCGAGACGTCGGCGGCCTCGGCGATCTCGGCGATGGTGACCGCGTCGAAACCGCGCGCCATGAACAGACCTGTGGCGATGTCGGAGATCCGCTGCCGGGTCTCCCGCTTCTTGCGTTCCCTGCGGCCCTCCGTCGGGGCAGTGCTGGCCATGGGCCCATCGTACGCCGGAATGGAGGCCCTTAATTTTTGGGGAGGTTGCAAATTTTAAGTCCCTCTGTTTTTCTGTCGTCATGCCAGCAGCCATCCACGCCACCGGGCTGACCCGGACCTTCCGCACCCGCGACCGCACGGTCGAAGCCGTACGGGGCATCGACCTGACCGTGGAACAGGGCGAGATCCTCGGCTTCCTCGGTCCCAACGGAGCGGGCAAGACGACCACGCTCCGCATGCTCACCACACTGCTGCCGCCCACCTCGGGCACCGCGGCCGTCGCGGGCCGCGACCTGTCGACGGACCCCGCGGGCGTACGCGCCCGCATCGGCTACGTCGCCCAGTCCGGCGGCACCGACCCCGCCGTCAGCGTCCGCGAGGAACTGACCACCCAGGGCAGGCTCTACCGCCTCACCAGGGCCGAGGCGGAGCGCCGCACGGCCGAACTGGCCCAGGAGATGGACCTGACCGCGCTGCTCGACCGGCCCTGCCGCGCCCTCTCGGGCGGCCGGCGGCGCCGGCTGGACATCGCCATGGCACTGACCCACGACCCCACGCTGCTCTTCCTCGACGAGCCGACGACAGGGCTCGACCCGGGCAGCCGCGCCGACCTGTGGCAGCTGGTGCGACGGCTGCGCGACGAGCGCGGCATGACCGTGTTCCTGACCACCCATTACCTGGACGAGGCCGACGCGCTCGCCGACCGGCTGGTGATCGTGGACGGCGGCCGCGTCGTCGCGCAGGGCACGTCCGCCGAACTGAAGCAGGCGTACGCCGGATCGGCCGACGCCAGTCTCCAGGACGCCTTCATCGCCCTCACCGGACGCCGCACACAGCGCGAACACGAGCAAGCGCCCCTGGCCCTCTGAGGACACGCGCCCGTCCGCCCCAGGCGGCACCTGACCGGACCCGCCGCACCCCACAGAAAGGGACGCCGTGTCCCCCCTGCTCACCGATACCGGCATCCTCGCCGGCCGCTACCTCAGGCAGACCCTGGCCTCCCGCCTCGGGCTGCTGTTCGGACTGCTCCAGCCGCTGCTCTTCCTCGTCTTCTTCGGACCGCTCCTTCAGGACCTCGACCTGGGCGGCGCCGGGGACTCCTGGCAGACGCTGGTGCCCGGACTCCTCGTCCAGCTCGGCCTGTTCTCCTCGGCGTTCGCCGGCTTCACCCTTCTGATCGAGAAGCAGCACGGCGTGGTGGAGCGGATGCGCGTGACCCCCGTCAGCCGGCTCGCACTGCTGCTGGGACGCCTGGTGCGCGACGTCCTCCAGCTGTTCGCGCAGTCCCTGCTGCTGGTCCTGGCCGGCGTCGCCTTCGGGCTGCGCGCGCCGGTGGCCGGGGTGGCGCTCGGCTTCCTCCTCGTGGGCGTGCTGGCCGCCTCCTTGGCCTCGCTCTCCTACGCGCTGGCCATGCGGGTCGGCTCCCCGCAGGAATTCGCGCCCGTCGTCAACTCCCTCAACCTGCCGGCGATGCTCCTGTCGGGCATCCTGCTGCCGATGTCGCTGGCCCCCGCCTGGCTGGACACCGTCTCGCACTTCGTGCCGTTCCGGTACGTCGTGGACGCCGTACGGCACGCCTTCACCGGGCACTACACCGACGGCACCCTCGCTCTCGGGGCGCTCGCCGCGGCGGCGCTGGCCGGCTTCTCGCTGACGCTGGGCACCCAGGTGTTCCGCAGGGCGGCGGCGTAGCGGCGCCCTTCCCCGCGCGGGCGTGCGGGCTACGCTCGCAGCATGGTTAACCTCACGCGGATCTACACCCGTACCGGCGACAAGGGCACCACCGCGCTCGGCGACATGAGCCGCACCGCCAAGACCGACTCCCGCATCGCGGCGTACGCCGACGCCAACGAGGCGAACGCCGCGATCGGGGTCGCGCTGGCACTGGGCGGCCTGGACGAGGAGATCCGCACGGTGCTGCTGCGGGTCCAGAACGACCTGTTCGACGTGGGCGCCGACCTGTCCACACCCGTCGTGGAGGACCCGAAGTACCCGCCGCTGCGGGTCGAGCAGACCTACGTCGACAAGCTGGAGGCCGACTGCGACCGCTTCCTGGAGGGGCTGGAGAAGCTGCGCTCCTTCATCCTCCCGGGCGGCACCCCGGGCGCGGCGCTGCTGCACCAGGCGTGCACCGTCGTCCGGCGCGCCGAGCGCTCCACCTGGGCGGCGCTGGAGGAGCACGGCGAGACGATGAACCCCCTCACGGCCACCTACCTCAACCGCCTCTCCGACCTGCTGTTCATCCTGGCCCGGACCGCCAACAAGGCGGTCGGGGACGTGCTGTGGGTGCCGGGCGGCGAGCGGTGAGCGGGGGCGGCCGGACAGGGGGGCGGCCCGCGCTGCTGATGGACCTGGGCGGGGTCGTGGTCGCCGACAAGCTTCCCGCCGCCGCGGCCAAGTGGGCGGCGCGGCTGGGCATCACGGAGCGGGACGTCGTCACGGCCGTCTACGCGGGCAACGACACCGAGGTCCTCATCGGGCGGATGAGCGGGCCCCAGTGGTGGTCCGTGGTGCGCGAGCGGCTCGGTCTGGACGAGGACGCCGTCGCCGAACTGCGGGCCGACCTGGCCGCGCGGCCCGTGTGGGACCAGGCCCTGCTGGACGCGGTGGCCGCGCTGCGGGGCAGGGCCGCCACCGCGTTCGTCAGCAACGCCTGGCCCGACGCCCGCCCCCAGCTGTCCGAGGTGCTGCCGGCCGCGGACGAGGCCGTGCTCTCCTGCGAGGTCGGCTTCGCCAAGCCCGATCCGCGCATCTACACCTACACACTGGAGCTGCTGGGCGCGGCCCCGGGCGACGCGCTCTTCGTCGACGACGTGCCCGAGAACGTGGCCGCCGCCCGCGCACTGGGCATGGCCGGACATGTGCACACGGACTCCGCCGGGACGCTGGCCGTGCTGGAGACGTTCGCCGCCCGTCTGCCCCGGGCCACCGGTTCCTGAGCCACGGAAGGCGAGTACTGTGCCGGGCATGTCCATACCCTCGGGGGCACAGCCGCAGCAGCCGAACCCACAGCAGCCCACCGCCACCGCCGTGCCCGCGTACCAGTTCAACCCGTACGCGCAGCCGCACACCCCGCCGCCCGGCCCGCCGCGGGGGACTTCCTCAGGCGGCGGGCCCCGCTGGCTGTGGGCCCTGGGCGGAGTGGTGCTCGCCTCCGTCACCTGGGCCGCGACGCTGATGGCCACCGGCGCGCTGGACGGCGACTCCTCCGGCTCCGGCACCCCCGACTACCGGGGCCACCGCTTCCACCACGACATGTGCGACACGGCGAAGCTCTCCTCGTTCCAGGAGAAGTACAAGGTGGAGGAGCCCGACGCCGACCAGCCCGACGGCTACTCCTCGCGGCAGAAGGGCCTGGACGTCTCCAGCTGCAGCCGCACCATGACCGAGCGCGGCGAGACCTCGCGGACGCCCCCGACCACGTATGTGTCCACCCATGTGGAGTGGCACAAGAAGACCGACCCCGCGGGCGAGTTCGCCTCCCAGCAGCGGGTGTGGGAGGACCAGAAGGGCGGCACCTACCAGTACGAGGTCACCCCGGTGGACGGCTTCGGCGACGAGGCGTACCTGGTCAAGGAGCAGCGCGGCGACTCCCTGGGCAGCCTCAAACTGGAGGTGCGCGCCGGGTGGATGACCTACGAGATGAGCTGGAGCTGGTTCGGCGGCGGTGTGGGCGAGGACTTCGAGCCGCCGTCGGCGGCGACCGTCACCGGCTGGATGAAGACGGACACCCGCGCCACGCTGGCCGCCTTGGAGAAGCCGGACAGCAAGGAGGCACCCGGCCGCGACCCGGCGGCCTGACCACGTCCCCGCGGGCGGTCACCCGCGCGTGAGGTGCTCCTCGATCCACGCCACCCCGAACCGCACCAGCTCCGCCGCCTCGAACAGATGGCTGTCGCCGGCGCCGACGGTGCCGCGGCGGCCGATGCCGGAGGCCAGCGCCTCGCGGGCGATGACCGTGAAGGGCCACTCGCCCTCCGGCACGGCCTGTCCGTAGGAGAACGCGCCGTCCTCGGTGTCGATGTCGCGGTAGCGCCGCCACACCCGGCTCCCGTCGGCGTCCAGGACCGGCACCTCGTAGGTCAGGTGGCGCTTTCCGGGCGCCTGGGCGAGGTACTCGGCGTGGTGCAGGAGCGTGAGCGCGTCCAGCGGGGCGCCCAGCAGCAGCACCCGCCCGCCCGCCGCGACGAAGCGGCCGAGCACCCCCTCGGTGCCGTACGGGTGGTCGAGGGGGATGTCGCGGACCAGCTCCTCGGCCCGCGCGCCCAGCGCCACGAAGCTGTCGGGGTGCCGGGTGCGCAGCGCGCCGGGCAGGTGGCGCAGGGCCTCGGGGAGCCGGCCGTTGTCGTGCGTGCCCTCGCTCAGCCCGGGGTCGTACGGCGGCTGTTCGGCCCGCACCGCCTCCTGCCATGCGGCGGGCCAGTCGGCGAAGTCGGACGGCGGCTGGTCGTTCCATCCGCTGTAGGCCAGCAGCGTGCCCTTCTCGCCCACCACCTCCCGCAGTGCCGCGAGAACCGTGAGCGGGCCGCCCGGTACGTACCCGAGCGCCGAGAGCGCGGTGTGGAACATGACGGTGTCACCGGAGCGCAGCCCGAGCGCGGTCAGGTCCCGGACCAGCCGGGTACAGGTCACGGGCCCGGAGGAGCGGGCGAGCAGTGCGCGTTCGTCCATGCGGGGAGGGTACGGGGTGCGGGCCGGGGCCGCCGCCGGTTATTTCCGGACACCCACCGGCAGCCGGCGCCCCTCGCCCGGGGCCTTGCCCGCCGCACCCGCGTCCCCTTTCCGGGCCTCCTCCGGCTTCGCGGTCTCCTCCGGACTCGCGGCCGTCCCGGTGACCTCCGGCTCGCGGGCCGCCGTCCCGGCCCGCACCGCCGTCCCGGCGTCCTTGGGGCGCTGGGGCCAGATCGTGTAACTCACGGCGATCAGCAGGCTGATGACCGCCACCACGCCCATGCGGTTCTGCCACGCGCGCAGCGGCTCGCTCTGCTGGCCGTCCCCGACGTACCAGACGGCGAGCTGGAGCAGCCCCGCGGCGATGGCGGCGGCCCCGACACCCCGCGCGGCCATCTTCCACTCGTGGACCGTGCGCTCAGTCCCGTACCGGGGCGCCTTGTCCGGGCGCGGGCCCCGGCCCAGCAGGTGCGCAGCGTGCCCGTCCGCCCACCTGACCATGTAGTGGCCGTGGGTCGCGGTGAAGCCGATGTAGACGGCGGCGAGCCCGTGCTTCCAGTCGGGTTCGGCACCGTTTCGCAGATCGATGGCCGTGACGACGAGCAGCACGACCTCCAGCAGCGGCTCGCACAGCAGCACGGCCGCCCCCGTACGAGGCATCCGGGCGAGGTAGCGCAGCGCGAGACCGGCCGCGAGCAGCACCCAGAAGCCGATCTCGCAGGCGATGATCAGCGTCACGATCATGGTGAGCGCCCTCCTGGCGTAACCCCTTGCGGGTGGTGGACCGACCCCTCCAGGCTCCCCGGCGCCACCGCCCCCGGGCGTCGTCGGGCGAGATGGTTCGGCGCCCGCCCCACTGCATCTTTCGATGCAGTGGCCCTCGCCCGCACCCGTCCCGGGGCACGAGGCGCCGCACGTGAGAATGGAGCCATGACCTCCCCCGCGGCCACGGCGCCGGCCCGCAGCCCGCGCGCCCTCCCCCGCCCGCACGAGGAGGACGTCCTCATCGCGTTCGCCGGGGGTGCCTGCGGGCTGCTGCTGTGGTTCCTGGACCTGGGCAGCGCCCCGGTCCTGCCCGGGCTGCCCGGCTGGCTGAACCTGGCCGCGCTCGCCGTGATGTGCCTGGCCGCCACACTGCGCCGCGGCTGGCAGCCCTGGGTGCTGTACGTGGGCATCGCGGCACAGGCCCTCGACACGCTGAGCGGCTCCCTGCTGGCGACCATGGTGCTGTTCACCGACCACCTCTACGCGGCGGTGCTCTACGGCTCGGCGCGCTTCTCCCGTGCGGTGCTGCGCGCCTCGGTGGCCGTCACCGCGCTGGTCTCGGTGGGGCTGCTGGTCGCCTACCAGCGGGCGGAGATGCTGCTGCTCATCGCCGCCTGCGCGGGTGTGCTGCTGGTCCCCACCACCACGGGCGAGATGATCCGCAACCATCGCGAGAAGGCCGAGGCCGAGCGGCTTCGGGCCGAACAGACGGCGCTGCTCGCGGAGCTGGACCGCAAGGAGGCCGTCAACGCCGAACGGGCCCGGATGGCCCGGGAGCTGCACGACGTCGTCGCCAACCATCTGTCGGCCATCGCGATCCACTCCACGGCGGCGCTCTCCCTGCGCGGCAGCGACGAGCAGGGCAGCGCCACGCACGAGGCGCTGGGCGTCATCCGGGAGAACAGTGTGCAGGGGCTGGCGGAGATGCGCCGGCTCATCGGGCTGCTGCGCAACGCGGCCGGCGTGGACGAGCCGGCCGCGGCCCCTTCGCTCGACGGGCTCGACGCGCTCCTCGAACGGGCCCGGGCGCTGGCCGGCGACGGCCGCACCTTCACCCTGTCCGACGGCCGGCCGCCCGGCGAACGGCTGCCCGCGCCCGTCGAACTGGCCGCCTACCGCGTCGTGCAGGAAGCGGTCACCAACGCGCTCAAGCACGCGGCCCCGGGACCCGTCGCCGTCGCGCTGCACCGCGACCCGGCGCCCTCGGGCGCCCTGCACATCCGCGTCACCAGTCCGCTGGAGCCCGACGGCGCGCACGGGGGCGCGCCGCGCGCCCCCGGCGCCGGCGCGGGACTGATCGGCATGCGCGAGCGGGCGGAACTGCTGCACGGCGACCTGACGGCGGGCCCGTCCACCGCCGGGGGGCGACGGGTGTGGGAGGTGCACGCCGTGCTCCCCGCCCTGGACGAGACGGCCGTCGCTCCGCCCGCCGCGGCGGGCGAGGCGAGAGCACAGCGCCGCACCGAACCGAGGGAGGCACAACCGTGACAGGCGACCCGGCCCCGGGCACCGGACCGAGCGAGGACCAGCAGGCGCCCCCGGAGCGCATCCGCGTTCTGGTCGCCGAGGACCAGCAGGCCGTACGGGCCGGACTGGTCCTCATCCTCAGGCACGCCGCCGGCATCGAGGTCGTCGGCGAGGCGGGCGACGGCGAGGAGGCCGTGCGGCTCGCGGGCGAACTGGCGCCCGACGTGGTGCTCATGGACATCCAGATGCCCCGCCTCGACGGGGTGACCGCCACCGGACGCATCACCGGCGACCGTCTCGCGGATGTGCTGGTGCTCACCACGTTCGACCACGACGAGTACGTTTTCGGCGCTCTGCGCGCGGGCGCGGCGGGGTTCCTGCTCAAGGACAGCGACGCGGCCACGGTGGTCGACGCGGTCCGCACGGTCGCCCGCGGCGAGGGCATGATCGCGCCCGCGGTGACCCGGCGCCTGATCGCGGAGTTCGCCGGCGGGGGCGGAGGGCGGGTGCCGCGCGCGCCCCAGGAGCCGCCGCCCGGCGTCGGGGCGCTGACGCGCCGGGAGCGCGAGGTCCTCGGCTGTCTCGGTGAGGGCCTGTCGAACGCCGAGATCGCCGCCCGCCTCACCATGGCGGAGGCCACCGTCAAGACCCATGTCAGCAGGCTGCTGGCCAAACTGGAGCTGCGCAGCCGCACCCAGGCCGCCGTGCTCGCACAGGAACTGGGCATCGCGGCGCCCTGATCCTCCTGCCCCCGGGCCGCCCGCCGGCTTCCCGCTCGGCGACGCCCCGCCCGGACGGCGTCGGGTCACGTCCCTCAGGCCGCATCCGTCAGGCCACGTTGACGCGCTGGCCCGGGGGTGCCGCCTCCAGCCAGGCGAGGAAACCCGTGAGGGCGTCCTCGCTCAGGGCCAGCTCCACCCGGATCCGCTCGGGCCCCACGGCGCACGCCAGCACCACGGAGTCGGACAGCAGAGCCAGCTCCTCCTCGCCCTGGGGGGAACGCCGCTCCAGAACGTCGATGGCCCCGCGCACCAGATGGCGGCGGGGCCGGGGGGCATACGAGAAGACGCGGAACCACTCGATGCGGTCTCCGTTGTAGCGGGCGATTCCGTAGGCCCAGCCTTTGCCCTTCGGCTCGACCGCCTCCCCCTCGGAGACCGCCCACCTCAGATTGCAGTCGAACGTTCCACCGGACCGCTGGATGAGCCGCCGGCGCACCCCGAAGGCGAAAAGCCCCGCGACCACCAGCAGGACGACCGCGCCGCACAGCATCAGAGCGAGGACCATCTTCACCGACCTCCTCGCTCTTTCCGGGACCCGCGGGTCGCAAGTCTCTCAAACGCTTCTGTATGGCTTCAGCCGCGGACGGCCCCGGAGAATTCCGGGACCACCCGCGGCTGAGTGTCGTCGTGCGCCGGATGTGACGCGACCAACGTCAGCGAGCGGCCGTCACCGCTCGCAGCCGGACGGCGGCGCGCCGCTCGGCTTCCTCGTCGGCCTGCGACTTGGCCTCCTCCAGCGCGCGCTCCGCCCGCTCGACATCGATCTCGTCGGTCAGTTCCGCGACCTCGGCGAGCAGGGAGAGCTGGTTGTCGGCGAAGGAGATGAACCCGCCGTGCACGGCGGCGACGACGGTGCCCTTGCCGCTCTCACCTGTGGTGCGGATGGTGACCGGGCCGGACTCCAGCACGCCGAGCAGCGGCTGGTGGCCGGGCATGACACCGATATCACCCGACGAGGTGCGCGCGACGACCAGGCTGGCCTCGCCGGACCAGACCTTGCGGTCGGCGGCGACCAACTCGACGTGCAGCTCAGCCACTGTGGCTCCTCAGACTGGGATGGGGAAAGGATAAGGGGTGCGGCGCGGGGGCGGGTACGCGCACCCGCCCCCGCCGCGGAGCACAACCGGCGCACATGCGCGCCAGGCCGCGCGTTGATGCACACGGGAGCGCCGGGACCGGCGCCGCCCGCGGTGGATCACCGCCGGGCGGCGCCGGACCGCGTCAGGAGACGCCCAGCTCCTTGGCCTTCTTCTTGAGGTCGTCGAGGCCACCGCACATGAAGAACGCCTGCTCCGGGAAGTGGTCGTACTCGCCGTCGGCGATCGCGTTGAAGGCCGCGATCGACTCGTCCAGCGGGACGTCCGATCCGTCGAGGCCGGTGAACTGCTTGGCCGCGTGGGTGTTCTGCGACAGGAAGCGCTCGATGCGGCGGGCGCGCGACACCGTGAGCTTGTCCTCCTCGGACAGCTCGTCGATGCCGAGGATGGAGATGATGTCCTGCAGGTCCTTGTACTTCTGCAGAATCCCCTTGACGCGCTCGGCGCACTCGTAGTGCTCCTGCGAGACGAACCGCGGGTCCAGGATCCGGGAGGTGGAGTCCAGCGGGTCCACCGCCGGGTAGATGCCCTTCTCCGAGATCGGACGGGAGAGGACCGTCGTCGCGTCGAGGTGCGCGAAGGTGGTGGCCGGGGCCGGGTCGGTGATGTCGTCCGCGGGCACGTAGATCGCCTGCATCGAGGTGATGGAGTGGCCGCGGGTCGAGGTGATGCGCTCCTGGAGCACACCCATCTCGTCCGCCAGGTTCGGCTGGTAGCCCACCGCGGAGGGCATCCGGCCCAGCAGGGTGGAGACCTCGGAACCGGCCTGGGTGAAGCGGAAGATGTTGTCGATGAAGAACAGCACGTCCTGCTTCTGCACATCGCGGAAGTACTCCGCCATGGTCAGACCGGCCAGCGCGACGCGAAGCCGCGTCCCCGGGGGCTCGTCCATCTGGCCGAAGACCAGCGCGGTCTGCGGGAGGACGCCGGAATCGGCCATCTCCTCGATCAGGTCGTTGCCCTCACGAGTGCGCTCGCCCACACCGGCGAACACGGAAACGCCCTCGTGCAGCTTGGCCACACGCATGATCATTTCCTGGATGAGGACGGTCTTGCCGACGCCCGCGCCGCCGAACAGACCGATCTTGCCGCCCTTGACGTACGGGGTCAGCAGGTCGACGACCTTCAGACCGGTCTCGAACATCTCGGTCTTGGACTCGAGCTGGTCGAAGGCGGGCGCCTTGCGGTGGATGGACCACCGCTCGGTCACCTCGGACTCGGCCTCCGGCTCGTTCAGGATGCGGCCGAGGGTGTTGAAGACCCGGCCCTTGGTGACGTCGCCGACGGGCACGGTGATGCCCTCGCCGGTGTTGGTCACCGGGGCCTGGCGGACCAGGCCGTCGGTCGGCTCCATGGAGATGGCGCGGACCAGCCCCTCACCGAGGTGCTGGGCGACCTCCAGGGTCAGGGTCTTCTTCTTGCCGTCCTCGGCCGGGTCCGAGACCTCGACCGTCAGCGCGTTGTAGATCTCCGGCATGGCGTCGACGGGGAACTCCACGTCGACGACCGGGCCGATGACCCGGGCTACACGGCCCGTGGCGGTGGCCGTCTCAACAGTGGTGGTCATGGTTAGCGGTCACTCCCCGCGTTAGCGTCAGCCAGCGCGCTCGCCCCACCGACGATCTCGCTGATTTCCTGGGTGATGTCGGCCTGGCGGGCCGCGTTCGCAAGCCGCGTCAGCGACTTGATGAGCTCCTCGGCGTTCTCCGTGGCGGACTTCATCGCCCGGCGGGTGGCGGCGTGCTTGGAGGCCGCCGCCTGGAGCAGGGCGTTGTAGACCCGGGACTCGACGTAGCGCGGCAGCAGCGCGTCCAGTACGTCCTCGGCCGAGGGCTCGAAGTCGTACAGCGGAAGGACGCCCTTGCCGCCGGCCGCCGCCTGGGATGCCTGCTCGCCCCGGTCCAGGGTGAGCGGCAGCATCCGGTCGGACACCGGCGTCTGCGTCATCATCGAGATGAACTCGGTGTAGACGATGTGCAGTTCGTCCACGCCGCCCTCGGCGGTCTCCGCCTGCACCGCCTCGATCAGCGGCGCCGCCACGGCCTTCGCGTCCGCGTAGGTCGGGTTGTCGGTGAAGCCGGTGAACGACTCCTTGACCAGGCGGCCGCGGAAACCGTAGTAGGCCGTGCCCTTGCTGCCGACGACGTAGCTGACGATCTCCTTGCCCTCGGCGGTCAGCCGCTCGTTCAGCTGCTCGGCCGCCTTGATGGCGTTGGAGTTGTAGCCGCCGGCCAGACCGCGGTCGCTCGTGACGAGCAGCACCGCGGCCCGCTTGGGCTGCTCCGCCTCGGTCAGCAGCGGGTGCCGGGTGTCGGATCCGGCCGCCACGGCGGTGACCGCGCGGGTCAGCTCCGTCGCGTACGGCTCGGAGGCCGCCACCCTGCGCTGCGCCTTGATGATGCGCGAGGCGGCGATCATCTCCATCGCCCGGGTGATCTTCTTGGTCGCGGAGACGGACTTGATCCGCCTCTTGTAGACCCTGAGCTGGGCACCCATGCTCAGCCCTCGCCCAGCAGCTTGCCGTCCGAGGTCTCGAACTGCTTCTTGAACTTGTCGACCGCGTCGCCGAGCGCCTGGACCGTGTCGTCCGACATCTTGCCGCCCTCGCGGATGCCGGTCATCAGGCCCTGCTCCTCGCGGTGCATGTAGTCCAGCAGCTCGCGCTCGAAGCGGCGGATGTCCTCGACGGGCACGTCGTCCATCTTGCCGCTGGTGCCGGACCAGATGGCCACGACCTGGTCCTCGGTGGCGAACGGCTGGTACTGCGGCTGCTTGAGCAGCTCGACCATGCGCTTACCGCGCTCCAGCGCGGCCTTGGAGGCATCGTCCAGATCGGAACCGAAGGCGGCGAACGCCTCCAGCTCGCGGTACTGGGCCAGGTCCACCCGGAGCGAACCGGTGATCTGGCGGATCGCCTTGTGCTGGGCGGAGCCACCGACGCGGGAGACGGAGATACCGACGTTCAGCGCCGGGCGCTGGCCCGCGTTGAACAGGTCGGACTCCAGGAAGCACTGGCCGTCGGTGATGGAGATGACGTTGGTCGGGATGAACGCCGAGACGTCGTTCGCCTTGGTCTCGACGATCGGCAGACCGGTCATCGAGCCCTTGCCCATGTCGTCGGAGAGCTTGGCGCAGCGCTCCAGCAGCCGGGAGTGCAGGTAGAAGACGTCACCCGGGTAGGCCTCACGGCCCGGCGGGCGGCGCAGCAGCAGGGAGACGGCACGGTAGGCGTCGGCCTGCTTGGACAGGTCGTCGAAGATGATCAGCACATGCTTGCCCTGGTACATCCAGTGCTGGCCGATGGCCGAGCCGGTGTAGGGCGCGATGTACTTGAAGCCGGCCGGGTCGGACGCCGGGGCGGCGACGATCGTCGTGTACTCCAGCGCTCCGGCCTCCTCCAGCGCGCCGCGCACGGACGCGATGGTGGAGCCCTTCTGGCCGACGGCGACGTAGATGCAGCGCACCTGCTTGTCCGGGTCGCCGGAGCGCCAGTTGTCGCGCTGGTTGATGATCGTGTCGACGCACAGCGCGGTCTTGCCCGTCTGGCGGTCACCGATGATCAGCTGACGCTGACCGCGGCCGATCGGCGTCATGGTGTCGACGGCCTTGTAGCCGGTCTCCATCGGCTCGTGCACGGACTTGCGCTGCATGACCGTGGGCGCCTGGAGCTCCAGCGCACGGCGGCCCTCGGTCTCGATCTCGCCGAGACCGTCCACCGGGTTGCCCAGCGGGTCGACGACCCGGCCGAGGTAGCCGTCACCGACCGCAACCGACAGGACCTCGCCGGTACGCTGCACCGACTGGCCCTCTTCGATGCCGCTGAACTCACCGAGGACGACCGCACCGATCTCGCGCTCCTCCAGGTTGAGGGCGAGGCCGAGGGTGCCGTCCTCGAACTTCAGCAGCTCGTTCGCCATGGCCGAGGGCAGCCCCTCGACCTTCGCGATGCCATCGCTGGCAGCGCTGACCGTACCGACCTCTTCGCGCGAGGCCGCGTCCGGCGTGTACGACTGGACAAAGTTCTCCAGCGCGTCCCGGATCTCATCCGGCCGGATCGTGAGCTCCGCCATCTGGGTTCCCTGCTCTCCTTGTTGGGCCCGTAAGTTGCTTCGGGCTCCGGGGGGCGTCTCCCCCGAGTCCCTTGTACGGCCCAACTCGGGCCGCTTTCGTGCTTGTTGAGTTGGTTGGCGCACGCGCGCCGGGTCCTGTCGCGCCGCCGCGGCGGCCGTCAGCCCGCCATCCGCCGCTGGGCCTGCTCCAGGCGGTCGGCGACCGAGCCGTTGATGACCTCGTCGCCCACCTGCACCCGGATCCCCCCGAGGATCCCGGGGTCCACGTCCAGGTTCAGGTGCACCTGGCGGCCGTAGAGCTTGGCCAGCGCCGCGCCCAGGCGCCGCTTCTGCTCGTCGCTGAGCGGCACCGCGGAGGTCACGACGGCGACCGAGCGGTTCCGGCGCCCGGCGGCCAGCTTGGACAGTGCGTCGAGCCCTGCCTCCAGGCTACGTCCCCGCGGCTGGGTCACCAGACGGGTGACCAGACGCTCGGTGGCGGGCCGCACCCGGCCCTCCAGCAGCTGGTGCACCAGCGCCCGCTTGGCCTCGGGCGTCGCCGTGCGGCTGGTGAGCGCGGAGCGCAGGTCCGGCGACGAGGCGGCGGTCCGGGCGAACCGGAACAGCTCGTCCTCGACGTCGTCGAGCGATCCGTCGCGCTCCGCGGCCACGAGGTCGGCCAGGTCCGCCAGCTCCTCGACCGCGTCGACCAGGTCGCGCGGCGCGGACCAGCGGGAGCGGACCATGCCGGAGACCAGGTCGGTGGCCGGGCCGCTGACCTGGCCGGCGAGCACCCGCTGGACGAGGCCGGCCTTGGCCTCCCCGTCCTGCGCCGGGTCGGTGAGGACCCGGCGCAGCGAGACCTCGCGCTCCAGCAGCGCGGTGACGGCGGCGAGCTCGTCGGCCAGAGCCGCGGCGTCGACCGACGTGGAGTCGGTCAGCGCGGTCAGGCTCCCACGTGCGGCGGCAAGCGCCTCACGGCTCGCACCATTCATCGGGCGGCTCCGTTGACATTGGCCTCGGCCTCAGCGGCCTCTTCGAGCCCGTCGAGGAAGCGGTCGATGACGCGGCTCTGCCGGGCGTGGTCCTCCAGGGACTCACCGACGAGCTTCCCGGCCAGGTCGGTGGCGAGCTTGCCCACATCCTGGCGGAGCGTCTGAGCGGCCTGCTTGCGGTCGGCCTCGATCTGGGCGTGGCCGGCGGCGATGATCTCCTCACGCTGCCGCTGGCCCTCGGCGCGCATCTCGGCGATGAGCGCGGCGCCCTGTTCCTGTGCCTCGGCACGCAGGCGGGCGGCCTCGTGGCGGGCCTCGGAGAGCTGGTCCTTGTACTGCTGGAGTACCTCGGCAGCCTCCTGCTGAGCCGCCTCGGCCTTCTCGATGCCGCCCTCAATGGCTTCACGACGCTCTTCCAGCACCTTGTTGATGCTCGGAAGGAGCTTCTTCCACAGGAAGAAGAAGACGATGGCGAATGCGATCAGGCCGATGACCAGCTCTGGGATCGGCGGAACGAGCGGGTTCTGCGGAACCTCGGTCTCCGCCAGGGGTACCAGGGCGTTCACGTCAGTGCCTTCCGTCGGAAAAAGGGGTCGTTCGCTCGGTCGTCAGGAGCGGAAGATGAAGCCCATGACGATGCCGATGAGGGCCAGCGCCTCACAGAAGGCGAAGCCGAGGATCTGGTTCTGACGGATCAGACCGGCGGCCTCGGGCTGACGGGCCAGCGCCTGGGTGCCGTTGCCGAAGACGATGCCGACGCCGATGCCGGGGCCGATGGCGGCGAGGCCGTAGCCGATGGACCCGAGGTTGCCGGTAACGCCCTTCTCAGCGGCGAGGTTGACCATTTCGAGAGCAGCGGACATGCCGTTACTTCCTTCTCTGTACGGACCGGCGGGGGTTGGCCGCCGGACAGCTGGGGGTTGCGGGGAGCGGGCTGGCTCAGTGTTCCTCGACGAGCGCGCCCTGGATGTAGGAGCAGGTCAGCAGGACGAAGACGTAGGCCTGGATGACCTGGATGAACAGCTCGAAGGCGATCATCACGACCGTCATCACGAAGGACACGACCGAGTACGCGATGCCGATGCCGTTGAGCATGTACCAGCTCGCGATGGTGAAGAGGGCCACGAGCATGTGCCCTGCAAACATGTTCGCGAAGAGCCGGACCGCGTGCGTGAACGGGCGCACCAGCAGGTTCGAGAACAGCTCGATGACCATGACCAGCGGCAGCACCGCGCCGAGCGACTTGTCGTAGCCCGTGAAGTTCTTGAAGGCACCGACGAAACCGTGGCGCTTGAAGGTCAGTCCCACCCACAGGACGTAGACGAGCAGCGCGAGGCCGAGCGGGATCGAGAAGATCGACGTCACGGGGAACTGCGCCAGCGGGATGACCGACCACAGGTTCATCACCCAGACGAAGAAGAAGAGCGACACCACCAGGGGGACGTACTTCTCGCCTTCCTTCTTGCCGATCGTTTCGTAGACCACGCCGCGGCGGATGAAGTCGTAGCCCGCCTCGCCGACCATCTGGAGCTTGCCCGGCACGAGCTTCGGCTTGTTGAAGGCGGCCCAGAAGAACCACACGATGGCGAGGGTGCCCACCAGGGCGAGCAGGATCGGCTTGTTGAAGTCGAAGCCGCCGATGCTGAACATCGGCTCGAAGACGAACGAGTGGAGCCCTGGAGCCTCAAAGCCGCAACCACTGAAAAGGTGGCAGTCGGTCTCAAAGGCGAGCATCTGGTCAGCACTCACCGCGGGCTCCTTCTGCATGGCGCATGAAAACGGCTACCTCGTTGTGTCGGCGCGGCGTGCTGCCACGGAACGGCACTGGTCTTGGTCTTACGAATCGGGGGCGGCGGCTGAGCAGGGTGCGCGAGCGTCCGTTCCGTCCCCTCGGGTCCGGAACCGGGCGGAACGCTGCCGCCCCCGTCTGCTGCGCCGCAGTTGGCAACGGACGATAGCAGTTGCTCGAACGAGCGCTTATCCCGCCCCTACGTGGCACTGGCTTTCTCGCCGCTGCCGGTGGCGGGCTCGACATACATGATCTTCGCCTTCATATGGGCCCTGCCCTGCGAGGCGACCCACACCACGGTGGCGCCGAGCAGAGTGAACGCGAAGGTCTTGGTGTCGAAAAGGGTGGTATCCCGGAAGACCACCAGCACCACGAACAGCAGCAGAATCTGCGTCGTATAGAGCAGGAGGCCCATCGCCTGAAAGAGGTGCGGGAAGGAGCGCGCTGTCCGCTGGAGGACGTAAAGGCCGAGCCCCATGAAGAGGATCACTACGAGGGCGCCGACCGCCGCGCCGATGGCTCCCTTGCCTCCTGCGAACACGCCGCTGAGGGCCGCGGCCACGACACCGGCGAGGGCGGTCGGGACGGCGCAGTGCAGCAGCATGCGTGCGTCGTTCGACTGCATGTGGTGTTCTCCGGGGAACTCGGGGAAACGTGCGAGGACGTGAGTCGTCGATGACGAGCGTAGCCCGGCGCGGAGGTGCGCCCTCCCACAGAAGGGCCCGCGCAAGCGCGGCACTTCGGTTGTCACCGGGTTTCGTGAACGGTATCACAAACTATTTGATGAGGTCTTTACCTACTTCGTGTGCCCCCTGTCACACGCAGGTGTGAGCATATGCGCTCCAGGCTGACGCCGGGCGCTTTGTCTGGTATTGACCCGTTCCGTCGGGCAACAGGGCGCCTCAGTCCCGGGTGTTGATCTTCTTCGGCCGGGTGAACTGCCGACGCTCCCCGATCGCCGTCGCGCCCTCCAGTCCGGCCAGCGCCGGCTCGCGCTCCGCCCGCTCGGCGTCCTCCCCCGCGGGCACCGGGTCCTCCCCCGGCCCGGGCGGCGTCGGGTCGACGAAGGCCGCCCCCCGCTCGTGCTGGGCGCGCCGGTAGCGGGGCGGCAGCACCCGCTGGGCCCAGGCGGGCACCCGCGGGGTGTAGCGCGGCAGCAGCAGGACCACCAGCCCCACCGCGCTCAGCAGCACGATCGCCAGCACGATCGCGAGACTGGAGGAGCGCACCGAGAAGGCCACGGCGCCGAAGGCGATCAGGGCGGCCCAGAAGTACATGATCAGCACGGCCCGGCTGTGCGAGTGCCCGATCTCCAGCAGCCGGTGGTGCAGGTGCCCCCGGTCCGCGGCGAACGGCGAGCGCCCGTTCCAGGTGCGCCGCACGATCGCCATCACCAGGTCGGCGACGGGGATGGCGATGATGCTCAGCGGCAGCAGCAGCGGCATGTACAGCGGCACCATCGTGTGCACCGCGGACTTGACCGAACCGGTGTGCTCCACCATCAGGTCCGGGTCCACCTGGCCGGTGATCGAGACCGCGCCGGCGGCCAGCACCAGGCCGATCAGCATCGAGCCCGAGTCGCCCATGAAGATCCGCGCCGGGTGCATGTTGTGCGGCAGGAAGCCCAGGCACATGCCCATGAGCACCGCCGCGAAGAGCGTCGCGGGCGCCGCCGCCTCGATGCCGTAGCCGTACCAGATGCGGTACGCGTACATGAAGAACGCCAGCGAGGCGATGCAGACCATGCCCGCGGCCAGTCCGTCGAGGCCGTCGACGAAGTTCACCGCGTTGATCGTGATCACCACGAGGGCGACCGTCAGCAGGGTGCCCTGCAGGGGTGTCAGCGCGACATTGCCCACGCCCGGGACCGGCAGCCACAGGATGGTGAGCCCCTGGAGGACCATCACACCGGCGGCGATCATCTGGCCGCCGAGCTTCACCAGCGCGTCCACGCCCCATTTGTCGTCCAGGACGCCGATCAGCCAGATCAGTCCGGCCCCGGACAGCAGGGCCCTGGGTTCGTCGGAAAGGGTGAACAGCTCACCGATGTTGGTCAGTTGCGAGGCCACCAGCAGGCCCGCGCACAGGCCGCCGAACATCGCGATACCGCCGAGCCGTGGCGTCGGCTCCCGGTGCACGTCCCGCGCCCGCACCGGGGGCATCGCCCCCGCCGCGATGGCGAACTTCCGCACCGGACCGGTCAGCAGATAGGTGACCGCCGCCGTGACGCACAGCGTCAGCAGATACTCACGCACGGACTCCCCAGAGGTCTCACGGGCTGCTCGGACCCACACCATAGGACAACGTCACCGAGCCGGCCGCCCCACGGGGCACGCTGGGATCAGCGGCGCCCGGCGCCGGACCCGGGGCTCCGGGGGGTGGCCCCCGGAGGACAGCGGCACGCCACCGGCGCCCGGCCAGGGCGCCGTGACCTGCTCGGCACCAGCCTATGACACATGGTGACGGCTTCGAACAGTCCGCGGCGGGCCGCTCGGGCTCAGCGGCCGGCCGGACCGCGCCCGGCCCCCTCCGGGGCGGCGGGGACGCCCGTCAGCGCGGTGAGGACCGGGTCCAGCGCCCGGCTGATCTCCTCGCCGACGGAGCGGAAGTAGGGGATCGGCGCCCCGTACGGGTCGTGGATCTCGTCGGCCTCCGGGCTGGGCGCCAGCAGCCAGCCGCGCAGCGCGGCCGCCGCCTGGACCAGCGCGTGCGCCCGCTCCACCACGCCCTCGGGGCCGCGCGCCTCGGGCAGCGTCGCCGGGTCTATCGCCCGCACCAGCCGGGTGAACTCCTTGAGCGTGAAGGTGCGCAGGCCCGCCGAGTGCCCCATGGAGATCACCTGCGCCCGGTGGTCGCGGGTGGCCGTCAGCACCAGGTCCGCCCGGATCACGTGTTCGTCCAGCAGCTCGCGGCCGGTGAACCCTTCGGCGTCCGCACCGTGTTCGAGGAGCACGGCCACCGCGTTCTCCTCCATCGGCGCGCCCTCGTGCCCCCAGGTGCCCGCGCTCTCGACCACGAGGCCGCCGGTGCGGCTGTCCCCCAGCCGTTCGGCCAGGGCGTGCCGGGTGAGCCGCTCGGTGATCGGCGAGCGGCACACGTTGCCTGTGGAGACGTGGAGGATGCGGAACGCGCGCTCGGCGCCGTTTATGCCGCCGGACTCGGCCGCACCACGCCCGGGAGGGGCGGTCACTACCCGGCCACCTCCAGGTCCGGTACGACCTCGCGCAGCTCGTCGGCGTCGATGGCGCCGGCCCGCAGCAGTACGGGCACCGGCCCGGTGACGTCCACGATGGAGGAGGGGACGCTGTCCTGCGTGGGGCCGCCGTCCAGGTAGACGGAGACCGACTCGCCCAGCATCTCCTGCGCGGCGTCGCAGTCCATCGGCGCCGGGTGCCCGCTCAGGTTCGCCGAGGAGACGGCCATGGGGCCGAACTCGCTCAGCAGCTCGATGGCGACCGGGTGCAGCGGCATCCGCACGGCCACCGTGCCGTGGGTCTCGCCCAGGTCCCAGGTCAGCGACGGCTGGTGCCGCGCCACCAGGGTGAGCGCGCCGGGCCAGAAGGCGTCCACCAGTTCCCAGGCACTCTCGGAGAAGTCCGTGACCAGGCCGTGCAGCGTGTTGGGCGAGCCCACCAGGACCGGGGAGGGCATGCCGCGGCCGCGGCCCTTGGCCTCCAGGAGATCGCCGACGGCGTCGGAGCTGAACGCGTCGGCGCCGACGCCGTAGACGGTGTCCGTCGGCAGCACGACGAGTTCTCCGCGCCTCACGGCCGAGGCGGCCTCGCGCAGCCCGGTCGCGCGGTCGGTCGCGTCGGAGCAGTCGTAACGCCGTGCCATCACGGCACCTCCCTGCGTGCGGTGGCGAAACGGGGACGGTTGTTGAGATCGGGATGGTCCGCGGCGTCGGCCCAGCCCCGGTCCTCGGTGAAGATCCAGGGCACCTGGCCGCCCTGGGTGTCGGCGTGCTCGATCACCACGACCCCGCCGGGGCGCAGCAGCCGGTGCGCGGTGCGCTCCAGGCCGCGGATGACGTCCAGACCGTCCTCGCCGGAGAACAGCGCCATCTGCGGATCGTGGTCGCGCGCCTCGGGCGCCACGTACTCCCACTCGGTGAGCGGGATGTAGGGCGGATTGGAGATCACCAGGTCGACCTGGCCGTCGAGCTCGGGCAGTGCCGTGCGCGCGTCCCCGTGGTGCAGCACCACCCGCGAGCCCTCGACGTTCTTGCGGGCCCACTCCAGCGCGCCCTCGTCCAGTTCGACGGCGTGCACCCGCGAGCGGGGGACCTCCTGGGCGAGGGCGAGCGCGATGGCGCCCGAGCCGGTGCACAGGTCCACGATCAGCGGCTCGGCGACGTCCATGGCACGTACCGCGTCTATCGCCCAGCCGACCACGGACTCCGTCTCCGGCCTGGGCACGAAGACGCCGGCGCCCACGTGCAGCTCCAGATAGCGGAAGAAGGCGCGCCCGGTGATGTGCTGGAGCGGCTCGCGGGCCTCGCGGCGGGCCACGGCCTCCCAGTAGCGCGCGTCGAAGTCGGCGTCGGCGACCCGGTGCAGCTCGCCCCGTTTGACGCCGTGCACCCAGGCGGCCAGCTCCTCGGCGTCGAAACGCGGCGAGGGCACGCCCGCGTCGGCCAGCCGCTGGGTGGCCTGCGCCACCTCGGCGAGCAGCACGTTCACTCCGTTCCCCCTCCCGGGGCCTGCGGGATCTTCAGCGTCACAACAGCACTCACCAGGGCACCGGGCACGTCACTGGGCGGCGGCCAGCTTGGCCGCCGAGTCCGCGTCCGCGCACGCCTGGATGACCGGGTCCAGCTCGCCGTCCAGCACCTGGTCGAGGTTGTAGGCCTTGAAGCCGACGCGGTGGTCCGAGATGCGGTTCTCCGGGAAGTTGTAGGTGCGCACCCGCTCGGAGCGGTCCACGGTCCGCACCTGGCTGCGGCGCGCGTCCGAGGCCTCCTTCTCGGCCTCCTCCTGGGCGGCGGCCAGCAGCCGGGCCCGCAGGATGCGCAGGGCCTGCTCCTTGTTCTGGAGCTGGCTCTTCTCGTTCTGGCAGGAGACGACGATGCCGGTCGGCTCGTGGGTGATGCGCACGGCCGAGTCGGTGGTGTTGACGGACTGCCCGCCGGGTCCTGAGGAGCGGTAGACGTCGATGCGCAGATCGTTCGGGTTGATCTCCACGTCCACCTCCTCGGCCTCGGGCAGGACCAGGACACCGGCGGCGGAGGTGTGGATGCGGCCCTGGGACTCGGTGGCCGGCACCCGCTGGACGCGGTGCACCCCGCCCTCGTACTTCAGCCGCGCCCACACGCCCTGTCCGGGCTCGGCGGCGCCCTTGGACTTCACCGCCACCTGGACGTCCTTGTAGCCGCCCAGATCGGACTCGGTGGCGCCGATCAGTTCGGTCTTCCAGCCGTGGCGCTCGGCGTAGCGCAGATACATCCGCAGCAGGTCGCCAGCGAACAGCGCCGACTCGTCGCCGCCCTCGCCCGCCTTGATCTCCAGGATGACGTCCTTGTCGTCGCTGGGGTCCCGCGGGACGAGCAGCAGCCGCAGCCGCTCGGTCAGCTCCTCGCGGCGGCGCTCCAGCTCCTTGACCTCGGCGGCGAACTCGGGGTCCTCCGCGGCGAGTTCGCGGGCGGTGCCGATGTCGTCCCCGGTCCGCTTCCACTCGCCGTAGGCGTTGATGATCGGGGTCAGCTCGGCGTAGCGCTTGTTCAGCCGACGGGCCCCCGCCTGGTCGGCGTGGATCGCCGGATCGGCGAGCCGCCGCTCCAGGTCGGCGTGCTCGCCGACGAGTTCCTCGACCGCCTCGAACATCGTGGCCATCCCCTACTCAAGACCCTTGACGAAGAAGTGTGACGCCCCGTGCGGGGCCGGGCCCGCCGGGACACCTGGCCCCGGCGGGCGCTGAGCACCAAAAGAGCGCCGGGCCGCGCTGCCCGGCCAGGGCGGCGCGGTCCGGCGCTGCGGTGTCGCTACTTCTTGGCGCTGCCCGCGCTCTTGCCGAAGCGGGCCTCGAAGCGGGCCACGCGGCCACCGGTGTCGAGGATCTTCTGCTTTCCGGTGTAGAACGGGTGGCAGGCCGAGCAGATGTCGGCGCGGATCACGCCTTCCGGCATGGTGCTACGCGTGGTGAACGAGTTGCCACAGGTGCAGCTCACCTGGGTCTCGCGGTACTCGGGGTGGATGTCGCGCTTCAAGGTCACTCCTAGGTTCGGGAGGGCGCCGGGTCGGTGGACGGGTTGTCCCCCGTGAACCGGGGCCGACGGTCCAGTTTGCCACTGCTGGCCGCACCCCCCAAAACCGGGGGCCGTGCCGCCGTATTCCCCCGCCGCTCCCGACCGGGTCCCCCGGGCCCTCAGCGGTCGCCCGGCTCGTTCCCGGCGGCCCGGGCCGTCTTGTGCTGGTTGCGGACCACACCGCCTATGTCCGTCTTGTCGCCCGCCGAGCCCTTGGTGGCCGACCTCGGGACCGGCTTGTCGTGCTTGAGCGCCCACCAGACCTTCTCGGTCTTGGCGTCGATCTGCACCACGCGGTTCGGGTCGGCGGGGTCGTACTCCACCGGCAGCGTCGTCATCTGGATGTCGTCGGACTTGATGCCCTTGAGCGTCTTCGCCAGACCCGTCAGCTCGCCCACCGAGTCCAGCTCGGAGTCGGTGGTGATCGCCGAGGTCGCGGTGTCGGCCAGGTCGTAGAGCTTCTTGGGGCTGCTGAAGAGGCCGATGCTGTTGACCTGGTCGATGAGCGCCTTGACGAACGCCTGCTGGAGCTGGATGCGGCCCAGGTCGCTGCCGTCACCGACGCCGTGCCGGGTGCGCACCAGGCCGAGGGACTGCTCGCCGTCCAGCCGGTGGGTGCCGGCCCCCAGGTCGAGGTGGCTGTCCTTGTCGTGGATCGGCTTGGCGGTGGTCATCTCGACGCCGCCGAGGGTGTTGATCAGCTTCTTGAAGCCCGCGAAGTCGACCTCGAGGTAGTGGTCCATCCGCACGCCGGAGAGGGACTCGACGGTCTTGACGGCGCACGCGGGGCCGCCGACGTCGTAGGCGCTGTTGAACATCGCGCGCTGCGCGGGAACGTTTCTGTGGTGCTCCGAGGCGTCACCCTCGCAGCTCGGCCGCCGCACCAGGGTGTCGCGGGGTATCGAGACGACGCTGGCCTTGTCGTGCTTCTCGTTGATGTGCAGCACCATCGCCGTGTCCGAGCGGGCGCCGCCCTGGTCACGGCCGTACTTCGCGTTGTCCCCCGCGCGGGTGTCCGAGCCGAGCACCAGGATGTCCATGGAACCGTTCGGCACGTCCTGCGGCCGGTCGGTGCCCAGGGCCGCGTTGATGTCGACGCCGGAGACGTTGCCGTCCAGTTTGAAGTACACGAAGCCGAGGCTCGTACCGCCGAGCACGACGGCTCCCGCCACGGCCCAGGCGGCGGCACGCACGGCGCGCTGACGCCCGCTGCGCGGCCTGCGGCGACGTCCGGTGGCACATATGCCCCGGGAGCGGCCTCCCGCCGCCGTGTCGCCCTCGTAGCTGTCGCCCGCCATTGTCACTTCCCTCAGTCCTGCTCGTGGCGTGTGTGTCCTGTGTGGACGCTGGGTCTCGCCGGAAGGGTTGCACAACCGGTCACCACGCGCGCCGGGTGCTCGCGACGGGCCGGCGGCGCACGGACGGGGCCGCATCTCGGTACTGGTCCCGTTTTACCTGCGACGACGTACCCGCGCCTGCCGAGCCGACACCCGAACGCGGCGAGGCGGGCCTGTGGGCAAGCTCTCAGCAGCCAGAACAGACGGCGAGGGCCGCCCCACCGTGTGTGGTGGGACGGCCCTCGCCATGACCCGTCCGGGCGACACCCCGACGACACCTCCGGCCGACCGGGACCCGCCGGCCCTCAATCCTGCCCGTTGGGCGTCGGCGTCGTCTTCTGGATCTGGAGCAGGAACTCCGCGTTGGACTTCGTCTGCTTCATCTTGTCCAGCAGCAGCTCGATGGCCTGCTGCTGGTCCAGGGCGTGCAGCACGCGCCGCAGCTTCCAGACGATCTGGAGCTCCTCGTTCGCCATGAGGATCTCCTCCTTGCGGGTGCCGGACGCGTCCACGTCCACCGCGGGGAAGATCCGCTTCTCGGCGAGCTTCCGGTCGAGCTTCAGCTCCATGTTGCCGGTGCCCTTGAACTCCTCGAAGATGACCTCCTCCATCCGGGAGCCGGTCTCCACCAGCGCCGCGGCGAGGATCGTCAGGGAGCCGCCGTCCTCGATGTTGCGCGCCGCGCCGAAGAACTTCTTCGGCGGGTACAGCGCCGTCGAGTCCACACCACCGGAGAGGATGCGGCCCGAGGCGGGCGCCGCCAGGTTGTAGGCGCGCGCGAGGCGGGTGATGTTGTCCAGCAGGATCACCACGTCGTGGCCCAGCTCCACCAGCCGCTTCGCCCGCTCGATGGCCAGCTCGGCGATGGTGGTGTGGTCCTCGGCCGGGCGGTCGAAGGTCGAGGAGATGACCTCGCCCTTGACCGACCGCTGCATGTCGGTGACCTCTTCCGGACGCTCGTCCACCAGGACGACCATCAGGTGGCACTCGGGGTTGTTCCGGGTGATCGAGTTCGCGATCGACTGCAGCACCGTGGTCTTGCCCGCCTTCGGCGGGGCCACGATCAGACCGCGCTGCCCCTTGCCGACCGGCGAGACCAGGTCGATGATCCGCGAGGTCAGGTGATTGGGCTCCGTCTCCAGACGCAGCCGCTCCTGCGGGTAGAGGGGGGTGAGCTTGTTGAACTCCGAACGGCCCTTGCCGTCCTCGGGCGACATCCCGTTGACGGAGTCGAGGCGGACCAGCGCGTTGAACTTCTCGCGCCGCTCCCCCTCACGCGGCTGGCGCACCGCGCCGGTGACGTGGTCGCCCTTGCGCAGGCCGTTCTTGCGGACCTGCGCGAGCGAGACGTACACGTCGTTGGGACCCGGCAGGTAGCCGGAGGTGCGCACGAACGCGTAGTTGTCGAGGATGTCGAGGATGCCGGCGACCGGGATCAGGACGTCGTCCTCGGAGATCTGCGGCTCGAACTCGTCACGCCCGCCGCGCCGGCCCCTGCGGTCCCGGTAGCGGCCACGGCGACCGCGGCGGCCGCCGCCGCTCTCGTCGTCGAAGGCGTCCTCCCGGTTGTCACGGTCGCGGTTGTCGCGGCCGTCCCGGCGGCCACCGCCGCCGGACTGGTTCTGCTGGCCGCCGCCGTCGCTCTTGCCGCGGTCCCGGTTGCGGTCGCGGTCGCGCTGGCGCTCCCGCTTGGAGGGGCGGTCCTGCTGCTTGCCCTCGCCGCCCTTGCCGTCCCGCTCGGAACGGTCGGCCTTGGCGTCCTTGTCGGGGCGCTCGCCCCTGGCGTCCTTGCCGCTGCCGTCCTTGCCGTCCTTGTCCGCGGGCCTGCCGCCCTCGGCGGAGGACTTCGCGTCCGTACGGCCCTCCGCCGGCTCCGCGGCGTCCTCGGTGGAGGAGGCCCTGGTACGGCGCACCCGGCCGCCCTCCTGGGCCGCCTTGGCGTCGCCCTCGGTCTGTCCGGGGATGTCGATCTGCTGCTGGCCGCCCTGGGCCTCCTGCTGCGCGCCCTCCGGCTCACCGGTACGGGCCCGGGAGGTGGCGCGGCGCTTCGGCTTGGTCTCGGTGGCGCCGCCCTCGGCGGGCTGCGCCTCCTTGGCGGCCGGGGCCTCCCCCGCGTCCTTGGCGTCCTTGCCCGCCTTGCTGTCGGCGGCCTTGGCACCCTTGCCGGAGGTGGCCGCGGCGGACGAACTGCCGCCCGCCTGGTGCTCCTTGATGACCTCGATCAGCTGGCTCTTGCGCATCCGCGCGGTGCCCCTGATGCCGAGGCTGGAGGCGACCTGCTGGAGCTCGGCCAGAACCATGCCCTCGAGCCCCGTGCCGGAGCGCCGACGCCTGGGTGCGGCAGCACCGGAGGCCGCAGGCGCGGCGGATGCGTCCGTAGCGGGCGCCGCGGCACCGTCGGCTGCGGTATCGGCGTTCACGCCCATCAGATCGGTGGTGTCGCTCACGAAGGGTCCTTCCCTGGAGCGGACGTCGGCCAGTCTGGCTCGGCGACCGGTTGTGCTGTCCGGCTGGAGTCCTGCGTTGGGGGACTGAGCCGGGGCGGTGGTCCCGCCTGGATATACGGCGGGGAGATCAGTACGTGGGTTCGGCGTGAAGCCTCGACATGGATGACCTTCACGTCGGCTCCGGAGCGTGTTCGCCCCTGCGCGGCAGTGTTCCGTGCAGTGTGGGAGGCTCCTGGAAGAAGAGGTGGTCCCTGCTGGGCCTGCCAGGGGAACACGCAAGCACCGCACTCCTCGAACCCTCACACTTACCTGCGCGGGGTCCACGAGACTGCGAGTGCAGACTTGAGGTTAACACTACCGGATCCAACAAACATTCCCCCTCTCGAAGATCCGCAACCCGCTGTCACCGGGGCCCGCTGCCCGCGCCTCCCGGTGCGTTCCCGGTCCCGGAACCACTGTGGCCCGCGTCGCTCCCGGAGCCCGTGGCCAGGGGCAGCACACAGGCGCCCGCCAGGTCCAGGGCCAGCCGGTTCGCGGTCCAGCCGTCTCCCGCCAGCCGGGAGACCTTGTCCGCCTCGCCGTCGTTCGCCGCCAGGGCCAGCACCGTCGGACCGGCTCCCGAGATGACCGCGGGGACGGCCTCGGCACGCAGCCGGCCCACCAGATCCGCACTCTCCGTCATCGCCGGGGCCCGGTACTCCTGGTGCAGCCGGTCCTCGGTGGCGGCCAGCAGCAACTCGGGCCGCCGGGTCAGCGCCTCGACGAGCAGCGCGGCGCGCCCCGCGTTGAAGGCCGCGTCCACGTGCGGCACCGTGCGCGGCAGCAGCCCCCGGGCGGTCTGGGTGAGCAGGGGTTTCGCGGGGACGAAGACCACCGGGACGAGGGAGGCGGCGGGCTCCATCCGCACCGCGCGGGCCGCGCCGCCGTCCGTCCAGGCCAGGGTGAAGCCGCCGAGCAGACAGGCGGCCACGTTGTCGGGGTGGCCCTCGATCTCGGTGGCCAGCTCCAGCAGCGCGGTGTCGTCCAGCCTCGCCTCACCGCCCGTGGTCACGGCACGGGCGGCCATGACGCCCGCGCAGATGGCGGCGGAGGAGGAGCCGAGGCCGCGGCCGTGCGGGATGCGGTTGGCGCACACGATCTCCAGACCGCGCGGCTGGCCGCCCAAGGCGTCGAAGGCGGTGCGCAGGGAGCGGACGAGCAGGTGGTTCTCGTCGCGCGGCAGGGACTCGGCGCCCTCGCCGGCGATGTCGATGTGCAGGCCGGAATCGGCGACACGGACGACCACGTCGTCGTAGATCCCCAGGGCGAGGCCCAGGGCGTCGAAGCCGGGGCCGAGGTTGGCGCTGGTGGCGGGGACGCGCACCCGGACGGCGGCGGCGCGGAACGCGGGACCGGCCATCTGACGATGACACTCCTTGGTTCGGTTTGCGGAGCACCCCGTCAAGGCCACGGCTGCGCCGGACCGGCCACACCGCTCGGCACAGGGCCCGAGGCGGGGACGTCAGGAGTCGGGGTGAATCTCAGCCTATCGAAGGTGGGTTCAGTGGCGACATAGGGCGCACGGGAGGCGCACGATGCGTGTCGTGAGCCTCCCCGTGCTTCTGTCCGGTGTGCCCGTCTGGAGCACACCTACGGGCCCGCACCCTGGGCTCTTCCGGTCGGCGGAAGAGCCCAGGGCCGGCCCCGGCGCGGCCGAGCCTCCCGGCAGGACCTGCCGGCCCCGTGGGCCATGGGCCCATGGCCCACGCCCCACGGGGCCCTGCGGGCGACCGTGCCCGGCCCGTCCCGGACGCGGGGCGAGCCGACCGCCTGGCGGCCCCTCGGGTCCCGCCCGTGCGGAACCTCGCGTCCTGTCCGGGCGGCGCCCAGGTTCCGGCGGACAGGGCCAGGAGCCGCGCAAGCGAGGCCCGGGAGCCGCCCAGCCGGCATGCCGAGGATTCCTCCGGCGCGGCCCGGGCCCCGGGGCGGGACCCGTGAGTCCTAGGGCACGGCCCGAGAGCCCCTCGGACGAGCCCCGGAAGCCCCAGGCCGCCTCAGGGACCGGACCGCGCGGAGACACCCGAGAGCCCCGCGCACAGGGGCGGAGGCCGAACGACACCCGAAATCCCAGGCCGAGCCCGAGCCCTTTCGAACGGACCCCGGAAGCCCCAGGCCGGCCCCGAGGACCACGCGGACGACACCCGAGAGCCCCCACACGCGGCGCGAGGGCCGGGCGGGCGGGGTCCGGAAGCCCCACCGCCGGGCGCGGGAGTTCCTCGGGCGAGGGCCGGGAGTCCTCACAATGGTGTGCGGGGCCGCTCGGGCGGGGTTCGAGGTCCTCTCGGGCCGGACGCGGGAGCCTTCGCGAGGTTCCAGGGCCGGCCCGGGAGAGGTGGCGGAAGGGGTGTCAGGCGAGGCCGAGGCGCTCGGCTGCGGCGTCCGCGTCCACGGGCACGACGAGGGGCTGCGGCGCGCCCGCCACGGCCCAGTCGGGGTCCTTGAGGCCGTTGCCGGTGACGGTGCACACGATGCGCTGCCCCGCTTCCACCTTGCCCTCCTCGGCGGCCTGGATCAGCCCGGCGACCGACGCCGCCGACGCGGGTTCGACGAAGACGCCCTCCTGCGCGGCCAACAGCCGGTAGGCCCGGAGGATCTGACGGTCGGTCACCATGTCGATGAACCCGCCCGACTCGTCGCGGGCCTGTTCGGCCAGCGTCCAGGAGGCCGGGTTGCCGATGCGGATGGCGGTGGCGATGGTGCTGGGCTCCTTGACGGCCTCACCGCGCACGAGGGGAGCGGCGCCCGACGCCTGGTAGCCCCACATGCGCGGGGTACGGGTGGCGGGGCCGTCCTCGTGGTACTCGCGGTAGCCCTTCCAATACGCGGTGATGTTGCCCGCGTTGCCGACCGGGAGGACGTGGATGTCGGGGGCGTCCCCGAGCATGTCCACGATCTCGAAGGCCGCCGTCTTCTGGCCCTCGATCCGCACCGGGTTGACCGAATTGACCAGCGAGACCGGGTACTTGTCCGACAGCCCGCGGGCCAGCTCCAGGCAGTCGTCGAAGTTGCCGTCCACCTGGAGGATCTTGGCGCCGTGCACCAGCGCCTGCCCCATCTTGCCCAGGGCGATCTTGCCCTGCGGCACCAGCACGGCGCACACCATGCCGGCCCGCACGGCGTAGGCGGCGGCCGAGGCCGAGGTGTTGCCGGTGGAGGCGCAGATGACGGCCTGGGCGCCCTCCTCCTTGGCGCGGGTGATGGCCATCGTCATCCCGCGGTCCTTGAAGGAGCCGGTGGGGTTGGCGCCCTCCACCTTGAGGTGGACGTCGCAGCCGGTCAGCTCGGAGAGCACTCGCGCGGGGACCAGCGGGGTGCCGCCCTCACGGAGTGTGACGGCGGTGGTGTCGGCGGCGACCGGGAGGCGGTCGCGGTACTCCTCGATGATGCCGCGCCACTGCGGGCGTCCCGCGGCACGCGCTGCGGGCGCGGACGCCCCCTGGGGCATCTGAGACATCTCAGGCTCCATGACGGTCACTGTTCCTCGGCTCCCTTACTGACCATTGTCCGGCGCTGCCCGCCGCGCCGGGCTTGCCGTGCCGCACCCCGCCGCCTCACGGCGGCGGTGCGCACGCTCACTCACCCTCGACCCGCATGATGCTGGCGACGCCGCGCACGGTGTCGAGGCCGCGCAGCGCCTCGACCGTCGCGCTGAGGGCGGCGTCCGGGGCACGGTGGGTGACGACGACGAGCCAGGCTCCGTCGTGCGGGCCTTCCTTGCCCTTCTGCCGCACGGTGTCGATGGAGACGCCGTGCTGGGCGAAGACGGTTGCCACCTGGGCCAGGACACCGGGCTTGTCGGCGACGTCCAGGCTGATGTGGTACCGGGTGACCACCTCGCCCATGGGGGAAACCGGCAGCTGCGCGTACGCCGACTCGCCAGGGCCGCGGCCGCCGGACAGCTTGTTGCGGCAGGCGGCCACCAGGTCGCCGAGGACGGCGGAGGCGGTGGGCGCGCCACCCGCGCCGGGACCGTAGAACATCAGCTGCCCGGCCGCCTCCGACTCGACGAAGACCGCGTTGTACGCCTCGCGCACCGAGGCGAGCGGGTGGCTGAGCGGGATCATGGCCGGGTGCACCCGGGCGGTGACCGAGCGGCCGTCGGCGGCGCGCTCGCAGATGGCCAGGAGCTTGACGGTGCAGCCCATGCGTTTCGCGGAGGCGATGTCGGCGGCCGTCACGTCGGTCAGGCCCTCGCGGTGCACGTCGTCGAGGCGTACGCGGGTGTGGAAGGCGATGCCCGCCAGGATGGCCGCCTTCGCGGCGGCGTCGAAGCCCTCGACATCGGCGGTCGGGTCGGCTTCCGCGTAGCCGAGCGCGGTGGCCTCGTCCAGCGCCTCGCTGTAGCCGGCGCCCGTGGACTCCATGCGGTCGAGGATGAAGTTGGTGGTGCCGTTGACGATGCCCAGGACGCGGTTGACGGTGTCGCCCGCCAGGGACTCGCGCAGGGGCCGCACCAGGGGGATCGCGGCGGCGACGGCGGCCTCGTAGTACAGGTCGACGCCGTGCTTCTCGGCGGCCTCGTGGAGGGTGCCGCCGTCCTCGGCGAGCAGCGCCTTGTTGGCGGTCACGACGCTGGCACCGTGTTCGAACGCCGAGGTGATCAGGGAGCGGGCGGGCTCGATGCCGCCGATGACCTCCACGGCCACGTCGATGTCGTCGCGGGCGGCGAGCGCGGCGGCGTCGGTGGTCACCAGGTGCGGGTCGACGCCCGCGCGGACGCGGTCGGGACGCCGGACGGCGACCCCCGCCAGTTCGACGGGGGCGCCGATGCGCTGGGCGAGGTCCTCGGCGTGCGTCGTCATGATGCGTGCCACCTCTGAGCCGACGACCCCACAGCCCAGCAGCGCCACTTTCAGCGGACGCGTACGCATCATTCGACCTCTTTTTCCGTCTGTCCCGTTACAGGTACTGGTGGTCAAGTCTCACTTACCGGAACGGAGATTCCACGCCAGGTCCAGTATGTGGGACGTATATCTCGCTAACCGACATCGAGACGCAGAAGATCTTCCTCCGTCTCGCGCCGCACGATGGTCCGCGCCTGCCCGTCCCGTACGGCGACGACCGGCGGGCGCAGCGCATGGTTGTAGTTGCTCGCCATCGACCGGCAGTAGGCACCGGTCGCCGGCACGGCCAGCAGATCGCCGGGCGCCAGGTCGGAGGGCAGGAACGCGTCCCGTACGACGATGTCACCGCTCTCGCAGTGCTTGCCCACCACCCGGCTGAGCATCGGCTCCGCCTCGGAGGAGCGGGAGACGAGCGCGACGCTGTACTCGGCGTCGTAGAGGGCGGTGCGGATGTTGTCGGACATCCCGCCGTCCACGCTCACGTACGTGCGCAGCCCCTCCAGCTCCTTGAGGGTGCCGACCTCGTAGAGCGTGAAGGCCGTCGGCCCGACGATGGCGCGGCCCGGCTCCACCGAAAGCCGCGGCACGGCCAGCCCCGCCGCCTCGCACTCGCGGGTGACGATGTCCCCCAGCGACTTGGCGATCTCGTGCGGCTCCCGCGGGTCGTCCTCGGGGGTGTACGCGATGCCCAGGCCGCCCCCCAGGTCGATCTCCGGCAGCTCGATGCCGTGCTCGTCGCGGATCTGCGTCAGCAGGCCGACCACACGGCGTGCCGAGACCTCGAAGCCGGCCATGTCGAAGATCTGCGAGCCGATGTGCGAGTGGATGCCCGTCAGCTCCAGGCTGTCCAGCATCAGCACCCGGCGCACGGCCTCGGCCGCCTGCCCTCCCGCGAGAGCGAGGCCGAACTTCTGGTCCTCGTGCGCCGTCGCGATGAACTCGTGCGTGTGCGCCTCGACACCGACCGTGACCCGGATCTGCACGGGCTGCCGCCGCCCGAGCCGCTGGGCGATGTGCGCGACGCGGGCGATCTCCTGGAACGAGTCGAGGACGATGCGCCCCACGCCCGCCTCGACGGCCCGGGTGATCTCGTCGGCGGACTTGTTGTTGCCGTGCAGCGCGATGCGCTCGGCGGGCATCCCGGCGGCCAGCGCGGTCGCCAGTTCGCCGCCGGAGCACACGTCGAGGTTCAGCCCCTCCTCGCACAGCCAGCGCACCACGGCGCGCGAGAGGAAGGCCTTCCCCGCGTAGAAGACGTCGGCGTCCGGCCCGAACGCGTCCCGCCAGGCGCGGCAGCGGGCGCGGAAGTCGGCCTCGTCCATCACGTACGCGGGCGTGCCGAACTCCGCGGCGATCTCGCGGACGTCGAGCCCGCCGACAGCGACGGAGCCCTCGGCGGTGCGCTCGACGGTGTGCGCCCACACGCGCGGGTCGAGCGAGTTCAGATCGGTCGGCGGCGGCGTGTAGTGGCCCTCCGGGAGGACGTCACCGTGGCGGGGGCCTGCGGGGTGTGCGGAACGGCTCATGATCGTGGAGTCCCTGTGTCCCAGTCCTGAGAAGTGCGGTCTTAAAGATGTGCGGGTGCGGTCACGCCGAGCTGGGACAGGCCGCCTGCCAGCACCGCCTGGGTGGCCTCGGCGAGGGCCAGCCGGCCGCGGTGGGCGGCCCCGGGTTTCTCCTCACCGCGCGGCAGCGGCTCACAGGACTCGCGGAACGCGGCGAAGGCGCCCGCGACCGCGTCGAGGTGCCGCGCCAGCGGGCCGGGCGACGTGATCCGCGCCCGGTCGGCCAGCAGGGCCAGCAGCCGGGCGCCGGCGGGCGCGAGCGGTTCGGCGCACTCGGCGGCGGGCCCGATCCCGAGCCGCCGCCCGTTGCGCAGCAGGGCGCACGCGCGCGCGTGCGCGTACTGCACCCGGAAGAGAGAGCCGGCGCGTTCGCTGCGGACGGCGAGGTCCCGGGGGCTCTCGCCGGTGAGCGCGGCCCACCGCGGGATGTCACGGGCGGGCACGTCGCCGGGTTCGGGTCCCGGCTCGGCTGCCGGGTCCGGCATACCGGCCGGCCGGTCCGCTGTGAGAGACCTCACCAGTCCGGCCCGCGCCCGGGGCGTCAGCGTCACATTGATGAAGCCGCCGCCGACCACCCTGGCGTCCGCGATCCCGTCCGCCTCGGCCAGGAGCCGCGCGCACAGCGAGGCCGCGACCTCGCCCGGGGCACGCCCGCTCGCCGCCGCGACACGGAAGGCGATCCCGGTCGCGTAGTCCCCCTCCCCCCGCCGGGGCGGGGACTCGACGACGACACGCGTGGCGGACAGGTCGCCGGAGGAGTCGGGGAGCCCACGGCACAGCAGGTGCCGGATGGTGCGCGAGAGCTGGGCGGGGGTCACAGAGCAAGCGTATGGGAGGCGGGGTGGGGAAGCGCGAGCCGGTTTCGCGACCTGGACGCCTCGCCGGCCGCGCGCGGACCGCACCCGCTCACGCAGCGCGCCGGACGCGACACCCACAGCACACGCGGGCCGCCCCGAGCCATGGCGCGCGCCGCCTCGCGGCTCCACCACTGCCGCCCTACAGCCCCACCACTGCCGCCTACGGCTCCACCACTTCGGACACGGCGGCCCCGAAGGACCCGGGCGCGGCACCGAGGTCCTGCCCCGGCACACCGCCCTCCGCCTCCGGTCCGGCACCAGGTCTGCCGTGCGTCAGCCTGCGCACCATCCGCACCAGATCGACGGGCTCGAAGGGCTTGGCGAGAAAGGCGTCCACCCCTCTCTCGGCCCCCACCACACCGTCGCCCTCCAACTCGGTGCACGCGCTGACGAGCGCGAGCGGCAGGTGCCGCGTACGCGGGTCGGCCCGCAACCGCTCCGCCGTACGCACACCGTCCAGACGTGGCATCACCGCGTCGAGCGTCACGACGTCGGGCCGGACACGATGCACCACATCCAGGCACTCGGCACCGTCGACGGCGGTCACCACCTCGAAGCCCTCCAGCTCGAGGTTGACCCTGATCAACTGCCGGATGACGCTGCTGTCGTCGACAACAAGCACCCGGCCGGACATACCTGGCACACCCAGAAGCCTAGGCGGGCCCCTCCACCCGCGTCCGGCTTTTGTCCATTTCCCTCCCACCCCGCCCCTGCCCCCACCGAACCCGTTCCACCCCACCCCTGATGACCTGGTAGTGTTCTACCTGTCGCCGCCCAGACGGCACGCCCCCGTAGCTCAGGGGATAGAGCAACGGCCTCCGGAGCCGTGTGCGCAGGTTCGAATCCTGCCGGGGGTACTTCCACTGAAGTACTGAAACGCCCTGTGACCAGGTTGGATGCTGGTTGCGGGGCGTTTGTCATTGTGCGGCGGGATGCGATCGGGTGCGGACGCAGGCCGATGTCGGTGAGCACGTGATGAGCGACATGATGATCCCGGGCCGCGCCGTCCGCAGGCTGGAACCCTCTCGGCCCCGCACCACCGAAGGCGAACGCGGCAGTCCCCGGGCCGGGCCGTTTCCCGGAAGCGGCTGACAAACCGGCAGGGTCCGCAGAAGGGTCGTACCCGACAGGACTCCACCGCCCCTCTCCCGAGTGGACACAGCTCGAAGGGACCGTTGCCATCGTGCTCTCCAGGAAGACGCGCTCACGCATCGTCGCCTCATCGGCCGCTCTCGCAATCGTCACGGGAACCCCGCAGGCATACGCGGCACTGGACCGGCAGCCGGCGCCAGGCCACCAGGCCGAGTCCGCGACCGTTGCCCGAGGCAAGCCGTACATCAACACGCGCCTCTACTTCGGCACCGGCCGGCCGGACGGCAAGCCACCGGTCTCCAACAGGCAGTTCCTCGCGTTCGTGGACAAACACGTGACCCCGAAGTTCCCTTCAGGGCTGACCATCCAGCGGGGCCGCGGACAATGGCGCGACCAGAACGGACACATCGGCCGTGAGGGCTCGTACGAACTCAGCGTCCTCTACCCCGCTTCGGAGGCCCGCGACCACGACGCCGATCTCGAGAAGATCCGCAGCGCCTACAAGCGCCTCTACGACCAGGAGTCCGTTCTCCGCACGGACGACCACGAGCGGGCCGACTTCTGACTGTGCGAACCCACGGAGTCCCGCATTACTCCGGGGCTCCGTTAGACCAGCGCGGTCATGGATCACTCGTCCTCCCCGCGTCCCCCCCTCTCTCCCCGTCCTCTCACACTCTGGTGATGACCGGTCCGGCCCCTCGTGGGCTTGGCGCAGGCGCGGTGGAGGAGCTGTTCAGGCAGCGGGCTCTTCTCTCGGGCATGCGGGGAAGCACGAAAACGCCCTGTGACCGACATCCACATCGGTCACAGGGCGTTGGTGTGCGCCGAGGGCGGCGGGAGAATCAACGGGCGGGCCGGGACGGCGTGTTGACCGGCCGGAGGGCGTCCCGCCTCTCGCGTGGCTCACGGCCGCCGGTGCCGTGTCGGGCCATACGGCCGCCGCCCGGGCGGCGCTCAGTCGTCCGGAGCGCCGTCGGCCCGGTGACCATGCCACGGGCGGCGCGGCACCCCGTGCCCATGGCCGGGCCCATGCCCATGGCCGGGCCGCCCATGCCCGTGGTCGCGTCCGTGGTCGCGGTGCGTCCGTACGACCGCCACCGGGCAGTGCGCGTGATGCAGCACGGCCTGGCTGACGGAACCGAGCAGCAGCCCGGCGAAGCCGCCCCGGCCGCGTGCGCCGACGACGAGCAGCTGGGACTCCTCGCTGGCCGCGATGAGGGCCTGCCGGGTGTACTCCTGGACGAGGCGCGGGGTCACCGTGACGTCCGGGTACCTTTCGCGCCACCCGGCGATGGCCGTCGCCAGTTCGCGCTCGGCCTCCGTCCGGAACAGGTCGACGTCGTAGTAGGTGGGCAGCTGGACGCCGGAGCCGGCGCTGACGGGGCCCGTCCAGTTGTTCCAGTTGTGCATCGCCACCAGTTCGGTGCCGCGCAACGACGCCTCCGCGAAGGCCCAGCCGACGGCCGCGTCACCCACCTCGGAACCGTCCACGCCCAGCAGCACCGGCCCGGCCGGGTTGCTCCTGCCGCGGGTGACGAGGACGGGGCAGTCGGCGTGCGCGGCGAGGTACACGGCCACGGAGCCGACGAGCAGCCCGGTGAACCCGCCGAGACCGCGGGTGCCCACGACGACGAGGGCGGCGCCGGCGGACTCGGCGGTGAGCACGGACAGCGGGTCCCCGCTGATCACCGCGGAGGTGACCTCGAGGCCCGGCTCCGAGGTCCTGGCGCGGGCAACGGCCTCCTCCACGGTCTTCTCCGCGAGCTTGCGCACACCGCCCTCGGGCGGGCCCATCACGGACGGACCGAGGGGCACCTTCGCCGTCGGCCACACCAGGGCGTGGACGATCCGCAGCACGCCCGCGCGGAGCCTGGCCTCGCGTGCGGCCACGTCCACGGCGGCCAGGCTCGACGCGGAACCGTCCACGCCCACCACAACGGTCACGGTCACGCGGGTGCTCCCTTCCGGGACCGCGAACGCGGCGGCGGGGCCTTGGCGCGTCCCACTTCCAGGGATACCGTCCGGCGCCCCGGACGGCAGGAGAGGGTGGCCCGATCGGGCGGGCCGCTGGGGCAGGCCGGTCGGGCGGGCCCGGTCGCCGGGGCCGACACGCCGGGCGCGGAGAGGAACACACGAGCGGCTTCCCGCCGCCCGGCCCACCACCTGGGCCATGCGGACGCGGCCCGGTCCCCCGGAATGATGAACCGACCTTCGACTCCGTCCCTCGTCGTCCGGGTGAAACTGCGCAACCAACCCCATGCGGCCCAGTTGTCCAGTGCGCTCCGCGTCCGAGTTCCACATCAGGAGGACAACCCATGATCAAGAACGCGTTGGCCACGGCCGCCGCTGCCACCGCGGTCGTCGGCGTGGCCGCCCCGCAGGCCGCGGCCATCGGCGACGACCACGGCGCCACCACCGTGAACGGCAACGGCGCGGACCAGATGTACGGCAACTCCGCCACCTACGGGAACTGGAGCCCCCAGTTCGCGCTGATCCAGGGCTCGTTGAACAAGCCGTGCATCGCGCTGCCGGGCAAGCTCAACCTGGGCTCGCTGGTCGGTCTGGTGCCCATCACCGTGCAGGACATCAACATCCTGTCCAGCCCGCAGACACAGACCTGTGTCGAGAACTCCTCCCAGATCAAGGGCGACGAGCCGCTCTCGCACCTCCTCGACGACATCCCCATCCTCTCCGGCAACGGCACCGGCAACCGCTGAGGCGGCGCAGGCCGCGGCCGGATCGGAACGCGGGCAACGGGCCCGGGGCGCACGCGTCCCGGGTCTTCCGTTTTTCTCCGCGGCCACGCACACCGCATTCCACCCGCGCGCTTCCACCGCGGTGACACCCCACACACCTCATCGAGTGACGTGACCCCGGTTTTCATTAGGCCACTTGAGGGATGAAGCAGGGAATTCGGCATAACTCGTGTCGTACGGAACGCGACATCGTTACGAATGGCGACAGCGGAGTTGCGGGCGATCAGCCAGCACTCGTGGACATACGAAATCCGTGGTCCAGGGAAACCCGCTTGAGAAAGGACTCCCACGTGAAGTACACGAAGGTCGCGACTGTCGCCGCAGGCACGCTGATGGCCCTGGGCACCGCCGCCGCTCCGGCTCTCGCCGACTCTGGTGCCCAGGGTGGCGCCGCGAACTCCCCCGGTGTCATCTCGGGCAATGTCGTCCAGGTCCCGATCCACGTGCCGATCAACGTCTGCGGCAACACGATCGACATCATCGGTCTGCTCAACCCGGCGTTCGGCAACACCTGCGTCAACGACTGACGCCCCCGCCCTCTGTGCGGGAATCAGCTCGGACCGGCTCCGGTGCGTGCGCCGTGGCGCCCACGCACCGGAGCCGTCCGGTTTCCTGAGACGCGGAAGCGGAATCGCGAGGATTCCGTGCCTTCCGCACCAGACTGAGAGCAGGAAGAGACCATGCGAAAGGTCTTGAGCAAGAGCCTCCTGACCGCGGTGGCCACAACGGGAGCGCTCGCCGGCGCGGCCGGCTACGCCCAGGCCGACGCGGGAGCCGGTGGCAGCGCCGCCGGATCACCCGGCGTCGGGTCGGGCAACGTGGTCCAGGCTCCGGTGCACGTACCGGCCAACGTCTGCGGCAACACGATCGACGTCATCGCGCTGCTCAACCCGGCGTTCGGCAACACCTGCGTCAACGACGCGCCCTCGCCCAAGCAGCCTCACCACCCGCAGAAGCCGAAGGAGGAGCCGAAGAAGCCTCCGCAGCGGACCGAGCAGCGGACCGAGGAGAAGTCGGCGGCGAGCGCCCCGGAGCGTCCGGACGAGCCTGCTGAGAAGAAGCTCGCCGACCCGAAGGAGAAGCCCGCCGAGACCCGCGTCCATGAGGGCGGGAAGGCGATGACTCCCGTCGACCCGGCCGGTGAGGCGGCTCCGCCTGCTCCGCGGGCGGCCGAGCACGGGTCCGCGGCCGCCGATGTGCTCGCACAGACCGGCGGAAGCGGTGCCTGGGGCACGGCGGCGCTCGGCGTGGGCACGCTGCTGGGCGGCGTGGTGCTCTATCGCCGCGCGACCCGGCGTCACGTCTGACCGTGCCCCTGTGACCGCGTTCGTGTGATCGCGGTCTCTCCGACCACGTCCCACCGGTCACGTTCCCGGGGCATCCGGTTCGTCCACGGGAACACCCGCGCATCGCGGCGCCGCCTAGCCCGCTGTTCCGCGATGCGCGATCCACGCCGTCGCGACGCGCGGTCCGCACCGTGGCGCGCGAAGGCGATCCGGCACGGCTGCCGCTGTGCCGCGGCGTCGTCACCCCGACGGGTGAGAAGTGGGACAGTCCCTCAGTTCCCGGGAGAAGACACACCCTATGAAGTACACGAGGACCGCCGCCGTCGTCGCGGGGTCGGTGATGGCTCTGGGAGCCGCGCAACCCGCCTTCGCGAACGAGACTCCGACCGGCCCGCGGCTGAGCCTGAACGGCGGTCTCGACTACGCCCTCGGAAGCGGTGAACTCCTCTCCTCCTCTCCCCCGCTGGGTGTGGAGGGTCCGGCGTTCGACGCCTTGGTGGAGGCCGTGAAGGAGCCCGGCAAGGACGGGCAGCTGATCGGCGGTCAGAACCTGCTGGGCGGACTTCCGCTGGTCGGGTGACACCCCGCGCCGTAACGGATTTCCGGGTCACGGCGTACTCACCATTCAGGTGAAAAGGAAAAACTCATGAGGCGGAAGACAGTTAGACCCGGCGTCCCAGACTTCCGCACCATTCCAGGAAGAACGGTAGAACCCATGATGAAGAAGGCCCTGTCCACCGCCACGGTGGCCCTTTCCCTCGTCGGCATCTCCGCCATGGCCGCCCCGCAGGCGCTGGCCACCGGCAACGACACCGGCGCCACCACGGTGAACGGCAACGGCGCCGACCGCGCCGAGAACAACGCCGCCACCTACGGCAACATGAGCCCGCAGAACATGCTCATCCAGGGCACCCTGAACGACCTGTGCGCGCTCAACTTCGACAAGCTCAACGTGGGCTCCGTGGTCGGCCTCATCCCGATCACGGTCCAGGACATCAACATCCTCTCCACCTGGCAGAAGCAGAACTGCGTGGAGAACTCGTCCCAGACGAAGGGCGACGAGCCGCTGTCGCACGTCGTGGACGACATCCCGCTGCTGTCCGCCAACGGCACCAACAACCGCTGAGCCAAGGGACCACAGGGTCCTGGCGGTACCGTACGAAGAAGCCACCGGCACCCAGCCGGTGGCTTCTTCGCGTGCTCCCCCTCTGTCGCCTTCCCCCCCCTTCGGCCGCCTCTCCGTCCCGGCGCTTCAGTGCGGCAGTACGCCGGTCGCCCGGGTGAGGACCGGGCCCACGACGGGAAGCTCGCCGAGGGAGGCCCCACTGGCGAGCGGGCCGGTGAGCGCAGCGGTGCTGATCGGGCGGAAGTCGGCGATCTGGGTGCCGACGGAGTTGTCCAGCGGGTCCGACCCGGTGTTGGCGAGCGGGTCGAGCTGGATGTCGCTGACCGTCTTCAGCGTGTGGCCGAGTGCCACGCCGGCACCCCTGGCCGTTTCCTGGACGGGCTTCTCCAGGCCGCGCGTCAGCGCCGTGGCGGCCACGTCCTGGCCGGGCTTCCCCTCACCGCCCTGTTCGGCCGCTCCCGCCGCCGGTACGGCCGTTCCGAGGGCCGCACCGAGAGCCGCGGCCAGGACCCCGGCCCGGGCCAGGACGCGCGGGGCACACGAAGCGGGCGCTTTGTGACGGGCGGTTCCGGACTTGCGCATGTTCACCACCGTGTAGAGGTCGCCCAGAAAGAGGGCGACATGTTGTTACCGTGCAACTCCACAGAGTAGTCGTGCGACGGGGTGGCACTCCAGCGTCGCCGGGGAGCCGACGGGGCACGTTGCCGCGGGCGGCTCCCGGGTGACCTCCGTCAGCGGGGTGGCGACGCACACCAGAACGACCCGCCCCCCGGTGGCGTGTTCACGCGCCGAAGGTGGTCATTCAGGGTGATTCCGATGCCTGGTGGCCCCCTCCGCACCACTAAGGTGCCCCTCCATGACCTCCCTCCAGTCCGCCCAAGGCGGCATGCAGCAGCACCAGTTCGGCACTCTCAACGTGGTCGGCTGGGCCGGTGACTACGGAGACGGGAGGGACATGGCCTTCCTGCTCCTCTTCTCACTCGGCGACGGCCCGGCCACCCCGGAGGAGACGACCGCGGCGATGCGGCAGTTCGCCACGGACCTCGGCCTGAGCGTCGGGGGCGACATCGTGGACGCGACCGCGCCCGGGCGGCGGCAGTTCCCGGTGACCGCGCTCGTCGAGGGCGGCCAAGTGGCGCTGTCGCTGCCGGGGATGCGCGTCCAGTACGCGACACCCCCCGAGTGGGTCACCGCGGCGCACGACCGCGGGCACCTCTACTTCCTGCTCGCGACCCGGCCCTGGTCGCAGGGGAACCCCGGCGGGAAGATCGAGCCGGAGGCACTCCGGGCGTTCGTGAGCGACGAGACGCTGGCGACCTCGGCGCACTGCCTGCTGCCCGTGATGCGGGTCGCGCGCTGATCCCGACAGCGGTCGGAGGGCGTCACGCGTACGGTTCCAGCTCGGGGTCGACGGGTGCGCCGGTGAGCCGGTTGGCCAGCGTGGAGAGGGTGTAGGCGCCGACGCCGAGGACGACTTCGAGGGCCTGCCGCGGCGTGTGGCCGTGGGCCAGGAAGGTGTCGAGCACCCGCTGGTCCACGCCGCCCGCACGAGCGAGAACCTCGACGGTAAAGACACGTACGGCCTCCAGCCGGGCGTCGGGAAGCCGGCCGCCCTCGCGCAGTGCCTGGATCAGTTCCTCGTCCGCCTGGAGAGCGCGCAGCTTGCGGGTGTGCATGGCGACGCAGACATGGCACTCGTTGCGCGTCGCGACGGTGAGGATGACGGTCTCCCGCGCGAGCGGTTCGAGGGTGGTGGCCTCGAAGGCGGCACTGATGCGGGCGAACGCCTCCAGGGTGTGCGGCGAAGCGGCCAGCCGGGCCATCGCGGACGGGAGGAAGCCGAGCTTCTGTTCGGTCGCCTCCATCAGGCGGCGGGAGTTCGCGGGGGCGGTATGGACGGTGAGTTCCCGGAAGGCCGTCTCAGACATGGTCGTTCCCTCTCCACAGGTGCGTCGTTCGCGTCGTCACGGATGCCGCCTTCGCGGGTCCGTCTTCTAAAATCGTCAATGTGGTTGTCGAAAAAAAGGTAAACCAGGTTGTCGATTCTGTCGAGGATGATCCGGGTGACGAGCGGAACCGGGACGATTCCCAAGCGCGCCCCGGGCGGTGGGGGTTCGAGCTTCCGCTGCTGCTGTTCGCCGGCTTCCGCTCGCTCATCGACCAGCTGCACGAGGAGCTGGCAGACCACGGGCACCCCGAACTGCGCCCGGCACACGGATTCGCGATGCAGGCCATCGGGCCGGACGGGGTGACCGCGAGCGAACTGGGGCGTCGGCTGGGCGTCTCCAAGCAGGCGGCCGGCAAGACCGTCGACCGGCTCGCCGCCCTGGGCTACGCACAGCGGGTGGCCGACCCCGGTGACGCCCGGCGCAAGCGCGTCCGGCTCACCCCGCGCGGGCAGGACGCGCTGGTGCTGTCAGGAGCCGTCTTCGAGGAGCTGCGCGGACGCTGGGCCGATCAGGTGGGCGAGCGGCGGCTGGCGGAGCTGGAGGACGCGCTGGAGACCGTGGCGGGCCCGGCGGCGTTCCGGCTGGACGCGGCCGGCTGGTTCGGGGACTGAGCGGCCGGCGGTCACGACCGCCGGGCTCGCCGGCGCCGCCGCCCGTACCGCATGGTTCCCCGCCGGGGGCGGCACTTCCGCCGTCACCCGGACCCGCGGTCCTTCACACGGGGCGGTGCCGACCGGGCCGCCGTCGCTCTGTCCGGGCCGTCTTCGCCGGTGCCGTGCGCGGGCTGCCGGCGCCCGGACTGGTGCCGTTGGGATCGGTACTGTCCGGACCGGTGCCGTTGGGGCCGGTGCCGTTGGGGCCGGTCGCGTCCGGGGCCTGCGGGGATCACGTTCCGTCGGGCCTGCCCGGTCCCTGGTCGCCGCCCGGTCCCTCGTTCCCGCGTGACTGCCCCCGGCCCCCGGGCGGCTGCCCGCTCCCGTCCGTCTCGTCGTCGACGATCTCCGCGTCGACCACGTCGTCCTCCCCCGGGGCGCCGCTCTGCCGCCGGCCCTCGTCGGCCGGCCGAGGTCCCTCGGCACCCTCCTGGCGCTCCTTGGCCCTGGCGTACATCGCGGTGCCGATCTGCTGGGCGGCGGCCGTCGTACGGTCGGCGGCCTGGCGCAGAGCGGTGGTGTGCTCGGCGGCCCGTGCCGGGTCGTCCGGGGTCTCGGCCAGCTTCGCCTTGAGGTCGGCGAGCGCGGCCTCGGTCTCGGTGCGGGTCTCGGCGGGGATCGCACCGCTGTCGGTGTCGGCCAGCAGACGTTCGGTCTGGTAGACGAGCTGTTCCGCGTGGTTGCGGGTCTCGGCGGCCTCACGGCGCCGCGTGTCCTCCTCGGCGTACTGCTCGGCCTCGCGCACCATCCGGTCGATGTCCTCCTTGGGGAGGCTGGAGCCGCCGGTGACCTGCATCTTCTGTTCCTTGCCCGTCCCCAGGTCCTTCGCAAAGACGTGCATGATGCCGTTGGCGTCGATGTCGAAGGTGACCTCGATCTGCGGCACCCCGCGCGGGGCCGGCGGCAGACCGGTCAGCTCGAACATGCCCAGCTTCTTGTTGTACGCCGCGATCTCCCGCTCGCCCTGGAAGACCTGGATCTGCACCGAGGGCTGGTTGTCCTCCGCCGTGGTGAAGGTCTCCGAGCGCTTGGTCGGGATCGTGGTGTTGCGCTCGATCAGCTTGGTCATGATGCCGCCCTTGGTCTCGATACCGAGCGACAGCGGCGTCACGTCCAGCAGCAGGACGTCCTTGACCTCACCCTTGAGCACACCCGCCTGCAGGCTGGCACCGATCGCCACGACCTCGTCCGGGTTCACACCCTTGTGCGGGTCGCGTCCGGTCAGCTCGCGGACCAGTTCGGTGACGGCCGGCATGCGGGTGGAGCCGCCCACCATGATCACGTGATGGAGGTCGGAGAGGCGGACGCCCGCGTCCTCGACCGCCTGGTGGAAGGGTCCCTTGCAGCGCTCCAGAAGGTCCTGCGTGAGCTGCTGGAACTGCGCCCGGGTCAGCTTCTCCTCCAGGTGCAGCGGGCCCTCGGCGGACGCCGTGATGTAGGGCAGGTTGATCGTCGTCTCGGTCGACGAGGACAGCTCGATCTTCGCCTTCTCCGCCGCCTCGCGCAGCCGCTGCACGGCCATCTTGTCCTTGGACAGATCGACGCCGTGCCCGTCCCGGAACAGTTTCACCAGGTGGTCGACCACGCGCTGGTCCCAGTCGTCACCGCCCAGACCGGTGTCGCCCGCGGTGGCCTTGACCTCCAGGACGCCCTCACCGATCTCCAGCAGCGAGACGTCGAAGGTACCGCCGCCCAGGTCGAAGACCAGGACGATCTGGTCCTCCTCCTTGTCGAGGCCGTAGGCCAGGGCGGCGGCGGTCGGCTCGTTGATGATCCGCAGGACCTTCAGGCCCGCGATCTCGCCGGCCTCCTTGGTGGCCTGGCGCTCCGCGTCGTTGAAGTACGCCGGAACGGTGATCACCGCGTCGGTGACGTCCTGCCCCAGATAGGTCTCCGCGTCCCGCTTCAGCTTCTGCAGGACACGCGCCGAGATCTCCTGGGGTGTGAAGGACTTGCCGTCGATGGTGCCGGAGGACGGGAAGCGCCAGGTGGCCTCCCCCATGTGGCGCTTGACGGAGCGGACGGTGCGCTCGACGTTGGTGACCGCCTGCCGCTTGGCGACCTCACCCGTGAGCACCTCACCGCCCTTGGCGAACGCCACCACCGACGGTGTCGTCCTGGCTCCCTCGGCGTTGGGGACGACCGCGGGGTCGCCGCCTTCCAGGACGCTGACGACCGAGTTGGTCGTCCCCAGGTCGATCCCGACAGCGCGTGCCATGGCCGTCCTCCTCAGGAGTGCCTTGAGTGCCTTGTGGGCTGCACCGGCTACTGAAGAGTCTTGCCCTCCTCGATGGCTTCGGCCACCTCTGCGGTCCGTTCGGCCTCCTCCGCAGCGAAGCGCTCGGCGTCCAGCTTCTCGGCCACCTCCTCGTCCTGTGCCATCAGGAGGTCGAGGTTCTGGTCGCCCATCTCGAAGACGCCCATGTCCACATAGGCGCGCTGGAGACGCTCCCCCCACAGGCCGATGTCGCGCACACAGGGGACGATGCGGCTGAAGAGGAGCTTGCGGAACAGCTGGAGGTATTCGGACTGCTCGCTGAAGGCGTCGGCCTCGGCGCGCGGGATGCCGAAGTTCTCCAGCACCTCGGCACCCTTGAGACGGTCGCGCATCAGATGGCAGCCCTCAATGACGAACTCCTCACGCTCGCGCAACTCGGCGTCCGACAGATGCTTGTAGTAGTCGCGCAGTGCCATCCGGCCGAAGGCGACATGGCGGGCCTCGTCCTGCATGACGTAGGCGAGGATCTGTTTGGGCAGCGGCTTGTCGGTGGTGTCGCGGATCATCCCGAAGGCGGCCAGTGCCAGCCCCTCGATCAGCACCTGCATGCCCAGGTACGGCATGTCCCAACGGGAGTCGCGCAAGGTGTCGCCCAGGAGCGACTGGAGGTTGTCGTTGATCGGGTAGAGCATGCCGACCTTCTCGTGGAGAAAGCGGCCGTAGATCTCGGCGTGCCGGGCCTCGTCCATGGTCTGGGTGGCCGAGTAGAACTTCGCGTCCATGTCGGGCACGGACTCCACTATGCGAGCGGCGCAGACCATGGCGCCCTGTTCGCCGTGGAGGAACTGGCTGAACTGCCAGGAGGCGTAGTGCCGGCGCAGTTCGCCGCGCTCCGCCTCGCTCATCTTGCCCCAGTAGGGCGTGCCGTAGAGCGTCAGGGCCTCGTCGGGGGTGCCCAGCGGGTCGTACGGATCGACTTCCAGGTCCCAGTCGATACGGCGCTGTCCGTCCCACTGTTTGTCCTTGCCCTTCTGGTAGAGGGCGAGGAGACGGTCACGGCCGTCGTCGTACTCCCAGGAGAAGCGGGCGCTGCCAAAGGCGGGCACCTGCCAGTGGGGGGCGTCGGTTGCGCGCGCGTAGAGAGCGTGTGTGGACACGGACATCTCCTTCGGTCACGGACCGCCCTGCGTGGACGGGCACTTGGCAGGCTCACACGCGTGTTACCGGTCGGTCAACGAGTTGTGCGCGAGGGATTGACGTCCTTACTGACAAGCAGTCTCATAAGAAGGACAGCGGATGTGACCGCCGGTAACCCCCTCGTGGACCGGCACCCCCGAACGAAGAGGTGCCCCAGCAATGACAACAGCGCCTGACATCGCCGACAGGGAACGCGAGGTGCTCAGGGACGCCCTCGGTCTGCTCAAGGACCGTGAGCAGGTCGCGGAGCGCCTCCTGGAGTCCTCCCGGAAGCACTCCTTCGACCCGGACACCGAACTCGACTGGGACGCACCGCTCGCGGACGACAAGTGGTTCTGGCCGCCGGAGCTGGTGTCGCTCTACGACACGCCCCTGTGGCGCCGCATGTCCGAGGAGCAGCGCAGGGAACTGGCCCGGCACGAGGCGGCCTCACTCGCCTCGCTGGGCATCTGGTTCGAGGTCATCCTGATGCAGCTGCTGGTGCGGCACATCTACGACAAGCCGCTCACCAGCAACCATGTGCGGTACGCGCTGACCGAGATCGCGGACGAGTGCCGCCACTCCATGATGTTCGCCCGCATGATCAAGCGGGGCGGCGCACCCGCCTACCCCGTCTCGCGGCTGCACCACAACCTGGCGCGCATCCTCAAGACCGTCTCCACCACGCCCGGTTCGTTCACCTGCACACTGCTGGGTGAGGAGATCCTCGACTGGATGCAGCGGCTGACCTTCCCGGACGAGCGCATCCAGCCACTGGTGCGCGGCGTGACGCGGATCCACGTCATCGAGGAGGCGCGCCATGTGCGCTACGCGCGCGAGGAGCTGCGCCGCCAGATGGTCAGCTGCCCCCGCTGGGAGGCCGAGCTGACCCGGCTCAGCTCCGGCGAGGCGGCCCGCGTCTTCTCCATCTCCTTCGTCAACCCGCAGGTGTACGAGAACGTCGGCCTGGACAAGCGGGAGGCTGTCGCCCAGGTGAAGGCCAGCGGACACCGCCGCGACATCATGCAGACCGGCGCAAAGCGGCTGACCGACTTCCTCGACGAGATCGGCGTACTGCGCGGCGTCGGCCGCAGGCTGTGGGTGAGTTCGGGCCTGCTGGCCAAGTGAGGATCCGATCGCGTGAGGGAGGACCCGGTCGCGTGAGGGAGGACCCGGTCGCGGTGAGGCCGGGTACCCGTGCGAGTCCCGTACGGAACGAGGCGGGTTCCGTACGGAACGAGGCGGGGCGTCTCTCGCGGGGCCTCGCATCTGCGCGACCGGTACACCGAGGCTGCGTCCCGTCCGGCCATCGAAGGGTGTGTCCTGTCCGACGCGGGGAGGGCTGCGTGGGGTGCGCGGGGTGCGAGGTGTCCGGCGGGGCGGCCGTGAACCCCCTGTGAAGCCCTCGTGAGGAAGTACGGAGGAGCCAGGGAACACCTCTGCGCACCGCAGCGGTTACGCTGCCCTGCATGAGCAGCAGCGGCACCGCACCGGCGTATCGCAGGCTGAGCGTGGACGAGCGGCGCAGCCAACTGCTCAGCCACGCACTCGACCTGTTCGCGCACCGCCTGCCGGAGGACGTCTCTCTGGACGATGTTGCGGCCTCCGCGGGCGTCTCGCGTCCCCTCGTCTACCGGTACTTCCCCGGCGGCAAGCAGCAGCTCTACGAGGCGGCACTGCGCAGCGCCGCCGACCGGCTCGAACAGTGCTTCGCCGAGCCGCACACCGGTCCGCTCACCACACGGCTGGCCCGGGCGCTCGACCGCTACCTGGCGTTCGTCGACGAGCACGACGCCGGCTTCATGGCGCTCCTCCAGGGCGGCAGCGTGGTGGAGACCTCCCGCACCAGTGCCATCGTCGACGAGGTGCGCAGGGATGCGGCCGGCCAGATCCTGGCCCACCTGGAAGCCGCGGCAGGCCCCGGATCGGCACGGCTGCGGATGGCCGTACGCACCTGGATCGCGGCCGTCGAGGCGGCCTCCCTCATCTGGCTGGACGAGGGCAAACAGCCACCCATTTCCGAGCTGCGGGACTGGCTGGTGCACCATTTCGTCGCCGTGCTGGTGGCCACCGCCGCCTCGGACCCCGTGACCGCCGAAGCCGCCAGAAGGGCCCTCGCCATGGAGGAGCCCGAGGGCCCCGTGGCGGAGCTGGTGCGCCGGGTGCTGCCGGTGGTGGCCGACTCGGAACACCTGCTGGGACAGTGACGAGGCGGGGGCGGCCGGCCGAGAGCCGCCCGGCCGGGGTCGCTGCGCCCGGGCGTGTGTGGTCGTCCGGGGTCGGGTGCGATCGCCCGGGGGTGGTCGTCTGGGGCGCGTGGTCGCCCGGGTCCGTGGTCGCCGGGGTGTGGACGCGGGGGTTGTGGACGCCGGGGAGGTGTCGTCCGGGAGGAGCGCAGACGCGAGAGGCCGACCTCCCGGAGGAGCGCAGGTCTGAGAGGCCGGCCCAAGACGCAGACTTAAAGAACACTTGAAGCCGGGCTAGGCTGTGGCCATGGCGACTCATCTGTCCTGGAAGGCCAAGGAAGCCACCGTCGGAGAACTGGCGGAGCGCGCCGGTGTGGCGACATCCGCACTGCGCTTCTACGAGCGCGAAGGGCTGATCCGCAGCCGGCGTACCTCGGGCAACCAGCGCCGCTACAGCCGCGACACGCTGCGCCGGGTCGCCTTCATCCGTGCCTCCCAGCGGCTCGGCATCCCCCTCGCCTCCATCCGCGCGGCGCTCTCCGTGCTGCCGGAGGAGCGTACGCCCACCCGCGACGACTGGGCGGCCGTCTCCGAGTGCTGGCGTGAGGACCTCAACCAACGGATCGCCCTGCTGGAGCAGCTCCGCGACCACCTCACCGACTGCATCGGCTGCGGCTGCCTGTCACTGACGGCCTGCGCCCTGGTCAACCCGAAGGACCGGCTCGGACAGGAGGGCCCGGGTGCCCGCCAGCTCGCCCAGCCGTGCGATCCCGACCCGGCACGCGTGGACGGCGGCGTGGGCGGGGGCACCGCCTCAGACGGGGGCACCGCCTCAGACGGGAGCGCCGCCTCGGATGGGGCCACCTCCAACAGGGGCCGCTCCGTGTACGCGGGCGGCTCCGTACGGGGGGACCGCTCCGTGCGGGAGCGCGGTTCCACACAGGGGAACGGCTCCGCGCGAGGGGACGGCTCCGTGCAGAGGGACGGCTCCGTACAGGGAGACGGCTTCTCCACGTCCTGTGCGTCCGAGTGTGCACCCGAGCGTGAATCCGCCGCCGAGGCGGTCTGAGGCGTGCGCAGCGAGGAGACGACTTTCCGCGGCGGCCCGTTGGACGGCCGCACCCTGTCCGTACCGCTCGGGCCGACGGGCAGACCACCGCGCACCTACGAGATACCGGTTCCGGCTCCGGACGGCGGCCCGGCGACGGTGCACGTCTACCGGCTGGAGCCTGCCGCGTTGAACCGGCTGGGGCTGCCGCGTGGCTGGGCGTACGTATACGAACCGGACGGCCGCCCCGAGAAGGGGCCACTGGCGCGACTGCCGTGGCGGGGGACGCGACGCCGCTGACAGCGCGTCGTGGCGCACCGCAGACAGCTGGCCGTGGCGCCGCGCGGGCGGCAGAGCCGCAGCACCGCGGACAGCAGAACCGTGGTGTCGCGGACAGCGCGAGCGCGGCGCCGGTGACAGCGGGGCGCACGCCACTGACAGTGGTCCAGTCCACTTTGCGCAGGCCCGACGTCCGGGGCTTCCGAGCGGAGGGGTCTGCTCGCACCGTGCGGCAACAGGGCCGGTGGGACCGCCTGCCGTGGCGACAGCCGGTGAGCGGTGGGGACGGGACGGTTCCGGTGCCCACGGGGAGCGGGCGCCGCCGGGGCGCGCTCGAGGCGTGCGCTGGACGTCTTCGCGCCATCCGTTCTGGCGCTCCTCGACCTGGACAGGCCATTGGCGAGGCTGTTTTCTGCTTCCGTGCTCGGAGGAATCGCGCGGCTGCCCGAGACCGGCCCACAGCGGCTCGGTCCCTTCCGGCTGTACGGCGTCCTCGGACGGGGCGGGACCGGCACGGTCTACCTCGGCAGGGGTGCCCCACGCCGGGGCGTGCGCAAGCGGACAGCGGCTGTGCGCGCCGTCCGGCCCGAACTGCTGCGTGACCGTCAGATGCGGGCGCGGCTGCGCCAGGAGACGAGTCGTATCGCGGAGACGGTCGAGAGCCCCTTCGTCGCCGACGCACTCGCCTGCGAGCTGGACAGCGATCACCCCTGGATCGCACAGGCCTTCGCGCCGGGCCTGCCCCTGGCGGCGCTGGTGGCGTCGTACGGGCCCCTGCCGGAGATGTCGGTCCGGGCACTCGGGGGAGCCCTGGCCCGTGCTCTGACAGCCCTGCACACGGCGGGCACGGCACACCGGGACCTGCGGGCAGAGAACGTGCTGCTGACCGCCGAGCGGCCGCAAGTGGTGGAACACGGCATCGCGCTGGGTCAGCCGTCCGCGCTCCCGGGCCGCGCGGGTGCCGACCTCGGGGAGACGGTCGGTCACGGACTGCCCGCTCGCCGCGCGGACGACGTCTTCTCCCTGGGAGCGGTACTGGTGCTGGCGGCGACCGCACAGCAGCCCTTCGCCGCCGGCGCCCTGCCCGCCACCCGCGGCGAGATCCCCGACCTGACCGGGGTTCCCGACGCGCTGCGCGCCCCGTTGCTGGCCTGCCTCCACAAGACACCCGAGGCACGCCCCGACCCGGAGTCCCTCGCCCGCACCCTGGACCCGTCGGGCTCGGCCGACCGCCCGGCCCGCGAGTGGCTCCCGGAACCGTACGTCCACGAGATTCGCCACCGCACCGACGAGGCCCGCTCGCTGACGGGGCGGAGGCTGTGGGGCCGCTGAGCGGGGGCGGGAGCGGGATGGATCACGAACGGGGTGAATCGCGGGGTGGGGTGGGGCGCGGGGCGTACGGGACGGGGTGGGGCGCGAGACGGGGTGGAGCTAGCGGGTGGGGAGGCGCGGGACGGGAGGGGGCGCTGGCCGGGGTGTGGAGCCTAGCGCGAGGGGGCCGGAGCGGGGAGTCGGTGGTGTGGAGCCGGTGGCCCGGAAAGCCGGGGGGTGAAAGGGCGGGGGCTCGCGGGCAGGCCGGGGACGGCGAGCCGGGGCGAGAAGCGGGGAACGTCGGTCCGAAGGCGCTCGGTGAGGAGCGGAGCAGCCTTGACGAGGCGCGCTCCCGGACAAGGACGGGGATCACCGGCGAGGGCAGCACCGGCGGCGGACGCTGAAGCGCCCGAGGCCGGGCGAGCGAGGAGGCTTCGGCGGAGTCTTCACACGTACGGGTGATGAGGGGCCGAACCCGGGGTGCTGGACCTCGGAGCTGAGAAGCGCTATGGGAGCACGTATTCGGGTCCCGGAACGGTGTGCTCCGGGCTTCTTACCATCTTGGAGCTGCCGCGATGGCGCCGGGGCGGGAGTCGGTGCCGGCTCCGTCCCCCGCGGGTCTCCTCCGATGCGGGGCGGCCACGACCGCCGGATGCGGCGGGGGCGGGATCTCGATCGGGTGAGAGACGTGCGCCCGCCCGCTCAGCTCGCCCTGAGCCGGGGCCTTGCCGCGTGCCACGATCGCGGCAGAGCGGCCGGATACGGGGAGACGCCGCTCGGAAGCGAGGTGTGCGGTGTGTCGCGTGTTGGGTGTGTCGCGGGTGTCGAGGATGTGGAGGGCCCGGGCGCTGGGCAGGGGCAAGGCCGGGAGCCGGCGCGGGGTCGTGGTGGTGAGCGCCGTCGTGCTGCCGGTGGTGGCCACGATGGGTCTTGCCGCGCCACCGGTGCTCGGGGCGCCGTCGGCCTCCTCACCACGAGCCGGGGCTCTGGTGCCCGGCGCTCCGGATCCGGGGCCGGGGCCGCTGCCAGGACTGGCGCCGAGGCCGATGCCGGGGCCACCGGACGCGGGACGCAAATCGGTGAGCGAGCTGCTGGGCGAGCTGAGCCGGCTCTACCAGCGCACCGAGGAGGCGTCGGAGGCGTTCAACGGCACGGAGGAGAAGCTGAAGAGGCAGCGCGCTGCCGCACGCCGGGCGCACAAGCGTCTCACCCGGGCCAGGGCCTCGCTGGCCACCGAGCGGGCGCGGGCCGGCGAGCTGGCACGGCAGCAGTACCGCCGGGACAGCGCCGGGCTGCCGCCCGCGGTGCAGTTGCTGCTCACGCCCGAACCCGGCCGTCTGCTGGAGCACGGGCACTTCCTGCAACGCGCGGCGGGGGATCAGGCCGAGACAGTACGTCGGCTGACAGGCGGGGAGCGGCGGCATGCCGCCGCCGCCAAGAAGGCGCGGGCGGCGGTCACCCGTCAGGAACGGCTCACCGCACGCAAGAAGAAGCAGCGGGACAAGGTGCGGGGGCGACTGAGGAAGGTGGAGGAACTGCTCTCCTCCTTGACCGGTGACCAACTGGCACGCCTGCACGAGCTGGAGCGGGACCGCACCGACGCGGCGCAGCAGCGGCTGGTGGCCGGCGGTGCGCTCGATCCGAGCGGCGCCGTGAGCCGGCCGTCCGCACGGGGGCGGAAGGCCCTCGACTGGGCCCTCGGCCAGGTCGGGAAGCCGTATGTGTGGGGAGCGGAGGGCCCCGAGGGTTTCGACTGTTCCGGACTCACCTCGCAGGCATGGCGTCACGCGGGCCGGACGATCCCGCGCACCAGTCAGGAGCAGTGGCGGCGACTGCCCCGGGTGCCTCTGGACGAGTTGCGCCCCGGCGACCTGGTCATCTACTTCCCCGGCGCCACCCACGTGGGGCTCTACGCGGGATCCGGGCGCGTGGTGCAGGCCCCTCGGCCTGGCGCGACGGTGAAGCTCACCCCGCTGGCCACGGACCCGCCCCTGGGAGCGGTACGCCCGGACAAGCCCAGGGATTGAGGCAAGGCGGGAAGGGGGGGCAGATGCGGGAACAAGGAACCGTACGCATGGCCGAGCCGCCGGGGTGCGGCGAGGGAAGCGCCTCAGTCCAGTTCGGCCAGGAGCACCGTCGCGTCGTCGTGCTGCTTTCCCCGCGCGGGGGCCGACTCCGCCTCGGCGGTGCGGACCCGCGCGATGAGGGCACGAGGGCCCTCCTTGCGGACGAGCGCGAAGAGGCCGGCCCAGTCACCGAGACGGAAGGTCTCGGTCCAGCGAGTCGCGCCGTCCGTGAGAGCGAGGAGGGACCGTACCTCGGCACGGGAGTGAGTACCTGTCACCGCCCTGACCGCGACATCCGGGTCGGCCGCCGCTGTGTAGAAGCCGCTGCCGTCGGCGGCGTTGCGCAGCCCTTCGACGGCGCGCACGTAGGCCGCCCGGTCGCTCTGCGCACCGGTGCGCCGCACTCGGTCGCGCAGCTCCCGGACGGCGGGCGGCAGTTCGGCGAGGCGGCGGTCGAGCACGGGACGCACCGTGCCGTCGGCGGTCTCGATGAGGAGCGCGGAGTCGGAGAGGACCAGGTGCTCCACCCGCTCCTCGTCCCACCGGGCCATGACCACGGTTGCCTGAGGTGTACGGGGGTGAAAAAGATCACACGTTTCGCGGTGCGTGTCCGCCGTCCGGGCCACGGCGGCGGCCAGACACGCGGCCAGTGTCATGTCCCGACGGGATCCCGCCAGTTCGAGCAGCGCACCACCGAGGCGGGAGACGAACCACGGCACCCCGTGGTGACAGCCGACCTCACCGGCGGGTGGGGTGACGCCGTCCAGCACCACGAGCGCACCCCCGGCCCCCGCGGCGGGAAGGGCGGCGGACGCGTAGTCCTCGTTGGGACGTTGGGGATCGCCGGGCTCGGTGACCATGTCGATGCGCATGGCAGAAGTCTGCAGGAGGGGCCGCATCGGGACGGTGCGGGGCGGACGCGGGGGCCCGCCAGGTCGGTACCGCGCGGTCCGCGACGCCGCGGGCGGGCGGCGCGTATCGGCGGGTGGCTCCTGGGGTGCGCGGCGCTGTCGAGAAGGGGAACGGGCTGGCGCCGGCCTCCGCGAAAGAGGGAGTCCGGCATCCTGCCAGGAGGCCGGACGGATTTCCAACCAGAGTCCGCACGGCGGACGCTGCCCGGCTCGGGCCGAGTTGTTCCGCCGCGAAGGAGTGATGTTCACTCCTTCAGGTGGCCCAGCTGGGGAATCTCGCCCGCCTCAAGAGCGCACTGCCATGGTCGGTCGTCGAGTCGGAGCGCCTCCTGGGTGCGCCGTCCAGCAGGAAGCCGGAATCCGGCTGAGGAAGGACGGTCGCGGGGGGTGCCGGAGCGGGTCGGGGCCACCCCTCTTGCCACACACGTTGGACTGGTGCCGCCCGGGCCCTCCGGGAGAGGCGGGACGAGATTGCGAGTGCGGGTGCGGAAGAAGCAACGTCGGACAGCGGACGTTCCCCAAACCACGGCGACCGGTGACGGTGCCGCTGCCCCCGCGGCGGCGCAGCCGGCCACGCCCGCCCCGCGGCGGAGGGCACGCGTACGCAACCGGCTGCTCGTGTCGGTGACGGTGAGCGCACTCGCCGTTGCCGGAGCCGGGGCGCCCACTCTCGTGGCGGGGTCGAGCGACACCGCCGCGGCCCAGGAACTCGTCGACCTCGCCCGGCTCGACCAGCAGGCCATCGCCCTCTCGCACTCCCTCGCCGACGAGCGTGACGGCATGGTGGAGTACATCGCGGCGGGCCGGGGCGGCACAGGTGTCGGCAAGGCCCTGCGGTCCCGGGTGGACCGGCAGGCGCGCGAGCTGCGGACGGCCGCGGCCTCCGCGCCCACGGGTCCCACGGCGCTCTCCGACCCCGCTGCCCTCGTCAAGGCCCTCAAGAAGCTGCCTTCCGTCCGCAAGCGGGCCATGACCGGCAGGGGCGGGCCGATGGAGTCGTACGAGGACTACTCCCACGTCATCCGGACGCTCCGTCAGCTCACCAACGACGTGGCCGCGGGGCTGCCGGCCCGGGCCAAGGACCGCACGGCGTCCGCGCTGCCCGATCTGGCCCGTGCCATCGACCAGGCGTCGGCCACCCGCGGTCTGCTGGAGGCGGCACTCGCGGGCCAGGGCACCCAGCGGTCACTGGTGAAGGAGGCGGGGCAGGCCCGTGTCAGGGAAGCCGCGGCCCTCGCCGACTTCGAGGAGAACGCCGACGCGAAGGCGCGCGACAGGTACAGCACGACCGTGAACGGCACGGATGTGTCGGTCGCGGAGCGCTATCTCGACCACCTGACCACGCGGCAGTACCTCCCCCCCGGTGGGCGTGCCCTCGACAAGGAGCGGTTCGACGCCTCGGTCTCGGCGCGGATCGCCCACATGCGCGGCGTGCAGTCGTCGTTCGCGGCCGCCGAGATCAAGCGACTGGAGGGGCTGCGGGACGACGATGTGACGGCGTTGCAGGTGCGGGCCGGTCTGGTGGGTTTCTGCCTGCTGCTGGCCGTCGCCCTCAGCGTGGCCACCGCCCGCTCCCTCACCCGCCCCCTGGCGGTGCTCCGGCACGGTTCGAAGCGGCTGGCCAACGACCCGGCCGGCGAGGAGCCGATCACCTTCCACGGGCGTAACGACGAGTTCGCCGATGTCGTGCGCTCCCTCAACACGCTGCGCGCCACCGCTGCCGAGCTGCGGCGCCGGTCGTCCTGCGCGGAGCGCGAGCAGGACCAGTTGGCGGTCGAGAAGGCGCAGCTGACCGAGCAGCACCAGCTGCTGGCCGAGGACTTCGCCAAGCTGCGGGCCGAGCTGGCCCAGGCCCGCGACCAGCTGGCCGGTGCGGCACCCGGTGCCCTCGCGGCGGAGGTGGCGGGCGGTTCGGGGAGTGACGCCGCTCCGGCGGAGGCCGGGTACGGCGCGTTCGCGGATCTGGCGACGCGCTCGCTTCACCTGGTCGACCGGCAGCTCGGCATCATCGAGGGCCTGGAGGAGAAGGAGGCCGACCCCGCCCGTCTCGACACCCTTTTCAAACTGGACCACCTCGCGACGCGCGTGCGGCGGCACAGCGAGAACCTGCTGCTCCTGGCTGGTGCGGAACGTTTCGAACGGGACGGTCTCCCCGAGGAGGTCCCGGCCCCGCTGCTGGACGTCATGCGGGCCGCTGTCAGCGAGATAGCGCAGTACGAGCGGGTCGAGCTGGTTCCCCTGCCGCAGGAGGTGCGGGTCAGCGGTTCAGCGGCCGACGACCTGAGCCACCTGGTCGCCGAACTCCTCGACAACGCCGCCGCCTTCTCACCCGCGGAGAGCAGGGTGCGCCTCATCGCCCGCACCCTGGAGGACGGCGCGGTCACGGTGTCCGTGGAGGACGAGGGTACGGGCATGAGCGGGGAGGCCCGCGCGGAGCTGAACGCGCGGCTGGCCGAGCCGGAGACGGCGGACGCGTCCGGTCCCTGGGGGCTGGGGCTGTACGTGGTCTCCCGGCTGTCGGCACGGCACGGGGTGCGGGTGCGGTTGCGCAGCCGCGAAGAGGGCGGCATCGCGGCGGATGTGACGGTGCCGCACACCCTGCTGCTGCCCGCCGCTCCCGACGCCTTCGACGGTGCCGCAAGTACGGGAGGTCCCGGCCCCCTCGCCGGCGCCGGAACTCAGGGCGGGGCCGACGACGGCGAGCACAGGATCGGTGACACGTACGGCGGCGCCTACGGTGCCGCCGTCGCACCGGGCCCGGCCCAGGACCAAGGGCACGCCCTGGACCAGGACGGGCGGGGCAGCCCGGCTCTCCCCGGGGTGCGCACGTTCGACCGGGGGAACGAGCACGCCCGGGCCGCTGACCAGGCACCCGGCCTGCCCGGCCGGAACGACCCGAGTACCGGGCCCTTCGGCCCCGCTCAGTCCGCCGGGTCCGTGCAGCCCACTCAGCCCACTCAGCCCACTCAGCTCGCGCAGACCGAGTCGCCGCAGCCGCTGTTCCCTGAAGGCCAGTCGTCCGAGGGGCAGTCGTCCGAGGGTCAGTCTCCTGTTGGCCAGTCGTCCGAGGGCGTGTCCGGTGAGGGCCGGTCGCCTCGGTCTCATCTCCCTCAGGGGCGGTCGTCTGCGACGCGGTCGGCGGAGTCCGCCCCGTCGGCGGCACCTGCCGCACCGGCCCCGTACGCCTCGGGCACACCAGGCACACCAGGCATATCGGGCAGCACCACGGATGCGTCTGGTGCGTCGGCGGGTGCCCGGGGAGGCGGCGCGGCTGATGACGCGGCCGGTGCGTCATCCTCGTCCGGCCGGGCCGGGGGCTCCCCCGAGGCGGGTGGGTCCTCCGTAACAGGTGGACCCGTCACGCACACCGGGCTGCCCAAGCGGGTTCGCGGGGCGGCCTCCCCCGAGGCGGGGGCGCCCGGCGAGACTTCCGCGCCGCGCCCGCGCAAGGGCGGTGCCGACCCGGAGGAGCTGCGGCGCCGGCTCGACGGGTTCCAGCAGGGTGCCCGGCGGGGCCTGCGGGACGCGGCGGCCCAGACGGCGGCCGGAAGCACCGGGTGCGGCACCGGTGCTCAGGACGGTACGGAGGGCGGAGCCGAGAGCCCCGGCACCTCCGAGGGTGATGAGGAGTCGGCTCCGGCCAACAGGACCCAGGCCAATGGTGGTACCTCCGAGGAGGCCCGCAAGTGAACGTGCCCATCACGGGTGCCTCCGGCAGTGCGGAGGCCCGTAATCTGCGCTGGCTGCTGGACAGTCTGATCGCGGAGGTGCCGGGGATCCGTTCGGTGGCCGTGGTCTCGTCCGACGGTCTGCTGCTGCTCGCCTCGGACCCCGCGCTGGGTCCCGAGCACGGGCAGCACCTCGGAGGGGCCGCAGGCGCCACCGCCGGAGACGGGACCGGGCACAGCGCCCCCGGAGCCGTCACCAGCGGCAGCACTGGACACAGCATCGCAAACACCGCCCGGCCCACCGGTGCTCAGCCGACAGGTGCTCAGCCGACGGGTCCTCAGCCGTCCGGTCCTCAACCGACCGGTTCCCACCCCTCCGAGGTCCAGCCCGCCGGCGCCCCGTCCACCGCGCCCCCGCCCGTCACCACCGGGTCCACCGCTGCCCAGCCCCTCATCACGCAGCCCACCGCACCGCACACCGCCGGCCCGCACACCGTTGCCGGACCTCACGGCGAGGAGCCTCACGGCGATGGGGGCCACGGCGATGGGGGGCACGGGAACGGGCCTCACGGCGGCGGGCCCGCCTCGCCGGGCTCGCCCCTCCCGCCGCTGAGGAAGCGGAGACGGGGCAGTGCCGGTTCCCGTGGTCCGCGGGGCACCAGTGGCGATCTGGCCACGCTCGTCTCCGGGGTGGCCTCGCTGACGACCGCCGCCGCGCGGCTGACCGACGGAGGCGCGGTGAGGCAGACCATGGTGGCCATGGACGAGGGCGCACTGCTCGTGATGGCCATCGGCGAGGGGTCGCTGCTGGGTGTGTACGCGGCGGCGGACTGCGACATGGGCGCCGTCGGCTACCAGATGGGGCTCTTCGTGGGACGCGCCGGGCATGTGCTCACTCCCGAACTGCGCAGTGAGCTGCGGAAGGAGTGGCGCGAGTCGATGGGCGCCGCCCAAGGAGCGCCCCAGTAGCCAGGAGCGCCCCGGTGGCCGGAGGGCCCCGCTGTCCGGGGCGCCCGGTAGCCGGGGGCGCCCCGGGGCGCGCCCTCACTCCTCCTGGTCGGCCAGGGAGTTGAGGCGGTGGAGGAGGCGTGCCAGCTCGGCGATCTCCGTGCGGTCCCAAGCGGCCAGTTTCCGGGCGTAGGAGAGGCGGCGGGCGTCCCGTACGCGGGTGAACCGCGCGCGGCCCTCTTCCGTGAGCCGCACGAGGGAGGCGCGGCGGTCGCCCGGGTCGGGACGGCGTTCGACGAGGCCGAGTGCCTCCAGGGCGTGCAGCTGGCGGCTTATGGTGGCCTTGCCGACCCCGAAGTATGCGGCGAGTTCCGTGGCCCGCTGCTCGCCCGCGTCCTCCAGCCGTACGAGGAGGCCGTAGGCGGCGGGTTCCAGGTCCGGGTGCACCTGCCGGGCCATCTCTCCCGAGGAGGCGCGGGCGCGGCGCAGGAAGACCGCCAACTCCCGCTCCACGTCCAGGCATTCGGGGCCGAACGGGTCGACGGGGCTCCCGTCGGCGGGGCTCCCAGGGGCTTCGGGGTGCCCGGCAGGCTTCCGCACGCCAGTGGCGTCTTGGGTGTCTCCGGCGTTTTCCATGAAGAAACTTATCTCCAGCGAGCGCGATAGTCCCAGCTCCGCCAGTATTTCTCAGGAGTAGACCAACGGCAGAGGGCGGGGCGTCTTCCGCCTGACCGGTCTACGCGCGTACTTTTCAAATATGACATGCCCACACCAGTGGCATGCCCCCCCTTGCGCGCGTCGCACCACAAAACCCCCCACATCGGTAAATACTACGTACGTACCAGACACCCCCACCACAGAGGCTCCGGAGGCAGCGATGCCCAGCTTCAGATCCGGTACGACCCGTCGCAGACGCGGACTCGCGGCTGCCCTCGGGATGTTCGTCTCCCTTCTCGCGCTCGTCCTCGCCCTTCCGGGCGCGGCGTCGGCGGTCCCTGACGACGAGGGAGCGAGCAAGAAGGCGGCCACGGCCGCGAAGGACACCGCGGGCCTGCGCGGCAACCCCCAGGCGCCCGCCAAGCGCGGCGAGGCATGGATGGGCTCGGGCGTCCAGCAGCACGAGCACGACGGGACCGACGGGACCCCGCCCGACCGGAACCGCGCGGGCCTGGCCGCGACGGTCCACGGCGTGGACGTCAGCAGCCACCAGGGCAACGTGGCCTGGTCGACCCTGTGGAACAGCGGGGTCCGTTTCGCCTATGTGAAGGCGACCGAGTCCACCAACTACAAGAACCCGTACTTCACACAGCAGTACAACGGTTCGTACAACGTGGGCATGATCCGGGGCGCGTACCACTTCGCGACGCCCAACACCTCCAGCGGCGCCACGCAGGCCAACTACTTCGCCGGCAACGGCGGCGGCTGGAGCAAGGACGGAAAGACGCTGCCGGGCGTGCTCGACATCGAGTACAACCCCTACGGCGCGACCTGCTACGGGCTCAGCCAGAGCGCGATGGTCAACTGGATCCGGGACTTCGTCAGCACGTACAAGGCCAGGACCGGGCGCGACGCCGTCATCTACACCACCACCAACTGGTGGACCCAGTGCACCGGCAACAGCAGCGCCTTCGGCAACAGCAACCCGCTGTGGATCGCCCGGTACGCCTCCTCGCCGGGCACCCTCCCGGCCGGCTGGGGCTTCTACACCTTCTGGCAGTACACCTCCAGCGGCCCGACCGTGGGCGACCACAACTACTTCAACGGCTCGATGGACCGCTTGAAGGTTCTGGCCAACGGCGGCTGAGGCAGCCACACCCCCGGCCGGGGGCGTGGAGGTCGCCCCCCACACGGCACAGCAACGGCTCGATGGACCGCTTGAAGGTCCTGGCCAACGGCGGCTGAGGCAGTCCCAGGCCATGGCCAACGGCGGCTGAGGCGCCGACACCGCGGCGGTCACGTCCGCGGGCCCGCCCGCCGACCTCCTGTCCGCGCGGGTGCCCGTCCCAGGGGGCGAGGCCGCCGGACGCGTCGTGCTCATGCTCACTCGCGCTCATGCGAGAGTGGCCCCCGCCCGGGCGGGGGCCACTCCCTTGCCGGCCGCGTCCGTCACGCCGCGACCGGCGCCTCACGGGCCGGCGTCTGCGCGGGTGTCAGGGCCAGCTCCAGCACCTGGCGGACGTCCGAGACCGGGTGCACGTCGAGGCGGTCGAGCACCTCCTCGGGCACGTCGTCCAGGTCGGGTTCGTTCCGCTTGGGGATGATCACCGTGGTGACCCCTGCGCGGTGCGCCGCCAGGAGCTTCTGCTTGACGCCGCCGATGGGCAGCACCCGCCCCGTCAGGGAGACCTCGCCGGTCATCGCCACCTCGGGCCGCACCTGGCGTCCGCTCAGCAGCGAGGCCAGGGCGGTGGTCATGGTGATGCCGGCGCTGGGCCCGTCCTTGGGCACGGCACCCGCGGGGACGTGCAGGTGGATGCCGCGCTCCTTCAGGTCGCCGACCGGAAGTTCCAGCTCCGCGCCGCGCGAGCGCAGGTAGGACAGGGCGATGTGCGCGGACTCCTTCATCACGTCGCCCAGCTGGCCGGTCAGGGTGAGCCCGGAGGCGCCCGTCTCGGGGTCGGCCAGGGACGCCTCGACGAAGAGCACGTCGCCGCCCGCGCCGGTGACGGCCAGCCCGGTGGCGACGCCCGGCACGGCGGTGCGGCGCTCGGCCGGGTCCTGGGCGGCCTCCGGGGTGTGCCGGGGGCGGCCGATCAGGTCGCGCAACTGGTCCACCCCTACGGTGGCGGGCAGTTCCGTCTCGCCCAGCTGCTGCTTGGCCGCGATCTTGCGCAGCACCCGCTGGACGGAGCGCTCCAGGGAGCGCACGCCGGCCTCGCGCGTGTACTCGGCGGCGAGCTTGCGCAGTGCCGCCTCGTCGAAGACGACCTCTCCGCTCTCCAGCCCGGCGCGCTCCAGCTGCCGGGGCAGCAGGTGGTCGCGGGCGATGGTGACCTTCTCGTCCTCGGTGTAGCCGTCGAGTTCGACGACCTCCATCCGGTCCAGCAGCGGCTGCGGGACGGCCTCCAGGACGTTGGCGGTGGCCAGGAAGACGACGTCGGAGAGGTCCAGCTCGACCTCCAGGTAGTGGTCCCGGAAGGTGTGGTTCTGCGCCGGGTCCAGGACCTCCAGCAGGGCGGCGGCCGGGTCGCCGCGGAAGTCGGAGCCGACCTTGTCGATCTCGTCCAGGAGCACGACCGGGTTCATCGAGCCGGCTTCCTTGACGGCCCGGACGATGCGGCCGGGCTGGGCGCCGACGTAGGTGCGGCGGTGGCCGCGGATCTCGGCCTCGTCCCGTACGCCGCCGAGCGCGACGCGGACGAACTTCCGCCCCATCGCGCGGGCCACGGACTCGCCCAGCGAGGTCTTGCCGACGCCGGGCGGGCCGGTCAGCGCCAGCACCGCTCCCCCGCGCCGTCCGCCGACGACCCCGAGACCGCGCTCGGCGCGCCGCTTGCGCACGGCCAGGTACTCGGTGATGCGCTCCTTGACGTCCTCCAGGCCGGCGTGGTCGGCGTCCAGCACGGCCCGCGCGCCGGTGATGTCGTACGCGTCCTCCGTACGGGTGTTCCACGGCATCTCCAGCACCGTGTCCAGCCAGGTGCGGATCCAGCTGCCCTCGGGCGACTGGTCGCTGGAGCGCTCCAGCTTGTCGACCTCCTTGAGGGCGGCCTTCTTGACGTCGTCGGGCAGGTCGGCGGCCTCCACGCGGGCCCGGTAGTCCTCGCTCTCGTCCTCCGGGTCGCCGTTGAGTTCGGCCAGCTCCTTGCGGACGGCCTCCAGCTGGCGGCGCAGCAGGAACTCCCGCTGCTGCTTGTCCACGCCTTCCTGGACGTCCTTGGCGATGGCCTCGGCCACGTCCTGCTCGGCCAGGTGGTCGCGGAGCGCGTTGATGGCCAGCTTGAGGCGCTCCACGGGGTCGACGGTCCTGAGCAGCTGGAGCTTCTGCTCGGTGGACAGGAAGGGGGAGTAGCCGGCGTTGTCGGCCAGCTGGCTCACGTCGTCGATCTGCTGGACGCGGTCGACGACCTGCCAGGCGCCGCGCTTGCGCAGCCAGTCGGTGATGAGGGCCTTGTACTCCCTCATCTGCTCGGTGACCTGGCCGGGCAAGGGGTCGGGCACGCTCTCGTCGACCGGGGAGCCCTCCACCCACAGGGCGGCGCCCGGGCCGGTGGTGCCCGTGCCGACGCGGACCCGGCGCAGGCCGCGGATCAGCGCGCCGGGGTCGCCGTCGGCGAGCCGTCCGATCTGCTCCACCCGGCCCTCGACGCCGATCTCGGCGTAGGTGCCCTCCACGCGCGGGACCAGCAGCACCCGCGGCTTCTCCGGCGTCTTGTCCGGTGCCGCGGACCCCTGCGCGGAGCCGTCCGGCGCGTTGGAGGCCGCCGACTTCGCAGCGTCCACCGCCGCTCTCACATCGCTGTCCGAGAGGTCCAGCGGCACCACCATTCCCGGCAGGACGACGCCGTCCTCGGCGTCGATCGGCAGCACGGGCAGGGCGAGCGGGGCGGACCCGGTGGACTCAGCAGCCATGATCTCTCCCTAGGCAGGCAAGTTGAGTAGTACCCACTCAATGCTTTTGATGCTCTGTATGTTCCCCTGGCTCCGGGAGAGTTGTTCGCTGTGAGCGATCACAGGCCGCGCGGACGGGATGACCGGGCGAGGAGCCCCGCGAAGCACACAGCCGCCGGCGCCGCCGGACTGTTCCCGCCGACCGGCGCCGAGCACTCGCCGGGTGCGCAGGCGCCCTCCCGTCGCACACGGACAGTGACCATCGTGGGCCTGTCACGCGACGGCCGCTGCTACGATCACACCGCGCGGGACCGCGCCCGCGGTGCGACCAGGGAGGTTGATGAATATGGCCCGGCAGGCCCGACGTCAGCATGCCCGCATCCGAATCGCCCGAGCGCGGTAGAGCGCGCCCCCACGCAGCGCACGAAGCGGTCGGGGCGATCCGGTCCTCCACCACGGAATCGCCCTGGAGCACTCTGTGTCATCGTTCACCCCCAGCGGAACCGACCTGGTCACCGCCCGCCTCGTCCTGCGGTCCTGGACGCCCTCCGAACTGGCCGCCGTCGCCACCGCGGGCGACGCGGGCCAAGGCCCCTTCCGGCCCGCGCACTGGGCCGAGGACTTCCCGGCGGAGGGCGACATCGTCATCGCGCGCTTCCTGGCCGAGCACGCCGAGGGCGGGCGGAACGCGTTCGGCCACCGGCTCGTCATCGAGCGGGAGAGCGGACTGCTGGTCGGCTCGGCCGGGCTCTTCCGGTCCCCGGCCGAGGGCACCGCCGAGATCGGCTACGGGATCGTGCCCTCCCGGCGCGGCCGCGGCTACGCGTCCGAGGCGGCCCGCGCGCTCCTGGAGCACGCGCTTGCCTGGCCCCACGTGCACACCGTCAGCGCCGAGGTGGAGGTCGCCAACCCCGCCTCGGTCCGCGTCCTGGAGAAGGCGGGGCTGCGGCGCCGGAGCGTCAGCGAGGACGGCACCCGCGCCCACTACCGCACCAGCGGCCCGGAAGGCCGGTAGGACTCGCCGGGCAGCCCCACCAGGCTCCCCGCCGGACCCGCGGCCCCCTGGGCGGGGAGGAATTCCTCCCCGCCCAGGGGGCCGGCCGTCCTACCCTGCGTCCATGCCGAATCCCGTCACGTCAGCCGCCGACGGCACACCGGTCACGCTCGAGCGCCGTACGGGCCCCTACGGCGAGGTCGTGCTGCGGCGGCGCGGTCCGCACTTCGAGATCATCGCCAACGGCTGCTTCCTGATGGACACCTCCGACGGCCGCTCCGAGCGGCTGCTGGTCCGGGCGGCGCTGGCCGAACTGGGCACACGGGAGCGGCCTCGGCTGCTGGTCGGCGGCCTCGGGGCCGGCTTCTCGCTGGCCGAGGCCGCCGCCGAGCGGCGCTGGGGGCGTATCACCGTGGTCGAGCGCGAGCCGGCGATCCTCGACTGGCACCGGGAGGGACCGCTGTCCGCCATCACGCGGACGGCGCTGGCCGACGCGCGCACCGAGCTGGTGCGCGCCGACCTGGTGGAGTACGTACGCGAGGCGGCGGGCGCCGGGCCGCGCTTCGACGCGCTGTGCCTGGACATCGACAACGGCCCCGGCTGGACCGTCACCGACGGCAACTCCTCGCTCTACTCCCCCGCCGGTCTGGCCGCGTGCCGCGCGGCCCTGGCACCGGGCGGCGTGCTCGCCGTCTGGTCGGCGCAGCCGTCGCCCGCATTCGAACGATCACTGTGGAATGCGGGGTTCTGCCGCGTTCGGACGGATGAGATCCCGGTCGCCCGAGGCGTCCCCGACGTGGTCCACTTCGCAGCCCGACCGGCGTAGCCGAGGCGTCCGAGCGGCCCTTACGCTGCTGTCCCAAGAAAGCCGGAAGAGCCATCAGGGGCGGGGTCGCATGGACCAGAAGAACACCACTCAGACAGCTGGCGGAGCCGTCGCCGCGACCACCCCTGGCGCCCAGCGGCGCATCCTCGTCGTCGAGGACGACCCCACCATCGTCGACGCGATAGCGCGGCGGCTGCGCGCCGAGGGCTTCCAGGTGCAGACGGCGGGCGACGGCCCGGCGGCCGTGGACACCGCGGAGGCGTGGCAGCCCGACCTGCTGGTGCTCGATGTGATGCTGCCCGGGTTCGACGGGCTGGAGGTGTGCCGCCGGGTGCAGGCGCAGCGCCCGGTGCCGGTGCTCATGCTCACCGCGCGCGACGACGAGACGGACATGCTGGTCGGCCTCGGTGTGGGCGCCGACGACTACATGACCAAGCCGTTCTCCATGCGGGAGGTCGCCGCCCGGGTGCACGTGCTGCTGCGCCGGGTGGAGCGGGCCACGCAGGCCGCCAACACGCCGCGCAGCGGCATACTCAGGCTCGGCGAGCTGGAGATCGACCACGCGCAGCGGCGCGTCCGCGTCGGCGGCGAGGACGTGCACCTGACCCCCACCGAGTTCGACCTGCTGGTCTGCCTGGCGCACTCCCCCCGCGCGGTGCTCTCCCGTGAGCAGCTGCTGGCCGAGGTGTGGGACTGGGCCGACGCCTCGGGGACCCGCACCGTGGACAGCCACATCAAGGCCCTGCGCCGCAAGATCGGCGCCGAGCGCATCCGCACGGTGCACGGTGTCGGGTACGCGCTGGAGACCCCCGGCCCGGACGGCGCGCCCGCGCCGGTGACGGGCGCCGCCACGGAGAGTTCCTGACGGCCCGGGGGGACGGAGCGAGGTGTCCACCGCGGTGACCGACCCGTCCGGCTCTCCCGGCCGGTCCACTCCCCTGATCCGGTCCATGAACCGCTGGAAGCGGTCGGCGGTGCGGCTCGCCGCCCACTGGTGGGAACGCCTGTGGGAGGGGCTGCGCCCGCTCGACCCCTACCGGTCGGTCAAGGCGGCGCTGGGCGCGCTGGTGATCGTCTCGGTGGTGATCACCACCCTGCTGGCCCTGTTCGCCATGCAGTCCGCGACCGAGCTGCGGGTGATCACGATCATCTCGATCGTCGCCTCGCTGCTGATCACCCAGTTCGTGGCGCAGTCGCTGACGGCGCCGCTGGACGAGATGACGGACGCGGCCAAGGCGATGGCGGGGGGTGACTACTCCCGCCGGGTGCGTGGCGGGCGGCGGGACGAGTTCGGGGAGCTGGCGGAGAACTTCAACCGGATGGCCGCCGACCTCCAGGCCGTCGACGAGCACCGCAAGGAGCTGGTCGCCAACGTCTCGCACGAGCTGCGCACGCCGATCGCCGCGCTGCGGGCGGTGCTGGAGAACGTCGTGGACGGGGTCTCGGACGCCGACCCGGAGACCATGCGCACCGCGCTCCAGCAGACCGAGCGGCTCGGCCGCCTGGTGGACCACCTGCTGGACCTCTCCCGGCTGGACAACGGGGTGGTGCCGCTGCACTCGCGGCGCTTCGAGGTCTGGCCGTACCTGGCGGGGGTCCTCAAGGAGGCCAACATGAGCAAGGGCTCGGGACACGCCCGCAAGGACGTCCACCTGCACCTGGATGTCTCACCGCCCGAGCTGATGGCCTACGCGGACCCCGAACGGCTGCACCAGGTGGTCGCCAATCTGATCGACAACGCCGTCAAGCACAGCCCGCAGCACGGCCGGGTCACGGTCAGGGCCCGGCCGGGCGAGGCGGGCGGCGGCGGGGGTGAGGGCAGCTTGGAGGTGGAGGTGCTGGACGAGGGGCCGGGCATCCCGGTCTCGGAGCGGCAGCGGGTCTTCGACCGGTTCAACGGCACCCACAGCCACGAGACGGCCAAGGGCGGCCAGAGCGTCAGTCCGGGCGGCGGCACGGGGCTGGGGCTGGCCATCGCCCGCTGGGCGGTGGAGCTGCACGGCGGGACGATCCGGGTGGCCGAATCCCCGCGGGGTTGCCGGATACAGCTCACTCTTCCGGGGGCAAGGGGACCGCAGGGTTGACGTACCCTCGCGGGTGGGGACGCGTGGACGCGGAACAAGGGGTGTCCGGTTCCACTCCGGGGACGAAACCGTGAGTGATTCCCGCCAAATCTTGCCCCGAAACCGCCCCCGCGATGTGACGTACGTGACCAAGGGGCGGCCCGGACTCCACCTCGCGGCCGGAGAGGCGTAGCCTTTATTTCCGCTGTCCACCACCTAAGGAAGCGGAAGAGGGCGGTTGCCGCCGTGTCGTCACAGTCCCCCAACAGCTCATCGAGCACCTCTACGGAACGGAAGGACGGACAGGGCAAGGACCCTGCTCCGGCGTTCGGGCCGAACGAGTGGCTCGTCGACGAGATCTACCAGCAGTACCTCCAGGACCCGAACTCGGTAGACCGAGCCTGGTGGGACTTCTTCGCTGACTATCAGCCGGAGTCCGCCGACGGGGCCTCGGCGCCGGACGGCGCGGGAACCCCCCGGGACACCTCCCCGGCGCCCGCGAAGACGGCGCCGCAGGCAGCGAGCGCGCCCGCGCAGCCCGCGCAGGCCAGTGCCCCGGCTCCGGCCGCCGCGCCGGCCCGGCCGCAGGCCGAGCCCGCCCAGCCGCCGAAGGCCCAGCCGAAGCCGGCCGAGCCGAAGCCGGCCGCCAAGCAGCCCGCCCAGGCGGGCGGCGCGAAGGCCGCGGGCAAGGCGGACGAGGGCGCGCAGGCCGCCGAGGGCCCGGAGTACGTGGCGCTGCGCGGTCCGTCCGCGGCCGTCGCCAAGAACATGAACGCCTCGCTGGAGCTGCCCACGGCCACGTCCGTGCGCGCGGTCCCGGTGAAGCTGCTGTTCGACAACCGCATCGTCATCAACAACCACCTCAAGCGCGCCCGGGGCGGGAAGGTCTCCTTCACCCACCTCATCGGCTACGCGATGGTGCAGGCGCTCAAGGCGATGCCGTCGATGAACTACTCCTACACGGAGAAGGACGGCAAGCCCACCCTGGTCAAGCCGGACCACGTCAACCTGGGCCTGGCCATCGACCTGGTGAAGCCGAACGGCGAGCGCCAGCTGGTCGTCGCCGGCATCAAGAAGGCCGAGACGCTGACCTTCTTCGAGTTCTGGCAGGCGTACGAGGACATCGTGCGCCGCGCGAGGAACAACAAGCTGACGATGGAGGACTTCACCGGCGTCACCTGCTCGCTGACCAACCCCGGCGGCATCGGCACCGTCCACTCGGTGCCGCGTCTGATGCCCGGCCAGGGTCTGATCATGGGCGTCGGCGCGATGGAGTACCCGGCGGAGTTCCAGGGCACCTCGCAGGACACCCTCAACCGGCTCGGCGTCTCCAAGGTGATGACGCTGACCAGCACCTACGACCACCGCGTCATCCAGGGCGCGGCCTCGGGCGAGTTCCTGCGCAAGGTCTCGCAGCTGCTGCTGGGCGAGGACAACTTCTACGACGAGATCTTCCGCGCCCTGCGCATCCCGTACGAGCCCGTGCGCTGGATGCAGGACATCGACGCCTCGCACGACGACGACGTCACCAAGGCTGCCCGGGTCTTCGACCTGATCCACTCCTACCGGGTGCGCGGCCACATCATGGCCGACACCGACCCGCTGGAGTACAAGCAGCGCAAGCACCCCGACCTGGACATCACCGAGCACGGCCTCACCCTGTGGGACCTGGAGCGGGAGTTCGCGGTCGGCGGCTTCGCCGGCAAGTCCATGATGAAGCTGCGCGACATCCTGGGCGTGCTGCGTGACTCGTACTGCCGCACCACCGGCATCGAGTACATGCACATCCAGGACCCCAAGCAGCGCAAGTGGATCCAGGACCGGGTCGAGCGCCAGCACTCCAAGCCGGAGCGCGACGAGCAGCTGCGCATCCTGCGCCGGCTCAACGCGGCCGAGGCGTTCGAGACGTTCCTGCAGACCAAGTACGTGGGGCAGAAGCGCTTCTCGCTGGAGGGCGGCGAGTCCGTCATCCCGCTGCTGGACGCGGTCATCGACGCCGCCGCCGAGTCGCGGCTGGACGAGGCCGTCATCGGCATGGCCCACCGCGGCCGGCTCAACGTGCTGGCGAACATCGTGGGCAAGCCGTACGCGCAGATCTTCCGGGAGTTCGAGGGCAACCTCGACCCGAAGTCGATGCACGGCTCCGGCGACGTGAAGTACCACCTGGGTGCCGAGGGCGTCTTCACCGGCCTGGACGGCGAGCAGATCAAGGTCTCGCTCACCGCCAACCCCTCCCACCTGGAGGCCGTCGACCCGGTCGTGGAGGGCGTGGCACGCGCCAAGCAGGACATCATCGGCAAGGGCGGCACGGACTTCACCGTCCTGCCGATCGCGCTGCACGGCGACGCGGCCTTCGCGGGCCAGGGCGTGGTGGCCGAGACGCTGAACATGTCCCAGCTGCGCGGCTACCGCACCGGCGGGACGATCCACATCGTCATCAACAACCAGGTCGGCTACACCGCGCCGCCCGAGTCGGCACGCTCGTCGATGTACTCCACGGACGTGGCCCGGATGATCGAGGCCCCGATCCTGCACGTCAACGGCGACGACCCGGAGGCCGTGGTGCGCGCGGGCCGGCTGGCCTTCGAGTACCGGCAGGCGTTCAACAAGGACGTCGTCATCGACCTGATCTGCTACCGCCGGCGCGGGCACAACGAGACGGACAACCCCTCGTTCACCCAGCCGCTGATGTACCACCTGATCGACAAGAAGCGCTCGGTGCGCAAGCTGTACACCGAGTCGCTGATCGGGCGCGGCGACATCACCCTGGAGGAGGCGGAGCAGGCGCTCCAGGACTTCCAGGGCCAGCTGGAGAAGGTCTTCACCGAGGTCCGCGACGCGACGGCGCAGCCCGCCGCCGCCGAGGTCCCGGTGCCGCAGGCGGAGTTCCCGGTCTCCCTGGACACCGCGATCTCCCAGGAGGTCGTCAAGCGGATCGCCGAGTCGCAGGTCAACATCCCCGAGCGGATCACCGTCCACCCGCGTCTGCTGCCGCAGCTCCAGCGGCGCGCGCAGATGGTCGAGGACGACACGATCGACTGGGCGATGGGCGAGACCCTGGCCATCGGCTCGCTGCTGATGGAGGGCACGCCGGTGCGGCTGTCCGGCCAGGACTCGAGGCGCGGCACGTTCGGCCAGCGGCACGCGGTGCTGCTGGACCAGAACACCGGTGAGGACTACACCCCGCTGCTGTACCTCTCGGAGGACCAGGCCCGCTTCAACGTCTACGACTCGCTGCTGAGCGAGTACGCGGCGATGGGCTTCGAGTACGGCTACTCGCTGGCCCGGCCCGAGGCGCTGGTGATGTGGGAGGCGCAGTTCGGCGACTTCGCCAACGGCGCGCAGACGGTCATCGACGAGTTCATCTCCTCGGCCGAGCAGAAGTGGGCCCAGACCTCCGGTGTCACCCTGCTCCTGCCGCACGGCTACGAGGGCCAGGGCCCGGACCACTCCTCGGCCCGCATCGAGCGGTTCCTCCAGCTGTGCGCGCAGAACAGCATGACCGTGGCCATGCCGTCGCTGCCGTCGAACTACTTCCACCTGCTGCGCTGGCAGGTCCACAACCCGCACCACAAGCCGCTGGTCGTCTTCACCCCGAAGTCGATGCTGCGGATGAAGGCGGCGGCCTCCAGGACGGAGGAGTTCACCACCGGCGGCTTCCGCCCGGTCATCGGCGACACGCTCGTCGACAGCGGCCAGGTGGACCCGGCCGGCGTCCGCAAGGTCGTCTTCTGCTCCGGCAAGGTCTACTACGACCTGGACGCCGAGCGGACCAAGCGGGGCGCCAAGGACACCGCGATCATCCGGCTGGAGCGGCTCTACCCGCTGCCCGGCAAGGAGATCCAGGCCGAGATGGCGCGCTTCACCAACGCCGAGAAGTACGTCTGGGCGCAGGAGGAGCCGGCGAACCAGGGTGCGTGGCCGTTCATCGCGCTCAACCTGGTCGACCACCTCGACCTGATCATCGGGTCGGAGCCCGTCCCGAACGCGGACCGGCTGCGCCGCGTCTCCCGGCCGTCCTCGTCCTCGCCCGCCGTGGGCTCGGGCAAGCGGCACGCGGAGGAGCAGGCCAAGCTCATCCAGGACGTCTTCGAGATCTGAGGCGTCCGCCGCACAGCACACCGAGGGCCCCCGCCGCGACCGCGGCGGGGGCCCTCGCCCGTGTCCGGGCCGGCCCGGGTACGCGTCCTCAGCCCAGGTAGGGCTCGTAGTCCCAGTAGGGGCGGGTGCGCTGGCGGGCGGAGAGCGTGTGGTGGTGCTGGGCGCCCAGCGAGCGGGTGAGCCGCTCCAGCGCCTCGCTCTCCACCGCGCGGGCGTCCTCACGGCGGCGCATGGCCCGCAGGTCGATGGCGTGGGCGACCATGCAGGACAGCGTCAGCGGATGGTCCTCGCCCAGCACCCGGCGGCAGCGCTCCAGGGTGTCGCGGCTCAGCTCGAAGGCGTCCTCCAGCGCTTCGCCGAGGTGCCGTCCGCCGCTGGTGTTCAGCGCGCAGCCCAGGGTGGAGGGGTGGTCGGGGCCCAGCAGCGAGGTGAGCCCGGCCAGGGCCTGCTCGAACATGTTGAGGGCGCCGTCCCGCTCGCCCTCGGCCTGCAGGATGAGGCCCGCGTTGGACTGCATGGCGGTGGGGACCGGGTGCGCGGGGCCGAGCAGCCGCCGGAAGCCGTCCTCCGCCTCGGTCAGCAGCTCCCGGGCGAGGTCCAGATCGCCGTGCTCGCGCAGGAAGTTGCCGTAGTCGGTCATCAGCGCCAGGGTGGTGTAGTGGCCGCGGCTGTGCACCTGCTCCTGCTGTTCGAGCAGGACGGCCATGGCGGTGGCGATGTCCTGCCGCGGGGTGCCGGCCCGGCGCTGGCACAGCATCAGGTTGTGGCGGGCCAGCAGCGTCTGCGGGTGCTGGGCGCCCAGCACCTGGAGGTGCAGCCGCATGCCCAGCTCCTGGCGGGCCAGTGCCTCCTGGTAGCGGCCCATCAGCCGCAGGTCGCGGGCGCAGGCGTTGCCGGAGGCCAGCGTGTTGGGATGCCGGGCGCGCAGCACCTGCTCCCGCTTGCGGAGGGTGTCCAGGTCGGTGTCGTAGGCGTCCTCGTACCGGCCCAGCAGTCGCAGGCCGACGGCGAGATTGTGCTGGGCCAGCAGGCTCGTCCACTCCTCCGGCCCGTACAGCCGGCGGGCGACCTCGACGACCTGCTCCTGGAGCTGGAGCGCCTCGTCGTACTGGCCCAGCAGCCGCAGGTCGGAGGCCAGGCAGCTGGTGGCCTCCATGGCGGCCTCCTCGTAGGCGCCGTCCGCGTGCGGCATCGCGCGCAGCCGCTCCAGCCGCGCCGCGTCCAGGGCCTGGGCCTCGCGGAAGCGGCCGCCCTCGCGCAGCAGGTTGCCCTGGAGCGTGGTGAGGGTGAGCAGCGGCCGCGCCTCCGGGTTCAAGAACGCCTCCCAGTCGGCGCGGATGCTGGCGGCCAGCTCGGCACCCAGCGAGTACTCGCCGGAGGCGTAGCAGTACCGCAGGCAGTTGAGCAGCATCTCCTGGACGCGGCGCTCCTTGCTGGCGGGCGCGGAGGAGGCCAGCAGGTGCGGCACCAGCTCGGCGTAACGGCCCCACTGGCGGCTGTCGTTGGGGGCACTGGGGTCGGCCTCGACCAGCAGCCGGTGCACCACCTCGCGGACCACGTCGCTGTTGCGGCCCTGGGTGAGTTCGCTGATGACGCTGTGGACGACCTGGTGCATCTGCACCGAGTCGCTCTGGTCGGTGTCGCCGCCCTGCGGGGTACGGGCCTCACGGGTGATCACCGAGTAGTTGACCAGCGAGTCGAGGGCGCGGGCCCAGCCGGAGCGGTCGGTGGCGATCCAGCGCAGGTTCTCGGGGAGTTCGGCGGCCGGGATGCCACGGGCCAGCCCCAGCGGGATGCGGCCGGGCGCGAAGACGGCGCACAGGGAGAGCAGGTCCACCGCGCGGGGCTCGGACTTGCGCAGCTTGTTGAGCAGCATCGACCAGGAGGTCAGCGACGAGTACGGGTAGTCGTCCGGCATGGCCCCCGAGTCCAGCCGGGTCAGCCCCACGCCGCGCACCATCCGCAGGTACTCGGGGACCTCCATGCCCTCCTCGCCCAGCCAGGAGGCGGCCTGGGCGAGCTGCAGCGGCAGGTCCTGGAACTCGCCGGCCACCTGGTCGGCCTGCTCGGCGGTGATGTGCGGGGCCCGGCGCATCAGATAGCCGGTGGACTCGGCCCTGCGGAAGGCGGAGATCTGCTTGATGTCGGTGGTGGCGCGCCAGCTCTTGTTGCGGGAGGTGATCAGCACATGGCCGCTGCCGCCGTGCGGAAGGTAGGTGGCGGCCTCCTCGGGGTCCTCCCAGCCGTCGAAGACCAGCAGCCAGCGGCCGGACGGCTCGTTCTTGCGCAGCGCCTCCCGCACGGCACGGACCCGTTCGCCGATCTCGCCCGAGCGGTCGAGCCCGAGTTCGACGGCGAGCTGGCCGTAGGTGTCGCGCTGGGTGTTGCGCTGGTCGCAGCTGACCCACCAGACGATGTCGTAGTCGGGCGCGAAGCGGTGGGCGTACTCGGCGGCGATCTGCGTCTTGCCGATGCCCGCCATGCCGACGAGGGTGCACACGGCGGCCCCGTGCTCGGCGTCCGTCAGCCGCTGCTGGAGCTCGTTGAGGATCACGTCCCGGCCGGTGAAGCGGGAGTTGCGGCGGGGCACCTCGCCCCAGATGTCGGGCGGGTCGTTGGGGTAGCGGCTGGCGAAGCCGGGCTGCGGGACGGGGACGCGGCGCGGGCGCAGCCCCAGCCGGTTGAGCAGCCGCCGCTCGGCCTCCTCCTCGCCGATGCCCCACAGGTTGACCGGCTCCAGCACAGCCGTGGCCGGGAGGAGTTCGCGGTTGGTGAGGTTGACGGCGGCGAACCGCTCGGCGTGCGCGGCGACATAGCCGCGCAGCACGGCGTTCCAGTCCGCCTCGGTGCGCGGGCCCAGTTGCAGGAACACGTCGCTGAGTACCAGCAGCACCCGCCCCGAGGCCAACTGGAGGTCGCCCAGCGCCTCTTCCAGCGGCTGCTCGCGGTCCGGGTCCCAGCGCTGGAGCGTGGTGCGGTGCCCGTGGCTCTCCAGGCGGTGCGCGATCCAGTTGCCCCAGGCGCGGTGGTAGCCGGGAAAGACCACCACGAAGTGCTCGGACTCGCCCCGGGGCGGGGCGCCCCGAGCCGGTTCCCGCTGAGCGACCATGCCTGCGTTCTCCCTCGTCCAGCAGCCGTCGTCACCCCCGGGAGGGCGACCTGTACGGCGAGATTACCCAAAGTGACCTGGTGTGAGCGTGTCGGCGGGCTGCCGAGCGCCGTGGCGGGCGCTCCGCCCGCCCGACGGGCCCAGCCGCGCGTGCCGACGGCGCATCCCCTCCACGAACTCTGTGCCCTCGCGGGTCAGTTGGCCAGAGCCCAGAAGGAGGAAAAGGGCGTGGTCGACCTGGGTGGCGAAGTCCTCCGCTCGGCGCCGTGCGGCCGCACGCTCGGCGGGGGTGGCCGAGGCGCGGCGGGCGAGCCGGTCCCACAGGTCGGCGAGGGCCAGATGCGCGTAGGTGCCCTGCACTACGGCGCCCAGCGGCCTGGGGTCGCTGCGCCAGCCGACGCGGAAGACGGCGGCCTCCTGGCCGTCGGCCCCGTGGTCGAGGTGTACGACGCCGCCGAGCACGGCCAGTTTGCTGTGCTGCACCTCGTGGACGAGGACCTCCGCCATCTCCTCCGGAGTCTGCGGAAGCGTCGTCAGTACCGCCCAGGGTGCGGCCAGGCGGGTGGCGCTGGCACGCCCGTCCGGCTTCCACAGGACGGGCACGAGGGCCCGCACCAGGCCGGTGACCTCGGCGGCGCGCTCGGGATCGGCCTCCCGCAGCAGCGCCAGGGCACGCGTCCACAGCCCCTGCCACACCCTCGCCTCGCCGTCCGCGGTCAGGGTGGCCGGCCGCAGCCCGGCGAGACCCTCGCGGCCCTCCTCGTACGCCAGGTGCGGGTCGTGGTCGTCGAGCACGGCGGGGCCGCCGGGCAGGGTGCGCAGCGGTCGCCAGGAGCTGCCGGGGAGCGGTTCGTGCCCCAGCAGCGCGGCGCGCGGCACCACCGTCTCCCGGCCGCCCTCCGGGACGAGCAGCAGCCGGCCGCCCGCGGCCTCGACGCGCACCCGGGGCGCCGGGGTGGTCAGCGAGCCGAGGCC
>NZ_VJOK01000001.1:5186854-5187751 GCF_013302895.1 Streptomyces albus subsp. chlorinus | reverse complement strand
GCGCAGCAGCCGTTCGGCGCGCAGCAGGTGCCGCACCCCGCCGCGCACCTGCCACAGGTCGTACTCGACGCCCGCGCGCTCCAGCAGGGTGGCGGGCCGGTTGTCCGTCAGCAGTTCTGCGGCGTCCCGCAGCAGCGGCTCGGCGCCCTGCGGGCTGCGCCGTACCGCGGCCGTACCGGCGAGGGCGTGCAGCACCCGGCCGAGGGCCAGCCGGGCGCGCGGGCTGTCCCGGTCAGCGGCGCGGGCGGCCTCCCCCACCGAGCGGGCCCGGTGCAGCAACTGGATGTCGCCCTGGGCCTGCCAGCGGCGCAGCAGCCGCTCGGTCTCGGCCACCTGGTCGGCCGCGGTCTGCTCGGGCAGGTAGAAGCGGACGACCTCCGCGGGGATGGTCGCGAACAGTTCGTCGCCCACCTCACCGTCGTCTGCTGCCCCATGGTCGCCCGCGCCTCCCGGCGGGGAGGGGGCGACCTGGCCCGGCTCGTCGCGTCCGGTCAGCTGGGCGACGGCCATGGCGGCGAAGTTGCGGGTCCCCTTGCCGAAGCGCTGCGCCACATACCCCGACAGGTGCTTGAGGATGAGCACGGCCGCGCTCTGGTCGAGCGACTGCAGCAGCAGTTCACGCACGCCGGGCGCGAACATGTAGCGCGGCCCGCACGCCTCCCCGCCGTCCCCGCCTGCCTCGCAGGGCTCCTCCGGCAGCCGGGTCAGCAGTCCGGACAGCAGCACCTCGGCCAGCTCCATCGGCCCGGTGTCGGGCAGCATCGCCTCCTGCACCAGGTGGATGACCGGCAGCAGCAGCGGGACGACGGCCAGGTGCACGGCCAGGTCCAGGGCGCCGGGCGAGGCCGTGTTGCGGAACTCCCGCAGCAGGGTGCGCGGCGGGACGCTGCCCGGTGG
>NZ_VJOK01000001.1:5185229-5186834 GCF_013302895.1 Streptomyces albus subsp. chlorinus | reverse complement strand
CGCGGCCTCCAGCGCGCGGGCCAGCCAGTTGCCGACGGCGGGATAGCCCAGCACCGTGCGCGCGGCGTCGGCGTCGTGCTGTTCGGCCTCCTCCAGCAGCGCCCAGTGCGCGCTCAGGGCGCGGGCGGCCTCCTCGGGCAGCCGGCCGCGCTCGGCGCGGGTCAGCAGCGTCTTGAGCAGCACCAGGCGCCTGCTGTGCAGCCAGGCGGCCAGCGCCGCCGCCTCGCCCGGCGTGGGCCGGGTCTCCCCCATGCGGCGCAGCTGGGCCGCCGGTATGTCAAAGGGGTTCATGGCGGCCCGCACGTGTGCTCCCCGGGCCGTGGGCGCGGGCGCGGAACGGGGTGTTCTGCGCCACGCCGGAGATTGACCGGATCACGCCCTACCCCCGCCTGCCGGGACGCCGTTCACCCGGGCGACACCTGGACTCCGTCTGCCCCCTCCACCGCCGTTGGTGCCGGAGGACCGCCACACCCGCGACAGTTCGCCAGGGGCGCGCAGGGCACTCTCCACGGCAGCCGTGACGGCGGGATCGTCGCAGGTCCTGAGCGCGCGCAAGGAGAGGCCCGTCAGATCGGGCAGGGGCGGCGGCAGTGCGGCGTCGGTCGGACGGCCCGGGCTGCGGGACGTGCCATCGGTCCGCTTCGGCACGCTTTTCTCCTCCCTAGAACCCCGCCCGGGGGCGGTCATCACGGATGATGTCTCTTTCCCGGGGCAGGTAACCGGAAACACGTTCGCACGTGGCGGCCGTCGCATTCGGCCGGTCCCCCTACGCCTGCCCGAACGCCCGGGTACTGCACCTGTGTTCACCGGGCCAATTCGGCCACCTTGTCCCTGGTGGCGCGGACCTCGTCCCAGGGGACCTCCCTCAGGTGGCCGGCCAGCAGCTGCCACTCGGCCTCCGCCGCGCGGTAGTCGGCCAGCGCGTCCTCGCGGCGGCCCTGCGCGCGGTGGAAGTCGCCGCGCGCGTGCAGCACCCGGGCCACCGTGACCGAGCCGTGCTCATGGACACCCGCCGCCTCCTCCAGCGCGCTGGTCAGCTCGGCACCCGCCTGCTGGGACTGCGGGGAGCCCGCCGGGAAGAGCGCACGGGCCCGGCCCAGCAGCAGCCACGCCTGCGCCCGGCTCTCCGCGTCGGCGGCGGTGCGGGCCGCCTGCTCCAGCAGATGGCAGCCCTCGTACAGATCGGGACGGAACCCCTCACGGTCGTAGCGCAGCAGCAGGGCGCGGCCCAGCAGCAGCGCCGCCCGGGCCACCACCGGGCTGGCGGAGGGGGCACGGGTGAGGGCCTCGCGCAGGATGCCCTCGGCACGGGAGAGGTCCTCCGCGTCGGTCAACAGCATCTCGCCCCATTCGGTGAGCAGTTCGCCGCGCTGGGCGCTGTCGCGGGTGGTGAGCCGCTCGGCCTCCGCGTACGCCTCGGCCGCCGCCGGCCAGTCCCGCAGCTCCCGCAGCACCCTGGCGCGCTCCCGGGCACAGCGCAGCCGCAGCCCCGTCCGCTCCCCCGCAGCGGCCCGCGCCTCCTCCAGCGTGGCCAGGCGCTCCCGGGGCGGGGCGCCGCTCAGCCGCAGCGCGGAGGCGAGGTCGAGCAGCGCGGCGCTGCGCTGG
>NZ_VJOK01000001.1:5172230-5183171 GCF_013302895.1 Streptomyces albus subsp. chlorinus | reverse complement strand
CTCCGGCTGCCGCGCGGCGGCCTCGCCGGGCCGCGCGGGCGCGGCGCCCTCCTCACGTGCCCCGCCCTCCCCGCCTCCGGTGAAGCGGGCGAGCCACAGCGCCTCGGCGACCTCCTCGGAGGAGGGGTCCCAGCCAGCGGCACGCAGCCGGGCGACCAGCTCCGTCACCTCCTGGACCGGACGCGACGGCTGCCGAGGGGTCGCCGAGGACCGCGCGCGGCCCTCGGGGCGCGGCGGCGGGGACGGCGCCGGACTCATGTATCCGTCACCTCGGGCGGTCGAGGGGGCGCAGCAGCATCTCGGCGAGCCGGTCACGGGTGACCCGCTCGGCGCCCGAGGCGCGCTGTGTCAGGAACAGGGCGTTGAGCAGCTGGTCGGTGGCGATGACCTGCCCGGGCTCCCGCCGCAGGAACCGCTGCACCAGCTCGGCGCCCTCCTCGAGCGCCTCCTCCCCCAGGTGCGCGGAGACCATCGCAGCGAGCTGTTTGTCACCCGGCGGCTTGAGGTCCAGCTGGATGCAGCGGCGCAGCAGCGCGGCCGGGAAGTCGCGCTCCCCGTTGGAGGTCAGCACGATGAACGGGAAGGCCGTGCAGCGTACCCGGCCGCCCTCGATCGGGACCTTGTCGCCGTCCGCCGTCAGGACCTCGGTGACCGGCTCCCGGTCGGCGATGCGCTCCAGTTCCGGAATGGTGAACTCGCCGTCCTCCAGGACGTTGAGCAGGTCGCTGGGCAGGTCTATATCGCTCTTGTCCAGCTCGTCGACGAGCAGCACGCGCGGCAGCGGCACCCCGTCCGGCCCGGCGGGGCGGGCCGGCAGCAGCGCCGTGCCGAGCGGACCCAGCCGCAGATACGACCCGATCGGGGGGCGCGCGGGCGGCGCACTGCCGTCCCCCGCCACGGCCCGGTCCAGCTGGACGTCCTGCAGCCTGCCGATGGCGTCGTAGTGGTACAGCCCGTCCTTGAGCGTCGTCCGGCTGACGATGGGCCAGCGCAGCACCCGGCCCAGCCCCAGCTCGTGCGCCACGGCGTGCGCGAGCGTCGACTTGCCGGTGCCCGGGTTGCCGGTCACCAGCAGCGGGCGGCGCAGGTACAGCGCCGCGTTGACGGCCTCGACCTCCTCCGGACGCGGATGCAGGCTCTCCACGAGGCGGCGGCGGGCACCGAGCCGACGTGCGGTGTCGGCGCCCTCCGGATCGTCGTCGCCGGTCGCCCCTTCGGGTGAGTCGGGACCGGTTCCCGACCCGGTGAAGTCCCGCCAGGGCGGCGGCTCGGGCAGCTCGCGCACGCCCTCGTGCGGCACGCCGGCGCCACGGTAGATGCGCCAATCGCTCACGGTGTGCTCCTCAACGCTGTCGGCGGCCTGGGCATGAGCGGTGGTTCGCGCAGCGGTCCGTCCCCCGAGGTCCTGTGGGGCGGATCGTAAAGCAGGACGATATGCCGTGCCCAGGCCACCGAGGCGTCAATTGACGTGCCGTTCACGCCAGTTGCGCCATCCGTGTCGTCGGCCAGGTCGGCATTCCGGTTACGCAGCTGTCTGATGTGCAGCGGCAGCTGCCGCGCCGAGTGCACCTCGCGCAGCAGCGCGGCGGCCTGCTCGTGGAACTCGGCGCAGTCGTCGTGGTCGTGCTGGTCGCTGTAGGAGTGCCGCCACAGCGCCACCGCGTGCCCCGCGCCGAGCGCGGCCGCCATGGCGCGGGCCCCGGGACCGCTGCCGGCCCGCGCGCAGTACACCGGTACCGCGGCGGGCGGCGCCGCCAGCAGCCGGCCGTAGGTGGCCTGCCCGCCCTCGGGAACCGGCGCCTCGTGCCCGGCCTCGGGCACCTCGCGGCGCAGCGGCACGGCCTCCATCGGGCCGTTCAGCACGGCGGCGGCCCGGGTGCGGCTCTCGGGGGTGAAGCCGTGGTCCTTGCGCGACCTGTCCCGCACCACCACGAGCCGGCGCTGGCCCAGCGGCAGGGTGTGCGGGTTGAACGGGTCCAACGGGTCACAGGGACGGGCCCGCCACGCGTCCACCGGCTCGTCGAACAGCGCGCGCGGCAGCAGGAACTCGACGGCCGCCAGGTGGTCGTCCACATCGCACTGGTCCAGGGCCTGGGACAGCGCCGGGCGCAGCGCCTCCTCCAGCTTGGCGCGCGGCACGTCCTCCCGGCTCTGCTCGACGGTGGTCTCCTCCCGCTCCACGCCCTCCGCAGCGCCGTCCTCGCCGTCGTCCCCGTCGCGCAGCTCGTCCTTGTCGGCGGAGCGCACCAGCGCCACCCGCCAGCCGTGCCGGCCCGACCCGTAGATGTCCGGTTCTATCTCCACCAGCACGTCCGCCCGCGCCGCCGAGGCCGGGCGGTGGCCCTCCAGGACGGAGGGGACGCGGGCGCGGATGACGTCGTTGAGCAGCGTGCGCGCCGTCCGCTCCACCCACGCGCGCAGCTCCGCCAGCGCGCGGACCGACCGGGCGGAGCGGGCGGTACCCGAACGGGTGAGGGCGGCGGTCACCTTGGCGGCGTAGAGCACCACGGCCTCCAGCGCGAGATCGGGCGACGGCTCCTCGTCGGCCGTGCCCTCGTCGCGCGGGTCGTAGAGCAGGCCGGCGCCCTCCCGCCAGGAGCGCGGGTCGTGGTCGCGAAGGGTGTAGGGCAGCCGGAGCACCATGTTGCGGGCCTCGTTGGCCAGTTGCAGCACCTGGCCGGCGCCGGTGGGCGGCTCCACCTGGGCGAACAGCGCGTACAGCTCCGCTCTGCGGTCCACCGTGAAACCGTAGGCCGGCTCCCCGCCCGACGGACCCAGCCGCGCGTGCTGCCGGTACCAGCTGTGGCCGAAACCGTTGTAGCGCTCCAGATGGTGCCGGTCGTGCGCCGAGAGCACCTCGTGCAGCACTCGGGCCCCGCGCGGGCCCGCGTCGCACAGCTTGCGCAGCGCCGTGACGGGAGTGGCCAGCCCGGTGCCCGGCCTGCGGCCCGAGCCCTTGCTGATGCCCAGCACCGTGCCGCGCCGCTGGTCCAGGACGGGGCCGCCGGAGCAGCCCTCGGTCAGCTCGTCACCGCTGAGCATCAGCGGGCGGCCGACGACCCCGGTGGCCTTGCCCAGCCCGGTGAAGAACATCTGCTCGCCGCGCACCTCACCGGGCGCCCACCCGTACAGCCCGATGTTCGCGGGGGTGAGCACCGAACGGTCGCTCAGCCACAGGCAGTCCACGTCCTCGGCGCCCGGCACCCGGACCAGCGCCAGATCCGGGAACGGCCAGGGCGACGGGGGCGTCCCGGGGTCCTCGGGCAGGGGAAGCCCGAACGCCAGCTCCCCGAGAAGCACGGAACTGTGCACGTCGTCCCCGATCGTGATGCCGATGGCGCGATCCCCCCTCCACACGCTCTCGGCGCCCTTGCCGACGACATGGGCGCATGTGAGGACCCATCCGGGCGCGACGAAGAAACCGCTCCCCCAGAACGCCGGCCGGCGCCTGCCGGCCGTGGCGCTCGCGCTGCTCCCATCGCTGCGACGGCGGCCCGGGCCGAAGCCGCCACCGCCCTCGCTGCTTCCGTCGTACCCGTCGGGGGGCGCCCCGATGCGCACGACTGAAGCGCGAACGGAGTCCGCGAGGCCCGCGGGGGCGTTCACGCGGCACAGGGCGCGCACGGCAGCACGCCGAATCGTGGCCTCCCGCAACGCGCGGCTCGCACTCCGGTCACAGCACTCCCCCTCTACGCCCCGTTCCCCCGTGGCACTGCTCGGTGTCCCCTCTGAGTCAGCAGGCTAGTCGCCTGGTCCGACAGACGGGAGGGCCGAACCTCAACCCCCTGATCCCGCGGGGAGTCGGCGACGACTACTCACCCGGCCGCGCCTCCGCCAGTGTCAGTGCCGGTGCCGGTGCCGGTGCCCGCCGTGGCGGCGGTGCCGGCACCGCCGCCGTCCGGGGCTCCGCCGGTACCGTCCGGCGGTGCGGGCTCGTCCCGGTGCCAGGTGAGGGTGACGGAGACCGCGGCCTTGGCCTCCCCGTCGGCGAGGACGGCCGCCAGGGCCCTGCCGGACTTGACGGCCAGTTCGACGCCGAAGGTGACGCTGACCTCGTCCGGACGGGCCTGGCGTGCCGCGTCGAGGACGGCCGAGCCCACGCCGCTGATCACCTCGTTGAGCTGCTGGGCACGCGCGATGAGCTGATCGCGCGTGCCCACGTCGTCGTACGGGAACTCCTCGGCGCCCCCGGGTACTTCGTCGTCGTCCAGCACCCGGACCCGGGCCAGCACCGTCTCGCCGCCCGGCAGGGTGATCTCCCGGATCTCCTGCTCCATGCGCCCCCCATTCCCCGCGGGCGCGTCCCAACGCCCTTTTCCCAAGGACACATTCAACATCGCCACGGTTCCCCCGCGCGACCCTGCCTTTCCCGGGGTTCCCCGGGGTTCGCCGGGGTTTCCTCTGGGTTCGCCGGGGCTCCTCGGGGTTCGCCGGGTTTCCTCGGGGTTCGCCGGGGCCCCCCGAGGTTCCCCGGGGAGGGGACCGGGGAGAACCGCCGGGCCGGGGCGGTAGACCGGCCCGGCAGGGGTCCGGCAAGGGCCCGCCTCGCGCGCGACCGCCGGGCAGGAGACCGCCCCGCGCAAGACCGCCGAGCAGGAGACCGGCCGGCAGGGGCCCGCCCGGCAGGAGACCTCCCCGACACGAGACCGCCGCCAGAGGCTCCCGGCCGGGAGGCCGCCCCCATGAGGCCCGTCGGGAGGGACACCTCATCCAACTAGGGCCGTCCGGGCCCCGGAGGCAGGAGGGTGCCCTGCCGTGACGCCCGCAGGGGGGGCACCGGGGGTGGGGGTCCTCCCGTGCGGGAGGCCGGGGACGCGGGGCTTCCCGGGTGGGGAGTCGCCCTGCCGGTGGCGGGGCCGGGGTTCCGCCTGGGAGGGCCCGGCCCAGGTCAGCGGGACGGGGGTGTGTCCGGGTCCGCGGTACCGGCCTCTCCCATGGCGCCGGCCTACCCCGTGGTGCCGGCCGCTCCCTTCCGGTTGCCGCCCTCCGTGCCGGAGCCTCCGGTGTCGCCGGGGCCTTCGGTTTCGCCGGGGCCGGTGCCGGGGGCGGTGGTGCCGGGGGCGCCGGTGGGCGGGGGTGCCTCCGGTCCGCCGTTCACGGCCTCGTCCGGGTCGCGCAGGAGGACGCCGATGTGCGCCGCGGCGGTGGACAGGTGGCGGCGGATCTCGCGCAGCTGGGTCTCGGTGACGCCGTGGTCGCGGGCCGCGTCGCGCACGTCGTCGCGGAAGCGGTCGAGGAGGCGTTCGAGGTCTCGCACCGGGTCGCCCGTCGAGTCGGGAAGCGGCGCCTCGGCCTCCGCGTCCGGGTCCGTACCGGCCGGGTGCGGACGCACATACGGCGGCCACGCGGTCGTCTGCCCGGCGATGCGGCCCAGGTTGCCCATCTCGCGGGCGAGTTCGGACATGCCGTCGCGGACCGCGCCGGACCAGTCGCCCGCGCGCATCCGGGTCTGCACCTGGTCCTGCACCTGGCGGGCGATGCGCTGCATCTCGGCCAGCGCCTCGGTGTGGGCCTCGCGCTCCTTCTTCGCCTGCCGCTTGGCCCGCTGCGCCTCCTCCTTGGCCTTGCGGGCCTGCTCCTTCCACTCGTCCTTGGCGCGGCGCATCTCCTCCTTGGCGCGGCGCCATGCCTCCTTGTCGTTCCAGACGCCTTCCCAGCCCTCGCCCCAGCCGTCCTCCCAGCCGGGGGCCGTGCCGGACGCCTCGTCCGGACCCGCGGTGCCCGCCCGGCCGCGGGCGCCTCTGGCGCGACCGCGCGCGCTGCGTGCCTGCTCGCGCACCTCGCGGCGCAGATCGCTGGCGGAGCCGCTGACGTCCTCGCGGATGTCGGCGGCGAGCGCGGCGAGGGAGTCGCGGATCTCGATCTCCAGTTCGGCGATCTCGGCCTGTCTGTCGGCCAGTTCGGACCGGCCCGCTTCGGTGATCGAGTACACCTTGCGTCCGCCCTCGGTGGTGTGGCTGACCAGGCCCTCGGCCTCCAGCTTGGCCAGCCGGGGGTAGACGGTGCCCGCGGAGGGCGCGTACAGCCCCTGGAAGCGCTCTTCGAGGAGGCGGATCACCTCGTAGCCGTGCCGGGGGGCCTCGGCGAGGAGCATCAGCAGGTACAGCCGCAGCCGGCCGTGGGCGAAGACGGGGGGCATGTCACAGGTCCTTCGCGGGAGTGGGGTCACCGGTTTCGCCGGAGCCGGCGGGGAACGGGCGCTCCGGCCGGCCGCCGTCCGGCGCTCTCTCCCCGGCGTCCGGGCCGTCGCCCACGCCGTCGTCCACGGGGCGGCGGAGCAGGGCGAGGCCGCCGGAGACGTTCCCGGCCCGGAGGGTGCCGCGGCCGGCGCCCAGGACGCCGGTCAGCCGCCGGTCGCCCCAGCCGCCACGGACCGTCAGTTCGTCGAAGGCGCTGGAGACGGCGCCGCCCGTGGTCCGCGCGTCCACCGTCAGGTCCGCGTCCTCGGGGAGCCGGACGGCCAGCTCTCCCGAGACGCTGTTGAGCCGGATGTCGGCGGGCTCGCCCGTGCGGGGCGCCCGCAGGTCGAGGATCATCGCGCCGCTGACCGACTCGGCCCTGATCTCGCTCACCGAGCCGTCGATGCAGGTCAGCTCACCGGAGACGGTGGTGTAGTGCAGGGAGCCCGAGAGGCGCTGGGCCTCGATGCCACCGGAGACGGTCTCGGTCCTCACCGGGCCCGAGAGGCCCACCAGCGTCGTGGTGCCGGAGACGCCGGCCACCTGAGTGGGGCCCCGGACCCCGGAGACGACGGCGCCGGCGCCCACGACGCCGACCGACAGCGCGACCTCGGCCGGCACCCGCACCGAGACCTCCGCCTCGCGCCGCCAGCCCTTGCGGTCCAGCCACTTGAGGAAGCCGCGCCACGGCAGGTCGTCGTAGGCCACGACGAGCTTGCCGCCCTCGCGCCGCACGACGAGCGGCGGGCCCTCGATCCGGCCGACCTCGACCCGGGTGGCGGCCTCGTCGGTGCCGACCACGTTGACCGCGCCGTCCACGACGCGGACGTCCAGCTCGGTCACCGGATCATCGAAGTCGATCCGCCGTGGCTCGGTGATCTGCCACGAGCGGTCCTCGGGTGCGGGCACCGCGGCCTCCCCAGCTCGGGCGCTGCCGGGGCGGCCGGGCCCGCGCAGGCGTGCGCGGGAAACCCGGACCAGACGGCAACGACATATCGCGTCTCTCCGCAGACACGATATGTCGTGTATCGCGACAGGCGCAAGCCCTCGCGGCTCGCGTCAGTCGTCCTCGTCGTCCTCGTCGTCCAGCCGCGCCAGCCAGGTGGCCAGCCGCTCCACCGGGACCTCGAAGTCGGGGTTGAGGTCCACGAAGGTCCGCAGCTGCTCGGACAGCCAGGCGAAGCTCACCTCTTCCTCGCCGCGCCGCTTCTCCAGCTCTTCGATGCCACGGTCGGTGAAGTACACGGTTCTGCTCCTGGTCAGGTACGTACGTACGGGATGAGGGCGCGGCCGGACGCCTCCGTCCCAGGGTATGCCGGGCCGCGGACGGACCGGGAACGCCGCCGCCCCTCACCCGGTCCCGCTCACTTGCCGCTCTTCACCGCGTCCGATGCCGCGCCGACGGCGATGCCCAGGACGATCAGCAGGACGCACACGTACATCTCGTAGCCATGGAGGAAGCCGATGCGGTGGACCACGGCCCACTTGTCGAACCAGCCGCCCGTCAGCCGGTGGGCGATACCGCCCGCGCCCTGGGCGATGAGGACGAACGCGACGAAACCGAGGAATTTCTTCATGGCCCCAGACTCGCCGGAGCGGGGCGGACGGGGGATCGGGCTTCGGGGTCGGCGGGGGCGACCGAAGTCTGCGATCCGCCGCGCGGCTGTCATACCAAAGTCGACGGGTGCCTCCGGCCGGGCCGCACGGCCCGACGGGCGCCGTAGATTCGCGGCATGGGGCTTGACGAGGAACGCGGAACCGGCCGTGCTGGCCGCTCGGCCCGGCTGAGTCGTCCGGGCCGCTCGGGCCGGCTGAGCCCGCCGAGCCGGACGGGCCGGACGAGCCGGACGGGGCGGACGAGCCGGACGAGCCGGACGAGCCGGACGGGGCGGACGAGCCGGGCGGGGCGCCCTGCCGGGCGCACCTTCGCCGCGCGGCGGCGAGACGGTGCCGCGTGGCGGCGAGACGGTGCCGCGCGGCGGCGGAGCGCCAGGGACTGGGCGGTGGACATCGGCGCATTCCTGTTCGCCGGGTGCTTCCTGGTGCTCAGCGCCGACGCGGTCGCCATCGATCCGGGCACCTCCGAGGCGGCGCTGCTGCTGGACCAGCTCCGGGGCGCCCTGGCGTGCGCCGCGCTCTTCCTGCGCCGCCGGTGGCCGGTGGCGCTCGCCGTCGCGCTGCTGCTGGCAGAGCCGTTCTCGCACTTCCTCACCGGGCCGATCCTGGTGGCGCTGTTCACCGTCGTGGTGGACAGGCCCCCGCGGGTGACGGCCGCGGTCTCGGCGCTGGCGTTCGTCCCGATGCCGTTCGTGCTCGCGAGCGCGCCCTCGGCCGACGATCCGAAGACGGTCTCGGCCCTCACCTACTTCGTGCTGCTGGCGGGGGCGGTCGGCTGGGGCCTGTACGTCCGTTCGCGGCGGCAGCTTCTCGTCTCGCTCCGCGAGCGTGCCGACCGGGCGGCGGCCGACGCGCGAAGGGAGGCACGCGAGGACGTGGCCCGCGAGATGCACGACGTGCTGGCCCACAGGCTGTCGCTGCTGAGCGTCCACGCGGGGGCGCTGGAGGTCAACCCGGGCGGCGACCCCGCGCAGGTGCGGCGGGCCGCGGGCGTCATCCGGGACAGCGCGCACCAGGCGCTGCAGGACCTGCGCGAGGTCATCGGCGTGCTGCGCGCGCCCGAGAGCGGGGACCGTCCGCAGCCGGTGCTGGCGGACGTGGCGCGGCTGGCCGAGGAGTCCCGGCAGGCCGGTGCCCGCGTCACCCTGGACCTCGACGTCGAGGGCGGGCCTCAGACGGCTCCGCCGGTCGCGGGCCGTACCGCGTACCGCATCGTCCAGGAGGGGCTGACCAATGCGCGCAAGCACGGCCCGGGACCCGGTTGCCCGGTCTCGGTGACCGTACGGGGCGCCTCGGGCCGCGGCCTGACCGTGGAGGTGCGCAACCCCGGTGCTCCGGACGGCACCCCCCGGGTCCCCGGCGCGGGACAGGGCCTCATCGGGCTGGCCGAGCGCACCCTCCTGGCGGGCGGCACCCTCGAACACGGCTGGGACGGCGACGAGTTCCAGCTGCGCGCGGCCCTGCCCTGGCCGGGCGGGCACTCCACCGACCACCCCGCCGGGCCCGCCGCCGGGCGCGCCGGCTGAGGCCCGGCGCCACCGCCTGCGGACGGGAACGCCGCCCCCTCCGCCTCCGAACGGGAACACCGTCCCAGCTCCCCGGGCCGAGGCCCGGCCCTCCGCCCGCTGAGCGGCTGGCGAGCGCACTGGATGACGGCCGTCAGCGCGCCCCGCCGTCGGCGGTGCCGCAGGGCGCTGTGGCGGTGGTGCCGAAGGCGCGGGAGACCATCGCCGCGATCAGGGGGTCGACGTCGTACGGGGCGCTGAGCACCTCCGGGACGGTCATGTCGTCGACCAGGAGAGGCGTTCCGCCCGTCCGCGTTCACCCCCGTCGCCACGCGGAGCTTCGACTCGGGGTGAGCATGACGACGTACGTGCCGCGACGGTGAGCCCGGCCGGCGGTCAGGCGCCCGTCGTGGAGCCCGGGCGGACGATCATCAGGACGACGACGACGGCCCACAGCAGGTTGAACACCCCGGTCAGCATGGCCAGCCGGGCCGCGGCGGCGCGCGGGTCGGGAACCTCCGGGACCGCCTCGCCCTCGTCCAGTCCTATGCCCGCAGCGCCCAGCATCCGCGCCTGGCCGGGCAGGACGAGGGCGCCGAGGAGGATTGCGGCCAGGGTGGTCAGGACGAGGGAGGCCAGCAGCCAGGCGTCGGTGAGCACCCCCAGCTCGGCCCCGGTGGCGATGCCGAACACCGGGACGGCGACGCCGAAGAGGGCGTAGACCCGGCAGACGCGGTGCAGCAGCGCCGCCGCGCCCGCGCCGCGCCCGTCCGGCGAGGCCAGCAGCCCGCGGGCGCAGCGCGGGAACACCGAGGCGGCGACCGCGACGGGCCCCACGGCAAGGATCGCCGCGATCACGTGGAGGGAGAGGAGGAGCTTGGTCACGGGACCCCCGATGGGACGCAGGAGGACAGGGAGCGGCGGCACGGCGCCGGGGCGCCCGGGGTGTTCCGGGTGCGGAGGTGCCGCTCGATGGGTTGCCTGCCAATAGGTAGCACACCAAGATGTTGGGTGCGTAGGCTGCCTACCCGTGAAGGCAGACACGGTACGAGGGCATCTGGACGGACTGCTGCTGTCCGTGCTCGAGCCCGGACCGCTGCACGGGTACGCGATCATCACCGCGGTCCAGGAACGCAGCGGCGGCGCACTGGAGTTGCGGACGGGAACCGTCTACCCGGCGCTCAACCGGCTGGAGCGGCTGGGGCTGCTGGAGAGCGACTGGCAGTCCGTGGGCGAACGGCGCAGGCGCCGCTACACGCTCACCGACGCCGGGCGCCGCGCGCTGGCCGACGAGCGTTCCGCCTGGCGGGAGTTCACGGCGGCGATCGGCGCGGTCCTCGACGGCCCGGCCCGGACGAGGCCCGCCACATGAGCACATGTCAGCCCTCCGGCGACCCGGTGGCGGCGCACGCGGGGGCACTCGGCGATGTGCTGGTGGGGCCCGCCGCGGACAGGGAACGCATGGTCGCGGAGTTCCGCGACGGGCTCGCGGACGCCACCGACGCGTACGTCCTCGAAGGGCTCCCCCGCGCCGAGGCGGCCCGCCGTGCGGTGCGGGAGGCGGGGACGGTCGCACAGCTGGCGCCCCACTTCCAGCGCGAACTGACGGTCGCGCAGGCCCGGCACACGGCGCGCGCGGC
>NZ_VJOK01000001.1:5132141-5172210 GCF_013302895.1 Streptomyces albus subsp. chlorinus | reverse complement strand
CCTGGTGCCCCCGGCCGCGCTCCCGGGCAGCGGCTGAGGGCCGCCCGGTCCGGTGCCGGGCCGCCGGGCTCAGTCCGGCAGCGGCCGGCCCGCGAGCACGGCAGAGCGGCAGGCGTCCTGGGTGCCCCAGGAGGTGTAGAGGCAGCGGGCCTTGCGCAGGAGCAGGGTGAGGTCGTACTCGTCCGTGTAGCCCACGGCGCCGTGCACCTGGAGGGCGGTGCGGGCGGCCAGGTGGGCGGCGTGCGAGCAGGCCGCCTTCGCGGCGGGCAGGTCGCGGGGGTCGGCGGCGGCGTCCCCCCGTACGGCCAGCGCGGCGGCGTGCAGCAGGGGGCGGGCGAACTCCAGCTCGACGGCCACGTCGGCCAGTTGGTGCTTGACCGCCTGGAAGGACCCGACGGGCCGGCCGAACTGCCGCCGGGCCGCGACGTACTCCACGCTGCCCGCGAGCAGCGCCTCGCCCGCGCCGAGCGCCTGGGCGGCGGTCAGCAGTGTGGCCAGGGCCCGCAGCCGCCCGGTGTCGGCCGGTACCGCCTCGCCGGGTGCGCAGCGGGCGAGGTGCCGGGCGGGGTCGAGGGAGGGCAGCACGGGGCCCTGCCCGGCCGCGAGGTACAGGGTGCCCTCGCGCAGCACGAACACCGCCCGCGCCGCCCTCGGGTCCACCGCGTAGCCGCTCGCCGGGTCGGTGACGGTCGCCAGCTCCTCGCCGCCCAGCAGCCGTTCGGGCCAGGACGGGGTGCGGGCCAGCGCCGCCGCCAGTGCGACCGTCTCGGCCAGCGGGCCCGGCGCCCCGGCGCGGCCCGTCTCGACGAAGGCGGCGGCGAGTTCGGCCGGGTACCAGCCCAGCCCGCCGCACTCCTCGGGGACGGCGAGGCCGGGCAGCCCCGTCCCGGCGAGCGAGCGCCACAGGGCGCGTCCCGGGGCCAGGTCACCGGCCGCCCAGGCGCGGGCCGCCTTCAGGGGCCCGGCCCCGGACAGCACGCGGCGGACGGTCCGGACGTAGGCGAGCTGGTCCGGTCCGGGCACGAAGCGCATGCGTCTCAGCGTCCCCTCGGCAGGCCGAGCACCCGCTCGGCGACGATGTCGCGCTGGATCTCGTTGGTGCCCGCGTAGACGGGCCCGGCCAGCGCGAAGATCCAGCCGTCCAGCCAGACCGACCCGGGCAGCCCCTCGGCGATCTCGGCGGCGCCGGGGCCGAGCAGGTCGAGGGCCGTCTCGTGCAGGTCGATGTCCAGTTCGGACCAGAAGAGCTTGTTCACGGAGGAGGGGGGCGCGGCGGACGGGTCGGCGGGGGACGAGGCGGCGGCGTACCCGGCGAGCTGGTAGGCGCGCGCCCGGATCCAGGCGTCGGCCACCCGACCGGCCGCCGCGCCGCGCGCCGGCTCCGCCTGCCGCTCCCACAGCCGGCGCAGCCGTTCGGCGGCGGCCGTGAAGCGGCCGGGCGAGCGCAGGGTGAGCCCGCGCTCGTTGCCCGCCGTGGACATCGCGGCCCGCCAGCCCTGGCCGGGTTCACCGATGACGTCGGCGTCGGGCACGAAGACGTCCTGCAGGAAGATCTCCGCGAAGGCGGGCTTGCCGTCCAGCCTGCCGATCGGCCGCACGGTGACGCCCTCCGCGTCGAGCGGGAACATCAGGTAGCTCAGTCCGCGGTGCCGTTGGGCCTCCGGGTCGGTGCGGAAGAGCCCGAAGGCGCGGTCGGCGAACGCGGCCCGGGAGGACCAGGTCTTCTGGCCGTTCAGCAGCCAGCCGCCGCCGTCGCGTGCGGTGCGCTCGGCGCGGGAGCGCAGCGCGGCGAGGTCGGAGCCGGCCTCCGGTTCGGACCAGGCCTGCGCCCAGATCGTCTCGCCGGAGGCCATCGGCGGCAGGAGGCGGGCCAGTTGCTCCTCGGTACCGTGTGCGAAGAGGGTGGGGGCCAGGAGGCTGATGCCGTTCTGGCTGACGCGGCCGGGCGCGCCCGCCGCGTAGTACTCCTCCTCGAAGACCAGCCACTCGGTCGGGCTCGCCCCCCGGCCGCCGTACGCCTCGGGCCAGGAGACGACGGACCAGCCGCCCTCGTACAGTTCGCGCTCCCAGGCGCGGTGCGCCGCGAAGCCCTCGGCCGTCTCCAGCGAGGGCAGCGGCCGGGTTGGCACGTGCGCGGCCAGCCAGGCGCGGGCCTCGGCACGGAAGTCCTCCTCGGCGGCGCCGAACTCCAGGTCCATCGCTCAGGCTCCGTCCCCGCCGCCGGCGGTTCCGTCCCCGGCGGTTCCGTCCCCGGCGGTTCCGTCCCCGGCGGCCGTGCCCGCGGTGCCCGTCCCGGCCGCGCGGCGGGCCGCCTCGCGCATGGAGCGGGCGTCCATGCCGCCCAGGGAGTCGGTGCCCGTCTCGGCGTTGTGCGCGTGCGCCAGGTGGTGCAGGCCGAACGCGGAGTCGAGGCCGCTGTGCAGGCCCATCAGGTCCTCGGCCTGGTTGACGGCGCGCTTGGTGAGGGCGAGCCCGAGGCGGGGCATCCCGGCGATCCGGGCCGCCAGCGCTCCGGCCTCCTCGTCGAGCCGGGCCCGCGCGACGACGCGGTTGACCATGCCGATCTCGTACGCGCGGCGGGCGCTCATCCGCTCCCCCGTGTAGAGGAACTCCTTGGCGAGGCGGGGCCCCATCACCCAGGGGTGGGCGAAGTACTCGACGCCGGGGATGCCCATGCGGACCACGGGGTCGGCGAAGAAGGCGTCCTCGCTGGCGACGATGAGGTCGCACACCCACGCCAGCATCAGCCCGCCCGCCACGCACGCGCCCTGCACGGCGCAGACCACGGGTTTGGGCAGCTCGCGCCAGCGGCGGCACATGCCCAGGTAGACCTCGGACTCACGCGCGTACCGGGACTCGGCGCCCTGTTTGCCCACGTGGTCCCACCACAGTCCGGCCGTGCGCGGGAAGGACAGGTGCGCGTCGCGGCCGGGGCTGCCGATGTCGTGCCCGGCGCTGAAGTGCTCGCCCGCGCCCGCCAGGACGAGGGCGCGGACCTCGTCGTCGTCGGCGGCGCGGCGGAAGGCCGCGTCGAGGGCGTAGGTCATCGCCGAGTTCTGCGCGTTGCGGTACTCGGGGCGGTTGAGGGTGACGCGGGCGACGGCGCCGACGCGCTCGTAGGTCACCACCTCGGGTGCTGCTGGGCGGTCGTCGGGCATGCGGGCTCTCCTCGGACGAGGCGGCACACTCTTCCCTAACAAGTGTTTGGTAGATTAACGTGGCTCCGCCCCCGCGTCGAGAGCCGCGAGGGGCCCGCCGGACGAGACCGGAGAGGCCGGAAAGGCCGGAAAGGCCGGAGAAGGCCCGGCCGCGACCGGTCGGGAGGGGCCGTCGCATGACGAGAGGGGCCGCCGTATGAGCAGTGCCGCACCCGTCCGCCCCGCCCCGCACGGCCTGCTGGCCGGACGGGCCGTCGTCGTCACCGCCGCCGCGGGCAGCGGCATCGGCGGGGCGACCGCGCGCCGCGTCCTGGAGGAGGGCGCGGACGGCGTCGTCCTCGGGGACTCCCACGCCCGCCGCCTCGCCGCGGCCGAGCAGGCGCTCGCCCGCGAGTTCGGCCCCCGGCGGGTGCGGGCCGTGCCCTGCGACGTGACCGTCGAGGAGGAGGTGCGGGCCCTGCTGGACGCCTGCACCGAACGCCACGGCCGTATCGACGTGCTCGTCAACAACGCCGGCCTGGGCGGCACCGCGGAACTGGTGGAGATGACCGACGAGCAGTGGTCCCGGGTGCTGGACGTGACACTGAACGGCACCTTCCGTTGCACCCGGGCCGGGCTGCGCGCCATGCGGGAACAGCCGGGCGGCGGGGTGATCGTCAACAACGCCTCGGTCGTCGGCTGGCGGGCCCAGCGCGGCCAGGCGCACTACGCCGCGGCCAAGGCGGGCGTGATGGCGCTGACCCGCTGCGCCGCCCTGGAGGCCGCCGCGTTCGGCGTCCGGATCAACGCCGTCTCCCCCTCCCTGGCGATGCACCCGCACCTGGTGAAGGTCACCACCCCCGACGTGCTCGCGGAGCTGACCTCCCGCGAGGCGTTCGGCCGGCACGCCGAGCCCTGGGAGGTCGCCAACGTGATCGTCTTCCTGGCGAGCGACTACTCCTCCTACATGACGGGCGAGACCGTGGCCGTCAGCAGCCAGCACCCCTGACCCGGCCGCACCGCCGGTGACCTGCCCCTACGCGCCCGACGGACAATGGATGCATGGTGACGCCGAAGAAGAACCCCGCCGGCACCGGACGCCGGGCCGAGCTGCTGGCGACCGCCGCCGAGGTGTTCGCGGAGCAGGGGTACAACGCGACGACCGTCCGCACCATCGCGGACCGCGCCGGGCTGCTCGCGGGCAGCCTCTACTACCACTTCGACTCCAAGGAGTCGATGGCCGACGAGATCCTCAGCGCCTTCCTCACCGACCTGTGGCAGGGCTACCAGCGGATCGAGGAGGCCTGCCTGCCACCGCGCGAGACGTTCGAGGGGCTGGTCACCGAGTCGTTCCGGCAGATGGAGCGGCACCGCCCGGCGGTGGTCATCTACCAGAAGGAGGCCCGCAGGCTCGCCGCCCAGGAGCGCTTCCGCTACCTGTCCGACTCGCAGGAACGCTTCCAGAAGCTGTGGACGCGCACCCTGGAGCGCGGGGTGGCCGACGGCAGCTTCCGGCGCGAGCTGGACGTCCCGGTGGCCTACCGGTTCGTGCGCGACACCGTCTGGATGGCGGCTGTCTGGTTCCGGCCCCAGGGGCGCAAGAGCGCGGCGCAGATCGCCGAGCAGTACACGTCGATGGTGCTCGACGGAATCGCCACCTGAGGGGCGCGGCTCGTCCGTCCCCCGGACCCGAGGAGAGTGAACGTGATGTCCCGCGGCGAGGCGTACATAGTCGGAGCGGTCCGCTCCCCCGTCGGCAGGCGCGGCGGCGCACTGGCCGGCATCCACCCCGCCGACCTGGGCGCGCACGCGCTGCGCGCGCTGCTGGAGCGGGTGGACGTGGACCCCGAGGCCGTGGACGACGTGATCTTCGGCTGCCTGGACGCCGTCGGCCCGCAGGCCGGTGACCTCGCACGGACGGCCTGGCTCGCCGCGGGCCTGCCCGAGTCGGTGCCCGGCGTCACCGTGGACCGGCAGTGCGGCTCCTCGCAGCAGGCCGTGCACTTCGCCGCGCAGGCCGTGCTGTCCGGCACCGCCGGACTGGTGGTCGCCGGCGGGGTGCAGAACATGTCGCAGATCCCCCTCGCCTACGCCGCACACCGGGCCGCCGCCCCGCTCGGGCTCACGGACGGCCCCTTCCACGGCTCGGCGGGCTGGCGGGCCCGCTACGGTGACGCGCCCGTCGACCAGTTCCACGGCGCGGAGCTGATCGCACGGCAGTGGGACATCGGCCGTCCGGAGATGGAGCGCTGGGCGCTGCGCTCCCACCGGCGGGCGGTGCGCGCCATCGACGCGGGGTACTTCGACCGGGAGATCGCGCCGCTGGGGGACCACGCGGTGGATGAGGGCCCGCGGCGCGACACCGGGCTGGAGAAGATGGCGGCCCTCCCGCCGCTGGTGGAGGGCGGACGGCTGACCGCCGCCGTCTCCTCGCAGCTGTCCGACGCGTCCTGCGCCGTGCTGCTCGCCTCCGAGGAGGCCGTACGCGACCACCGCCTCACCCCGCGCGCCCGCGTGCACCATCTCTCCGCGCGCGGAGAGGACCCGATCCGGATGCTGACCGCGCCGATCCCGGCCACCGCGCACGCCCTGGCCCGGGCGGGGATGACGCTGGAGGACATCGACCTGGTGGAGATCAACGAGGCGTTCGCCCCCGTGGTGCTGGCCTGGCTGGCGGAGACCGGCTGCGACCCGGACAAGGTCAACGTCAACGGTGGCGCCATCGCGCTGGGCCATCCCCTCGGCGCGACCGGGGCCCGGCTGCTGACCACCCTCCTCCACGAACTGGAGCGCACCGGGGCCCGCTACGGCCTCCAGACCATGTGCGAGGGTGGCGGCCAGGCCAATGTCACCATCATCGAACGCCTCTGACGTCACACCCGCCTCACAGATTGAAATGTCTCAAACCTGTAACTGACCACAACTTTTTACCTGCCTGCACCATCAAAGAGACGCGCGGTTCACCCGGCGATCACCTTTTTCGGACCGCTCCCTCACTCCGCGGTTCCGATTTCTCAGCACAAGGCAGGTTTCTCGTGGCTCCTCACATACGCACCGTCGCTGTCGTCCTGGCGGGCGGCACCGGGCAGCGCGTCGGTCTGTCCATACCGAAGCAACTGCTCAAGATCGCGGGCAAGCCGCTGATCGAGCACACACTGGCGGTGTTCGAGCAGGCCGAGGACATCGACGACGTGCTGGTGCTGATGACGCCGGGCTACGTGCCCGAGGTGGAGAAGATCGTCGAGAAGGCCGGGCTGACCAAGGTGCGCCGGGTGCTGGAGGGCGGCGCCAGCCGCAACGCCACCACCGAGAACGCCATCGCCGCGCTGAGCGAGGGGCTGGCCGACGGCGAGGAGCGGTACGTCCTCTTCCACGACGCCGTGCGCCCCCTGCTGTCCCAGCGGGTGATCCACGAGTGCGTCGCGGCGCTGGACCGCTACCAGGCGGTGGACGTCGCCATCCCGTCGGCCGACACCATCATCGTGACCCGCCGGCACGGGGAGGACGGCGAGTTCATCACCGACGTCCCGGACCGCTCCCGGCTGCGCCGGGGCCAGACCCCGCAGGCGTTCCGGCTCTCCACCATCCGCCGCGCCTACCAGATCGCGGCCACGGACCCCCATTTCCAGGCCACCGACGACTGCTCCGTGGTGCTGCGCTACCTGCCCGACGTGCCCATCCACGTGGTGGAGGGCGACGAGTACAACATGAAGGTGACCCAGCCCGTCGACGTCTTCCTCGCCGACAAGCTGTTCCAGCTGGCGTCGACCGCGGCGCCGGAGCGCTCCGCTGCCGAGGTGTACGCCGAGGGGCTGCGCGGGCGGACCATGGTCGTCTTCGGCGGCTCCTACGGCATCGGCGCCGACGTCGCCGCCCTCGCCGAGAGCTTCGGGGCACGCGTCTTCTCCTACGGCCGCTCCACCACCGGCACCCATGTGGAGAACGCCGAGCAGGTGGCCGAGGCCCTCGCGAAGGCCTACGCCGAGACCGGCCGGATCGACCACGTCGTCAACACCGCGGGCGTGCTGCGGGTGGGCCGGCTCGCCGAGACCGGCCTGGAGACGGTGGAGGAGGCGCTGCGGGTCAACTACCTGGCGCCCCTGCACATCGCCCGCGCCGCGCACAAGTACCTCGCCGAGAGCGGCGGCCACCTGCTGCTGTACACCTCCAGCAGCTACACCCGGGGCCGCGCCGGCTACAGCCTCTACTCCTCCTCCAAGGCGGCGCTGGTCAACCTGACCCAGGCGCTGGCCGACGAGTGGGCGGGCGACGGGATCCGGGTGAACTGCGTCAACCCGGAGCGGACCGCCACCCCGATGCGCACCCGCGCCTTCGGCCAGGAGCCGCCCGGCACCCTGCTCAGCTCCGAGGCGGTCGCGTACGCCTCCGTGGACGTGCTGCTGTCGGGCATGACCGGCCACGTCATCGACGTGCGGCAGCAGGACCCCACCCGCTCCCCCGGTGCCGCCTCCGCGTTCGAGGAGGCCCTGGCCGCACAGCTCGACGAGAGCCTGGCGGAGAACCTGGCGGACGGTCCCGGCGAGCGGGCCGAGCCCGTCCCGCTCACCGGGACGGCGGCGCTGGGGAACACGGCCGCCGCGAAGACGGCCTCCGGGGGCGTCGAAACCGAGGTCGTCGCATGATCCGGATGACCGAGGAGCGGCGCGAGAGACTCCTGCGCGCGGCCCGGGTCGGTTCGACGGGCGAACTGGCCGCGGCCGCGGTGCTCGTGTGCGGCTTCCCCCTGCTGCTGGCGGCGGCGCTGCTGGGGCAGGCGGGGCTCTTCGCCGCGGCGGCCGCCGCCACCTACCTCGCCGACCACTTCCTGCACCGGCGCGGCAGCTATCTGCTGAGCCGGATGGCCAAGGCCCGCGCCGGGCTGGGCGTCCGGTTCCTGCTGCGGCACCTGATGCTGGTGCTGCTGCTGGTCCGGCTCGACGAGGCCGACACCACGGTGACCCTCGCGGCGATCAGCTGCTTCGTGGCCTTCCACGGGCTCCAGGTGCCGCACAGCGCCCTGTCCACCCTGCTGCGCAACCGGCACCGGCTGCCCGTCGCCACCCGCAACATCGACCTGTCCCGCCTCGCGCTGCCCGCTCCCCCGCCGCAGGCGCTGCTGCACCGGGGCGCCGAGAAGATGCAGCACCTGGACCTGTTCGCGGTCGCCGGTGTGCTGGCCGCCGCCACCGGTGCCTCCGCCCCGGTGGCGTACGCCGGGATCGGTGCCACCCTCGCGCTGGCCCTCGCCTACGTCCTCGCGCTCGCCGCGTGCATGCGCCCCGGCAAGCTGCCGCCGCGCCGCGAGCGGGTGCTGGAGTGGTTCGACGGCTGGCTCGCGGAACACCAGCCCGACACCGTGCTGTACTTCTCCGGCTCGCCCGAGTCCACCTACCAGGTCTCGATGTGGCTGGAGACGATGGAGCAGCTGGCGGCCCGCGGGCTGCGGCCCCTGGTGCTGCTGCGCGAGCGGTACACGCTGGAGACCCTGGCGGAGACCACCGTCCCGGTCGCCTGCGTGCCCTCCGCCGTGCATCTGATGAACCTCGACCTGACGATGCTGCGGGTGGCGCTGTACCCGGCGAACGTCGGAAAGAACATCCACCTGCTGCGCGAACCGACCATGAAGCACGTCTTCGTGGGCCACGGCGACAGCGACAAGCTCGCCTCCGTCAACCCGTACAGCAAGGTCTACGACGAGGTGTGGACGGCCGGGCGCGCGGGCCGCGACCGCTACGCCCTCGCCCGGGTGGGGGTCCGCGACGAGGACATCGTCGAGGTCGGCAGGCCGCAGCTCGCCCCTGTCCTCAGCGGTCCGCTGCCGCGCGAGGGCCGGGTGCCGACCGTGCTGTACGCCCCCACCTGGGAGGGCTGGACGGACGATCCGGGCAACACCTCGCTGATCCTGGCCGGGGAGCACATCGTGCGCGCCCTGCTCCAGGCGCCCGACCCGGTGCGGGTGCTCTACAAGCCGCACCCCTTCACCGGGACCCGCTCGCCGCTCGCGCGCGAGGCGCACGAGAAGGTCATGGCGATGATCGAGGCCGCGGGCGGCGACCACCAGGTCGTCACCGGCCCGGAGCCGAAGCTGTACGACTGCTTCAACATCGCGGACGCGCTCGTCTCCGACATCTCCTCCGTGGTCTCCGACTGGATCGCCAGCGGACGCCCCTACGCCGTCACCGACTCCGCCGGACTCGGCGAGGAGGAGTTCCGGCGGCAGAACACCGCGGTGCGTGCCGCGGTCGTCCTGGACAACCGGGCGAGCGGCATCGAGCAGCTGCTGGCCGCCCTGCGCGATCCGGCCGGCGACCCGCTGGCCGACGCGCGCGCCGATCTGAAGACCTACCTGCTGGGCCCCTCCGGCCCGGACCCGCTCGCACGGTTCGAGCAGGCCGTCAAGGAGCTGGCGACCAAGGCAGGCATCCGCAACCTGGAGTCGCTGACCCATGAGTGACACGATCCCCGAAGAGCTGGCCCGGGGCCTGCGTTACCTGCCCGAGGCGAGCGAGGAGGAACGTGCCTCCTTCCTCACCGCCGCGCGCGCCCACTGGAGCGGGGGCCGCACCCCGGACGCGCTGGCGCCCGCCGAGCGGTTCGCCTGGAAGCTGGTCCGCGAGGGCCGGCTGGACGACGCGGTCGCCCTGCAGCGCCTCCAGCGCGAGCACCCCGGCGGCTTCCAGGTGCGCGGACTGCGCAGGGGCCGCGCCGTCTTCCCCGGCGTGGGGCAGATCCCGCTGCGCGGCAAGGACGATCTGCCGGTGCGCAGCAAGCTGACCACCCTGGAGTGGCAGAGCGACGGGCGGCTGCTGGTGCGCGGCTGGGCCTACCTGGCCAATGTGCCGATGGCCGAACGGCCCCGGCTGCCGCGGATCGGCCTGCTGTGGCGCAAGGGCAGCCGGCGGCGCGTGCCGTTCACCGTCCGCCCGGTCCGGATGCCGGAGGCCACCGCCGCCTCCAAGCAGGCGCTGCACTGCTACGACTGGTCCGGGTTCGAGTTCCTGCTCGACCCCGGCAAGCTGCCCGGCGCCGACCGGCCCGGCGTCTGGCAGCTGGGCCTGCTGCTGTCCGGCCCCGGCGGGCCGCGCGGGGCCCGGCCGGTCAAGGACGTGGTCGGCTCCGGCGGGCACACCCAGGTGCGGCACCTGGCGGACGGCCGCCGGCTGGTGGCCGGGTTCGACTCCAAGGGACGGCTCCAGCTGACCCTTGACCCGACGCCGGGACAGATCACCGGCCACCGCCGGGACGGCTCCCAGCTGGAGCTGACGGTGCGCTCGTACGGGAAGGGGGTGACCGCCCTGGAGATCGGCGAGCACCACTACCCGGTGGCCGAGGACGGCACCGTGCGCATCCCCTTCGCCCGGCTGCACGAGGTGACCAAGCCGTACGGGAAGACGCACGACTGGCACTGCCACATGCGGTCGGCAGACGGCGGCAGGCGCCGGGCCGTCGTCTCGGCGGACTTCGCCGCCGGGTCCTACGACCTGCCCGGCGGCCGGGAGATCGCCCTCACCACGGACGGCCCGGGTCTGCTGAAGATGCACGACAGGGCACGCCAGCCCATCGTGGACACCCTGGAGTGGACCGAGGACGGCGCGCTGCTGCTGGAGGGCGACTTCTCCGGTCCCGGTGAGGGCGCGAAACTGGTGCTGCGGCACGGGGGCCAGCACGAGGAGAAGCACCTGCCCCTGGACTTCGACCCGGCCACCGGCCGGTTCCGGGCGCGCGTCCGGCCGCTGGAGACGGCCACCTACGACCCGGACGTCACGCTGCCGCTGCGCAAGGGCCGCTGGTACTTCTCCTTCCGCGCCGAAGGGGCCACCACCCACCGGCAGGACGTCCCGGTGAAGCTGCGCGCCGACCAGGTGGGGCGGCTCCCGCTGGAGCACGACGCGGGCAGCCGCTCCTACCGGGTGGAGCGGCGCTACTTCGACCGCATCTACCTGGAGGCCCTCTCCCCGCTGGGCGAGGACGAGCGCGGCGCCTACCGCCAGCACCTGCTGCGCACCGAGTTCACCAGCCGGCACAAGCGGCTGCCGCTGCGCGAGGCGGTGTTCTACAACAGCTTCGGCGGCAAGCAGTTCTCCGACTCGCCGCGCGCCATCCACGAGGAACTGGTGCGCCGCGGCGTCGAGGTGGAGCACCTGTGGTCCGTCGCCGACGGGCAGGTGGCGCTGCCCGAGGGGGTCACCCCGCTGGAGTGGCACTCCAAGGAGTGGTACGAGGCGCTGGCCCGCAGCCGGTACGTCGTCACCAACGTCGGCCTGGGCGACTGGTTCACCAAGCGGGAGGACCAGACCGTCGTGCAGACCTGGCACGGCACCCCGCTGAAGAAGATCGGCGCCGACCTGCTGGGCACGCCCAAGGCGAACCCCGCCTACATCGCCTCCCTGCCGCACCGCTTCCGCCAGTTCGACATCACCGTCTCCCCCAACGCCTTCACCACGCCCGTGATGAAGCGCGCGTTCTGCGCGGAGGGCGAGGTGCTGGAGGCGGGGTATCCGCGCAACGACCTCTTCCACTCTCCTGAGCGGGCCGACGTGGCCGCCCGGGTGCGGAAGGTCCTGGGCATCCCCGCCGACAAGAAGGTGGTGCTGTACGCGCCGACCTGGCGGGACGACCAGCGGCACGGCGGGCAGCGGTTCAAACTGGACCTGCGGGTCGACCTGGCCGCGGCGGAGCGGGAGCTGGGGGACGACCACGTCTTCCTCTTCCGCAAGCACCCCAAGATCCTGGACGCGATCCCCGGCGCGGGCGAGGGCTTCGTCTTCGACGTGTCCGGCTATCCGGACATCGCCGAGCTGTACCTGCTCGCCGACATCCTGATCACCGACTACTCCTCGGTGCTGTTCGACTTCGCCCACTCCGGGCGTCCGATGCTCTTCTTCACCTACGACCTGGAGCACTACCGGGACACCCTGCGCGGCTTCTACTTCGACTTCACCGAGCGCGCCCCCGGGCCGCTGATCAAGACGAGCGAGGAACTGGTCGCCGCGATCCGCGACATCGACAGCGTCGCCGCCGCCCACAAGGACCGGTACGCGGACTTCGTACGGGACTTCTGCGAGCCCTCCGACGGGCTGGCCACCGCCCGCGTCGTGGACCGCATGCTGGAGCTCGGGCGTCGATGAGGACACCGCTGCCTCCCCTGGCGGCGCCGCCGTCCCCGGCCGCACGGGCCGGGGACGGCGGCCCTGCCGCGGGGAGCGTACGTCGGGCGGCGGCCCGCGGGGCGGCCGGCGCGGGGCGGGACCCGTACTTCGACAACGCCAAGTACCTGGCGATCGTGCTGGTGGCCGCCGCCCACTCCTGGGAGCCGTTCTGGGACGACAGCCGGGCGGCCACCGCCCTGTACCTGTTCGTGTACACCTTCCACATGCCGGCGTTCATCATGATCTCCGGCTACTTCTCGCGCGGCTTCACCTTCACGCCCTCCCGGGTCCGGCGGCTGGTGGCCGGGGTCGCCGTGCCGTACGTCGTCTTCCAGACGGCGTACGCGCTCTTCCGGCGCTGGGCGCACGACGAACCCGACTACCCCATCGACCTCTTCGACCCGTGGTTCGTGATGTGGTTCCTGCTGGCCCTGTTCTTCTGGCGGCTGCTCACGCCCGTCTGGGAGCGGCTGCGGTGGCCGGTGACCACCTCGGTGGTCATCGCCGTCCTCGTCTCGGTCTCCCCGAGCGTCGGCGGCGAGCTGGAGCTGCAACGGGTGCTGCGGTTCCTGCCCTTCTTCGTGATCGGGCTGACGCTGCGCCCGGAGCACTTCACACTGGTGCGGCACCGGGCCGCCCGCCTGCTGAGCCTGCCGGTGCTGCTGGGCGCGCTGGTCTTCTCCTACTGGGCGGCACCGCGCATGAACCACCAGTGGCTCTTCCTGCGCGACCCGGCGCAGGACCTGGGGGTCTCCGCGGTGACCGGCGCTGCGATGTCCCTGGCCCTGCTGGTCTGCTCACTGGTGCTCAGCGCCTGCTTCCTGGCCTGGGTGCCCGGCCGGCGGCTGTGGTGCACGGCCCTGGGAGCCGGCACGCTCTACGGCTTCCTGCTGCACGGCTTCCTGGTCAAGGGCAGCCGCTGGTGGGGCTGGTACCGGCCGGAGTGGGTGCACACCCCGCTCGGCATGGTGGCCGTCACACTGCTGGCGTCGGCCGCCGTCACCCTCCTGTGCACCCCGGCGGTCCGCCGCGCCCTGCGCGCCGTGGTCGAGCCCCGGATGGACTGGCTCTTCCCGCGCGGCCCCGGGCGGCCGTGAGCGGAAAGCCCCCTGCCGGCCGGCCCCGGCCGCCCCGATAGCGTCCGGGCCACCGCCGCGCCGCTCGCTCACGTCACTCTCGTGCGGGTCCATGGTGCCGGGGTCGAGACCGGGCAGGGGGACGAATCCGAGCAGCTCGGTGGTGCTGCGGGCACGGCCGATCGTGTCCCACGCACGGACGCGGCGTCCGCCGTCCTCGTCGGGCGGGTGGACGACGACCGGTGCGGCCGTGACACCACCGTGCGGCCGGTCGGGAGCCGCCGCGTCTCGGGACGCCCCCTCTTATGCAGGGGAGGCAACCCGTGAGAGGCAGCGCCCCTGTGTCTTGACCTGAGCAAGCCCCACCGTCATGACTGCTCTCCTACAGAGGTGGTTCCGACGCGCGGTAGTCCGAGTTCGCGGACCATGGCGTCGTAGTAAGGAGCATCTTCCCAGGGGTGAGAACGGCCAACGCGCCGATAGCCCCAGGCGAGATACGCGGCTCGGGCCGGTGCGGCTTCCGGCTCGGGCCGGACGGTGAGCGTGACCCGCTCAACGGCCAGGCCGTCGAGGAGACGGACGTGGAGGCCGGCGGCTATGCCGCGACGCCGCCAGGGCTTTCGGACACCGAGTTCGATGATGACCCACGTGCGGGTGCCGTCCTCCCACGTAAAGTCATCGGGCAGCGGTTCTTGAACGTTGGCCCACCAGCGGGTGTCGGATGCCAGCAGGTACCCGTACGCGAATCCCACGACCTCGTCCGCGTCGCGGGCGAGAACGAGGCGGATGCCTGGCCGCTGGGCATGGACGTGGAAGTGGTCGATGAACTCCGCGACGTCTCGGGGCCCCTCGCTGTAGGGAGGCTCGGCGTACACCTCCTCGTACGCCGGAAGGAACGCGTCCAGCTGTTCCCTCACTGCTTGTCCCTCGTGCAGCTCGTAGCGTATGCCGGACATCACGCGGCTCCCCTCACGTGGGCGTACTCCGTCAACTGCTCCGATGCGTCTCTGGCGCTCGCGGTGTCGTGGCCGCCCAGGAGGTCAGTCACCTCGTGCAGCCGCCTGAGAACCCGGGCGGACTCGACTTCTTCCAGGTGTTCCAGGCTGTCCATGGCGTGGGCGGCGCCCTCGTCAACGTCCCCCGCCTTGAGGAGGCTACGGGAAAGAGTGAGCCGGTACAGCGCCCTGTTGCGGCCGTAGGTGCGGTCTTGGTGGGCGAGCGCGGCGCGGATGTACTGCGTGGCCGCGTGATGGTGACCGGTCTCGGTGTAAAGCAGCCCTTGGGCGTAGTCGAGTTCCGCATGGCCGTGGAAGGCCGCCCAGTCCGGAGAAGGACGTGACCGTGGCCCGTGGCGTTCGACCAGGCGCATGGCGTCGGCGAGGCGTTTGCCCGCGGCCTTGCCGTCGCCCATCAGGGACAGTGCTCGGGCTTCACGGGACGCGATGAGAGACTGGAGGATCGGTGAGCCGAAGCGTGTCGCTCTCTCGCGTGCCGCACGGGCCAGATCAAGGCCGTCACGGGGACGCCCCTCGTACGACGCCTGCATGGACAGGGAGGCGAGAGCGAGGATTTCGAGGCTGGTGTCGCGAAGCATCGTCGCTGTTGCAAGGGCTTCGCCCCAATAGCGGCGTGCGGTGTCCTGGTCGTCCGCGTCGTACGCCAGCCACGCGCAGTGCTCTGCCGTCTCGCCGGCGAGCAGCTGGAGTTGCCGGCCGATGGTGTCGGGGAAGCGGCTGGTGTTGATGACCCGGCGCACGCGGCGCAGGTGTCGGGCGGCGAGGGAGCGCACGTCCCCGCCGCCGTAGGCGTCATCGAGCTGGTACAGGGAACGGAGTCCTTCTCGGAGTTCCCGCAGGTGGGTAGTGCCCACGGCTCCGAAGTATCCGGTCGGTGACAGGGCTGGTGGGAATCCGGCGCTTGCGGCGACACCGAGGGAATCGTTGAGGAAGGCGCGTCGATCCACGCTGCTGGTGCCTTTCTTTGCGAGGAGCGGTTCAATCCCCACGGTCGCACCGGGCGGGGGGCCGGGAAAGCCGAGATCGCTCGGGCTCACACCGAACATGGCATGGAGTACGCGCCAGGCGCGGGCGCGAGGTTCAGGAGGCGATGGCTGGCGCCACCGGCGAAGTTGGCGGTCTGTCAGCGTGACGACCTCTCCCAGGATGGCAGCGGTCGAATTGAACGCTTGGAGAAAATCCGCTGGCCGGCGCCAGCCGTGCTCGATGCACGCCTGTTCAAAGGGAGTCAACGGTACCTCCGGTGATCCGCTCGTGTACCGACCGTAGCGGGTTGAGGAGGCGGAAAAGACCGGTCGCGGTCAAAAGTCCGCCCGAAAGTCCGGCCGTGAGTCCGACGGAAACGGGCGCCTCGCCGTTGGCTGGATATGAGCCCAGCGAGGGGAGCCCACATGTCGATCAGGCACCCACAGACCTCCACCACGACGGCAAGTGCAGACCCGGACATCGTCAGGGGGGACTACCTGGTCGACGAAGAGACGCGACAGTGCGTCCCGCCCGAGCCGCCGTGGACGGGACGGGTGCAGCAGACCCGCCCGGACGGGGCCATGCAGCTCATCACGCCCACCGGCTACGCGTGGTGGGCCGCCCCGGAGCACCTGCGCGAGGCCACCCAGCGGGAGCGGGAGGCCTACGACAGGGACCGGGAGCGCCATCTCGCGGCCGTCCGACCGGTGAGGCCCTCGTCATGAGTCGTATGACGCTCCGCGTCTCCCGCGACTCGGGCCGTTCCTGGACCAGGCCGCGCACCGTCCGTGCGGCGACGGTGCCGGCGACCACGCGGTGGCCTGCCTGCCGGTGTCCGTGGTGCCGCCGGGAACGGGACAGCCACCGTGACTGAGCCCGCCCCCGCACGCCTCGCGCTGCACCGGCCCGGCTGGTACGGCACCTGCCCACGCTGCCGGGGCCCGCTGACCGTCCGCAACGACGCGCAGGACGACGGCATCAGAAGCATCGGCGCCCGCTGCCGCACCTGCTCGGGCGACAAGACCCCTACGCCCGCCGCCCCCACTGACAAGAACACCGGAGGAACGACCAGATGAGTGCCGGATGGTGCCAGTGGCACCAAGGCCACGCGGACGACGTCGAGATCATCGACGTCATCGAACGCGGCTCAGGCCCTCCCGCCGCAGCGTCCGCCTGCCTGCCCTGCGCCCGGAACATCCGCGGCATCCCTTACGGCGAGGTGGCCCGCGCGGCCGTCAAGGCCCTGGAGGCGCGTGGGGCCGCATCGAGGGGAGGGACCCGTGCCTGAGAACAGAGCGCTCACCCTTACCCGGATCATGGCCACCGCGCTGGAGCGGGACGGTGGGAGCGACGGCGCACTGAAGAGCCGCTTCCTCCGCACCCTTTGGAGGAATTGCAGCGCCGGGGACCGGGCCAACGTACTGGCCCGGCACGCGTGGCGCGCGAGGGACGAGGCGGTCACGACCGGGTGCCCGAGCACCGGTGACACCCGTGGCACCGGCGACGTCCTTGGCGCCGGTGACGTCCGTGGCAACGGCGACGCCCGAGCGCCATTGGCATCTGTCCCTGCCCGTGCCGGGGTCAGCGGCCGGCCGTCCTCGGTTCGGCGCCGTAGACCGGTTCCGGCTCGGGGGCCCGGGCCAGCAGGCCCCGGACGGCGCCGTCGAGTTCACCGGGCTCCCAGCGGGCGGCCTTGTCGGTGCGGGCCGCGCGGCGCCAGCCGTCCATGACGGTGACGCGGCCGCCCTCGGCCTCGAAGACCCGCCCTGTGATCCCCTCGCAGGCGTCCGAGCCGAGGTAGACGACCAGGGGGGAGACGTTCTCGGGGGCCATCGCGTCGAAGCCACCGCCGGCGGGTGCGGCCATGTCCGCGGCGAACGTCCGCTCGGTCATCCGGGTACGGGCCGCCGGCGCGATCGCGTTGACCTGCACCCCGTAGCGGCCCAGCTCCGCCGCCGCCACCAGGGTCAGCGCCGCGATGCCCGCCTTCGCCGCCGCGTAGTTGCCCTGGCCGACCGAGCCGAGCAGACCCGCGCCGGACGAGGTGTTGACCACCCTGGCGGCCACCGCGCGGCCCGCCTTGGACTCGGCGCGCCAGTGGGCGGCCGCGTGCCTCAACGGCAGGAAGTGCCCCTTGAGGTGGACGCGGACGACGGCGTCCCAGTCCTCCTCGTCGAGGTTGACGAGCATCCGGTCCCGCAGGAAGCCCGCGTTGTTGACGAGGGTGTCGAGGCGGCCGAAGCGGTCGAGGGCGGTACGCACGAGGCGTGCCGCGCCCTCGCCGGAGGCCACGTCGTCCGTGCTGACGGCCGCCTCGCCGCCCGCGTCCCGTATCTCGGCGGCCACCTGCTCGGCGGGGGTCTCCCCCGGTCCGGCTCCGCCGTCGAGGGCGACCCCCAGATCGTTGACGACCACCCGGGCCCCGGCGCGGGCGAACGCGAGGGCGTGCGCACGGCCCAGCCCCCGCCCGGCCCCGGTGACGACGACGACACGGCCCTCGGCGCAACGGGGTTCGGGCGCCTGCTGCTCGGACATGGTGGCCTCCGGTTCGATGGGGGACATGCTCGGGGTGCTCGGTCCCGCGGGGTGCTCGGTCCGCGTCGCGGTTCCTGCCGCGGTCATGGGTCGCGGTCCCCGCCACGGTCCGCGCCGGGATCTCCGTCAGCGTCCTCGCCGGTGCTCTTGCCGGGATCCGCGCCGGTGTCCTTGTTGACGTTGGCCGCGTCCAGGAAGGCCGGGCGTTCACCGCCGCCGTGCACCGCCAGCGAGGCGCCGGAGATGTAGCGCGCCGCGTCGGACGCGAGGAACACGCAGGCGTCGCCCACCTCGTCGGGCTCCGCCAGACGGCCCAGGGGCACGGTGGCGGAGACGGCGGCGACGCCCGCCGCGTCGCCGTAGTGCGCCCCGGTCCGCTCCGTACGGGCCATGCCCAGCACCACGGTGTTGACCCGCACGCCGTCCCGGGCCCACTCCACGGCCATCGACCCGGCCAGGCTCTCCAGACCCGCCTTGGCCGCCCCGTACGCCGCCGTGCCCGGCGAGGGGCGGCCGCCGCTGACGCTGCCCACCATCACGATGGACCCGCCCCGCGGCTGCCGCCGCATCACCGCGTGCGCGGCGCGGGAGACGTGCAGGGGCGCCAGCAGATTGAGTTCGACGACGCGGGCGTGCTGGTGCGCGGCGCCTTCGGCCAGCGGGCGGTAGGGGGTGCCTCCGGCGTTGTTGACCAGCACGTCCAGGGAGCCGGCCTCCTCGGCCACTCGCGCGCAGAACGCGTGCGCCGCCTCGGGATCGCGCACGTCGAGGGGGAGGTAGCGGGCTCGGCGTCCGTCCGCTGTGAGGGGTACGGCGGGCGGGCGGCGGGCGCAGACGACGACCTCCGCGCCGCCGCGGAGGAACGCCCGCGCGATACCGGCGCCCACGCCGCGGGTTCCGCCGGTGACGACAGCAACGGTCATGACGCTCCTCGGTGTCGTGGCGCCGCGGGGGCGTCCCGTACCCGGGCGGTGCCCCGGGGAGTCCCCGGTCTTCCCCGCGTACCGGCGCGCTGCTAGCTTCTCACCAAACAAACGTTAGGTGGAAAGGTAGCTGATCCGGACATGACTGTCTCCACCTCCACCCCGCGCGACGGCGTCGCCGTGGTGACCGTCGACCACCCCCCGGTCAACGCCCTCCCGGTGCGCGGCTGGTACGAGCTGGCGGAAGCCGTCACGGCGGCGGGCCGCGAGCCGGCGCACCGCGCGGTGGTGCTGACCGGCGCCGGCCGGGGCTTCAACGCGGGCGTCGACCTCAAGGAGATGCAGCGCACCGAGGGGACCGCAAGGAACACGGCCCTCATCGGCGCCAACCGGGGCTGCGCGGCGGCGTTCGCGGCGGTGTACGAGTGCGAGGTCCCGGTGATCGCCGCCGTGCACGGCCACTGCCTCGGCGGCGGTATCGGGCTGGCCGGCAGCGCCGACGCGCTGGTGGCGACCGAGGACGCCACCTTCGGACTGCCCGAACTCGACCGCGGCGCCCTGGGCGCGGCCACCCACCTGGCCCGCATGGTGCCGCCCCATCTGCTGCGCCCGCTCTACTACACGGGCCGCACCCTCACCGCGCGCGAACTGCACCACCACGGCGCGGTGTGGGAGCTGGCCGCCGGGGCGGACACGCTGCTGGAGACGGCGCTGGGCCTGGCCTCGCGGATCGCCGCCAAGGACGGCTACCTGCTCCGCCTCGCCAAGGAGGCGCTCAACGGCATCGACCCGGTGGACGTGCGGCGCAGCTACCGCTACGAGCAGGGCTTCACCTTCGAGGCCAACCTCGCGGGCGTCTCCGACCGGCACCGGGACGCCTTCCTGGCCGCCGGCGCAGGCCGGACGCGGCGGGAGGCGACCCGGTGACCGCCCTGGACAAACGGCTCTCCGTCCAGGAGTTCGCCGGCCGCGTCGCGTCCGGCATGACCGTCGGCATCGGCGGATGGGGCTCCCGGCGCAAACCGATGGCGCTGGTGCGGGCCCTGCTGCTCACCGGCGTCACGGATCTGACCGTCGTCTCCTGCGGCGGCCCCGACGTCGGGCTGCTCGCGGCGGCCGGGAGGATCCGCAAGCTGGTGGCGCCGTTCGTGACACTCGACTCGGTGCCGCTGGAGCCGCACTTCCGCACCGCCCGCGAGACGGGGACCCTCGCGTTCGAGGAGTGGGACGAGTCGATGTTCCTGTGGGGGCTGACGGCCGCCGCGCACCGGCTGCCGTTCATGCCCGTACGCGGCGGCCTGGGCTCCGACATCCCGCGCCACAACCCCCGGCTGCGCACGGTGGTCTCGCCCTACGAGGACGGCGAGGAGCTGCTGGCCGCGCCCGCGCTGCGGATGGATGTGGCCCTCGTCCATGTGCACCGCGCCGACGTGCGCGGCAACGGCCAGTCGCTGGGCCCCGACCCCTACTTCGACGACCTGTTCACGGAGGCCGCGACGGAAACCTATCTGTCCTGCGAGCAGTTCGTGGACCGGTTCGCGGGGCCGCCGCAGACGCTGCTGGTGCAGCGGCAGAACGTCACCGGCGTGGTGCACGCCCCGCACGGCGCCCACTTCACCAGCTGCGCCCCCGACTACGGCCGCGACGAGGCGTTCCAGCGCGCGTACGTGCGCGCCGCCCGCGACCCGGCGGCCTGGCGGGAGTTCACCGCGCGCTTCCTCGCGGGAGGCGAGGACGCCTACCAGCGCGCCGTCGCCGAACTGGCGGACGCGGACGGCACGGTCCCCGGTGCTGGGCACAAGGACGTGACACGGTGACCGCCACCGCGACCGGGGACCGGGCCGCGGCCCCGTCCGCCACCCGCGCCGAGGTCTGCGTCGTCGCCTGCGCCGAGGCCTGGCGCGGCGACGGGGAGGTGCTGGCCGCCACGGCGGGCACCGTCCCGGCGCTCGGCGCCCGCCTGGCACGGCTCACCTTCAGCCCCGGGCTGCTGCTGACCGACGGCGAGGCCATGCTGCCGGCCTCGCCCGAGGACCCGGATCCCGGGCACATCGAGGGATGGCTGCCCTACCGCAAGCACCTGTCCCTGGCCGCGCGCGGCAAGCGGCACATGATGATGGGCGCGAGCCAACTGGACCGCTACGGCAACCAGAACATCTCCTGCGTCGGGGAGTGGGCCAGGCCCCGGCGCCAGTTGCTCGGCTCCCGCGGGGCGCCCTCCAACACCGTCAACCACCCGGTCTCCTACTGGGTGCCCCGGCACTCGGCCCGGGTGTTCGTGGAGCGGGTGGACACGGTCAGCGGCGTGGGCTACGACCGGGCCGCCGAGGCGGGAGGGTCCGTCGCCCGCTTCCACGAACTGCGGCGCGTCGTCACCGACCTGGCGGTGTTCGACTTCGCGACGCCCGACCACCGGATGCGGCTGGTGAGCGTCCACCCGGGCGTCCGCGTGGCCAACGTCCTGGAGCGGACCGGCTTCACCCCGGCGGTACCCGACCACGTGCCCGTCACCCGGGAGCCGACCGGCGAGGAACTGCGGCTGATCCGCGAGGTGCTGGACCCCCGCGGCACCCGCGAGCGGGAGGTGCCCGGATGACCGGCACCCCGCAGGCCGCCGCCCCCGGCCCGCTCAGCACCCCGCTGACCTCCCTCGTCGGCGTCCGCCACCCTCTCGTGCAGACCGGCATGGGCTGGGTGGCCGGACCCCGGCTCGTCACGGCCACGGCCGAGGCCGGCGCCCTGGGCATCCTGGCCTCCGCGACGATGACGCTGCCGCAACTCCGCGAGGCGGTACGCGAGGTGAAGTCCCGCACCGGCGCGCCGTTCGGCGTCAATCTGCGGGCGGACGCCTCCGACGCGGCCGAGCGGGTGCGGCTGCTCGTCGAGGAGCGGGTGCGCGTCGCCTCGTTCGCGCTGGCGCCCTCCCGGGAGCTGATCGGGCGGCTCAAGGACGCGGGGATCGTCGTCATCCCGTCCGTCGGCGCGGTCCGGCACGCGGAGAAGGTGGCCTCCTGGGGCGCGGACGCGGTACTCGTCCAGGGCGCGGAGGGCGGCGGGCACACCGGGCAGGTCGCCACCTCGGTGCTGCTGCCGCAGGTGGTGGACGCCGTCGGCATCCCCGTTATCGGCGCGGGCGGCTTCTACGACGGACGGGGACTGGCCGCCGCCCTGTGCTACGGCGCCGCGGGCGTCGGCATGGGCACCCGGTTCCTGCTGACCCGCGAATCGACGGTGCCCGACGCCGTCAAGGCCCGGTACCTGGCCGCGGAGGTCACCGATGTCACCGTCACCACGAAGGTGGACGGGCTGCCGCACCGGATGCTGCGCAGCGAGATGGTGGCGGCACTGGAGTCCTCCGGCCGCACCGCCGCCCTCCTGCGGGCGCTGCGGCACGCCGCCGCGTTCAAGAGGCAGGCGGGCATGTCGTGGGCGGCGATGCTGCGGGACGGCCGCGCCCTGCGCCACGGCAGGAACCTCGGACTCGGCCCCGCACTGCTGGCCGCCAACACCCCGATGCTGCTGAGGGCCGCCATGGTCGAGGGCCGCACCGACGCCGGGGTGATGGCCGCCGGGCAGGTCGCGGGGCTGATCCGGGACCTGCCCTCCGTCGCGGAACTGGTGGAGGCGACGGTCGGGCAGGCAGCGGCCCTGCTGGCCGGACCGACCACCCGCACCCCTGCCCCGCGGACCGGCGGCACGGACCCCTGACCCGTGCGCCGGTCAACCACGGGCCTCTGGCCCGTACACCCATGGCCACGGTCCCCTGGCCCCTGGCCCGTGGGCCGGTGGCCCGTGGGCCGGTGGCCCTTACGAACCGGCCCGTACGCCGCCGTCCGCGTCCGTCTCCCGGTCCGCGCGGCTCCCGGTCCGCGCGTCACCGGCCCGCCGGAACCTCCGGTTCCCCGGGTGTGCGGCGGGCCAGCGCCGCGCGGGTCTCCATGAGGGCGAAGCCGAGGAGGTTGGCGCCGCGCCAGCGCGCGGGGTCGCCGGCCCGCTCGTCGTCGGCGGCCAGCCCGATGCCCCAGACGTGGTCCAGCGGACTGGCCTCGACCAGGACCTGCCCCGCCGTGCTCCGCAGGAAGCCGGCGAGCCGCGCGTCCTGCCCGAACTTGGCGAGGTTGGCCTCCACCACGATGCCGAACCGCTCCCGCTCCCAGGTCTCCTCGTCGAAACCGCGCACCTGACGGCCCAGCGCCTTGGCCGCGCCCGGACCCGGGGCGGCGAGCACCCGCCGCTCGGTCTCCGCGTCGCCGAACAGCCGCGCCTTGGCCGCCATCATGAAGTGCTCCGCACTGGCGTACTCCACCCCGTCCACGGTGAAGCGGGCGGGCCACCACTGGCTGAGGCAGCCCGGCCCGACCCGGCCGCCCCGGGGCGGCCGGTGCCCCCAGAAGAACAGGTACTTCACCCGGGCGCCGCCCCGCACCACCCGGCACAGCTCCGCGACGTCCCGCGCGTCGGTGCCTGCCGCCGCCTCCCGCATTCCACCCGCCTCCTCGTGCTCATCCCGGCGCGCAGCCTCGCAGCCCGCCGCCCGCACGGCCACGGCTTTTCACCGGCTCACTTTTCACCGGCTCCCCGCGGAGCGGTCCCCCGCCGGAGCGGTGGCGGCGCGCCGTGCCGGCCGCCCGTGGCCACCCCCAGGGGGGACCGGAGGGGGCCGTACGGAGCAGTTCACAAAACTGCCGCCGGCCGCGCGCCACAAGACTGGCAGCACCAGCACGATCGCCCTACCACCGCACCGGAAGACCCACGCGGCCCCTCCCCGGCGCCGGGACACAGACGGAGCACCCATGGCCAGCAGGAAGAACCTCCTCGTCGACCGCACCGCCCTCGCCCACAAGGTCCGCTACGCCCTCACCCACCCGCAGCGCGTCCCCCGCCACCTCAAGCGTGCGGGCCGTGACCGCTGGCTGGCCTTCAAGCACCGCGACCATGTCAGCTACTACCGCGCCGTGATGGCCTCCGACACGCGGCGCAATCCCGAGGCCGCGGTCGGCAGCCCCACCCATGAGGAGTGGCTGCGACTGGGCGAGCTGCAGTTCGACTACCTGCGGGCGCACGGGCTGCGCCCCGGCCACCGGATGCTCGATATCGGGTGCGGCAACCTCCGCGCGGGCTGGCGCTTCATCGAGTACCTGGAGCCCGGCCACTACTACGGCATCGACATCTCCCCCGATGTGCTGGTCGCGGCGAAGCGCACCCTGGCCACCCGCGGACTCCAGGCCAAGCTGCCCCACCTGACCCTCACCCAGGACCTCACCCTGGACTTCCTGCCCGACGCGTACTTCGACGTGGTGCACGCGCACAGCGTCTTCTCCCACTCGCCGATCGAGATCATCGACGAGTGCCTGGCCCACGTCGGCCGCGTCCTGGCCCCCGGCGGCTTCTTCGACTTCACCTTCGACCGTACGCTGGGCACCGAACACCAGGTGCTGCGCGAGGACTTCTACTACCGCACGGAGACCCTGACCGCGCTCGGCCACCGGCACGGTCTGCGGGCCCGTTTCATGGACGACTGGGAACTGCTCGGCCACGGCCAGTCCAAGATCCGTGTGACGGCCGGGCCGGCGCGCTCCTCCCGCGCCGCCGCCCCGGCCGCATCCGGCCGGACCGGGGAGCTGTCGCCGTAGCCCGCGTCACACCGTCAGGACGATCTTCCCGAACAGTTCGCCGTCCGCCATCTTCGCGAAGCCCTCGCGGGCGCGGTCCAGGGGGAGGACCGAGTCGATGACGGGGCGGACGCCCTTGGCGGCGCAGAAGTTCAGGAGTCCCGCCAGCTCCTCCTTGGTGCCCATGGTGGAGCCGACGACCTTCAGCTCCAGGAAGAAGATCCGGTTCAGTTCGGCGGCGGGCGGGTTGGGGCCGCTGGTGGCGCCGGAGATGACCAGGGTGCCGCCCGGCCGCAGGGATTTGACCGAGTGCGACCAGGTGGCGGCGCCCACCGTCTCCAGTACGGCGTCCATCCGGTGCGGCAGCCGCTCGCCCGGCTCCACGGCGGCCTCGGCGCCCAGGTCGAGCGCGCGCTGCCGCTTGGCCGCGTCCCGGCTGGTGGCGAAGACGCGCAGCCCGGCGGCGGCGCCCAGCACGAGGGCGGCGGTGGCCACGCCGCCGCCCGCGCCCTGCACCAGCACCGAATCCCCGGGCCGCACGCCCGCGTTGGTGAACAGCATCCGGTAGGCCGTCAGCCAGGCCGTCGGCAGGCAGGCGGCTTCCTCGAAGGACAGCCCACGCGGCTTGGGCAGCACGTTCCACTGCGGTACGGCCACCCGCTCGGCGAAGGTGCCCTGGTAGCGCTCGGTGAGGATGGAGCGCGGCTCGCGGGGACCCACGCCGTGGCCGGTCTGCCCGATGACGGAGTGCACCACGACCTCGTTGCCGTCGTCGTCCACGCCCGCCGCGTCGCAGCCCAGGATCATCGGCAGCGACTCCTCGCCCAGCCCGACGCCGCGCAGCGACCACAGGTCGTGGTGGTTGAGCGACGCGGCCTTGACGGCCACGGTCGTCCACCCGGGCGGGACTCTCGGCTCCGGCCGCTCGCCCAGCTCCAGCCCGGCGAGCGGCTGTTCCTTGTCGATACGTGCGGCGTAGGCAGCGAACATGCCCCGACGCTACGCCGGACCGCCGCCGTCCCGACAGACCCCGCGGCCATCAAGCGATCAACGTCACCGTGGTGGCCGCCGGGCCCCCGGCCGCGCCGGTTCAGTCCGCGACCGGCAGCGCCTCGGCCAGGGCGCGCCATTCGGGCAGCGGCAGGTCGGTGCCGGTGTTCGCCGTGACGACCTGGAGCGCGACGTGGTCGGCCCCGGCGGCGTAGAAGTCGTCCACGCGGGCGCGGATCCGCTCGGGGGTGCCCAGGGCGAAGACGGCGTCGATGAGCCGGTCGCTGCCGCCGTCGGCGAGGTCGTCCTCGGTGAAGCCCAGTCGCAGCCAGCTGTTGCGGTAGTTGGCGAAGCCCAGGTACATCGCCAGGTAGTCGCGTGCCAGGCCGCGGGCCTCGTCCCGGGCGGCGCCCTCGGGCAGGACGATCGCCTTGAGTTCGGGGGCGAGCAGCGGATCGGCGCCGAGGATGTCGCGGGCCTCGGCGGTGTGCTCGGGCGTCACCAGGTAGGGGATGGCGCCCAGGGAGCGCTCCTTGGCCAGCTGGAGCATCCGGGGGCCGAGCGCCGCCAGGGTGCGCTGGTGGGGCGGTACGGGGCGCGGCGCGGAGTCCAGGACGTCCAGGTAGCCGCGCATCGCCGCGTAGGGGCGGTCGGCCAGCGGGTGGTCCACGCGGCGGTCGTTGCCGGTGGGCTTCTCCTCGTGGCTGACGCCGAGGCCGAGGAGGAAGCGGCCGTCGTGCGCGTCGTTCAGCTGGGCGTGCCGTGCGGCCACCTCGGGCGCGACGTGGTCCCAGATGCTGAGGATGCTGGTGGCCACGGTGGCCCTGGTGGTGGCCTCCAGCAGCCGCTGTGCCATGTCGGGCGAGGGGCTGCCGCCGATCCAGAGGGTGCCGTAGCCCAGCTCCTCCAGTTCGGCGGCGGCCTCGCCCACCTCTTCCCGCCGCGCGGGGTCGTCCATGCGCAGGGCCGTGGCCCAGATGCCCACCTTGCCGAGTCGTGCGTTGTATGCCATGGCGCCCACAGCATCACATCGGGCCCGGCTATTCCAGGAACGCGCTGCGTCCGGCCGCCCGCGGGCCGCCCGCAGCGCTCCCGCCCGGGCGGCCCCTGCTCACAGCACCTTGGAGAGGAACGACTTGGTGCGCTCGTGCCGCGGGCTGGTCAGCACCTCGCGCGGGTTGCCGGACTCGACGACCACACCGCCGTCCATGAACACCAGCGAGTCGCCGACCTCCCGCGCGAACCCCATCTCGTGGGTGACGACGACCATCGTCATGCCGTCCCGGGCGAGCGCCTTCATGACGTCCAGCACCTCGCCCACCAGTTCGGGGTCGAGGGCGGAGGTCGGCTCGTCGAAGAGCATCAGCTTGGGGTCCATCGCCAGCGCGCGGGCGATGGCGACGCGCTGCTGCTGGCCTCCGGAGAGCTGGGCGGGGTAGTTGTCCCGCTTGTCGGCCAGTCCGACGCGGTCGAGCAGTTCCTCGGCGCGCTTGCGCGCCTCGGCCCTGGGAACGCGCTTGACCTGGACGGGCGCCTCCATCACGTTCTCCACCGCGGTCATGTGCGGGAAGAGGTTGAAGCGCTGGAAGACCATGCCGATGTCGCGGCGCTGGGCGGCCACCTCGCGGTCGCGCAGCTCGTAGAGCTTGCCGCCCTTCTCGCGGTACCCGACCAGGGTGCCGTCCACGTACAGCCGCCCGGCGTTGATCTTTTCCAGGTGGTTGATGCACCGCAGGAAGGTGGACTTTCCGGAGCCGGAGGGGCCGACGATGCAGAAGACCTCGCCGGTCCGCACCTCCAGGTCGATCCCCTTGAGGACCTCCACGTGCCCGAACGACTTGCAGACGCGTTCGGCCTTGACCATCGTGCTCATGCCCCGGCACCTCCGGTTCCCTGTGCGCCCGAGCCGGTGCCGCGGCCCATGGCGAAGAGGTTCTTGCGTATGCGCTGCCACGGGGTGTCGGGCAGCTGGCGGAGGGAGCCGCGCGCGTAGCGCCGCTCCAGGTAGTACTGGCCGACGCTGAAGACGCTGGTGATGACCAGGTACCAGACGGTGGCCACCAGCAGCAGCTCGACGACGGCGCTGGAGTTGTTGCCGATGTTCTGCGCCTTGCGCAGCGCCTCCTCGTACATCACCACGGAGCACAGCGAGGAGGTCTTCAGCAGGTTGATGAACTCGTTGCCGGTGGGCGGCACGATCACCCGCATCGCCTGGGGCAGCACGATGCGGCGCATGTTCTGCCCCTGGGTCATGCCCAGCGCCTGGGACGCCTCGGTCTGCCCCTCGTCCACCGACTGGATGCCGGCCCGGCAGATCTCCGCCATGTAGGCCGCCTCGTTGAGGCCGAGGCCGAGGAGCGCCGCCATGAACGGCGTCATGACGTCGGTCATCTCGTCCTTGTAGATCGGCATGATGTCGAGGATCGGGAAGATCAGCGCCAGGTTGAACCACAGCAGCAGCTGCACATAGACGGGCGTGCCGCGGAAGAACCAGATGTAGCCCCAGGCGACGGACGAGGTCACCAGATTCTTCGACATCCGCATGACGGCCAGCACGATGCCGCCCACCAGGCCGATGAGCATGGCCAGGACGCTGACCACGATCGTGTTCTTGACGCCTTCGAGGATCTGGTCGTCGAAGAAGAAGTCACCGACGGCCTCCCAGCGCAGCCCCTCCGCTGTCGCGAAGGCGCGCACCAGCAGCGCCAGCAGGACGAGCACCACGACGGCGGAGACGTACCGCCCGTAGTGCCGTACGGGTATGGCCCTGATGGCCTCCGGGGCGTCCTGGGGGCGGGCCGTCGCCCCGGTGGGGATCTTGTCGGTGGATGGTGTCACGGGTGCCTCTCAGCGTCCTGTGGATGCGGCTCGTGGGCCTGTCGGGGTGTGGGGGGTGGCCCGGCTCAGGAACCGGCGTTGATCGCGGCCTTCTTCACGCCGCCGTCCTGGACGCCCCACTTCTCCAGCGCCTGCTTGTAGGAGCCGTCCTCGATGATCGCGTCGAGGGCGGCCCGGAGGGCGTCGCGCAGCTCGCGGTTGTCCTTGCTGACGGCCATGCCGTAGGGGGCCGACTCCATCTGGTCACCGACGACCTCGAAGTCGCCGCCCGTCTTGGCGGCGTTGGCGGCGACCGGGAAGTCGGAGACGTCGGCGACGACGGCACCGGTCTTCAGCCGCACCCGGGCCTCGTCGTCGGTGTCGTACGCCTCGACGTCGATCTTCCCCTTGCCGTCCCCCACGCACTTCCTCGTCTGCTTCTTGAGGATCTCGTGCGAGGTGGTGCCGCGCTGGGTGGCCACCTTCCGGCCGCACATCTGGTCCACGGAATCGATCTTCTCGGGGTTGCCCTTGCGGACGAGGATCGAGGAGCCGGCCGACAGGTAGTCGACGAAGTCGACGCCCTTGCCCGCCTTCTTGCCCTTGTCGTCCAGGCCCTCCTGGCGGTCCTTGGTGTCCGTCATCGCCGACATGATCATGTCGAAGCGGCCGGTCTGCATGGAGGTGATCAGACCGTCGAAGGTGCCGTTGGTGAACTGGAAGCGGACGCCCAGCTTCTTGCCCATCGCGTTGGCCAGGTCCACGTCCAGGCCGACGATGTCGGCGCCCTCCTTGTACTCCATGGGCTTGTACGCGGCGTCCGTACCGACCTGGATGACGCCCTTGTCCCGGATCTTCTGCGGGAGCTTCGCGTTCAGTCCGCTGCCGGCTCCGCCGCCGCCCTGCGCGCCGTCCGTCTGGTCGCCGCAGCCGGCCAGCAGCAGGGCACCGCTGACCGCGAGCGCCAGGGGCACGAGCCGGGCACGTCGCGCGACCCCGCGCGCGGTCCGGCCTGCGGACATGGGCCTGGTTGCGGTCATGGGCGGATCCTCCTGGCGGTGAGGGGGCAGCCGTGGGGTCGGGCACACACCTGCGGATGTCGCGACCGTGTCCGACGGGTGAACGGGTGAACGGATGGGGGCATCCTGCCATCCGGACCGGTGGGTGCAGGACGGCGGCGAGGTCAAAATCGCATAACGGAGAAGCCAATCCGATTACAGGGCGGCCGGTGAGGCCGTAGAGGGCGCGAAGGGAACCGATACCCGCCGCCCCGTCCCGCGCGCCCGCGCCCGTGGGGCTTCGTGACCGTTGCACCGGTATCGAGGGGCTTGAGCCGGTATCGAGGCGCTTTGGCCAGCATTCCACCAGCCTGGGGAGCACCGCGGCCGGAAGTGAGTCGTCCCCGGCGGCCGTTGTCGGGTAGAAAGGTCGATTACACCCCTCACCCGGGGACCAGGGCGTGTGTGCGGCGCGCCCGGCGTCCGTCCCTCCCTCCGGGCCGCGGCCGACCGCTCGCCCGGGAAGCGGACGCGGTGCCCGCCCGTTCCTCACAGCAGGGAGCGGTCACCCTCACCAGATTCGACAAAGGGGTTCAACACAGTGGCAGCGGAGATCGTCAATCAGAAGGACGGGCTGGAGCCGGACGTCATCGATCCGGCGTTCGCCCTGCACCGGGGCGGCAAGATGGCCGTGCAGGCGACGGTGCCCGTGCGGGACGCGGACGACCTGTCCCTGGCCTACACACCGGGCGTCGCGAAGGTCTGCAGCGCCATCGCCGAACAGCCCTCACTCGTCGACGACTACACCTGGAAGTCCCAGGTGGTCGCCGTGGTGACCGACGGCAGCGCGGTCCTCGGACTGGGCGACATCGGCCCGCGGGCCTCCCTCCCGGTGATGGAGGGCAAAGCCATCCTCTTCAAGCAGTTCGGCGGCGTGGACGCCGTGCCGATCGCCCTCGACACCCAGGACACGGACGAGATCGTGGAGACGGTCGCCCGGCTCGCGCCGTCGTTCGGCGGGATCAACCTGGAGGACATCGCGGCGCCCCGGTGCTTCGAGATCGAGGCCCGCCTCAAGGAGAAGCTGGACATCCCCGTCTTCCACGACGACCAGCACGGCACGGCCATCGTCACGCTGGCCGCGCTGCGCAACGCCGCCAAGCTGAGCGGGCGCGCGCTGGGCGAGCTGCGCGCCGTCATCTCCGGCGCGGGCGCCGCGGGCATCGCCATCGCCAAGATCCTCATCGAGGCGGGCATCGGCGACGTGGCCGTCTGCGACCGCAAGGGCGTCGTCTCCGGCGACCGCCAGGACCTCACCGAGGTCAAGCGGGAGCTGGCCTCCTTCACCAACAAGGGGAACCGCACCGGCACCCTGGAGTCCGCGCTGGCGGGCGCCGACGTCTTCATCGGCGTCAGCGGCGGCACGGTGCCCGAGGAGGCCGTCGCGACGATGGCCGAGGGCGCGTTCATCTTCGCCATGGCCAACCCCGACCCCGAGATCCACCCGGACGTGGCCCGCAAGTACGCGTCGGTGGTCGCCACCGGCCGCAGCGACTACCCGAACCAGATCAACAACGTGCTGGCCTTCCCCGGGGTCTTCGCCGGCGCCCTCCAGGTCCGTGCGACGGACATCACGGAAGGCATGAAGCTGGCCGCCGCCGAGGCGCTGGCCGCGGTCGTCGCCGACGAACTCAGCGCGAACCGGGTGATCCCCTCCCCCTTCGACGAGCGCGTCGCCCCCGCCGTCACCTCGGCGGTGGCCGCGGCCGCCCGCGCCGAGGGCGTCGCCCGCCGCTGACCCCTTCAGAGGGGCGCCGCTTGCATGTGACGCACGCGTGCCGGACAGGCTCGGCGAGCCCGTCCGGCACACGCGTATCCGGCCGCGCCGGCCGGGGCGTCCCCGCTCAGCGCAGCCCGAGCACCAGGGCGTCCGTGGGGGACGCCCACACCGTGCGGGCCTCGGCGAAACCCACCTCCCGCAGGGTGGCGGCGTGCCAGGCGGCGCTCTGGAACTCCTCGTTGTTGTGGTCGTGCCGCACCTCGGCGGGGTTCCCGAACAGCGCGAACCGCTCCTCGGCGACCCGGGCCAGGGCGGGGTCCTCGGAGAGGGCACGCCACCAGCCGCCCCAGTCGAGGGCACCCTCACCCAGCCGCCGCTGCCGCCGCTTCTCCTCGTGGGTGTGCAGGGCGGCGTTGATGCGCGGCGTCGACTCGTCCGGCATGTGGTCGGCGTTCATGAAGACGCCGCCCTCCCGCACCAGTCCGGCGATCTGCGCGTAGAGCGCGCGCAGCGGCTCGGTGCGCATCCAGTGGAGCGCCGTCGCGGTCAGTACGGCGTCGAAGGGGCCCCTCTCGTCCAGTTCCTCCCCCAGCTCTTCGCCGAGCCGGGCGGGCCAGTCCTCCTCGCTCAGGTCCAGCGTCACGAAGCGCGCCCGCTCATCGCCCTCGAAGGTGCCGCGTGCGAGGGTCAGCAGCGCGGGGTCGCGGTCCACGCCGACGGTCCGGGCGTTCGGCATCCGCTTCAGCAGGCGGTCCGAGATACTGCCGGTACCGCACGCCAGGTCGAGCACCCGGGGCCGGGTCCCCACCAGGGCCTCGGTCGTCTCCAGCATCACGCGGAACCGCTCCTCGCGGTCGGGCAGGTACCACTCCTGCTGGCGGTCCCAACTGTCCTGCCAGGCCCGCCAGTCGGCTTGGTGCGGTGCGTGCGTCGTCATGTCCGTCCTCCACCGTAATACCCTCGTACCGGATTCGCTCATTACCGACGATAGAAGCCCGCCGTAAGGATCACAAGTGGAACTCAACTATTACTCTGATTTGGCAGTGCGGTTGGTGAACAGCGAGCAGCCCGAGCGCGGGGAGGACACCCTCACCTCCGTCGACGCCGTGCGCGAGCTGTTCGGGGCGCACAGCACGATGGCGCGCCGCGCGACGGAGGCGGACGTGAGCCGGCTGCGCGCCGTCCGCACCCGGCTGCGCGCCGTCTTCGCGGCGGCCTCGGAGGGGGACGAGGTCCGCGCGGTCGACCTGCTCAACGCCCTGCTGATGGAGTTCCCGACAAGTCCGCAGATCTCCGGACACGGCGACCTGGACGACGAGGGGCGCCCGCGCTGGCACATGCACCTGGCCGAACAGCCCGCCAACGCGACCGCCGCCTACGCGGCGACGGCCTGCATGGGGCTGGCCTTCCACCTGACCGACCTGGGCGTGGACCGGCTCGGCATCTGCCAGGCGACCCCCTGCCGCAACGCCTACCTCGACACCTCGACCAACCGCTCCCGCCGCTACTGCTCGGACCGCTGCGCCACCCGTGCCAACGTGGCCGCCTACCGGGCCCGCAAGCGCCGCGAGAACAGCCTGGACCGCCCGGTGGAGGCCGGGCGCGAGGCCGACGGCGACGCCGCCGGCGGGCGCGGGCGCAGCGGCCCGGTCAGCGGCCGCACCGCACCGGCCGCCCAGCGCACCACCGAGGCCGGCGAGGACTGACCCCGGTGGCGGGGGCGCAGCCGCAGCCAGGCCCGCGCGACGACCAGTTCGTCCGGTACGACACCGAACTCGCGGCTGTCATTGCGCACCAGCGGATTGTCACCGCACACCCACCAGCCGCCGGAGCGCCGCTCGACGGCCCGTTTGACGATGAGCAGGTCGTGCTGGAACGGATGGCGCAGCACGACGACGTCACCGGGGTGCACAGCGGCGCCGTAGACGACGACCAACTGGTCGCCGGGGCGCAGCGTCGGCTGCATCGACGGGTTGTAGACCTCCGCCAGCCCGATCCTCTTCAGCGGTCCGCCGCGCCTCACACCCCCGCCGCGCTCCGCACCGTGTGTCGGACCGCCCTGCGGCGTACCCTCCGGCATGTTCTCCGCCTCCGGTCGTCCCGGCCGCGCCGTCGCGCCCGGCCGCTGTTACTCCAGCAGGTCCAGTCAGCGACTGGACTTTTGTCCTAAGCCCGTGGGGGCACACGCGAAAAGGCTTCCCACACGGAGTAATCTCGCACGTGAGAAGACGATCACGAGGAAGGATGGCTTTTATGCTCTCCCGACTGTTCGCACCCAAGGTGCGGGTCAGCGCCCATTGTGACCTGCCGTGCGGCGTCTACGACCCCGCGCAGGCCCGTATCGAGGCCGAGTCCGTGAAGGCCATTCAGGAGAAGTACCAGGCCAACGACGACCCGCACTTCCGCGCCCGGGCCACCGTCATCAAGGAAGAGCGCGCGGAGCTGGCCAAGCACCATGTCTCGGTGCTGTGGAGCGACTACTTCAAGCCCCCGCACTTCGAGAAGTACCCGGAGCTGCACCAGCTGGTGAACGACACCCTCAAGGCGCTCAGCACGGCCAAGGGGTCCACCGACCCGGCCACCGGGCAGAAGGCGCTGGACTACATCGCCCAGATCGACAAGATCTTCTGGGAGACCAAGAAGGGCTGAGCCCGCACGGGCCCGGCAGCGCTGCCGCGGCCCCGCGCCGCGGGGCACGGTGCCACGTGCAGGGGGCACCCGGGAATCCCGGGTGCCCCCTTCGCACGCCGTCCACATGCCGTCACCGCCCGCGGAAGGCCGTGCGGCGTTCCGTGCCGCGGGCCGGTCAGCCGAGGGTGTCGGCGACGACGGTGGCCGCCTCGGACACGAGCCGGTCGTCGTAGGGCGCGTCGTACGCGTCGCGCTTGGACATGACCGACACCACGATCGGCGCCTTACCGGGCGGCCGGACGACGGCGATGTCGTTGCGGCTGGCGTGCCGGCCCGCGCCGCTCTTGTCGCTGACGCTCCAGTCCTCGGGCACCCCTGCCCTGATCAGCTTCGTTCCGGTCGGGCTGTTGAGCATCCAGGCGTCGAGCTGCTTCCGCTCCCGCTTGCCGAGGCCCTTCCCCAGCAGCACGGACCGCAGGTCCTTGGTGAAGGCGCGGGGCGTGGTGGTGTCCCGCGGGTCACCCGGTGTCGCCTCGTTCAGGTCCGGCTCGTACCGGCTGACCTGGGTGACGTGGTCGCCGAGGCCCTCCAGGAAGGCGTCGAGCTCCGCGGGCCCGCCCAGGTCGCGGAGGAGGATGTTGTCCGCGCCGTTGTCGCTCTGGCGCACGGCCGCCTCGCACAGCTCCCGCAGGGTCAGCTTCTCCCCGACGTGCGCCTCGGTGACGGGAGAGTGGCCGACCGGGTCGCTCTCCTTTACGGTGATCTCCTTCTTGTCGAGGCCGTCGAGCGTGTACTTGTCCAGCACGGCGGCGGCCGTGAACGCCTTGTGCGTGGAGGCGTAGGCGAAGCGCTCGTCGGCGTGGTAGCCGACCCGGCGTCCCGTGCCGGTGTCCACGGCCTGCACCCCCAGCCGGGCGTCGAACTTCCGCTCCAGCTCCGCGAGCCGGCCGGCCACCTTCGCCCGCGTCGCGGCGGAGGAGACGGCGGAGGAGGCGGAGAGGGCGTGCGTGGCGGAGTGTCCGTGCGCGGCGGAGGGGTTCGGCGCGGCGGGCCGGGAGGAGGAGGCCAGCGCCTCCTGGCCGGCGGCCGTCAGCGGCACCACGAGCGCCAGCCCGAGAGCGCCCAGCACGGCGCGGCGGGCCGTGGTCGTACGCATGGTCATCGATACCTCCGGTGTCCAGGGACCGTTCGGGACGGGCGCGGCGACGCGGGCACGGCGGCGCCGCCACGGCGCCCCGGGCCGCGTCCGCACGACCGTCCGCCCAGGCCGGAAGCCTCTTACGGCCGTACTCATGCTGTCCAAGACCGGATCGCGGCGAACGATGCGCTTTCCGCATGAGTCATCTTCCGCATGAGTCACCGGGAGCCGCCGCACTTCCGCCCGGCCGGGAGCCACCGCCCTTCTGTCCGGCCGGGAGCGGGACGGGCCGCGGGGCCGGCCTCCGGAGCGCGGACCCGTACGGCTCAGCTCCGAGTGCGCGCTGCGAGGGGCCGTGCACAGACTGTGGTCATGCCTGAGCAACGTGACCGGCGCACGCGGACGGCGACCAAGTCCGCCTCCTCTTCGAAGCGCTCCGCCAGCGGCTCCTCCGGCGGCTCCTCCGTCAGGGGCCCCGAGGACGCGGCGCGGCGGGCCTGCCGCGGTCTGGACCGGCTGATCGGCCACCGCACCGAGGGCATCTCGGCGGTGCGCCGGGCCGAGGAGGGCTGGCGGGTGCACGTCGACGTGCTGGAGGTGCCGCGCATCCCCGACACGACCAGCCTGCTGGCCACCTACGAGGTGGAGCTGGACGGCCGGGGCGAACTGACCCAGTACCGGAGGATCCGGCGGTACCGGCGCGGCGCGAGCGACGACTGAGGCGGCCGTGACCCCGCCCTCCTCCCTCCCGCCCCCCGTGCCCCCCACGCCTCCGGTGCCCTCTCCCGTCCCGCCCCTCCCCCTCGCCGGTCCCGTCCCCGGTGCCCTCCCCGCCCGAGAGGAACCCTCCATGACGACCACCACCTACACCGAGGCCGTGGCGTGTGTCCCGCGAGCCGGGACCCTCTACGACGTCCTCGAACTCATCCTCGACCGCGGCATGGTGATCGACATCTTCGTGCGGGTGTCGCTCGTGGGGATCGAGATCCTCAAGATCGACGCGCGGATCGTGGTGGCCAGTGTCGATACCTATCTGCGCTTCGCCGAGGTCTGCAACCGCCTCGACCTCAACCAGGACGCGGCCAGCAGGACGGTGCCCGAACTCTTCTCGAGCATGGCGGGCGGGGTCAGGAAGACCGGTGCGAAGCGGGCCGTCCAGTCGGTCGGCGGCAAGGTCAAGGACGCCATCGGGGTGGGCGACGAGGACGAGGACGACGCCCGGGACGCGGAGGAGGAGCCGGCGGAGGAACCTGTGGAGGCCGAGGAGCGGCCCCGCGCACGGCGCTCCACCACCGGCACCCGCAGCGCGAGCGGTACCCGCACCCGGACCCGCGCCACGAACGGCACCCGCACCCGCGCCCGCCGCACCGAGGAGGACTGAGGCATGGGCACCGCACAGTCGCCGGGCGCCGGGCAACCGACAGGCACCCCGCAGACGCCGGGCACCGCACAGCCGTCCGGCGCCACGCAGCCTTCCGGCACCGCGCAGCCTTCCGGCGCCACGCAACCGCCCGGCACCACGCAACCATGCGGCGCCGCACAGCCGTCCGGCAGCGCACAGCTGTACGTCTACGGGATCGTCCACGCCGGCCGGGCCCTCCCCGCCCGGCTGCGCGGCGTGGGCCGGCCGCCCGCGCAGGTCCGGCTGCTGCCGGTGGGCGAACTCGCGGCGGTGGTCAGCGATGTGCCGGACGACCTGCGGGCGCGGCGCCGGGACCTGATGGCCCACCAGGAGCTGCTCACCCGGCTCGGCACCGGGGCACCCGTGCTGCCCATGCGGTTCGGCATGGTCGCCGAGGACGCGGCCACGGTGGAACGGGCCGTCGCCGCCGCCGCGCCCACCCATCTGGCGGCCCTGGCCCGGATCAGCGGCCGCACCGAGATGAACCTCAAGGCGATGCCCGCCCAGTCCCAGGTGGAGGCGCTGGTGAGGGAGGACCCCGGGCTGCGGCGGCTGATGGCCCAGGTGCGCGCCCGGCCCGGCTACGAGGCCAACGTACGGCTCGGCCAGGCGGTCGCGGAGGGACTGGCCCGCCGCGCGTCCTCGGCCGCCGACGCGGTACTGGCCGAACTGCGCCCCCTCGCCGACGGCTTCGTCCGGGGCCCGGACGTGCCCGGCTGCGTGCTCAACGGCTCCTTCCTGGTCCCGGACACGGCGAGCGAGCGCTTCCGCGAGGTGGTGGAGCGGTTCGCCGCCGCCCACCGCGACCGGGTGGAGCTGCGGCTGACGGGCCCGCTGCCCTGCTACAGCTTCGTGCCGCAGGAGGGCGAACGCCCCGAGCCCGCACCGGCGAAGGCCGGGCACGCGGCCGTCGGAGGCTGAGGTGGGACTGTTGAGCGGTGTGCTCCTGCTGCCGCTGGCCCCCGTACGCGGGGTCGAGTGGGTGGCGGGCCGGCTGCTGGAGACCGCGGAGAAGGAGCTGACCGACCCGGCCACGCTGCGGGCCCGGCTGGGCGCGCTCAACCGGGCCTTCGAGGACGGCGAGATCACCGAGGAGGAGTTCGAGCGGGAGGAGGAGCGGCTGCTCGACCTGCTGGAGCGGCGCGCGCCGACCGCGGTGACCCGCACCCGGGTGTGCACCACCGACGACGACACGGCCCCGCAGGACGCGAGGACGTCGACGGAACCGGGCGCGGAGACGTCCCCGGAACCGGAGACGCGGCCGCGCGCGGAGCCGGGGGAGACGACATCAGGAACCGAGCCGGACCGAGCCCCAAGGAACCAGTCATGACCGACAGTCGCAAGACGGCCGTCCTCGTCGCCACCGCCGGCGGCTACTTCCTCGGCCGTACCAGGAAAGCGAAGCTGGCCCTGGCCCTCGCCTCGCTGGTGGCGGGGCGCCGGCTCGGGCTCGACCCGAAGCATCTGCTGGAGAAGGGCGTCCGCAAGGCCGCCGAGACGCCGCAGTTCGAGGAGCTGACCGAGCAGGTCCGGGACCAGTTGGCCGACGCCGCGCGGACGGCGGTCAGCTCGCTGGCCAACCGCCGCATCGAGGCCCTGACCGACGCGCTCCGCGAACGCACCGACCGGCTCTCCGGGGGCGGCGGACCGCGGGACCGGGCCGAGGACGAGGACGAGAACGGGGACGGGGAGGAGAACGGGGGCGGGGACCAGGACGAGGACCGCGACAGGGGCGAAGGCGGGGACAGGGCCGAGGACGGGAGCGCGGGCAGCGGCGGGGGCGCGGGAGAGGGCCACAAGGGCCGGGGGGACCGGGCGTCGGGCGAGCGGCCGCGGAAGAAGGCGGCGTCGCCTCGTCCCGGTGCGAAGTCCTCGTCCGGCGGTACCGGCAGGAAGTCACCGCCCGGTGACCGTCCCGGCAGACGTGCGGCCAAGCGGCCCGCCGACCGGTCGGCCAGGAGGTAGGCGCCATGGCCGCACAGAGCAAGCACACGGGAGACGGCGACTCGCCCCTGCAGCAGTTGCGGGAAGAGTTCCTGGAGTACCTCGGCGCGGTCGGCCGGCAGGTGGTCGGAAAGGTCACCGACAAGCTGACGGACGTCGCGGAGCCGGGCAAGCTGCTGGCCAAGGCGGGAGGCGGCGACGGTGACGGCGGCGGGCTCGCCGGTGTGGCGTCCCGCGCGGCGCAGGGCGAGAACCCCGTGAAGGCGTTCGCGAAGGAGAAGGCCAAGGGCGCCAAGGACAAGGCCGTCGGCAAGGCCAAGGAGGCGGTCGGCGCCTCGGGCGACCGCAAGCCCGGGGACCTGAAGGCCATCAACATCATCGAACACGTCGACATCGGCCGTCCGCTGCGCGTGGTCTACAACCAGTTCACGCAGTACGAGGACTTCGGCAGCTTCATGAACGGCGTGAGCAGCGTCCGCAAGGACGAGGAGGACGAGACCAAGACGTCCTGGAAGGTGCGCGTCTGGCCCTCGTCCCGCGGCTACGAGGCGACGGTCCAGGAGCAGATCCCCGACAAGCGCATCCAGTGGACCTCCGAGGGTTCGAAGGGCACCACCCAGGGCGCCGTCAGCTTCCACCGCCTCGACGAGAACCTGACCCGCGTCACGGTGGTCTGCGAGTACTACCCGTCCGGATTCGTGGAGAAGACCGGCAACATCTGGCGCGCCCAGGGCCGGCGGCTCCGCCTCGACCTCAAGCACTTCCAGCGCTACGTGACCCTCAAAGCCGAGGAGGTGGAGGGCTGGCGCGGCGAGATCCGCGACGGCGAGGTCGTCCGCGGCCACGACGAGGTCGTCCGGCAGGAGGAGGAAGAGGAACGGGAGGACCGGGAGGACCAGGAGCCCGAGGAGGACTTCGATGAGGAGGGCGACGGCGAGGGTGACGAGGACGACTACGAGGGCGAGGACGAGAACGAAGACGGCCGCGAGGACGAGGAATACGAGGCCGACGAGGGCGACGAGGGCGACGAGGAAGAGGAAGACGAGGAGGAGGACCACGATGACGCGCGGTGAGGCGGAGCGGCCGTGAGCGAACACACCGTCGAGCGGCCCCTCTCGCACGCTCCCTCGACCCCGTCCGGACCGGCCAACCTGGCCGACATCCTCGAACGGGTCCTGGACAAGGGCATCGTGATCGCCGGGGACATCAAGATCGACCTGCTGGACATCGAGCTGCTCACCATCCGGCTGCGGCTGTTCGTCGCGTCGGTGGAGACGGCGAAGAAAGCTGGGATCAACTGGTGGGAGACCGACCCGGCGCTCTCGACCCGCGCCCACCGGGACGCCGTCGAGGAGGAGAACCAGCGCCTGCGGGAGCGGATCGCCGAGCTGGAGCGCGGCGATGCGGACCAGGCACCGGGCGGACACGGCACCGGTGGGCACCGGGACGCGGGCTGGGACGCGAGCCGCACCCACGCCTGGCAGCACGTGAAGGAGGGACACCCCAGATGAGCCGGACGACGGGGACGGCACCCGACACCCTCACGCCCCCCGACGCGACCGCCGGCCGTGCCCCGGCCGCGGAGGAGGGGACGTCGGCCGGGGCGGACACGTCAGCCGGTCCCGGAACGCCGGACAGGACAGGGGCGGAGGCCGGGGTCGCCACCTATGTGTTCGCCGTAGGCCGGGGCTGCGACGCGGCGGCGCTGACCGGGCTCCCGGGCCACGCGCCCGGGACGCCTCTGCGGCTGCTGCCTTTCGGAGAGCTGACGGCCGTGGTCCAGGACGTCCCGGCGGCGGCGTTCACCGAGGACGCCCTGCGCGAACGGCTGGCGGACCGCGTGGAGCTGGAGCGCTGCGCCCGCGCCCACCACGAGGTGATCGCCGCCGCTGCCGCCGGGGCGCCGACGCTTCCGCTGCCGCTGGCCACCCTCTACCGGGGCGACGCGCGGGCAC
>NZ_VJOK01000001.1:5096033-5131949 GCF_013302895.1 Streptomyces albus subsp. chlorinus | reverse complement strand
GGCTGCGCGCCCACGACCCCGCGCTCAGCGGCCGGGGCCCCCAACTGCTCAACGCCGCCTATCTGGTGGCCGAGGGCCGTGAGGCCGAGGTCAGGGAGGCGGTGCGGCGGCTGCGGGAGTCTCCCGGGTGCCGGGCCGTCGAGGTGGAACTGACGGGTCCGTGGGTGCCGTACTCGTTCGTGGACGGGGGTGGCCAGGATGCCCGTGGGTGAACACGTGGGCGAGGTGGTCTCCTGGGAGGGGCCGGAGAGCGGGGCACCGCTGGGGGTGCCGCTGGTGGATCTGCTGGACCGGGTGCTCTCCACCGGGGTCGTGGTCAGCGGCGACCTGGTGCTGGCGATCGCCGAGGTGCCGCTGGTGCGGCTCTCCCTCAACGCGCTGCTCTCGTCCGTCAACGAACGGGTGGCCGCTCCGTGGGGCGACGGAGGCCCGCTGTGACGGGGACGGGCCGCACCCCGGCCCCCCGCGGCGCGACCGGCCGGCTGGAGCTGGACCCCGACCGGGTGGGCCGGGACCTGGTCTGCCTCGTCCTGACCGTCGTCGAACTGCTGCGCCAGCTCATGGAGCGCCAGGCGGTCCGGCGGTGCGACCAGCGGGATGTGACCGACGAGCAGGTGGAGCGGATCGGTACGACGCTGATGGCGCTGGACGCGCGCATGGACGAGCTGTGCGCCCAGCACGGTCTGACACGGGACGAGTTGAACCTCGACCTCGGGCCGCTGGGCACGCTGCTGGAGCGCTGAACGGCGCCGCCGGGGTGCCCGACCGCGCGAGGGGTACCGGAACGGCTCCGAACATCCGCCCAGTTGGCGGAAGTCGCGCATAGCACGGTCCGGAAAGAGGATGATGGGAGCCCCGGAGGTCTCACCGCCGGGCGCACCACGGGGGTTTGGACGGTGATGTCCCGCTGGTGCGAGGCCCGCCGCCGTGCCTGTCGGCGGCGGGCCCGAACGGCCCGGGAGCCGCGTTCCCCCTCACGCGCCCCGGGCCGTGCCGCGCCCGGCCGGGCGACCCCCCGGGACCGCCGAGTACCCGGTTCCCTCCTGCCGGCCGCGGGGCCCCAACGCGCCGCCCAGGATGCCGGATTGGCCGGAAGGATCTTGTCAATCCTGCCGTAATTGAGTAATCGTACTTACATGAGAACGGTGAAACAGGAAGAGAAAGAGCTGCGCGGCTGGCTCTCCGGACGGCTCCCGGAGGGGCTGTTCACCCGGCTCGTGGAGGTGACCGTCGACCGCGAGGAGATCACCGTCGTCGGCGCCGTGCCCGAGCCCGCCCACGCTCAGGACGCCACAGCGGCGGAGCGCGCCGCCGCCTGCGAGGGGCGCATAGCCGAGTTCCGCGAGCGCTCCCGGGAGACGCGGGTGGCGATCGCCCGCGAGACCGAGCGGCGCTACGGCAAGAAGGTCTCCTGGGGAGCCGAATGCGGGGGCAGCCGCGCCCTGTTCACCCAGATCGCCGCCCCCGTGATGACGCGGCTGCGCCAGCCCCAGCGGCAGGTGCTCGACACCCTGATCGCCGCGGGGGTCGCCCGCAGCCGCAGCGAGGCCCTCTCCTGGTGCGTGCGCCTGGTCGAGCGCAACACCGACGCGTGGCTGAGAGACCTGCGCGCCTCCCTCGCCCACCTGGAGGACGTACGCGCCCAGGGACCCGACGCGGACGACCCGGCGGAGGACGAGGCATAACCCGGGTCCCGCGCACGCCGGCTCCCCCTGGACGGCGGTGCGGCGGGATGCCGGAGGGAACGGCTCAGGCGGTGTCCGCGCGGCGCAGCCGCCACAGGGCCGTCGTCTCCGCCGCGCGGGCCGCGTGCAGGGGCGCCGCCGGATCGGTCGCCCGGCCGTGCCGGGGCCGGGCCTCCAGCCGGCCGGCCACCACCAGTCCTGCGCCGGCGATCCAGCCCAGCAGCTCGTCCCTGGGCCGCAGCCCCAGGTGCTCGGCGAGGTCGGAGAGGATCAGCCAGCCCTCCCCGGCGGGGGTGAGGTGCTCCGCCAGCCCGTCGAGGAAGCCGCGCAGCATCCGGCTGTCCGGGTCGTAGACGGCCTGTTCCAGTACGGAGGTGGGCTTGGCGGGCAGCCAGGGCGGATTGCAGACGACGATATCGGCGCGGCCGGCCGCCTCGTCCGGGTACAGGTCGGCCCGTACGACGTCCACCACGTCGGCCGCGCCGAGCCGCGTCAGGTTCTCGCGGGCGCAGGCCAGCGCGCGCTCCCCCAGGTCGGTGGCCGTCACCCGGCCCACGCCGCGCCGGGCCAGCACGGCGGCCAGGACACCCGTCCCGGTCCCGATGTCGAAGGCGACCAGCCGCCCCGGTCCGCCGTCCGGTGCGGGGGGCAGCGGGGCGCGCGCCACCAGGTCCACGTACTCGCCGCGCACCGGGGAGAAGACCCCGTGGAAGGGGTGGACCCGGGCGCCGTCCAGCGCCTCGACGGGCACGCCCTTGCGGCGCCACTCGTGCGCGCCGATCACGCCCTGCAGCTCCCGCAGGGAGACCAGCGTGAGCGCGCCGACGGGGCCGGAGGAGGGGCCGTACGCCTCCGCGCACGCCTCCCCCACCTCGGGCGCCCTGCGCAGCGGCACCGTGTACGAGCCGCCCGGCGCCGTCTCCAGCGGGACCAGCAGCATGCCCAGCACGCGGGCGCGGCGGGAGCGGGCCTGCCGGTAGAGGTGGAAGCTCTCGCGGGGAGTGGCACCCTGCTTGGGCGGCTTGCGGTCCACCCGGCGGCCGAGCGCGGCCAGCAGCTGCCGCGCGCCGTGGTAGTCGCCCCGCCACAGCAGCGCGGTGCCCTCGCAGACGAGCTTGTAGGCGATGTCGGCGGCCATGCGGTCGTCGGCCACGGCAACCCGCCGCGGCGGACGCGCCCCGCTCTCGGACCGCCACCCGGCGGTGTGCCACTCCCCGCCCTCGTCCCAGCCGACGGTCCCGTCCCCGGTGCCCGTCCCGGCCACGTCCCCGTACCCGCCCTCGTCCTGTGCGCTCACCCGGACAACCGTAGCCGTGCCCACCGACACTCCCGCCCCGGGCGGGCCCGCGGCCACCTCGCGCGCCCGCCCGTCCGTCCGGGGCCAGGGCACCCCGCTGCCCGGCTGCCCGGCTGTCCGGCTGCCCGGCTGTCCGGCTAGCCGCGCGAGGCGCGCACCGCCCCCATGCTGGCCGCCACGACCAGCGCGACGGCCAGCAGCTGGACGGGGCCCATGCTCTGGCCCAGCACCAGGAACCCCGCGGTCGTGGCCGCGGCCGGCATGAGGCTCATCAGGACGGCGAAGGTGGCCGCGGGCAGCCGGCGCAGCGCGAACATCTCCAGGGTGTAGGGCACCCCGGAGGAGAGCACCGCCACGGCGGCCCCGAGCCCCAGCGTGACGGGGTCCAGCAGCGCCGGCCCCGCGCTGACCACCCCGAGCGGCGCGCTCACCAGTGCCGCGACGCCCATGGCGAGCGCCAGCCCGTCCACCTTCGGGAAGCGGGCGCCGGTGCGGGCGTTGAAGAGGATGTACGCCGTCCACATCGCCCCCGCGGCCAGCGCGTAGGCGACACCGCCGGTGTCGAGCCGCCCGAAGTCCCCGGCCGAGAGCAGATAGACCCCGCCTCCCGCGAGCGCGGCCCACGCCAGGCTGACCAGGCGCCGGGAGGCGACGACCGAGAGCACCAGCGGGCCGAGCAGTTCCAGGGTGACGGCGGCGCCCAGCGGGATCCGCTCGATCGCCTGGTAGAAGAGGGTGTTCATCGTGCCGAGCGCGACGCCGAGCCCGGCCACGGCCAGCCAGTCGGCACGGGTGTGGCCGCGCAGCCGGGGCCGGAAGAGGGCCAGCAGGAGCACCGCGGAGAAGAGCAGCCGCAGCGCGACCACGCCCAGTGCCCCGGCGCGGGGGAAGAGCAGGGCGGCGACGGCGGAGCCGAACTGGAGCGACAGGGCGCTGCCGAGCACCAGCCCGACGGCACCCAGCCGGGCGCGCGCCCCGGGCGGGGACGACGGCCCCGCGCCGGTGCCGCCCGGGGAGGGGGCGGAGCCGGGGGTGGCGGGTGCGGCGGAGGGGCCGGCAGCGCGGTCGGCGGTGGTCATGGACCACACGCTAGAGCGCCTCCCGTACGGGGTGAAATCCCGCCTCCGCCGTGACGCGTCCCGCCCGCCGGGGAACCTGCTGATCACGGCAGACGTTCACCTGGAACCGGAGCAACGGCCCGGTACCGCCGCACACGACGGAGGCAGGACCATGGCAGGGTTTCTCGACCGCGCCAAGGAGCAGGCCCAGCGCAGTCTCGCGCAGGGCAAGGAGAAGGTGGAGGAGGTCCAGGCCCAGCGCGCCGGCAACGACCTGCTGCGCCGCCTAGGCGCCGCCTACTACGCGGAGCAGCGCGGCACGGGCTCGGCCCAGGAGGTCCAGCAGGCCCTCGCGGCCGTCCAGGAGCACGTCGCGCAGAACGGCGACGCCTTCCTCAAGGGCTGAGGCCGGCCCCGTTGTGGCGGCACCGCGCTGTCCGCCGCAGCGGCGCCTCCGGCCCGCCCGGGCGACCCGGAGGTGCCGGCGGAGCGCCGGCCGGGCCGCACGGCGCGGCGCGGTGCCTCATCCGAAGCGCACGCGGTGGAGCATGAGGAGCGCCGCCGCCGTGTTCGCCGCGGGGACCTCGCCCCGGGCGATGAGATCGGGCGCCTCCTTGAGCGGCACCCACTCCCGTTTGTCCGACTCGAAGCCGTCCTCGGGCTCGCCCACGTACTCCGCGCGCGTCGACCAGTAGATGTGGTGCCGCGCGTCGGTCAGTCCGTTGGACGGCTCGACGGTCATCAGATGGCGGAGCGGGCCGGGGCGCCAGCCCGTCTCCTCCAGCATCTCCCGGGCGGCGGCCTGTGCCAGGTCCTCGCCCTCCTCGACGACACCGGCCGCCAGTTCCCACCCCCAGCTGTCGGTGATGAAGCGGTGCCGCCACAGCAGCAGCACCTCGTTGCGTTCGTTGACCGCGGTGGCCATGGCGACGGGCCGCAGCCGGATCAGGTAGTGGTCCAGGTGCCGCCCGTCGGGCAGTTCCACGTCCGCCAGATTCACCCGAAGCCACTGGTTCTCGTACACAGTGTGTTCACCCAGGTTCTTCCATCGCACGTATGTGCCCCCTTCCTGACGGAGGTTGGGCACATCCCAGCATGTCGCGCGCTCCCACTGACAGGGCGCTCGGCGCGCCCCGGAATCAGAACGGCACGCTCAGCGAGTCCTCGATGAGCTTCGCCGCCTCGGCCGCCGAAGTCCCGGAGTGCTGTGCCAGCCGCTGCCTGACCCTGCGCATGCGCCCGCGCAGCCGCTGCGACTCGATGCCCTGCGCGGTGTCGACCATCTCGGCCGCGGTGGCCGCCGCGCGCTCCGGCTCCCCGGCGTGCAGTGCCACGTCGGTGAGGGTGGCCAGCCGGTTGACGCGCCCCCTGACGTGCGCGGGCGCACGCGCGGCCTCCTGGGCGTAGCGTCCGGCGGCCGACAGGTCTCCCAGGAGGAGCAGCGCCTCGGCCAACCGCACCTCGACCAGGCCCGGTTGGACGTAGCCGGTCTCCTGCGGTTCCTCCTCGGGCCGGATGCGCTCCGAGTAGGTCTCGGCCCGGCGCATGCAGGCGTACGCGTTCTCGCGGTCGCCCAGCCGTGCGTAGGCGCCGGCCTGCATCGCGTACAGATCCGTGGCGAGCGCGGCGCTCGTGCGCGGGCCCAGGGTGCGCAGGACCGCCTCGGCGCAGGCGAGCGCGTGCCGGGTGTCGCCGAGGAAGAGCGCCTGGTTGACCAGGAGGGCGACGACGTAGCCGCCGAAGAGCAGGTCGCCGGAGGCCTTGCCCAGCCGCAGCGCCTGGTGGAAGTAGCGCTGGGCCAGGCCCTGCGCGTCCGCGTCGTAGGCGCAGATGCCGCTGATGGCGGCCAGCGAACCGGCGGCGCGGCACAGCCTGCGGCCGGTGCCGTCGTCGTAGCTGCCGCGCAGCAGGGGGGCGACCTCGCCGTTGAGGAAGCCGACGACCCGGGCGCGGGTGGCGACCCCTCCGGCGTTGCGGTAGAGGTGCTCGTAGTGGCCGCGGGCGGTGTGCAGCACGGCCACGTCGGCGCCGGTGACCTCGGGACCGCCGCTGCGGGAGACGTCCAGGTCCTCGGGCGGGTTCTCCCACTCCCACACCGGTGCGACGGCCGCGGCCCCGGTCAGCAGGGTGGGTCCGGGCCAGTCGCCGTGCACCTGGTCGGCGCGCCAGAGGGACGCCGCGCGCTCCACGAACCGGCCGAGACCCGCCGGTTCGGGTCCTGACGGGGTTCCCGGGGTGTGTCCGGCCGCCGGGACGTCCATGCCGATGTCACTGAGGGTGAGGGTCCTGCCGAGCTGCCGGCCGAGGACCTCACAGATCAACTCCGGAACCCTGCCGCGCGGCCGCTGTCCCTTGAGCCAGCGTGCCACAGCCGTGTGATCGTAACGCAGGGTGATTCCCGCGTGGTTGCCTAATCGGTTGACCCTCGCCGCGAGTCCGGCCCGCGACATCCCTGACTGGTCAAGGAGCGCGTCCAGTTGACTGTTGGGCTCCATACCGCCCTCCGTCGTCCAACGTGTTGTTTCGCAGAGTAACGGACCTGTTTTCACACGGGGTGTGAAAGCACCACGCAGTCGTGCGCCCGGCACATGCTCCCGGAGGCGTGAGCGATGCGATTCCCTGAAGACGTCCGCGTGCATGACAGCACATTCAGCACACGGAGAGCTACGGAAAGACATCATCAGATTCCGGAAGTGAGGCGGAACCGTGAACGACCCCATCAAGTACGACACCGGGACCACACATGCGTCCCGGTGACCCCGCACGTGCGACGGCGCACCCGAGCGCCCCGTCCCGCGGCCGCACCCCCAACCGCGCCCTGCGCGCCCTGCTGGAGGAGACCGAGTGGACACAGGCCGCCTTCGCGCGTGCCCTGGCTCGGCTCGGCGCCGAGGTCGGCATCCACCTTCGGTACGACAGGACTTCAGTCGCCCACTGGCTGCGCGGCAGCCGTCCCGACCCCCGGGTGCAGCACCTGATGGCGGAGGCGCTCTCACGCCGCCTGGGCCGCCGGATCACCGTGGCGGACCTGGGCACGCGGTGCGGCGCCGGCGGGGCGCGGGGCGGGCGGCCGGCGCCCTCGTCCCGGCCCCGGGGCGACGGCGACACCGACGACGAGGCGTCCGATCCCTCCGGGCGCCGGGCCGGGGCCCACGGCGCGGCGGAGGCCACCTCGTCCCCGGAGCACTCCTGGGGGTGGTGGGACGCCGGGCGGGCGGACGGGACGCGCGCCCGAGCGCACCCGGTGGACATCCGCGTCTTCGGGCTCGGCAGACCCTCCCACCCCGCCGACCAGCTGACCGCGCTGACCGCCCCCGTCGTCCCGCCGCCCCGCGCCGACGCCCCTCCCCCGGCCCCGTACACCCTCCGGCTGCTGGCCGACACGGTGCGCGCATCGGGCTCCCGCGGCGGCGGCCACGAGGGGTCGGCGCACCCCGCGGCGCCGGGCGCGCCCACCCCGGCGCCGCTGCCGGGCGCACGCAACAGCTGCACCGGACGCGGCTCCCGGCGCACCGGCCGCACCGGTCCCGGCCAGGTGGCCTCGGTGCACGAGCACGCCCGGTTCTTCGCCCTGCAGGCCGACCGGCACGGCGGCGGTCACATCCGCACCCCGCTCGCCGCGTATCTGGCGGGGCTGGTGAGCACGCTGCGCTCGGGAGAGGAGGGGGCGCACCACCGGGGCATGCAGGCGGGTGCCGCGCGGCTCAGCTTCCTGCTGGCCCGGGTCTACGCCGACGAGCAGCGGCACGGGCTCGCCGAGCGGGCCTTCCTCACCGCCGCCGAGCTGGCCGAGGCGGCGCGGGACCCCGAGGGGGTTGCGCTGGCCCGCCGCGCCCTCAGCTCCCAGGCCCACCAGCTGGGCCACCCGCGGGTGAGTCTCGCGCTGGCCGAGGCCGCCCTCGCGGCGGCACCGGCGGACACCGACCCCGCCACCCGCGCCTTCTTGTACGCGGGTCTCGCCGTGGCGGGCGCGGCGGGCGGGGACCGGCGCCGGGCGCTGGAGGCGATGGGCCGGGCCGAACGCCAGCTCGCCCGCGCCCCGGCCGATCTGACGACCGGGCCGGCGAGCCCCAGCGGTGAGCCGGTGGGCGGCTACCAGAACGCGGCGCTGCTCTACCAGTCCAGCCAGATGCGTGCCGCGCTGGGGGACGGCGAGGGGGCCATCCGCGACCTGCGCGCCTCATTGCGCGCGCGGCCGGCGGACGAGCGCCGCTCCCGCGCCCTGTGCCGAGCGGAACTGGCCGAACTGCTGCTCGCCCGGGGGCGGTTGGAGGAGGCGTGCGCGGCCTGGAGCGGCTTCCTGGAGGACTGCGCACACGTCAGCTCGGGCCGCGTGCTGGCCGCGCGCTCACGGATACCGGGGCTGCTGCGCCCGTACGCCCGCGACCACCTGGTCCGGTCACTCCTCGCACAAGCGAGCCCACCGCCGGTCGCGGGGTGAGGCGCTAGAAGAGCCTCCGCACCGGGTATAAGCCCCAGCACCCGGCCGGCGCCGGCGCGGGCGGCGACACACGCCGAGAGAGCAGACGGGGGCGAGATGGCCACACCCATCACCGCGGCCGCTTTCGTCCAGGCCCTCAAGAAGGAGGGCGTACGGGTCGAAGAGGTACGCGACTGGCGCAACCACAACCGCAACCAGCAGGGGCCGTGGGGCCCGGTGCACGGCATCATGATCCACCACACCGCCACCAGCGGCTCCGCGGACACGATCGATCTCATCTACGACGGCCGCCCTCAGCTGCCGGGCCCGCTGGCCCACGGCTGCGTCACCAAGGACGGCACCGTCCATCTGACCGGTCACGGCCGGGCCAACCACGCGGGCTCGGGTGACGACGACGTCCTGCGCGCCGTCATCGCCGAGCGCGCGACCCCGGCTCCCAACCAGCGGAACACCGACGGCAACAGATACTTCTACGGCTTCGAGTGCGAGAACCTCGGGGACGGGAAGGACCCCTGGCCCGACGAGCAGCTGGAGGCCATCGAACGCGCGGCGGCGGCCCTGTGCCGGCACCACGGCTGGGGCGCCCGCTCGGTCATCGGCCACCTGGAGTGGACGGACCAGAAGGTGGACCCGCGCGGCTTCACCATGGACGGGCTGCGGGAGCGGATCGCGGCGCGGCTCAGCTGAGGTTCCGGGTGCGAGGGCCCGGCGGGGAGCGCCCACAATGGAGGCGTGCACGCCCCGCCGGACCCCCTCGACACTCTCGCCCCACGCCTCCCCTCCCCGCTCCAGGAGGTCGAGGACGAGCGGTTCACCCGCCGGGGGGTGCGGCTCCTGCTGAAACGGGACGACCTGATACACCCCGCGCTCCCGGGCAACAAGTGGCGCAAACTCGCCCCTAATCTGCGGTCGGTGGCCGAGACCGGACACCGTCGGCTGCTGACCTTCGGCGGCGCCTACTCCAACCACCTGAGGGCCACCGCGGCGGCCGGACGGCTGCTCGGACTGCGCACCGTCGGGGTGGTCCGCGGGGAGGAGCTGGCCGGGCGGCCGCTCAACCCGTCGCTGGCCCGCTGCGCCGAGGATGGCATGCTGCTGCACTTCGTCACGCGCGCCGACTACCGCCGTCGCGCCGATCCCGCCTTCCACGAGGAGCTGCGCGCCCGCTTCGGCGAGTGCGCCGTCGTCCCGGAGGGAGGCAGCAACGCGGCGGCCGTGCGCGGGTGCGCCCTGCTGGGCGAGGAGCTGCGCGGGCGCACCGACGTGGCGGCCGTCGCGTGCGGCACCGGGGGCACCCTCGCCGGTCTGGCCGCCGGCCTTTCCGCAGGTCAGCAGGCGCTCGGCGTAGCCGTGCTGAAGGGCGGCTTCCTCCCGGACCAGGTGCGCCGGCTCCAGCTCGAGGCCTTCGGCGGCACGCGGGGGCGGTGGCGAGTGGAAGAGCGTTTCCACGGTGGCGGCTTCGCGAAGGTGGGCGCGGCCCTCTCCGATTTCGCGGCGGACTTCGCCGAACGGCACGGGCTGCCCGCGCTGGACGAGATCTATGTGGCCAAGCTGCTGTACGCCCTCACCCGCCTCACCGCCGAGGGTGCCTTTCGACGGGGGAGCACGGTGACGGCGGTCGTGACGGGGCAGTCATGGCCTCCCGCGCCGTGACTGTGAGTGACATTCCTTGTCACTCTCCGCAGTTGGTAGCCCACAGGACTGCGGATCATCGTGACTCTGGGTGATAACCGTCGCGCCCCTCGCGCCACTCGGGACCACAGCACGGCCCCGCGCGGGGGCGGGTTTCAGCCCTTGTCGGACCCTGTGCCGCCAGGGGCTATGAACGCATCGGGTGACGGGTAATGACATGACAGGCCCTCCCATCGACACCCCGCCGCCCGTCACCGGGCACCCAGGGTGGCCGACGGAGCCGAGGGACCTGGCCCGGGAGAGTCGCTCGCCGCCTCCCCCGGTGCCAACACAGCGTAATCGCGAAGGATTTGGGGGCACCGACCCCTAGCCACAGAAAGTACCCATGTGTTTACTATGGGTGACACTCGCGGGTCGAGGCGGCAGAGACCGGGGCGTGCGGCATCGTGACGCGGATCGCGATAGCGTCGCTGACGAAACGAACCATCAGCCGCGTCGGCCGTGAGGCCCAACCGGCTCGTGTCACCTTGGAGGTGAGGGTGTCCCAGATCGCAGGCGACCCCGCGTCGCAGGACTTCGTGGAGGTCCGGCTGCCGGCCGCGGGTGCCTATCTGTCGGTGCTGCGGACGGCCACCGCCGGGCTCGCGGCCCGCTTGGACTTCACCCTCGACGAGATCGAGGATCTGCGGATCGCCGTGGACGAGGCGTGCGCGATCCTGCTCCAGCAGGCCGTCCCCGGCTCCGTACTCAGTTGTGTCTTCCAACTCGTCGGCGACTCGTTGCACGTGACCGTCTCGGCGCCGACGACCGATGGCCGGGCTCCCGAACGCGACACCTTCGCGTGGACGGTGCTCTCGGCCCTGGCCGGTGAGGTGGGTTCATCAGTGTCGGACGACCGTACGGTCAGCATCAGTCTGCACAAGAAGCGCGGTGCGGGGCCCGGAGCATCGTGACCGAGCACGAGGCAAGTCAGATGTGGTCGGGCCGCCCGGGGGCGGTCTCACGGGGCATCCCGGAACAGCAGCCCCGTCCGCACCCGGCCGACCCGGGTGTGCAGCGACCCCGGCAGGCGAAGCGGGCGGATGCCATGGACCAGCAGCAGCACGGGCGCCGCGGGCGGGGTTCCCACGGCGACTCCCGCGGGGCCGACCCGCAGGACCGCGACGCGGCACGCGCGCTCTTCGTCGAGCTGCGCAAGCTGCCGGACGGCCCCGAGCGCGCGGAGCTGCGCAACCGGCTGGTGCGCATGCATCTGCCGCTGGTCGAGCACCTGGCCCGCCGGTTCCGCAACCGCGGCGAGCCGCTGGACGACCTGACACAGGTCGCGACGATCGGTCTGATCAAGTCGGTCGACCGTTTCGACCCGGAGCGCGGCGTCGAGTTCTCGACGTACGCGACACCCACGGTCGTGGGCGAGATCAAGCGCCACTTCCGTGACAAGGGCTGGGCCGTGCGCGTGCCCCGCCGCCTCCAGGAGCTGAGGCTCTCCCTCACCTCCGCGACCGCCGAACTCTCCCAGCAGCACGGGCGCGCCCCGACGGTCCACGAGCTGGCCCAACGGCTGTCGATCTCCGAGGAGGAGGTGCTGGAGGGGCTGGAATCGGCCAACGCCTACAGCACGCTCTCCCTCGACGTGCCGGACACCGACGACGAGTCGCCGGCCGTCGCCGACACCCTGGGCGCCGAGGACGACGCCCTGGAGGGCGTCGAGTACCGGGAGTCGCTCAAACCGCTGCTGGAGGAGCTGCCGCCGCGGGAGAAGAAGATCCTGCTGCTGCGGTTCTTCGGCAACATGACCCAGTCGCAGATCGCCCAGGAGGTCGGCATCTCGCAGATGCACGTCTCCCGGCTCCTGGCCAGAACGCTGGCCCAGCTACGGGACCGCCTCCTGGTGGAGGAGTGATCCGCGCCCTCGGGCGCCGGACGGACTGAGCGCGGCCCGTCCGGCGCCTGGAGACGGCACACCGGACCGGGCGGCGCGGCTGCCGCCGTCATCCCGCCCCGATGCCCAGGGCCCGGGTCGCCTTCGGGTTGACCAGGCAGCACAGGACACCGATCGCCGCGAGGGCCAGCGCGAGCGCCGCGGCCAGCAGACCGCCCCCGTTCTGCCCCAGCTGCCAGGCCACGGGCAGGGCGAGCAGTTGGACGATCATCGAGGGCCCGCGGCTCCAGCGGCGCCGCAGCCACAGCCCGCGCGCGGCGGCCAGCGGCAGCACGGACAGGGCGAGCACCGTCACGGCGAGCGTGGCGGCCTGCACCGTGTCGTCCGGGCGGCGGGTGGCCAGCAGCACGAGCGAGACGACGCCGAACCCGGCGACGACCAGACCTTCGAGGCCCGTCACCAGCGCCGCGGCCGTCACCCGGCGCGCCCCGTCCGCCCGGGTCGCCATGGACTCTTCCGTCTCCGTCTGGGTCACACTCTCGCTCACACAGGAAGCCTAGCCCTCCTGGCACCGGTACCGGCTGGGACCGGTACCGCGGGGTAGGTACGCTCACCCCATGCGCGCACTCCTCGTGGTCAACCCGGCAGCCACCACCACCAGCGCACGCACCCGTGACGTGCTGGCGCACGCGCTCGCCAGCGATCTCAAGCTGGAGGTGGCCACAACGCAGTACCGGGGCCACGCCCGGGACCTCGCCCGGCAGGCGGCGCGGGGCGGCACGGCCGAGCTGGTGATCGCGCTCGGCGGGGACGGCACCGTCAACGAGGTCGTCAACGGGCTGCTGCACGACGGGCCCGATCCGGAGGGGCTGCCGGGGCTGGCGGTGGTGCCGGGCGGCTCCACCAACGTGTTCGCGCGCGCCCTGGGCATGCCCAACGACGTGGTGGAGGCCACAGGGCATCTGCTGGACGCGCTGGAGGCCGGCTCGCAGCGGACCGTCGGCCTGGGCGTGGCCGGCGGCGTTCCGGGGACCGACGACGCGGGGATCCCCGAGCGCTGGTTCACCTTCGCCGCCGGACTGGGGTTCGACGCCGGGGTGGTCGGCCGGGTCGAGCAGCAGCGCGAGCGCGGCAAGCGGTCGACGCATCCGCTGTACGTGCGCCAGGTGGTGCGGCAGTTCCTGGGCGAGCCGCACCGCAGGCACGGCACGATCACGCTGGAGCGCGAGGGCGAGGAGCCGGTCGAGGGGCTGGCGCTCTCGATAGTCTGCAACACCGCTCCCTGGTCGTACCTGGGGAACAAGCCGCTGTACGCGGCGCCGGAGGCGTCCTTCGACACGGGTCTCGACGTGCTGGGACTCAAGCGGCTGACGCCGCTGGCGGTGGGCCGGTACGGCACCCAGCTGCTGGCCTCCAGCCCCGAGCGGGGCCTCCGCGGGAAGCACGCGGTGACGCTCCACGACCTCACCCGCTTCACCTTGCATTCGCAGGCGCCGCTGCCGTTTCAGATGGACGGTGACCACCTGGGACTGCGTACCAGCGTGCGCTTCACAGGCGTACGGCGTGCACTGCGTGTGATTGTGTAAGTGGAAGGGCCGAAAGTCCTTCCACTCGAACGTTTAGACCAGGGTCCACCCCCTGGAATGACGGCTGTGAGCTAGCCGACACCAAGGATTCAAAAAAAAGTTTCCGGAAGGGGTTGTATCCGCAGCCGAGGTTTGCGAGTCTCTTCATGGCGATCGGGACGGCCCCGCCATCAGGGCCCCCTTGAGAGCCGGAATCCCCTCCCTTCACCCCAAGTGGGACCCGCATCACAGTTGATGAGGCCCCACTTCCCACGCGGAGGGATTCGTGAAAGCGTTCACATTCACAAGCAAGCCACACGAGGAGAGGTAGCAGCCATGGACTGGCGTCACCACGCCGTTTGCCGCGAGGAAGACCCCGAGCTGTTCTTCCCCATCGGCAACACCGGTCCCGCGCTGCTGCAGATCGAGGAAGCCAAGGCCGTCTGCCGCCGCTGCCCCGTCATGGAGCAGTGCCTGCAGTGGGCTCTGGAGTCCGGTCAGGACTCCGGTGTGTGGGGTGGCCTCAGCGAGGACGAGCGTCGCGCGATGAAGCGCCGCGCCGCCCGCAACCGGGCGCGGAACAACGCCGCGACCGCCTGACGCCCAGCCCCGCACCAGCTGCACCCCCGAGACGCAGCGCGCAGTGCCCTCGGAGCGCCTGCCGGCCGGCAGGGCGCCCGCACGCACGCAGAGCGTACAGCGCCGAGCCCCCGGCTCCGTCCGACGGAGCGGGGGCTCGGCGCTGTTGCGCAGGCTGCGCGCCCGGGGCTCAGCGCTTGTCGCGCTTCTCCGCCGCCACCGGAAGGTCGAACAGCACCCGGGTGCCGCCGTCCGGCGCCGGGAGCATGTCGAAGGTGCCGCCCAACTCCCCCTCCACCAGCGTGCGGACGATCTGCAGCCCGAGGTTGCCGGCGCTCTTGGGGTCGAACCCCTCCGGCAGGCCGCGCCCGTTGTCCCGCACCGTGACCAGCAGCCGCGCCTCACCGTGCGCGGTGCGCCCCGCCGCGGCGCCCCGTACGGCGTGCACCTCGATGGCGCCCTGTTCCCCGGGGCCGAAGCCGTGCTCGATGGCGTTCTGGAGCACCTCGGTGAGCACCATGGACAGCGGGGTGGCCACCTCGGCGCCCAGAATGCCGAAGCGGCCCGTGCGGCGTCCGGCGATCCGGCCCGGGGAGATCTCGGCGACCATCGAGAGGACCCGGTCGGCGATCTCGTCGAAGTCCACGCGCTCGTCCAGGTTCTGGGAGAGCGTCTCGTGCACGATGGCGATGGAACCCACCCTGCGCACCGCCTCGTTGAGGGCCTCCTTGCCCCGGTCGGAGTCCATTCTGCGGGCCTGGAGGCGCAGCAGCGCGGCGACCGTCTGGAGGTTGTTCTTCACCCGGTGGTGGATCTCCCGGATGGTGGCGTCCTTGGTGATCAACTCGCGCTCGCGGCGGCGCACTTCGGTGATGTCGCGCAGCAGGATGAGCGAGCCGATGCGGGTGCCCTTGGGCTTGAGCGGGATGGCGCGCAGCTGGACGATGCAGTCGTTGGCCTCCACCTCGGCACCGCGCGGCGCCCAGCCGCTGGCCAGCTTGACCATCGCCTCGTCCACCGGCCCCCGGGAGGGCGCCAGTTCGGCGGTGGCCTCCCCCAGATGCAGCCCCACCAGGTCGGCTGCCAGGCCCAGGCGGTGGTAGGCGGAGAGGGCGTTCGGGCTGGCGTACTGGACGTAGCCCTCGGCGTCCAGCCGGATGAGGCCGTCACCGACGCGCGGCACATGGTCCATGTCCACCTGGTGACCGGGGAAGGGGAAGCTGCCCGCGGCGATCATCTGCGCCAGGTCCGAGGCGCTCTGGAGGTAGGTCAGCTCCAGCCTGCTCGGCGTCCGTACGGTCAGCAGATTGGTGTTCCGCGCGATGACGCCCAGAACCCGCCCCTCGCGCCGTACGGGGATGGACTCGACCCGTACCGGGACCTCCTCGCGCCACTCGGGGTCGCCCTCCCGCACGATGCGGCCCTCGTCCAGCGCGGCGTCCAGCAGCGGCCGGCGGCCCCGGGGCACCAGGTGGCCGACCATGTCGTCCTGGTGGGAGGTGGGGCCGGTGTTCGGCCGCATCTGGGCGACCGACACATAGCGGGTGCCGTCCAGCGTGGGCACCCACAGCACGAGGTCGGCGAAGGAGAGGTCGGCGAGCAGCTGCCACTCGGACACCAGCAGGTGCAGCCACTCCAGCTCGGCGTCCGAGAGCGCGGTGTGCTGGCGTACGAGGTCGTTCATGGAGGGCACGGGGCCGAGGGTACGACAGTCGGCCGGCCGCACCGGCGCCGGTGGGACCCGGGCGGGACCCCGGGCGGGACTCCCGGGGCGGTCTTCCGGTGGAGACGCGGTGACGCGGTGCCGTACGATCCGTAGACAGACGGCCGTGGTCTAGTCCAGAATCCTCAGGAAGAACTTCTGCCCTCCCCGCACAGGAGGGCAGATCGAGGCCCGTGCCGCTCTCTGCCCTGACAGCGGCGGGCCTTGTAGCTCCGGGCTGCGGTGCCGGGCGGGTTGAGGGTCCCGCACCGGCGCCGCGGCCCGAAGTGTTCTCCGGGGGACGGCCGAGCGGCCCCCTCACGCGCCCTCACGCGGCCTCAGGCGTGCTGGATGGCCTCATCGGGGCTCATCGGGAAGCCCGTGGTGCGGTCCCCCAGCAGCAGGGCGCGGTAGGTCGCCGTGGCGGCCTCCTCCAGGTTCATCGCCCGCCGCAGCGCCATGCCGACGTCCTCCCCCAGCGCCGAGCAGCCGTGGTGGGCCAGCAGCACGCAGTTGTGCTCCCTGGCCTGCTCGGCGGCGGAGTCGGCCAGCTCGTCCGACCCGTTCGGGTGAAAGTCGGTCCGGCCGACGGAGCGTACGTAGACCGCGTGGTCGAGCGTCAGCAGCCGGATCTCGTGGCCGAGAGCGTCCACCAGGACCGCGTGCTGCGGGTGCATGTGGACGATGGCGTTGGCGTCCTCGCGCACCCGGTAGGTCCGCTGGTGCAGCTTCCACTCGCTGGAGGGGTCCGGGTTGCCGCCGACGATCTTGCCGTCCAGGTTCATCACCGTGAAGTCGCCGGGCTCCAGCCGGTCCAGCCAGGTGCCCTTGCCGGTGACGACGAACTCCTCGGAGCCCGGCAGCCGCGCCGACAGGTTGCCGCCGCTGGCCAGCGCGAAGCCCCGCCGCACCACGGTGTCCCCGACATCGATGAGCTGCTCCACCAGACCCTCGACGGTCTCCGCCTGCCGCATCCGGGGCCTCATGCCGCCCGCCTCCCGCATCTCGTCGTACTCCGCGTCCTCGTCCTCGTCCCCGCCCCCGGTCAGCGGGTCTCGGTGACCTTGGCCAGCGAGCGCGGGGCGTCCGGGTCCTGGCCGCGGGCCATGGTCACCTCATACGCGAGCATCTGGAGCGGGAGGATCTGCACGATCGGCTGGAGCTCCTCGGGCAGTCCGCCGGTCGGCAGCGCGAAGCCGGCCGAGGCCCGCGCCACCTCCGCCTCCCGGCCGATGACGACCAGGTCGGCGCCCCGGTCCCGCAGCCGCTCCAGCACCGGCCGCAGCGCCTCGCCGCCCTTGCCGTCGCCCACCACCGCGATGACCGGCGAGATGTTGTCGACCATCGCCAGGGGGCCGTGCAGCAGGTCGGCGCCCGAGTAGGACAGCGCCGGGATGTAGCTGGTCTCCATCAGCTTCAGCGCGGCTTCCTTCGCCGTCGGGTAGCCGTAGCCGCGCGAGGTCAGCACCATGCGCTCGGCGAACCGGTAGCGCGCCGCCAGCTCCTTGACCTCCGCCTTGCGGGCCAGCACCGCCTCGGCCAGCTCGGGCAGCTTCGCGGCAGCGTCCGCGGCGCCGGCCTCCCCCGCCTCCTGGCCGGCGGTCCGCAGCCCCTCCACGAACAGGTACAGGGCCAGCAGCTGGGCTGTGTAGGTCTTCGTCGCGGGCAGCGCCTTCTCCGGGCCCGCCAGCACGTCGATGTGGTACTCGCTCACCTGTGCCAGCGGCGAGTCCGCGTTGTTGGTGACGGCCAGCGTGAGGGCACCCGCCTCGCGGGCCGCCTTGGTGGAGGCCACCAGGTCCGGGCTGCCGCCGGACTGGCTGATCGTGATCACCAGGCAGTCGGTGAGGTCCGGTTCGGCGCCGTAGGCGGTCGTCGTGGACATCGAGGTGAGACCGCACGGCTTGCCCAGCTTGATCTCCAGCAGGTACTTCGCGTATAGCGCGGCGTTGTCGGAGGTGCCGCGCGCCGTCAGCAGCACGAAGCGGGGGTTCTTCGCGGCGATCCGCCCGGCCACCTCGCGGATGGCCCCGGCGCCCTCGTCCAGGATGCGGCGCAGGACGGCCGGCTGCTCGGCCATCTCCCCGGACATGATCGTGCCCGGCTCGGACGGGGCGTTCGAGGACATGCGGGTCGCCTCCCGGTGGTTCGTGCGTGGCGCTTGCTGTTCGATCCTACGTTGTGGGGGTTCGCACACATGGGCCCCTGGGCCGCGCTCCGCCCCGCCGTCCGGCCCCCCGGAGGGGCGGGCGGCGGGGCGGTGGCGAGGACGGGACCCTCCGGCTGAAGCCCTCCCAAAGCCCCTAGTGGGAGGCGGTTCCCACGATCACCTCCGCGGCGGCCCGCCCGCACACCCGGGCGGCCCCGCGCGTGGCCACGTACAGGGCCCCGCGCGGCGGTGACTGGGGAACCCCCATCTCGACGACGACCGTCTCCGGCCGGGCGGCCACCAGCCGCTCCAGCGCCTCGGTCATCCACGGGTGCCGGTGCGCGTCGCGGACGACGGCGACCACCGGCCGCTCCCCCGCGTCCGCCAGCACCCTCGCGCCCACGTCGCCGTCCGTGCTGCCGTACGTCCTGGTGCGGGTCCCCGGCACTCTCCGCTCCAGTTCGGCGGCGGGCCCCCAGGGGGTCTCGTCGCCGACGGCGATGTTGGCCAGCGGCGTCATGGCGGCGACGAACAGCGGCCCGGCCGGCCGCCGGTACTCCTCCAGCCCGACGACGACCAGGGCGCGCCGCGCCGCCTCCAGTCCGATGCCCACCCCGCCGGAGGCGAGGGCGGGGTCGGCCAGACCCCCCGTGTCCGACCGGCGCACCTCCCTCGCCCACGCGGCGAGCCCCCGTACCCGTGCCGCGGCGTCGGCGAGCCGTTCCTCCGTCAGCTCACCGTCGCGCACGGCCCGCACCAGCGCGTCGCGCAGCCGCAGCACGGTGTCCTCCCCGGACAGGCCGCCGCCCACGCAGATGGCGTCGGCCCCGGCGGCCAGCGCCAGCACGCTGCCGCGCTCCAGGCCGTAGGTGGCGGAGATGGCCCGCATCTCCATGCCGTCGGTGACGATGAGCCCCTCGTGGCCCAGTCCGCCCTCGCTCCTGGGTGCCCGCAGCAGCCCGGTCAGCGCGGCGGGGCTCAGCGTCCCGGGGCGCGCGGCGTCCAGTGCGGGCAGCAGGATGTGGGCGCTCATCACGCACTTGCTGCCCGCCTCGACGGCCGCCGCGAAGGGCACCAGTTCGCGGGCGCGGAGCGTGTCCAGGTCGGCGTCGATGCGGGGCAGGGCGTGGTGCGAGTCGACGGCGGTGTCGCCGTGCCCGGGGAAGTGCTTGACGCAGGCGGCCACCCCCGCGGCCTGGAGGCCCTCCACGTACGCGACGGTGTGCCGGGCCACCAGCTTCGGGTCGCCGCCGAAGGAGCGCACGCCGATGACGGGGTTGTCGGGGTTGGAGTTGACGTCGGCGGACGGCGCCCAGTTGAGGTTGACGCCGACGGCGGCCAGGCGGCTGCCCAGTTCGTGGGCGACGGCCCGGGTCAGGTCGGGGTCGTCGACGTGGCCGAGGGCGAGGTTGCCGGGATAGGAGGAGCCGGTGCGGGCCTCCAGCCGGGTGACGTCACCGCCCTCCTCGTCGATGGCGACCAGCAGTTCGGGCCGCACCTCGCGCAGCTGCTCGGTCAGCAGGGCCAGCTGTTCGGGCGAGTCGATGTTGCGTCCGAACAGCCCTACGGAGGCGAGCCCTCCCTCCATCTGCCGCAGCAGCCAGGACGGCGCCGAGGTGCCGGTGAATCCGGGCTGGAGGACGGCGAGGGCGTCGCGGGTGAGGGTGTCGGACGCTCGGAGAGAGGTGGTCATACGGCGCGGTGTCCCTTCACTTCACAGGAGCCCTTCACTTCACTGGCGTGCCGTCGGGCGGCGGCAGCACTACGGCGGTCTCGCATGGCTACCCCTTCACCGCGCCGGCGGTCAGTCCGGCCACCGCCTTGCGCTGGAGGTAGAGGAAGAGCAGCAGGATCGGGACGGCGAAGAGCGAGGCCGCCGCCATCGTGGCGCCCCAGTCGTCGCCGAACGCGGTCTGGAACTTCGAGAGCCACAGCGGGAGCGTCTGCGCCTCGGCGTCCTTGTTGAGGATGAGGACCATGGGGAACTCGTTCCACGCCGTGATGAACCCGAAGAGGGAGGTGGCCATCAGCCCGGGGGCCAGCAGCGGGAAGATCACCCGGCGGAAGGCCTGGAGGCGGGTGCATCCGTCCACCAGCGCCGACTCCTCCAGGTCCTTGGGCACGGCCGCGACGTAGCCGCGCAGCGTGATGACGGTCAGCGGCAGCACCATGACGGTGTAGAAGAGGGTGAGCGGTACCAGGCTGTTCAGCATGTCGGCGTCGCGCACCAGCATGTAGATCGCGATGACCATGACCTCCCAGGGGGCCATCTGCGCGAGCATGAAGATCAGGATGACGCCCTTGCGTCCCTTGAACCGCATCCGGGCCAGCGCGAACGAGGCGGCGAGCGCCACCACCAGTGAGAGGCCGACGGCGAGCACGGTGACGGTGACGGAGTTGCGCACCAGCGTGAGGAAGTTCTCGGCGTGCACGGCCGTGGAGAAGTGCTCGAGGGTGGGCGAGGCGGGGAACCAGACGGGGTCCTCGCTGATGATGTCCCCGTTCGGCTTGAACGCCGTGTTGAACATCCAGTAGACGGGGAAGGCGAACACCACGAACAGCACAAGGGCGGTGGCGTTGGGCCATATCCGGCCCAGCAGTGACCTCTTCATCGGGCCGTGCCCCCCTCGCTCGTTTCCGTCTCGTCGTCGTCCTCCTGCCGCAGCGCCAGGCGCAGGTAGTACGACATCAGTGCCAGCAGGATGAGGATGGTCAGGAGTGAGATCGCGGCGCCGGTGCCGTAGTGCTGGTTGCCGACGCCCTCCACGAAGGCGTAGACGGGCAGCGTCTCGGTCAGCCGGTCGGGGCCGCCCTCGTTGATGGCGAACACCTGCGGGAACGCCTTGAAGATCCAGATGACTTCGAGGAACGTCGCGACCGTCAGGAACGGCTTGAGGAACGGGAACGTGACGTGCCGGAAGCCCTGCCAGGAGCCCGCGCCGTCCAGTGCGGCGGCCTCGTACAGCTCCTTGGGGATCGTGGTGGTGGCCGCGTAGAGGTTGATCGCCACGAACGGCACCGACATCCAGACGATCAGCAGCGAGATGACGAAGAAGGTGGACAGCTGGGTGCTCGTCCAGTTGTGGTCCGCCATCGACGCGAAGCCCGCCTTGGCCAGAACCCAGTTGACGACCCCGAACCGCTGCGCGAACAGCCACTGGTAGACGGTGGTCCCCGCGATGGGGGGCATCGCCCACGCGAGCACCAGCCCCACCGACAGCAGCAGCCGCATCCTGGAACCCAGCCGCGCCAGCAGCAGCCCGATGAGGGTGCCGGCGACCATGATGGCGACCACGTTGACCGCCGTGAAGATCACCGACCGCAGAGTGACCCGCCAGAACGTGTCGCTGGTGAGCGTGTCGGTGTAGTTGCTCACCCCGTTCCACTCGGTGACGTGCTGGATCAGCTGCGTCATGTTGAGATTCTGGAACGAGAGCATGCCGTTGGTGACCAACGGCCAGCCGAGGAAGACGACGGTCAGCCCGAGGGCGGGCAGCAGCAGGAGATACGGCAGTCCGCCCTTGCCCTTGACGCCTCCCCGGCCGGACGGTGACGGGCCGGTCCCCGCCGGCCGGGGAGGCACCTTGCCGCGGGGCGGCGCCTCACTGGTCTGTACAGACATCGGTACTCCAAGAACGGAGCGGGTGCGGGGGCGGTGACCACCTCACCGCCCCCGCCCCCCACCCCTGGGACAGGGGTTACTGCTTCTGGGACAGCCGCTTGTTCATCTCGCCCTCCACGGCCTTGGCCGCGGCCGCGTGGGACTTCCCCTTCAGCACGGACGTCATGTACGTCTTGATCGGGTTCGGCGGGTTCTCCACCGCGCCCCACTCGGGGATCAGCGGGGTGAGCCCGCCGCCCTCGACGGCCGGCGCGGCGGCCTCCGCCGCGGGGTTGCCCTTCAGATTGCTCTGCAGCGCCTGCTTGTTGGGGATGACGCCGCCTTCCTTGGCGAGCGCGCCCTCGAACTTGTCCGAGAGGGCGATCTTCAGGAACTCCTTGGCCAGCTCCTGCTTCTCGCTGCCGGCGGCGACGGCCAGGTTGGAGCCGCCGAGGAAGACGCCCTCGGGCTTGCCGGCGGTCTCACCCGGGATGGTGAAGTAGCCGATGTCCTTCGCGATCTTCTTGTTGGCCTCGATGGCGGTGGCGCCCTCCCAGCTGAGCCCGATGAACGCGCCGGTCTTCCCCTTGGCGAACACCTCGGCCTGCTGCGGGGTGGCCTCGTCCTTGTCCTTGGGCGCCTTGGAGTAGGAGGCGTACTTCTTGTAGACCTCCATGGCCTCGCCGACCTTGGGGTCGGAGAGGTTGGAGACCCACTTGCCGCCCTTCTTCTTGACCAGGTCGGCGTTCTTGCCGATCAGCAGGCCGTCGAAGAAGTACCAGTTCTGGCCGGGCATGTAGAGCGGCTCGGCGTCGGTCTTCTTGTCGATCTTCTCCAGCGCGTCGAAGAACTCGTCGCGGGTTCTGGGCGTGCCCTTGAGGCCGGCCTCGGCCCAGATCTTCTTGTTGTAGACGACCGTACGGTTGACGGCGAACCACGGGGCGGCGTACTGCTTTCCGCCGTAGACCGCCGACTTGTTGAGGGAGGGCGTCCAGTCCTTGCCGAGCCCCTTCTTCAGGTCACCGAGGTCGGCGAGTCCGCCGGTGCGGGCGTAGGCGGGGGTCTGGGTGTTGCCGATCTCGATGACGTCCGGCGGGTCGGACTCCGAGAGCGCGGTGGTGATCTTCTGCTGGATCCCGTTCCACTGCTGGACCTCGAGCTTGAGCTTGGCCCCGGTCTTCTTCTCGAAGGCGGCCTTCACGTCCTTCGTCCAGCCCTTGGGCGTGGAGCCGTCCATCGCCCACAGGGTGAGCGTCTGCCCCTTGAAGCTGTCCGGACCGCTCTTCTTGTCGCCGTCGGACCCGCAGGCCGCGACGTTCACCATCAAGACGGCGACCCCGGCCGCGGCTATGAGGCCCCTCTGACGGCTCTTACGGCTACTCAGACGTCTCACTGCACTCTCCCCTGCACACTGGAACGCTCCGCACAGCGCCTCCGGACCGCACATCCCGGACCCATTCGGACAGTTGGTTTAGACCAATGCGCAGAGCTTGGCCTAGACCTTTAGGGGTGTCAACGGTGTATAAAGCTCGCGGTCGGTTCCGTTATCGGAACGACATCTGAGCTGGGGCGTCCGCTTGGACCGGGGCCGTGCCACGATGTGAGCCGCTATCAACACGGAGGAAGCCGGTGACGGCAGCACGAGGAGAGTCGGAGAGGCGGGCCATGGGCACGGACGGGGGCGGCGCCATCGCGCCGGCCGCCGCGGACGGCGAGACCGCAGGCGGCAACGGATCGGCGGCCCGCACCGCGCGCGTGCCCAAGTACTACCGGCTCAAGCGGCACTTGCTGGAGATGACCGAGACGCTGCCGCCCGGCACCCCCGTACCCCCCGAGCGCACCCTGGCCAGCGAGTTCGACACCTCCCGGACCACCGTGCGGCAGGCCCTCCAGGAACTGGTCGTCGAGGGGCGGCTGGAGCGCATCCAGGGCAAGGGCACCTTCGTCGCCAAGCCCAAGGTCTCCCAGGCGCTGCAACTGACCTCCTATACCGAGGACATGCGCGCCCAGGGCCTGGAGCCCACCTCGCAGCTGCTGGACATCGGCTACGTCACCGCCGACGACCGCCTCGCCGCCCTGCTGGACATCCCCGCGGGCGGACGCGTCCTGCGCATCGAACGGCTGCGGCTGGCCAGCGGCGAGCCGATGGCCATCGAGACCACGCACCTGTCCCAGAAGCGCTTCCCCGCGCTGCGCCGCAGCCTGGTCAAGTACTCCTCCCTCTACACCGCGCTCGCCGAGGTGTACGGCGTCCACCTCGCGCAGGCCGAGGAGACCATCGAGACCTCGCTGGCCACCCCGCGCGAGGCCGGACTGCTGGGCACCGACGTCGGACTGCCGATGCTGATGCTCTCCCGGCACTCGCGGGACACCGACGGGGAGCCGGTGGAGTGGGTGCGCTCGGTCTACCGGGGGGACCGCTACAAGTTCGTCGCCAACCTCCAGCGCCCCACCGGCTGAAGCACGGCCCGCCCCTTCTCACCCGTCCCGGGGTATGGCGCGGATCACCGTGCTGTTCTACGGTCGGCCTGCCGTTGTGGGGTGCCCGCCGTCTCGAGCGGCGGGTGGGGTCGAGGAGGAACGCGCGTGCGCAGCACTGCACAGCAAGCCGGGCGCCCGGGTTGGCGGCCCGTCGTCCTGTGGACCGCCGTCGCGCTGATCGGCGCGGCCGGGTGGGCGATGCTCGCGCTGGCCCGCGGCGAGGAGGTCTCCGCCGCGTGGATGGTGGCCGCCGCGCTCGGCTCGTACGCGATCGGGTACCGCTTCTACGCGCGGTTCATCGCCACCCGGGTACTCCGCGTCGACAAGAGCCGGGCCACGCCCGCCGAGCGGCTCGACAACGGCATCGACTTCCACCCCACCGACCGGCGCGTGCTGCTGGGCCACCACTTCGCCGCGATCGCGGGCGCGGGTCCGCTGGTGGGCCCGGTGCTGGCGGCGCAGATGGGGTATCTGCCGGGCACGATCTGGATCATCGTCGGCGTCATCCTGGCGGGCGCCGTGCAGGACATGGTGACGCTGTTCTTCTCCATGCGGCGGGACGGCAAGTCGCTGGGGCAGATGGCGCGTGAGGAGATCGGCCCGGTCGGCGGGGCCGCCGCGCTGCTCGCCGTCCTCGCCATCATGATCATCCTGCTCGCGGTGCTGGCGCTGGTCGTCGTCAACGCGCTGGCCGAGTCGCCCTGGGGCACCTTCTCGATCGGCATGACCATCCCGATCGCGCTGTTCATGGGCTTCTACCTGCGGGTGCTGCGCCCCGGCCGGGTCACCGAGGTCTCGCTGATCGGCATCGCGCTGCTGCTGCTCGCACTGGTGGCGGGCCGCTGGGTCGCCGAGTCCTCGTGGGCCGGCGCCTTCACGCTGGAGCCCTCCACGCTGGTCGTCTGGATCCTGGTCTACAGCTTCGTCGCCTCCATCCTCCCGGTGTGGATGCTGCTGGCACCGCGCGACTACCTGTCGACGTTCATGAAGATCGGCACCATCGGGCTGCTGGCCGTCGGTGTCGTGGTGACCCTGCCGACGATGAGGATGGAGGGCGTCACCGACTTCGCGGGGGTGGGCGACGGCCCCGTCTTCGCGGGGTCGCTCTTCCCGTTCGCGTTCATCACCATCGCCTGCGGCGCGCTCTCCGGCTTCCACGCGCTGATCTCCTCGGGCACCACCCCGAAGATGATCCAGAAGGAGACGCAGGTCCGCATGATCGGGTACGGCTCCATGCTGATGGAGTCGTTCGTGGCGGTCATGGCCATGGTCGCCGCCTGCATCATCGACCCGGGGCTCTACTTCGCGATGAACGCGCCCGCCGGTGTCATCGGGGACAACGTGCAGGCCGCCTCCGAAGCGGTACGCCACCTCGGTTACACCATCAGCCCCGAGCAACTGGCCGCCGCCGCCAAGGCCGTGGAGGAGCACTCGCTGCTCTCCCGTACCGGCGGGGCGCCCACGCTGGCCATCGGTGTCTCGACCATCTTCTCCGAGGTCATCGGCGGCGCCGGGATGAAGGCGTTCTGGTACCACTTCGCCATCATGTTCGAGGCGCTGTTCATCCTGACGGCGCTGGACGCCGGCACCCGCGTGGGCCGGTTCATGCTCCAGGACATGCTGGGCAACCTCCACAAGCCGTTCCGCCGGGTGAGCTGGTGGCCGGGGCTGCTGCTGTGCAGCGCCGTGATCGTCGGGCTGTGGGGCTACTTCCTGTGGGTCGGCGTGCACGAGCCGCTGGGCGGCATCAACCAGCTCTTCCCGCTCTTCGGCATCGCCAACCAGCTGCTGGCCGCCGTCGCGCTGGCGGTCTGCACGACCCTGCTGGTCAAGTCCGGGCGGTTGAAGTGGGCCTGGGTGACAGGCGTGCCGCTGGTGTGGGACGCGGTGGTCACGCTGACGGCGAGCTGGCAGAAGGTCTTCTCCAGCGACCCGAAGGTCGGCTTCTTCCAGCAGCGCTCCAACTACCAGGAGGCCATCGACCAGGGCAAGGTCCTGCCGCCCGCCAAGTCGATGGACGACATGCACACCGTCGTCACCAACTCGACCGTGGACGGCGTCCTCTCGGCGCTGTTCGCGCTCCTGGTCGTCATCGTCCTGGTGGACGCCGCCCGCACCTGCGTGAAGGCCGTGCGGGACCCGTCGAGCGCGACGCTGCACGAGGCGCCGTACGTCGAGTCGCGTTTGGTGGAGCCCGCCGGCCTGTTCGCCACCCGGGAGGAGAAGGCGGAGAAGGCCGCCGCTCTCGCCGCGGGGCCGGGCGGGGGCGGCTCCGGCGGGCGCGGACCGGACGGAGGCGCGCGGTGAACGCCCTGCTGCGGGGCGCCCGGTGGGTGCGCTGGTACGTGCGCGAACTGACCGACGAGAGCGCCTACGAGCGGTACGTGGCCCATCTGCGGCAGCACCAGGGGCCGGACGCGCCGGTACCCGGCCGCCGGGAGTTCGAGCGGTGGCGGACCGACGCCCGCGAGTGCGACCCCCGGGAGGGGTTCCGCTGCTGCTGAGCCCGGGTGCGTCCCGTCCGCGAACGGGTGTCCGGTATACGGACGGGTGGTGACGGAGATCAAATACCTCGCTTAAGTTTCGTGCACATTGCACGAAGCCTGAGCGAGGACGGAGCCCGCAGCATGTCCGCACCACCCCCGACCGGGAAAGGACACCCGGCCGTCACCCCCGCGCGCATCGTGGCCGGCCTGTGCCTTTTCGCACCGTTCGTCGGCATTCTGTGGGTGGATTCCTACGCCCGTATCGAGCCCCGGCTGATCGGCGTTCCGTTCTTCTACTGGTACCAGATGCTGTGGGTGCTGGTATCCGCGGCGCTCACCATGGTCGCGTACCGCATCGTGCGGCGCGAACAGGCCGGGGCGCGGCGGGCACCGGCCGAACCGGAGGCGACCGGAAGCGGTGAGGCGCGATGAACGGCGGCGTCAACGGCGTCGCCCTCGCCGTCTTCGTCTTCTTCTTCCTGCTCGTCACCGTCATGGGATTCCGCGCCGCCCGCTGGCGCAAGGCCGCCGACGAGCACAGCCTCGACGAATGGGGCCTGGGCGGACGCAGCTTCGGCACCTGGATCACCTGGTTCCTGCTGGGCGGCGACCTCTACACCGCGTACACGTTCGTCGCCGTTCCGGCGGCCATTTACGCGGCCGGCGCCTCGGGATTCTTCGCGGTGCCGTACACGATTCTCGTCTACCCGCTGATCTTCACCTTCCTGCCGCGCCTGTGGTCGGTCTCGCACCGTCACGGCTACGTCACCACCTCCGACTTCGTCCGCGGCAGGTTCGGCTCCAAGGGCCTCTCGCTCGCCGTCGCCGTCACCGGAATCCTGGCGACGATGCCCTACATCGCCCTCCAACTGGTGGGAATCCAGGCAGTGCTGGACGTGATGGGCGTCGGCGGATCGGAATCGACGCACTGGTTCGTCAAGGACCTGCCGCTGCTCATCGCCTTCGGTGTGCTGGCCGCCTACACCTATTCGTCCGGACTGCGCGCCCCGGCGCTGATCGCGTTCGTCAAGGACGCCCTCATCTACCTCGTCATCGCCGTCGCCATCATCTACATCCCCATCAAACTGGGCGGTTTCGACGACATCTTCGCCAAGGCGGGCGACGCGCTCTCGCAGAAGAATCCGGCGACCGGAAAGCCGCGCGGCGAACTCGCCAGCGGAAACCAGGCGCAGTGGGCGTACGGCACCCTGGCCATCGGCTCGGCACTCGCGCTGTTCATGTATCCGCACTCGATCACCGCGACGCTCTCCGGCAAGGACCGGAACGTGATCCGGCGCAACACCACGATTCTGCCGCTGTACTCGCTGATGCTGGGATTCCTGGCGCTGCTCGGATTCATGGCGCTCGCCGCCGGAATCACGGTGGACAACGGCCAGCTTGCCATTCCGCAGCTGTTCGAGGACATGTTCCCCGACTGGTTCACCGGCGTCGCCTTCGCGGCCATCGGCATCGGCGCGCTGGTGCCCGCCGCCATCATGTCGATCGCCGCCGCGAACCTGTTCACCCGCAACATCTACAAGGACTTCCTCAAGCCGCACGCCACGCCCGCGCAGGAGACCAAGGTCTCCAAGCTGGTGTCCCTGCTGGTGAAGGTCGGCGCCCTCGTCTTCGTCCTGGGCATGGACAAGACCGTCGCCATCAACTTCCAGCTGCTGGGCGGCATCTGGATCCTGCAGACCTTCCCCGCGCTGGTCGGCGGCCTGTTCACCCGCTGGTTCCACCGCTGGGCGCTGCTGGCCGGGTGGGCCGTCGGCATGGTCTACGGCACCGTCGCCGCCTACGGCGTGGCCGGCCCGGCCCAGAAGCACTTCGGCGGCAGCAACGCGGAGATCCCCGGCATCGGGGAGACCGGCTACATCGGCGTGACGGCGTTCGTCCTCAACGTGGCCGTCACCGTGGTCCTCACCCTCGTCCTGCGGGCACTCAAGGCGCCGGACGGCGTCGATGAGACCCGCCCCGAGGACTACACGGCCGACGCGGTGCCGGCCGGCCCCGGCAGCGGCGACCACGACAGCGCCCGGGACGGGAACGGCGCCCGGAACGAGGACGGCACCCGGGACGGGGACGCCGACGGGGCCGAAGTGGCGGCCACCACGGCGAACTGAGCCGGGCCGCCGGCCCACCCCGACCCCGAAGACACCCGCCCCGGACGATCCGGCGGCGGGTGTCGGTGCTCGCGCGCATGATGTCCCCCATGGATGTCACCATCACCCCAGCACGGCCCCACCAGTACGCCGCGATCGGCGAGCTGGTGGCCGGCGCCTATCTCGACGGCGGGCTGCTCGACTTCGGCGAGGCGGACCCGTACCTGGAGAAGCTGCGCGACGCGGCAGGCCGCGCCGCCCACGCCGAACTGCTGGTCGCCGAGGACGAGCAGGGCGCGGTCCTGGGCTCGGTCACCTTCGTGCCCGGCCAGGGCCCCTACGCCGAGCGCGCCCGCCCGGGCGAGGGAGAGTTCCGGATGCTCGCCGTCCGGGAGTCCGCGCGGGGGCGCGGGGTGGGCGAGGCGCTCGTGACCGCCTGCGTCGAGAGGGCGCGGGCCCGCGGACTGACCGGGCTCGTGCTGTCCACCCAGCACTCCATGCACGCCGCCCACCGGCTCTACGAGCGGCTCGGTTTCGTCCGGACGCCCGAGCGCGACTGGTACCCCCTCGACGGCGTCCGCCTGTGGACGTACGCCCTTCGGCTGTGACCGTCGGACGCCACCCGCCACAACATATGGGGGACGGCGCGGAGAGCGGCACAACATGTATGCTCCCTCACGGCCGTCGCCACTGACGCAGGGGAATCCCGGTGCGAGTCCGGAGCTGTCCCGCAACGGTGAGCGGGGCAGTTCACCCCTGCCCTCGCAAGCCCGATCACCTGCCGGCGACGGTGTCGACGAACGTCCGGGTCTCGTGGACTGGACCGGCGGTCGGGGCGCGGCGTGTCCGTATGCGCGCGCCCCTCCTCGCCGTGCCCTGACGCGAGCAGCGAGCAGCGAGGGAGAGCAGCGTGACCACCGCCCCCACCGCCCCGTCCCACCTCAGGGACCGGGCCCCCGACCAGAGTCCCGGCGACCCGGCCGGCGCCGCTCTCCGCGACACCCTCGCCGCCCTGACGGCCGACCTGCCCGACGCCGACCCCGCCCCGGTCGCCGCGGCGGCACTGCGCGGCCGCGCCCCCTCGGCCACCGGGGCCGGTCTGCGGGCCCTGGCCGTCGAGGCCGCCGCGGGCCTCATCAGCGAGGAACCGTCCTACTCCCGGCTGGCCGCGCGGCTGCTGACCCTCGCCATCCGGGACGAGACGGCCGCCGAGGGCGTCACCTCGTTCTCCGCCTCGGTGGAGCTGGGACACGCCCAGGGGCTGCTCTCGGACCGTACGCACGCCTTCGTACGGCGGCACGCCGCGCGGCTGGACGCCCTCGTGGCGGAGGCGGTCGAGGACGGCGCGGACGACCGGTTCGGGTACTTCGGGCTGCGGACCGTCCACTCCCGGTACCTGCTGCGGCACCCGGACACCCGGCGCCCCCTGGAGACGCCGCAGCACTTCCTGCTGCGCGTGGCCTGCGGGCTGGCAGCCGACGAGACGCCGGACGCCCTCACCGAGGTGTGCGACTTCTACCGGCTCATCAGCTCCCTGGCCTACCTGCCCTCCTCCCCCACCCTCTTCAACTCCGGCACCCGCCACCCCCAGATGTCGTCCTGCTACCTGCTGGACTCGCCCCGCGACGAGCTGGACTCGATCTACGAGCGCTACCACCAGGTGGCCCGCCTCTCCAAGCACGCGGGCGGTATCGGCATCCCGTTCACCCGCGTCCGCTCCAGGGGCGCGCTGATCCGCGGGACGAACGGGCACTCGGGCGGCATCGTGCCGTTCCTGCGGACGCTGGACGCGTCGGTGGCGGCGGTCAACCAGGGCGGCAGGCGCAAGGGCGCGGCGTGCGTGTACCTGGAGACCTGGCACGCCGACATCGAGGAGTTCCTCGAACTGCGCGACAACACCGGCGAGGACGCGCGCCGCACCCACAACCTCAACCTCGCCCACTGGATCCCGGACGAGTTCATGCGCCGCGTCGAGGCCGACGCGCAGTGGTCGCTCTTCTCGCCCTCCGACGTGCCGGAACTGGCGGACCTGTGGGGGGAGGAGTTCGACGCCGCCTACCGCCGGGCCGAGGCCGAGGGGCGCGCGGTGCGGCGGCTGCCCGCGCGCCAGCTGTACGGCGCGATGATGCGCACCCTCGCACAGACCGGCAACGGGTGGATGACCTTCAAGGACACCTCCAACCGCACCGCCAACCAGACGGCGGCCCCGGGCCGCACCGTGCACTCCTCCAACCTGTGCACGGAGATCCTGGAGGTCACCGACGACGGTGAGACCGCCGTGTGCAACCTGGGCTCCGTCAACCTGGCCGCACACCTGGGCGCGGACGGCCGGATGGACTGGGAGCGGCTGGATGCCACGGTGCGCACGGCGGTGACGTTCCTGGACCGCGTCGTGGACATCAACTACTACCCGACCGGGCAGGCGGCCCGCTCCAACTCCCGCTGGCGGCCGGTCGGCCTGGGCGTGATGGGCCTCCAGGACGTGTTCTTCCGCCTCGGCCTGCCCTTCGACTCCGCCGGGGCACGCGAGCTGTCCACACGTATCGCCGAGCGGATCATGCTCGCCGCCTACGAGACCTCCGCCGACCTGGCCGAACGGCACGGACCGCTGCCCGCCTGGGAGTCGACCCGCACGGCACGCGGCGTCCTGCACCCCGACCACTACCCGGAAGCGGCCGGCTCCCACGCCTGGCCCGAGCGGTGGGAGGCGCTGCGCGCCCGGATCGCCCATACCGGGATGCGCAACGCGCTCCTGCTGGCCATCGCGCCGACCGCCACCATCGCCTCCCTCGCGGGTGTCTACGAGTGCATCGAGCCGCAGGTCTCCAACCTCTTCAAACGCGAGACACTCAGCGGCGAGTTCCTCCAGGTGAACACCTATCTGGTGGACGAGCTGAAACGGCTGGGCCTGTGGGACGCGCGCACCCGCGAGGCGCTGCGCGAGGCCAACGGCTCGGTGCAGGGCCTCGACCGGCTGCCCGAGCGGGTCCGCGAGCTGTACCGCACCGCGTGGGAGATCCCGCAGCGCGCCCTCATCGACATGGCCGCGGCCCGCACCCCGTACCTGGACCAGAGCCAGTCGCTGAACCTGTTCCTGTCCTCCCCCACCATCGGGAAGCTCAGCTCGATGTACGCGTACGCCTGGAAACGCGGCATCAAGACGACGTACTACCTGCGCTCCCGCCCCGCCACCCGGATCGCGCGGGCGGCCGGCGGCACCACCGCCCCGCCCGTCCCCTCCCCCGCCCCCGTGACGGCCGGCGAGGCCGTCGCCTGCTCCCTGGAAAACCCCGAGTCCTGCGAGGCCTGCCAGTAATGACCACCACACCGGCCACTCCCAAGAGCACCCCCCGGCTGCTCGACCCCGGCTTCGAGCTGACCCTGCGCCCCATGCGCTACCCGCACTTCTACGAGCGCTACCGCGACGCCATCAAGAACACCTGGACCGTCGAGGAGGTGGACCTCCACTCCGACGTGGCCGATCTGGGCAGACTCTCCCCGGGCGAGCAGCACATGATCAGCCGCCTGGTGGCGTTCTTCGCGACCGGCGACTCGATCGTCGCCAACAACCTCGTGCTCACCCTCTACAAGCACATCAACTCGCCCGAGGCGCGGCTGTATCTGTCCCGGCAGCTGTTCGAGGAGGCCGTGCACGTCCAGTTCTACCTGACGCTGCTGGACACCTATCTGCCCGACCACGACGAGCGTGCCCAGGCGTTCGCCGCCGTGGAGAACATCCCCTCCATCCGGGAGAAGGCGCAGTTCTGCTTCCGCTGGATGGACTCCGTCGAGGAGATCGACCGGCTGCGCTCACGCGAGGAGAGGCGGCGCTTCCTGCTCAACCTCATCTGCTTCGCCGCCTGCATCGAAGGGCTGTTCTTCTACGGCGCGTTCGCCTACGTCTACTGGTTCCGCTCCCGCGGCCTGCTGCACGGACTGGCCACCGGAACCAACTGGGTCTTCCGCGACGAGTCCATGCACATGGCGTTCGCCTTCGACGTGGTCGACACCGTCCGCCAGGAGGAGCCCGGCCTCTTCGACGCCGAACTGGAGAAGCAGGTCACCCGCATGCTGGAGGAGGCCGTCGAGGCGGAACTGCAGTTCGCGCGGGACCTGTGCGGCGAGGGGCTGCCCGGTATGAACACCGACTCCATGCGCCAGTACCTCCAGGCCGTCGCCGACCAGCGGCTCCGCCGCCTCGGCTTCCCCGAGCGCTACGGAGCCACCAACCCGTTCTCCTTCATGGAGCTGCAGAACGTCCAGGAGCTGACCAACTTCTTCGAACGCCGCGCCTCCGCCTACCAGGTCGCCGTGGAGGGCTCGGTGACCCTGGACGACGACTTCTGAGGCGGCCCCTCGCGGCGGCCGTACCGGCTACTCGTTCGGCACCGTCTCGTAGCGGGGCGTGCTCTCGGCCATCTGCCGGAGCACGTCCTTGCGCTCCCGCTTGGAGAGCCGGTCGATGTACAGGTACCCGTTGAGGTGATCGGTCTCGTGCTGGAGGCACCGGGCGAAGTAGCCGGTGCCCTCCACCACGATCGGCTTGCCCTGCGCGTCCTGGCCGCGCACCACGGCGTAGTCGGGGCGCGCCAGCGGGTGGTAGGCGCCGGGGACCGACAGGCAGCCCTCGTTGCCGTCGTCCAGCACCCGCCGCTCGGCGGGAAGCTGGTCGAGCACCGGGTTGCAGACGGCGCCGACGTGGCGCACGCCCTCGTCGTCGTAGCAGTCGTAGACGAAGACCTTCAGGTCGACACCGATCTGGTTGGCCGCGATGCCGACGCCCTCGGCGGCGCGCTGGCTGGCGAACATGTCGTCGATCAGCTTCGCCAGCTCGTCGTCGAACTCGGTCACCTCACGGCACTCCCGGTGCAGCACCGGGTTGCCGACGACGGTGATGGGGCGGGCCGTGCCGCGCGCGGTGTGCGCCTCCTCCCGAGCGGCCGCGTCCGTCACGTCGTCGACGAACTCGCCCTCGGCGACACGGGCCGACCCGGCCTTGGTTCCCTGCTGCTGCGCCATGCCGTCGTACGCCTTCCTGCGACCCTTGAGAGCTGAGCGGTGCGGTGCGCACCCGGGGTGCGCCCGCTGCGCACCGTCTACCGGGAAACACCCGCCCTACAGGGTACGGGGCCGCAGGCGTGCGCTCAGCAGACCTCCTCCAGATCCCGCCACTCCCGGGTGTCCGGGCTGTCGGCGACCCAGCCGTCCAGCAGTCCGCGCACCAGCGCGGCGGGCGCCGCCAGGCCGCACTCGCGCTCGGGCACCCACAGCTCACCGGGACCGCCCTGCGTCATGTGGCCCAGCGGCCCGGGGTGACCGGGCGAGCTGTGGTCGTGCGGGTCCAGATGCGCGGTGCCGTCGCCCTCGTCGGCGGGCATGGCGCTCTCCGAGCAGGCGCGGCACAGCAGCCGCACCGAGGACGACCAGTCCTCGGCGGCGAACCCGGCGTCGGCCGCCAGCCGCTCCAGCGCGTCCCGGTCGCTCTCCGTTGCGGCCTCCAGCAGCACCACCCAGGTGGGCACGGGCGAGGGCGCCCACAGCTCGATCTCGTCGAAGACCGGGTAGGACGGCCCGGCCAGCGTGGTGCGCTCACCGTGCGGCACGCCGTCGTGCAGGACGACCTCGCCCCAGCGGCGCCCCGAGGAGGGCAGCGGAATGCTCTGCACCTCCATCCGGGCGGGGTCGATGCGCCGCCCCCAGACGACCTCCGCCTCGCCCTCCGGGGAGAGCCGTACGGCGGCGCTGCCCAGCTGCATGCCGGTGGGCTCGCCGGCCGCGGCGGTGCCCTGCGCCTGGCCCGGCACGTGCAGCCCGTACGCCTGCCAGGCCCTGCGCGCCAGCGGCCAGTCCTGGAGCGCGGTGGCGGCGATGCCGACGTTCCACCAGTCGGGCGCCCCGGTCTCGCGGTCCAGCAGTGCGACGGCCCGCAGGCCCGCCGCTCTCGCCTGCTCCCAGTCGTGCCGGAACTTGTGCAGCAGAGCGAGGTTGAACCAGGACTCCGAGAGCCACGGCTCCAGGTCGGCGGCGCGGGTGAGCAGAGCACCCGCGTCCTCGTACCGGCCGTCGCCGATGAGCGTGAACGCGCGGTCCGTCGCCTGCCGCCACGAGGCGGAGGGCCGGTGCCGCACCTTGCCGAAGATCCTCACAGTCTTTCCCGCCGTTTCCGCCGTTCCCGCCGAATCCCGCCGTTCCGCTGTCCTGTGGCCCGGCTTCCGCCCGGCCGCGCTCGCCTGTCCTCGGGGTCCTGCGTGCCGGACGCCCCGGCGCCTGCGTCCACGTCTGTCGCGGTTCCCCCTTCGCATCCAACCATGCCCGCCCGGGTGCCCGCTCATTACCCGTGCGTCAGACGTCCGCCGCCCGGGACACGACGCGTGACAGGGCTTCCACGACGCGTGGTTCGTGGTCCCGTCCGGTCGCGGTGCGCAGCGTCCGCAGGGCCCGCTCGCGTGCGGAGGGGCCCGCGGTGTGGCTGCCCGCGGTGAGGTCGTCGTACGCGTTGACCGTGCGGACCACACGTGCCGTCACGCACTGCTCGCGGTAGGGGTCGGCCTGGGCCTCCACCGCCGAGGCCACCCGCCAGCGGACACCGGTCTGGCGCACCACGGCCCCACCCAGCAGGGCGATACGGCGCTGCCGGCCGGGCTCCAGGGCCGCCGTGGCACCGCCCGGTACCGGGTCGGTGAGGGAGAGCTGGCCGATGTCGTGGGTGAGGGCGGCGTACTCCAGCGCGGTGAGTTCCCCTCCCGTCAGCCCCAGCTCCCGGCCCACGGCCCGGCTCAGGTCCGCGACCCGGCGCGCGTGCCCGCACGGAGTGCAACCGGCCACCTCGGGCGCCCGCGCGAGCGAGGCCAGCGTGCGCCGGTGCGTCGCCCGGACGGGGGCGCGGCGGCGCAGCACGAACTGGGTGAGCAGCAGCGGAGCGCAGCAGGCCGGAAGCGCCCACGACCCCGCCGTCCCGACGGCGAGCGCGAGGAGCACGGCCGTCGCGGCGACGGCGGGGACGGTGGCCGGCCGGGCGCGCAACTGGCCGCGCGGGCGCGGCCGGTGCCCGTCACCGGCCTCCGCGACCGCCGTGACAGCCGCGAGGCAGGCGTCGGCGCCCGCGGTCAGCAGGGCGACGGCGAGCAGGCAGAGGGCGAACAGCGCCCCCGGCCCCACCAGACGGCCCAACACGCCACTCGCACACAGGGCTTCGCAGCACAAGGCGGCCCCACCGACGCCGAGGGCGAGCCGGGCCGCGGCATGGGGCGGCG
>NZ_VJOK01000001.1:5092777-5096013 GCF_013302895.1 Streptomyces albus subsp. chlorinus | reverse complement strand
CGAGCCGACACACGTCACCGCGACCGCCTGGGCGGGGCCGTGCCCGGCGGGTGCGCCGTCCACCGCGCCGAGCAGCGCGTAACCGAGCGCCGCCGCCCCCGGGACCAGCCCGGTGGTGCGGCCACCGCCGTCCGCCTCGGACAGCCGTACGCGGGCCAACTCGCCCACGGCGACGACCAGCCCGAAGGCCACCGCCACCCCGGGCCGCACCAGACCGCGCGCCAGCGTCAGATACAGCGCACAGGCCACCAGCAGCGCCGCGGCCCCGTACACCACGGCCAGCAGCCGCGCGGCCGACCCCGCCGACAGCGCCCAGGGCGACGGCGGGACGAGCCGGGGACGCCGCCGGGCCGGGCGCGGCGCGGACCGGACGGACGAGAGGCGGTGCACCAGGCACCGGACGGCTGCGAGGCACCCTGCCGGAAGCCGCACGGGCGACAGGCCGCGCGCCCACAGGCGCGCGGATGCGAAACCGGCGGATACGAAGCCGTGCGCCAGGAGCCGGAGCGGTGCGCGGCGTGTCATACGGTCACGCCACCGCTCGGCCCCGCCGGAGTGCTCTCCTGCGGACCGGCCGCACGGGCCCGTGCTGCGTCGCCGCTTCCTCGGTCCGGCACACGGGTGCCGGACGCGTCCTCGGGGCGGGCTCCGGAGACGTCCTCGGGGGCGCCCGCGCCCGGCGCGGCGGCCGTCGCGGTGCCGGTGGTCTCCTCGGCCACGGGGCCCGGGGCGGGCACGGCCGCCACCGGCGCACGGGACGGGTGCCCCGCGCCCTGGGCCGAAGCGGGGGCGCCCCCGGCCGAAGCGGGGGTGTCCTCGGCCGAAACGGGGGCGTCCTCGGTGTACGGCCAGCCGTGGCGGAGCAGGGCGCGGGTGAGGGCGGCGACCATCCGGGGGTCGAACTGCGTCCCCGCGCACCGCTCCAGTTCCGCCAGCGCGGCGGGGACAGGACGGCCGCGGCGGTAGCTGCGGGTGGAGGTCATGGCGTCGAAGGCGTCCGCGACGGCCACGATGCGCGCGGCCTCCGGAATCTGCTCGCCCACCAGACCGTGCGGGTAGCCGCAGCCGTCCATGCGCTCGTGGTGGTGCAGGACGGCGGCCCGGGCCTCGCCCAGGAAGTCGAGCCCGCGCACGATCTCCGCCCCGTACACCGGATGCTGCTCCATGACGCGGCGCTCGGCGGGGGTGAGCGGGCCCTCCTTGCGCAACAGCCGCGCGGGTACGCCGAGTTTGCCCACGTCGTGCAGGACTCCGGCGCAGCGCAGGGCCTCGGCACGCTCCTCATCCAGGCCCAGTTCCCGCGCGATGAGTGCGGCGGCGACACCGACCCGCTCGCCGTGGCCGCGCGTGTAGCGGTCCTTGATGTGCACCGCCTGCGAGAGCGCCTCGACCGCCGCCTGCCGGGCCGCGCGCTCGGGATGGCACTGCCGCAGCCCCCACCAGGCCAGATACGCCGGCCCGGCGGCCAGGGCCGCGGCCGGTGGCCCGTACGCGCTCCGCCACAGGAGCACCGCTGCCGGGGCGGCCAGCGCGCACGCCAGCGCGAACATCGCACAGCCCCTGCTCCGCCCGGCCCCGGCCCCTGCCCGCGGGGTGAGCCTCCTGACCGCCTCCTCCATGGCTGGGGAGGATAGGAGCGGCTCACCCGGCGGCCGGCGGCCTCCCGGGGTGTTCCCCCGTACGAGACGGAGGGGGCTCACCCGAAGGAGGGATGAGGGGCCGAAGCGCTGGCGCGCCCGGAGGCGGGGTGGATGGGGGCGTCAGGCGGGGTTCTTGTCCTGTGCCGACCGCCGCTCGGCGGGCGTCCCGGCACGGCCGCCCGCCGCCTGCCCGGCCTCGTCAGCCGAGGGGTCCTGGGCGGTACGGGTGCCCGGGGCCGGCTCGGGGTCGTCCGCGCCCTGCGGCGCCTGGCCCTGCCGGATCACCTCGATCCGGCCCATGACCTTCGCCCGCAGGTCGGTCGGTACGTCGTCCCGCCCGCAGCAGCGCTTGACGAGCTTCTTGACCTCACGCTCGATGCCGTACTTCTCGAAGCACGGTGAGCACTCGTCGAAGTGCTCCTCGAACTTGGCGCAGTCGCCCTCGGGCATCTCCTTGTCGAGGTACTCGTAGAGGTGGTCGAGGACCTCGGCGCAGTCCGTCTCGTGCGGCTCTCCGCAACTCATGAGCCCGAGCCTTTCCGGTCTTGCGATCCGTCCGCCGCGGCACCGGCCGGAACCAGGCCGCGCTCTTGCGCGTAGCCCTCCAGCATCTCCCTCAGCTGTCGCCGCCCACGGTGCAGACGGGACATCACCGTGCCGATGGGTGTCCCCATGATGTCGGCGATCTCCTTGTAGGCAAAGCCCTCGACATCGGCGAGGTAGACGGCGATGCGGAACTCCTCGGGGATGGCCTGGAGCGCCTCCTTCACGTCCGAGTCCGGCAGGTGGTCGAGCGCCTGGGCCTCGGCCGAACGCAGTCCGGTGGACATGTGGGACTCGGCCCGCGCCAGCTGCCAGTCCTCGATCTCCTCCGCGGCGCTGCGCTGCGGCTCGCGCTGCTTCTTGCGGTAGGAGTTGATGAACGTGTTGGTCAGGATGCGGTACAGCCACGCCTTGAGGTTGGTGCCCTCACGGAACTGGTGGAAGGAGGCGTACGCCTTCGCGTAGGTCTCCTGCACCAGGTCCTCGGCGTCCGCGGGGTTGCGCGTCATGCGCAGCGCGGCCGAGTACATCTGGTCGAGGAAGGCGAGCGCATCGCGCTCGAAGCGCGCACTGCGCTCCTCCGCCGTCTCCGACGCCTCCGCCTTGGGCTGCGTGTTCGAGCCGCCTTCGGTCCCGGTGACCGGACCCACCTCCTCCGTTATCGGCGCGAGCCCGATCGCGGACCCGCTCGAATCGGAGAATAGACGACGACCGACATCGTCCGCCGCTCGAACAGCCGTCCCAGGGATCGACGAGGCCGTCGTCCCTGAGGCCAGCGCCAGCGTGGCCCAGTCCAGGTCAGCGGCCCGCGGACGCTGGGGGCATACGACAGAACCCATCTGGGCGGCTCCCTTTCGCCTCGTGAAAGAGGTGTGGCTGTGGCTGCATTCTGCATCCCACTGCGTATCCGAACACTGCGTGCAACCACCGGCCGCCGTCGATCATTCCCACCCCCTGCCGGCATCCGGTTCACGGAGCCGCCGGAGACCGTCGCGGGCGTCCGGGAGCCGTCGCGGGCCTCGGGAGCCCGTCGCCGGGCGTCGGGGGCCGTCG
>NZ_VJOK01000001.1:5072072-5092757 GCF_013302895.1 Streptomyces albus subsp. chlorinus | reverse complement strand
TGCCGGGCTGCCGTACAGGGGCCGGGCGGGCGGTCGCCTCAGGCGGCGGTCGCGCCGCCGCTGATCCACCGGCTGACGGCCCCGGTGATGACGCCCATGGCCTCCTCCTCGGTCACCGCGGCGGACTTGGGCAGGGCGAAACCGTGATCGCCGAAGGGCACCTCCACCACGGCGGTGCCCTCGGGGAACTCCCCGGGGCGCCCGAACGGATCACGTCCGCCCTGCACCACCAGGACGGGCAGGGGGACAGAGGCCAGCTCATCGGCGCGGGACTTCTCGGGCCTGCCCGGCGGGTGCAGCGGGAAGGACAGCGCGAGCACCGCCTGTGCCCCCAGTCCTGCCGCCGTACGGCAGGCGACCCGGGCACCGGCGCTGCGGCCCCCCGCGATCACGGGGAGCCCCGGGAGGGTGAGGGCGGGCCACAGTGCCGTCCAGGCGGTGTCGAGGGTCCTGGGCGCCGGAGCCACCTTCTTCCCCGCCACCCGCCAGGGCTGCTCGACCAGTGCCACGCTCACGCCCTCACCGGGCAGCGCCGCCGCCAGGGCCCGCAGGTCCCTCGCCTCGATCCCGCCGCCCGCGCCGTGGCCCAGCGCCAGCACGGTGTGGGCCTTCCGTGCGGGGAACCAGGTGATCCGGGCGTCTCCGGCCGGTGTGGCCACCGTCTCCACCCGCTGTGCGGGCTCCCGTGTGTGCGCGTTCATACGCGCATGGTGCCAGGCCCCGCCCCTCTCACCGGCGCGGCTCCTGTCTCCCCGGTGCGACGCTCTCCCCGGCGCGGCTCCTCGCCGGCGCGCGGCGGCCCGGCCGCTCCGCCGTCCCCGCCGGGCCCGCGCCCCGCCCTGTCCGCCGTCCCTTCGTGTCAGAAGAGGGTCTCCTCCTCCGGTGCGGGGAGTTCCTTGAGGAGGTGGGGTCCGTTGTTGCGGACGTTGCTGACGTCCGTGGAGACGGGGTGGGCCCGCATCATGCCGGCCGGCGGCGGGGTGAGGAGCTCACGCAGCGTGCCGGGGTCGGTGTGGGAGGGGTCCAGCCAGGCGTCCCAGCGGTCGGGGGTGAGCATCAGGGGCATGCGCGGGTGGATGTCGGCGAGCGAGCCGGGGCCGCCTTCGGCGAGCTGGTCCGCGTTGGCCAGGGGGGTGGTCTCGGCGGCCGTGGTGATCACGGTGCAGGTGGCCCACCAGGCCCGCGGGTGGTCGTCGGGGAGGGTTGTGTCGCGCCAGAACTCGTACAGCCCCGCCATGGCCATCACCGGGGACTCCCCCTCCGCGCCGCTACCGCCCCTGGCCGCGGAATCGGCAGCGGAGCCGGAGCCGGCAGCGGGGCCGGCCGGGGAGATGAAGTACGGCTGCTTGCGGGGCCGCTTGCGCTTGCCCTCCTGTTCGAGCTTCAGCTCGCCCTCGGCGGTGACCCACTCGTAGTAGCCGTCGGCGGGCAGCAGGCAGCGGCGCGCGACGAAGGGGCGCCGGTAGGCGGGCTTCTCGTGGACGGTCTCCGCGCGTGCGTTGATCATCTTCACGCCCATGTCCGGCGACTTGGCCCAGCCCGGCACCAGTCCCCACTTCAGCGGGCGCAGCTGCCGCACGGGCCGCGGGTCGCCGCTGCCCTTGAGGGGGCGTTCGAGCACCGCGTGGACCTGCTTGGTGGGCGCGACGTTCCAGTCCGGCGCCGGCGCCTCCTCCGGCTCCCACTTCTCGACCTCGAACAGCCGGACGAGGTCCTCGGCCCCCCGGCTCGCTGCATACCGTCCGCACATGCCTGCAAGACTGCCACGGCACGCCGACAGCCTGCCGTGCGTTGACGGGACAGCACCCACGCAGTACACGAGGAGAACGCCGCGAACATGGACAACGCGAGCATCACGGATGTCTGGGACCGCGTCGTGGGCAGCCAGCCGGATCCCGAGCAGTGGCTGGTGATCGCCACCGGTCTCGTCGCCCTGCTCGCGGTGGTGCCGCACGGGGTGTGGCGCGTCTCGCGCAACGCGGTCACCATCGCGCACGAGGGCGGGCACGGGCTCATAGCCCTGCTCTCGGGCCGCCGGCTGGACGGCATACGGCTGCACTCGGACACCTCGGGGCTGACCGTCTCGCGCGGCAAGCCGCACGGCATCGGCATGGTGCTGACGGCCGCCGCCGGGTACACCGCTCCCCCGCTGCTCGGCCTGGGCGGCGCCTGGCTGCTGGCCGCGCACCACATCACCGCGCTGCTGTGGGGCGCCACCGTGCTGCTGGTCGCGATGCTGGTGATGATCCGCAACGCCTACGGGGTGCTGACCGTCTTCCTGGCGGGCGGCGCCTTCCTCCTCGTCTCCTGGCTGACCGGGCCCGAGGTGCAGGCCGCGTTCGCCTACACGGTGGTGTGGTTCCTGCTGCTGGGCGGGGTGCGGCCGGTCTTCGAACTCCAGGGCAGGCGGCGCCGGGAGAGGGCGCACGGGAGGCGGTTCGGCCTTCCCTCGGGAGACTGGGGAGGGCGGGCGCCGGACTCGGACGCGGACCAGCTCGCGCGGCTGACCCACGCCCCCGCCGCGCTGTGGCTGTTCCTCTTCCACGCGGTCGCGCTGTGCTCCCTCATCGGCGGCGGACGCTGGCTGCTCGGCCTGTGAGCGGCCCGTGAGCACCCGGCGCCGTCCGGGAGGCGGCCGGTGCCCAGCCATTACAGTGGCCCCATGACCGACCAGCGCACCCGCCCCGCAGATTCCGCCCTCTGGCCCGCGCCCACCGCGCCGGGCCGTATCGAGGCGACCGTCACCGTGCCGGGGTCGAAGTCGGTCACCAACCGCGCGCTGGTGCTGGCGGCGCTCTCCTCCGAACCGGGCTGGCTGCGCCGCCCGCTGCGCTCCCGCGACACCCTGCTGATGGCCGGGGCGCTGCGGGCGATGGGCGTGGAGATCGAGGAGACCGTCTCCTCCGCGTCGGCCGGTACGCCGGAGGCGGGCGCGCGCGCCACGGGTGAGGCGTGGCGGGTGATCCCCGCTCCGCTGCGCGGCCCGGCGACGGTGGACGTGGGCAACGCGGGCACCGTCATGCGCTTCCTTCCGCCGCTGGCGGCGCTGGCCACCGGGCCGGTCCGCTTCGACGGCGACCCGCGCTCCTACGAGCGCCCGCTGCACGGGGTCATCGACGCCCTGCGCGCGCTCGGCGCCCGGGTGGAGGACGAGGGGCGCGGTGCGCTGCCGATGACGGTGCACGGCAGCGGTTCGCTGGCCGGCGGTCAGGTGGAGATCGACGCCTCGTCCTCCAGCCAGTTCGTCAGCGCCCTGCTGCTGTCGGGGCCGGGCTTCAACAACGGTGTGGAGGTCCGGCACACGGGCCGCACCCTGCCGTCGATGCCGCACATCCGGATGACGGTCGAGATGCTGCGCGCCGCGGGGGCGCGGGTGGACGCGCCGGAGGACGGCGGCAGCGCGAACGTGTGGCGGGTGACGCCCGGGGCGCTGCTGGGCCGGGACCTGACGATCGAGCCCGACCTGTCCAACGCGCAGCCGTTCCTGGCCGCCGCGCTGGTCACCGGCGGCAGCGTCACCGTCCCGGACTGGCCGGAGCACACCACCCAGCCCGGGGACGCACTGCGGGAGATCTTCACCGCCATGGGCGGCTCGTGCGTGCTGGACGAGCGGGGCCTGACCCTCACCGGCAGCGGCCGGATCCACGGCATCGACATCGATCTGGGCGAGGTGGGCGAGCTGACGCCCGGCATCGCCGCCGTGGCCGCGCTGGCCGAGGGGGAGTCGGTGCTGCGCGGTGTGGGCCACCTGCGGCTGCACGAGACGGACCGGCTGGCGGCGCTGGCGAAGGAGATCAACGGGCTGGGCGGTGACGTCACCGAGACGGAGGACGGGCTGCGCATCCGCCCCCGTCCGCTGCGCGGCGGCGTCTTCCACACCTACGACGACCACCGGCTGGCCACCGCGGGCGCGGTGCTGGGCCTGGCCGTGAGGGGTGTCGAGGTGGAGAACGTGGCGACGACCGGGAAGACGCTGCCCGACTTCCCGGCGCTGTGGACGGACATGCTCGGCGTGCCGGCCGGAGCGAGAGCGTAAGAGGGCGCCCGCGATGCGCCGCTACGGCAAGCACACCGACGAGGACGACATCCGCGTCCGCCCCTCCCGGCACGGCAGCCGCCCGCGCACCCACACCCGTCCCAAGCACGAGGACGCCGCCGAGGGGCTGGTGCTGACCGTGGACCGGGGGCGGATGACGTGCCTGGTCGAGGGCCGCACGGTCACCGCGATGAAGGCGCGGGAACTGGGCCGCAAGGCGGTCGTGGTGGGCGACCACGTCGCGGTGGTCGGAGATCTGTCGGGGGCCAAGGACACCCTGGCGCGGATCGTCCGCGTCGAGGAGCGCAGCTCGGTGCTGCGCAGGACGGCGGACGACAACGACCCCTACGAGCGGGTCATCGTCGCCAACGCCGACCAGCTCGCCATCGTCACGGCGCTGGCCGACCCGGAGCCGCGTCCGCGGCTGATCGACCGCTGCCTGGTCGCCGCCTTCGACGCCGGGCTGGAACCGCTGCTCGTGCTGACCAAGTCCGATCTGGCGCCGGCCGGTCCGCTGCTGGAGACCTACGCGCCGCTCGGGCTGCGCTACGTGGTCACCCGGCGGGACGAGCTGGACGAGGGGGCGGACGCCGACGCCGTCCGGGAGCTGATGCGCGGTCAGGTCACCGTGTGCGTGGGGCACAGCGGGGTCGGGAAGACGACGCTGGTCAACGCGCTGGTGCCGCGGCGGCAGCGGGCCACCGGCGATGTGAACGCGGTGACGGGCCGCGGCCGGCACACCACCACCTCCGCGCTGGCGCTGCCGCTGCCGCCCTCGACCACCGGCGAGGACGGCTGGGTCATCGACACGCCGGGCGTGCGCTCCTTCGGGCTGAACCACATCCAGCCCTCGCGTGTCATCCAGGCGTTCCCCGACCTGGCCGAGGGCGCGGAGGGGTGCCCGCGCGGGTGCGGTCACAACGAGCCGGACTGCGCGCTGGACGCGTGGGTGGCCGAGGGCCACGCCGAGCCGGCCCGCCTCCACTCGCTGCGCCGCCTGCTGGCCACGCGCGAACGCCGCGAAGGGGACTGATCGCTTCCGCCGGTCCTCGGCTGCATACTGGTTTGCCTGCGCTTGACCTTGACCCCACGGGGCCCAACGGGAGGAAGAGCACATGGCGTGGCTGCTGGTGATAGTCGCGGGGCTGCTGGAGACGGGCTTCGCCGTGTGCCTGAAGCTCTCGCACGGCTTCACCAGGCTCTGGCCGACGGTCGCGTTCTGCGCCTTCGCGCTGGGCAGCTTCGGCCTGCTCACCCTCTCCCTCAAGCGGCTGGACGTGGGACCGGCCTACGCCGTGTGGACGGGCATCGGGGCCGCGGGGACGGCGATCTACGGCATGGTCTTCATGGGCGACGTGGTCTCCACGCTCAAACTGGTGTCCATCACCCTGGTCATCATCGGCGTGATGGGGCTCCAGCTCTCCGGCAGCGCCCACTGAGGCCACCGGGTCACCGCCCCGCCGCGCACCGGCGAACCGGGTCAGCGGGTCAGGGGTCAGCAAGTCAGTGCGGCAGCGAGTCAGCGGGTCAGCAGGGCCCGTACCACCGCGTCGACCCGGCCGCAGGGCTCGTCGTCCGGGCCGCCCGGCGGAGCGACCACGTACGAGAGCGCGACGCGCAACCCCGCCTCGAACGCCCGCTCCAACTGCCGCGGGTCCGGGGCTTCCCGGCCCGCCGCGCCGGTGCCGGGTGCCCCGACGGGGAGCGGCGCGGCCCGTGCCAGCCCGTGGACGGCGCGGGCGCGCAGGAGGCGGGCGAGCCTCCCCGGCTCGACCGGGAACGCCTGCCGGGCCACCGCCCGGGGCGGACCGGGTACGGGCCCCGGGCGGGCCGGCTGCGGTAATCGGGAACCCCAGCAGCCGGTGAGCGCCGCGTGCACGATGGGCTCCGCGCGTGCCGTGCGCAGCACCCAGGCGGCAGCGGCGGCACAGCAGGCCGCCGGGTCGGCGCCGTCGCGGCCGGCTTCGGACACCGCGCGGGCGGCGCCGTCCAGGAAGTCCTCGACCAGCCGGCCGACCAGGGCAGCGCCGAGCCCCTCCTTGCTGCCGAACTCGTTGTAGAGCGTCTGCCGGGAGACCCCGGCGGCCGCGGCGACATCGACCATCCGTACGACCGTCCAGGGGCGTGCCCGCACCGCCGCGTGGGCGGCCTCCAGCAGGGTCTCGCGCGCAGTCGGCATCGCCGCCTCCCCAGCCCGCAGCCCGACGAGTGCGGCACAGGATTGACGCACCGCCATGAGGTGTCAATACACGGCGCACGCGCATGGCCCTGTGGCCGGGGGTGACGCCGCCGGATACTGTGCCGACATGCTGGACTATCACGATGATCTGCGTCTCGCCCACGTGCTGGCCGACGCCGCCGACGCCGCCACCATGGAGCGTTTCAAGGCTCTCGACCTGAAGGTCGAGACCAAGCCCGACATGACGCCGGTGAGCGAGGCCGACAAGGCCGCCGAGGAGCTGATCCGCAGCTCGCTCCAGCGCACCCGGCCGAGGGACGCGGTACTGGGCGAGGAGTTCGGCACCGAGGGGCACGGGCCGCGCCGCTGGGTGATCGACCCGATCGACGGGACGAAGAACTATGTGCGCGGCGTGCCCGTGTGGGCGACGCTGATCGCGCTGATGGAGATGGGCGAGGGCGGCGACCGGCCGGTCGTCGGCGTGGTGTCGGCGCCCGCGCTCAACCGCCGCTGGTGGGCGGCCCTGGGCTCGGGGGCCTACACCGGCCGCAGCCTCTCCAAGGCGACCCGCATCGAGGTCTCGAAGGTGGCCAAGGTGCGGGACGCCTCGTTCGCCTACTCCTCGCTGCACGGCTGGGAGGAGCGCGGCATGCTGGGCGGTTTCATGGATCTGACCCGCGACTGCTGGCGCACCCGGGCCTATGGCGACTTCTGGCCGTACATGCTGGTCGCCGAGGGTGCGGTGGACATGTGCGCGGAGCCGGAGCTGTCGCTGTGGGACATGGCGGCCAGCGCGGTCATCGTCGAGGAGGCGGGCGGCAGTTTCACCGGCCTGGACGGCAACCCCGGCCCGCACAGCGGTAACGCGGCGGCGTCGAACGGGCTGCTGCACGAGACGCTGCTGAACTACCTGACGGCGTGAGGCGCGGACCACCCTTCCGGGTGGTCCGTACACGCGCCCTTGCCGTGATCTCAGTCACATGTGAGCATGAGGGTCCGAGAGCTTGTGACCTTGTGAACTCCTTCCCGAGGGCTGTTCCGCCGCGGGAAGCCGTTCCTCCAAGGAGGTAGCACCCTCATGCCCGGTCACGTCCAGCACGCCATGAGCACCGTGGTCCTCACCATCGGCCCGGCGCACACCCTCCGGCAGGCGGCACAGCTGATGTCGGCCCGCCGCGTCGGCGCGGCCGTCGTCCTCGACCCCGACACCAGCGGGCTCGGCATCCTCACCGAGCGCGACATCCTCGACTCGCTCGGCGCGGGCCAGGACCCGGACCGGGAGACCGCCCACGCCCACACCACCACCGACGTCGTCTACGCGACACCCGACTGGACACTGGACGCGGCGGCCCGGGCCATGACCCGCGGCGGCTTCCGCCATCTGATCGTGCTGGACGAGCGGGAGCCGGTGGGCATCCTCTCGGTCCGCGACATCGTGCGGACCTGGTCCGACGACCAGGCCCGCGCGGCGGCGCCCCGGACCCCGGGCGAGGTGACCGTCTGACACCCTGGCGGCACACCGGAGGGACCGGAGCCCCATGGCGTCCGGTCCCTCCGGGTTCGTACGGCGAGCGGTCGGTCAGCCGCGCAGGGCCTGGACCGCGGCTTCCAGCCGCTTGCCGTAGTCGGGGTCCGCCTTGCGGAAGTTCTCGATCGCGCGCTGGGCGATGTCGTCACGGGAGACACCCGCGATACTGCCCGCCAGGTTGTCGATCAGCCGCTGCTTCTCGTCCTCCGACATGAGGCGGTAGAGGTTCCCGGCCTGGACGAAGTCGTCGTCCTCGGCGTGCGAGGCCGCCGGGTGGTCCTCGGTGGTGCCGCTGACCGTGACGGGCGCCCACGGCGCGCGGCCGGTCTCGGCCGGGCCGCCGAAGCTGTTCGGCTCGTAGTTCTTCGCCCCGCCGTGGCGGCCGTCGTACATGAAGCCGTCCCGTCCGTAGGTGCGGGCCCGGGCCGCCTTCGGCTCGTTCACCGGCAGCAGGTCGGCGTTGATGCCGACGCGGTAGCGGTGGGCGTCGCCGTAGGCGAACAGCCGGCCCTGGAGCATCTTGTCCGGGGAGGGGCCGATGCCCGGCACGAAGTGGTGCGGGGAGAAGATCGACTGCTCGACCTCGGCGAAGATGTTCCGCGGGTTGCGGTTCAGCTCCAGCTTGCCGAACTCGATCAGCGGGTAGTCCGCGTGCGGCCAGACCTTGGTCAGGTCGAACGGGTTGAAGCGGTAGTTCGCCGCCTCCTCCGCGGGCATGATCTGGACGTACGCCGTCCAGGTCGGGTACTCGCCGCGCTCGATGGCCTCGCGCAGATCGCGCTGGTGGCTGTCGGGGTCCTTGCCCGCCAGGACCTCCGCCTCCTGGGCGGTGAGGTTCTTGATGCCCTGGTCGGTCTTGAAGTGGTACTTGACCCAGAAGACCTCGCCGGCCTCGTTGGTCCACTGGAAGGTGTGCGAGCCGAAGCCGTCCATGTGGCGGTAGGACGCCGGGATGCCGCGGTCACCGTGCAGCCAGGTCACCTGGTGCGTCGACTCGGGCGACAGGCCCCAGAAGTCCCACACGTTGTCCGGCTCCTGCGAGCCGGTGTAGGGGTCGCGCTTCTGGGTGTGGATGAAGTCGGGGAACTTGATGGCGTCCTTGATGAAGAAGACCGGGGTGTTGTTCCCGACCAGGTCGTAGTTGCCCTCTTCGGTGTAGAACTTCAGCGCGAAGCCGCGGGGGTCGCGCACCGCGTCCGCCGCGCCGAGGTTGCCGGCCACCGTGGAGAAGCGCAGGAAGACCTCGGTCTCCTTGCCGACCTCGGAGAGGAACTTCGCCCGCGTGTACTTCGTCACGTCGGCCGTGACGGTGAACTTGCCGTACGCGCCCGCGCCCCGGGCGTGCACGATCCGCTCCGGGATGCGCTCGCGGTTGAAGTGCGCGAGCTTCTCCAGCAGGTGCTGGTCCTGCACCAGCACCGGGCCGCCCACGCCCGCGGTCTGGCTGTTCTGGTTGTCCGCGACCGGAGCTCCGGCTTCCGTCGTCATGGGTCCGGACGTCTCGTCCTGCACGGTCACGTGCGCCTCCTGTGCATCACATCTGTCCTGTGGGCCAACCACCCGTAACCCTACATTGGACTTTGTCCAAGTCAAGATGGAAGCGAAACTCGTACGGGTTCTGCCCATGGACAGGGCGCTGCTAGTCTGGACACATGAGTGACCTGCTGGAACGGCTCCGCGATCGCGGATGGCGACTCACCGCGCAGCGGCGAGTCGTCGCCGAGGTGCTCGACGGCGACCATGTGCACTACACGGCGGACGAGGTCCACGCCAAGGCGGCGGACCGCCTGCCGGAGATCGCCCGCGCGACGGTCTACAACACGCTCAGCGAGCTGGTCGCCCTCGGCGAAGTGCTGGAGGTGAGCACGGACGGGCGCGCCAAGCGCTACGACCCGAACGCGCGCCACAGCCATCAGCACCTGGTCTGTTCCCGCTGCGGCACCATCCGTGACGTCCACCCGACGGGCGACCCGCTGGCCGCCCTCCCGGAGCAGGAGCGGTACGGCTTCACCGTCGCCGAGGCCACCGTCACCTACCGCGGCGTCTGCCCCAACTGCGCCGACTGACCGGCCGCAGACCCGGCGAAGGGCCCGCACCCCGGGGTGCGGGCCCTTTCGCATGCCCGCCCCCGCGTGGTGGCGCACACGTCTTGCCGGTATCTGACGGGCCGTCATATCGTCGCTGGGACGCACGCTTCCCCCACCCGGGACGGGGAGACACCATGCCGAAAATCCGCGCCAGCGCCGTCACCCGCACCTTCGGACGGGGCTCCCGCCGGCTCGCCGCGCTGGGCCCCCTCGACCTGGAGATCGCCGCGGGAGAGTTCGTCTGCGTCGTCGGCCCCTCCGGCTGCGGCAAGTCCACACTGCTGCGCATCGCCGCCGGACTGCTGCGGCCCTCCTCGGGCGAACTCGAACTGCGGACCGACGCCGCACACCCCGCCGCCATGATCTTCCAGGACTACGGCATCTACGACTGGAAGACCGTGCTGGCCAACGTCCGCTTCGGCCTCGACGTCCAGCGCGTCCCGCGCCGCCGGGCCGACGCCCGCGCACGGGCGTGGCTGAGCAGGATGGGCCTCGCCGACTTCGCCGACGCCTACCCGGCCGCCCTCTCCGGCGGCATGCGCCAGCGGGTGGCCATCGCCCGCGCCCTCGCCGTCGAACCCGAGATCCTGCTGATGGACGAGCCCTTCGCGGCCCTCGACGCCCAGCTGCGCACCCTCCTCCAGGACGAACTGCTCACCCTCACCCAGTCCACCAGCACCACCACCCTCCTCATCACCCACAGCCTCGAAGAAGCGCTGGTGCTCGGCGACCGCGTCCTGGTGATGTCCGCGCGCCCGGGCCGCGTCATCGCCGAACGGCGCCCGCCCTTCGGCCGCCCCCGCACCGGCGACGTCCGCTCCGATCCCCGCTTCACCGCCCTCAAGGACGAACTGTGGGAGCTGCTGCGCGGCGAGGTGCTGCCCGGGGCCGGTGCGGGGGCTGTCGCATGAGCGCCCTGGACGGACCCCGCGCGGGCCCCCCTAGCAGCCGCCGTACCGACTCGCGCACCGGCTCCCGCACCGGTCCGGGTGCCGCCCCGGGCCGGATCGTCCGCCGCCCCGGGCCCCTGGAGACCCGCCCGGAGACGGCGCACCGGCGCCGCCGCGCCCTGGAGGTCTCCCTTGCCGTCGCGGTCCCGCTGCTCCTCGTCCTGGCCTGGCAGCTGGCCGCGACCCGGCAGTGGATCGACGCGCGCGTCTACCCCGCGCCCTCCGCCATCCTCGCCGACGGCTGGGAGCGCGCCGCCGAGGGCGAGCTGTGGCCCGACGTGTGGGCGACGCTCAAGAGAGTGCTCGCCGGGTACGCCCTCGGCACCGTCTCCGGGTATCTGCTGGGCCTGCTCATGGGCGCGCTGCCGCTGGTCCGGGCGGCACTGGAACCGGCCATGGACGCCCTCTACGTCGTCCCCAAGCTCGCGCTGCTGCCCGTCTTCCTCAACATGTTCGGTCTCGGCGAGGGGCCTAGATCGCCCTGGTCGCCGCCACCGTGTTCTTCTTCGTCTGGATCTCCACCATGGCCGCCGTACTCGCGGTCCCCGAGGGGCACCGGGACGCCGGACGGGTCTTCGGCGCCGGACGACGGCAGATGTTCCGACACGTCCTGCTGCCCGCCTCGCTGCCATCGGTGCTGGTCGGCGCCCGCATCGCCGCCGGTGTCGCGGTACTGGTGATCGTCGCCTCGGAGTCCATCGCCGCCTCGGACGGCCTCGGCCACCTGATCTTCGACTCCCGGGCCCTCTTCCAGAACGACGTGATGTTCGTGGGGATCGTCTGCGTCGCCGTCCTGGGCGTGCTCTTCTCCGAGCTGGTGCGGCTCGCGGGGCGGCTCCTGACCCCCTGGGCACCCCGCGACCGCGGTCGCGGCCGGTCCTGACCACTCACCGGAGGCCGTCGTGCGCCCTTCCCCCACCCCCGCCCGTCCCCTGGCCCCGGCCCGTGCCCACGCCCCGTCCCGCGCCCTGGTCACCGCCCTTCTCCTCGTCCTCGCGCTGATCCCGGCCGCGGCACTCAGCGGCTGCGCGGCCCAGCGGGACACCGCCCTGGGCACCGCCGACCGCGACATCGAGCCCGTCGCGGGCTGCGGGGACCGCTCCTGGACCGACCCCGCCGAGACGGGCGCCGGCCGCTCCCCGGCGCGCTGCGCGGCGCACGCACCCGCTCCCCGCAAGCTCAAGAAGACCCGAAAGGTGACGATCGCCACCAGCACGTTGACGGCCGAGTACGTGGCACCGCTCCAGACCGCCGTACGCGAGGGCGAGTTCGCCAAGGAAGGACTGGACGTCGAGCTGAAGGTGCTGCCCACCCCCGAGGCACTGCCGCTGCTCGCCAAGGGTCAGCTCGACGCCCTGTGGGCCGCGCCGGAGGCCGCCGTCATCAACGGCGTGAACTCCGGGTTCGACATCCGCTGGGTCGCCGGCAACTTCTCCCCCGCCCCCAGCTCCAAGAGCGGCCTGTGGGCCCGCGCACGGCACGGGGAGAAGCCCTCCGCGATCACGCTGAAGGGCCGCAGGATCGGCACGCTCATCGGCAAGGGCTCCGTGATCTCGTACCCGATGGACACCATCCTCGCCCAGCACGGCACCGCGATGGAGTCCCTCTCCTTCCAGCAGCTCGGCTCCTCCGACGTGCTGACCGCCCTCACCGGCGGGAGCGTCGACGCCGCCTGGCTGCTCGACCCCGTCTGGCGCCAGGTGGACAAGGACGCGCGGTACGCGTTCCTGGGCGGCCAGCCCGTCGGCGAACCCCTGGGCGGCGCCCTCTTCGGCCCCAACCTGCTGAGTGCCGACGTGGACGCGGGCGTCGCCCTGCTGCGCGGCTACATCCGCACGGTCAACACCTACTTCGCCGGTGACTACAAGAAGGACCCGTCCTTCGTGGCCGACCTGGCGAAAGCGCTCCGGCAGAGCCCGGAAGCGCTCACTTCGGTGCCCTCGCTCCGGATGGACTGGGAGATCCGCAAAGGCACCACGGACAGGCTCCAGAAGGCCTACCGGGACGCGGGCGTCACCGGGGGCAAGCCACTCCCGGAGGAACGGCTCGTGGACCGCCGGCTCTACGCGGAAGCGGTCGGTCACGAACCGTGACGGGAGGAGGCGGCCGGCACCGCCCTCTTGGCTTCCCGGACATGCACGAAGGCCCGGATCTGAGGATCCGGGCCTTCGCCTTCAGTAGCGGGGACAGGATTTGAACCTGCGACCTCTGGGTTATGAGCCCAGCGAGCTACCGAGCTGCTCCACCCCGCGCCGTTGTGTGCACAACTCTAACCATGGCAGCCGACAAGTGCAAATCGAGCCTCCCGTGACGCCTGAGCCGGATGTTCCGCCCCGGGCCGGGTGCGCCGGCCGGATCTGCTTCGGGGTCGGGTGCGCGGGTGTGCCGCGGACAGGTGTGCCGCGCGGGCAGGTGTGCCGCGGGCAGGTGTACGGGTGTGCTCGGGGCAGGTGTGCTGGGGCAGGTGTGCCGGGTGGGCGTTCCGGGCGATGGCCGGGGCGTGAAGCACCAGGCCGTGCCGGGGCCGGCTCCGCCCCGCCCCTGCCCGGCCGACCCGGGCGAACCCGGGCCGGCCCCGATCCGGCGGCGCGGGAGCCTCGAACCGACCCGGCGCGGGAGCCCGAACCGGCGCGGCGCGGGAGCACCCAAAGCGGCGCCGACCCCGGCAGCGGCGCCGACCCCGGCAGGGGCGCCGTTCCTATGCCGACAGCTCCGCGCGCAGGGCGTCGCGGAGCTTCGCGGCGCGTTCGGCCACCTCGGCCGGGCCGAGTTCCACCGCGCGGGCGCACCAGAACTGGCCCTCGGACAGCTCGCCCCGGCGCGCGTTGATCAGCGCCAGGCGCAGAGCGGCCCTGCCGTGCCCCGCCTCGGCGGCGCGGGTCCACCACACGACGGCCTCCGGTTCGCTGCCCTCGCGGGCGAGCAGCAGCCCGAGATTGAAGGCACCGTTGGGGCTGCCGGCCTCGGCCGCCGCGCGGTACCAGCGGGCCGCGTCGACGACCTCGCCGCGCGCCGCCGCGCACATCCCCAGCCGGACCTGCGCCCGGCGATGGCCGTGCTCGGCCGCCCGCTCGTACCACTCCTCGTACTCGGGCCTGGTGCCCTCGGCACGGCCGAGTTCGTGCGCGGAGCCCAGTTCGCCGGTGTCCCGCCGGGTGATCCGCTCCAGCAGCGCGCCGAGCCGGAAGGCGCCCTCGACACTGCCGCCGCCGGCGGCGCACCGCAGATGCCGCTCCGCGGTGTGCAGCTCTCCCTCGCGCAGCAGCGCGATCCCGACCTGGAGGGCGGCCTCCGCGTGTCCGGAGGCCGCCGCGCGCTCGTACCAGGCGCGCGCGGCCCGCTCGTTGCCCCGGCCGGCGTGCAGGATGCCGAGGTTGAAGGCGGCGTCCACGCTGCCCGCCTCCGCTGCCTTGGAGAACCACGGCTCGGCGCCCTCGGCGTCCCCGCGCTGGAGCAGCAGGACGGCGAGCGCGTTGGCCGCCTCCCGGTGCCCCGCGTAGGCGGCACGGCGGTACCACTGCTCGGCCTGGGCCGTACGGCCCTGCGCCGCGCACAGCAGCCCGAGGTTGAAGGCGCCGTTGTCGGAACCGGCCTCCAGTGCGACGCGGTACCACCGCTCGGCGGCCTGCCGCTCGCCCCGGTCGGCGTGGAGGGCGCCCAGCGCGTTGGCGGCGTTGCCGTCGCCGTTCTCGGCCGCCCGGCGCCACCAGACGGCCGCGCTCTCCTCGTCGCCCGCGTCCCGCAGCAGGAACCCCAGCGCGCAGGCGGCCCGTGCCTCACCGTCCTTCGCGGAGGTGAGGTACCACCGGCCGGCCTCCTTCAGCTCGCCGCGGCGCTCCAGGATGGCGCCCAGGCGCAGCGCCGCCCTGCGGTGACCCCGCGCGGCGGCCTGCCGGTACCAGCCTTCGGCCTCCTCCTCGATCCCGCGTACGGCACCGGCGTCGGCCTCCCCCTCGGCGGCCAGCGCCTCGGCGCGGGCGCTCGCCAACTGCGCGACCCGGTAAGCCGCTTCTCTGTGCCCGCGTTCCGCGGCGGCCCGGAACCACTCCTCGGCTCCGTCCTCGCCGCGGTGCTCCAGCAGGTCGCCCAGCGCGTACGCGCCGAGCGCGTGGCCCGATTCGGCCGACTGCCGCAGCCAGTAGTGGGCCGCGGGCTCGTCGCCGCGCTCCCGGTGGTAGCGGCCGAGCGCGTGCGCCGCGGCGGCCGAGCCGGCGACGGCGGCGGTACGCCACCACCCCGCGGCCTCTTCCGTGTATCCCCTCTGGTGCAGCAGGACTCCGAGATTGTTGGCCGCCGCGCGGTCACCCGCGGCCGTGGCGGCCCGCAGGTGCGGCTCGGCGCCGTCAAGATCCCCCCGGCGCAGCAGCTGAGCGCCCAGCACACTGGCCGCGGCGGTCTTGTCCGCCACGGCTCTGCCGCCGGCGCTCACGGCATCCCCGGTGTTCGGGGCGTTGTCCCCGAGGTTCGGGGCGTTGCGGTCCGCGACGAACTGCTCGGCGGCTGCGGTCGCTGGTGCGGCTGCGGTCGTCGTCGCTGCGGCTGCGGTCTTCTCGGCGTACTCCTCCACGCTCAGGCCCGGACCGGGACGTACCGGGTCCGTCAGCCTTGCCTTCTCCCCCATAAGCTCCATCGTCGCACCACCTGCAACCCGCGTACACCTCGTATACCGCAGCCAGTGAGGTCACTTCGGCGGTTTGTCGATTTCCCGACGAAGAGATACCCCAAACCAAGGTGCCCCGCTATCCCCCGCACAAGCGAAAAGACCCGGAGTCTGTTGACTCCGGGTCTTTTCGATCCGCGTAGCGGGGACAGGATTTGAACCTGCGACCTCTGGGTTATGAGCCCAGCGAGCTACCGAGCTGCTCCACCCCGCGTCGTTGTGTTGATAACTCTACACCACGCCGCGGGGTGGTCTCACCCGGCTATCCGTCGCCGGAACCCGAGCCCGAGCCGGAACCGCCCTTGCCGCCGCCGCCCTGCTCGGCCTCGGACGCGTCCCGGAGCGCGTCCTCCAGCGCCTTCTGCTGCTTGCCGTACTCCTCCCAGTCGCCCTTCTCCAGGGCCTTCTGACCGGCGTCGTACGCGCTCTGGGCGTCCTTGAGGGCCTGCTCGACCGTGGCGTTCGGCGGGTTCTTCTCCTTCTCCTTGTCCCCGGGGCCGGTGCGTTCCCCGCCCTCGTCCCTGTCCGGAGTGTTGAACACCTCGTTGAGCGCCTCGTCGAGACTGTCCTTGAAGGCGACCCGTTCCCCGTAGGTGACCAGCACCTTCTGCATCCTGGGGTAGTTGACGCCGGCGCCACGGACGTAGACGGGCTCCACGTAGAGCAGTCCGCCCTCCAAGGGCACGGTCAGCAGATTGCCGTACTCGACCTCGGAGTCGCCTCGTCTGATGCGGTTGATCGTCTCGGCGATGTCAGGTTCGGAGTTGAACTTGCTCTGCACCTGCGAGGGGCCGGCGACACCCGTGTTGGGCGGGAGTCTCAGAATTCTGATCTTCCCGTACTCGTCGCTGCGCGCGTCCGCGTCGACCGCCATGAACGCGCCCAGTGTCTCGCGCTTGTTCGGGTTGAACGTCGTCGTCAACTGGAACTGCTGGCCCTTCTGGCCCGGCATCTTCAGGCTCAGGTAGTACGGCGGGACCGCGTTGCCCTTGTGCGTCGGGTCGTCGGGGATCTGCCAGCGCTCACTGCCGCTGTAGAACTGCGACGGCGAGGTCACGTGATAGGTCTGCAGCAGGTTGCGCTGGACCTTGAAGAGGTCCTGCGGGTAGCGCAGGTGGTCCATCAGGTCACCGCTGATGGCGCTCTTGGCCTTCACCGTGCCCGGGAACGCCTTCATCCACGTCTTGAGGACGGGGTCCTTCTTGTCCCATTGGTACAGCTGGACGTCACCGCTGTAGGCGTCCACGGTCGCCTTGACCGAGTTGCGGATGTAGTTCACCCGGTTCTGCTGGGCGACCACCGCGCGCTGCCCGTCGGTCAGCGAGTCCTCCGTGGTGGACCCCAGGGTCGTACGCGACGCGTAGGGGTAGCCGTTGGAGGTGGTGTAGGCGTCGACGATCCACTTGATGCGCCCGTCGACCACCGCCGGGTACGGGTCGCCGTCGATGGTCAGCCACGGGGCGACCGCCTCGACGCGCTCCTTCGGCGTGCGGTTGTAGAGGATCCGCGAGCCCTTGCCGATCGCCCCCGAGTAGAGGATCTGCGGCTCGTTGAAGTTCACCGCGTAGGCGGCCCGGTTGACCGGGTTGGAGAGGTCGACGCCGCTGTCACCCTTGTAGGTGTAGGTCTTCTCCCCCTGGTTGTCGGCGTAGTCCAGTTCCTTCTGGGGGCCGCCGACGATGGCGTACTGGTTCGTGTTCTCGCCGTAGTAGATCCGGCCCTCGTACGTGCCCTTGTCGCCCTTGGGCGGCAGGTCCTTCTCCGTGAAGTCGGGCGCGCCGTCCTTGTCGACCGAGGTGCCCTTGGCCGCGACCATGCCGTAGCCGTGGGTGTACTTGAAGTGCTCGTTGATCCAGTTCTTCTCCGGGATACCGCTTGTGTTGATCTCCCGGACGCCGACGACGGTGTCCTGCTCCTTGCCGTCCTTCTTGTACCGGTCCACATCGAGCGTCTGCGGGAACTGGTAGTAGCCGCGCACCTGCTGCTTCTGCTGGAACGTCGGGGAGACGACGTTGGGGTCCAGCAGGCGCATGCTCGCCGTCGTGTCGGCCGCGTCCCGCAGCTTCTCGTCGTCGGCCTTGCTCTTGCCGTTGTACTCGCGCACCTCGGCGTCACCGATGTCGTACGCCTTGCGCGTCGCCTCGATGTTCTTCTTGATGTACGGCGCTTCCTTGGCCTGCTCGTTCGGCGAGACCTGGAACTTCTGCACCAGCGCCGGGTAGAGGCCGCCGATCAGGATCGCGGAGAGCACCATCAGGCCGAAGCCGATCACCGGGAGCTGCCAGGTGCGGCGCCAGATGGTGGCGAAGAAGAGCAGCGCGCAGATGATGGCGATGATGAACAGGATCGTCTTGGCGGGCAGATAGGCGTTCGCGTCGACGTACTTGAGGCCCGTCCAGTTGTCCGTCGCCTTGAAGTCGCCGGACTTGACCGCGAGCCCGTACCTGTCCAGCCAGTAGGCGACCGCCTTCAGCGCCACGAAGATGCCGAGCAGCACCGACAGATGGCCGGTGGCCTGCGCGGTCGCGCGGGCGCCGGGCGTCGTCACCCGCAGACCGCCGTAGAGGTAGTGCACCAGCGCGGCGGCCAGCAGCGAGAGGATCGCGGCGGCGAAGCCGAAGCTCAGCAGGAAGCGGTAGAAGGGCAGGTCGAACGCGAAGAAGGAGACATCCTTGTGGAACTGCGGGTCCTTGGTGCCGAACGAGACGCCGTTCACCCACATCAGCCAGGTGCGCCACTGGCCGGCCGCGGAGGCGCCGGAGATCAGCCCGACGAGTGCGGTGACACCCAGCAGCACCCACTTCTTGTAGGGCGCCAGACCCATGCGGTAGCGGTCCAGGCTCTGCTGCTCCAGCGACATGGCGCTCAGCGGCGGCCGCAGCCGGTGGGCCAGCCAGATGTTCAGCCCCACGGCGGTGGCCATCAGCAGGCCGAAAACGGCGAACAGACCGATCTTCGTCCACAGGGTCTTGGTGAAGACCGAGCTGTAGTCGACCGAGCGGTACCACAGCCAGTCCGTCCAGAACCCGGAGAACATGACAAAGAGCATCGCCAGAACGGCCAGCACGCCCGCTGTCATCAACAGCGTCCGGGCACGCCGGGATGGCCGGCCCACTCTGATCCGTGGCCCGGAGGGACCCCCACCGGAGCCCCGGTCCGGCATCTGGAAAGCCAAGGTGCGCACCTCGAAGATTCGCAGTGTATGAAGCGATGACGCTGGGCCCGCATCGTACGGCCCATCTAGGCAACTTAACGAAGCTTTACTCAGTTCCCGTTTCCGGGGTCAGTTCCCGATTCCGTGGGACAGTTCCCCTCCGGCCCCGGCCCGGCGCGGGCCCGCGCCGTCCCTCGCGGGGTCCACGTCCACCTCCCCGGGCCGAAGACGGCACGATAGGAACATGAGCAACCTCCCCCACGAGGGCACACCCCTCGCCGCCCGCCCGCTGACCCGCGCCGTCCTGGAAATCGACGAGTACGCCGCGGGCCTCGGCTGGGACCAGCCCGCCCGCCTGTTCGCCCTGGTGAACACCGAGAAGCTGCGCACCGAGGAGCCCGGACTGGCCGGCCAGCTCGGCCTGGACCAGCAGGCCGGCGACGACCGGGCCGGCTCCTTCACCCCCATCGAGCAGGACGAGATCCCGGCCGACGCGCCACTGGACGAGTTCCTGGGGACCATCGCCTGGCCCGGGACCGTGGACGGCTGCGCGGTCACGGTGGAGCGGCTGATGCTGCCGCCCTCCGCCGAGGCGTCCGTGCCCGAGGACCTGGACGGGGAGGCCCTCACCCGGTGGGTCGCCGAGCACCCCGAACGCCAGGAGGTGCGGATGACGGTGGCGGTACTGCGGGACGGCGAGCGGGAGTCGGCGCTGCGGCTGCGCGAGAAGGACGCGGCCACCGAGGTGCTGACCGGTGCCGACCTGGTGCCGGGACTGGCACATGCGCTGGCCGCGACGTTCGAGGAGTAGCGGGGCGCTCCCGGGGCGGCGGAGGGCCCGCCGGGCCCCCGGGGTGGGGGAGGAACCAGGAAGCGGGTCAGCCCGCCCGGCACCGGGTGAGCCGGTCCGTCCGCCCCGAACGGATCTTCTTCAGCGAGCTGAGCGCGTCGTCCATGGTCGAGGTCTTGACCAGGGTGATGCCCTTGGGCTTGTCCTTCGCCGCGGTGGCGCAGTTGCCCGCCGGGGTCAGGAAGTACCGTGCGCCCTTCTCACGCGCCCCGATGATCTTCATCTGGATGCCGCCGATCTCGCCGACCTTGCCGTTGTCGTCGATCGTCCCGGTGCCGGCGACGAACTTCCCGCCGGTGAGGTCGGTGGGGGTGAGCTTGTCGACGATGCCGAGGGCGAACATCAGCCCGGCGCTGGGCCCGCCGATGTCGGCGAGCTTGATGTCGATCTCGAACGGGAAGCTGTGGCCCAGCGCGGTCGTGATGCCGACGACGGTCCGGCCGTCCTCCTTGGCCTTCGTGGTGCCCACCGTGACCTTCCGCGCGTCCCGCGGGGACGGCTTCTTCCCCTTCTCCTGGGCGGCCCGCACCTTGGCCTTCGGGATCACCGTGAAGGTGACCTTCTCCCCTGGCTTGTGCCGGGTGACGATCTTGCCGACGCTCTCCGCCTTGCCGACCGGCCTGCCGTCCACCGCCGTGATGACATCCCCCGCGTGCAGCCGCTCGTGGGCGGGCGCGTCCTTCGCCACCGAGCCGACGACGACATGGGAGCTGGTGGGGATGTGCAGTTCCTTGAGGGCCGCGACCTTGGCGCTCTCCTGGGAGGCGGAGAACTCCTCGGCGTTCTCCTGGTCGACCTCCTCGGCCGACTTCTGCTCCGGGTAGACCGTCTTGTAGGGCACGACGAGGCTGTCGTGGCGCAGCCATCCGGAGAGCGCCCCCAGCAGTGTCATGCGGTACTCGGAGCCGGTGACACGGACCGTCGTCATGTTGAGGTGGCCCGAGGTGTCGTACTCCTTCGGCCGGCCCTTGTGGCCGGGCTCGTCCTTGATGCGGAGCACGGGGTCCCCGTCGTGCACACCCAGCGTGTTCACCGTCGGTCCCGGTGACATCTCCGCGTAGGGCACCTCGATGAGCACTCCGGCGCAGAGCATCGCTATGAGAAGCAGCGTGGAGGCGAGCAGGGTAGCGGTGCGGCGAGGCATGGCACGACAGTACGGGACAGGTCTGTCAGTCGGCGCTCCGGGCCGGTCCGTCCGGGGCCGCGTGGACCAGGGCCCCGGCGGGGGCCAGCTCGGCGGA
>NZ_VJOK01000001.1:5051078-5071609 GCF_013302895.1 Streptomyces albus subsp. chlorinus | reverse complement strand
CCCGCGGGGCCGCCCGCGCTGGAGCGCTCCATCGCGGCACGGAAACGTTCGTACCCCGCGACGCCTGCGGCGTCGGGTGTCTTGACACGGCGCCGCCCGGCCCAGCTTCCCCACAGGCTGGCGGCGACAGCGGCGACGACCGGAATCAGCAACCAGGCGAGAGCCGCCATCGGAACCTCCCGACCCCTCGAACGTGCCTCCCGGGCACACGGCCCGGCGGCCGGCAGACCGGCCGATGAGCAGATTAACCGTCGGTACCTCAACGGTCCGTTCCAGGGGGCGGTTACGCAACCGGAACCAGGGCACCCCTGCGCGTCACAGGGCTGCGCCGAACGGTCCCGCGAGGGGCACCCGGCCGGCCGACGCGTTCCGCCGCCCGGGGGGCCTGCGCACGGGGCTCGGGGGGGTGCGCCCGGGCTCGGGGCGGCAGGGGCACTCCGGCACCGCTAGACGCCGACCCACTCCTCGGTGCCGTCGGAGAAGGTCTGGTGCTTCCAGATCGGGACCTCGTGCTTGAGGTCGTCGATGAGCTTGCGGCAGGCGTCGAACGCCTCGGCGCGGTGGGGGCAGGAGACGGCCACGACCACGGCCAGGTCGCCCACCTCCAGGTCCCCGACCCGGTGCACGGCGGCCAGGGCCCGCACCGGACGGTCGGCGACGACCTTTTCTGCGACCCTGCGCAGCTCCGCCTCGGCGGTGGGGTGCGAGGAGTAACCCAAACGGGCGACGTCGCTGCCGCCGTCATGGTCCCGCACGGTGCCCACGAACAGCGCCGTACCGCCCGCGGCGTGATCATTGACGGCGGAAAACACCTCGTCCACGGACAGTGGCGTCTCGCGGATCTGCAGCAGGCGGATGGGATCGGCGGCGGCCCGCTCGCCCGGGTGGTCGGGGTACTTCCCCTGGCCGCCGGTGCCCGCGGCGTCGTACGTCTGAGCCATGCCGGTCATGCTGCCCTACCCGGTGCGATTCCGGAACACCCGGCCTCCGGGGCGCCCGGTTTCCGGTTTGCACGGTTTCCGCTGTGTCCGGCTTCCAGGGCAGCTGGCAGCCGGAGCGCGTCGGCCGGGTCCGCAACTGGGGCGCTCAGGGACGCCGGTCACCCGGAAACGCGTGCGCCCCAGAACCCGGACGTGTGCCGTGTGCGCCCTAGAGCCCGCGCCGCTTGCGCGCCCTGCGCACCAGTGCCGCGGTTCCCAGCAGTGCCACGGTGGCACCTGCCGCGCCGGCCGCCGTCGCCGCCTCGGTGCGGCCCAGGCGGCGCCCCGCGACGGTGTGCCTGCCGGAGACCTCCTCCACCAGCTCGGCCAGCACCTCTTCGTTCGTCCAACGGGGCCGCCAGCCCGCGTCGTGCAGTCTGCTGCCGCTGACGACCCAGGGGTACATGGTGTAGGCGAGATCAGCGGCCGGGGACGGCGTCAGGCCGAGCCGGTGCAGCCGGGACGCCGCTCCAAGGGCGACGCTGGAGGGCAGCTCCATACGACGCATACCGGTCAGCTGCTCGATCTCCTCCTGTTCCAGCCAGCCGTCGCAGCCGACGGCCATCTCCCCTTCGACCTTCTCCAGCACCGCGTACTCGAGCGCGCTCACCAGGTCCTCGACGTGGCAGAACTGCCAGCAGGGCCGCGACCCGGCAACCACCAGCAGGCGCGGCGACTCGAAGTGGCGGGTCAGTGTGGTGTCCGTACCGGCACCCACCAGCACGGCGGGGCGCAGGACGGTCACGTTCAGTCCGGGGTGCGCGCGCGGTGCCCGCCGCGCCAGGCGCTCGATCTCCAGCAGGTCGCCCACACCGGTGGCGTCCGCGGTGGCCCGCAGCTCGGCATCCTCCGACAGCGGAACGTCGTTGTCCTGCAGCGCTCCGTAGACCATGGCGGACGTGCACAGGACGACGCGCCGCACCCCCGCCGCGGCGGCGGCCGTCAGCACGGTCTGGGTGCCGCGGACGTTGTAGGCGGTGCGTGCGGCCGGATCGGTCTCCAGGTCGAGGTCGAGCGCGAGGTGGACGACGACATCCACCGGGTCGCCGTCCCCGCGCAGCCGGTCGGCGATCACCGGATCGCGCACGTCGAGCGTGTGCCACTGGGCCTCGCTGACCTCTCCGCGCCGCTCGTCGAGGGCGATGACCTGCTTGATCTCCTCGGAGGCCGCCAGCCGCTCGGTGAGCAGCGCGCCGACCCCCGCGGCGGCGCCGGTGACGGCGACGGTCGGGGTTCGCGCTGCGCGAACGTGGGACTCGGAGGAACTCACCGGGCGTCTCCAGTGGTTGTTTCTGGTACGAGGTGCGCGGACTCCATCCTGCCTGACTGGTGTCTAGGCTGGGGGCAGAGCCCGCAGATCGCACCCAGGACATGCGCCGCGTCCCCAGGGGCGTGCAGACCGTCCGGTGACCACCAACCGTCCGACGAGACAGAGCCGAGGAAACCCGTGAGTGACACCCCATTCGGATTCGGCGTACCTCCCGAGGAGCCCGAGGACGGGGACGAGGGCAAGAAGAAGCCGGGCGGCGACCAGCCGGGCGGCCGGCCCAACCCGTTCGGTTTCGGTGGCGGCCCGGGCTCCGGCGGCGCCGACAACCCGCTGGCCGCGATGTTCGGCTCGCTGGGCGGCGGAGGTGGCCAGTTCGACCCGAACGATCTCGGAGCGGCCTTCCAGAAGCTGGGCCAGATGCTCTCCTACGAGGGCGGCCCGGTGAACTGGGACATGGCCAAGGACATCGCCCGGCAGACCGTGGCCGCCGGTGCCCAGGACGGCTCCAAGGACGCCTCCGTGGGGCCGCAGGACCGCGCGGCCGTCGAGGAGGCGGTGCGGCTCGCGGACCTGTGGCTGGACGGTGTGACGTCGCTGCCCTCCGGGTCCGGTTCGGCGGTGGCCTGGAGCCGCGCGGAGTGGGTCGAGGGCACGCTGCCGGTCTGGAAGGACCTGGTCGACCCGGTGGCCGAGCGCGTGGGTGCGGCCATGGGCAGCGTCCTGCCCGAGGAGATGCAGGCGATGGCGGGCCCGCTGCTCGGCATGATGCGCTCCATGGGCGGCGCCATGTTCGGCACGCAGATCGGCCAGGCGCTGGGCGTGCTGGCGGGCGAGGTCGTCGGCTCCACCGACATCGGACTGCCCCTCGGCCCCGCGGGCAAGGCCGCACTGCTGCCGGTCAACATCGACGCCCTGGGCAAGGGCCTCGGCATCCCGCTGGAAGAGGTCCGCCTCTACCTGGCGCTGCGGGAGGCCGCACACCAGCGGCTGTTCGCGCACGTCCCGTGGCTGCGCTCGCACCTCTTCGGCGCCGTCGAAGGGTACGCGCGGGGCATCAAGGTGGACACGGCCAAGCTGGAGGACGTCGTCGGCCAGCTGGACCCGCAGCGGCCCGAGGAGCTGCAGGAGGCGCTCCAGCAGGGCATGTTCCAGCCCGAGGACACCCCCGAGCAGAAGGCCGCCCTGGCCCGGCTGGAGACGGCACTCGCGCTGGTCGAGGGCTGGGTGGACGCCGTCGTGCACGCGGCGGCCGAACCCCACCTGCCGTCGGCCTCGGCACTGCGGGAGACGCTGCGCAGGAGGCGCGCCTCCGGCGGCCCCGCCGAGCAGACCTTCGCGACGCTGATCGGCCTCGAGCTGCGCCCCCGGCGGCTGCGGGACGCCTCCCGGCTGTGGGCGTCACTCGCCGACGCGCGCGGCTCCGAGGGGCGCGACGCCCTGTGGGCGCACCCGGACATGCTGCCCACGGCCGCCGACCTGGACGACCCGGACGCCTTCGTGCACAACGAGCAGCCGGACTTCTCCGAGCTGGACCGGATGCTGGGCGACGCGGCGGCCGGCACCGACAGCACAGCCCCCAAGAGCCCGGGCACCGACAGCGGACAGGCGGACAACGGACGCACCGGGACCGGCAAGGGCGACGGCGGCAAGGACGGCAACGGCGAAGGCGACGCCCAGGGCGGCGACGGCGAAGGCACCCGGTGAGCGCCGGGCCAAACGCTCTGCGCACGGACGCCGAGCGGGTACTGACCCGGTGGCGCGCCCGGGACGGTGACGTGGGACAGGAGCGGCTGCGCCAGGAGTATCTGCACCATCTGGCCGCGCACCCGGAGGGCATGTGGAAAGGGTGCTCGGCCGGTCACCTCACCGCCAGCGCACTGGTCGTCGACCCGGCAGCGGGCAAGGTGCTGCTCACTTTGCACCGCAAGCTGAAGATGTGGCTCCAGCTGGGCGGCCACTGCGAGCCCGAGGACGCCACCCTGTCCGAGGCCGCGCTGCGGGAGGCCACCGAGGAGTCGGGCATCGCCGGGCTGACCCTGCTGCCCGGCGGCCCCGTCGCGCTCGACAAGCACCGCACTCCGTGCGCCTGGCATCTCGATGTGCAGTACGCGGCCCTCGCGCCCGAGGGTGCCGTCGAGGTCCTCAGCGACGAGTCACTGGAGCTGCGCTGGTTCCCGTTCGAGGAGCTGGCCGAGGTGGCGGACGCTTCCGTGGTGCGGCTCGCCCGGCGCACGGAGGCGGCCCTCGCGCTCAGTCCTCGTCCGGACCCTCTCGTCTGACGGGCTGGTGCGGCAGCCGCTCGGCCGCCGCGACGCCCTCCAGATAGCCGCGGGCCCGCTCGGTGCGCGGATAGGCGTCCAGCAGCCGCCAGAAGCGCGGACCGTGCCCGGGTACGAGCAGATGTGCCAGCTCGTGCAGCAGCACGTAGTCGATGACGTACTCGGGCATGCCCTGCAGGCGGTGGGACAGACGGATGCTGCCCTCGGCGGGGGTGCACGATCCCCAGCGGGTGTTCTGGTTGGTCACCCAGCGGACCGAGGAGGGGCAGGCGTGCCCGTCGAGGTACTGCTCGGACAGCTGGGCCGCACGCCGGGTCAGGTCGGCGTCGTCGAGCATGCGCCGGCTCTCCTGCGCGGCCAGCTTGTCGAGCATCACGCCGACCCACCGTTGCTCCTCGTCGGCCGACATACGTGCCGGGAGGAGCACCACGGTGCGGTCACCCTCGCGGTAGGCGGAGACCGTACGGCGTCGGCGCGCGCTCCGGCGCACCTCGACCGCGCTCTGTCTGGTGCGGCTGATGCTGTTCAGCGGGTCGGCGGACACGTCTCGACGTTACCCGCTGGCAGCGGCGGAAGTCCCCACTCCAGGCTCGTTCGCAGGTGAAAGGGGGGAAGAGGGCGCAGAGGACGGGGCGAGGCCGGAGCAGACGAGCGCGTCCCCAGGACCACACGACGCCCATTCATACGACTAACGCCGGGTGCCTGTGGAAAACCCGCCCCGCCGGTCCGGTGCCGGCCCGCATGCTGTCCGCAGTGACCGATCGACCGGGATCGGCAGCACAGCCGGGGCACGTCCCGGCGGGCCAGGGGGGCAGCATGCATCCGATGATCAAGCCGGCGCTGCGGCGGGGCTGGCGGGACAGGGAAACGGTGCAGTACGGCATGGCACCCGCGCACGCCGTGTTGCTGGGGCCGGTGAGCGACACCACAGCCGCGTTCATGGATCTGATGGACGGCACGCGCAGCATGGAACGGCTCAAGCAGGAGGCGCACCGGCTCGGGCTCGCGCCCCAGACTCCCGAAAAGCTCACCCAGCGGCTGGTGACCGCGGGAATCCTCGACGACGCGACGGCCGACCGCACGGCCTCGGCGAGCATCACCGAACGGCTGCGGCCGGACCTGGCCTCACTGTCCGTGGTGCACCGCGAACCGGGCGGCGGAGTGCGCAGGCTCGCCGCCCGCCGCGAGGCACGCGTACAGGTGCGCGGAGCCGGCCGGGTGGGCGGGACCGTCGCCGCGACACTGGCGGCGGCGGGTGTGGGGCAAGTGGACGTGGTCGACGGCGGCGTGGTCGAGGAGTGGGACACCGCACCGGGCGGCATCGCGCCGGAGGACGTGGGCACGCGCCGGGACGTCGCCGCCCGCGCGGCGGTACGGCAGTCACGCGCCTGGAAGAGCACGGCGCGGGGAGGGATCAGCCTCGTGGTCATCGCCCCACGCGACGGACTGGACGCCTACGCGCCCGACCCGGAGGTCGCCGGACGGTTCATGGAAGCGGGCACCCCGCATCTGTACGGCGGTGTGGTCGAAGCCACCGGCGTGGTGGGCCCACTGGTGCTGCCCGGTACGACACCGTGCGCGGACTGCCTGGCACGCAACCGGGCCGAGCGCGAGCCCAGCTGGCCGATGCTGGTCGGCCAGTGGCGGACGGCCGGCAGGCGGCGCACGGGGGTCCCCGCCTGCGACACCGCGCTCGCCACCATGGTGGCCGGAGCCGTCGCCTCCTACGCGCTCAGCTACCTCGACGGAGACGGAGCGTGCGCGGCCGGATACCGCCTGCGCTTGGCTCTTCCCCATCTGCTGCCCGACACCGAGCAGTTCGCCGCGCACCCCGAGTGTCCATGCGGTGCCGCTTCGGTGAGCCCCCCACCCGCGGGCTCCGCGAACGACCACACGCACGCCACAATGACCGGGTGACCGCCGTCCTCGGTGCTGTCTCGGTTGAGCTGTCAGGGAGTTGGAGGGACGCATGTCTGATCTTCCCCGCAAGGCGGTGACGCGCACGGCCAAACTGGCCGCCCTGCCGCTGGGCTTCGCGGGCCGCTCCGCATGGGGGCTGGGCAAGCGCCTCGGGGGCATCTCCGCGGAACTCGTCGGCCACGAGCTGCAACAGCGCACCGCCGAGCAGCTGTTCAAGGTCCTCGGAGAGCTGAAAGGGGGCGCCATGAAGTTCGGACAAGCCCTCTCGGTCTTCGAATCCGCGCTCCCCGACGAACTGGCGGGCCCCTACCGAGCCACCCTCACCCGACTTCAGGAAGCCGCCCCGCCCATGCCCACCCGCACCGTGCACAAGGTGCTGGCCGAACGGCTGGGCGAACAGTGGCGGAACAACTTCCTCCAGTTCGACGACAAACCCGCCGCTGCCGCCTCCATAGGCCAAGTCCACCGCGCGGTCTGGCACGACGGCCGAGATGTGGCGGTGAAGGTGCAGTACCCGGGCGCCGGCGACGCCCTCGTATCGGACCTCGCCCAACTCGGACGCTTCGCCCGCCTGCTGGGACCCCTCATACCCGGCATGGACATCAAACCGCTCATCACCGAACTGCATGACCGGGTCACCGAGGAACTCGACTACGCGCTCGAAGCCGAAGCCCAGCACACCTACGCGCAGGAGTACGCCGGCGACCCGGACGTCCTCGTCCCCGACGTGGTGCACCAAGGAGACGAAGTCCTGGTCACCGAGTGGCTGACCGGCACCCCGCTCTCCGAGGTGATAGCCGACGGCACCCGGGAGGAACGGGACCGCGCCGGGCAGTTGCTGAGCCGTTTCCTCTTCTCCGGCACCGTACGCACCGGGCTGCTCCACGCCGACCCGCACCCGGGCAACTTCCGTCTGGTGACCGGCGACAGCAGCTCACCCGAGGACTGGCGCCTGGGCGTGCTGGACTTCGGCACCGTGGACCGGCTGCCCGACGGCCTGCCCCCCACCATCGGTCCCGTCATGCGGCTCATGCTCGACGGCGACGCCGAGACCGCCTACGAACTGCTGCGGGAAGAAGGCTTCATCAAGGAGCGCATAGAACTGGACCCCGAGGCGGTGCGGGACTACCTGCTGCCGATCATCGAGCCCGCCTGCGTCGAGGAGTTCACCTTCAGCCGGGAGTGGATGCGAGGGCAGGCCGCACGCGTGGCCGACCCCCGCTCCCCCGCCCACCAGCTGGGGCGGCAGCTCAACCTGCCACCGTCCTACCTGCTGATCCACCGGGTGACGCTCAGCACGATCGGAGTGCTGTGCCAGCTCGGCGCCACCGTACGCATGCGCGACGACATGGAGACCTGGGTACCCGGCTTCGCCCCGGCGGCGGACCGCGAACCCGGCCTCGGGCCTAACGAAGCCGATGACGAAGCCGATACAGCCGACGTAGCCGACGAAACCGAGGGACGCGACACCCCGGGAGAACCCGAAGAAACCCGGGAGACCGAGACCCCGGAAACGCCCGAGCCCTCGCAGGCGGCGCTCTGACAGCCCGGCGGGGCACAAACGCGGAGACGGCGTCCGGCACCGCCGCGAAAACGACGAGAGCCGGGGCCCGGCCCCGGCTCTCGTTCCCCTGCTGCCCCTACTGCATCACGGCCATCGCGAGGGCGCGCCGCGCCCGGAGCGTGGCCCGCTCGGCCCGCCGCTGGAGGCGCCGCGCCGACCGCAGCCGCAGCGCGCGCTGCTCCGAGGCGGACTCGTGCAGCCTGTTCTGTATGTGCGCTCTCGCCAAGCTTTCTGGCATGAGTTGCATGTCGCGGGTCCTGTTCTGACGGACGAGCGTCGCGTCGGAGTGGGAGTGAGCGGTGGTCTCGTGGGTGGGTCTCATCGTCGGGTCCTGCTTCGTGAGGTGGCGCATACGGGGGTCCAGCGCCGACGGGTTGTCGATCGTTCCGGCCGCCGAGGTGCGGCGGGCCCGGGTGCCCTGCCGGTGGGAGCTCATGCCGTCACCGGGTTCTTGCGCGGACGCCCCCGCGGACGCTTGCGGGGTACGACGACGCCCTGGACGAACAGCTCGCCGCCCCAGACGCCCCACGGCTCGCGGCGGTCCTTGGCACCGGCGAGGCAGGCCTCACGCAGCGGGCAGGTCTGGCAGAGGGACTTGGCGTACTCGACGTCCGCCGGGGCCTCGGCGAAGAAGACCTCGGGGTCGTAGGAGCGGCAGGGAACGTCGACGCCGAGACGCTCGATCGCGTCGTCGAGCTCGGTGAGGGTGATCTGCGGGGCGGTCAAGGAGTCCTCCGTGGTGACATCAGGCGGCAGAGAAGGCGCGGGGCGCAGCGTGTCGGGGTGCGTCTCGGTGTGCACTGTCGGTTCTTCCTGTCTGTCGTGTGTCTGTTGTGTTGTCGGTCCGGCTGGTGGCCGGTCGGGCAAACAGAAGGGCCGCGGATCCCGGTGTGGGTTCCGCGGCCCTGGAAGGTGCCGACCTGATCTCGCCGATCAGGCTGGATCTCTCCAAGGTCGGAGCCCACGGAAGGCCCACATCGTGTAGCGCTGCGTCTTCTGGCGTCCGTCGCCGGCACCGTTGGCCGCGAAGCCACTGGCAAAGGCCGCTGCCTTCGCGCGTGCTGCTACCTCGGGTGCCTTGGTCGGTCGCTCATTGCCGCCCAGTTCGGCGCCGGACAGACCGGTGCCGTGGAGGCCGGAGCCGAGCAGGCAGGCGGAAACGACCGAGTGATCGGTCATTTTGATCTCGGAAATAATGGCTGCCACTGGTCTCGCCTCCTCTCGGCGTCTCGGGGACCGGCCGCGAAGCCGATCCGTACATGTTCAGGTCTTAGTACAGCATGGAAGAGGGGGGACGAAAAGGCCCGCCCTCTCCATGTCCGGAAGGCTATGAGGCTCCGGACGGCGGGCGCAAACTATTTTCCGCGACTTTCTGTCACAGCTTCTGTGACAGAGGCGGGGGCTCGCGTTCGGAGCCTTCTCCGGGCCCCCTCCCCCTCCCCCCCACCCCTCCCCGCCCCACCCCGTCGTGCTACGTCTCGTCGTCCTCCTCCCCCGGCAGGACCTCGCCGGCGCACAGGGCCAGCACGTCGGCGCCGTACTGCTGGAGCTTGCGGCTGCGGACACCCGAGATCCGGGAGAGCGCCGCCTCGTCGCCGGGGACGGTCTCGGCGATGGCCAGGAGCGTCTTGTCGGTGAAGACGCAGTAGTCCGGCTGGCCGATCCGCGCGGCCTGGCGGGCGCGCCAGCGGTGCAGGCGCTCGTAGAGGACCTCGTCCAGCTCCGAGGGGCAGTCCTCGCAGCGCATCAGCTTGACCTCGCCCGGGTCGGTCAGCGTGCGCCCGCACACCCTGCACCGGGCCGGGGCGCGGCGTGTGCGCTGCCGGGTCTCGGGGACGCGGCGGGTGAAGCCGCCGCCCTCCACGCTGCCGGTGGCCGTGCCGAGGCGGGAGACGGCCGCTTGTCCCGTGCCGGGCCGCAGGCCCTTGAGGAAGCGGCTCGGCTGTCTGCTGGGGCGGCCACCGGGGGAGCGCGCGAGGGCCCAGGAGAGCGTGAGGACGCGGCGGGCGCGGGTGATGCCGACGTAGAGGAGCCTGCGTTCCTCCTCTGCCTGCGCGTCGGTCTTGGCGTAGGTGAGGGGGAGCATGCCGTCGGTGAGGCCGACGAGGAAAACCGCGTCCCATTCCAGGCCCTTGGCGGCGTGCAGGGAGGCGAGGGTGACGCCCTCGACGGTGGGGGCGTGCTGGGCTCTGGCCCGTTCGTCCAGCTCGGTGACCAGGTCCGCGAGGGTCGCTTGGGGGTGTGCCGCGGCGAAGTCCGCCGACAGGCGCACCAGTGCGGCCAGGGATTCCCAGCGGTCGCGGACGGCTCCGGCGCCGGCGGGGGGTTCGGGGGTCCAGCCCTTGGTGCCGAGGACGGCGCGCACCTGGGAGGGGAGGTCGACGGCGTCGTCCAGCAGGGCGTCGTTGCCGCCGGCGCGGGCGGCGCCGCGCAGCACGACGAAGGCTTCGCGCACCTCGGGCCGCTCGAAGAAGCGTTCGGCGCCGCGGAGCTGGCAGGGGACTCCGGCGTCGGCGAGGGCTTGTTCGTAGATCTCGGACTGGGCGTTGATGCGGAAGAGCACCGCGATCTGGCTGGCGGGCACGCCGGAGGCGATCAGGTCGCGGATGCGGCGGGCGGTGCCTTCGGCCTCGCCGGGTTCGTCGGCGTACTCGGCGAAGACGGGATCGGGGCCCGGTTCGCGCTGGGAGACGAGTTCGAGGCGGTGCTCGGCGGCCCGGCCGCGGGCCTGGGAGAGCAGTCCGTTGGCCAGGTGGACGACCTGGGGGGTGGAGCGGTAGTCGCGCACCAGCTTCACGACGGTGGCGCCGGGGTGGCGGGTGCGGAAGTCGAGGAGGTGGTCGGCGGTGGCGCCGGTGAAGGAGTAGATGGTCTGGCTGGCGTCGCCGACCACGCACAGGTTCTCCCGCTCGCCGACCCACAGCTCCAGCAGCCGCTGCTGGAGAGGGCTGACGTCCTGGTACTCGTCGACGACGAAGTGCTGGTACTGGGCGCGGACGGTCTCGGCGATGTCCGGGCGCTCCTCGAGGACGCCGACGGTCAGCAGCAGGACATCCTCGAAGTCGATCACCGAGCGTTCGCGTTTGAGCTGTTCGTAGAGGGCGTAGATGCGGCCTGTCTCGGCGGGGTCGCGGGGGGCTTCGCGGCCGGCCTTGGCGGCGGCAGCCGGATAGTCCTCGGGCACGGTCTGGGTGACCTTGGCCCATTCGATCTCGCCGGTGACATCGCGCAGCTCGTTGCGGTCGAGCCGCAGCCGGCAGCGGGTGGCGGCCTCGGCGACGAGGGGGGCCTTGCGCTCGAGGAGGGGCGGCAGATCGCCGCCGACGGCGCGGGGCCAGAAGAACTGGAGCTGGCGCAGGGCGGCGGAGTGGAAGGTGCGGGCCTGGACTCCGTGGGCGCCGAGCCGGCGCAGCCGGCCGCGCATCTCGCCGGCGGCGCGCTGGGTGAAGGTGACGGCGAGCACGCTGGCGGGCTGGAGGATGCCGGCGCGGACGCCGTAGGCGATGCGGTGGGTGATGGCCCGGGTCTTGCCGGTGCCGGCGCCGGCCAGGACGCACACCGGACCGTGCAGGGCCGTCGCCACCTCGCGCTGCTCGGGGTCGAGCCCTTCGAGCACCGCGTCGGCGGAGTCGGGCGCCTGCGGGAAGAGAGGGGAGTCCGTTGCTGCTGTCACCCCGCCATGCTGCCAGTCCGGTGAGGGGCGGTGGGGAGGGTTGTCCACAGGGTGTGGGGGTTTGTCGTACTTATGGTGCGGGGCCGGGTGGTGGCGGTGGGAATGGCGGCGCCGCGCCGCACGTTGAGCGAAGGCACCGATTCGAGAGAAGGAGCACGGGAAGATGGCGGGAACTGTGACGATGTACAGCACCACCTGGTGCGGCTACTGCCGTCGGCTGAAAAGCCAGATGGAGCGCGAGGGCATCGCGTACACCGAGGTCAACATCGAGCAGGACCCGGAGTCGGCGGCCTTCGTGGAGAAGGCGAACGGCGGCAACCAGACCGTGCCGACCGTGCTGTTCCCGGACGGCTCGACGCTGACGAACCCCTCGCTGGCGCAGGTCAAGGCGAAGATCGGCGCATGATCCGCGGCGACGGGCGGCACCTTGGTGTCGTCCGTCGCCTGTCCGGGCAGCCGTGCTCAGCCGGTGGCGGCCGCCCGTCCGGTTCCCGCCGTGCTCGTCCCGTTTGGTCGCACGGCCGGTCTCCCGCCGTGCTCAGTCGTTTCCGCGGGGCTGCGGCAAGGGGCGGCCGTACCAGCGTTCGACCAGGCGGGCCGCGATAGAGATGCCGGAGGGCGGCAGTACCTCTCCGGACTCGATGGCGGCCCGCAGGTCGTCGCGGGAGAACCAGCGGGCTTCTTCGATCTCGTCCCCGTCGACCTGGATCCGGGGAGAGGTGGCGCGTGCCATGAAGCCGAGCATCAGGCTGGAGGGGAAGGGCCAGGGCTGGCTGCCCACATACGAGACGGGTCCGACGCTCACGCCGGCTTCCTCGGCCACCTCGCGGCGCACGGCGGCCTCCAGTGACTCACCGGGCTCCACGAAGCCGGCCAGGGTGGAGAACCTGCCTTCGGGCCAGTGCACCTGGCGGCCCAGCAGGGCGCGGTCCTGGTCGTCGGTGACGAGCATGATCACGGCCGGGTCGGTGCGCGGGTAGTGCTCGGCACCGCAGGCCGGGCAGCGGCGGATGTGTCCGGCCGCGGCGATGACGGTGCGCTCGCCGCAGCGGGAGCAGAAGCGGTGGGTGCGCTGCCAGTTCTCCAGGCCGACGGCGTGGGTCATCAGTTCGCTGTCGCGGTCGGACAGCAGGACGCCCGCCTCGCGCAGTCCCGCGGGCCGGGCGATGTCGTCCATCCGGCCGGGCAGGCTGTCCTTCTGGAGCGCGAAGTAGCGGACCCCGTCCTCGTCTATGCCCAGGAAGTAGCGGTGGGCTTCGGTGAAGGGGGCGTCGAAGGACGGCATCATGACGAGTTCCGTCGTGCCGTCTTCCTTGTCCTCGATCAGTGCCTGTCCGCCGGAGACGACGAAGACCCGGGTGGTGGGGTGGCTCCAGGCCGCCGCCAGCCATGCCTCGTCCAGCCGGTGGTGGGAGGCGCGGTCGATGCCGCCGGTGCTGGTGAGGCTGATGGGCTGCTCGGTGCCGGGCGCGTCGGCGGGCTGCGAGGAGGCGGGGCGGTGCGTCGAGGTCGAGGTGGTCACGTGTGGTTCCTACTCCCCCAGTGTCGGGGCCTCCCTGCCCTGCCGGGGCCGGGTCAGGGGGCGGTTGGCGGGCGGTGGCGAGTCGGTCGGGCGGGGCGGCGGGCGGTGCGGGGTGGCGGGCCGCCCGGTGCGGCCCTGCCGGGCGGGTGGGCGGCCCGTATCAGCCCGCGCTCCAGTGTGCGGCGAGGTCGTCCCACAGGTAGGCGGCCGTCTCGGCGCCTTTGAACAGGAGATCGAGTTCGACCTTCTCGTTCGGCGCGTGCCAGCCGTCCGAGGGGACGGAGATGCCCAGGAAGAGCACGGGCACGCCGAGGACGTCCTCAAGGTCGGCGGCGGGGCCGGAGCCGCCCTCCCTGGTGTAGCGGACGGGGCGGCCGAAGGCGCGGGACATGGCGCGGGTGAGGGAGCGCAGTGCGGGGTGGCCGAGCGGGGTGAGGCAGGGGCGGGTGGCGCCCCAGAAGGTGATCTCGTGCCGGATGCCCGCGGGGAGCCGCTCGGCGACCCAGGTGCGCAGCGACTGCTGGATCTTCTCCTCGTCCTGTCCCGCGACCGTGCGGAAGGACAGCTTGAGCTGCGCGCGGGAGGGCACGATCGTCTTGCCGCCGGGGCCCTGGTAGCCGCCGCCGATGCCGTTGACCTCCGCGGTGGGGCGGGCCCAGACGCGCTCCAGGGTGGTGTAGCCGCTCTCGCCGAGCGTGGCGTGCGAGTGGGCGCCGCGCACCCAGGCCGACTCGTCGAAGGGCAGCTCGGCGAAGAGCGCGCGTTCCTCGTCCGTCAGCTCGACGACGCCGTCGTAGAAGCCGGGCAGCGTCACAACGCGGTCCTCGTCGTGCAGCGCCGCGGCCAGCCGGGCCGCCTCGGTGGCCGGGTTGGGGACGGCGCCGCCGAAGGAGCCGGAGTGGATGTCCTGGTCGGGTCCGTACAGGTCGATCTGGCAGTCGGTGAGGCCCCGCATACCGGTGCAGACAGTGGGCGTGTTCTCGTCCCACATGCCGGTGTCGGAGACGACGACGGCGTCGCAGGCCAGGCGCTGGGCGTGCTGCCGCAGCAGGGCCGGGAAGTGCGGCGAGCCGGACTCCTCCTCGCCCTCGATCAGCAGTTTGAGACCCACGGCGGGCGCGGTGCGGCCGGTGGCCGCGAGGTGGGCGCGCACCCCCAGGGTGTGGAAGAGCACCTGTCCCTTGTCGTCGGCGGCACCGCGCGCGTAGAGGCGGCCGTCCCGCTCCTCGGGGACGAAGGGCTCACTGTGCCAGCCGTCCGCGCGGTCGGCCGGCTGCACGTCGTGGTGGCCGTAGACGAGGACGGTGGGCGCCGCCGGGTCGTCGGAGGGCCACTCGGCGAAGACGGCGGGCGCCCCGTCGGTCTCCCACACCTCAGCGACGGGGAAGCCGGTCGCGCGCAGCGTGGCGGCGAGCCAGTCGGCGCTGCGCCGCACGTCGTCCGCGCGCCCCGGGTCGGCGGAGACGGAGGGTATGCGCAGCCATGCCGTCAGGTCGGAGAGGAAGGCGGAACGCTGGTCGTGGATGAAGGCCCGGACGGCGCTGTCCGGGGGAGCCGGGGTGGTGCTCATGCCATCGAGCCTAACGGTCGCGGGACGATTGCCCGTCAGCCGGATGGCTGCCGTCGTGGCCCCCCTTCTGTCCCCCGTCCTCCCCTGTGTCCTCCGCCACGGCGGCTCCCAGCAGGAGCCGCTCCAGGCCGGTGCGGTCGGGCAGGTCCTGGGGCCGTACCACCTCTCCGCTGCGCACGTAGAGGAAACCCGCGGTGACCGAGGAAAGGGGCACACCCTGCTGCTCTGCCCAGGCGAGCCGGTAGACGGCGAGCTGGAGGGGGTCGGCGTCCCGACCGCGCCCGGTCTTCCAGTCGACGATGTCGAACGTCACACTCCCGTCCGGCGCGCGGTCGCGGTAGACGGCGTCGATACGGCCCCGCACGACGCGTCCGGCCAGGACGAGCTGGAAGGGCGCCTCCACCCGGTAGGGGGTGCGGTGCGCGTAGGGGGTGCGTTCGAAGGCCTCCTTCAGAGCGGCCAGGTCGCGCTCGTCGGTGATGTGCGGAGGCTCACTGCCGTCGGGGCCCTCGCCGTCGGCGCCGGGCAGTTCGTCGGGACCGAGCAGGGGCAGGGTCAGCTCCTCGAAGCGGGACTCCACCCAGGCGTGGAAGCGGGTGCCGCGGCGGGCGGCGGCGGGCTGCGGGGGGCGCGGCATGGGCCGGGCCAGGTCCCGTGCGAAGCCCTCCGGGTCGCCGGCCAGGCGCAGCAGCTGTGTGGCGGTCAGTGTGCGGGGCAGCGGTACGTCGCGTACGGCGGCGCGGGAGCGGCGCAGCTCCGCTGTGAGGGCCTCGGTGTCCCGGTCCCAGGCCGCGACCAGGCGGGCTTCCTCGGGGGTGAGCCCAGCCGCCTCCCGGCCGGGACCGGTACCCGCCGCCGGCGGCTCCGTGGCCGCGAGCGCCCCGTCCCCCGTCCCCGCTGCCGCGCTCTGGCCCGGCCCCTGCGACGGCTTTGGCTCCGGGGGATCCGATTCCGGAGGGGCCGATTCCGGTGAGGCCCCCGGCAGCGGCTCCGACCGCGGTACCGGAACCGGCTCCAGGTACGACAGCACCCGGGCCGCCGCCTCGCGGCGCAGCGCCAGGGCGTCCTCGTCCAGCGGGAGCGGCCATACGCGCTCCTCGGCGGCCTCCTCCAGTGCGGGGTTGTCCGCGCCCTCCTCGGGGGGCTCGGCCCAGTGCTCGACCTCGCCGTGCGCGGGATCGGCCTCGCAGTGGGCGCGCAGTGCCTCCAGGAAGGCGGAGGGGCCCCTGGGGCGCTTCTGGGAGGGGCCCCACCAGTGGCCGGAGCCGAGCAGCAGGCTGCGGGGACGGGTGAAGGCGACGTAGCCGAGGCGCAGCTCCTCGGTGGTCTGGTGGGCCCGCAGCGCGTTCTCGTGCTCCTTGACGCCCTTGGCGTTCCACTCGGGCCGGGGCGGCAGGGTGTCCGCGTCGCCGCGCAGTGCGTGGGGCAGCACCTTGGGCTGGGTGAGCCAGCTCTCGCGTGCCTGTTCGCTGGGGAACTGCTTGGCGACCAGTCCGGGCACCGCGACCACGTCCCACTCCAGCCCCTTGGACTTGTGCGCGGTCAGCACCTTGATGGTGTTCTCTCCGCCCGGCAGGGAGCTGTCGAGGCCCTTCTCGTACTGCGCGGCGGTACGCAGGAAGGCGAGGAAGGCCAGCAGGGTGGCCTCGCCGTCCAGGGAGGCGAAACCGGCGGCGATGTCGAGGAACTGGCCGAGGGTCTCGCGCCGGCGGGCGGCCACCGCGTGCGGGGAGGCGGCCAGCTCCACCTCCAGGCCGGTGACGGCGAGCACCCGGTGCAGGACGTCCATGAGCGGGTCGGCCAGCGAGCGCCGCAGCTCGCGCAGCTCGGCCGCGAGCCGGGCGAAGCGCACCCGGGCCTCGGCGGAGAAGGGCAGCTCGTCGTCGTGGCCGTCGGGTTCCAGGAAGGTGTCGAGGGCGTCGGCGAGGGAGCGCAGCTCGGCCGGGTCGGCGCCCTCGACGGCGGCGGCCAGCCGTGCGTCGGGGTCCTCGTCCGCGCCGTCGCGCCGGGGGGCGACCAGCAGCGCGGCGCGGCGTCCCAGCAGTGCCAGGTCGCGGGGGCCTACCCGCCAGCGCGGTCCGGTCAGCAGTCTGACCAGGGAGGCGTTGGAGGTGGGGTCCTGGAGGACCTCGCAGACGGCCACCAGGTCGGCGATCTCGGGCAGGTGCAGCAGCCCGGACAGGCCCACGACCTCGACGGGCAGGTCGCGGGCGACCAGGGCTCCCTGGATCTGGGCGAAGTCGGCGGCGCCGCGGCACAGCACCGCGATCTCGCCGGGCGGTGTCCCGGTGCGCACCAGGTGTGCGAGGGAGTCGGCCAGCCAGTCGATCTCCTCGGACTGGGTGGGCAGGAGTGCGGCACGCACCCGCCCCTCCCGTTCGGCTCCGGGCGCGGGCCGCAGCGCCTCCACGCCTTCGTGCCGCTCGCGCAGCGGCGCGGCCAGGCCGTTGGCGAGGCGCAGGAGGCGGCCGCCGCTGCGGCGGTTCTCGCTCAGCGCCTGGCGGCGGGCGGGGGTGCCGTCGGCGTGCGGGAAGTGGCGGGGGAAGTCGTCCAGGTTGGCGACGGAGGCGCCGCGCCAGCCGTAGATGGCCTGGCAGGGGTCGCCGACGGCGGTGACGGGGTGGCCGGTGCCCTGGCCGAAGAGTCCGGCGAGCAGGACGCGCTGTGCGACGGAGGTGTCCTGGTACTCGTCCAGCAGGACGACGGAGAACTGCTCGCGCAGGGCGCGCCCCACGTCGGGCAGCTGGGCGAGCCGGGCGGCCAGGGCGATCTGGTCGCCGAAGTCGATGCGCTCCAGTTCCCGTTTGCGCGCCCGGTACTCCTCGACCAGGCCGAGCAGCTCCTGCCGGGCACGCGCGGCCTGCGGAACCTTGCGGAGCTTGTCGTTGGTCAGCCGTACGCCCTCCAGCCCGGCGAGGAGGTCCGCGTCGTGGGCGCGCAGCCGGTCGGGCGGCACCAGGTGCTCGGACAGCTCGGCGTCCAGGGCGAGGAGGTCCTCGACGAGGGCGGGCACGGATTTGGTGAGCGCCTCGAAGGGGCCCCGGGCGGCGCGCAGCACCCCGGCGGCGAGCTGGAAGCGGGTGGCGTCCGCCAGCAGCCGGACGGTGGGCTCGATGCCCAGGCGCAGCCCGTGCTCGGTCAGCAGCCGCCCGGCGAAGGCGTGGTAGGTGGCGATCTGCGGCTCTCCGGCCTCGGCGCCGCCGGGACCGGCCGGGTCGGGGTCGGTGACACCCGCGCTGCGCAGCGCCTTGCGGACGCGTTCGGCCAGCTCTCCGGCCGCCTTGTTGGTGAAGGTGAGGCCGAGGACGCGGTCGGGTGCGACCTGGCCCGTGCCCACGAGCCAGACCACGCGGGCCGCCATGACGGTGGTCTTCCCCGAGCCCGCACCGGCGACGATCACCTGCGGGGCGGGCGGCGCGGTGATGCAGGCCGTCTGCTCCGGGGTGAACGGGATACCGAGCAGCTCGGCGAGCTGTCCGGGGTGGGTGAGTGGTGCGGGCACTCCTCAGACGCTAGCGCTCGTGGCTGACAGCCGGGGCCGGCACCGGACGGTGCGGTCCGCGGGGCCGGAGGGGGTGCCGGGGTGAAAGGGGCGGAGGAGGCGGGAGGGGGTCATCCGGTGTGGAAAGTCTCACTCCACGACGTGCCGGCCCTCCGGGCGCGCGGAGCAGGCGGAGCGGAAGGCGCAGTGTGTGCAGTGCTGTCCCGGGGAGGGCGTGAAGCGTTCGTCCAGGACGCGGGCGGCGGCCGTGGCCAGCAGCTCCCCCACCCAGTCGCCGCCGGTCCCCTCCGGCTCCTGGCGCTGGACGACGGGCAGGGTGTCCCCGCCGTCCCGCTTGGCCGCGCCCAGCCGCAGGTGCACCAGTTCGGCACCGCCCGGTTCCGGGCGCCGGCCGCCGAACAGCGCGTCGGCGGCGCCTTCCCTGACGGCGAGCTGGTAGACGGCCAGCTGCGGATGGCGTTCGACCTCGGCGCCGGTGGGACGGGTGCGGCCTGTCTTGAAATCGACCACATAGGCGCGGCCCTGGGCGTCCTGTTCGACGCGGTCCATGCTGCCACGGATCCGCACGGCGTACTCGCCCGCCCGCAGCGTCACCTCGAAGCCGTGCTCGCTGCCGACGGGTTCGCGGCCCTCACCGCGCTCCATCACGTGCCAGCGCACGAAGCGCTCCAGGGCCGCCCGCGCACTCTCCTTCTCCTGCCGTGACTTCCACGGCGCGTCGAAGGCGAGCCCCTCCCAGACGGTGTCCAGCCGCTCCATGAGCACCGACAGATCGGCGGGGCTGCTGCCGGAGGCCACCTCGTCGGCCAGGACGTGCAGCACGTTGCCGAAGCCCTGCGCGGCCGTCGCGGGCTCGTCGGCCTTGACCTCGCGAGTGAGGAACCACTGGAGGGAGCAGGTGCGCGCGAGCTGCTCCAGCGCGCTGCCCGACAGCGCCACGGGCTGGTCCCGCCCCCGCAGCGGCGCCTCGGAGCGGGTGGGCTCGGCCAGCCCCCACCAGCGCTGCGGGTGCGCGGCCGGAACCAGCGGATAGCCCTCCTCGTCCCGCTCGGCCGCCAGCCGGGCCAGCCGCCGGGCCGCCGCGTCCCGCAGCGCGGGCGAGGCGTCCGGATCGACGGTGGTGGCGCGCAGCTCGGCGACCAGCGCGGGCACCGACAGCGGGCGGCGCGGGCGGCTGCCGACCTGCTGGGGCTCGACGCCCAGCTCCGTCAGGAACCGGGAGGGCTGGTCGCCGTCCTCCGCCTGGGCGCGGACGGCGGTGACCACCAGCCGTTCCCTGGCCCGGGTGACCGCGACGTAGAACAGTCTGCGCTCCTCGGCCAGCAGTGCCCCCGCGGACAGCGGCTCGGCGATGCCGTCGCGGCCGATGCGGTCGGCCTCCAGGAGAGACCCGCGGCGTCGGAGGTCGGGCCACAGCCCCTCCTGCACCCCGGCGACGACCACCAGCCCCCACTGGCGGCCCTTGGCACGGTGCGCGGTCGTCAGCCGTACCGCCTCGGGCCGTACCGCGCGCTCCACGAGGGTGTCGGCGGCGATGTCCTGGGCCTCCAGCTCCTCCAGGAAGTTGAGGGCGCCCCGGCCGCCGCCGCGCTCCTCCGCGCGGGCCGCGACGGCGAACAGGGTGCACACGGCGTCCAGGTCGCGGTCCGCGTTGCGTCCCGCGGGCCCCCCGCGCCGGGCCGCCCGCTCCAGCCGGTCGGGCCAGCCGGTGCCGCTCCACAGCTCCCACAAAGCTTCCGCCGCCGTGCCGCCGCCCGCCAGCAGTTCCCGGGTCTTGCGCAGCAGCAGACCGAGGCCGTGGGCGCCCTCCACGGACCTGCCGGCCGGACCGGTGGTGGCCGCGGCGGACTGCGGCGTGTGGGCGACCAGGCGTTCGGGCTCGGCCAGCGCCTCGGCCAGCAGGGCATCGGAGGGGCGCGGCACCTTGGCGCCGGCCGCGCGCTCCTCCTCGCGCAGTGCGCGGCCCAGCCGGCGCAGGTCGGCCGCGTCCATGCCGCCGAGCGGGGAGGTCAGCAAGGTGAGCGCCGTCTCCGTGTCAAGGGGCGCGTCGTTGGACAGCGCGCCCTGTGCGGCCACGCGCAGCGCTGTGAGCAGGGGCGCGACGGCGGGCTCGTGACGCAGCGGCACATCGGCGCCGTCCACGTCCACGGGCACGCCCGCGGAGACGAGAGCGCGCCGGACGACGGGCAGGGAGCGCCCGCCCGCCCGCACCAGGACGGCCATCTCTCCCCAGGGCACTCCCTCCTCCAGG
>NZ_VJOK01000001.1:5035050-5050928 GCF_013302895.1 Streptomyces albus subsp. chlorinus | reverse complement strand
AGGTGCGCAGCACGCGCACCGGCGCGGGCGCGCCGGTGCGCTGCCGGAAGATGCGGGGGAAGTCGAGGATGCCGTTGACGTCCGCGCCCCGGAAGGCGTAGATCGACTGGTCGGGGTCACCGAACGCCACCAGGGTGCGCGCCCCGCCGCCCGCCAGGGCGCGCAGCAGTCGCACCTGGGAGGGGTCGGTGTCCTGGTACTCGTCGACGTAGACGGCGTCGTAGGCGCCCTCCAGCCAGGAGGCGACCTCCTCCCGGCGGGCGAGCAGCGCGGCACGGTGCACCAGTTCCGGGTAGTCGAGCACGCCTTGGGCGTCCAGCACGTCCAGGTACTCGGCGAAGAACCCGGCCGCCGCCCGCCAGTCGGGGCGCCCGGCGCGGCGCGCGAAGGTGTCCAGCTCGGCGGGCCCCAGGCCCAGTTCCCTGCTGCGGGCGAGCACGGCCCGCACCTCGTCGGCGAAGCCCCGGGTCGTCAGGCAGGCACGCAGTTCGTCGGGCCAGCGCACCGTCGCGCGCCCCCGGCGCTCCAGCGCGATCTGCCCCTCCAGCAGCTCCCGGATGTGCAGGTCCTGTTCGGGGCCGGTCAGCAGGCGCAGCGGCTCGGCGAACAGGTCGGCGTCCTGGTGGGCGCGCACGAGGGCGTAGCAGTAGGCGTGGAACGTCGTCGCCTGGGGCACGCTCGGTGCACCGGCACCGCCCGGGAGGGACGTTTCCCGGGCCAGCCGGGCCGTCATCCGGTCGCGCAGTTCGACGGCGGCCTTGCGGCTGAAGGTCAGCACCAGGATGCGATCGGGGTCCATCCCTTCCCGTACACGGGCGGCGACCGACTCGACCAGTGTCGTCGTCTTGCCGGTGCCCGGGCCGGCGAGGACGAGGAGGGGACCGTCGCGGTGGTCAACCACGGCGCGCTGTGCCGCGTCAGAGGCAGGGAGATCGACCGGTCCCGCCGGGGCGCGCACCAGCCGGTACGCACCGGGCTCGCGGGGCCGCTGACGCGCTTCGGCAGTAAGGGAGGGACTCACGTGGATCGCCTAGGGGGAGGTCTGTGCGGGGTGGTGCAGACGCTACGCCAGCGGACACGCGTGCCGCAGCGCATCGCTCCCGCACCTCGTACGGGCGCTGTACTCCGTACGGACTGTCCGGCGCATCGGGTCCGCCGGCATGACGGAAGCTGGGGACTGTGAGCAGCCGCAGCGCGGGGTCACCCGCTGTTCCCGTCCCAGCGGGCCCGGCCCATGTCGATGCGCGGGATGTGGCCCGGGGACCGGGACGCCGCGGTGCTCTCGCGCAGCGGAGTGCCCTCCGCGTGGTAGTGCGCCAGCGCCTCGCGCTCCTTGCCCGGAAGCGGTACGCCGTCGGCGCGCACCACACGCCACCAGGGGACGGCTCCCCCGTACAGCGCCATCACCCTGCCCACCTGGCGGGGGCCGCCCTCCTCGAGCCACTCGGCGATGTCGCCGTAGGTCAGCACACGGCCCGCGGGGATGAGGTCGGCCACATCCAGTACGCGCTCCGCGTAATCGGGCAGGCGGGCCGCACCGTCCGCGGCGGGCGGCACGGCGTGGCCGGCGGTCGGCTCCTCGCCTTCGGGATTTCCAGGCATGCGGGCCATGTTGCCGCATGCCACCGACAGCCGGGCGGCGCTGTCCACAGGCGGCAGCCGCCGTGCGCCGGTCTCCTCCCCCGGTTCCCGGAATGCGCCCTCGCGCTCCCGGCCGGTCTCCCCTCGTGCCACCATCTTCCGGGCGGTGACGAGTGATACGGGACCAGGACGAGACGGAATCCGGACAGCGGCAGACCGGCGGGCCCCATACGGAGGGCTCCCCTGCCGCTGACAGTGCTGCCCGAACGAACGGCACCGGCCACCACCCCCGCAACGGCGGCAGCGGCAGCAACAGCGGCGGCACCGGCGGCAGCGGCGGCAACAGCGACAGCGGCGGCAGCGGCAAGGGCGCAGAGAGCGGCCGGCACGCCGAGGAGGGCGAGGTTGCCGGGGGCGAGGGCGGACGGCCCGAGCCGCTCGCGCCGGGCGAGAAGCTGGAGGCGGTCGCCAAGGGGGACCGCATCGAGATCGAGAGCGACGAGCCGCTGCTGTCCGCCCGGGTGCACCGCCCTTCGGACCTGCTGCGGATGGCGCTGGGCGTGCTGGGGATCGTCCTGGTCCTCACCATCGCCAACTTCGCGCACGGCACCACCGCCGGACTCGAACAGGACATCGACAAGGGCGCCGCCGAGGCACCCGATCTGCTCATCAGCCTGACCGGACTGGCCTCCAGCATCGCCGTGCTGCTCGTCCCGGTCGCCTTCGCGATCGAACGGCTGATCAAACGGGACGGGCTGCGCATCGCCGACGGGGTGCTGGCCGCCGTGCTCGCGCACGGCGCCTCACTGGCCGTGGACCTGTGGGTGGCCCAGGCGGCGCCCGACTCGATCCGCGACGCGCTCACCAAAGCCATCACCCCCCAGGATGCCACCACCCCTGTGCACAGCTATCTGGCCCCCGTCATCGCCTACATGACGGCTGTCGGGATGGCACGCCGCCCGCGCTGGCGGGTCGTGCTGTGGTGCGTCCTGCTGCTGAACGCGTTCGCCGTGCTGGTGCCCGGGTACACGACGGCGTTCTCCATCGTCGTCACGATCCTCATCGGCTGGACGATCGCCTACGGCACCCTCTACGCCGTCGGCACCCCGAACGTGCGGCCGACCGGGCAGACGCTGCTGGCGGGCCTGCGGCGGGTCGGTTTCAGGCCGGTCAGCGCGCTGCGCGTGCAGGACACGAGTGAGACCGACAAGCGCGACCACAGCGACCGGGGACGCCACTACCGGGTGACCCTGGAGGACGGCCCCCCGCTCGCGGTGACCGTCGTCGACCGCGAGCAGCAGGCGCACGGCTTCTACTACCGCGTCTGGCGGCGGCTCGCGCTGCGCGGCATCACCCAGCGCCGCAGCCTCCAGTCACTGCGCCAGGCACTCGAACAGGAGGCGCTGCTCGCCTACGCGGCCATCGCCGCGGGCGCCAACGCTCCCCGGCTGATCGCCACCTCCGAGCTGGGCCCGGACGCGGTGATGCTCGTCTACGAGCACCTCCCCGGCCGCAGACTCGACGCGCTCGCGGACGAGCAGATCACCGACGAGCTGATGCGGACGACCTGGCGGCAGGTCAAGGCACTCCAGTCCCGCCGTATCGCCCACCGCAGGCTGGTCGGGGACGCGCTGCTGGTGGACCGTTCCGGCGAGGTGTACCTCACGGACCTGCGCGGCGGTGAGATCGCGGCCGGCGACCTGATCCTGCGCATGGACGTCGCACAGCTGCTGACGACCCTCGGGCTGCGCGTGGGCGCCGAACGGTCGGTCGCCGCGGCCGTGGACGTACTGGGACCCGACGCCGTCGCCGACAGCCTGCCGCTGCTCCAGCCCATCGCCCTCAGCCGCAGCACCCGCACCACCCTGCGGCGGCTCGCCAAGGAGCGCGCCCAGCGGGAACGCGAGGCCGTCATCGAGGCCTCCCGCGCCAACAAGGAGGCCAAGGCCCGGGAGGCACGGGCCCGCGGGGAGGCGCACGCCCACCGGGCCGAGGCCGCGCAGGGGCGCGCGGACCGCAAGTCGCTGCGAGCGGAGAAGCAGGCCGAGAAGAAGGCGATAGACGAGGCGCTGGAGGAGGCCCGCGAGGAGGACCTGCTCGCGCAGATCCGGCAGCAGGTGCTGCGCATCAGGCCGCAGGCCCCCATAGAGCCCGCCCGGCTGGAGCGCATCCGGCCGCGCACCCTGGTCAGCTTCATCGCGGGCACCCTGGCCGCCTACTTCCTGCTCACCCAGCTCTCCCAGGTGCCGCTGAAGGTCGTGGCGGACGCCAACTGGGCATGGGTCGGCGGCGCGGTGCTCTTCTCCGCCCTCACCTACGTGTTCGCCGCGATGTCGCTGCTGGGCTTCGTCCCGGAGAAGGTCTCCTGGTGGCGGACGGTGCAGGCCCAGGTGGCCGGCTCCTTCGTGAAACTCGTCGCCCCCGCGGCGGTCGGCGGGGTCGCGCTCAACGCCCGGTTCCTCCAGCGCTCCGGGGTGCGGCCGGGGCACGCGGTCGCCAGCGTGGGCGCCTCCCAGCTGTTCGGCCTGGGCAGCCACATCACCCTGCTGCTGCTGTTCGGCTACATCACCGGAACCGAGCACACCCCCACCCTCTCGCCGTCCCGCGCGGTCATCGCGGGATTGCTGACCGCCGCGGTGCTGGCGCTGATCGTCACCGCGGTGCCCGCGCTGCGGCGGTTCGTCTCCAACCGGGTGCGCTCCCTGTTCGCCGGTGTGGTGCCGCGCATGCTGGATGTGGTGCAGCGCCCGCAGAAGCTGCTCACAGGCGTGCTGGGGATGCTGCTGCTGACCCTCGCGTTCGTGATGTGCCTGGACTCGTGCGTCCGCGCCTTCGGCCACGAGACGAGCTACGCCAACCTCGCCGTGGTCTTCCTGACCGCGAACGCGCTCGGCTCGGCCGCTCCCACCCCCGGCGGCCTCGGCGCCGTCGAGGCCGCGCTGATCGCCGCGCTCATCGCCTTCGGGGTGCCGAAGGAGGTGGCGACACCGGCCGTGCTGCTGTTCCGGCTGATGACGCTCTGGCTGCCGGTGCTGCCCGGCTGGCTCTCCTTCACCTACCTGACCCGCAAGGGCGCCCTGTAGGGGCTCCCGGAAGCGTGCACCAGGGGCATGCCACCCGGACGCACCACACAGCGCGCCTTCGGCACCCGCCCGTACGCACGATGAACGTCCCACCGTCTTGTCGGGAGGACGTCCCATGCGCCATACCCGCTCCCTGCGGCCTGGTGCCGCCCTCGCAGCGGCGCTCATAGTGACCGCGGCCGTGACGAGCGGCTGCGGCAGCGACGACCCGGACGGCGGCGGGAAGAAGGCGGCCCGTCCGAACGGTGAGAGCAGCCCGTCCTCCACGAGCGCCTCCGACGCCCCCGGGGAGTCCTCCGCCCGCCCCTCCGGCAGCGCCTCCGGACACCGCTCCCCCGCGCTTCCCGTCTCCCTCACCCGGCAGAAGCCGGCCTGGTCGCCGTGTCCCGGGCCGAACGCCGCACAGGGCACGGACACCGGCTCCCCCTCCCCCCTGCCGGGCGGCGTCCGCTGGGAGTGCGCCACGCTGAAGGTGCCACTCGACTACAGCAGGCCCAAGGGCAGGACGATCGGCATCGCGATGATCCGGGCACCCGAACGCGAGGGCGGCGGGAAACGCGTCGGCTCGCTCCTGTTCAACTTCGGCGGCCCGGGCGGCTCGGGAGTGGCCACTCTCCCGGCGTTCGCCGAGGACTACGAGAAGCTGCGCGGCCGCTACGACCTGGTCAGCTTCGACCCGCGCGGGGTGGGCCGCAGCGAGGGCGTCACCTGCCTCAGCGACAAGAAGCTGGACTCCTACTTCGCCGCGGACTGGACGCCGGACACCGCCGCGGAGGAGAAGCGCCTCTTCTCCCGGCAGAGGGCCTTCGCCGAGGGCTGCGAGAAGAAGGCGGGCTCCCTGCTGCCGCATCTGACGACGGAGAACACCGCCCGCGACATGGACCTGATGCGTAGGGTGCTCGGCGACCGGAAGCTGCACTACTTCGGCATCTCCTACGGCACCGAACTGGGCGGCGTCTACGCACACCTGTATCCGCGGCACGTGGGGCGCGCCGTCTTCGACGCCGTGGTCGACCCCAGCTCGACCCCCGAACAGGGCTCCCTCAGCCAGACCGGCGGCTTCCAGCTGGCACTCGACAACTTCCTGAAGGACTGCGCGGAGCGCGGCGAGGACTGCCCGGTCGGTGAGGACCCCGCGGAGGGCAAGCAGCGCATCACCGACCTGCTGGCCGATCTGGACGCCGAACCGATGCCCACCGACAGCGGCCGCAAGCTGACCGAGTCGCTGGCCGAGAGCGGTATCTCCCAGGCCCTCTACGCCAAGGACACCTGGCAGCTGCTGTCCCAGGGGCTCGAAGAGGCACTGGTGGACGGCGACGGCACGACCCTGCTGCTGCTCGCCGACGCCCTCAACGGGCGCAACCAGGACGGCACCTACAGCACCCTCCAGTCGTCCCTGACGGCCATCAGCTGCGCGGACAACCGGCAGCGGTACGACGTCCAGGACATCAAGACCGAGCTGCCCGACTTCACCGAGGCCTCACCCGTCTTCGGACCGATGTCGGCCTGGGGCCTGTCCTCCTGCCACGACTGGCCGGTGCGGGGCCGGTGGACCGCACCGCCGGTGCGCGCCGACGGCTCGGACCCGATCCTGCTGGTCGGCACGACGGGCGACCCGGCCACGCCGTACGCGGGGACGCGCGCCATGAAGGAGAGGCTCGGCGAGGGCGTCGGCGTCGAAGTGACCTACCGGGGCGAGGGGCACGGCGCCTACGACAGCGACAACCGATGTGTCCGGCGCCTGGTCGACCGCTACCTGCTGAACGGGAAGGTTCCCGGGGACGGGACCGCGTGCAGGTGAGACCCCTTCGTGAACCTGATGTGCTGAACAGGTTTGCCAAGCGGGTTCGGGAATGGGGTTCGACGAAGAGGTTCGCGAACCCCATTCGCGAACGGTGTTCGCGAACCAGGCTCACGAACCCCGTTCCCAAACGACGTTCGCGAACCCGGTTCGCCCCACACGGACGCGGCTCAGTACACCGGCTTCTCCGGCTCGATCTGGTTGACCCAGCCGATGACACCGCCACCCACGTGCACGGCGTCGGAGAACCCCGCGTTCTTCAGCACAGCCAGCACCTCCGCGGAACGGACACCCGTCTTGCAGTGCAAGACGATCTTCTTGTCCTGCGGAAGGTCCTGCAGCGCGTTGCCCATCAGGAACTCGTTCTTGGGGATCAGCCGGGCACCGGGGATCGAGACGATCTCGTACTCGTTCGGCTCCCGCACGTCGATGACGTCGATGTTCTCACCGTCGTCCAGCCACTCCTTGAGCTGCTTGGGAGTGATGGTGGAGCCGGCCGCGGCCTCCTGGGCCTCGTCGGAGACGACGCCGCAGAACGCCTCGTAGTCGATCAGCTCGGTGACCGTGGCGTTGGGCCCGCAGACCGCGCAGTCGGGGTCCTTGCGGACCTTGACCTGGCGGTAGTTCATCTCCAGGGCGTCGTAGATCATCAGCCGGCCGACCAGCGGCTCACCGATGCCGGCCAGCAGCTTGATGGCCTCGTTGACCTGGATCGAGCCGACGGAGGCGCACAGCACGCCCAGCACGCCGCCTTCCGCGCAGCTCGGCACCATGCCGGGCGGCGGGGGCTCCGGGTACAGGCAGCGGTAGCACGGCCCGTGCTCGCTCCAGAAGACGCTGGCCTGGCCGTCGAACCGGTAGATCGAGCCCCATACGTACGGCTTGTTCAGCAGCACGCAGGCGTCGTTGACCAGGTAGCGGGTGGCGAAGTTGTCCGTGCCGTCCACGATCAGGTCGTACTGCGCGAAGATGTCCATCACGTTCGAGGAGTCGAGCCGCTCCTCGTGCAGATTGACCGTGGTGTACGGGTTGATCCCCAGCACGGTGTCCTTGGCGGACTGCGCCTTCGGCCGGCCGATGTCCGACTGGCTGTGGATGATCTGCCGCTGGAGGTTCGACTCGTCGACCTCGTCGAACTCGATGATGCCGAGCGTGCCGACACCGGCGGCAGCGAGATACATCAGGGCGGGCGAGCCGAGGCCGCCCGCGCCCACACAGAGCACCTTCGCGTTCTTGAGCCGCTTCTGCCCTTCCATCCCGACGTCCGGGATGATCAGGTGACGTGAGTACCTGCGGACCTCGTCGACGGTGAGCTCGTCGGCTGGCTCGACCAGGGGTGGCAGTGACACGGAGACTCCGAGGGTCGGTGGGACGTGCGGGAAGTCACCCGCCCGGAGGCGGGCCGTTCCTCTCGTAACACTGCCACGGGCTGTCTCATTCCGAGACACCTGTTCCGAGGCACGAGACGAGGGCGTCCCAGTAGCCGGGCAGGGTCTCCCAGGGGTTCTGTCCCCTGGTCCGGGTCCTGTCCGTGAAGCAGACGGTGCCCGCGCCCTGCCAGCTGGCGATGCGCAGCGCCTCGTCCAGGTGCGTGCGCGGCAGCGAGTGCACCAGGTGGCAGAAGCGTTCGGCGGGGTGTGCCGCCGTCCACTCCTCGGCCTGCGACCAGCGGTAGTCCGCCCAGTTGCCGTCGTAGGTGACCAGCTGGTCCCCGCACTCGACATGCTCCGGGTGCGGGGGGCCGCCGGGCGCCAGGACGAGGTGCCCGCCGGCCCGTTCACCGCCCAGCAGTGCGCGCAGGGTGGCCGTCAGCCGCCGGACCCGTGCCAGCCGGTCGGCCCCGCCTGGGCAGTGCGCCAGGTAGAAGCCGTCGACCCGGTACCAGTCGAGGTACCGGTGCGCTTCGGAGACCAGCTCCCCGAACGCCCGCGCACCGTCTCGCATGTCGAGACGCCCGAGGACGGCGACGCCCGCCGACCGCAGCGCCGCCGCGGCGGGCGCGCAGTACGGGTCGGATCGGGTGCCGGGGCCGTCCGCGACGTCGAGCACCGCCCAGTGCAGCGGCCCCGGCGCGCGGCCCGGCCCGGACAGGGCACCGAGACCGGGCCGGGACAGCTCCGCCCACTCCCTCGGCGCGAGCATCGGGTGCGCGCAGCCGGGCACCCCGAGCCCCAGCCGCTTCCGCAGCCCGCCCGCGCCCCCGTCGGCCGCGCCGCCGTGGCCGTCCCGACGGGGCCGCGCCGGGCGTGTCGTCAGATACGGCATGCGGCCTCCATCCAGATGTCGGCCAGGGACTCCTCCAAACCGATCCGTGGCCGCCAGCCGAGCCGGTCGCGCGCGGTACGGACGTCGGCCTGCTGCCAGGCTCCGCACCCGTCGGGGTACGGATACGAGGCGGGCGGGGCGGACGGGACCGAGGGGGCTGGCGAGCCGGCCGGTGCGGGTGAGGCGGAGGGCGCGGACTGCGCTCCCTGCGGATGGCCCGCGTGCGCCGCGTGGACCGCGTGGGCGGCGGCGTGGGCGGCTTGCGCGGCGTGGGCGGCGTGTGTCTGCGCCGGAATGACGGGCGTGTGCGCCCCACCGGGTGCGCCGGGGGCACCGGACCGCTCCGGGCCGCCCGTGTATCCGCCCGCACCATGGCCGCCCGGCGCGTGCCCGCCCATGCCGGGACCGCCCATGCCGGGTCCGCCCTGTGCGTGGCCCTCCGCCGACGGCAGGCCGACGGGAGCCCCGCCCTGCTCGTGGACGGCGCCCGCGTACCCGGCGACCCGGGCCAGCAGCGAGGTCGCGTCACGCAGCCGGACGGCACGGCCGGTGCCGATGTTGACGATGCCCTGCGCCGCCGAGAGGGAGGCGGCGTGTACGGCGCGCGCGACGTCGCGTACGTCCACGAAGTCGCGCTGGACACCCAGCCCGCCCAGCTTCAGTTCGCTGTCGCCCGCCTGCATGGCGCGCCGCATCGCCTCGGCCACCCGGCCGAGGGGCGAGCCCGCGGGGGTGCCGGGGCCGATGGGGGAGAAGACCCGCAGGACGACGGCGTCCAGCCCGGAGGCCAGCACCAGTTCGGTGCCCGCGAGCTTGCTGACGCCGTACGGGCCGCCGGGGCGCGGTACCGCGTCCTCGCCGGTGGACGAGCCCGACGGGGAGGGGCCGTACTCGGCGGCGCACCCCAGGTGCACCAGGCGGGCGCCGCAGCCACTGCGGCGCAGCGCTTCGCAGACGGCCGCGGTGGCGACCACGTTGTGCCGGATCAACTCCCGGCCGTTGCCCCTGGTGGTGCCCGCGCAGTTGATGACCACGCCCGGGTGCACGGCGTCCAGGAACCGGGTGAGCGCCCCCGGGCTGCCGGTGGACAGGTCGAACCGGACGTCCGCGTCGTCGCCCCTGCCGAGTGCGGTGAGCTGCACGGCGGGATCGGCCAGCAGCCGGTCGGCGACGAACCGGCCCAGGTATCCGCTGGCGCCCAGCAGCAGCACTCTCATCGTGTGACCTCCTCGTGCGAAGGGCCGACCGGGAGCGGTCGCACGGGGCCGCGCTCTGGTCGCCCGTCAGTGCCTCGGTGTGCCGACTGCGCGTGGGTCATGGGGTTGTGCTCCTTGTCGGTGTGGGGCAGTCGGGCCCGTAAGCCCGTGCGATGGCGAGGGTGGGAGGACGGACCGGCGCTCATACGGACTCCTCCTCCCGGTGGTGGGCCGTGGCGCCGGTCAGCGCGACGGCCGCGTACGCCAGCAGTCCGAGGGCCGCGCAGGCGCAGGCCGCCAGGGGCACGGCCGCCACCCCGTGGTGCGCGGCCAGCACCTCCACGGGGCGGGCCACCGCGCCGAGTCCGGGCAGCCGCGCGGCCGGGACGGTGAGCAGCGCGGCCGCCTCCAGCGCGCAGGCGGTGGCGAGTCCCGTACGGGCGGCGCGCCCGAAACCGTGCGCGCCCGGCAGCAGCGCGGCGAACAGCAGCAGCGCCAGCGCGGCGGCGGCCCACGAGGCGGGCCGGGACGGCTCCTCCGCGAGGGGCGTACCGGACGGCGCGAGAGCGTCAGTGACGGCGCGCGCCGCCCAGTGGAGCGCCGGAAGGGTCGCCGCGAACCCGGTGACGGCCAGGGCCAGCAGCGGCCGCGTCCCGGCGGCGAACTCCTCCAGGCTGCGGCTGCCTTCCAGCCTCCGGCGTGCCGCCCGGGCGAAGACGCGGGTGGCCCAGACGGCCGGCACGACGGCCAGCGCGAGGCCGAGCGGCACATGCGGCGGAGGCGACGGGGTGGCGGCGGAAGGCCGCCCGCCGGTTCGGGACCGCCGCCGAGCAGCTCTTCCAGCAGCCAGTCACCGAAGAGCGCGTACCCGGTCAGCCAGCAGACGCACAGCCAGAGCAGCACCGGGAAAGGAGCGGGCGCGCCGGGCGGGAGCCGGGCGGGCGACGCGGTCCGTACGGCGGCGAGCACGCTGCCGAGCACGGCTGCGGCACCGGCCGCACCGACAGCGCCCCGCAGGAGCGGCGGGCGATCGGCCAGCAGCGCCAGCCAGGCGAGCGTTCCGGCGCACAGCAGGCCCGGCAGCAGCGGCAGCACCAGCACGGCGCCCCGGACACACATCCGTCCCACGCGGCGCCGGCCGCTTCCCGCGCGGGCTGCCTCCGGCGAGGGTTCGCGGGCCGAGACCCGTACGGTCGCAGCACGTACGGCCGGGGTTTCCATGGCAGCCCCTGCCGCGACCGGCCCGCCCGCGGCCGACCCGACCGGGACCCGGCCGCCCGGGTCGTCCGGGCCACCTGCGTCCGGGATGGCCACGGGCAGGATCGCCGCGTCAGGGATCGCCGCGTCAGGGGTTCGCGTATCCGGGGTATGCCAGACCGGGACGTGCCCGACCGGGAAACGCTCGACCGGGAAGTGCTCGGCCGGGAAGTGCGTCCACGCGGACGTTCCCGCAGTCCGTGCCTCCCGGGCGTCCGCAGCCGGTGCCCCTGGGGGCGGCGCCTCAAGGTCCGGCGTCTCGTGGCCCGGCGCCTCACGGCCGAGTGCCCCACGGCCCGTTGTCTCAGGACCCGGCGCCTCAGGGGCCGACGCCCCGGGTTCCCGCAGTTCGGGCTCCAGGGGACTCCTCGCCGGTCCCTCCGGCGTCGGGAGCCGCGCCTGGAGCGTCGCGGTGCGCGGGGCGCGGGCGTACAGCTCCTCCGCGAGGGAGAAGACGTCACGGTGCAGACAGTGGGCGGCAGTGCGGTCGGTGACGCCGCTGGCCTCCAGGCCGGCGGCGATCTCCAGCGGATCGACGGCCCGCTCGCACAGTGTGCTGTGCCGGTGCAGCAGCACGCGTACCGGGTCACCTGGTGCGGACGGAGTCTTCACGGGGCGGCCTCCCTGGGCTCGGCTCCGACCGCCGCACGCCCCGGGGCGGGGCCCAGCGGGAGTGTCCCTGACGGCGGCCCCTCCCGCGGCTCACGCGCGGCGTCCGCCGACGCGGCAACCGCGGGCACAGGGCCAATGGACGCCCGCCCCACCGGCGTACACCCCGCGGACGCCCGCCCCACCGGCGTACGGTCCACAGGGACACGCCCCGGTCCCTGGTCCAGGTCCCGGCCCGGGTCCGCGGACGTGCCCTCCACCGGCGCGCGTCCCGGGGACGCGCTGTCGAAGGATGCGCGGTCCGAAAAGGCACGCTGCTGGGGCGGAGCGTCGGGGGACGGAGAGTCCGGGGGCCGACGGTCCTGGGGTGGGCGGCCCATGGGCGGGCGCGGCAAGGGGGCGCGGTCCGTACCCGCCCAGCTCGGGACGGGAACGGCGCTCCCTCCGGACAGACGCGTGCCGGTCGGACGGTGGCCCGGACGGTACGCGGTGCGGCACACCTCCGCGCTCCCGGACGCGGTGCTCGCACACCGTGGGGAGCCCGCCCAGCGGCCCGGCAGGTGGGACTCGGCGGGCCGTGCGAACGGGCGCGGCTCGCCCTCCGGTGTGCTTTCCGCACCGCTCCCCTCGCGGCGGACGGGGTGGTGGGACATCAGCTCCAGATAGATGCCACGGAACGCCTCGACGTTCTGCCGCACCGTGAACAGCTCCAGCGCCCGCGCACGCGCGGCGGCGCCCAGGCGTGCTGCACGCGCAGGGTCGCACAGCAGCGCCGTACAGGCGTCCGCGAACGCGCGGGCGTCACGCGGGGGGACGACGAGACCGGTACCGCCGATGACTTCACGGACCGCCCCGGCATCCGTGGAGACCGTCGCCCGACCGCACAGCATCGCCTCCACAAGGGAGACGGGAAAACCCTCGACCGTGCTGGACAGCACGACGACATCCCCACAGGCGTACGCGTCCGCGAGGGTGGGTACGGCGGAGCTGCCCACCTCCTCGAAGGCCACGGGCGAACCGCCGTCGGCGTCGGGCGGGAAGAGCCGCGCGGCCAGCTCCCGGCACAGCGCCGCGTACTCCCCCTCCGGCTCGCCGTTCCCGGTGCCGTCTCCCCCCGGTGCCACCGCCCCTGTTCCGTCGGCGTCCGTGGCGGCCGGGACACACGGGGCATACGGAGCGCACGGGGTGCCGGCAGCGCTCGGGGCGCCCGTCGCCACGAGGCGCAGCCGCGCGTGGGGCAGTGCCTCGCGCACCCGGGCGAAGGCGTGCAGCAGGGTGCTCAGGTCCTTGCGGGGCCCCATGCGGCCCACCCACACCAGCGTCGGCGCACCGGCCGGGTGCGGTCCCTCGGGCGGCGGGAGCAGGCCGGCCGGCTCACCCACGGCGTCGAACGGGGCCGTGTCCATGCCCGGGTAGACGATGCGCAACCGCTCGGCGGGGGCGCCGCACCGCTCCTGCCAGCGCCGCGCGTGCGCGTTCCCAGGGGTGATCAACTGGGCCTGTGCGTACGCCTCCTGGGCGAGCCGCCGCTGGAAGGAGGCCAGCAGGGCGCGTACGGGAGCGCCCGCGACTCCGCGCGCGACGGCTCCCGTGGCACCGGCCGCGCCGGCGGCACCGGCCGCACTCGCCGCGCTGGAGACATAGTGCTCGCGCAGCCGTACGCCGTACTCAGTGATCAGCAGCGGCACCCCGAACGCGTGCTTGGCCAGCAGTCCGGGGAGGGCCGCCGGGCCCGCGCCCACGGCGTGGCACAGATCGACGGCCGACAGCCCGGGGTCTGTGCCGCGCAGCCCGTACCAGTCCAGCGAGAGGGGGCGCAGCGCCCGCTCCAGGCGCTCGATGACGGCGAGCAGATCGGGCACTTGGGCGGCGCGCACGGTGCTGGGGGCTCCCGGGGCACGGCAGGCGGCCTCCAGGAGGCGTACGGCGTCCTCCGAGCGGAGCGCCGAGGCCAGTCCGCCCCGCTCGGCCGCCAGCTCGGCGAGCCCGTACAGACCTGCGGCGAAACGGTCCGCCTGGGTGCTGGAACCGCCCGTCCGAATGCTGGAACCGTTCTGCGCGCGGCCGGCGGGGACCGACGGCCCGCGTCCGTGCTCCCCCTCCCCGGAACAGACGGTCTCCCCGGAGCGGACCGTCTTCCCTGAGCGGACCGTCTCCCCGGAGCGGACGGTGTCCGCCGAGCAGACGGACTGCACCAGTGCGGCGAAGTGCTCGCGGAAGCGCCGCCTCTCGCGCCGTCCGAGGGAGCCCCGCGAAAAGTCCCGCACGCCCGCGGCCTCCGGGACGGGCCCCCACAGCGGCGCCGTGCGCACCCGGGTCACCTGGGGAGGCAGCCGCCACCAGCCCGCCTCTTCCTGGCGCGCGCTGCGGCTGAGGGCGTGCACCGCGAACTCGTAGCCGTCCAGGCCGCGCAGCAGGCGGTCGCACCACAGCGCGGACTCACCCCGCAGATAGGGGTAACCACCCTCCGTAAGCAGTGCGATGCGCACGTGCGCACCCCCGATCCCTCTCGTGGCGTGCCACCGGCCGGGTACGGCTCAGCGGCGGGACGCGGACGACGCTATGCGCGCCCCCGTCGCACGATGGACGGTTGTCCGTCACACCACCGGAAGGGGTGAAGACCCGTGACTTTCCCGCGGCTCGCGCGTTCGAACACGCCACTGCCGCTGGGGGCGTCCGGCAGCGGTCACCCGGCGAGCGGGACCCGGCTCGCCGTTCCGGCCGCCAGCCCTTTCAGGGGCCGGCCGCGAGCCCACCGGGGACGGCCGTGAGCCCCTCGAAGACGCGCCGTCAGCCCTTCGGGAACGGCCAGGCGTTGGGGCGGCAGGTCCGGCCGTCCGTGGAGAGGTACTTGGTCTGCTGCATCATCACCGGCGCGAGCTTGCCGTCGGCGGGGCAGCCCACGTGTCCGTGGCCGAGCCGGTGGCCCACCTCGTGGTTGATGAGCATCTGCCGGTAGGAGTGCATCTGACCGTGGCCGTAGGTGGCCGCGCCGCGCGCCCACCGATAACCGTTGATCATGACGCGGTCGGTGGCGGCGGAGTCGCAGGAGACCTTCTGCTGGCTGGTGTCCAGCCCGGACTTCGCACACCACACGTCGGTGGTGTGCGGGGAGGCCAGGGTGATGACGAACTCGGCCTTGCCCGAGGGGACCCGCTCGAAGCTGCGCTTGCCCGCGTGTGCCCAACTGCGCTTGTCGTTGAGCGTCTTGTGGACCGCTTCGGCGAACAGCCCGCCGTCCAGGGGGAGTCCCTTTTCGATGTCCACGCGGTAGCGCACCACCTCACCCTTGCGGGGGCCCTTCTGGTGGCCGGGGACGGTGGTGAACTTCCCCGAGCCCTTCAGGTCGTCAGCGAGCGGGTAGACGTGCGCCATCTTCGCGTTGTACGAGTCGGCCTCGGCGCCGGGGGTGGGGCGGGTGCCGCGGTCGGCACGCTCGGCGTCCGGCGCGGGGCCGGCGGCGGGGACGCGCTCGCCCGTCTTCAGGCCGCGGTCGGACTCGCCCGAGCTGTGCTCCCCGCCCGCGACCTGTGCGGCGACGAGGAACGCCAGCACGGTGGTGATGGCCGCGGCGGCGATGCCCGTACAGGTGCGGGCCCTGCTGCTCCCCCGGTCCGGCCGGGGACGGGGCACGCTCCGGGAGCCGGAGGGGGTGCTCGGCGGCTCGTCGTTGCCGCTCTCCCGGGTCCGGCCGGGGTCGTGGGGCGCGGCGGGGCCGGAGGCGGCCTGCCGCTCCGTGCCGGGGGCGCCGGCCGGGGGCGGGGTCTGCCGGGAGGTGCCGGGGGCGCCCGTCCCGAAGACGTCCTCGTCGAACGCGGACAGATAGTCCTGCCGGGGTCCGGGCCGGTACCGGCGCCGGCCCGGCAGGCGGGGAGGCGCGGGAGCCTGGCCGGGCGCGTAGCCGTACGGCCCCGGCCTGGCGCCGTGGCCCTCCTCGCCCTGCTGCGGGTGACCGCCACGGGCGGGCTCGTCGGCGTACGAGGGGCTGCCGTGCGCGGGACTGCCGTGCGCCTGGCCGCCGTGGACGGGGACGCCATGGACGGGGACGCCATGGGGGACGCCGTGCGCCGGGGCCCCCTGCGGGCC
>NZ_VJOK01000001.1:5029116-5035030 GCF_013302895.1 Streptomyces albus subsp. chlorinus | reverse complement strand
CTCCGGAGGGGTACGGCGCGGGCGTGCCGTGCTCCCGGGTGGCGGCGGCCTGTTCGGGGGCGCCCTCGGAGCCGGGCCCGGCGGCGGCCGGGCCGGTCCCGGCGGGGCGCTGCGCTATCCCGGAGCGCTGCCGGCCGCGCGCGGTACCGGCCTTGCCCTTACGGCTGTGGCGTCCCACTGGTCACCTTTCCGGATTGCCGGGGTCACGCGGGGCGGCACCGGCCGGGTGGCCGTCCGACCGCCGGGCGGCCCTGGCAGCGTCGTGGATCAGCTCGCGGACGGCCCCCGCGACGATCTCGGGGTACTCCATCATGGCGACGTGCCCCGCCTCCGGCATGGCCAGCAGCCGGGAGTCGCGGAAGGCGGCCGAGGCACGCCGGGCCATCCGGAAGGCGACCAGCTGGTCGCGCACACCGTAGATCAGCAGCGTGGGTGCCAGCACCCGCTCGGCCTGCCGCCACAGTGCGTGCTGCCCGGACAGGGTATAGGCGTCCACGAGGCCCCGTGTCGAGCGGGCCATGGCATCCCAGAAGTAGGGCAGTCTCGCCCGGCGTTCGTACTCGGCCGCGGCGGCGGCGAAGTCCTCCGGCGTCACCCGCGCCGGGTCGCCGTAGCACAGTCCGAGCACGCCGCCCGCGCAGCGCTCGGCGGGCCAGTCGCGGGTGATCCGGCCGAACAGCGCGGCGACTCCGGGGACGGCCAGCATCGCCGTCGGCCAGGCACCGCGCGGCGGCGGGACCTCCGGCAGGGCGGGCGAGACCAGGGTGAGGGTGCGCACCAGGTCGGGCCGTACGGCGGCCACCCTGGTCGCGACGGCGCCGCCCAGGGAGTTGCCGAGCAGGTGCACGGGGCGGCGGTCGCCCGCGTCGAGGTGGCGGATGACCGCGCGGGCGTGCGCGGAGATCGAGTAGTCACCGTCGTCGGGCGGCGGGGAGTCACCGAAACCGGGCAGGTCGACCGCCTCGCCGTCCACGTCGCCGGCCAGCTCCCGCATGAGGGCGGACCAGTTGCGCGAGGAGCCGCCGAGGCCGTGCACATAGAGGGCCGCCTCACGGGTGTCCCCTCCGGCGGCCGTGTCCTGTCCGCTCCCACCGGCCGGCTCCTGTGCGGCGGCGCGGCGGGGCCGCCGCACGGCCAGCGTCAGGCCTGGCAGGGTGACCGTCCCGAGCGTCTCCCCTTCCGCGGCCCCGCGGGGCTCCCCGGCCCGGCCGCTCTCCCCCGCCTCCGACGGCGGCGGTGCGGCCGGCGGTGCCGCGGCACGGGCCGTCCGGGCACGGCTTTCCGGGTGCTCGGTGGAGGACATGGGGCAATGTTACGAGACGATCACACCGCCCCTCACGTGTTCACCGTCACAGAAGAAGCACACTGGTGTACAGGGGATGCCAGGGGCTCGCGCCCGGCGGGACCCATCCCGGAGGCATGCGACGTGCGCCCCTGGTGACCCGCCCGTAGTCTCGAACGCAGGCCCGCATGACGGGCCCCACCCTGGAAAGGGGAGCCGGCATGTCTGTCGACCCGACCGATCCGGAAACCTTCGACGAGGCGGACGCCTACGGCGGCTACGAGGAGGAGCCCGAGGAAGTGGAGAGCCCCGAGGTCACCGAGGCGGACGCGGCCGAGCAGAAGGCCGAGGTGCTGCGGCAGCGGGACGAGCCGCTCGCCCCGCGCGGCCTCCACGAGGTGGACCCGGCCGACGCCGCCGAGCAGGCCCGCGTGGTGGAGCTGAACGAGGACGAGTACCGATAAAGCACCCGCCGCGGCCGACGGGCGGAGGAATTTCGGGGCCCGCGCACCTCGCACTCCCGTTACCGAAAAGTACGATGGCCGCGCAGCGCAGCTCGCGCTCAGGAAAACTCAGGGAGGCGGCGTGACAGCCATCGAGCAGACCGAAGCGCGCCCGCGTGGCACGCGTCTGCCCCGCCGGGCCCGACGTAACCAACTGCTGGGCGCAGCTCAGGAGGTCTTCGTCGCGCAGGGCTACCACGCGGCGGCGATGGACGACATCGCCGACCGCGCCGGTGTCAGCAAACCGGTTCTCTACCAGCACTTCCCGGGCAAGCTCGAGCTGTACCTCGCGCTGCTCGACCAGCACTGCGAGGCGCTGCTCCAGGCCGTGCGCGCGGCGCTGGAGTCCACCACGGACAACAAGCAGCGGGTGGCGGCCACCATGGACGCCTACTTCGGCTTCGTGGAGGACGAGGGCGGTGCGTTCCGGCTGGTCTTCGAGTCGGATCTCACCAACGAGCCCGCGGTGCGCGAGCGCGTGGACAAGGTGAGCCTGGACTGCGCGCAGGCCGTCAGCGAGGTGATCTCCGAGGACACCAAGCTGCCGCAGGAGCAGTCGATGCTGCTGGCCGTGGGGCTGTGCGGGATGGCGCAGATCACCGCGCGCTACTGGCTGGGCGCGGGCCAGAAGATCCCGCGGGACGCGGCGGCCAAGCTGATCTCCTCGCTCTCCTGGCGCGGTATCGCCGGGTTCCCGATGCAGTAGCCCTCCGGGCCGTGCGGCCCGGAGGGCGTCCGAGGGGGCGCGGTTGTTCGCTGCGGGCGTGCGACCGTGCCCCCTCGCGCTTTCCGCCGAGAGCTAGGGTTGCTCCCGTACGGCGCGGCTGCCTGCCGCGCACCACTCCCCGGGCATCGCCACGGGGACACCTGGACCGTCGGAGGGACATAGCCGTGGAGGTCAAGATCGGCGTGCAGCACGCGCCTCGCGAGATCGTCATGGAGAGCAAGCAGACTCCTGACGAGGTCGAGAGCACGGTGGCGGCGGCACTGGAGAAGGGCACCGGGATGCTCAGCCTCACGGACGAGCACGGCCGGAGGGTCCTGGTCCCCGCGGACCGTGTCGCCTACGTCGAGATCGGGGAGGCCTCGGGCCGCAAGGTGGGCTTCGGCGCGATCTGACGCACCCCTCGGCGCACTGGCGTACGGGGAGGCGCACAGGCGGGCGAACCGCGACGCCCGGCCGCACACACCCGACGGCGGCTGCGGGGATTGTCCCCGCAGCCGCCGTTTCAGTCTCCCCGAGCAGGGGGAGGACGGGAGACGACCGCGACCCGCGGTCACGCGAACGTCCACCCCGAGGAGGTCCTCATGATCTGGGAGGCTCTCGGCTCCGCAAGCCTCGGACTCGCCCTCGCGCTCGCCGCGACGAGGCGGTTCCCCGAGCGGCTTCCCGACCGGCGGCTCGTGCTGTCCACGGGACCCGTCGCCGCCCTCGTCGGCGGTCTCATCAGCCACATCGTGCTCGGCCCCGGCCACGCGCCGGCGAACCTGTGCGTCTCGCTCGGCGTCAGCGCGGCGCTGCTGTCGCTGCTGCTGCGGGACGCGCCGGGGCGGCGGCAGTGGCGCAAGGACACCCTGCGTGCCACCCCGGCACCGCGCACCGCACAGCCGCGGCTCAGGCGGCAAGCCCCAGCGCGGCCATCCGCTTCGTATGGGCCTCGGTGATCCGGGAGAACATCTTGCCGACCTCGGCCAGGTCGAAGCCGTCGGCCACCCCGCCGACCAGCATGGTCGAGAGCGCGTCCCGGTCGGCCACCACCCGCTGGGCCTGGGAGAGCGCCTCCCCCATCAGCCGCCGCGCCCACAGGGCGAGCCGACCGCCCACCCGCGGGTCCGCCTCGATGGCGGCGCGGACCTTCTCCACCGCGAAGCTGGAGTGCCCGGTGTCGTCGAGCACGCCGAGGACCAGCGCGCGGGTGTCGGTGTCCAGCCGGGCGGCGACCTCGCGGTAGAAGTCCGAGGCGATGGAGTCGCCGACGTACGCCTTGATCAGGCCCTCCAGCCAGTCGGAGGGTGCCGTGAGCCGGTGGAACTCGTCCAGCGGCCCGGCGAAGGGCTCCATGGCGGCCGTGGGGTCCTCGTCGATCCGGGCGAGCCGCCGGCGCAGCTTCTCGAAGTGGCCGAACTCGGCCGACGCCATGGAGGCCAGCTCCGCCTTGTCCACCAGGGTCGGCGCCAGCTTGGCGTCCTCGGCGAGCCGCTCGAAGGCCGCCAGCTCCCCGTAGGCCAGCGCGCCGAGCAGGTCGACGACCGCGGCACGGTAGGTCGGGTCGGCCGAGGCCTGCTCCCAGTCCTGGGTGGCGATCGAGGTGGCGGGGGCGGTGGCTTGCTCGGAACCGTCGGCGGTCTTGTCAGGCGTCTCCATAGTGCGCACGATAGCCCGCGACCGCAGGTCGCAAAGCCCCCTGCCCGGTCCTCAGGGGCCTCACGGGGCCCCGGGGATCCCGTACACAACGATCGGCCCGGTACACATGCGCGGATTCGGGGTACAGTGATATGGGTCCACTGGATGAGGTGGACTCGCTGCATGCATGTAAATGCGGATGCCCGGTCGGTGGCCCGATCGGCTCCGACCTGACAGCCTTCCGCCGACCCGTGCTCCCCGCACGGGCCGCGCCGAGAGGGACCGCTCGCGCGAGTGAGGCGCTTGAGCGGGAGCCAGTGGTCCCGTACCACTGGGCGGGCCGCGTGAGACGGCCGCCCGGCTGCGGTAGATCCGCTCCTCGCTCCGCTGGACCGCCCGGACCGCCTGGGACGGCCAACCGCCGCAGCCGCACTCGTGCGTCACACAGAAGAGGCAAGCACCCTGTCCACCACGTTCAGAGATCTGGGGATCCTTCCCGAGACAGCCGAGGCCCTCGAAGCCGTCGGCATCACGTCCCCCTTCCCGATCCAGGAGATGACGCTCCCCGTCGCCCTCGCGGGCACCGACGTCATCGGCCAGGCGAAGACCGGCACCGGCAAGACGCTGGGCTTCGGACTTCCGCTGCTGGACTCGGTGACCGTCCCCGCGGATGTCGAGCTGGGGCGGGCGAAGCCCGAGGAGCTGACCGACGCGCCCCAGGCCCTGGTCGTCGTCCCCACCCGTGAGCTGTGCCAGCAGGTGACCAACGACCTGCTGACCGCCGGCAAGGTCCGCAATGTGCGGGTCCTGTCGATCTACGGCGGCCGTGCCTACGAGCCGCAGGTCGAGGCCCTGCAGAAGGGCGTCGACGTGGTCGTCGGCACCCCCGGGCGGCTGCTCGACCTGGCGGGCCAGAAGAAGCTGCGGCTCTCGGAGATCAGGACGCTCGTCCTGGACGAGGCCGACGAGATGCTCGACCTGGGCTTCCTGCCGGACGTCGAGAAGATCATCGAGCTGCTGCCCACGCGCCGCCAGACGATGCTCTTCTCCGCGACCATGCCCGGCCAGGTCATCTCGCTGGCCCGCCGCTACATGAGCCAGCCCACGCACATCCGTGCCACCGCGCCGGACGACGAGGGCCAGACGGTGGCCAACACCACCCAGTACGTCTTCCGTGCCCACTCCCTGGACAAGCCGGAGATGGTCGCGCGGATGCTCCAGGCCGAGGGCCGCGGCCTCGCGATGATCTTCTGCCGTACGAAACGCACGGCGGCCGATGTCGCCGAGCAGCTCTCGCGGCGGGGCTTCGCGGCCGGTGCCGTCCACGGCGACCTGGGCCAGGGGGCGCGCGAGCAGGCGTTGCGCGCCTTCCGGAACGGCAAGGTCGATGTGCTGGTGTGCACGGACGTCGCCGCACGGGGTATCGACGTCGACAACGTCACCCACGTGATCAACTACCAGACGCCCGAGGACGAGAAGACCTACCTGCACCGCATCGGCCGCACCGGCCGAGCGGGCGCCTCCGGCACCGCCGTCACGCTGGTCGACTGGGACGACATCCCGCGCTGGCAGCTGATCAACAAGGCGCTGGAGCTGGACTTCAACGACCCGGAGGAGACCTACTCCACCTCGCCGCACCTCTACGAGGCGCTCAACATCCCGGAGGGTGCCAAGGGCATCCTGCCGCGCGCCGAGCGCACGCGGGCCGGGCTGGAGGCCGAGGAGCTGGAGGACCTGGGCGAGCCGGGCGGCCGTTCGCGCGGCAAGTCCGCCGGGCTCCGGCCT
>NZ_VJOK01000001.1:5022561-5028798 GCF_013302895.1 Streptomyces albus subsp. chlorinus | reverse complement strand
GAGCTGACCTCCCCTCCCGGCAGGCGCCGGGAGGCCCCGCACGGTCCGTCACGGCCCGGTACCCCGACGGGGTGCCGGGCCGTTCGCGTGCCCGTCCCGTCCCGCCGGTGCGGGAGGCCACCGTGCCGGGCGGGCCGGGCGGACGGGTAGCGTCCTGCCATGAGCAAGCCCCCCTTCCTCGCGCTGCCCGCCGGGGTACGCGCCTACCGGTTGGCCACCCCGCGCGGCGAGTTCGCGGTGCACGACACCGGCGGGCCGGGCCCCGTGCCGGAGACGGACGGCCCGGAGCGGGGACAGGACGCCGGGCCGGGCACGGGGTCGCGCGGGCGGGCGGGGCGGACCGCGCTGCTGGTGCCGGGCTTCACGGGCAGCAAGGAGGACTTCATCGGACTGCTGGAACCGCTGGCCGGGGCCGGGTTCCGGGTGGTGGCGATGGACGGGCGGGGCCAGTTCGAGACGGGCGGCCCGCACGACGAGGCGGCCTACGCGCAGGACCCGCTCGCCCAGGACGTGCACGCCGTGACCCGCGCCCTCACGGCGTCCTCGCCCGGCGGTGTCCACCTGGTGGGGCACTCGATGGGCGGACTGGTCGCCCGCGCCGCCGTCCTGCGGGACGCGGCCCCCTTCGCCTCGCTGACGCTGCTGAGCTGCGGCCCCGCCGCGGTCTCCGCCTCCCAGCAGCAGCGGGTGCGCATGCTGCTGGGCGCGCTGGGTTCGATGAGCATGGCGGCCATCTGGGAGGTCATGCGGGAGCTGGACCAGTCGGTGGGCGCGGCGGGTGAGGCCCCGTACGCGCGGCGCGAGGTGGCGGAGGCCTCGGCGGCGATGGAGGAGTTCCTGCGCCGGCGCTGGCTGGCCAACGTCCCCGAGCAACTGGCGGCGACGGGACGCCAGCTGCTCACCGAGCCGGACCGGGTGGCCGAGCTGGCCGCGCTGCCGGTGCCCGTCCACGTGGTCTCCGGTGCCGAGGACGACGCCTGGCCGGTGCCGCAGCTTGACGCGATGGCCGCGCGGCTGGGTGCCCGGCGTACGGTCGTACCGGGCACCGGCCACTCCCCCAACGCCGAGCGGCCCGGGGAGACGGCGGACGCACTGGCCGGGTTCTGGCGCGGCGCGGTCTGAGATCCGCGCGGTCCGGGGGCGGCCGGGCGGTCAGCCCTTGCCCTGGATGAACTGAGTGATGCCGCCCGCGATCTGCTGCACGGCGATGGCGGACAGCAGCATGCCCGAGAGCCGGGTGACGAGCACGACGCCGCCGTCCTTGATGATCCGGATGATCAGCAGCGAGTAGCGCATCACCAGCCACAGGACCAGGTGCATGGCCACGATCGCGGTCCACACCGACAGCTGCCCGCCCCAGCCGTCGGCGTGCTGCACGGCAAGGATGACGGAGACGATCGCGCCGGGCCCGGCCAGCAGCGGCATGCCCAGGGGGACGAGGGCGACATTGACGTCCTTGGTCTGGGTCGGCTCGTCGGACTTGCCCGTCAGCAGGTCGAGCGCCACCAGCAGGAGCAGCAGCCCGCCCGCCACCATCAGGGCGGGGATGGAGACGTGGACGTAGTCGAGGATCTGCTTGCCGCAGATGCCGAACAGTGTGATCACCCCGAAGGCGACGGCCGCGGCCTGCCACGCCATCCTGCGCTGGACCTTCACCGGCCGCCCCGAGGTGAGGCCGAGGAAGATCGGGGTGATGCCGGGCGGGTCCATGATCACGAACAGGGTGAGGAAGACGGAGCCGAAGAGAGCGAAGTCGAACACGGTGGTGCCTGTGCCTTGTCGAGGGATGTACGGAAAGGGGGGAGAGGGAAGTCGGGGAAGCCGGGGTAAGTGGGCGGAAAACGGGAGTTGTCGGGGGGCGCGCGGGCGTGGGGCTCGGGCGCGGGACGGATACCTGCGGGCCGCCGTCGTCCTCACCGCCCCATCCCCGCCCTCACCTCCGCCCCGGGACGCTCGATGAGGAGCGGGGGGCGGGGAGTGGGAGCGGGGCGGTCGGTGGAGCGCGGCGGCGGGCCGGCCGGGCGCGGGCCGGCGAGCGGACTGCCCGCGGGGAGCGAGCGGGCACCGGCAGGGCGCCGGTCCCAGGGTGCCGTCTCACGCCCGTCGAATGCCCGCCCCGGACTCCTGCGCGCGTGACCCCGTCCGAACAGGCTCGGTCCGAGAGGGCTGCCCCAACCGGGCGGGCTCCGCGCGGGCGGGCTCCGCTGGGAGGGCTCCGCGTGGGCGCGGTCCCGGCCGGACAGGCCCCGTCCGAGCCGGACTCCGTGCGGGCGGGTCCTGGCCGACTGGGTGCCGCCCGGCGACCCGGGCTTCCCGAGGGGGCTGTCCGGTGGCCGGCGTGCGGCCCGCGCCGGGCTCAGCCCGTGACGGGGGCGGTGCCTGAGCCGCGTGCGGCGATCTCGGCGTAGACGTCGGGGGCGGTGGTGAAGTCGCCGAGGGAGACGGTCTTGCGGCTGCCGTGGTAGTCGCTGGACCCGGTGGCCAGCAGGCCGAGGTCGGCGGCGAGACCGTGCAGCCGCCGGCGGGTCTCGGGGGTGTGGTCGGCGTGGTCGGCCTCGACACCGTCGAGACCGGCCGCGGCCAGCTCGGCTATCGCGCTCTCGGGCACGCACTGGCCGCGCTTGGCCGCCAGCGGGTGCGCGAAGACGGCGACACCGCCCGCGCCCTTGATCAGCCGCAGGGCGTCGAAGGGGTCCAGCTCGTGCTTGGCGACGTAGGCACGCCCGTCGTTGGCGAGCCATTCCTCGGTGAAGGCGTCGGAGACGGTCTCGACGACGCCTGCCTCGACCATGGCGGTGGCGATGTGCGGGCGGCCCACCGAGCCGTCCCCCGCGATGCGCCGGACCTGGTCCCAGGTGACGGGCACGCCCAGCTCGCGCAGCCTGTCGACCATGGTCCGGGCGCGGGGCACGCGGTCGTCGCGCACCAGTTCGCGTTCGCGTGCCAGTTCGGGCTCGGCGGGATCGAAGAGGTAGGCCAGCATGTGCAGGCTGATGTCGCCCAGCCGGCAGGAGAGTTCCGCGCCGGTGACCAGGGTGAGGCCCGCCGGCAGGGCGGCGATGGCCTCCTCGTACCCCGCGACCGTGTCGTGGTCGGTGAGCGCCACCACATCCAGGCCGGCCGCGGCGGCGTTGCGCACCAGCTCGGCCGGGGAATCGGTGCCGTCGGAGGCGGTGGAGTGGGTGTGCAGGTCGATGCGCACGTCGACGGGCTCCGAGAGGTGGTGGGCGGCGGGATGACGGGCTCATGGCGAGCGTCGTCCAGGATAGCCGTACCGTCCGCCGTCCCTTCGGGCCAGGCCGCAGCAGGTCCCGGCCGTACGCGCGAGGCGCGGGCTCAGGCGATCAGCCGGGGGGAGAGGGCTCCGCAGGGCACCAGGTCGATCTCGGCACCCGCGTCCCGCAGGTCGGTCAGCACCAGCTCGTCGTAGAGGATCAGCCCGGACTCCTGCGGCCAGACGACGGCCCACAGCCACAGCCCGCACGCCTCCCCCGCGAAGACCGCGCGGTCCTCGGGGGCGCCCTCGACATGCCACAGCGGCGTGGGACGGCCGGCGGCCAGGACCTTGGCGTGGGGCGGCTTCCCCGTGCAGATGGCGGGTCCGGGGTCGGGGCCCTCGATCCCGGCGTAGCGCGCCCCCAGTCCGACGCCCAGTTCCTCGGCGATCAGCAGGAGTTCCCCGGGGCCGCCGAGCGGGGCGGGTCCCGAGCAGGCGACAGCGGTGGCCCGGCCGCCGCTCCGGTCGTCCCCCGCGCAGGTCACCCCGGTGAAGAGCCAGCCGACGGGGAGTGGCCAGGGCATCCATACGGGCACCTGGGTGCGGCCCACGACGACGGCGAGCGCCTCGACGCTGGGCGGGAGGACCGGCTGGAGCGGGTGCACAGCGCCGTGCGCACCGCACTGCCAGGTGTCGGCGAAGAGACCGGGCGCCCGGACCCGGCTACCGCACTTCGGGCAACTGGGTTCGCCCCTCATGACGCCTAACGGTCCTACCGGGTCGCCGTCCCGTCAAGGACGATCACCCACCTGGACCCCAGGCCCGTGCACCACTCTGCGTGAGGGCCGCAGGTCGCGGGGTGACTATCCGGTGATCATATAGCTGGTGTTTGCACTAATTAGCCTCTCTAACTTATTGTCTGTATACACCAACCATTTCCCGGCGCACAGACAACCGAGAAGGAGCCGCAGGCATGAGTGGTGATCCGTTCGACGAGGGCGGCGGCACCAGCGTCAGCATTCTCCGCCAGCCGAAGGCCGTGTGGGCCACGGCGGGCGCCTCCGTCGTCGCCTTCATGGGCATCGGACTGGTCGACCCGATCCTCCCCTCCATCGCCAAGGGCCTGGAGGCGACACCGAGCCAGGTCTCCCTCCTGTTCACCTCCTACTTCCTGATCACCGCCGTCGCCATGCTCGTCACCGGCTTCGTCTCCAGCCGGATCGGCGGGCGCAAGACACTGCTGCTCGGGCTCGCGCTGGTGGTCGTCTTCGCCGGACTCTCGGGCACCTCGCACTCCGTCGGCGAACTCGTCGGCTTCCGCGCCGGCTGGGGCCTGGGCAACGCGCTCTTCGTCTCCACGGCCCTCGCCGTGATCGTCGGCGCCGCCGCGGGAGGCAGCGCGGCGGCGATCCTGCTCTACGAGTCGGCGCTGGGACTCGGCATGGCCTGCGGGCCGCTGCTGGGCGCCGTGCTCGGCGACGCCAGCTGGCGCTTCCCGTTCTTCGGCACCGCGGTGCTGATGGCCATCGGCTTCGTGGCCATCACCGCGTTCCTCAAGGAACAGCCCAGGCCCGCGCGGAAGACCGCGCTGCTGGACCCGATCAGGGCCCTGGGCCACGGCGGCCTCGCCTCCGCGGCGGTCTCGGCGTTCTTCTACAACTACGCCTTCTTCACCGTGCTGGCCTTCACCCCGTTCGTCCTCGACATGTCGCCGTACCGCTCCGGCGCGGTCTTCTTCGCCTGGGGCGTGCTGCTGGCGGTCTTCTCCGTCCTGGTCGCGCCGAAGCTCCAGGAGCGCTTCGGCTCGCTGCGCGTGCTGGCCGCCTCACTGGTGCTGATGGCCCTCGACCTGGTGGTGCTGGGCTACGGCGGCCACACCGCCGCCATCGCCGGGACCGTCGCCTCCGGTGCCTTCATCGGACTGAACAACACCGTCTACACCGAGCTGGCGCTGAGCGTCTCCGACGCGCCCCGGCCGGTCGCCAGCGCGGGCTACAACTTCGTCCGGTGGTTCGCCGCCGCCGCGGCGCCCTTCCTGGCACCCAAGATCGAGGAGTGGAGCGACATCCACATCCCGTTCGTGGTCGCGGCCCTGGCGGCGCTGGTGGGCGCGGCGATCGTCGGCGTCCGCCGCAGGGCCCTGGTCATGGAGGCCGAGGAACACCTGTCCGAGCAGACCCTGCCCGCGGCTCCGGCGAGCTCCACGGTGTGACCCGCCCCGGCGCCGGGCCGGCTCCCTCGGGCCCCGGCCCGGTCCCGACCAGGCCGGGGCCGGCCCACCGGGATACGGCCCGGCACCGCAAGAGCCGGCCCGGCACCGCAGGAGCCGGCCCCGCGGTCTCCTCCGCGCCCGGGCGGGCCGCCTACGTCCCCAGCGGTACCGCGCCGCGCAGCGGATCGCGCAGATCCGTCTCATGCCTCAGCCAGCGCTCCTGGAGCGCCTCGGCGCCGTGGACGCGCTTCCAGGCGGCCTCCGTCGGCGTCATGGGCAGCAGGGGCAGGAAGCGCACCGGGTCCCGGGGCGGGTCGAGGGGCAAGTCCTCGACCAGGCCGCCGGGTTCGGCCACCAGGACGGAGGTGAAGGGGGCCGAGGGCCAGAGGGGCTCACCGGTGTCGAGGGAGGCGCCCGGGGCCACGACGACGCCCTCGACCTGGGGCGAGGCCGCGAGTACGGCGAGCGGTCGCAGCACCTTGTCCGTGTCGGCGCGTCCGGCCCGTACCGTCAGCAGCAGTTCGGCGCGCGGCCCCCGTTCGGGGTCGGCCAGCGCCTGCGCGGGGTCGGTCATGGGCGCCGCCGCCATGCCGAGGGTGGCGTACCGCACAGTGCCCGCCCCGGCGTCCACGAACCGCAGCACCTCGATGCGTTCGGTTCCCAGGAAGGTGACCGAGGCGCGGGCGTCGGGCTCTCCGAAGGTCTCGCGCAGCCGGGCGTCGACCAGGGTGAGGACGTCGTTCATCCGGCGAGCATAGAGCGCGGTCCGGGCCGTCAGGAGGGCGGCCCGGGGAGGCGGCGGCGCGGC
>NZ_VJOK01000001.1:5014664-5022115 GCF_013302895.1 Streptomyces albus subsp. chlorinus | reverse complement strand
CGGTCCGCGGCGCGGCCGAGGGGGCGGGGCGCGGCAGGAGCGCGTGAGGGAACGCGAAGGGAAGCGTAAGGAAGGGGCAAAGCGGTGCGGGATCGGGCGGGCGCGGCGCGGGGAGCGCTGTTCCAGTGCTACCGTTGTGAGCCGGTCAAGGCGTGTACACACTGTCCCCCACAGGGGCCCGGCCGGAGGAGGTGGGACTGACATGGATCCGAGTCGACCGTGCAGTACCAGCCGCTCTTCCGCCCCGGCAACGATCGCGCCGCACAGGCCCTGATCTCCCCGCGGCCACCAGGTGCGCTTTCCCCCGGAGCCGAGTTCTCCGGCCTTCCCGGGGTACGCATGGCGGAAGAGCGCCCGCGTTTCGCACATTCCGTCTGTCAGCGAATGCCGTCGTCACGGCTCGCGTGTGGTGCCCGCTTTGCGGACCTCCGGGTCATGGGTTGCCCGTAGGCCCCCGTTCCGGGCAGTACACCGCCTCGTTCTGTGTCACGGCGGCATGGCACGGCACCGTGGAGGGGCCTCATGTCGATGATCCGAGAGCTGCGCGCCGCTGTGCGTCCGGCACTGCGCAAGGACAACCGTGCCGGGTTCGGCACCACCGGGTTCGAGAACGTCGGGCAGGCGACGAGCAGCGCCGTGGTGGACTGCGCCGCCTACCTGGACGGCCGCCGGGACACCGAGTCGCTGTCGCCCGCCGAGGCGCTGCGCAAGGTGCGCACCGCCGAGGGGCAGAGCCGCGACGGGTTCGTGTGGATCGGTCTGCACGAGCCGACGGAGGAGGAGTTCTCCGGTATCGCACAGGAGTACGGGCTGCACCCGCTGGCCGTCGAGGACGCGGTGCACGCGCACCAGCGCCCGAAGCTGGAGCGGTACGACGAGAGCCTGTTCACCGTCTTCAAGACGATCCACTACGTCGAGCACGCCGAACTCACCGCCACCAGCGAGGTGGTGGAGACCGGTGAGGTCATGTGCTTCACCGGCCGGGACTACATCATCACCGTGCGGCACGGCGGCCAGGGCTCGCTGCGCGCCCTGCGGCACCGCCTGGAGGACGACCCGGAGCTGCTGGTCAAAGGCCCCTCGGCCGTGCTGCACGCCATCGCGGACCAGACCGTGGACGGCTACCTGGCGGTCGCCGACGCCGTGCAGGACGACATCGACGAGGTCGAGATCGAGGTCTTCTCCGACCGCTCGGGCGGCGGCAAGCGCGGCGGCGGCGACGCCAGCCGGATCTACCAGCTCAAGCGCGAGGTGCTGGAGTTCAAGCGCGCCGTCTCCCCGCTGATGCGGCCGCTGCAGACGCTGAGCGAGCGCCCCGTACGGCTCATCGACCCGGACATCCAGAAGTACTTCCGCGACGTGGCCGACCACCTGACCCGCGTCAACGAGCAGGTGCTGGGCTTCGACGACCTGCTCAACTCGATCCTCCAGGCCAACCTCGCGCAGGCGACCGTCGCCCAGAACGAGGACATGCGCAAGATCACCGCCTGGGCCGCCATCTTCGCGGTGCCGACGATGATCGCCGGGATCTACGGCATGAACTTCGACTACATGCCCGAACTGGGCTGGAAGTACGGCTACCCCATGGTGCTGCTGCTCATCGTCGCCATCTGCTACGGGATGCATCGCGGCTTCAAGCGCAACGGCTGGCTGTAGCCTGCGGCCATGAGCGTGACGCCCCCGACGCCACAGCAGCCCTCCGGCGGCCCCGGCACCACCGGCCGCCCGGATACCTCCGGCTCCTCGGACGCTTCCGGCCGTCTGGACCGCGCGCTGATCGAGGAGACGGCCAAGAAGTCCGGCCTGGTGTGGGTGCGCGGTCCGCAGGGCCCGGCGCGCGGACTGTGGCACGTATGGCACGAGGGTGCCGTCTGCCTGGTGGGCGACGGCCCGCTGGAGCAGCCGCTGGCCGACCTGGGACTCACGGACGGTGCCACGGCCACCGTCACCGCACGCGGCAAGGACAAGGGCGCCCGCCTGGTGGCCTGGCCCGCACGCGTGTGCGAACTGCCGCCCGGCGACGAGGAGTGGGAGGCCGCCGTCGCCGAACTGAAGGGGAAGCGCCTCAACGCACCGGACGCGGACACCATGACCGACCGCTGGGCGCGGGAGTGCCGGGTGCTGCGGCTGGAGCCCGCGGGCCCGCCGCTGGAGCGGCCCGGCGCGATGCCGCGGGACTCGCAGGCCGCACGGCCGGTGGCGACCCCGGCCACCACCCGCCGCGCCCAGCCGGCGGGGCTGCCCCGGCTGCTGTTCCGGCGCGGGAAGCGGCGCTCGGGCACCTGAACCGCCCCGGGCCGCGCCTCCCTCCCCCCCCTCCCGGCGACCGCCGGCAGGTCAGCCGCCGTGCTGCTCGGGCGAGATCTGCTTGCCGTAGTCCACCGTCTCGTCCCTGCGGGGGGCGTGCAGCGCGAAGTCGTCGTTCCAGTCGCTCAGCCGTACCGTGCCCGCGCCGCCCGCGCGCTGGAGCCGCAGCGGGTACGGGGCGCCGTCGAGGGAGACGTCGATCGTGCCGCCGCTGCCCCCGCCGGCGGTGACGCGGATCGTCCTGACCCCGGCCACCTCGGCCCGCTTCCCCTTCGCCCGCTTGCCCTCCATGGCCAGCAGGCCGTCCAGCAGGCTGCGCATGTCGGTGAAACCGCTCAACTGCGCGTAGGCGGGGTCCTGGTGGGGCACCTTGACGTACTTGTCCTTGAGCTTCCGCGCCGCGGCGATGTCGCTCCTGGCGGGCTGCTTGCCGCCCTCCTGCCGCGCCCAGAAGCCGGTGCCCGCCTTGAGGTAGAGGTCGCGCTTCACGCGCAGCAGCTGGAAGGTGCTGCCGCCCTTGGCGGAGACCTCGCCGACGCCGCCGCTGCCCTTCAGACGCATGCTGAGGCGGTAGGTCCGGCCCTTGCTGACGACGCGGCCGGAGACCCGGACGGCCGCCGCCTTCCCGGCCGCCGCCTTCGCCTTCTTCTCGATCTTTCCGGCCGACAGCTTCCCCATCCCGTTGGTGCCCGCGTCCGGATCCTCGCCTCCTCCTCCGCACCCGGTCAGCGCCGTGATCGCTCCGGCGCTGACGAGAGCGAGCAGCGCTGCACTCCGGGGTGCGCGGGCGCGTCCAGTCACGAGGGGCTCCTCCTGTGGTCGGCGGCAGAGGGCACCCTACCCGGACGGAGGGCACCCCTCGGAAGGCAGCCGTCCGGACCACACCGCTACCCCGGCTGTGGCGCCGGTCACGTTAGCCTGAAACCGTCATAACGGGACATAACACTGGGCGCCTCGGAGAGGTCCGGTGCCGCAGCGACCGGCCGGCGCGGCCGAGGAGGGAGGCAGTCCATGGCAGCGGGCGCTCCCCGGGTCTTCGTCTCCCACCTGGCCGGTGTCGCCGTCTTCGACCCCAACGGCGACGAGGTCGGCCGGGTGCGCGACGTGGTGGCGCTGCTGGGCGGACGGCGCCGGCTGCCCAGCGTGCTCGGTCTGGTGGTCGAGGTCGTCAGCAGGCGGCGGGTGTTCCTGCCGATGACGCGGGTGACGGGCGTGGAGTCCGGCCAGGTCATCACGACGGGCTTCCTCAACATCCGCCGCTTCGAACAGCGCCCGAACGAGCGCCTCGTGCTGGGCGAGCTGCTGGACCGCCGGGTGACCCTCAAGGAGACCGGCGAGGAGGTGACCGTGCTCGACGTCGGACTCCAGCGGCTGCCCGCCCGCCGGGACTGGGAGATCGACCGGCTCTTCGTCCGCAAGGGCCGCAAGGGCGGCGGGCTGCGGGGGCGGCGGGGCGAGACGCTGACCGTGGAGTGGGACGCGGTGACCGGCTTCGCCCTGGAGGAGCCGGAACAGGGCACCGCCAATCTGCTGGCCACCTTCGAACAGCTGCGCCCCGCCGACCTGGCCAACGTGCTGCACCACCTCTCCGAGAAGCGCCGGGCCGAGGTCGCGGCGGCACTCCACGACGACCGGCTCGCCGACGTGCTGGAAGAGCTGCCGGACGACGACCAGGTGGAGATCATCGGCAAGCTCGCCGACGAGCGCGCGGCCGTCGTCCTGGAGGCCATGGACCCCGACGACGCCGCCGACCTCCTCGGGGAACTCCCCGAGGAGGACAAGAACCGCCTCCTGGACCTGATGCAGCCGCAGGAGGCCGCCCCGGTACGGCGGCTGCTGACGTACGAGGAGGGGACGGCGGGCAGCCTGATGACGACCGACCCGATCATCCTGCGCCCCGACGCCAGCGTCGCCGAGGCGCTGGCCCGGGTGCGCAACGAGGACCTGTCGGCGCCGCTCGCCGCCCAGGTGTATGTGTGCCGTCCGCCGGACGAGACCCCCACCGGCACCTACCTGGGCGTGGTCCACTTCCAACGGCTGCTGCGCGAGCCGCCGTTCGCCCTGGTCGGCGCCCTGGTCGACGCCGATCTGCGCCCCCTGCCGCCCAGCACCTCGCTGCCCGCGCTGACCAGCTACATGGCCGCCTACAACATCGTCTCCGCCCCCGTCGTGGACGAGGGCAGCCATCTGCTCGGCGCCGTCACGGTGGACGACGTGCTGGACGACCTGCTCCCGGAGGACTGGCGGGAGGCGGCAGCCGTGGGCGGCCTGCCCGGCTTCGCCCACGACGACCCCGATACCCGCCCGCACCCGCCGGGGCGGGACGGGGCGGGCGGCGCGGACCGCGAGGGGGCGCGCGGCGATGGCTGAGCGGGAAGGACCCCGGCTGGATGTGCCGCTCGCGCCGCGCCGCACCCTGCTGCCCACCTACGACCCCGAGTCGTTCGGGCGGGCCTCCGAACGGATCGCGCGCTTCCTGGGCACCGGCCGGTTCCTGCTGTGGATGACGATCGTGATCATCGTCTGGATCGGCTGGAACGTTCTCGCACCGCACGGCTGGAAGTTCGACGAGTACCCGTTCATCTTCCTCACCCTGGCCCTCTCCCTCCAGGCCTCCTACGCGGCCCCCCTCATCCTGCTCGCGCAGAACCGCCAGGACGACCGGGACCGCGTCAACCTGGAGCAGGACCGCAGCCGCCACGAGCGCAGCATCGCCGACACCGAGTTCCTCACCCGGGAGATCGCCGCCCTGCGCATGGGCCTGGGCGAGGTCGCCACCCGCGACTGGATCCGCTCCGAGCTGGCCGAACTCCTCAAGCAACTTCAGGAGCGCGACCAGGAGGACGCCGTCCCCCGGACCGGCTCCCCGGAGAGTGACCAAGACCGCTGACCATGCGCTTAGTGGACGGAGTCCTCGCGGACTTACCATGCAGTCATGGCTACCGAGACCCAGGCACCCGCGCCCACCGAAGAGGCCGTCCGGGCGGCGCTCGCGACGGTGAACGACCCGGAGATCCACCGGCCGATCACCGACCTGGGCATGGTCAAATCCATCGGCATCGCGCCCGACGGCACGGTGGACGTCGGCGTCTATCTGACGGTCTCCGGCTGTCCGCTGCGCGACACCATCACCACCAACGTGACCGAGGCCGTCCAGCGCGTGCCGGGGGTCGGCCAGGTCCGCGTCGAACTCGACGTGATGAGCGACGAGCAGCGCCGCGAGCTGGCCGCCTCCCTGCGCGGCGGCAAAGCGGAGCGCGAGATCCCGTTCGCCCAGCCCGGCTCGCTCACCCGCGTCTACTGCGTGGCCTCCGGCAAGGGCGGGGTCGGCAAGTCCTCGGTGACGGTGAACCTGGCCGCCGCCCTGGCAGCCGACGGCCTCAAGGTCGGCGTGGTGGACGCCGACATCTACGGCCACTCCGTCCCCCGCATGCTGGGCACCGACGGCCGGCCCACCCAGGTCGAGGACATGATCATGCCGCCGTCCGCACACGGCGTGAAGGTCATCTCCATCGGGATGTTCACTCCCGGGAACGCCCCCGTGGTCTGGCGCGGCCCCATGCTGCACCGGGCCCTCCAGCAGTTCCTGGCCGACGTGTACTGGGGCGACCTGGACGTCCTGCTGCTCGACCTGCCGCCCGGCACGGGTGACATCGCCATCTCGGTGGCCCAGCTGATCCCGAACGCGGAGATCCTGGTGGTCACCACCCCGCAGCAGGCGGCGGCCGAGGTCGCCGAGCGCGCCGGCTCCATCGCGGTGCAGACCCACCAGAAGATCGTCGGCGTGATCGAGAACATGTCCGGCATGCCGTGCCCGCACTGCGACGAGATGGTCGACGTCTTCGGTACGGGCGGCGGCAAGCAGGTCGCCGAGGGGCTCACCCGCACCACCGGCGCCGAGGTACCCGTCCTGGGCGGCATCCCGATCGACATCCGGCTGCGCGAGGGCGGCGACGAGGGCAAGCCCGTGGTCCTCAGCGACCCGGACTCCCCCGCCGGCGCGGCACTGCGTTCCGTCGCCGGCAAGCTCGGCTCGCGTCAGCGGGGCCTGTCGGGCATGTCCCTGGGCCTGACACCCAGCAACAAGTTCTGAGAACGCGCGGGCGCTGCCGCGGCGGGCCTCCCGCCACGGCAGCGCGGCGACGCGGTCACCCCCGACGCGTCGCCTCGGACGCGTCGCCGCACCTCACGCCTGGCGTTCGTACTCCGCGAGGTCCTTCACGCGTACTCCGTGATGTCCTTGACGACGGCGAAGCCCAGGCCGTAGGCGCTCATGCCGCGGCCGTAGGCGCCCAGGTGGACGCCCTCCTGGGCGGAGCCGGCCAGCACCCAGCCGTACTCGGACTCGCGGTAGTGGAAGTCGGTGGGGACGCCGTCCACCGGCAGGGAGAGGGTGCTCCAGCCCGAGCCGTCCAGTTCGTCGGCCAGCTCCCAGGCGACCCCGGTCTGCTGGTCGAGCCAGTCCTGCCGCAGGCTGCGGTCCATCTCCAGCGGGTAGCTGCACGACAGCAGCCCCGAGCCCGCCAGCCAGGCCGCCGTGGAGACGGAGGTGGCCTCCAGCGTTCCCGTACCGTCGGCGCTGCGCCGTACCGGGCGGCTGGCCAGGGTCACGACGACGGCGAAGCTCTGCTCCCCCGAGGCGGTCTCGGCGCGGAGGGAGGGCTCGTCCCCGTGTCCCGTGGAACCGTGCTCGACGGTGCCGTCGGCCGCGGTGCCGACCTGCATCAGCCAGCGCGGGCCCGTGAAGGCCGCGTCCAGGCCGTACCACGGGAAGGCGGCCATCAGGTAGGCGTCCACCGCCCGCCGCGCACCCGGTACTCCCTGCGCGGCGGGCCCGGATTCCCCGGCTAGCCGACTCGTCGTCTCCATCTGCGCGACGCCTCCTCATTGCCCTGTGCCCTGGGCAGCCGAGCCCGGCGACCCCCGACACTGGGAGGATAGCCACACCGGTCCACCGTGTCGGTCATGCCCGGGGGATCAGGACGCGGTACGGGTGGCGAGATGGACGGCAAACGCCGTAGATGTCCCGGTGCCGGGTGGGCGCGGGTGACGCGATCGTTGCCTGAGGGGCCTCAGGTGGCGTCGGCGTCGAACGGCGGCGGGTCGCCCCTGCGCGCGCCCTCGCCGGCCACCGGCCGGCCGTT
>NZ_VJOK01000001.1:4930350-5014427 GCF_013302895.1 Streptomyces albus subsp. chlorinus | reverse complement strand
CCACCCGGCCCGAACCGTTCTTCGCACCCCGCGCGCCGTTCGAGCCGGAACCGCCCGAGGAGCTGTCGGTGCCGTTGACCGCGTCGGTGACTTCGGCCAGATCCTTGCGGAAGTCGAAGGTGTTGCTGATCTCCTTGAGACCCAGGTCGTCGTTGTCCAGCAGGTGCTTGCGGGCGAACGTCTTCGGGTTCAGGTCCTCGAACTCGAAGTCCTTGAACTCCGGCCCCAGTTCGTTGCGGATGTCCTGCTTGGCGCTGTCGGAGAACTGCCGCACCTTGCGGATGAAGGCGGCCACGTCCTGGATCACCTTGGGGAGCTTGTCAGGGCCGAACACCAGAACGGCGAGCACGATGAGCGTGACCAGCTCCAGTGGTCCTATATCGAAGAACACCGCGCAGCTCCCTCACTCCGTCCATGGCCCACATGGCCACCAGTCACGGTACCCGCCCTCCACACGTACGCGGGACCCCGCCCTCGCCCCGGACCACACCGGACACCCACATGTCGCGGCCCGTTCCCGCCCCGTTCCGGCGCACCCCGCACCGCGGCGCGGCACCGGCCCGCCGCGGCCCGGCCCCCGGCACTCACCCCGCCGCTCACGCCAGCACTCACCCCGTCGCGGAACCGAGCGTCACGGTCACGCTCCGCTCCCCGCCGCCGTCCCGCCGGACCTTCAGTCCCAGCCGGTCCCCGGGCCGGTGGCTGCGCACCCGGACGATCAGCTCCTCGCCGTCCGCCACCGGTCTGCCGCCCACCTCGGTGATCACATCGCCCTCCTCCAGACCCGCCCGGTCCGCGGGACCACCGCTGATGACCGCCTCCCCACGGCCGCCCGCACCGCCGATCCGCGCGCCCTCGCCCCGGTACTCCATGTCGAGGGTGACCCCTATCACCGGGTGGGTGGCGCGGCCCTCGTTGATCAGCTCCTCGGCGACCCGGCGTGCCTGGTTGACGGGGATCGCGAACCCGAGTCCCACGCTGCCGCCGTGCCCGCCGCCTTCTCCGTCGGGCAATGCGGAATCGCTGCCCCCGCCCTTGATCGCGCTGTTCACCCCGATGACCCGGCCCTCGCTGTCCATCAGCGGGCCGCCGGAATTACCCGGATTTATCGGGGCATCGGTCTGCAGCGCGTCGACGTAGCTCATCTCGCTGCCCGGCTCCTCGCCCCCCGCGGTGATGGGGCGCTCCTTGGCGCTGATGATGCCCGTGGTGACCGTCCCGTCCAGGTCGTACGGGGCGCCGATCGCCACCACCGGGTCGCCCACCCGCACGGCGTCGGAGTTGCCCAGCGGCAGCGGACTCAGGCCCGAAACCCCGGAGACCTTGATGACGGCCAGGTCGTAACCGCTGTCGCTGCCGACGACCTTCCCGGTCGCGGTCTGGCCGCCGTTGAAGGTGACCCGCACCCCGCCACCGCCCTCGGCGGAGTCGACGACGTGGTCGTTGGTCAGGATGTGGCCGCGCCGGTCCAGCACGAAGCCCGTCCCCGTCGCCTCCGCGCCGCCGTCGCGCGCGTGCAGGGTGACGACTCCGGGCAGCGTCTGCCGCGCGATGCCCGCGATGCTGTCCTTGGGCCGGGGGCCGCCCCCGTCCGCAGGGCCGGCCGCCGTCTGCGGCAGCCGCACATCGCTCACATTGCCGTTCCGCTCGACATACGCACCGATCAGCCCGCCCACTCCCCCGGCCACCAGCGCCAGCACCACGGCTCCCACCGCCAGCCGCGTCCCGCGCCGCGACCGCGACCGCGACCACGACGGCCGACGGGGCGGTGCCTGGAGAGGCCGCGCCTCAAGAAGCTGGAGGGGCTGCGTCAGCTGAGGCGGTTGGTGCGGGTGCGGGTGGGGGTGGAAGTGGGGCGCCTGGGGAGAGTACTGGGGCTGGTGGGGTTCGGGTGTCGTGACAGGGTGCGGCTGCTGAGGGAGCTGGGTCTGCGAGCCCTGCTGGGCCTGCTGGTGCTGTTGCGCCTGCCGGCACACCCTGGGGCCCTCCGCGGCGCCGGGGGAGCCCGTCGCGACCCCGTACGGCGGCGTCACTCCGGCAGCCGGCACCTGGACGCCCTGCGGCGGTGTGCCCCCGGGCCGCTGGACGGGCGGTGCCGGCGCCCACGGCCCCGGCCCTCCGTACGGAGGCGTGGAGTACGGGTCCACTCCGTGCAGCGGCTCCGGCCGTCCAGCGGCCACGGCCTCCGCCCCGGCGGCCGGAACCGTCCGCGAGGGCGTGGCGGGCTCCGACCGTGAGGCGCCGCTCCTGGCGGCACCACCGTGTGGGGACTCGGGGTGGGTGCGGGTGGCTCCGGTGGCGGTGTGGGCCTCGTTCGGAGGGTTCCTCGCCGGGGTGGGGTCGGGTGGTGCGGGGGCCTGTGGGGGCGTCTCAGCCGCTTCGGGAAGGGATGGGCCGGCTGCGGGGGCCGGCTGCCCGTCCGGGGTGCGGCGTGGGCGGCTCCGCCACTTCGGCGGCTGCCTGGTGGCCTTCGGCTCGTCCATGCTCTCTCCAGCTGGTCACCCGCACTGCTGTCCTCCCCGGCCGCCTCCTGGCGTACGGTCCGGGGGCCGGCCCGGACGGTTCCCGAGGAGGTGCCCGGCGGTGCCCCGGCCGGGCGGCAGGGCGTCGATGAGGATTCAACCAGGTGTGCCGGGCCCGGCACAGCGGGCGTCAACGCACCACTGTGTCAACGCGCGAGCCCGGCACCACGCAACGGTTCGGTGTGCTCAGTGTCCTGCCCGGCTCAGGGAGACGGGGCCGGGTGCTGTGGCCAGCGGGGCCCGGCCGGGGAAGGAGCGCAGCACCGTCGGGTCGTGCCGCACCTCATGGCGGGAGGCTCTTCCGCTTTCCCCGGGGGCCGGAGAGGGCTTCCCGCTCAGCGCGCTCAGGGCTCCGGCGGCGTCGGACTGGCCGTACCAGCCGGAGGCGTTCGTGGCGGGCGAGATGCGCCGCGGGTGCAGCGCGGAGAGCGTCGAGAGCGAGGACAGCGGGGAGGCCGCGGAGCGCTGGAGCAGGCTCACCGGCGCCGTCAGCCGCGCGGCGGGGGCCGTGGCCCCGTGCGAGGCGGTCGGCGCGAAGGTGGGGCCGGAGGTGACGCGGGTGCTGAGCGCGCCGCGGTGCTCGCCGCCACGGCGCCGGTTGTCCCGGGCGGTGCCCGAGCCGGCGGCCGAGCCCGTGCTGCGCACCGAGTTCGCCGAGGGGCTGTCGCCGCCGCCCGTCGAGCCGTTGGCCGCACCGGAGGCGAGCGTCCCGCCGAGGGCCAGGGCCGCGAGGGAGAAGGCCCCCGCCGCGGCGAAGGCGAAGCGGCGCCCGCGCGAGGCGGAGCGCTCCCGCTCGGCACGTTCCCGCTCGGCCCGGTCGAGACGCTCGGTGCGGTCGAGACGGCCGGGGCGGCCGGCCCGGCCGAGGTGCTCGGGGCGGCCGGGGCGGGGGGTCTCGTGTATGCGGAAGCCGTGCCGGGGCGCCAGCGCGCCGCGCCCGCCACCGCTGACCGGCAGGTAGTCGAACTCCCACGGGGAGCGGTCGGGGCCGCCGGGCAGCTCGGCGAACGAGAACGCTCCCGGCTCGTCGCGCTCAGCGGAGGAGGAGCCCGGGCCTCCGGGGCCGAGGGGGCCGTGGTCGTCCATGCCTCCCGGGAGCAGGCCGCCGGAGGCGGGAAGACCCTGGAGGCGGGCGAGGAGGCCCTCGGAGGGCGGTGGGGGCGCCGCGTCCGCGAAGACGCTCTTCAGCGCCCGCTGGGCGTCCGCCTCTGCCTTGCAGCTCTGGCAGGTCGCCAGGTGGGCGAGGACCCGCTCGCGGGCGTCGTGCCCCAGCTCGCCGTCGACGAGGGCGGCGAGCCGGTCTCCGAGATGGTGTTCGGCGGGGGTCACCCGGCGCTCACCTCCCCGGTCCGGGCGGCCGGCACCACCGCGCTCAGGGCGCGCTGCTGCTGCTCGGCCCGGGACGCGGGCGAGCGGTGCTGGAGCGCCTTGCGCAGGTGGGAGCGGCCGCGGTGGATACGGCTGCGGACGGTGCCGAGCTTCACGCCCAGCGTGGCGGCGATCTCCTCGTAGGAGAGGCCCTCGATGTCGCAGAGCACCACGGCGGCGCGGAATTCGGGCGCCAGGGTGTCCAGGGCCTGCTGGACGTCCGCGTCGAAGTGCGTGTCGTTGAAGTGCTGCTGCGGGGTGGGCTCGCGGCTGGGCAGCCGCTCGGCGGCGTCGTCGGCGAGGGCGTCGAAGCGGATGCGCTGCTTGCGCCGCACCATGTCCAGGAACAGGTTCGTGGTGATGCGGTGCAGCCAGCCCTCGAAGGTGCCGGGCGTGTAGGTGGACAGCGAGCGGAAGACCCGGACGAAGACCTCCTGGGTGAGGTCCTCGGCATCGTGCTGGTTTCCGGTCAGGCGGTAGGCCAGCCGGTAGACCCGGGCACTGTGGGTGCTGACGATCTCCTCCCAGGAGGGAGGGGTCCACGCCTGCGCGTCCGCATCGGTCGCGAAAGTCGCCGTGGTCGCGGAGTCGGCGGTGTGGGCCTGGTCAGCGGTGTCGGTCACGGATTTCGGCTGTCCCGCGGGCCGGCGGAATCGGGAAAAGACGCCGCGGTCCCGGTGCGCAGCCGCACCTCCCCTGTCGGCTCTGGTGGTGTCCACTGGAGCCCCTACCATAGCCACATCTCCCGTTAGCTCCGGATAAGAGTCTTTGCCCGGCTTTGAGGGCCGCCGTTCGACGGCCTCCCCCTCTTCAACGCCCAGTCCCATCAGCAGGTTCCCGGGCCAACGGATACAGTCACGATTGCGTGGAGGACGGGGACAGGAGAGGGCCATTACCGGCAACCGGCAGACGAGCTGGGCGTTCGCCGACGCGTACGGCGCCGAGCTGGTCGAGAGCGCCGAGAGCGAGGCGCTGCGCTGGGCCCGCGCCAGGGCCCAGGAGGCGGGGCTGCGCTCGGTCTCCCCCGCCACCGGTGCGGCGCTGCGGCTGCTGGCCGCGACCGCCGGGGCCAAGGCCGTCGCGGAGATCGGCACCGGTACCGGCGTCTCCGGGCTCCATCTGCTGCACGGGATGCGCCCCGACGGGGTGCTCACCACGGTCGACATCGAACCGGAGCGGCAGCAGTTCGCGCGCGAGGCGTTCCGCGCGGCCGGGTTCGTGGGCAACGGGGGCAACCGGGTGCGGTTCATCCCCGGCCGGGCGCTGGACGTGCTGCCCCGTCTCGCGGACGGCGGCTACGACCTCGTCTTCTGCGACGGCGACCGGAGCGAGTGCCTCGACTACCTCGCCGAATCGTTGCGACTGCTGCGCGACGGCGGACTGATCTGTTTCGCGGGGGTCTTCGCGGAGGGCCGCATCGGCGATCCCTCGGCCCAGCCCACCGAAGTGCTGCGGCTGCGCGAGCTGTTGCGCACGGTACGGGAGAGCACCGCCTTGATGCCCTCCCTGCTGCCGGTGGGCGACGGACTGCTGTGCGCGGTCAAACGCGGTGAGTGACGGCCGGCCCGGCCCGGTCACCGCCGCGGCCCGGACCCGGCGACAGCTTCGCGGCCCGCGCGGCGACTCCGCGTCGGGTACGGACGCCTCCGCCGAAACGGCGCCGTCCGCCTCCCGGGGCCCGGCGTCGTCCGCGCCACGTACGAAGCCCCGCCGGTACGGCGACGCCCCGGGCACGGGGAGTCGCGGGTACGGAGACGCCCCGGGGTGCACGCGTTCCCGCGTGCGCCCCGGGGCGTCGGGTCCGGGCCGGAAGTGTCAGCCGCAGACCTTCTTCAGTTCCTCGCCAAGCGCTGTCGCCTCGTCCGGTGTCAGCTCGACGACGAGTCGCCCACCGCCTTCGAGCGGAACGCGCATGACGATGCCCCGCCCCTCTTTGGTCACCTCGAGCGGGCCATCGCCCGTCCGCGGCTTCATGGCCGCCATGCTCGTTCCCCTTCCTGAAACCAGCCGATCGCGCCGGGGGTCCCGTAAACAGGCACAGCATTCACCGGCATCGAACACATTGCTTCCCGCCCATTATCCCGCATCCCAGGACCCGATGACCAACATCAGTCCGCATCTCTTCCGGCTCGACCACGTACAAAACCGTCCAATGCGGCGATCCGCCTGCGATACTGCCCCGCTCGCTCCTCCTCCCGACGGCTGAGGAGTTTGACGCAGGTCACACCCGCGGGGCCGGGCGGGGCCGGTGCGTGCCCTGTCCGGCTCCGATGATCCAGGTCATGCTGAGCGTATGTCGGACACCGTGCGCTACGAAGTGAACGAGGGGCTCGCGACGGTCACCCTCAACCGTCCCGACGCGATGAACGCCCTCGACAACGAGACCAAGGCCGCTCTGCGTGACACCCTCGAGCGGGCCGCCGCCGACGAGGCGGTGCGGGCCGTGCTGCTCACCGGCAGCGGGCGGGCGTTCTGCGTGGGCCAGGACCTCAAGGAGCACACCGGCTCCCTGGAGCGGAGCGGCGGCAGCGCGCTGAACACGGTGGAGGAGCACTACAACCCGATCACGCTGGCGCTGGCGGGCATGCCCAAGCCGGTGGTGGCGGGCGTCAACGGGGTGGCGGCCGGGGCGGGCGCGGGGTTCGCGTTCGCCTGCGACTACCGCGTGATGGCGGACACGGCGGCCTTCAACACCTCCTTCGCGGGTGTCGCGCTGACGGCGGACTCCGGCGTCTCGTGGACCCTGCCCCGGCTGGTCGGCCCCGGCCGGGCCGCCGACCTGCTGTTCTTCCCGCGGAGCGTCAAGGCCGAGGAGGCCCTGGAGCTGGGGCTGGCGAACCGGGTGGTGCCCGCCGCCGAGCTGGCGGCCGAGGCCGGGGCCCTCGCCCGGAAGCTGGCCGAGGGGCCGACCGCCGCCTACGCCGCCCTCAAGGAGTCCCTGGCCTACGGCGCCGCCCACTCGCTCGCCGAGACCCTCGCCAAGGAGTCCGAACTCCAGGTGCGGGTGGGCGGTTCGGCGGACCACCGGATCGCCGTCGAGGCGTTCGTCAACAAGCGGCGCCCGCGCTTCACCGGCCGCTGAGCGGCGCCCCGCTCCCCCTCGGGGCGTCCCCGCGCTCCTCCGCGCGCGGCGAAAGCGTGACAGGCCGCGCGCGACGGACCTCGCGCGACGGGCCGCACACGGCGCAGCGGCCGACGGCGGCGACTGCGGCGACGGCCGCGCGGAGGCGTCACGGGGCCGGCTGCGGCGAGGTCCCGCGGCACCAGCAGTCCGCGAGATGGTCGTTCACCAGGCCGCAGGCCTGCATCAGGGCGTAGGCGGTGGTGGGGCCCACGAAGCGGAAGCCGCGCTTCTTCAGCTCTTTGGCCAGGGCGGTCGACTCGGGGGTGGAGCCGGGGACCTCGGCGGTGGTGCGGGGCGCCCGCCGGGTGGCGGGGTCGGGCGCGTACGACCACACCAGGCGCTCCAGCTCGCCCGGCTCCCATCCGGCCGCGACGCGGGCGTTGTGGAGGGTCGCGCTGATCTTGGCGCGGTTGCGGACGATGCCGCTGTCGGCCAGCAGGCGGCGCTCGTCCTCCTCGGTGAACCGTGCGACCTGGCCGATGCGGAAGCCCGCGAAGGCGGCGCGGAACGCCTCGCGTTTGCGCAGGATCGTCAGCCAGGACAGGCCGGACTGGAACGCCTCCAGGCACAGCCGTTCGTAGAGGGCGTCGTCGCCGTGCACCGGCCTGCCCCACTCGGTGTCGTGGTACGCCGCGTAGTCCTCGGCCGTGACGCCCCAGGGGCAGCGCAGCCGCCCGTCCGGTCCGGGGAGGGCGCCGCCCTCCAGCGGCACCGGGCCGCCCGGTGCGGTGCCGCCCAAGGCCTCCTCGGTGTCGGTCGTCATCACGCCTCCCCTTCCCCGCCGGTGTTCCGCCGGCGGGTCTCCCACGGCTCGTCGCCGCTCTGTGTCCCGGCGCCGGCCGGGCCGCCGGCCCCGGGGTGCGTGCCGCGGTCCGGGGCGTCCTGTGCCCGTTCGTCGCGCGGCGGGCCGGAAGCCCGTCCGGCGACCGGTGTCCGGCCGGGCTCCGGGGCGCCCCGGCCCATGGCGACGGCCTGGGCACCGGCGAGCGCGGACTCCAGCTCCGCGATCCGCGCGTCCCGCTCCGCCAGCTCGGCGCCGAGCCGGTCGAGGATGTCGTCGACCTGGTCCATCCGGTAGCCCCGTACGCCCACCGCCAGGCGCAGGCCGGCCACGTCCGCGTGGGTGACGGGGCGCTCGGGCGGCAGCGGCTCGTCCAGCAGATCGGGCGGGACGTCGGCGAGGCCGCCGGCCGCGCCGCGGGCCTGCCTGCCCGGCTGGTCGCCGCTCCCGACGATGGCGAGCGCCACCGCGGCGACGACCACGACAAGCGAGATCAGCAGGAACACGAACACGGAACGACTCCCCGGGCGATCGCCTGAATGTGAGCAGACCCCGATCGTGCCACGGCCCACCGACAGCTATGGTCGGCGGCGGGAAATCGGTGCACGGGCCACGCGAGGGGCGGGCAGGTGGGGCACCGCCGACAGGAAGAAGGACGGTCGATGCTGCGGCTGGGCACGCGCGAGTTCGGTGACCACGAACCGGTGATCATGGCGATCGTCAACCGGACCCCTGACTCGTTCTACGACCGCGGTGCCACCTTCCGCGACGAACCGGCGCTCGACCGGGTGGAGCAGGCGGTCGCCGAGGGCGCCGCCATCATCGACATAGGAGGGGTGAAGGCCGGTCCCGGCAACGAGGTGAGCGCCGAGGAGGAGGCGCGGCGCACGGTCGGCTTCGTCGCGGAGGTGCGGCGGCGCTGGCCGGACGTGGTGATCAGCGTGGACACCTGGCGGCACGAGGTGGGCGAGGCGGTGTGCGAGGCGGGCGCCGACCTGCTCAACGACGCCTGGGGCGGGGTGGACCCGAGGCTCGCCGAGGTCGCCGCGCGCCACGGGGCCGGGCTGGTGTGCACCCACGCGGGCGGCGCCGAGCCGCGGACGCGCCCGCACCGCAGGGCGTACGAGCCGGCCGGGGACGCGGACGGCACGGGACCCAGCGGAGTCGTGGAGGACATCCTGCGGGTGACGCTGGGGCTGGCCGAGCGCGCGGTGCACCTCGGGGTGCGGCGGGACGGCATCCTCATCGACCCGGGGCACGACTTCGGCAAGTCCACGCGGCACTCGCTGGAGGCGACGCGGCATCTCGGCCGGCTCACCGAGACGGGCTGGCCGGTGCTGGTCTCGCTGTCCAACAAGGACTTCATCGGCGAGACCCTGGACCGCCCCGTCAAGGAGCGGCTGCTGGGCACCCTGGCCACGACCGCCGTCTCCGCGTGGCTGGGGGCGCGGGTCTACCGGGTGCACGAGGTGGCCGAGACCAAGCAGGTGCTGGACATGGTGGCCTCCATCGCGGGCCACCGTCCTGTCGCGGTGGCCCGCCGGGGGCTGGCCTGAGCCGCGCCGGGTACGGGCCCTGGGGCTAGCCGCCGACCTCCTTGGTGACCAGCGTGACGGCCTCCTCTATGTCGTCCGTGACGTGGAAGAGTTCCAGGTCGCGTTCGGACGCCTTTCCGGTGCCGACGACCGAGCCGCGCACCCAGTCGGTGAGGCCCTTCCAGTACCCGGTGCCGTACAGCACGATCGGGAAGCGGGTGACCTTCTGCGTCTGCACCAGGGTCAGCGCCTCGAACAGCTCGTCCAGGGTGCCCAGTCCGCCGGGCAGCACCACGAACCCGCTGGCGTACTTGACGAACATCGTCTTGCGGACGAAGAAGTACCGGAAGTTGATGCCGATGTCGACGTAAGGGTTCATGCCCTGCTCGAAGGGCAGCTCGATGCCGAGCCCCACCGAGGTGCCGCCGGCCTCCAGCGCGCCCTTGTTGGCGGCCTCCATCGCGCCGGGGCCGCCGCCGGTGATGACCGCGAACCCCGCCTCGGCCAGCGCCTTGCCGATCCGTACGCCCGCGTCGTACTCGGGCGCGTCCACAGGGGTGCGCGCCGAGCCGAAGACGCTGATGGCGGGCCCGAGTTCGGCCAGGGCGCCGAAGCCCTCCACGAACTCGGACTGGATGCGCATCACCCGCCAGGGGTCCTGGTGGACGAAGTCGGAGGGGCCGGCTGTGTCCAGCAGGCGCTGGTCGGTCGTCCCAGGCTGCACCTGGTCGCGGCGGCGCACGACAGGGCCCAGCCGTTGCTCCTTCGGCTCCCTGCCGGTCTTGTCGGTCATATACGGCGCTCCTTCCGTCAGCGATCTTCCGCTTCAGGGTATGCGGACCAAGGGGAAGGCCGTAGGGAAACCGGGCAGCCGGCGGACGGCCAACTCCTGGCCGGAAGGTGACGCCGACCAGCGGGGAAGACGCCCCCGGGGCGCCGGCCGGGGCTAGCCGGTCAGCCAGTCCCGCAGCCGCTCCTCGCAGTGGGTGATGAGCGCCACCTCGACCCGCTCGTCCCTCTTGTGGGCGAGGTTGGGGTCGCCGGGGCCGTAGTTGACGGCGGGTACGCCCAGGGCGCTGAAGCGGGAGACGTCCGTCCAGCCGTACTTGGGGAGCGGCTCACCGCCCACCGCCTCCAGGAAGGCGCGCGCGGCCGGCTGGGTGAGGCCCGGCATGGCCCCCGGCGAGCTGTCGTCCACCTCGATCTCGGCCACCCCGCACCCGGCGAACACCTCGCGCACATGGTCGAGCGCCTGCCGCTCGTCGCGGTCGGGCGCGTAGCGGTAGTTGACGGTGACGGTGCACAGGTCCGGGATGACGTTACCCGCGACCCCGCCCTCGACGCGGACCGCGTTGAGGCCCTCCCGGTACTCCAGGCCGTCGATGACGGGCCGCCGCGGCTCGTAGGCCGCGAGCCGCTCCAGGACGGGACCGGCCGCGTGGATGGCGTTGACGCCCTTCCAGCTCCGCGCGGAGTGCGCCCGCGTGCCCCGGGTGCGCAGGTGTACCCGCAAGGTCCCCTGGCAGCCGCCCTCGACCCGGCCCTCGGACGGCTCCAGCAGGACGGCGAAGTCGCCCGCCAGCCAGTCCGGACGGGCCTCGGCGACATGCCCGAGGCCGTTGAGGTGCGCGGCGACCTCCTCGTTGTCGTAGAAGACGAACGTCAGGTCGCGATTGGGTCCGGGCACGGTCGCCGCGATGCGCAACTGCACCGCGACGCCCGCCTTCATGTCACTGGTGCCGCAGCCCCACAGGAAGCCGTCCTCGTCCAGCCGGGAGGGCACGTTGTCCGCGATCGGCACGGTGTCGAGGTGCCCCGCGAGGATGACGCGCTCGGCCCTGCCCAGCCGGGTGCGGGCGACGACGTTGTTGCCGTACCGGTCGACGCTCAGGTGGGGCAGCGCCGACAGGGCCTCCTCGACGGCGTCCGCGAGCGCTTTCTCGTTCCCGCTCTCGGAGGGGAGGTCCACCAGCCGCGCGGTGAGCCGGGCGGCGTCCTGTCGCAGGTCGAGTGCGCTGTTGGGCATGGCACCACCCTACGGCGCCCGCACCGTGCCGGGCGGCGCGCCCCGGGCCGGACGCGCCCTCCTGTCCACCGGCTGCCTTCTGTCCAGCGGCTACCTTGGGGCCCGTGCCCCACTCACGACAGGACCGCCGTGCGCGTGTGCCCGACCGCACGCCCCGCCCGGCGGGCCGCGGCAGGACGCCCAGGACCGCCGTGGCCTGCGCCGTGCTGCTCGCCGTCGTCGCCTATGTCGCGGTGCGCGGGCTGACGGGTGAGGACGGGGCGGTCTGCACCGTGCGGGCCACGGGAAGCCCCTCCGGCGCCTCGCACGGCTACGAACTCAAGCCCCTGCAGGCCGCCAACGCCGCCACCATCGCCGCCGTCGCCTCCCGGCGCGGGCTGCCCGAACGGGCGGTGACCATAGCCCTGGCCACGGCCATGCAGGAGTCCCATCTGCGCAACATCGCCCACGGCGACCGCGATTCGCTCGGCCTCTTCCAGCAGCGCCCCTCCCAGGGATGGGGCGACGCCCGGCAGATCCAGGACCCGGTCTACGCGTCGGACAGGTTCTACGACCACCTGGTCGAGGTCCCCGGCTACTCGCGGCTCCCGCTGACCGTGGCGGCCCAGCGGGTCCAGCGCAGCGGATACCCGCAGGCGTACGCCAAGCACGAGGCGGACGCGACGCTGCTGACGGCCGCGCTCACCGGACGCGAGGCCGCCGCGCTCACCTGCACCGCGGGCACACTGGACCCGGACGAGCCCGGCGACCCCGAGCGTGTACGCGAGCGGCTCGCCCGGGAGTTCGGACGGGACGTCCTCACGGACGGCACCGGCGCGGTGGACACCTCCGCCCGGGGGGACGCCTCCGCGGGGAGGGGCGCCGACGACGGCACGGCGCGCCGGAGCCCGGCGCACCCGGACGCCGCGCACCCGGACGCCGCGTACCCCGCGGTGCGTAACGGGTCGGCACCGGTCGTGTCCGTCCCCGCGCGCCAGCGCCGGCAGGGCTGGGAGCTGGCCCACTGGGCGGTCGCCAACGCCGCCGCCCTGCACATCCGGCAGATCTCCTACGACGGCCGCCGGTGGAGCGCGGCCCGCTCCGCGGAGGGCTGGCGCGCGACCGGCGCCAAGGACACCAAGGACGCCAAGGGCGACGGATCCGGCTCCCGGCGCGGGGGCGGCGCCGTTCAGCTGCTGCTCGCCGGTCACTAGTGCCAGGGCTCCCCCGCGAGGGGGAAGCCGTCCACCGCAGGGGGTGCGCTTCCCCCGGGCGGCGGTCGCCGCGAGGGGTGAACGCGGCGGTCGAACATCGCTGGCAGCGGCCCGTTTCGGCTCCTCCGGTACAGGTCAACCGCCTGCGGTGAATGCCCAGTTTGGCGCACTGTGCGGCAAACCTGGATTGCCAATCCTTTACCCGCGCACCCCGCAACCTGAACGGCGTCCCGGGCGATAGGCACAGCGTCCGACCGGGCGACCCCGGCCGACATCCGCTGACAAGCCAAGACCCCTCTCCGTCAAAGGAGCACCATGTCCCACGCCCTCACGCGCCGGATCGCCCGCACCGCGCTGCTGACGGCAGCCGGCGCTGCCACCGTCGTCGGTGCCGCCGGTGCGGCCAGCGCCGTGAACCTGCCCGCGAGCCCCGTGGGCGGGCTCAGCACCGACCTGGACGGCGAGAACGTCGGCAACACCCTGGACAGGGCGTCCCGCGAGACCACCGAGGTCGCCGGCCGGGTGGGCGGCAAGGCCGTCGAGAAGGGCGTGCCCGCCGCCGGCAAGGTCCTCGGCACGACGGGCAAGGCGGCGGCGCCCGCCGCGCAGTCGCTCGCGAACGACCCCACGGGCGAGGCGACCGGTCTCGTGGGCGAGGCCGCCGGCAAGGCTCTCCCCACCCTCGGCGGACTGCCCATCGGCCGCTGAACCGGGCCGCACGCAGGCGAAGGCCGCCCGGACCCCGTCGGGTCCGGGCGGCCTTCGGCGTGTCCGGCCCCGCGGCCCCCGGCGACGGCACCGTGCCGGGCCGGCGCGCCGCCGGTGTCAGCCCTTGAGGCGGTGCACCGCGGCGGTGACGCGCTCGTCCGTGGCGGTGAGGGCGACGCGCACATGGCGGGCGCCGGCGGGCCCGTAGAAGTCGCCGGGCGCGACCAGGACGCCGCGCTCCGCGAGGTGCGAGACGGTGTCCCAGCAGGGCTCGTCACGGGTGGCCCACAGGTACAGCGAGGCCTCGCTGTGCTCGATGCGGAAGCCCGCGGCTTCGAGCGCGCCGCGCAGCGCGGTCCGCCGGGCGCGGTAGCGCTCGCGCTGTTCGGCGACGTGCGTGTCGTCCCCGAGGGCGGCGACGGTGGCGGCCTGGACGGGCTCGGGCGTCATCATCCCGCCGTGCTTGCGGATCTCCAGCAGCTCACCGAGCACGGTGGCGTCACCGGCGACGAAGGCGGCGCGGTACCCGGCGAGGTTGGAGCGCTTGGAGAGGGAGTGGACGGCCACGACGCCCTCGTGGGAGTCGCCGCACACGTCCGGGTGGAGGACGGAGACGGGGTCGGCCTCCCAGCCGAGTTCCAGGTAGCACTCGTCGCTGAGGACGAGGATCCCGTGCTGCCGGGCCCAGGCGACCACGGCGCGCAGCTTCTCGGGAGGGAGCACCTCCCCGGTGGGGTTGGAGGGCGAGTTGAGCCACAGCAGCCCGAGCCCCTCGGGGTCGAGCCGGAGGGGGTCGTCGTAGGCGACGGGCTCGGCGCGGGCGAGGCGCGCGCCGACCTCGTAGGTGGGGTAGGCGAGCCGGGGGAAGGCCACCCGGTCGCCGGGGCCGAGGCCGAGCTGGGTGGGCACCCAGGCCACGAACTCCTTGGAGCCGACGACGGGCAGCACGTTGCGGTCCGTCATCCCGCGTGCGCCCAGACGGCGCTCGCACCAGCCGGTGAGCGCGTCCCGCAGCGCCCGCGTCCCCCACACAGTGGGGTAGCCGGGGGTGTCGGCGGCCTCGGTGAGCGCACGCCGGATCAGCGGCGGCACCGGGTCGACGGGGGTGCCCACGGACAGGTCGACGATGCCGTCGGGGTGCCCGGCGGCGGTCGCCTTGTGGGGCGCGAGGCGGTCCCAGGGGAAGGCCGGGAGGCGGTCGGAGACGGGGGGCATGGGGCTGGCTCACTTTCTCACGGCCGCCCCGCACCGGCCGGGTGCGGAGCGCGGGGCGGCCGGTACGGCTGGGGCGGCCGGTGCGGCTGGGGCGGCCGGTACGGCTGGGGAAAAACGCCGCGGTCCCGTACCGCGGGCCGGGAGAACCGCTGTACGGGACCGCGCGGGAGTCACGACTCGCAGCTCACGCGTCGCTCACTCCGGCCGGCTCACTCGTCGTGTTCCTGCGGCGGGAGCGCGGCGATGAGCGGGTGGTCCTTCTCGATCAGGCCGAGCTTGCTGGCGCCGCCGGGCGAGCCGAGGTCGTCGAAGAACTCGACGTTCGCCTTGTAGTAGTCCTTCCACTCCTCGGGAGTGTCATCCTCGTAGAAGATGGCCTCGACCGGGCAGACGGGCTCGCAGGCACCGCAGTCGACGCACTCGTCCGGGTGGATGTACAAGGACCGCTGGCCCTCGTAGATGCAGTCGACGGGGCACTCCTCGATGCAAGCCTTGTCCTTAAGGTCGACGCAAGGCTCCGCGATGACGTACGTCACGCTGTCGTTCCTCCTCGTTAGGGCTGGCGGGCCGGTGCACCGGCTCCGCCGCGGGCGCGCGGGAGCGCTCTTTCGCTTCGGACGGCGGCGATGCCCACACCTAGTATCTCCGTTCCCGGACACAAGACGAACAGGAGGGGCGGGTACAGCTGTGGAATTCACCACGGGCGGACGTCTGGAGGTCCGCATCACCCCCTCCGACGTGGGGAAACGCGTGTCGGTGCGGTCGTTGACAGGTGCCTCACGAGGGCGCGGGCGGTTCACGGACACGCTCGGCATTCTCACATCCTGGACCGGTGGCGTGCTCAGGATCACGCGGCGCGATGGTGGGCAGGTCGAGATCGAGGAGGCGTCGATGGTCGCTGGGAAGACCGTGCCCCGCACGCCCGCACGCCGCCGGGGGATCCCGGCGGCCGACGTGGCGGAACTGGTCACCGTGGCGGCCCGGGGCTGGCCGCCGGCCGAGTCCCGCCGGCTGGGCGGGTGGACGCTGCGCGCCGCCGCCGGTTTCACCCGGCGGGCGAACTCCGTGCTCCCGCTGGGCGAGCCGGACCTGCCGCTGGACGCGGCCCTGGAGCAGGTCGGCGCCTGGTACCGCGAGCGCGGACTGCCCGCGCGGATGCAGGTCGTGGCCCAGGAGGACGCGCTGCTGGACAGCCGGCTGCGCGAGCGCGGCTGGCGCCAGGAGAGGCACGCGGTCATGCGGGTCGGCGCCCTGGCACCGCTGGCGGACCGGGAGGCGGACACCAGGGTCCTGCTGCACCGGGTGCCCGACGAGCGGTGGACCGCGCTCTACAACCGCGCGGCGGCCGGCGGCCTCGGCGACGAGGCGCGCGAGGTGCTGCGCGGCGGCCCCTCGGTGTGGTTCGCCACCGTCCAGGACCAGGACGCCGGCGAGGCCGCACCGCCCGCCGCGATCGGGCGGTGCGTGGTGGACGGCCGCTGGGCCGGGTTCGCCGCCATAGAGGTGGCGCCCGAGCGGCGCCGTCAGGGACTGGCGCGGGCGGTGATGGCCGAGTTGGCCCGGGCCGCGCTCGCCGAGGGGGCCTCCGCCGCCTACCTCCAGGTCGAACGGGACAACGCGCCCGCCCGCGCCCTCTACGACCGGCTCGGGTTCGCCGACCACCACGCGTACCACTACCTCCGCGCCCCGCAGGACTGAGATGGCGGGCGGGGACGGACACGACGACGGACGGCGCGAGGGACACGCCGGCGGGCGGCCGGGCCCGTGGGAGGAGTACGGCCCGCTGCGGCGCCGGTTCGCCGAGGCGGCCCGCGAGGAGCGGCCCGACCTGGCGCTGCTGTGCCTGCTGATCGGCGCCGAGGCCCAGCTGAGCCAGCCGCGGGGCCGCACGGGCGGACCGGGCACGGGGAAGACGGACGCGACGACGGCGGGCACGGGGAAGACGGAGCCCAGGACGACGGGCACGGGGAAGCCGGGCGTCAGAGGGACAGACTCGACGGGCAAGCCGGATGAGGCGGGCGAGCCCGACGCGACGGACGAGCCCGGTGAGGCGGGCAGGCCGGATGAGGCCGGTACACCGACCGGTGCGGGGGAGTCGGACGGGGCCGCGGAGGCGGAGATCGACCGCATCGTGGACGAGGGGCAGGCCGAACTCGACCGGCTGGCCGGCATGGTGCCGTACGAGCGGGGCCGGACACCCGCGCAGTGGGCGCGCGCCCTGGAACGGCTGCTGGGCGACCGGCTCGGATTCGGCGGAACCGCCTCCGACTACCAGCGGCTGGAGTCCTCCCTGCTGCCGCGGGTACTGCGGCGCAGACGCGGGCTGCCCATCCTGCTGTCCGTCGTCTGGACGGAGGTCGCCCGCCGCGCCGGCGCCCCCGTCTACGGGGTGGCCCTGCCGGGGCACTTCGTCGTCGGCTTCGGCGACCCGCCCCCGGCCGGCGCGGGGAGGGCGTCCCTGGGCGGCCATGTGCTGGCCGACCCGTTCGGGGGCGGCAGGCTGCTGGGCGAGGAGGAGCTGTCCGCCCTGGTCGCCGGGGCCACCGGAGGGGCACCGGTGACGGCCGCCTCCCTCCAGCCCGCCGGCCCGCTGGAGACGGTACTGCGCGTCCTCAACAACATCCGGGCCTGGGCCGGCCGCCGCCCCGAGCAGGTGGGGGTGCGGCTGTGGGCGGTCGAGCTGTCCCTGCTGCTGCCGCACCACCCCGGCAGGCTCCGCTTCGAACGGGCCCAACTGCTGGTGGAGCGCGGCGACTTCGTCCGGGGCGCGCGGGAGATGGAGGAGTACGCCGACGTGATCGCGGCGATGGAGCCGAACGCGGCCGAGAACATGCGCCGCGCCGCGCGGGCCGCGCGGGCCCGGCTGAACTGAGGGCGGGGGCCCGGTGAGGGCGGGGCCCGGCCTGGCTCGTGCTGTGAGGGGGTGGCCCTCGCTGTCCGTCGCGGGCCGCCGGGCCGTGAGCCGCCGGGCCGCGGTTGGTGGCGGGGCACGCCGTTCCTCGCGCCCCTGACGGGCCACGCCCGCCCCCCTGTGCCGGGTATCCGGTTCTACAGCCAGCCCTTGTCGCGCGCGATGCGGACCGCCTCCGCGCGGTTGCGGGCACCGGTCTTCTGGATGGCCGTGGACAGGTAGTTGCGGACCGTCCCATGGGACAGGTGCAGGGCGGCGGCGATCTCGGCGTTGCCCGCGCCCGCACGGGCGGCGGCGAGCACATCGCGCTCCCGGTCGGTCAGCGGACTGGCGCCCTGGGCGAGCGCCGCGGCGGCCAGCCCCGGGTCGATGACGCGCTCGCCCGCCAGCACCCGGCGTACGGCGTCGGCGAGTTGGGCCGCCGGGGCGTCCTTGACCAGGAAGGCGTCGGCCCCCGACTCCATGGCCCGCCGCAGATAGCCCGGCCTGCCGAAGGTGGTGAGGATGACGACCTTCAGCGCCGGGTGCGCGGCCCGCAGGCCCTCCAGCGCGTCGAGCCCGCTCAGCCCCGGCATCTCGATGTCGAGGAGCGCCACGTCCGGCTGGTGCGCCGCCACCGCCGCCACGACCTCGTCGCCCCTGCCGACCTGGGCGACGACCGCGAGGTCCGGTTCCAGGCCCAGCAGCGCGGCGAGTGCCTCGCGGACCATCACCTGGTCCTCGGCCAGCAGCAGTGTGATCACGCGCATCAGGGTACTGAGGGCACCGTGGCCGTCAGGGTGAAGCCCCCCGCGGCTCCGGCGGAGGTGATCAGGGAGCCGCCGACGAGGGCGAGCCGCTCCCGCAGCCCGCTCAGCCCGTTGCCCTCGCTGCCCGCGCCGGAGGGCCCCTTGCCGTCGTCGGCGACGGTCAGACGCAGCCGGTTCCCCTTCCGGCCGTCTCCGGCGCCACCGCCGTCCCGGCTGCCACCGCCGTCCCGCATGCCGCCGACGGTGCTGGTGGTGCCGGTGGTATGGCTGTCATCGGTGGTGCCGGTGCCGCCGCTGGCACCGGTTTCCAGGGTGACCGTGCAGCGGGCGGCGCCGCTGTGCCGTACGACGTTGGTGACCGCCTCGCGCAGCGCCCACGCGAGGGCCGCCTCCTGGTCGGGCTCCAGCCGCTCGTCCGGCGGCAGGAGGGGCAGGTCGGCGGTGATGCCGGCTGATTCCAGCGCGGTGCGGGCGCCCGCGAGTTCGACGGCGAGGGTCGCGCGGCGGTACCCGCTGACGGCCTCGCGGACGTCCACGAGGGCCTGTCTGCTGACGCGTTCGATGTCGGCGACCTGGGCTGCGGCCAGCTCCGGCCGGCCGGGCAGCATGCGCCCGGCCAGCTCGCTCTTGAGCGTGATGAGGGAGAGCGAGTGTCCCAGCAGGTCGTGCAGGTCGCGGGCGAGCCGCAGCCGTTCCTCGCTGGCCGCGAGCTGGGCCACCACGGCGCGGGCCTCCCGCAGCTCCCGCAGCGTGCGCACGGTCTTGCGGGCGGACATCAGCGCGAACCCGCCGAGCAGGCAGGGGACGACCAGCGAGGTCCACGCGCCCCACCAGGGGCGCGCCCCGAAGTGCGTGCCGACCGCCGCCAGGGCCAGCACGCACGCCCCCACACCCCACACCGCCCGCGCCGCCGGGAGCACGGCGCCGGTGGCGACGGCGACGTAGACGAACAGCACGAGCCAGACCTCGCCCGCCGTGAGGGAGAGGACCAGGGCGAGGACGTAGAGGACGCCCAGGAGGGTGTGCACGGCACGGCCCGGCAGCGGGGTGCGGGTGTGCCGGTAGACGAGGCCGGCGTAGGAGGCGACGAAGCACGCCAGCCCGGTGGCCGCCGCCGCGACCGCGGGTGCGCTGTGGCCGCCCGCCCACAGGTCCCGTACCGGTCCGCCGAGGAAGACCATCCAGACCGCGATCATGACGGCTTTGGCCCACTTCTGGCGTGCGGTCTCGGTGGTGTCCCCGACGAGCGGGACCTGGAGGGGAGCCCGTGTCATGCCGTGCGTGTGTCCTTCCGGTAGAGCCAGGCGGCGGCTGAGGCGAAGAGTACGAGATAGGCCAGCAGCAGCCCGGCGTCCCCCGCGTGCGGGGCGTCCCCGGCCTCGACCGCCTGGCCGAGCGCGATGTAGGCGTGGGTGGGCAGCCACTCGCCGATGTCCTGCACCCAGCCGGGCAGGCTGGAGGAGGGCAGCCACAGCCCGCCCATGAAGGCCAGTCCGAAGTAGCACAGCATGGTGATCGGCCGGACCGCGTCCCCCGTGGCCAGGTAGCCGATGGCCACGCCCAGCGCGGCGAAGACGAAGCTGCCCGCCCACGAGCACAGGGCGACGGCGACCCACTGCCACGCCTCCAGGCGCACCCCCATCACCGCGGCGCCGGTCACCAGGACGAGCAGGATGGAGGGCAGGCTGACGGTGGCGGCCGAGGCGATCTTCGCCGTGACGTAGCCGCGTCCCGGCAGCGCCGTGAGCCGCAACTGCCGTACCCAGCCCGTCTCCCGCTCCTTGGCGATGCGTTCGCTGTTGCCCATCAGGACGGCGGTGATCGCGCCGAAGGCGGCCATCGCGACCATGTAGTAGAGCTTCATGTCGATGGCGAGTCCGGGCATCTCCGCGGTGGAGTTCCGGCCGGCGATGATCAGGTACAGCGCGGGCGGATAGATCACCGAGAAGAACATGAACTTCTTGTTGCGCAGCGTGCGGGTGATCTCCAGCCGGACGAGGGTCTTCACTTGGTGGCCGCCTTGTGGTGTGCGTTGTCGGTGGTGGGGGTGGTGGTGCCGTGCGGGGCTGAGGACGGTGCGGAGCCGGTCCACTCGCCCGCCTGCCCGCCACTGCGCTCGCCGGTCTGTTCGCCGCCCTGTTCCGCGCGGGAGGTGAGGGCGACGAACGCCTGCTCGAGCCCCAGTCCGGTGACCTCCAGCCCGCGCGGGTAGAGCCCCAGCGCGTAGAGGGCGTGCACGGTGGCGTCCGCGTCCGACGAGCGCATCCGTACGGCGGCCCCGGCCAGCTCCACCTCGCTCACCCCGGGCAGGGCGCGCAACTGGGCCTCCCGTATCCCGTCGGGCACCGCCTCCAGCGTGAAGCTCACCCGGCGCACCCCCGCCAGGGCCTTGATCTCGGCCGCGCTGCCGTCGGCGAGCAGCCGCCCGCGGTGCAGGACCAGCACCCGGTCGGCGACCTCGTCGGCCTCCTCCAGGTAGTGCGTGGCGAACAGCACGGCACGGCCCCGGGCGGCCTGGGACCGTATCGCCGACCAGAAGGAGCGCCGCGCAGTGACGTCCATGCCGGTGGTCGGCTCGTCCAGGACGAGCAGATCGGACGCGCCCGCGGTCGCCAGCGCGAACCGCACCCGCTGCTCCTGGCCGCCGGAGAGCTTGCCCACCGTCCGCTCGGCGATCCCGGTCAGCCCGGCCGCCTCCAGCACCTGGTCGACGGGGTAGCCGCGCGGGTGCAGATCGCAGGCCAGCGCGACCAGTTCACGGACCCGCACCCCCTCCATCAGACCGCCGGACTGCAGCATCGCGCCCACCCGGCCGTCGGTGACCGCCTGCCGCGGCGTCGTGCCGAACAGCCGCACCCGGCCGCCGGGGTCCGGATTGCGCAACCCGAGCAGCAGGTCGAGCGTGGTGGACTTGCCCGCCCCGTTGGGGCCCAGAAGGGCGACGGTCTCACCGGGGTGGATGCGGACGTTCAGGCCGTCGAGGGCCCGAACGGCGCCGTAGGTCTTGCCGGCCGCGGTGAACTCCACCGCGGGCGCCGTTCCGTGCGTCGATGTCATGCCCCCAGACTCCCTGGTCAGCCCGGTCCCGCGGCAGTGTCGGCCGTCGTGAACCGAAGCTGACAGATGTCACATGCACCCACATGACACCCACGCCCCCCACCCCACTCCGGCCACACGAGGGGGCGCCCCGCGCGGTGGGCGGTTTCCCCGTGGCCGTCGCATGCACCGGGCACCCCATATGGCTGCCCCGGACCCCCTCGGCCGAGCTGCCGATCGACCAGGCCTGGCACAAGGTACGCATCACCGCCGGCGTACTCACCGTCGTCTCCTCCGCCCGCGCCCGCCCCGGGTGGACGAGGAGTCAGGCCGAGAGGGCGCCCGTGCGGACCGCGAACTCCCGTACGCCGGGTACGCGCGCCGGGGCGTAGAGAAGATCGGCGGTCAGTGCGCGGAGCGCCGGCCGCCTCACCTCCTGCGGTGCCTCCTGCTCGACCCGCCGCAGCGCGGCGAACGTCTGCTTCCCGTCCCGCAGGGCGTGCCACATGCGGGCGGTGTCCGTCCAGGCGCGGGCGCGGCGCTCCGGCGTCGGCATGCTGTCGATGGTGATCCGCCGCGCCACCTCGATGCCCTCGTCCGGAGTGCCGAGCGCGTTGAAGACCCCGATGCGGTAGACGTCGACCTGCGTGCGTGTCGCATCGACAGTAAACAGGCCGGAGGGCACCGCGGCTTCGCGGCGCGTGGTCTCCTCCTCGGCCGCACCGAGGAGATCGAGAGCGGCGGTACGGTCCCCTCCGGTTGCCGCGCTGTACGCCGCGGTGAGCATGAGCGTAGTGCGGACCGCGGCCGTCTGCGCCTGCCCCGTATCCAGTTCCTGCGCCTCACGGGTGAGGTGCCTGACAGCGGAGGGACAGTTCCCCGAGCGGCGCATCGTGATCGCCAGTACCCGGGATGCCTCGCCGATCGGCACCGGGTGGCCGGAGGCACGTGCCGCGCTCAGCGCCCGGTCGGCGGCGGCCCAGGCCGCGTCACTGTGCTGCTTGAGCGCCAGCTCTGCCGCGAGGACGTACGCGCGAGCGAGGGCAACGCCAGCCTTCTCCCGCTCATGCCCGCTCGCCTCATCCCAGGTCGCCGAGGCAGCGGCGAGGAGACCGGGGAGGACGCGGCCGAGGTCGGTGTACCGGGCGGCGCGGAAGTCCGCGCGCGCACTCGCCGTCTCCTGCACCAACCGAGCCAGCGGCACCGAGGGGCGGGACGACGACCGTAGCGCCAACCCAAGGGCGCCGGGAGGGGCGTACGGGCGCACACCGTATGCGGGCCTCGCACGCCGTATGCGGAAGCAGCCCGGGTGCCTCCTGCCGTCCGGCCTCAGCGCTCATGGTGAGTCACATCAGGCCGATCGACTTGGCAACTCCCAACGGCGCGGTGAACGCCGACGCCGTCTCCTTCCCTCCAGGGAGGCATCCATGGAACACATGCTCGTGACCGGCGGGGCCGGCTTCATCGGCTCGCACTTCGTGAAGCGCATCATCCGCGCGGAGGACATCACCACAGTGACCGTCCTTGACGCGCTCACCTACGCCGGCCGCATCGAGAACCTCGGGACGGCGTTCCTCAGCGAAAAACTGACCTTCGTGCAGGGCAACATCCTCGACGCAGAACTCGTGGACGAGCTGATGGCCACGCACACCGCAGTCGTGCACTTCGCCGCAGAGTCCCACGTCGACCGTTCCTTCTTCGCCGCCGGCGCGTTCCTGGCGACGAACGTACACGGCACGCACACGCTCCTCGACGCCGCGCTGCGGCACAAGGGGCGAAAGTTCGTGCACGTCTCAACGGATGAGGTCTACGGCCCGCTGCCTGAGGGAACGGCCACCGAAGAGTTCCCGTTGCGCCCGTCCGTCCCCTACGCCGCGTCGAAGGCATCCAGCGACCTCGTCGCCCTCTCGTACTGGCAGACGTTCGGCGTGCCGGTGTGTGTGACGCGCTCCTCGAACAACTACGGCCCGTACCAGCACCCCGAGAAGATCATCCCCTTGTTCCTCACCCGCCTGCAGCGCGGCGAGCCGGTCACCCTCCATGGCCGGGGTGAACACGTCCGCAACTGGCTGCACGTCGAAGACAACTGCGCCGGCATCGAGGCGGTGCTGCGTGGGGGCGCCCCCGGCGAGGTCTACAACCTCGGCGGCGGCACGGATCTCACCAGTCGGGAGCTGACGGATCACCTCCTGCGCATCTGCGGCGCGCCGGAGGAGGCGGTCACCTACATCCCCGACCGGCCGGCGAATGACCTGCGGTACTCGATCGACTCGACGAAGGCCGCTACCCAGCTCGGGTACCGCCCCGAACGCCGCTTGGAGGACGGGCTCGCCGAGACCGCGGAGTGGTACCGCCGCAGCCCCGACCGGTGGGCGCCGCTCGTGCGCAATCCGCATGCCGCCCGCCCACCTCGCGCCGTCCCGGACGCGCCGTCAGCCCTTTTCGCGGTCCCCTCAGGGCGGTGACTGGCATGCCGAAGCGCATCCTCGTCACCGGTCTCGGTGGAGCCCCCGGTTTCGACCTTGCCCGCTCCCTCCAGCGGCTCGGCTGCAAAGTCCTCGCGGCCGACTCGAACCCGCACGCGCCCGGGCTCCTCCTCCCGGAAGTCACCCCGCACATCCTCCCCCCGGTGACGGACGCGGCGTACCGCGCCGAGATGCTCCGCCTCTGCGCGAAGGCCAGGCCGGACGCCGTCCTCTCAACCGTCGAGCGGGAACTCCCGCGGCTGCTCGGTCTCCGCCGACCGCTCGCGGATCTCGGTGTCACGACCTGGCTGCCATCCCGGGAGGCGGCCACGGCGTGCGGCGACAAAGCTCGGTTCGCCACAGTTCTCACCGAACACGCGACACAGTCCTCGCCATGGACACCGCGAACCTGACCACCCTCCGCGGCCTCGCCGACAAGGCGACCGCACCGAAACTCACCCTGTACCTCGTAGACCGGGACGTCCCCGACCCCTGGGGCAAGGAGCCGGATGTCTTCGCCGACGTCGCCCGTCTCATCCAGGACGGCGCCCCTCGACACCTGCCGTAGAACAGGCCGGGCCGGTCAGCCGGACGCGGCGGACAGGAGCACGTCCACCAGCCTGTCCGCCGCGTCCGGGCGTCCGTGGGAACGGGCCGCCTCCGCCATGCCCACCCGCCGTGCGGGGTCCGTGAGGAGCGGTCCGAGAGCGGCCCGCAGCCGGTCCGCGGTGACCTCGCCCTCCAGCGCGATGGCCGCGCCCGCCTCCTGCAAGTGCCGGGCATTGTGGGCCTGTTCGTTCCCCGCCGAGGAGGCGAGGGGGACGAACACGGCCGGCTTGCCGAGCGCGGTCAACTCCGCGAGGGTCCCCGCGCCGCTGCGCGAGACCACGACGTCGGCGAGCGCCAGGACATCGGGCAACTCCGGCCCGACGAACCCCGTGAGGTGGTACCGCCCGGCGAGGTGGGCCGGGAGACCGGCCGCGCCCGCGCGCAGGCTCTCGACGTTCCCCGGCCCGCACTGGTGCACCACGTTCGCCCGTTCCAGCAGCCACGGGAGGGCGTCCCGCACCACGTTGTTGATCTGCTGCGCACCCTGCGCGCCGCCGGTGACGTAGAGCGTCGGGAGCCGCCGGTCGAAGCCGCTCAGCCCGAGCGCGGCGACCGCCTTGTCCGCGTGCCCGCTCAGCACCTCCGGCCGCACCGGGTTCCCCGTGACGACCGCCGCGGACCGTACCGCCTCCGGGAGGAGCGGCAGCGACGACTCCGAGGACACCGCGATCCGCGTCGCGGACCCGGCGAGCTTCCGGTTCGCGAGCCCGAGCCGGACCGTCTGCTCGTGCAGCACCAGCGGGACGCGGCACAGCCGGGCAGCGAGGCCGGCCGGGACCGCGACGTACCCGCCGGTCGCGAGGACGACATCCGGCCTGAAGTCGCTCACCGCCTTCCGCGCCTGGGCAACACCGAGCGGCACGCGCGCCATGTCCTTGACGTTCGCCGGGGAGATCATCTTGAGCGGATTGGCGGAACGGCGGATCTTGCCCGTCGCGACCGTCGTGAAGGCGATGCCCTCCGCGGGGGCGACCCGGGCCTCCAGCCCGTCGGGGGTGCCGATCCAGAGGACGTCGAGCGCCCGGCCGTCGGTTGCCAGCCGGGCCTGCAACGTACGGACCGCGGTGAGCGCCGGGTAGGTGTGACCGCCGGTACCTCCCCCCGTGACGAGCAGACGGAAGGAGCGCGGGGGACGGGTGGCATCGTTCACGCCGGGCACCCTACTGGCCCGGCAGCCCGCCGGAGGAAGATTCCGGACGCGCAACCGCCCCACTCCGCCCCACCCGAAGGGGCGCCCCACCCGAAGGGGCGCCCCGCGCGGTGGCGGGGCGGCCCTTCGTCCGGTTCGCGGGCCTCAGCGGGAGACGGCTCCGGGGACCTCGGCGACGCGCTGTGCGGGCTCGGGCGGGGCCTTCTCGCGCAGGGCCTGCACCATGGCGGCGGCGGCGTGCTCGGGCGTCATCTTCACCGTGCCGGCGCCGCCCTTGACCACCACGTTGTCGAACGCCGAGCCGTAGGTCTCCTTCAGCTTCGCCGGGTCGATGACCGGCTGGAGCCGCCCGCTGTCGCCGGCCGCCCGCATGGTGAGGAAGGTGCCGATGGTCTTCTGGCTGAAGGGCACCTTCACGTCGCCCGCCTTGAGCCACACCCAGCCGGACATGGCGGTACGGCCGAAGCCGTTGACGGCCTTGTCCAGCTCCGCGTCGGTCACCTTGGGCCTGCGCGTCGTGCCGGGCAGCTGCACCGGCTCGTTCCTGCCGGTGGTGGCGCGCCGCTCGAACGCCTTCTCCAGCGCGGCGGGCGCCTTGCCGATGTCGGCGGCCTTGTGCGGTGTGCCCTTGACCGCGACGGCCTTGCCGCCGGTGAACCTGACCATCCCCTCGGACGGCGACTTCCCCTCGGCCTTGGCGAGCACCGGCCGCAGCGCCGCCCGCACCTTGGCGTCGTCCACCTTCACCGCCGGGTCCGCCTCCCGGGACCGGCCGAAGAGGGAACCGATGACCGAGACCGGGTTGTAGTCCCGGCCCGCCGCCGCGCGCACGGTGGCCTCGGTGTCGAGGGTCACCCCCGCCACGCCGGGTTTCAGCTCGGTCAGGCCGCCGGCCGTCTTGATCCTGAACGGTTCCTCCGTCCGGTCCCCCAGCTCGGAGTCCAGCTTGTTGACGGCCTCGTGCCTGGTCAGCCCGCCGATCTCGACGCCGAGCACCGTGGTGCCCTTGGGGACGTCCGCGTGATCGAGCAGCAGGCCCGTGCCGTAGGCGACACCGAGGACGACGACGACCGCGGCACCGAGCAGCGCCGGCTTGGAACGCCCGCTCCTGCGTGCCGGTTCGGCGGCCTTCTTCCCGCCCTTCTTCCCGCCCTTCTTCTCGCTCTTCGTCCCGCTCGTCGGCCCGTCCTTCGAGCCCTGGGAGCCCGTGGCCGGGGCGGGGGACGACGGGCCGGGCGGGGGGGCGGCGGAGCCACCGTCGGATCCGGGCCGGGGGACGCCGCTGACCATGGTGTCGCTCGACAGCGGCGCCCCGCCGCCGGGGGCCGCGGCGTCGGGCGCGAACGGGGAAGGACCGGTGCCCAGGCCCAGCGTCGAGGCCGCGGGCGGCTCGTCCGCGGGTCCACCCGGCCCGCCCGGCGCACCCGGCCCGCCCGCAGCAGCACCAGGACCGGCACCCGCACCGGCACCCGCACCCGCACCCGCACCCGGCACGATCGGCGTACCGGCCACCGGGGTGTCAGCGGGGCCTGCCCCCGGTCCGCCGGGGCCGTGGCCGGGGACGCCCGGCCCGAAGTCCGCGCCGGCCCCCGGCACATGGCCGCCGGGGCCGTCGGTGGTGCCGTTGCCGGGTCCCCGGTCGTAGGCGTCCGGCCCGGTGCCGCCCTGGCCCGCGCCGTAGGCACCGGCACCGGCTTCGGCACCAGCACCGGGGGCGGAGAGCGGTCCGGGAGCGCCCGGGACCGAGGGCAGGGACATCTCGCCGGTGGCCGGTCCCGTGGTGGGGCCCCGGGGCCGCCCGGGTCGATCCGGGGCGCCCCTCGGCGGGGGTGTCCATCGGGCCGGCGGCGCCCGGGAACGCGGGTGCCGTGCCCGGCAGTCCGTGCGTGCCCGTGGTCTCCGTGCCGTGGCCGGAAGCGCCTCCGGCCCCCTGGGGCGACGGCGAGGACGGCGGGGCCGAGGAGGCCGGGGACGAGGGCGTCGCCGGGGACGGCGGGGCCGAGGAGGCCGGGGACGAGGGCGTCGCCGGGGACGGCGCCGACGAGGACGAGGAGGCGCTCCGCGGCGGTTTGCGCGGCGCGAACCAGTCGCTGGTCTGCTGGGTGAACTTCTCCTCGGACCCGGAGTCCCCCTCGGCACCCTTGCCGCCCGCGCCGCTGCCACCCCCGGAGGCCGCGGAGGCGGAGGCGGTGCCCGGGGCGGCCGGAGCGGCCGGGCCGGCGGGAGCGGCCGGGGACGTGCCGCCCGGGCGCGCGGCGGGCGAAGGGGACGCCGCGGAGGCGCTGTTGCCGCTGGTGGCCCGCTTGCCCGCGGCGAGATCGGGGGCGGGCTTGTCGCTCTTGGCGGTGCCCTTGTCGGCTCTGCCGGGCTTGCCCCCGTCGCTGTCGTCTCCCACCGGGGTGCGCATCACCACGGGCGGGATCGGCCGTGACCCGGGGATGTTGATGCGGATGCGGGTGGTGAGGGTCGTCTCCGTCTTCGGCTCGTCCGCCTTCGCACCGGCGGCCGGGTCGGCTCCGCGGCCGGCCTGGTCCGCGCCGGGGCCCGAGGCACCGTACGGCTCCGTCCCCGAGGGGTACGACGAGGTGCCGTGCCTCTTGGGCCCGGAGGACGAACTGTCAGTTTCACGACTCAAAGCAGGTACTCCCGGATGGATTCGCCGTCTTCCCGTTGGCCCGAAGGCGGCTCGCCGGCGGCACCACTGTACTGGGGGCACCGGGCAGGGGCCCCGCGACCACGGAATCGTCCCGCTGGCGGCCCTCTCAGCGGTTCTTGCGCACTGGCACGGGTGGCGCCGGCAGCGCAATGGTGGTACACATCACAGCCGCGAGCATGCCGCCGAACAGGTAGACATAGCTGGCGAGTCCGGCGGCGAAGAGGAAATCGCCCTCGGCCCGCGAGGACGTCATCAGCAGCACCGCGACCACCCACCCGGCGCCCGGCGCGGCGGCCCCCGCCTTGGTGCGGCACAGTTTCGCGCCGCCCCAGAAGAGGCCGGTGGCGGCGGCCAGCGCGAGCAGCAGACCCAGCGGGAACCAGCCGTCCTGGACGAGGGTTCCGGCGGCGCCGGTGAGCAGGCCGAGCACCACGAGGGCCGCGTAGACCGCGATCCGGGCGCCCTGCCCGCGCGGGTACGCGCCCCACTCCCCGGTGTCCGGGCTCACCGCGCTCACAGTTCCACCCCGGCGAACAGGTCCTCGTGTCCGGCCGGTCCGCCGCCGTCGCGGTCCGCGCGCTGGAAGAACTCGGTGCCGATCATCGGCTGGCCCAGCCCGTTGGAGAGGGCGAAGCAGGGGCCGTACGAGGTGGCCCGTACGGAGATCTGGGTCTCGTGGGCGGTCATCGCCGCCGCCTTGGCCGCCAGGTACTCGCGGGCGTCCACCGTGACGTCGACCTCGTCGGCGCTCTCCACCACTCCGGGCACGTCGTCGGGCCGGGCGAGGCCGGTCTCGCCGGCGAAGCCGGGGAAGGGGAACACCTCGCCGTCGTCGGCGGCGGCGCGGAGCCGGGCGAAGCCCTCGTCCAGGACGGGGCGCGGGACGACGTTCCAGTAGACGCGCCGCACCTGGTGCGGCGCGCCGCCCCCGCCGGTGCCGCCCGTCCCCGTGCCGCCCTTCGCGGTGCCGCCCTTGGCGGTGCCGCTCTCCTGGGCCGCGAGTTCGACGGCGCGCATGGTCACACGGTGGGCCTTGATGTGGTCGGGGTGCCCGTAGCCGCCGTCGGGGCCGTAGGTGATGACGACCTGGGGGCGCACCTCGCGCAGCACGGCGGCGAGCAGGCGGGCGGCCTCGTCGAGGTCGGCCTGCCAGAAGCAGCCGGGGCGGTCGTTGGTGGGGGCGCCCATCATGCCGGAGTCGCGGTAGCGGCCGGGTCCGCCGAGGAAGCGGTGGTCGGTGACGCCCAACGCGCGCATGGCGGCGGCCAGTTCGCCGACGCGGTGCGGGCCGAGGGTGTCGTCCTGGTCGGGCGCCAGGTGTGCCAGCCCGTCCGGGATGACCTCGCCCTCCTCGCCCAGGGTGCAGGTGACGAGGGTGACGTGGGCGCCCTCCGCCGCGTATTTGGCCATGGTGGCGCCAGTGGTGATCGACTCGTCGTCCGGGTGCGCGTGCACCAGCAGCAGACGGCGCTCGGGGACGGCCGGCGCGGGGGCGGCCGGTGAGCCGGGGGCCGCCCCCGGGGGAAACGCAGCGGTCATACCCCGAGCCTACGACGCCTGCGGTACCGCACTCCGCAGCGAGGGGTTCCCGGGGTACGCGGGATGTGGGGGATATGAGACAGACGGGGCATGGCGAGCGGGGCCACAGGGAAGGCGGGGCGCGCGGCTCAGAATTTGAGCTGCCCGATCATCCCGGCGACATTGGAGGTCAGATCGTTGATCGTGGGGGCGACCGACGAACTGGCGAGATAGAAACCCAACAGCACGCAGATCACCGCGTGTCCGGCCTTGAGCCCGGATTTCCTGACGAGCAGGATGACGATGATCGCCAGCAGCACCACCGCCGAAATCGAGAGTGCCACGGCGGTTCACCTCCAAGTACGCACGGTCGGTACGGGATCGGTACGGGTCACACGGACACGGCAGCGCGCCTCCGGCATGGAGGAGCCACCGGCTTCATACCCAGCACTCACCATGCGCAACGGATCATAATTATCCGGGTGACCGCACGGCTCGGTGCACAGGTGCAGACGAGGGGCGCATATTCAGTTCCAGCCACACACGAGCGGCCGGAGCGGTGTCCCGGAGAGCATCCGGAGTGGATCACAGCCCGGCTGGAGCACAGTACGGTCGGCCGCATGGCTACGACTTTCCCGCAGCAGCACGCCCGTACCCACAGATTCACACTTGGTGCCCCGCGGTCCTTCACCGTCTCCCCGGACGGCTCACGCGTGGTCTTCCTTCGCTCCCGTGACGGCTCCGACCGCGCGCACCGGCTCTGGGTGCGGGACGTGGCCGGCGGTGCCGAGCGCCTCGCGGCCGACCCCGGGGCGCTGCTGGGCGGGGCGGAGGAGGAGCTGTCCGCCGAGGAGCGCGCCCGGCGGGAGCGGAGCCGCGAGGGCACGGCCGGAATCGTCGGATATGCCACCGACACCTCCGTGACGATGGCCGCGTTCTCCCTGTCGGGGCGCCTCTTCGTGGCCGACCTCCTCACCGGGCAGGCGCGCGAGCTGCCCGCACCGGCTCCCGTGGTGGACCCGCGCCCCTCCCCCGACGGCCGGCACATCGCCTATGTGGCGGGGGGCGCCCTGCGGGTGACCGCCGCCTCCGGGAAGGACGACCGTGCGCTCGCTGAGCCCGGGAGCGACACCGTCACCTGGGGGCTCGCGGAGTTCATCGCCGCCGAGGAGATGTCCCGGACCCGCGGCCACTGGTGGGCACCGGACTCCACCCGGCTGCTGGTGGCACGGGTCGACGACGCCCCCGTACGCCGCTGGTCCCTGGCCGACCCCGCCCATCCGCACCAGGAGCCGGCCCGGGTCGCCTACCCGGCGGCCGGCACCGGGAACGCCGAGGTCACGCTGCATCTGATCGGGCTCGACGGCACGCGGACCGAGGTGGTGTGGGACCGCGAGCGCCACCCCTACCTCGCCCGCGTGCACTGGTCCCCGGCCGGGCCGCCGCTGCTGCTGGTGCAGAGCAGGGACCAGCGCGAGGCGGCCTATCTGAGCGTGGACACCACCACGGGTGCGACTTCCGTCACACTCACCGAGAATGATCGAATCTGGCTGGAACTCTTCGGCGGGGTCCCGGCCTGGGCCCCGGACGGAAGCCTGGTCCGCATCACCGACGAGGGCCAGGGGACCGCGGGCGCACGCGTGCTCATGGCGGGCGCACGGCGGCTCACGACCGGACGGCTGCACGTGCGGGCCGTCCTCGACATCGGTGCCGAGGACGTCCTCGTCACCGCGTCCGAGGGCGACGGCGGCGACCCCGCCCTCCGTACCAGGCCCGGCGACATCGGGGTGTACCGGGTGCCGCTGGCCGGCGGCGAGGCGGCGCGCGTCGCGGACGAGGACGCCCCGCACCTGGCCTCCGCGGTGCGGGGCGGCGGCACGCTGGTGCTGTCCACCGCGACCCCGGCGCGCCCCGGGGCACGCGTCGTGGTGCTGCGGGAGAAGGACCTGGCGCCGCTCGGCGTCATCGAGTCGTTCGCCGAGAAGCCCGTGCTGGCCACCGCGCCGCGCCTGCTGCACACCGGCGAACGGCGTATCCCCGCCGCCGTCGTCCTGCCCACCGGCTACCGGGAGTCGGACGGACCCCTGCCGGTGCTGATGGACCCCTACGGCGGACCGCACGGGCAGCGCGTCGTCGCCGCGCACAACGCACACCTGACCTCGCAGTGGTTCGCCGACCACGGCTTCGCGGTGGTCACCGCCGACGGCCGCGGCACACCCGGCTACAGCCCCGGGTGGGAGAAGGCCGTCGCGCGCCGGCTCGCCACCGTCACGCTGGAGGACCAGATCGAGGCCCTGCACACGCTGGCCGGCGAGTTCCCGCTCGACCTGACCCGGGTCGGCATCCGCGGCTGGTCGTACGGCGGCTACCTCGCGGCGCTGGCCGCACTGCGGCGGCCCGACGTCTTCCACGCGGCGATCGCCGGCGCCCCGGTCACGGACTGGCGGCTCTACGACACCCACTACACCGAGCGCTACTGCGGCACCCCGCAGGACGACCCCGAGGTGTACGCGGAGTCCTCACTGATCACCGACGAGGGACTGTCCGGAGTGGCCGAGGACAGCCCCCACCGGCCGCTGATGATCATCCACGGGCTCGCGGACGACAACGTCGTGGTCGCCCACTCGCTGCGGCTGTCCTCCGCGCTGCTGGCCGCCGGGCGGCAGCACGAGGTGCTGCCGCTGAGCGGGATCACCCACATGGCGAGCGACGCCACGGTCGCGGAGAACCTCCTGCTGCTGCAGGTCGGCTTCCTCAAGCGGGCGCTGGGGGTGGCGGGCTGAGCCCACGGCGGCGGGCCGGGCCCGCCGCCGCCTCACCTCTTCTCCCCGGCCTCAGCTCTTCTCCCCGGCCTCAGCTCTTCTTCGCCGTGTCCGCGGGGGCGTCCTCCATCGCCTTGAGGGCCTTGTCCAGCACGATGTCCTCCTCGCGGGCCGCGATGGTCGGCTCCTCCGGGAAGTGGCAGGCCGTCAGGTGGCCCTCCTCGTTGCCCGGAATCCGCACGAGCGGGGGCTCCTCGGTGGCGCACTTGTCCTGGGCCTTCCAGCACCGGGTGCGGAAGCGGCAGCCCGAGGGCGGGTTGATCGGCGAGGGCACGTCGCCCGCCAGGCGGATGCGCTCCTTGCCCTCGCCGCCCGACTGCTCCTCCCCGGCCAGCACGGCCTCCGGCACGGCGGACAGCAGCGCGTGCGTGTAGGGGTGGCGGGGGCGGCTGTAGATGGCCTCCCGCTCCCCCACCTCGACGATCTTGCCGAGGTACATCACGGCCACCCGCTCGGAGAAGTGGCGCACGATCGCCAGGTCGTGGGCGATGAAGACGAAGGCGATGCCCATCTCGCGCTGGACCTTCTGGAGCAGGTTGACGACCTGCGCCTGGATGGAGACATCCAGCGCCGAGACGGGCTCGTCGGCCACGATCAGCTTGGGCTCCAGCGCGAGCGCCCGGGCGACGCCGATGCGCTGGCGCTGGCCGCCGGAGAACTCGTGCGGGAAGCGGTTGTAGTGCTCGGGGTTGAGGCCGACGGTCTCCAGCAGCTCGCGGATGCGCTTCTCGCGCCCGCCCGGCGGATTGATGCCGTTGACCTCCATGGGGCCGCCGATGATGGCGCCGACCGTCTGCCGCGGGTTGAGCGACGAGTACGGGTCCTGGAAGATCATCTGGATCTCGGAGCGGATCGGCGCCATCTGCTTGCGCGTGGCGTGCGTGATGTCCTGCCCCGCGTAGCTGATGGTGCCGCCGGTGGGCTCCAGGAGCCGGGTCAGCAGCCGCCCCGTGGTGGACTTGCCGCAGCCGGACTCACCGACGAGGCCGAAGCTCTCGCCCGCGTGCACCTCCAGGTCGATCCCGGAGACGGCCTGGACCTCGCCCACCTTCCGCTTGAAGGGGAAACCCCCCATGATCGGGAAGTGTTTGGCCAGCTTCTCGGCCCTCAGCAGCGGCTCCCCCCTGCGGGCGGGCCGGGCGCCCTCGGACGAGCCCTCGCCGTGCTGGGTCAGGGTGAGGTCTTCACTCATTGGTCTGGTTCTCCCTCTGCCTGTCCTAGCTCAGCCTGGGCTTGATCTGCTCGATGAAGAACGTGCGCTTCTGCTCCGCCGTCAGATGGCAGGCGGCGCCGCGCCCGTCCGGCAGCAGCGGCCGGTCGCCGGCGCAGGACCGGCCCTCGACCGCGTCCTTGTAGTCGCAGCGCGGGTGGAAGGGGCAGCCCGGGGGCGGCGCGAGCAGGCTGGGCGGGGAGCCGTGGATCGGCGTCAGCTCCTCGTTGACGTCGCCGGTCAGCCGCGGCATCGAGGTGAGCAGGCCCCAGGTGTAGGGGTGCTGGGGGGCGCGCAGCACCTCGCTGACCGAGCCGCGCTCGACGGCGCGTCCCCCGTACATCACCAGGATGTCGTCGGCCACGTTCGCGATGACGCCGAGGTCGTGGGTGATGAAGATGATCGCGGAGCCGAACTCCTGCTGGAGGTCCTTGAGCAGGTCGAGGATCTGCGCCTGGACGGTCACATCGAGCGCGGTGGTGGGCTCGTCCGCGATCAGCAGGTCCGGATTGCACACCAGCGCCATGGCGATCATCGCGCGCTGCCGCATACCGCCGGAGAACTGGTGCGGGTAGTCGTTGACCCGCGTCTTGGCGTTGGGGATGCCGACCTTGTCCAGCATCTCGATGGCCCGCAGGTGCGCCTCCCGCTTGGAGACGCCCATGTGCTTGCGGTACGGCTCCGCGATCTGCCGGCCGATCGTGTAGTACGGCGACAGGGCGGTCAGCGCGTCCTGGAAGATCATCGCCATCTTGTTGCCGCGCAGCGATTCCAGCGTCTTCTCGCGGGCGCCGGTCAGCTCCTGGCCGTCCAGCAGGATCTTCCCCGACACGGCGGTGGTCCGCGGGTTGTGCAGGCCGAGGATGGACAGGTTGGTGACCGACTTGCCGGAGCCGGACTCGCCGACGATGCCGAGGGTACGGCCGCGTTCCACGTCGAAGGAGAGCCCGTCCACGGCCTTGACGGTGCCGTCCTCGGTGTCGAAGTGCACGTACAGGTCGCGCACCGAGAGGAAGGCGCCCTCGTCGGCCGCGTCGCGCGGGGCCGGTACGTCCGCTTCCTTGGTCAGGGAGTTCATGGCGGAGGTTCTCCTAGGACAGCCGCACGCGCGGGTCGATGAACGCGTAGGCGGCGTCCACGATGATGTTGAACAGGATGATGAAGGTGGCCGCGAAGAGCATCACGCCCATGACCATGGGCAGGTCGGTGTTGCGCACCGAGTTCACCGCGAGGGTGCCCAGGCCCGGCAGCGAGAACGTCCACTCCGTGATCATCGCGCCGCCGAAGAGCGAGCCGAGGTCGACGCCGAAGATGGTGACGATGGGGATGAGCGAACCGCGCCAGGCGTAGCGGAAGAAGACGTACTTGCCCGACATGCCCTTGGCCCGCGCCGCTTTGACGTGGTCCTCCTGGAGCTGCTCGATCATCGAGGAGCGGGACAGTCGGGTGTAGTTCGCCGTGAAGATGATCTGGACGACGAACCAGGGGATCAGCAGGCCCATGAACCAGCCCGCCGGATCCTCGGTCAGCGGCACGTACTTGGGCTGGTCGAGGAGGTTGAGGTTGTAGACGACCAGCGCGAGGACCAGGGGACCGATGAAGTAGATCTGCATCGAGGAGAGCACCAGCGACATCGAGCTGAAGAACTTGTCGGCGAAGGTGCCCTTCTTCCAGGCGGCGATCATGCCGGCGCCCAGACCGATCGTGAGGAAGACGACGGCGCCGCCGGCGGTCAGCGAGACGGTGGTGGGGAACCGGTCCAGGATGGTCTCCCAGACGGGGTCCTGGTTGGCGAAGGAGTAGCCGAAGCAGGGTGCCGGGCAGTTGCCCATCGGGAACTGGCGCCCGGCGACGATACCGACCATGAAGTGCCAGTACTGGACCGGGATCGGTTCGTCGATCCCCATGTTCTTGCGGATGACCGCGAGCGCGTCCGGCGTGCAGTTCTTGCCGCAGGCCAGCATCGCCGGGTCCCGGGGGACGGCGTAGAAGAGGAAGAAGGTGACGGCGCTGATGATCAGCAGGATCACCACGGCGCCGAGCGACCGGCGGAGAAGAAATCGCAGCATGACGGAACGCAGCTCTCGTGCGACAGCGGAATCGAGACGTACCGGGGCAGGACGAGGAGGTGGCGGGCCTCGGCCGCCCGGCCCCAGCGGGCCGGGCGGCCGGGACGGCGCCGGGTGTTACTTCTTCACGTACAGCGACGTCGGGTTGATGTCGTGCAGCTGCTCGTCGAAGTAGCCGCCGCCGATCTTCGATCCGGACAGCTGGATCGTCTTGTAGTAGTGCATGGGCACGGCGGGCACGTCCTCGACGAGGATCTTGTCCGCGAGCTTCTGCCACTCCGCGGCGGCCTTGTTCGGGTCGGAGATCTTCTTGATCCGGTCCATCTCCTTCTCGAACTTCGGGTTCTTGTGGTGCGAGTAGTTCGCCGCACCGTCCTGGACCTGGCGTCCGTCGAACAGGTTCGGGACCACGGTCGAAGCGCTCGGCCAGTCGGCACCCCACGAGTTGTGGTAGATGTCGTAGTTGTTCTTGATCTTGCCGATCTGGTCGTAGTACGTGTCCGCGATGATGTCCTTCTTCTGGACGTCGAACCCGGCCTTCTCCAGGTTCTGGGTCGCGGCGACGGCGAACTGCTCCCACTCCGGGGCGTTCTGGTAGGCGAAGGTGAGCTTCATGCCCTTCTTGCCGGACTCCTTGAGGAGCTTGGCCGCCTTCTTGATGTCGCCCTGCGGCTTCTTCAGCTTGTCGAAGGGGTCGGTCGGCTTGTGGCCCACCAGCGTGGGGCTCACGTAGTTGCCGGCCATCTCACCGCCGCCGGCGCCGCCGAACGCGGAGACGATGGACTGGTTGGGCAGCGCGTAGGCGATGGCCTGGCGGACCTTCTTGTCCTTGATGTGGTCCCAGTTGATGTTCATGTAGCTGACGTACGACTGGTAACCGGAGACGGACCGCTTCTTGATGCCCGGGTCGCTGCGCACCTTCTGCATGCTGGAGGCGTCGACGCTGTTGGTGAAGCTGGTCGCGGTCTGGTTCTCGCCCGCGTCGGACATCAGCCGCTTAGTGGAGTCCTCGAAGGAGACACCGAACTGGATGTCGAAGGCGTCCGGGAACTGGTTCCGCGAGGGGTCCGTCTTCGGGTCCCACTCGGGGTTGCGGACCAGCTTCATGCTCTTGCCCGACTTGAAGGACTCGATCTTGTACGGGCCGGTGGCCAGCGGCTTCTTGTCGTACTTCTCCTTGGTGTCCTTCTTCTCGGACACCACCGCGTACCCCGCCATGGCCAGCGCGTAGGGCAGCTCGGCCTGCGGCTCCTTGAAGTGGAAGGTGATCGTCTTGTCGTCCGGCGTCTCCAGGACGCTGTCCGGCAGGTGCTTGCCCTTGTAGGGGCCGTCCTTGAGCATCTTGCGGTACTCGGAGCCGCCCGTGTTGGCCAGCCACTGCTGGACGAAGGTCGGACCCTCGGTGATGAACGGCGCGAACTGACGCTCGATCGTGTGACGGATGTCCTTCGAGGTGATGGCCGAGCCGTCCTCGAACTTGATGCCGTCCTTGAGCTTGTACGTCCAGGTCCTGCCGCCGTCCGACTTCTTGCCGCTGTCGGTGGCCAGGTCCCCGACGACCTCGTACTTGTCAGGGCTGGTGCGCTTGTAGGTCGTCAGCCCGCGGTGGATCAGCCGGGCGAGGGCCTGCTCGTCGCTGACGTAGATCTGGGCCGGGTCCAGGTGCGCGAAGCTGTCGCGCTGGAGCACCTTGATGGTGCCGCCCTTGCTGCTGCCCTTGACCGCCGGAGCCGGGCCCTTGGAGGCGGCCTCGTCGGCGAACGTGTAGGAGACGTCCTGGCCCTGCTTCTTGGCCTTGGTCTTCTCGCCGTCCTCGCCGCCCCCGCCGCTGCTGCAACCGGTGAGGAACAGCGCGCCGGCGGCGACCGCCGCCAGGGACGCACGCGCCGTGCGTATGCTCACTCTGCTCATGGTGGTGTCTGCACCTGCCTGTCGGTTGTCCGTCGCTGCCTGACTGATGCCGTACGGGGTGGCAGCACCCCCCACCACTCGGTCGCGCCTGGCCCTCATCGGCCCGACTTCGGGTCGAACGCGTCCCTGACCGAGTCTCCGAGCAGGTTGAACGCGAGGATGAAGATCACCATCGCGCCGCCCGGGAAGAACATGTAGGTGATGTCGCTCTGGTACACCTCGGCGCCCTTGGCGAACATCTTTCCCCAGTCGGGCGTGGGCTCGGGCAGGCCGACGCCGAGGAAGGAGAGCCCCGCGATGGCGGTGACGTTGTTCGGCAGCATGTAGGTGGCCTGCACCAGGATGGGCGTGACCAGGTTCGGCAGCAGCTCCTTGCGGACGATGCGGAACGGCGGTGTCCCGGCGACCTTGGCGGCCTCGACGAACTCCCGCTCCCGCAGCGACAGGGTCTGGCCGCGCAGCAGGCGGGCCAGCGTCATCCAGCCCAGCAGCCACATCACGTAGATGAGCACGCAGGAGCGCAGCCAGGTGGGCATCTCGTCCCGCGGGTCGACCAGCAGGGCCGCGACGACCGGGGTGAAGGCCACGAAGAAGAGCTGGTTGGGGAAGGACATCATCAGGTCGGTGAGCCGGCCCAGGAAGTAGTCCACCTTGCCGCCGAAGTAGCCGCCCGCGACGCCGATGACGATGGCGGTCACCACCGACAGCAGGGTGACGATCACGGCGAGCGAGAGCGAGGTGCGGATCCCGTAGATGAGCTGGGTAAACACATCCCGGCCCAGCCCCGGCTCCAGTCCGAACCAGTACTCGCCGTCGATGCCGCCGTTGGGCTTCATCGGGTAGGCGTTGTCGTTCAGGAGATGGGGATCCAGTTCTCCGTAACGCGTGTAGGGATCCTTGCCGTACAGCCAGGAGATCACCGGGGCCAGGGCAGCGATCAGGAAGAAGGCGAGCACGACGCACGCCGAGATCACGCCCGTGCGGTCGCGCTTGAAGCGCATCCACATGAGCTGGCCGGGGGATCGGCCCGCGAGTTCGCCGTTCTTGGCAACTCGCGTAGAACTCAGGCCCGCGTCGTCGGGGCCAGGAGTGTCGGCCCCGGCCTCGGCAGCCTGGGAAGAACTCGTCATCGCGTGTGTGCTCCCGCGCTCAAATCTCGCCGGAACCCGAATCGTTGGGCGTGATGCGGGTGGGTTGTGCCGGACTTTCGCAAGCCGATTACGTACCAGTCAAGAGGTGTTGGCCAGGCTGAACACCGTCTCGCGGTTTCTTGAGCGAACGTTACGCAGATCGAGGTCTGTACGTGCTTGACATCACACCCGAGGATCAGACATAGGAGCAAAAATCATCAGGAGTTTCCTTAACGGTCTCGCAACGTGGTCGTCGTCTCTCCGATATCCGAAGCAGTCACCCTGAAGTCCGGTGCGGCTCAACTCCCCGCAGTGCGGGGCCCCGTGGCGTTCCCGAGCGCGACAAGGGGAAGCCGTGCGAACATGAGTGCGCAGTCGCGGTCCCGTCCGGTGCCGCGTGGGGGCGCTGGACGCCGGGCGGCGGTCGTGGGTGGACACGGGTGAATCTGCCACATCCGGGCACGGGTAGATCTGTCACATCGCGATACCGCACCAACGGGGGGCCGAGCCATGGGCCAGGACAGGACACTCGCGCGCGGGGCGCGCGTCTTCGGATCGCTGCTGCTGGCCGCGCTCGCGCTGATCAGCCTCGTCTGGATCGCCCGGGACTTCACCAAGGCGGACGAGGTGGTCGACGTCTGGTGGAACTGGGCGGGCCTGCCGGCCCGCGCCGAGGACGGAGTGTGGGTCACCTCGTTCCTCGAACCGACGCTGGTGCTGCTGTACACGGTCGCTGCCGTCACGGCGTACCGCTCCTCCTCGTCCGGGGCGATACTCGCCTGCGTCGGATCGCTGACCGCGGTGCTGCGCGTCCCCGGCCTGTGGAACCTGGGCTCCGACTGGATGCAGGGCGTTCCGGACGGGCTGCTGAGCAAGGTGCTCTTCAGCACCATCGCCACCGTCGTCCTCGGTCTTGTCCTGGTCGTCACCGCCGTCGTCGGCCGCCGCCCGGCCCAGGGCCCCTCCACCGGGTACGGCTACGGCTTCCCGGCCCAGGACACCGCCGAGGGGTCTCCCGCCGGTCCCACCCGGGGCGGCGCCGTCACCGCCTTCCTGCTGCTGGGCGCCGGTGGCGCGCTGCTGGTGGCGTGGGAGATACGCGCCGTCCAGCAAGTGGGCTGGGACCGCTACGAACACCTGCTGACCGGCGAGCGCTCCATCGTGCGGCTGCTGGACTCCCCCGCCGGCTGGGTGCAGTGGTCCGTCGTCGTGCTCTCCCTGACCGCCGGGGTCGCCGCGCTGGCGGGCGCCCCCTTCTCCCGCCCCCTGGGCCTGATCACCGCGGCCCCGCTGCTGGCCCTCGGTCTGTTCGCCGTCGCCTTCGGCGTGAAGACGGAGGCGTTCGGGCACTTCGGCGACCTCGGCATCGAGGCGCAGCTGCGCCTGCTGACCAGCCTGTACGAACTGGTGGCCGGCGCCGCCGTCCTGCTGGCCCTCGCCCGCGGCGAGCAGCGCGCCTCCCGCGCGCTCCCGCGGTACCGCGGTGGCGGCTCCGCCGCCTACGGGACGTCCCCCCAGACCTGGTAGCCGCCGGGTCAGACCCCGGCCGGCGGGACGACGGCGACGCGCTCGGCCGCGAAGTGGCAGGCCGAGGGGTGGTGTACGGGCTGGTCGGGCAGGGTGGCCGCGAAGTTCTCGGGCACGGCCAGCGGCGGCTCCTCGTCCGCGCACCGTTGCCGCGCCTTCCAGCAGCGGGTGCGGAAGTGGCAGCCGGAGGGCGGGTTGGCCGGGGAGGGCACATCGCCCTCCAGCACGATCCGCTCCCGCCGCCCCTCCGTCTCGGGGTCGGGCACCGGCACGGCCGACAGCAGGGCCTGGGTGTACGGGTGGGTGGGATGCTCGTAGATCTCGCTCTCGGTCCCGATCTCCACGATCTTGCCCAGGTACATCACACCGACGCGGTCGGAGATGTGGCGCACGATCGACAGGTCGTGCGCGATGAAGATGTAGGAGAGGCCGAACTCGTCCTGGAGGCGTTCCATCAGGTTGACGACCTGGGCCTGGACCGAGACGTCCAGCGCGGAGACCGGCTCGTCGGCCACGATGATCTCCGGCCGCAGCGCAAGACCCCGCGCGATCCCGATCCGCTGCCGCTGACCACCACTGAACTGGTGCGGATACCGGTTCACATACTCCGGATTCAACCCCACCACATCGAGCAGCTCCCGCACCCGACGCCGCCGGTCACCCTTCGGCGCCACCTCCGGATGGATGTCGAACGGCTCCCCGACGATGTCCCCCACCGTCATCCGCGGATTCAACGACGTATACGGATCCTGGAACACCATCTGGATGTTCCGCCGCACCGCCTTGAGGGAGCGGCCGTGCGCCCGGGTGATGTCCTCTCCCCTGTAGCGGATCGTGCCCCTGGTCGGAGCCTCCAGGCGGGTGACGAGTTTGGCGACGGTGGACTTGCCGCAGCCGGACTCGCCGACGATGCCAAGCGTCTCGCCCTTGTGCAGGTCGAAGGAGACGCCGTCCACGGCCTTGACCGCGCCGACCTGCCGCTTGAAGAGGACACCCTGCGTCAGCGGGAAGTGCTTGACCAGGTCCCGCACCTCCAGGATGGCGTCACCGGCCATCGAACATCTCCTCCCAGAAGTGGCAGGCGCTGGCCCGGTGCGCGGCGACGTCGTACAGCGGCGGGTCGTCCGCGCGGCAGACGGCGCGCGCGAGGGGGCAGCGGGGGTTGTAGGGGCAGCCGGGCGGGATCTCCAGCAGGTTGGGCGGCATCCCCCGGATGACGTTGAGCTGCCGGCCCTTCTGGTCGAGGCGGGGGATGGAGTCGAGGAGGCCCTTGGTGTACGGATGGGCCGGAGAGCGGTACAACTCCTTGACCCCGGCCGTCTCCACGATCCGCCCCGCGTACATCACCGCGATCTTGTCCGCCACATCCGCCACCACACCCAGATCATGCGTGATCAGAATCAGCCCCATGTTGAACTCACGCTGCAAATCCGCAAGCAACTCCATCACCTGCGCCTGCACCGTCACATCCAACGCCGTCGTCGGCTCGTCCGCGATGATCAGATCCGGCTCCAAAGCCAACGCCATCGCAATCATGATCCGCTGCCGCATCCCCCCACTGAACTGATGCGGAAAATCACCCACCCGCGCCCGGGCAGCCGGAATCCTCACCCGCTCCATCAACTCAACAGCCTTGGCCTTGGCCTCCTTACGAGAGGCACCCTGATGGACACGGAACATCTCACCCAGCTGATAACCCACGGTCAGCACCGGATTCAACGCCGACAGCGCGTCCTGGAAAATCATGGCCATCCGGGCGCCCCGGATTCTCCTCCGCTCCTCGCGGGGGAGTGTGAGCAGGTCCTGTCCCTGGAAGAGGACCTGGCCGCCGGTGATGCGGCCCGGCGGCATGTCGAGGATGCCCATGACGGCCTGGGCCGTCACGGACTTGCCGGAACCGGACTCGCCCAGCACCGCCAGGGTCTCCCCCGCCCCGACGTCGTAGCTCACCCCGTTGACGGCCTTCGCCACGCCGTCCCTGGTACGGAACTCGACGTGCAGGTCGCGCACTTCGAGCAGGGTCACCGGCTCACCTCAGCTTCGGGTCGAGGGCGTCCCGCACCGCGTCGCCGAGCATGATGAACGCCAGCACGGTGAGGCTGAGCGCGGCGGCCGGGTACAGCAGGATGTGCGGCGCGTTCCGGAACTGCATGCCCTGGGAGGCGGCGGAGATGTCGGCGCCCCAGGAGACGGTGGGCGGCTGGAGCCCCACGCCCAGGTAGGAGAGGGTCGCCTCCAGCGAGATGTAGGTCCCCAGTGCGATGGTCGCCGTCACGATCACCGGCGCGATGGCGTTGGGCAGGATGTGCCGCACCATCATGCGGACGGTGCCGGCTCCCAGGGCGCGGGCCGCCAGTACGTAGTCGTTCTGCTTGGCGGTGATGACCGAGCCCCGCGCGATACGGGCCACCTGCGGCCAGCCCAGCAGCACGATGAAGGAGACCACCGTCCAGATCGAGCGGCTGCCGGTCATGGAGAGGAAGACCAGGCCGCCGAGGACGATGGGGATGCCGAAGAAGACGTCGGTGACCCGGGAGAGGATCGCGTCCCACATCCCGCCGAAGAACCCGGCGAGCCCGCCGAGCAGGCTGCCGAGGACGGCCACCCCGAGCGTGGCGCAGACGCCCACCGTCACGGAGGTGCGGGCGCCGTGGACCACCCGCGTGTACACGTCGCACCCCTGGGTGTCGAAGCCGAACCAGTGCCCGGCCGACGAGGGGTCGAGGGAGCGGCCGAGCCGGCAGGAGAGCGGGTCCTGCGAGGCGATCAGGCCGGGCCACAGCGAGATGAGCACCAGGAACGCGATGAGCAGGCCCGCGAGGAGGAAGACCGGGTTGCGGCGCAGGTCGTGCCAGGCGTCCGACCACAGGCTCCGCCCCTTCTGCCCCCTCTCCCCCGGCTCCCGCCCCGGCGACCTGGGACCGCGGCCCTCGGCACGCTCCACCTCGGTCTCGGCCCCGGCGAGCGCGGCGGTCTCGTCGGGCCCCTCGATCGCGGGCGTCCCGGTCATGGCAGAGCCCCCCGCCGGGCGAGGGCCGGGGCGTCGCGGCCTGCGCGGGCCACCCCGGTGCGGGGGAGCACACCGGCATCGGTGCCGGAGGGGCGGGAGTGCGGGTCACACATAGCGGATCCTCGGGTCGAGCACGGCGTACAGGAGGTCGACGAGCAGGTTCGCGAGGAGGAAGACGATGACGAGGATGGTCACGAAGCCGACGACGGTCGGCGAGTTCTGCCGGACGATGCCCTGCCACAGCTGGAAGCCGACGCCCTGGATGTTGAAGATGCGTTCGGTCACCAGCGCCCCTGCCATCAGGCTGCCGACGTCCGTTCCCAGGAAGGTGACGACGGGGATGAGGGAGTTGCGCAGCAGGTGCCGTACCGTCACCCGCCGCCGGGACAGCCCCTTGGCGATCGCGGTGCGGACGTAGTCGGCGCGGGCGTTCTCCGCGAGGGAGGTGCGGGTCAGCCGCGTCACATAGGCCAGCGACACCAGTGCGAGCACCAGGGCGGGCAGCAGGAGTTCGTTCGCGGGCGCGGCCGGTGAGACGGCGGGCGCGATCCAGCCCCACTTCACTCCGAGCAGGTACTGGGCGAGGCTGCCGGTCACGAAGGTGGGCACGGAGATGACGACGAGGGTGAACATCAGCACCCCGCTGTCGACGGGCCGCCCACGCCGCAGTCCGGTGAGCACGCCGAGGGTGAGGCCGATGAGGATCTCGAAGACGATGGCGAGGACGGCCAGCCGGATGGTGATGGGGAAGGCCGTCCCCATGAGTTCCGTCACCGGCTGGCCGTTGAAGGCGTTGCCGAAGTCACCGGTGAAGATCTTGCCCATGTAGAGCACGTACTGCTGCCAGACCGGCTTGTCGAGGTTGAATTCCGCGCGCAGCTGGGCCGCCGTCGCGGGGTCCGGCGCACGCTCGCCGAACATCGCGTTGACCGGGTCCCCTACGGCGTAGACCATCACGAAGATGAGAAAGGTCGTCCCGATGAACACCGGGACCATCTGGAGCAGTCGTCTGACGACGTAGCGCCCCACGGCGGCTCACTTGACCTTGATGTCGGTGAACACCGGCACCGAGAAGGGGTTGAGCTTCACCTTGCCGACCCGGTCCGAATAGCCGGCGTTGCCGTTCTGGTACCACAGCGGAATGGCCGGGAACGTCTCCAGGATGCGCTTCTCGGCCTGCTGGAAGAGGCCCACGGCACTCTTCTGGTCGGCGGCGGCGTTGGCCTTGTCGATGAGCTTGTCGACCTGGGGGTCGGAGAAGCCGGAGTCGTTGGAGGAGGCGTCGGTGTAGTAGACGGGCTGGATGAAGTTCTGGATCAGCGGGTAGTCCATCTGCCAGCCGGTCCTGAACATCCCCTTCATCTTCCTGTCGGTGATGTCGGAGCGGAATTCGCTGAACGTCGGGACGGGGTTGACGGTGCAGGCGTTGTTCTTCCGCAGCGTGCGGTTGACGCTGTTGCAGACGGCTTCCATCCACTGCCGGTGGGACCCGGTGTCCACGTTGGAGGTCAGTGTGATCCGGCCGCCGGGCAGCCCCCCGCCCTGCTTGATGAGCTTTCTCGCGCCCTTGGGGTCGTACTCGCACGCCTTCCCGCACAGCCCCGGCTTGTAGCCGCCCGCCGTCTTCAGCACGGGTGAGGTCAGGTCGGTCGCCGGCTCCCGGGTGCCGTGGTAGATCTTGTCGGTCACCTCCTTCCGGTTGATCGCCATGGACAGACCGCGCCGGACCATCGCGGCCTTCCCGCCCTGCCACTTCTTGTCGTACATCGGGAAGGAGAGGCTCTGCGTGATGCCCGCCGGCTGGTTGATGTAGCGCCCGTGCAGATCGCGCTTCGCGTTCTTGAGCTGGCCGGCCGGAAGCTCGTCGACCACGTCCAGGTTCCCTGCCTGGAGGTCGGTGTAGCCGGTGTTCTGGTCGGTGTAGACCTTCAGCTCGACGCCCTTGTTCCGGGGCTTGTCCTCACCCGCGTAGTGCTTGTTCCGCGACAGCTTCATGGATTGGCCCTTGGAGTACGAGTCCACCTTGTACGGGCCGTTTCCGACCGGCTTCTCCAGCCATCCGTCGTGGTCGGTGAAGAAGCTCCTGGGCAGCGGCGCATAGGCGCTGTAGCCGAGGGTCTGGGGCCAGGTCGAGAATTCCTGGTTCAGCCGCACGGTGAAGGTGTGGCCGTCCTTGACCTTGAGCCCCGACATCGTCTTCGCCCTGGGCTTCCCCTTCTCGGGGTGCACCTCGTCGTAGCCGTCGATGTACTGGAAGAAGTAGGAGTTGATCTGCTTGTTGGTGACCAGCGCCCCGTAGTTCCACGCGTCCACGAACGACTTCGCCGTCACGGGGGTGCCGTCGGAGAATTTCCAGCCCTTTTCCAGCGTGATGGTGAAGTTCCGCTGGTCCTCGGTCGTGATGGACCGGGCGACCGCCTTCTCGGCCTTTCCGGTGACGGGGTCGTACTTCATCAGCCCCCGGGAGATCATGTCGAGGACCTTGCCGCCCTGCACCTCGTTGGTGTTCGCGGGCTCGACCGGATGCTGCGGGTCGGTCCAGAAGGCGCGGACGACCCCGTCCTGGCTCCCGCCGCCCCCGCCGCTGGTGGAGCCGCCCCCGCAGGCAGTGGCCGTGAGAGCGACCGCCCCGACGGCGGCGAGCGCCCTCCTGGTCATGGTGACGCGGGTGGCTCCACGCATGGGTGCCTCCTGGGTGCGCGGTGGGTCCGAGTACGACTCGGACCCACTTAACACCTTTTGACACCATATGCCTGGCCGCCTTGCCCGCCCCGGTCAGGGCGGCACCCGTTTGGGCGACACACCCCGGCAAGCGGCACCGGCAGCCACCGAACGGCAGCCGTCGGCCCCGGGCTTCCGGCCCTCGGCCGCCGGCCCCCTGCCCCAGCAGCCGGCCGGACTCAGGCCGCGGCCACCACCGGCCGCTCCTCGGCGAAGTGGCAGGCCGACGGGTGCGCGGCGCCCGACTCGGACTCCGCGTACAGCGACGGCACGGCCAGCAGCGGAACCTCTTCGGCGCACCGCTCGGCGGCCTTCCAGCACCGCGTCCGGAACCGGCAGCCGGAGGGCGGGTTGGCCGGGGAGGGCACATCGCCCTCCAGCACGATCCGCTCCCGCCGCCCCTCCGTCTCGGGGTCGGGCACCGGCACGGCCGACAGCAGGGCCTGGGTGTACGGGTGGGTCGGGTGCTCGTAGATCTGCTCGTCGGTGCCGATTTCGGCCATCTTCCCGAGGTACATGACGCCGACGCGGTCGGAGATGTGGCGCACGATCGACAGGTCGTGCGCGATGAAGATGTAGGAGAGGCCGAACTCGTCCTGGAGGCGTTCCATCAGGTTGACGACCTGGGCCTGGACCGAGACGTCCAGCGCGGAGACCGGCTCGTCGGCCACGATGATCTCCGGCCGCAGCGCAAGACCCCGCGCGATCCCGATCCGCTGCCGCTGACCACCACTGAACTGGTGCGGATACCGGTTCACATACTCCGGATTCAACCCCACCACATCCAGCAACTCCCGCACCCGACGCCGCCGGTCACCCCTCGGCGCCACCTCCGGATGGATGTCGAACGGCTCCCCGACGATGTCCCCCACCGTCATCCGCGGATTCAACGACGTATACGGATCCTGGAACACCATCTGGATGTTCCGCCGCACCGCCCTCAGTGCCCGCGCGGACAGCTTGGTGATGTCCTCGCCCTTGTAGCGGATCGTCCCCGAGGTGGGCTGCTCCAGGTTCATCAGCAGCTTGGCCACCGTGGACTTGCCGCAGCCGGACTCCCCGACGATACCGAGCGTCTCGCCCTTGTGCAGGTCGAAGGAGACGCCGTCCACGGCCTTGACCGCGCCGACCTGCCGCTTGAAGAGGACACCCTGCGTCAGCGGGAAGTGCTTGACCAGGTCCCGCACTTCGAGAATGGGCTCGGACTCGCGGACCGGCACGCCGCGCTCGGACTGTTCACTCACCGAGGGTCTCCTTCCAGAAGTGGCAGGCGCTGCCGCGGCCGTCGCCCACCGCCGCGAGGGGTGGCAGCTCGGTGCGGCACACGTCCCGGGCGGCGGGGCAGCGCGGGTGGAAGGCGCAACCGCCGGGCACCTTGGCCATGTTGGGGGGCAGGCCCTGGATCGCGTACAGCTCCTTGCCCTTCTGGTCGAGGCGGGGGATGGAGTCGAGGAGGCCCTTGGTGTACGGATGGGCCGGAGAGCGGTACAACTCCTTGACCCCAGCCGTCTCCACGATCCGCCCCGCGTACATCACCGCGATCTTGTCCGCCACATCCGCCACCACACCCAGATCATGCGTGATCAGAATCAGCCCCATGTTGAACTCACGCTGCAAATCCGCAAGCAACTCCATCACCTGCGCCTGCACCGTCACATCCAACGCCGTCGTCGGCTCGTCCGCGATGATCAGATCCGGCTCCAAAGCCAACGCCATCGCAATCATGATCCGCTGCCGCATCCCCCCACTGAACTGATGCGGAAAATCACCCACCCGCGCCCGGGCAGCCGGAATCCTCACCCGCTCCATCAACTCAACAGCCTTGGCCTTGGCCTCCTTACGAGAGGCACCCTGATGGACACGGAACATCTCACCCAGCTGATAACCCACGGTCAGCACCGGATTCAACGCCGACAGCGCGTCCTGGAAAATCATGGCCATCCGGGCGCCCCTGATTTTCCGGCGCTCCTCCGCGGACATGGTGAGCAGGTCCCGGCCGTGGAAGAGGATCTCTCCCTTGGGTATGCGTCCCGGCGGCATGTCGAGGATGCCCATGACGGCCTGGGCCGTCACGGACTTGCCGGAACCGGACTCGCCCAGCACCGCCAGGGTCTCCCCCGGCTCGACGCTGTAGCTCACCCCGTTGACGGCTTTGACCACGCCGTCCCTGGTGTGGAAATCGACGTGCAGGTCCCGCACTTCGAGCAGGGTCATGTCTTCCCGCGCCTCCCTCAACGGCTCTTGGGATCGAGGGCGTTGCGGACCGCATCGCCGAGCATGATGAACGCCAGCACGGTCAGGGAGACCATGACGGCGGGGGATATCAGCACATGTGGCGCCGTCCGCAGCGCGTTGCGGCCGTCGGACACGTCGATGCCCCACGAGACGGTGGGCTCCGAGAGGCCGATACCCAGGTAGGACAGGGTCGCCTCGGCGGCGATGTAGCCGCCGAGCGCGGTGGTGGCGACGACGATGACCGGGGCCAGCGCGTTGGGCACGATGTGCCGGAACATGATCCGCACGGTGCCCGCGCCCAGCGAGCGCGCGGCCTGCACGTAGTCGCTCTGTTTGACGGTGATGACGGCACCCCGCGCCACGCGGGCGATCTGCGTCCAGCCGAGGAAGAGCAGCGCGGCGATGACGACCCACACCTTGCGCTCGGCGAAGGTGGTCAGCACCACCATGGAGCCCAGCAGGAACGGGATGCCCTGGAAGATGTCGGTGATCCGGGAGAGCACGCTGTCGATCCAGCCGCCGAAGTATCCGGCGACCATGCCGACGATGCCGCCGACGACCGTCACGAACAGGGTGACGAGCACGCCCACGAGCACCGAGGCGCGGGCGCCGTGGACCATGCGCGCCCACACGGAGCGGCCCTGGCTGTCGTAGCCGAACCAGTCGGCGCGGAAGAGGTGGGTGTAGTGCGGGCCGCCCTGGTAGTGGGCCAGCAGGTCGCCGTCGCGGGGCGAGGCGGAGGTGAACAGCCCGGGGAAGGCCACCATGACCAGCAGCACCACGATGAGTGCGGCCGAGATGAGGAAGAGCGGGTTGCGTCGCAGGTCGTGCCAGGCGTCGGTCCACAGGCTGCGGCCCTTGCCCGGTGCGGGGTCGGGGGCGGCCGGCTGGGCCGTGCCCGGCAGGGAGGCGGCGGCGGTCGCTGTCTCAGGCATAACGGATCCTCGGGTCCAGGACCGCGTAGAGCAGGTCGACGAGCAGGCTTGCGGCGAGATACACGAGGACGATCAGCGTGACGATGCCGACCACGGTGGAGCCCTCGCGGCGGGTCAGTGCCTGGAAGACGGCGTTGCCGATGCCGGGCACGTTGAAGATGCCCTCGGTGACGACGGCTCCGGCCATCAGGGAGCCGATGTCGGTGCCGAGGAAGGTGACGACGGGTATCAGCGAGTTCCGCAGCAGGTGGACGCCGACCACGCGGCGGCGCGGCAGGCCCTTGGCGACGGCGGTGCGGATGTAGTCGGCGCGCAGGTTCTCCGCGACGGAGGTCCGGGTGAGCCGGGTGACGTAGGCGAGGGAGAGCGCGGCCAGCACGACGGCGGGCAGCATCAGCTGGCTGAAGGACTCGGAGTCCTGCACGGTCGGGGTGACCCAGCCCAGTTGGAAGGCGAAGACGTACTGGAAGAGGAAGCCGAGCACGAAGCTGGGGATCGAGATCAGCAGCAGCGTGAAGACGAGCACGAGCCGGTCGAGGGCCTTCTCCGCCCGCAGCCCGGCCGCCAGGCCGAGCAGGATGCCGGCGACGACGGTGAAGACGAAGGCGAACAGCGTCAGCCGGATCGTCACCGGGAACGCCTGCGCGATCACATCGGCCACCGGCCGCTGGCTGGCGATCTGGGTGCCGAAGTCGCCGTGGAACAGCCCGGTCAGATAGTGCCAGTACTGCCACCACAGGGGCTGGTCGAGGCCCAGGTGGTGCTTGAGGGCCGCGATCTGCGCCGGGTCGGAGGACTGCTCGCCCCAGAGCGCTTTGACGGGGTCGCCCGGCAGGGCGTACATCATGCAGAAGATCAGCAGAGTCGACCCGATGAAGACCGGGATCATCTGGAGCAGTCGCCGCGCGACATAGCGCCCCATGGTGCCTCCGATTGCGCGTTACGGGATGTGGGGGCTACTTGACGGTGACGTCGGAGAGGATGACGTCGCCCTTGTAGTTGACCTTGACGTTGCCGACGTCCTTGCTGTGGACGACGTTGGCCTTGTAGTCCCACAGCGGGATGGTCGGCATCTTCTCGGCGAGCTTGCGCTCCGCCTCCTGGTAGACCTTGATCGTCCCGTCCAGGGTCGTGGCCTTGTCGCCCTTCCTGAACAGGGCGTCGATCTCCTTGTCGGAGAACTTGCCGTAGTTCGTCTGGGCCTGGGTGGCGTACAGCTCCTTGAGGAAGTTGACGTTCAGCGGGTAGTCGGCCACCCAGCCACTCCGGTAGAACGCCTTGATCTGCTCGGCGTCCCGCGCGTCCAGGTCGGTCTGGAAGTCGGGCTTGGAGTCGCCGACGCACTCGATGCCGGTGGCCTTGCGGATCGAGTCGCACACCGCGGTGACCCACTCCTTGTGGCCGCCGTCCGCGTTGAACTGGATCCACAGCTTGTTGCCGGGGACGCCGCCGCCCTCCTTGATGAGCTTCCGCGCCTTCTTCGGGTCGTAGTCGAAGATGTCGGTCTTCAGCTTCTGGTAGCCGGTGACCTCGGGCGGCATGAAGCCGGTGGCGGGGACGCGGGTGCGGTTGAGCACCGTGCGGGTGATCGTCTTGCGGTCGATCGCCATGGACAGGCCCTGGAGGACCTTGGGGTCCACGTCCTTGAAGGGCTTGGAGTAGAAGGCCGGGGCGATGGTCTGGGTGCCCGCGAACGGCTGGTCGATGGAACGGTCGCCGAAGTCGTTCTTGCGCATCGGCAGGTCCTTGGGCGCCACCTGCGGAGAGATGTCCAGCGTGTTGGAGAGGACATCCTGGTAGGCGCCCTCGTAGCTGGTGTAGTTGCGGAACTGGAGGCCCTTGTTCTTCGCCTTGTGGACGCCCTTGTAGCCCTTCCACGCCTTGACCTGGATGAGCTTCTTGTGGGTCCACTCCTCGAAGGTGTAGGGCCCGTTGCCCACCGGGTGCTGGCCGTACTTCTTCGGGTCCTGGTAGAACCCGTGGGGCAGCGGCGCGAAGGTGTAGTAGCCGAGCTTGTACTTGAAGTACGAGACCGGGTGGGTCAGCTCGATGGTGAAGGTGTGGTCGTCCACCACCTTCAGGCCCGACATCGCCTTCGCCCTGGGGTCGCCCTTCTCCGGGTGGACGTCCTGGTAGCCCTTGATGTCCTCGAACCAGAAGCTGTTCTGCTGGTTGTTGCGGATGTCGGCGAACCAGTTCCAGGCGTCCACGTACGACCGGGCGGTGACGTCCTCGCCGTTGTGGAACGTCCAGCCCTTGCGGAGCTTGACCGTCCACGTCCTGGAGTCGTCCGTGGTGATCGACTCGGCGTTCGCGTTCTCCAGCTTCCCCTTGGCGTTGTACTCGACGAGCCCGGTGAACAGCGCGTTGATGACGTAGGCGCCCTGCGTCTCGTTGGTGTTGCCCGGGACGAGGGGCTTCTGCGGCTCGGTGACGTCGATGGACACGTACCCGGCGGGCTTGCCGCCGTCGCCCGCGCCCGAGCCGCAGGCCGCGGCCGTCAGCGCCACGGCGACCGCGAGCGCCGACCACCGCGCCGTCGTCGCGGCCCTTCGAAACCGCACGGACCTGGCAGCACGCATGGGCGTCCTCCTTGTGTCGTTCACCAAGGGAGAGTCGGCGCCCATGTGACGGTGCGTGACCCGTTAACCCGAACTTGAGGGTTTCAACTATCCGCCCCCGTACCCCCGCCGAACCAGGGGTTGCGCGTCTCATTTTGATTACACATACAACTTGTTGTCCGGTAACCGGAGATTCCCGACCCGTACAGGCGGGCAATTGCCGCACAGCACACCGGTGGCATCTCGCTATCCGGACGGCACGGTCGCGGAGCGCACACGAGGCAGGCCACGGGAAGTGCCCCGGAGAACACGATCAGGCCCCCATCCGCCAGGGTGGGGGCCTGATCGCTGAACTCTTCCGCTACGGTGCGCAACCACGACGGCGGGGGCGGGACCGCCTCACCGGTGGCCGCACCGCGCGGGCACCGTCACCTCTTGGCGCGGGAGGCCGCGCGGGCCCGCTCCTTCGCGTCGAGGTTCACCTTGCGGATGCGCACCGTCTCCGGCGTCACCTCGATGCACTCGTCCTCGCGGCAGAACTCCAGCGCCTGCTCCAGCGAGAGCTTCCGCGGCGGAACCAGGTTCTCCGTGGTGTCGGCGGAGGCAGCCCGCATGTTGGTGAGCTTCTTCTCCTTGGTGATGTTGACGTCCATGTCGTCGGAGCGGGAGTTCTCCCCGACGATCATGCCCTCGTACACCTCGGTGCCCGGCTCGATGAAGATCGTGCCGCGCTCCTGGAGGTTCATCATCGCGAACGGCGTCGCCGTCCCGGCGCGGTCCGCGACCAGCGAGCCGCTGCGCCGCGTGCGCAGTTCGCCGAACCACGGCTCGTGGCCCTCGAAGATCGAGTGCGCGATACCGGTGCCGCGGGTCTCGGTCAGGAACTCCGTGCGGAAGCCGATCAGCCCGCGGGACGGAACGATCCACTCCATGCGCACCCAGCCGGAGCCGTGGTTGGTCATCGTCTCCATCCGGCCCTTGCGGGTGGCCATCAGCTGGGTGATGGCGCCCAGGTGCTCCTCGGGGGCGTCGATGGTCATGCGCTCGACCGGCTCGTGCAGCTTCCCGTCGATCTCGCGGGTGACCACCTCCGGCTTGCCCACGGTCAGCTCGAAGCCCTCCCGGCGCATCGTCTCCACCAGGATGGCCAGGGCCAGCTCACCGCGGCCCTGCACCTCCCAGGCGTCGGGGCGCTCGGTGGGCAGGACCCGCAGCGAGACGTTGCCGACCAGCTCCCGGTCCAGCCGGTCCTTGACCAGCCGAGCGGTGACCTTGTGGCCCTTGCCGCCCTTGCCGACCAGCGGCGAGGTGTTGGTGCCGATGGTCATGGAGATGGCGGGCTCGTCCACGGTGATCAGCGGCAGCGCCACCGGGTTCTCGACGTCCGCCAGCGTCTCGCCGATCATGATGTCCGGGATGCCGGCGACCGCGCAGATGTCGCCCGGCCCGGCCTCGGTGGCGGGCTTGCGGGTGAGCGCCTCGGTCATCAGCAGCTCGGTGATCCGCACGTTCTGCACGGAGCCGTCCCGCTTCATCCAGGCCACGGTCTGGCCCTTCTTCAGCGAGCCCTCCTTCACGCGCAGCAGCGCGATCCGGCCCAGGAAGTTGTCGGCGTCCAGGTTGGTGACGTGCGCCTGGAGCGGGGCGCCCTCCTCGTAGGTGGGGGCGGGCACCGTCTCCAGCAGGGTGGTGAAGAACGGCTCCAGGCTGGTGCTGTCCGCGGGCACGGCGCCGTCGGCCGGCTGCGTCAGCGAGGCGATGCCGTCGCGGGCGCAGGCGTAGACGATGGGGAACTCGATCTGCTCCTCGTCCGCGTCCAGGTCGAGGAAGAGGTCGTAGGTCTCGTCCACGACCTCGGAGATCCGGGCGTCGGGCCGGTCGGTCTTGTTGACGCAGAGGATGACCGGGAGCCGGGCCTCCAGGGCCTTGCGCAGCACGAAGCGGGTCTGCGGCAGGGGCCCCTCGGAGGCGTCGACCAGCAGCACCACCGCGTCCACCATCGACAGGCCGCGCTCGACCTCACCGCCGAAGTCGGCGTGGCCGGGGGTGTCGATGATGTTGATGGTGATCGGGTCGCCACCGTCCTTGGGGTGGTATTTGACCGCGGTGTTCTTCGCGAGAATGGTGATGCCCTTCTCGCGCTCCAGGTCGTTGGAGTCCATCACCCGGTCGTCGACGGACTCCAGCTGGTGGGCGGCGAAGGCTCCGGCCTGCTTGAGCATGGCGTCGACCAGTGTCGTCTTGCCGTGGTCGACGTGGGCGACGATGGCGACGTTGCGGATGTCGTGGCGCGTGGGCACTGCGAGGTGTCTCCCGGGTTGACGGATGGGTCCCCGCGGCGCCCCTGGGGGGCCGGGCCGCGGGCCCTGACGCCGGGCTCGGCTCGCCACGGCTGTGTCAACCATGGTACGGCCCCCGCGCGAAGCGCCGGACGGGGCCGCCGCGCGGTCCGTCCGGCGCCCCCTCCGCCCCGGGGTGGCGGGGCCCCGCTCAGCCCTTGCGGTAGCCGATGTCCTCGTAGGCGGGGGTGCGGAAGCCGAAGGCCCCGACGTTGGCCAGGTTCCGCTTGGCGGCCACCAGCTGGGGCCGCTGGTAGAGCGGCAGCGAACCGGCCACCGCCCAGATCCGCGCGTCCGCCTTCTCCATCAGCTCGGCCCGGCGCCCGTCGTCCAGCTCGCCCGCGGCCTGCTCGAAGAGCTGGTCGATCTGGTCGGTGCCCACCCGCGCGTAGTTCTGCTCCACCAGCAGCGAGCCGTCGGGGGCCGGCTGCGGCTTGGCGAAGATCGGCCGCGCCTCGGTCGCCGGGAACGCCGTCGCCGGCCACGAGTAGAGCGCCAGGTCGTACTCGCCCGCCGCGATGTGGTCCTTGAAGTAGCTGTCGCCGGGCACCTTCTTGATCTGCGTACGGATGCCGACCTCGTCCAGCATCCGCGCGATCCGCTCCCCGGTGGCCCGCAGCTGCGCCGACCCCTTGCCGCCCGGCAGGACGAAGCGCAGCGCGAGGGGCTTGCCCTCCTTGCCGCGTACGGCGGTGGCCGGGTCGGCCTCCAGCAGCCGCAGCTCCCTGGCCGTGGCCCGCACCCGCTCCGCGGTCCGCAGCGCCGCCCGGGCCCGGCGCAGTGCGCGCTCGGAGCCCGACCGCTCGGCGGCGGCCATCCGCGCGTGCGCGGACTGCGCCAGCATGGCGGCGCGCTGCGTGGTCGTCGAGACGGTGAGGTTGAGGGGCTTGTCGACGACCTGGGCGATCTGCGCCGCGGTCAGGCGGACGACCGACGCCTCGGCCTCCTCCCGGTAGGGCGCACGGGCCCCCGCCTGCGGGGACGAGGCCGAGGCCGGCGGCTCGGCGGGGCCGCCCTCGGACCGCGCGCCGCCGCGATGCCCGTCCCGCTGCCCCGGCTCGCCCTTCGGGGCGGACCCGCGGGTGCCGGGCCCGCCCCGGGTGAGGGCACCGCCGGTCTTCCAGCCCGCGTCGGCGAGGAGGGACTGCGCGGCGTCCACGTCCTCGCCGCCCACGGCGCCGCTGTTGTCCCGGTAGCCGTTCTGGTTGGTCATCCGCAGATGGCTGCCGAGCGGCTTGGCGGGCAGCCCGGTCCCCTCCATCGCCTTCCTCGCCAGCTCGCCGCGGTCGATGGCGCGGGCCACGGCGCGGCGCACCCGCTCGTCGGCCAGGGGGCCGCGCGAGCCGTTGAGCGCCAGCTGCGTGTAGGCCGGGTCCAGGGCGGTGCGCACCTCGTAGGCGCTCAGCCGCTCGGCGGTCGCCGCGCCGAGCCGCTCGCGGGCCTCGCGCTTGCGCTCCCGGCGCAGCTGGGCCTCCCGCTTCTCGCCGCGCTCACCGGCCGCACCGGGACGCCGAGGGCCGCCGAGGCCGTTCGCGGCGCCGATCTTCTTCGCCGCGGCACCGCCCACGTCGGCGACGTCCACCTTCCCCTCGGCCAGCGCCTCGGTCCGCTCGTCGCGGGGCACCGCCCTCAGCACGATGCGGTCCAGCTTCGCGCGCTCGCCCCACCAGCGGGCGTCGCGCCGCAGGACGGTGCGGTCGCGGGCCGAGTCCCTGCCGGTCTTCTTCCCCTTCGCGGGGACGACGCGGAAGGGGCCCGCCGAGGCGGGCAGCGCGGTGCGCGAGCCGTCGTTGAAGGCGTGCGGGCTTCGCATCGCCTGCTTCGGGTAGAGCGGGGTGAACAGCGAGCGCCAATCCGCGTACGGCTTGGCGAAGACGACCTTCACCTCTCCCGCGCCCTCGCCCCTGGTGATCTTCCTGATCCGCTCGTAGCCGGCGTTCCGCGCGGTCCAGAAGGCGTTGTCCTTGCCGCGCAGCGCCTTCCACTGGGCCCGGAAGTCCGCCGCCGAGACCCGGCGGCCGTCGCTCCAGCGCGCCTTGGGGTTCAGCTTGTAGACGACGGTCTGCCTCGGCTCGGTCGAGGTGACCTCGGCGCCGTCCAGGTAGTCCTTGTTCAGCTGCGGCGTCCCGTGCTGGTCGAGGGTGAAGAGCGCGGGCAGCGTGGCGGCGGCGACCCGCTTGGTGGCCTCGGAGGCGTCGGGCTGGAAGACGTTGAAGGTGGTGGGCGCCGCGTCCACCGCCCAGCGCAGCGTCCCGCCGGCGGAGAGCTGCCGCCGGTCGGTGGCGCGCACGTCGCCGTCCGCGTCCGCCGTGCCCGCGCCGATGCCGGAGCCCGCGCCGTCGTCCGAGGTGTCCTCGTCCGCGCCGCACGCGGCCAGTGGCAACGGGAGCAGCACTCCGGCCACCAGGGCGGCCACCCAGCGCCGGCCGCCGCGCCCGCCCCGGCGGTGCCGGGCGCGCCGCTCCTCCCGCGTGCCGGGCTCCGCCGTGTCCGGGCGGGAGGGGGACTCGTCTCGCTGTCGTCTCGGGGGCCGTGCTGACTCGGCTGGGACGGCTCGCATGCTCAAACCTCCGGGGCTGACCGCGCGCCCGCTACGTCCTCTTTTGGCGGTTTTTGCGGTTCATCACATCTTTTCGCCCCACAGGCCACGGCCCCAAACCCCCGACCACCCGGACACGACACCTGGGGCGGGCACGCCACCCGGGCGGAGGACACCCGGGGGGCCGGAGCCTCACACGGATGGCACGGTCAAGCCGGGGTTCCGCCGAGGGCGACCCGTACGGGCGCAATGGCGTACCGCACCCTTCACAAGCCGAGTGTGACGCGCAACACTCGCCAGGCGCATGGACCACGCCAGCCGCCACCACAGCGGAGGTGGGCAAGTCATGTCCCTACACGACGAACTGACGGCCGCTCAGCGCTGCCTGGACGATCTCGCGCGCTGCGTCAGCCGGCTCGAGACGCACCTCGGCAACGGCCTGGAGATCCGGCGGGTGCGCAGCGACGCCGCACACCTCAAGGAGTCGCTCGCCCTGCTGGGAGCCACCGCACCGCGCCCGACGAGCGAGCCGCGCCCCGAGATGGTGACCATTTCCGACCAGCCCTACGACCCGGGCCTGTGGACGGACGTCGACGACGAGGGACTCGGAGCACGCGGCCGACACGCACCGTGAGCGGGTGGATACTACGAGTCCACCACGGCAGGCCCTTGCCGCTTCGACCCCTGTCGTCTCATCCGGAGATTCCGTTGGCCACTGGCACCGAACCCCGACAGAACAGGGGGCCCCGACCGACCGCGGGCTCCCAGCCCACCGGCGTGCGCGGGAGCACCCGCGCCGCGATCGCCGCCCCGCATCTGCGCAAGGACCGCTGGTGGCTCGCGCCGGCGGCGACCGTCCTTGGGCTGCTCGCCTTCGTCGTCTACTCGACGTGGCGCGCGTTCGCGAACGCCGACTACTACCACGCGCCCTATGTGTCGCCGTTCTACTCGCCCTGCCTGGCGGACAACTGCGCGACGATGAAGGGCGGGCCCAACTGGGGCCTGTTCGGCGCGTGGTGGGGCCTGTCGCCCGCGCTGCTCATCCTGGTCTTCCCGCTGGGCTTCCGGCTCACCTGCTACTACTACCGCAAGGCGTACTACCGCGGCTTCTGGGCCTCTCCCCCGGCCTGCGCGGTCGCCGAACCGCACAAGAAGTACACCGGCGAGACCCGCTTCCCGCTGATCCTGCAGAACATCCACCGCTACTTCTTCTACGCCGCGCTGCTCGTCGCGCTGGTCCTCACCTGGGACACCCTGCTCGGCTTCCGCGACGCGGACTACGCGTGGGGCCACATGGGCCTGGGCACGCTGGTCTTCCTCGTCAACATCACACTGATCTGGGCGTACACCCTCTCGTGCCACTCCTGCCGGCACATCGTCGGCGGCAGGCTGCGGCACTTCTCCAAGCACCCGGTGCGCTACCGGCTGTGGGGCTGGGTCGGAAAGCTCAACGAACGGCACATGCTGCTGGCCTGGGCCTCGCTGGTGAGCGTGGCGCTGGCGGACTTCTACGTCTACCTGCTGGCCACCGGCGCTTTCACCGACCCGCGCTTCTTCTGAGGGATTCGAGAGGGAAACCAGCGACATGGCACACGTAGAACGACAGCAGTGGGACGTCGTCATCATCGGCGCGGGCGGCGCCGGGCTGCGGGCCGCGATCGAGGCCCGCGAGCAGGGGCTGCGGACCGCGGTGATCTGCAAGTCCCTCTTCGGCAAGGCCCACACGGTGATGGCCGAGGGCGGTATCGCGGCCAGCATGGGCAACGTCAACGAGGGAGACAACTGGAAGGTCCACTTCCGCGACACCATGCGCGGCGGCAAGTTCCTCAACCAGTGGCGCATGGCGGAGCTGCACGCGCGCGAGGCCCCCGAGCGGGTGTGGGAGCTGGAGACCTGGGGCGCGCTGTTCGACCGTACGGCGGACGGGCGGATCTCGCAGCGCAACTTCGGCGGCCACGAGTACCCGCGCCTGGCACACGTCGGCGACCGCACGGGGCTGGAGCTGATCCGCACCCTCCAGCAGAAGGTCGTCTCCCTCCAGCAGGAGGACTTCAAGGAGAGCGGCGACTACGAGGCGCGCATCAAGGTCTTCCAGGAGTGCACGGTCACCCGCGTCCTGAAGGACGGCGACAAGGTGAGCGGCGCCTTCTGCTACGAACGCGAGAGCGGCCGGTTCTTCGTCATCGAGGCGCCCGCGGTGGTGCTGGCGACCGGCGGCATCGGCAAGTCGTTCAAGGTGACCTCCAACTCCTGGGAGTACACCGGGGACGGGCACGCGCTGGCGCTGCTGGCCGGGGCCTCGCTGATCAACATGGAGTTCGTGCAGTTCCACCCGACGGGGATGGTCTGGCCGCCGTCGGTCAAGGGCATCCTGGTCACCGAGTCGGTGCGCGGCGACGGCGGGGTGCTGCGCAACTCCGAGGGCAAGCGGTTCATGTTCGACTACGTCCCGGACGTCTTCAAGGAGAAGTACGCCGAGACCGAGCAGGAGGCCGACGGCTGGTACGAGGACCCCGACAACCACCGCCGCCCGCCCGAACTGCTGCCCCGCGACGAGGTCGCGCGCGCCATCAACGCCGAGGTCAAGGCGGGACGCGGCTCCCCGCACGGCGGGGTCTTCCTGGACGTGTCCACCCGGATGCCCGCCGAGACCATCAAACGGCGGCTGCCCTCGATGCACCACCAGTTCCGGGAGCTGGCGGACGTGGACATCACGGCCGAGCCCATGGAGGTCGGCCCGACCTGCCACTACGTCATGGGCGGCGTGGACGTCGAGTCGGACACCGCCGCCGCGCGGGGTGTGCCCGGCCTGTTCGCGGCGGGCGAGGTCGCCGGGGGCATGCACGGCTCCAACCGGCTGGGCGGCAACTCGCTGTCCGACCTGCTGGTCTTCGGCCGGCGCGCCGGGCTGCACGCCGCCCGGTACGCGCAGGCGTGCGGCACCGAGCGGGCCCGGGTCGGCGAGGAGCAGATCGAGGCGGCGGCGGCCGAGGCCCTGCGGCCGTTCGGCACCGAACCGTCGCCGGGAGCCGGCGCGGGCGCGGGCCCGGACGCGGGCACGGGCGGGGAAGCGGGGGGACCGGCCGAGAACCCCTACGCCGTCCACCAGGAACTCCAGCAGACGATGAACGACCTGGTCGGCATCATCCGGCGGGAGGAGGAGATGGGCGAGGCGCTGGAGCGCCTCGCCGGCCTGCGGGAGCGGGCACGCCGGGTGCGGGTGGAGGGCCACCGCCAGTTCAACCCGGGCTGGCACCTGGCTCTCGACCTGCGCAACATGCTGCTGGTCAGCGAGTGCGTGGCCCGCGCCGCGCTCAACCGCACCGAGTCGCGCGGCGGCCACACCCGCGACGACTACCCGGAGATGGACCGCGAGTGGCGCCGCGCCAACCTCGTCTGCACCCTGAAGGTCGCGGCGGCCGAGGACGGCGCGGCCGACCGGATCAGCCTCCGCCGCCGCGAGATGCCGCCGATCCGCAAGGACCTCCTTGAGCTGTTCGAGAAGGAGGAGTTGATCAAGTACCTGACCGACGAGGAGCTGACGAGCGAGTGACTACCGAAGCGCACCACGGGGCGGGCCCCGGCCGCGAGGGCATCGACGGCGCGGTGAGCGGCGGCGCCCCGGACACCACGCGACCGGGAACCAGCTACGACGCGCACTTCCGGATCTGGCGCGGCGACGTGGACGGCGGCGGCCTGGAGGACTTCACCGTCGAGGTGAACGAGGGCGAGGTCGTCCTCGACATCATCCACCGCCTCCAGGCCACCCAGACCCCCGACCTCGCGGTCCGCTGGAACTGCAAGGCGGGCAAGTGCGGCTCGTGCAGCGCGGAGATCAACGGTCGCCCGAGGCTGATGTGCATGACCCGGATGTCCGTCTTCGACCGGGACGAGGTCGTCACCGTCACCCCTCTGCGGGCGTTCCCGGTGGTGCGGGACCTGGTCACGGACGTCGGCTTCAACTACACCAAGGCACGCGAGATCCCCGCCTTCGTGCCGCCGCCCGGCCTGGGGCCCGGCGAGTACCGGATGCGGCAGGAGGACGTCGGGCGCTCGCAGGAGTTCCGCAAGTGCATCGAGTGCTTCCTGTGCCAGGACACCTGCCACGTCGTCCGCGACCACGAGGAGAACAAGGCCGCCTTCGCCGGTCCGCGCTTCCTGATGCGGGTCGCCGAACTGGACATGCACCCCCTCGACGCCGCCGGGGAGCAGGGCCTGGACCGCAAGACCACGGCACAGGACGACCACGGCCTGGGCTACTGCAACATCACCAAATGCTGCACCGAGGTGTGCCCGGAGCACATCCGGATCACGGACAACGCCCTCATCCCGCTCAAGGAACGCGCCGCTGACCGCAAGTACGACCCGCTGGTGTGGCTCGGCACCAAGATCCGCCGCCGCCGCGCCTGACGGACACGGCACCTCCCCGGCCGGCGGGTACGGCACCTCCCCGCCGGCGGGCGGCGCCCCGGACGGCCGGCGGTGGTGCGGCGCCCCCGGTCGAGGGCGCCGCGCCGGTCGGAACAGGCTCAGCTCAAAACAGGCTCAGCAGCGCCTCTGTCGGGTCCGGTGCCGCCGTGCCGGCCTCGGGGCGGGGCAGCTGGAACCAGACGGCCTTGCCGGAGGGGACCCGGCGGCTCCCCCAGCCCGTGCTGAGGAGGTCGACGAGCTGGAGGCCCCGGCCGCCCTCGTCGGTGTCGCGGGCACGGCGCCTGCGGGGCTGGACCTGGCCCGCGTCCCACACCTCGCACACCAGCGTGCGCTCCAGCAGCAGCCGCAGCCGGATGTTGCCCTCGCCGTAGCGCAGCGCGTTGGTGACCAGTTCGCTCACCAGCAGTTCGGCGGTGTCGCCGAGGGCGTCGAGGTCCCAGGAGGCCAGTTGCTCGCGGGCCAGTTCGCGGGCGCGTGCGACCGAGCGGGGTTCGGGGGGCAGCGTCCAGTCGCCCACGTTCTCCGGAGCCAGGCCCTGCACCCGGGCGACGAGCAGGGCGATGTCGTCCTCGCCGTGGTGCACGTTGAGGGTGCGCAGCACGCGGTCCGCGGTGTCCTCCAGCGGCTCGGCCGCGTCCGTGAGCGCCGAGCGGAACCGGTCCAGGCCCTCGTCCAGGGGGTGGTCGCGGGATTCGACCAGGCCGTCGGTGTAGAGGGCGAGCATCGCGCCCTGGGGCAGCTCGATCTCGATCTCCTCGAACGGTTCGCCGCCCACGCCCAGCGGGACGCCCTTGGGGACCTCCAGCAGCAGTGCGGGCTCGTCCGGTTCGACCATGATGGGCGGCAGGTGTCCCGCGTTGGCGAAGGTGCAGCGCCGCGAGACCGGGTCGTAGACGGCGTAGATGCAGGTGGCCAGGTACACCTCGGACAGGTCGGTGTCGCTGCCGCGCTGGGTGCGCTGCGGGTGCTGTCTGCGGGTGTCGCCGAGGCCGCGCGCGATCTCGTCGAGGGCGCCGAGAACTTCGGCGGGTTCCATGTCGGTGAGCGCCAGGGTGCGGACGGCGGTGCGCAGTTCGCCCATGGCGACCGCCGCGCGCAGCCCGCGCCCCATCACGTCCCCGACGACGATGGCGGTGCGGTGCCCGGGCAGTTCGATGACGTCGAACCAGTCGCCGCCCACCTCGGTGGCCGGGTTGCCGGGCAGGTAGCGGCAGGCGATCTCCAGTCCGGCCGCCTCCGGGTCGCCCGGCGGCAGCAGGCTGCGCTGCAGTATGAGGGCCCGCTCGTGCTCCCTGCGGTAGAGCCGGGCGTTGTCGATGCACACGGCGGCGCGGGCCGCCAGCTCGGCGGCGAGCGCGCCGTCCCGCTCCCCGAAGGGCTCGCTGCCCTTGGCGCGGGAGAACTGGGCCAGTCCCAGCACCCGGTCCCGGGCGACCATGGGCACGGCGAGGGTGGACTGGACGACCGCGCCGAACTGGGCCGGCACATTGCCGTCCTGGCCGGAGATGTTCTGCACCCGGCCGGTGCGCAGCGCGACGGCGTACGGGGAGTGCTCGGCGTAGCAGTGGGTGGTGCCGACCTCGGCGGGCGGGCCGGGCCGCACCCCGGGGCCGGAGGCGGCCCCGTTGTGCCGGGCCCGCGCCGCCTCGTGGGTCCGGCCCGCGCGGGCGTCCGCCCAGGGGTCCACCCGGCTGTCGTCGTCCGGCATCCCGAGGCCGTAGGAGGGGGCGTCCGAGACGGCGCTGGCGAAGGCGACCCTGCGCAGTTCCCCGCGCGGCGAGCCGACGGGACCGCGGCGGCGGTGGGGCAGCCCGGACCGCGCGGTGCCGTTGACCTGACCGGGCCGCGGGACCCCGTTGGCCGCGCCCGCCCGGCCGGGGGCCGGGTCGTCGAAGCCGTCCGGGTCGTCGGGGCCCGAGGGTCCGACCGGGCGGGGCTCGTCACCGGCCAGCACACTCTCGTACAGGTCGACGGAGGCCAGGTCGCAGAACTGCGGCACCGCCACGTCCAGCAGTTCGCGGGCCGTGGTCTCCAGGTCCAGTGAGTTGCCGATCCGCGCGCCCGCGGCGTTCAGCAGGGCCAGGGCACGACGTACGTCGTCCTGCTTACCGGCCGCCTCCACCGGGATATCGCTCAATGCCGCCCCTTCCACTGCCGGTGCTCGCCTCCGGTCCGAGCAGTGTGGCAGCCCGGACGACGATCCGGAGCCCGCTCTTCCCGATCGCTACAAGTCTTCCTTGTCACGACGAGGCAACATGCGCATACCCCCCGCTGTCCACGAGGGCCACCCCTGTCTCCTAACCACCGAGCACGGTCTCGAACCCCCGGAGTGCGTGCCGGAACACCGGCCGGACGCGTACCCGCTCGGCGGTACTCCACGCCACCGGGCCGTGCGCCCACCCCTCCTTGTCAAGTCTGCTCAGTCAAGTGGCAGTTCGAACCACACCGTCTTGCCCTCCGGGCCCTGCCTGGTACCCCAGCGGCGGGCCTCGGCCGCCACCAGCTGGATACCTCTGCCGCCTTCCTGCTCCTCGGTGACGACGCGCTCGCGGGGCGGCTCGGGCAGCGGGTCCGACACCTCCACGGTCAGCACCCCCTCCCCGCCGGCGTCCCGCCCGGTGCCGCGCACCATGCGCACACCGATCGGCCCGTGCGCGTACCGCAGCACATTGGTCACCAGCTCGCTCACCAGCAGGACGGCCGTGTCCTCCAGCGCGGCGAGTCCCCATTCCCGGAGCGTCTGCCGCACGGCCTCGCGCGCCCGCCGCACGGCGTAGCTCCCGGTGCCGAACGACCAGGAGGCGGCGGTGCCCCCGGGCAGCCCGCCGAGCCGCGCCATCAGCAGCGCCACGTCGTCCCCGGTACCCGGTCCGCCGCCGGCGCGTCCGGCCTGGCGGCGCAGCGAGCCGATGAGGACGTCGCACGCGTTCTCGATGCTCCCGCATCCGGTGTCCTCCAGCGGGCCCCGCGACACGTGGGCGCCGGCCCCGTCGAAGGCGAAGCCCTCCTCCGGTGCCGCCCGCCGGGGGTCGCGCCCGGCCAGCAGGGCGCACACCCGGTCGATGCCCGCGAAGATGTCCTCCTCCCGGGTCTCGACCAGGCCGTCGGTGTAGAGGACGAGCACACTGCCCTCCTCGACCTCCATCTCGACCGCCTGGAAGTCCCCCCGCTCCGCGGGCCCGCCCACCCCCAGGGGCATGCCCGAGGGGATCGCCACCGGACGCGCCCGGCACCCGCCGCCGGGCTCGTGCGTGACGAGCAGCGGCGGCACGTGTCCCGCGCCGGCCATGGTGAGCACGCCGCACCGCTTCCCCGCCAAGGTGGGCGCCGGCTCGTACACGGCGTACAGGCAGGTGGCCATCAGCGGCTCGTCGGGGCCGTGAGACAGGTCGTCGCCGACCGTGCTGACGCGGGCGAGCAGTTCGTCGGGCGGCAGGTCGAGGCCGGCCAGGGTGCGCACGGCGGTCCGCAGCCGGCCCATGGTGACGGCCGAGTGCAGTCCGTGGCCCATCACGTCCCCGACGACGAACGCGGCCCGTCCGCCCGGCAGCGGGATGACGTCGAACCAGTCGCCGCCCACCTCCGTACCACTGCTGCCGGGCACGTAGCGGTAGGCGAGGGCGACACCGGGCGGCTCGGGGATGTGCTGCGGCAGCAGGCTGCGCTGGAGCATCAGCGCGCCCTCGCGCTCCCGCGCGTAGAGCCGGGCGTTGTCGAGGAAGGTGGCGGAGCGGTCGGCCAGTTCGACGGCGAGCGCCCGGTCGTCGTCCACGAACGGCTCCCGCCCCGCGCCGCTCCCCTTCCCGGCGCCCGTCCCGGCCCGGCTGACGACGAGCAGCCCGAGCGCCGTACCGCGCGCCCGCAGCGGCACGGCCATCAGCGAGTCGACGTCCAGGTCGAAGGTGGCCGCGACCTTGGGGTCGCCCGGCCGGGTCGCGCGCAGGATCTCCTCGGGCGAGGCGGCGAGCTGCGGCTCCCCGGTGTGCAGCGCGCGGCCGAGCAGCGACTCGCGCTCGTGGACGACCTCCCCGCCCAGGCGCAGCAGCCGCTCCACGCGCTCCCCCGTGTACCGCGCCGCGAAACCCAGCAGGTGCAGGGGCGTTCCGACCGGGATCACCGGTTCGGGCAGATCGCCCCCGGTGGCGACCTCGCCGCGCAGCAGCACCCCCGCGTAGTCGGCGAAGCGCGGCACGAGCGCGGTGGCGAGCGCCTGGGCGATGGCGCGTACGTCGAGCCGGTCGCCGAGCGCCACTCCCAGGTCGTCCAGCAGCGCGAGCCGTCCGCGCGCCGCCTCCGCCTTGTTGAGCGCCTCCAGCCGTTCGGTGACGTCCATGACGGTGCAGCTCACCCCGAGCACCTCGCCGCCGCGGTCGACGAGCCGCGCGTACGAGCTCGACAGGGCCGTGTGGCCGCCGGGCAGCGGGGTCACCACGTCCACGACGGAACGCCCCGTCTCCAGGACGCCCGACTGGATCTGGAGCACCTCCCGCGCGATCGGGGCGGGGAGCACCTCGGCGACGGTGCGGCCGGTCAGATCGGTGCCGGCCGCGTCGCTCAGCTCGGCGAAGGCCGCGTTGCAGCGGACGAAGCGCCTCTCGGTGTCGAACAGCGCGATGCCCAGCGGGGAGGAGGCGAACAGCGCGTCCAGCGCCGCCAGGTCGTGCTCGACGGCCCGCACCCGGCTCGTCTCCATGAGGGTGGCGAGGACGAACGGACGGTCGCCGGTGTCCCGCAGCAGCGAACCGCGCCCCTCGACCTCCACCGTGCCGCCGTCCCGGTGGCGGATGCGCAGGTTGCCGCGCCAGCGGTGGGTCCGGCCGAGGGCGGCGAGACGCGCACGGCGCTCCTCGTCGCCGCTCTCGATCAGCTCCTCGATGGGGCGCCCGATCGTCTCCTCGGCCGTCCAGCCGAGGATCTCCCGCGTCGTCGGGCTCCACAGCAGGACGTTCCCCCGCCCGTCGAGCATGACGATCCCGACGCGGAGGGTGTCCAGCAGCGAGGTCGCCCTGGCGGCCCTGTCAGTGGGTTCGGTGCTCACACGCCCACGCCCCTGGTCGGGATCGGATGGCAGGTTCGAACGGATCCACGATCCCGCCGTACAGGGGGGCGGGCAATCCGGCCAAGATGGACCGATTATCCCTGACCTGCCCGCGAATCCCCGTGGGACGCGAGCACTCAGTGGTGGGCTTCGTCCACGGGTTCGCCGGGCTCCACGACGAGACGGTCGCGGTGCTCCACGACGTACCCCTCGCCGCGCTCCCCCAGCCGCTCGGCGAAATGCTTCGCCTCGGCCCAGGTGGCGTAGCTGCCGACACGGTAGCGATTGCCGTGGCGGTCCTGGCGTATGAGCTGCCAGGGACGCACCGCCTCACTGTCGCCGCTCGTACTTCGCATATGCCCGAGCTTACGCCCGACGTTCACGCAACGCATTCGAGTTTGCACAAAGGGCCAACATTTTCGGCCGCGTGTTCGCCCAACGCGGGCACCACACGGGCCGGAATCCCCGGCTCCGGTGACGGAGAGCGACGGAAACGGAACCAGGGAAGGGGGACAACCAGGGCCAGGGGGCAGCCGGAACACGGGACAGCCAGAGCAAGGGGGACAATCCCGGGACGGGAGGCCGGGCGTGCTGCCCCGCCGGGGCTGGGGCGCTACTTGACCGGGAGGTGATACGCCAGCTTGAAGCGGTCGGCGGGCACCACCACGTCCGCCGTCTCGACGGGCCGCTTGCCCGCGTAGAAGGTGCGCGCGATGACGAGCACCGCGTGCCCGGGCACGCCGCCCAGCGCGGTCATCTCCTCGGCGCGGCCCGGCCGGGTGCCGACCTCCTCGGTGACGTTGTCCACCACCAGGTCGATCGCCGCCATCCGCTCGACCACACCCCTGCCGCCCAACGGCCCCTCCTCGGGCAGCATCACGGGCGTCCGGCCCGTCACCGCGAGCGGCTCCCAGGAGGTGGACAGCATGACCGGCTCGCCGTCGACCTGGAAGACGTACCGGGTCCGCATCACCCTGTCGCCCGGCTCGATGAACAGCCGCTCGGCGATGTCCCCGCAGGCGTCCTCCTGCTCGCTCTGCGACTCCCAGCTGCCCTGCACCCGTTCGTCCGACTGCTCCTGGCGGAACGGGGTGCACTCGCCCATCGTGCGATACCCCGTACGGGCGACGCGCCGCGCGTCGGGCAGCTCCCTCACATACGTCCCCGAACCCGACCGGCCCTCCACCAGGCCCTCGGCCATCAACACCTTCCGGGCCTCCAGCGCGACCGTGTCGGAGACGCCGTACTCCTCACGGATGCGGGCCTGCGAGGGCAGCCTGGCGTGCGGCGGCAGGGATCCGTCGGCGATCTTCTTGCGGAGATCCGAGGCGACACGCAGATACGCGGGCTGCTCACCGAATGGCACGTGTGCCCTCCCCGTTACGGCCTGGCCAGCCAGGTGCTGGATGGCGCGAGTCATGCTGACGGTCAGCAACAGCTTGGCAACAGAGTGTTGTTGGCCGCAACGGTCGGCCAAAGTTTCACCCGATGTGATGAGAGCCTGCTCAGAGCGCACACATTTCCGTGTGGAGGACGGGACGGGAGTGCCGGCCGTACCCGTATGAGCCCTTCACCCCTCTTGACACCGCTTCATCCCTCTTCCTCCGCCTTCATGGCGAACAGCACCATGGTCGCGCTGACCCGCACGGCGCCGTCCGTACCCGGGGGAAGAGCGAAACGGTGGAGGTCCTCGCCCAGCCCCTTTGCGCGCTCCCTGACGCTCTCCCACACCTCGGGCGCCAGCCAGACCTCGGCGTCCGTCATGTCCCCGGGCGTGGCCGTGTCACGCTGCGCCGTACGACGCCGCAACTCTTCGCCGAGAGCGCCGGCCAGGGCGAGATGGGCGTCCACTCCCGGCGGCACGTCCCGCCCCAGGAGTTCTCCGCTGGCCGGGTTGTGACGGTACCGCTTGGCCGTACCACCGCGTACGACCACCTCCCCGGCGGCCTCGACGAGCCCCGCCTTGTGCAGCCTGCGCAGGTGATAGCTCACATTGGCCTGCGACTGCCCCAGCGCCCGCGCCGCCTCGGCAGCGCTGTGGGCCCGCCCCGTCAGCAGGGAGAGGAGCCGCAGCCGCAACGGGTGGGCGAGCACCCGCAGATCGGCCATGGAGGCGGCGTCCACGGCGGCACCCGCGCGAGGTTCGACGTCATCCTCACCGGCTCCGGCTCCGGCTCCGGCTCCCTGACCGGATCGGACCTTGGTGCCGGGCCCGGCGCCCTTTCCGGTTCCGGTTTCCACGCCGGGCTCGGCGCCCTTACCGATCCGGGCTTCCGCGCCGGGCTCGGCGCCGTCCGTACGGGAACGGGGGGCGTCCGTACGGGAACGAGAGGCGTCCGCATGGGGACGGGGGGCCTCCTCCGTACGGGAACGAGAGGCCTCCGTACGGGAACGAGAGGCGTCGGGGCGAGGCTTCGAGGGCGGCATGCGGTCAGTCTCCCTCACGCCCCGTTCGCCGCCCCGGGGCCGAGGCTCCCGGGCGCCGAGGCCGCCCCCGGAGACCCGGACCCGGACGCCGACGCCGACCCCGGAGACCCGGGCCCGGACACCGACACCGGGTCCTCGTGGGCTCCTGCCCGCGTTCCCGGGGGCGTCCCCGCCGGCCCGCCGGTGGTCAGCCCCCGTACCTGGCGGCTGCAGAGCGCGCCCGCGGTCACCAGGGTGACCAGGGCCACCCCGCACCACAGGGTGAGGCGTGTGCCGAAGTGCTCGGCGAGCGGTCCCGCCGCCATCTCGCCCAGGGGCAGCGCGAGGGTGGAGCCGAGTGCGTCGTAGGAGTAGACGCGGGCCAGCTTCTCCTGGGGGATGTTCTCCTGGAGCGAGAGGTCCCAGGCGACGCCGAACTGCTCGATGGCGATGCCGTTCACGAACATCGCCACCAGCAGGACGACCACGTCCGCGGACTGGGCGAGGGCGAGCAGCGGCAGCGCGTCCAGCGTGACGACGGCGACGCCGGTCCGCAGCGCGTGCCGCGAGCGGGAGCGCGCCACCAGAAAGCCGCCGGCCAGCGCCCCGGCCATCTGGGCGGCCAGCACGAAGCCCCAGACCGTACGCCCGAACGTCGCGTCGGCGACGGTCGGCCCCAGCACCTGGATGCCCCCTGCCGCCACGGCGTTCACCACGAAGAACTGGAGCGCGACGACCCACACCCACGTCCGGGACACGAACTCCCTCCAGCCCTCCCGCAGTTCCTCCCAGGGGCGCGCGGGAGCGGGGGCCGACGCGCCGGAGACGGCGGTGGCGCGCCGGGCGGCGAGGTGGCGCCCGGCCGCGCGGTAGGCGAGCGCGGCACACGCGAACGCCACTCCGTTGAGCACCATCCCCCATCCCGGCCCCGCCACGGCGGCCAGCAGTCCGCCCAGCGAAGTGCCGGCGATCATCCCGGTGTTGACCCCCATCCGGGACAGCGCGTTGGCGGGCCGCAGGTCCCCCGAGGGCACCGTGAGGGGCAGCAGTGCGGCCGAGGCCGGCATGGAGACGGCGGCCACGGCGCCCTGCACCACGCTGAGGACGAGCAGGACGCCCATCGGCCCCCGGTCCGCCAGCACCGCCAGCCCCACACCGCCCTGGACGAGGGCGGCGGAGAGGGCCGCCCCCTGGAGCACGAGCGGACGCGGCAGCCGGTCGGCGAGCAGACCGCCGAAGAGCAGCAGCACGACGTTGCTGACCGACCGCGCCCCGACGACCAGCCCGACGTCCACGGCGGAACCGCCCAGGTCGAGGACGGCGAACGCGAGGACGACGGGCGCCATCGAGTTCCCGAAGAACGTGAGCGCCCGGCCCAGCGCGAGGTCGCGGAAGCCGTGCCGCCGCAGGAGAGCGCGCAGCGCGGCACGGTCGGCCCTCTTGGAGCCGGAGCCCTTGGAGCCGGACACCTTGGGGTCGGACTTCTTGGAGCCGGAGCCCGTGGAGCCGGATTTCTTGGACTCCTTGGATCCCTTGGATTCCTCGGAGCCGGACAACGTGGGGCCTGAGCTCTTGGAGTCGGAGCCCTCGGTGCCGGGGTCCTCGGGGTCGGAGGGGCCGGAACGGGGCGGGGTGGAAGAGGCCACGCGGTGAGTGTGAGCCATGCGTCACAGAACCGTCAAACGTTTATTTGGGGGTAGTTGCACGGCCAGCACCGGAGCACCGGGGTCCTGGTTCCAAGGTCGGAGGCGTCCTGTGCCACTGGCCGGAGGCGGCCGGTCACCCCCGCGTGCCACCGTGGGCCCATGAGCACATCCACCCGCCCCGGGTGGCCGGAGCACCTGGCGGTCGGCGCCGTACGTTTCGCCCGGCCGACCGCGCGTTTCGACGCCGTACGGGCCTTCTACGTGGACGACCTGGGACTCCCGGTCCTCGCCGAGTGGCGCGACCACGCGGGCTACGACGGTGTCGTCCTGGGCCTGCCCGGTACGCCCGTCCACATGGAACTCACCCAGCACGGCGACCCGCCCCGCATCCCCGCGCCGCACCCGGAGAACCAGCTCGTCCTCTACCTGGAGGACGCGGCGGCCCGCGACCTCGCGGTGGCCCACCTCACCGCCCGAGGCCACCGTCCCGTGCCCGCGGCCAACCCGTACTGGCCCGAGCACGGCGCCACCCTCTTCGAGGACCCCGACGGCTGGCTGGTCGTCCTCGCCCCATGGGTCTTCGGCCGCGATCCGGTACCGGGCGCGTCGGCCGGCGGAGCATCCTGAGCGCGGGGCGGGTCAGGACGCTCCGCCGGCCGACTTGGCCCGTGCGCGCAGGAGGGCACGTTCGCGGGCGTTGCCGGCCAGGTCGGCGGCGCTGAGGCACTCGGCGCGCGCCTCAGCCTCCCGGCCCAGCCGCCGCAACTGGTCGCCCCGCACGCTCGGCAGCAGGTAACAGCGCACCAGGGCCGGTTCCGCCGCCAGGACGTCGACCACCGCCCTCCACCGCAGACCGGTGGCCTCAGCGCTCGAAGCGAGCCCGGCGGTGTCGAGCAGCCCCCCGCCTTGGTGATCTCCTCTTACAACTCCCCCATCCGCCGGCGAGCTCCGGGCTGGGCTCCGGGGCCGCTACGCCCCCGTTCCCGTTTCGGTTCCGGTTCTCGTCCTCCACGCGGACGATGGTCAGGTAACCGGCACAACAGCTCCTCGGTCCCACAGCGAGGCCTCTCCCCGCCTCTCACCCGTACGTCGTACGGCGGCTCGGTGGATCGACAACCGGGCCGGATCTTTTCCGGAAGTGCGCCACACCACCTCGCCCCCTGCCCGCTCGTCCCCACCGTCCCCTCACCGTAAAGGCGACCACTGACAACGCCGGTGCGACGGACTCATGACCGATCGATGGGCGGAGCACAAGCTGTCGCTCGCGTCGACGACTTGGAGCATCCTTCGGCGTCAACGCCTTGCCCAGAGTGCGCAGCCATGCGTTAGCGTTGTCCTGCACCGCGTGTCCTCCCGGAGGAGTACGCGGCGTGACCTGCAGAGACGCGGACTTCTTCAGTTCGGTGACGTAGCCCTGTGGTGCGCTCCCGGCGGGAGCCATCCGGCATCCGTCACCGGTCACGACTGAAGGGGACGCGCTTCTATGGTTGCCGTCGAGTACACGACCAAGCACCGCACTTGGGTCCGTGATGTCCTGGTGGGTGTCGCGGCGGGCTTCGGCTCCAACCTCACGTGGGTGCTGGTACAGGCCGTGGTGCACCGCCTCGGCTGAGCCCGGCGGTGGGCGGGTCTCCGGGGCCCGCCCCTCATCCCGCCGCGGCCAGCCCGGTTAATCTACGGATCGTCATTGCGGCCCGACGGGCTTCCGCTCCGCTCCGGTGGAGCCACGAAGGACATGCCCCCACCCGCACGAGCTCTCTCGTGCCTGGGGAACCCTCGTGCTCCTGCAACTCTCCGCAGCGGAACTCGGCGAACTTGTCGTTGCCCGGGACGGATCGGTACGTCTTCCGCTCACCGAGCTGTTGGTGGAGCAGCACGCCAAGGTCAAGGGACGACCGGCTGGTCAGGGCGACATCGCCTCCTGGAACAACAGCATCCCCGTAGTGGTCAGGGCTCTGCTGGACCGTGGCCTCAGTGAGGTGGAAGTGCAGGTGGAGGTCGATCTGCCGCATACCAACTCCGCGGTCGACCTGTTGTTGTGCGGGCGGCACCCCGGCACGGGAACGGACTCATATGTCGCAGTGGAGCTGAAGCAGGTACGGCACGCCACGGTCGATCCCCGGTGTCCGATCGCCGTCGACCTTGGGTTCGGCGACGAGAAGAACAAACTGCATCCGGTGCGGCAGATCCAGTGCTACTGCGAGTTCATGAAGCGTTACCTTCCCCACCTCCGGGAGGACACCGTTCAGTTGACAGGGGTGGTGCTGCTCCACAACGCACGGGACGCGGACGTGGAGGCGCTGTTCGACCTCCCGGAGAGCGACCACGGATCCCTGTACACGCTTGACGACCTCGACCGGTTTCAACAAGTTCTCACCTCTCGGCTCGCCCCTGCCTCCGGGAAGCGAGCCGCTCACGCGCTGGAAGAGTCCCGCCGCGACCCCTTGCCCAAAGTCACCGACGTCGCGCGGTACGAGTCGGTCACCAACGGCGGTCTCACTCTTCTCGACGAGCAGCTGCTCGCGTTCAACCTGATCATGCGGCATCTGGAGAAGACAGCCATCTCCTCCGGTGTCGAGGAAGGTCTCTTCCACGACTCGTCGGTCGGCCACGGCTCTCCCGGGGAACCGGAGCGCAAGCGGGTCTACATCCTGCGGGGCGGTCCCGGCAGCGGGAAGAGCGCTGTAGCCCTGGAACTGCAGCGTGAGCTGCGCCACCATCACCACCGTGTGGCCGTGCTGGCCAGTGGGTCCCACGCATACACGGAGACTCTGCGCGAGATCATGATCGGTACCGCGCGACAGGGGCAGGTGTCGAACAAGCGGAGAGCAGCCAACAGGCTGTACCGGTATTTCAACAGCTTCGCCGATGCCCCACCGGACAGCGTCGAGGTTCTCATCTGCGACGAGGCCCACCGTGTGCGGCGCAGTTCGACCGACCGTTGGACGCCGAAAGAACGCCGGGACGACGACCGACCCCAGGCCAGTGAGCTGATCAGGGCCGCAAAGGTGCCGATCTTCCTGCTCGACGACCACCAGTCGATCCGACCGGACGAGGTGGGCACGGCCGATTACCTCAAGGAACTCGCCGAGCGGAGTGGCTGTTCGGTCGAGGTGATCGATCTGAAAGGAACGTTCCGGTCGGGTGGCAGCAGACAGTACCAGCACTGGGTCCGTCAGTTGTTGGGATTGGACACCTCCGATCCGGTGGCCTGGCAGCCCGACGGGCGCATGACGCTGACGGTCGCCGACTCCCCGGAGCAGATGGAGCGCTTCATCCGGGAGCGTGGCCTCGAAGGCGCCACGGCGCGCATCACAGCAGGGTTCTGCTGGCCGTGGAACGCCCCCGAAGGGGAGCACCTCCTCGACGACGTGCAGATCGGAGAATGGCGCCGGCCGTGGAACGTGAAGCCGGAGCACAGTGTTCCAGGCGCACCGAGGTCGGCCCTGTGGTCGACCGACCCCCGCGGCATCGGCCAGATCGGCTGCGTCTACACCGCGCAGACCTTCGAGTACGACTGGAACGGTGTCATCATCGGCCCGGACCTGCTCTTCCGCGACGGGAAGTTCAGGGTGAACAGAGATGCTTCCTGCGATCCCGCCTTCCGTGGCCAGACCGACGACGCGACGGTCGCCCGGTGCATCCGCAACGCCTACCACGTGCTCCTCACACGCGGTGTCGTCGGCACAGTGGTCTACGCGGTCGATCCGGCAACGCACAACGCGCTGCGCAGGCTCATCCCGGGCTCCATCGGGATGCAGCACTTCGACCGCGCACAGCCGAAGCTCACCGCCGAAGGGCCACAGCTCCCTCCCGCCTACAGGAAACGCCGCGGGTAGCCTGGATCCTGTTGTAGCTGCGGCCCGCCGGGCTTCCGCTCCGCATCGCGGAGTCACCAAGGACATGCCCCCACCCGCACGAGTTCCTTCGTGCTGCCTGGGGGCGTCCTTTGCTGTTCCGCGATTCCGCCGCCGCGGTCGCCGCCGAGTGCTTGTCCGGCACTCTCTTTTTCCGCCTGACGGAGCAGTTCGTGCACCTGCATGGTCACAAGCCCGGTCCGTCCGAGGTCCGCTCGTGGGAGCGGAGCATCCCGCTGCTCGCGAGTGCGCTCACCGAAGCGGGTCTGGGCCAGGTGGAGGTGCTCCTGGAGTACGGGCTGCCGCTGAACAGCAAACGCGCCGATGCGGTGCTGGCCGGGGTGCATCCCGAGACCGGTCTGCCGTCGTACGTGGTCGTGGAACTGAAGCAGTGGAGCAGCGCCGAGCCGGACGACAACGATCCGTCACTGTGCCGCATCGACGCGTACACCCGCGCGGTGCTGAACCCCGTCGACCAGGTGCGCGGCTACTGCGAGTACCTCGTTTCCTTCAACGGGGCTCTGGCCGGGCACCCGGAACGCATCAGCGGCGCCGCATACCTGCACAATGCCACGGAGTTCGGCGTCAGCGGCCTCTTCGCAGCCGAGCAGGACCAGTACGGACAGCTCTTCATCGGTGAACGTCGTGGTGAGTTCATCGACTTTCTTCGCTCGAAGCTGGGGGCGGGGCCCGGTGCGGCGGCCGCCGATGAACTCGTCAACGGGAAGATCGGCCCCTCGAAGCAGCTCATGGCGGTGGCCGCACAGGAAGTGCGGGAGCGCGAGCAGTTCGTGCTGCTGGACGAGCAGCGGATCGCGTACCGGACGGTATTGAATGCCGTCCGCCGCGCCAAGCAGTCCGACCACAAGGAGGTCGTGGTCGTCACAGGTGGGCCCGGCACCGGCAAGAGTGTCATCGCGCTGTCGCTTCTCGGTGAGCTGTACCGGCAGGGCATCACCACGCTGCACGCGACAGGATCCAGCTCGTTCACCACGACGATGAGGAAGATCGCGGGCGCGCGGAAGCGCGAGGTGCAGGGCCTCTTCAAGTACTTCAACGGTTTCGTCACCGCCGAGCGCAACGGTCTCGACGTCCTGATCTGTGACGAAGCCCACCGCGTACGCGAGACGTCGGCCAACCGCTACACGCCTGCCTCGAACCGCACCGGCAAGGCACAGATCGATGAGCTGATCGACGCCGCTCGGGTGCCGGTCTTCCTCCTCGACGAGCACCAGGTCGTCCGCCCCGGAGAGATGGGCACGGTCGCGGAGATCAAGGAGGCCGCTGCGAAGAAGGGGCTCCAGTGCCAGGTGGTGCCTCTTGACGGCCAGTTCCGGTGCGGTGGCAGCGACGCCTATGTGCGGTGGGTGTTGCGGCTGCTGGGACTCGAGCCCGGCGGACCTGTGATGTGGGAGCCCGACGGCAAGATGCAGCTCATGGTCGCGGAGAGCCCGCAGGAGATGGAGGCGTTCCTCGAGGAACGCCGCTCCCAGGGTTACAGCGCGCGCATGTCCGCCGGCTACTGCTGGAAGTGGACGAAGAAGGTGCCGCCCGGGCAGGCGCTCCCCCCGGATGTCACCATCGGAGAGTGGAAGCGGCCCTGGAACGTCTTCGGTGACCGGGCCGTCGGGGGCGCGCCCCCGGCCGCGCTGTGGGCGACCGACCCGGCCGGTTTCGGGCAGGTGGGCTGCGTCTACACCGCGCAGGGCTTCGAATACGACTGGAGCGGCGTCATCATCGGACCCGACCTGGTGTGGCGAGGCGACAGATGGGTCCCCGACCGTACGGCGTCCATGGATCCGGTCTTCAAGAAAAAGACTCCGGACGCGGTTGTGGGCCGGTTGATCCGCAACACGTACAAGGTGCTGCTGACGCGAGGAATGATCGGCACGGTGGTGTACTCGACCGACGCCGAGACACGCGAGAAGCTCCGGGAGCTGACCGGCGCCCCGGCGCGGGAACCAGCAGTCCGGAATGGACAGCCCGGTGGTCGATAGCGGTCCCCGCCCCCGGGAACCACGGTCAGCCGGGACCGATGGCCGGCGGCGTCGACCGCCGTCTGTTCGCGAGTGACGTGGAGTGCGGGGCCGGGGCGCTCGCGCGGTGGGTTGGCCGGAAGGTCCCACCGCCAGAAGCGCGGGCGACCCTGCGCCGGACAAGTGCTACGGCAACCGCCTCTGCCGCACCAGCCGGCAGCGGAAGCGGCATGGGGTCGGCTCCCGAAAGAGCCGACCCCATGAACCCGCGTTCCTACCGAGGCAGAGACGCCGTCTCGTGCCGTCCGCTCACATGTTGCACCGGAACGTCGACGAAACCGAGTCACCTGTGGAAACGCTGCTGCGGGCCGGCAACCAGCGCACAACCAGCAACCGTTGACGGCACTGCCCACAGCCCCGCGAACCACCGACCATTTGAGCTCACCTGGGCGTTCAACGGCGAAGGGCCGATCCAGCGAGGCGGGCACAGCAAGCAGCCATCCGAGCCGGCCCACGCAGTTGGATACGGGACCCGCGCTCAGTCTTCGGATCTGCGTGCTCGGGAGCAGGGACTTTGTCCACGACCGAGATCTCGGCGAGCACCTCCGCGCGAGCAGGGGACCACCCGCACTGCCGAACCATGCCTCCGCCCACGCCGGAACACCTCTGCTCGTTACAGGGACCACCGCACCCATCGGCTTGCCGCCTGCGCGGTCCGCGGCGACGGTCCACCCCTTCGACCTGCGGATCCTGGTGGCTGCCTTGCCCCCGAGGCGTTCCCCGAAAGACGCCCGGCCCGAACAAGCCCCATGGAACCTCCACGCTGTGGCATCGGCTCTGCCACCATGTACCGATGACGAGAAGCCACAGCAGTAAAGAGATGGCAAAGCTCACCTAACGGGGCAGGTCAGGAAGTCTGGTCCCCGCGCGAGCGGGGGTGGTCCGAACTGGATCCCGGACCCGGGCATGCTCTACATCTGGTCCCCGCGCGAGCGGGGGTGGACCTGGTTCGGCATTCCTGGAGGATGCGGGTGAAGCCGGCGAGGAGTTGGTCGGTGGAGGTGTGGGTGAGGTTGGCGGGATCGTCGCTGTAGCGGTGGTCCCCCTTGGTGACGCCTTGTGCCTACACCAACTTGAAACCGCGGTTCAAAGGGCTGGTGTGACCGGTTTGCGGAGTACTCCCGCTGGTCGGGGGCGGCTGTCTGCGGAGTAGATCATCCGTCAGGCTGTGTTTTCGGCGCGCGGCACTCGGAGCGGGTTTGCTTACAGCGGCAGATGGGCCTCGTCCGCCCGGCCGAAGATGTCTCCGCATGTGGGAGACGGCACCGACTCGCGGGCATCGAGGATGGTCGGCGTATAACGCACTTCCGTGCCCAGCCGAAAGAGCTGAAGACTGACCCGGCCGCCCATACTGGCAGTGGGAATGCGGCTGGTGGCCCTGCGGGTGAGCCTGGTGCACTTACTGACTGACTTCATCGACTGTCTGCCTGAGATGTGTCGGCTCGTCGGCAGGGCCGCCCCGCAAGCGGCCGGACGGGCGTACCGGACGGGCGTAGCTGACCTCACAGGCGCTTGGTCCGGAAACCCCGTCACCGTCTTGTCCACCCGCCCGGCCGGCGCGTGTCGCCCTCGGAACGGCAACGCCCCGGGGACGGACATGGCCGGCATGACTCCGGGAGTCCCTACGGCCTTTCCGCCCATCGTCATGCCCCCTCGGCGGTGAGCCGGCCGATGGCCCGGATGACCTGGCGCCGGGTGGCCAGGCGTCGGGCGAGGAAGGCCATCACCCGGTTCATGCGGCCTGCGATGACGCTGGGCGGAGGGTTCCTGCGGTCCAGGGCGGCCAGCGCGGTGCGGACGACGTCGGCGGGCGAGGCGAGCCTGGTCCCTCCGGCGGCCTGGGTGGTGCCCACGACGTCGAAGAACTCGGTCCGGGTCGCGCCGGGGGAGAGGGCCAGCACCCGCAGACCGGTACCGCGTGACTCCTCCCACAGAGCCTCGGTGAGGCTGAGCACGAACGCCTTGGTCGCCCCGTAGAGCGCCATTCGCGGGTTGGGCTGGTAGGCGGCCATGCTCGCCACGTTGACCAGTACCCCGCGGCCCGCGGTACGCAGTGGGTCGATGAAGGCCCGGCTGATGTCGGCGACCGCGGTCACGTCGACCGCGATCTCCCGGCGCAGCCGGTCCGGGTCCGCCTGGTGGAAGGGGCCGAAGGTGGCGAACCCGGCGTTGTTGATCAGGCTCGTGACGTGCAGGCCGAGCTGGGCCACCCGCGCGGCCAGCGTCTGCCCGGGATGGTCCGTGGCCAGGTCCATCTCCACCACGTGCACCTGGATCCGATGCTGTTCGCGCAGCTCGGCGGCCAGCTTCTCCAGGCGTTCCCTGCGGCGGGCGACCAGCACCAGGTCGGAGCCGCGGGCGGCGAGTTGGCGGGCGAACTCGGCGCCGAGGCCCGCACTGGCCCCGGTGATGAGGGCGGTGTGTCCGTGGTAGTCGACGGCCGTCATGGTCATCCTTCTTTCAGTCGCTGTCTTGCTGGCAGTTAATGCCAAGTAGGCGGTCGCTGTCCAGAGGGGTACGCTGACGTCCATGACGACCTTGTGGGAGCGTTCGCGGCAGGTCGCCGTCCAGGCGATCCTGGATACGGCGGTACGCCTGTTCGCCGAGCAGGGCTACGAGCAGACGACGATCGCGCAGATCGCCCGGGAGGCGGGGATCTCGCAGCGCTCCCTCTTCCGCTACTTCGGAACCAAGGAGGACCTGGTCTGCGGCGACCAGGAGGCGCTGGGCGAGCTGCTGAAACGGACCGTCGAGCAGCAACCGGCCGAGATGTCCGCCTGGGATGCCCTGCGCGCCGGATTCGAGGTCATTCTGACCGCCAATCATCCCCGTGAGCGTGCGCTGGAACTGTCCCGCCTCATCTTCGACACGCCCTCGCTGCATGCCCGCTACATCGAGAAGCGACTGCGCTGGCAGGCCGAACTTGTGCCCGTCATCCGGGCGCGGCTGGGCAACGGCCCCGGCCGCCCGGCTCCCGACACGCAGGCCAAGGCGATCGTCGCGACGGTCTTCGCCTGTATCGACACGGCAACCGAACTCTGGGCCGGACATGACGGACGGATCGACCTGGCCGACCTCTACGACCAGTGCCTCGCTGCGGTGCGGGACCACGGCTGAGGCACGTATCCGCGGCACACCTTCACGCAGAACCCCGACGTCACCGCGCGCTGTCGATTGCAGCGGCCCGAAGCAGGTGGCAAGGGTCAAGTGGTGGACCATGCGCGGGAAGGCACCACTGAACGTGTTCCAGGCCGCCTTCGGGGAGCGCCCGGCCCCGAGCAACTACTGACCGCTCAACAAGCAAGACGACCCGTCAGATGGACACAGCTCCAGGAACCGTGCGGGAGTCAGCGGACGGTGAGTCCGCCGTCGACGGCGAGGACGGTGCCGGTGGTCCACTGGGCCGAGGCCAGGTAGGCGGCCGCGGTGGCGACGTCGTCGGCAGTGCCCAGACGTCCCAGAGGATAGAAGTGCTCGATCTGCTCGTCGTGTGCGGTGCGTTCCTCTGCGGTCATGGCGGCGAGATAGGAGCGTTCGTACTTGGGAGTGCGGACGGCGCCGGGAGCGATGGCATTGACACGGACTCCTTGGGGGCCGAGTTCACTGGCCAGCGCCCGGGTGAGGGAGTTGAGCGCTCCGCGGGTGGCGGAGTAGGCGGCCGAATGACGGCCGGCGACCATTTTGCGCGCCCAGTAGCTGCTGATGTTGATGATGCTTCCCCGGGCGTTCACAAGGGCGGGCAGGAGTTGCTGGCTCAGCAGCAGCGGCACCTGGACGTTGAGGTGCCACATGGTGTTCATGTCGTCGACCGTGGTGTCGGCAAGGGAGGCGAAGTGTGCGGTGCCGACGTTGTTGACGAGGGTGTCGACCCGGTCGGTCAGGTTTCCGACGTGCGCGGCGATCCGGGCGGGGGCATCAGGCGCGGAGAGATCCGCGGGCACTGCGTGCACGACGGTGCCGTGCCGGCCGAGTTCCTCGGCGGCGGTTGCGAGCTTGTCGCGGTTGCGGCCGACAAGAATCAGGTCCGCTCCGTCGTGGGCGAGGGCACCGGCGATGGCCAGGCCAAGGCCCTCGCTGCCGCCGGTGACGACGGCGAAACGGCTGGTGGTGCGGTGCTCGGACATGTCAGATTGCCTTTGTGTGGTCGGTGGAAACACTCAGCGTCGCGAATCGGCGCAGCTCTTCGAGTTGGTCGCCGCGGGCGTTCCCGATGCCGGCGAGGGCATCGCTGCCCAGAGGAAGGCGCAGCGGTGGGCTCGGCATACCGGCGAGGACGACGAGGGCCTGGGCCATACGGGCGGGGTCGCCGGCCTGGCCTCCCACGGCGCCGGCGGAGCGCGCCAGCGCTTCGTGCACGGGAAGGTAATCGGGGAGGGCGGCGCTGCCGGGCAGCCGGCTCGCCCAGTTGGCGCGGAAGTCGGTGCGGGCTGCTCCGGGCTCCACGATCGTCGTCCGGATACCCAGCGGGGTGAGCTCAGTGGCCAGTGAGACGCTCAGACCTTCGAGGGCGTGCTTGCTGGCCGTGTAGGCGCTCATCCCCGGGGCGCCGATCTGGCCCGCCAGCGAGCTGATCTGCAGCACACGGCCCGCTTTTGCCGCGCGCAGATGTGGCAGAGCGGCGCGCAGGACATTGACGGCGGCGAAGAAGTTCACTTCGAACTGGGCGCGCAGCTCTGTCTCGTCCAGTTCCTCGAAGGGGCCCGCCAGCGCGTAGCCGGCGTTGTTGACGACGACGTCGAGGCAGCCGAACCCGGCGATCGCGTCATCCAGTACCGGACGCAGCGCACCGGCGTCGGTGACGTCCACGCTCACAGTGCGCAGAGACCCTGGGAAGGCGGCGGTCAGCGGTCGCAGCGGCTCGTCGTCGCGCGTGACCGCGATCACTCGCTCACCTGACCTCAGAACCTCACTGACCAGGGCTCGACCCAACCCGCCGGACGCGCCGGTGATCAGCCAAACGCGGGACTCCATGCTGCGCACCGCTCGCACGAGCCAAACAAACGGACACATCTTGTCCGCTTCATCAGCGTAGAGGAGGCGGACAGAAGCTGTCCACTTGTGGATAAGATGGGGTGATGAACACGGAGCGGTCTGCGACGGCCCAGGGGGCGGCGATGCCCATGCGCGCCGACGCCCAGCGCAATGCCGCGCGGGTTCTCGCGGCCGCGCGTCGTGCCGTCGCCTCTACCGGGCTGGACGTGAGTTACCACGAGATCGCTCGGGAGGCCGGCGTGGGTGTGGGCACCGTCTACCGGCGCTACCCCGAACGCGACCAGCTCATGGCGGCGGTGCTGAGCGACATCCTCACCGAACTGATCGACACCGCGCACCAAGCTCTGGACTGCGATGACGCCTGGGAGGGCTTCTCGTTGCTGTTCACCGGTCTGGCCCTGCGCACCGCTCAGAACGCGGGGCTGTCCGGCTCCCTGGACCAGCACGGCGGGCCCGCTGTCGCCCAGCAGCGCCACGAACTCCTCGGCCTCACCCGGAAGGTCATCGAACGCGCTCAGGACCAGGGACGCCTTCGCCGGGATCTGGCCTGGCAGGAAGTGCTGCGGCTGACCGGCGCCCCAGCGGTACAGGGATGCGTGCTGGGACTCGAACCTGACCCTGCACACGGTCACCACTTGGTGCTGACCGTTCTTCTCGACGGTCTACAAGCCGGCTGACACCGGCGACGTGCCGAAGCCAGCTTCCAGGAGCGGATGACCTCGTCCGGGAGCGGACGACACCGCCGGGACGATGCCGTACACCCACTCGGCACGTTCCATGAAGGCGAGTCTCCCGGCACCCGGGAACACCGGCCCCTTCGCCAGTGACCCGGCGAGCCGCCCCCGGACGGTGCCCTCGAACCGGTTCACGCCACGACGACACGAACACGCAGGTCGCCGCTGGCTGTGTGCAAGGCCAGCCATGTCTTGTGGCTCCCGCCGAGGGCTTGCCGCCGCGCGCACGCCGCCGGGACGGGCGGGCGCGTCCAGCCGCGGAACACGGCCCCGGAACACTGCTTCGGGAACGGCCCGGCAACCGCAGTCGAGAGACGCCCATGACGGCGGATTCCGGGGACGACTGCCCGCCACACCTGACGCCGCGTCGCATTCAACCAGCGCATGTCCAGCGACCAACCAGCGACGGGAATCCCGACGGGGTGGGTCCGGGGATGGGCGTTCCCCTTCCGACCCGCCGGTTCGACTGGACACAGGCGATCAGTTACCCGCATGCATTACACGTTGAACCGGAACTCCACCACGTCCCCGTCCTGCATCACATAGTCCTTGCCCTCCATGCGGGCCTTGCCGCGGGCGCGGACCTCGGTGACCGAGCCGGCTTCGACCAGGTCGTCGTAGGAGATGACCTCGGCCTTGATGAAGCCGCGCTGGAAGTCGGTGTGGATGACGCCGGCGGCCTCGGGGGCGGTGGCGCCCTTCTTGATGGTCCAGGCGCGGGCCTCCTTGGGGCCGGCCGTGAGGTAGGTCTGGAGGCCGAGCGTCTCGAAGCCGACGCGGGCGAGCGTGGCGAGGCCCGGCTCCTCCTGGCCGACGGTCTGCAGGAGTTCGAGGGCCTCCTCCTCGTCCAGTTCGGCGAGGTCGGCCTCCAGTTTGGCGTTCAGGAAGACCGCTTCGGCGGGGGCGACGAGGGCACGCTGCTCGTCCTTGAAGGACTCGTCGGTCAGCTCGTCCTCGTCGACGTTGAAGACGTAGATGAAGGGCTTGGTGGTCAGCAGGTGCAGCTCGTGCAGGGCCTCGGCGCGCTCGGTGCCCTGGGCGATGCCCGCGGAGAAGAGGGTGCGGCCCTCCTCCAGGATGTCCTTCGCCTCCTGGACGGTCTTGACCTGCGGCTGCTTGTCCTTCTTGACCCGCGCTTCCTTCTCCAGCCTCGGCAGGACCTTCTCGATGGTCTGGAGGTCGGCCAGGATCAGCTCGGTGTTGATCGTCTCGATGTCGTCCTTGGGCGAGATCTTCCCGTCCACGTGGACGACGTTCTCGTCCTTGAACGCCCGGATGACCTGGCAGATGGCGTCGGACTCCCGGATGTTCGCCAGGAACTTGTTGCCCAGTCCCTCGCCCTCGCTGGCACCCCGCACGATGCCCGCGATGTCGACGAAGTCCACGGTCGCCGGCAGCACCCGCTGCGACTGGAACAGCTCGGCGAGCTTGGCCAGGCGCGGGTCGGGTACGCCCACGACGCCGACGTTCGGCTCGATGGTGGCGAACGGGTAGTTGGCCGCCAGCACCTCGTTCTTGGTCAGAGCGTTGAACAGGGTCGACTTGCCGACGTTGGGCAGGCCGACGATTCCGATCGTGAGCGACACGTGGCGACTACTTCCCGTGGCCCCTGGCGGGGTTTCTCCATAGTGCGGTCTGTTGGCGGACAGGCGGCCCTCACAGGCCGACCACCCAGTCTACGGAAGGCCCAGGACGGCCCGGCGCACGGCCGGAACGGTCGATACGGCCGGAACGGTCGATACGGCCGGGACGGTCGATACGGCCGGGACGGTCGATACGGCCAGCACGGCTGGTACAGCCAGCACGGCTGGTACGGCCCCCACGAGCACTCCGCCCGTCCCCTGCGACGCCGCCCGTCCTCTGCGACGCCGCCCGCCCCTGCGGCAGCCGCCCCTCCCACCCGGCAGCCCGCCCGTCCCACAGGGGCACCATCCACGTCGTAAGCACGCCGCAATCACGCCGCAAGGAGGACGACCTGGGCGCATGCCACCAGCAGGAGGAAGCGGGGTGCCGGTCCGGTGGCGATGGCGGATATCGCGTGTCCATGACCGTGGGCCCCGGCACCCAACGCCTACCGTGGTCCGGTGGAGCAACGCAGCGCGCACCCGACCCAGCACGACCCGTACGGGCGGTACGAACCGGACGACCCGTACGCGGCGCGGGACACCTACACGGCACAGGACACGTACGCGACCAGCGACCCGTACAGCATGGGCGACCCCTACAGCACGGGTGACCCGTACGGCACGGGCGACCCGTACCAGGCGTACGACGCCTACGAGCCGTACGAGCGGTACCGCGTGCCCGAGGGCGCCTCCCGGCGCGGGAGCGGGCGCGGCGGGCGCGGACCCGCCGGGGACGG
>NZ_VJOK01000001.1:4918681-4930330 GCF_013302895.1 Streptomyces albus subsp. chlorinus | reverse complement strand
CGACAGGGCCCCGGCGCGTCCGGCGGCGGGGGCCAGGGCCGCACCCCGGCAGGCGTCCGACCGGGCCCGTACCCCTGCCCGTCCCTCCGGACAGCGCCGCGGCAGGCTGCCGGCGCCCCGGCTGACGGGGCTGGGTGTCGGCGTGTTCTCCTCGCTGCTGATGGCGGCCTTCGGCGGTCTGTCGGGACTGCTGCCGGGCGGGGCGCCCGGCTTCTACGGCAGTGTCTTCGTGCTCGTGTGCGCCGCCGCCGCGCTGTGGGTACGTCCCGCGGAGCTGTTCGCCGCGCCGGTGGCCGTGCCCCTCGCGTACACGGTGGGACAGCTCTGCGCCGGCGGCCCGGGGGACGGCGTCACCGGAATGCTGCAGAACCTCTTCACCAGCCTCGCCCTGCACGCGGTCTGGCTGTACGCGGGGACGCTGCTCGCCGTCCTCCTCGTCCTGGTGCGCAAGACCGTGCTCATGGTGAGGCGCCGCCGTCAGCGGCGCCTCACCTCGGGGTGACACGGACCGGTACCGGGCGGAACGCCTGAGGGCAGGTGCCGAACGGTATGCCCTGCGGCCCGGCCCCTGCGGCACGTCGGGCAGCGGGAGCGGCACTCGGACACTCGGACGGCAGGCCCGAGCGACAAGCCCGGGGCGGCAGGCCGCAGGCGGCAAAGACCGCGGGCGGCCAAGACCGCGGGCGGCCAAGACCGCGAACGGCAGGCCCCGGGGCGACGCCTGTCAGGCGCGGAGCCGCTCCGCCGCCTCCGCGCGCAGGTCGCGCCGCAGCTCCTTGGGGAGCGAGAACTGCATGTGTTCGTCAACCGGCTTGACGATCTCGACCTCGTCCCAGCCGCGCTGCGCCAGCCATTCCAGGACACCGTCCACCAGGACCTCCGGCACGGACGCCCCGGAGGACAGGCCAATGGTCCGCACGCCCTCCAGCCATGCCTCGTCGATCTCGTCCGCGTTGTCGACGAGATGGCCGTCCTTGGCGCCGTGCGAGAGCGCCGTCTCGACCAGCCGGACGGAGTTGGAGGAGTTCCTGGAGCCGACGACTAGCACCAGGTCGGCCTCGGCGGCCACCTTCTTGATGGCCGTCTGGCGGTTCTGCGTGGCGTAGCAGATGTCGTCGCTGGGCGGCGAGAGCAGGTTCGGGTAGCGGCCCTTGAGCGCGTCGACGGTCTCCATCGTCTCGTCCACCGAAAGGGTCGTCTGGGAGAGCCACACGACCTTGTCGGGGTCGCGGACCTCGACATTGCGCACGTCCTCGGGGCCGTCGACCAGGGTGATGTGGTCGGGGGCCTCCCCGCTGGTGCCGATGACCTCCTCGTGGCCCTCGTGGCCGATCAGGAGGATGTCGTAGTCCTCCTTGGCATAGCGCACGGCCTCCTTGTGCACCTTGGTGACCAGCGGGCAGGTCGCGTCGATGGTGGCGAGCTTGCCGCGCCTGGCCTCCTCGTGGACGGTGGGGGCCACACCGTGCGCGGAGAAGATCACGATCTCGCCCTCGGGCACCTCCGCCGTCTCCTCGACGAAGATGGCCCCCTTCTTCTCCAGCGTCTGCACCACGTACTTGTTGTGCACGATCTCGTGCCGCACGTAGACCGGAGCGCCGTACTGCTCCAGTGCCTTCTCGACGGCGATCACCGCGCGGTCCACGCCCGCGCAGTAGCCGCGCGGGGCGGCGAGCAGGACGCGACGGCGGCCGGGGGCCGAGGGTTCCGCCTCTCCCGCCTGCGGTGCGGTGGCTTCCGGTGCTGCGGTGTCGGAGGCGGCGGAGGCGGCGGATTCCGGTGCGTCGGCGGGCCGGCGGTCGGGCGTTCCAGTCATGGCTCCATCGTAAGGGCGACCCGCCGGCAGCCGTTCGTGGTGGACCGCCCCGCCCGGGGGCGCGCGGAGCCCGGCGGGGCTCCCGCGGGGCGCGCTCCGCTGCCGGAGAGGGCGTTGTGCGGCAAGCTGGGCCCATGGCTGGAGCTCGCACGCGTACTTCGGGAATCCTGGGGGACCTTCCGGGCGGCGCCCTGCGGCGCAGCCTGACCCTCCGCGACCTGATCGTCTACGGGCTGCTGTTCATCGCGCCCATGGCGCCGGTGGGCATCTACGGCGCGCTGGACGCGCGCAGCCACGGCGTCGTCCCCCTGGTGTACGTGGTGGCCACGGTCGCCATGTCGTTCACCGCCTACTCCTACGCCCGGATGATCCACACGGTGCCGCAGGCGGGCTCCGTGTACGCGTACGCACGGGCGGGCCTCGGGAACGGCGCGGGGTTCGTGACCGGCTGGATGATGATGCTGGACTACCTGCTCATCCCGGCCGTCGCGTACCTCTTCTCGGGGATCGCCATGGCGCAGCTCGTCCCCGAGGTGGACCAGTGGGTGTGGACGGCGCTGGCCGTGGTGGTCACCACGGCGCTCAATCTGTCGGGGGTGCGCCGTGCCGCCGCGGTCGGTCTTCTGGTGCTCGCCATGGAGATCCTGGTGCTGCTGGTGTTCGTGGTGGCCGCGCTCGTCGTGCTGGCGCAGCACGGCCCCGAGCGCGACTGGCTGTCGCCGCTGACCGGGGACCGCGCCTTCTCGCTGACGGCGCTGCTGAGCGCGGTCTCCGTCGCGGTGCTCTCCTTCCTGGGCTTCGACGCCATCGCGAACTTCGCCGAGGAGGCGGTGGGCGGCAAGGGGCGCGGGGCGCCGATGGTGGCCCGCGCGGTGGTGTGGTGCTTGTTCATCACCGGTTTCCTCTTCGTCCTCCAGACCTATCTGGCGGCCCTGCTGTCCCAGGACTCCTCGCGGCAGCTGGCCGCGCACCCGGCGGCGCAGGGGTCCGCCTTCTACGACGCGACGAAGGCGGCCGTCGGGGGCTGGCTGGAGACGACGGTCGCGGCGAGCAAGGCGCTCGGCGCGGCGTTCGCGGCGCTGGCCGGGCAGGCGGCGGCCTCCCGGCTGCTGTACGCCATGGCCAGGGACCGCCGGCTCCCGCACGTCCTCGGCGGCGTCAGCTCGCGGACCGGGGTGCCGGGGCGCGCGCTGCTGTTGAGCGCCGTGCTGACGATGTGCGCGGCGGTCTGGGCGGCGCGCGCGCCCGACGGTCTGGACCGGCTCGTCTCGATCGTGGACATCGGCGCGCTGTTCGCCTTCGGGATGCTCCACCTGTCCGTGGTGGGCTACCACGGGCTGCGGCGCCGCCCGGCCGGAGCCGGAGGTGCCCCGCCGGGAGCCGGGCGGGAGGCCGGGGCCGGGCAGGAGGCGGGGGACGGTGGCCGCCGTGCTGGTGTGGTGGGGAACTGGGTGCTGCCCCTGGCCGGGTTCGCGATCATCGTCGCGGTGATCGTCACGGCGAACCGCGAGGCCCACTGGGTGGGGCTCGGCTGGCTGGTGCTGGCCCTTCTCGCGCTGCTGGTGCTGCGCCGACGCGACGCCGGACGGACGGGTACGGACTGAGACATTCCGGCCCGGGGCGCCGATGGCCCGGGGCCGACGGGTGGGCCGGGGCGGGGCGGGCCGAGGCGGGCTGTCGGTGGCAGGGCCTAGCCTTCTCGCATGGCTCTCACCACGTCCGCCGAGTCCCCGATCCCCGTCAGCGAGGTCTCCCGGCTCATCCGCGGCTGGATCGACCGGCTCGGAGCCGTATGGGTCGAGGGGCAGATCATCCAGCTCTCGCCCAGACCGGGCGCCGGCATGGTCTTCCTGACGCTGCGGGACCCCTCGCGCGAGGTCTCCTTGAGCGTGACGTGCTTCAGGCAGGTCTACGAGCAGGTCAAGGACGTCATCAGCGAGGGCACACGCGTGGTCGTGCACGCGAAGCCGGAGTGGTACGAGAAGACGGGGCGGCTCTCGCTGCGTGCCGCCGAGATCCGTCCGGTGGGCGTCGGGGAACTGCTGGCCCGGCTGGAGCGGCTGCGCAAGGCGCTGGCGGCCGAGGGGCTGTTCGCGGCGGAGCGCAAGAAGCGGCTGCCGTTCCTGCCGCAGCGGATAGGTCTCATCACCGGCCGTGCCTCGGACGCCGAGCGGGACGTGCTGCACACCGCGCGCGAGCGCTGGCCCGCCGTCCGCTTCGAGGTGCGCAACACGGCCGTCCAGGGCGCCTACGCGGTGCCGCAGATCATCGAGGCGCTCCAGGAGCTGGACGCCCGCGAGGACGTGGACGTGATCATCGTGACCCGGGGCGGCGGCGGGATGGAGGATCTGCTGCCGTTCTCCGACGAGCGTCTGGTGCGGGCCGTCGCGGCGGCCCGCACTCCGGTGGTCTCGGCGATCGGGCACGAGGCGGACTCGCCGCTGCTCGACCTGGTGGCGGACCTGCGCTCGCGTACGCCGACGCACGCGGCCAAGGACACCGTTCCGGACGTGGGCGAGGAGCACGAGCGGGTGCGGGCGCTGCGGGAGCGCGCCTGGCGGGTGATCACCGGGACGCTGGAGCGTGAGGAGCGCGGCCTGGCGGACGTCATGAGCCGCCCGGCGATGGCTGATCCGCACGCGATGGTGGAGGTCCGCGAGGACGAGCTGGCCTCGCTGCTGGACCGTTCGCGCCGCTGCCTGGACCACCGGCTGGCCCGCGCGGAGGACGAGCTGGAGCACACCCGCGCGCGGGTCGTCGCGCTGTCGCCCGCCGCCACGCTGAAGCGGGGGTACGCGGTGCTCCAGCGGGACGACGGCGCCGTGGTGCGGGACCCCGCCGAGGTCACCCGGGACGAGCGGCTGCGGGCCCGGGTGGCGGGCGGGGAGTTCGGCGTCGCTGTCACAGGGCACGCCTAGGCTGGCCGTATGACGACGGAAGCGGAAGGCCGCACGGCGGCCGGATCGGCCACGGAGGACGCCTCGCAGGCGGAGCTGGCCACGGCGGACGCGCTCAGTTACGAGCAGGCGCGGGCGGAGCTTGTCGAGGTCGTGCAGCGCCTGGAGTCGGGCGGCTCGACCCTGGAGGAGTCGCTGGCGCTGTGGGAGCGCGGCGAGGAGCTGGCGGGTATCTGCCGCGCCTGGCTGGAGGGCGCGCGGGCCCGGCTGGACGCGGTGCTGGAGGAGGAGGCCGAAGAGGACGGGGACGAGGACGGCGAGGAAGTGGACGGCGAGGGGGCCTGAGGGGCGAGGCCGGGGAGCGCGTCGGGGCGGGGCCCGGCCACAGGTGCCGCCGGGCTTCGGGGGTTGAAGCGTCCGGATGGTGGGACGTTCGGGGCATCATTAAAGATTGAACAAGTGCTCGTTACACTTATATGAGCACCTGTACGTCGCACCCAAAGGCAAGGCACCCACCCCATGGCTCTCGCCCTCGACCCCGCCGCCCAGGATCTCCTCTTCCGTGAGGCCCGCACGGCCAACACCTTCACGGACGAGCCCGTCACCGAGGAGCAGGTCCAGGCCATTTACGACCTGGTCAAGTACGGCCCCACAGCGTTCAACCAGTCGCCGCTGCGGCTGACTCTGCTGCGCTCCCCCGAGAGCCGCGAGCGGCTGCTGGCCCACATGGCGGAGGGCAACGTGCCCAAGACCCGCAAGGCGCCGCTGACCGCGATCCTCTCCTACGACCTGGACTTCCACGAGCGGCTGCCGGAGCTGTTCCCGCGCGCCCCGCACATCAAGGACGCGGTCTTCGCCGAGGAGACCACCAGGGAGACCGCCGGGGCGCTCAACGCCACCCTCCAGGCCGGCTACTTCATCCTCGGCGTCCGGGCGGCGGGGCTCGCCGCCGGCCCGATGACCGGCTTCGACCCGGCGGGCGTCAACAAGGAGTTCTTCGGCGACGGCCGGCAGCGTGTCCTGATGGTCGTCAACATCGGCAAGCCGGGCGCGGACGCCTTCGCGCCGCGCTCGCCGCGCCTGTCCTACGCGGACGTGGTCACCGTCCTGTGAGACGGTGACCCTCTCGCGAGGCGCCTGGGTCCTCATGCGCCCCGCCGCCAGGGCCGTCGGCCCGGCCACCGGGGCCGCCCGTCGGCCCCACCGGCGGGCCCGCGCCGCCGCCTCGCCCCCGCAGACCGCCCCCCGTGCGCGCCCCCTCTCGCGCGGGGGGCTTCCCCTTGCTCGCGGCAGAAACCCGGCCAGGGAGGAGAGCCCTCGCGGCAGAAGACTGGCCGAGGGAAGAGAGAGCCCTCGTGGCAGAAGCCCGGCCACGGAAGTGGAGCCCTCACCGAAGAAGCCCGGCCCACGGGAAGGCTCACGGCGGAAGCCCGGCCCAGGGAGGGGAGGCTCGCGGAGAAGCCCCGCCAAGGGAGGGGGACCGGGGGTCCGAAGGGTGTCAGCCGCGCGGGGCGCCGGGCGAGGGGGACGCGGTGCTGCTCCGCGGCCGCGGCTCGTCCCGCTTGATCTCCAGCGCCCCGGCCAGCTCGCCCAGTTTCCTGAAGCCCGCCGTACCGGTGACGACCGTCACGGACGTGCCGTCCTTGTCCGTCCGCACCAGCGCGTCGTACTTGGGACCGGTCCAGCGCGTCCACTCCTCGCCGGCGATGCGCTGCTTCTTCGCCGTCTTCCCGGCGCCGTGGGTGACGTCGTCGACGAACCGGTCGGGGCGCTTGCTGTCGCTCTGCTCGACGGCGGCGTACTCGTCATCCGGCGTGATGAAGCCCAGGTGCCAGACGGATCCGGCGGGGCCGTCGGCGGTGTAGCGGACGGAGGTCGCACGCCATGTGTCCGGGAGTCCCCGCGGGGCCGCGACAGGATACGGTGCCGCGCGCCGGGCCGAGGCCAACTCCACGCGGTAGCCGACGGTCTTGACCGGATCCTTGGATTCGTCGTGCGGGACGAACAGGTAGATGACCCAGGCGGCGAGGACGATCACCGCCAGCGAGATCACCATGTCGCGGGCGGTCTGCGCGCCCCGCTTCTTGTCTGCTGCCACGCCCCCATCGTCCCTTATGCCGCTCGGCGGTCCGCGAGGGGGCGGACCCGGGGCCTCGCACGCTCATCCGTGGGCGCCCCTGCTCAGTCTGAGGGCGCCGGGTAAAATCTCCTCCACCCTCGCCGAATCGGCACAGCTCACGCCGCCGCGGTGGCTCTCCGCCGTCGTGGCGCAGCCGCCGTACAGAAAGGTGTGTTCCATGACCGAACACCACCACCTGCCCTCGCCGCTCGAAGTCAGCCCCGAGGCACCGGACCGCAACCTCGCTCTGGAGCTGGTGCGGGTGACCGAGGCGGGAGCCATGGCGTCGGGCCGCTGGGTCGGCAAGGGCGACAAGAACGGGGCGGACGGAGCGGCGGTCAGGGCCATGCGCACGCTCGTCTCGACGGTCTCCATGAACGGCGTCGTGGTGATCGGCGAGGGCGAGAAGGACGAGGCCCCGATGCTCTACAACGGGGAGCGCGTCGGCGACGGCACGGGCCCCGAGTGCGATGTGGCCGTGGACCCGGTGGACGGGACGACGCTCACCGCCAAGGGCATGGGCAACGCCGTCTCCGTGCTGGCCGTCGCCGAGCGGGGCGCGATGTTCGACCCGAGCGCCGTCTTCTACATGGACAAGCTGGTGACCGGGCCGGAGGCCGCGGAGTTCGTGGACATCACGGCGCCGCCCGCGGTGAACATCCGGCGGATCGCCAAGGCCAAGGGCTGCGGTGTGGAGGACGTCACCGTGGTGGTGCTGGACCGGCCGCGCCACGAGGGGCTGGTGAAGGACATCCGCGAGGCGGGTGCGCGGATCAAGTTCATCGCGGACGGCGATGTCGCCGGTGCCGTCATGACCGTCCGCGAGGAGACGGGCGTCGACCTGCTGCTGGGCGTGGGCGGCACCCCGGAGGGCATCATCGCGGCCTGCGCGATCAAGTGCCTCGGCGGGACGATACAGGGCAAGCTGTGGCCCAAGGACGACGAGGAGCGGCAGCGCGCCCTCGACGCCGGGCACGACCTGGACCAGGTCCTGATGACGGAGGACCTGGTCAAGGGCGAGAACGTGTTCTTCGTGGCCACCGGCATCACGGACGGCGATCTGCTGCGGGGTGTGCACTACCGCGGTGAGCGCGCGTTCACGCAGTCGCTCGTGATGCGGTCCAAGTCCGGGACGATCCGGCAGATCGAGTCCGTGCACCGGCTCTCGAAGCTGCGGGCCTACAGCGCCATCGACTTCGACCGCGCCCGCTGACGGCCCCACCAGGCCGAGGCCGCTACCCTTGGGTGGCCCCCATGCGTCCGATCGCTCCGCATGGGGCCCCGCGCCCCGCCAGGGGCGCGGGGAACTGCGCGACCAGCCACAACAAACCCGCACAAGCCCCACAACACAGCACACCACGGCGAGAGGGCCAAGCGATGCGGGGCCGCGCCCCGCCAGGGGCGACTAAGCGATGCGGGACACCTCCGAGGCCGACTGCCCCGCAGAAGCGGACGCGGTCTTACGGCGGCGCGTGAGCACCACGCGCCGCTCGGCGGCGGTGAGGCCGCCCCAGACTCCGTACGGCTCCGGCATCAGCAGGGCGTGTTCGCGGCATTCCAGGAGCACGGGGCAGCGGGCGCAGACGCGCTTGGCGGCCTGTTCCCTGGAGAGCCTGGCGGCCGTGGGCTCCTTGGAGGGGGCGAAGAAGAGGCCGGCCTCGTCGCGGCGGCAGACGGCCTCCGCGTGCCAGGGACCGGCTTGGTCATCTCGCTCAGGCGTTCGCTGTATGGGGATGGTAGCGGCGGCCTGCAGGGACTGATGCGGCGTTTGCAGCACGGTCTGCTCCTGACGCGACGACGGAGGTTCTTCCCCTTCACCCGTCTTGCAGCGCACGGTGTCTCGCGCGTCCCCCACCGGCCCCCCGGGGAGCCGGTCCGCGATCCGACCGTACGAAAGACGATGCCCGAGCCCTACCCGCTGTACGCGGCAGTATGCATTGCGTGGCGTCCGTTGCGCGCCCAGGCGCACGCTCCCCGGCGTGCGCGAACGCGGGTGTGCGCCGGAGTTCTCACAGCTCCTTGCGGAGCCGGTCGCGCAGGTTCTGGATGATCCGGCCGCGCTTGGGCCTGGCCTCCACACCGCCGAAAATCGCGGCCCCCTCCACCAGGACGGTGGGGGCTCCCGGATCCGGGGAATCGGTGACCTGGACGTCGAAGCCGCCGAAGATCCCGGCACCCTTCTGCTGGAGCGTGACGTTCTCGGGGACGCGGATCTCGATTCCCCCGAAAATCGCAGTGGCGTTGATCTGCACATGCGGGTGCTCGAACAGCGCCTCGGTCAGGTCGATCTCGATGCCGCCGAAGAGAGCGAACGCGTTGATCTTGCGCGGCACCCGCCAGCGGCCCTTGCGGCCGGTACCGCTGAAGATCGCGACCAGGTTCTCCTTGGGGCCCCAGCCATGCACGCCGTGGCCCGCCGTGTGGGAGGCCGCGAAGGTGGCGAATGCCGGGCCGTGGGCGCGGCGGCCCTCCTCGCCGTCCTGGCCGGGGCCGTGCGGCGGCGCCGTGGCGTCGCGGCCGGCCGGGAGGTCGCGGATGAGCGGCTCCAGCTCGCCCATCGTCTTGGCCGCGTAGACGGCGTCGACCCGTTCGCCGTGCTCCTCCGGGTCCAGCCTGCCCTCGGCGAGGGCCTCACGGAGGATGTCGGCGACCCGGTCCCGGTCGGCGTCCGAGGCGCGTACATCGGCCTCCGCGACCGCGGGCACGGGGGCCGGCGGGCGGGCGTCGGCCTGTTGCTTTTCGAGCGAGGGGCGCGAAGAGTCTTCAGTCACCACAGCAGCGTACCCAAACGCGATAGATCGCGACTACCCCCGAACGGTCCCCTTGCGGCCGCGTTCTACGCTGTGAGACGCGCTCCCGTCGTCGAGAGCCACGGCTCCCGTGAGTGAGCCGCGAGTGTGAGAGGAAGAGTCCCCGTATGTCTGCCAGCTCCCGACCGGCCAGCCCGGAGTTCTCCTACACGGACCTGCTCCCCACCGGTGAGGACCCCACGCCCTACCGTCTGGTCACCAGCGAGGGCGTCAGCACCGTCGAGGCGGGCGGGCGCACCTTCCTCACGGTGGAGCCGGAGGCGCTGCGCAAGCTGGCGGCAAAGGCCATCCACGACATCCAGCACTACCTGCGCCCCGAGCACCTGGCGCAGCTGCGGCGCATCCTCGACGACCCGGAGGCCAGCGCCAACGACCGCTTCGTCGCGCTGGACCTGCTCAAGAACGCCAACATCGCGGCGGCGGGCGTGCTGCCGATGTGCCAGGACACCGGCACCGCCATCGTCATGGGCAAGCGCGGCCAGAACGTCCTGACCCGGGGCGGCGACGAGGAGGCCCTCTCGCGCGGCATCCACGACGCCTACACCCAGCTGAACCTGCGCTACTCGCAGATGGCGCCGCTGACGATGTGGGAGGAGAAGAACACCGGCACCAACCTCCCGGCGCAGATCGAGCTGTACGCGACCGACGGGGACGCCTACAAGTTCCTCTTCATGGCCAAGGGCGGCGGCAGCGCCAACAAGTCCTTCCTCTACCAGGAGACGAAGGCCGTGCTCAACGAGAAGAGCATGATGAGGTTCCTGGAGGAGAAGATCCGTTCGCTGGGCACCGCCGCCTGCCCCCCGTACCACCTGGCGATCGTGGTGGGCGGCACCAGCGCCGAGTACGCGCTCAAGACCGCCAAGTACGCCTCCGCGCACTACCTGGACGAGCTGCCCACCGAGGGCTCGCCGTCCGGCCACGGCTTCCGGGACACGGAGCTGGAGGAGAAGGTCTTCGAGCTGACGCAGAAGATCGGCATCGGCGCCCAGTTCGGCGGCAAGTACTTCTGCCACGACGTGCGCGTGGTGCGGCTGCCGCGGCACGGCGCCTCCTGCCCGGTGGCCATCGCCGTCTCCTGCTCGGCCGACCGGCAGGCCAAGGCGAAGATCACCGCCGAGGGCGTCTTCCTGGAGCAGTTGGAGAGGGACCCGGCGCGCTTCCTGCCGGAGACGACGGAGTCGGAGCTGACCCAGGGCGCGGGCGCTGACCTTGACGCCGTCCGGATCGACCTGTCCCGCCCCATGGACGAGATCCTCGCGGAGCTGACCAAGCACCCGGTCAAGACCCGGCTCTCGCTGACCGGCACCCTCGTCGTCGCCCGCGACATCGCCCACGCGAAGATCAAGGAGCGGCTGGACGCGGGCGAGGAGCTGCCGCGGTATCTCAAGGACCACCCCGTCTACTACGCGGGCCCGGCCAAGACGCCCGAGGGGTACGCCTCCGGCTCCTTCGGCCCCACCACGGCGGGCCGGATGGACGCCTACGTCGAGCAGTTCCAGGCCGCGGGCGGCTCCAAGGTGATGCTCGCCAAGGGCAACCGCAGCAAGCAGGTGACCGACGCCTGCGCCAAGTACGGCGGCTTCTACCTCGGTTCCATCGGCGGCCCGGCGGCCCGGCTCGCCCAGGACTGCATCAAGAAGGTGGAGGTCCTGGAGTACGAGGAGCTGGGCATGGAGGCGGTCTGGCGCATCGAGGTGGAGGACTTCCCGGCGTTCATCGTGGTCGACGACAAGGGCAACGACTTCTTCGCCGACCCGGCGCCCGAGCAGCCGTTCGTGACGTCGATCCCGGTGCGCCAGGGCGCCTGACGGTACGCCGGGGTGCCGGGTGACCGGGGAGGGCACGGACGGCAGACCCCGTGAGGAGGACGGCCCCCGCTTCGGGAACCGCATCACCGGGGGCCGGTTCGGGACGGTCGTCCAGGCGGAACGCGTCGACGCCGTCCACATCCATGTGCGCGAGGAGCCCGCCGGGCGTCCCCGGCCCGCCGCCCGGCTGTGGCTGCTC
>NZ_VJOK01000001.1:4881638-4918335 GCF_013302895.1 Streptomyces albus subsp. chlorinus | reverse complement strand
CCGGGTGCTGGACCGGCGGCGGGCCGCACGCCCCCGCACCCCGCTGCCCGCGCACCGGCTCGACCAGGCCACCGAGCGGCTCGCCGAGGCGCTGCGGCGGCAGTACGGCCGGGAGGACCAGCTCGCCCTCTCCCCGGTTACCACGCCCACGCCCATCCCCGTCCGCTGGCGGGCCGCCGACCCGCTGGTCACCGACCACGAGAGCAACCTCCTCGGCACACCCGCCGACAGCACACCCGCAGCCGGCACCTCCGCCGACAGCACACCCGGGGCCGGCCGGCCCGCCGACGGCATACCCGCGGCCGGCACCTTAGCGGCCGGAACGCTGGAGGCGGAGGGCGAGTTCGCGGGCATCCCCGCCTTCTTCGCCTCCCTCCCCCGCGGCCGGCTCGTCGTCCTGGGCGCGCCAGGCGCCGGGAAGACGGTCCTGGTCCACCGGCTCGCCCGCAAACTGCTGGAGGCGCGCGGCCCCGCCTCCGCCGCGCCCGTCCCGGTCGTGCTGCCACTGGCCTCCTGGAACCCGGGTGAGGGCCGGGGCCTGTGGCGGTGGGCGGCCGAGCGGATGAGCGCCGAGCACCCGGTGCCGCTGCCGACGCCCGAGGCCGCGCTGGACCTGATCGAGTCGGGCCGCGTCCTGCCCGTGCTCGACGGCTTCGACGAACTCCCGGGCCCCGGCCAGGCGGAGGCGCTGCGGCAGCTGCGCGCCAGCCTCACCGCGCACGCGCGCTACGTCCTCACCAGCCGCACCCGCGAGTACACCCGGGCCGTGGACGGTGCCGCCCTCCCGCTGCCGGGCGCGGTGGCCGTGGAGCTGTGCCCGCTGACCACCGGCGATCTGCTGCGCTATCTGCCCCGTACCAGCCGCCGCACCAGCCGCGAGGACCCCGGGCGCACCAAGTGGTCGCCCGTGCTGGAGCGGCTGGCCGACCCGGGGGACACCGCGCGCGAGACCCGGGTGCTGCGCCGGGTGCTGAGCACCCCGCTGATGGTCGCACTGGCCCGGGTCGCCTACAGCGAGACCGGTGCCGACCCGGCCGAACTGCTGGGCGCGGGCCGCTTCACCACCGTGCAGGCCGTCGAACGGCACCTGTACGACGCCTTCCTGACGGCCGCGTACGCCGACGCCGGGCCCGGCCGCGCGGAACGCGCGCGCGGGTGGGCCGCGTTCCTCGCCGGCCACACCCGCCACACGGGCGGCACGGAGATCGCCTGGTGGCGGCTGGAGGAGGCGCTGCCGTCCTGGCTGAGGCGGCTGAGCGTGCTGCCGGCCGTCGTCACGGCGACGCTCACCCTCCGCTTCGCCGCCCCGGGGGCGCCCTGGTGGGACCGCTGGGTGCCGGTGCCGCTGTGGGCCGGGTTCGCCCTGGTGGCCTTCGCGTACGCGTGGGACGAGTGGGGCGGGCGCCCGGCCCGCGTCCCGCAGCAGCTGCGGCTGCCCCACCCGGCCGGGGCGCGGGCGGTCCCCCGTACGCGGAGGGCCGGCCGGCTAGCCGGCTGGGCGCTGTCGGCGGCCGGGGTGGTCTATCTCGCCGGCGGGCTCGCCGGACCGTACGGCAGGAACCTGGCGGCGGTGGTGGCAGCCGCGTTCTTCGGGTACGCCGCGCTGCGCCGGGCGGTGGAGCACGTCAGGAGACCGGCGGACCCGGAGACCGCGACGGAACCCGCCCGGCTGCTGCGCCGCGACCGGCGCGCCACCCTGGTGCTCGGCATCGCCCCCACCCGCGACGACGGTGATCCGGCCTGGCCCTGGGCCCTGCCCGCACTGATGCTGGCCGGGTGGCAGCTGCTCGGCGGCCGGGACGTGGTGGGGGCCACCACCTGGCTGGGCACCGCCGCCGGAGCCGCGCTGAGCATCTGGCTGCACGAGATCACCACCTCCGCCTGGGGGCGCTACACGCTCGCCCGCCTCTGGTTCGCCGCCACGGGACGGCTGCCCTGGCGGCTGATGGACTTCCTGCGCGAAGCACACGGCCGGGGCATCCTGCGCCAGGCCGGCGGCGTCTACCGCTTCCGCCACATCGAACTGCGCAACCGGCTGGCCGCCGACGTACCCGTCCGTACACGGCCGGACCGGCGGTTGTCCGCGCTCGGCGGACCGGCCGCCGGGTTCCTGGCCGGGCTGGGCGGCCTCGTGCTCCTCTCCGTCCCGCTGGGGGTGCTGGGCGCGGACGGCGTCCCGGGGCCGCATCCGGGCCCCGCCACCGCCTGCGCGGTGCTGTCCGGCACCACCCTGGAGGCACTGATGGCCGATCCGCTCCGCGTCGCCGACGGCGACACCTGCCGCGCGGACGAGCAGGCGCCCTTCGTCCCCGAGGTCCGGGTGGCGGTGCGGCTGCGGGTGGCGGCGCCGGGGAGGGGGCTGAGCGGCGCGGAGACGGCGCACCGCGCGTTCCGGTCCCTGCTGGAGCAGGAGCGGAGCCGGTGGCGGGTCGTGCGCGGGTCCGGGCGCTCCGGCCTCCCGATGAGCTTCGATGCCCGGTCCGGGCCGGGCGGCGAGACGGTCCGCGTCGTGACCGTGGCGTGGGGCCCGGACACGGGCGGTCCCGGGCTGCGGCAGGCACGCTACACGGCGCGGCACGGGAACCTGCTGGTGACCGTCGACTACGCGGAGGAGTTCGCCTCGCAGCGGCGGGCGGCGGCCGTCGCCGAGTCGCTGCTGCGCCGGGCGCTGGGCCGCACGGACGCGCGGGACCCGGCCGGCATCCCGCGCGCCCGTCCGCCCGCAGACTCCCGGCTGACCCGTTACCGGCAGCCCGAGCGGCGGCTGCACGGGGCGGTGTGGGGCCGCCGGGAGCGCTCGTACCTGTGGGAGTTCCCGCTGGTGTCCCTGCGGCTGCGCGCTCCCGAGCAGCTCACGTGCGAGTGGGAGCCGCGCGGTTCCCGCGTCGACGAGTACGACTGCGCGAGGCGGACCGGACCGGCCGCCCGCACCGTCCCCCGGCTGCGGCTGCACCTCGCCGAGCTGTCCTGCGGGGCCCGCTGTTCGCGTGCGGAGTCCCGCGGCTTCGCGGCGGACCGCCCCGGGCCCGCCGCGGTGCGGTGGCGCACGCGGGGACGGAACGGGCCGCTGTTCGCGGTGCGGCGTACCGCGAAGGAGTACGAGCTGCGCCTGTGGACCGAGCTGCCGGGCGGGCGGGCCGACAGGCAGCTGTGGGTGAGCGTCCGCGTCCCGCCCCGGCACGCCGCGCTCGCCCAGAAGATCGTCAACAGCGCCTGGACCCAGCTCGGTGGACGGTGAGCACCGGGTGCGCACTGCGGGGCGGGACGGGGCGGCGCTGACCGGCTCTCCGGGGGTGCTCCGCTCAGTTCTCCCGGCCCTCCGCCCGCTGCGCGGGGGTGGCCAGCAGGCAGAACTCGTTGCCCTCCGGGTCGGCGAGGACCGTCCAGTCCGCGTCCCCGGACTGGCCGACGTCCACCTTCCGGGCGCCCAGCTCCAGGAGCCGGGCCAGCTCCTCCCCGGTGCTGCTGCCGTCGGCGCGCAGGTCCAGGTGGAGGCGGTTCTTGAGGGTCTTGCGCTCGGGGACGGGCAGCACGTCGATGCCCGGCTCCGGCTTTCCGGGCGGGCCGAGGCACAAGGAGCCGTCCTCGCCCTCCTCCACGATCTGCCAGCCCAGCACCCGGCACCAGAAGTCCGCCACCCGCCGAGGCTCCACCGCGTCGATGCACAGCACCGCGATACGACTCGTCATGGCGGCGACCCTAGCCAGGAATGTCCGGGGCGTGCGGGATGCTGGAAACCGTGTGGGCCGGGTACGGCCGGACAACGACGAGCACCGTCAGCACTGGGCAGGGGTACGCACGATGACCGAGAGCACCGACAGCGGCGAGTACCGGACCGAGCACGACTCGATGGGGCAGGTGCGGGTCCCCGCGCACGCCAAGTGGCGGGCGCAGACCCAGCGTGCCGTCGAGAACTTCCCCGTCAGCGGGCAGCGGCTGGAGCGCGCGCACATCGAGGCACTGGCCCGGATCAAGGCCGCGGCGGCGGTGGTCAACGCGCGGCTGGGCGTGCTGGACCGGAAGCGGGCCGAGGCGGTGCGGGCGGCCGCCGAGGAGGTCGCCGAGGGCCGCTGGGACGACCACTTCCCGGTCGACGTCTTCCAGACCGGCTCCGGCACCTCCTCGAACATGAACATGAACGAGGTGCTGGCCACCCTGGCCACCGAGCGGCTGGCCCGGGAGCGCGGGGAGGAGGGCGGCGCCGGGGACACGGACGTCCACCCGAACGACCACGTCAACGCCAGCCAGTCGTCCAACGACGTCTTCCCCTCCTCCATCCACATCGCCGCCACGGCCGCGGTGACCGCCGATCTGATCCCGGCGCTGGAGCACCTGGCCGAGGCGCTGGAGCGCAAGGCGGAGGAGTTCGCGGACGTGGTCAAGTCCGGGCGCACGCACCTGATGGACGCCACGCCGGTCACCCTCGGCCAGGAGTTCGCCGGTTACGCGGCGCAGATGCGCTACGGCGTCGAGCGGCTGCGCGCGTCGCTGCCGCGGCTGGCCGAACTGCCGCTGGGCGGCACCGCGGTGGGCACCGGGATCAACACACCGCCCGGGTTCGCCGCCGCCGTCATCGAGGAGGTGGCCCGCGCCACGGGCCTGCCGCTGACCGAGGCGCGCGACCACTTCGAGGCGCAGGGCGCGCGGGACGCGCTGGTGGAGACCTCGGGCCAGCTGCGCACCATCGCGGTCGGCCTCACCAAGATCTCCAACGATCTGCGCTGGATGTCCTCGGGCCCGCGCACCGGCCTGGCGGAGATCGCGCTGCCCGATCTGCAGCCGGGCTCCTCCATCATGCCGGGGAAGGTCAACCCGGTGATCCCCGAAGCGGTGCTGATGGTGGCCGCGCAGGTGACGGGGAACGACGCGACGGTCGCGGCGGCGGGCGCGGCGGGCAACTTCGAGCTGAACGTGATGCTGCCCGTCATCGCCAAGAACCTGCTGGAGTCGGTGCGGCTGCTGTCCAGCGCGGCGCGGCTGCTGGCGGACCGCACGGTGGACGGCATCACGGCCGACGTGGAGCGGGCCCGCGCGTACGCGGAGTCCTCCCCCTCCGTGGTCACCCCGCTCAACAAGTACATCGGCTACGAGAACGCCGCCGCCGTCGCCAAGAAGGCGCTGGCCGAACAGCTCACCATCCGCGAGGCGGTGCTGGCCAGCGGCTACGTCGAGCGCGGGGAGCTGACGACCGAGCAGCTGGACGAGGCGCTGGACGTCCTGCGGATGACGCACCCGTGAGCCCCGGCCGCTGAGCCCCGGGGGGCACCTGGCCGGTGCGCTGCGGCACAGCTCACGGCGGGCCGGCGGGAGCGGCGCCTAAGATCCCGTCATGACAGCGCAACAGGCGACGGCGACCGAGCACTGGCCCACAGGCACCCCCATACTGTGGCGCTACCGTGCCAACGGCGCCGCGTACCCCCACATCTGTCGCCCCGTCACCGTCGTGCGCGACACCCCCGAGCTGCTGGCGGCCTGGATGGCACCTGGCACGCTGTGCGCCCGTCCCGAGATGGCGGACGGTACCCCCCTGCACCGCGAGCCGCTGGCCACCCGCTACACCAAGCCGCGCAGGACCGCGTTCACCCGCTGGTCGGGCACGGGCGTGCTCAAGCTGGCCCGGCCCGGCGAGCCGTGGTCGGTGTGGCTGTTCTGGGAACGCGGCTGGCGGTTCAAGAACTTCTACGTGAACCTGGAGGAGCCCCTGCTGCGCTGGCCGGGCGGCGTGGACTCCGAGGACCACTTCCTGGACATCGAGGTGTCCCCCGACGGACGCTGGGAGTGGCGGGACGAGGACGAGTTCGCCGAGGCCCGGCGGGTGGGGCTGCTCGACGCGGCCCAGGCCGAGCGGGTACGCGAGGCCGGACGGCGGGCGGTGGAGGCGGTCCGCGCCTGGGGGACGCCGTTCACGGACGGCTGGGAGCACTGGCGGCCCGACCCGGGCTGGCCGGTGCCCGAGCTGCCCGAGGACTGGGACCGGCCGCCCTCGGCCGGCGCGCCCTCCCCCGGCACATCGCCGCACCCACCTCCCGGTGCCCCTTGATAGGCAGCCATACTGCAAACGTAGGATCAACCTCCGTACGCATCCGCCGCACAACTCCTCTCACCCTCCGGGGACTTGACCGGCAGCCAGGAAGGAGCCCAGCCGTGAGCAGCTCTGCGGGTTTTGGGGCTGGCCAGACAGCCGGGGCAGGCACCGGGGCATACGACGGCTTCGACCGCACCACTATCGACAGATCGGGGCAGTCCGAGGCGTTCGACGCCATAGGGGACCGCTACGACGAGGCGTTCCCTCACAAAGAGGGACAGATCGCCGGGGCCGCCTGGCTGGTGTCCCAGCTGGCCCCCGGCTCCCGTGCCCTGGACGTCGGCTGCGGCACGGGAGTGCCGACGGCACGGCAGCTGGCCGACGCCGGACTCGACGTCGTCGGCATCGACCTGTCGTCCTCGATGCTGAAACTGTGCCGCGACAACGTCCCCGAATGCACCTGCCGCAAGCTGGACCTGGCCGACCTGGAGACGGCGGGCCTGGGCCCGTTCGACGGTGCGGTCGCCTTCTTCTCCCTGCTGATGCTGCCCCGCGAGGAGATCCCCGTCGCCCTGCGGATGCTGCACGGACAGCTCACCGGCGACGGCCCGCTGGTGCTGGGGATGGTGGAGGCGGACGTGAACGATTTCCCCATCCCGTTCCTGGGCAACACGATTCGGGTATCCGGCTATCTGCGGGACGAACTGCGTGGGGTGGTCCAGGACGCGGGATTCGATGTCGTGGAGGAGGACGCGCGCGCGTACGCTCCTGCGAGCACGGACATACCGCCCGAGATTCAGCTCTTTCTGCACTGCCGACGACGCCCATAGACCGCGAGCACCTGGCGCTGGGCGTGCGCCGACGCGCAGCCCCGGATGGATGGAAACCGAACGCGTGACGGAGCACGAGAAACCTGCGGCGAGCAGCACCACCGAGCCGACGCAGCCCAAGCCCTCGGGCGAAGCCCGCACCGGCCCCGCCGGCGCCCCGGACGCCACCGGCCCCGGCGCCGCCGGGAGCGGAGCCGGGCCGTCCCCGCACAGCCACGAGGCGGTTCCCCCGCAGCCACAGCCCCACCCGCACCCACAGGCGGCCGACGAGAGCGCCGATCCCGCCGCCCGGAGCGGCAGCGAGCGCACCGAGCGGGAGCGCCGGGGCGGCGACCGGCTGCGCTTCGTGGGCGCGGCGACGCGGCGCATCGCCCGCGGCGTCGACCTGGACGAGACGGTGCTGGGCCTGTGCCGGGCCAGCGTTCCCGCTTACTCGGACGCGATCCTCGTCTACCTGCGCGACCCGCTCCCGGTGGGCGACGAACGGCCCACCGGCCCCTTCGTGCTGCGGCTGCGGCGCAGCGACCGCATCCCCGACGACCCGCTGGCCGCCCAGGCGCTCCAGGCCACCCAGACCATCGCCGCGGGCCCGGTGACGGCAGCCGCCGAACACCCCGAGCACCCGCTGCCCCCGGCGCGCGGCGAGGGCGGCGGGCTCTCCCTCGGGATGGTCTCCGGCATGGCGGCCGGAGCGGCCGGCACGGCGGCGGCGCAGCTCGCCGAGGTACGGCCGGGCGGGCCACTGGCCGAAGTGCTGCGCGGAGTACGCCCGGTCTTCGCCGACTCGCCGTCGGCCAGCGCCGCGCTGCCCGAACTCCTCGGCCCCGACCGCGAGGTACCCACCGGCAACCGCGCCATCCTCGCGCCGCTGCGCGGCCGGCGCAGAGTCATCGGCGCCGCGGTCTTCCTGCGGCGCCCGGAGCGCCCCGCGTTCGAGCCGGACGACCTGCTGATCGCCGCGCAACTGGCCACCCACACCGCGCTCGGCGTCGACAAGGCGGTGCTCTACGGCCGCGAGGCGTACATCGCCGACGAGCTGCAGCGCACCATGCTCCCCGACGAACTCCCCCAGCCCACCGGCGTCCAGCTCGCCAGCCGCTATCTGCCCGCCGCCGAGACGGCGCGGGTCGGCGGCGACTGGTACGACGCCATCCCGCTGCCCGGCTCGCGGGTGGCACTGGTCGTCGGTGACGTGATGGGCCACTCGATGACCTCCGCCGCCATCATGGGCCAGCTGCGGACCACCGCGCAGACCCTGGCCGGACTCGACCTGCCGCCGCAGGAGGTGCTGCACCACCTGGACGAGCAGGCGCAGCGGCTGGGCAGCGACCGCATGGCGACCTGCCTCTACGCCGTCTACGACCCGGTCGCGCACCGCATCGTCGTCGCCAACGCGGGCCACCCGCCGCCGGTCATGCTGCACCGGGGCGGCCGGGCGGAAGTACTGCGGATACCGGCCGGGGCGCCGATCGGCGTGGGCGGCGTCGACTTCGAGGCCGTCGAACTGGACGCCCCCGCGGGCGCGACCCTGCTGCTCTACACCGACGGGCTGGTGGAGTCCCGGCAGCGCGACGTGTGGACCGGCATCGAGCACCTGCGCGAGAAGCTGGCGGCGACCGCGCGGCTGACCCGCCCCGGCGCCGCCGCACCGCTGGAACCGCTGTGCGACGAGGTACTGGACATCCTCGGCCCCGGCGACCGGGACGACGACATCGCGCTGCTGGCCGCCCGGTTCGACGGGATCGCACCCAGCGACGTCGCCTACTGGTTCCTCGACCCGCGCGCCCAGACCGCACGCCAGGCCCGCAGACTCGCCCGCAGGGCGCTGGTCCGCTGGGGACTGGAAGAGCTGTCGGACGCGGTCGAACTGCTGGTGAGCGAGATCGTCACGAACGCCGTCCGGTACGCGGAGCGTCCTATCACACTCCGGCTACTGCGGACGGATGTGCTGCGGTGCGAGGTGGGGGACGACGTCCCCCAGTTGCCCCGGCTGCGGCAGGCCCGCGCCACCGACGAGGGCGGGCGCGGGCTCTACCTCGTCAACCGGCTGGCCCGCCGGTGGGGCGCCACCCGGCTGTCCACGGGCAAGGTCGTCTGGTTCGAACTCCCGGTCCCGGACCCGGCCCCGGAGCCGTGACGGTTTTTTCCCCGCGCTTGGGAGGTCCGGCTCCCCCAGCCTCCCGAGCACGGTACGGAGCGGCATCAAGGCGCCGGGCGCCTCGATGCCGCTCGGGCACACCTCGCCCTCAGGCGAGCTGTGCCTCGGCGTCGAGGGTGGTGGCGACTGCCTGGACGACCGCGGCGATCTTGAACGCCTCCTGGATCGTCTCGCGGTCCACCCCGGCCTTGCGCAGCACCTGCTCGTGGGAGTCGAGGCACTGCCCGCAGCCGTTGATCGCGGAGACGGCGAGCGACCACAGCTCGAAGTCCGTCTTCTCGACACCGGGGTTGCCGATGACGTTCATCCGCAGACCGGCGCGCAGGGTGCCGTACTCCGGGTCCGACAGCAGGTGCCGGGTGCGGTAGAAGACGTTGTTCATCGCCATGATGGCGGCGGCCGACTTGGCCGCGGTGTACGCCTCGTCGCTCAGGTTCTCCTTGGCCTCCGGCTCCAGCGCGCGCAGCACGATGCCGGAGCGGGACGCGATGGCACAGGCCAGCACAGTGCCCCACAGCTGCTGCTTGGGCAGCTCGGAGTTGCCTATGACGGAGCCGAGATTGAGCTTGAGGTCCTTCGCGTAGTCCGGAAGGGCCGACTTCAGATCGTCGAGAGCCATGGCTCACTCACCGGCCAGCAGCGCGACCGGGTCGAGGGTCTCCTCGCCCTTGGTCCAGTTGCAGGGGCACAGCTCGTCGGTCTGCAGGGCGTCGAGGACCCGCAGGACCTCCTTGGGGTTACGGCCGACGGAGCCGGCGGTCACCATCGTGAACTGGATCTCGTTGTTCTGGTCGACGATGAAGACGGCGCGCTGCGCGAAGCCGTCCTCGCCCTCGATGCCGAGCGCGCGCATCAGCTCGTGCTTGGAGTCGGCCATCATCGGGAAGGGCAGCTCGGTCAGGTCCGGGTGGTCCTTGCGCCAGGCGTGGTGCACGAACTCCGAGTCGCCGGAGAAGCCGAGGATCTGGGCGTCACGGTCGGCGAACTCGTCGTTCAGCTTGCCGAAGGCGGCGATCTCGGTCGGGCAGACGAACGTGAAGTCTTTCGGCCAGGCGAAGACGACCTTCCACTTGCCCTCGTAGGTCTTGTGGTTGATCGTCTCGAACTCCTTGCCCTTCTCCAGGGAGACGCAGGCGGTCAGCTCGAACTCAGGGAACTTGTCACCGACGGTGAGCACGTACACACTCCTTGCACTTGCGGCCAGGATGCCGGGATTGCATGCATTCCTGGAGGTTGGTCGAACCCACCTAACCACATGGGGCATTGATCGCGGAAATAGACATAGGTGAGCTGTTTGATCGGGTGGAGCTATCAGCGGATCGGCCGACACGCGCGGCCCAGGGAAGAAACGATCTTCGGACATGGACCGGCCCCGCTCCGAGCCGAACGGAGCGGGGCCGTCGTGACGGGTGTCACATGTTGTCGAAATGACCTTCGGCCGCACTTGTCACAAACGCCTGCCACTGCTGAGGCGCGCACACGAGCGTGGCCCGTTCCCGGCCCTTGGTGTCCCGGGTAGCTACCACGTCCGCGAGGAACGCAACCTCGACGCGGTCCGCCTGCCCATTGCTGCGACTGGATATGAACCACACCGCGCTCTCAAGCTCGTCGTTCACGTCTCCCTGCTATCCCTGAGATCCGGGCCGCTGAGTCCTGATCGTCGTGTACCGCTTCCCAGATGCCCGCGAATGCGCGTTCGTAAGAGTCGATCTCGTGGGGCTTGTCTCCCTGCCGTTCGGTCACAAGGGGCTTGACTCCGTACTTGCGCCGCACCTGGTGCGGCAGCTCAAGCAAGTGAAGGTTGTCCCCTCCCGTGAACTGCCAGGCGTCGCCTGCGCTCAGGTAGCGCCTGGTTTCCGGCGGCCCGACCGGGCCGCGTCTGCTGCGAACTCACGGCACTGTCCCTGGCTGAGCATGCCCGGGGGCGGGGCCGGGGCCTGTGTGGGAGGAGGGAGAAGGTGTCGGACTTCTGGACCCTGGAACGGGTGCGGGCGCTGATCGTGCTGCGTCGCCGCTTGGGGAACCGTGGCGGCAGCGGCTCAGCCGAGTTCGCCAGCCTTGGTGAGTGGCCGGGTGAGTACTCCTACGTGCGGTTATCGCCGCTGGGCTTCCGGGTGGAGGCGGACGGCCGTACCGGGGGGCGGCCTTGCGGGTCCTTCGGCAACGTCATCCAGTCGTGGAGCACGTGCTCTGTACCTGCCTGGCAGTGCTGGGGCTGCTTGCGGCGCTGAGTGTGGGGCTGTGGGGACCGTGAGGGAGTGGCCCGTACGGCCGTCCACTGCCCAGGCCGACGCCCACAGGTCGGTGACCTGTACCTCCGCCCCTCTCACCACTGGGTGGTGTCACATCCGGGGCCGCCGCCTTGTCCTCTTTCTGAAGCCGAGGAAGGGATCGTGAGGATGAAGGCCGTCATCGTGTGCGTCTCCGTGTCGCACGGAAATACGCGTCGTGTCGCCGACAGCATGGCTCAGGTACTGGACGCGAAGGTCGTCCCCCCTGAGCAGGCCGACCCGGCGGAGCTGGCCGGCGCCGACCTTGTGGGATTCGGCTCGGGCGTCTTCTGTCAGAGGCTCCACCGCCGCCTGACCGACTTCGTCAAGGCGCTGCCCGCCGGGCGGGGCCGGGCATTCGTGTTCGCCACCAGCGGGCTTCCCGAGCTGCCGCTGGTGCCCTTCACCCGCCCCTTGGTCCGGCTCCTCGACGGCAAGGGCTTCGAGGTGGGCGGGACCTTCTCGTGCCGGGCACTGGACACCATGCCGCCCTTCAAGCTGGTCGGCGGCATCCGGAAACAGCGGCCGAACGACGGGGACCTGGCCGCTGCGCGGGCGTTCGCCGCGCGGCTGCGGGACGGGCTCTCGTAGGTCGTGTGGTTGATCGTCTCGCACTCCTCGCCCTTCCCCAGAGGGACGACGCAGGCGGTCAGCTCGGACTCGGGGAATCCGGCACCGACGGTAAGCACGTGCGCGTACGCGCTGGTTGCGCCTGCGGGCGGCCAGGATGCCTGGGTTGTACGTATTCCTGGAGGTCGGCCGGAACCACCCACCCGCGTAGGGCATTGATCGCGGACATAGTTACAGTTGGGGTGTTTGATTGGAGTGAGTTATCAGTGACCGCACCGAGCGCGCAGTCCTTCCCCGCCCAGGTGAGGCGCACGGCCCCGCCCCAGCAGGCGCCGCGCGCCGGCCGCACCCGGCAGCCGAGCCTGTCCCAGCTGCGGGCTTTCAGCGCGGTGGCCGAGCACCTGCACTTCCGGGAGGCCGCCGCCGCGATCGGCATGAGCCAGCCCGCGCTCTCGGGTGCCGTGGCGGCACTGGAGGAGACGCTGGGTGTGCAGTTGCTGGAGAGAACCACTCGAAAGGTGCTGCTCTCCCCCGCCGGTGAGCGGATGGCGGTCCGGGCCCGCGCGGTGCTGCACGCCATGGGCGAGCTGATGGAGGAGGCGGAGGCGGCGCAGGCGCCGTTCACCGGGGTGCTGCGCCTGGGGGTGATCCCCACGGTGGCCCCGTATCTGCTGCCGACCGTGCTCGGCCTCGTCCGCAAGCGCTACCCGGATCTGGACCTCCAGGTGCACGAGGAGCAGACGGACTCGCTGGTGGAGGGGCTGGGGCAGGGGCGGCTGGACCTGCTGCTGTGCGCGGTGCCCCTGGCGGCCTCCTGGATCCAGGAGGTGCCGCTCTTCGACGAGGACTTCGTACTCGTCACCCCGCACGACCATCCGGCGGCCGGGCGCTGCGACCTGCCGCGCTCCCTGCTGCGCGAGCTGGATCTGCTGCTGCTGGACGAGGGGCACTGTCTGCGCGACCAGGCGCTCGACATCTGCCGCGAGGCGGGCCGCACGGACTCGGCCAGCGTGACGACCAGCGCGGCCGGACTCTCCACCCTGGTGCAACTGGTGGCCGGGGGCATGGGCGTGACCCTGCTGCCGCAGACGGCGGTGCCCGTGGAGGCCGCGCGCAACGCGTCGCTGCGGACGGCCTGTTTCGCCGATCCCGCGCCCTCCCGGCGGATCGCGCTGGCGATGCGGGAGGGGGCCGCGCGGGAGGAGGAGTTCCGCTCCTTCGGTGACGCCCTGCGGGCCGCACTGGCCTCCTTGCCCGTCCGTCCCGCACGGCCCTGAGACGGCCGGGCGGCCTGAGAACGGGGGGGGCGGCCCCTGAGAGACCGCGGCGGCCCCTGAGACGGCCTGGCGGCGGTACGGCGGGGCCGACCGGCGCGCACGGCCGCTGGTTTCCCGCGGGGCGGCCGGACCGGAGCGCCGGCGTCCGGCCCGGCCGCCCCGCGCATGAGGGTCGCACGGCACGCGCCGCACGGCGTGTGCCGCCTGGCTACTCGGTGCGCAGCCCGTCCGGCCGCATCAGGCGCCACAGCACCGGCATGCTCAGCAGTGTCACCACCGCGATCACCCCGGCGCCCACCCCGGCCATCGGCCAGAAGACCGTCCACTCCCTCACCGGCCGGCCGATCACCCGCATCAGGGCCCAGCCCAGCCCGAGGCCGATACCGGAGGCCAGCAGGAGTCCCAGCGCGACCGGCACGGCGGTCTGCCACAGCACCGAGGCGCCCAGTGTCCTGCGGCGGGTCCCGAACGCCACCAGTACCGCCAACTGCCGTCGGCGCTCCCGCAGCTGCTCGATCTGGGAGAGGATCATGCTGGCGCCGATGAGGGCCAGCACTCCGGTTGCGGCGGCGAAGACGGCGCGCCGCAGCGCCAGGAAGTCCTTGGAGGTCTCCGTCTCGTGCATCTGCATGATCCCCGCCACCGGATCGTCCCGGTAGAGGGCGGTGCGGACCTTCTCCACGACGTCCGGGTCGTCCTCGCGGAGCTGGATCCAGCCGGTGTAGGAGACGTCGAACCGCTCCACCGGCGCCGCCGACGGTGTCACGAGGAGCGCCTCGACGGGCAGGTCGCTCCAGCCCGGGTGCTTGGCCCGGACGGTCCGCGCGGAGGCGGGGACCGTCCACTTCGTGGCGCCCTTGCCGCCGGGGCCGGTCACCTCCAGCGCGGTCCCGGCGCGTGGCGGTGGGCCGCTGCCCTTCCGCTCAGGCGCCGTGGCGCGGAAGACCTGGCCGTCGTGGCAGGAGGGGAGCGCGGCCAGCCCGCGGAGCCTGGCGCAGTCCCCCACGATCACCGTGGCGTACTTCTGTTCGGCCTCGGTCATGCCCGCGATCGGCTGGGACGCCTCCAGGTAGCCGCTCACCGAGGCGACCCCCTCGATGTTCCGGAGCTTGCGGGTCCGCTGCTCCGCCTCGGCGGGCGACAGGCGGTAGCCGCCCCCGACGGTGATCCGCCGCGCGTCGGTGCGCTCCTGGCCGGTCGGCCGCGTGGACAGCTCCTCGGCCCCGGCGAACAGCATCTGGAGCGCGATGGCCCCGGCCACCGCGATGGTGATGCCGCTGACGGCGCGGACGGCCGTGCCGCCGCCGAGCTGGAGGCGGCGGACGGCGAGCTGCCAGGAGAGCGTGCCCCCGCGCAGCCCGTTCACGAGCCGCCCCACCAGCCAGGGCAGCAGCAGCGCCACCCCGCTCAGCAGCAGCAGCGCACCGCTGACGACCCGGGTCTCGCTCACCTGCCCCGAGTCCCCGCGCAGGGCGCCGGCCAGCGGCAGCAGGAGCAGCAGGCCCACGGCCGGGGGCACCAGCCGCCACCACAGCCGGCGCGAGACGGGCCGGCTCTCCCGCAGCACGCCCAGCGGTTCGATGGTGACGCCGCGCAGGGCGAACACGGAGACGGCCACTGCCACGGCGGGCACGCCCAGGACGACCAGCGCCCCCAGGGCCGGGTCCGGCACCACGTCGGAGGGGAAGGCGCTGGCGTCGAACAGGGAGACCTCGTCGGCGCCCTGCCGTCCCAGGGCGAAGAGCACGGCGCCCAGCACCACGCCGAGCACCGCGCCGGCCAGCGACTCCCCGGCCGCGATCCGGCGGGTCATCGCGGCGTCGGCGCCGACCAGCCGCAGGGCTGCCAGCCGTCGGTCCCGCCGTTCGCCGCCGAAGCGCGTCGCCGTCGCGACGAAGACCGCGACCGGCGTCAGCAGCACCACGCAGGCCACCGCGCCCAGCATGAGGAGTACCGGGTCCATCGGCGGGCGGTCCTGCGAGATGCCGAAGCGCTCCAGGCGCACCCCGGTGGCGCCGGGCGTCAGTTCGTCGGTGCCCAGGTAGGCGGACAGCTCGGCCGGTCCGGACAGTCCCTCCTTGCCGATGGTGCCGACGACGCGGTGGTCGAACCGCTTCGTCAGCTCGGCGCCGTCCTGGGAGGCGAGCAGTTCCTTGAGCGCGGGTGAGACGACCATCTCGCCGGGCCGGGGGAACCTGTCGACGCCGGGCGGGGTGACCGGATGGCTGCCTTCCGCCTGGAGCATCCTGGCGTGCAGCTCCTTGTCGTGGTAGCTCGTGTTCGCGTCCGCCACCAGCAGCGACCTGTCGGACGAATGCTCCACCCCAGCGTCCACGAGCAGGCCACCGCGGGCGTCCGTGCGGGCGTCCCGTTCGCTCAGTGCGTGCGGGACGGAGGCCGCCAGCAGCAGCATCGCCACTCCCAGCGCCACTCCCAGGGCGGTCAGTGCCGTACGCACGCGCCCTTGGCGCCCCGAGAAGGCGAACCTGGCGCCCATCGCGAGGTCGCGCGCCCATCCCCGCACGCGCCGCCGGTCGGTCATAGGGCGGCCGCCATGGGGTTCATGTCCCGGGCCCTGCCGTCGCGGACGACGATCTCGCGGTCGGAGTAGGCGGCGACGCGGGACTCGTGGGTGACCAGGACGACCGCGGTCTGCGACGCGCGGGCGGTCTCGGTCAGCAGCCGCATGACGCGTTCGCCGTTGAGGGAGTCCAGCGCGCCGGTCGGCTCGTCGGCGAAGACCACGCGGGGTCCGCCGGCCAGGGCGCGGGCGACCGCCACGCGCTGCCCCTGGCCGCCGGAGACCTGGCCCGGCCGGTGGTGCCGTACGTCCTCGACCTCCAGCCGCTCCAGCCACTCCTTGGCGCGGGCCTCGGCCTCCTTGCGGCCGGCTCCCGCCAGCCGCAGCGGGAGCGCCGCGTTCTCCAGGCAGGTCAGTTCGGGCACCAACTGCCCGAACTGGAAGACGAACCCGAAGTCGCCGCGGCGCAGGGCGCTGCGCTGGGCGTCGGAGAGCGTGGAGATGTCCCTGCCCTGGTAGGTCACCCGGCCGCTGTCGGGCGGCACGATTCCGGCGAGGCAGTGCAGCAGGGTGGACTTGCCCGATCCGGAGGGGCCCATCACCGCCACGACCTCGCCCGCGCCGATGGAGAAATCGGCGCCGTCCAGGGCCGTGGTCGTGCCGTAGGTCTTGCGCAGCCCCTGTGCGGACAGCAGTGCGGCCGTGGGGTGCGACGGGGCGGGAGGGGTGGGGAGCGAGGTCATGCGCTCACCTGACCGGCGAGCTTGTCCAGGCGCGCGGCGGCCGTCTCCAGCCAGCGCAGGTCGGCCTCCAGGTGGAAGAGCGCGTGGTCGCAGATCAGCTGGTCCGCGAGGTCGCCGTGGGTCTTGCGGCGGGTCAGCTCGCGCATCATGCGCAGGTGCTCCGCGCGCTGGATGTCCAGCAGCGCGGCGCCGTCCCGTCCCGTCAGCAGGGCGAGCACCAGCTTGGTGTAGAGGGTGCTCTGGAGGTACGGCTCCGGCTTCTCGGGGGTGGACAGCCACGTGTGGACGTCGGTGACCCCTGCCTCGGTGATGGCGTAGCGCTTGCGTTCGGGGCCCTCGCCCGGCTCGACCCCCTCGACCTCGACGAGCCCGTTCTTCAGCAGGCGCGACATGGTCGAGTAGACCTGCCCGTAGTGCAGTTGCCTGTCGTGCCCGAACTTCTCGTCGAAGGCGCGTTTGAGGTCGTATCCGTGGCGTGGCCCGGTCTCCAGCAGACCGAGCAGGGTGTGGCTTATCGACATGCGAGGCACACTACACGACGTGTATACACCGCGTGTATACACCCGGTGGGGACAGGGCGGGAGCGGCACAGGACCGCCCACGAGCAACCCCGGCGCCCCCCGCTGCGTCAGCCGGTCAAGAGCGGTCGATACTGGACGACCGGTGCCGTACCGGCAGCGAGTGAGCGGAAAGTGGGCGATGGGTCAGGCAGCGGACGAACAACTCGCGCCGCCGCGCCGCATCCCGCCGCAGCGCGGCGCTCCCCAACGGCGCCGGATACCCGCGCCGCCGCCCCGTGTCCGGCGCCGCCTGCGCGTACTCGCCCGGCGCCTGCGCGCGTCGGCCCGGCACCCCTACTGGGAGGCGCCCCACCCCTCCTACGTCGTGCGGCGCTGGCCCGGGCTCGCGGCGCTGTGCTGCGCGACGCTGTTCTTCTGGCTCTCGCTGACCCCCTCCCTGGTGCCCCGCCCCTGGTTCCTCCAGGGGGTGATCGGGGGCATCACCGCCGCCATGGGGTACGCCATCGGCGGGCTGGCCGAGTGGCTGCTGCGGCTCACGCTGGGGCCGCTGTGCCGCCGGTACGTCCGCCGCCGCCCCGGACCCCGCTGGCGGGCCCGCGCCTGGCTGGCGTACTACGCGCTCAGCACCGCGCTCACCATCGCCGCGCTGTCCTGGAGCGCCGACGCGCAGCGGGAGCTGCGCCGGCTCCAGGAGATGCCCGAGACCCTCACCTGGCACTCCCTGATGATCGCCCTGCTGGCCATGGCGATCTGCCTGGCGCTGGTGGCGCTGGCCCGCGCGGTCCGGCTCGGCACCCGCGCCCTGATCCGGCTGCTGGGCCGCTTCGTGCCGCGCCCGCTGGCGATCGGCGTCGGCCTGCTGGTCAGCGCGATGGTCGTCGTCTTCGGCACCCGCGACGTCGTCTTCGACCGCGGCGTCCTCGATGGGGCGGCGTACCTGGCGCAGCAGACCGACGAGAGCACCAAGGACGGCATCGTCCGGCCGCGTTCCCCGCTGGTCTCGGGCAGCCCGGCGTCCCTCGTCGAGTGGGACGAGCTGGGGTACGAGGGCCGCAACTTCACCGGCTCGGCGATCTCGGCCCGGCACATCCGCGCCGTCACCGGGAAGCGCGCCCTCCGGCCGGTCCGGGTGTACGTGGGGCAGGCGTCGGCCCCCTCGTTCAGGGCCCGCGCACGGCTGGCGGTGCGGGAGCTGGAGCGTACCGGCGCCTTCGACCGGGACGTGCTGGCCATCGCCGGGACCACCGGCCGGGGGTGGGTCAACTCCACGGACGCCGAACCGCTGGAGTACATCCACGGCGGCGACACCGCCATCGTGGCGGTGCAGTACTCCTACCTGCCCAGCTGGGCGTCCTTCCTGGTGGACAAGGAACAGGCGGGCCGCGCCACCCGGGCGCTGGTGGAGGCGGTACGCGCCCGCTGGCTGGAGCAGCCGGCCGGGCACCGCCCCAAGCTCGTCGTCTTCGGCGAGTCCCTGGGCGCCTATGGGATCGAAGCCTCGTTCGACGGCCCGGACGATCTGCTGGCGAAGGTGGACGGCGCCGTCCTGGCCGGCTCCCCCCACTTCTCCCCGATCCGCCGCGAACTGACCGCGCACCGCGAGCCGGGCAGCCCGGTGTGGCGCCCCGAGTACGAAGGGGGGCGCCACTTCCGGTTCGCTCAGTGGCCCCGCGAGGACCTCGCCCGCCCCGGCCCCGGCTGGAAGTCCCCGCGCGTCGTCTACCTGCAGAACGCCTCGGACGCCATCGTATGGTGGTCACCCGGCCTCGCCCTGAACCCGCCCCCCTGGCTGCGCGAGCCGCTGGGGCCGGACATCACGGACGCGGTCACCTGGTTCCCGCTGGTCACCTTCTGGCAGACGACGGTGGACATGGCCGTCTCCTACGGCGTCGGCGCCCCGCACGGCCACCGGTACGGCAACGGTTCGGTGGAGGCGTGGGCCGCTGTCGCCCCCTCCCGCGGCTGGACGGATAAGGACACCCGGCACCTGCGCCGCTTCATGGACCAGCGCGAGGCCCCGTACTGACAGCCCCCTCCCGCCCGGAGGCGGAGGGGGCCGGGCCAGGCCCACCGCGGACGCGGGGTGGTCACTGCTCCGGCTCGGCCGGGTCCCGCTCCCCGCTCCCGGGGGGCGGCGCGGCCTCCCGCAGCTGGCGGAGCGCCTGCTCCTGCGCGTAGCCCTTGAGATAGCCGACGACCGTGTTGACGACGGCCACAAGCGGCACCGCCACCACCGCGCCGGGGATGCCCGCGATCAGGCTGCCGCCCGTCACCCCGAGGACGACGGCCAGCGGGTGGACGCGCACCAGGCGGCCGAGGATGAACGGCTGGAGGATGTGGCTCTCGATCTGCTGGACGGCCAGCACGACGCACAGCGTCAGCAGGGCCGTGAAGATGCCGTCCGTGACCAGCGCGACGACCACGGCCAGGGCGCCGGAGACCACGGCGCCGACGATCGGGATGAAGGCGAACAGGAAGATGAAGACGGCGAGCGGCACGGCCATCGGCACCTTGAGGAAGTACAGGCCGATGCCGATGAAGACCGCGTCGATCAGGGCCACTATCACCGTGCCGCGCACATAGCCGGTGAGCGTCGCCCAGGCGCGCGGGCCCGCACCCGCCACCCCCTCGCGCGCCGCCGCGGGGACGAACTTGAGGGTCCACTCCCAGATGCGGCGCCCGTCGTAGAGGAGGAAGAGCGTCACGAACATCGTCAACAGCGCGCCCGAGAGGAACTCCAGGATGACGGTGACGCCCTCGATGCCCGCCGAGGTCAGCTCCTTGCTGTTGTCGCCGATCCAGTCGCTCAGATTCTGGGCGATGTCGTTGATCTGGTCCTCGGAGACGTGGAACGGGCCGTTCAGCGCCCAGTTCTTCAGCTCCTGGATACCGTCCTGCACCTTGTCGGTGAGGGTGTCGAGGTTCTCCATCACCTGCCACACCACGAACCAGCCGACCAGGCCCATGACGACGAAGCCGGCGATGAAGGTGATGGCGGTGGCCAGCCCCCGGCCGAGCCCGATCCGCCGCAGCCTGGCCACAGTGGGCTGGAGCAGGGCGGTGATGAGCAGTCCGGCGGAGAAGGCGATGATCACCAGGCTGATCGTGCTGACGACCTTCATCAGCACCCAGATGACCCCGGCGAGCACCAGCAGCCGCCACCCGGCCTCGGCGGCGACCCGCACCCCCCACGGCACGGCTGCGGCCGGTTCCGGTTTGGCCGCTATGGCCGGCGCGTACTTCGGCGGCGGCGGCACGTATCCGCTGGTGTGACCGGTGCCACCCGCCTCGGCCTCGGCCTGGGCGCGGCCCGCCTCGGCGTTGGAGAGTCTTCGATCGATGTCGTCGGGCCCGGGCGGGCCCGCCTCCGCCTCGGCCCGCCGCTCGGCGGCCTTCGCGGCCCAACGGCCCACGGCCGACCTGAGCCTGTCCAGTCTGCTCGTCATTCCGCTTCCTCCGCCCCCGTGTGGCCAGTGGCTTCGCCGTGTGAGGGACGACGTTACCCGCGCGGAGGGTTGCTTCCCGAACCGGACGCCTCACCACGGGGGCGCCGCGACGGCCCGCACCGAGTGCGCCGTGCGGGGCGGGGACCGGGCATGCGGAAGCCCCCCGTACCGATCCGTGCGGACCGGTACGGGGGGCTTCCGTCGTCCGGACGAGGTGTCCGGCGGGCGTTTGGGGCCGGTGCGGCTCAGTACCAGTTGTTGGCCTGCCAGAAGTCCCAGGCACCGCAGGGGCTTCCGTACCGGTCGTTCATGTAGTTGAGGCCCCACTTGATCTGGGTGGCGGGGTTCGTCCGCCAGTCGGCACCCGCCGACGCCATCTTGGAGCCCGGCAGCGCCTGGACGAGGCCGTAGGCGCCGGAGGAGGCGTTGGTGGCCTTGTAGTTCCAGCCCGACTCGCGCGAGACGATCTCGGAGAAGCACTGGTACTGCCCGGCTCCGACGATCTGCTTGGCCATCGACTGGACCTCGGCCGTGGTGTACGACCCCTTCTGGGCGAAGTCGCCGGCGTCCGCGCGGTCGGCGGAGCGGCTGGCCGTCTTGAGCTTGTCGCGCTCCTTGGCCTTCTCGGCCGCCTTCTTGGCCGCGGCCTCCTTCTCGGCCTTCGCCTTCTTGGCTGCGGCGTCCTTGGCGGCCTGCTTGCGCGCGGCTTCCTCGGCGGACTTCTTCGCCTTGGCCTCCGCGGCGGCGGAGGCGGCGTCGGCCTGCTGCGTGAGCGAGGCCGTCTGCACCTGGGTCTGCGACCCGGCCGGTATGTCCTCCAGGAGCGTCGCCTGGGCGGCGGTGGCCTCGGCGTCGGGCGCCTGGCCCTTGTCGGCGCCTGCGGCAACACCGACGACGGCGCCGACGGTGGTGACCGCGGTGGCGGACGCCACGGCGAATCCCCGGACCGAAATCCGAGCAGTCACACGGTTCCCTTCCAACATGCCCGCTCGGGTGACCTCGCGGACCAATCGTGCCCCTGACACTGGCCTCCCCGTGATGGGCGTGGGAGGCACGGGCCCGGTGGGTCTCCCTTCGGGTGAGAGCCCGCGTGGTTCTTCGGGCGGCATACGGCGCTGCTGCTGTTCAGTTCTGTACTGCTGCGTGGTGTCGCACCGTTGAGGGTGCGGCTGTGCCGTATGCGGGGCCTGACAGGACCCACACCTTGCCGGAACGGGACGCGCGGAAGCAATTCAGCGTTGAGTGGGAAAGCTCACACGGCGTTTGGGGCAAAGGAATCACGGAAATCACCGCGCAAACGGGCCCCGTGCCGCTAGGGTGTTGCGCCCTTCGGCACGGGGCCCGCTCCAGGGGTGCCCGTCAGCCCTTCTGTTGACGCTCCGTCGGGGCCGGCCGGGCCCCCGCGTTCCGGGTCATACGCGCCCTTCCTCCAGCATTTCGGTCACCAGTGCGGCGATCGGGGAGCGCTCCGAACGGGTCAGCGTGATGTGCGAGAAGAGAGGGTGCCCCTTCAGCCGCTCGACGACGGCGACCACACCGTCGTACCGCCCCACCCGCAGGTTGTCCCGCTGGGCCACGTCATGGGTGAGCACCACCCGCGAGTCCGTGCCGATCCGCGAGAGGACCGTCAGCAGCACGTTCCGCTCCAGCGACTGCGCCTCGTCCACGATGACGAAGGCGTCGTGCAGCGAGCGCCCTCTGATGTGGGTCAGCGGCAGCACCTCCAGCATGCCGCGCGCCACCACCTCCTCGATGACCTCGCGGCTGGTGACGGCCGAGAGCGTGTCGAAGACCGCCTGCGCCCAGGGGCTCATCTTCTCGGCCTCGGTGCCCGGCAGATAGCCCAGGTCCTGGCCCCCGACCGCGTACAGCGGCCGGAAGACCATCACCTTGCTGTGCTGCCGGCGCTCCAGCACCGCCTCCAGCCCCGCGCACAGCGCCAGCGCGCTCTTGCCGGTACCGGCGCGCCCGCCCATCGAGATGATGCCCACCTCGGGGTCGAGCAGCAGATCGAGGGCGATGCGCTGCTCGGCGCTGCGCCCCTTGATGCCGAACGCCTCCCGGTCGCCCCGCACCAGCCGGATCCGCCCGTCGGAGGTCACCCTGCCGAGCGCCTTGCCCTTCTCGGACTGGAGCACCAGGCCCGTGTGGACGGGAAGTTCGGGCGCGTCGTACGGCAGGGCCACGCTCTCCGCCGCGAACAGCTCGTCGATGTCCTCACCGGGCAGGGTGAGTTCGGCCATCCCCGTCCAGCCGGAGTCGGTGATGGCCAGCTCCGCGCGGTACTCCTCGGCCAGCAGCCCCACGGAGGACGCCTTGATGCGCAGCGGCAGGTCCTTGGAGACCACGGTGACGTCGTACCCCTCCGCCTGGAGGTTGCGCGCCACGGCGAGGATGCGCGAGTCGTTGTCACCCGGCCGGCCGTGCTGGTTGAGCATGGCCGCCGGCAGCACCGCCGGGTCCGAGTGGTTCAGTTCGACCCGGAGCGTTCCGCCCTGGTCGCTGAGGGGGATCGGCGCGTCGAGCCGTCCGTACCGGATGCGGTACTCGTCGAGCCTGCGGAGGGCCTGCCGGGCGAAGTAACCCAGCTCTGGGTGGTTGCGCTTGGCCTCCAGCTCGGTGACGACGACCACGGGCAGCACCACATCGTGCTCGTCGAACCGGTCCATGGCGGCCGGGTCCGACAGCAGCACGCTGGTGTCGATGACATACGTGCGCCTGTCGGACTCGCTGCGCTTCTTGCTGATCACCACGGTGGGACGTACCCCCTCGGATGGGTCGGGGAGCGACGGCGTCGCGGGGGAAGAGGCCGGAGAGCGCCCGCACCACGCGGGCCGGACTCCGGCCCTCCGCGTCCCCCACTCCGTGGGGTGTCCGTGGTACCAACAGGGCCTCCCGGCGACCACGCCCCATGAGAGAGGCACGGTCGTGAGGGATATTCCCGCCCCGGACGTCAACCATGCGCCATGCGTTCGGGCATGGCGGGGACCGGCTACCGGGGACGCCGGGGCGCGGCCCGGGTCACCGGGCCCGTCGGGGCCGGGGGGCACGCCCCTGCCGGGGCCGCGGCCTCAGTTGCCGTACCGCCGGTGCCGCGCGGCGTAGTCGCGCAGGGCCCGCAGGAAGTCCACCTTGCGGAAGCCCGGCCACAGGACCTCGCAGAAGTAGTACTCGGAGTGCGCGCTCTGCCAGAGCATGAAGCCGGAGAGCCGGGTCTCACCGCTGGTGCGGATGATCAGGTCCGGGTCGGGCTGGCCCCGGGTGTAGAGGTGCTCGGAGATGTCCTCCACCGTGAGGCTGTCCGCGCACTCGTCGAGGCTTATCCCGCGCGCCGCGCGGTCCGCCAGCAGGGAGCGGACGGCATCGGTGATCTCCTGGCGTCCGCCGTAGCCGACGGCGACGTTGACGAGTATCCCGTCCACGTCCCCGGCCTGCTGCTCGGCCTCCTTGAGCACGCGCTGCGTGCTGGCCGGCAGCAGGTCCAGCTGCCCGACGTGGTGGACGCGCCAGCGTCCGTCGGCCGCCAGGTCGCGCACGGTGTCCTCGATGATGCCGACCAGCGGGAGAAGCTCGCTCTCGGGGCGGTTGAGGTTGTCCGTGGACAGCAGCCACAGGGTGACGACCTCGACGTCCGTCTCGTCGCACCAGCCGAGCAGCTCCTGGATCTTGCTGGCCCCGGCCTTGTGCCCCTGCTCGGTCGTCCCGCCCGAGGCGCGCGCCCAGCGCCGGTTGCCGTCCAGGATGACGCCGATGTGCTTGGGCACCTGTGCGTGATCGAGACGGTCCTCCACCCGGCGCGCATAGAGCTTGTACACCAGGTCGCGCAACTTCATGGGAACGGCCAGCCTCTCCGTGCCGAGTCGGGATCCCGAGAACCTTACTGCCGTTCGCCCTGACGTACGAACCGGGCCGGTCACGGCCGCCGCGGCGCTCACCGGAACGGCCCGGGGCGGCGCTGACGAGCGGTGATAGGAAATGCACATGACCCACGGCACGCACCGCACCACTTCCCCCGTTCCCGCCCCGTCCCCCGCAGCGGTCCCGTCCGACACGCTCTACCGCGCCGAGGACACCCGGTACGAGGCGATGGAGTACCGCCGCACCGGCCGCTGGGGGCTCAAGCTGCCCGCGATCTCGCTCGGCCTGTGGCACAACTTCGGTGACGACCGCCCGCTGGCCACCCAGCGCGCCATCCTGCGCCGCGCCTTCGACCTGGGCGTCACCCACTTCGACCTGGCCAACAACTACGGTCCGCCGGCCGGTTCCGCGGAGCTGAACTTCGGCCGGATCTTCGCCCAGGACTTCCGGCCGTACCGGGACGAATTGGTCATCTCGACCAAGGCGGGCTACCTCATGCACCCCGGCCCGTACGGAGAGTGGGGCTCCCGCAAGTACCTGCTCTCCTCGCTCGACGCCTCACTGAGCCGGATGGGCCTCGACCACGTCGACATCTTCTACTCGCACCGCTACGACCCCGACACCCCGCTCGAGGAGACGATGGGGGCGCTGGCCACCGCCGTCCACCAGGGCAAGGCCCTCTACGCGGGCATCTCCTCCTACAGCGCGGCCCGCACCCGCGAGGCGGCACGGCTGCTGCGCGAGATGGGCGTCCCCGCGCTGATCCACCAGCCCTCCTACTCGATGGTCAACCGCTGGACCGAGGAGGACGGGCTGCTCGACACCCTGGAGGACGAGGGCATGGGCTGCATCGCCTTCGCCCCGCTCGCCCAGGGTCTGCTCACCGACAAGTACCTCGACGGCGTCCCCGCCGGCTCCCGCGCCGCGCAGGGCAAGTCCCTGGACCCCGGGCTGCTGACCGAGGAGGTCGTTGGGCGGCTGCGCGGCCTCAACGCCCTCGCCGAGCGCCGCGGCCAGACCCTGGCGCAGCTCGCCCTGCGCTGGGTGCTGCGCGACCCGCGGATGACCTCCGCGCTGATCGGGGCCAGCTCCGTCACCCAGCTGGAGGCGAACGTCGCCGCCCTGCGCGGAGCCCCGCTCGGCGAGGAGGAGCTGCGCGAGATCGACGCGCTGGCGGTGTCGGAGCCCGGCACCAACATCTGGGCGGCCAGCAGCAGGGCCTGAGCCCCGGCCGCTCCGGGCAAGAGAAGCGGGCCGGTCCGTGGGGGGATACGGACCGGCCCGAGGGGGGGTTTCCACCATAGCCCCTCGGACGCGATGTTCCGCACACCAACAACCGTGTCGCGCACGCCAGTACGGCGCGTCCACCTCCCCCTCAGCCGGTGAGCGCGCCCAGCGCCACGCCCGCCACCGCTCCGAGCACCATGAACGGGCCGAAGGCCATGGCGCTGTCGCGGCGGGCGCGCCCCGTCAGCATCAGCGCGAAGCCGTACCCGGCCGCCGACAGGAAGCCCAGGAAGGCGCCCGCGAACAGCACGGCCCAGCCGTACCACCCCAGGGCCACACCGACCGACAGCGCGAGCTTGACGTCACCGAAGGCCACCGCGCGCGGGCTGATGACGAACAGCGCGAAGAACGCCCCGGCCAGCACGAGGCCGCCCAGCAGCGCCCCGCGCCAGCTCCCGGCGGCTCCGGGCAGCAGGGCGGCGAGTCCCAGCAGCGCGGCGGTGCCGGCCGCGAGCGGCAGGGTGAGCATGTCGGGCAGCCGCATCACGGCGAGGTCGACCGCGGCCAGCAGCAGCGCGCACGGCACGAACAGTAGCCACACCGCGAGTTCGGGACGCACGCCCACGGCCGCGGCCAGTCCCGCGCACACGAGTGCGCCGACCACGGCGAGGGCGCCCCGCCCTCCGCCGTACGCCTCCCCCGGCTCCCGGCCCCCGGCGCGCACCTCCCCGGCGCACGCGCCGCACACCGCGGGGCCCAACACGCCCCGCACGCCCCCGCCCAGCGGATGCCCCCCGGGGCAGCTGTCGCGCCAGGGCTTCCCGGGCTCCACGGAGAGGCGGTAGACGGCCCGGGGCAGCAGGGAGCAGACCGCGGCGCCGTAAGCGGCGGCGGCCACGCTCACTATCCACTCCAGCAGCACACCGCGAGCTTATGTCCCCGGCCGCGCGGGCATCCGGCACCGGCCGTACGGAGCGCTCGGGACGCGATTCATCTCACATCCCCTCGGAGCATCCCGGAGCCGGACAGCGCCGACACCTGCGACGCAGCACCAATCGGCCGTCTCCGACGCCTCGTTAACCAACTGCCGTTGTCAGTGGGGGGCCGTACTGTAGTCCGTATGACATCGACTTCCACCGGGCCCGGAGAGCCCGGACTGTTCGGGGAGACGAGCGCGGGCCGAGCGCCCTCGCCGGAACTCTCCGTCACCGCGGCCAACGACGCGATCAGGGATTTCGTCGCGGGCCGCACTCTCTGGTCGAAGGAAGCACTCGCCGAACTGGACCGGCTGCGCGGGCAGTGGCAGCGCGCCGTACGTGCCGAGATGGTCAAGGCGGCGTGAGGGCCGCCGCCTTGGCCATCTCTTCTCTCCCCCGCTCCCCGCGAAACCCGGAACCGGCCGCCTCTCCCCGCGCAGCCGCCTTCCCCCGAGGGCTCGCCAGCCGCTGACCGATCCGCGAGCATGTACGCGTAAGCGGTACGCGCGGGGAGCGCGGGCCGGCCCTGGGGGAGACGGAGCGCGCGGGTGAGAAAGCTCGGACGGGGACGGGACGGACGCCACGGCGACGACAGCCGCGAGGCCCCCGGCACCGGCAGCCCCCCGAGTCCCGGGTCCCCGGACCCGGCCGCCGCCTTGGCCGGCACGGCCCACGGCGGAGACGCCGGGGCGGAAGGCGAGGGCGCTCTGGGCGAGCGGGCCCGCCGGGGGCGGCTCCGACTGCTGGTCGCGGCGGCCCTGTTCGCGACGCTGATCCTGCCGAAGGTCGTCAGCGCCCCGGGCCGTGCGGACGAGGTGTCCGCACGCCCCTCCCCGGGCGCCGGCAGCGTCCCGGCGTATCCGACCCCGCAGCCCGGTGACGGTGACGGCGCGACCGCCGGCCCGTCGCCCTCCGGTTCCGCGCCCGCCACCGGCGCACCGCCGGACCCCTCGTCCTCACACCCCGTACGGCCCGGCGCCACCGGCCCCGCGGCGGGGCCCGGTTCGGCCTCCGACTCCCTCGCGGGCGCCTTCCGCTCGGTCCGGGCCGGCCAGTGCCTGACCATCCACGGCAGCGGCTCCGGCTGGAGCCGCCCGGCCCCCGTCGAGGCCACCCGGGTGCCGTGCGGGGACGAGAGGGCCTACACGCGGGTGACGGCCGTCCACCACACGGGCCCCGGCACCGGCACGGACGCCGGCCCCGGCCGCGGCCCCGGCGGAGATGTGGAAGCCGCCTGCCCCACCGGCAACGGGCGCGCCAGTTGGACGCACGGGGAGACCACCCTGTGCCTCACCCGCCAGTTCCGCACCGACCAGTGCCTGCTCGCCGAGTCCGCGGGCGGCGAGGTGCGCGCCGCCCTGATGTCCGCACCCGCCTGCTCGACCCGGCCGCCCTCGGGCCAGGGGCGGTACGACCGGCTGCTGAGGATCACCGGTGTCTACCGGGACACCACCTCGTGCCGGGAGGGCGACGCGGGCACACACGCGCACTACTGGACGTGGAAGGTGGACGGCGGAAGCCGCACCCTCTGCACGGCCGACGCGGCCGAGTGAGCGCGGACGGCGGCGCCGGCCCCGGGGCCGGCGCTCCGGCCTGCCGTGCCGCCGGGACCGGGTCCCGGCCGGACAGGGCCCGGACGGAGGGAGCGGGCAGGGGCCGCGACGCTAGTGACCTGAGTCGGAGATTTGTCGTTGGTTGGGTATGAGTCGTCCGGGTCCGAAGATTCCGCCGTTGTCGGTCACTGATGCCCAGCGGGCGGTGCTTGAGGGGTGGGTGCGTCGTCGTTCGACGGCTCAGGCTCTGGCTCAGCGGTCGCGGATCGTGCTGGAGTGCGCCGAGGGGCACTCGATCATGGAGGTGTCCCGCCGGCTGCGGGTCACTCCGGACACGGTCCGCACGTGGCGGCGCCGCTTCCTCGAGCGAGGTCTGGACGGCTTGTGCGACGACCCGCGCCCGGGCGTCCCACGCAAGATCACCGATGCGGACGTCGAGAGAGTCATCGTCAAGACTCTCGAGGAGACGCCGAAGAACGCCACACACTGGTCAACCAGGTCGATGGCCGCGGCCACGGGCATGTCGCAGTCGACCGTCTCGCGGATCTGGCGGGCGTTCGCCCTGGCGCCTCACCGGTCGCAGACGTTCAAGCTGTCCACCGACCCCTTGTTCATCGACAAGGTTCGCGACGTCGTCGGTCTGTATCTCGACCCGCCGGAGAAGGCCCTGGTGCTCTGCGTGGACGAGAAGTCGCAGATCCAGGCCCTGGACCGGTCCCAGCCGGTCTTGCCGATGATGCCCGGCGTTCCCGAACGCCGCAGCCACGACTACGTCCGGGCCGGCACCACTACCCTCTTCGCCGCCCTGGAGGTCGCCACCGGCAAGGTCATCGGCTCCCTGCACCGCCGCCACCGGGCGGCGGAGTTCAAGAAGTTCCTGACCAAGCTCGACAAGGAGGTCCCCGACCGCCTGGAAGTCCACCTGATCCTGGACAACTATGCGACCCACAAGACCCCCGACATCAAAAAGTGGCTGCTGGCCCACCCGCGGTTCCACCTGCACTTCACGCCAACCAGCGCATCCTGGCTGAACCTGGTCGAGCGCTGGTTCGCCGAACTGACCCAGAAGAAGCTCAAACGCGGCGTCCACCGCTCCGTTCAAGCCCTCGAACGCGACATCCGATCCTGGCTCGCAGACTGGAACGAGCACCCCAGACCGTTCGTCTGGACGAAGACAGCCGACGAAATCCTCGACAAAGTCGCCGCCTACTGCCGACGAATCTCTGACTCAGGTCACTAGCCCTTCAGCCGCCGCCACCAGCCCGGCGTCGTCACCGCGACGGCCGTCGCACCGGCGACCAGCGCGAACGGCAGGGCCAGGCCCGCGAGCGCCAGGTACGGCACCGCGGAGAGTGCCGCCACTGCGCAGTACAGGGCGCCCGCGAGGGAGAGGAAGCACTGGGTGCGGGGCGGCCCGTCGGCGTTGAGGCGGACGACCAGCGCGGCGCAGACCGCCGCCCACAGCGCCGCCCGGGGCTCGCCGAAGCTGACTGCGTCCCGCGCCCCTTCGGCCGCGCGGAACCACCACTGGCCGTCCAGGGTGGCCGTCCAGTGCGGGAAGTCGGCGGCGTAGTCGGGGAGCCGGGCCCCCGGCGGGACCTTCTCACCGAGCGCCGCGACGTCCTGCCGCACGCACTCGGTGATCAGCAGCAGCGCCGCGCCGAGCGCCTGCGCGGCGCCCGCGGGCCAGCCGACGGCCCACGCCCGCACCCGGGAACGGCTGCCGGACCGGCGGGTGAACCGCCTGCCGGACCGGTTGGCGGACCGACGGCCCGCCCCACCATGCGCTGAAGCGCCCTCGTACACCGCACCGCCCCCCGTTCGTCCGTACCGGCACGGTTCATGATCCGGCCGGCCGGATGCGGCCCGCAAGGCCGGTCAGTCCTTCTTCGGGAAGGAGACCTCGACCCGGCGGTTCCTCTCGCGGCCCTCCTCCGTCCTGTTGTCCGCGATGGGGTAGTCCTCGCTGTAACCCCGCACGTTGAAGCTGACGTCCGGGTCGAGCCGGGCCGCCAGCTCTGTCTGCACGGCGGAGGCACGCTTCCTGGAGAGCTTCTTGCCGTGCGCGTAGGAGCCGAGATCGTCCGTGAAGCCGAAGACGTTCACCTCGGTGCTGCCCTGCTTCTCGATCTCCTCCGCGATCTTCCGAATGCGGTCCTTCGCGCCGTCGTCGAGCTTCGGGCTGTCCTTGGGGAAGAGCACCTCCGCCTGCAGGGTGAACTTCGTCCTGACGGTGCTGTCCTCGCGGCGCTCCTCGCCGCCCAGGTCCTCCGTCACGAACTTGATGTCCAGCACCTTCGGCTCCGCCAGCTCCGCCCCGTCCGCCAGCCGGAGGCCCGCCGCCTCGGGGTCCACCTCGACCGGCTCCTCCACGTCCCCGATGTTGTCGGGCGGTTCGCTGAACCCCGGGTCCCCCGGCCCCTTCTCCCCGGGGAGGGAGGGCGCCTGCCCGGTGGGGATGGTGGTGGGGTCGGCGGTGGGGTACCGGGTGGCGATGTCGGGGACCGAGGGGGTGGGTCCGGGCTCCGGGTCGTCGGCCGAGGCCGGCGCGGTCACGCCGAGCACCAGCGCGGCCACGACAGACGACCATGCCACGGCCCGGGTCGGATACGGCCGAGTACGCCCCATCGGTCACTCCCCTCCGTCGAGGGCCACGGTGGCCGGAGGCATGTCGGCGATCTGGAACTCGACCTCGTCGGTGCTCTTCGGCGGTGCGGGGAACTGCGCGTACCAGGTCTTCGACTTCCCGGCCGGCACCGGCTGCCCGAACGAGGTGCACAGGCAGCGGCCCTCGGTGTCCCGCAGGACGAGGTAGCGCTTCTTGCCCTTCTTGTCGACCAGCTTCGCCCCGGCCACCGACAGCTTGTTGCGGAGGGACAGTTCGGACTCCTTCCCCTCCCAGCCCGGCGCCACCCACGCCTTGCCGCTGCCGTTGGTCACCGTACCGGTGACGGTCACGAAGCCGCCCGACTCGCGGCGGGCCGAGGTGACGGTCAGCGTGATGTCCTCGCCGCCCCGCACCTCGGCCAGCGGCTCCCCCGTCCCGTCGCCGTCCGTGCCGTCGCCGCCGGATCCGGCCCCGCCCTTCGCGGAGGACGACCGCGGGTGCCCGGCCCCGTCGTCCCCGTCCCCTCCGCCGCAGCCGGCGGCGGTGAGGGCCAGGACGGCCGCCAGGGCCGCCGCGGCCGTCCCTCTGCGAAGCAGCGTGGTGCGCCGAAGATTCATGAAGTACCCGACTCTCGTCCGTCGTTCGCTCGTCATTCGACCAGCACCACCGAGAAGAGGTCCGACGGTGCCACGTCGGGGTCCTCGTCGTCGGGGTCGACGGTGAGTTCCTCACCGTCACAGGTCAGCTGGAGTTCCCCGTCGCGGTCGCCGTCGGCCTCCTCGGCCTCCTCGACCTCGCACCGGGGGCGGATCACGGCGGTGGCGTCGGCGCGTGCGGTCTTGTGGTCGGCGCCGGGCACGAAGGTGTCCCCCGTGTCGAACCGCGTCTCGATGCCGACCCGGTAGCCCGTCCCGCCCTCCCTGGTGACGGGTTCGCAGTCGAGGAGGTCGGAGCGGTTGAGGTGGGCGAAGCGGGCCGCCTCGCCACAGCCGTCGCCGCTCAGCGGCGCCACCGCGTCCAGCCAGTCCCGCCAGGTGTCCCCGTCCTCCAGGGAGTCCAGGAAGCCCTCGTAGAGCAGGTCCCGGTCGTCCTTGGCCGCTGACACGGCGGCGGCGTCGGCGGCGGTCTGGCCGCCGTTGCGGACGGCGGCGGCCTGGGCGAAGGCGAAGAAGGCGAAGGCGAGGAAGAGCAGGCCCGCGAGCACGGCACCGTACAGGATGACCGTCTGGCCGCCGTCCCCGGCGGCCGGCGCGGTCAGCCGCCGAGCACGGCGCCGACCGCGTTGGCGATGGCCCCCGAGATCATGGCGTCCAGCCCCAGCGCGCGGATCGCCAGGATGATGCCGGCGACCAGGATCACGATGCCCGCGTACTCGATGGAGTTGGCGCCTCGGTCCGCGGTGCGGCCGCGGAGGTGGGTGACGCGGGTGCGGATGGGGTTCGGCATCGGGCTCTCCTTGGTTGGTGGCTGGCTCGGTCGTCCCGAGGGGGTACGCCCCCGTGTCCGTCCGGCTCGCCCGTCCCGCGTGGCGGCACCGGCGGAGGCCGCCGCAGCGTGGTGTCACGTCGCGCGCCCCCTCCCCTGGCCACCGCACGCTGTAGCTGACAGTCGCTGTCCGCATGCAGACTGTGCCACAAGTCGCCGCGGGGACGAAGAGGGGAAGGAAAAACCGCGGGGAGCTTCCGGGGTGCGGCACGGGACGGGGCTGCGGGATGAGCCGGGCATGTACGGCGCGGTCTCCGCTCGGTGAACGGCGGCCGGGCCGCTCGCCTCACCCGCCTTCGCGGCCGGTGTGCCGGGCGGGGCCGGGCGGGCAGCGCGTACGACGCCCCTCACGGCAGCGGGCCGCCGGCCCCGCGTACCGTCGTCCGCGCCAGGCGGCAGCGGGCGCGGTGCCGCGTCATCGGGCACGTGTCATCCCCCCAGCACCGAGCCGAAGTCCGTGTCGGAGCCGAGGACGAAGGTCGCCACGATCAGGATGAGCGTGCCCGGGAGCAGGAAGCCGATGGTGGCCATGGTCGCCTTGGGGACGGTCTTGGCGGCCTTGCGGCGGGCGTTCTGCGCGTCGGTGCGGCGCATGTCGGTGGCGATCTGGATGAGCGTCTCGGCGATGGGGGCGCCGAGTTCCTCGCCCTGCTGGAGTGCGGTGACGAACTGGTCGACCTGGTCGCCGGCGTTGCGGCGGCGCAGTTCGTCGAAGGCCTGGCGGCGGCTGACGCCCATGTCCATCTGGCGCAGGGTGATGCGCAGTTCGTCCGCCCACGGGCCCTGGTAGCGGTCGGCGACCCGCTCCAGCGCCTGCCGGAAGCCGAGTCCGGCGGAGACGACGACGGCGAGGACGTCGAGGAAGTCGGGCAGGGTGCGCTCGATGACGCGGCGGCGGTCCCGGATCGCCTGCCGGATGCCCAGGTCCGCCGCGCCGGCGCCGAACGCCAGGGCGAACGCGGCGAACAGCGGGCTGTCGGCGGCCAGTCCGACCAGCGCCATGGCCAGGCCGAAGGCGCCGTAGACGGCGCGCCGGGCCGCGTACCGCTCCAGGGTGAGGCCGCCGGGGTTGCCCGCCTGGTCGATCGTGCGGCGTTTCCGCGCGGTCCGCCGCGGCCCCATCAGCCGCAGCACCAGCGGCGCCAGCCGCATGCCGAGCCGGTCGACGGCCGCCTCCCGCCTGGTGGTGCGGGTGGCGCCCACCTCCAGGGCGAGGGCGAGGTCGGGCGGCAGCTTCGCCTCGGCGCGGTACATGCGGATGCCGGCGAACGCCCCGTACACCGCCAGCGCGAGCAGGGTGGCCAGTCCGAGCGTGATCACCGGTTCACACCTCGATCCTGCCGAGGCGGCGGATGACCAAGAACCCGGCCGCGAACAGGCCCACCGCGACAACCATCGCGATCTGCCCGACCGGGCTGCCCGTCACGCGGGCGAGGGCGCCGGGCATCATCGAGTTCATCATCAGCATCGCGCCCAGACCGAGCAGCGGGATGGTGAAGGCCGTCGCGTTGACCTCGGCGAGCATGGTGCGCACCTCGCGCCGGGTCTCCTTGCGCTCCTCCAGCGTGGTGGTGAGGTTGCGCAGCGAGGCGACGATGGTGCCGCCCGCGCGGTGGGAGAGCACCAGCGTGGTGACCAGGACGACGAGTTCGCGGGAGGGCAGCCGCTCGGCCAGCTCGCCCAGCGCGTCGTCGATGGAGCGGCCGACGGCCAGCTGGTCGGTGACCAGCCGCAGTTCATCACCCGCCGGGGCCTCCAGCTCCTCGGCGGCCATGCCGAGCGCGGTGCGCAGCGCGAGTCCGGCGGAGGTGGCGTTGGCGAGTATGCGGGCGAGTTCGGGGAGCTGGTTGATGAACTGCTCGGTGCGGCTGCGGCGTTGCTGGGCCAGGAACGCGTTGCCGGCCAGGACGCCGACGAGGCCCGCGATGGGCCCGAAGAAGGGGGCGAGGACGGCCGAGGCCAGCAGCCACAGGACGGCCACCAGGCCCGCCAGGCAGACGACGTACTCGCCGGGGGTGAGGTCGAGTCCGGTGGTGGCCAGCCGCGCCTGGAGGCGGCGGCCCACCGCGGTGGCCCGCACCCGCCGGTCCACCCCGGCGAAGCGGCGCCGTCCGCCGCCGTCCTGGCCGGCCTGCGGCGCCGGGGTGCCGTCCTCGCGCAGCCGTTCGACCAGCGCCCGGTGGCGGGCGCGGCCCGAGGCGTAGACGGCCGCGCCCGCCACGGCCAGCGCGCAGGCCGCCAGCGCGGCCCCGAGGGTGAAGAGGGCCGGGGAGCCCAGCGCCAGGGGCGCGGAGCCGGGCGGGATGCGGTCGTTCACCGTGCCTCCCGGGTGGAGAGCTGGTCGTCGGAGCGGGCGACGCCGAAGGCGGCGGGTACCGCCTCGCCGGCCAGGGCGAGCCGGTCGGCGACCCGGCGGGGCAGCGGGAGGTGGGCGAAGGAGCCGTGCACCCGGCCGTCCGGGCCCATGGGGCGGGGGACGAAGCGGGAGACCGTCGCGATCTGGAACGTCTCGCGGCCGTGCGAGGCCAGCAGGGCGATCTCGACGATCCTGCGGGAGCCGTCGGCCAGCCGCGCGAGCTGGATGATCACGTCCACGGCGGAGTTGATCTGGTCCTGGAGGGCGGCGAAGGGCACCTCGACCTCGGACATGGAGGCCAGCGTCTGGAGGCGCATCAGCGCGTCCTCGGCGCTGTTGGCGTGCACGGTCGCCAGGGAGCCGTCGTGTCCGGTGGACATGGCCTGGAGCATGTCGAGGGTCTCGCCGCCGCGCACCTCGCCGACGATGATCCGGTCGGGCCGCATCCGCAGCGAGTTGCGCACCAGGTCCCGCACGGTGATCTGGCCCCTGCCCTCGACGTTGGGCGGGCGGGTCTCCAGCCGGATGACGTGCCGCTGCTGGAGCTGGAGTTCGGCCGCGTCCTCGACGGTGATGATGCGCTCGTGCTCGGGGATGAGCGCGGAGAGCGCGTTGAGGAGCGTCGTCTTCCCGCTGCCCGTACCGCCGGAGACGATCACGTTGAAGCGGGCCCGGACGAAGGCGGACAGCAGGGCGAGCATGTGTGCGTCCAGGGTGCCCAGGCCGATCAGTTCGCCGAGGGTGTAGGCGCGGGGGAAGCGGCGGATGGTGAGGGTGGCGCCGGTCAGCGACAGCGGCGGGATGATGACGTTGACCCGCTCCCCGGAGGGCAGCCGCGCGTCCACCATCGGATTCGACTCGTCCACCCGGCGGTTGACGGTGGAGACGATGCGTTCGATGGTCTGCATCAGCTGCTCCTCGGAGGCGAACCGGACCGGCACCTCCTCCACCCGGCCGCCCCGCTCGACGAAGATCTGGTCGGGACCGTTGACCATGATCTCCGTGATCGAGCCGTCCTCCAGCAGCGGTTCGAGCACGCCGAGCCCGAGGGCCTCGTCCACGACGCGGCGGATCAGCAGTGTGCGGTCCCCGGTCGCCAGCACCGGGCCCTCGCGGCTGATGAGGTGGCCGAGGACCCGTTCGAGACGGGACCGGCGCTCGGACGGGCTGAGCGCCGACATCTCGGCGAGGTCGATCTCCTCCAGCAGCTTGGCGCGGTAGGCGGCCACCAGATGGCTGGTGCTCTCGGCGGTGGAGGCGGGGGAACCAGGTGCGCGCGGGCCGCCCGCAGCGCCGCCCTCCGGTCCGGTGACCGCCGTGATACGGGAGCGCAGACTCATCCCGGCACCTCGCTCACCCCTGCACCTCGCTCGGACCCCGCACTTCGCCCGGACCCGGCACCTGGCTCACGCCCGGCACCTCGCTCGTCCCCGGTCCCTCGACCCGACGTCGCGTTCATCGCCCGCTCACCCGCTTCCGTCGCTCGGCATCGTCGCGGAGCGGGACGCCTCGCCCATGCTGTCGATCCCGGGGATGAGGGAGGGGATGGTCACGGTGGCGGTCACCTTCACCGCGCCGCCGCCGTCGGACCGCACGAAGCTGCTGCGGCGCGCCGTCCACCCGGACATGGCGGCCCGGCCGCCCGCCCGGTACCCGTCCGCGCTCTCCTCCTGGGAGGCCACCCGCGCCGCCGCCCGCGCCCCGGTGCCCGCCTGCTGCACCGCGTAGCCGACGAGGCCGAGCTGGATGACGGCCATCGCGACGAGCAGCAGCAGCGGCAGCATCCCGGCCAGCTCCAGGGCGCCGGAGCCCCGGTCGCCCCCCGGTGACCGGCCCGTGCGTCCGCGCCGCATCCCGGCTCACCCCTCCCGCGCCGCGCCGGCCTCGCCGTCGACCGTGAACGGCAGGCCGGCGGCGCCCGGGAAGAGGACCGGGGTCCTCAGCTCGACGTCCGCCCTCCAGACGGTGCCGCCGCGGGTGCAGCTCACCGAGGCGTCCTCGCGCCACTTCGCGGGCAGATGCGTGCGGGCTGCGGCCTCGCAGGCGGCCCTGGGGTCCCCGTACGCGGCGGCCGCGGTGGCGGCGCGGGCGGCCTCGTCGGCGGAGTTGCCCGCGAGGGAGAAGGTGTAGCCGATCAGTACGCACTGCCACAGCAGCACCAGGATGACCAGCACGAGGGGTGCCAGCCCCGCGAACTCGACGGACAGCGCGCCGCCGTCGCCGCCCTCGCGGGTGCGGGGCGCGATCCGCCGCCGTACGAAGCCGAGTGCTC
>NZ_VJOK01000001.1:4834160-4881292 GCF_013302895.1 Streptomyces albus subsp. chlorinus | reverse complement strand
GTCTCCTCCGCCTTGCGGATCTGGAGCCGGTCCCACAGCCGCACCATGCGGGTCGCCCCGCGCACGGCCGGCACGTCGGGCGTGGTCAGCAGCAGCGCCAGGTCGGCCGCCTCGACCGCGGCGGCGTTGGCGGCGTGCATATGGGTGCCGCAGTCCAGGACGACGACCTCGTAGTGGGACCGGAGCGCGGCGAGCAGCTGGCGGGCGGCGCGCTCGTCCACGTCCTCGCCGCGTTCGCCCTCGCCCGGCGCCAGCAGCAGGCCGAGCCCGGTCTCGTGCACGTAGACCGCGTCCTGGAGCACCCGGGGCGTCAGGTCCTTGATGCCCGCAAGGTCCGCGACGGACCGGCGGAAGCGCACGTCCAGGCAGGAGGCGACGTCGCCGGACTGCAGGTCGAGGTCCACCAGGGCCACCTCCCGCCCGGCCGCCCTGGCCGCCAGGGCGAGCTGGACGGCGGCGAGGGTGGTGCCCACCCCGCCCTTGGCGCCCGTGACGGTGACGACGGTGCCGCCCGGTCCGCCGGGGCCGCGCGCGCCGGTGCCCTCGCCACCGTGTCCGGCGCCCAGGTGGCGGCGCACCCCGCGGGCCCAGGTGGCCGCCGCCGCCACCCGTGCCTCCAGTTCGTCGTAGGCCAGCGGCAGCGCCACCACACCGCGCGCCCCGGCGTCCATGGCCGCCGAGTACAGCCGGGGGCTGGTGTCCCGGGTGGCGAGGACGACGCCGACGGCGGGGAACCGGAGCGCCACCTGGCCGATCAGCTCCAGCGCGGAGAGGGGGCCGATCAGTTCGTGGACGAGGATGACCTCGGGCAGATCCTCCGGGGACTCCTCGGCCTGCCGGGAGAGGCCCTCCAGCAGCTGGGTGGAGTCCACGGCGGGCGGCACGGGCTCGGCCTCGGGCAACTGGCTGAGCAGGGTGGCGAGGGAGCGGGCGGCGTCCGGGTCGCTGACGGCCGGCTGGATGCGGGTGACCATCAAGACCTCACTTGTCCTGGGGGAGGGTGTAGATGCGGTCCTCCTCGGGGACCGCCTCCTCGTCCCCCGGCGCGACGAGGGCGAGCCGGACGTGTTCGGCGAACGACTCGGCGTAGGCGACGCGCTGGGCGTCCTCGGTGGTGAGCGCGAAGGTGATGGGTACGCCGTCGCGTTCGCGCTGCCGGGTGCGCTCGTCGCGGTCGCCGTCGTCGTCGAGGGGGGTGAGCCTGCCGACGTCGATCACCTTGGCGCGGCTGACCAGGAGCCTGGACTGGGACGGTGTGCCCGCCCGCTCGTCCCGGCCGCCGTTGCCGCGCCGCTCGCCGGGCCGCTGGTCGCCCTCGAAGGTGGCGTAGATGTTGACGCGGTTGCCCGGGTTGATCTTTCCGGCGACGCCGGTCCCGGCGTCGATCAGGATGGCGATCTCCTGTTCGCCCTCGCCCAGTTCGGGCCGCTTCGCCATCATGTCGGACTGGAGCAGCGAGCCCTTCTTGAGCGGATTGACCGCGATCTTGCTGCGGATGTCCGCCGGATCGGTCACCGCGGTCGCGGGCAGCCAGCGGCGCGGCATGGTCGTCCGCGTCAGCTGCGAGGAGTCCAGCGCGGTGTAGGCGGGCACGTCGTGCTTGAGCTTGTAGGCCGTCACCTCGTCGCCGACCTTGGCCTCCACGTTCCGGACGACGGCCACCACACCGGCGAAGGCCGCGAGGGCGCACACCAGCGAGAGGACCAGCAGGAGGACGCCGCGGCGCTGGCGGGAGTTCATCGGCGGATACCTCGGGGGTCGGCGACGGCGGGGCGGTCGTCCGCGGGGTGGCCGGCGCGCTCACCGCGCGGGGCGGCGGGCGGGGGCGAGGAGGGTGAGCGCGCCGGCGGCAGGGGCGTGGCGCAGAACGCGCAGCGGTCACCGATGAGTTCGAGCCCGCAGCCGTGGCAGACCTCGCGCCGCACCGAGGCGACGAGTTGCCGGAGCACGGAGACCTCGGGGATGGCGGCCACGAACTCGGTCAGCTTCCCGGTGCCCCACCAGGAGGCCGAGTCGGCGGGCAGCGGCACCTCCTCCGCCCGGCCGGTCCGCCACAGCGCCGGGAGGACGCGGGTGGCCCAGTCGGAGGCGGGCCGGCCGTGCGCGACGGTCAGCCGGGTGGCGAACTTCGGCCCGGTGAGCCCCGCTCCGGCGTCCTGCTCGCCGAGCCGCACCAGTTCGGGTGTGGGCGCGGCCAGTACGGCGAACCTGGCACCGGGCAGCAGGGAGCGGGCGTGGGCGCCGACGGAGACGGGCACCCGGTCCAGCCCGGCCACGGAACCGAGGACGGCTCCCGCGTACAGGTAGTGCGCCAGCAGCCGTACGGCCGCGCCCAGGACGCCCGGGGAGAAGCCGCACAGCGACAGCTGCCGCAACTGCCGCACCAGCACCGCGCAGGCCAGCGGCGGGAGCCGGACGGGCAGCAGCGCGACGCGGGGGGTCTCCAGCAGGGCGCGGACGGTGTGCAGCCGGTGCAGGAAAGCGGTGGGGAGGGTCTCGGGGTAGACGGTGACCAGGTAGCCGTGCTGTTCCAGCAGCGCGTAGGTCTCGACGAGCGCCGCCTGAAGCGACTGCGCGCCGGGCGGGGAGAGCACATGGGCGCGGGGTGTGTGCCCGTCGGAGGACGGGAGCAGGTGATCCGGGCTGGTGACCGCTAACGCCAACGACACATCCGCCTCCCCCGGGTCCCGACCCCGCGTCCCACACTAGCCACCGCTTCGCGGCCGGTGAACCGTTCCCCGTAACCCGTACCGGATCGGGGCGCCGGCCGCGCGACGGCCACCGGATCAGAGCACTACCCGCCCCCACCGCCCTCCCAATCCCCTCGTGCCCCGCCCGGTGCGGCGCGCGCCGGGCGGGGCCGCGGGGTGCGGCGGGGGCGCGGGCGTCACCAGGGCAGCTCGCGCAGCTCCTGTACGCACAGCACCAGGAACAGCAGCGCCGAGGCGCCCAGGAGGACGTTGCTCAGCCCGCGGTTGCGCCACTCGGCGGGTGTGCGGGAGCTGTTGAGGAGCCACAGCAGGGTGACGGCGAGGAAGGGCATGAAGAAGGCGCCGAGAACGCCGTAGGCGATGACGAGGCCGAAGGGCTCGTCCAGCCACAGCAGCGTCATCGGGGGGAAGGTCAGCCACAGCAGGTAGGCCCGGAAGGGCCAGGAGCGCTCCTGTTCGCCGCGCGCGAGGGGCGCCACACCGGCGTCGGCGTCCAGTCCGCGCGCGGCCCTCATCCGCTCGACGAAGTCCGCGAACATCAGGCTGACGCCGTGCCAGACGCCGACCAGCGAGGAGTAGGAGGCGGCGAAGAAGCCGACGAGGAAGAGTTTCGCGGTGAAGCCGCCGAAGCGGTCCCCCAGGATCCGGTCCAGTTCCAGCAGCCCCTTGTCGCCGGAGGCGAGGGCGACCTGGGAGGCGTGCAGCAGTTCGGCGCCGACGATCAGCATGGCGATGACGAAGACGCCGGTGGTCAGGTAGGCGACGCGGTTGTCGAGCCGCATCATCTTCATCCAGCCGCTGTCGGTCCAGCCCTTGGCGTTGATCCAGTAGCCGTACGCCGCCATGGTGATGGTGCCGCCGACGCCGCCGACGAGGCCGAGCGTGTAGACGATGGAGCCGGACGGCAGCACCGGCAGCAGGCCGGCCAGGGCCCGCGGCAGGTCGGGGGCGACGCGGATGGCCACGTAGACGACGACCAGGAACATCACGCCGACGAAGACCATCATGATCTTCTCGACGACGGCGTAGCGGTTGGTCCACACGAACACCAGGCCCAGCAGCCCGGTGAGGATGGCCCACGCCTTGAGCGGCATGACGTCGGGGAAGAGCGCCGCCAGCGGCAGCGCGCTGGAGGACATGGCGGTCGCGCCGTACACGAAGCCCCACAGGACGACGTACACCGCGAAGTAGACGGTGGTCCACGGCCCGAGGCTGCGCCAGCCGTCGAAGATGGTGCGTCCGGTGGCCAGGTGCCAGCGGCCGGTCGCCTCGGCGAGCGCGATCTTGACGACGCAGCCGAGGACGGCGGCCCACAGCAGCGTGTAGCCGAACTTGCTGCCCGCGATCAGCGTGGCCACCAGGTCCCCGGCGCCGACACCGGTCGCCGCGACGACCATGCCGGGGCCGACCATCTTCCAACTGGGCTTGCGCACCGGGTGCGCGGCACCGCCGCCGGGCGCCGGTGACGTGGTGTCCTGGCCTGCCATGCCGTCTGCCTCCGCCGTACGGGGAACTGCGAGGGTGGGCGACCGCGCAGGCCGCAGGCGCATGTAACCCGCTGCGGACGATCAGCACAAGGGGTCGGGCGCGGCCGTACCGGACGGGTGCGGTGCCGGACTCTTGACAAGCCTAATGGTCTGGACCAGGTTGGACGGCACACACGCACCACCCTCCTCATTTCCCCCCACACCGGAGGCAGTTGTGCCACGTACCAGACGTCACCCGTTCCCGCGCTCGCTCGTCGGACTGCTCGCTTCCGCGCTGGCCGCCACCGGCCTGCTCGCCCTCGGCCCGGCCGGCGCGCACGCCGGCTCCCCCGCCGCGGGCCCCGGGCCCCGCGTCGGCGCCTCCCAGGTCCCCGCGCACGCGGTCACCGGCTACTGGCAGAACTTCGACAACGGCGCGACCGTCCAGACCCTCGCCGAGGTCCAGGACGAGTACGACATCATCGCCGTCGCCTTCGCCGACGCGACGGGCACGCCGGGCAAGGTCGACTTCACCCTCGACCCGGCACTCGGCTACTCCGAGCAGCAGTTCAAGGCCGACGTGGCCGCCAAGCAGGCGGAGGGAAAGTCGGTCGTCCTCTCCGTCGGCGGCGAGAAGGGCGCCGTCTCGGTGCACGACGACGCCTCCGCCACCGCCTTCGCCGACAGCGTCGTCTCGCTCATGGACCAGTACGGCTTCGACGGCGTCGACATCGACCTGGAGAACGGCCTCGACTCGACCTATATGACCAAGGCCCTCGAGGCGATCCACGCCGCCAAGAGCGAGGTGGTCGTCACGATGGCCCCGCAGACGGTAGACATGCAGTCGCCGCAGAACGAGTACTTCAAGACGGCGCTCAACATCAAGAGCTTTCTGACCGTCGTCAACATGCAGTACTACAACAGCGGTTCGATGAACGGCTGCGACGGAAAGGTCTACTCCGCCGGAACCGTCGACTTCCTCACCGCGCTGGCCTGTGTCCAGATCAAGGGCGGGCTCGACCCCTCGCAGGTCGGCATCGGCACCCCCGCCTCCCCGCAGGCGGCCGGCTCCGGCTACGTCGATCCGGGCGTGGTCAACTCCGCCCTCGACTGCCTGGCCAAGGGCACCGGGTGCGGCAGCTTCCAGCCCGACCAGAAGTGGCCCGGCATCCGCGGCGCGATGACCTGGTCCACCGCCTGGGACGCGGCGGCGGGCAACAAGTGGTCCGGCACTGTCGGGCCCCACGTGCACGGCATGTGACGGCCACGCCGCCGCCGTCCGGCGGCGGCGCCCCGCCGCACGCACGCCCCGGGTCCGCACGGACCCGGGGCGTGCGCCACTGGTGCCGCCGGGCTACCCCTTGGGCTCCGGCAGGACGCAGCCGCGGGCGTCCAGGGCGAGCTGGTTGCCCCGGCCGAAGCAGGGCGTGATCAGGTAGGTCTGCTGCCCGTACGCGTTCAGGTGGCGGACGGAGACGTTCCCGTCCTCGTCCACCTCGCACGGGTTGTTGAGCGTGCAGCGCTCCCCGTCCTCGTTGTGGGTGTTGTTGACGCCGACGACCTTGCCGGTCGCGTTGTCGATCACCGGGGAGCCGGAGGTGCCGCCCTTGGTCTGGCAGTCCATCGTGTAGCGGATGGAGTCCTTCCAGGTCCAGTCGGCCTCCTTGAGACGGTGGGCGAAACCGTCGATCGCGCAGCCGAACGTCTCCTTCCAGTAGCCGGAGACCACGGTGATCTCCCGGCCCTGGCGCGGATGCCTGGCATCCAGCCGCAGCGCGTCGATGCCGTACTTCTTCCTGATCTCCCTGTACGTGGAGGTCGTCTCGTACAGGGAGATGTCGGTGTCCGTCATCGTCGCGTAGGCGATCTTGTCGGAGTGGACCTTCCCGGCGTCGCTGCCGTCGGCGTTCAGCAGCGTGAAGTCGCGGCTGGTCTTCTTGCCGACGACGACCTCCCCGGCGCCGGGCATGCCCTCCTGGAGGCAGTGCCCGTTGGAGAGGACGAGCGCCGGGTCGGTGTCCCTGGAGTGCTTCAGCTTGACGAGGGAGCCGGAGCAGTTGCTCAGCGCGACGGTGCCCTCGAAGGAGGGCGTGGCGGACGCGGCGCCCTTCGCGGGCGCGGCGGTGGTGGCGGAGCCGGCGGGGCTGGTGGCGACGGCGGGGGCGGTGGCTATGCCCACCAGCGCGGCGGCGCCGAAGAGCGCCGCCGCTGCCGAGCCGACGAGGGGCTTTCTCATGTACTCCTCATTCTCTGTGCGGACAGACGGCCGTCATGGCTTGGGGAGCGTGCAGCCCGCTCGGGCAAGGTCGATCTTGTTCCCCTCGCCCACGCACGGCGCGATGATGTAGGTCTGCTGGCCGTAGCCGATCCCCGGGCGGACCGTGACCTGGCCGTTCTGGTCCGCCTCGCACGGGTTGTTGAGCGTGCAGCGGGCGCCGTCCTCGTTGAGCGTGTTGTTGACGCCGACGACCTTGCCGGTCGCGTTGTCGATGACGGGCGAGCCGGAGGTGCCGCCCTTGGTGCGGCAGGCGGAGGTGTAGCGGATCGAGTCCTTCATCGTCCAGCCCGCTTCCTTGAGCCGGTAGGCGAAGCCGTCGATGGCGCAGCCGTACTTCTCCTTCCAGTAGCCGGAGACCACGGTGATGGCACGGCCCTGGGCGGGGTGGGCGGCGTCCACGGACAGCGCCCTGACGCCGTACCGCGACTCGATGTCCTGGTAGGTGGTGCCCACCTGGTAGAGCGAGACGTCCGTATCCGTCATCGTCGCGTAGGCGACCTTGGTGGCGCGGACCGTTCCCGCGTTGCTGCCGTTGGCCCGCAGCAGGGTGAAGGAGCGGCTGGAGGGCTGGTCCTTGACGACCTGTCCGGGCTGCGGCATCCCCGTCTCCAGGCAGTGCCCGTTGGAGAGCACCAGCGCGGGGTCGGTCGGCTTGGAGGTGGGCATCTTGACGACGGAACCGGAGCAGTTGCTCAGTGCGACGGTGCCCTCGAAGGACGGGGTGGCCTTGACTGCCGGGGCCTTCGCGCGGTCCGGGCCCTCACCCGCCGCCGCGGGGGCCGCCGAGACGCCGGTGAGCGCGGCGGCACCCAGCAGGGCCGCGGTGAGGAAACTGGCGAGAGGTCTGTGCATGGTGGGGAGTCCTCTCTCGAATACCGAAGGATCGTTCGGCTGACGCCGTGCATTCTTGGGCCAGTCGGGGCCCACCACAAGAGCGCCCCCGGAATCGGCTGGATGCGGTTCCGGGGACGTCCGCTATGCGGAGGAACTCAGGAGGTGGGAGCGGGGGCAGGGAGGGTCGGGGCCGGCGCGGTGCGGCGCGGCACGGCACCCTCAGACGAACAGACTCACCAGCCCGGCCACCGCGAACCCGGCCACGGAGAGCACGGATTCGAGCACCGTCCACGACTTGAGGGTGTCCCGCTCCGAGATGCCGAAGTACTTCGAGACCATCCAGAATCCGCCGTCGTTCACATGCGAGGCGAAGATGGAGCCGGCCGAGATGGCCATGATGACCAGCGCGAGGTGCGGCTGCGAGGGATCGCTCCGCGCCAGCAGCGGCGCCACGATGCCGGTGGTGGTGACGATGGCCACGGTCGCCGACCCCTGCGCCACCCGCAGCACCAGCGAGATCAGGTAGGCGAGGACGATGACGGGCAGTCCGGCGTCCCCGAACACGTCGGCCAGCGCCTGCGCGACCCCCGAACCCTGCAGGACCGCGCCGAAGACGCCGCCGGCGCCGACCACCAGCAGGAGGTTGCCGACCGGCTTGAGCGAGGCCGTCGAGACCGTCTCCAGCGACCTGCGGCTCCAGCCCCGCCGCAGCCCCAGCAGCCAGTACGCCAGCAGCAGTGCCACGGTCAGCGCGACGAACGGGTGGCCGATGAACTCGATGACGGAGCGGCCCGTCGAGGGATCGAGCGCGATGGAGGAGAACGTGGCCGCCAGGATCAGTACCAGCGGCGTGCCGATGATGACGAGGACCGTGCCCACCGGCACCGGCCCCTGGCGCTCCTCGGTGCCCAGCGCCCGCTTCTCCTCCACGACGGCGCGCCTGGCCTCCTCGGCGGCCTCCACCATGTCCTGCGGGACCTCGACGAAGACGCGCTTGCCGATCCACGCCGCGTACGCCCACGCGGCGGCCACCGCCGGGAGGCCGCAGACGACGCCCATCAGGATGATCCAGCCCAGATCGACGTGGAGCAGCCCGGCGGCGGCCACCGGGCCCGGGTGCGGGGGAAGGAACGCGTGGGTCATCGACAGTCCGGCCAGCAGCGGCATGCAGTACAGCAGCACCGACTTGCCGCTCTTCTTCGCCGCCGCGTAGACGATGGGCGCCAGCACGAAGATGCCGACGTCGAAGAAGACGGGGATGCCGAAGAGCAGGCCGGTCAGCCCCATGGCGAGCGGGGCGCGCTGCTCGCCGAAGAGGCCCATCAGCCGCGCCGAGAGGGCCTCGGCGCCACCGCTGACCTCCAGGATCGCACCGAGCATGGTGCCCAGGCCGATGATGATCGCGACGTGCCCGAGGATGCCGCCCATACCCGACTCGATCATCGAGACGGCGTCGGACTTCTGGACGGTGCCGAAGAGTTCGGTGACGGACAGGCCCGCGCCCAGCCCGACCGCGATGGAGACGGCGAGCAGCGCGACGAACGGCTGGAGGCGGACCCTGATGATGAGGACGAGCAGCAGGGCGATACCGAGGGCGGCGACGGTGAGCAGGCCCCCGGTCCCGGGTATGAGCGCGAGCAGCCCGCCCGTGTGGGGCGGGGTCTTCTCGGCGGCGGCAACCAGCATGGGAACTCCGTTGTTCGGTGCTGAGAGGAGCCCCGCCCCTCCCCGGGCCCGGCCGCGGGGAGGAGCGGGGGAGAGTCGCTCAGCCGAGGACGGCGAGGGCGTCGATCTCGACCAGCAGGCCGGCCGGCAGGCCCACGTACACCGTCGTACGCGCGGCCGGGGCCTCCTGGAGGGAGGCGAAGTACTCGTTGTAGATCTCGTTGAACTCCGCGAAGTGCGCGGTGTCCGTCAGGTACACCCGCAGCATCATGGCGTCCTCCCAGCCGGCGCCGCCCTCCTTGAGGACCGCCTCCACGTTGGCGAGGGTCTGCAGGGTCTGCTCGCGCAGGCCGGGGCCGACGGGGGTGGGGGCCTGCCCCTCGACGGCCGGGGCGAACCCGACCTGTCCGGCGACCTGGAGGATGTTGCCCTTGCGCACGCCGTGGGAGAACTTCGCGGGCGGCGTGGTGTGGGTGGCGGGGGTCAGGGCGGTCTTGGACAGCTTGTCGCTCATGGTGCTGCTCTCTCGGGTCGCGGTGGATGGTGCCGGGTGGAACGCCCCGCGTACTCGGCGCTGATGGCCTCGGCGGTCCGGCGTACGCGGGGCAGCAGGGAGAGGAGTTCGTCGGCGGAGACGACGACGTTCGGCGCGGAGACCGACATGGCCGCCACCACCCGCCCCTCGGCGCCCCGGATGGGCGCTCCGACGCAGTTGATGGACTCCTCGTGGCCACCCAGGTCGGTGGCCCAGCCCTGTTCGCGCACCGTGGCGAGTTCCGCGAGGAACGCGGTGGCGTCCGGTGTCGAACGGGGCGTGTACCTGGGGTAGTCGAGCCGCTCGGCGACGGCGCGCCGCTCGGGCTCGGGCAGGTCGGCCAGCAGCACTTTGGCCACGGCGGCGACGGTGATCGCCACGGGCTTGCCGATGCGCGAGTACATCCGCACCGGGTAGCGGCTCTCGACCTTGTCGATGTAGAGGACCTGGTCCTCGGTGTACTTCTCGTAGACGGCGAGGTGGACGGTGTGGCCGCAGGCGGCGTTGAGTTCGGCCAGGTGGGGGTGGGCGATCTCGCGGATGTCGAGGTTCTCCACGGCCTCCTGGGCCAGCGCGAACAGCCGGGCGCCGAGCCGGTAGCGCTGGTCGGGCTGGCGGTAGACGAGGCCGTGCTCGTGCAGGGTGCGCAGCAGCCGCAGCGCGGTCGACTTGTGCACCTGGAGGCGGGCGGCGACCTGGTCCAGGTTGGCGGGCCCCTCGGCCAGCAGCGGCAGGATGCTCAGGGCCCGATCGACGGTCTGGCTCATACGGATGGCACCTCCGGCTCTTCCCCGCCGGTCCGTCCGGCGTCCGCGGCTTCGGGCGCCCGTGCCGTCGTCCAGCCGGGGCCCAGCCGCAGTCTCCCCCACGCGTCGTCGTCGAGACCGGCCAGCCGGTCCGCGACGTGGCCTGGGGGCGGCGCCGCGAGGTCGCCGGCGTCGGTGAGGGCCGCGGCCGCCATCACGTGGCCGTGCCGCAGCCGTTCGCGCACCGGCAGCCCGCGCAGGGTGCCGGCGAGGAAGCCGGCGGCGAAGGCGTCACCGGCGCCGACCGGGGAGACGACGTCCACCTCCAGCGCGGGCGCGAACACGGCGGGACCGTCAGCCACGAAGGCGGTCGCCCCGGCGCTCCCCTGCTTGACGACGAGGACGGCGGGCTCGGGCAGGGCGTCCCGTACCGCCGCCGGCCCGCCGGTGACGCCCCACGCGGCAGCGGCCTCGTCCTCGCCGACGAAGACGAGATCGCTGTGGCGGGCCAGTTCGCGCAGCACCTCGGCGCCCGGCTCCGGCGCCGTACGCCACAGGCCCGCGCGGTAGTTGACGTCGAAGGAGACGAGCGGAGCGGGGCCCCCGTCCCAGGGCGCGGCCGCACCGTCCGGGCCGGGCCGACCGGAGGTGAGGGCGCGCAGCAGGGCCAGGCAGCCGGCGGAGAGGGCGGCGGTGATGCCGGTCAGGTGCAGCACCCGGCCGGCGCGCAGCGCTTCGGGCGGCACGGTGGCCGGTGACATGGCGGAGGCGGCCGATCCGGCGCGGTAGTAGAGCACCTCCGACAGCGCGGCGGACGCCTCCGGATCCCTCGCCGGCCCTCCTTCGGGGCCGCTCCCCCGCCCCGGTGCGGGGCCGGTGGGGCGTTCGCCGTCCGTGCGGAAGTAGATGCCGGTCGGCCGCTCCAGGTCGCGTTCGACGGCGGAGGTGTCCACGCCGTGGGCGGCGATCGCGCGGACCAGGTGGTCGCCGAAGCCGTCGGCGCCCACCCGGCTCACCCAGCGGGTGCGGAACCCGGCCCGCGCCAGGGCGCAGGCGACGTTGGACTCGGCCCCGCCGATGGCGCGCGCGAACGAGGGCACGTCGGCGAGCGGGCCGGGACGGGAGGGCAGGAACGTGACCATGGACTCGCCCAGGCAGACGACGTCGATCGCGGAGGTGGTGGTCACGGTGGGTCCTGCTCCTCGCTGCCGGCTGGTCCGGCTCCATTGACCGGTCGTTCGCGGGATGCTAGACAGCCTTAAGCGTTATACGCAATGGTCGTTGCACATCCTGCAACGATGAGTTTCCGGTATCCCTCAGGGAGTCCCGCATGGCAGCCCCCGGCCCCCGCCCCGCCTCTGCAGCCCCCACAGCCACCCAGGCAGCCGCCCGCCTGGCCGCCGAACCCGCCGACCACCGCTTCAAGGGGCTGCCGCCGGACGCCGCCCGCGGCACCACCCTCGGCGAGCTGGCCGCCGAACGCCGCTCCCTGTTCACCGGCGGCTTCACCACCCCCGTGCTCGCCCTCTCCGCCGAGCGCCTGGAGCACAACCTCGCCGCCCTCGCCGACTACACCGCCCGCCACGGCCTGGCCTTCGCCCCGCACGGCAAGACCTCCATGGCACCCCAGCTCTTCGCCCGCCAGCTGGAGCGCGGCGCCTGGGGCATCACCCTGGCCGTCCCCCACCAGGTACGGGTCGCCCGCGCCTTCGGGGTGCCGCGGATCTTCCTGGCCAACGAGCTGGTGGACCCGGCGGCGCTGCGCTGGCTCGCCGCCGAACTCGACGCCGACCCCGGCTTCCGCTTCATCTGCTACGCCGACTCACCGGACGGCGTCGCCCTCATGGACCGGGCCCTGCGGGAGGCCGGCGCCCGCCGCCGGGTCGATGTCGTGGTCGAGCTGGGCGCGGGCGAGGGCGCGCGCACCGGCGCCCGCACGGAGGCCGAGTGCGCCGCCGTCGCGGACGCCGTCGCCGCGACCGGCACCCTGCGCCTGGTGGGCGTCGCCGGATACGAGGGAGAGGTGCCCGGCGCCGGCTTCGAGGCCGTACGGTCATGGCTCGGGCGGCTCACCGGACTGGCCGCCGCCTTCGACGCGGCGGGGCGCTTCGCCGGGCTCGACGAGATCGTGGTGAGCGCGGGCGGCAGCGCCTGGTTCGACGCCGTCGCCGACGCCTTCGCCGCGCTGCCCGCCCTCTCCGCGCCGACGCTGAAACTGCTGCGCTCCGGCGCCTACGTCTCCCACGACGACGGGCACTACCGGCACCTGACGCCCTTCAACCGCCACCCCGACGAGGGCGGCCTGCGAGCGGCCTTCACGCTGTGGGCCCAGGTCGTCTCCCGGCCCGAGCCGGGGCAGGCCTTCGTCAACGCGGGCAAGCGCGACGCCGCCCACGACCTCGCCCTCCCCGAGCCGCACACGGTGCGGGGCCTGGACGGCACCGAGCGCTCCGCCGCGGGCATCACCGTCACCTCCCTGAGCGACCAGCACGCCTGGCTCCGCGTGGACGAGGGCGTCGCCCTGCGGACCGGCGAATGGGTCGGCTTCGGAATGTCCCACCCGTGCACCATCTTCGACAAGTGGCAGGTCATTCCGGAGGTCGATGAGAACGGCACGGTCGTCGACCTGATCCGCACCTTCTTCTGAGCCGGCCGGCCCCCTCATCGAAAGGCACCGGACCGCCATGGACCTGGTCATCCGGGACGCCCGCGTCATCGACGGCACGGGCGCCCCCTCCTACCGCGCGGACGTCGCCGTCCACGAAGGCCGCATCGCCCGCATCGACCCCGAGGGCACCCCGCGCCCCACCGGGCGCCGCACCCTCGACGCCGACGGCCAGGTGCTGGCCCCCGGTTTCATCGACATGCACGCCCACTCGGACCTGGCGATCCTGCGCGATGCGGACCACTCGGCGAAGGCCGCCCAGGGGGTGACCCTGGAAGTCCTGGGCCAGGACGGCCTCTCGTACGCACCCGTCGACGAGACGACCCTCGCCGCCGTCCGGGAGGCCATCACCGGCTGGAACGGCGACGGCGGCGACATCGACTTCGACTGGCGCACGGTGGGCGGCTACCTGGACCGCATCGACCGCCAGGGCACGGCGGTCAACGCCGCCTACCTGGTCCCGCAGGGCAGCGTCCGGATGCTCGCGATGGGCTGGGAGGACCGCCCGGCCACCGAGGCGGAGCTGGCCACCATGAAACGGCTGGTCGCCGAGGGCATGGAACAGGGCGCGGTCGGCATGTCCTCCGGCCTCACCTACACCCCCGGCATGTACGCGCCCGACGCGGAACTGACCGAGCTGTGCCGGGTGGTGGCCGCCTACGACGGCTACTACTGCCCCCACCACCGCTCCTACGGCGCCGGCGCCCTGGAGGCGTACGCCGAGATGATCGCCCTCACCCGCGAGGCGGGCTGCGCCCTCCACCTGGCGCACGCCACCATGAACTTCGGCGTCAACAAGGGCAGGGCACCCGAACTGCTCGCCCTGCTGGATGCGGCACTGGCCGACGGCGCCGACCTCACCCTCGACACCTACCCCTACACGCCCGGCTGCACCACGCTGGCCGCGATGCTGCCCAGCTGGGCCAACGAGGGCGGCCCGGAGGCGACGCTGGCCCGGCTGGCCGACCCGGCCACAGCCGCGCGCATCCGGCACGTGATGGAGGCCGAGGGCGCCGACGGCTGCCACGGGGTGCCCATCGAGTGGGACACCATCGAGATCTCCGGGGTCGGCAACCCGGAGCTGACCGGGTACGTGGGCCGGACGGTCGCCGAGTCCGCGGCGGCGCGGGGCGAGGAACCGTGGACGACGGCACACCGCCTGCTGGTCGCGGACCGGCTCGGCTCGACGATCCTCCAGCACGTCGGCCACGAGGAGAACGTGCGGGCGATCATGCGGCACCGGGTGCACACGGGCGGCAGCGACGGCATCCTCCAGGGCGCCAAACCGCACCCGCGCGCCTACGGGACGTTCCCGCACTACCTGGGGCGCTACGTCCGCGAGTTGGGCGTCCTCGGCCTGGAGGAATGCGTCGCCCATCTGACCGGCCGCCCGGCCGCCCGGCTGCGGCTGCCCGACCGGGGCCTGGTCCGCGAGGGGTATGTGGCGGACCTGGTGGTCTTCGACCCCGGCACGGTCGCGGCCACCTCCACCTTCACCGCCCCCCGCTCCCTCCCCGTCGGCATCCCCCACGTCCTGGTGGCGGGCCGCCCGGTCATCGAGAACGGCCACCGCACCGACGTCCTGGCCGGAAGGGCGGTACGGCGCGTGGAGTGAGGGTCAGTCCCGCACGGGGAAGTTCGCGGTGTCGACCTCGATCCGCTCGCCGGTGCTGAGCGTCAAGGTGAGGGGCTCCCCGTAAGGGATCTCCTTCACCTTGGCGTACCCGGTCGCGTGCGGCTCGGTCATCAGCGTGCAGAGCTGCTTGAACGGGTCGGCGATCAGGTAGAGGTCGATCCCGAACCGTGCGTACTTGGCGACGTTGCGGACGTAGTCCTTCCTGCCGTCCGGTTCGCTCACGACGTCCGCGATGGCGAGAACATCGACGCAGAGGTAGCTGTCGCCGCGCCGCTCAGCGTCGTGCCCGAGGACGAACAGGTCCGGCGCCGCGTCGTTCTCCCCCGGAAATCTCAGCCACACGTTTCCGAGCACCCGCCCCTGGGCGAGCGGGAACGGAGCGGCGTCCCGGGCGGCATCCGTGATCAGGTGGGCGATCTGGGACTGCTCCGGGGACCGGGGGGTCATGATCACTGTGCCGTCGAACACCTCGATCTTGTATCCCTCGGGCACGCCGTCACGGGCGAGCAGATCGCGCATCACCGGCACGACGCATCACTCTCTTTCGTCGAAGACCTACGCGTGCTGGTAGGCCACCAGCGAGATCCCGACATAGTGGACGGCGAACGCGGCGAGGGTGAGGGAGTGGAACACCTCGTGGAAGCCGAACCAGCGGGGTGAGGGGTTGGGGCGCTTGATGCCGTAGATGACGCCGCCCGCGCTGTAGAGGACGCCGCCGAGGACCACGCACACCAGGACGGCGATGCCGCCCGTGCGCAGGAAGTCGGGCAGGAAGAAGACGGCGGCCCAGCCCATGGCGATGTAGCAGGGCGTGTAGAGCCAGCGCGGGGCGCCGACCCAGAAGACGCGGAAGGCGATGCCGAGCGCCGCGGCGATCCAGATGCCCCACAGCAGCACGTCGCGCCGGCCGTCGGGCAGCAGCAGGATGGTCAGCGGCGTGTAGGTGCCCGCGATGATCAGGAAGATGTTGGCGTGGTCGAGGCGCCGCAGCACGGCGTTGACCCGGGGGCTCCAGTCGCCGCGGTGGTAGAGCGCGCTGACACCGAAGAGCAGACAGGCCGTCAGGGTGTAGACGGCGCAGGCGATCCGGCCGCGGGTGCTGTCGGCCAGGGCGGTCAGGAACATGCCGGAGACCAGCACCGCGGGGAACATGCCCAGATGCAGCCAGCCGCGCAGCTTCGGCTTGATGACCTGTGCCGCGTTGTGCGCCGACGCCGACAGCTTGGCGGCGGCGGAGGGGGACGAGGGGGACACGGCGGTGGCGGGCTCCGGAGACGGGGACGCGGAGTCGTTCATCGCGCCATCGTACCCAGGAGCTACGTGACCGTAGGTTACGGGCGGCTTCCCGGGCGGCCAACAGCGGGGATGACCCTACGTGTCGACGGACACACAGCCCCCGTCTGGACAGACACTCTTCCGGGCCGCATGATCAGATGAGCACAAGCGGCACCGGATGAGCGATACGATCGAACTGCCACGAATGCATCCGGGTCGCGGCCCCCAAGGGGCGCGCTGACAGCAGAGAAAACCCTCAACGTCTGGAGCGATCGTGGCGCGCAGTACTGCGGCTCCCACCACCTCAACCCCCTCTTCCCCGGCCCCGGAGAACCTCCCCACCCGCCACCAGGAGCTGATCTCCTGGGTCGAGGGGATCGCCGAGCTGACCCGGCCCGACCGTGTCGTGTGGTGCGACGGCTCCGAGGCCGAGTACGACCGCCTGTGCGAAGAGCTGGTCGCCAAGGGCACCTTCACGGAGCTCGACCCCGTCAAGCGCCCCCACTCCTACTACGCCGCCTCCGACCCCACCGACGTGGCACGGGTCGAGGACCGCACGTTCATCTGCTCCGAGAAGGAGGAGGACGCGGGCCCCACCAACCACTGGAAGGACCCGGCGGAGATGCGCGAGATCTTCGCCGGGGAGCAGGGCCTCTTCCGCGGTTCGATGCGCGGCCGCACGATGTACGTCGTCCCGTTCTGCATGGGCCCGCTCGGCTCGCCCCTCTCCGCGCTGGGCGTGGAGATCACCGACTCCGCCTACGTCGCCGTCTCCATGCGCACGATGACCCGCATGGGCAGCGCCGTGCTGGAAGAGCTGGGCGCAAGCGGCCACTTCGTCAAGGCCGTGCACAGCGTGGGCGCCCCGCTCGCCGAGGGCGAGGCGGATGTGCCGTGGCCCTGCAACTCCACCAAGTACATCTCGCACTTCCCCGAGACCCGCGAGATCTGGTCGTACGGCTCCGGCTACGGCGGCAACGCGCTGCTCGGCAAGAAGTGCTACGCGCTGCGCATCGCCTCCGTGATGGCCCGCGACGAGGGCTGGCTGGCCGAGCACATGCTGGTGCTCAAGCTGACGCCGCCGCACGGGGAGCCCAGGTACGTGGCCGCCGCGTTCCCGTCCGCCTGCGGCAAGACGAACCTGGCGATGCTCCAGCCCACCGTCCCCGGCTGGACGGTCGAGACCATCGGTGACGACATCGCCTGGATGCGGTTCGGAGAGGACGGCCGGCTCTACGCCATCAACCCCGAGGCCGGCTTCTTCGGCGTCGCGCCCGGCACCGGCGAGGACACCAACGCCAACGCCATGAAGACGCTGTGGGGCAACGCGGTCTTCACCAACGTGGCGCTCACCGACGACGGCGACGTGTGGTGGGAGGGCATGACCGAGGAGCCGCCCGCCCACCTCACCGACTGGAAGGGCAACGACTGGACGCCCGAGTCCGGGACCCCGGCGGCCCACCCCAACGCCCGCTTCACCGTCCCGGCCGGGCAGTGCCCGATCATCGCGCCCGAGTGGGAGGACCCGCGCGGCGTGCCGATCTCCGCGATCCTCTTCGGCGGCCGGCGGGCCAGCGCCGTCCCGCTGGTGACCGAGTCCTTCGACTGGCAGCACGGCGTCTTCCTCGGCGCCAACGTGGCCAGCGAGAAGACGGCCGCCGCCGAGGGCAAGGTCGGCGAGCTGCGCCGCGACCCCTTCGCCATGCTGCCGTTCTGCGGCTACAACATGGGCGACTACTTCGCCCACTGGCTGAAGGTCGGTGAGGACGCCGACGCCTCGAAGCTGCCGAAGATCTACTACGTCAACTGGTTCAAGAAGGACGAGGACGGCCGGTTCGTCTGGCCGGGCTTCGGCGAGAACAGCCGGGTCCTCAAGTGGATCGTCCAGCGGCTCAACGGCGAGGCCGGGGGCGTGGAGACCCCCATCGGGATCCTGCCGCGCAAGGAGGACCTCGACACCGAGGGGCTCGGCCTGGGCGAGGCCGAGCTGGACTTCCTCCTCGCGGTGGACCGCGACGTGTGGCGCGACGAGGCGGCCCGCATCCCCGAGCACCTCAACACCTTCGGCGACCACACCCCCAAGGCCCTCTGGGACGAGTACCGGGCCCTGGTCGAGCGCCTGGGGTAGCCGGGCCAGGGGTGCGGGCGCCGCCGGCCCGCACCCGCCGGTGTCCCGCACCGCCCAGGTGCGGGACACCGGCGGTCAGGCGGGCACCAAGGCGCCCTCGTGCGCCGAGAGGCGCTCGGCCATCAGCGCGGCGACCGCCTCGTCCCCGCGCGACGAGGCGACCGCGAGGGCGTTGCCGGCAAGGGTGCGGGCCCGCGCGTGGAGGGCGGCCACATGGCCGGCGTCGCTCCGCACGGCGGACGGTGCCGCCCGCAGGGGCGCCCGCCCGCCAAAGAGCCGGGCCGCGTGCGCGGCGAGCTGGTGGGCGGCCGTATCCAGCGAAGCGCTCGGAGTCAGCACGCGCAGCTCGTCGGTGACGGTCAGCAGCGCGGTCAGGTGCCCCGCGAGGCGGATGTCCAGCTCCTCCTCGCGGGTGCGCCGGGGCAGCCCGTCGTGCGCGTCCTCGGCCACGGCGTGGACCGACTTGGTGCGGATCGGTTCGTACATGGATGGCCTCCTGATACCTCAGGAAGCCATCCTAACTTGGACAGGGTCTAAAGTTGTCCCGCGTTCACGGAACGGTCACGGCTGGCTGTAGCCGTCCAGGAAGCGGCCGATCCGGGTCACCGCGTCGCGCAGCTCGTCCACGGCGGGGAGGTTCACGATCCGGAAGTGGTCGGGCTCCGGCCAGTTGAAGCCGGTGCCGTGGACGATCATGATCTTCTCGGCCCGGAGCAGGTCGATCACCATCTGCCGGTCGTCCTTGATCTTGTAGACCTTCGGGTCGAGCCGGGGGAAGGCGTAGATCGCCCCCTTGGGCCGCACACAGGTGACGCCGGGAATCCGCGTCAGCAGGTCGTAGGCCACGTCGCGCTGCTCGCACAGCCGGCCGCCCGGCAGCACCAGGTCCTCGATGGACTGCCGCCCGCCGAGCGCGGCGGCGACCGCGTGCTGGGCCGGCATGTTGGCGCACAGCCGCATGTTGGCGAGGATCGTGAGCCCCTCGATGTAGCTGTCCGCGTGCGTCTTCGGCCCGCAGACGGCCAGCCAGCCGCTGCGGTAGCCGGCCACCCGGTAGGACTTCGAGAGGCCGTTGAAGGTGAGCGTCAGCAGGTCGGGGGCGACCACCGTGGTGGGGGTGTGCGTGGCGCCGTCGTAGAGGATCTTGTCGTAGATCTCGTCGGAGCACACGACGAGGCCGTGGCGGCGGGCGACGTCCGTCAGACCGCGCACGACCTCCTCGTCGTAGACCGCACCCGTCGGATTGTTCGGATTGATGATCACCAGCGCCTTGGTGCGGTCGGTGATCTTGCGCTCGACGTCCGCCAGGTCGGGCATCCAGTCGGACTGCTCGTCACAGCGGTAGTGCACGGCGGTGCCGCCGGCCAGGGAGACCGAAGCGGTCCACAGCGGGTAGTCCGGCGCGGGGACCAGCACCTCGTCCCCGTCGTCCAGCAGCGCCTGCATGGACATCTGGATCAGCTCGGAGACGCCGTTGCCGAGGTAGATGTCCTCGACGGACAGTTCGACGCCCTGCTTCTGGTAGTGCTGCATCACCGCGCGGCGGGCGGACAGCAGGCCCTTGGCGTCGCCGTAGCCGTGCGCGGTGCCGACGTTGCGGAGCATGTCCTCCAGGATCTCCGGCGGGCAGTCGAAGCCGAACGCCGCCGGATTGCCCGTGTTCAGCTTGAGGATCCGGTTCCCCGCCGCCTCCAGCCGCTGCGCCTCCTCCAGGACCGGGCCCCGGATCTCGTAACAGACATTGGCGAGCTTCGTCGACTGGATGACCTGCATAACGCCACCCTACGGGCGCCGTTGACGGGCCGCCCCGTGTTTTCCCTCACCCCGGGTGACCCCTCCCCCGCGTTCCGGCACGGCGCCGGTCCCTTTCCCCCTCCCCGGGGAAAACGGGGGCGTCACGGCCATCGGAGTGGTGCCCCGGCGCCCGGGACGGCGTAACGAGGACGACACAGGCACCGCCCCGCCGATGGCCCCGCCCGGGGACGATGGCCGACAATACGATCCATGGCCCCCGCACGCACCAGATCCGCCGACCACGCGTGCGCAGACCTTCCCCCAGCCAAGCTGAGTCTGCGCGAACGCAAGAAGATCCAGACCCGCCAGGCCATCCGGCGGGCCGCCTACCGCCTCTTCCAGGAGCAGGGGTACGACGCGACGCCCGTCGACCAGATCGCCGACGAGGCGGAGGTCTCCCCCAGCACCGTCTTCCGCTACTTCCCCACCAAGGAAGACATCGTGCTGACCGACGAGTACGACGCCCTGGTCGAGGACGCCCTGCGGTCCCGGCCGGCGGGCGAGCCGCCGGTCGCGGCGCTGCGTGAGGCGCTGTACTCCTCGCTCGCCCGCATCTACCAGTCCGACGCTGAGGAAACCTTCCAGCGGATCCGTCTGATCGGGGAGGTGCCCGCGCTGCGCGCCCGGATGAGCGAGCACTCCGCCGACACCGCCTGGCTGCTGCGGCGGACCCTCGCCGAGCGGGCCGGCCGCTCCGAGGACGACCTGGAGCTGCGCATCGTCACCGGCGCCATGCTGGGCGCCCTCACCGAGGCCATGTACTTCTGGGTGGACACCGGCATGCCGGGCACCCTCGACGATCTGCGTGCCCTGGTGAACCGGGCCCTCGGCGTCCTGGAGCGCGGTCTCACGCTGTAGGCGCGGGCTCACGCTCACTCTGTAGGCGCGGGCTCACGCTGTGGGCACGGCCTCGCGCTGCAAGCGGGCTCACCCGGTGAGGGCGGCCTCACCCGGTGAGCGCGGTCTCCAGGGCGTCGGGGTCGGTCACGGGGGCCGCGCAGACGAAGCCGCGGCAGACATAGGCCGCGGGGCGCCCCTCTACCAGCCCCCTCCCGGCCAGCAGCGGGACATCGTCGGTCCCCGGCGGGCCCACGGCCACGACCGCGCCGGGCGCGCCGGCGAGCAGCGCCGCCCGGTGCAGCTCACCGGTGCGGCCGGGTTCGCCCACCACGGCGACCTCGCGGGGGCCGTCGAGCAGGGCCTCCCCCACGGCGAGGCCCCAGCCGAGGAAGCGCGGTGCCCGCGAGGCCAGCTCCCGCACGACGCCCAGCGCCCGCTCGGCGGCCTGGCGGTAGCGGTGCTCGCCGGTGTAGGCGCCGTAGGTCAGCAGCGCACCGGCGGCGGCGTTCCACCCGGAGGGCACCGCGTTGTCGGTGGGGTCCTGGGGGCGCCGGATCAGCCGCTCGGCGTCGTCGGCGGTGTCGAAGAGCGTGCCGTCGTCCCCGGCGAACCGCTCCAGCACGGTGTCCAGCAGCAGGCCCGCGCGCCGGAGCCAGTCGGCCTCGCCCGTCACCGCGTACAGCGTCAGATAGCCCTCGGCCACATCGGCGTAGTCCTCCAGGACGCCGGCGCTGCCGCCGGGGGTGCCGTCCCGTGACGTGCGCACCAGGCGGCGCCCGTCACGGTCGGTGTGCACCTCGGCCAGCAGCCGTGCCGCACCCCGCGCGGCCTCGACCAGGTCCGGGCGGTCGAAGTAGGCGCCCGTCTCGGCGAGCGCGGCGACGGCCAGCCCGTTCCAGGCGGCGACCACCTTCTCGTCGCGCTCCGGCCGCGGCCTGGCGGACCGGGCCTCGAACAGCCGGCGCCGTACGGACTCGAAGCGGGCGGCGTCCGTCAGGGGGCGCTCCCGGTCGGGCAGTTGGAGCACCGAGGCGCCGCCCTCGAAGGTGCCCTCGTCGGTGACGTGGAAGCAGGCGGCGGCCAGCCGCGCGTCCTCCTCGCCCAGCACCTCGGCGAGCTGCGCGGGGGTCCACACGTAGTAGGCGCCCTCGGCGTGCCCGCCCTGGCCGTCGTCGCTGTCGGCGTCCAGCGCGGAGGCGAAACCGCCCTCGGGCGTGCCCAGTTCGCGGACCATGAAGTCCGCGGTCTCCAGGGCGACACGGCGTGCCCGCCCGGAGCCGGTGGCCCGCCACAGATGGGCGTGGACCCGGCCCAGCAGCGCGTTGTCGTAGAGCATCTTCTCGAAGTGCGGGACGACCCACTCCGCATCGACCGCGTAGCGCGCGAACCCCCCGCCGAGCTGGTCGTAGATGCCGCCACGGGTCATCGCCTCACAGGTGGCCTCGACCATCTGCAGCGCGCCCTCGGACCCCGTGCGGGCGTGGTGGCGCAGCAGGAACTCCAGCACCATCGACGGCGGGAACTTCGGCGCGCCGCCGAACCCTCCCCGGCTGGCGTCGAAGTCCTTGGTCAGCCCGAGCAGCGCCGCGCCCATCTCCTCGGCGCCCGGCGGCCGGGGCGCGCCCAGCCGGATGCCGCGTCCCGCCAGGTCGGCGCTGATCCGGGAGGCGACGTCGGAGACCTCCCCGCGCCGGTCCTCCCACGCGGTCCGCACCCCCTCCAGCACCTGCCCGAAGGAGGGCATCCCGTGCCGGGGCGCGGGCGGGAAGTAGGTGCCGAAGTAGAACGGCTCGGCGTCCGGCGTGAGGAACACCGTCATCGGCCAGCCGCCCTGCCCGGTCGCCGCCTGCACCGCCTCCATGTAGACGGCGTCCACGTCGGGCCGCTCCTCGCGGTCCACCTTCACCGCGACGAAGTGCTCGTTCAGCAGCCGCGCCGTCGCCTCGTCCTCGAAGCTCTCACGCGCCATCACATGGCACCAGTGGCACGCGGCGTAGCCGACCGAGAGCAGCACGGGGACATCGCGGCGGCGCGCCTCCTGGAACGCCTCCGGTCCCCACGGCCACCAGTCCACCGGATTGGCGGCGTGCTGGAGCAGGTACGGCGACTGGGAGTCGGCCAGTCGATTCATACCGCCATCGTCGCACAGCCCACAGCGTCCGGCCCCGCGGTCCCGGGCCGGTACGGAACGACCGTGCCAGACCGGCGGTCCGGCCACCGCGCCGGGGCCGAGCCGCCGCGGGGCTGGACACGGCGCACCGGCAGGGGCCGCGCCGCGGGGCTGGACACGGCGCACCGGCAGGGGCCGCGCCGCGGGGCTGGACACGGCGCGCCGGCAGGGGGCCGGGGAGAGGGGCGCTCGGGCCTGTGCCCTAGCCGAGCCGCGTGCCGAGTTCCCTGGCGGCGGCGGCGACAGCACCGCTGAGGAGGGCGAGTTCCGCCTCGATGCGCCTCGCCGGGCCGGAGACGGACAGCGCGCCGCAGGCCATGCCCTGCCGGTTCCTCACCGGGGCGGCCACCGCGCAGAGGTCCCGCTGGCTTTCCTCCATGTTGGTGGCGTAGCCGGTCTCCCTCACCTTCTCCAGCTCGGCCTCCAGCGCCCGGCGGGTGCTCACCGCGCGCTCGGTGCCGCCTCGCAGCCGGGCACCCGGGTAGCGGCGCCGCAGCTCTTCGCGGGGAAGCTCGGCGAGCAGCACTTTCCCCGCCGCGGTCGCGTGCGCCGGGCCCCGCTGCCCGGTGCGCAGCCCGGCACGGATCACCTGGTGGCTCTCCACCCCTTCGATGAAGACGGTCTCCGTGCCTTCCAGCACAAGCAGATGCGCGGTCTCGGAGGTGTCCTCGACGAGCCTTTCCAGCACCAGACGCGCTTCGTCGCGGAGGGAGACCGCCCCCATCACGGCGATGCCGAGCCTGGCCAGGGCGGGCCCGGGTCCGTAGCCCTTGGTCCGGGCGTCCTGGCGGAGCAGGTCGCGGGCCTGCAGGGTGGTCAGCATCCGGTGAGCGGTGGACCTGGCCACCCCCAGCTCGGTGGACACGTCGGCGACCCGCAGCGACGGCCTGTCCACCAGCATCAGCAGGATCCGCGCCGCGTTGTCGATCGATTCCACCGGGTAGGCGGCCGACACTGCCACAACCCCTCCGTCCCGCCGTCGCCACCGCGGCTGTTCTGGTGACCGAGCCGCGTTTCGCCAGCCAGAGTAGCCGCCGCAGTCCCCTCGGCGTCCCGCCGCCGGCTGGGGCACGGGACGCCGATGCGCCCGCCGCCGACCCGTCGTACGTTCTGCCTCCAGGAACGCCTTCCGTACAACAGAACATTCTTCATTGACGCGCCACCGGAGCCGGGTTACTGTCCAGAACTTGTTCTGTTCTGCGGAACACCTTGCCCGGGAGGAGCGGCGTGACCACTTCGGCGCCGTCCACCGCGGAACCCGGCCACGCGGGTCTGCGCTGCTACGCCTGCCCTCCTCCACGCACCGAACCCTTGGGGAGACCATGAAAGCCATCGCACTCCGGCACTACGGCGACGCGGACGCCCTGGAGCTGACCGAGCAGCCGACGCCGGCGGTCGCGCCCGGGGAATTCCTGGTCCGGGTCAAGGCGGCCGGAGTGAACCCGGCCGACGCAAAGATCGCCGTCGGCAACCTCGACGGCATGATGGTGACCCACTTTCCCCTCATCCCGGGCTTCGAGATGTCCGGCGTCGTCGAGGCCCGCGGTTTCGGCGCCACCGAGTTCGAGATCGGTGACGAGGTGATCGGCTTCGTCCTCAAGGACTGGGCGCAGAACGGCACCTACGCCGAACTGGTCTCGGCCCCGGTCCGCACGCTGGCACGCAAACCGGCGTCCTGGGACTGGGCGCACGCGGCGTGTCTGCCGCTGAACGGGCTGACGGCCTACCAGGCCGTCGAACGCGTCGGCATCGGCGAGGGCGACACCGTCCTGGTCCACGCGGCGGCCGGTGGGGTCGGCACGCTCGCCGTGCAGCTCGCCGCCCTGCGGGGCGCACACGTCATCGGCACCGCGAGCGAGCGCAACCACGACCACCTGCGGGCACTCGGCGCCACACCGCTCACCTACGGCGAAGGACTGGCCGACCGGGTGCGCGGGCTCGCGCCGGAGGGCGTCGACGCGGCGCTCGACTTCTTCGGCGGGGACGCGGTGGCCGTCTCGCGGAAGGTCGTGCAGGATCCCGCGCGCATCGCCTCCGTGGCCGACATCACCGCCCCCGAACAGGGCGCCCACCTGGTGTGGGCACGCGCGAACGCGGAGGAACTGGCGGAGGTGGCCGCGCTCGCCGAAGCCGGGAGGCTGTCCGTCCCCGTGAACCGCTCCTTCCCGCTGGAGCGGGCCGCCGACGCCTGGCGGCTGCTCCACGCGGACAACCGCGCCCGCGGCCGGATCGTCCTGGACATCGACGCCACGTGAGGCGCCCTTCCGGCACGCGCGCTCTGCGGCATTCGGCATTCGGCATTCGGCCGGAAGGGCTTCGGGCACCTCGGACCCGGTGGGTGACTACCGGCCCAGCGGGTGACTGCCGCGTCCCGGGCCGCGGCGCAGGAACGCGTCGATGCGCGTGACGGCGGCGCGGTGCTGCTGCGCCTCGGTCAGCTGCCGCGCGGCGGGAGCGCCGTCGCGGTCGGTGCACCAGCCGGGCCGCTTGCCGACCGGTACGGCGTCGTCGAACGAGGCGACCTGACCGCTGTGCGGGGACCACTGGGTGTTGAAGAAGTTGTGGTTCGCACCAGGGATGCGCAACCGGCGGAAACCGTGCCGGTTCCCGGCCGCGGCCTCGGCCGCGAAGGACAGGGCCTCGTCACCGACCTGCCCGTCGCAGGTACCGCGCAGAACGGCCAGGGGGACGCGGGTGACGGTGTAGTCGGCCATGTTCTCGGTCATCACGTTGTAGGCGGGCGCCACCGCCACCGCCGCTGTGACGCGGACCCCGGCGGGCAACTGGCCGCGGTGCCTGTCGGCCACCAGCCAGGTCACCGCCGCCCCGGCCCTCGAATGCCCGACGACGCCGACGTTCTTCATGTCCAGGTGGCGGGCGAAGGGCACGTTCTTCCGCCGGCCGGTCGCGTCCCGGAACGCGCCGGCCAGCGCTCCCTTTCCGGTCCGGTCGAGCCGCTCCCACATCCTCAGGTGCCGGTTGACGAGAGCGGCCCGGGCAGCCGCGTTGTCGTCGCCCGTCACCGAGGACGCGTTGATGCCGTTGGCGCTGAGGGAGACCACCACGTACCCCCGGCTCGCCAGGCGCCGGCTCAGGTAGTCGTACCCCCGGAAGCTGGGCAGCGCCGGGGTTCCGGCCGCGCACGGCCAGCTGAACAGCTTCTTGTTCGCCGCCGTGTAGGCGTCCATGTCGTCCGCTCGCTCCGCTGCCGTGCGCGCCGCTTCCGCCTCGGGGTCTGCGCACGTCTCGTGCCATCCGTGGAGCAGGACGACCAGGGGGTGGCGGCCACGGGCCAGGTCGGCGGGGTAGCGCACCACGCCCGCCGCTTCGACGGGCTTGTCGGTTCCCGGGAGGCGGTAGGCCTTGTCCCCCAGGTCGTAGGTGACCGACGCGGTGGGCCGGGCAGCGGCGCGGGCCGAGGTGCCGGGCGCCGTCTCGGGCTCGGCGTTCGCCGTCGCCGTGCCGCCGACCGCGGCGGCCGCCAGGACGAGCGCGGGCAGCCAGGTCCGCACACGGGCGGACCCGCGGCTGGCCGGGGAGTGCGGACGGTGGTTCACGATGTTCTCCGTTGGAAGGAGGCGACGATGAACTTCTCCACGCGGGTGCGCAGCTTGGCCCCGGAGGCCCCTCCGCGCCGGATCATGTCCGTGCCGTGGTATCCGCTGGGATCGATCACCAGCTTCTTGTCCTTCGCGGCGGACGCCGCGTACACCTTCCGGGCGTCAGTGACCAGGGCGCCGTTCATGTCACCGGGGGAAGCCACCAGGAGGGTCGGGGTCTTGATCCTCTTCACCGCCGCCACGGCATCGACGCCGCCGCAATGGGCCGGAGAGGACATCATCAGCAGGCCCGTCACACGCAGCGGGTTGTCGACGCCGGCGACGGCTGCGGTGGTACCGCCGCACGAGGCGCCGCCGAGGAAGACGCGTGTGGCGCCCACGCGCCGCAGTTCCGCCAGGCCGGCGCGGGCGTCCCGGTCGATGTGCTCGTTGTCGGCGCTCTTCTGGGAGGCGCCGTGGTTGCGGTACTCGGGGATCACGACGTGATAGCCCTCGGCCGCCAGCTTCTTGCCGATGGGGAGGAACGAGCAGATGTTGTACCCCTGCTCGTGGTCGAGGAGCACTCCGTTCGGGCCCTGCCCGAGCACCAGGGCGGACAGATGAACCCCGTCGCTGGTGGTGAGAGTGGTGGCCTTGTTCCTCAGCTTCTTCGGCACGCAGCTGTTGACGAGGTGGCCGCGGCTCGTGCGGACCGTCCGGTCGGGCCAGCTGGGCTTGTACCGGACGGGATCGTGGTCCGGTGGCGGCGCGGGGACCCGGCTGTGGGCCCCGCTCTCCGTCCGGGCGAGGGATGTTGCCCCCTGTGACGCCTGTGACGCCTTGTCGCCGCCGGTCCCGGCGGCCGGGCCGGAGCATCCCGCCACCACGCTCAGACACGCCAACGCCGCCACGGCGACGGCTCTCGGTTTTCTCAACGCTCTTCCTCAGCTCTCGCGGGTGCGCGGCCGCCTCGCGGGGCAGGGCGTCCACGTCACAGGCCGGCCTGTGATGTCCCCTTACGCCCTGACAGACGTGCGGCCCCGCCCGAGGTTGCGGGTGACTGCCGACGCGAGCTGTCCGCCGCCTGGCGACCGCACCAGGGCCACCGCGGAAGGCGTGGAAAGCTACCAGTGCGCGACGCCCTGCAACCCGCGGCGCCCTCGCACGTCTTTCCCCACAAGAGGGCATGTCCCAAAAGCCCTGCACCGCACGACCCGTCCGACAGGTTTGCCCCGATGCCAGAAGAGCTCCGCGGGAAGGCGCGCCACGGCCTCGTCCCGCCAGTACACCCCCGCCGCCCCCGCGAAGCGGCCTGCCCACCTCGTGAAGCGGCTTGTCCGCCTCGTGAAGCGGCTTGTCCGCCTCGTGGGGAGGGGCGGGCTGTCCTGACGCGGGGCCGGTGCCCTGCCCCGGCCGTGGGGGCCGGGTGCTGACCGCCGGCGCCGCCGCCCGCCACGGCGCGCTCCCCGGCGGCGGGTGGCGGTGGCTGCTGTCCCGCGTCTCCCAGGGGCGCAGAAGACCCGCGCCCCGGAGCCGGCCCCTCGAGGCGGCCTCGGACGACATCGTCCTGCTGTACCACCACCGCAGGCTCGACCTCGTGCGCCTCGCGGTGCTCCTGGTCGACGACGTCCCCACGGCCGAGGACGTCGTCCAGGAAGCGTTCGCCGCCCTCTACCGCCGCCACGGCGGCGGACTGGACGGCGTCGACGACCCCGAGGCGTACGTACGGCGCAGCGTGGTCAACGCCTCCCGGTCCGTGCTGCGCAGGCGCCGCACGATGCGCGCGTACGTGCCCCCGCGTGTGCTGCCCGCGCCGCCGCCGGAAGAAGAGGTCTTCCTCAGGGAAGAGCACCAGGAAGTGCTGAGGGCGCTGCGGCTGCTCACCGTGCGGCAGCGGGAGGTCCTCGTCCTCAGGTACTGGTCGAACATGTCGGAAGCGGACATCGCCGCCACGCTGGGACTGTCCCGCGGCACGGTGAAGTCCACAGCGAGCCGGGCGCTTGCCGCTCTGGCCAGGAGACTGGAGCAGACGCCGTGACAGCCGTCGAGGACCGCCTCCGTGCCGCGCTCAGTGCCCGGGCGGGCCAGGTCACAGAAGTCGGGCCGGCACGTCCCCTGCCGGCCGGGCACCGGACGGGCGTGCGCCCCGGGCTGCGGAAGGCCGCGGTGGTCGTCCTGGTCGCGGTGGTGGCGACCGTCGTGCTCGTCCTGCCGTATCTCCTGTCCCACGGCGAGCCGCCGGGGCCGGCGGACACCCCTCCGGCGTCGCCTCCGAGCGGCGGCGCCTCCTCCGCTCCCCCGACGGCGGAGACCCCGGCGCCGGCCGCCCCGACGGGAGAGCAGTCCGCTCCGGCACCGCGGCCCTGACCGCTGCGCCGTGGCCCGCACCGGGCCTCGCTCACGGGTGCGAGGCGTGTTCGCCGCCCGTGGACTCCCAGCCGGCGACCGCCAGGGCGCGGTAGGCGGAGTAGGCGGCGGCCGGGTCGCCCTCGTCGACCCAGGGGACGGCGCCCACATGGCCGTCGACGGCGGCGAGGGCCTCCATGGCCTCGGCGTAGCGCTCGGCGCGGACGAGGAACCAGACGAGCAGGTGGAGGACGTGGGGGCGGACCGGGTGGTCGTCGTCCACCTGGTCGACGGCGTACTCGGCGGCCTCGATGGCCCGGCTGATCTCCTCACTCCGGTAGAGGCCGCGGACCATGTTCACCTCGGGCAGGTGGTCGTAGGCGGCGAACAGCGGGAGAGCTGCCAGGAGGGTGCCCTCCGGGGCCCGGGAGGCGGCGGCGCGGGCGAAGGCGTCGGCCTTCTCCTTGGACCCCATCGACTTCGCCGACCAGTAGGGCAGCGCCGCCAGGTGGGCGCCCATGTGGTCGGGGGCGAGGCGGCGCACGGTGTCCCACAGGGCCTCGAAGTCGGCCTCGCGGTAGTTGAGGTGGCGGGCGATGACCAGCTCGGTGAGGTGCGGGGTGGGGTCGGCGGGGGCGAGCCGGGCGGCGTCCTGGGCGACGTTCCGCGCCTCCTCCAGGATGATGCGGTGGTCGGCCGAGCCCGGCTCGGACAGCGCCTGGAAGACCAGGAACTGCGCGTAGACCTGCGCCCCGCCGTGGTCGTGCGGCTTGTGGGCGCGCCACTCGCGCAGCCACCGCGCGTCCCGGCGGGCGGCGCCGGCGGGCCGGTCCTTGTCGAAGGAGACCACGTCGGCGGGCGCGCCGGTGCCGGTGCCGCGCTGCTCGGCCTTCCACGCCGCCAGCTCCATCGCCGCCGCGCCGGCCAGCGACTGCACGCGCTGCCAGCGCAGCTCGTACTCGTCCCCGGTCAGGGCCAGCAGCCGCGCCACCGGCTCCCAGTCCTGGGTGCGCTGGGTCTCCTCCAGCGCGTCGACCAGTTCCCTGTCGGGGCCCGGCAGCCGCACGTCCAGCTCGTCGGAAGGGACGAATCCGTATCCGGCCGTCGGATCGACCGCCTGGACCAGTCCCCGCGCCCCGTCCTGGCGCAGCCTCCTGCGGCGCATCGCCGGATAGACCGCCACACCGAAGAGTGCGACAAGAGCGATCAGGAGGAACAGGGCTTCCATGGCGTCGGATCTCCACGCTGTGACGGACGGGCGGCGGTTCGGGGACTGTACCGGGGCGGGTTCGCCGGCTGTGCCGAGGCTGGTTCGTTCGGACCGTGCCGCGGCGGGTTCACGGCGGCATCGGGGGCGGGCTTCGCCGAGCGCGCCCCCACTCCACCGTACGGCCCACTAGTCTCGCCCCCATGAGTGAGCAGCGCGACAACGGCATCGGCGGCGGGGACGAGGGCGTCTCCGGCGGCCCCGGACACGGCTTCGAGACCCTCGCCATCCACGCGGGCCAGGCCGCCGACCCGGCCACGGGGGCGGTCGTCCCGCCCATCCATCAGGTGTCCACCTACAAGCAGGACGGCGTCGGCGGGCTGCGCGGCGGCTACGAGTACAGCCGCTCGGCCAACCCGACCCGGACCGCGCTGGAGGAGAACCTCGCGGCGCTGGAGGGCGGCAGGCGCGGCCTGGCCTTCGCCTCCGGGCTGGCCGCCGAGGACTGCCTGCTGCGGACCCTGCTCACCCCCGGTGACCACGTGGTGATCCCGAACGACGCGTACGGCGGCACCTTCCGCCTCTTCGCGCGGGTCGCGGAGCGGTGGGGCGTGCAGTGGTCGGTGGCCGACTCCTCCGACCCGGCCGCCGTGCGTGCCGCGCTGCGCGAGCGCACCAAGGCGGTGTGGGTGGAGACCCCCTCCAACCCGCTGCTGGGCATCACCGACATCGCCGCGGTCGCCGAGGTGGCCCGTTCCGCGGGCGCGCGGCTGGTCGTGGACAACACCTTCGCCAGCCCCTACCTCCAGCAGCCCCTGGCGCTCGGCGCCGATGTCGTCGTCCACTCCACGACCAAGTACATGGGCGGCCACTCCGACGTGGTCGGCGGCGCCCTCGTCGTCGCCGACCCGGCGCTCGGCGACGAGCTGGCCTTCCACCAGAACGCCATGGGCGGCATCGCCGGGCCCTTCGACTCCTGGCTGGTGCTGCGCGGCATCAAGACCCTGGGCGTGCGCATGGACCGGCACGGGGAGAACGCGGCCCGCGTGGTGCGGCTGCTGGAGGCGCACCCGAAGGTGACGGAGGTCTTCTACCCGGGACTGCCCTCGCACCCCGGGCACGAGACCGCCGCCAAGCAGATGCGGGGCTTCGGCGGGATGGTGTCCTTCCGCGTCGCGGGCGGCGAGGAGGCGGCCGTGCGGGTGTGCGACCGGGCGCGCCTGTTCACGCTGGGCGAGTCCCTCGGCGGCGTCGAGTCCCTGATCGAGCACCCCGGCCGGATGACCCACGCCTCCGTTGCGGGCTCCGCGCTGGAGGTGCCCGCCGACCTGGTGCGGCTGTCGGTCGGCATCGAGTCGGCGGACGACCTGCTGGCGGATCTGCGCCAGGCCCTGGACTGATCCGGCCGCGGTCACCATCCCACCGCGGGCGAGGTCGTCGTCGGGGGCGGGGCCGCCCAGGGGTGGAGGGCGAGGGACCAGGCCACCAGGGCGGCGAGCCCGACCACCAGCCCCGCCCACAGCGCCGTCCGCAGTGCCCGCCGGCGCCGCAGCAGCCGCTCCCCGTCCGCGAGGGCGCGGGCGGCCAGGTCGGCGGGCACGGGCTCCCCGGTGCGCCGTTCCAGCAGCAGCCGCGCCTCGGCCTCTTTGCGGTCAGGCAGGCTCATGCGCCGCCTCCGCACCCGGCGGACGGCTGAGCACGGTGGCCATGGCCCGGGTGTGCAGCGCCCGTACCCGCTCGACGGGCAGTCCCAGCCCGGCCGCCACCTGCTCCTCGGCGACGCCCTCGTGCAGCCGCAGGACGAGCACCAGCCGCTCCTGCGGGGCGAGGGCGCCCAGCAGCCCGCCGCGCGGACGGCGGTGGCGGCGTGCGGTGCGGGCGAAGGAGAGGGCCAGTTCCTGCCGCGTCCGCTCGTAGGGGTCCTCGCCGCGCAGCCGCGCCCAGTCGGCCCGGGTCCGCGCGAGCGCCCGTACCAGCAGCCGTTCCGCCTCGGGTGCGGCGCCGGGGGGTTCGGCGGTCAGCAGTGTGGCGGCATGCAGCAGCCGGCCACCCGCGCCCGCGACGAACGCCTCGAACTCCCGGGCGCGGAGGCGCTCCTGCCGTGCCTGACGCTCTCGCACGCCGCCTCCCGTGCGCCTATGGGACGGCAGGCGTACAGATCAAATCAAGAGGCGCGTCAGGACCGGCGCCGGCCTCAGGAGCCGGGCCTGGGGGGCTGTGAGACGCCGCCGGGGTGGAGTTCGAGCATCGCCCTGTTGAACCGGGTCAACAGCCTGCAGAACGTGCCGCGTTCCTCGTCCGTCCAGTCCTTGGTGATGAGCTGCATCAGGTTGCGCCGCGAGGAGCGCACCTCTTCGAGCCGGGCCACCCCGCGCGGGGACAGCTCCAGGACGACGGCGCGCCCGTCCTCGGGGTGCGAGGTCCTCTTGACCAGACCGGACTCGACGAGGGGGGCGACCTGACGGGTCACCGTGGAGGAGTCGATGCCCATGCCGGCCGCGAGCGCCTTGACGCCCATCGGGCCTTCCTTGTCGAGGCGGTTGAGCAGGAGGTAGGCGGCACGGTCCATGGAGTTGCGGGCCTGGCCGAGCCCGCCGAGCCGGGTCTGCTCCGCACGGCGCGCGTACACCGCCAACTGGTGCTGCATGGCGTCCAGTACGGCGGTCGAGGGGGCACCTGCGTCGGCAGGCACCGCGGGGTTCTCGTCCGGGGTGTCTGGGCTGTCTGTCGTCATGTCCGGGTGCGTGGGCATGGCAGGTGCGCTCACTTCGTGGTCTGCGGGATTTTTTGTGGAGTTTTGACGGTGCAGGGATGGTTTGTTGGGGGCGGTGTCCTCGTGTGCCTAGCCGGTGGGCACAGAGTACGCGCAGCGGACCCCGGGCGTACCTCCGGTGCACGAACCAGTGACGCGGACCACCTCCCGGCGGCGCCCGCACCCGGCCACCGCCCGACGGCGCACGCGGGCGCGACCGCCCCGGCGGCGCACGCGGCCCTCCGCACCCGGCTGCCAGACTGGCGCCATGGTCACCAGCGCACCGTCCCCCACCGCCTCCCGTCCCGAACTGCCCGTCCGTCTGGACGACGTACGGCGCGCTCGCACGATCCTCGAGGGCGTCGCCCGGACGACCGCCGTGGAGGGCAGCCGCCACCTCTCCTCGCTCATCGGCGCCCCGGTCCACCTCAAGTGCGAGAACCTCCAGCGCACCGGGTCGTTCAAACTGCGCGGCGCCTATGTGCGGATCGCGGGCCTGACCCCCCAGGAGCGGCGGCGCGGAGTGGTCGCGGCGAGCGCGGGCAACCACGCGCAGGGCGTCGCGCTGGCCGCCTCGCTGCTGGGGGTGACCTCCACGGTCTTCATGCCGGTGGGCGCCCCGCTGCCGAAGGTGGCGGCGACCCGCGAGTACGGGGCGCGGGTGCGGATGCACGGCCAGGTGGTGGACGAGACGCTGGAGGCGGCCCAGGAGTACGCGCACGCCACCGGCGCCGTCTTCATCCACCCCTTCGACCACCCGGACGTGGTGGCGGGCCAGGGCACGCTGGGGCTGGAGCTGCTGGAGCAGTGCCCCGAGGTGCGCACGGTCGTGGTGGGGGTCGGCGGCGGCGGGCTGCTCGCCGGGATGGCGGTGGCCATCAAGGCGCTGCGCCCGGACGTGCGGCTGGTCGGCGTGCAGGCCGAGGGCTCGGCGGCCTACCCCCCGTCGCTGAGTGCCGGGGAGCCGGTGGCGCTGGGGTCCGTCTCGACGATGGCGGACGGCATCAAGGTCGGCAGGCCCGGGGACGTCCCGTTCGGGATCGTCCGCTCGCTGGTGGATGAGATCCGCACGGTCTCCGAGGACGAGCTGTCCAGCGCGCTGCTGCTGTGCCTGGAGCGGGCGAAACTGGTGGTGGAACCCGCTGGGGCGAGTTCGGTGGCGGCGCTGCTGTCGGCGCCCGACAGCTTCGAGGGACCGGTCGCGGCCGTGCTGTCCGGCGGGAACGTCGACCCCCTCGTCCTCCAGCGGACGCTGCGGCACGGCATGGCTGCCGCCGGCCGCTACCTGTCGCTGCGGCTGCGCCTCTCGGACCGGCCCGGCGCGCTGGCCGCGCTGCTGGGGAAGCTCTCGGTCGCCGACGCCAACGTGCTGGACGTCGGCCATGTGCGGACCGATCCCCGGCTCGGCGTCGACGAGGTGGAGGTGGAGCTGCACCTGGAGACGAAGGGCCCCGAGCACTGCGTCGAGGTGGCCTCAGGACTGCGCGCCGCCGGGTACAAGGTCATGAGCTGAGCGGACGGCTCCGGCCGGCGGCCGAAGCCCGCCCCATGGGCGCGACAGCCTCTCGCAGAACACGCACTATCGCGATTCCCCGCTTGACGCGATACATCGCGTTACGCCACACTGCTGTGCACCGGGGCGGGCCCGCCGCAGGTTCTTGATGCCGGAAGCGTCCGGTTTGCCTAGCATTTCTCGTAGAGCTTCGCGCTCCACACCCTGGGAGACCTCTCATGCCAGGTGCCATTTACGCCGAGGGACTGGTGAAGACCTTCGGCGACGTGAGGGCTCTGGACGGCGTCGACCTCGACGTCCCCGAGTCCACCGTGCTCGGCCTCCTGGGCCCCAACGGCGCGGGTAAGACGACCGCGGTCCGGGTCCTCACCACGCTGCTGACCCCCGACGCCGGGCGGGCCGTGGTGGCAGGCGTCGACGTGCTCAAGAACCCCACGGCCGTGCGCCGGTCGATCGGCGTGTCCGGCCAGTTCGCGGCGGTCGACGACTATCTGACCGGCCGCGAGAACCTCCGGATGGTCGGCCGCCTCTACCAGATGTCCGCGCGCGGCGCGAAGAAGCGGGCGGACGAGCTGCTGGAGCGCTTCCACCTCGCCGACGCCGCCGACCGCACGGCCAGGACCTACTCAGGCGGCATGCGCCGCCGCCTCGACCTGGCCGCCGCACTGGTGGTCAGCCCGCCCGTGATGTTCATGGACGAGCCCACCACCGGCCTCGACCCCCGCAACCGCCAGCAGCTGTGGGAGGTCATCGAGGAACTGGTCGCGGGCGGTACGACGCTGCTGCTGACGACGCAGTACCTGGAGGAGGCCGACCGGCTGGCGCACGACATCGCCGTCGTCGACCACGGCAAGGTCATCGCGCGCGGCACCTCCGACCAGCTCAAGGCGCAGACGGGCGGGGAGCGCGTCGAGGTCGTCGTCCACGAGCGCGACGACATCCCCGCCGCCCGCCAGGTCCTCGACAGCCACGGACTGCCCGGCACCGCGCACGAGGGCTGCACCGTCGAGGAGCACACCCGCAAGCTGACCGTCCCGGTCACCGGCGGCGCCAAGCTGCTCGCCGAGGTCATCCGCGACCTGGACACCCGGGGCGTGGAGATCGACGACATCGGGCTGCGCCGCCCCACCCTGGACGACGTGTTCATCTCCCTGACCGGCCACGCGGCCAAGGGCGAGGCAGAACACCACGCCCACGGCGAGGGCACCACGGGACGCGCCCCCCGGCACTCCCCGGACGAGGAGGCCGCCGCATGAGCACCACCGCCCGCACCGCTCCGCCCAGCGCCGCCCCCACCGGACGCGGCGGCCCGGCCCAGTCGGTCACCGACTCACTCGTGATCGCCAAGCGCAACCTCATCCGCCTCGTGCGCATCCCCGAAGCCGTCATCTTCGCCCTCATCCAGCCGATCATGTTCGTGGTGCTCTTCAGCTACGTCTTCGGCGGATCCATCACCATCCCCGGCTCCGGCACCAGCGCCCAGGACTACCGCGAGTTCCTGATGTCCGGCATCTTCGCGCAGACCGTCACCTTCGCGACGGCCAGTTCGGGCGCCGGTATCGCGGAGGACATGCACAAGGGCCTCGTCGACCGCTTCCGGTCACTGCCGATGACGCGGGGCGCCGTGCTGACCGGGCGCACCCTGGCCGACCTCGTCCAGACGGCTCTGACGCTCGTCGTCCTCGCCGCTGTCGCCGCCGTCGTGGGCTGGCGGGCGCACGACGGCCTCCTCGACGCCCTGGCGGGCTTCGGCCTGCTGATGCTGCTGGGGTACGCCTTCACCTGGATCGGCGCACTGATCGGGCTGTCGGTACGGACGCCCGAGGCCGCCACCTCGGGCGGGCTGGTGTGGCTGTTCCCCCTGACATTCATCTCGGTGGCGTTCGTGCCCTCCCAGAACATGCCCGCCTTCCTCCAGCACCTCGCCGAGTGGAACCCGTTCAGCGCGACGGTCGTCGCCGGCCGCGACCTGTTCGGCAACCTGCCGCCGGGCTACCCGGTGCCGGACGCCTGGCCCATGCAGCACCCGGTCTGGGCCTCGCTGATCTGGTCGGTGGTGATCATCGCGGTCTTCCGCACCCTGGCGGTCCGCAAGTACCGCAGGGCGGCCTCCTGAGAAGCAGCAGAAACACCGCACCGCCCGCCACGGCCGGGCCGTTCCCGCACCCCGCGGGAGCGGCGGACCGCATGGGACGCCCCCGGCACGGGAACGCCCTGGCACGGGTGGCACGGGAACGGCGGACGGCCCGCGCATCCCGCGCGGGCCATCCGCCGTGCTGTCTTCTTCCCCCCATCCGGAGCCGGCCCCGGGGCCGTCCGCCCCGGGCGTCACCCCTGGTAGGGCTTCGCCGCCAGGATGCGGACGGAGGCCATCTTGCCGTTCGGCAGCTCGTACTCGGCGTCCTCACCGACCTTCTTGCCGTTCACGCCGCTGCCCAGCGGCGACTGCGGAGAGTAGGTCTCGATCTCCGAACTCGCGTACTCGCGGGAGGCGAGAAGGAAGGTGATGGTGTCGTCCTCGTCGCCGTCGAAGGCGATGGTGACCACCATGCCCGGCTCCACCACGCCGTCATCCGCCGGAGCCTCACCGACCTTCGCGTTCTCCAGGAGCTGCTGGAGCTGCCGGATCCGCAGCTCCTGCTTGCCCTGCTCCTCCTTGGCCGCGTGGTACCCGCCGTTCTCGCGGAGGTCGCCCTCCTCGCGAGCCGCCTCGATCTTCTTGGCGATCTCGGTACGTGCAGGACCCGACAGGTATTCCAGCTCGGCCTTGAGCTGGGAATACGCCTCCTGGGTCAGCCAGGTGACGTTGTCGCTGGTCTGGGTCACAGGTGCTCCTCGTCGGTACTGGGATATCAGCTGATGCAGCAAACGCCCTACCAGAAAGGGTGCGCCTTCACTGGTGGGCGAAACCACGAGCTTAACAATTCCGGCGGAAAAGGGAAGAAGGCCCGGACTCCGCCCCAGGTCACAGCGGTGCCGGCGCCGGCCTCACTTCGTCTGGCAGCCGACCAGGTCGGGGCTGGTGGCGCGGGCCGTCGTCCGCACCGTGATCACCTCGTCGACCCGGGAGGTGCCCGCGGGAAAGGAGACGGACTTGCGGCCGACCTCGTTGCCGCTCTCCGCGCGCGCACGCAGCGTGCACACTCCCTCGACGCCCTCGTCCTTGCGGACCTCCAGGTGCACTTCCACCGCGCTGTCCGAGACGACCTTGAACTTGATCAGCTCGGCACTGACGTCCTGGCCCGCGATGTAGGAGCCGCCGATCCAGCCCACCAGCGCGAGGAGCAGCACACCCAGGATCCCGCCGGTGATCTTCAGCCGGCGGTCCGTACGGGCCTCCGCCCCGCCCGCGCCGCCCCCGGCGCCCCTCGGCGCACGCCCGTAACGCCCTTCGGGCACCTTGCGGGCCGTCTGTGCCATGGCGCTTTCCTCTCGGCGTGCGTGGGGGTCCGGGCGGGGGTCCGTACCGGGAATACAACAGGGTCCTGGTTCGGTCACTATAGAAGCCGCCCGTGAAACCGCTGAGAGCGGGCCGAGGGCTGAAACCGCCGGCGCGGGCCGAGGGCAGGGCCGAGGGCCGCTTTGACTTTACGAGGATTGAGTTGTGACTGAGCAACTGCGACTGATGGCCGTGCACGCGCACCCCGACGACGAGTCCAGCAAGGGCGCGGCCACCATGGCCAAGTACGTCGACGAGGGAGTGGACGTGCTGGTCGCGACGTGTACGGGGGGAGAGCGTGGCTCCATCCTCAACCCGAAGCTCCAGGGCGACACCTATGTCGAGGAGCACATCCACGAGGTGCGCAAGAAGGAGATGGACGAGGCCCGGCAGATCCTGGGCGTCAAGCAGGCGTGGCTGGGCTTCGTCGACTCGGGGCTGCCCGAGGGCGACCCGCTGCCGCCGCTGCCGGAGGGCTGCTTCGCGCTGGAGGACGTGGACGAGGCGGCCGGCGCGCTGGTCCGGCTCATCCGGGAGTTCCGCCCGCAGGTGATCACCACCTACGACGAGAACGGCGGCTACCCGCACCCCGACCACATCATGACCCACAAGATCTCGATGGTCGCCTTCGAGCACGCCGCCGACACCGAGAAGTACCCCGAGGCGGAGTTCGGCCCGGCCTGGCAGCCGCTGAAGCTCTACTACAACCAGGGCTTCAACCGGCAGCGCACCCAGGCGATGCACAACGCCATGATCGAACGCGGCCTGGAGTCGCCGTACACGGAGTGGCTCAAGCGCTGGGACGAGATGAAGGTCAAGGAGCGGGAGATCACCACGTTCGTGCCCTGTGGCGACTACTTCGAGATCCGCGACAAGGCGCTGATCGCGCACGCCACCCAGATCGACCCCGACGGCGGCTGGTTCCGCGTCCCGATGGACATCCAGAAGGAGGTCTGGCCGACGGAGGAGTACGAGCTGGCGAAGTCGCTCGTGGGTACCTCCCTCCCCGAGGACGACCTCTTCGCGGGGATCCGCGAGAATTGACGGTATGAGCCCGACGCAGACAACGCTCGTCCAGGTCCTTCCGCTGGCCGCGAAGGACCTGGACGAGAACAAGGTGACCCCCGGTGTGCTCGGCTTCGTCGTCTTCGCGGTGATCGGCCTGGCCGTGTGGATGCTGATGAAGTCGATGAACAAGCACATGAACCGGGTGAACTTCGACGAGGAGCCGGAGCGGGAGCCCGGCGCCCCGGCCGCCGCCGGCGCCCCCTCCCGGGGCGGCGAGACCGGGCGGACGGGGAAGGCCCCGGCCGCCTCGTCGTCCGAGACGAAGGGCTGACGGCGCCCGGGGTCCCGGCCCCGGCCCGTCCCCACCCCTGCGACGTCCGTCTGGAGAACGACATGTTCGGCAGGTTCAAGAACCGCATCCCCACCCCCGAAGAGGCCCTCAAGGGCCGTCCCGAACCGGAGTTCACCGTCCCCGAGCGCCACACCGTGCTCGGCACCGCGCTGCTGGGCCCCTACCCGGAGGGCCTGGAGACCGCCGACTTCGGCATGGGCTGCTTCTGGGGCGCCGAGCGCGTCTTCTGGACGACGGACGGTGTCTGGACGACCCTCGTGGGCTACCAGGGCGGCTCGACCCCGAACCCCACCTACGAGGAGGTCTGCTCGGGCCTGACGGGGCACGCCGAAGTCGTGCGCGTCGTGTTCGACCCGGCGAAGGTGTCCTACGAGACGCTGCTGAAGCGCTTCTGGGAGTCGCACGACCCCACCCAGGGCTTCCGCCAGGGCAACGACACCGGCACCCAGTACCGCTCGGCGCTCTACACCCACTCCGCGGAGCAGGCGGCCGCCGCCGAGGCGTCCCGCGCGGCCTACCAGCAGGTCCTCACCGCCTCCGGCCTCGGCGAGATCACCACGGAGATCCTCGCCGCCGAGGGCCGCCCCTTCTACCCGGCCGAGGGCTATCACCAGCAGTACCTCGACAGGAACCCGGGCGGGTACTGCGGCATCGGCGGCACGGGGGTCAAGCTCGGCGACCCGGGCGGTGGGTCTTGCCCCACTGGCATAGCCCCCGCTGGAAGCTGACGCACCGCCTCGGCGCTCGTTCGGGCGACGTGGTCGGGCCCGCACTCGATACGCTGCTCCCAGGGATCAGAATCTCGCCCTTGGGAGCAGCAATGACCACCTCCAGCGCCGGGCAGCCACTCATCCCTCAGCCGCCTGCCACCGTCACGGCCCTCCGTCAGGCCGTCGCGCAGATCGCACCCGCCGCACTGCCGGCCTTCACACGGGAACTGGATCAGGCCGCCGACCAGTCCCGTCAGGCTTCCGGCCTGGCCCCCCTCCAGCGATTCGTCGCTCAGTGGGCCGTCCACGTCCACATCCAGCGGCAGCCGAGCCTGGCGGAAGAGTTCCGCCGCTGGGAGGACACCGTGGAGTCCGGTGACGCGCCGCAGGCCCGACGCGCCGCGGCGGCCATCGGCAAGATCCTCGACGACGCCCATGCCGCGCTCGGCCTACCACAGCGGTGAGCACCGACTGGCGCTGGGAGTACGACCCCGATCACGCGTACGTGGCGGGCGGCATCCCCGCTCACGTGGTGACCGAAGTGGAGCGGCTCGCGGGGGAACTGGCTGACCTGGCCACCGTCGCACGGCGGACGGGTGACCTGGCAGCACACCCTCGCAGGGACTCGGTCAGCTGCCCGGTGGGCATCGCCCCGGCCGAGGGCTGAGGCCGCGCCGCCTCACCGCGCCCCGCCCCCGACGGCCGCGCCGGGCGGCGTACGGGCCGCACCGGACGCACCGCGCGTACGGGCCGTGCCGGCCGTGGGAGGCGGGACGGCGATGTGCCAGTCCGGGTTGTAGGTGCCGGGGACCCGGTGGAGGCGCCAGCCGGCCGCCGAAGCCCAGCCGGGGAGGGCGGCGCGGCGCAGGACGAGGGCGCTGGGCCGGTGCGCCGGGGTGGAGCGGCAGCCCGCGGTGTGGGCGATGGGGATGGTGGCACTGGTGCCGGCCAGCACACAGGGCGGGCGTACGCCGTGGGCGCGCAGCACCCGTTCCATACGCTGCCAGTCGTGGCGGGCCTCGGCCTGGATGCGGGAGTGCAGCGTCAACTGGTGGAGCTGGAGGGCCAGGTGGAGCGCGGCGATGGCACCGCCCAGCGGGAGCAGCACGTGCCGGGCCCGGACCCGGCGGGCCCACCGCGCGGCCTCCCGGACGCCGAGGGCCGCGACCGGGGCCAGCAGCGCGTAGGCGGGCAGCAGGAAGCGCGGGGCGGCGTACCCCATGAAGAACAGGTACGGGACGGCGACGGCGACGGCCGCCGCGAGGGGCAGCGTGCCCCACGCCGTCCGGCCCTCCCGGCGCGCGGCACGCAGTCCGAGTCCCACCAGGGGCGGGACCAGCAGCCACCATCCGGCGCCGGACCACTCGATGCCCGCCCCGTCGCACGGGCGGCACAGCAGCGGCCCGTCCAGGGCCGCGGCGTGCTCCTTGAGGGTGCCGAGGGGCAGGCGCGGGCTCATCCCGCCCTGGACCTCCTCCGCGGCGCGCACCCGCTCCAGCACGCCGCCGAACCGCAGCCGGGCCTCCACCGCCCAGGGCGCCAGACCGGCGGCGACCCCTCCCACGACGGCGGCAGCCCCGGTCGGATGGGGACGGCAGGGCCGCCCGCGCACGGCCGGCGCCGCCGCGAGCAGCACGGCGGCGGGCCACACCGCGTCGTTGGGCCGTATCAGGGCGGCGACGGCGAGCGCGCCCGCCGCCCCGGCCAGGGCGGCCCACCCCCTCCGGGCCCGTACCAGGCAGCCGGTGGCGCAGGTCAGGCCCATGGCCACGTAGTGGTTGGGCATCGCCGCACCCGCGTAGAAGAGCGCGAACCACACGCTGCCGTACAGCGCGGCGGCCGCCGGCACGACGCCGCGCGGGGCACCGGCCCGCAGCCAGGGGAGGTATCCCAGGTAGAGCGCCAGCGACGCGGTCAGCGTCAGATAGCAGCGCAGCAGCACCACCGAACCGCTGACCGCCGCGACGGGCGCGATCAGCGCCGGGACGCCCCGGGTGCGGGGCGCGCTGAACGGGGTCCCGGGTCCGTGGGGCGCGAAGCGGCTGGCGTAGACGATCTCGTCCCAGCCGAGCGGGAGTCCGGGCTGGACGACGGTCAGCGAGAGCGCTCCGAAGACCGCACAGACGGCAGCCAGCCACCACCGTTCCCGAGGGCGGACATGCCACGCGGATGACGACATGGGCGGCATCTTCCCGCCGCAGCGCCACCATGCCTGGCAAGGCGGGGCCGCCGAGGCCGTACAGTGCTCGCATGGAGGGGGCTCGGACCAACTGGGTGGAGCGCGTCAGCGCGTTGCGGCAGTGGACCTCGGGCGAGGAACGCGCCCCGCACAAACCGCTCCTGCTGCTGTACGCGCTCGGCCGCCACCAGTCGGAGCCCGAGCGGGCGCTCCGCTACACCGAGGTCGAACGCGACGTGGCCCACCTGCTGCGCGAGTACGGTCCGCCCCGCAGCACCTCACCCGGTTACCCGTTCCACCACCTGGTGAACGACGGCGTGTGGGAGGTGCGCACGGACGCGGGCCGGGGCAGTCCGGGCCCCGGGGTCCGGCTGCTGCGCGAGAGCGGCGCGCGGGGGCGGCTGGCGCCACAGCTGCGCACGGCCCTGGACGAGGACCCCGCCCTGCTGCCCACCCTCGCCCGCACGCTGCTGGAGCTGCACTTCCCGCCGTCCCTGCACGAGGACATCGCGGCCGACGCGGGGCTCGACCTGGAGGCGGCCGACGGCGCCCGGGTCGCCGTGCGCCGCCTGGTGCGGGACCCGAGGCGCGCGGCACGGCTGAGGGAACAGGTGCTGGAGGCGTACGGCGGCCGGTGCGCGTTCTGCGGGTTCGACGGGGCGCTCGGCCGCCGCCCGGTGGGGCTGGAGGCCGCCCATGTGCGCTGGTGGGCCTACCAGGGCCCCGACCACCTCACGAACGCGCTGTGCCTGTGCTCCCTGCACCACAAGCTGTTCGACAAAGGGGTGCTGGGGATCGATCCGGGCCTGCGCATCACGGTCTCGGCCCGCTTCACCGGGTCGGGTACCGCGGCCCGCACCCAGGTCACGGAGCTGGCCGGCCGTCCGGTGGCCGCGGCCGGGGGCGGCGAGTGCCGGGTCGCGGGCACGTACGCCGCCTGGCACGCGGCCCAGGTCTTCCGGCCCTAGCGCGGCAGCTTCCCGAGGGCGCGCCTTCCCGAGGGCGCGCGTGTCCGGGGTGCGGCGGAAGGCGGTGACCACCCGGCCCGAAGGTCCTGGGACTGCTCTGGCCACCGCCCCAAAAGGACGGACTCCCGCACGCGAGGCGGGAGCGGGACCGACAAGACCGGGGGCCAGGACCGGGAGACCGGGACCAGGAGCCGGGGCCCGGACCAGGACCGGGTCCGGGGACGGGGACGGGGCCCGCACAGCACGGTGGCCCCCCGCGATCGCGGGGGGCCACCGTGCTGTGCGGCTGTCGCGCGCCGTCGGTCAGGGCCTCAGAGCGCGGAGCCCGCCTTCCACTGCGACCAGCTCATGTTCCAGCCGTTGAGGCCGTTGTCGGGCTGGATCGTCTTGTCCGGCGAACCCTTGACCTCGACGATGTCGCCGATCAGCGAGTTGTTGTAGAACCAGGCGGCGTCGGTGCCCGGGTTGCCCGCACCCTGGGTGTCCCTCAGACCGACGCAGCCGTGGCTGGTGTTGCCGGAACCGAAGGGCGCGCCCCAGTAGTTGCCGTGGATGAAGGTGCCCGAGGTAGACAGGCGCATGGCGTGCGGCACGTCCGGGATGTCGTAGCCCTCGGCGCCCTTGCGGCCGAACCCGACGGTGTTCCCGTCCATGCGGGTCTCCTTGTGCTTCTCGGAGATCACCATCTTGCCGTTGTAGGTCGGGTTGCTGGGGCTGCCCGCGGAGATCGGGATCGTCTTGAGCGTCTTCCCGTCCCGCGCGACCGTCATCTTGTAGCTCTTCACATCGACCGTGCTGACCTGCTTGCGGCCGATGTTGAAGGTGACCTTCTTGTCCTGGACACCGATGTTGCCGTTGCCCGCGTTCACCCCGTCGAGCTTGAGGTCGAGGGTGACCTTGGAGTGGGGCTTCCAGTACTCCTCGGGGCGGAAGTCGAGCCGGTCGTTGCCGAACCAGTGGCCGACGACCTCCTGGCCGCTGGTCGTGCTGACCTTGATCGCGGACTGGACGGCCTTCTTGTTCTGGATCTGCTTGTCGAAGGTGATCGAGACCGGCATGCCGACACCGACCGTGGCCCCGTCCTCACCGGCGTAGGTGCCGATGAAGCTGTGCTCCGGGGCGACCGTGGTGAAGGTGCGGTTCTCCACGGCCTTGCGGCCCTCGCCGTCCTTGGCCGTCGCGCTGATCTCGTACTTGGTGGCGCGCTCCAGCTGCTGCTTGGGCTTCCAGCTCTTGCCGTCGGCGGAGAGGGTGCCCTCGACGGGAGTGCCGTTCTGGGCGGCCTTCATGGTCACCTTGGTGAGCTTGCCGCCGCTGACGGAGACGTTTCCGCCGCTGTTGATGCTGGCGTTGTCGGCGCCGTCCTTGGCGGAGATCTTTATTCGGGCGGACGAGCTGTCCTTCTCAGCGGATATGTCGTTCTTCGCTGCGGACTTCTCGGTGTCCCCGCCGTCGTCTCCGCCGCACGCGCTCAGCGTGAGCATCCCGCCGAGGAGCGCGGCCGTGACCGCGAGACCCCTGCGGTGCTTCCCCACCGTCATCACTGGCTTCTCCATTTGCCTTCGGAACCCCATGTCTCCCCGGTAAAGCTGCGTAGCCCCCACAGCGCCCGAAATCGGACATGTGCGCCCCAGCTCCACGCATATGAACGCACGAGGGACTATGACCGGTTCCACTTTCGGTAAAACTGTGGGCTAGGACACGTATCCAACCCGTTCGCGAACCGTGCCGGATCTTTTCGACAGAACCGGTCCGGTACCCAGGAAGAGCGGAAGCATGCCTTCCCCCTCGCCTCCACCACTCAGTAACATCGGCCCGCGTACGGTCAGTTCACCGCTGATCCCCGAGCCGTACGTCGTACCGATCCACCCAGGAGCCTTCTCGTGTCCGAGGCCGGACCCTCGAAGCTGTCAGTCCACCGCCGTCCGCTGGCGACCGCGGCCGCGGCCGGCGGAGTCCTGTTCGCCCTCTGGTTCGTCCCCACGGCCAACGCTACCCCCGAGAAAGATGACCATCCCACCCATCACGGGGACACTGTGACGCGGTTGGAACATGACCGCGGGGCGGAATGACCCCCCGGGCGGGAGCGGCGAGCGGCCGGTGAGGAGCCCGTGCGGAACCGGTGATCAACCGATGACCAACCGGTGGGAGTTTCCTAGGCCAGCGGCCCCGTGACCGACTCCGCCGCCGCCACCAGCGCGCCGGACCGGACGAAGTCCTCGGTGGCCGCCAGATCGGGTGCCAGGTAGCGGTCCTCGCCCGGCCCGCCCGCCCCGGCCTCGCGCAGCGCGGCGACGACGGCGCGGGCCGCCTCGCCCGGCACCAGCCCCGCCGTCCCCGAGCGCAGCTCGACCGCCCGCGTGGCCGCGTACACCTCGACGGCGATCACCCGGGCCAGCCCGTCCACGGCCGACCGCAGCTTCCGCGCCGCCGACCAGCCCATGGAGACGTGGTCCTCCTGCATGGCGGAGGAGGGGATGGAGTCCACCGAGGCGGGCACGGCCAGCCGCTTCAGCTCGCTGACCAGCGCCGCCTGCGTGTACTGGGCGATCATCAGCCCCGAGTCGACGCCCGCGTCGTGGGCGAGGAACGGGGGAAGGCCGTGCGAGCGGTTCTTGTCGAGCAGCCGGTCGGTGCGGCGCTCGGCGATGGAGGCGAGGTCCGCGGCGGCGACGGCCAGGAAGTCGAGGACGTAGGCCACGGGTGCCCCGTGGAAGTTGCCGTTCGACTCGACGCGGCCGTCCGGCAGCACCACCGGGTTGTCCACGGCCGCCGCCAGCTCCCGTTCGGCGACGGTGCGGGCGTGCGCCAGGGTGTCGCGTCCCGCGCCGGCGACCTGCGGGGCGCACCGCACCGAGTAGGCGTCCTGCACCCGCGGCGCGTCGTCCTGGTGGTGCCCGGTCATGCCCGAGCCGGTGAGCATCTTCAGCATGTTGGCGGCGCTGGCGGCCTGGCCCGGGTGCGGACGGATGGCGTGCAGTTCGGGCGCCAGGACCCGGTCGGTGCCCAGCAGCGCCTCCAGGGAGAGCGCGGCGGCGATGTCGGCGCTGGTGAACAGGCGGGCCAGGTCGGCGCAGGCCATCAGCAGCATGCCGAGCATCCCGTCGGTGCCGTTGAGGAGGGCCAGGCCCTCCTTCTCGCGCAGTTCGACGGGGGTGAGGCCGTGCTCGGCCAGCAGGTCGGCGGCCGGGCGCAGCACGCCGTCGGGGCCCTCCGCCTCGCCCTCGCCCATGAGCGCGAGCGCGCAGTGCGACAGCGGGGCCAGGTCGCCGGAGCAGCCGAGGGAGCCGTGCTCGTGCACGACGGGGGTGATGCCCGCGTTGAGCATGCCGGCCATGGCCTGGGCGACCTCGGGGCGCACCCCGGTGCGGCCGGAGGCGAGGGTCTTCAGGCGCAGGAACATCAGTGCGCGCACCACCTCGCGTTCCACGCGCGGGCCCATCCCGGCCGCGTGCGAGCGGACGATGTTGCGCTGGAGCCGGGCGCGCAGGTCGGGGCCGATGTGGCGGACGGCCAGGGCACCGAAGCCGGTGGAGACGCCGTAGACGGGGTCGGGCTTGGCGGCGAGGTCGTCGATGAAGCGGCGTGCGGTGCGCAGCGCCTCGACGGCCTCGGGGTGCAGTTCGACGCGGGCGCCGTCACGGGCGACGGCCAGGACCTCCTCCGGGGTGGTGCCCGAGCTTCCCACCACCACAGTGTGCATACTCATATTCATAAACCCTAATGAGTGAATTGGTATCTGTCACGGTCGCCCCCGACCCGGTGCCCGCCCCCGCCCTCCCCGCCCCGCGGCTAGCGGCCGGCGGACCCGCCCCGGCGGAAGCGGCGGCGCTCGGGGGAGGCGGGCACCGGGTCGGGGGCGGCGGCCAGCCGGACGGTGGGGTCCTCGCAGCCGCCGTCGCGGCCCGCCACCACCGGCTTGCCGGAGCGCAGGGCCTTGGCGCGGTACTGGGCCGCGTCCGCGAGCCGGAAGATCCGGTGGGCGGTGCGCACCTGACCGACCGGGTCGCCGGTGGAGGCCACCCCGCAGGCCACGCCCTCCCCCAGCTCCAGCGCGGCGGCGGCGTGGCACAGCTCCTCGGCGGCGCGCACCACCTCGTCGGCCGTCGGGCCGACGGCCAGCAGGCAGAACTCGTCACCGCCCAGCCGCCCGGCCAGGGCCCCCGGCAAGGTGGCCGCACAGGCGGACAGGACGGCGGCGAACCGCTCCAGCAGCCGGTCGCCCGCCTCGTGCCCCTGCTGGTCGTTGACGCGCTTGAGGCCGTTGATGTCGCAGACGGCGATGCTGACGACGGTGCCCAGGTCGCGGTGCAGCTCGACCGCCTCGCCCAGGCGCGACTCGATGGCGCGGCGGTTGGCGAGCCCGGTCAGCGGAT
>NZ_VJOK01000001.1:4831515-4833938 GCF_013302895.1 Streptomyces albus subsp. chlorinus | reverse complement strand
CGGCCCGCTCGTCGCCCTCGACCCAGGCCTGCGCCCGGCCGCCGCCGGCCCAGCGCTCGTGCAGGGACTCGGCGACCTGCGGGAAGTCCCGTACGGGGTAGGACTCGTCCGCCGGGAACTCGGCCTCCTGCGGCGTCCGCTCCCCCACGTTGACCAGCACCCGGAGCCGCCCGCGCGCCCGCTCCCAGACGGAGATCGCCGCGAAGGCGCCGCCCATGGCCTCGCAGGCGCCGAGTGCCGCCGCGTGCGCGATGTCCCGGTGCGAGAGGACGGCGGCGGCCTCCGGGTCGTCGCCGGGGACGGGGTGCGGGAGCGCGCGGGCCGTCTCGGGGGCGGACGTCTGTGCGGCGGCCATGGCCTGCGACAACCCCACGACGGCACTGAGGCGCGCGTCCGCTTCCCCGTCGTCTCCTATTCGGCCCATAAGCCAAGATTAGGAGGCTTCGCCCCGTTCTGCCCCGCGGCCCCCTACGGAGAGCCTCACTCTACGTACGAGACCTACCGCCGGGAGGCCGATCGCCGGATTCCGCCCGGCTCATGCACCCGGCCAGTCGGGCTTCCGCTTCTCGTTGAAGGCAGCCACGCCCTCCTTGCGGTCCCCCGAGAAGGCGACGGTGCGCCAGGCGGCCTCCTCCACCTCCAGTCCGGCACGCAGGTCCATGCCCCAGCCGGTGCGCAGCGCCCGTTTGGCGGCCCGCAGCCCGACCGGCGAGTTGGCCGCGATCCGCGCCGCCAGCGCCAGCGCCTCGGTGCGGTCGGCGCCCGGCCCGGCCAGCTGGTCGACCAGCCCCAGCGCGTGCGCCTCGGCGGCCTCGACCCGGCGCGCCGTGAAGATCAGTTCGGCGGCGCGGGCCGCGCCCACCCGGCGGGGCAGCAACTGGGTACCCCCGCCGCCCGGGACCACACCCACCGAAACCTCGGGCAGCCCGACCACGGCCGTCGGGTCGGCGACGATCAGGTCGCAGGAGAGGGCCAGCTCGTAGCCGCCGCCCAGCGCGTAGCCGTGCACCGCCGCGATGGTGGGCATCGGCAGCTCCAGCACGCCCCGGTAGGCCGCGCTGGTGTACGGCCGCTGGGCGCCCAGCTCGGCGTCGCCGAGGGAGTTGCGCTCCTTGAGGTCGGCGCCGACGCAGAAGGCGCGCTCGTGCGTGGAGGTCAGCACGGTGGCCCGTACGTCACCGTCCCGGGCGAGGTCCGCGCACGCGTCGGCGAGCGCGCCCGCGAACGCCGTCGAGACGGCGTTCATGGCCCCCTTCCGGTCCATCACCAGCTCCGCGACGTGCCCGTCCCTGCGGACCCGCACCCACTCCCCGTACGTCTGCTCGCTGTGCTCCATGGCGGTCACGATAACGGTCGCTAACCTCGCGGGGTACCGGGCCGTGCGGGGCCGGCGGGGCGCTCGGGGAGAGGGCGCTAGCCCTGCGGGGTGCGCCGCCGCAGCAGCCAGGGCTCGACCACGCCCAGACCGCGGACGGGGCGCTGGTAGAGGGGCTGGAGGGCGAACCGGTACCCGGACAGGTCCTCGCTCTCCTTCTCCGACTCCGGGGCCGCCCCCGAGGCCGTCAGCTCGGCCCGGAAGGCGCCGTCCACCAGCACCGTGTCCTTGGGCGCTATCGACGTCAGCCGGCTGGCGAGGTTGACGGTGTTGCCGAAGACGTCGCCCATCCGCGTCGTCATCGTCCCGAAGGCGATGCCCACCCGCAGCTCGGGCATCGTCGCGTCGTTCGCCATGGTCTCGATCAGCCGCAGCCCGATCTCGGCGGCGGTGGCCGCGTCCTCGGCGACGTAGAGGATCTCGTCGCCCAGCGCCTTGATGAGCCGCCCGCCGTGCGCGGCGACCAGGTCGGCCGAGGTGGTCTCGAACGCCTCGACCAGCTCGCCCAGTTCCTCGTCCTCCAGGCGCCGCGTCAGCCGGGTGAAGCCCACCAGGTCGGCGAAGCCGATGGCCTGGCGCCGGTTGACCATCTCCTCGTCGTCCTGCGCCTGGACGACCCGGCCGGTGGCGGCGGCCAGCTGGCGGCGCCACACGTAGACCAGGAACTCCTCCAGCTCGGGCAGCAGCAACTGCACCAGCGGGAAGGTCACTTCGTTGCGGGTCATGCCCGGCTCGGGCGGCTCGGTCAGCCCCATCAGGAACGAGTCGATCTGCCAGTCGGCGAGCCGTGCCGTGGTCTGCCCGGTGGACCGGGCCACCTGCACGGCCATCGACTCGCTCAGCAGCCCCGCCTCCACCAGGCCGGCCAGCCGCCGCAGCGCCAGCACGTCGGCCTCGGTCAGCGCCCGGGCCTGCCCCACGTCGGCGAAGCCCATCGCCCGCCAGAACCGGGAGGCCAGCTCCATCGAGACCCCTGCGGCGCGGGCCGCCTGGAAGGGCGTGTACTGGCGCGGTGAGCCGAGGATCAGCTCCTCGATCCGCAGCGCGC
>NZ_VJOK01000001.1:4788803-4830309 GCF_013302895.1 Streptomyces albus subsp. chlorinus | reverse complement strand
GCCCTTCCGTTCTCTTGCTCGTCCCGCTCCCGGCCGCCCCCGGAAAGGGGCCGGGGGCGCGGACACCGGCGCCGGGTGGCACCCGATGTCACCGCCGCTTGCCCACCTTACGGCAGTTGTGCGCTACCTCACTTCCCGGTCGCGGGCCGCAGATGGACGATGTCACCGGCAGCGACCGGACGCTGTACGCCCTGTTCCGAGGCGATGACCAGCCGTCCGTCGCCGTCCACCGCGACGGCCTCCCCCACCAGGTCGTCCCCGCCGGGCAGCATCGCCCGGACGGTCCTGCCGAGCGTCACGCAGCCGGCCGCGTAGGCGTCGAGCAGCGCGCCGGCCGACGGGTCGCCCCCGGCTTCGGTCCAGCGGCCGTACCAGTCCTCCAGCGCGCGCAGCACCGCCCGCAGCAGCGGGTCGCGGTCGGTGCCCCGCGCGCCCGCCAGCGCGAGGGAGCCGGCGGTGGGCACGGGAAGCTCGTCCTCGCGCAGGGTGACGTTCAGGCCGATGCCGAGGACGACGTGGTGCTCGTCCACCCGCTCCGCGAGGATGCCGCCGATCTTGCGCTCCTCGTCCTCGTGGACGGCCAGGACGTCGTTCGGCCACTTCAGGCCCGTGTCCACCCCCGCCGCGCGGGCGAGGGCGCTCGCGACCGCCACGCCCGCCAGCAGCGGGATCCAGCCCCAGCGCTCGGGCGGCGGGCCGGGCCGCAGCAGTACCGAGAAGAAGAGGCCGGAGCGGGGCGGGGCCGACCAGGCGCGGTCCAGCCGGCCCTTCCCCGCCGTCTGCTCCTCCGCGATCAGCACGGTGCCGGGGGCCGCCCCGCCCTCGCGGGCCCGGCGCACCAGCTCGGTGTTGGTCGAGCCGAGTGACTCGGCCACCTCCAGATGCGTCCACAGGGAGCCGTCCACCACCAGTGCGCGGCGCAGGGCTGTCTCGTTGAGCGGGGGGCGGTCGAGGTCGGACCAGCGAGCGGAATTCATGCCGCCAGGCTAGGACGCCTTCCTGGGGGTGTGGTCAACGACGCACTCCGTAAACGGGCGGGCGCCGATAGCCTACGGGTCGGTAGCCAACCCGCGACGGTAAGGAGCCCTCCCAGATGTCCTCGCCCAGTCCAGACGTCGACGACATCGACATCCACACCACCGCGGGCAAACTCGCGGACTTCGAGCGCCGTACCAGGGAAGCCGTCCACGCGGGCTCGGAGCGTGCGGTGGACAAGCAGCACGCCAAGGGGAAGCTGACCGCGCGCGAGCGCATCGAACTGCTCCTCGACGAGGGGTCGTTCACCGAGCTGGACGAGTTCGCCCGGCACCGCTCGACCAACTTCGGGCTGGAGAAGAACCGCCCGTACGGCGACGGCGTCGTGACGGGCTACGGCACCGTCGACGGCCGCCCCGTCTGCGTCTTCTCGCAGGACTTCACCATCTTCGGCGGTGCGCTGGGCGAGGTGTACGGCGAGAAGATCGTCAAGGTGATGGACTTCGCGCTCAAGACCGGCTGTCCCGTCATCGGCATCAACGACGGCGGCGGCGCCCGGATCCAGGAAGGGGTGGCGGCCCTCGGGCTGTTCGCGGAGATCTTCCGCCGCAACACCCACGCCTCCGGGGTGATCCCGCAGATCAGCCTGGTCCTGGGCCCGTGCGCGGGCGGCGCGGTCTACTCGCCCGCCATCACGGACTTCACGGTGATGGTGGACCAGACCTCGCACATGTTCATCACCGGCCCCGACGTCATCAAGACGGTCACCGGTGAGGACGTCGGCTTCGAGGAGCTGGGCGGGGCGCGCACCCACAACACCACCTCCGGTGTGGCGCACCACATGGCGGGCGACGAGAAGGACGCCATCGAGTACGTCAAGGCGCTGCTGTCCTACCTGCCCTCCAACAACCTCTCCGAGCCGCCCGCCTTCCCGGAGGAGGCGGACCTGGAGACCTCCGAGGAGGACCGGGAGCTGGACGTCCTCATCCCGGACTCGGCGAACCAGCCCTACGACATGCACACCGTCATCGAGCACGTGCTCGACGACGGGGAGTTCCTGGAGACCCAGGCGATGTTCGCGCCGAACATCATCACCGGGTTCGGGCGCATCGAGGGCCGGTCGGTGGGTGTGGTCGCCAACCAGCCGCTCCAGTTCGCGGGCTGCCTGAACATCGACGCGAGCGAGAAGGCCGCGCGGTTCGTGCGCACCTGCGACGCGTTCAACGTGCCGGTCCTCACCTTCGTGGACGTCCCCGGCTTCCTGCCGGGCACCGACCAGGAGTACGACGGGATCATCCGGCGCGGCGCCAAGCTGATCTACGCGTACGCGGAGGCGACGGTGCCGCTGATCACGGTCATCACGCGCAAGGCGTTCGGCGGCGCGTACGACGTGATGGGCTCCAAGCACCTGGGCGCCGACCTCAACTTCGCCTGGCCCACCGCCCAGATCGCGGTGATGGGCGCGCAGGGCGCGGTCAACATCCTGCACCGCAAGAAGCTGGCCGCGGCCGGCAGCCCCGAGGAGACCGAGGAGCTGCGCGCCCGGCTCACCCAGGAGTACGAGGACGCGCTGCTCAACCCGTACGTGGCGGCCGAGCGCGGCTATGTGGACGCGGTGATCCGCCCCGCCGAGACCCGCCGCCACATCACCCGCGGCCTGCGCACCCTGCACACCAAGCGCGAGCAGCTCCCGCCGAAGAAGCACGGCAACATCCCGCTGTGAGGAGGCCGCGATGACCACTCAGTCACCCGAGCCGGCGCCGCAGGGCGCCGAGCCGTCGATCCGGGTCGTGCGGGGCAACCCGACGCCCGAGGAGCTGGCCGCCGCGCTGGCGGTGGTGCGGGTGCGTGCGGCAGCCGTCGAGCCGGGACAGCCGGGCGGACCGGCACCGAGCGCGTGGTCCGATCCGGCGCGCACCATGCCGCGCCGGACCCCCGCGCCCGGCCCCGGCGCCTGGCGCCGCACGTTCTGGCCCGGCTGAGCACCGCGCCGCGGCGACGGGGCGCCCGCTTCTGAGTACGCGTACTCAGGCGCGGGCGCCCGTGCGCCCTCCAGCATGGAGGGATGCTGTGGTCCGACCCCCGGGACGAGCCGCCGCCGGAACTGCGCAGGACCCAGGAGAAGGTGCACCGCCTCGGCTGGGTGCTGCTGGTGGTGACGGCGGTGGTGATGCTGCTGCTGATGTCGGCGGCCTACTCGTGAGCGACGGGCCGGCGTTCCGGGCGCGGGGCCGGGCGCCGGGCGCGGCGGAATCCTTACGATGGCCGCATGAACTCACCGCGTCTCGTTCTCGCCTCCGCCTCCCCCGCCCGTCTCGCGCTGCTCCGCCAGGCCGGCCTGGCTCCCGAGGTCATCGTCAGCGGTGTGGACGAGGACGCGCTCAGCGCCCCCACCCCCTCGGCGCTGGCGCGGGTGCTGGCCGAGGCGAAGGCGACGACGGTCGCGCGGCGCGCCGAGGCCGCCGGGGCGCTGGTCGTCGGCTGCGACTCGGTGCTGGAGCTGGACGGGCGCCCGCTGGGCAAGCCCGCGGACGCCGAGGAGGCCACGGCCCGCTGGAAGGACATGCGGGGCCGCTCCGGCGTGCTGCACACCGGGCACTGCGTCATCGACACCCGCACCGGCGGCGCGGAGGGCACCCGCCGCTCGGTGACGGCCTCCACGACGGTGCACTTCGGCGAGCCGACGGACGAGGAGATCGCCGCCTACGTCGCCAGCGGCGAACCGCTGCACGTGGCCGGGGCGTTCACGCTGGACGGCCGCTCGGGCCCGTTCGTGGACGGTATCGAGGGGGACCACGGCAACGTGCTGGGGCTCTCGCTGCCGACGCTGCGCCGGCTGCTGCGCGAGGTCGGGGTGGCGGTCACCGACCTGTGGGCGGAGCGCTGACCTCGCCCTCCCCCGGGGCCGGCGCGGGCCCTGGGGACGGCGCGGCGCCCTCCATGGCCTCGCCGTACCAGGTCAACGACCAGACGAGGAGGCCGAGGACGGCCATCATGAAGGCGAAGGCCGTCCACCCGACCAGCCCGACGCAGAAGGCGCCGAGGACGCCGTGGACCACGGCGCAGCTGATCAGCACGACGCGCGGGAAGCCGCGCGGCGGCACGTCACGCACCGCCGTGCGCACGAGGACCAGCGCGCAGCCGAGCACATAGCCGCCCACCAGCACGGCGCCGATGACCGCGGAGACCTCCATCGCCCGCGGGTCGATGCCCGCCAGCGACATCTGCTGCACGTCGGCGACCTTGCCGAGGAAGAGATTGAGCCCCACCAGCACGGCCGCCTCCAGCGTCAGCACCAGTGCCGTCACCGCGGCCACCGCCCGCCTGCGCCCCGCCACCGCGCCACCCCCTCCTCGGATGTCCTTCCGTCCCTCATCTCCCCCGCGCCGGGCCCGCGTTGGGGCCCGCGCCGGGGTGCGCCCGCGCGGCGCGCCCGGGTTACTCCAGGTACGCGCTCCGGCAAGGCGAACGCTACTGGTGGGTAGATGCGGGGGCAAGGGAAACGGCGGAAAGCAAAATTTCGCCCGCCGTCTCGTAGGGATTCCACAAAGACAACCGCCTGTGACGCACGACTCGGACAGAGAGCCGGCCCACACCCTCAAGCCGGACGAAACAGCCCCCGAGGCGGCGTACCGTGGGATGACAAGGGGAGATCCGGTTGCGCACGGGCAGCGAGTGACACTCCGTGTGGGCAAGCTCACCCCCCTTGGCGGCTCGGCGTCAGGTGTCGCCAGTACCTAAACTCAGCTTGTTTCAAGGAGGGAGCCATCGTGCGCAAGGTGCTCATCGCCAACCGCGGCGAAATCGCCGTCCGCGTCGCCCGCGCCTGCCAGGACGCGGGAATCGCGAGCGTCGCCGTCTATGCCGAGCCGGACCGGGACGCGCTCCACGTCCGGGTCGCCGACGAGGCGTTCGCCCTGGGCGGTGACACCCCGGCGGCCAGCTACCTGGACATCGGCAAAGTACTCAAGGCCGCCGCCGACTCCGGCGCCGACGCCGTCCACCCCGGTTACGGATTCCTCTCGGAGAACGCGGAGTTCGCCCAGGCCGTGCTGGACGCCGGACTCATCTGGATCGGCCCGCCGCCGCAGGCCATCCGCGACCTGGGCGACAAGGTGGCGGCGCGGCACATCGCGCAGCGCGCCGGCGCCCCGCTGGTGGCCGGCACCAAGGACCCGGTCTCCGGCGCCGAGGAGGTCGTCGCCTTCGCCGAGGAGCACGGCCTGCCCATCGCCATCAAGGCGGCCTTCGGCGGCGGCGGACGCGGCCTCAAGGTCGCCCGCACCCTCGAAGAGGTGCCCGAACTCTACGACTCGGCCGTGCGCGAGGCCGTCCAGTCCTTCGGCCGCGGCGAGTGCTTCGTCGAGCGCTACCTGGACCGCCCCCGGCACGTGGAGACCCAGTGCCTGGCCGACAAGCACGGCAACGTGGTCGTCGTCTCCACCCGTGACTGCTCCCTCCAGCGCCGCCACCAGAAGCTGGTGGAGGAGGCCCCGGCGCCGTACCTGACCGAGGAGCAGAACGCGGAGCTGTACCGCGCCTCCAAGGCGATCCTGCGCGAGGCCGGCTACGAGGGCGCGGGCACCTGCGAGTTCCTCGTCGGCCAGGACGGCACGATCTCCTTCCTGGAGGTCAACACCCGCCTCCAGGTCGAGCACCCGGTCACCGAGGAGGTCACCGGCATCGACCTGGTCCGCGAGATGTTCCGCATCGCCGACGGCGAGGAACTGGGTTACGACGACCCGCCGATGCGCGGTCACTCCTTCGAGTTCCGCATCAACGGCGAGGACCCGGGCCGCAACTTCCTGCCCGCGCCGGGCACCGTCACCACCTTCGCGCCGCCCGCGGGACCGGGCGTCCGGCTGGACGCGGGCGTCGAGTCGGGCTCGGTCATCGGCCCGGCCTGGGACTCGCTGCTGGCCAAGCTGATCGTCACCGGCGCCACCCGCCGCCAGGCCCTGGAGCGGGCCGCGCGGGCGCTGGACGAGTTCACCGTCGAGGGCATGGCCACCGCGCTCCCCTTCCACCGCACCGTGGTCCGGGACGCCGCCTTCGCCCCCGAGATCGCCGGACGCGAGGGCGAGCCGTTCGACGTCCACACCCGGTGGATCGAGACGGAGTTCGTCAACGAGATCAAGCCGTTCGCCGCGCCCGCCGGGGAGACGGACGAGGACGAGGCGGCCGGCCGCGAGACCGTCGTCGTCGAGGTCGGCGGCAAGCGGCTGGAGGTCTCCCTGCCCTCCTCGCTCGGCATGCCGCTGGCGCGCGCCGCCGTCGAGGGCGGAGCGCGCAAGCCGCGGCGCAAGTCCGCCAAGAAGTCCGCCTCCGCCGTCTCCGGCGACGCGCTGGCCTCCCCCATGCAGGGCACCATCGTGAAGGTCGCCGTCGAGGAGGGCCAGCGGGTGGAGGAGGGCGAACTCATCATCGTCCTGGAGGCGATGAAGATGGAGCAGCCGCTCAACGCCCACCGCTCCGGCACCGTGAAGGACCTGCACGCCGAGATCGGCGCCTCCGTGTCCGCGGGCGCCGTCATCTGCGAGATCAAGGACTGACAGCCGTCGGCGGGGCGCCTCAGCGAGGTTCGCAGACCAGCGCCCCGTCCGCGTCCGTCCCCACCCGTACGCCGAACCGGCCGCTGACCCGGTCCAGTACGGCCCGCAGCCACTCCGTGTCCGCGGCCGGGGCGCGGGCCAGGCTCAGGCGGCGGGCCCGGAAGGGGACGAGGCGGACACCGGCCGGCTCCGCCGCGGGCCGGCCGAGGGTGACGGACCACAGCACACGCAGGTCGTCGCGGTAGGTCTCGTGGCCGCCGATGCCCTCGTAGTCGTCGACGAAGTCCCCGCAGCCGTAGAGGACGGGCCTGCCCCGGTACAGCTCGACGGGGCGCGGGTGGTGCGAGGAGTGTCCGTGGACCAGGTCCACGCCGCCGTCGATCAGCGCGTGCGCGAACCGCGTCTGCTCCGGCGGGATCTCGTGGCCCCAGTTCGGCCCCCAGTGCACGGAGGCGACCGCCAGATCGCCCGGGCGCCTCGTCCCGGCGACCTGGCGGGCGATCTCCTCCGCGTCGGCCCGCGAGAACTCCCGCACCAGACGCACGCCCGGCCGCCGGCTCGTCGCGGCCCAGTCGGGCGGGATACCGCTGGACGGCGACCCCATGGCGAAGACCAGGAGCCGCCCGCCACCGGGCAGCGGCACGCTCGCGGGGGCACGGGCCCCCGCCGCGTCCCGCCCCGCCCCGGCGGTCCGCAGCCCCGCGTCCGCGAGGGCGTCCAGGGTCTCCAGGAGGCCGCCGGTGCCGAAGTCGCCCACATGGTTGTTGGCCAGGACGGTCACATCGGGGCGGGCGACGCCCAGCGCGGGCAGGTTGGCCGGGCTCATCCGGTAGTGGACGTCCTTGCCCGGGGCGAAGCCAGCGGTCCTAGCGGCGCCTGGGTGCCAGGTCGGCCACCCTGGGTGGCGCCTGGGCCGAACGCAGATGGGTGGGACCGGCGGGCCCCTGGGGCGGGCTCCCGCTCTGCGGGGCGGCCCGCCGCGGGGTGGGCATGGGGACGTCCTGGCGGCCCCTCTCGGCGGGGGCGGCACCGGTGCCGGCGACCGCGATCTGCACCCCGCGGTCGGCCAGCGCCTGCAGCTCGGTCTCCGCGCGGTCGTCGTGCGCGGGCGGCTCGTCCGTCACCAGCCGGGTGATCACATCGGTGGGCACCGTCTGGAACATGGTGTCGGTGCCCAGCTTGGTGTGGTCGGCCAGGACCACCACCTCCCCGGCCGCCTGCACCAGCGCCCGGTCCACGCTGGCGGAGAGCATGTTGGAGGTGGACAGACCGCGTTCGGCCGTCAGTCCGCTGCCGGACAGGAACGCGCGGGAGACGCGCAGCCCCTGGAGGGACTGCTCGGCGCCGCTGCCGACGAGCGCGTAGTTGGAGCCGCGCAGCGTGCCGCCCGTCATCACCACCTCCACCCGGTTGGCGTGCGCCAGCGCCTGCGCGACCAGCAGCGAGTTGGTGACCACGGTCAGCCCGGGGACCCGGGCGAGCCGGCGCGCCAGCTCCTGGGTGGTCGTACCGGCTCCGACGACGACGGCCTCGCCCTCCGAGACGAGACCCGCGGCCAGGTCGGCGATCGCCGTCTTCTCCGCGGTGGCCAGATGGGATTTCTGGGGGAAGCCGGACTCCCGGGTGAAGCCCCCCGGGAGCACGGCGCCGCCGTGCCGGCGGTCGAGCAGTCCCTCTGCCTCCAGCGCCCGTACGTCCCGGCGCACGGTCACTTCGGAGGTCTGGACGACGCGGGCGAGCTCACGGAGAGAGACGGCCCCGTTGGCGCGCACCATTTCAAGGATCAGTTGACGACGTTCCGCAGCGAACACGAAACTGACAGTAACCCCAACGACCGTCTGCTTTCAGCGGTATGCGCCGATTAACAGAAGTTGTTCGTACGGAAGCCCCGAACGTGGTATAGGAGGCCGTTTCGGACGCCTCCGTCCGTCGCTCTCAGTGCAGCCCGGCCAGCTTACGGGTGTGCAACTGCCGTGCGACCTCGGCGATCGACCCGGTGAGGGAGGGGTAGACGGTGAAGGTGTTGGCGATCTGCTCAACGGTCAGATTGTTGTCAACGGCGATCGCGATCGGATGGATCAGTTCACTCGCGCGGGGCGCCACGACCACGCCCCCGACGACGATCCCGGTCCCCGGCCGGCAGAACAGCTTCACGAAACCGTCCCTGATGCCCTGCATCTTGGCCCGCGGATTGCGCAGCAGCGGCAGCTTCACCACCCGCGCCTCGATGGCGCCCTTGTCGATGTCCGCCTGGGTGTAGCCGACCGTGGCGATCTCCGGATCGGTGAAGACGTTCGCCGAGACGGTCTTGAGGTCGAGCGGGTTCACCGTGTCGCCGAGGAAGTGGTACATCGCGATCCGGCCCTGCATCGCGGCCACCGACGCGAGCGCGAGGACCCCGGTGCAGTCGCCCGCGGCGTAGACGCCGGGGGCGGACGTGCGGGAGACCTTGTCCGTCCAGATGTGGCCCGACTCCTTGAGGCGGACCCCCGCCTCCTCCAGCCCCATGTCCGCGGTGTTCGGCACCGCGCCGACGGCCACCAGACAGTGCGTGCCGGTGATCGTCCGGCCGTCCTGGAGAGTGACCTCCACCCGGTTGTCCTCGGTGCGCTTGGCGGAGGCCGCACGGGACCGGCTCATCACGTTCATGCCGCGCCGGCGGAAGACGTCCTCCAGGACCGCGGCGGCGTCCGGGTCCTCCCCGGGCAGCACCCGGTCGCGGGAGGAGACCAGCGTGACCTGCGAACCGAGAGCCTGGTAGGCCCCCGCGAACTCGGCGCCGGTCACACCGGAGCCGATGACGATCAGCTCCTCGGGCTGCTCCTCCAGGTCGTAGACCTGCTTCCAGTTCAGGATCCGCTCACCGTCCGGCCGGGCGTCCGGTATCTCCCGCGGATGCCCGCCCGTGGCGACCAGCACGGCATCCGCCGTCAGCTGCTCCTGGGAGCCGTCCGCGGCCGTGACGGTCACCACCCGGGAACCGTCGGCCGCCTGCCCCGGCTCCAGCCTGCCGCGGCCCCGCATCACCCGGCCACCCGCACGGGTGACCGAAGCCGTGATGTCGTGCGACTGGGCCAGGGCCAGCCGCTTCACCCGGCGGTTCACCTTGCCCAGGTCCACACCGACCACCCGGGCCGGGTCGTCCGGATCGTGCGTCGTGTCCTCGATACGGATACCCAGCTCCTCGTAGGAGGAGTCGAAGTTCGTCATCACCTCGGCCGTGGCGATGAGCGTCTTGGACGGCACGCAGTCGGTGAGGACCGAGGCGCCGCCGAGGCCGTCGCAGTCGACGACTGTCACCTCCGCGCCGAGCTGGGCGGCTACCAATGCCGCTTCGTATCCGCCGGGGCCGCCGCCGATGATCACGATCCGAGTCACGCCCCCATTGTCCCGCACCCCGTGCGCCCCCACTCGCTGGGGCCTCATTCCCGTGGCCCCGGCCCCCGGACCCCTCCCCCACGCTGGTGCCCCACCACTGAGGGCCTCCACCCTCGTACCCCTCCCCCATGCTGATGCCCCACCACTGAGAGCCTCCGCCCTCGTACCCCTCCATACATCGGGGGCTCCGCCCCCCAGTGCAGGGAAGAGGGGGATTCACGGGGCGGAGCCCCGGTCAGGGGAGGGGGGTGAGCCCCCATTGGTGGGGGTTCCAGGGGAGGGGGGCTCCCGTAGGCTCGGGGGATGTCGCTCTACGCCGCATACGCCGGGAACCTAGACCCCCGCCTGATGGCCCGCCGCGCCCCGCACTCCCCCCTGCGAGGCACCGGCTGGATCACCGGCTGGCGGCTCACGTTCGGGGGCGAGCACATGGGGTGGGACGGGGCGCTGGCCACCATGGTGGAGGCGCCCCGCTCGGAGCTGTTCGTCGCGCTGTACGACATCGCGCCGATGGACGAGGACTCCATGGACCGCTGGGAGGGCGTGGGGCTGGACATATACCGGCGGATGCGGGTGCGGGTGCACACGCTGGAGGGCGAGGAGCCGGCCTGGTGCTACGTCCTGAACGGGTACGAGGGCGGCCTGCCCTCGGCCCGCTACCTGGGGGACATCGCGGATGCGGCGGAGTCCGCGGGCGCCCCGCACGACTATGTGACGGAGCTGCGGAAGCGGCCTTGCTAGCACCGGGTACCGGGGCCGTGGCCCGCATCCGGGTGCCGGTGGCCGCGGGGTTCCGGTGGCGCCCGGGTGCCGGCCGCCGCAGCCCGTCCACATCGGGTGCCGGCCGCGGCGGAACGTCCACATCGGGTGCCGGTGGAACCGGCCCCGTCCGTACGTTCGTCCGGAGTTGCGTCACACGTCTACGCGCGTAGGCGAGAAACGGCTACTCTCGTCGCGTGAACGCTTCAGCCAGTACGCACCTCCCCGATGACCCTTACCGCTCCGCCGAGGAGGCCGCCGCGAAGCTGCGGGCCCTGACCGGCGAGGAGAGCCACGACGTGGCCCTCGTCATGGGCTCCGGCTGGGTTCCGGCGGCCGACGCGCTGGGGGTGGCCGACCACGAGCTGTCGGTGACCGACCTGCCGGGGTTCCCGCCGCCGGCCGTCGCCGGGCACGCGGGCAAGATCCGCTCGCACAGGATGGGTGACAAGCGCGCGCTCGTCTTCCTCGGCCGCACGCACGCGTACGAGGGCCGCGGTGTCGCGGCCGTCGCGCACGGGGTGCGTACCGCCGTGGCGGCGGGGTGCAAGACCGTCGTGCTCACCAACGGCTGCGGCGGCCTGCGGCCCGGGATGCGCCCGGGCCAGCCCGTCCTGATCAAGGACCACATCAACCTCACCGCCGCCTCCCCCATCGTCGGCGCCAACTTCGTCGACCTGACCGACCTGTACTCCCCGCGGCTGCGGGCGCTGTGCCAGGAGATCGACCCGACGCTGGAAGAGGGCGTGTACGTCCAGTTCCCCGGGCCGCACTACGAGACGCCCGCGGAGATCGGTTTCGTCCGCGCCATCGGCGGTGACCTGGTGGGCATGTCCACGGTGCTGGAGGCCATCGCGGCGCGGGAGGCCGGCGCCGAGGTGCTCGGTGTCTCCCTCGTCACGAACCTCGCCGCGGGCATGACCGGCGAACCCCTCAACCACGAGGAGGTCCTCCAGGCGGGGCGCGACTCGGCCGCCCGGATGGGCACGCTGCTCGCCCAGGTGCTCCAGCGGCTCTGAGCACACCGATCCCAGCCCTCCCCTCCCACCGCGAAAGGCAGGACTTGAGACGATGAGCGAGAAGCCCGCCGGGGCCGGCGAGCCCACCGGAGCGCGCGGCGCCGCCGAGGCGCCGGGGTCCGGTGCCGGTGTGCCGGGGTCCGGAGCCGGTGCCGGTGTGCCGGAGTCCGAGGAGGCCCTCCTGGCGCGGGCCCGTGGCTGGCTGGCCGAGGACCCGGACCCTCAGACCCGCGAGGAGCTGGCGAAGCTCGTCGAGGCCCGGGCCACGGACGAGCTGCGGGACCGGTTCTCCGGCACCCTCCAGTTCGGCACGGCGGGGCTGCGCGGCGAACTGGGCGCGGGCCCGATGCGGATGAACCGCGCGGTGGTCATCCGCGCGGCTGCCGGGATCGCCGCGTATCTGCGCGCCGAGGCGGCACAGGGCGCCGGGGCGGCGGCACAGGGCGCCGAGCCGCTGGTCGTGATCGGGTACGACGCGCGGCACAAGAGCGCCGACTTCGCCCGCGACACCGCGGCCGTCATGGTCGGTGCGGGACTGCGGGCGGCGATGCTGCCCGCGCCGCTGCCCACCCCGGTGCTCGCCTTCGCCGTCCGGCACCTGGGCGCCGCGGCCGGTGTGATGGTCACCGCCAGCCACAACCCGCCCCGGGACAACGGCTACAAGGTCTACCTCGGTGACGGTCTGCAGATCGTGCCGCCGGCCGACGGTGACATCGCGGCACGGATCGCGGCCGTCGGCCCGCTGGACGGGGTGCCCCGCGCGGAGTCCGGCTGGCAGGTGCTCGGCGATGAGGTGCTGGACGCCTACCTGGCGCGCACCGGCGCCGTTCTCACCGAGGGCTCGCCGCGGCAGGTGCGGGTGGTGCACACGGCCATGCACGGTGTCGGCCACCGCACGGCGCGGCTGGCGTTCGAGAGGGCGGGCTTCCCCACGCCGGTGCCCGTCGAGGAGCAGGCCGAGCCGGATCCGGACTTCTCCACCGTCGCCTTCCCCAACCCCGAGGAGCCGGGCGCGCTGGACCGGGCGCGGGCGACCGCCCGCGCCTGGGAGGCCGAGCACGGCGAGCGGCCGGACCTGATCATCGCCAACGACCCGGACGCGGACCGCTGCGGTGTGGCCGTCCCCGACGCGGCGGCCGAGGGCGGCTGGCGGATGCTGCGCGGCGACCAGGTGGGCGCGCTGCTGGCAACCCAGCTGATCCGCAAGCGGGCGAAGGGCACGTTCGCGACGACGATCGTCTCCTCCTCGCTGCTCTCCAAGATCGCGGCGGCGGCCGGACTCCCGTACGCCGAGACGCTCACCGGCTTCAAGTGGCTGGCCCGGGTGGACGGGCTGCGCTACGGCTACGAGGAGGCGCTGGGCTACTGCGTCGACCCGGAGGGCGTCCGCGACAAGGACGGCATCACGGCGGCCCTGCTCGTCGCCGAGCTGGCGGCCGAGCTGAAGCAGGCGGGGCGCACCCTGGCCGGTCTGCTGGACGAGCTGGACGTCGAGTACGGCGTCCACGCCACCGATCAGCTCTCGGTGCGCGTGTCGGACCTGTCGCTGATCTCCTCCGCGATGGAGCGGCTGCGCGCGCAGCCGCCCACGGCACTGGGCGGGCTGGCCGTGGAGCGGACCGACGACCTGAGCGCGGGCTCGGAGTCGCTGCCGCCCACGGACGGGCTGCGCTACCTGCTGGCCGGGGCTGACGCGGCCGGCGGTCCGGTGGCCGGCGGCCGGGTCGTGGTGCGGCCCAGCGGTACGGAACCCAAGCTCAAGTGCTATCTGGAGGTGGTCGTCCCGGTGGATGGTGCGGCCGGCCTGCCTCCGGCGCGGGAGCGCGCCGCCAGGGTGCTGAACCTGTTCAAGGACGACCTGCGCGAGGCCACCGGCCTCTGAGCCTCCATGACGCGCACGAAGGCCCTGCCCCGCAGCACCGGGCAGGGCCTTCGCACCACCGAATGCACGACTCCCCTACCGGTTCAGTAGTGTTCGACCGTCTCTCCCGGGGGGACCTTGTAGCAGCCGGAAATCACACTCACGATAAGCATCGGCGGATTTTCCTTCGGGCTACTCGTGATGTCCACACTGAATTTCTTCTCATCATGGTCAGCGACGAGGTTCACATTTTTATTGGCGCTACCATCGGGCCCATACCTCTTGATATCCCAGCCACGCCTGGGTAGTGACTCCTTGAGTTCCCGCACGGCTTCATCCAGTTTCACCGCATCGCTGCCGGACGGAGTTACACTCCAAGTGTGCAGCATGCGGTAATACTTGTCCGCGTTTTTCCCTTCACAAGGGACCACGCCGGGGCCAGGTTTCGACACCGCCCCTTTCAGTGCAACGAGATCCAGTATCTCGCTCGAAATCTTCTTGATTCGAGCGTCGGCATCACCCTGCCGCTGAATCCCGGATGAAGGCACCTCACCAGAGTTCTGCGATGAATTCTTGCCGTGATCACTCATGCTGCACCCTGATAGAAATACAAGACAGGCAACAAGAGCCGCTCCAGCCGCCAGCCGCTTCCCCGCACAATTAGTCGTCAAGGTGTACGTCACCATGCCTTCCCGCAACGACACGGGCCTGGTTCTTCAGACTAGTTGTGTTCTCATCCCAGTAATCGCTGTGTCCGTGCGCGGCTTCGGTCTTGCGCCCGTTCCACTCGTCCGCACCTGTATTCAGCTGATGAGCGCCGAACTCCTCATCGCTTGGGTTCAGCCACACCCCTCCCCCCATCTTCCACTGGCTTCCACCATGTCCATAGCGGCCGATATCCGGCACGACGTCGCCTTCCGCTTCTTCGTTCCAGACGTGGCCTTTCGGTACATCCATCTCCTTCGCAGATCCAACCTGCACTCCCGGGCTGCCCGCGAATATTACGTCGTCCGCGTTGAGATTTCCCTGCCTGGCAGCTGAGCCGATCAGTGTTGTGCCGTACGAGTGGCCGATTGCCGTTCTGTGGGGCGACCCATCCCCTGCGTGAGAGGCTTCCAAACCTTCATTGAACCGATCGAATGCTGATGCACCATCATTCGCATAGCGAGGAGAAGGTGAGTCGGTGACAACGTTTTGAGGCGCATCGTATCCAAGCCACGTGATGGTGGAAACAGGAGCACCACCAGTCAGTGGCTGAGCCTCCCGCCACACAGATTTCATGCGGTCCATATCCTTTTCGATGTCGCCCAGATTCGCCGTCGTTCCGGGTACGTAGACGGCCTGATGTACCGCCTCGTCCGGATTCCCATTCGCGACGATTGCCCGGCCGTGACCCTCAGGTTTGAAACCCAGCAAGTAGGCATCGGGAAGACCCTCCTTACCAGTGGCTTCGAATCGGCCCTCAATTGCACGCATTCCCGAGAGGGAACTCTTCAGATGCCGGTACCTCTCCCCATACTTCTTGTTCCACGCGATCCACTCATCCGTATAGGCCTGGGAGGTAGCTCCGCCGGCAGAGACCGACGAATACTTGTTCCGCGGCTCAGGAGGAAGCTTGTCCAATTCGAGCTGGTATTTCGCCTTCGCCTCCGCCAGCACTGTGCGATTGGCTTCGTCCCGCGCCGCTGCCGGTAGCCCGTCCATACCTCCGATACTCGCCGGGTAAAGCGCTACATAGTCATCCTGCTGTTCCTTGGAGAGTTTTTCCCACCATGCGGCGTTCTCCTTGGGCGAGCCTTTCTTAGGGGGCTTCAGATAGTCGTCCGCCCCCGCCCGAACCCCCCGCATATCCTTCGTTACATCCGTCCAGTCTTTGCGGGACACATGCAGATCGTCATCCGCTTTCAGGGCACGGAGTTTTGGTGCCCACTTCCTGTCGGCTATCGTGGCCTCTTCGAGGGCCTCCGCGATGCGATCGGCGATTTCGACAGCTTTGTGATGGTTCGGGTTGGGGTTCGCCTTGTCCGCCTGCTTCTCCAAGGACTCGGCCAGCATGTTGGCGTCAGCGGCCGGGTCGATGGGGCCTCCAGTGGGCTTGCTCCCGGTCTTCCCGTGCACGGTCCCGCCTTCGGGTTTCCTGCCATCCACCTCTTCGCCGGCGGGTGGATAGGTGACCGAACCATCGAGGTTCACCTTGAAATGCGCAGTGCGAGCGTCTTCTTCTGCCGCATCGAATTTCTTCTTTGCTGCCCGGAGTTCAGCTGCGAGAGCATTTAGCGCGGCTCGCACCAACCCGCATTCAGCCTGCACGTAATGAAAATTATTTCCCAGCCCGCGCAACGCCTTCTTTGCGGCTTTTGCGGCAAGGCCGCCGAGGCCCCGGTCGATTTTCCCGACAATGTGGTCCTGTACCCGTCCCTTGGCCTCGTCCGCCATGCTGCCGAGTACGCGATAGCCATCAGCAGCCTGGCCGAATTGTTCGGGATCCAATTTCCTCATCGCCGCGACGTCAACCACTGACCTTACCGCCCCTTGCCCGCCGAGTGACTGTCCCCGCCCCTCCCGGCTTCAACTGGTTCCACCTTGGTGCGGATATGCTCAAAAGCCGCTTCGATTTCCGCGTCCCCCTTGTACTGATGGTTGCCCGCCTTGTCCAGCTTTTCCCCCAGCTCGCCGCACCGACGGCTCAGTGCCTCGACATACGCCTCCCAGGAGTCGTGGAGTTCCCGCTGGGCCGCGGCACACTCCAAGCCGTCCACCTTGCCTTTCCCGCTCATCCCCCGCTGACCGGTTTCCGACTCGCGCAGGGCCTTTCGTATCCCTTTGCGCAGCCCTGCCACGTCTTCGCCGGCGGCAGCCCACGCGGTCTTCGAGGACTTCACCCAGCCCTGACCGCCACCGCCTGAGCCGTTCCCCCCAGAGCTCGCCAGTCGCATCCTTGCCGCAGCATCCCGCCTGAGACCGGCCCACTCCTCATCAAAAGTCCTCATACCTGACTTCTTGACCCTTCTTCGCCCTGTCCTGCTTCAAGGCTGGTTTTCCGTGTCCCTCGCAACGACTTGCGATTACTGTAACGGGTCCGCAACTCTGCGCTACAGGGGGAGGGAAGTGCGGAGGTACGGTGCTGCGCGCCCTGCCCGTCGATGTTTGTTGTCCGACCGTGGACCTCTCGCAGCCATGGAGATCCGCTCAGGGCTCTGTCCGCCCGTGCCTCCCCCTCCGGGTTGGTCAGCCGGGCGGTGCTGGCGACGTTGTGCGGGGCCATGTTCATGAAGGTAGGGAGTTCCTGGTCACGGCACATGAGTACACGTACTCAGTCGAGCGCGCGGGGCCGGCCGAACTGTGTGGACCGCCGGTCGACGGGGGGTGGCAAGGCATGGAATAGCCGCTGCCCGGATCCCGTTGCCCTGGAACGTTTCCGGGATCCCGAGCGGAAGGGCGGCCGATGTGGCACGGTGAGCAGCTCGACCTGGACGCGTATCTCGCGCGGCTGGGTTACGAGGGGGAGCGCACCCCCACCCTGGAGACCCTGCGGGCGGTGCACCGCGCCCATGTGCTGTCGGTGCGCTGGGACAACCTCGACAGCTTCCTGTACCGGGCGGTCTCGCTCGATCTGGCCGATCTCCAGGACAAGCTGGTGCGCCGGGGCCGGGGCGGCTACTGCTACGAGCACGTCACCCTCTACGCGGCGGCCCTGGAGCGGCTCGGTTTCGACTTCACCGCGCTCTCGGGGCGGGTGCGGCTGGGCGCGGAGAAGATACTCCCGGCGACCCACGCGATGCTGCTCGTCCGCGTCGAGGGCCGCGCGTGGCTCAGTGATGTGGGCTTCGGCGACAGCCCGCTGGCGCCGATCGAACTGGTGGACGGCAACCGTACGGTGATCGAGGGCCGCCCCTTCCTGCTGCGCCGCACGGAGGTCACCCCCGGTGCCGACGGCTGGGCGCTGCACCACCCGGACGGGGCGGGCGGCTGGACGGTGCGGCACAACGTCACCCTGACCCCGCAGTACCCGGTGGACTACCAGGTCGGCAACCACTTCGTCGCCACCAGCGCGCACTCCCCGTTCACCCGCCGCCCCTTCCTCCAGCGCGTCCGCCCTGACCGCCTCGACCAGCTCGACGGCCTCACCTGGACGACGACCCCCGCGGGCGCCACGGAACCAGCCCAGGAGCGCACCCTGGAGCCCTACGAGCTGCCCAAGGTCCTGGAGGACACCTTCGGTCTCGAACTGACCGGCCATGAGGCCGAGTCACTGGTCGAACGGGTCCGCTGAGCCGCGGCACCCACTCCCCGGTGCCGCCCGCCGGGGCGTCAGAGCGCCGTCCGACCGCCGACCGGGACGCTCGCGCGCCAGTGGTCAGACCGCGCCCTTCCAAGCCCTCCCCCGCGCCCGTCGCCAGCCCTCCCCGCGCCCGTCGCCAGTCCGCCGTCCGACCGGCCGCCTTCCGGGCCGCCGTGCCAGGTCGCCGCGAGGCCCGTCGCCAGTCCGCCGTCAGGCCGTCGCCAGCAGGACGGCCAGCAGGACGGCGCCCGCCGCCGCGGGGGCCAGGACCTCGAAGGACCAGCGGACGCTCACCGCGCCCTGGGCGTCCTCCTTCCCGCCGTAGGTCTCGTGCAGCTCGCGCAGCTCGTCCACCGCCTGGTCGGAGGGGGCGCGCCGGGACTGCCTACCGTCCTCGCCCGCGGAGAGGTCGGGCAGACCGCGTCCGCCGAAGATCCCGCCCATCGGCGCCCCGCCGCCACCGGCCCGCTCGTTGTGCCGGGTCGCCTTCTTCCGGGCCCGCAGGGAGACGGGGATCGACCACAGCTGATACTTCGCGCCGCTCGCGACGACCTCGCTGGAATAGCCGGCCCGCACCGACTCGACGGCGCCCCACGGCAGCTCGATGGTGCGGAAGGGGTTGCGTACCCGCATCCGCCGCGTACCGGCGAAGACGGCGGGCCGCAGGGTGAAGGCGACGACGAGTGGTGCGGCGAACAGCAGCCCGGCGAGTGCGAGCCACGGGGTGCGGCCCTCGCCGCCGAAGACGGCGTCGGCCGCGAGCCACACTCCGATGGCCAGCAGGACGACACCGCCCGCCATACCGGCGGGCGACCGGTAGACCCGCTCGGCGGGGTCCTGGCCACCGGTCCCGGTCCCGGGCCCGGACTGCGACCCGGCTCCGGCTCCGGCCCCGGTCCCGTCGTCCGGACCCTGACGCTTGTCCTCGCTCGTCATGCGAACGATTGTGCCCGACCGTCCGCATGGCGGACATTGCGGTACGGCATCGAAACACCCCTCCGGTCCACACGGGCGATGACTTCACGGCTCGGCGGGAGTCACCATTCCAGCGCCCGGCCGACGGCGGACGGGCACGACACGAGGGAGCGGCCATGGGAGCACTCAAGGTGCACGAGTTCATCACGCTCGACGGCGTCATCGAGGCGCCGAGCTGGACGGCGCCCTACCCGTTCGGAGAGGAGATGACGGAGGCCGTCGGAGCGCTGACCGCCTCCAGTGACGCGATCCTGCTGGGCCGCGCCACCTATGAGATGTTCGCCCCGGCGTGGTCCTCACGCGGCACCGAGGACGACCCTGGCGCCCTCTTCTTCAACGAGACGGCCAAATACGTCGTCTCCTCGACCCTGGAGAGGGCCGCCGACTGGAACAACTCCACCGTTCTGGGCCCCTACGGCCCCGAGGCCGTCCGCGAGCTGAAGGAGAACTCCCGGGGCGTCTACGTCAGCGGCAGCGCCACCCTGGTGCGGGCCCTGCTGGCCGACGGCCTCGTCGACGAACTCCACCTGTTCGTCTACCCCCTCACCCTCGGCTCCGGCCAGCGCCTCTTCCCCGAGGGCGCCGCGGCACACACCCTCTCCCTGACCAGGTGCGAACGCTTCGAGGGCGGCGTGGCCCACATGGTGTACGGCCCGGCGGCCTAGACGGGGCCACGCGCGTCCCCTGTCCCCGTGACCTCGGCCCCTGTCCCCGTTGCCTCGGCCTCTGTCCCCACGGACTCGGCCTCCCTCCCCATGGCCTCGGCCTCCGTCGCGCTGATGGTGCGCCGGAGGACGGCACGGGCCGCGTCCATCTCGGCGGCGCGCCGGTCGAGGGCGGCCAGTTGGGCGCGCAGCGCCTCCAGCACTCCGGGGCAGGGGAGGACGGTGGCGCCACCCGTGGTGCAGGGCAGGACCTGGCGGATGACGCGGGTGGGGAGGCCCGCCGCGAGGAGGGCGCGGATGGTGCGCACGGTCTCCTCGGCGTCCGCGTCGTAGCTGCGGTAGCCGTTGGCACGGCGGTGGGAACGCAGCAGCCCGGTCTTCTCGTAGTGCCGCAGCAGCCGTGTCGTCGTGCCCGTACGCCGGGCCAGTTCCCCGATGAGCACCGCTGACGGCTTCCTTCCGCTTGACCTTCCCACTGTGTCAAGGAGCAACGGTGGCGGTACCGGGCGCATTCCGCCGCCCGGTACCGTCCGAGCTGGGAGAATCCGGTGATCCTCGACGCGCACGCCCACGTCCGTCTTCCCGTCCGCGACCACCTGGCGGCCCTGGACGCCGCGGGGGTGGCGGCCTCCGTCCTCTTCGCCACCCGCCCGCACCCCGAGCGCGCCACCGATCTGGCGTCCCTGCGCCGCGAGATGAGTGTGCTGGACGCCGCGCTGGCCGGGCGCGGCAACGGCACCGACGGCTACCGGGCGGCGGTCGGGGAGCTGCACGACACACTGGCCGCCCACCCGGACAGGTTCCTGGGCTTCGGCCCGGTGCCCCTGGACGCCCCGGAGGAGGAGATCGCCGCGATCGTCGCCCGGGACGTGGCCGGGCGGGGGCTGTACGGCATCGGTGAGCTGACGCCGCCCGCCGGGCAGGCGGCCCGTGTCGAGCCGGTGCTGCGGGCCGCCGCCGACCACGGCGGACTCCCCGTCGTCGTGCACGGCTTCGCCCCGACGACGCCGGCCGATCTGGCGACCCTGGCGGACCTCGCCGCCCGCCACCCCTCCGTCCCCCTCGTCGTCAGCCAACTCGGGGGCCTCAACTGGATGGAGGCCATCGCCTACGTCCGGGAGCGGCCCAGCATGTACCTGGAGCTGTCCACCGCCCCCCTCGCCCTCGCCGTCCGCATGGCCGTCCGCGAACTCCCGGACCGCGCCCTCTTCGGCTCGGACACCCCCTACGGCGACCCGGTCGTGGCCCGCACCGTGGTCGAACGCGTCACCTCGCCGGGCGAGACCCGCGACCGCGTCCTGGGCGGCAACCTGGCGGAACTGCTCGGCCTGGACTCCGTCCTGTCGGGCCAGGGCTGAACGTGTGGTGCCGGGCGGCGACGGGACGTACGCGCACCGGTCGCGGCGGCCCGTGCTCGACGACCCGCGTGCGGCGAACGCCTCCGTGAGAGTCTGCGAAGGGGTGCGGCATGACCCGGCGAGACGCCGTCACGGTGGAGCGGTTGGACGGGGCCGCCGCCGCGCGGGCCGAGGACGCGTTCCGGGCCGTCTACGCCGAGGCGTTCGCGGAGCCGCCCTACCACGAGACCGGCGAGGACGTCGTGGCGGCGTTCCGGCGCTTCAGGTCCCTGACCCGCAAATCCACCTTCCGTGCCGCGTTGGCCCACAAGGACGGTGACGGAGAGCCCGTCGGCATGGAGTACGGCCACCTGCTCGGGGAGAAGACGGAGTGGTGGGACCACTTGACCGAGCCGGTGCCCGACGAGCTGCGGCGCGAGGACGGGCGCCGGACGTTCGGCCCATGGAGCTGGCCGACCCCGACCCCTCGGATGCGGCGTCATCGAGGACACTCCCACCCCTGCGACCCCCGTCGTAGGGGTGACAGCGGCTACGCGCGTAGATATGGTGCTCTGGTGAGCATGCCTACCGATGCGGCCCCTCGCGACGCGGGGAGGGGCACCCTCTCCGACGTCGCGAGCTCCGACGCCGCTCTCCGCCGCTTTCTGCACGGGCTCCCGGGTGTCGACGCGGTCGGGCTGGAGGCCCGGGCGGCGGCGCTGGGGACCCGTTCCATCAAGACGACCGCGAAGGCGTACGCGCTCGACCTGGCGATCTCGATGATCGATCTGACGACCCTTGAGGGTGCCGACACCCCGGGCAAGGTCCGCTCGCTGTGCGCCAAGGCCGCCGCCCCCGACCCGGGTGACCGGTCAGCGCCGCGGGTGGCCGCCGTCTGCGTGTACCCGGACATGGCGGCCACCGCCAAGCAGGCCCTGGCCGGTCTGGGCGCGGAGGGGATCCACGTCGCGTCCGTCGCCACGGCCTTCCCCTCCGGCCGGGCCGCGCTCTCCGTCAAGCTGGCCGACACCCGGGAGGCCGTCGCCGCCGGGGCCGACGAGATCGACATGGTGATCGACCGGGGCGCGTTCCTGGCGGGCCGCTACCTCCAGGTGTTCGAGGAGATCCAGGAGGTCAAGCGGGCCTGCGGCCACGCCCATCTGAAGGTGATCTTCGAGAACGGCGAGCTGGCCACCTACGACAACATCCGCCGCGCCTCGTGGCTGGCGATGCTCGCGGGGGCCGACTTCATCAAGACGTCCACCGGCAAGGTCGCGGTGAACGCGACGCCGCCGGGGACGCTGCTGATGCTGGAGGCCGTGCGCGACTTCCGGGCCGCCACCGGCCGCCAGGTCGGTGTCAAGCCGGCCGGCGGCATCCGCACGGCGAAGGACGCGGTGAAGTACCTGGTGCTGGTCAACGAGACGCTGGGCGACGACTGGCTCAGCCCCGACTGGTTCCGCTTCGGCGCCTCCAGCCTGCTGAACGACCTGCTGATGCAGCGGCAGAAGCTTGCCAGCGGCCGGTACTCCGGCCCCGACTACGTAACGGTGGACTGAGCCATGACCGATCCAGTCGCTCCGTCGGCGGCATCGAAGCTGTTCGCGTACGCACCCGCGCCCGAGTCCCGTGCCGTCGTCGACATCGCCCCGTCCTACGGGCTGTTCATCGACGGCGAGTTCCGCGAGGCGGCGGCGGGCAAGGTCTTCAAGACGCTCGCCCCGGCGACCGAGGAGGTGCTGTCCGAGGTCGCCCACGGCGGCGCGGACGACGTCGAGGCGGCCGTGCGGGCCGCACGGGAAGCCTTCGGGCCGTGGTCGGCGCTGCCGGGTGCCGAGCGCGCCAAGTACCTCTTCCGCATCGCCCGCATCATCCAGGAGCGCTCCCGCGAGCTGGCGGTCCTGGAGACGCTGGACAACGGCAAGCCGATCCGGGAGACGCGCGACGCGGACCTGCCCCTGGTCGCGGCGCACTTCTTCTACCACGCGGGGTGGGCCGACAAGCTCTCCTACGCGGGGCTGGGCCCCGACCCCAGGCCGCTGGGCGTGGCCGCGCAGGTCATCCCGTGGAACTTCCCGCTGCTGATGCTCGCCTGGAAGATCGCCCCGGCGCTGGCGGCCGGCAACACGGTGGTGCTCAAGCCCGCCGAGACGACGCCGCTGTCCGCGCTGTTCTTCGCGGACATCTGCCGCCAGGCGGGGCTGCCCAAGGGCGTCGTCAACATCGTGACGGGCGACGGCGCGACCGGCGCGGCGCTGGTGGCGCACCCGGACGTGAACAAGGTGGCGTTCACCGGTTCGACCGCCGTCGGCAAGGAGATCGCCCGTACCGTCGCCGGAACGGACAAGCGGCTCACGCTCGAACTCGGCGGCAAGGGCGCCAACATCGTCTTCGACGACGCCCCCCTCGACCAGGCCGTCGAGGGCATCGTGAGCGGCATCTTCTTCAACCAGGGCCAGGTGTGCTGCGCGGGCTCCCGGCTGCTGGTGCAGGAGTCCGTGCACGACGAGGTGCTGGACGCGCTCAAGCGGCGGCTGGCCACGCTCCGTGTCGGTGACCCGCTCGACAAGAACACCGATGTCGGTGCCATCAACTCCGCCGAGCAGCTGGCCCGGATCACCGAGCTGGCCGACTCCGGGGAGCGGGAGGGCGCCGAGCGCTGGTCGGTGCCGTGCGAACTGCCCGGCCGGGGCTACTGGTTCGCGCCGACCGTCTTCACCGGCGTCGGCCAGACGCACCGCATCGCGCGCGAGGAGATCTTCGGCCCGGTGCTGTCCGTCCTCACCTTCCGCACCCCCGACGAGGCCGTCGCCAAGGCCAACAACACCCCCTACGGGCTGTCCGCGGGCATCTGGACGGAGAAGGGCTCGCGCATCCTCGACATGGCGGGCCGGCTGCGGGCCGGTGTGGTGTGGGCCAACACCTTCAACAAGTTTGACCCGACCTCCCCGTTCGGCGGTTACAAGGAGTCGGGGTACGGCCGCGAGGGCGGCAGGCACGGTCTGGAGGCCTACCTTGAGCACGCCTGAGACACGCGGGTCCGAGGCGCGTGGCGCACGGCTGTCCGTGCTGAAGACCTACAAGCTGTACATCGGGGGGAAGTTCCCCCGTTCCGAGAGCGGCAGGGTGTACGAGGTGACGGACGCACAGGGTCAGTGGCTGGCCAACGCCCCGCTCGCCTCCCGCAAGGACGCGCGGGACGCGGTGGTGGCGGCCCGCAAGGCGTTCGCCGGGTGGTCGGGCGCGACCGCCTACAACCGCGGTCAGGTCCTCTACCGCGTCGCGGAGATGCTGGAGGGCCGCCGCGAGCAGTTCGCCGCCGAGGTGGCGGCGGCGGACGGCCTGCCTGCGGCGAAGGCCCGGGAGGTCACGGACGCGGCGATCGACCGCTGGGTGTGGTACGCGGGCTGGTCCGACAAGGTGGCCCAGGTGGTGGGCGGCGCCAATCCGGTGGCGGGCCCGTTCTTCAACCTCTCCACGCCTGAGCCGACGGGCGTGGTGGCGGTGCTGGCGCCGCGGCGGTCCTCGCTGCTGGGCCTGGTCTCCGTCCTGGCCCCGGTGATCGTCACCGGCAACACGGCGGTGCTCGTCACCTCGCACACCGCCCCGCTGCCCGCGCTCTCCCTCGCGGAGGTGCTGGCCACCTCGGACCTGCCCGGCGGTGTCGTCAACATCCTGTCGGGTGACACGGCGGAGCTGGCCCGGCCGCTGGCCGCGCACAGGGACGTGAACGCCCTCGACCTGGCGGGGGCGGACGGCGAGCTGGCCGCCGAACTGGAGGCCGCGGCGGCGGAGAACCTCAAGCGGGTGCTGCGCCCGGCCCCCGGCGCGGACGACTGGTCGGCCGACCCGGGCCTGGCGCGGATGACTCCTTTCCTGGAGACGAAGACGGTCTGGCACCCGGTCGGCGCCTGAGCGTTCCGGTGAGGTGCGCAACCGCGCCGAGCCCGGTGCGCTTCGCCTCCCGGTCACCGGTCCGGCGCTGACCGCGTACCCGGCCGAGTCCGCATGCCGAACCACTAGCCGATGTGGCCGGCCAGCCACTCCAGAATGCGGTCCGGGTCTTTCTGGAAGTGCAGGTATCCGTCCCAGCGGCGGGTGGTGCCGTGGATCCAGAACAGCTCCTTCGGCACGTCCGAGGGGATGGCGTCGAACATGGACCGGACATCGGCCGGGTACGTCATGAGGTCGTCGTGGACCTGGTAGACGAGCGTCGGCACCCGGACACTGCCGGCCGCGCCGGTCTCGACCGGGGACATCTCGTCGAGGCCGAAGCCGGTGCGGAGCCTGATCAGCCGGTCCAGTTCCTCCATCCGCCCGGCCGGGATGCGGCGCCGCTCCAGCGTTCGCTCCAGAACCGCGCGCGGCGACAGCGGCTGGCAGGCGACCAGGCAGCGGACGTCCGTGAACTCCTGCGGGGCCCGCTGCATCGCGAACAGCGTGGCATTGGCGCCCAGGCAGCGGCTGAACAGCGCGATCCGCGCCCCGCGCAGGTCAGGACGCGACCGCGCATACCGCAGGGAGCCGACGACGTCGCGCGACTCGAATCTGCCGCTGGTGGTCACGCCGCCGTTGGCGGCGCCGCTGAGGCCGAAATTGCGCAGGTCGTAGGCGAGGACGTGGTGGCCGGCGGCGTGCAGGATCGCGATGTCCGGCACCAGGTCGACCTCGATGTCGTTGCCGGTCTCGCCGTTGACCGACCGCCAGGGCTCCAGATGGGACGGCAGCCCCGAACGGCTGAAGAACCGCGGGTGGTTGACGATCACGAGCCGGTCGGAGCCGGGGGCCGGCACGAACCAGCCTTCGAGCGGAATCCCGTCCTCGGAGGGGAACGTGACATCCTCGAAGTCCAGCCCGTGCTCGGCGGGGGAGTGCAGTACGGGCGAGCGTGGCGAGGTGCTGAAACGGTCGGCGATGGCTTCGAGCATGTCAGGCTCCCGTACGTGTCATGCCGCCGTCGACGTGCAGGATCTGGCCGGTGATGAAATCGGCGTCGTCGGAGACCAGGAAGCCCAGGGCGTTACCGAGGTCCGCCGCGACCGACTGGCGCTTGATGGTCTGCAGGGCCGTCACACGGGCGAACACCTCGTCGGCAGTCGGGCCGCCCGGACGGGCCCGGCCCAGGAAGCCCTGGGTCGCCACCAGGCCGGGTGCTATCGCGTTGACCGTGATGCCGCTGTCGCCGAGTTCGTTGGCGAGCGCCCGGGTCAGCACGTGGACGGTGCCCTTGCTGGTCATGTACGCGAGGTCGCGGTTCTGGGTCAGGGTGATGCCCGAGCCGGTATTGACGATGCGCCCCCACCCCGCGGCCCGCATCCCCGGCGCGAACGCCCGGGCGAAGAGCAGGATCGACTCGACGTTGACCGCCTGCACCTTGCGCCACAGCTCGATCGATGTGTGCTCAAGGTCGGTGTAGGGGAAGATGCCGGCATTGTTGACGAGGATGTCGCAGCGCCCGTACCGGTCGAGGACCGTGCGGGTCACGGCGTCGACCTGCGACGGTTCACTGATATCGCACACCAGTCCCAGCTTGTCGCCGCCGCCCGTCAGCTCGCTCACGGCGTCCGCCGGGTCGTCGATGTCGACGGCGACCACGTGCGCGCCGTCCGCGGCGAGCCGCCGGCAGTACGCGTATCCGATGCCCCGGGCCGCCCCGGTCACCACCGCCGTCTTTCCGTCAAGCGCCACGGGTGAACTCCAGTCCGATCTGGGTGGCGATCGAGAAGTAGTCCTCCAGGTGCCAGGTGCGCACGATGCGGCCGTCGGCCACCTGGTGGAAGTCGGCCGCCCGGAACTCGACCTCGCGGCCGGTGCCCTCGACGCCGAGCAGCTCGCCGGTGTGCTTGCCGCGGCTGACCGCCCGTACCGCGACCATGTCCCGGTCCACGACGACGTGCTCGATCTCGACGGTCAGGTCACTGAACACCCCACGAAGGTGAGCGATGCTCGCCTTCCATCCCTCCGGGCCGCCCCCGGTGCGCAGGGGCGGGACGGCCTCCCAGCCGGCGGCCAGGGCCTCGTCGACCAGCGCGGTGTCACCGGTGGAGAGTGCCTCGTAGAAGCGCCGGACCGCGATTTCCTTGTCGTTTGCCATGGCTCTCACGGTAGGGACGCAGGCTCCCGGCCATCAAAGACCTGTTTTGGACCACGTCATACCCTTGAGGCATGACGGATCTCGACCTTCGGCTGGTGCGCTACTTCACCACCGTCGCGTCGCATCTGCACTTCGGCCGCGCCGCCGCCGAGCTGCACATCGCGCAGCCGTCGCTGAGCCGGCAGATCAGCCGGCTCGAGGCCCAGGTGGGGGCGCGGCTTTTCGACCGGACGCGGCAAGGAACGCGGCTCACCGAAGCGGGAGAGGCCTTCCTCCCCCACGCACGCGCCCTGGTGCGCTCGGCCCAGCGGGCCACGGTCGCCGCCCGGGCCGCCGCGCGGCCCACCCGGATCACCGTCGGCTACACCGCGGGACTGATCGTCACCCCGGTGGTGCGGAACCTGCGGCACAAACACCCCGACGCCGAGGTACGCACGCTGCACCTGAAGTGGGACGAGCCGCGCCAGGCCCTGCTCGACCGGCGGGTCGACGCGGCGATCACCCGGCTGCCGCTGCAGACGGACGGCCTGGACGTGACGGTCCTCTACGACGAGCCGAGGATGCTGCTCGTACCGGTCGGGCACCGGCTGGCGGGCAAGGAGTCGGTCACGCTCGACGACATCGAGGGCGAGCCGATCCCCCGGTTCCCGGATCCGGAATGGGACGCGTACTGGCGCATCGACCCGCGGCCGGGAGGCCGCCCCGCACCCGGCGGACCCCCGGTCGAGACCATCGAGGACAAGCTCGAGTGCATAGCCGCCGGGCAGGCCGTGGCCATCATCCCGGCCGCCCTGCACACCGGCGGCACCCGGCCCGACCTCACCACCATCCCGCTGGACGGCGTCGAACCGAGCCGCGTCGTCGTGGCAACCCGGGCCGCGGACAGCAGCCGGCTGGTGGCCGCGTTCCGCATGTCGGCCCGAGACTGCCTGAGCGGTTGATCGCCACCGACGGCGCGTGGAGAATGCCCGGTCGACGATGCGAGACGGGCCACCGGCCGGCTCTCCGCCTCCGCTCCCCAGTGCCCGCGCTCCCTCCCGTCCTCCTTTCCGTCCTCCGGACCGGGAGGTCACCCCGACCGGGAAGTCACCTTGACCGGGTGGTCATCCGGACCGTCCCCGCCCGTACCGCGTCCGTGAGCGTCAGCGAGCCCTCCGCGAGGGACACGCAGGCGTCGGCGTCCAGTTCGAGCCGCGTGCCGGCGCCGTGCGGTGCGGGGCCCTCCGCGTACACCGGTCCGTGCGCCGCCTCCCCGCCGGCGTCAGGGGCGGCGAGCCGCAGGTGGAACGTCCCCTCCGGCAGTACGACGTCCACGAGGCCCGCCTCGCTCCCCAGCTCCGCGATCAGCACCTCCCGCAGGGGCAGCGCCCACCAGTGGGCGCGTACCGCGTCGGTGGGCCGCGGCTTGCCCAGGGCGGGGGCGCCCCAGGTGGCGAGGGTGGAGAGGACGGGCAGCAGGCCGCGCCCGCGCCCGGTCAGTTCGTAGACGTGGCCCGAGGCGGGGCGCGGCTGGCGGCGCCGTTCGACGAGGCCCTCGGCCTCCATGTGCTTGAGCCGTGCGGCCAGCACGTCCGTGCTGACGCCGGGCAGGTCGGCGTGGAGATCGGTGTAGCGGCGCGGGCCGGCCAGCAGTTCGCGGACGATGAGCAGCGTCCAGCGGTCCCCGACCGCGTCGAGGGCGCGCGCCACGGCACAGAACTGGTCGTAGCTGCGGCGGGATCGGCTGGTGCTGGTGGTGGTCGCATGGCTCGGCATGCCCGTCAGTCTAGACATGTGGTTGGACTTTCCAAGTGCCAGCTTGGTAGAACCAAGGAATACATTCGGACCAGGAGGGCGGGCGAGCATGGAGTTCCGGCAGTCGAACAAGCTCAGCGGGGTCTGTTACGAGATCCGGGGTCCGGTGATCGAACAGGCCGACGCGCTGGAGGAGGCCGGGCACAGCGTGCTGCGGCTCAACACCGGCAACCCCGCCCTGTTCGGCTTCGAGGCGCCGGAGGAGATCATCCAGGACATGGTGCGGATGCTCCCCCAGGCGCACGGCTACACCGAGTCGCGCGGCATCCTGTCCGCGCGCCGCGCCGTCGCCCAGCACTACCAGCAGCGCGGCTTCCCCGAGGCCGACGTGGACGACATCTACCTGGGCAACGGCGTCTCGGAACTGGTCGCGATGGCCGTCCAGGCGCTGGTCGAGGACGGCGACGAGGTCCTCATCCCCGCCCCGGACTTCCCGCTGTGGACGGCCGTGACCACGATGGCCGGCGGCAAGGCCGTGCACTACGTGTGCGACGAGCAGTCCGAGTGGCTGCCCGACCTGGACGACATGGCCGCCAAGATCACGTCCCGCACCAAGGCCGTCGTCATCATCAGCCCCAACAACCCGACGGGCGCCGTCTACCCGCGCGCACTGCTGGAGGGCATCCTCGACCTGGCCCGCCGCCACGGGCTGATGGTCTTCTCCGACGAGATCTACGACAAGATCCTCTACGACGGCGCCCAGCACCACCACGTGGGCGCCCTCGCCCCCGACCTGGTCTGCCTCACCTTCAGCGGCCTGTCCAAGGCGTACCGGGTGGCCGGCTTCCGCTCCGGCTGGCTGCTGGTCTCCGGGCCGCAGCAGCACGCCCGTGACTACCTGGAGGGCCTGGGCATGCTCGCCTCCATGCGGCTGTGCCCCAACGCCCCCGCCCAGCACGCCATCCAGGCCGCCCTCGGTGGCCGCCAGTCCATCGAGGACCTGGTCCTGCCCGGTGGCCGCCTCCACGAGCAGCGGGAGGTCGCCTGGCGCAAGCTCAACGAGATCCCGGGCGTCAGCTGCGTCAAGCCCAAGGGCGCGCTGTACGCGTTCCCGAGGCTGGACCCCGCGGTGCACAAGATCCACGACGACGAACGCTTCGTCCTCGACCTGCTGCTCCGCGAGAAGATCCAGGTCGTCCAGGGCACCGGCTTCAACTGGGCCGCGCCCGACCACTTCCGCATCCTCACCCTCCCCCGCGCCGAGGACCTGGACGCCGCCATCTCGCGCATCGGCCGCTTCCTGGAGGGCTACCGGCAGTGAGCCTCTCCGGACGGGACCGGGCCGGTTGCTCGCCGGGCCCCGTCCGAAGGGCGGCCGGGCTACACGTTGGCCGTCTCGGCGCCCACCGTCGTGCTGTCCCCGTGGCCCGTGCGCACCACGGTCTCCAGGGGCAGCGTCAGCAGCCGTTCCCGGATGGAGCGGAGGATCGTCGGGTGGTCCGAGAAGGAGCGCCCGGTGGCACCGGGACCGCCCTGGAAGAGGGTGTCCCCGGTGAAGACCGTGCCGAGCGCGGGTGCGTAGAGGCAGACGGCGCCGGGGGCGTGGCCGGGGGTGTGCAGAACCGTCAGCCGGGCGCCGGCCACCTCCAGGACGTCACCGTCGGCCAGTTCCCCGTCGGGGACCCGGTCCGGATGGGTCATGTCCCACAGCACCCGGTCCTCGGGGTGCAGCAGGATGGGCGCGCCGGTGCGGGCGGCCAGTTCGGGCGCGGCGTCGATGTGGTCGTTGTGCGCGTGGGTGCACACGATCGCGCGCACGGTACGGCCGCCGACCGCGGCGGCGATGGCGTCGGCGTCGTGGGCGGCGTCGACGACGACGACCTCGCTGTCGTCGCCGATCAGCCACACGTTGTTGTCGACCTGGTGCGTCTCCCCGTCGAGCCGGAACTCACCGCTGGTGACGAGGCGGTCGATACGGGCGGCCATCAGAACACCACCACCGAACGCAGCACGTCGCCCCCGTGCATGCGCGCGAACGCCTGCTCGATCTCGTCCAGCGCGATGGTCTCGGTGACGAACGCGCCGAGGTCCAGCCGCCCCTGCTGGTGCAGGTCGATCAGCATGGGGAAGTCCCGGGAGGGCAGACAGTCGCCGTACCAGGAGGACTTGAGAGCCCCGCCCCGCCCGAAGACGTCCAGCAGCGGCAGCTCCAGCCTCATCTCCGGCGTGGGCACCCCGACCAGCACCACCGTCCCGGCCAGATCGCGGGCGTAGAAGGCCTGCTCGTACGTCTCCGGGCGGCCGACCGCCTCGATGACGACGTCCGCGCCGAAACCGTCCGTCAGCTCACGGATGGCCGCGACCGGGTCGGCGGTGGAGGAGTTGACCGTGTGCGTGGCGCCGATCTTCTCGGCGGTGGTCAGCTTGCGGTCGTCGATGTCCACGGCGATGATCTTCGCCGCGCCCGCCAGCCGCGCCCCCGCGATGGCGGCGTCCCCCACCCCGCCGCAGCCGATGACGGCCACCGAGTCGCCGCGGGTCACCTGGCCGGTGTTGACGGCCGCGCCGATCCCGGCCATGACGCCGCAGCCCAGCAGCCCCGCCACGGCGGGCGACACCGCGGGGTCGACCTTGGTGCACTGCCCGGCCGCCACCAGCGTCTTCTCCGCGAAGGCGCCGATGCCCAGCGCCGGCTCCAGCACGCTCCCGTCCGACGCCAGCGACATCTTCCGCGCCGCGTTGTGGGTGTCGAAGCAGTACCAGGGCCGGCCGCGCTTGCAGGCCCGGCACTGGCCGCAGACCGCGCGCCAGTTGAGGATGACGAAGTCACCGGGCGCGACGTCCGTGACGCCCTCGCCGACCGCCTCGACGACACCCGCCGCCTCGTGCCCGAGGAGAAAGGGGTAGGCGTCGCTGATCCCGCCCTGCTTGTAGTGCAGGTCGGTGTGGCACACGCCGCACGCCTGCACCTGAACGACGGCCTCGCCGGGGCCCGGATCGGGCACGACGATCGTCTCGACCCGCACGGGTGCGTTCTTTCCCGGTGCGACGACCCCGCGTACTTCCTGTGCCATACGTGCGGGCCTCCCTCTTCCCTCGGGTGCTGTGGAGCGCCATTCTCGCTGTCCAGGACCGGTTTTCGGGAGGGGCGGGCGCGGGTCGCGGCGGAGGATTTGCCTCCGCGCGCCCGGCCGGGGCCTCATCCGGCGATACTTTCCGCACGCACCTTCGAACACGCCGGGCCGATGACGGACAATCGTGACCCGTGACCGACTCCAGCGACGCACGCGGCGTCCCCGCGAGAACCGCCTCCGTCCCGGCCGCCGCCCCGCCCCGGCCCGCGCCCGCCCGGGTCATCCTGCTCACGGGCCCCTCCGGCTCCGGCAAGACCCGCCTGGCCACCCGCAGCGGGCTGCCCGTCCTCCACCTGGACGACTTCTACAAGGAGGGCGACGACCCCACCCTCCCCCTCGTCGGGGCCGAGGTGGACTGGGACTCGCCCCGCTCCTGGGACGCGGACGCCGCCGTGGACGCCATCACCCGGCTGTGCCGGCGGGGCACCACCACGGTGCCCCGCTACGACATCGCGCTCAGCGCCCGCACCGGCGAGGACCACCTCGACCTCGCGGGCTCCCCCCTCTTCCTCGCGGAGGGCGTCTTCGCCGCCGACATCGCGGCACGCTGCGCGGCCCTCGGCGTGCTGGCCGACGCCATCTGCCTGCGCGGACGCCCCACCACCACCTTCCGCCGCCGCCTGCTCCGCGACATCCGCGAGGCCCGCAAACCGCTCCCGGTCCTCCTCACCCGCGGCTGGCGCCTCCTGCGCGCCGAACCATCCCTGATAGCCCGCCACCGCGCCCTGGGCGCCACCCCCTGCGACCACGAACAGGCCGCGACCCGCATAGCCCGGCTCCGCACCACGACGACGGGCCCGCCGGACACGGCGGTGGCGGCGTGAATCCGACGGGCATCACGGCAGCCGAGTAACAGGACGACTACACTCGGATGCTTTGCCCATACACATGTTGCGAGCATGCCGAGCCGTAGGAGCGCGATGTCCGCCCCGGAAGACCGCCCCGTGCACACGCGGATCAACCACACGACCAGCTCGGACTACAGTGCGGGAGCAGGCAAGGGCGGCATGGTCCTGGGCATCGCCGTCCCCGAACTCAAGGTCGCGGCCCCGGCTTTCGGGAAGCAGGGCAAGAAGCTCAGTGGGGCCCTGACCACGCTCGTCACCACGTTGGACGGGCTCGGCAAGCCATGGGGGAAGGATGCGGGGTCCCAGTTCGAGGAAAAGTACACGTCGAACCAGCGGGCAGTGGAGAGGGCGGCCGGGACGCTCGTACTCGGACTCGTGAGCATCCATGAGGCGATGGACGACCTCAAGGACGGCCACGTCGACAACGACGAACTGATCGAGGGCATCTTCACCGAGGCCAGGAAGGGCGATCACCGACACCACGACGCATCCGGTGCCGAGGGCCGGGACGCCGGCAGGTGAGCGTCAAGGAAGAGGCCCGCGCCATCCTGGAGAAGATGGGCCTCCACTGGCCGGACGGCGATCCCGACAAGCTGCGGGAGGCGGCGAAGGCCTGGCGGGCGTTCGCCAAGACTGTCGACGAGGTCAAGCGGGAGACCGATCACAGGGCCCGCACCCTCATCGAGCTGAACAGCGGTGAGGCCATCGATGCCTTCGACACCTTCTGGTCCCGCTATGTCGGCAAAGGCGAGAAGGGCTGGCTGAAGGACCTCGCGAAGTCGGCCCGGTCCATGGCGAAGGCCCTGGACGACCTGGCGGAGGAGATCGACAAGGCGGTCGAGAGGCTGTGGACCGAGATCGCCGCCTGTGCCACGCTGATCGTCACCGGAATCGTCCTGACCGGACCCACCCTCGGCGTCTCCGACGCGGCAGCGGGCGCGGCGGCCGAGGCCATCATCGCGCTCGGGGAAACCCTGAGCGTCACCATTTCAGCCACTGCGGCACGCCTCGTGGCCAGCGCGCTGATCGGGGCCGCGTTCGGCGGTGTCGAGAGCGTCGCGATGGATCTCGCCGTGGCCCAGCCGGCCCGGATCCTCGCCGGACACCAGAGCGGGATCAGCCTGGAAGAGGTCAACAAGGCCGCCGAGAGCGGCATGCTGCTGGGCGGGGTGTTCGGCGGAAGCCGGGTGTTTCTGCCGAAGACGCCTCCGGCTCTGCAGACACCCTCCCTCCGGCCGAACCTCATCGACGAAGGGGTCGCCTCCCGCACCCCCGGCCGTACTCCTACCAAGGGTGAGCCGGTGGACGTGGCGACGGGTTCGATGCTCATGGAGCAGACCGATCTGTCGCTCCCGGGCGCCCTGCCCCTTGTCCTGACCCGGACCCACCTCTCGTCGTACCGGGGCGGTGTGTGTTTCGGCCCCAGTTGGGCGTCCCTCCTGGACGAACGCGTCCAGATCGATGCCGACGGTGTGGTCTTCGTCGCCGCGGACGGCATGCGCCTGGTCTACCCCGTCCCGGAACCGCACGAGCCCGTGCTGCCCTCCAAGGGCCCACGCTGGCCGCTGGAGTGGGACGGCAAACCGGACGGGACGCTCACCCTCACCGACCCGGACAGCGGACGTGTCCGGACCTTCGCCGACCCGCTCCCCTGCGGTGAACCCACCGTCGCACAGCTGCCCCTCGTCTCGCTGAGGGACCGCAACGGCGCCTGCCTGGACATCGACCGCGGCCCCTACGCCACGCCTGTCGCCCTTCGGCACTCCGGCGGCTACCACCTCAGCGTCGAGACCGAGAACCAGCGGGTCACAGCGCTGCGCCTGCTGCACGAGCCACCGGATCCCTACGCCCCCGACAACGGCGCACCGGCACCGAGCACACTGGTGATGCGCTACGGGTACGACGAGGCGGGCAACCTCGCCGAGGTCGTGAACTCCAGTGGCAAGGCCCTGCGTTTCACCTACGACCACGAGGGCCGCATGCTTTCGTGGACCGACCGCAACGGCACGACCTTCCGGTACGAGTACGACGCGGCCGGCCGTGTCGTCCGTACCGCGGGCCCGGACGGCATCTACGACGGCACCTTTTCCTACGACGAGGCAGCCGCCACCACCGTCTACACCGACTCGCTCGGCCACCGCACCGTGTGCCGCTGCAACGCCGACGGCCAGGTCGTGGCGGAGACCGACCCGCTGGGCAACACGACCCGTACGTAGTGGAACGACCGCGGCACCGCCCCGCTGTCGGTGACCGACCCCCTCGGACACACCACGCGCTACACCTACGACGCGCAGGACAACCTCACCGCCGTCGAACTCCCGGACGGAACCGTCGCGTCCGCGACGTACAACGCTCTCCACCAGCCCGTCGAAGTGGCCGAGCCGGACGGCACGGTGTGGCGGCACGCCTACGACGACCGCGGCAACCTCACGCAGACCACCGACCCGGGCGGGGCCGTCACGCACTACGGGTACGACGAACGCGGGCATCTCACCGCCATCACCGACGCCCTCGGGAACGCTCAGCACCTCGTCTGTGACGCCGCGGGCCTCCCGACCGCTGTCACGGACGCTCTCGGCCACACCACTCGTATACGCCGCGACGCCTTCGGCCGGGCCATGGAGATCACCGACCCGCTGGGTCACACCACGCGCATGGGGTGGACCACGGAGGGCAGACCGAGCTGGCGGGAGAACTCCGAAGGCGCCCGGGAGACATGGGTCTGGGACGGGGAGGGCAACCTTCTCCGCCACACGGATCCCGCGGGCGGCACAACCCGTCACACGGCCGGGCCGTTCGACTCGGCGGCCACCCGTACCGACCCCGACGGTGCACGCTACGCCTTCTCCTACGACACCGAGATGCGCCTCACCCGGGTCACCGATCCGCAGGGCCGGGACTGGGTGTACCAGTACGACGCGGCGGGACACCTCATCGCCGAGACGGACTTCAACGGCGCGGCCCTCACCTACGAGGTGGACCCCCTCGGCCGGCTCGTCGCCCGCACGAACGCGGAGGGTCAAACGCTGCGCTACAAGCGGGACCCACTCGGCCGCGTCACGGAGCAGCGCGACGAGACCACGGGCGAGGTCACGAGCTTCACCTACGACGCGGCGGGGGAGCTGACCGCCGCCACAGGCCCCGGCGCCGAGCTGGAACTGTCGCGGGACGCCCTGGGCCGCGTGGTCTCCGAAACCGTCAACGGCCGTACGACGACCTTTGCCTACGACCCCCTGGGCCGCTGCACCGGACGCACCACCCCCTCGGGCCTCACCTCCTCATGGCGGTACGACGCCGAGGGGCGCCCGGCCGAACTGGTGACGGACCATGGCGGCCTCGCCTTCACCCACGACGAGGCGGGGCGTGAGACGGAGCGCCGCACGGGTGCGTTGCTGCTGCGCCAGTCATGGGATCGCGCCGACCGGCTCACCGGACAGGTGGCCCACGCCGGATCAGCGCTTCTCCAGCACCGCGACTACGCCTACCGCCCCGACGGGCACGTGACCGAGATCCGCGAACTGGCCTCCGGCACCCGCCGCTTCACCCTCAGTCCCTTCGGCCGCGTCACCGGGGTCAGCGCCCACGGCTGGCGGGAGACGTACGCCTACGACGCGACCGGTAACGTCACCACAGCGGAAGCCCCCGACCACCCCGCCCCCGGCAAACGCACCGTCGAGGGCACCCTTCTGCACCGCACCGGACGCACCTCCTACACTCACGACGCCGCCGGCCGCCGCACCTCCAAGACGGTCCGTCTGCTGAACGGCCAGAAGCGCACCTGGACCTACACCTGGAACGCGGAAGACCGGCTGACCTCCGCCACCACCCCGGACGGCGCGGTATGGACGTACACCTACGACCCGCTGGGCCGCCGCATATCCAAGGCGGGCCCGGACGGCACCACTCTCTCCTTCTCCTGGGACGGCACCCGCCTGGCCGAGCAGACCACCACGGGGGGCCGCACCACCACCTGGGACTACGCTCCCGGGACCCATCGCCCCGTCGCACAGACGGACCACACCCCGCTCATCCACGAACCGGGCACGTCACTCCTCACCAAACTCACGGAACCCACCGCCGTCCGGCCCCGCTTCCAGACAGTCCTCACCGACCTGGCGGGCACCCCCACCGAACTCATCACTCCGGCCGGCGACATCACCTGGCAACTCCGCACCACCCTGTGGGGCACTCCCCTCCCCGGCACAACCCCGGCCGACACCCACACCTGCCCCCTCCGCTTCCCCGGCCAATACGCCGACCCGGAAACCGACCTCCACTACAACTACTTCCGCTACTACGACCCGGAGACGGCGCGGTATCTAGCCTGTGACCCCCTCGGCCTGGGACCAGCACCCAACCCCTACCTTTATGTCACCAGTCCTCTCATCGAGACTGATCCACTCGGCCTCGCGTCCTGCGGGAACGCCTCTGTACCCAAGGAACCTCCGAAGGTCCCCGGCGGGGCCGCGAACGCAGCGCATGCCGCCAAACTGAAGAACTACTATTCACAAGCGGCGAAGTACGGGAAGGGAAGCCACCGAGAGCTTCCCGATGGACGGTACAGGTTCTACGGAGATGTGAAAGAGGCGCAGAAGCCAGGCGTGATCGCAGGAAGACGCCTGGTACGTGAATGGGACCCCGACAGTGGGCGGACACGTATTTGGCATGAGAGCGTCGACCATGAAGGCAGGGTCCGCATAGTCAGGCCAGATGTCGCTGTGACGGGCGGCAAGAAGGTGCACTACAGATTTGACGAGCACGGGAACTTCACAGGGACTTTCTGATGAGGGGTGACCATGACCATCACGCAGGAAATCGCCGAAAGGCTTCAAGCGCTGGCCACCGGTGAAGGGTCACCGGAAGAGGCTTCCGCATGGGCTCTGGCGATGATGGAGGGAGACGCGCCAGAGCTCGAAGATGAAAACGTTTGGAACGCGTTGGATCAGCTCAGCGGTGCCGATCTCATGATGGACCCGGAAACCCCGATGCACAGCGAGGAACAGTATCGACAGTGGCTTCAAGAATTCCGGGAAAAGGTGTCCATCACATAGCGTTGATCGCCAGCAGCTGACGCAACACCTCTATGAAGACGTACCGCTCACCCAATAGCGCCGTGCTGTGGAAATACGGGGCAGGGAGAGCAGCCACGCAAAAGAGCGGTTCCGTCAGGACCCCCTGTCCTGGCGGAACCGCTCTCGTTCCCCGTATTTCCCCGTGTCCCCGTTGTCCCCCGTATCCCCCTGTGCCCCATGTCCCCGTGGGGTCAGGTGGAGTGTGGTGTGGTCGCCGGGTCAGGCGACCAGTTCGTCGAAGCTCTCTTCCTGGCTGCGGCCGAAGCTGAGGACCTCGTCGTCGCGCAGGCGGCGCAGGGAGCGCCAGATGCTGCTCTTGACGGTGCCGACGCTGATGCCCAGTATCTCGGCGATCTCCGGGTCGGTGCGGCCCTCGTAGTAGCGCAGGACCAGCATGGTGCGCTGGAGTTCGGGCAGGCGCGCGAGCGCCTGCCACAGGACGGTGCGCAGTTCGGTGCCCCGCATCGCGTCCTGCTCGCCGGCGGTCTCGGGCAGCTCCTCCGTCGGGTACTCGTTCAGCTTCCGGCGGCGCCAGGCGCTGATGTGGAGGTTGGTCATGGTGCGGCGCAGGTAGCCGCCCACCGCCGCCTTGTCGCTGATGCGGCCCCAGGCGCGGTAGGTGGAGAACAGGGCGCTCTGCAGCAGGTCCTCGGCCTCGAAGCGGTCACCGGTCAGGTGGTAGGCGGTGGCGTACAGGGAGGCACGGCGCTCGCGTACGTACGCGGTGAACGCCGCCTCGGCCTCCGCGTCCACCCCGGGGACGCGGGACTCCTCGACGGGGCCCAGCGCCGCCGCCTCCCTGTATGCGCCACTCTCCCGGGAGCCCCCCTCGCTCCCGGTCTCCCCCGTGTTCCCCCTCTCCCCTCGGGCCGTCTCCCCCCGGACCGTCTCCCCGCGGTCCCGCGTGGTCCCCCCCGGAACGTCCCTGCGAAGTCCCTCGACCGCGGGACCGAAGACGGTCCGCGGACGCGGGCGGCCCGTGCCACGGGCACAGCTCCGGCCGCCCAGGAGGTCCCGGTTGCGCTCCAGCAGGGCGGTGCCCGTCTCGGCACCGGTCTTCTCCGGCCGCTTCGCGGAAGCGGGAACCGAAGGGACGTGCAGACGCGTGTGAAGGACTGCGCTCGTATTCGTGCCGTGCAGTGTGTTCATCTCGCGCCCCCTTGGAGCCAACCCGGTCGCTTGCTTGATGCGGACAACCCTGCCGTCCTGATTTCATGACGAGGTCCCCCGTCTGTCACAGCGGTGTCACAAGCCTCGGCGGATCACACAACGCGCAGGCCACAGCGCGTGTCGTTGCCGGGCCGGGACCGCCGGTCGAAGTATGTCGGCGCCATGGGCCAGAATGGCGCGCGTGCCTTTCCTGTTGCTGATCGAGGACGACGACGCCGTCCGTACCGCCCTGGAGATGGGTCTGACCCGCCAGGGCCACCGCGTGGTGACCGCCGCGTCCGGTGAGGACGGTCTGAAACTGCTGCGCGAACAGCGCCCCGACCTGATCGTGCTGGACGTGATGCTGCCCGGCATCGACGGATTCGAGGTGTGCCGCCGCATCCGCCGCACCGACCAGCTGCCGATCATCCTGCTGACGGCCCGCAGCGACGACATCGACGTCGTGGTCGGCCTGGAGTCCGGCGCCGACGACTATGTCGTCAAACCGGTGCAGGGCCGCGTGCTGGACGCGCGGATCCGGGCGGTGATGCGGCGCGGCGAGCGGGAGTCCACCGACTCGGCGACGTTCGGCTCGCTGGTGATCGACCGCGCCGCGATGACGGTCACCAAGAACGGCGAGGATCTGCAACTGACCCCCACGGAGCTGCGGTTGCTGCTGGAGCTGAGCAGGCGGCCCGGCCAGGCCCTGTCCCGGCAGCAGTTGCTGCGGCTGGTGTGGGAGCACGACTACCTGGGCGACTCGCGCCTGGTGGACGCCTGTGTGCAGCGGCTGCGCGCCAAGGTCGAGGACGTGCCCTCCTCCCCCACCCTGATCCGCACGGTGCGCGGCGTCGGCTACCGGCTGGACCCGCCGCAGTGAGGCACGGCAACGCCCCGACGGTGCGGCGCCCGCTCGTCGGGTGCGCCGCACCCTTCCGCACACAGCCCGGGGGAGCCCCCGAGTGACCGACGCTCCCTCCCCGGGCGCGCGCGTGCGCTCCCGCCTCGCTGGCATGCTGCCCTCGCTGCGGCTGCGCCTGGTCGTCGTCTTCGCGCTGGTGGCGCTCACGGCGGCCGTCTCCGCCTCGGGCATCGCCTACTGGCTCAACCGTGACGCCGTCCTCACCCGCGCCCAGAACGCGGCGCTCAACGACTTCCGCAAGGCGATGGAGGACAACGCCGGCAACCTGCCCCGCAGGGTGGGCTGCCAGGAACTGCGGGAGGCGGCGGCCAAGATGGCGCGCAGCTCGCAGAACTACCAGGTGCTGCTCGTCGACAGGACGGAGAACGGCAAGCGGTGCGCCGCGGCCTCCAACGAGGACGACTTCACCCTGGCGGACGTCCCCGGCCGGCTCAGCAGCGCGGTCGCCAGGAAGCGTCCCGTCACCAAGCAGAACAAGCACCCCTACCACCTGTACTGGCAGCGGATCACGCTGGACGGCGACCCCTTTCTGGTCGGCGGCGCCAAGATCACCGGCGAGGAGCCCACGCCGACCGGCTACATGCTCAAGTCGCTGGCGCCCGAGCGGGACGACCTCAACTCGCTGGCCTGGTCGCTGGGCATCGCCACGGGACTGGCACTGATCGGCGCGATGCTGCTGGCGCAGGCCGCCGCGACCACCGTGCTGCGGCCGGTACGGCGGCTGGGCGAGGCCGCCCGGCGGCTGGGCGAGGGCAAGCTGGAGACGCGGCTGCGCGTGTCGGGCACGGACGAGCTGGCACAGCTGTCGCGGACGTTCAACGACGCGGCGGCCTCGCTGGAGCAGCGCGTCGCGGAGCTGAGCGCGCGCGAGGCCTCCAGCCGCCGGTTCGTCGCCGACATGTCGCACGAGCTGCGCACGCCGATGACGGCGATCTCCGCGGTCACCGAGGTGCTGGAGGAGGAGCAGGACAACCTCGACCCGATGATCGCGCCGGCCGTGCAGCTGGTCGTCAGCGAGACCCGGCGGCTCAACGACCTGGTGGAGAACCTGATGGAGGTCACCCGCTTCGACGCGGGCACGGCCAAACTGGTGCTCGACGACGTGGACGTGGCCGACCAGGTGACCGCCTGCATCGACGCGCGGGCCTGGCTGGACGCGGTCGAACTGGACGCGGACCGCGGCATCATGGCCCGGCTCGACCCGCGCCGCCTGGACGTCATCCTCGCCAACCTCATCGGCAACGCCCTCAAGCACGGCGGCTCCCCGGTGCGGGTCTCGGTACGGACCGAGGGCGGCGGCGGTGACGAGGGCGGCGCCGACGAGAGCGGCGCCGACGGGAGCGGCGCCGACGGGGGCGGCGAGCTGGTGATCGAGGTCGCCGACCAGGGCCCCGGCATCCCCGAGGACGTCCTGCCCCATGTCTTCGACCGCTTCTACAAGGCGAGCGCCTCCCGCCCGCGTTCCGAGGGCAGCGGCCTGGGCCTGTCCATCGCGCTGGAGAACGCGCACATCCACGGCGGGGAGATCACCGCGCACAACGCCCCCGGCGGCGGCGCGGTCTTCACCCTCCGGCTGCCCAGGGACGCCCGCCGGGTCGCCGAGGAGCGCGAGAACGGAGACCGCGATCCCGACCGGGGCCGTGACCCCGACCGGAGCCGTGACCCCGACCGGGGCGGCGGGGACGGCGCCGGGGAGGCGAAGGGCCCGGGGAGCGACCGGGGACCAGCGGCGGACGGCAAGCGGAAGAAG
>NZ_VJOK01000001.1:4750349-4788329 GCF_013302895.1 Streptomyces albus subsp. chlorinus | reverse complement strand
GGCGACCGGGTGCGGCATCCGGGCCACGTCCGTACCGGTGGACGCCGGAGCCGCCCCCTCGCGGGTGGGCTGTGTGCTGCCCGAGGACCGGGAACGGCCGGACGGCGACGGCGCCGACTCGATCGTCCGCCTCTACCTCGTGTGCGGCTCGCGTGTCTCACCCGTCGAGCGGGAGGTCCGCATGCCGGACGGGCGCTCCGCCACGGAGCGGCTGCCGGTGGCGCGCGAACTGCTGGAGGAGTTGCAGCGGCAGCCGGGTGCCATGGAGGACACGGCGGGCTTCGAGACGGCCGTGCCGAACGATCTGAAGGTCAGCGGCTCCCGGGACGGCGACCCGGACGAGGCGCTGCGGCTGAACCGGTCCCTGGACGCGCTGCCCCCGTTCGCGCTGGCGCAACTGGTGTGCACCCTGGCGGACACCGCGGCGGCCGACGCCGACGAAGGGGTGGTCCTCGGCGGGCCCGCCGACGACGAGGCGGCCGGACCGCTCCGGCGCTACGAGTGCGACACGGCACTGCGCACCCACCCGGAGGCCGCCGAGACCGCGGGCACCGACGTCTGACCGCCTGACCGGAAGACCGGTACCCTCCCGGGCTCCGGGTCACGCCAGTGCCGGGGCCGCCGGTGCCGGGGCGGCGGCGGTACCCGGTCCACAAGGGCCGGACCAGGAGCAGGGGAGAACCTGGTGCCGGGGGCGCCGGAACCCGGAGCAAGGCCGGAACCCGGTGCCGGGCGCGGAACACGGTGCCGGGTGCGGAACCCGGTTCGGGGCACGGAACACGCGTGTGACATAGCCCTGACCCGCTCAGGACGCGGTTCCGGAACCGCGGCGGAAGGCGATGGCGTCCTTGATGACGTGCAGCGCCATGGCTCCGGCGGCCCCTTGCCCGCCTCCCGCATCCGCGCCACGGGACTCCTCCTGCTGGCGGCGCACCTGTGTCTCGTCGGCTGGCTGACGCTGCGCCCGCTGGCGGTGCCCTGGGTGGCGCCGGCCAATCTGCATCCGCTGGCCACGATCCGGTCCGACCTGGCGGACGGGCCGCGGGCCGCGCTGGAGGGCATCGGCGGGGGGCTGGCGCTGCTGGCACCCTTCGGCGTGCTGCTGCCGCTGGCCTCCGGCCGGCTCCACCGCCCGCTGCCGGGCACTCTGGCGCGCACCGTGTTCGCGGGGGCGATGCTGTCGGTGGGGATCACCCTGGCGCAGGCGGGGGTGCCGGGCCAGGTCGTCAACGTGGACTCGGTACTGCTGAACACGGCGGGGGTCGGGCTGGCCGCCGGTTTCGTCTTCCCGCCGGTGCGCCGCTGGCTGCGCCACCGAGCCGGGGGCCACGGGGGCCGTCTGGGCGGCCGGCGCACGGGGACCGAGTCCGGGGCCGGGTCGTCCGGGTCCGGGGGGACGGCGCTTGGGAAGGCCGCCGTGCGCGGGAGCGGGGTACGTCTGCGGGAGGACGGGTCTCAGGGTTCGACCCCGAGGGCGACCAGGGTCGGAATGGCACCGTAGCGGGATGTTCGCCCGTTTGGTCCGTTCTACTGTCGGAAGTGTCGGACGGCACGGGCCGGCGACCCGGAACCGGTACCGGACGAGGTACCGGACGGCGGACCTCCGGTCGTGCCCGCATACGGACCAGCGAAGGAGCAAGCCTCATGACCGCACTTGCCCGCCCGGCCGAAGGACGGATGATCGGCGGCGTGTGCGCCGCTCTGGCCCGGCGCTTCGGCACCACACCCACCACGATGCGCGTGCTCTTCCTCGCCTCGTGCCTGCTGCCCGGGCCGCAGTTCCTGCTCTACCTCGCCCTGTGGGTCCTCCTCCCGGACGAGAACCGACACCGCAGGTCCGCCTGGTGAGCCGCGGCCCCGGCGGGCCGGTGCTCCGCAGGCCCGCACGGGCGAGGGCCCGCATAATCCCCATGACCCCCGCAAACGAGGGCCCGCACACGCGTGTGCCCTCACACGCGATGGCCTTCACACGCGCGACGGCCACACGCACGACGGCGGGCGCCCCCTCGCGGGGCGCCCGCCGCCGTCGTCTCCGGCTCGGCCCGGCGCGGGGCCGGGGCGAGCCGGGCGGGGGTGTCAGTGGGAGCCGCCGACCGGCAGGGCCTTGCCGAGGGGCAGGCCGCCGAGCATGCCGCCGCCGGGAGCCGAGCTCTTGCCGGCGGTGGACTTGCGGGCGCTGTCGGCGACCGGCTCCGCGACGTCCAGCGGGGTGCCGGTCAGCGCGCCGGTCAGGGCCTCCTGGGCGACACCGACCGGTTCGGAGAGCCCGCCCGGCAGAACCTGGGCGGCCTGCTTCAGCGGGAGGTTCCCCAGGGTCTGGCCCGCGGTCTCGGTGACCGGGCCGAGCGCCTGGCCGCCGGAGGCGCCGAGCGCGTCGGTGGGGGCCGCGGAGGCGGCACCCGCGCCCGCCATGACGACGGCCGCACCCAGCGCGGCGACTCCCACGGTCTTCTTGGCTACCTGCTTCATCAGTCTTTACGTCCTCGGAATGGGGGCTTCGAGCAGCCCGACGGGGCTTGAGCAGCCCGGCGAACGTAGCCAGGAATTCCGAGCGGCCGCAAACACGTCGGCACCGCCGTAAGTCGCCGTCGGGCGGCGGGCGGCGGCGGTGCCGGCGGGGCGGCCGGCCGTCCCGCGCACCGGGCGGAGGGACGGCTCAGCCGCTGGTCACACGGGGTCAGCCGGGGGTGTTCTGGAACAGCCACTCGGATTTGAGGGCCGCGTATCCCGGCTTCACCACATCGTTGATCATGGCGAGACGTTCATCGAAAGGAATGAACGCCGACTTCATCGCATTGACGGTGAACCACTGCATGTCGTCCAGCGTGTAGCGGAACGTCCGCACGAGCTGGTCGAACTCGTTCGTCATGCTGGTGCCGCTCATGAGGCGGTTGTCGGTGTTGACCGTCGCCCGGAAGTGCAGCCTGCGCAGCAGTCCGATGGGGTGCTCCGCGTAGGAGGGTGCCGCGCCCGTCTGGAGGTTGGAGGTGGGGCACAGCTCCAGCGGGACGCGCTTGTCGCGCACGTAGGCGGCCAGCCGGCCCAGCTTGACGGCGCCGTCGTCGGCGACCTGGATGTCGTCGATGATGCGCACCCCGTGCCCGAGCCGGTCGGCGCCGCACCACTGGAGTGCCTGCCAGATGGACGGGAGCCCGAAGGCCTCGCCCGCGTGGATGGTGAAGTGGTTGTTCTCCCGCTTGAGGTACTCGAAGGCGTCCAGGTGCCGGGTGGGCGGGTAGCCGGCCTCGGCGCCCGCGATGTCGAAGCCGACGACGCCCAGATCGCGGTAGCGGTTGGCCAGCTCGGCGATCTCCAGCGCGCGGGCCGCGTGCCGCATGGCGGTCAGCAGCGCGCCGACGCGGATGCGGTGGCCGCCCGCGCGGGCCCGGCGTTCCCCCTCGCGGAAGCCCTCGTCCACGGCCTCGACCACCTGCTCCAGCGTGAGGCCGCCCAAAAGGTGCTGTTCGGGCGCGTAGCGGACCTCGGCGTAGACGACGCCGTCGGCGGCCAGGTCCTCGGCGCACTCGGCGGCGACGCGGAAGAGCGCGTCGCGGGTCTGCATGACGCCGACCGTGTGCGAGAACGTCTCCAGGTAGCGCTCCAGCGAGCCGGAGTCGGCGGACTCGCGGAACCAGACCTCCAGCCGCTCGGCGTCGGTCTCGGGGAGCGCGTCGTACCCGGTCTCGCGGGCCAGCTCGACGATGGTGGCCGGGCGCAGCCCGCCGTCGAGGTGGTCGTGCAGCAGGACCTTGGGTGCGCGGCGGATCTGCTCCGTGGTGGGGACGACGCCGGCGGGGACGGTGCCGGCGGGAACGGTTCCCTTGGGGAGGGTGCTGCTCTCGGTTTCGCTTGCCATCACGGCACTGTAGCTCCTACGCGCGTAGAACACAGGAGGGCGGCGCGGGTTTCCCAACTCCCTTGCGCCAACCCCCTTCCGATCACGCCGTGGCGTGCCATTGTTGCGCCATGGTTCAGCGAGCGTTGCCCGTGAGGGAACCACGCCTGGGACGGCCGCGGGGGGCCGTGGGACAGGCACCGCACGCCGTCGTCCTCGTCCTGCCCGGCGGCGGCACCGTCGGCGGCGGGCGGCGCGGCTCCGTACTGGCCGCGGCCTCCGCCGTCCCGCTCGCGCGCCGGCTGGGGAACGCGACCTCGCGCGACGATCCGCTGGTCGCCCACATCGTCCGCTACCGCAGCCGCGGCTGGGCCGGGTCCGCCGTCGATCCCGCGCAGGACGCCGAGTGGGCCGTCGAGGAAGTGGTGCGGCGGTACGGCGACGTTCCGGTGTGCCTGGTCGGCGCCGACGTGGGGGGCCGGGCCGCCCTGCGCGCCGCCGGTCACCCCGCCGTCGTCTCGGTGGTGGCGCTGGGCCCCTGCCTGGAGGAGGCCGACGCGCGCCCGGACGGCGCGGGGGGCGCGGAGACGGGGCAGACGGGGCAGACGGGGCAGACGGGAGAGGCCGGGGAGCAGGGCGACGGCGGGGACACGGTGCGGCGGCTGCGGGGGCGCCACGTGCTGCTGGTGCACGGCACCGCCGACACCACGACCGACCCGGAGCTGTCCTACCGCTTCGCCGAGCGCGCCAAGAAGGTGAACGCCCAGGTGTGCCGTTTCGAGGTGCACACCGACGGGCACGGGCTGCGCGGATACGCCTTCGAAGTGGCCTGCCTCACCCGGGACTTCGTCCTGGGGACGCTGTGCGCCCGGGACTTCAGCCGGCCGCTCGCCGACGCCTTCGCCGCGCCGCCGCCGCTGGGCCTGCGGATGCCGCTGGCCAGCGGGTTCGGCAGGAACCTGCCGTAGGGAGCGGCGCCCGTCCGGGACGCTCCCGCCACGTACGGCGCGGCGCGCCGCCGACGGGCCCGGCGCCTGGCGCACGCCGCCCGGAAGATGAACCGCGCCGTGCGCAACCAGGCGGCCGCCTCCGGGTCCGGGTCCGCGTCCGGGTCCGCGTCCGGGTCCGCGTCCGCGTCCGCGTCCGCGTCCGCGATGAGTATCCGTACTCATGTCCGGGCCGCGGGTGCCGCCTAGCGTGACGGTATGGCGGACACCGGGACGGCGGCGGAGACGGCGGCGGGGGCGGAGGTGCCCGGCGGGGCCCGCCGGGCCGGGGGCTGGCAGGCGGGCTGCGTGGCCGTGCTCTTCCTGGGGGTGCTGCTGCTCGCCGCCGGAGCCCTGTGGCTGTCCGAACTGGAGCGGGGCCTGGACGGCTACGGCCAGATCGAGGAGGGCGCCGGCGGGGCCTCGGCCGGTGTCGCCGACCCGCTCGCGCCGGGCGGGACCGCCACGTACGAGGACGGGCTGGCCGTCACCGTCGGCGGGGTGCGGCGGGTGCCGGGCACGGCCCCGGGCACCTACCGCTTCGCCGTCACCTACGAGAACCACTCGGACGGCACCTTGCGGATCGGGGAACCGGACGCCGAGGCGAACGTCTCCGAGTACGACGACGCCCCGCTCGTCGTCCGCGCGGGCGCGGCCCTGGACGACGGGGCCGAGGACGGCAGCACCAGCGTCTGGCACACCAGCCGGGCGGCGGGCCGGAGGCTCACCGCGCCGCTGGGCGAGGGCGAACGCCGTACCGTGCCCGTACGGGTGACGGTACGGCCGGGCAGCGGCCACGAGACGACGCTGACCGTCGTCGTCCTCCCGCAGGGCGGCTCCGCGACCGGCCGGGACGCGGCGCACTGGGAGATGACGCTGCGCGGGTGAGCCGTGGCGGCGGCCTCGGGCGCGGTGACGGCGCCCCGCGGGACCGGTGGCAGCACCCGCGGGACCCGTGACGGCAGCCCGCAGGACCGGTGGCAGCAGCCCGCGGAAGCGGCGGTGGCAGCCCGCGGGAGCGGCGGTGGCAGTCCGCGGGCGCCGGGCCGCTCCCTCAGGCGCGTACCGCCGTGTGCACCGTCGTCGCCGTCAGGAAGAACACGTCGGGGCGGCGCAGGATGCCGTCGGGGGAGGCGTCGTCCAGGAGGACGTCGAGGGTTGCCAGGTCCTCGGCGTCGAGGCTGTCTGCGAGGTTGTCGCGGGAGCGCTGGAGGCGGTCGCGCACATGGGTGCGGGCGACCGGGTCCAGCGGCGCGGGCAGGTCGGTGAGGAAGCTGCGGCTGCCGGTCGGGGCCAGCCCCGCGGCCACCAGCAGCGCGGGCCAGTCCTCCACCACACGCCGGTGGCCGGGGAGTTCGGCACGCATCGCGCTGAACCGGTCCTCCTCGACCGCGTCGAGCCGCGCCTGGAGGCCGGGGCGGCCGATGCCGATGTCGCGGGGCAGGAACCGGGCGGGCAGTCCCCGCTCGCGCACCGCGAGCACACCGCCGGGGCGCAGCGCGCCGGCGAAGGTCTCCAGCGCGGCGCGCTGGTCGCCGAGGTGGTGGACGACGTTGCTGGTCCAGACGAGTTCCGCCGTGCCCAGGTCCGTCAGCCCGTCGGGGAGTTCGGCCTCACGCGTGGTGACACGGGAGGCGAGTCCCTCGCGGGCGGCGCGGGCGCGGGCCCGCTCCAGCAGCCCCCGCGCGCTGTCCACGGCGACCGTCTCGGCACCGGGGAAGGCGTGGGCGAGCGCCGTGGTGCTGACGCCGGGGCCGCTGCCCAGGTCCAGGACGCGGGTCACCTCGCGGGGCCCCAGCAGGTCGTGCAGCCAGGCAGCGGCGGCCTCCAGGAACGGCACGCCCAGTTCGGCCTCCCGTTCGAGGTGTTCGGCGAGCGCCTCCCAGTCGGGTTCGGTGCCGCCGGGACCGTGGGCGTGGTGGCCGTGGGAGTGCTGCCCGTGGGAGTGCTGCCCGTGGGAGTGGTGGCCGTGGGGACGGGAGTCGTGGGCTCGCGGGCCCGGGGAGCCGTCGCCGTCGGGGGCGGGGTGGTCGTCGGGGTGGGCGGGCGGGGTCATGGGACCTCCTCCGGTGCGGGATGGGCGGGTTCGGCGCGCAGGAGCCTTCCCCTGCGGCCGAGCAGGAACTTCTTGAAGGCGGCGACCGGCGGGGTGTCGGGCCGCCCCGCCGGCCAGGCCAGCCCGATCTCGCGGACGGCGCGCGGCGCGGTGACGGTCAGCTCCCGTACGCCCGGCCGCGGGAAGACGGGCGGCGGCAGCAGCGCGACCCCGAGTCCGGCGGCGACCAGGCCGCGGATGGTCTCGGCCTCCTCGCCCTCGAAGGCGATGCGGGGGGTGAAGCCGGCCTCGGCGCACAGCGTGTCCAGGATGCGCCGCATGCCGTAGCCGGGCTCCAGCGTCACGAAGGACTCGCCCGCGGCCTCGGCCAGCCGGACCCGCTTGCGCGTGGCGAGGCGGTGGTCGTCGGGCACGACCAGCCGCAGCCGCTGTTCGTCCAGGCGCCGGGCGACCAGGTCCGGGGCCTCCGGCACCGGTGAGGTGAGGCACAGGTCCAGCTCCCCGGCGCGGAGGCGCTCCAGCATGGCCTCACCGTAGTTCTGCACCAGCGCGAAGCGGACGCGCGGATGGTCGGCGCGGAAGGCGCGCAGCAGTTCCGGGACCGTCTCCCAGCCGAGGGTGTGCAGGAAGCCGAAGGCGACCTTCCCGGTGGCCGGGTCGGCGTCGGACCGCACCGCCTCGGCCGCCTGCTCGACGGCGGCCAGCGCCCGCTCGGCGGAGGCCAGGAAGGTGCGGCCCGCGGGCGTGAGGGACAGGGTGCGGCCGTGCCGGGCGAAGAGGGCGACGCCCAGGTCCTCCTCCAGCCGCGCGAGGGAGCGGCTCAGCGAGGACTGCGGAACGCCCAGCTCCTGTGCGGCGCGGGTGACGTGCTCGTGGCGGGCGACGGCCGCGAACCGCGCGAGGAGCGGGGTGAGGGAGAGCGCGGCGGACGCGGCCCCGGGCGCGGAGGCGGCCCGGGTGTCTTTCGTGTTGCGTGACGGTGACACTTCTCCCCCTCGGCGGTCGCTCATCTGCGGTGATGCGCCAGCGGATCGATTCTCGCACTTCCATGCATTGGACGGATGAAAAGGGGGGTCGTACGTTCGAGGTATGCCTGCCCTCGATACCGGGGCGTCCACCCGAGGGGTGGACGCCTCTTCGCAGCCTGCGCCCGCCTCGCCGGCCGACCCCGCCTCGGCTGCCGACCCCGACGCCACCAAGCTGAGCCCCGGCGACCCCGGGCACGGACGGATGCGGCTGGCGCTGTTCGCCGCCGGCCTGTCGACGTTCGCCCTGCTCTACTCCACCCAGGCCCTCCTCCCCGAGATCTCCCGCGCCCTGCACGCCGCCCCCGACCAGGCCAGCTGGACCGTCTCCGGGGCCACCATCGGGCTCGCCGTCGCCGTGCTGCCGCTGGCGGCGCTCTCCGAACGGTTCGGACGGCGCCGGATGCTGACCGCCTCCATGGCCGTCGCCGTCGCCCTCGCGCTCGTCGTGCCCTTCGCGCCGAGCCTGCCGGTGCTGATCGCGCTGCGGACCCTCCAGGGCGCGGCCGTGGCCGGGGTGCCCGCCTCCGCGATGGCGTTCCTGTCCGACGAGGTGCGGGCCAGGCACCTGGTGGGCGCCGTCGGACTGTTCGTGGCGGGCAACAGCGTGGGCGGCATGAGCGGGCGCATCCTCACCGGCTGGGTGACCGAGGCGTGGGGCTGGCGGGCCGGACTGGGCGCCGTCGCCGTCACCTCGCTGCTGTGCGCGGTCGCCTTCCGGCTCCTGGTGCCGCCGGCCCGCCACTTCACCCCCGTCCCGCTCCACCCCCGGCGCGTCGCCGCCACCGTCCGCGCCCACCTGGGCAATCCGCTGCTGCTGCGGCTGTACGCGATCGGACTGCTGTTCATGGTGGTCTTCGGCGCCGTCTACACCGTCATCGGCTACCGGCTGGTCGCCGCGCCCTTCGGGCTCTCCCAGGGCCTGGTCGGCTCCGTCTTCGTCATCTACCTGGTGGGCACGGCCGCCTCCGCGACGGCGGGACGGCTCAACGCCCGGCTGGGCCGGCGCGGAACGCTCTACCTGGGCATCGGCACCGCGTCGGCCGGACTGCTGGTGAGCCTCGCCGACAACCTGGCGGCCGTGGTCGTGGGACTCGTCCTGATCACCGCGGGCTTCTTCGCCGGGCACGCGGTGGCCTCCGGCTCGGTGAGCCGCACCGCGTCCCACGGCGCCGCCCAGGCCTCCGCCCTGTACCAGATGTCCTATTACGTGGGCAGTTCGCTCGGCGGCGCGCTGGGTGCCGCCGCGTTCGCCGCCGGCGGGTGGGCCGCCACCGTCGCGCTGGGGCTGGGCGCCATGGTGCTGGCGGGCGGGATCACGCTGTACGCGACCCGGCGCGCGGTGGTGCTCGCCCGCGCGTGAGGGCCGCCTCCCCTGGCCTCTCGCGCCCGGCACCGGCAACAGGGCACCGCCTGACCTGGGTTGACCACACAGGCGGTGCCCTCTGCCCGCCCCCTCTCGTTGTTCTCCCGGACGTGTGGGAGCGATCGGGAGCTGGTTTCGATGGGACAGGTCGGCAGCGGAGAAGGGCTGCCGTTGACGGCGGCGCAGACGGGCATGTGGTTCGCGCAGCAGCTGGATCCGGACAACCCGTGTTACCGGGCCGCCGAGGCGGTCGAGATCCAGGGACCGGTGGACGTCGGACTCCTGGAGCAGGCCCTGCGGCGCACCGTCGCCGAGACGGAGGCGCTGCGCGTGCGCTTCGTCACCACCACGGACGCCGACGGCGAGGAACAGGTGCGGCAGGTCGTCGAGCCGTGCGAGGACTGGCCGCTGCCGCTGGTGGACCTGCGCGGTGAGGCCGACCCCGAGGCGGCGGCCCACGCCTGGATGTGGAAGGACCTGGACCGGCCGGTGGACCCGCGCCGCTCACGGCTGTTCAGCTTCGCGGTCCTGCGCACCGGCGACGCGCGGTACCTGCTCTACCTGGCCATCCACCACATCGCCATGGACGGCTACGCCATGACGCTGTTCCTGCCGCGGCTCGCCCGGATCTACACCGCGCTGGAGGCGGGAGAGCCCGTCCCCGGCCCGGGGCTCGCCCCGCTCGCGCGGGCACTGGACGACGAGGCCGGGTACCACCGCTCGGCGCGCGCGGAACGCGACCGCGCCTACTGGGCCGACCAGCTCGCCACCTGGGGAACGGCGCCCTCCTCCCCGCACTGGCCGCGCCCGGCGCGCCGGTTCGTACGGGAGACCGGGCACCTGGACCCCGAGGCGGCGCTGGGCCTGCGCACCCTGGCCCGCGGCGCCCGCACCGGGCTGGCGACCGCGGCCATGGCGGCGCTCGCCCTCTACGTCCACCGGCTCGGCGGCCTCGACCACGACGCGGACGGCGTCGTCCTCGACGTGACGGTCACCGGGCGCGGCGGCGCCACCCGCGACGTGCCGTGCATGCTGGCGAACGTGCTGCCGCTGCGGGTGGCGGCGCCCGCGCGGGGCACCGTGGGCGAACTGCTGCGGCGCACCGCCGCGCAGGCCAAGGGGCTGCTGCGGCACCAGCGCTACCCGTACTGGTACCTGCGCCGGAACCTCAAGGCCGCGCCCGGACCGGCCGGCGGCACGGCCGAGTGGGGCATCAACGTGATGACCCACGACCCGAAGGTCGCCTTCGGCCGGCACCCGGCCGTCCTGCACAACCTGTCCAACGGCCCCGTCACCGGCATGGCCGTCAACGTCTACGACCGCACCCACGACGGCTCCCTGCGCATCGACTTCCAGGCCGATCCCGCCGCTCACCCCGCCGAGGACGTCGCCGCCCACCACCGCCGCTTCCTCGCCCTGCTGCGTACCCTCGCCACCGCGGAGGCCACCCACCGTCTGGACGGGATCGACCTGGCGACACCGGCCGAACGCGCCCAGGTCCTCGCCTGGGGCCGCGGCCCCGAACTCGCCGTGCCCCCCACCCCGTTGCACGCGCTGTTCGAGCAGCGCGTGCGCGCGGAGCCGGACGCCGTGGCACTGGTGTGCGGGCCGGACGAGGACGCGGACGCGGCCCCGGACAACGGCGCGGACGCGGGCCCGGACAACGGCGCGGACGGCGCGCACGGGGGGCGCGGTGCGCACGGAGGGCGCGGCGCGGGGACGCCGGGGGGCGGCGGGCCGACCGGGGTGCGGCTGTCCCGGGGGAAGCTCAACGCGCGGGCCAACCGGCTCGCCCACCTGCTGCTCGCGCGGGGCGCCGGCCCCGGTGCGACGGTCGCCCTCGCGCTGCCCCGCACCGAGGCGTACGCCGTCGCGCTGCTGGCCGTCCTCAAGAGCGGCGCCGCCTGCCTGCCGCTGGAGGCCGGGCATCCGCCGGAGCGGACGGGGATGATGCTCGCCGACGCCGCACCCCTGTGCGTGCTGGCGACACGGCAGACCGCCGGCGCGCTGCCCGCGGGGAACTGGGACATCCTGGTGACCGACGCCCCCGGGACCGTGCGCGAACTGGACCGGCAGCCCGCGGGCGACCCGCTCCCCCGCGATCTGCCACGCCCGCTGCGCCCGGACGACGCGGCGTACGTGGCCTTCACCTCCGGCACCACCGGCCGCCCCAAGGGCGTCGTCGTCGAACACCGGCAGCTCGCCAACCTCTTCCACGACCACGTCGCCGCCCTCCTCTCCCCCGCGGCACGCGCGGCCGGGCGGCGCCGGCTGCGGGCCGCGCTGACGGCCTCGTTCCTGTTCGACACCTCGTGGGAGGCGTGGCTGTTCCTGGCCGACGGCCACGAGGTGCACCTGATCGAGGACGCCGTACGGCACGACGCGGCAGCCCTCGTCGCCCGCGTGGCCCGGCGGCGCATCGACTTCCTCGACCTGACCCCCTCCTATCTGCGGCACCTGCTGGACGCCGGCCTGTTCGCCCCGGGCCGGCACCACCCCGGCACCCTCATGGTCGGCGGGGAGGCGCTGGACGCCCAGCTGTGGCGGCGGCTGCGGGAGCTGCCCGCCACCACCGTCCTCAACTACTACGGCCCCACCGAGTGCGCCGTCGACGCCGTCTGGTGCCGGCTGGACGAGCAGGGGGACCGCCCCGTCATCGGGCGGCCCCAGCACAACGTGCGCGCCTACGTGCTGGACCGGTGCGGGCGCCTCGTCCCGCCCGGGGCGAGCGGCGAACTCCACCTGGGCGGCGCTCAGGTGGCGCGCGGCTACCTCGGCGCACCCGGACCGACCGCCGAACGGTTCCCGGCCGACCCGTTCGCGGCGCGGCCCGGCGCGCGGATGTACCGCACCGGCGACCTCGTCCGGTGGACCCGCGACGGGCTGCTGGAGTACCTGGGCCGTACCGACGCGCAGCTCAAGGTGCGCGGCGTGCGCATCGAACCGAGCGAGGTGGAAGCCGTCCTGGCCGCACATCCCGGGGTCGCCCAGGTGGCCGTCGCCGCACAGCGCACCGGCTCACCGGAAGGGCCGCTCCACCTGGCCGCGCACATCGTGCCGGCGCCGCGCGCCCACGGGGACGGCCGGCGCCCCCGCCGCGCCTGGGACCCCGCCGAACTCCGCTCGTGGGCGGCCACCCGGCTGCCCGCGGCGATGGTGCCCGCCGTCTACGTCCCCCACGAGGCGCTGCCGCTGACGCCCCAGGGCAAGCTGGACCGCGCCGCGCTCCCCGCGCGGACCGCTCCCGAGACGGACGGGCCCGCCGCACGGCGCGAGGCCCGCACCCCCTGCGAGCGCACCCTGTGCCGGCTCTTCTCCGAGGTGCTGGGAGCCTCCCGGGTCGGGCCCGACGACGACTTCTTCGCCCTGGGCGGCGACTCGATGGCCGCCACCCGCCTGCTGGCCCGCCTGCGCACCGCGCTGGACGCCGACCTCACCCTCGGTGCGCTCTACCAGGCCCCCACGCCGGGCCAGTTGGCGAAGCACCTCGGCACCGCCGTGGCCGGCCCCCGCACCGCCCCGGACGAGCACGCCTTCGGCATGCTGCTCCCCCTCCGCGAGAGCGGGAAGGACCGGCCCCTCTTCTGCGTCCACCCGTCGGGCGGCCTCGGCTGGTGCTACGCCACCCTCCCGCCGCACCTGCCCGACACCGTCCCCGTCCACGCCCTCCAGGCGCAGGGCCTGCGCCCCGCGGACCGGCTCGCCACCACCTTCCCCGAGCTGATCGCGGCGTACGCCGCCCACATCCGCGCGGTCCAGCCGCACGGCCCCTACCGGCTCCTGGGCTGGTCCCTGGGCGGCGCGCTCGCCCACGCGACGGCGGCCCACCTCCAGGCGGACGGCGAGGAGGTGGACCTGCTCGTCCTCCTGGACGCCGCCCCCATCGACCCCGCGTTCCGCCTCACCGGCACGGACCCCGGCCTCGTACGCCGCCTCGTGGCCGAAGCCCTCGGCGCCGGCAGGGTCGACGACACCCAGCTGACGGCTGTCGCCCGCATGCTGACCCACTACGCCGGCCTGCTGCCGACCTACACCCCGCCCCTCTACCGCGGCCCCGCCCTCTACTTCCGCGCCACCCTCCCCGGCCCCACCCCGTCCCCCGCCCCCGAGGCGTGGGCCCCGTACCTGACCGGCCCCCTGGACGTCCACGACATCCCCTGCACCCACGGCCAACTGGGCAGCCCCACGGCGATGGCCACGATCGGCCGGACCCTGACGCCCCATCTGGCGCCTCGCCATGACGCCACCCCATGACCCGGGGCCAACGCCCGCCCGCCCGGCCGATGTCGCCGGAGACCACCCGCCCCGATGGGACTGATGTGCGAACATACCTGTTGGTGTTCGCGCGGTGACGGAACGAAAGCGGCAGGAGTGTCGCTGCGTGATCGCGTGCATGCCCAGATGGTCGCGCGCATACCGCCGTCGGAACGGGCGCCGTGGCAGTGCCGGACGAGCCCAGGGGGGAGTAGCCATGGCAGGGGACGGCAAGGGGAAAGAGGCATCGGACGGCCCGATGCCCGGAGAGGGGTACGCGGTGGAGATTTCCGGCATGCACGATAACTCGCCGTACACCTCTCGGGGTGGCTACCGTCTGATCGGGTGACGCCGCAGGGCTTGTTATGAGCCCCAGCCCAGCGCATGGAGCCGTTCATCGTCGATGCCGAAGTGGTGCGCCACCTCCTGCACGACTGTCGTGGCGACCTCGTGAACCACTTCGTCCCGGTCCTGGCACCTGCGGAGGGCGGGCCCCACGTAGATCGTGATGCGGTCGGGCAGTACGTCCGCGTACCACTCGCCACGTTCCATGAGCGGGGTCCCCTCGTACAGCCCCAGTAGCTCCGGGTCCTCGGCTGGAGGCTCGTCCTCCACGAACACGGCGACGTGGTCCATGATCCGCGTCAGCTCCGGCGGATGGTGTCCAGCGCCTCGGACACCAGTGCTTCGAACCTCTCTCGCGTGATCTCCAGCACGCGGTCCTTGTCACCCGGTTTGGTGGGTGCTGGGGCGAAGCAAGACCCCGCCCGCACGCCACGGGGGCTGCGCACGGACGGGGAGCGGGGGCGGCTCGCGAACTTCAGGCGCTGTCGTGAAGGGTGCTCACGGGGCCGTTGCGGTAGCGATCAGAGTTCCGATGTGGTCCGGCTGGGGAGCGGCGAGCACGCGGACCACGGCGCCCGCGAAACCCGCGTCCCGCAGCTTGGCCCGCCATGTGCCGGGCGTGTAGCTGTACCGGTAGGTGAACATGGCCTTACCGGCGAAGCCGCCTTTGTACATGCCCTGGGGGCCGTAGGCGCCGGGGATGGCTGGGGGCTGGGTGAAGACGAAGACTCCGCCGGGGTTGAGGCTCTTTCGGACCAGGGGGAACAGTCTGGCCGGGTCGGTGAACCAGGCGGCTCCGAAGATCGAGTAAACGGCGTCGTACGTCTCTGCGTGGTCGGTCAGGAAGTCCAGGACTTCCGCGCAGTACAGGCGGACGCCGAGGGGACCCCAACGCTGTCTCGTCTGCTCTACGCCGACGGGTGAGAGATCAACGCCCGTCATCTTGACACCCTGTTGGGCGAGGTAGGCCAGATGCCGGCCGGTGCCGTAGCCGATCTCCAGGGCGGTGGCGGGTTCGCCGAGGAGTTCGGGGCCGGGGCCGTGGTCCGCGTACTGGGTCCAGCGGAATGACGGCTCTGCCTCTTCCACCTGGCTTGCTGTGCTGCGGGCGAAGGCGTCCCACAGCTCGCGTTCGTGGTCGATGTTGTGCGGTACGGGCAAGGGGGGTCCTTGGTCGGGTGGCGCGGGCGGTGCCCCGTCCCGTCCTCCCCCTGGGGAAGACGGGACGGGGCGTCACCGCTCGGTTGTCGGGTCAGTGGCTGTCGGGCACCTTGTTGTCACACGGGGAGCACTCGGAGGCGTCCACGGCCCACAGTTCCTCGTCCACCTCGAATCCGTTGGCGCGGATCAGGTCGGCGGTGCGCATGACCGTGCCGTCCTGGCGACGTTCGATGAGGGGGGCGTGGTGCTTGTAGGCGCCCTTGTTGTACTCGTCGCAGAAGGCGAAGTACAGCGGGGTGTCGAGGATGATCTGGTGGACTCCGACGTCCACGGTCTGGCCCACGCCCATGTCCACGCCGGGGTTCTCCATGGCGGTGATCAGGTAGGCGATGCCCTGGCCGAGGATGCGTTCCGCCAGGCTGCGGACGGCCACGCTGTCGCGGAGGAGAAGTTGGACCTTCCGCTCCCACAGGTTCGGCACGTCCACGGAGCTGACCAGGTGGGGCACGCGCGGCTCCAGTGCGTTGAGGATCACCCGGGGGTCACGGGTCCGCGTCAGGGCCGGGGTCGGAGTCGGGGTTTCGATGGTCACGGTCATGGTGCTGTCCTTCCACTTCTTCGGATGAGTGGAGTGGTGCGCTTGCCGGGCCGGGCTGGTGGCCCGGCTCCCCGCCCGCCCGTCACTGTCCCTTACGCACGGACGGGCGGGAGCTGGTGTCCCGCCTCCGGCCGGAGTGCCGCAGTGGGGGAACCGGTTGGCAACGTCGTCGGCGGGGGCGGGGGTCTAGTGGCTGACCTGGACGGCTTGGCCGATGATTAACCCGCTCGAGCCGCTGACGGCCACGATGAACAGGACTCCGGTGTAGCGGGCCACGGCTTGGCAGGCGCGCTTCACTGGTGGCCGCCCTGGCCGTCGCCGGGAGCCGTGGGCGGGGTGGCGAGACGGTGGCGGAAGCGCTCCAGCAGGCCGTCAGGCGGTCACGCCGGGCCGCCCCCGCACGGTCGTCCTTGTGCGCGAGGTTGCCGCCCATTGCCTTGCCGGGCGGTCGGCGGAGGTACTGGGGCTTGCTCACGTAGGGCTCCTTCCTCGTCTTGAACGTCACGGCTGGGACCCTTGCTCGGGGGCGTCGGGCGGCCCGTCGTGGTGAGGGTGGGCCGGTGAGGTCACTTCGCGCCCTCCATCTGGTGGGGGTGGCCCGCGATCACACCGTTGCAGCTCAACGCCGTGAGGATGCGGCCCTCCGCACGGGCGGGGTCCCGGTCCGCGTGCGCGGACTCACACACCGAACAGCCGGGCACGGGGACCGGTTCCAGCGCCGGTACGGCCTTGCTGAGACCCTGCGGGGCTTTGTCACGAACGGCCACTGGACACCTGCCTGAGACCCGCGTGAACGCTCGCCAGAAGTTCCCGCATCGGCATGGCCCACGGGGCGTAACTCGCTTCCTTGGCCAAGCAGTTGGTAACGGCCGGCTGGGGTGCCGTACCGGGGCACAGACGTTGTGGCTCCCACCGAAGTACGTGCGAGTCGAAGGGAGTTACAGCCCCGCGTGCCGTCGAGCAGGGTAGATCGTTCGCCATGCGGGACACCGCCCTCACGAATCGTTCGGTGTCCCTCACGCTAGGGAGCTACCGATTTCTCCCCCAAGCGAGTTCTACGTTGTTGCACGCGAGTTTCAGAGTGCCGCGATGGCCTCTGTGACGAGCGCACGGGCATCCGAGCCGTACACGGCCATCTCTTGCAACTCCGCCCACGCCTTCACATACATGCCGACCTCCCCGGGGGCGGTCAAGGTGACCAGGGCTGTAAGGAGTTCGACGTGGACCCGCTGGTCATCGAAGATGTTGAACCCTTCCAAGGTCCACATATGCCGCTCGCGGGCGCTGAACGGCACGATACCCAGGGACACCGCAGGGAGAGACATGACGGATAGCAGGTGCCCCAGTTGGCCCGCCATCGCTTCGGCGTCCCCGACCTGGTATCGGAGGACTGATTCCTCCACCAGGAGTGTGAAGCGGTGGCCGACCTTGTGCAGGACCCTGGCCCGTGCCATCCGGGCTGCCACGGCCTCCGGTGTGTCGTTCGGCGTGCCGTGAAACCGGCTGATGGTCGACATGAGCCCGGTGGCGTACGCGGGGGTTTGGAACAGGCCGGGAATCACGTGGGAGGCGTAGCCGCGCATGAGCTTGGTGCGCTCGTAGAGAGGGACCCGGGACTCTTGGAGGCGGCGCAGGCCGGTGCGCTGAAGACGCTTCCACTCCATGTACATGGAGTCCGCCGAGCGGGACGCGGCGATGATATCGGCTGCCTGATCCTCTGCCTCACATCCCTTACACCAGACACGAATGTCGGCGTCGGACGGTGGTGTGCGCGCGTTCTCGATACGGGAGACCTTGGACTTGTGCCAGTCGCACCGAGCGGCTAGCTCATGCCCTTTCAGTCCTGCGTCTAGGCGTACCTCCCGCAGCTTGGCCGCCACGGCCTTCCGGGCAGTCTCGACACTTGATGACTGGTAGTCGGGCATGAGTCAGCGGACGTTGATACGCAGATTCAGACCGTGAATTCCTGGTGGGGGGCAGCACGATCCCAGACGGCCTCGAAGGCGTCCGCGCACATCTTGATTACGGCGGGGTCGTCGTTCAGTTCATGGCCCGTGAGCGCTCCATCTCCACTGAAGTGCCCGAAGCGGATCAGGCGACCGTCGAGGAGCCACAGGTCCGCGCCAGGAAGGGCGAGCGTCGCCGCTTTCTTCCGCGGCAGCCAACGGACTTGCTCCCCAGCTTCCACGTTCAGGTGGGTGCCCGCGTGCTCATACCTGATGTACTCGGACACGGGCATGGAGACGATGCGCGCCCGGCGCATGACCACGCCACGCGCGACGGTCTCCCGTACCAGGTCGAGCCACGGGCGGCGCCTCTCCACGGAGGCCGGGCCGATCTCGCCGGTTGCCTGCCATTCCGCGAAGTCATTCGCTTCAGACGCGACTCCGTACACATCGCGCATCTCCAGGTGAACAGCGGAGTGGTGGCAGGCGGCTACCAACTCAGTGAACGGCGGAACGCTGTTCGGCTTCATCGCAAGCCTTCCTGATCTGCGGCACCATGCGGGCCGGGATACGGATCACGGCCTCCGTCTCCGGGATGTGGCCGACTGTGAGGCATTCAGCCTCTGTCTTCTCGTCGGCTTTCCAACCCTGGAGTACGAGGTCCGCACTGGCGTCGTCCACCCACACCGTGGGGCAGTCGTCTCCGTTGGTGTGAGGGTCCTTGCCGAAGAACAGTAGAGCCATGACCTTGACCCCTGCCTACTCGGTTGCGTCTGGTTGCACGAGCCTTGCCCGCCACTGCCACCGCGTCAAGAGCGGGCGTGCATTGTCATGCCGCCGGTGGCTACCTATGTCTCATGTGCCTTGTGATCGAAGGTGGGCCAAGGCTTCTTCTCCTAAGGGAGCTTGGGGGGTAACGGGTCACAGCCGGCCCGGAGGTTTCCCTTCGATCCGAAGATATTCGGAAAGCCGAGGGCCCCCTGCCGCTCTGTGAGCGACGTGGGGCCCGGTTGGCGGGACGAGGCCGAAAGCAAGGTCAGGGTCGTTTTCGTTTAGTGATTCCAAGCCAGTTTCCGCAGGTCAGAGACTCGCTATGCGTGGGCCGCTGCCCTTGGCGGGCCTTTGAACCCGTACAGGCAGCGGCCCGCTATCAGGCTTCGGTGCCTGCGCGATTGTGGCGTGGGTCACTCCCCAGGGGTTGCCGAACCGTGCTAGTCCAGTGTCTGCTCGTCCGATCTTCTCGGCGCTCGTGGGTGACTCGACGGAGCACGGATCGCTGCCCATCAGCGCGCGGTGGGCTCAGCTGCCGCGGGTGAACTCCCGCCCCCGCGCCGGCTTCACGCCGACTGCGTCAAGCTGACGCGCCGGATCGCGGCCGGATGCGGGAACGCGTGCGCCGCCCGCAGGGTGGCCTTGATGGCCGCCTGGTCCCGCGTCCCGCGTGAACCGGGCGTGCTTGGACACGTCCAGGGTGACGTCCCGGCGCATGACCACCCTCACGCGGTCCCGGGGCAAGCCCCACACGGTTCCGGCGGCCACAGCATTGGAGCTCGCCACAATGCGGGGGAAACTCCAAGGCGCGTCCGACTGGGTGCCGGGCACGGGTCGGAGACGACGTGATGACCGTGCACAAGGTGCGCGACGGCACGCTGCTCTGCGGTGCCGTCGGCGCGGTGGACGTGTGGCAGCGGCACGTCACGTGTGTCGACTGCCTGGACGGCCAGTAGTCCCGCAGCGAGCCCACCCGCCGTCAGCGTCCTACCCGATCCGGTCCAGGATCAGCGGTGTCGGCTCGTATGTGGTCGAGGCGCCGATGTCGTAGGCGCCCTCCAGGGCCGCTTCCGCGTAGGGGAAGGTTTCCGGGGTGTCCGTGTGGAGGGTCAGCAGGGGGGTGCCCGCGGTGAGGTGGTCGCCTGGGCGGGCGTGGAGTTCGACGCCGGCGCCCGCCTGGACGGGGTCCTCCTTGCGGGCGCGGCCCGCGCCGAGGCGCCAGGCGGCGAGGCCGACGGCGTAGGCGTCCAGGCGGGTCAGGACGCCGGAGACGGGTGCCGTGACCACGTGGCGCTCCCTGGCCCTCGGCAGGTCCGCGTCGGGGTCGCCGCCCTGGGCGGCGATCATGCGGCGCCACACGTCCATGGCGGAGCCGTCGGCCAGGGCCTTGGCGGGGTCGGCGTCCACCAGGCCGGCGGCGTCGAGCATCTCGCGGGCCAGGGCGAGGGTCAGTTCGACGACGTCGGCGGGGCCGCCGCCGGCCAGGACCTCCAGTGACTCGCGGACTTCGAGGGCGTTGCCCGCGGTGCGGCCCAGCGGGGTGTTCATGTCGGTGAGGAGGGCGACCGTCCGCACGCCGTGGTCGGTGCCCAGTTCGACCATGGTGGCGGCGAGTTCGCGCGCGTCGTCCACGTTCTTCATGAAGGCGCCGGAGCCCGCCTTGACGTCGAGGACGAGGGCTCCCGTCCCCTCGGCGATCTTCTTGGACATGATGGAGGAGGCGATCAGGGGCAGCGACTCCACGGTGCCGGTGACGTCCCGGAGCGCGTAGAGCCGCTTGTCGGCCGGGGCCAGGCCCTCGCCCGCCGCGCAGATGACCGAGCCGACATCGCCCAGGACGTTCATCATCTCCGGGTTGGTCAGCGAGGCGCGCCAGCCGGGAATGGACTCCAGCTTGTCGAGCGTGCCGCCGGTGTGGCCGAGGCCGCGGCCGGACAGCTGGGGGACGGCGGCACCGCAGGCGGCGACCAGCGGGGCCAGGGGCAGGGTGATCTTGTCACCGACGCCGCCCGTCGAGTGCTTGTCGGCCGTGGGGCGGTCGAGCGCGCCGAAGTCCATGCGCTCGCCGGAGGCGATCATGGCGGCCGTCCAGCGGGAGAGCTCCGCGCGGGTCATGCCGTTGAGGTAGACGGCCATGGCGAGGGCCGACATCTGTTCGTCGGCGACGACGCCGCGGGTGTAGGCGTCGATGATCCAGTCGATCTGTGCGTCGGTCAGCGCCGCGCCGTCGCGCTTGGCGCGGATGACGGAGATTGCGTCCATGGACGTGCACCTGTTCCTCTCGATGTGCCCGGCGGTGCCGGTGCCCTCAGCGTGGCAGCTGCTGCGGGCCGAACGCGTCCGCCAGCAGGTCCGCCAGCGGGCGCACCCCGGAGGGGGCCTCCACCAGGAGGTCCCCTCCACCGTGTTCCCACAGCAGTTGGCGGCAGCGCCCGCAGGGGGCGACGACGCCGCCGTCGCCGCCCACGCAGGTGAAGGCGACCAGCCGGCCGCCGCCGGTGGCGAACAGGTCGCTGACCAGGCCGCATTCGGCGCACAGGCCGACGCCGTAGGAGGCGTTCTCGACGTTGCAGCCGGTCACGGTGCGCCCGTCGTCCACCAGTGCGGCGGCGCCGACGGGGAACCCGGAGTAGGGGGCGTAGGCCAGGGACATGGCCTTGCGGGCCCGTTCCCGCAGCGCCGCCCAGTCGATCCCGGTCTCGGTCCCGGCCCCGGTCCCGGCCTCGGTCTCGGTCCCGACCTCGGTCCCGGTCTTGGTCTCGTTCTCGTTCTTGTCCGCGGTCACGCTCAGCTTCCCTCGCCTCGGCGGTAGGACCTGCCGACCGCGCGTGGCGCGCGGAGCCGCTGGGCGGCCAGGGAGAGGACGAGGAGCGTGGTGACGTACGGCGTCATCTCCACGAACTCCAGCGCCACGGTGTCGGTCAGCGCGTACCACAGCACGAGCAGCACGGCGATAACGAGGGCGACGGCGGCCTGGACACGGGCCCCGCGGGCGCCGCGCAGGCCCGCGCGCAGCTTCCAGACGGCGAGGACGACCAGCAGGACGGCCATGAGCAGCAGCATGGCGTGCACGGTGGTGCCGCCGCCGACGACGCGCAGGGCGTCCATGAAGCCGAAGAGTCCGGCGCCCATGGCGACGCCGCCGGGGCGCCAGTTGCCGAAGATCATGGTGGCGAGGCCGATGTAGCCGCGGCCGCCGGTCTGGTTCTCCTGGTAGAAGTGCACGCCGATGGCGAGGAAGGCGCCGCCGAGCCCGGCCAGGGCGCCGGAGACGAGCAGGGCCGCGTACTTGTAGGTGTAGACGTTGACGCCCAGCGACTCGGCGGCGACCGGGTTCTCGCCGCAGGAGCGCAGCCGCAGCCCGAACGAGGAGCGCCACAGGACGAAGAAGGTGCCGGCGAACAGGACGACGGTCAGCACGGTCACCCACGACACCTCGTCGACGAGGGCGCGCAGGATGCCCGCGAGGTCGGAGACGAGGAACCAGTGGTGCTTCTCGATGCTGCCGAGGCCGTCGGCGAGGCCGGGGACGGTGAAGGTCGGCATGTCGTCCATGGGCGGCGACTGCTTGTCGTTGCCGCCCGCGCGGGCCGCGTCGCTGCCGGGTGCGCCGAACCACAGCTTGGCCAGGTAGCGGACCAGGCCGAGGGCGAGGATGTTGATGGCGACACCGGAGACGATGTGGTCGACGCCGAAGGTGACGGTCGCCAGCGCGTGCACCAGTCCGCCCAGCGCGCCGCCGACGATGCCGGCCAGGACAGCGGCCCACGGGCCGTGCTGCCAGCCGATCCAGCCGGCGGCGAAGGTGCCGAGCATCATCATGCCTTCGAGGCCGATGTTGATGACGCCCGCGCGTTCGGCCCACAGTCCGCCGAGGCCGGCCAGGCCGATGGGGACGGCGGCGCTGATCGCGGAGGAGAACTGGTCGCTGTTGCTGAGCTGTTCGTCACCGGTCACGACGCGGACGAGGGAGAGCAGCAGCAGGCCGCCGGCGATCAGCAGCAGGACGACGGGGTAGGAGAGCCGGCGCCGGCCGCCGGTGGCGGCGGACGCGGTGGCGGACGCCTTCTTCGGCGCGGGCGACGTGGAGGTGGTGCTCATGCGGTGGCCCCCGCCTTCTGCTCGGTGCCGTCCTCGGCGCCGGCGCCGGCCCGGGCGCTCAGCTCCGCGCCGACCTCACGCTGCTGCCGGCGCAGCACGATGCGGCGGACGATCTCGTACGCGATGACGACGCACAGCACGATGATCCCCTGCATGACGCCGACGATCTCCTGTGCGTAGCCCTCGAACTCCAGCTGGATGCCGGTCCGCTCCAAGAAGCCCCACAGCAGGGCGGCGAGGGCCATGCCGACGGGGTGGTTGCGGCCCAGCAGGGCGATGGCGATGCCGGTGAATCCGACGCCGGTGGGGAAGTCGGTGCCGTAGCTGAAGGACTTGTTCAGCAGGGTCGGGATGCCGACCAGTCCGGCGACGGCGCCCGACAGCAGCATGCTGGTGACGACCATCCGGCGGACGCTGACGCCGCTGGCCGAGGCCGCGGACTCGCTGCGTCCCACCGCGCGCAGGTCGAAGCCGAAGCGGGTGCGGCCGAGGACGAACCAGTAGGCCAGGCCGACGACGGCGGCGACGACCACCGTGCCGTAGACCGGATCCGGGTCGGTGGGGATGAGGAAGAAGTGGCCGGAGTCGGGGATGGTGGGCGTGTGGAAGAGGTTGCCGTCCTTGACGGCGAGCTTGTCCTCGGCGAGGAAGTAGCCGATCAGCGAACCCGCGATGGAGTTCAGCATGATCGTGGTGATGACCTCGCTGACGCCGCGGGTGGTCTTCAGCACGCCCGCGATGCCCGCCCACAGCGCGCCGACCGCCATCGCGACCAGGATGATCAGCGGGATCTGGAGCACGCCGGGCAGCGTGACCGCCCCGCCGACGACGGCGGCGAAGAACGCGGCCACGCGGTACTGGCCGTCCACGCCGATGTTGAAGAGGTTCATGCGGAAGCCGATGGCCACGGCCGCCGCCGAGAGGTAGTACGGGATCGCCTTGTTGATGATCCACACCTGGCTGTCGCTCTTCGAGCCGAAGTCGACCATCACGAAGAAGGCGTGGAAGGGATCCTTGCCGGTCACCATGATGACCAGGGAGGAGAGGAGGAACGCCGCGAGCAGCGCGAGCGCGGGCGCGGCCAGCGCCTGGAGGACGGCCTGGACGCCGAACCTGTTCTTCAGACGGCTCACTTGTCGCCCCCCGTCCCGTCGTCCTGGTGCCTCGGCCCGTCGTCGCCGCCGGATGCCGTCCCGTCCTCCTGGTGGTCCAGGTGGCCGGTGGCCGCACCGGTCATCGCCGAGCCCAGCTCCTGAGGGGTGACGTGCGCCGGGTCGGCGTCCGCGACCAGACGCCCCCGGTACATCACCCGCAGCGTGTCGGAGAGCCCGATCAGCTCGTCCAGGTCGGCGGAGATCAGCAGCACGGCCAGGCCCTCGCGGCGGGCGGTGCGTATCTGGTCCCAGATCTGCGCCTGCGCGCCGACGTCCACACCCCGGGTGGGGTGGGCCGCGATCAGCAGCTTGGGGTGGTGGCTCATCTCGCGGCCGACGATGAACTTCTGCTGGTTGCCGCCGGACAGGCTGGCGGCGGTGACCTCGATGCCGGGGGTGCGCACGTCGTACTCCGCGACGATGCGCCCGGCATCCGCCCGCGCCTCCCCCAGGGCGAGCAGCTGGGGCGCGCCGGGGATGCCGAGGGCCGGCCCCTTGGTGTTGGGCTTCTCGGTGACGTGCCCCAGGATGCGGTTCTCCCACAGCGGGGCCTCCAGCAGCAGCCCGTGCCGGTGCCGGTCCTCGGGGATGTAGCCGATGCCGCTCTCCCGCCGGACACGGGTGGGCGCGTGGGAGATGTCCTGGCCGTCGAGGGTGAGGGTGCCGCCGTCCGGGTCGCTCATGCCCATGATGGCCTCGACCAGTTCGGCCTGCCCGTTGCCCTCCACGCCGGCGACACCGAGCACCTCGCCCTTGTGGATGGTGAAGGAGATGTCGTCCAGCACGGTGCGGGCCACCCCGTCGGAGCCGGTGGCCGACAGGCGCAGCCCCTCCACGCGCAGCATCGGGATGTCGGTGACGGTGGACTCGCGCGTCTCGGCGGACGGCAGTTCGCTGCCGACCATCAGCTCGGCCAGCTGCTTGGGCGTCGTCTCCTCGGGGGCGACGGAGGCCACGGTCGTACCGCGCCGGATCACGGTGATCGCGTCCGCGACGGAGAGCACCTCGCCCAGCTTGTGGGAGATGAACAGGACGGTCAGCCCCTCGGACTTCAGCTCGCGCAGGTTGGCGAAGAGCGCCTCGACCTCCTGCGGGACGAGCACGGCGGTCGGCTCGTCGAGGATGAGGGTGCGGGCGCCGCGGTAGAGGGCCTTGAGGATCTCCACCCGCTGCCGGTCGGCCACGCCCAGCTCCTCGACGAGGGCGTCGGGGCGTATCCCGAGCTGGTAGGCGTCCGACAGCTCCTTGATCTTCTTACGGGCCCGGGAGCCGATGCCGTGGAGCTTCTCCGCGCCCAGGACGGTGTTCTCCAGCACGGTGAGGTTGTCGGCGAGCATGAAGTGCTGGTGCACCATGCCGATGCCGCGCGCGATGGCGTCGGCGGGGCTGTGCAGCGTGACCGCCTTGCCGTCGATGCGGATGACGCCCTCGTCCGGCCGCTGCATACCGTAGAGGATCTTCATGAGGGTGGACTTGCCGGCCCCGTTCTCGCCGACGAGGGCGTGCACGGTGCCGCGGCCCACCGCGATGTCGATGTCCCGGTTGGCGACCACGCCCGGGAACCGCTTGGTGATGCCGCGCAGTTCGACGGCCGTGCCGCCGACCCCGCTACCGCCGTCCGCCGTCCCGGAAGCGCCGGGCCCCGGGCCCGCACCGGGCGGCGCGCTGCTGCTGCCGCTGGACTCGCTGGACACTTGACTGACGCGCTCCCTGGTTGAGCTGGGTTCCCGTGGGCCGGAGGGTGCGGGCCTGGTGCGGTCCTCACCGGCACGGGTGCGAAGGGGCGGCGGCCCCGGCGGCCGGCGCGGGCGCGCGCGGCGGGCGGGGCCGCCCGTGGAGGATCAGGGCTTGGCCGGGACCTTCACCTTGCCGGAGGTGATGTCCTCCTTGGCCTTGTCGATGTCGTCCATGACGTCGTCGATGAAACCGCCCGAGGTGGCGACGGAGACGCCGTCCTCCTTGAGGGAGAACGTCTGGTTGCCGGAGAGCGGCTTGCCGTCCTTCACGCTCTTGATCAGCTCGTAGACGGCGACGTCCACGTTCTTGACGGACGAGGTCAGGATCGCGTTCCTGTACTTCTGCAGGCCTTTCTGCCGGTACTGGTCGGAGTCGACCCCGATGGCCCAGGCGCCCTTCTTCTTGCTGACCTCTTCGATGGAACCGGCGCCCGACTGGCCGGCCGCGGTGTAGATGACGTCGTTGCCGCGCGCGAGCATGCCCTTGGCCATGTTCTTGGCGCGGTCGGGGGCGTTGAAGCCCTTGTCGGACTCCTTGTAGAGGTAGTCGACCTCCACCTTGACCTTGGGGTCGGTGTCCTTGACGCCCTTGACGAAGCCCGCCTCGAACTTCTGGATGAGCGCGTTGTCCACACCGCCGATGAAGGAGACCTTCTTGCTCTTGGTCTTCTTGGCCGCGGCCACGCCCACCAGGTAGGACGACTCGTTCTCGGCGAACGTCATCCCGACCACGTTCTTGGCGTGGGACTGCTCGTCGACCACGCCGAAGGTGGTGTCGGGGAAGTCCTTGGCCACCTTGTTGACGGACTTGCCGTAGTTGAAGCCGACGCCGATGACGGGGTTGTAGCCGGCCTTGGCGAGGGAGATGAGCCGCTGCTCGCGGGTCTCCTCCGTCTCGTTGTTGCCGGCGGTCATCTCCTTGGTCGTGACGCCGAGTTCCTTCTCGGCCTTGTCCGTACCGCGCGCGGCCGCCTCGTTGAACGAGTGGTCGTCCCGCCCGCCGACGTCGAAGGCGAGCCCGACGCCCTTGTTCTTCTTGCCGCCGCCCGACTCCGTAGAGCTCTCACCGCACGCGGTGGCCGTCAGTGCGAGAGTCGCGGTGGCGGTGACCGCGACAGCCAGCTTTGTTACCCGACGCAACGGAGTCCCCTTCGAGTCGTGGAAGCACCGGTTCCGGCACCGTGGTTGGGTTCCGGTCCTTGAGACGGCCACACATTAACGCGCGTAGATTTCCAGCAGAAGGAGACGGGAACCAGCCGTTATCGGATCGTCGCGAACGCCCCTCGGCGATCCCTTCCCGAAAAGGCCCTCCGAGGGCCCGGAGGCTTGCCCTCCGGGCCTCGGGACGGAGGCTTCGCGGAGCCCCCGCAAGCCCCCGCGAAGCAAGAAGCTCCCCGGGGGAGCCTCTCGGAGGGGAACCTCTCGGAAGGGAGCTTTCCGGATCAGGAACGGTGCAGCAGAGCGGCGGCCGTGAACAGCTCCACACCCGTGGTGATCGCGGACTCGTCGGCATCGAAGTCGCCCTGGTGCAGGTCGCGGCTGCGCCGCTCCCCCGGAGGGCGCACGCCCAGCCGGGCCATCGCGCCCGGCACGTGCTCCAGGTACCAGGAGAAGTCCTCGCCGCCCAGGCTCTGCTCCGTCGTCTCCACGGCCGCGGCCCCGGCACGCGCGGTCATCGCCTCGCGCAGCAGCGCCGTCGCGGACGGCTCGTTGACCACCGGCGGCACCCCGCGCACGTACGTCAGCTCGCACTTGGCGCGGTGCAGCGTGGCCAGCTCGTCGATCGCGGCGTGCACCAGGTCGGGTGCCTCGCGCCAGGTCGGCAGGTCGAGGCAGCGCAGCGTGCCGGACAGCTCTGCGCGCTGCGGGATGACATTGGGCGCGTGCCCGGACTCGATACGGCCCCAGGTCAGCGCGAGACCCGACCGGGCGTCCACCCGGCGGGCCAGCAGGGCGGGCGCCTCGGTGACCAGCTTGGCGGCGGCGGTGACCAGGTCGGTGGTCAGGTGCGGGCGCGCGGTGTGGCCGCCGGCGCCGCTGAGCACCACCTCCAGCCGGTCGCAGGCCGAGGTGATCGGCCCGGCGCGCAGCCCGATACGGCCCGCGTCCACGCGCGGGTCGCAGTGCACCGCCAGGATCGAGCCCACACCGTCCAGCACCCCGCAGTCCACCGCGTCCGCGGCACCACCGGGCAGGACCTCCTCGGCGGGCTGGAACAGCAGCCGCACCCCTCGCGGCAGCGCCCCCGCACGGGCCAGCTCCGCCAGCACCAGCCCGGCACCGAGGACGACCGTGGTGTGGACGTCGTGCCCGCAGGCGTGCGCCCGCCCGGGGACCGTCGAGCGGTAGGGCACCTCCTTGGTGTCCGGGATGGGCAGCGCGTCGATGTCGGCGCGCAGCGCCAGCAGCGGAGCGCTCTCCTGGGCGCCGTCCTCGGCCCGGCCCCGCGCCTCGGCGCCGGCGCCGGCGCCGGCGCCCGGGAGGATGTCGCAGATCAGGCCGGTCCCCATCGTGAGCACCTGGGGCCGCAGCCCGGCATGCTCCAGCCGCGTCTTGATGGCCGTCGTGGTGCGGAACTCCTGGTTGCCCAGCTCCGGGTGCATATGGATGTCGCGGCGGAAGGCGATCAGCTCGCGCCGGAGGGGTTCGGTCAGACGGCCGGGAAGCTCGGGCAGCACGCCGGCGGCTCCGCGTGCGTCCACCTCCGGTGCTGCAGGGGACAGGAGTTCGTTCATGGTGCGAAGACTAGGCCCACCGCGACCGCAACTCACCAATGATCCCCCAAAGTTCAACCTCACAGGGGAAGAAAAACTAGGCTGTGCGGCGGTTATGTCCCCTTGCGGCTGGGTATAGCTCTTCGCTTGCCCACGTGTCCCGCCGCCGGTCCCCGGTGACGCCGTGCCGGGTACCCGGCACGGCGACCGGTCACACGCCCCGCTGCGGGGCCGGAGGAAGCCGGCGCACCCCGCGGGCCGTACCGGTCACCCCCGCGAGGAAGCCCTCCGCGCGGGGCGAGGCGGTACGGGTCAGCCAGGCCGGGTCCACGTCGCAGACGGCGACGGTGACGGCGGTGCCCGCCAGGGCGAGCGGCAGGGTGTGGACGACGGTGGAGGGGAAGCTGAGGATCGTCCGGCCGACGGGACCGCGCCGCGCGACCAGTTCCAAGGGCAGGTCCGGGCGGACGATCTCCAGCCCGGTGGCGGCACTGACCTGGGCGAGCTTCTCCCCGCTTTCGCGGCGGTGCGCGAAGTAGCGGGTGGCGCCGTAGGTGCGGGCCAGCGAGGCGACGGCCTCCAGATACCGCTCCACGTCCACCACGCCCGTCTCCACCAGAGAGGTGCCCACCAGGTCGGCGCCCTTGGTCAGCCGGGGCGGCCCGAACCGGCTGCGGGTCCAGGCGAACTCGTTGGCCGTCACCGTGACGTTCTCGGGCGGCTCCACCGGCATGGAGCTGAAGACCTCCACCGGGCGGGAGCCGTCCGGACGCGGGGTCAGCCGGCGGCGCGCGCGGCGGGAGACCGGCGCGAACAGCATCCCCCGCACCCCTCCCCGCACACCCCGCCGGTGCCAGCGCACAAAACGCTCACCGCGGGCCAGCTGGGCGACGAACTCCATGGTCGCGGTGCCGTCGTCCACCACGGTGATCCGCCGCGCGGCACGCGCCGGGGTGAGCGCCAGCAGCAACTGCACATACCGCGAGAACGGGTCACCGATCACCAGGGTGCCCGCCCTGCGGAGCCGCCGGACGAGGGAGAGCAGGCTGGTCACGGCCCCCGCCACACCGTCACGGGCCTCCTGCCAGCGCACGGTGATCCCCTCGTCGCGGGCCAGCTCGGCCATGCGGCGCAACTGTCCGCGGGTCATGGGGTCGTGCGGGGGCAGCACGACGAGAGTGAGGGGCGAGGCCGTGGCGGGCGCGGGATGGTTGTGCGCCCACTCGAGGACGTTGAGGAGCTGGACGGGGCTCTCGACGAACGCGAGAGCCCCGTCCAGCGGCCCCGGGGCGGCTCCTTCCCCGGGGCCGTTCGCGGCGCCGCTCACCGGCCGGACCGCGGGGGCTCCGTCGTCGGAGCGGACCGCGGGGGCTCCGTCGTCGGAGCGGTTACGGGACATCTGCGCACACGCTCCGTTCCGCTGAGAGGACCCGGGGCCGGTCAGACCGCAGCCGGCTCGCGGGTCCCCTCCTCCGTCTCCTCGGCGACGACGCCCTTGACCCGGCGCAGCTTGCGCATGGGCGCCAGCTCGCTGTCGTAGACCTTCTTCACGCCGTCGCCGAGGGACTCCTCGATGGTGCGGATGTCCCGCACCAGGCGCGTCAGCCCCTGCGGTTCGACGGAGGCCGCCTGGTCCGAACCCCACATGGCGCGGTCCAGGGTGATGTGCCGCTCCACGAAGACGGCACCGAGGGCGACGGCCGCCAGGGTCGTCTGAAGCCCCGTCTCGTGGCCGCTGTAGCCGATCGGGACGTTCGGGTACTCCTCCTGCAGGGTGTTGATGACCCGCAGGTTCAGCTCCTCCGCCTTCGCCGGGTAGGTGGAAGTGGCGTGGCAGAGCACGATGTTCTCGCTGCCCAGCACCTCCACCGCGTGCCGGATCTGCTTGGGGGTGGACATGCCGGTGGAGAGGATGACGGTGCGGCCGGTGGCGCGCAGGGCACGCAGCAGGTCGTCGTCGGTCAGCGAGGCGGAGGCCACCTTGTGGGCGGGCACGTCGAACTTCTCCAGGAAGGCGACGGCCTCCTCGTCCCAGGGGGAGGCGAACCAGGCGATGCCGCGCTCGGCGCAGTGCTCGCTGATGGCGCGGTACTCCTCCTCGCCGAACTCGACACGGTGCCGGTAGTCGATGTAAGTCATGCGGCCCCACGGGGTGTCCCGCTCCAGGTCCCACTGGTCGCGCGGGGTGCAGATCTCGGGGGTGCGCTTCTGGAACTTCACGGCGTCGCAGCCGGCCTCGGCGGCGGCGTCGATGAGGGCGAACGCGTTGTCGAGGTCACCGTTGTGGTTGATGCCGATCTCGCCGGTGACGTAGACGGGGTGGCCCGGCCCGACGGTCTTGGTGCCGAGGGCGCGGGTGCGGGGGCTGTTGCTGCTCATGTTCATCACTTCCGGGGGTTTGATCCGTGGGTGCCGGCAAAGGGGTCGGGGTGGCCGGCGGGGGTGGGTGACGGGCTGGTCGGGTAGGGTTTTCGCAGGTCAGGAGGCGGCGGGTGGGGGCGTCGGGTTCGGGCGGGTTCCTTTGTGGGTGGGCCCACAAAAGCCCTGAAGCCCGCCCTCACAACTCCGGCCCCACCAGCCACCCCGCGATCTCGCGGACGGCCCCCGCGCCGCCGCCCCGCGTCGTGACGGCACGGGCGGCGGCCCGCACCACGTCGTGGGCGTCGGCGACGGCGACGGGCCAGCCCGCAAGGGCGAAGCACGGCAGGTCGTTGGCGTCGTTGCCCGCGTACAGCACCCGCTCGGGGGCGATGCCGCGCTCCTCGCACCACTGCTTGAGTGCGAGGTCCTTCCGGTCGATGCCGTGCAGCACCGGCAGCCGCAGCTTGGCGGCGCGGGCGGCCACGACCGGGTTGGTCTCCGTGGAGAGGATCAGCACCTCCAGTCCCGCGCGGCGCAGCGCGGCGATGCCGAGGCCGTCCCCGCGGTGCACGGCGACGGTCTCCCTCCCCTCGGAGTCGACGTACACCCGGTCGTCGGTCTGGGTGCCGTCGAAGTCCAGGACGACCGCGTCCACGTCCTCGCGGGTGGGCAGGGCGCCGGGCCCGTCGCGGCGCGCGTCCAGCAGGGGCGCCAGGGCGCGGGCGCGGGCGAGGTCGTGCGGGTCGTCGATCTCCAGGACGCGCGCCGGGTCGGTCCGCACCACGGCGGTCCGCCCGAAGAACCGGTGCCCGGCCTCCCGGAAGCCGATGGCGTCCATGGCGTAGGCGGCGCCGGTCTCCAGCAGGTCCTCGGGCCGGTCCTGGCGCCTGGGGCGGACGGAGCGGTCGTGGTTGACGCCGTACGCGCTGCCCCGCTCCGCCACCGGCGCGCCGCGCGTCCCACCGGACGCGCCCTCGCCCGACGGCGAGCCGCCGTACGGACCGCTCCCGCCCCCCTCCCCCATGCCGCCGCCGTGACCATCGCCGCCGTGAGCATCGCCGCCGCCGTGGCCGTCGCCGTCGCGCCAGACGAACCCGTGGAAGGGCGCCACCGTCAAGGCGCTGTCCGCACCGTCGTCGATGACGGCCGACGCGACGCGTTCGACGTCCTCGCGCACCAGGAAGGGGCTGGTGCACTGGACGAGCAGCACGGTGTGCAGCGGCCTGCTGTGCCGCTTCTCGTAGACGTCCATGGCGTGCAGGACGGCGGCCTCGCTGCTGGCCAGGTCGCCCGCGAGGTCGGCGGGGCGCTCGACCACCTCGGCACCGGCCGAGCGGGCCGCCTCGGCGATGGCGCTGTCGTCGGTGGAGACGACGACGTCGGTCACGTTCCGCGCGGCCAGGCACTCCCGGGCGGCGCGGGCGACCAGCGGGACGCCCCCGACCGGCGCGAGGTTCTTGGCGGCCACGCCCTTCGAGCCGCCCCGTGCGGGTATCACCGCGAGAACGGCGGGGGTTGGCGACATGCTGGCTCCAGGAAGGTGAGACAGGGGATCAGGCAGGGACGAGGAGCGGCCGGCCGCCGGCGCGGCACGTCCGGTGGGGCCTGCGGAGTCCGTGAGGTCTGCGGGGTGCGCGGGGCCTGCGAGGTGTGCCGGGCGAGGGCCCGCGTGACCGGGAGAGGGGACCGGGCGCGCAGCGCCACGACCGCCCGGGCTCCCAGGGCCTCCTCCCACCGACGGCGCCGAGGACGCGAGGGACGCGACGGACGCCAAGGCCCCCAGGGACGCCAAGGACGCAGCGCCACGACCGCCCGTGACCGTCGCCCCGCGACCGCCCGGGGTCACAGTTCGCCCGCTTTCCGGATGAGCGGGGCGACCCGCTGGACCCCGTGCCGGTAGGCGCCGCGTGCCGCCTCGCGGACGACGCGGCGCACCAGTCCGCGCCCGGTGGTGCCCGGACCCGCGGGCACCACCGCGTCCCCGGCCGCGCTCGCCGAGAGGGAGCCGTCCGGTCGCAGTCCGTAGCGGCGCAGGATGCCGGGCAGGTAACCGGGGGCGGTGCGCGCCGTGTAGTACGGGGCGAGCGGCGGCAGTCCGGCCGAGAGGGAGCGGGCGGCGAGGTCGGCGACCCGTCGCCGGGCGGCGTCGAACCCGGTGCCGCCGCGCACGCCCTGCCGCAGCGCCCAGGTCTCGTCGGCCTCGGGCAGCAGGCCGTCGTCGAGCTGGTCCCAGGAGGCGAGGCAGCCGGAACCGGTGAAGTAGTGGTTGCCCAACGCCTCGCGGACGCCGAGGTCGGTGAGGACGGCGGTGGGCACGGACCGGTGCAGGGATTCGAGCGCGGCGGTGGAGCTGACCGTCACCAGCAGCCCGCCGGTGCGCCCGACCCGGTCGAGGATCCGCCCCATGTTCCCGTAGACGAGGCGGCAGTTGGGCGGCAGTCCGCCGTCGGCACCGCCGGATCCGGTCAGTTTGCGGACGAGCTTCTGGTAGGGCAGTTCCTCGATGTGGGTGGTGTGCTCACCGGGCCTGCTGCGCAGCTTGATCAGCACCTCGCGTTCGGGGTGCCGCAGCGCGTGGGAGACGGCCCGGCGCAGGAGGTAGGCGCGGTCGGCGCGTGCGGCGGGCACGGAGGGCTGGACGGCGAAGACGACGGTGAACCGCCCGCCCTCGCCGGCCTCCGCGCCGGCGCCCTCCCCATCAGCGGCCTCCGCACCGGCGACCTCGGCATCAGCGGTCTCCACCTCGCCGGCCACCGCCCCGGCATCATCCGCACCGGCACCACCCGTCCCGGCATCATCCGCACCGTCATCATCCGCACCGTCACCGTCCGCCCCGGCCCCCTCCAGGAACGGGAGCGCGCAGGTGACCACGCTGTCCGGGGCGGCGCCCACGCCCGCGTAGACGGCGCGGAAGCGGTCGGCGTCGTATGCGGAGTTGGCGAGGACGACATCGGCGCCGTGCCGCAGCAGCAGGCCGTCGGTGAGCTTCTCGTAGACGACGCCGACGTAGCCGGTGACGACCACGGGGCGGCGTGCGGGTCCGGCGCCGGACGCGTCCGTGACGGCCCGGCGCAGGCCGTGGATCATGGCCTGGACGGCGCCGCCGACGCAGGCGAGCACCAGCACGTCGTAGGCGCCGGGTGCGGTGGCGGCGCGCAGGAACTCCGGGGTGGTCACCTCGCGCAGGGTGTCCACCCGCACCCCGACCTCGGCGAGCTGGCGCGGCGTGGGGGTGGCCCGGCCGCGCAGCAGCAGCCCGTCGATGGCGGCGTCCGGCGCCAGCCTGCGGGCGGTGAGGACGCCCCACTTCCACCGGGTGTCGGAGTCCGCGAGCACGGCGACCCGCCGGGGTCCCGGCGCCGTGCCGGGAGCGGGCGCGGTCACCGGATCCGGGGTCTCGGGGGACCGGTGCCTCTCCGGTGAATGGGCGGCCGAAGGCGGGGAATCCGGGGAATGCGCGGGGGTGGGAGTTTCTGGAGACTGCACGTCGCCGACGTTAGGAAGGGATTCCGCAAGGCGGCCCAACGTGAAGGCAACAGACGGTTAACAGCGCGCCGACGAATGGCCAACGCCCCCGCGCCGCCACCCCGTTCACCATCCCGCCACGTGGCGTTCACCCCCCGGCTCGCAGCAGGTCAAGACGGGGCGGGGCACACCACCTACCGTCCCTGGGGTGGTCAAGCTCTCCGTCATCGTGCCGTTTTACAACGTGCAGTCATACGCCGCAGAAACGCTACGGAGTCTCAAGGCGAACGCGCGCCAGGATTTCGAATTCATTCTGGTCGACGACGCCTCGAAGGACGAGACGCCGGAGATTCTGGAACGCGCCGAAAGCGATCTGAAGGCCGTCGCGCGGGTGACGCGTGTACGGCACGCCGACAACGGCGGTCTGGCGACCGCGCGCAATACGGGCCTGGACCGGGCGAACGGCGAGTTCGTCACCTTCCTGGACGGCGACGACTGGCTGGCGCCCGGCTACTACCCCCGGCTGGTCGCCTGCATCGAGCGGCTGGGCTGCGACTTCGTCCGCACCGACCACATACAGTGCACGGCACGCTCCCGTACGCTCGCGCGGGTGCCGCACGGCCGGCGCGGCGTGGTGGGCGATCCGCGGGAGGCGATCCTCCCCGCCGGGCGGAGCACCTCCGTGGACTACGCCTACGCCTGGGCGGGGATCTACCACCGCCGGCTGCTGGACGCGGGGCTGCTGCACTTCACCGACGGGCTGCGCACGGCCGAGGACCGGCCGTGGATCTGGCGGCTGCACCGGGAGGCCGGCTCGTTCGCCGCGGTCGGCCTGCTGGGCGTCTTCTACCGGCGCGGGGTGGCCTCCTCCCTGACGCAGATCGGCGACGTGCGGCAGCTCGACTTCATCCGCGCCTTCGACCAGGTGGTCGAGGAGACCGCGCGGGACCGCGACGCCGAGGTCCTGCTGCCGAAGGCGGTCCGCAGCTACTGCGCGATCATCTCCCATCACCTCACCAGCGACCGGTTCGAGCCGCACGTGGCCCGCAAGCTGCGGTCGATGAGCGCGGCGGCCCTCAAGCGGCTGCCCTCCGGCCCGCTGAACCAGGCGCTGGACTCGATGGACACCGAGCGGGCCTCCCGGCTGCGCCGGCTGCGCCGGCGGCCGGTGGGCCAGGCGGCCGCGCAGCCCCCCGCGACAGCCGTGCACCGGACGGAGGCCGCCGCCTGATGCGTACACAGCTCTTCTTCGCCTCGACCCTGTACGGCGCCGCGACGCTGGCCGCCGCCCTGGACGACGGCCGTTTCGAGGACGCCGACCAGCGGCTGCTGCTGGTCAGCAACAACGCCGCGAACCCGGAGACGACGCCCGCGCTCGACGTCATGCCGGGTTTCGAGCGGCTGCGCGGACGCTTCGACCGGGTGCTGTCGTGGAACGAGACGATCCGCCCCTTCCACCCCGGCGGCTGGTCGCCCCGGCCGGACGACGCGCCGCTGTGGGAGCGGTATCTGCGGACGCTGTGGAACCTGGGCGACGGCCTGGAGGACGAGGTGACGCTCGTCCTGGAGTCGATCCAGGTGGAGCCCGCGCTGGCGGTGGCGCGGCTGTTCCCGGACGCGCCGGTCGAGGTGTACGCGGACGGGCTGATGAGCTACGGCCCCACCCGCAACAAGCTGGACCCGCTGGTGGGTTCGCGGGTGCGCCGCCTGCTCCACCTGGACCTGGTCCCGGGCCTTGAGCCGCTGCTGCTCACGGAGTTCTCGGTGCCGTCCGAGATCGTCCCCACCGCGGCCTTCCGCGCGGTGCTGGCCGAACTGGCCGAGGACGTGCCGCCGTCGGTGACCGAGCTGCCGCGGGGCGGGGCGCTGCTGCTGGGGCAGTACCTGTCCGCGCTGGAGATCCTCACTCCCGGCGAGGAGGAGGACCTCCACCTGCGGATGCTGCGCGGGGCCGCCGCGCGGGGCCACCGCGACGTGGTCTTCAAGCCGCACCCGGTGGCCCCGGCCCGCTACTCGCGCGCGCTGGAGAAGGAGGCCGGCGAACTGGGTGTCACCCTCACCGTGCTGTCCGCGCCGGTGCTGGCCGAGGCCCTGTACGAGCGGATGCGCCCGGCGCTGGTGGTGGGCTGCTTCTCGACGGCCCTGCTGACCGCCTCCGCCTTCTACGGGCTGCCGGCGGCGCGTACGGGCACGGAGCTGCTGCTGGAGCAGGTGACGCCGTACCAGAACAGCAACCGCATCCCGGTGACCCTGGTGGACGCCCTGCTCCCCGACCTCGGCACCGACGAGGGCACCGGCCTGACCCCGCGCACCGTCCCCGACCTGGCGGGACTGGTGCGCACCGTCGGGTTCTGCATGCAGCCGCGCGTCCTGCCCGAGCTGCGCGACGAGGCGGAACGCTATCTGGCGGCCCACCTCTCCCCCGCGACCCGCCGCTACTTCAAGCGCCGCCGGCTGACCGCCCTCGCCCTCCCCGGTGCCGTGCCCCGCCAGTTCGCGTTCGTGCCCCGCAACCCCACGGTCCGCCGTGTGGCCCGCAGGGCCCGTGCCCTGAAGCGGGCGGCACTCGGCTGAGGGAGGGGAACGGGCACTCCCGGGGACAGGAAGCGTCAACCACGCGTTGACACCAGTCGAGCGTCAACCTAGGGTTGCCCCATGGGAGAACACGTCACCATGACACAACCGGTACGCCTCGACGACCTCATCGCGGCCATCAAGAAGACCCACACCGACGCCCTGGACCAGCTGAGCGGCGCGGTCGTCGTGGCCGACCACCTCGGAGAACTCGCCGACCACCTGATCGGCCACTTCGTGGACCAGGCACGGCGCTCCGGCGCGTCCTGGACCCAGATCGGCACGAGCATGGGCGTCACCCGGCAGGCGGCGCAGAAGCGCTTCGTGGCCAAGGACCCCGGCGAGCCCTCGGACCTCGACGCCTCACAGGGGTTCAGCCGCTTCACCGAGCAGGCCCGCAACGTCGTCGTGGCCTCACAGAACGAGGCCCACGCGGCGCGCAGCCCCCGGATCGGCCCCGCCCATCTGGTGCTGGGCCTGCTGGCCGAGCCGGACGCCCTCGCGGCACGGGCGCTCCTCGCCCAGGGGGTGACCCTGGAGGCCGTCCGCGAGGCCGCCGCGGCCACCCTGCCCGCGGCGGCGGACGAGATGCCCGCCCTCATCCCGTTCGACCCCGGCAGCAAGAAGGCGCTCGAACTCTCCTTCCGCGAGGCCCTGCGGCTGGGCCACGACCACGTCGACACCGAGCACCTGCTGCTCGCGCTGCTGGAGAACGAGCAACTGCAGGGCGCACCGGGTGTCCTGGACGGACTGGGCATCGACAAGGCCACGTCCGAGGCACACATCCGCGAGGCGCTGTCCGCCGCAGCGGACGCCGAGGGCGCCTCGGACACCGAGAACACCGAGGACGCCTCGGACACCTGAGGCAACTCGGACCCCTGGGCGGCGAGGCGCCAAGACGGCCCCAGGCGGCCACACGGCCACACGGCCACACGGCCACGCAGCCAGACGGAGGGACGGCCAGGTGGCCAGATGGCCAAATGGCCAAGTGGCCAAGTGGCCAAGTGGCCAAGTGGCCAGGTGGCCAGGTGGCCGGACCGCCAAGGCGCCGACGGCGGACGGCTCGCAGGAACCGGCGGTGCCGTCCGGCCGGACGAGCCGCTGGGCGGGCCGGGCGGTCCGCCCAGCGGCTCGGCGGGGTCCCAGGAGCGCGGCGTCTCAGGGCCGTGGACCAGCGCGATCAGCAGCCCGGACCCGGACAAGCCGAGGGGCGGAGGCGGAGGGCCGTGACATGGGCGCACTTTCCGGGCAGCGGGTCCCTCCCCGCGGCATCCCCGGCCCGTGACAGGTTCGCGAGGGCGGCGCGCTGGGCAGTCATGGACCCGTACATCCGTCGAACCGCCGGGGGGATGGGGATGCACAGCAGGGGAGCAGCGGCCTGCCGCGGTCTCGCCGCAGCGACGGCCGCGGTGCTGGCCACAGGAGTCCTGGCAGGCTGCCAGGCGAAGGACACCGGAGCCGACGGACCGCTGGTGCGGATCTCCGAGGCCCCGGCGAAGGCGCCGGCGGGGCCGCCGAAGCAGCCGCCGGCG
>NZ_VJOK01000001.1:4747901-4749285 GCF_013302895.1 Streptomyces albus subsp. chlorinus | reverse complement strand
CGAACTCCAGGCGCGGCTCAGGCAGTTGGGCCTCTTCGGCCGGAACCCGACCGGGTACTACGGTCCGGTGACGGCGGCCTCCGTCTCCGCGTTCCAGAAGCAGCGCGGCATGGCCCGCACCGGCAAGGTCACCGACCCGGTGCTCGCCGCGCTGCGTGCCCACACCCACCAGCCCACGCGCACCGAGCTGTACCCGCCCACCACCCGTCCGATAGCCGCGCCCGATCCGCGCTGCACCACCGGTCGTGCGCTGTGCATCAGCAAGACCAGCCGGACGGCCGCGTGGATGGTGAACGGGAAGGTGCGCACCGCGATGGACGTGCGGTTCGGGTCGGCGTACACACCGACCCGGGAGGGCCGGTTCAAGGTCGACTTCAAGAGCCGGCACCACCACTCGACCCTCTACGACACCCCGATGCCCTACGCGATGTTCTTCAGCCGCGGCCAAGCCGTCCACTACTCCGCGGACTTCGCGGCCCGCGGCTACGCCGGGGCCTCCCACGGGTGCGTCAACGTCCGCGACAAGAAGAAGATCGCCAAGGTCTTCGCGGAGATCCGCCCCGGCGACAAGGTGATCGTCTACAAGTGATCCGCACGCCCGGGAGGCGGAAGGGGCGCGGGCGGGACCGGGAACTGTGCGCGCCCGGGGGGCGACCCCCAAACCCCCGGCCGGAGAGAGAACGGGAGGGTGAAGGGGCGCGGGCGGGACCGGGGGAACGTGTCCCGCCCGCGCCATCGCGCGAACCCAGAGGTACGGGGGGAACCTCGGGCTTACCGCGCCGCCGATGACCAGTCGGCTCACTCTCTACAGCGCCGGGGCCCGCGAAAGTGTCACACCGGATGTTCCGTGCCCGGATGTGGCGCCGCTCACGGCGTCACCGGTCGCCGCCGGTCGCCTCCGGGCCGGGGCCGGCGGGGGCGGACGGGGCGCCACCACCGGAACCGCCGGTGCCGCCACCGGTGCCGCCGCCGGAACCGTCGGAGCCGCCGTCCGCGCCTGAGGTGTCACCGGGCGCCGGGGGGTGGCCGCCGTCACCGCCCGAGGAGCCGTCGGAGCCGCCGTCCCCGCGGCCGGGGCCGCCCGGGGCGCCGCCCTGGCCGCCGCCTCCGTTCCCGGCACCGCCCCCCGTTCCCGGCACCGCCTCCGTTCCCGGCACCGCCCCCGTTGCTGGGACGGCCCCGGCCGGAGTTGTCGTACCGGGCGCAGAACTTGCGCACCGCGGCACGGCCGCCCGCCGCGCGCTCCAGCTTGCGGCGGTCGTCGGCCTCCAGCTTGCGGGTGGCGTACGCCTTGCACAGGGCACCGGCGATGGCCTTCTTCCGCGCCTCGCTCTCCCGGTCCGGGCCGGAGATCCGGGGCGGACCGTCCTTCTGCCGGCCCTCG
>NZ_VJOK01000001.1:4744064-4747755 GCF_013302895.1 Streptomyces albus subsp. chlorinus | reverse complement strand
GCCTCACCGGGAAGTTCGACAGGTGCTGTGCCGGGTGCGGGGGCGGGAGGAGCGGAGTACGCGGCGGCGAGTTCACCGAGTGCGGCGGCCAGCCGGGCGGCCGTACGGCGGTCGGCGTCGCGGAGCAGGCGGCCGCCGTCGGGGAGCCGGCGGCCGGTGTCGTGGAACCGACGGTCACCATCGGGAAGCCGACGGCCGGCTTCGGGAAGCCAGGGAGCGGAGGGGGCGTCGGGACGGCCCGCCGCTCTTCGTCCCCCGCTCGTCGTCGCTCCGCCGTCCGTCGAAGACCGCGCGTTCCCCCGGGACCTCGCGCCCGCCCGGCGCTCCTCGTCCGCCCCAGGCTGCCCGTCCGACCGAGGCTCGGCGGCCTCCCAAGTCTCCACGCCGGACCAAGCCCCCGTGTCCGACCATGCCTCCGCGTCCGCCTCAAGCTCCGCGCCCGCCCAAGGCTTCACGCCTGCCCCGGACTCCGCAGCTTCCCGGCGCTCCGCGGCCTCCCAGGACTCCGCGCCCGCCCAAGACTCCGTGTCGGCCGGGCTCCGCCCGTCCACCGGGGTCACGGTCCTCGCCGGGGTCCCGGTCGTCGCCGGGGTCCCGGTCGTCGCCGGAGTCCCCGTGCTCGCCCGGGGGTCATCCGTCGGTCCTGTGGTGCCTGTCGTCCTTGCCGCGCCGTCCCCGGCGTCCCAGCCGCTCCCAGCGTCCCCGCCATCCCCGGCATCTCCGCCGTCCCGGGCGGCCCCGCCGCCCCCAGCGTCTCCGCCGTTCCCGCCATCCCCAGCGTTCCCGGCGGCCCCGCCGCCTCCGACATCTCCGCCGTTCCCGCCATCCCCGGCGTCCGCCCGTCGCCGGGCGGAGAAGACGCGGGCGCGCTCGGTGGAACCGCCGCTCCGGTTGAGGTTTCCGCGGGGGTTTCCGCTTCCGCTTCCGTTCCCGTTTCCGTTCGCGTCGCCGGGTGCGGTCCGCCCAAGGCCCGCTCGGGGGCCGTAACCGGAATCCGCACCGGTGGCACCGCCGTCATGGGCATCGACCGGCAGACCCCGCAGCAAACGCTCCGCGGTCTCTTCGTCCAGCCAGCTGTACCGGTCGTCCGCCATCACGTTTCCCTCAGCGTTCGTGTGGCTTTATGCGTCACACCGCGCGCCATGCCCCGCGCCCTGCCCTTGGCCGTCCCACCGCCCGGCCTGGGCTTCGCGGCGCGTCCCGTGGAACCCGCGGTGGGGTCCTCCACGGTTCCGTCCGGGGCGGTCCGCCCGTCGCCGCCCGCCGTTCCGGGTGTCCTGCCGGGGGTGTCCCGCGCGCCCTCCTCCAGCAGCTCCGCGAGCTTGCGCAGCCCCCGGTGCGCCGCCGTCCGCACCGCGCCCGAGCGCTTACCGAGCACCTTCGCGGTGCTCTTGGCGTCCAGCCCCACCACCACACGGAGCACCACGGCCTCCGCCTGGTCGCGCGGGAGCTGGGATATGAGCGCCATGGTGCTGCTCGTGCCGAGCGCCTCCAGCGCCTCGTCCGCCGTGTCGGCACCCGCGGGGAGGCCGGCCAGTTCGCTCTCGTCGCCGCCTACGGCGGGACGGCGCCCGCGCATCCGCAGGTGGTCGAGCGCCCGGTTGCGGGCGATGCGGGCCGCCCAGCCGCGGAACCGGTCGGCGTCCCCGGCGAACCGGGGCAGGTCGCGGGCTATCTGCAACCACGCCTCGGAGGCGACGTCCTCGGCGTCGGCGTCCGGCACGAGGGTGCGCACGTAGCCGAGCAGACGCGGATGCACGGCGCGGTAGACGGTGCGGAAGGCGGACTCGTCCCCCTCCTGCGCCGCACGTACCGCAGCGGTCAGCTCCGCGTCGTCCCCCTGCACGCCCGTGTCTCGCCCCACTCCGCGAAGGTCTCAGTGCCGTGCGCCGCCATGTGCCGCCGGGGCCGTGCCCCACCGCGCTACCAGGGACGGTCTCACCTGGTACGGCGCGATGAGCACGCTAAGGCCAAGAGTGCTCGCTCGTCCATGCCGGGGGCATGGGTGCGCGGTCGGTGAGGAGCTGGTCGCGTGGTGTGGCCCGGTCCCGACATGACGGCGTAACACATTGGGGGGCCGTGACGCTGAGGGGAGTACGGGCGAGCCGCTGGCGTAGTGAGCCCGTGTCCGACGGCGACCGGGGTCTCTCCTGTGGGGGGTGGCGACCCCGGTCGCCTTCGTCTTTCCTGCCGGACGGTCAGCCGACGCGCCGGACAAGTTTCACGAACTCTCCCCACGAGCGGCCGGGCCGCCGCGGGTCCCACAGCTTCTGGGCGGTGGCGGCGAGCGGCAGCCTGATGCCGCGGGCCACCTGCGCGGTGGTCTGCGCGCCGGACAGGTCGCCCCATACGGCGAACCGGCCGCCGACGATGTGCTCACGGCCGGCCCATTTGCCGGGTACCGGCTCGGTGCCCCGGACCACGGCGGGTGTCCAGTGTTCGTAGATGCGCCGGCCGGTCGGATAGGTGAAGTTGTTGGGCTGGCCGAGCACGTAGTACAGGTATGCGTCGTTGAGGTTGACGACCTGCCAGCCCTCCCGCAGGTACTCCTCGGGCTCGCGCTGGCCCGTCTCGCGGCCGGTCCAGTAGGCGACCTGGCGGGGCCTGGAGGGCTTGACGACGCCGCCGCGGTGCATCCCGTCGTTCCACACCTGCGGGGTCTTGCCGTGCTTGCGCAGGGTGGCGGCGCGGTCGTTGAGCCAGTCGGTGGCCAGGTCCTGGATCTTCGCGTCGCTGCCGAACTTCTCGCGTGCCTTGCGCGCCAGGCCGGGGTAGGCCTGCTCGGGGTTCCGCGTCATGAGTGCCTGGTACTCGTCGCCGCCCGCGTGCGCGTACTTCGCGGGGAACAGGTCGGCGAACTCGCCCAGCAGATCGTCGACGATCTTCGCGGCCTTCGGGTTGGCGATGTCGACCGCGCCGCGCGGGGTCTGTCCCTGGGCGCCGCGCAGCTGGAGGTCGGGGTGGGCGCGGAGGACGGCGCCGAGGTGGCCGGGCGAGTCGATCTCGGGGATGACGGCGATGTGCCGGGAGGCGGCGAGCTTGACGATGTCGCGGACCTGGGCCTTGGTCAGCCGCGGGTTCGAGACGATCTCGGGGTGGGTGTCGCTCTGGATGCGGAACGCCTGGTCGTCGGAGAGGTGCAGCTGGAGCTGGTTGAGCTTGAGGTCGCCCATCTCGCGGACGCGGGCCTTGATCCAATCGGCGCTGAAGTTCTTCCGGGCGATGTCGAGGGAGAAGCCGCGCTGCGGCCGGTCCGGCGCGTCCCGGACGGTGCCCTCGGCGAAGCGGTGCTGGGCGCGGTGGGTCTGCAGGAGCGTGCGGGTGCCGTAGAAGACCCCGGCGTCGTCGGCGCCGGTGATGGTGACCCGGCCGGCGCGGCTGGTCAGTTCGTAGCTCTCGGGGCCGCCCAGTTCGGAGCGGGCGCCACGGCCCTTGGCGCTCTTCCGGCTCCGCCCGCTCTTCTTCAGTTCGATGTCGCCGGTGCGGGCGGGGCCCTGGGAGACGTCCACCTTCAGTTCGCGGGCCAGCAGCCTGGCCTCGTCGCGCAGCGAGCCGGTGCGGGTGACGACACGGGTGTACTTGGTGCGCTCCCAGCCGGGGCCGCGCCGGGCCTGCCAGTCGCGTACGGAGGGAACGGCGGAGGGGGGCGGTGCCCACCCGGTCCGGGCCCTTGGGGGGCGGCGGCCGGAAG
>NZ_VJOK01000001.1:4727859-4743333 GCF_013302895.1 Streptomyces albus subsp. chlorinus | reverse complement strand
CGCTCCGGCTGCGGACCCGCCGCACTTCTTTGACCTGTTTCGTCCCATACGAATACGGTATTTCCCCTTTCCGGTCCTCCCCCGTCAGGTATGCGTTCCCACGCGTTCCCTTCCGGGTGAAAAACCCAGGGGAGACGGCCGCCACCCGGCCCGGCGCGGCTAGCGTGACCACTCCGGGCCGCCGACATGTGGATCTTCATCCTGACTTACGGAGCACATGAGCCTTTCCCCGCCCTCGCCCTCACCGTCACCGACGCGGACGAAGACCCCTCTGGACCGGCTCAACGACCTGGCTCCCGGCGCGGCCGAGGTCCTGCTCCACCACTGCTGCGGCAGCCGCCGCTGGGCGCGGCGCGTCGCCGAGCACCGGCCCTACCCCACCGTCGAGGCGCTGCTCGCGGCGGCCGACGAGGCCAGCTACGACCTGACCACCGCCGATCTGCGCGAGGCGCTGGCCGGGGAACCGGCCGCGCACCCCCTGGACGGCGAGCCGCAGCCGGGCGTGCTCGCCGCGCACACCGCCCTGCGCGCCGCCCACGGCGCCTACGAGCGGAAGTTCGGCCACGCGTTCCTGTGCTGCCTGGACGGCCTGGCCGCCGAGGAGCGCCTCGATCACGTCTTGGCGGGGATCAGGACACGATTGGAGAACGACGCGGACGAGGAGTGGGCCGTCACCGCGGAGGAGCTGCGCCTGCTGGCACGGGGCCGGCTGGGGCGACTGGCCATGTGGGGCACCGCGGAACCTGGGCCGCACCGCTGACCGCCCAGGTAGGCCGTCCGTGCCTGATTGATCACACCTGCACACCCCTGGGCGAACGTGCCGACACCCCGTCGCTACGATGACTGAGGCCGGTGGACCGTACCCGGCCGGGCCCGCCCGACACCTGAAGCCGGCAGGCCCCAATGTCCGCTCCCGGAGGGTTTTTCCGTGCCGGCTGGAACGCTGTACCGCGGCCGGGAAGGAATGTGGTCCTGGGTGGCTCACCGAGTCACCGGCGTCCTCATCTTCTTCTTCCTGTTCGTGCACGTCCTCGACACCGCGCTCGTGCGTGTCTCACCCGAGGCGTACGACGACACTGTCGCGATCTACAAGACGCCCCTCGTCAACCTGATGGAGTACGGCCTGGTGGCCGCCATCCTCTTCCACGCGCTCAACGGCCTGCGGGTCATCGCGGTGGACTTCTGGTCGAAGGGCGCGAGGTACCAGAAGCAGATGCTGTGGACCGTGATGGGCGTGTGGATCGTCCTCATGGCTGGTGCCTTCTACCCGGTGCTGCAGCACACGCTGCGCGAGCTGTTCGGGAGCTGATGCGTGATGTCGACGACCGAGACGACCGAATCGAAGACCACCGACGGACCCGATGGACCCGCCGACAGCGTCGCGCTGTACGACGTGGACCACCCGGCTCCCGTCATCGAGCCGCCGCGCAAGCGGACCGCGAAGACGCCCAAGGCGTCCCGCGGCAACTTCGAGATGCAGACGTGGCTGTTCATGCGGCTGTCGGGCATCGTGCTGGTGGTGCTCGTCCTGGGCCACCTGCTCATCCAGCTGGTGCTGGACGGCGGCGTGAGCAAGGTCGGGTTCGCCTTCGTGGCGGGCCGCTGGGCCTCGCCGTTCTGGCAGGTGTGGGACCTGCTGATGCTGTGGCTGGCGATGCTGCACGGCGCCAACGGGCTGCGCACGGTGATCAACGACTACGCCGAGCGCGACAACACCCGCTTCTGGCTCAAGATGCTGCTGTACGCGGCCACCGTCTTCACCGTCCTGCTGGGCACGCTGGTGATCTTCACCTTCGACCCGAACATCCGCTGACGTACCGGGGCTGAAGGCTGAGGTTTTCCCGATGAGCAACCAGAACAACGTCAAGATCCACAAGTACGACACCGTCATCGTGGGCGCGGGCGGCGCCGGTATGCGCGCGGCCATCGAGGCCACCAAGCGCAGCCGCACCGCGGTGCTGACCAAGCTCTACCCCACCCGCTCCCACACCGGCGCGGCCCAGGGCGGCATGGCCGCCGCCCTCGCCAACGTCGAGGAGGACAACTGGGAGTGGCACACCTTCGACACGATCAAGGGCGGTGACTACCTGGTCGACCAGGACGCCGCCGAGATCCTGGCGAAGGAGGCCATCGACTCCGTCCTCGACCTGGAGAAGATGGGCCTGCCCTTCAACCGCACCCCGCAGGGCAAGATCGACCAGCGGCGGTTCGGCGGGCACTCCCGCAACCACGGCGAGGCCCCGGTGCGCCGCTCCTGCTACGCGGCGGACCGCACCGGCCACATGATCCTCCAGACGCTGTACCAGAACTGCGTCAAGGAGGGCGTGGAGTTCTTCAACGAGTTCTACGTCCTGGACCTGCTGCTCAACGAGGACGAGGGCGTCAAGAAGACCGCCGGCGTGGTCGCCTACGAGCTGGCCACCGGTGAGGTGCACGTCTTCCAGGCCAAGTCGGTCGTCTTCGCCTCGGGCGGCAACGGCAAGTTCTTCAAGGTCACCTCCAACGCGCACACCCTGACCGGTGACGGCCAGGCCGCCGCGTTCCGGCGCGGGCTGCCGCTGGAGGACATGGAGTTCTTCCAGTTCCACCCGACCGGCATCTGGAAGATGGGCATCCTGCTGACGGAGGGCGCCCGCGGTGAGGGCGGCATCCTCCGCAACAAGGACGGCGAGCGCTTCATGGAGAAGTACGCGCCCGTCATGAAGGACCTGGCGAGCCGCGACGTCGTCTCCCGCGCGATCTACACCGAGATCCGCGAGGGCCGCGGCTGCGGCCCGGACGGCGACCACGTCTACCTGGACCTCACCCACCTGCCGCCGGAGCAGCTGGACGCCAAGCTGCCCGACATCACCGAGTTCGCCCGCACCTACCTGGGCATCGAGCCGTACACCGACCCGGTGCCGATCCAGCCGACCGCGCACTACGCGATGGGCGGCATCCCCACCAATGTGCGGGGCGAGGTGCTGGCGGACAACACCACACCGGTCCCCGGCCTGTACGCGGCGGGCGAGGTGGCCTGCGTCTCCGTGCACGGCGCCAACCGGCTGGGCACCAACTCGCTGCTGGACATCAACGTCTTCGGCCGCCGCGCGGGCATCGCCGCCGCGGAGTACGCGGAGACCGCCGACTACGTCGAGCTGCCCGAGGACCCGGCCCGCTTCGTGCTCGACGAGATCGAGAACCTGCGGGACGCCACCGGCAGCGAGCGGGTCGTGGAGATCCGCAAGGCGCTCCAGGAGTGCATGGACAAGAACGTCATGGTCTTCCGCACGGAGCAGACGCTGAAGGAGGCCGTCGAGGAGATCGGCGCCCTGCGCAAGCGCTACCGCGACATCAGCGTCCAGGACAAGGGCAAGCGGTTCAACACCGACCTGCTGGAGGCCATCGAGCTGGGCAACCTGCTCGACCTGGCCGAGGTCACGGCGGTCTCCGCACTGGCCCGCAAGGAGTCGCGCGGCGGCCACTACCGCGAGGACTACCCCAACCGCGACGACGTCAACTTCATGCGGCACACCATGGCGTACCGCGAGGTGGGCGACGACGGCACCGAGTCGATCCGGCTGGACTACAAGCCGGTCGTGCAGACCCGCTACCAGCCGATGGAGCGTAAGTACTGATGGGCACCGCGACACTTGAGAAGAACGAGGCCGGCTCGCCGTCCGACGCCGGGAGCCAGGGCGCCTCGCACCTGATCACCGTGACCCTGCGGATCCGCCGGTTCAACCCGGAGGTCTCCGCCGAGCCCGAGTGGCAGGACTTCACGCTGGAGATCGACCCGAAGGAGCGCGTCCTGGACGCGCTGCACCAGATCAAGTGGGAGATGGACGGGACCCTCACGTTCCGCCGCTCCTGCGCGCACGGCATCTGCGGTTCGGACGCCATGCGGATCAACGGGCGCAACCGGCTGGCCTGCAAGACCCTGATCAAGGACATCGGCCCCGAGAAGCCGATCACCGTCGAGCCGATCAAGGGGCTCACGGTCCTCAAGGACCTGGTGGTCGACATGGAGCCGTTCTTCCAGGCCTACCGGGACGTGATGCCGTTCCTGGTGACGAAGGGGAACGAGCCGACCCGCGAGCGGTACCAGTCGCCGGGGGACCGGGAGCGGTTCGACGACACCACCAAGTGCATCCTGTGCGCGGCGTGCACGTCGTCCTGCCCGGTCTTCTGGAACGACGGCCAGTACTTCGGTCCCGCGGCGATCGTCAACGCCCACCGGTTCATCTTCGACTCGCGCGACGAGGCCGGCGAGCAGCGGCTGGAGATCCTCAACGACCGCGACGGGGTGTGGCGCTGCCGCACCACCTTCAACTGCACCGACGCGTGCCCGCGCGGTATCGAGGTCACCAAGGCCATCCAGGAGGTCAAGCGGGCCCTGATCACCCGCCGCTTCTGAGACACGTACGCGCACGCGCACCCGACCGCGCCCCGTCCCCTTCGCAGGAGGCGGGGCGCGGTCGCGTGCGGTCAGCTCGTGCGGCTCCTGACCAGGTCCAGGGTGGCCGCGAACACGGACTCCACCGCCTCGCCGGATGCGCCGTACCAGCCGTGGCCGGCTCCGGGAACCAGCGGGGGTGCGCCGGAGCAGCGCGGGGTCGGGCCGGTCACCGTGTCCTCCACCGGTGGTCGGGCAGGAAGCGCACGTCGTGGTGGTCGGGCACGGTAGCGAACCGGTCGGGGGACGGGACGACGGGCTCGGTGGGCAGCCCGTGCCGCTCGGTGGGCTCGCCGAGGCTCTCGAAGAAGCGCTCGAAGGTGTGGCCGGGGCCGGCCGCGACGCCGACGACCTGGCTGTGGTGGCGCTCGATGCGGTAGGCGTGCGGGCAGTTCCGGGGGACGAAGCCGAAGTCGCCGGGGGTGAGGACCTTCGCCTGCTGCTCGCCGGCCAAGTCCTCGACGAAGAGCCGGACCGCGCCCTGGGTGACGTAGAAGACCTCGTAGGTGTCGGGGTGGAGGTGGGCGGGGACGAGGTCGCCCTTGGGGCCTTCGACGGTGAAGAAGTTGAAGGTGTTCTCCGTCTGCTCCCCGCCCGCGTAAATGGTGATCAGGTCGCCGAAGAGGTGGGCGCGGTCGCCCTCGCCCTTCTCGATGACGTAGGGCTTGCCGGGCTCGGCGGGGATGCGGGAGGCCCGCCGGTAGGGGGTGGCGTACTCGATGGTCATGCGGTTCTCCGGGTCGGAAACGGTCTGCCGGGTCGCGCCGGGGGTGCCGGTGGCCGGGCCGGGTCGTGTCAGGCATATCGTGTCAGGGAGCCTGACACAACGTCGTCGCGCCCGGCAAACCACCCCGGGGGCCGCCGCACAAGAGGACCGCACCGGATACGCCCCCAGCGATACCGCGCCCCGCGCCCACCCCGCGTCCCTACCGTGCGGGCATGCTCACCCGCGACTTCCGCGTGCTGTTCGCCGGCCGCGCCCTCTCCCTGCTGGGGGACGCCGTCGTCCCGGCCGCCCTCGCCCTCGCCGTCCTCCGCGCCACCGGCTCCACCTCCGCGCTCGCCCTCGTCCTGGGCTGCGCGATGGTGCCCAAACTGGTGCTGCTGCCGGTGGGCGGGGTGCTCGCGGACCGGCTGCGCGCCCGCACCGTCGCGCTGCTAACCGACCTGGTGCGGTGCGCCTCGCAAGTGCTGGCGGGTCTGCAACTGCTCGGCGGAGAGCCGTCGTTGGGGGTGCTCGCCGCCGCCGAGACGGTGGGCGGCGCGGCCTCCGCCTTCGCGATGCCGTGCCTGTACCCCCTGGTCGCCGGCACGGTGCGCGCCGAGGCGCGGCAGCGGGCCAACGCGCTGATGGCGACGGCCGAAAGCGCCACCAGGCTGGGCGGCCCAGCCCTCGCCGGACTGCTGGTGCTCACGGCGGGCCCCGGCTGGGCGTTCCTGCTGGACGCGGCGACGTTCGCGGTGAGCGCCTGCCTGCTGGCGACGCTGCGTGTGGCACACGTCCCGCTGCCCAGGCAGCCGTTCCGGGCCGATCTGGCGCAGGGCTGGCGGGAGGTGACCGGGCGCGACTGGTACTGGCCCAGCCTGCTGGCGCACGCCGTCTCCAATCTGTGCCTGAGCGTGCTGCTGGTCCTCGGCCCGGCCGTGGCGGTGGCGCGGCTGGGCGGCGAGGGGGTGTGGGTGGCCACCGTCCAGGCCGGGGCGGTGGGGCTGCTGGCCGGCAACGCGCTCTCCTCCCGCCTCCGCCCGCGCCGCCCGGTGCTGGCGGCCAACGCGCTCGGCACCTTGTTCGCGCTGCCCCTCGCCCTGTTCGCCGCGGCGGCGCCCGCCCCCTGGACCGTCACTTCCTACGGGGTGGCCATGGTGGGCCTCGGCTACCTCAACCCCACCTGGCAGACGACGGTGCAGAACGCGATCCCGCCCACCGCGCTGGCCCGCGTCACCTCCTACGACTGGCTGCTGTCCCTCGCCGCCGTGCCGCTGGGGTACGCGCTGGCCCCCTGGGCGGCCGAACGGTGGGGCACGGGCGCGCCGCTGGCCGCCGCCGCGCTGCTCACCGGCGTGGGCGCGGCCACGGCCGCGGTCCCCGGCGTGCGGCGGTTCGCCCCCGACCGCCCCCACGCCGACCCGGCGCCGCGCGATGCGTATCGTGCGGACGATGGGACGTGAACGGATGCGGATCGTACGGACGACGACAGCGGGCCTCGCCCTCGCGCTCGCCGCGGCGGGCTGCGCGGGCGGCGGGGACGGTGGTGATCAGGCGGGCGGCCCCGCGAAGCCGGCCGGGCGGCACGGGATCCAGTTCCGTACCGACCGGCCGGTCGCCCGCGCGGACGACCCCGTGTCCGTGCGGCTCACCGGCCTGAAGCCCCGTACGCGCGTCGCCGTCCGCGCGGAGGCGAAGGACCGGCACGGCCAGGAGTGGGCGACGACGACCGCGCACACCGCGAACGGGCACGGCACCGTGGACCTCGGCGGGGACGGGACCGCCCGGCTGCTGGAGGGCATGCTGCCCACGGGCGGACGCCAGGCGAAACTGACCGGCAGCGGCAAGACCTTCTCCTACCACCCGGGCCCGCCCGGCACGCAGCGCTCCTACACGGTGCGGCTCACCGCGACCGCCGCCTCCGGCCCCGACAAGGGCGAACGCCTCGCCCGCCGGGACCTGGTGCGCCAGTGGCTGACCAAGGGCGCCACCCACCGGAAGCTGACCGTCGCCGAGGACAAGGTGGCCGGCGACCTGTACCTGCCGCCCAAGGGCGGGGCACGCAAGGCGCCCGTCCTCGTCTTCGGCGGCTCCGAGGGCGGCAACGCGGGGACCTACACGGCCGCTCTCCTGGCCTCGCACGGGCATCCGGCCATGTCGGTGTGCTACTTCCGCTGCGGCGAGGACTCCGGGCGGCCCGACGCCATCGACCGGATCGACCTGGACTACTTCACCCGGGCCGGGAAGCTGCTGCGCGCCCAGCCGGGGGCCGACCCGGACCGGCTGGCCGTCATGGGCAACTCGCGCGGCAGCGAGGCGGCGCAACTGCTGGGGCAGCGGCGCCCCGAGGTGTTCCGCGACGTCGTCGCCTACGCGCCCTCCTCCAAGGTCAACGGCCCCTACCCCAGCGGCACCACGGCCTGGACCGACCACGGCAGGCCCGTTCCCACCGGGCCGATCCCCCTCGACCGGGTCCGCGGCACCGTGCTCGCCGTCGCCGGCGGCAACGACCGGATGTGGGGCTCCGCCGACTCGGCGGCCGAGATGGCCGGCCAGGGCGCGAAGAAGCTGCTGTACCCGGACGCCGGGCACCATGTGAACTGGTTCCCGCTGGCCCAGCCCGGCCAGGAGGGCGGGGCCGACGGCGCCGTGACCCGCACGGCACGGGCCGACCAGCGGGCCCGCGCCGACTCCTGGCCCAAGGTGCTGGACCTGCTGGAGGACTAGCCCTTGCCCGCCAGGGTCACGACGGTGATGTCCGACTCGGCGCCCACCCGCACCGGCGGCCCCCAGGCGCCCGCGCCGCGGGTGACGTACAACTGGGTGTCGCCGTAGCGCTCCAGTCCCGCGACCGTGGGATTGGCCAGCGCCGCCAGGTACGGGCCCGGCCACAGCTGGCCGCCGTGCGTGTGGCCGGAGAGCTGGAGGTCCACGTCGTGGTCGACGGCCTCGTGGATCATCACCGGCTGGTGCGCCATCAGCACGCAGGCCCGCGCCGGGTCCCGGTCCCCGAGCGCCTTCCCGTAGTCGGGGCCCTCGCCCTGCTCCTCGCCCTGGATGTCGTTGACCCCCGCGAGATCGAAGCCGGGCAGCTCGCGCCGCGCGTTCTCCAGGGGGTGGACGCCCAGCTCGCGCACGTGGTCGATCCAGGCGTGCGCGTCGCCGAAGTACTCGTGGTTGCCCGTCACGAAGTACGCCCCGTGCCGGGCCCGCAGCTCGCGCAGCGGCTCGGCGGCGGGACCGAGGTCGGCGACGCTGCCGTCCACCAGGTCACCGACGATGGCCACCAGGTCGGGCTGCGCGCTGTTGATCGTGTCGACGATCCGCCGCGTGTGCGCCCGCCCCAGGATCGGGCCGAGATGGATGTCGCTGACGACCGCGATCCGGTACCCCTCCGCGCGCCGGCCCAGCTTGGCGAGCGGAACGGTGACCTGCTTGAGCGTCGGCCCGTTCAGCACGCCGTAGGCCCCGGCCGCCGTGGTGCCGAGCCCCGCGACCCCCGCCGTGACGGCGAGGGTACGGGCCAGAAAGACCCGCCGGCTGGGCACAGGGGCGGAGAGGGGCACGGCAAGAGCACCCCGGTCACCGGCCGGGGCGGCCTCCCCGGACGGGGCGGAGTCACCGGCCGGGGCGGAGTCACCGGCCGGGGCGGAGTCACCGGCCGGGGCGGCGTCCGCCGCACGCCGCGCTCCGGCCCGCTCCCGTGCCGCGCCGACCCGCTCCTGTTCCTCCAGAAGCTCCGGCGGCTCGGGGGACTCGGGGGACTCCCGCGTCTCCACGGCCCGGTCCGTCCGGGCCCCGGCCCGTCCCCACGCCGTGCGCGCCAGTACGAACCGCACCAGCTCTCCCGCGAGCAGGGCCAGCATCAGGTACAGCAGGCAGGCCAGCCACAGGAAACCGGGCCAGGCCAGTACCCGCTCCCAGGCGAAGGGCGCCCCCGCGCGCCCCGCGACCAGGGCACCGACCGTGGTGAGCGGCAGCACCACCGCGAGCACGGCCCCGACGGTGCGCCACCGGCTTCCGGGCGCCGTCACATCGCGGACGAAGCGCCGCCACAGATACACGTGCGCGCCCGCCAGCGCACCCAGCACGGCGAGCCCCACCAGTACGAACACAGCCACCATGGCCGTCCCTCCCCCTCGCTCCACTCCCCCGCACGTCCGGGCGGCGGTCTCAGCCGCGCCGGGCCGCTCGCAGTCCCCTGAGGCCGATCAGTCCGATCGCCGTTCCCAGCAGGAAGGAGGTGATCGCCAGCAGCAGGTGGATCCAAAAGTAACCGGTCGGGTCCCCGGCATCGTCGAATGCCAGTCCGCTGCTGTCCTTCCAGAGGTTCTTGACGAAGGTGATCCAGACGAACCAGGACCAGACGCCGAAGGCCAGCAGGAACCAGGAGACCCGGCGGGAGAGCACCAGGCCGGGCCGCCGCTCCGCCTGCTCGGGCCGCAGGGCGGCGTCCGTGGCGGGGGATGCCGTGGGGGTTTCGCGCATGATGTCAAGTATGGCTGCCGCTCCGGCGTGGTCCGGCCCCGGGGGCCGGGTGCCCGGCGGCAGGGTCCGGGCCCCTGTCCGTCCCTCCGTCGGCCCGCCGCACTGGGCGAGTTGGCCTAGCGACGCCCGCCGATGGGGGGCCTCGGCGTCCCCAACGGGCCGGTGGGCCTGTACGTTCGCAGGGTGCCCATTTTTTCGCATTATTCAGACCGCGCCGCCGCGCGCCCCGGGACGGGCCGCGTCCGGCGCACGCGCCGCGCCACCGCACTGGCCTCGACCGCGTTCACGCTCTCGCTGCTGACCGTCCCGGCGGCCCTGCCCGCGCACGCCGACGAGGGGGAGCCGAACGGCAAGAACGCCGAGCCCAGGCCCCCCGCCCAGATGTCCACCGTCGGCGGCACCCAGCTCGGCCGCCCGGGCACCCAGGTGAAGCTGAAGCCGGGCGCGCCGAAACTCCCGGCCAAGGTGACGGCGCGCTCCTGGATCGTCACCGACGCGGAGTCCGGGAAGGTGCTGGCCTCGCACAACGCGCACTGGCGGCTGCCCCCGGCCAGCACCCTGAAGATGCTGTTCGCCGACACGGTGCTGCCCAAACTGCCCCGGGACCGCACCCACAAGGTGATCCCCGCGGACCTCGCGGGCATGGGCGAGGGCAGCAGCCTCGTGGGCGTGAAGGAGGGCGAGTCCTACACGGTGCACGATCTGTGGCTCGGCGTCTTCCTGCGCTCGGGCAACGACGCGGTGCACGTGCTGTCGGCCATGAACGGCGGTGTGGCCAAGACCGTCAAGGAGATGAACGAGCGGGCCCGCGTGCTGCACGCCAACGACACGAAGGTCGTCAGCCCCGACGGCTACGACCGCAAGGGCCAGATGTCCTCGGCCTACGACCTGTCGCTGTTCGCCCGCTCCGGCATGCAGAACAAGGACTTCCGCGAGTACGCGGCGACCGCGACGGCGAAGTTCCCGGGGGAGACGAAAAAGAAGAAGAACGGCAAGAAGCAGCGCGAGAGCTTCCAGATCCAGAACACCAACCGCCTGCTCACCGGGGATGTGGGCATCGACCCGTACCCGGGCATCGCGGGCGTGAAGAACGGCTCGACGACGCACGCGGGCAACACCTTCACCGGCGTGGCACAGCGCGGTGACCGGGTCCTCCTCGTGACCGTCATGCACCCGGACGGGCAGGAGGCCCACGGCGTCTACAAGGAGGCCGCCAGGCTGCTGGACTGGGGCTTCGCCGCCGACGGCAAGGTCACGCCGGTCGGACAGCTGGTGGGCCCGGGCGGCGCGGCCAGCGGCGGGGGCACCCCCGCGGGCAAGGGCGGCGAGGCCGGTGGCCCCTCGGGCGCCCACGCGGCCGCGCGCCACGAGAGCGAGCCCTCGGGCGGCGCCGGTGTGGCACTGGGCATCACCGCGGGTGTTCTGGTGGCGCTGGGTCTGCTCGCCTACGGCGTCCACCGCCGCTGGCCGCTTCCCGACCTGGCGCGACGCCGCCGCCGCTGAGGCCGTCCCGGGTCTCCTCCTCGTCGCCGGTACGCGCGCCGTCCTCGTCGCCGGTACGCGCGCCGTCCTCGTGCGTGTCGTCGTCGACGAGGTCCTTGACCGGCTGCTGTGCGTCGGGGCCCCCGCCGGGCGCGGGGGCCGTCGCCGTCCAGGCGGCGCAGTAGAGCAGCAGTTTCGTCATAAAGCTGATCCACAGCAGGAGGGCGATGGGCACGCCGAAGGCGCCGTAGACGTTCTTGGCGGCGACCTGCTGGAGGTAGCCGCCGAGCAGCAGCTTCAGCAGCTCGAAGCCGACGGCGCCCTGGAGGCAGGCCGCGAGCGTGGCGCGGCGCGGAGGTTGGACGCGGGGCAGCAGGGTGAGCACGTACCACAGCAGCAGGAAGTCGGCCGCGACGGCGGCGGCGTAGCCCGCGGTGCGCAGCAGGACCGTCCCGATGCCGCCCTCGGCCAGTCCGAGGCGTTCGGCGGCCCAGGTCACGGCGGTGACGGCGAAGGCGGAGCCGCCGAAGGAGACCAGGCCGACCAGGCCCAGTCCGAGCAGGATGCCCAGGTCGGTGCCCCGGCGTACCAGGAGGTTGCCGGGGTCCTCCTCCAGGTCCCACACGGCGCGCAGGCTCTCGCGCAGCGTGCCGACCCAGCGCCCGCCGGTGAGCAGCAGCGCGAGACCCGCGACCAGGCCGACGGTGCCCGCGTTGTCGGCCAGCGACTGGATCTCCAGCTGGTCGGAGATGCCGGGCACCTGGTCGGTGAGGGTGTCCTGGAGCCGCCGCGTCTGGTCGTGCGGGAGCAGCGCCGCCGCCACGGCGGCGCCGATGGCGAGCATCGGGAACAGCGCCAGGAAACTGGTGAAGGTGATCGCGGCGGCGAGCCGGGTCCACTTGCGGTCTTCCAGGTGCTGGTAGACGCGCCACAGGCGCGTGGTGAGGAACCACGCGAGCGGCGGGCCCACCAGGGGCAGCTTCGTCAGTCTTTCCACATCTGCCCCCTGCCCAGCGGGAGCGGTCTCCAGCCACCGGCACCGGACGTCACCCGTGCGGCCCCGCCACCTAGAAGGGCCCGTCCCGCAGACCGCGGCAGCCGGGGTGCCGCGGGGCTACAGCGTGGCGGGGGGCCGCAGCGCGCTGCGGCGCTGGTGGGGCGGGCGGCAGCCGGTGGCCGGGACGGCGACCTGGAGCGCGGAGGCGGTCTGTCCGGGGTGGCCGGGGCTCTGCGCTCCCGGGGTGCCCTGGGCGAAGGGGAACTCCCTCTCCAGCCGCCACACCTGGTCCTCGCCCTGCTCGTAGAGGGCGAAGCCGGTGGCCGTCCAGGCGCACTCGAAGTCGGCCAGCTCCGCGTGGGCGCGGTCCATGGCCTCCTCGTCGATGCCGTGCGCCACCGTCACGTGCGGGTGGTAGGGGAAGTGCAGCTCGCGGGCGAGCGGGCCCTCCGGGTCGCGGACCCGCTCCTGGAGCCGGGCGCACTCCGCGCCGCCCTGGGCGACCTGGACGAAGACCACGGGGGACAGCGGGCGGAAGGTGCCGGTGCCCGACAGCCGCACCTCGAAGGCCCGGCCGGCGAGGGCGACGCCCGCCAGGTGGGCCTCGATCGCGGGCCGCGCCGAGGCCGCGACCTCGGTGGGCGGCAGCAGGGTGATGTGGGTGGGGATGCCGTGCGCGGCGGTGTCACCGAAGGACGCCCGCCGCTTCTGGAGCTGCGTGCCGTACGGCTCCGGGACGGCGAGCGATACGCCGAGCGTCACGGTCGCCCCGCCCATGGCCTCTCCCTTCACCGCCTGTCCCTTCACCGCCTGCCGGGCACGAGGCCCACCTTGTCGTAGACGTCCCGCAGGGTCTCGCCCGCCACGGTGCGGGCCTTCTCGGCGCCGTCGAACAGGATCTTGTCCAGCGACGCGGGGTCCTCCATGAACTCCTGCGTACGCGTGCGGAACGGGGTGACCCAGTCCGTGACGACCTCGGCGAGATCCGTCTTGAGCGCACCGTAGCCCTTGCCCGCGTACTTATCCTCCAGTTCCTGGATTCCGGCACCGGTCAGGGTGGAGTAGATCGTCAGCAGATTGCTGATACCGGGCTTCTTGTCCCGGTCGAAGCGGATGACGGTGTCGGTGTCGGTGACCGCGCTCTTGATCTTCTTCGCGGTGGACTTCGGCTCGTCCAGCAGCTCGACGATGCCCTTGGGGGTCGAGGCGGACTTGCTCATCTTGACCGACGGGTCCTGGAGGTCGTAGATCTTCGCCGTCTCCTTGAGGATGTACGGCTCGGGCACGGGGAAGGTTTCGCCGTACCGGCTGTTGAAGCGCTCCGCGATGTTGCGGGTCAGCTCCAGGTGCTGGCGCTGGTCCTCGCCGACCGGGACCTGGTGGGCGTGGTAGACGAGGATGTCCGCCACCATCAGCGCGGGGTAGGTGAACAGACCCACACTGGTGTGGTCGGTGCCCTGTTTGGCCGACTTGTCCTTGAACTGCGTCATCCGCGCGGCCTCACCGAACCCGGTCAGGCACTCCACGATCCAGCTCAGCTGCGTGTGCTCGGGCACATGGCTCTGGAGGAAGACGGTGCACCGCTCGGGGTCGAGGCCGGCGGCCAGCAGCTGGGCGGCGGCCATCCGCGAGTTGTGCCGCAGCTCGGCCGGGTCCTTCGGGATCGTCATCGCGTGCAGGTCGACGACCATGTAGAACGCGTCGTGGGTCTCCTGGAGCGCCACCCACTGGCGTACGGCACCGAGGTAGTTGCCGAGGTGGAACGAACCGGCGGTGGGCTGGATACCGGACAGCACACGAGGACGATCATTGGCCATGCGCCCCATTCTCTCAGGTGCCCGGACTCCTCAGTGACCCCGTCACGGGTGAGCTGGGGCACGGATCCGCACGGAGCGGGGGCACAGCCGCACGGGACGGGGCACGGGCGCCACGGGGCGGGGCACGCGTCCGCCGGGCGCGCGGCTGCGCGACTGCGCGGACGGGGGCGCGGTCTCTCCCGTACGCGGCGGTTCCCCGTCGGCACCGTCGGCGGAAGATGGAAGGGTGCGGCCCCACAGGGCAGCACCGTTACGCACAGAGGAACGGAGACGACGATGTCCACCCTCTCGAGCGCGGCCTCGGCATCGGCATCGGCCTCGGCGAGCGCGCAGAGCATCGCCACCGCGCAGGCCCACAGCGCGCACAACTACCACCCGCTCCCCGTCGTCATCGCCACCGCGGACGGCGCGTGGGTGACCGACGTCGAGGGGCGCCGCTACCTCGACATGCTCGCCGGGTACTCGGCGCTCAACTTCGGCCACCGCAACCCCCGGCTGATCGAGGCGGCCAGGGCCCAGCTGGACCGGGTCACCCTCACCTCCCGCGCCTTCCACCACGACCGTTTCGCGGACTTCGCCGCGCAGCTCGCCGAGCTGTGCGGCATGGAGATGGTGCTGCCCATGAACACGGGCGCCGAGGCGGTGGAGACGGCCGTCAAGACCGCCCGCAAGTGGGGCTACCGCATCAAGGGCGTCCCGGACGGCCGGGCGAAGATCGTCGTGGCGGACAACAACTTCCACGGCCGGACGACGACGATCATCAGCTTCTCCACGGACGAGGAGGCCCGCGCCGACTACGGTCCGTACACGCCGGGCTTCGAGATCATCCCCTACGGCGACCTGGCGGCGCTGGAGGCCGCCGTCGACGACGACACGGTGGCCGTCCTCCTGGAACCCATCCAGGGCGAGGCGGGCGTCCTGGTGCCGCCGCCCGGCTACCTGACGGGAGTCAGGGAACTCACCCGCTCCCGCGGGGTGCTGTTCATCGCGGACGAGATCCAGTCCGGGCTGGGCCGCACGGGCGCCACCTTCGCCTGCGAACTGGAGGGCGTCGTCCCCGACATGTACGTCCTGGGCAAGGCGCTGGGCGGCGGCGTGGTGCCCGTCTCGGCCGTCGTCTCCTCCCGCGAGGTACTCGGCGTCTTCCGGCCCGGCGAGCACGGCTCCACCTTCGGGGGCAACCCGCTGGCGTGCGCGGTCGCCCTGGAGGTGCTGGAGATGCTGCGCGGCGGCGAACTCCAGCAGCGCGCCAAGGAGCTGGGCGAGCACCTGCACCGGGAGCTGGGCCTGCTGCCGGCCGCGGCCGTCCGCGAGGTGCGCGGCCGCGGCCTGTGGGCGGGCGTGGACATCGACCCGTCCTACGGCACCGGCCGGGAGATCTCCGAGAAGCTGATGGCACGGGGTGTCCTGGCCAAGGACACCCACGGCTCCACCATCCGCCTCGCCCCGCCCCTGGTGATCGGCAAGGAGGACCTGGACTGGGGGCTGGAGCAACTGCGTACGGTGCTGGCGGGCTGAGCACGGTACCGGTGGGCCGGGCCCGCCGCCG
>NZ_VJOK01000001.1:4688102-4727839 GCF_013302895.1 Streptomyces albus subsp. chlorinus | reverse complement strand
GGGGCGCCGTCCGGGCCGGGGCCAGTCGTCCGGGCCGGGGGCGCCGTCCGGGCGGGGGCAGGGCGGGATCAGGGCAGGTCAGGGCAGCCTGCGGACGGGGGAGCCGTCCAGGTAGGCACGGATGTTCTCGACGGCGTCGCCGTAGTAGCGGCGGTAGTTGTCGCGGGTGACGTAGCCCAGGTGCGGGGTGGCCAGCAGGCGGGGCGCGGTGCGCAGGGGGTGGCCGGCGGGGAGGGGCTCGATGTCGAAGACATCGAGAGCGGCCCCGGCGATGGTGCCCTCACGGAGGGCGTCGAGCAGGGCGTCCTGATCGACGATCGCGGCCCGCGAGGTGTTGATCAGAAAGGCGTCCGGCTTCATCGCGGCCAGCTCCTTCGCACCGATCAGGTGCCGGGTGCGCTCGCTCAGCGCCAGGTGGACGGAGACGAAGTCGCTGGCCGCCAGCAGTTCGTGGAGGGAGCCGGCCCGCACGGCGCCCACCTCGTCCGCGCGCTCCCGGGTGAGGTTCTGGCTCCAGGCGAGGACCTCCATCCCGAAGGCCGCGGCGATCGGTGCCATCCGCCCGCCGATCTTGCCCAGACCGAGCAGCCCCAGCCGCTTGCCGTGCAGATCGGCGCCGACGGTCTGCTGCCAGGGCCCGCCCTCGCGCAGCGCCGCGCTCTCCACGCCGATCCCCCGGGCCAGCCCGAGCAGCAGGGCCCAGGTGTGCTCCAGCGGCGGCACCGGGGAGCTGGCCGTTCCGCACACGGTCACCCCGTGCTCCTCGGCCGCCGCGTAGTCGATGACGGTGTTGCGCATGCCCGAGGCGATCAGCAGGCGCAGCCTGGGGAGCCGTGCGAGGACGGAACGCGGGAACGGCACCCGTTCCCGCAGCGTCACCGCGATGTCGAAGCCGTCCAGCATCGCGACGAGCGCGTCCTCGTCGGCGGGATGCTCCCGGAGGCCGACGACCTCCACCTCCTCCGCGACCCGCGACCAGTCGGCCATCGCTGTCCCCACGCCCTGGAAGTCGTCCACCAGCGCACACCGCAGACGTGTCATGGCACCTCACTCTCGATCCGTCACGTCCCCCGAGGCTGTCGATCATGCCCGCTCCCCTCGCCCGTGTCCTCCGCCCCGAGGCGGAGTCCCCGGCTGTGCGCGACCCGCAGGGCGTTGGCGAGCGCGCGGGCGCACGCGGTGAGCGCCAGCCGGAGGGCGAGGGCCCCGGCGGCGGGATCCGCCAGCACGCGTCGGGCCTCCCCCAGCGCCTCGGCCGCGTCGCGGAGGTGCTGGTTCTCGACCCGGTCGGCCAGCGCGGTGAGGACCCCGCCCTCGGGGGCGGGCGACAGGTAGCAGGGCTTGCCCGTGTCGGTGGCCCACGGCAACAGCCGCAGGACCTCTGGGAGGAGGGATTCCCTCTCGTCGGTCATCGTGTGCTCCTCTCACGGGGCACCTCGGAGCGAGGCGCACTAGGTCACCATTGAGCTGAACTAGGTCACACGCAGGACCCGGGATGAAAATTCACCCTCCTGAGGCGAACTAGGCCACTGCGAAGGCTTTTCGGTGTTCTAGTTCACCCGCTACCGTGCCGAATATGGCAGAGCAGCGCTTCATGGACATCGCGGCGGAGCTTCGGGACCGGATCCTCTCCGGTGAGCTGGGGCCCGGCGACAAGTTGCCGACCGTCAAGGAGTTGGCGGCCTCCTACCGGTGTGCGGGGGCAACCGCGCAGCGGGCGCTCGGTCAGCTGTCGGTGGAAGGTGTCGTGCGCACCTCACCGCGCGGCACGTTCGTGGCGGACGAGGCACCGGTCGGCCTTACGCCGAGCGAACGGGCCGGGCTGGCGCGGCGGACGGGAAGCGTTCTGGCAGACGGCGAGTCGGTGGCCGTCACCGCTGCGGAACTCGTGGTCCCGCCGCTGTACGTCGCGGAGATCTTCGATCTCGACCACGGCGACCAGGTGGTCCGACGGGAGTACACCGTAGGCCGGGGCAAGGCCCGGCTGATGCTCGCCGTCGACTGGTTTCCGGCCCACTTCGCAGCCCTCGTACCGGACCTGCTCAGCACCGCACCCGGCAAGGTGCACGGCCTGCTCCCGAAAGTCCTCAAGGCGACGGGCCGCACGCCCACCTACGCCCGCGACGACATGCACGCGCGTGAAGCCGATCAGCGCGAGGCCGGTCACCTCGGTATCCCGCCAGGTGCGCCCACCCTGGCCGGGGCCCACCGCTGGAGCGACGAGGAGGGCATGGTCCTCTACGGCGAGTGGTGCCTGCCACCACGGCTGACGCTCTCGTACGAGACGGACCCGGGAGGCGCCGGCGTCAGCTCACGTTAGGGCCGGAGTAAGGGGCCGGCTCCTGGCGTCTTGCGGTGGGTCGTTGCGGTGTCGGGGTCAGGGTGAAGGAGAGGGCGAGGGTCGCCGGGAGGCCGAGGTGGGAGCCGGACCGGCCCGTCCCCGCACCGCCGGCTCAAGAGCGGGTGTCGCGGCCCGTGCGTCATCCCCGGTCCGGCGCCGCGGGACGGGCCAGTGCCCCGCACAGCGCCTCCAGCGCCGCCGCGTAGGCGTGTTCGGCCGGGGTGCCGTAGCCGACGACGAGCGCGGGCGGCGGCGCGGGCTCGGGCGGCGCGGCCGGGTGGCGGAACCCGGAAAGCGCGTCGAGGCCGACACCGGCCCGCTCCAGGGCGCGCAGCGCGGCCTCCTCCGTGGTGCCGGGCGGCAGTTCGAGGACGGCGTGCAGTCCGGCCGCGATGCCTCGGGCCCGCGCCCGGGGCACCCGTTCCGCGAGCAGACCGACCAGTCGGTCCCTCCTCGCGCGGTACCGCTGCCGCATCAGCCGCACCTGCCGGTCGTAGGCCCCGCACTCCAGGAAGTCCGCCAGGGTGAGCTGGCCCAGGCTGCCGACCGTCCACTCGGCGGGCGTCTTGGCCGCCAGCACGGCGTCCACCAGCCGGTCGGGCAGCACCAGCCACGCCAGCCGCAGTGCCGGGGCCAGCGCCTTGCTGGAGGTTCCCAGGTAGACGACCCGCTCGGGGTCCAGTCCCTGCAGGGCCCCGACCGGAGTAGGTCCAACACCCTGGGATCTATTCGGTTGCGGGCCGTTCCCGCTGGTCGGAAGGTTGGATGGCATGGTTGCCAACGGGGAGAAGAGGGACAACAGGCCAGAGGTGGACCTCCTGTTGAGGAAGTCCAAGATCGTTCGCGAGCGGGAGGAAGCGCTCTCGCTCCGGGCACAAGAGGAGCGGGGCCGACGCTGGGCCGAAGAGAACGGCTACCGCGTCCGCAAGGTCTGGAAAGAGAATCTGTCGGCATGGGATGACATAGAGCGACCTAAGTACGACGCGGCAATGGCGGCTGTTCTCAACGGAGAAGTTCCCGCCCTCTGGTGCTATGCACTGGACCGGTTCAGCCGCAAAGGCGCTGAGGCTGTCGTACCCATCCTCGGGAAAGCCCGGGTTATCTTCGATTACGAACGCCTGGATTCCATGAATGAGCGGGACAGGCGTTGGATTATCGATCGGGCCGAGAATGCCCGCGAATATTCGGTGCGCCTTTCGTACAACGTGCGCCAGACGAAGAAACGCCAACGCAACGAGGGGCGCTGGCTGGCTCGTGCCCCCTTCGGGCTGGTTGCCGACAAAGTGACACGCAAGCTGTCACCCAATCGGAAACTCGTCAAAGGCAAGGATTACTCTCCGTGGGACATTGTTGTCCGCATCTTCACTTCCATTGCCGAAGGGGTATCCGCGCGCGCTTTGGCTCGGCAATTGAACTCCGAGGGGATCAAGACGGCCACGGGTAAAGGCTGGCGCGCGGACGCCATTCGAGCAATCGTCATTCATCCAGTTTATGAGGGGTGGCTTACTGTCAGCCCTGGGGGTAAGTCGCACAAGAGTCCGACGCTCTACTACAACGACGCGGGGGAACGCGTGCAGGTGGCGGCGGACATGTCCGAGATGATCCCCGCTGAACCCGCGGACCGTGCCCGTAGGGTGCTGACCGGGCATCAGATTCTTCCGGGTAAGAGGCGCCCGGGCAGGCCGTCGAAACTTCTCGTCGGACGCCTGGTGTGTGCTCATTGCGGGCACCGGATGAATGCCGATGGTAAGTCCTACAATTGTCAGCTCCGGGCTGCGGGCGGCGATTGCCCTACGCCTGCCTCGGCGTGGTGTACTGCGATTGAGAAGTACGTAGCAATGCGTTGGCTCAACAGGTTCACGAACGCCAGTCCTGATGACCCCTTGGTGCGCATTTTGGCGGAACGTTGGCAGGCTCTCACTCAACCGAAGCGCACGGCAGAATATGACGATGCCGTGGCTGCGGTGAAAGCGGCAGAGGCGGCAATCGAACAGCTCGCCAACGACCGGGCGGCAGGGCTCTATTCGGGAGCAATGGGAAAGCACTTTCCGCGACTGGTGCGAGAGGCAGAGGCGAAATTGGAAACGGCACAGGAACAACTCAATGCCCTTTCGGGGGAAAGTCGTCTTGATTTCGCGGTGTTGACAAATCCGCTCTGGGCACGGCTGAAATGGCGGGGCGCCAATCTCGAATTGAAGCGCGAACTAGTGGGCCTCGCTATAGATCGCATCATTGTCACTCGCGCACCTAAACAAGGCGCACGATTCGACGGATGGAGCCGCGTCAACATCAAATGGGCCGACGGTTCTGACGACTACTCATATCCCGCCCAGAGAAGGGGTGCTCTGCAAGACATCTGGGAAGGGCGGCCGAACGCCGCGTAACAGTCAGCAATACCTGACGGGGGTCGGCATTACGGTCGCCCGGATTTGGCCGCAGGTAAATTCACAGGCGGCACGTCCTCAAGCGCGCACGGGCCTTAGCCACTACGAAACCTGCATTCGCGCTTGAGGACGTGCCGCTTGGGCGGGGTCAAGGGGCGCGCTGTAGCGCCCCTTGTACCACGCTGCGCAAGTAGATCCCTGGCGTTCGCCACACCCCTCGGAAAGGCGTCCGGCGACCGGTGCCAATTACCAGTAGAGGCGGGGCATTGGCCGCCCGCGTTGCAAGCCGCTGAGGCCCCTTCCAGCGGTCGGCGTGGGCCCAGGGACCGGGAAGGTGGCCAAAGGCCCCTCGGGGTGGCTGCACTGGCCTCAGATGGCCCGGCGGCCTGGGGCTGGACGCGTAACCCTCTGACGGCTCAAGGAGGCCGCGTGTACGCCCGGGCGGCGGGCCGCCCGGACAGGACCGGCCGAAGGCCGCACGCCTGGCCGGAGCGGCTGGAGCCGCACCGGGCGGCGCGCCGAAGGCGCGCCCTTGAGCAAGTGAAGAAAAGTTACGCCGCCCAAGCTCCCTCGGCCGTCGGCACGTCTGACGGCTGGGGCCTGCGTCTCGACCGTGGGGGCTTGGTCCCCTCTTCCCGGCACCCTGCGCCCATCGCCTGTGCCTCTGAGAGGGGTCGACTCGGCTTAGGAAATCTAGGAAACCAGCGGGCCGCACCCTGGCACCGGATTCTGAACTGGTGAATTCAGGATTCGAGTTCGGCTTGCCTCTTCATTCCTTGAAAGGCGTCCCGCAAATCTGCCGCTTCGGGTAGCCGTTTGGCTTCTACCGCCTGCACCACTTCAAGGGCGCGCCAATGATTCGACGGCACAATTTTCCCGGACAGTATTGCCCGCTGCGCCGCATAGCACGCCTCGTCCAATCGATCCCCACCAAGAAGAGTCAAAGCTAGATCAATATTCGCTGAGGCTACTCGCCTTGGCCATTTCTGAATATCTTCCGCTGGCGACAGGCGTGCAATTACTTCACGTGCGTAGTTTTCCGCTGCGGGGTCTCCAACCCATGCCAGAGTTGTAGCAGTGTAGGCCAAAGATTTAGCCGGATCGTATTGGTAGTGATGCTCCGTCCCTTTATGCGGAACCAGACTTGCCGACATTTTCCGCACTCGATCGACGGCAGAATATGTCTCTTTCGCCTCCCCGAGACGTGCTCGCGCGCGGCCCTCCTGGGCGGTTGCCTGAATTGAGACGGACGTTCCGACGGGTGCAAGTTTCTGCGCTGCTTGCGACAACTCCAAAGCGCGACGGTAATTCCCATCGGTGAGAACGCGCCATGCCTCGGTTTCAAAGCACCACGCTTCAATCTCTTTGCTTCCTGCATGCTGCGCGAGCGTGGCAGCCGCCTTCAAACGAGCGGAAGCCGCACGGTCTTGATGCAGGTCGATATGCAATGTGGCTGCTAGAAGTTGCAGCCATCCGCCAACCATGAAGAGCCGATTTTGCTCAGCTAGGGTCATTCGGGCATTCATTAGGTGCATAACGTACGCCGAGTGCCGCCTGACGCTTTCAAGTAGAACATGCGGGGCCGACACCGGGTATTGCATGGCCAAATTATCGAAAGCACCCTCTAGGGCACTCAGCGTCTCCGCGCCAACATCACTCGCACAAACTCGGCGGATCAATTCGAGAGCTTCAATCTCATCATCCGCCGCCTGGGCGACTGAAATCGTGAATGATTGCGGCGAATCCAGAAATAGCAATGAATCAAGCTCGGCCGACGTGATTCCGAGAATCTTCTGAATTTTGGGGCGCAACCAAGGCTGAGGCTCATTACTCCCGTTCTCCCACCGTTGAACGGTCGAACGGTCAACTCCGATAGCCTCGGCGAATTCCTCTTGGTTGTACCCGCATGCCTTCCGGCGCTCCGCTAGCTTCTGCCGCTTGCTGGCCACGCTGGCTAGCCCTCCCTCGTCCGGGGTGCTTCACGGGCAGCGTACGCCTTCTCACAGGTCAGGTCCGCAGTGCGGCCAAGATGCGGCCAAAGTGCGGCTTTTCTGCCGTGGTCACCGCGTACCCCCCTTGCTTACCTCGGAAGTGACGAAGCGTCATGCGACAAGCGGGGTGAGGGAGTGGTACCGCGTGAACACCCCTGGAACTGCCCGGGAACACCCGCAGGAGTGGCAACCAGGTGAGGTCGTCAAGGACGCGCGCACGGGGCGTGTGGGCGTGGTCATGGATCGCCTGGGGAGTCTGTACCAGGTGCGTCCGCTGAACGGCGGCAGAGAGTGGGACGTACATCCTCGGCACATGGTCACGGCCATACAGTCGGACGCTCTCAGCTCGCGCCTGGCGGAACTCAACCACCGTTCATCCAACTCATTGGGGCGAACCTGGTGACCGATGAACGGTTTGCGGAAACGCCCTACTCCGAAAGCCCTGACGGCTGGTGGACGCAGTACGGCGGAGCGCAGGACCCCCGTTCCGGAGTCGTCTATTTCCCGCCTGGATCACAGGCTCCACCCTGCGCATGCCGCGATCGCCGCGAGAAGGAGAGGGGAAAGTGATTGGCCGTTACGGTTGGCGCATCTTCGTCTTCGTGGTCTGGGTACTGTGCGCAGCAATCCCAACCATGGCAGCGACAGGCAACCTCTGATCTCCCAGCCCTGCCAATAACCGGATTCCGGCTTCCCCGACAGGTGAACGGCAGGGTTGGGGCACCAAAAGGGCACGCAGTGCACCACTCAACAGAGAGGCACAGAATGACAGCGATCCCGGAGTTCGAATTCCGCACGTCTAGCGCGTGCAAGTACAACAACAACGACCCCCGCTGTGTCGAGGTGGCGATCAACGTACCGGGCAAGGTGGCAGTCCGTAGCTCGGTCAACGGCGGCACTGTCGAGTTCAGCGCGGAGGAGTGGAACGACTTCCTGAGTGGTGCGAAGCTGGGTGAGTTCGACGTAGCCGCGTAGGGAGTCCTCATGAAGCAGTGTCCGCAGTGCGGCGGTGGCGCGATGAACGACCCTGAGCACGCGGGCGTGGTGCGCTGCCTGTCGTGCTGGCACGTGTGGTCACTGCCGCGAGAGACAAGCTGCCCGGGGCGCCTGCCTCGCCTCATGCCCGCACTACGCGTGCTGAGTGAGCATCGACGCCTCGGCCGCTAGGAAAACCGTTCAAGGCCCCGCCCACGCACCGCCCTTCTGAGGCACGTGGGCGGGGCCGCTTGCTGTCGGCGCGCCCCTGACGGCGGAGTTCCCAGGGTGTAGGGTCCACCGGGTGGCGGTCGTAGCGGAACTCGCCGTCGTAGTCGTCCTCCAGCACGAGTCCGCCGCGGCGCCGCGCCCAGTCCACCACCGCCGCCCTGCGGTCGGGGTGCAGCGGAACACCCAGCGGGTACTGGTGCGCGGGCGTGAGCAGCACCGTGCGGACCCCGGCGAAACGAGGGTCGTCGGCGAGGGCCCCGGTGCGGGCACCGTGCTCGTCCACGGGAAGGGGCAGGGTGCGCGCCCGCCCCGACTCCAGCAACTGCCGGTGGAAGAAGAGCCCGTACTCCTCCACCGCCACCTGCCCCGCCACCACCCGGGCCAGCAGCGCGAGCCCCTGCGCGAACCCGGCACACACCACGATCCGCTCCGGATCGGCCCGCACCCCGCGCGCCCGCGCCAGGTAGGCGGCCAGCGCCCGGCGCAGCTCGGGCGCGCCCCGGTGGTCGCCGTGCGAGAAGGCGAGGGCGGGCGCCGCGGTGAGCGCCCGGCGGGCCGAGGTCAGCCAGGCCGAGCGGGGGAAGGCCGAGACGTCGGGCGTGCCGGTACGCAGATCGTGCGCCGGGCGCTGCTGCCCGCGCTCGGCGCGTGCGAACGGCATCCGCACGCGCCGCGCCGCTCCCCGCTCCCGGGGGCGGCCGGGCCGGGCCGGCTCGGCGCGGTCCGCGACCCTGGTGCCGGACCCCTGCCGGGCGGACAGCCAGCCCTCCGCGACGAGTTCGGCGTAGGCGGCCGCCACCGTGTTGCGGGCCAGACCGAGGTCGGCCGCCAGCGTCCGCGAGGAGGGCAGCCGGGTACCGGGTGCCAGCCGCCCGGTACGGATGGCGTCACGCAGCGCGGCCAGCAGCGCCGCCCGCGGCCGGACGGCACCCCCGCCGGCGACAGCTCCCAGATCGAGATGGAGATCACTTCCGCCGGCCGGCCGCGAGGCCGACCCGCACGCGGCCCCGGGAGCAACCGGCGAGGCGTCATGCGGGGCAGCCCCGGAGGCGTCACCCGGCACAGGCCCGGAGGCCCCGGCCACAGCCCTGCGCGGAGCGGACCCGGGTGGGGTGCTGGTGCCGGTCGTGGCCGTCTGCGAGGCGGGCCCGGAAGTGGCCCAGGAATCTGCCATGGAAGTGGACCATACGCGTGGCCCACTGCTGCTTAGGCTCGGGGCATGACGACACCGCGTATGAACATCTGGCAGACCGCTCCCCAGCTGATGAAGGGCATGTACGGCTTCCAGCAGGCCGCTTCCGCGGCGGGGCTCGACCCCGTCGTCGCGGAACTGGTCAAGATCCGCGCCTCGCAGATCAACCGCTGCGCCTACTGCCTCGACATGCATGTGACGGAGGCCCGCGAGAAGGGCGAGTCGCAGTTGCGCATCGACCTGCTGTCCGCGTGGGAGGAGGCCGGCGACCTGTTCACCGAGCGGGAGCGGGCGGCGCTCGCCCTGACCGAAGCCGTCACCGAGCTGACCGACGGCTTCGTCCCCGACGAGGTGTACGCGCGTGCCGCCGCGCACTTCGAGGAGGCCGAACTGGCGGCGCTGCTCGGTCAGATCGTCGCCATCAACGCCTGGAACCGCTTCAATGTGGCCATCCGTGAGGTCCCCAAGAGCCTGGCGGACGGCGGTGCCTCCCGATGAGCGCCGCCGCCCGGTTCCGGGAGCTGCACCACGGCAGGCCGCAGGGCGACCCGTTGGTGCTGCCCGGACCGTGGGACGCCGCCAGCGCCCGGATCTTCGCCGAGGCGGGGTTCCCCGCTCTGGCGACGCCGAGCGAGGGGGTCTCCGCCTCGCTCGGCCACGCCGACGGGGAGTGTCCCGCCGAGGAGATGTTCGCGGCCGTCGCCCGTATCGTGCGCGCCGTCGAGGTGCCGGTGACCGCCGACATCGAGCGGGGGTACGGGATGGCGCCCGCCGAGATCGCCGCCCGGCTCGGGGAGGCGGGCGCCGTGGGCTGCAACCTGGAGGACTCCGCCTCCGGCACGCTGGTGGAAGCCGCCGCCCAGGCCGACTTCCTCGCGGCGGTACGCGAGGCGCTGGGGCCCGAGCCGTTCCTCAACGCCCGCGTGGACGTCTACGTCCGCGGGGCTGAGGAGCCCCTCAAGGAGGCGCTGGCGCGCGGCCGGGCCTATGTGGAAGCCGGTGCCGACGGCGTCTACCCCATCATGGCGCCCCCTGAGGACCTCGCGGTGCTGGCCCGTGAACTGCCCGTGCCCGTCAACGCGCTGGCCCGCCCCGGCGGCCCCTCCCCCGCCGCCCTCGCCGCGGCCGGCGCCACCCGCGTCACCTTCGGCGGCACCCTCGCCGCCCGGGTGCGGGAGGGCGTACGGAACCTGGCGGCCGGTCTGCGCGCGGGCCGGGACCTGTAGCCCTCAGCCCGCGCGCGGTACCGGTGCCACCGTCAGCAGCGCCGACAGGACCAGGACGGCGCCGAGGGCCGCGAGTTCCCAGGCGGTGGGGCGCAGGATGCGGGTGTAGCTGGTACGGGTGCGGTCCCGTACCAGCACGCGGCGGGCGAAGAGGGCGCACACGGCGACGAGTGCGACCACGGCGAGCTTGACCACCAGGATGCGGCCCCAGGCGGAGGAGGCGACCGCGTCCGGGGAGAGGGAGGGGAGTTTGCGCAGGGTGCTCACGGTGCCCGTCGCGCAGAGGGCGGTCAGCAGCCAGAAGGCGCGGCGGGCGTAGGCGGCCAGCAGGGCGCGGGCCGCACCCGGCTCGCCGTGCCACAGCCGCCACACGCGCATGGTGCGCAGCACGTGGACGAGACCGCCGGTCCACAGCACCGTCGAGGTGAGGTGGACGAGGGTCAGGGCGATGCCGAGGGCCGGGGTGTCCGCCTCCGGGTGGGCCCGTTGGGCCTCGCCGGCGATGACGCCCGCCAGCGGGACGGCGGCCCAGGTGGGGCGGGCGAGGAAGACGCAGAGGGCCGCGAGCAGGAAGCCGTTGGCCTCGCAGAAGGCCAGCAGGCCGTCGCGGGTGGCCCAGATCTCGCTGAGTTCGGGGAGTGCCGCCGTCAGCCGGCCGTCTCCCGCGGCGGCCATCGAGGCCAGGCCGAGGGCGGCGAGCATTCCGGCGAGGGCGGCGCCCGCGGCCCATGCGGACGGCTGCCGGGGTCCGTCGGCGCCGCCGCCTGGCAGGGTGCGGGCCACATCGCGGGCGAGCCGCCGTCCGGCCACCTCGCCGAGCTGGACGCAGAGCGCGGCCAGCAGCACGGACCGCAGCAGGGTGGTAGCGCCGCCGCCGGGTATGCGGACGTCGTGGGTGCTGCCCGTGGCCAGGTCGGTGCCCGTCAGGGCGAGGGCGGCGAGGACGGCGACGCAGGCGCCCGCCAGCAGCCCGGTCACCAGGGTGCGCCGGCGGGCGCGGGGCGCCCGGTGCCGGCCGCGCCCCGCCCGGCCGCCGGCGGGCGGGACGAGGGGCGGGGGACCGGGCTGGCTCACAGCGCAATTCTGCCCCAGCACACGCATGGTGGGGGCGCCCCGAGGGGCGCCCCCACCGCGGGACGGTTCAGCCGGCCGTCACTTCTTGGGCATCCACTTCTTCCACTTGCCGGGGTTCTCCTTGACCCACTTGGCGGCGGCCTCGTCGGTGTCCATCTTCTCGATGGTCATCCACTTGACGACCTGGGTCTGGTCCCCGGTGCTCCACTTGAACTTCTTGAGGAACTCCGCCGCCTTGCCGCCGTTCTTGGCGAAGTCCTTGTTCATGAACTTCGCCAGCTTGGTGTACGGGTAGGCGCAGTCGACCTTGGAGGCCACCTTGTCGCACCCGGGGGTGCGCTTGGGGAGCTGGACCTCCGTCATGGGGATCTTGGAGTTGAGCCACTGCGGCGTCCACCAGTAGGTGAGGAAGGGCTCCTTCTTGGCGGCGCGCTTCTGCATCTCCTTGATCTGCGCGGCCTCGCTGCCGGCGTAGACCGTCTTGTAGGGGAGGTCCAGGTTCTTGATGATGGCGTCGTCGTAGGTGCTGAAGGAGGGCGAGCCCTCCAGCAGCTGGCCCTTCTCGCCGCTCTCCGGGGTCTGGAAGTACTTCTTCAGCTTGGGGAGGTTCTTCCAGTTCTTGACCTCGGGGTGCTTCTTGGCGAAGTAGGTGGGCACATACCAGCCGATGTGGCCGGTGACGCCCATCTCGCCCGCGTAGACGACGGTCTTCAGCTCCTCGACGTACTTCTTCTCCTTCTTCGGCACGCCCCGCCAGTCCTCCAGCATGGCGTCGGCGCGGCCGGTGTTGAGGGCGTCGAAGGCGACGGGCTCGTCCATCTGGAGCGTCTTGACCCGGTAGCCGAGCTTCTTCTCCAGGACCTGCTTGGCCACCGCGACGTTCGCCTCGGAGCCCGCCCAGGCGGCCACCGGCAGGGTGACGGTGTTGGGGCTGCCGCTGTAGTACGGGTTGGCCTTGCCGCAGGAGGACAGGCCGCCCGCCAGGGCGAGCACCGCGGCCGACGCGACGGTGGCCCTCATCATTCGGGTGCGCTTCACTTCGTACCTCCGCGCTTGCCGGTGCCCGCGGACTGGGTGAGCCGGTCGAGCATCAGGCCCAGGCAGACGATGGCGACACCGGCCGAGAGGCCGACGCCCAGGTCGCTCTTCTGGAGCCCGTAGACGACGTCGTAGCCGAGCGCCCCGCCGCCGACCAGACCGCCGATGACGACGATGGCCAGGACCAGGACGACGCCCTGGTTGCAGGCCAGCATCAGCGAGGGCCGGGCCAGGGGGAGCTGCACCTGGCGCAGTTGCTGCCAGGTGGTGCCGCCCAGCGAGCGGGACGCCTCCAGGGCCGCCGGGTCGACGGAGCGCAGGCCCTGCGCGGTGATGCGGATGACGGCGGGCAGCGCGTAGACCACCGCGGCGAGGATGGCGGCGGGGCGGCCGACGCCGACCAGCGCCACCACGGGTACCAGGTAGACGAACTGCGGCATGGTCTGCATGACGTCGAGCACCGGGCGGATCAGCCGCATCACCCAGCGGGAGCGGGCCGCCAGGATGCCGATGACCACGCCGGCCACCAGGGTGCAGACCACCGAGACGATCACCTGCGAGAGGGTGTCCATCGACTTGCTCCACAGCCCCAGCACGCCGATGACGCCGAGCGAGAGCACGCTGGTCAGCGCGGCCCGCCAGGATCCGGCCAGCCAGGCGAGGACGGCCACCAGCAGCAGCACGCCCCACCAGGGTGCGGCCTGCATGGCGTCCCGCATGGGGTTGAGCACCCAGGAGGTGAAGTGCGAGGCCCACACGTCGGTGCCGCCCAGGACGGGCACCCCGTCGGAGATGGCCTTGGTGAAGGACTCGATGCCCCGGGTCAGCGGCGCGGAGAGGGACAGGCTCCAGTTCACCGGCCAGGAGCGCTCGCCGACGGGCCCGGCGAGGGTGCCGACGACGGCGAAGACGACGAACAGGCCCCAGGCCAGCGCGCCGCCCAGCTTCTCCAGGCTGACCGCGCCCGCGTCACCGGCCGTGCGCGTGGTGCCGGCGGAGGTCTCCAGCCGGTCGCCGGCGGCGGCGGTGACCCGGTCGAGCCAGATGGCGATGAGGACGATGCAGATGCCGGCGACCAGCGCCATACCCACGTTGTCCTTGGACAGCGCCTGGTAGACCTTGTCGCCCAGGCCGCCCGCGCCGATGACGGAGGCCATGACGACCATGGACAGCGCCATCATGATCGTCTGGTTGAGGCCGAGCAGCATCTCCTTGCGGGCCAGCGGCAGCCGCGCGGTCCACAGCCGCTGCCAGGCGCCGGCGCCCAGCGAGCGGGACGCCTCCAGCGCGGCCGGGTCGGCACCGCGCAGACCCAGCGAGGTGAGGCGGGCCATGGGGGGCGCGGCGTAGATGACGGTGGAGACCAGCGCGGCGGGCGAGCCGATGCCGAAGATCAGCACCAGCGGCAGCAGGTAGGCGAACGCCGGCATCACCTGCATGGTGTCGAACACCGGCCGCAGGGTCCGGTCGCCCCTCTCGGAGAGGCCGGCGACCAGGCCGAGCAGCACGCCGATGACGGCGGAGACGGCGACGGCCACCACCATCAGGGCGAGGGTGGACATGGCGTAGTCCCACAGGCCCAGCACGCCGAAGGCGGCGAAGGTGCAGGCGGTCAGCAGGGCGATGCGCAGCGGGCGTGCCCGCAGCCCGGCGCCGGACACGTACCAGGAGACGGCGGTGGCCAGCGCGGTGACGCCCAGCCAGCCCAGGTTGTTGAGGAAGGTGAAGACGTAGTCGACGCCGCCCTCGGCCCCGTTGCTGATGTGCAGCAGGACGTAGAGGAAGACCCAGCTCTTGGCGCGGTTGTCGGTCAGCCAGTTGCCGGCGTCGTCCAGCCAGCCCTTGACGCGGTGGGACTGGTCCAGCGCGTGGGGCCAGTCGCCGTCGAGGGCCAACGCGCCGGCGACCAGGGCCACGACGACGACCAGCAGCGCCCAGAACGCGGGGCGGGCCAGCAGTGCGCGGGCGCCGCTCACGGGTGCGGGGGCCGGCGGCGTCGCCGTCTTCTCCTCCGCCCGCTGCGGCAGGGTGGTGGTGCTCATATCAGCCCCTCGGCCGGGAGACGGGTGCGCGCGCTTCTCATACGGCGGCCACCTCCTTGGCTTCGCCGTCCTCGCCCCTGCCCCGGCCGGGACCCTGGCCGGGGTCCCCGTCGTGGCCCTGGTCGAGGCCGGCGACGACGCTGAGGAGGCGCGCGTCGTCCACGACGCCGATGGTGCGGCCGTTCTCCACGACGCGGGCGGTCTCGCCGGTGCGGGCGACGGCCTCGATGGCGTCGGCGACCAGCGTGTCGGGGGCGAGCGCGGCGCCCGTCTCGGCCTCGGCGTCCTTCGCCCGGCGCATGGCGCGGCGCACGGAGATGACCTGCTCGCGCGGAACGTCGCGGACGAAGTCGCGGACGTAGTCGTCGGCCGGGTTGGCGACGATCTCCTCGGGGGTGCCGAGCTGGACGACCTCGCCGTCGCGCATCAGCGCGATGCGGTCGCCCAGGCGCAGGGCCTCCGACAGGTCGTGGGTGATGAAGACCATCGTGCGGCCCTCCTCGCGGTGGAGCCGGATGACCTCCTCCTGCATGTCGCGGCGGATCAGCGGGTCGAGGGCGCTGAACGGCTCGTCGAAGAGCAGCACCTCGGGATCGACCGCCAGGGCGCGGGCCAGGCCGACGCGCTGCTGCTGGCCGCCGGAGAGCTGGCCGGGGCGGCGCTCGCCCAGGCCCTCCAGGCCGACCTTGGCGACCATCTCGGCGGCGCGCTCGCGCCGTTCGGCCTTGCCGACGCCCTGGATCTCCAGCCCGTAGGCGACGTTGTCGACGACCGTGCGGTGCGGCAGCAGGCCGAAGTTCTGGAACACCATGGAGGCCCGGTGCCGGCGCAGCTCGCGCAGCGCCTCCTTGCCCATGCCGAGGACGTCGTCGCCGTTGAACTCCAGGGTGCCCGCGGTGGGCTCGATCAGCCGGGTCAGACAGCGCACCAGGGTGGACTTGCCGGAGCCCGACAGGCCCATGACGACGAACACCTCGCCCTTGTGCACGTCGAAGGAGACGTCGCGCACGGCGGCGGTGCAGCCGGTCCTCTCCCGCATCTCCGCCTGGGACAGTCCCCCCACGGAGGCGTCCCGCGGGATCCGGTGGGCCTTGGGGCCGAAGACCTTCCACAGGTTGCGGACGGAGAAGACGGGGCGCTGGGCCGCGTCGGGGGACTGGGTGTTCCCGGCGGTCGCTGTGGCCGGTGCGGTCTCGGACATCACGCAACACCTCCCGGTGCCGTAGTCGAATCGTCTCGGAGCAGATCGACCGCCTTCTCGCCGAGCATCAGCACGCCGATCATCGGGTTGACGGCGGGCATGGTCGGGAAGACGGAGGCGTCCGCGATGCGGATGCCCGACAGGCCGCGGACCCGCAGCCTGGGATCGACGACGGCGAGCGCGTCGTCCTCGGCGCCCATCCGGCAGGTGCCCGCCGGGTGGTAGACGGTGTGCGCGGCCTTGCGCACCAGTTCGCTGATCTCCTCGTCGTCGGTGACCTCGGGGCCGGGGAAGACCTCGCGCTTGAGCCACTTCCTGAACGGCTCGGCCCGGGCGACCTCGCGGGCCAGCTTGATGCCGTCCACCAGCGTCCGGCCGTCGTAGTCGTCCTCGTCCTCGAAGTACTTGAAGTCCAGCGCCGGCTTGACCTCCGGGTCGGCGGAGGTGAGGTAGACCCGGCCGCGGGAGCGCGACTTGGGGATGTTGGGGGTCATCGACACGCCGTGCTCGGGGCGCTCGTAGCCCAGTCGCTCGGGGTTGTCGGTGAAGGGGATCTGGTAGAAGTGGAACATCAGGTCCGGGCCCTTGTGGTCCGGGTCCCGCTTGACGAACAGGCCCGCGTCGGAGTCCATCGCGGAGTTGTCCGGGATCGGCCCGTTCGTCTCCCACACGATCACCGACTCGGGGTGGTCGATGAGGTTCTCCCCCACGCCCGGCAGGTCGTGCACGACGGGGATGCCCAGCGCCTGAAGGTCCTCCCTCTTCCCGATGCCCGAGTGCATCAGCAGGCGCGGCGTGTCGATGGCGCCCGCGCACACCAGCACCTCGCGGCCGGCGGTCAGCAGCTTCTCCTCGCCGTCCTTGGTGCGGACGTGGACGCCGGTGACGGTCTTGCCGTCCTCGCCGCCCACCTCCAGCCTGAACGCCCAGGTCTCCAGCAGGAGGTGCAGGTTGGGGCGGTCGCCGGCCTCGATGTGGGGGTGGAGGTAGGCCACCGAGGCGGAGGAGCGCTTGTTGTTCTCCGGGTGGTAGGACAGGTCGAAGAAGCCGACGCCCTCCTCGAACGGCTGGTCGTTGAAGCCGACGACCTCGGGAACGTCCAGGGCCTCCTTGACGGCGTCGATCCAGTCCTGCGCGATGGCGTTCTGGTCCTTCTTGGCGACGCGCACGATGTTGTTGCGCAGCCTGCCGAAGTAGGGCTCCATGTCCTTGGCGCCCCAGCCGGCCGCTCCGCCGGCCTCCCACTCGTCCCAGTCGGAGGGCAGCGGCTTGAAGGAGATCAGCGTGTTGTGGGAGGAGCAGCCGCCCAGCACCTTGGCGCGGCTGTGCAGGATGTGCGAGTTGCCGCGCGGCTGTTCGGTGGTCGTGTACTCGTAGTCGAGCTCGCCGCCCAGCAGGCCCAGCCACTTGCGGAGGGTGAGCACCTCGGGCCGGTCGATGTCCGAGGGCCCGCCTTCGATGAGGGCGACGGAGACGTCCGGGTCCTCGGCGAGCCGTGAGGCGATCACCGAGCCGGCCGTCCCACCTCCGACGATGACGTAGTCATAGCTGGACATAGCGGTACTGCTCTCCTTGGGACGTGCGGGGGACTGACGGGGACTGGGAACTCGCTGGTGATACGGGTGCGCCGCGGCGGCTCCCGGGGTGGGGGTGAGCCGCCGTCGCGCTCTGTGGTCCGTGGCTCTGTGGTCCGTGGGGGTCGGGGCGAACTCGGGGGGCTCAGCCGGAGAACCAGCGGACCGGGGCCGGCCGCAGGTTCTCGTACACGTGCTTGGTCTCGCGGTACTCGGCCAGACCGTGGGGGCCCAGCTCGCGGCCGATGCCGGACTTGCCGAAACCTCCCCACTCGGCCTGCGGCAGATAGGGGTGGAAGTCGTTGATCCACACCGTGCCGTGGCGCAGCCGCGCGGCGACCCGGCGCGCCCGGGCCGTGTCGCCGGAGAAAACGGCGCCCGCGAGGCCGTACTCGGTGTCGTTGGCCAGCGTGACGGCCTCGTCCTCGGTGCGGAAGGTCTCCACCGTCAGGATCGGCCCGAACGTCTCCTCGCGGACGACCCGCATCCCGCGGTGGCAGTTGTCGAGCACCGTCGGGCTGTAGAAGTAGCCGCTCGCGGGCCGCACCTCGGACGGCTCCGGGCGCGTGCCGCCGCACCGCAGCTCGGCTCCCTCCTGCAGCGCGGAGGCGACGTACGCCTCGGTCTTCTCCAGCTGCTGCCGGGAGACCAGCGGCCCGCACTCGACGCCCTTCTCGGTGCCGCGCCCCAGCCTGATGCGCTCGGCGCGGGAGGCCAGCTCGGCCACGAAGCGGTCCTTGACGGACTCCTCGATGATCAGCCGGGCGCCCGCCGAGCACACCTGGCCGCTGTGGATGAAGGCGGCGTTCAGCGCCTGGTCGACGGCGGTGTCGAAGCCCTCCTCGGTGGCGCAGGCGTCGGCGAAGACGACGTTGGGGTTCTTGCCGCCCAGCTCCAGGGCGACCTTCTTGGCCCCGGCGACGGCGGCGGCACCGGCCTTGGTGCCGCTGACCAGCCCGCCGGTGAAGGAGAAGAGGTCCACGTCCGGGTGCTCGGCCAGGCGCTGGCCGACGGGGAGGCCCGCGCCGGTCACCAGATTGGCGGCCCCCGCCGGGAGCCCGGCCTCCACCAGCAGCTTGACCAGGTGGACGGTGGACAGCGGGGTGACCTCGCTGGGCTTGATCACGAACGTGTTGCCCGCGGCCAGCGCCGGGGCGATCTTCCAGGACGCCTGGAGGAGGGGGTAGTTCCAGGGAGTGACCAGCGCGCAGACGCCGACGGGCTCGTGGACGACGACGCTGTGCACGTCCGGGCTGCCCGCGTCCACGACACGGCCGCCGGACTCGTGCATCACCAGGTCGGCGAAGTGGCGGAACGCGTTCGTCACGTCGTCCACGTCCACCCGGCCCTCTTCGAGGGTCTTGCCGGTGTCGCGGGACTCGGTCAGCGCGATCTCCTCGCGGTCGCGCTGCAGCAGGTCGGCGACGCGGCGCAGCAGTGCGGCCCGCTCGGCGGTCGGGGTGTGCGGCCACGGCCCCTCGTCGAAGGCACGCCGGGCGGCGGCGACGGCCGCGTCGGTGTCCGCTGCGTCACCCTCGGCGACGACGGCGAGCGTGGTGGCGTCCGCGGGGTCCAGCACCTCCCGCGTGCCGCCGGCCGCGGCCGCCCGCCACGTGCCGTCAATGTGCAAGCTCTCCAGAACGGACACCTTTGGTACTGCCTTCCTTGCTCCTGCTTTCCCCGGGAGAATCCCGGCGCCCCGGCGCGGGGCTTTGCCACGCCTTTCGGGCAGATGGCAGTCCGGAACCCTGCCCCGTCCTTCCGATCTCATGTCCAAAATTCGATGACAAGTGGGCTTCATCACGGGTCGAAGTGCGCCACCCCTCGGAGGAACGTACGGTGAGTACGTCTTTGTCCCGATATGGCGGGTCGGGTGCGCCGGGACACCGCCCCCTGACTCCCCACGGCGGATCGGAGCCATCTCATGCGCAAGCAGCACCGCACAGCCCTGCTCGTGGTCGTATGCGCTGCGACGACGACCTCCGGCGGACTTCTGACCCCGGCCCATGCCTCCCCCACGGCGACGGAGCGTGACGGACCCGATATCGCAGAGTTGTCGGGTGAGGAAATAGCGGAAAAAGCCTCGAACGAACTGAATTCCGCCCGCTCCCTGCGAGTGAGAATGGCGGCCCCCGATCTCCGGCTCAATCTCACGCTGGACGAAAAGGCGAACTGCTCCGGAAAAGTCTCCGTCCCCGGCCGCGGCTCGGTTCGGCTGATCAAGCACGGCGACACGGTCTGGCTCAAGCCCGACGCCGCCTTCTGGAAGGGCCAGCTCGGCCCCGAGGCGGGCGCACAGGCGGCACGGGAGTTCAAGGGCCGCTACATCAAGGGCTCCGCCCGCGACGACGACCTCGGCGGCAAGGGCCTGGCCACCGCCTGCGACCTCGACGCCTTCCGCGCCGCCTCCGGCGCGATGGCCACCCCGGGCCCGCGCTGGAAGCGCGGCCGGCAGGGCCGGGTCGGCGGACACCGCTCCGTCCCCGTCACCCGCACCCAGGAGGAGGCGCGCGTGACGATGCACGTCTCCGCCGACGGCAAGCCCTACCCGCTGCGCCTGGAGCGCCGGTCGGGCCGCGACCACGACGAGATCGACCTCGGCCGCTTCGACCGGCCGGTCCCCCGCGGCACCCCGCCCAAGGAGCGCACCGTGCCCGTCGAGAAGCTCCGCCGGCACTTCGAGCACTCCCAGCAGGACCAGCCGCCCTCCGAATCGGTCTAGGGCACCGGCACCGCGCGGCGGGCGGCCGGCCGCCCGCGGCGGCGCCCGCGGCACCGCGCGACACCGCACAGCGCCATCCGACACCGCACAGCGCCATCCGACACCGGATGGCACCACCTGGCACCACATAACGCCAGGCGGTGCCACATGGTGCCAGGTGGCGCCTTTCCGTGTGCCATCAGCCCCCCGGGGCGCCCTTGACACCATTTCCCCGGGATCAATTTCCGTTCCGTCTTCCCAGGTCACAGCGGTGACAGCGCGGCGAGCTTCCCAGTTGGCGCCGGAGGGACTTGCACACGGCACCATTGTGGTGCCACCATAACGCCATGGATCTCACCCCGTACGTCGACACCCTCCGCCGCGACCTCGCGGTGGCCGCCGAAGCCGGCGGTGACGAAGCCCGCGAGGTGGCCGAGCGGCTCACCGCGGCACTGGAATCGGCCACCCGGCTGACCATGCTCAACGTGCTCTCCGCCGCGATGGACGAGATCACCCGCGAACTCGCCCCCGGCTCGGTCGACGTGCGGCTGCGCGGGCTCGACCCCGACTTCGTGGTCACCCCGCCGCCCACCGACGGCGCCGCACCCGCGGAGCCCGCCGCACCCGCCGAACCCCTCGCGGCCCCGGTGCCGGCCGACGACGAGGGCGGCACCGCCCGCGTCAACCTGCGCCTGCCGGCCCGCCTCAAGGCCCGCGCCGAGGAGGCCGCGTCCCGCGAGGGGCTGTCGGTCAACGCCTGGCTGGTGCGGGCCGTCTCCGCCGCGGTAGACGGCAGCGCCCGGCCGCGTCCGGCGGAGAAGGCCCAGACCCTCGGAAAGGGCTACACGGGCTGGGTGCGCTGACCGCGCCCCGCCCGCGCCGCACCACCCGCACCGCTTCCACCGCACCACTCCACCCACACCACGTCCCACCAGCGGGGACGTCCCGAAGACCCATGAGGACGGCACAGCCATGCCTGCTTTCGACACTCCCGCCCCGATCTCGGCCACGGCGCACGTGGAGGCCGGATCCCTCCAGCTCACCGCGGGCGACCGCCGCGACACCGTCGTCGAGGTGCGCCCCCGCGACCCGAAGAAGGACCTGGACGTACGGACGGCCGAGCAGACCGAGGTCACCTGCGTGAACGGCGTGCTGACGGTCAGGACCCCCAAGTCCGGACTGTTCGGCCGCATCGGCACCGTGGATGTGGCGGTCGAACTTCCCGCGGGCTCGCACGCCGAGGTGACCGGCGCCTGGACCCAGCTGCACGGCGTGGGCCGGCTCGGCGAGGTCCGCGTGAGGATCTCGACCGGGGACGTCCGCCTCGACACGACCGGCCCGCTCCAGCTGAAGGCGTCGCACGGCTCGATCACCGTGGACCGGGTCGAGGGCACGGCCGAGATCACCACCAGCTCCGGCAGCCTGCGCGCCGGACTCCTCGGCGGCCCCGCCGTCCTGAAGAACTCGCACGGCAGCACGACCGTCGGCGCCGCGACCGGCGAGCTGCGGGTGAACGGCGCCAACGGCGACATCGACATCCGGCGCGCCGAGGACTCGGTCACCGCCACCACCGCGCACGGCACCCTGCGCGTGGACGAAGTGGCCTCGGGCAGCGTCCAGTTGGAGACCTCCTACGGTGCCATCGACGTCGGCGTCCGCGAGGGCACGGCCGCCTGGCTCGACGTCCACTCGGGCTCCGGCCAGGTGCGCAACACGCTCACCGCGTCCGAGACGCCCCAGGAGAGCGAGGACACCGTCACGATCCGCGCCCGCACCCGGCACGGCAGCATCGACGTGCACCGCGCCAAGATCTGAGCGCCCGCCGCGACCGGCGCCGCCTCCGCACCTCCTCGCCCCGTCGCCTCTTCGGCCCGTCCTCCCCTCGCCCGTCGCCTCCTCGCCCCGTCCTCCCCTCGCCTCTTCACCCCTTCACCCTTCACCCTTCACCTCAGCCTTCGATCGGAGGGCTCCATGCCTTCATCTGTCATGCCCACGACCAGCCGCCGCGAGGGCGGCCACCCGTCACCGGCCGCAGTCTCCGCCACCGCCCTGCGCAAGTCCTACGGCGACAAGACCGTCCTGGACGGCATCGACCTGCACATCCCGGCCGGCTCCGTCTTCGCCCTGCTCGGTCCCAACGGGGCCGGCAAGACCACCGCCGTCAAGATCCTGTCCACCCTCATCTCCGCCGACGGGGGGCAGGCCCGGGTGGCCGGTCACGATCTGGCCGCCGATCCGCAGGCCGTGCGCGCCGCGATCGGTGTCACCGGCCAGTTCTCCGCCATCGACGGCCTGATCACCGGCGAGGAGAACATGCTCCTGATGGCCGACCTCCACCACCTCCCCCGGCGCGAAGGACGCCGCGTCACCGCCGAACTCCTGGAGCGCTTCGACCTCACCGACGCCGCCAGGAAGCCCGCCTCCACCTACTCCGGCGGCATGAAGCGCCGCCTCGACATCGCCATGACCCTGGTCGGCAACCCCCGGATCATCTTCCTCGACGAACCCACCACCGGTCTCGACCCCCGCTCCCGCCACCGCATGTGGCAGATCATCCGCCACCTCGTCGCCGACGGCGTCACCGTCTTCCTCACCACCCAGTACCTCGAGGAAGCCGACGAACTCGCCGACCGCATCGCCGTCCTCCACAACGGGAAACTCGCCGCCGAAGGCACCGCCGACGAACTCAAGCGCCTCATCCCCGGCGGCCACGTCCGCCTCCGCTTCACCGACCCCGCCGCCTACCGGACCGCCACCGCCACCCTGCGCGAAGCCACCCGCGACGACGAAGCACTCACCCTGCACCTCCCCAGCGACGGCAGCCAGCGCGAACTGCGCTCCCTCCTCGACTGGCTCGACTCCGCCGCCATCGAAGCCGACGAACTGACCATCCACACCCCCGACCTCGACGACGTCTTCTTCGCCCTCACCGGCCCGGCCGACGTCCCCCACCAGACCGGTCACCCCGGCCGGACCGACCAGCCCGAGGAGAACCTCCGATGAGCGCCCTCGCCCTCACCGCCCGCGACTCCGCCACCATGCTGCGCCGCAACCTCCTCCACGCGCGGCGCTACCCCTCCCTGACGCTCAACCTCCTGCTCACGCCCCTCATGATGCTGCTCCTGTTCGTCTACATCTTCGGTGACGTGATGAGCGCGGGCATCGGCAGCGGCGGCGCCGACCGCGACGCCTACACCGCCTACCTCGTCCCCGGCCTGCTGCTGATGACCATCGGCAGCACCACCATCGGCAGCGCCGTCTCCGTCGCCACCGACATGTCCGAGGGCATCATCGCCCGCTTCCGCACCATGGCCATCCACCGCGGCTCCATCCTCATCGGACACGTCCTCGGCAGCGTCCTGCAGTGCGTGCTCAGCGTCGTCCTCGTCGGCGCCGTCGCCGTCGCCATCGGCTTCCGCCCCACCGACGCCACCGCCCTGGAATGGCTGGCCGCACTCGGACTGCTGGCCCTCTTCTCCCTCGCCCTCACCTGGATCGCCGTCGGCATGGGTCTGGTCAGCCCCAACGCCGAGGCCGCCAGCAACAACGCGATGCCGCTGATCTTCCTCCCCCTGGTCTCCAGCACCTTCGTCCCCCTCGGCACGATGCCGGGCTGGTTCCAGCCGATCGCCGAGTACCAGCCCTTCACCCCCGCCATCGAGACCCTCCGCGGTCTGCTGCTCGGCACCGGGATCGGCAACAACGCCTGGCTCGCCCTCGGCTGGTGCCTGGCCCTGACCGTCCTCGGCTACCTCTGGTCGCGGGCCGCCTTCAACCGCGACCCGGAGTAGGCACCCCCGGGCCGACAGCCTCCGGCCCGGGCTCCAGCCCGAGCCCCCGGCCCCGGCCCGGGGCTCCCGGCTCCCGGCTCCCGGCTCCCGGCTCCCGGCTCCCGGCTCCCGGCTCCCGGCTCCCGGCTCCCGGCTCCCGGCTCCCGGCTCCCGGCCGAGCCTCCCCGTCCCGGACCGGCCCCAGGGCGGCGTAACCCCGGCACCGTCGCGGGGTGCGCCGCCCCGCCGCCGGTCCGGGACATCCGAGGCCGGCGCGGGGTGCGCCGCCCCGCCGCCGGTCCGGGACATCCGAGGCCGGCGCCGCGCGGCTACGCCCCGGAAGGGCGCCGGTCCGGCCGGGCGTCCTGGGCCCGTACCAGGCCGTCGCCCGCGGGCGTGCGGTAGTAGAGCACGGACCGCCCCGCCCGGCGCCGCTCCACCAGCCGGGCGTCCCGCAGGACCCGAAGATGGCGGCCCACCGAGCCCAGGGCCTGGCCCGTCAAGCCGACCAGCTGAGTGGTGCTCTTGGGGGTCTCCAGCAGTATCAGCACCGTGGCCCGCGCATGCCCCAGCAGCACGCCCAGCGCCTCGGGGACGGGGGCGCTCCCCCTGTCGGCGAGGGCGCCGGAGCACGGGTACACCACCGCGTAGCGGGGCCGGTCCCCCGGCGAGGAGCGGGCAGTCCCCTCCCGGGGACGCCCCGGAGCCTCCTCCCATGAGACCCACCCGGCCCGCGGCGTCACGGGGACGAACATCAGCCGGGCACCCGCCAGATCGCGGGGCGGGTAGTCCCGCGCGTTGATCTGCAGCCTGCTCCCGCCGAGCCACCGCATCCCCGGCCGCATGTCGTCCAGCGCCGCCGCCCAGCCGCCCCGGCTCAACTGGGCGGTGCGGCCCACCACATCGGCCTCCAGGACGCGGCGGCGCCGGGACCACGACGGCCGTACCGTCTCGTACCAGACCCAGGCGAGGACGTCGGCCGTTCGCTGCGGCAGGTCGTCCCGGCGCAGGGCCACCGGCAGCGGTCCGTCCGTGCCGAGGGAGACGAGCAGATCGGCGCGGGCCGCCTCCGGCGGGGCCTCCCGCACCCGCGCCACCTCCTCCTCGAACGGCACCTCGCCGAGGGGGAGTTCGCCCGGCTCGGGGGTCGGGGTGAGGAAGTCGGCGTTCCAGGTGCGCCCCAGCGCGGCGCGGATCAGCGCCGCGGTGACCGGGTCGGCCGACTGGCGTGCGCGGTAGGCGCGCAGATGGGCGTCGAGCCAGGCCCGCTCCCCGGGGTGCGCGGGGCTGCCCCGTTCCAGGAGCTTCAGGGCCGCGACCGTCTCCGCGAGGGGCGAGACCACGAACCGGCTCCCCGCCAGCACATCGGCGCTGACCTGCCACCACCCCACACCCGTCACCCCCGTGCCCAGCCCGCTCCGCACCGGCGACGGCCCGTTCCCGCCGACACCGGCGCCGACTCCGCCACCAAGGCCGCCACCAGCGCCGACACCCGTGCCGACACCCGTGCCGAGGCCCGTCCGCCGCCCGTGCCGGCAGCCGTCCCCGCGCCCGTGCCGACCTCGTCACCGGCGCCGACCGCCGACGCCGCCCTCCTCTCACGGCAGCTCACCGTCCCCATGAGGGCGCCGGGCGCCCGGCGCCCTCATCGGTGCCGCGGTGGTGCGTTGTTTCGCTCTCGCGCGAAACAGTAACCGTCCGGTTCCACCAGTCCGAGACTCCCTCCCATGCGCACCTATCGCGAACTCTTCCGCGCGCCCGAGTTCACCCCTCTCTTTCTGACCAGCACCCTTCAGGTGGCCGGGCAGACGGTCAGCGGACTGGCGCTGGGCACGCTCATCTACACCGCCACCGGCTCCCCGCTGTTGTCCTCCCTGGCCATGTTCGGCCCCGCGCTGGCACAGCTCGTGGGCGCGACCACCCTGCTGTCCGCCGCCGACCGGCTCCCGCCCCGCGCCACGACGAGCACGCTGCTGCTGGCGTTCGCCCTGGGCACCGCCGTGCAGGCCGTCCCCGGGCTGCCGGTCACGGCCGCCTTTCTCCTCCTGCTGGTGCTGGGTGTACTGGCGTCGCTGGGCGGCGGGGTCCGCCTGGGACTCCTCCACGAGATCCTCGACGAGGACGGCTATCTGCTGGGCCGTTCGGTGCTCAACATGTCCACCGGCATCATGCAGATCTGCGGCTACGGGCTCGGTGGCCTCCTCGTCACGGCCCTCTCACCACGCGGCACGCTGCTCACCGGGGCCGCGCTGTATCTGGCGGGCGCCGTCGTCGCCCGGCTGGGCCTGGGACGCCGGCCGCCCCGCGCCCGGGGACGGGCCTCCGTGGCCGAGACCTGGCGGACCAACTCCCTGCTGTGGTCCTCCCGTCCACGCCGCTGCGTGTACCTCGCGCTGTGGGTGCCGAACGGGCTGGTCGTCGGCTGCGAATCCCTCTACGTCCCGTACGCCCCCCAGGACGCCGGACTCCTCTTCGCCTGCGGTGCGGTGGGCATGCTGGCCGGGGACACCGTCACAGGCCGGTTCCTCCCCCCTCGGTGGCGCGGCCGGCTCCCCGTACCGCTGCTCGTCCTGCTGGCCGGTCCCTTCCTCCTGTTCGCACTGCGCCCGCCCCTGCCGTGGGCGGCGGCGTCGGTGACGCTGGCGACAGCCGGGTTCGCCGCCAGTCTGCTGCTTCAGGAGCGGCTGTTGGCACTGACCCCGCAGGAGCTGAGCGGCCACGCGCTGGGACTGCACTCGTCCGGGATGCTGGCCATGCAGGGTGTGGGTGCCACGCTCGCCGGTGCCGTCGCCGAGCGGACCTCTCCCGCTACCGCCATGTCCCTCGTCGCCGGGCTGTCCCTCGCGGTGACGTGCGGGCTGGCGCCGGGTCTCGGGCCAGCCGACCGCCCCCGCACGGCCGCCCCGCCGGAACGGGAGGCCGCAGGCGGCGAACCCGCGTCCCGGTGAGGCCGAACGGCCGAGGGCCCGTACGGAACGCCGTTCGCGTTCCGTACGGGCCCTCGGGGCGAAGAGGCAGGGCGGCGGCTCAGACCAGGCCGAGACCGCGCACCGCGTCGCGCTCCTCCGACAGCTCCTTGACGGAGGCGTCGATGCGGGTACGGGAGAACTCGTTGATCTCCAGGCCCTGGACGATCTCGTAGGTGCCGTTCTTCGTGGTCACCGGGAACGAGGAGATGAGCCCCTCCGGCACACCGTAGGAACCGTCCGAGGGGACGCCCATGGAGGTCCAGTCGCCCTCGGCCGTGCCGTTGACCCAGGTGTGGACGTGGTCGATGGCGGCGTTCGCGGCGGAGGCGGCCGAGGAGGCGCCGCGGGCCTCGATGATGGCGGCGCCGCGCTTGGCGACGGTCGGGATGAACTCGTCAGCCAGCCACTTCTCGTCGTTCACGACCTGCGCGGCGTTCTTGCCGGCGATCTCGGCGTGGAAGATGTCCGGGTACTGGGTGGCGGAGTGGTTGCCCCAGATCGTCAGCTTCCTGATATCGGCGACGGAGGAGCCGGTCTTCTTCGCCAGCTGGGTCAGCGCGCGGTTGTGGTCCAGGCGGGTCATGGCGGTGAACCGCTCGGCCGGGACGTCCGGCGCCGAGGACTGCGCGATCAGCGCGTTGGTGTTCGCCGGGTTGCCCACGACCAGCACCTTGATGTCGTCGGCGGCGTGGTCGTTGATGGCCTTGCCCTGCGGCTTGAAGATGCCGCCGTTGGCCTCCAGGAGGTCGCCGCGCTCCATGCCCTTGGTGCGGGGGCGGGCGCCGACGAGCAGCGCCACGTTGGCGCCGTCGAACGCCACGTTCGGGTCGTCGGTGATGTCGATGCCCTGGAGCAGCGGGAAGGCGCAGTCGTCCAGCTCCATCGCGGTGCCCTCGGCGGCCTTCAGCGCGGGGGTGATCTCCAGCAGACGGAGCCTGACCGGCACGTCGGCGCCCAGCAGCTGGCCGGAGGCAATACGGAACAGCAGCGCATAGCCGATCTGGCCTGCGGCGCCGGTGACGGTGACGTTCACGGGAGTGCGGGTCATGCGTTCTCCGTAGTACTTGACGACGTGGCTGGCGGGTGGCCGGAAGTCTCTCTACGTCAAGAGACCCGACGGCCAGGCTATCCGACCGCGTGCCCGCCGCACCCCCGGGTCGGCCCAACAGGCACCGGGAGCGACACCGGGAGCCACCCGCCCGCACAGGGGGCTCGCTCACCGCGCACCCGGCTCACCGCACCGTCTTCCCCGGAGTGGTGCAGCCCTTGCCGCCGGCGGCCAGGGTCGCGCAGGCGCGGGCGTCGTCGGCGCCCCGCACCGAGACCATCTCGGTGTACGCGTCGGTGCGCGTCACCGTGTCGCTCTCGGCCTGGCCGCCGGGCGCGGTGATGCGCAGCACGTCGTCGCGCGCCGCCCCGCTGATCCGCGCCCATGACGCCGCGCAGACCTCGCTGTAGCGGACCTCCACCAGGCCGGTGCCCACCCGCGCGGAGCTGACGGTCGCCGCGTGCCGGCCGCCGCAGCCCATGGCCTCGGGGTCCTCACCGGAGCAGTCGTCGCCCACGCACTTGACTCCCGCGGGCAGGTCGCGCGACGTCGCCGTGGGCGAGGGCTTCGGGCCGGCCGCCTTGCCGTCCTCGCCGCTTCCCAGGTCGAGGAAGAGCACCGCTCCGGCGACGAGCACGAGGACACCGACGAGCGCCGCCAGCACCACGGTGCCCTTGCGCCGCCCGCCCCCGCGTGCCCGGCGCGGCTCGCCGCTCCGGGGCGTGCCGGTGGCGCCGGGACGTCCGGCGGGGTACGGGGCCGAAGAGGCGCCGTCCGGCGCGTTCCGGACTCCGTGCACCCCGGTGGCGTCCGGGGCCCGGACCGCGCCGGGCCCGCCCCACGCGGTCGCTTCCCCTCCCCGCACGCCGATACCGGCGGCGCCCGCCGCACGGATGGCGTCCTTGCGCAGGACGGCCGTCTCCCGGTCCTGGTCCTGGCCCCCGTCCCGGGCCTGACCGCAACCGTGCCCCGGGCCGTGCCCCGGGCCGGGGCCGGGAGCCAGGTCCTGCCCGTAGCCGCGGCCATGGCCGGGAGCGAGGTCCTGCCCGTCACCGTCACCGGGGCCGTGACCGGGGCCATGGCCAAGGCCAGGGCCGGGACTGCGCGGGGCGCTGTCCGGCTCGCTTCCGCGGCCGGGTGCGGGCGCGCTCCTGCTCTTGCGCCGGCGGCGGCCCTTCTCCGGCTCCTCCTCCGGCGCGTTCAGCGCGGCCCGCGCCTGCGCGATGCTGATGGCCTCCAGGGTGGTGTCGTGCCGCATCTCCGCGCGGCTCCACGCCCGTTCGGCCAGCTCCCACATGGTGCCCAGGTGGCGCACGTCCGTGCCGGTCACCTCGGCGAGGGCCTGGGTGGCGCCGCGCGGCGGCAGCAGGCGGCCGTTGAGATAGCGCTCCCAGGACGACTTGCTGTAGCCGGTGCGGTCGGCGATGGCGGCGACGCTCAGTCCGCTGCGGTCGACGAGCCGCCGCAGCTGGCTCGCGAACTCCCGGATCTGCGGATCCAGATCCTCCGGTAGCGCCCTCCACCGAGGCATGGCCTCCCCCTCGTCCCCCGACTCTCGCGCTTTCGCCTTCCCTTCCCCCGCGTGCGCGCCGCGGCCCCGGGCACCCCCTGCGGCTCCCCAGGGGATACAGGCAGCCAGGACGACGGCTTCGGCAGCGGGGGCACACGGGAGCGTTACGGGCCGGGACCCACACCCGCGCACACCCTTTGTCCGCGCATCCCCCCTAGTCTGCCAGCCCGTCCGGACGCCAACCGTCCACGGACCACCCGTCCGTGTGCGCGCACACGCTCCTGGCACGACGGTGGCCCCGGTCCTCCGCGCAGAGGACCGGGGCCACGTCCCGTCACATGCGCGCGGCCCGCGGGGGATCCGGGGGCACCGGAGGGACACGGGCACCGCGCGGACGCGCCGCCGCGTGGCCGGCCTCAGCGGACCGTGAAGTGCACCACCGTGTCCAGGAACGGCACCGACAGCCAGGGGTCGGGCTGCGCCATCATGGCCAGGAGCACGATGGCCAGGCCGAGCACTCCGTAGGTGATCAGGTCGGTGAAGCGGGAGCGCACCGCCAGCATGCCGACCGACGGCAGCGTCCAGCGCAGGACCGCACCGCCCAGCAGCGCCGCACCCACGATCAGGGTGCCCGCGCGGAAGTGCAGGACTGTCACCAGCAGTCCGACCAGCACCCCCGCGCACACCGCCAGCAGCGGCCACTGGCGGTACGGCGCCGGCTGGTGACCGCCCGCGGCGCGGCCCCCGCCCTCGGGGCGCGCCGTGTCGCGGGTGAGCACCGGGAAGCGCCGCGACCTCTTGCGCGGCGGTGCCGCCTGCTCCGCACTCATCGCGGGGTCTCCCTTCGCCTCGCTCTTCTCGGCCATGACCGCGCTCAGCGAGCCGCCGCCTCGGCCGCCTCCACGACGTTGACGAGCAGCTGGGCCCGCGTCATCGGGCCCACCCCGCCGGGGTTGGGCGAGAGCCAGCCGGCGACCTCGGCGACACCGGGGTGCACATCGCCCACGATCTTGCCGTTCTCGTCCCGGCTGACGCCCACGTCCAGCACGGCCGCGCCCTCCCGCACGTGCTCCGGCTTGATGAGGTGCGGGACGCCGGCGGCGGCGACGACGATGTCGGCCTGCCGCAGCAGTGCCGGCAGATCGCGGGTGCCGGTGTGGCACTGGGTCACGGTCGCGTTCTCGCTGCGCCGCGTCAGCAGCAGCGGCAGCGGGCGGCCCGCGGTCACGCCGCGGCCGACCACCACGACGTGGGCGCCGTCCAGTTCGACGCCGTAGCGGCGCAGCAGCACGATCATGCCCTGCGGGGTGCACGGGAGCGGCGCGGGCTTGTTGAGGACGAGCCGGCCCAGGTTGGTGGGGTGCAGCCCGTCGGCGTCCTTGGCCGGGTCCATCAGCTCCAGGACGCGGTTGACGTCGATGCCCTTGGGCAGCGGCAGCTGGACGATGTAGCCGGTGCAGGCCGGGTCCTCGTTCAGTTCGCGGACGACCGCCTCGATCTCCTCCTGCGTCGCGGTCGCCGGCAGTTCGCGCTGGATGGAGTTGATGCCGATCTGCTGACTGTCGCGGTGCTTGCCCGCGACGTACTTCTGCGAACCGACGTCGTCACCGACGAGCAGCGTGCCGAGGCCGGGCGTGACGCCCTTGGCCTTGAGCGCCTCGACGCGCGTGGTGAGGTCGGACTTGATCGCGGCGGCGGTGGCCTTGCCATCGAGAATCTGGGCGGTCATGCGCCCATCCTCGCGGATCCGGGCCCTCCGGCTCCACTCAGGTGGCCGTGCGAGCCACAGGGGGCGCCCCCGCGGTCGCGCACCACACCCCCGCGGGCCGCACGGGACGTCCGGACAGTGGCATGAGAACGGTCGGACGGTCGCACGGGACGTCCGACGGTCGCACGGGACGTCCGACGGTGGCGTGGGACGGCCGGGCGGTGACGTGCGGCGTGCGGGACCGGCGGCCGTGCGCGGTGTCCGTTCGGTTGTGCGAGCCGGTTCCTCGTGTGCGAGCCGGGTCACCCGCCCGGCGGCGCCTCGGCAACGGGACGGCAAAGGTCGGTTCATGTGCCTCTCTGCAACCCCTACGCTCCGTTGAGACCGGACACGGGGAGTCAGTAGCGTGCCGGACGTGTTCAGCGTGATCATCGTCCCGGACGGGTGCCGGGGTCCCGAGGAGCAGTACCGGCTGGAGCCGGGCCACACGCTGCGCTTCGGCCGGACGGCACCGGCAGGAGGCGGCCTGACCATCGCCCACCCCGCCGTGGCGTGCGCGGCCGGGGAGATCACGGCGACGGGCGCCTTCTGGATACTGACCAACTTCAGCCACGACCAGACCTATCTCGTCGAGAATCCCGAGGGCGCCGGGGAGCACATCAGGGTCGCGCCGGGAAGGGCGGACGCGCCGGTCCCCTTCGAATTCGCCCGCGTACGGCTGTGCGCCCACGACCCGAGGCCCGGCTGCGGTTTCGACGTCCTGGCACCGCGCCACGACTACCTGACGGCCACGGGCCTGGGCACCGGAACAGGGCCGGGTTCCGGTTCCGGTGCCGGTGCCGGGTTCCCGGACGGTCCGGCGGGTGCGGCCGGCACGGACGGGGCCGAGGGGGCCGGCGGTGCCGACGGGGCGCGGGACTGGCTCTTCGACCCGTTCCCCCGCCCGTACCCCCTGGACCACACGTGCCGCTACTTCCTCGTCCTCACCGCGCTGTGCGAGGCACAGCTGCACTCCGGGGACCCGGCGGCGCCGGTGCCCACCGTGGCGGAGCTGACCGAGCGGCTGCGTCCTGTGTGGCCGGAGGTGACCGCGGCGGACGTCACCTGGAACCTCGACTACCTGCGGCTCAAACTGCGGCTGCGCCCGTCGGACGACGCCGGGACGGTACGCGAGTCCCTGGTGCGGTTCGCCATCCGGTTCGATCTGGTGCACGAGGGGCATCTCGCACTGCTGGAACGCCAGTTGGTGTGAGCCCCCGCGGGCGGCGGCACCTCGTGGCCCTACTGACCCGGTGTCGCGGTTTCACCACAGTACGGAAACCCGGCTGGACAGGCCGCGAGGAGCCCACCACCATGGGGACCGGCGCCGGGCAGTCCAGGGTGGGCCGACGGTGCGGCGCCGTCCCGGGGGAGGCGACATTGCTGAGGGCAGGCCGTGGTTCTCCGGAGTCACTCGGCCCCATCCGCTCCCTCAACACCGTCGGAGGAACAGCTCGTGAGCTACCCCCCGCCCCCCGGCCAGAGTCCCGACAACCCGTACTCGGCACCGCAGCAGGGCGCCCCGTACGGCTACCCGCAGCAGGGCACCGGCCAGCCCGGCTACGGCTATCCGGCCGCCCCGGGCGGCATGCCCGCCTACCCGGGCGGTCCGATGCAGCCGGCCGTCAGCATGCCGGGCGTGGTCGTCACCGCGCGGGTGCTGCTGTTCATAGCGGGTGCGCTGTGGGCGCTGTGCGCGTTCGGCGTGCTCTTCGCCGGGATGGCGGCCAACGAGGCGCTCAATGACGTGCCGGTCGCCGACTCGGTGGGGGGCGCCGCGCTCGGCGGGGCGCTGCTGTTCTTCCTGATCCTCGGCGGCCTCGCGGCCCTGCACATCGTGCCCGCCTCGATGTTCGGCAAGGGCCGCGTCGGCACCCGGGTCACCGCCATCATCGCCGGCTCGCTCAACGCGCTGATCCCGCTGCTGGCCTTCTTCGGCGCCCTGGGCAGCGGCGACGGCGACGCGGCCGGCACGCTCTTCATGTGCCTGCTGTGGCTGGCGACCGCCGTGCTGACCATCGTCTTCTGCTCGCTGAGCGCGGCGGGCCAGTGGTTCAACCGGCCGCAGTACTGACGCCTCCTCGGACGCTCCGCCGGATGAGACGGGCCGGGCCCCTCGCATGAGCGAGGGGCCCGGCCCGTGTCCGTGTCCGTGTCCGTGTCCGTGTCCGTGTCCGTTACGAGCGTCCCGTCCGGGTGCCCCGTCCAGGAGTCCCGCCCGGACAGGAGTCCCGTCCGGGTGCCCGGCCGCGCGGCGGACGTCGCGGGTCGGTGGAAGAAGTGCCGGATCAGTGGAAGAAGTGCCGGGTCCCGGTCAGGTACATCGTGACGCCCGCCTTCTTCGCGGCCTCGACGACCTGGTCGTCGCGGACCGAGCCGCCGGGCTGGACGACAGCGCGGACGCCCGCCTCGGCCAGCACCTCCAGCCCGTCGGGGAAGGGGAAGAACGCGTCGGAGGCGGCGTACGCGCCGCGCGCCCGCTCCTCGCCCGCGCGCTGGACGGCGAGCCGCGCCGAGTCGACGCGGTTGACCTGTCCCATGCCGACGCCCACCGTGGCACGGTCCTTGCCCAGCAGGATGGCGTTCGACTTGACGGCGCGGCAGGCCCGCCAGGCGAAGGCGAGTTCGGCCAGTTCCCCGGCCTCCAGCACCTCACCGGAGACCAGGGTCCAGCCGGCCGGGTCGTCGCCCTCGGCCTGGAAGGCGTCCTTGATCTGGGCGAGGCCGCCGCCGTCGACCGGCCGGAACTCGGCGGGAGTGGTGGGCGCCTCGGGGCAGCGCAGCACGCGGATGTTCTTCTTCCGGGTGAGGGCCTCCAGCGCACCGTCCTCGTAGCCGGGCGCGACGATCACCTCGGTGAAGATCTCCGCGACCTGCTCGGCCATCTCGCGCGAGACGGGACGGTTGACGGCGATCACGCCGCCGTAGGCGGACAGCGGGTCGCAGGCGTGCGCCTTGCGGTGCGCCTCGGCGACGTCCGCGCCGACCGCGATGCCGCACGGGTTGGTGTGCTTGATGACGGCCACGCACGGCTCGGGGTGGTCGTAGGCGGCGCGGCGCGCGGCGTCGGTGTCGACGTAGTTGTTGTACGACATCTCCTTGCCGTGCAGCTGCTCGGCCTCGGCCAGGCCGCCGCGGCCCTCCGTGTAGAGCGCGGCGGGCTGGTGCGGGTTCTCGCCGTAGCGCAGCACGCTCTTGCGCTCGTACGTGACACCGAGGAACCCGGGGAACGCGCGCGAGGCCCCGCTCTGCGAGCCCTCGGACGCCCCGGCCTCGGCGTACTGGGCGAACCAGCCCGCGACCGCCACGTCGTAGGCGGCCGTGTGCCGGAACGCCTCGCCCGCCAGGCGCTTGCGCGCCGCCAGGTCGAAGCCGCCCTCCTCGACGGCCTTGAGCACGTCGCCGTAGCGGTCCGGGTTGACGACCACCGCCACGGACGGGTGGTTCTTGGCGGCGGCCCGGACCATCGAGGGGCCACCGATGTCGATCTGCTCCACGCACGCGTCGTCGGAGGCGCCGGAGGCCACGGTCTCGGCGAACGGGTAGAGGTTGACGACGACCAGCTCGAACGGCTCGACACCCAGCTCGCCGAGCTGTTCGCGGTGCGCCTCCAGCCGCTGGTCGGCGAGGATGCCCGCGTGCACGCGCGGGTGGAGGGTCTTGACCCGTCCGTCCAGGCACTCGGGGAAGCCGGTCAGCTCCTCGACCGGGGTGACGGGCACCCCCGCGTCCGCGATCCGCTTCGCCGTCGAACCGGTCGAGACGAGCTGGACCCCGGCCGCGTGCAGCCCGCGGGCCAGCTCCTCCAGCCCCGTCTTGTCGTACACGCTGACCAGCGCGCGGCGGATCGGCCGCTTGGCGCCCAGCTGTGCGGCACTCTCACTCATGACCCAGTCGTACCCTTCTCCTGTTCGGCCCCTCGAGGGTGTAGCCGTCGCGGGCGATACGTCCCACGACCTCGACGAGCAGCCGTCGCTCGACCTGTTTGATCCGCTCGTGGAGGGCGGATTCGTCGTCCTCGTCCAGGACCTCGACGGCGCGCTGCGCGATCACGGGCCCGGTGTCGACGCCGTCGTCGACGAAGTGGACGGTGCACCCGGTCACCTTGGCGCCGTACGCGAGCGCGTCACGGACGCCGTGGGCTCCGGGAAAGCTGGGAAGCAGTGCGGGGTGGGTGTTGAGGAACCGCCCGCCGAAACGTGCCAGGAACCGGCTCCCGACGACCTTCATGAAGCCCGCCGAGACCACCAGGTCCGGCGCGTGCGCCGCGGTGGCCTCGGCCAGCGCGGCGTCCCACTCCTCGCGGGTGGCGAAGTCCCTGACCCGGCACACATAGGTGGGGATCCCGGCCCGCTCGGCCCGCGCGAGCCCCTCGATCCCGGTCCGGTCGGCCCCCACGGCGACGATCTCGTACGGGGTGTCGACGGCGGGGTCGGCCACGGCGTCGAGCAGGGACTGGAGGTTGGTGCCGGAGCCCGACACCAGGACGACGAGGCGCACGGGGGCTGCGGGACGGAAGGAGTGCGCGTCCACGACGGTGCTCTCTCTCGCGGGGAGACGGAATTTGTGTGGTCGCACAAGTACGTGGACCCGAGGATTCCGGGGAACTCTACGAAGCGTCCGACCGTCGGCAACGATACCGGCCCTCGGAACGGCCCCCACGGGACGGGGGCGCATGCGGAAGGTAGCGTCAGGGACATGGTCTCCCCGGGCTCCCGCGGGGGCCCGGGGGCCGCAGGGCCGTGGAAGCGACGCGGAAGCGATGAGGAAGACACACACCACATGACCGACCGACGCCGCCGTGCGGCCCCATCCGACAGCACCTCCCGCGAGGACAACCCCTTCGCGCCACCGCCGGAGGGGCAGCCGGACCAGCCGTGGCAGCCGCGTACGCCGCGGGCGCCGGAGGCATCGGCACCGCGGGGGGAGACGACCGACGCCGGTGCGCAGTCGTCCGGAACGCCCAGTTCCGGCTCCGGTTCGGGGTCTGCGCCGGGGCCGGGGCCAGCGCCGGGGCCGGGTTCTCGGCCGGAGTCGGGCTCGGGTCCGGGTCCGGGTCCGGGTTCCGGCTCGGGGCCGGGTGGTGGCGGAGAGGGCGGTTCCGGAACACCGGACGGCGAGCGGAACCCGGTGTGGGGCAGCCAGTGGAGCAGCCGCCAGCCCGGACGGCAGGGCGGCGGCTTCGGCGGCGGCCCGGCCGGACCCGGAAACGGCGGCGGTGACGGGCCCGGCGACGGACGGGGGCCGGGCGGTCCCGGCGGGCCGGGCGGACCCGGTGGCCCCCGCGGCATGCGCTGGGACCCGACCGACCCGCTCCAGCGGCACGCCCGCTACTCCCTGCACGCGGGCATCTGGGGCCTCTTCTTCGCCCTGCTGAGCGTGCCCGAGGTGGCGCTGCTGCTCGGGGCGCTCTCCCTCTACTGGGGCATCAGCGCCCTGCGCGGCAAGCCGCCCGCCTCCGCCCGGGAGGGCCGGGGCGGGGGCGGCAGGCGAGGGCACCGCGGCGTGGCCGCCACCGCGGAGGACGTCGCGGGGACGGCACGCCGCCCCGAGGGCTCCGAGGGCGGTACCGGCACGGACGCCGAGGGCGGCTCCGGCGACGGCCGGGGCGGCGCGGGCGGCAGGACGCCGATCCCGCTCGCCGTGACCCCCGCACAGGCCGCCAAGGCCAAGCGGACGGCGGCCGTCAGCGGTCTGGTCGCCGCGGGGCTGACGCTGGCCATCGTCGCGTCCACGTACGCCTTCCAGTTCGCCTACAGCGACTACTTCACCTGCCAGAACGACGCGCTCACCCAGTCCTCCCGCGACGACTGCAAGCGGCACCTGCCGGAGGAGCTGCGTCCGTTCCTGGAGAACCGCTCCTGACCCGCCCGGGACGCCGGGCCTTCCGCTCCCTCACACCCCCTGGCACACGTCGGCACCCGCACCCGCACCCGCCGCACCAGCACCAGCACCAGCACCAGCACCAATGTCCGAACCAGCACCAACGTCCGCCGTCCGCTGCCCGGCCGGCTTGCTGAGGTATCCGTAGCCGCTCTCCTGCGCGAACCGCTCCAGATATCCGTGCCTGTGCGGATCCTCGGGCGCGAAGGAGGCCATCAGACCGCCGGACGCCGCCCTCATCGCGGACCAGCGCACACGGCGGACCTCGTCCGTGTGCCACGCGGGGTCCGGCCCGTACCCCGCGGCCACCTCGGCCGCCTCCTCCGCCGCGCGCGCCTCAGCGGCCACCGCCCGGCGCGCGCTGAAGCGCGACCACCACCGCACGCCCAGGGCGGTCGGCATGCCGACGGCGAGCATCCAGCCGCACGCCGCACCGCCCGTCTGCCACCAGGACGGGCCCAGGTGCGTGAGGGCCCCGGTGCCGAGCGGGCCGCCGGAGCAGGCGGCCAGCAGCGCCAGGACGCCCCCGCACAGGACCGCGGCGAGCGGCACCGTCATCAAGGCGGAGCACCGGCCGGCGGCCACCGGCGAACGGCCCACCCACCAGCCGCACATGACCCCGCCCAGCAGCGGAACGACACCCACCAGGCAGGACGTCAGGATGCCGCCCGACCCCTCGCCCGGGACGACGGTCAGCAGCGGGAACGGCGGCAGGTGCGGGGTCGCCGTCGTCACGGCCGGGGCGACGACGCTGCCGCCGCCCAGGGTGAAACCGGGTCCGAGCCCGTACGAGGTCGCCCACAGCGCCGCGTTGGGAAGCAGCGCGACGGCGAGCAGCAGCAGCGCGAACTGGCCGGAGAGACTGCCGGTCAGCTGGGGAAAGGAACCGCCGACCGTCCGCACGTTCCACACCAGCGCCGCCGCCAGCAGGAACGCGCCACCACCGCACAGCACGACCGTGGCCGCGCCGCCCGCCTGGACGGCGACGATCAGCCGGTCGCGGTACAGCCGGCGCCGGGCACCGGCCGACCGCGCCGGGGAGACCCCGGGCAGCCGCGCGGAGAAGGCGGACCACGCCGCCGCGACGGAGCGGCGCCGGGCGTAGAAGGCCGCGCACAGACCCGTCACGGTGACGACGAACAGCGGCACCCGCCAGGCCGTACTGACCGGCTCGGCCTCGATCGGCCCGCCGGACGCGTAGGCGACGGCCGCCGAGGTCACCAGGAGGTAGCCGCACGAGACCCACACCCCGACGGCCGTCGCCCCGTACCCGGCGCCCGCCGCCAGCCGTGCGTCCATCCCCTCGCGCGTGGCACGCCACAGCAGCCACACGGGTGCCGCCGTCAGCAGCAAGGGCGTCACCCCCACGGGTGCCGGGATGCCGGAGAGCGTCTCGTGCCGTACGAGCTGCGCCCCGTGCGCCAGCAGCCACAGATCCGCCGCCGTGTGCAGGCCGGCGCTCGCGCCGCTGTCGGGGTACGGCGAGACGGTCCACAACAGCAGGACGACCACCGCGAACGCGCCGAGACCGAGCCCGGCGGCCACGGCACCACCGAGCAGCCAGCCGCTGGTCAGGGGCAAGGGACGGGAGTGGCCACGGCCCGAGGACAACGAGGGACCGCGGTGCGTCAATTGGCTCACAGCGCCATGCTGCCAAGAACACCCGTTTTGCCCTAGTAGCAGGCATTTTGTCGCTGTGTCGCACAAGCTATGGGCTATGCACTCTTCCTCCACCCCTGCGAGCGCGTCCACGGACAGGGCCGCGAACACGAGCGCGGACGCGGCCCCGGCTGCGGACGCGGGCGCGGGCGCGGGCGCGGCTGCGGACGCGACCGCGGATGCGGGCACGTCCCAGGACACGGCCGGGGACGTGAACGCGGGAACGGGCGCGGAGACGGGCGCAGGCGCGGACACGGACACCGCTACGGGCGCGGAGACGGGCGCAGGCGCGGACACGGACACCGCTACCGACGCGGGCGCGGGCGCGGACATGGCCGCCGAGGTGGCGGCGTGCCGTACGTCGAGCGCGTCCGGCGCGTCCTCCTCCGGCGCCACCAGCGACGCCGCCGCTTCCGTGGCGGCGGGTGCCGTGGCGGCGGGGAAGAGCAAGCCGGGCAAGAAGCAGTCCCGGAGGGCCGACGGGAAGGGCAGGGCCGGGGCGACCCGCCTGAAGGGCGGGCCCCGCGGGAGCGGGAAGGCCGGGAAGAACGGGAGGGGCGCGTCCGGGAGGAACGGGGCCGGGGCGAGCGGTCACAGCGGCAGGAAGGGTGGAGAGGGCGGAAAGGAGGGGAGGGCCGGGAGGAGTGGGGAGCGCGCCACCGCGGGGCGGGACCAGCAGGTCGGAGGGGCAACTCCCCTCGCCGACCGGAGGCCGCCCAGCTGGGCCGTCCCGGACGGGAGCACGGCGCCGGCTCACGAGCCCGTCAACTCCCCCGCGCCGCCACCCGTGACGACCCCGGCCCCTGACGCCGCCCCCTCCCCCACCGGGGTCACGGCCCTCGCCACTGAGGCCGAACGCCCCGGCACCGAGGCCACCGGGACAGCTGGGACCGCCGAAACGGGCGAAGACGCCGGCACCACCGATGCCGAGATGCCCGAAGCCCCTGAAGCCGCCGGAACCGATGCCTCACCCGACGCGCCCGAGCCCCCTGCAACCGGCGAAGCGGAAGCGTCCGACGCCGCCGACGCCGCCGATGTCTCCGGCGCCGCCGGCATCACCGGCATCACCGACGTCAGCGACGTCAGCGACGTCGCGGCGTCCGACGCCACGGCCGATGAAGTGTCCGGCGTGCGGGAGGAGGAACCGCGGCCGGACGGCGCACAGGACCGCGGCACCAGGC
>NZ_VJOK01000001.1:4676629-4688063 GCF_013302895.1 Streptomyces albus subsp. chlorinus | reverse complement strand
CGAGGTGGCGCCGCACGTCGAGGTGCGGGCGGGTGTGGCCGGGCCGGTGGACGACTTCGTACGGACGGCCGGGCCGCCCCCGTCGCTGCCGTCGGACCCGGTGGCGGCGTTCGACGAGCTGTATCTGTGGCAGGCCAGGGCTCTGACCCGGCAGGCGTACCTGCTGTCGGGGCACCGGCGGGTGGCCGAGCTGGCGGTGCGGTGGGCGTTCCACCAGGCGTGGCAGCACTGGCCGAAGGTGCTCGCCGCGGGCGACCCGGCCCGTACCGTACGGGCGACGGCCTACGACTACGCCCTCTCCCCCTGGCACCGGTTCCATCCGCGCCGTCGCTCACCCGACGCCTGCCCCGGCCCGCCCGAGGACCGGGCGCTGCTGGAGGCGTTCCTGGGGCTGCCGCGCAGCTACCGTGCCGCACTGCTGCTGCACTACGGGCTCGGGCTCACCCTGCCCGAGACGGCCGCCGAGGCGGAGTGCAGCATCGAGGCTGCGGCGGGGCGGGTGACCCATGGGCGGGCGGCGCTGGAAGAGGGCTGGCCGACCCTGGCGCGCACACCGCGTCGGCAGCGCGGCGCGGTGCTCGCCCGTACGCTGCGCGAGCTGGCCGTCGCCCAGCCCGTGCGCCCGGTGCCGCCGCGTCTGGTACGGCGCGGCAGTCTGCGGACGACGCGGCTGTGGACGCGGGCCTCGGTCGGGCTGACCGCGACCGTGGCCGCGGCGACGGCGTTCACCCTGATGACGACGGACACCGGCCGCCCGCCGAAGAGCCCGGCACCGGTGCCCCGGACGTTCGCCCCGGCGACATTCCCGGGCGAGATGGAGGGGAGAACCACTCGTACGAGTGATACCGGCGGGGCCGGCGAGACCGGTCCGGGCGGCCGTGTCCATGAGGAGCACGCCGAGCGGGGCGAGCCCGCGGACCACGCCTACCTCCCCCAGCTCCGGTCCACCAACAAGCGCGTCGAGCCGCACGACTTCCCGCAGGCGGTCCCCGGGGGCGGCCGGAACAGCTGACGGGCCCGCGCCCCCGAAGGGACGCGGACCCGTCGAGTGGTCCTCACACGGTCCGTCCTCGCCCAGTCCCTACGCGGTTCTCCGCGCGGACCTCACGTCTCCGCGCGGACCTCACGCGGTCGTCCACCCGGTTCTCCCGCGGTCGTCCACCGCGGTCGTACGGTCTCCCGCGCGACAAGGCGGCCGGCCGCCTGGCCAGGGCGCCCGGCCCCCACCGGGCACGCCAGCCGCTCGGTACCACCGAGGCACCAAGGGGCCGAGGCACCCAGTCGGGCCGAGGCAGTCGCTGAGGCGTCCACGTGCTCAAGGCACTCACTCAGGCGCTGAGGCACCCACGCGCTCAAGGCACTCACTCAGGCGCTGAGGCGCTCCCGTGCCAGGCGTGCGGTCTCGGACGGGGTCTTGCCGACCTTCACGCCCGCGGCCTCAAGGGCCTCCTTCTTGGCCTGCGCGGTGCCGGAGGAGCCGGAGACGATGGCGCCGGCGTGGCCCATGGTCTTGCCCTCCGGGGCGGTGAAGCCCGCGACGTAGCCGACGACCGGCTTGGTCACGTTCTCCTTGATGAAGTCGGCCGCGCGCTCCTCCGCGTCACCGCCGATCTCACCGATCATGACGATCAGGTCGGTGTCCGGGTCGGCCTCGAACGCCTTGAGGGCGTCGATGTGCGTGGTGCCGATGACCGGGTCACCGCCGATGCCGACGCAGGTGGAGAAGCCGATGTCGCGCAGCTCGTACATCATCTGGTACGTCAGCGTGCCCGACTTGGAGACCAGGCCGATCCGGCCCGGCTTGGTGATGTCGGACGGGATGATGCCGGCGTTCGACTGGCCGGGGGTGATCAGACCCGGGCAGTTCGGGCCGACGATCCGCGTCTTGTTGCCCTTCTGGCAGGCGTAGTCCCAGAAGTAGGCGGTGTCGTGGACGGCGATGCCCTCGGTGATCACGACGGCCAGGCCGATGCCCGCGTCGATCGCCTCGACGACCGCGTCCTTGGCGAACTTCGGCGGGACGAAGATGACGGTGACGTCCGCACCGGTCTTCTCCATCGCCTCCTTCACGCCGCCGAAGACCGGCACCTCGGTGCCGTCGAAGTCCACGGTCGTGCCCGCCTTGCGCGGGTTCACGCCGCCGACGATGGTGGTGCCGGAGGCCAGCATCCGCTTGGTGTGCTTCTGGCCCTCGGAGCCGGTCATCCCCTGGACGATGACCTTGCTCTCCTTGGTGAGGAAGATAGCCATGGTGTTGTCGGTGTCCTCGTTCGGTCTCGTCCGGGCTTACTTGGCGGCCAGCTCGGCGGCCTTGTCGGCCGCGCCGTCCATGGTGTCGACCTGCTGCACCAGCGGGTGCGCCGCGTCGGTCAGGATCTTGCGGCCCAGCTCGGCGTTGTTGCCGTCGAGGCGCACGACCAGCGGCTTGGTGACGTCCTCGCCCTTGGACTTGAGCAGCTCCAGCGCCTGCACGATGCCGTTGGCGACCGCGTCGCAGGCGGTGATGCCGCCGAAGACGTTCACGAAGACCGACTTCACGTCCGGGTCCCCGAGGATGATCTCCAGACCGTTGGCCATGACCTCGGCCGAGGCGCCACCGCCGATGTCGAGGAAGTTGGCCGGCTTGACGTTGCTGTGCGCCTCACCGGCGTACGCGACGACGTCGAGGGTGGACATGACCAGGCCCGCGCCGTTGCCGATGATGCCGACCTGGCCGTCGAGCTTGACGTAGTTGAGGCCCTTGGCCTTGGCCGCGGCCTCCAGCGGGTTGGCGGCGGCCTTGTCCTCGAGCGCCTCGTGCTCGGGCTGGCGGAAGTCGGCGTTGGCGTCCAGCGACACCTTCCCGTCCAGCGCGATGATCTTGCCGTCGGCGGTCTTGACCAGCGGGTTGACCTCGACGAGGAGGGCGTCCTCCTTGATGAAGACGTCCCACAGCCTGACCAGCACGTCGGCGATCTGGTCGATCAGCTCGGCCGGGAACTTCGCGGCCTCGGCGATTTCCCGCGCCTTGGCCTGGGTGACACCCTCGATGGCGTCCACCGGGATCTTGGCCAGCGCCTCCGGCTTGGTGGCGGCGACCTCCTCGATGTCCATGCCGCCCTCGACGGAGGCCATGGCCAGGAAGGTGCGGTTGGTGCGGTCGAGGAGGAACGAGACGTAGTACTCCTCCGCGATGTCCGCGGTCTCGGCGAGCATCACCTTGTGGACCGTGTGGCCCTTGATGTCCATGCCGAGGATCTGCCCGGCCTTCTCGACCGCGTCCGCCGGGTCGGAGGCGAGCTTGACGCCGCCGGCCTTGCCCCGGCCGCCGGTCTTGACCTGCGCCTTGACGACTGCCCGGCCCCCGAGCCGCTCGGCCAGCTCGCGCGCCGCCTCAGGTGTCTCGATGACTTCACCGGCCAGCACCGGTACGTCATGCTTGGCGAAGAGGTCCTTCGCCTGGTACTCGAACAGGTCCACGCGCGTCCGTCCCCTTAATCAGTGGTCTCGCGGTCGTTGTCAGCGTGGGCGTGCCGCAGGGCCGCGGCGTCCACGGGTCGCGCGGCATGTCCGCCTTGCAGGTTAGCCCCGCGTGCGTGCGCTGCCTAAATCGCACCTCACACATACGCGGTGACAACGGTCACAACCCCTCCCCGGCCGCCCGGGACCGGCAGCGGCTCAGTCCGGCACCGGCAGCGGGCGCTTCTCGATGGCCGCCGCCATCACCTCGGGGAAGTGGTCGGGGGTGCAGGCGAAGGCCGGGGTCCCCAGCGCCGCCAGCGCGGCGGCGTGCTCGCGGTCGTAGGAGGGCGCGCCCTCGTCGGACAGGGCGAGCAGCGTGACGAACTGAACACCGGCCCCCTTCATCGCGGCGACCCGCTTGAGCATCTCCTGCCGTATCCCTCCCTCGTACAGGTCGCTGATCAGCACCACGACCGTCTCGGCCGGGCGGCTGATACGGGACTGGCAGTAGGCGAGCGCCCGGTTGATGTCGGTACCGCCGCCCAGTTGGGTGCCGAAGAGGATGTCCACGGGGTCGTCGAGGTCCTCCGTCAGGTCCACGACGCTGGTGTCGAAGACGACCAGCCGCGTCTCCAGCGTCCGCATGGACGCCAGCACCGCGCCGAAGACCGAGGCGTAGACGACGGACGCCGCCATCGAACCGGACTGGTCGATGCACAGGATCACGTCCTTCTTGACCGCCCTCGCAGCCCGCCCGTATCCGATCAGCCGCTCGGGAACGACCGTGCGGTACTCGGGCAGGTAGTTCTTCAGGTTGGCCCTGATGGTGCGGTCCCAGTCGATGTCGCGGTGCCGGGGGCGGCTGACCTTCGCGGAGCGGTCGAGCGCCCCGGTCAGCGTCGAGCGCGTCCGGGAGGCCAGCCGCTTCTCCAGCTCGGCGACCACCTTGCGCACCACCACGCGGGCGGTCTCCCTGCTCGTCTCGGGCATCGCCTTGTTGAGCGACAGCAGTGTGCCGACCAGGTGCACGTCCGGCTCGACGGCCTCCAGCATCTCCGGCTCCAGCAGCAGCGCGGACAGCCCGAGCCGGTCGATGGCGTCCCGCTGCATCACCTGCACCACGGAGCTGGGGAAGTAGGTGCGGATGTCGCCCAGCCAGCGGGAGACGTGCGGGGCGGAGGCCCCCAGTCCGCCGCTGCTGCCGCCCCGGCTCCCGCCGCCACCGGGACCGGAGCCCGAGCCGCCCCCGCCGTACACCGCCTCCAGCGCCCGGTCCATGCCGCCGTCGGCGCCGCCCAGCGCACACCCGGTGCCGTCCGCCTCACCGCCGCCGAGCACCAGCCGCCAGCGCCGCAGCCGCTCCCCGTCCGGCGCCGTCCCCGGCCCCGCCCCGGCCTCCCGCGGAGCCGCCGTGTCCGTGGCCTGAGCGGGCACCGCTCCCTCCTCCTGAGGGTGACTCACCCGCGCCCCCTGAGCGGCCACCGCGTCCGTCCCCTCTGTCATGCCCGTGCTCCCTCCCGCTCGCCGGGCCCGCCCACACCAGCCCCGGCCCCGGCCCCGGTCCCCGTCCCGGCCCTGTCACCGGTGCCGTCACCGAGGTCCGGCCCGTCGGTGCCGCCGCCCCCGGTGAGCAGCAGCCGTACCGTCTCCAGCACGGCGTCCGCCCGCCGCGCGTCCAGCCCCGGGCCGAAACCGGGCAGCCCGTCCCCGGCGCCGGACCCGCTCCGGGCACCCTCCCCCACCGGGCCGCGCCGCACCAGCTCGCCGACGGTGCGCCGGACCCCGGCCTCGAACTCCGCGAACGTCCGGCGCAGCAGCGGCAGCACATCCGTGAACGCCTCCGCCGGCACACCCGTCAGCCAGCGGTCGACCAGGGCCAGGAGCCGCTCGTCGTGGACGAGCAGCATCCCGCCGCCCGAGAGGAACCCCTCGATCCACACGGCGGCCTCGCCCGGCGGCGTACCCGGCGACAGCACCAGGCTCATCAGGCGCGCGGCCTCGTCGTCGTCCAGCCGGCCGTCGTCCAGCAGCAGCCGCGCCGCCCGGCCGCGCAGCAGCCCCGGAATCCGGTCCCGCCCGGCCAGCACCCGCAGCACGCCCCGCCAGCGGTCCGCGAGCGCCTCCCCGGTGCCGGGCAACCCCTCACCGGCGCGCTCGTCGCGGGCGAGCAGGTTCACCGCCTGGTGCGCCGCGTCGAGGTGGGCACGCATGTCGCGGGCGCCCTCGTCGTCCAGCCCCGCGCAGGCGGGCGGCAGCCCCACGCAGACCCGTTCGGCCATCCCGTGGGCGACCTCGGCGAGCGCCCCCGCGTCGGTGCCCCGCACATCCCCGTAGCGCAGGGTGCGCACCAGCGCGGGAAGCGCCTGCGCCAGGTGGCCGACGTCGGACTCCAGCGCGGCGCGGTCGGCCAGGACGCGCATCACGACGGGCAGCGCCTCCGGCAACTGCGCCAGCAGACAGCGCTCGGCCAGCGCGGTGACGTCGGCCAGCGAGGTGCCCGCCCGCTCCGTCGCCTCGGAGCGGGCCTTGGCGGTGGCGGCGTCATGGACGGTGGTCCCCCACACGCCCGCCTCGGCCACCCGCACCGACAACTCCGGTTCCCAGCACAGCCGCCAGCTCTCCTTGAAGGTGCCCGTGCTGCCGGTGCGGGAGCGCACCGGCTCGCCCCAGCCGATGCCGAGCAGCCGCAGTCTGTGCAGCAGGCGGCTGCGCGCGGCGTCGGTGTCCTTGCGCAGGTCGAGGTCCATCTCGCGTTCGGCGGCGGACGGTTTGAGCCGCACCGCGCGCTGCTGCCGCGCCAGGTCGCGCTGGAGGGGCACGGCCGGTGCCGCCTCGGGAACCTCGCCCAGCACCTCACCGACCACGAGCCGGTCGCGCACCAACTCCAGCGGCACGTCGGACCCTTCGCACAGCACGGCCCTTATCGCGTCGGTCGTCTCGGTCAGCCCGGCGAGCGGACGGCCGCGCAGGGTGGCCAGTGTCTCCGCGAGCCGTACGGCCTCGATCAGGTGCGCGGAGGAGACCGCGTAGTCCTCCTCCCGCAGCAGGCGCGCGACCTTGGTCAGCCAGCGCACCACCGGCCGGTCCGGTGCGGAGAACAGATGCGCGTACCACCCCGGCGAGGCGATCCCCGCCCCGTACCCGGACTCGCGCGACAACCGCCGGTGGGTCCAGGGAACCCAGGTGACCTCGGCCTTCACCTTGGGCAGCCCCTTGAGCAGCGCGCGGTCGGCGGTCACCGTCGCGGGGCGGGCGAGGGCGGGCACGTGCCAGGCGCCGCAGACCACGGCCGTCGCCGCCTCCCCGAACTCCCTGCACGCCTCCCGCAGCCGCAGCCGCATATGGGCCTCGCGGAGCAGGTCCCGCTCGTGGCCGCCGTCCCCGTGCACGGCCCGCAGCTCGGCCATGGCCTCACCGAGCGCGGCGAACGGCTCGTAGGGGTCGTACGGCTTTCCCTGCCCGTACGGCTTTCCCTGCCCGTACGGCGTTCCTTGCTCGTACGGCTTGCCCCGCCAGTACGGGTGACGAGGTGCACCCGGCGCACGCGGTTCGCCGGGCGCACGCGGTTCGCCGGGCGCGTTCCGGCCGGCCGGGTCGGTCGCGACATCCGGGTCGGTCGCGGCGTCCGTGTCGGCCGGGTCCGTCGTATCGGCCACGTCAGCAGCGGCCCCTGCCGACGCGCCCGGCGCCGCGCCGGACTGCCCCTCACCCGGCCCGCCCCCGCGATGCTCGACGGCGTCCTCCCACCACCGCTCCGGGTCGTCGTACCCCGCTGCCTCGGCGAGGGCCGCCAGCGGGTCGAGCCGCACACCGTCCGCACGGCCCCCGCGCCCGGCACCCGGATGGCCCGCACTCCCCTGGCCCGCGTCCTTTGGACCGGCGCCCTTGCGGTCGGCTCCCGTGTGGCCGCCTCCTCTGCGACCGGCCTGGTCCGCGTCGCCCTGGTCGCCGTGCGGGGCGGGCGCGGCGGGCGGTGCCGTCCCCGGTGCCGTGTCCCCGGCGGCTCCACCCCCGTCGGAGCCGCCGGGGACCGTCTCGTCCCCCTCGGTACCGCCCTCGCCCGCTTCCTCGCCCCGCGCCCCGGCCTCCCGCTCCCCCATGGCCAGGGTGTGGGCCGCGGGCAGATCGATGAAGCGGACCGGGACCCCGCGCCCGACCGCCCACCGGATCGCCACCCACTCCGGGGAGAACTCCGCCAGCGGCCAGAACGCCGCCCTCCCCGGCTCGTTGGCGGCGTGCGCCAGCAGCGCGACAGGCGGGACCATGGCCGCGTCCCCCGCCAGCGCGACCACCGCATCGCCCTCGGGCGGGCCCTCGACCAGGACGACACGCGGCTCGTACGCCTCCAGGGCGGCCAGGACCGCGCGCGCCGAGCCGGGACCGTGGTGCCGCACCCCCAGCAGCAGCGGCCCGGCCGCACGCCGTCCCGGCCCCCCGGACCCGCTCGTGCCCGGGCGCACACCGCCCGTCCCCACGAGCCCGTCCGTCCCCGCGAGCCCGCCCGTCCCCGCGGAGGCGGCGTCCGCGGGTGCGGCGGCGCTCTCACCGACAGCCGTCATGCGGACACCTCTCGGCAGGCGCGGTAGAAGTCCTTCCAGCCCTCGCGCTCGCGCACGACCGCCTCCAGGTACTCCTGCCACACCACCCGGTCCGAGGACGGGTCCCGCACCACGGCCCCGAGGATGCCCGCGGCCACGTCACCGGCGCGCAGCACGCCGTCCCCGAAGTGCGCCGCCAAGGCGAGGCCGCCGGTGACCACCGAGATCGCCTCGGCCGTCGAGAGCGTGCCGGACGGGCTCTTGAGCTTCGTACGCCCGTCGTCGGTGACGCCTTCGCGCAGCTCGCGGAAGACGGTGACCACCCGGCGGATCTCGTCGAACCCCTCGGGCGCCGGCGGCAGATCGAGGGAGCGGCCGAGCTGTCCGACGCGCCGCGCCACGATCTCCACCTCGGCCTCCGCCGTCTCGGGCAGCGGCAGCACCACGGTGTTGAAGCGGCGGCGCAGGGCGCTCGACAGCTCGTTGACCCCCCGGTCACGGTCGTTGGCCGTCGCGATCAGGTTGAAGCCGCGGACCGCCTGCACCTCCTCGCCCAGCTCCGGGATCGGAAGCGTCTTCTCCGACAGGATCGTGATCAGCGTGTCCTGCACGTCGGCGGGGATGCGCGTCAGCTCCTCGACCCGCGCCGTCATCCCCTCCGCCATCGCCCGCATCACCGGGCTGGGCACCAGCGCCTCGCGGCTGGGGCCCTGGGCGAGCAACTGCGCGTAGTTCCACCCGTAGCGGATCGCCTCCTCCGCCGTGCCTGCGGTGCCCTGCACCAGCAGCGTGGAGTCGCCGCTGACGGCTGCCGCCAGGTGCTCCGACACCCACGTCTTGGCCGTGCCGGGCACGCCGAGCAGGAGCAGCGCCCGGTCCGTCGCCAGAGTGCTGACCGCGACCTCGACGATGCGGCGCGGCCCCACGTACTTGGGCGTGATGACCTTGCCCCCGGGCAGCTCGCCGCCCAGCAGATACGTCGCCACGGCCCACGGCGAGAGCCGCCACCGCGCGGGCCGCGGCCGGTCGTCCGCCTCGGCGAGGGCTGCCAGCTCGTCCGCGAAAGCGTCCTCGGCGTGGGGCCGCAGCGCGGCGGCAGCGGCGCCGGAACCGGCCGGCGAGGCACCGTCGGGCGCGGCGGGCCCGGACGGCCCGGCGGACTCGGCGGCCGGGTCTGCGAGATGGCTCTCGGTCACAACTCCCCCTCAACGCAGGGCTCTGTCACGGAAAAAGGCAGGGCGTGGCCAAGGAAGAAGCCCCCGCGCCGCAGCGCCTCGGCCGACCCGTGAACCACTGTGCACCCCGCCACTGACAATCGCCTCCGAACCGCTTCTGACCTGCGGCGACGGGAAGTTGAGGGGGCGTTGTCAGTGGCGGCGCCTACCGTTTTCGGCATGGGTGGACAGGCGGTCCGCTGGACGGCGGAGCAGGTGAAAGCGCTGGCGCCCGACGACGCGTCACGACGCGCGGGCGGCAAGCTGGCCGTGCCCGGCCCGTGGTCGGCGGCGGGGTCGGGCGGCGGCGCGGTGTGGGGGCTGTGCAAGGGCAGCGGCAGCAAGCCGTACCGGACGGTGGTGGACCTGGACGGAGGACAGGGCCCGGGCTACACGTGTTCGTGCCCCAGCAGGAAGTTCCCGTGCAAGCACGCGCTCGGGCTGCTGCTCCTGTGGGCGGCGGACGAGACGGCCGTCGCGGACGGCGCGGAACCGCCCGAGTGGGCGGACGACTGGCTCAGCGGCCGTCGGCGACGCGCGGAGAAGAAGGCGGCCGGACGCGGCCCCGGCTCCGCCGCCAACTCCGGTTCCGGCTCCAGCCCTGGAAAGGCCACCGGCCCCGGAAAGGGCTCCGGATCTGGAAAAGCCACGGGCTCCGGAGAAGGCGTCGGCTCGATAGAGGGTGCCGGTCCGGCAGAAGGCGCCGGCTCGATGGAAGGTGCCGGCTCCGGAGAAGGCACCGGTTCCGGGGCGGCGGGGGACGAGGGCGCGGCGAGCGCCCAGGATGGCGCCCAGGATGCCGAGGCGCGCGCCGAGGCGGCGCGCCGCCGTGCCGCACAGCGCGCGGCACGGATCACCGCGGGCACCGAGGAGTTGGAGCAGCGGCTCTTCGACCTGCTGCGCGGCGGCCTCGCGGGCGCCGAGCAGGCGGGGTACGCGCCGTGGGAGGAGATGGCGGCACGCATGGTCGACGCGCAGGCCCCCGGGCTGGCCGCGCGCGTCCGCGAGCTGGGCGCGCTCCCCGGCTCGGGCGAGGGCTGGCCCGAACGTCTGCTGGCCGAGTGCGCGCTGCTCCATCTCCTCGCCCGGGGCTGGGCGGGCGCCGACGCGCTGCCGGCCCCGCTCGCCGAGACGGTCCGCACCCGTGTGGGCCTCACGGTGGAGGCGGCGGAACTCCTCGCGGACCCGGACGCGTTGGTCCGTGACGAGTGGCTGGTGCTCGCCCAGCGGGACAGCGACGAGGGACGTCTGACGGTCCGCCGCATCTGGCTGCACGGCCGTGCGACGGGACGCCCCGCGCTGCTCCTCTCCTACGGCGCGGGCGGGCGCGCCCCGGAGCTGGCCCTTCCCGTGGGCGCTGCGCTGGACGCCGACCTCGCGTACTACCCCGGATCCGGGCGGCTGCGCGCCGCACTCGGTGAACGGCACGGCTCACCACGGCCCGGCTCCGCACCACCGGGCGGCGCCATACCCGAAGCGCTGGAGAGCTACGCCGACGCCCTGCGCGACGACCCGTGGCTGGAGAGCTGGCCGTTCGTCCTGCGCGACGTGGTGCCGGTCCCCCCGCCTGGGGAGGGGGACACGGCGTCGGGCACGGGACCGGGCCCGGGACCGGTCGGGCCGCGACCGGGGGCCGGTCCGGGTGCCGGCTGGCAACTCGCCTCGCCGGTGGACGAGTACGCCCTGCCCGTCGCGCCGGGCACCGGCACGGCAGGGCTGTGGAAACTGCTCGCGATGTCCGCCGAAGGACCGGTCACGGTCTTCGGCGAATGCGGCCACCGCGGCTTCTTCCCGCACACGGCGTGGAGCGACGGACGCCCCGTCGCCCTGTGAGACGGCAAACGGGCAGCGGACGGGTGGCGGCCTCGCGGTGCGGGCGGCGTCGGATTGGGGAGCGGGACAACGTGTCGGTCGAAGGGCGAATCGCTACCGGGATCGGTGCCGGGACAGGTGGCGGAAACGGGACCGGTGGCGGAAACGGGGTCAATGGTGGAGCCGGGGACGGGGCCAGGCCGGGATCAGGGCCGCAGGTGGACGGGGGTAAGCGGGTGAACGCAACCGGAGGCGGGGCCGGATCGGCCGGGGACTGGGCCGAGATGGTCGGCGCGGCGTTGCTGGGCGCGGAGCGGAGGCGCCCGCCGGGGGGCAGTGTGACGGCGCTGCTGGACGCGGCGGCGGCCGAGACCGTGCGCCGCAGGGCCGGCGCACGGCCCGCCGTCCCCCGGCAACGGCCCGTCCCCG
>NZ_VJOK01000001.1:4668278-4676539 GCF_013302895.1 Streptomyces albus subsp. chlorinus | reverse complement strand
CTCGCGGCGCTGCTCGCCGACCGGGCCGGCGGTGTCGGCCCCGCCGGGGCGGCGGCGGGGCGGCGCGGGGCCGGGCCCGATCTGGGAGAGCTGCTGCCCCAGTGGCTCGCGGAGGCGAACGCCCACGAGTACCGCGCCCCCGCGGCCCTGCTGCCCGCCCTGCTGGACGCGGCGCGGGCCCGCACCGATCTGCGGGCCGAGACGCTGGCCTTCGCGGGACCCCGGGCAATGTGGCTGGCGCGGCACAACCCCGACTGGAGGTTCGCGCTGCGCGACGGGGTGCGGCGCCAGGTGCCGGACGCGGACCCACGGGAGGCCGAGAAGCTCTGGCGGGAGGGGCTGTTCGCCGAACGGACCGCCCTGCTGTCGGCGTTGCGGCGGCAGGACCCGAGGGCGGCGCTGGAGCTGCTCGCCTCGACCTGGAGCACGGAACGCGCCGAGGACAGACTGATGTTCCTCGACTCGCTGCGCCAAGGGCTCGGGTCCTCCGACGAGCCGTTCCTGGAGCAGGCGCTGTCCGACCGCAGCCGCACGGTCCGGGCCACGGCGGCCGAGCTGCTGGCGGCGCTGCCGGGGTCCGCACTGGGGGCGCGGATGGCGGAGCGGGCCCGGGCGTGTGTAGCGCTGGACCGGGTGAACGGCAGCGGCATCGTGGTCGAGGCCCCGCACACGTGCGACGCCGAGATGCAGCGCGACGGCGTCATACCGAAGCCGCCCACGGGCCGTGGCGAACGCGCTTGGTGGCTGGGCCAGTTGGTCGAGGCGACACCGCTGGGGGTGTGGAGCGAACGGCTGGACGGGCTGTCCCCCGCACAGATCGTCGCCCTGCCGGTCGCCGACGGCTGGCGTGACGATCTGCACGCGGCATGGTGCGGAGCAGCCGTACGGCAGCGGAACGCGGAGTGGGCGCGCGCCCTCATCGGGGAGCCGACGGAGCCGTTCGCCGAAGGGCCGGGCGATCCGGCCAAGCTGCTGTCGGTGCTGCCCGAGCAGGAGCGCGGCGAGTGGGCCGCGCGCTTCATCGCGGCGCACGGACTGTCGGAGGCCTTCCGCATCCTGGGGGTGTGCGGGGTGCCGTGGCCGCTGCCGTTGGGGCGCGCGGTGGTGGACGCGCTGGAGATCGCCCGGGACGCCGGCAGCTATCCGTGGAGCTTCAGCGGGGTGATGGGGCTGGCCGAGCGCTGTCTCGACCCGTCCGAGGCGGACCGGCTCGCACCGCTCGCGGCCGTGCCCGACGAACGGGAGGAGGAGTCGCCGGGTGCGGGTGCGTACTGGGCGGAGTCGTTCCAGCGGCTCGTCGCCACCCTGCGGCTGCGTTCCGCGATGCTCGCGGAACTCCGCGGGGGCGCGTCCCGGGGCGCGTCCGGGGACACGCCTGGCAACGCGCCCGGCAACGCCTGAACCCGCCTGGGGCAGCGCCCTTCGCCCCCGGCTGAGAGCCCCGGCCACGACCCTGACCACCGGTCCCGGCAACGGACCTCGGCCACGCCCCCGCCCATCAGTGCCACCCTCGGCCACCGACAAGCGGCCACCGACCACGGCCACCGTCTCCGCTCCGGTCCGCCCTCGTCCGGCCCCACGTCCGGGTCCCCTACGGGCGGGAGCCCGCGTCCCACCGTCCCGCACCGGATCCGGCGGTACGGGGTGGCGCGGAAACGGGCACGGACGGGGGCGCGGGGAGGCGGGGGAAGCGATTCGTGGGCGGGGAGAGGGGAGCTGGAGCGGAACGGGGTCGGTCCGGCTCAGGCCGCGACCGGGCCCACGTGGGTGCGGATCCAGTCGACGACCTCGCTCGTGGTGGCGCCGGGTGTGAAGATCTCGGCGACGCCCTGCTCCTTGAGCGGCGGGATGTCCTCCTCCGGGATGATGCCGCCGCCGAACACCTTGATGTCCGCGGCGTCCCGTTCCCGCAGCAGTTCGAGCACCCGGGCGAACAGGGTGTTGTGCGCGCCGGAGAGGATGGACAGGCCGATGGCGTCCGCGTCCTCCTGGATGGCGGTGTCCACGATCTGCTCCGGCGTCTGGTGCAGCCCGGTGTAGATCACTTCCATGCCCGCGTCCCGCAGCGCACGGGCGATGACCTTGGCGCCCCGGTCATGGCCGTCGAGGCCCGGCTTGGCGACGACCACGCGGATCGGACCGGACACATCCATCACTGCCTCCCTCAAGCACGACCTCCCGGCCGGAACGGGCCACGGGATGTGAACGCACGTTATCTCCAGCATCCCGCACCCGTCCGTCCCCTGCCGGGAAGGGAGGGGGAAATCACACGGGAGGTGACGCCGGCCGTGCCGCAGCCGGGACCCTGGCGGGCCCGACCCCCGCGAGTCCGCTCCCGACGGGGCCGCCCCCTGCGGCCCGTTCCCGACGAATCCGCCCCTGCGGATCCGACCCTTGCGGGGCCGACCCCGGCAGGCCCGACCCCGCGGATCCGATCCCGACGGGTCCGACCCTGGCGGGTCCCCACGGCCGGAGGCCCCCCGCGTGGCTCGGGCGGCCCCGGTCCCCAGTCGGCCGGTCGGCCAGTCAGCCAGCCGACCCCCGGTCGGCCGGTCAGCCGGTCAGCCGGTCGGCCGGTCCGGCGGTCAGCCGGTCCGGCGGAATTCCGGATTCCGGCCCGTCGTCCCGGCCTGCGCCGGTTCCCCTTCCCTGTACGGGGTGCCGGGCATGTGGCGCTGCCGGTGGGCTGGGGTGTTTCTGCCCGCGTCCGGGCGGAGTTGGGGCCGGGCGGGGGCGGCGGCCCGTGCGGCGGGCCCGGCGCACGGCGGCCTGGCCGCCGCATCCGGAAGCTGGCCTCTTGTCGAACGTATTTCGAACTCAAGCTCTGCTACCAGTCCGTAGTCCGCCGAAAGACGGCTGATTGCCCTTTTCCGGAGCGGCTAAAACCTCCCGAAGATTGTGGCCGTCGCATACCGCCGGGTACAGTCGCCGCACTGCTCCGCCCCTGTCGCCGAGGCGAAAGAGAAGTTGGTGGTGAACGACCGTCATCCGTCGGGAGTCCCGAGTCCCGACGACTCCGGTTCCGGCTTCTCGTACGGCACCCCCGGCGCGGACTACGGACAGTCCGCGTACGGCGCGTACGGCGCGGACGCCTACCCGGCAGACTCGCACGGCGGGTACCCCGTCGGCGCCTACGGTTCGTCCCCCGACGTTTCGTACGCCTCCTACGGAGACGACGACCCTCTCTTCGGCACCCTTCCCGGCACCGAGACCGCCCACTCCGGTACGGGCGCCGGTACCGGCGGCTACGCGGACGCCGCCTGGCAGGCCACCTCCGGCTGGGACGACGGCGGTTACGGCGTCCAGACCGGTACCGCCCCCAGCGTTCCGGTGCAGCCCGGGCCCGAGCAAGCGGATTTCGGTTATCCGGCGGGCGATGACGGCACCGGCCAGTGGGGTTCCGGCGTCCAGGAGACCGCCGCGTGGGACACCGCGTCCTGGCCCAACGGCGGCTGGGAGGCGCCCGGTTGGGACGGCGCCGGCTGGGACACGGGCAGCAGCCAGGCCGCCGCCTACGCCTACGAGCCCCACGGCGGCTACGAGGACCAGGGCGGTTACGGGGCGCCGGCCGGCTACGAGGCGCCGGCCGCCGGTTACGAGGCCCAGGCCGCCGCCTACGACGCTCAGGCCGGTTACGGCGACGGGAGCCAGGACGGTTACGCCGCCTACGAGCACGCTCCCTACGACGGCTACGGCTACGGCTACGACGCCGAGGGCGGCCATGCTCCCGCCGCCCCCGTCCACGGCCACCCCCACGACCCCACCACCGGCCGCGCCGGCCATGGCAACCACGGCGGCCACGGTGACCATGGCGGCCATGGCGAATCCGTCGACCCGAGCCAGGAGACCACCGCGTCGTGGGACTTCTCCGCGCTCGCCCAGGAGCACAGTGACGGGTCCGCGTACGGGCACGGGGCCGCCCACGGACACGAGCAGGCCGGCGAGGACGTCGCCGGGCAGGCACGGGACCGTGCGTCCGGATGGGACCCCGAGTGGGCCGACGCCGACGCCCTCGGCGACCTGGGTACCCCCGGGGCGCCGGAGGACCCCGACGGTCCGGCCGGTGCGGACGGCCCCGACGCCCCGGTGTCCCTCGGCACCCTCGGCGGCCCGCACCCGCGTGGACGCCGCCGCTCCCCCAAGGCCCGCCCCCGCCGCCGCGCGCTGATGACGGTGGCGGTGCCGTCGGTCGCCGTCATGGGTGTCGCGGGGGCCGCGGCGGCCAGCGTGATGGGAGGCGGCGACGACAGCAAGGACGGTACGACCACCGTCGCGGCCCCGGACGCCGCCCCGGTCAAGCCGTCCCACGCCAACAACAAGCTCGACTCGCAGCTCGCGGGGCTGTCCGCCGACGCCGGTGACTTCGCCGACCGCGCCAGCCGCACCCAGGAGCGCATCGACCTCAAGCAGCGCCAGGAAGCGGAGAAGGAGCGCAAGGCGAAGGAGGCGGCGCGCAAGGAAGCGATGCGCCCCAAGTTCGTCATCCCGGTCAAGAACCACGCCCTCAGCGCGCGTTACGGCCAGGCCGGTGTCAACTGGATGTCCCTCCACACCGGTATCGACTTCCCCGTCAGCTACGGCACCCCCGTCATGGCCGCGACCGACGGCACGGTCTCGACCAAGTACGACACGGCCTACGGGAACATGGCGATCGTGACGGCGAAGGACGGCACCGAGACCTGGTACTGCCATCTGAGCAGCAACAAGATCCGCTCGGGGCAGGTGAAGGCGGGCGACGTCATCGCCTACTCGGGCAACTCGGGCAACTCCACGGGCCCGCACCTGCACTTCGAGGTCCGCCCCGGCGGCGGCTCGGCCGTGGACCCGATCCCGTGGCTCCAGAGCAAGGGCCTCCACATCGGCTGAGGCCCCCGGTTCCCGGCCGCTGAAACCCCGGTTCCCGGCCCCCGAACACATGGCCGCCGGTCCCCGACACACAGCCGTCGGTCCCGGACAACACCTGTCGGTCCCCGGAGAGGCGTCCCCGGGGAGACGCCCCGGGGACGTCTCTCCGGGGAAACGGCTCCGGGGACGGCGGGGCACGCGCCGCTCCCGGTCGCGGCTCGCTACAGCTTCTCGACCGGTGCGTACCGCAGCAGCAGCCGCTTGGGCTTGTCGCCGCCGAAGTCGATCGTGGCCTCGGCGTTGTCGCCGCTGCCCTTGACCGCCTGGACCGTGCCGAGCCCGAAACTGTCGTGGGTGACGCGGTCGCCCACCTGGAGGGAGACCACCGGCCGGTCCTTCGTCCGCCGCGTGGCGAAGCCGGAGGGCCCGCCCCGCCGGGCCGAGGCGCCGACGGACGACGAGAGGGAGGCCGCGACACCGGAGGGCGTCCCCGGCGCGCCGCTGCCGGCACCCGAGCGCCGCCAGTCGATGTACTCGCCCGGGATCTCCTCCAGGAAGCGGGAGGGCGGGTTGTAGGAGGGCTGGCCCCAGGCGCTGCGCATCGAGGCGCGTGTCAGGTACAGCCGCTCCTGGGCGCGGGTGATGCCGACGTAGGCGAGCCGGCGCTCCTCCTCCAGTTCCTTGGTCTGGCCGAGGGCACGCATGTGCGGGAAGACGCCGTCCTCCATGCCCGTCAGGAAGACGACGGGGAACTCGAGGCCCTTGGCCGTGTGCAGGGTCATCAGGGTGACGACGCCGTCGTCCTCGCCCTCCTCCGGGATCTGGTCGGAGTCGGCGACGAGTGCGACCTGTTCGAGGAACTCGGCGAGCGTGCCCGCTCCCGCGCCCGTCCCCTCCTCCTCGCCGCGCTCCTGCTCGAACTCCAGCGCGACGGCGGCGAGTTCCTGGAGGTTCTCGATACGGGTCTCGTCCTGCGGGTCGGTGGACGCCTGCAGCTCCGCCAGATAGCCGGTCTGCTCCAGCACGGCCTCCAGCACCGTGGCCGGGCCCGCTCCGGACTCCACGACAGTGCGCAGCTCCTCCATGAGCGCGTTGAAGCGTTTGACGGCGTTGAGGGAGCGCGGCGCCATGCCGTACGCCTCGTCCACACGTACGAGCGCCTGCGGGAAGGTGATCTTCTCGCGCAGCGCCAGCGCCTCGATCATGGCCTCGGCGCGCTCCCCGATACCGCGCTTGGGGACGTTGAGGATGCGGCGCAGCGGCACGGCGTCCTCCGGGTTGGCCAGCACCCGCAGGTAGGCCAGGATGTCGCGGACCTCGCGGCGCTCGTAGAAGCGCACGCCGCCGACGACCTTGTAGGGCAGGCCGACGCGGATGAAGACCTCTTCGAAGACGCGGGACTGGGCGTTGGTGCGGTAGAAGACGGCGATGTCGCCCGGCCTCACCTTGGCGTCCTGGCCGCCCTCAGCGCCCTCGCCGTCGCCGAGCCGGTCGATCTCGTCGGCGACGAACTGGGCCTCGTCGTGCTCGGTGTCGGCGACATAGCCGGTGATCTTCGGACCGGAGCCCGCCTTGGTCCACAGGTTCTTGGGGCGGCGGTCGGCGTTGCGCTCGATGACGGCGTTGGCGGCGGACAGGATCGTCTGCGTGGAGCGGTAGTTCTGCTCCAGCAGGATCGTCGTCGCGTTCGGGTAGTCCTCCTCGAACTGGAGGATGTTGCGGATGGTGGCGCCGCGGAAGGCGTAGATCGACTGGTCGGCGTCACCGACGACGCACAGCTCCGCCTGGTCGTCCCCGCCGCCGACCAGCTCGCGCACCAGCTGGTACTGCGCGTGGTTGGTGTCCTGGTACTCGTCCACCAGGACGTGCCGGAAGCGGCGGCGGTAGTGCTCGGCGACGTCGGGGAACGCCTGGAGCAGGTGCACCGTCGTCATGATCAGGTCGTCGAAGTCCAGGGCGTTGGCCTCGCGCAGCCGCGCCTGGTACATCGTGTACGCCTCGGCCAGCGTCTTCTCGAAAGTGTCGGACGCCTGCGCGGCGAAGTCCTCCTCGTCGATCAGTTCGTTCTTGAGGTTCGAGACCTTCGCGCTGAACGACTTGGGCGGGAAGCGCTTGGGGTCCAGGTCCAGATCCCGGCAGACCAGGGCCATCAGCCGCTTGGAGTCCGCCGCGTCGTAGATCGAGAACGACGAGGTGAAGCCCAGCTTCTTGCTCTCGCGGCGCAGGATGCGCACACACGCGCTGTGGAACGTGGAAACCCACATCGACTGCGCCCGCGGCCCCACCAGGTCGGCGACGCGCTCCTTCATCTCGCCCGCCGCCTTGTTGGTGAAGGTGATGGCGAGGATCTGGCCCGGGTGCACGTGCCGGGCGCCCAGCAGGTAGGCGATGCGGTGGGTGAGCACCCGGGTCTTGCCCGAGCCGGCGCCCGCGACGATGAGCAGCGGGGACCCGGCGTGCAGCACGGCGTCGCGCTGCTGCTCGTTCATGCCCTCCAGGAGCGCGGCGGGGTCCACGACGGAGCGGGGCGCGCCGTCGCGGTGATACGCGTCACGCCCCGCGCCGGGACCGGTGCCCGCACCCGCGAAGGTGCCCTGGAAGAGGTCGTCCGGGATCTCCTCCTCGGGGCCGTGGTGCTCGGCGCCGTCGGAGTCCTCGGGCGGCGGGGGCGCGTCCGCCTCGGGGCTCGCGCCGTCGAGGTCCGCCAGGAAGCTGTCGTCGAAGAGGCTGCTCATCGTCGTACGAGTCTAGGCCGCCGCACCGACAGCTCTCATGCCCTTCCGGACACCCGGCCGCTCACCCGTCCGCCGGGGGCGCTTCCATGCCCTCCCGCCGGTGCTCACGGCACTGTGGTCGCGCGGTCACGCACTGAGGCGCTCACACCCACAGCACCGCGATGAAGATGTTGACCATGGTCAGCAGGCCGACCGCGCCGAACAGCGGTGCGCTCACCCGCTCCTCGTCCCGCTTCACATAGGTGAGCCCGAGGATCACCACGAGCAGCGCGAGTTTGACGCCCATCTTGACGGTGTTCACCGGGCTGTCGTCAGCTTGGTGGAGACCGATCAGCGCGACGCCCGTGACCAGCATGGTCAGCGCCCCGTGGAGCATCCCCGGGACCACCCGCGCCTCGCCCTTGCCCATCGCCTTCATCTGCGTGAAGAAGCCGCCAAGGAGCGCGGCGATGCCGATGATGTGCAGGCCGACGAAGACATTGATGAGTACGTCCATGCCGGCGAGCGTATCCGGACGTTTTCGGCGCCCTTACCACACCCCTGCCTTCCCCGTCGAGGATTACTCGGCTCCGGTCAACTGTCGGCACCTTCCGTCCCGTCCCATGTGGAAGAGCGAACGCGCCTGGACAGCTTCGCGACGAACTCGGGCATTTTCCGCCACTCCCGTGCCCGCTCGCCGCT
>NZ_VJOK01000001.1:4658250-4668128 GCF_013302895.1 Streptomyces albus subsp. chlorinus | reverse complement strand
GCCCGCGAGGACCGACCGGGACCGCCCGGCATCCCCCGCCACCGCAGCGCGCCGCCCGGCCTCGCCCCATCCGGCCTCGAACCGTCCGGCGGCGCACCGGCCGACGAAGCCGCACCAGACCGCGCACCGGCCTGCCGCACGCCGCCCGCCCGAGAAGGGCGCGAGGCGGCGGGCGGCACAGGCGGTCGCGTTCGCGCACCGCACGCTGGGCAGACCGTACGTGTGGGACGGTACGTGGCCGTCCGGTTACCACTGCTCCTGGCCGGCGCAGGCCGCTGCTCCGGGCTGACGCCCGCATGGAAGGCAGCGGGCGTCTCGCTGCCCCGTACGAGCTGCAGCCGGATCCACGCAGCCGCACCCGGGGACGTCGGTGCGGTGGCGCCGATCGCCAGGATGCCGTTCGCCGGTGCGGTCCGCCCCGGCTGAGCCCACGGGAGGGGGGACGGAACGGCCCCGGGGTGAGGGCCTCACGTCAACCGCGCCGCAGGCGGCGCTCACTCACAGGTGCACACCGTGGACGCGCCGACCGGCCTCTCTCCACCGGGATCGCCCCGTACGGACCTGGACACCCGAACCGGCACCGCCCCGCATGAGGCACAATCCCCTTCCATCCGAAGGTAGTTGAGAGGCGGGGTGGCACAGTGGCCGTGGACACGGCGCAGGACGGCGCGAAGGGCCCGGACGACGAGGACGGGCCGACCGGCGGCGCCCCCCGCTCACGCCCGCGCGACACGGGCGCGGGCCACCGCGCCCCCGGTTCCCCTTCCGATCCCGGGGCTCCTACCGGCCCCGGTCCCCGTACCGATGCCGGCACCCGTACCGATGCCCGTTCTCGTACTGATGCCGGCACCCGTATCGATGCCGGTTCTCGTACTGATGCCGGCACCCGAACCAGTAGCGAATCCCGAACCGATGCCGACTCCCGGACCAGTGCCGGCCCCCGGACCAGTGGCGAATCCCGGACCAGTGGCGGCCCCCGGACCAGTGGCGGTTCCCGTACAGGTGCCGGTGCCTCCGCCGCAGGTGGCGGTGCCTCCGTCCGCAACAGCCCGCGCGGCGCGGGCGCGGGCGCGGACACGGGCGCGAGTACAGGGAGCCGGTCCGGTCAGGGTCCTGCGGAGGGGCGGGGTTCCGGCGGGGCCGGGGGTGGTCGGGTGCCCGGGGCGCGGGCGGGGTCCCCGTCCGCCGGGTACGGTGCCCGGCGTACCGCCGACTCCGCTTCCGCCGGGCGCGGCTCCCCGCGCCCGGAGCCCACGCGGCCCCCGGCCCCCGCCCCGACCCGGAACCCGGACCCGGCCCCGTCCGCTCCCGCCACCACTTCCCCGGCCTCTCCTCCATCACCGCCCCGCGGCTCCACCTCCACCTCTTCCTCCGCCCCCGCTCCCCCCTCCGTGCCCGCCTCCGAGGGCTCGTCCTCCCGGTCTTCCTTCTCCTCCCCGCCCTCCTTCTCCTCCCCGCGCTCCGCCGCTACCTCGTCTTCCTCCTCCGCTCCCGCTTCCTCTTCCGGTTCGTCCGGCGGCCATTCCGCTCCGTGCGCGTGCGACAGCTGCCCGCACAGTGCGCGTGAGGGGTACCGCAAGGCGCTGGCCGCTTTCGGCCGGCGGCGGGACGAGTTGGCGGCGGGCGAGGGTGTTCCGGTGGGGCTGGCGCACTCGGCGGGGGCCTCCCGGCAGTGGGTGTCGGACGAGTTGACGCGGGCGGCGCGCGAGGTCGCCGAGCGGGGGCGCGAGGAGGGTGACGCGTGGCTGGCGCGGCTGTGGCGGCGCACCGTGGTGGCCGTCTGGGCAGCCGTCGGCGTGCTGGTGCTGGTCCAGTTGCTGACCGCGCTCGGCGGTGGCTGGTCGGTGGGCCGGACGGCCGGGCTGGTGGCGGGGCTCGTCTCGGCCGGGCTGCTGACCGCCGCGGCCTGGCTGCACCGGAGGCGCGGGGGCGTGCTGGCACCGGTCATCGGTGAGGACAACCGGCTGTCCACCTCACGGGCGGTGGCGGCGGCGTGGGTGCTGTTGTCGGTGTTCGCCGTCCTCGTCCTGGCGGTCGAACTGGCCGCCGCCTCCGGGGCCGGGGAGCGCCGCGCGCTGCTGGCGGGGCTGGATCTCGAGCGTGGCGCCGGAGTGGTGACCGTCCTCGCCCTCACGTGTGCGGTCGCCGTCGTGGTGCGCCGGACGGTGACCGTGCGGGTGCAGGGCAGGCGGTTGCAGAAGGTGCGTGCCGACCGTCCGCGCGCGGCGGACCTCCTCACGGACGACGCGGGCCGCGGGTCGTTCTCCGACGTCCAGTACGTGCTGATCAGCGCGGTCGCCGTGGTCTTCGCCGCCGTCCGGCTGGCCCGCCAGCCCGACCGGCTGCCCGACCTGCCCTGGGGGCTGGCGCTGCTGGTGATCGTCTCGGCGGCGACGTATCTGGCGGGGAAGTACGCCGAGGGCGGGCGGCCCGTCGTCCTGTCGGTCGTCCGGGCGCGGGAGATGGGCGACCTGCACGCGCCCATCCGCACCGGTGACGACATCGAGATCCGCGGTGCCGGTTTCGTCCCGCCCGGTGCGACCGCTCCCGACCGCCTGGCCCGTATGGTCGTCCGGATCGGGGCGGTTCATGTCCACGCACCGCTGATCCCCGTGCGCGGCGGCTTCACCAGCCCCGCGGACACCGCTTTGACGGTGCCGGTTCCCGTCGAGGTGGAGCCGGGGCGGGTGGAGGTGCAGGTGGTCACCGCGGCGGGTGTGGAGACGAACCGCTACCCGATCGACGTGGTGGAGTGAGGGGCCGCGCTCAGCCCGTGCCGGTGCCGGTGCCGGTCTCCTCGTACCGCGCCAGGTAGGAGGCGATCGCCGTCCGGTTGCGCCGGAGGCCGTCGATGCGCGCGTCCAGAGCCGTCAACTCCCCCTCCAGTGTGGCCCGCACCTCGTCGCACCAGTTGAAGCCCACTCCCTCGCCGCGGACGCACGGCAGGAGCGAGCGGATCACGTCGGTGGTCAGGCCCGCGTCCAGCAGGGTGCGGATCCGCCGCACCGTCTCCACCGCTTCGGGGGCGTAGTGGCGGTAGCCGTTGGGCCCGCGCCGGGTCTCCAGCAGGCCCTGTTCCTCGTAGTACCGCAGCAGTCGCGGGCTGACCCCGGTGCGCCGGGCCAGCTCCCCGATCAGCATGGTTCCTTCCCCCCGCATGTCGCCCGGCCCTCCCGCCTTGACCTTCTCACCGGTGGCAAGCCCTAACGTCGCCGCGTCGGCGCGCATCCGCGGACCGCGGCCGCCGTCGTGTCCGGCGGCCCGTCCAAGGAGCGTCCAAGGAACGCCCAAGGCACGCCCACAGGGGACGTCCACAAAGACCAAGGTACAGACATGCCCACTTTTGTTGCTCAGTACAACGGCCGGGCGGCGACCGCCGAGGAGCTGACGCCGCTCGCCTTCGCGGGGTACGCCCACTTCACCGCCGCGCAGGTGCGTGGCGGACGGATTCGCGGCCTCGACCTCCACCTGGAGCGGTTGCGGGCGGCGTCGGTGGAGCTGTTCGGCCGGGCACTGCCCGAGGAGCGGGTGCGGTCGCTGCTGCGGTCGGCCCTGGCGGCCGGTCCCGCTGACCTCTCCCTGACGGCGACGGTCTTCTCCCGGGCGGGCGAGTTCACCGCCGCGCACGAGGGGGAGCCCGACATGCTGGTGCGGACCGGCCCTCCCGCCTCCGGCCCGCGGGAACCGCTGGCGCTGGCGGCCGTTCCCCACGAGCGGATGCTGCCGGCCGTGAAACATGTCGGGGAGGTCGCGAAGACCTACTTCCTGCGCCAGGCTGTCGCCCAGCGGTTCGACGACGCCGCGTTCGTGGACCGCGCCGGGCGGCTCAGCGAGGCGACGATCTGGAACCTCGCGTTCTGGGACGGCACCGCCGTGGTGTGGCCCCGCGCCGAGCTGCTGACGGGAACGACGATGGCCGTCGTCCGCCGTCGGCTGGAGGAGTTCGGCGTCCCGCAGCGCGACGAGGAGATCCGGCTCGCCGATCTTCCCGGACTGGCGGGGGCCGTGGTCATGAACTCGTGGACCCCCGGGGCGCCGGTGCACCGGATCGGCACCGCGTCCCTGCCCGCGGCACCGGACTTCGTCGAGCTGCTGCACCGCGCGTACAAGGCGGAACCACTCATCGTTCCGTGAGAGCCCGCCGGGCCGCGGGGTGCCGGGGGGCGGGTTGCGTGGAGCACCGGTGCGGGGCGGCAACTGTCGCACGCACTTGCCAAGCCCACCGCCCGCAGGGGAAGAATCGCCCCCGCACACCGAACGCGTCTGCGGAAGGCGGGAGCGACCTGATGTCAGTGACGGGGCCGACGAGCGGCGGTGGCGGGGGCGACTCGACGACGGTCAACGCGTTTCCCGGACCGGTCGCGGGGGCGCCGGTCGGAGTGCGGGAGCACGCCTCGCGGTACGCGCTGCTGCCGCTGCGGCTCTTTCTCGGGGTGACGTTCCTGTACGCGGGCATCGACAAACTCTCCGCGCCCGCCTTTCTCAACGGGAGCGGCCCCGGCTCGTTCGCCGGGACGCTGGAGGCCGCCCGGGACTCGGCCGCGGCCACCTGGCTGGTGGAACTGGCACAGCACAGTCCGGAGGGGTTCGGTACGGCGATCGCCGCCGGGGAGATCGCCATCGGACTCGGCACACTGTGCGGGCTGTGGGCACGGGTCGCGGCGGCCGGCGGGGCCCTGCTGTCGCTCTGCCTGTGGCTGACCGTCAGCTGGGCGAGCGAGCCCTACTACTACGGCAACGATCTGCCGTATCTGATGGCCTGGCTCCCCCTGGTGCTGGCCGGGGCGCCGCTGTTCTCGCTGGACGCGCTGCTGGCGGCGCGGCGGCGGCGCAGGGGCCGGCGGATCTTCGGCTGAGGGGCTGAGGGAGCGCGCCCTCCGACGCCGGGCGGGAGGGGGGCGGATCCACCGGTTGGGGGTGGAGCCGGCTAGGAGCCCCGCTCCCTCAGTTCCCTGCGCCGTGCCACCGAGCGCCGTATCAGGAACGTCAGCAGCGCCGTCAGGCCGGCCAGGACCAGGGCGAGGGGCAGGACGGCGGGCAGCACCCAGAAGGGGATCTCCAGTTCGCCCGCCGCGTCCAGCAGGTAGAGGACCGCCATGGTGATCATGGAGAGTCCGAGCAGCAGCCGGGAGGGCTCGAAGCGGTGCCTCATCGTGGTGCTCCCTCCTGGGACGCGCCGCCCGGAGAGGGGTCGCCGGGCGTGGAGAAGCGGTCGGAGCGCTCGCCCGAGGGCAGTTCGCGGACGATCTCGACGCGGCCGATGCCCGCGCTCAGTGCCACCTCGACGGTGCCGTTGGCTCTGGCGCCGTCGAAGGGCCGCAGGGTGAGGCGGCGGTGGGTGTCCATGCCGCCCGAGCCGTCGAAGACGACCTCGCCGTCGCCGTCGAGGGCCCGGGGGAACTGCGTCTCGCCCAGGCCGACGTCCGCGGTCACCTTGACGAGGGCGTCGTCGGGGACGACCACCTTGATCTCCCCGGCGCCGACCCGTATCCGGGTGCGCACCGTCTGGCCGGCCTTCGGTCCCGCTCCGCGCAGGTCGAGTTCGCCCGAGCCGGTGCCGACGGAGTAGCGCGGCTGGACGTCCGCCGCGGCGGCCGGGACCCAGCGGGTGTCGCGGACGTGTGCCGAGACGTCCCGCGGCAGCGCCGCCGCGCCCGCCAGCAGGCCGGCCGTCAGGACGACGCACACCAGGGTGCCGTAGCCCGTGCGGCCGACGAAGGAGCTGACGGCCAGGCCGAGGCCGAAGACCGCGAGGGCGCAGCTCAGCCCGATGGTGAGGCTGGTGGCCGGCGGATGGTCGAGGTGCCAGAAGACGGCGGCGGAGATGCCGCCGGCCAGCACCGCCAGCAGGAAGACCAGTCCGCCGAGTGAGCCGCCGGCTCCCGCGCCCTGCCGCGCGGGCGGCCCGCCTCGCGCCATGCCGCCGGCGAGGGGCCGGCCGGCCGGTGCGGCCGGGCTCTCGTGGGCACCGGGCGGCGCGGCGTACGGGAGGGCCTCGTGCGGGCCCCACAGATAGCCGGTGGCGGCACCCGCCCGGCTCCAGGGGCTGCCGCCCCACGGCCCGGCGGACTTGGTGGCGCCCGCTTCCTTGGTGAGCGGCTCCCGCCACCAGGAGGCGGGGACCGGGACGGGTGGCGCCTGGGTCTCGGGGGGCGCGTCGGCCACCGCGTGCGCCGTGGCCGGGTCGAGCTGCGCTCCTTCAGCGCTCGCGGCCTCGGCCTGCCGCCGGTGCTGCGACCAGTAGGCCGCGCCGGCCACGGCGCCGATCAGCAGGAGGGAGAAGGGAACGCTGCGGGTGCCGAGCGAGGCGAGGAAGAGGCCGCAGCCGACGAGCGCGACCAGGATCGCGGACAGCGAGGCGCCCTCCACCCGGCCGGACAGCAGCCGCCGGCCCTCGTTCTGGCTCTCCCCCTCGGCGGGGATCAGCAGCCAGGCGAACCCGTAGAAGATGAGGCCCAGTCCGCCGATGACGGAGAGCACGACCAGTGGCACCCGGAAGATCACCGGGTCCAGGTCGAAGTACCGCCCCATGCCCCCGCACACACCCCCGGCCGCCTTGTGGGTACGGCTGCGGCGCAGCTTGCCCCGCGGGCCCGCCGGGGGCGGATTGTGCGGTCCCCAGGAGGGGGCGGCGCCGCGCCCGGTGCGCCCCCCGCCCTCGGTGTGCCCCGCGTACCCGCCGTCCTCGGTGTGCCCGGTGCGCCCGCCGCCCCCGGCGCTCCCGATGTGCCCACCGTCCCCGGCGCTCCCGGTGCGCCCGCCGCCACCGCCCTCCGCACCGCCACCGCCCTCCGCGGCGCCCCCGGTGTCCGCCGCACCCCGGGGGTGCCCGGTCGCCGCGTGCTGCTCCTCCTCGCTCATACGCCTATGGTCGCGCCCCGTGTGCGGGGCGGCATCGGGGCCCTACCCGGATCGATCCCTGAGATCCGCGGCCCGGTTCCGGGTCCGCCTCGGGGACGCCTCAGGGGGCGACCCTGATGTCCCACCGGCCCCGCCATGTGACGATCGGAGCATGACACCGCCCGCCTCCCCGTCCGTGGACGCGCCACCACAGGGGCGCGCGGCCACGGAGCCGCCCGCCGACGAGCCACCCCAGCGCAAGCTCTACCGCAGCGCCGAGGGCCGGATGCTGGGCGGGGTGGCGCGCGGGCTGGCGGGCCATCTGGGGCTGCCGGTCTCCTGGGTGCGGATCGTCTTCATCGCGCTCACCCTGGCCAACGGCCTGGGGGCGCTGCTGTACGCGGCGTTCTGGTTCGTGGTGCCGCTGGGCACCGGAGGGGTCGGCGCCGGGCACCGGGGCGCGGCCGGGCTGACCGAGGCGGTCACCGACCGGGACGGGCTGCGCCGCCTCCTCCTCCGCAAGCCGGACAAGGGCCAGATCATCGCGGTCCTGGCGCTGATCGCGGCGGTCTTCGTGACGGCGGACAACCTCCAGTTCGGCGCGGCCAACACCTATCTGTGGCCGGTCGTCCTCATCGGCCTCGGCGTCGCCCTGGTGTGGCGTCAGGCGGACAACTCGCGCCGGGCCCACTGGGTGGCGGTGGGGCGGCGCGCCCGGCTGCTGCCGATCGCGCGCAGCGCGGCGGGCGTGGTGCTGGTGGCGGTCGGGGTGACCGGCATCGTGGTCGTGCAGGGTTCCGTCCGGCACCTGGGCTCGGTGCTCCAGGCGGCGCTCGCGGTGCTGGTGGGCATCGCGCTGATGGCGGGCCCCTATCTCGTGCGGATGATGCAGGACCTGTCCGAGGAACGGCTGATGCGCATCCGCGCCCAGGAGCGGGCCGAGGTGGCGGCGCACGTCCACGACTCCGTGCTGCACACCCTCACCCTCATCCAGCGCAACGCCGACAAGCCGCGCGAGGTGGCCCGGCTGGCCCGCGCGCAGGAGCGGGAGCTGCGCGCCTGGCTCTACAAGCCGGCCGACGCCGCCGGGCGGACGGCGGCCGAGGAGGAGAACGAGCCGCGGACCCTCGCCGAGGCGGTGAAGGCCACGGCCGCCGAGGTGGAGGACCACCACGGGGTGCCCGTCGAGGTGGTCTGCGTCGGCGACTGCTCCCTGGACGAGGCGCTGGGCGCCCAGTTGCAGGCGGCGCGCGAGGCGATGGTGAACGCCGCCAAGTACGGTGGCGAGGGCGGCGCCGTGCAGGTCTTCGCCGAGGTGGAGGGGCGTACCGTCTTCCTCTCCGTACGGGACAGGGGGCCGGGTTTCGATCCGGACGCCGTCCCGGAGGACAGGATGGGCGTACGCGAGTCCATCATCGGCCGGATGCGGCGCAACGGCGGCACGGCGCGGCTGCGCACCGCACCGGGTGAGGGGACCGAGGTCGAGCTGGAGATGGAGAGGGCGGCGGAGTCGTGACGGACGGGACCGACGAGACGGGCCGGGCGGGCGGACAGCAGGGCGGCGGTGAGGCGGCGGACGGGCGCCGGGTGCGGGTGGTCCTGGTGGACGACCACCGGATGTTCCGCGCGGGCGTGCAGGCGGAGATCGGCCGCACCGACGAGACCGGCGTGGACGTGGTCGGTGAGGCGGGCGACGTCGACCAGGCGCTGACGGTCATCGGGGCGACCCGCCCGGATGTCGTGCTGCTCGACGTCCACCTGCCGGGCGGGGGCGGTGTGGAGGTGCTGCGCCGCAGCGCGCCGCTGATGGCCGACCCCGAGCGGCCGGTGCGGTTCCTGGCGCTGTCGGTCTCCGACGCCGCCGAGGACGTCATCGGCGTCATCCGCGGCGGCGCGCGCGGGTACGTCACCAAGACCATCACGGGTGATGACCTGGTGGGCGCCATCTTCCGCGTCGCGGACGGCGACGCGGTCTTCTCCCCGCGGCTGGCGGGCTTCGTCCTGGACGCCTTCGCCTCCTCCGACGCCCCGCCGGTCGACGAGGACCTCGACCGCCTCACCCAGCGCGAGCGCGAGGTACTGCGGCTGATCGCGCGCGGCTACGCCTACAAGGAGGTCGCCAAGCAGCTGTTCATCTCCGTCAAGACGGTGGAGTCCCACGTCTCCGCGGTGCTGCGGAAGTTGCAGCTGTCCAACCGCCACGAGCTGACGCGGTGGGCGACGGCGCGCCGGCTGGTGTGAGGACGCGGGCCCCTCGCGAGGTGGCGGCCGGGGCCGAGAACCCGGATGAGGGCGTTCGCCTCGCGGGACCGGGCCGGGGACGGCTCGCGGAGACCGCCCCCGGTCACGGCCGCACGCAGGTCCAGCCGCGGGCGCGGAGGACGGGCAGGTAGCGGTCGACGGCCTCGACCGTCTGGTGGCGGGGGCCGCCGCCGTCGTGCTGGAGGACGATGGCGCCCGGTGCCGCCTGGTCGGTGACCGTGCGCACGATGCCGGCGGTGCCGGGGCGGCGCCAGTCCGCGGTGTCCAGGGACCAGCCCATGGGTTCCATGCCCAGCTCGGAGCAGATCTCCAGCGAGGTCCCGTGCCAGTCGCCGTAGGGCGCGCGGCACCAGTGCGGGGAGAAGCCCACCACCTGGTCGATCAGCTCGCTGGTGCGGCCCAGTTCACTGCGGATGGCGCCGGGCCGCATCCGGGTGAGCTGGTGGTGGCTGTAGGTGTGGTTGCCCAGCGCGTGGCCGTCCGCCACGATCTCGTGCAGCAACTCGGGGTAGACGGCGATGTTCTCGCCGACGACGAAGAAGGTGGCCTGTACGCCGTGGCGGCGCAGTACCTCCAGCAGCGCGGGGGTGTGCTCGGGATGCGGTCCGTCGTCGAAGGTCAGCGCGATGACCCGCTCGCCGCCCGTCGCCGGGAGGGTCGTCTCGGCGTGGGTGCGCACGGGCGGGTGCGCCGTGGGGGTGCCCATGGACGTCTCCCCGGCCAGGGGCCGCAGCCGGTAGCTCTCCCGGGGGGCGCGGCGCGGGTATTGGGCACCG
>NZ_VJOK01000001.1:4642265-4658227 GCF_013302895.1 Streptomyces albus subsp. chlorinus | reverse complement strand
GCGGCGCGCGGCGTGCGTCAGACGCCCCGAACGGCGTATCCAGGCGCGCGTCAGACGGACGGCGCCGGGCCGCCGGCGGCCTCGTCCGGCTCCTCCTCCGGCGGGTCCTGCGCCCGCAGCGCCGCGATCCACAAGGGCAGCAGCCGGTGCAGGACGAACACGGACAGGCCGGCGCTCGCCAGCGGGACGGCAAGGTCGCTCAACGGGACGTCCAGCGTCCAGGCGGCGTAGAAGCCCAGCAGCGTGAGGGCCATCATCCAGGAGGTGACGCGGTACGCCACGGCGTGCACCGCGCCGCGCTCGGCGATCTGCCGCTCGTCCAGGACACGGGTGCGCAGGTCCAGCAGGCCGTACGTCATGGAGTTGAGCAGGCCGGTGAGCGGGATCCACGCCACCAGCGCGACCAGCATCCAGACCAGCGGCCACAGGTCCTCGCGCGCGTAACCGGTGACGAGGGCCGCCACTCCCACCACCGTGGCGGCCATGTGCGCGGCGATGATGCGGCGGCGCGCCGCCCGGGTGGCGTGGTAGCGCTTGGTGCGCGTGTCGTTCATGGTCTTCAGCAGCCACTTGTCGTAGCGCGTGGCAGGCGTGCCCGTGCTCATCGAGGTGTCCTCCCCGTGTCCTCGGTGGTACCGGACGTGCCGTACAGCTCGTCCGTGAGCGGGCGGAACGGCTCCAGGGAGAACAGGGCCTCCACCGGGAGCCGGAAATAGGCGGCGATGCGCAGCGCCAGGTCGAGGCTCGGGTTGTACTGCCCGCGCTCGATGTACCCGATCGTCTGGTAGTGCGCGCCGACCGCCGTGGCCAGCGCCTGCCGGGACACCTTCCGTTCAGCCCGCACGACCGCCAGCCTGTTGTGTACGTGCTCGCTCATGTATAAGGAGTACTACATTCAGCAGCAGATCCGCAATGCCAAGAGCGGCCTCGCAGCGCACGGACGGCCCGAACCCCCGTCCAGGGCCCGGGTACCCTCGCCCGGTGCCCTCCCTCGACCGCATACGTGGCGCCTCCCGGCGCACCCTGCTCCTCGCCCTGGGCGGCGGTGCCCTCGCCCTGGTGCTGCTCGCCGTCCTGGTCCCCGTGCTGCTGAGCGACGGCGGCGACGAGCCGCGCTGCCGCCCGGCTCCCGCCTCCGCCCGCGCCCTGGCCCGCGACCCCGAACGGGCCGCCGCCGCCCTGGACCCGGGCGAGGGCGTGCACCGCACCGGGCCGCTCAAGCGTCTGCTGCGCGCCACCGGTGACCCGCTGTGCGACGGCGCCGACGGGACGGCCGTCGCCGGGCGGGCCCTCGTCGCCGCGACCACGGGACGGACCGCCGACGCGCAGGACGCGCCCGCGCGCCCTCACACCGCGCGGTCGGCCCGCGTCGCGCACGCCGTGGTGCTGCTCCTGAGCGAGGGCGCCGACCACTACCTCCCGGACTTCCCCCTCGGCCTGAACCCCTACCTCGCGGACATGTTCGCCTCCTACATCCAGGACACCAGCCACGCGGTGGTCTCCGGCCCTCCCATGGAGTGGAAGGGCCGCCCGGCCGTCAGCGACAAGGAGGCGGAGTACGGCGACGGCAGCGGCAACTGGGCCACGCCCTTCCCGAACGGCCGCGACGTCCATGTCGTCTTCCCCGAGTTCGAGCGGGCCGAGAAGGTCCTGCGCCGCGTCGCCGCCTCCCCGCGCGCGTTCGCGACGCTCTACGACGCCGAACGCGCCCGCTTCGCCTTCTACCTGGAACGGCTCACCGCCGCCCCCAGGGAGCCGGGCGAGCGGGCCGAGGACGGGCAGCTGGCCGTCGAGACGGAGCTGGAGCAGACCGCCGCGTTCGTCGCCGGCCTCATGGCCGCCCGCACGGAGGCCGTCCACGAGGGTCTGGCGCCGTCGCTGGCCGGGTTCGACCGTGCGGTGCTGCGGCACACCCGGGGCGTCTACCACCCCACCGGCCACCGGGTACGCTCCCGCCCCTCCGCGGCCACCCTCGCCCAGCGCCGCCCCGACGCCCCGGCGGGCAAGGGCGAACGGGCCGTGGCGCGGCTGATGGACGGCCGCGTGCAGCTGTTCGCGGTGTTCGACAAGTGGGTGAAGGACCGCGGCGTCCCGCCCGGCCGGGCCGAACGGCTCCGCGTGGCGATGGACTCCCGCTACGTGCAGTCACTCAACCTGCTCTGATCCGGGGCGCCCGGAGCCTGCCACGGAACCGGAGTGCACGGGTCCGCCCCGACGCGCGTCCGCTCCGGCGCGGGTGCCTCACCCCGCTGACGGCACACCGCGTGCGGGCGTCACGCCTCCGCCGCCCCCTCCTCGGCGATCCGCACCACCGTCTTGCCGGTGTTGGCGCCCCGCAGCATGCCGAGGAACGCCTCCACCACGTTGTCGAAGCCGTGCACGACGCTCTGCACATCGACGACCCGCCCCGCCCGCAGGTGCGGTACGAGAAAGTCCTCCAGTTCGCTCTGCACGGAACGGTGGTTGCGGACGAGAACGCCTTCCAGACGCAGACTCTTGTCCACGATCTCGTACAGATTGCGCGGCGCCGCGGGCGGCTGGGCGCTGTTGTACTGGGCTATCGCCCCGACCCAGGCGATCCTGCCGAACTCCCGCAGCCCCTCGATGGCGCCTTCGAGGTGCTCTCCGCCGACGTTGTCGAGGTAGACGTCGACGCCGTCCGGCGCGGCCTCGGCCAGCAACTGCCCGACCGGGCCGTCGTGGTAGTCGAAAGCCGCGTCGAAACCCCACTCCCCGGTCAGCCGCCGCACCTTCTCGGCCGAACCCGCGCTGCCGACGACGCGCCGCGCCCCCAGCAGCCGGGCCAGCTGCCCGGCCGCGCTGCCCACACCGCCGGCCGCGGCCGAGATGAACACGTCCTCGCCGGGCCGGAGTGCCGCGGTCCGGGTGAGGGCGACATAGGCGGTCAGGCCCGTGCCGCCCAGCAGGCCCAGGAAGACCCGGGCCGGAACGCCGGGGTGGTGCGGCAGTACCCGGGCCTGGCCGGGGGGCACCAGGGCATGGGTCCGCCAGCCCTGGCGGTGGAAGACGAGCGCCCCGACGGGAAGTCCGGCCGCGCGGGAGGCGGTCACACGGCCGATGGCGCGCCCTTCGAGAGGCGCGTGCAGGTCCCAGCCGCCGTCCATCAGCTCCCTCATGTAGGGGTCGACGGACAGGTACACGTTCTCCACCAGGGCCTGGCCCGGGCCCGGAGCGGGAACGGTCCCCTCCACCATGCCGAAGTCGGCGGCCGTCGGGGCCCCTTGAGGGCGTGCGACCTGGTGGACGAAGCGGGCGGGGGTGGCGGACATGTGCGCTCCTGGACTCGGACCGGTGGGGAACGGACCGGTGTCCGCCCCGGTGGCGACCGTAGGAGGCGGGCACCCGGGTTGGGCAGCGGTGTCCGTGACGCGAAGTGCCGCTTCCATGAACGCCGCTCATGCGTGTCGTCCTGCCCTGGCATACTCCGGGGCATGGACGACCTGGCGCCGCACGAACTGCGCATCCTCGTCGCCGTCGAGCGGGAGCGCGGGTTCACCGCGGCGGCCGCCTCCCTCGGGCTGACGCAGTCCGCCGTCTCCCATGCGGTACGCGCCTGCGAACGCAAACTCGGCGTCGTGCTCTTCCACCGCGGCCGGTACGGCGCCCGCCCCACGGCCGCGGGTACCCGTACCGTCGCCTACGCCCGGCGCATCCTGCGCCTGATGCGGTCGATGCGCGACGAGGCCCGCGACGCGGGTGACGAGGCGGTCACCGGTCCCCTGCGCATCGCCGCGTTCCGCAGCGTCGCCGCCCATCTGCTGCCCCGCGCGCTGGAGCGGCTGACCGGCCGCCACCCCGGGCTGGCCCCGCGGGTGAGCATCGTGCGGGAGATCGGGCGGGGCACCGCGGGCCTCGTCGCCGACGGCCACGCCGACCTCGGCCTGGCCACCCTGGACGGAGCCGGGCCGCCGAAGGGGCTGCTGAGCGGAAAGCTCTTCGACGAGCCGTACGTGCTCGCCCACCCACGCGCCGGCACCCAGGACCCCCGCACCCTGCCCCTCATCGACTGGGACGAGAACTGCGGCTCCTACACCCGCGACTGGTGGGCACGCCAGGACTGGATCCCCCCGGCCACCATCCTCGCCGAGGACGACACCGTGGTGCTGTCGATGGTCTCCCAGGGCATGGGGATGTCCCTGATGCCCGCGCTCGCCCTCACCGGCGCGCCCGCCGACATCGCGCTCACCGGCCTCGGCCCCCGGCCGCCCACGCGCGGGGTCGGTTACGTCACCACGTCCGAACTCGCCGGGACCGCCGCCGTACGGGAGCTGATCCGCGAACTGCGCTCGGCCGCCGCCTCGCTGACCATGCCCGTCCCGGCCTCGGACGCGGGGAGCCCGGCAGCGGCCGGGACGGCCACGGCGCACCGGCGCACCGCCGAGCGCCGCCCCGGCACCCACCGGAGCACCCCCGCCCGGTCGCCGGCGCGCCCGCCACGGCCCTAGCCGGCGTGCGGCAGGCGCAGCCCCTCGCAACCGCGCTCGGCGCTCTCCTTCTTCGCGAAGGAGGCGAGCATCTGGCGCATCTTCTCCTTGCCCAGCCGGTCGCGGCTCACCGTCCGCTGCCCCGGGGGCGTGCCGTCGGCGGACGGCCGCCACACGTCGATCTCGAAGCCCGCCGCCTGGCCGTCGCAGCGGGCCATGGCCCAGCCGTTGCTCTCGCCGAGCCACGGCCGGACCGTCGCCCGGCCGGTGTCCGCGCCGTTCATCCGCGCCGCATGGAGCTTCATCCGCTGCGACCAGTCGCCGTACCAGCCGTAGAGCCGGATCACCGGGTCGTGCGGATCGCCGTACTCGTCCTTCCCCGAGGGCCGCACCGCGCAACTGGCCATCGGGCCGCGCCCTTTGGGAAGGCGCAGGTCGGCGGTCCAGCCGGAGCCCTGGAGGGGGCCGTCGGCCAGCGCCGCGCAGGAGGTGCCGGCCGCGGCCGCCACACGCACCTGCTCCGGCTCGCCGTCCCTGCCGGGTACGGGCAGCGGCTTCGCGTCGCACCCCAGCTTCTCGGCCGCCTTGTTGGCGACGGCAGCACCGGTGCGGAGCAGGTCGCGCGACGCGGAGTCGCCCCCGCCCAGCACGTCCACCAGCAACTGCCCCCGGTGGCCCGCCGCGTCCCTGCCGTGCCCGGGGCACTGGGGCATCAGCACGATGCCCGCCAGCCTGGCCTCGAACCCGGGCAGCCCGCCCGGCAGCGCCGCCGCCGGGTGCCCGCCGTCGTCCTCGAACTGCCGGGCCAGCTCGCGGTCGATGGAGTCGCGGCGGCTGTAGACCTCGACCTCCAGGACCCGCCCCTTCTCGCTCTTCACCTGGCAGGAGTAGCGGCCGAGTCCGGTGCTCGTCTCGGTGGTGTACTCGGTCAGATGCGCGTCGGCGTCGCCCGTGGCGGCGCGCAGGGTGTCCATGCTGCCCTCGGGGATCGCGCCGTCGCAGGCCCTGGAGGCGATCACCCTGTCCTTGACGCTCGGTGCGGCCGCCCACCCCGCCAGACCGAGCACCACCACGCCGACGAGGCTCCAGGTGACGATCCGCCGCCGGCGCCGGCGCCGCTCCCCCTCCTGCTGGAGGGCGCGCCAGCGCTCCCGTTCCTCGTCCGAGTACTCCAGGAGCCCCCGCCCGCCGGTCCGCTCCGGCTCTTCCGGCCGCCCCGCCTCATCTTCCGCGTCCGCCACCCCGGCACCGTATCCCAGCCCGAACACACGTGTGCCCCCGTCATCCGGAGCGGACGACGGGGGCGCACGGCGGGGCCGTCAGGCGAGGGTCACTCCCACTCGATGGTCCCCGGGGGCTTGCTCGTGACGTCCAGCGTGACGCGGTTGACCTCGGCGACCTCGTTGGTGATCCGCGTGGAGATGCGGGCCAGGACGTCGTAGGGCAGCCGCGACCAGTCGGCCGTCATCGCGTCCTCGGACGAGACCGGCCGCAGCACCACGGGGTGACCGTAGGTGCGGGCGTCGCCCTGGACGCCGACGCTGCGGACATCGGCGAGCAGCACCACCGGGCACTGCCAGATCTCCCGGTCGAGCCCGGCCGCCGTCAGCTCCTCACGGGCGATGGCGTCCGCCTCGCGCAGCACCTCCAGCCGCTCGCGCGTGACCTCGCCGACGATCCGGATGCCCAGGCCGGGCCCGGGGAACGGCTGGCGCTGGACGATCTCCTCCGGGAGCCCCAGCTCCTGGCCCACCATCCGCACCTCGTCCTTGAACAGCTTGCGCAGCGGCTCCACCAGCTCGAACTCGAGGTCGTCGGGGAGCCCGCCCACGTTGTGGTGGGACTTGATGTTGGCGGTGCCGGTGCCGCCGCCCGACTCCACCACGTCCGGGTAGAGGGTGCCCTGCACCAGGAACGCCACCGGCTCCTCGCTGGGCGCCTCGGCGACGATCTCGGCCTGCGCGGTCTCGAAGACGCGGATGAACTCCCGGCCGATGATCTTGCGCTTCTGCTCCGGGTCGGAAACCCCCTCCAGCGCGTCCAGGAAGCGGTCGGCCGCGTCCACGACCTTCAGCTGCACGCCGGTGGCCGCGACGAAGTCCTTCTCGACCTGCTCGGTCTCCCCCTTGCGCATCAGGCCGTGGTCGACGTACACGCAGGTCAGCTGGTCGCCGATGGCCCGCTGCACGAGCGCCGCCGCGACCGCCGAGTCCACGCCGCCCGACAGCCCGCAGATGGCGCGCTTGGTGCCGACCTGCGCGCGGATCGCCTCGACCTGCTCGCCGACGATGCTCTCCGTCGTCCACGACGGGGACAGCCCCGCGGCGCGGTACAGGAAGTGCTCCAGCACCTGCTGGCCGTGGGTGGAGTGCATCACCTCGCAGTGGTGCTGGATGCCGTACAGCTTCCGCTCGTCGTTCTCGAACGCCGCCACCGGCACCAGGTCCGTGGACGCCGTGACGGTGAAGCCCTCCGGCGCCGCCGAGCACGCGTCGCCGTGCGACATCCACACCTGCTGCTCGTCCGGAGTGCCCTCGAACAGCGTCGAGCCCGACCTGGTGACCGTCAGCGGCGTGGCGCCGTACTCCCGGCCGCCCGTGTTGTCGACGGTGCCGCCCAGGGTGGTGGCCATCAGCTGGAAGCCGTAGCAGATGCCGAGGACCGGCACCCCGGCCTCGAACACCGCGCGGTCGAGGGAGGGGGCACCCTCCGCGTACACGGAGGACGGGCCGCCGGACAGGATGATCGCCTTGGGGTTCCTGGCGAGCATCTCGGCGGCCGGCATGGTCGAGGGAACGATCTCGCTGTAGACCCGCGCCTCGCGGACCCGGCGTGCGATGAGCTGCGCATACTGCGCGCCGAAGTCGACGACGAGAACGGTGTCCGGGGCGCTGCTCTCGGACGGGTTGGAAGCCACGAAGCTGATGCCTTTCGGCGCTGAAGAGGGGGTTCACCCCCGATGATACCGACCGCTTCCCGGCCCCCCGGCCTCCCGTCGCGGGGCAGCGCTCCCGGCCCGTGGCATACTGGCCCGCATGCTGACGCGGAACACCTTCTGGTTTACCTATGGCACCGGCCCGGCCGGCTGCCATGGTCGTCGTTCTGTGTGAGCGAGTAGACACACGACTTCCCCAGGCGCCCCGGGCCGGTCAAGGCCCGGGGCGCTGTCGTGCCGGCTTCCGGGCCGTTCGGTCCCGAGGGCTCCGCGAGCCAAGGAGCAGGCAGCGGATGAACACCACCGCCACCACCGTCGCACCCACCACACCCGCCGCACCCGCCACCGCCGTGACCACCGGAGCCGCCGGAGCCGCCGGGGCGGCGCGGACCGCCCCCGACGCCCCGGACGGCGGCCCCAAGACGGTGATCGCCGCCGAACGAGCCCGCATCGACGCGCTGGACGCCCGCATCATCGCGCTGGTCCGGGACCGGATGGAGGTCTCGGAGGCGATCCAGCGCGTACGGATCGAGTCGGGCGGCCGACGGGTGCACCTCGCCCGCGAGATGGAGATCCTCGACCACTACAGCCGTGAGCTGGGCGGCGCCGGCCGCGACCTGGCCATGACGCTGCTGCGGCTGTGCCGCGGCCACTAGGCGCCCCGCCGGGTGCCGTGCCGGCCCGGCGGCCGGTCCCCGCCGGGCCGGCCCCGGGCGGCGGCGACGGCCCTCACCCGTACGGCGCGTGACCGGCCCGCAGGGGCTTCGTTGGACCCGGTGTCCCTGATCTCCGCCGGGCGCCCGGCGGCGGACGGGGCGGCGTCACCGGAGCGATGAGACGCCCGTCCTCCCCGGGAGGGGAGACGCCGGGCGTCGTGGGACCTCGTTCCGGTGCTGTGACCGGACGGCAGGGGACAGCAGCCCGGTCACGACAGCGGCCGGTCCCGGGGACGCTCTGGGCCGGCCGCTCCGCGGTCCTCCGACGCCCTGGTCCCGCGCCGGGCCGGGCACCGCGTCCGGCGTGCACACAAGATCTTTTCCATAACCGCCCACCCTGGGGAGAAGCCCCTTGGTCGAAACGGTTGCGCGAGGTGAGGCGCATCGCGCACGATGCGGGAGAGCGAGCGAACCATCTGATTCACCCCCGTATTGGTTGGCCGTGGCGCAGTGGTGCCATTGGTCCGACCAATCCAGCGGCGCTTCCCCCCGGCGCCGCCTCAGCACGGGCGCTGCCCTGACGCCGGTGCTGACCAGAGGGCCCCGCGGCTGCCGCCCACCCACCCGGCCGGCGCCACGGGGCCCTTCGTCACCGTCATGACTCCTGCGGCTCCCGGGACTCCTCCGTCTCCCGCGACGCCTCCCCCGTCCCCGCCTCCCGCGGCTGCGCCGCCTCCCCCGATCCCTCCGGCTTCCGCGCCGGGACCTGGGGCACCGGCAGGACCGGCAGCCACAGCGCGCCGAAGGCGCCCTCGGGCACGGCGGGCCGCACCGGGGCGACAGGGGCCAGGCGCCGGTACGCCTCCCCCTGTGCGGGGCGCGGGTCCTCCTCGCCCTTGTTCGGCCAGAAGGCCATGGCGCGCTCGGCCTGCGCCGTGATGGTCAGGGAGGGGTTGACCCCGAGGTTCGCGGAGACGGCCGCGCCGTCCACGACGCTGATGCCGGGGTGCCCGTAGAGCCGGTGGTAGGGGTCGATGACGCCGTGCTCCGGGCCGTCCCCGATGGGGCAGCCGCCCAGGAAGTGGGCCGTGAGCGGGGTGCCCATCAGCTCGCCCACGTTGGTACCGGGGAAGCCGTTGATCTCCTCGGCCAGCGCGCGGGCGGCCTCGGCGCCCTCGGGGATGTGCACGGGGTTGGGCGCGCCGTGCCCCTGCCGCGCGGTCAGCATGCCCTTGCCGATGCCCTTGTCCTTGCGGTAGGTCGTCAGCGAGTTGTCGAGGGTCTGCATGACGAGTCCGATGATGATGCGCTCGGACCACTTGCGGGCGGACAGGGAGCGGGCGAAGAGCGCCGGGTGCCGCAGGCAGGTCAGCACGTGGGCGAGGGCGCGGGGCAGCACCGTGTTCTGCCGCACCTGGAGGGTGGTCAGCGCGCTCATCGCGTTGGAGCCCTTGCCGTAGCGGACCGGCTCGATGTGCGTGGTGTCGTTGGGGTGCACCGAGGAGGTGATGGCCACGCCCTTGGTGAAGTCGAGTTCGGCGTCCTCGCCCCACTTCCCGCGGTAGCGGCGCGGGATGGTCTGCGCCCCCACGAGCGCCTCGGAGTTGGTGCGGGTCAGCTCGCCCAGGCGCGGGGAAAGCCGCGGGAGGGTGCCGGCGTCCTTGACGCGGTGCAGCAGTTTCTGCGTCCCGTAGGTACCGGCCGCCAGCACCACGCGGCGGGCGCGCAGGACACGGGGGCGGGCGCGGCGCTTGTCGGTGCGGACGGTGGCCACCTCGTAGCCGTCCTCGTCGGTGCCCGGGGTGCGCTCGCGGATGCCGACGACGGTGGTGAGGGGGCGGATCTCGGCGCCCGCCTTCTCCGCGAGGTACAGGTAGTTCTCGTTGAGGGTGTTCTTGGCACCCCGGCGGCAGCCGGTCATGCACTCCCCGCACTCCACGCAGGCGGTGCGGTCGGGGCCGGCACCGCCGAAGTAGGGGTCGGGCACCGTGCTGCCGGGTGCGGCCCGCGAGGTGCCGTCGCCGTCCTCGCCGTCGCCGAAGAAGACGCCGACGGGCGCCAGGTGGAAGGTGCCGCCGTAGCCCATGCGGTCGGCGGCGGCCTTCAGATGGACGTCGGCGGGCGTGGTCGTCGGGTTGAGCCGGACGCCGAGCATGCGCTCGGCCTGGTCGTAGAAGGGGGCGAGTTCGGTCTGCCAGTCGGTGATGTGGCCCCACTGGCGGTCCTCGAAGAACGGCTTCGGGGGGACGTAGAGGGTGTTGGCGTAGTTGAGGGAGCCGCCGCCCACCCCGGCACCTGCCAGGATCATGACATTTGCGAGCAGGTGGATGCGCTGGATGCCGTAGAGGCCGAGGGAGGGCGCCCACAGGAAGTTCTTCAGGTCCCAGGAGTTCTTGGGCAACTCGTCGCGGGTGAAGCGCCGGCCGGCCTCCAGCACGCACACCCGGTAGCCCTTCTCCGTCAGCCGCAGCGCCGAGACGGACCCGCCGAAGCCGGAGCCGACCACCAGCACGTCGTAGTCGCATTGCGCCTGGGACACGAATACCTCCGGTTCTGCGGTGACGGGAGCGCCCGTAAGGGGTGTGGGGAACTGCGCGACCGGCCACCACCGGCCCGCAGCCCGCGGACAGCGGCCGGCAGCGCCCCCTCAGCGGAAGCGGAGCACCTTCAGCGCCCTGAGGGAGCGCGACATGAACGCCGCGTACGCCTCGTCGCTCATGCCGAGCGACGGCGCCATGGGCAGCACCCGCTGATGGGCCACGGTCTGCGGTTCGGTGTACTTGAGGATGCCCTCGGAGCCGTGCCGGCGGCCCAGCCCCGAGTCGCCCATCCCGCCCATGGGAGCCTGGGCGCTGCCGTAGGCGGAGGCGTAGCCCTCGTTGATGTTGACGGTGCCGCTGCGCAGCCGGGCGGCGACCTCGCGGGCCCGGCGCGCGTTGCCGCTCCAGACGCTGGAGTTGAGGCCGTAGGGGGTGGCGTTGGCCAGCTCGACCGCCTCGTCCACCTCCGAGAAGCGGTAGACGGAGACGACCGGGCCGAAGGTCTCCTCGCCGCAGACCGCCATCTCCGGCTCGACGCCCTCCAGCACCGTCGGCTCGTGGAACAGCGGGCCGATGTCCGGGCGCGGCCTGCCGCCCGCCAGGACGGTGGCGCCCTTGGCGACGGCGTCCTCGATGTGCCGCCGGACGGTCTTGAGCTGCCGCTCGGAGACGAGGGAGCCCATGTCGGCGCCGTAGGCGAGGGCGCCGCCCAGGCGCATGGCGCGGGTGCGGGCCACGAAGCGCTCCAGGAAGGCGTCCGCGACCGCCTCGTGGACGTAGAGCCGCTCGATGGAGATGCACAGCTGCCCGGCGGACGAGAAGGCGCCGCGCACCGCGCCCGCCGCGGCCTTGTCGAGGTCGGCGTCGTCCAGGACGAGCATCGCGTTCTTGCCGCCCAGCTCCAGCGAGCAGCCCACCAGGCGGGCGGCGGCGCGCCGGGCGACCTCCCGGCCGGTGCGGGTCGAACCGGTGAAGGAGACGTAGTCACCGCGGTCGGCGACCTCGGGCCCGACCACCGGGCCCTCCCCGAGGACGACCTGCCACACCTGGGGCGGCAGCCCCGCCTCGATCAGCAGGTCGCGGGCCCACAGCGCGGTCAGCGCGGTCTGGGTGTCGGGCTTCATCACAACCGCGTTGCCCGCGACGAAGGCGGGCAGCGCGTCACCGACGGACAGCTCGAAGGGGTAGTTCCACGGCGCTATCTGCCCCACGACTCCGCGCGGGTGGCGCAGCTCGGTCACCTTGGTCAGCACGGGGATCGCCCCCGTGTGCCGCTTGGGGCGCAGATAGGAGGCAGCCCTGCGCCCGTAGTGCCGGGCGGCGACGGCGACCGCCTGCACCTCCTCGTGCGCGTGCAGCCGGGCCTTGCCGGTCTCCAGCTGGACGAGGTCGAGCACCTCCGACTGGCGGGCCAGCACGAGGTCGTGGAAGCGCAGCAGCACGGCGGCCCGCTGCCGCACCGGGGTGGCCGCCCAGGGCCGCTGGGCGGCGCGGGCCCGCTCGAAGGCGCGGTCCACGTCCTCGGCGGTGGACTCGGGCAGTTGGGCCAGCTCCTCGCCGGTGAGCGGGGAGCGGCTGCTGGTCTTGCCGCTGCCGGCCACGTCCCGGGTCAGCGCCGCCACCAGGGCCGGGGTGACCACGTCGGCGGCGGTGCGCGCCCCCGCGGGCGCGGGTGCCACCGGGTTGCCGCCGCCGGGTGCTCCGCCGCCTGGCCGGACTGTGCTGCTGTCCTGCGAGTCCGTCATGCGACCGAGAGTACGACCCGGGGCGCGGGCTCGTATACCCGGCGGTAACCCCTTTTCACGGAATCCGCCAGTGATTGCTGGCAGCTACCAGTGACTGCTGGCAACGGATTGCTGGCGGCGCCCCGGGCCGCGCTGCGCCCGGCCACAGGTCGTGGATCTTGAAGAACTTCTTCGCCTCCTCGTACACCCGCTCACCGTCCCGCCGGGCCTCCCCCTTCGCGGGCATCTCGACCTGGAGCCGCCGGCGCACCCCGTCCCCGCTGACGTAGACGAGTTCGTGCCGGAACTTCCTGGGGCCCTCGGCCGTCCCCGTTTCGTTGGTCGGCTGGTACGTGGTGAGCACCTCGGCCGCCTCCCTGCCCTGCTGCTTGGCCTCTGTCACGCGGGACTTCACCTCCAGCATTTCGATGTACACGCTGTCCGAGGCGCCCCTCTCGTAGAAGCTCTTCCAGGAGTTGGCCTCCGCCAGGACGTTTCCCTTGACGTCCTTGCTGGACCGGTTCGCCTCCAGGGAGAGGACGTCACCGGGGTCGGTGAACGTCACCGCCTGCTCGCCGGCGCTCCGTTCGCAGTCGTCCGGCACCGCGAGGGTGGCGCGGACCCGCTTGTCCTCGTTCCGCGTCGACCAGCCCTCGGGTGCCTGGTCGGCGGTGAGGACGAAGAACAGGGTGAGCGCGGCGGCGAGGGCGACCGCCGCGCCGCCCGCGCCGGACTGCCAGCGCCGGCTGGTACGCAGCCTGGCGCCGAAGGCCCGCAGCACGCGGACGAGGGTGTTGCCGCCCTCCGGCGCCGGCGGCCGGCGCGGCGAGGGCTGCGGTGGGCGGGCCACGTCGGCCAGCACCTGGCGGAGCTCCGCCGCGTACGGACGCAGCGCCGGTCCCTTGTTCAGCAACTGCCCCAGCACCCGCTCCGAAGCGGTGAACTCCGGGGGAGCCCACGAACGTCCCCGTCTCCGTCAGCCCCTGCTCGCCCTGCGCATGGGCGATACCGGAGTCGGCGATGACGACCCGGTCGTAGCGGCCCAGCAGCACGTTTTCCGGTTTCACCTCGCGGTGCAGTACGCCCTTCTCATGAGCCGCGTCCAGGGCGCCCGCCACGGCCAGGCCGATGCGGGCGGCCTCCCGCACGTCGAGGGTGCCCTCGTCCAGCACATCGGCCAGCGAACGTCCCTGCACCCAACTCCATGACGATCCACGGCTGGTCGTCCTCGACCACCACGTCGTGGATGGTGACGACGGACGGGTGGTCCATCCGCGCCGTGCGCGCCTCCCGGCGCATCCGCGCGTACATCGTCTCCCGCTCGCGCTCCGGCAGGTGATCGGGCAGCCGCGGCTCCTTGACGGCGACGTCCCGGTCCACCACCTCGTCGTGCGCCCGCCACACGGTGCCCATACCGCCGTGCCCCAGCCGAGCGTCCAGGCGGTACCGCCCGCCCAGGAGCCGGCCCGTACCCGGATCGGTACCGGCCGCGGGCGCCCCCGGCGCGGAAGCCGGCGGGGTGGCGGGCGGGATGGCCGCCGTCTGGGTGGGCTCGTACGCGCGGGGGCCGGGCCGGCTGTTCCTTGTGCGGAGCCCCCGGCTGCGGCGGCGCCCCGGCGTGCGGCTGCTCCCCCTGATGCGCTGCCGCTGGGGGCTGAAGCCCGTGGCCGGCCGACTCGCCCACCCGTTCCCCCTCGTTCGTCATGGACCCGGCCTCACCTCCCCGCAGGGGTCCGCCACCGGGTTCGTCCAGCTTGACGTCAGCGGGCGCGGGTGACGCGGTAGGTGTCGGCGACCGCCTCGAAGTGCCGGTCGATCTCCGCCTGCCGGCTCCTGGAACCGAGCACGAGCAGCACGTGGTAGCGCCCGCCGAGGATCACCGCCCGGTTGCGCGCGTACACCTGGCGCCCGCTGTCCTCGCGCCAGCTGAAGGTGCCCTCGGCCATCGCCGTGCCGCCCACGTCGATCCGGCGCAGCCCGCCCGTGCTCGCCCAGTCCGAGGCGCGGTAGGCGGCCAGTTCGGGCTCGTCCTCGCTCTGGTAGGCCATCGGGTCCCTGCCGAACTTCCGTGTGGTGCCCCGGCCGTTGACGACGACCATCTCCACGTCGCCGCCCGAGGGCCCCGGGGAGTAGCGCACCCGGCCCTCGGAGTCGGCGGAGCGGTGGTCCCACTTCCCGGGCACCGCGATCCGGAAACCGACGGGGTCGGTACTGGTCTTGTAGCCGTCGGGGGCCTTGGGCGCGGACCGTTCGCCGGACGAGCCGGAGGCACCGGACGTCGCGGACCGCCGCCCGTCGGCGGACGGCGACGCACCGCCCCCACGGCCGGATCGGTCCTCGCCGCCCTTGCCGCCCTCGCCCTCGTCGTCGCGCTGCGTGCCGTCCGGCGCCCGTTCCCGCTGGTCCGGCACCACGACGGAACCCTTCTGAGCGCCCTCGCCGCCCCCTTTGTCGGGCAGGACATACGCGACGAACGCCACCGCCGCCGCCATGCCCAGCAGCACCAGGGCCAGGATCAGCACACCGAGCCGCCGGGGGCCGGTGCCGCCGCCCCCCTTCGCTTCCCGCTCCGGGCGCCGCTGACTGGGCCGCGGTTCCTGGACCGGCGCCGGTTCCCGGGGTTCCGCGGCGGGCTCGCGCACCGAGGCGGGCTCGCGCACCGCGGCATGCTGGCGCTCACGCGTACGCCGCGGGTGCCGTTCGGCGGCGGCACGCTTCCCCCGCCGCCCGCGCCTGCGCACCAGTTCGCCGCGCCGCCGCACGATCGGCAGTCTGCGCGGGTCGGACGGGACGCCGCCCTCCAGCGCGGGCGCCGTCACGGTCCGCAGCCCCACGTCCGGCTCGGGCGCCGAGCGGATGAGGGAGCGCAGCCAGCCGCGCAGCTCCTCGAAGTCCGGCCGCTCCGTGGGGTCCTGCCGCATCAGCGACTCGACGACGGGACGCAGCGGTCCGCACTCCTCCGCGAACGCGGGCGGCTCCGCGCACACCATCTGCACCAGTTCGGCGGCGCTGTCCTCCGGGTAGGGGGCGTGGCCCTGCACGGCACGGAAGAGCAGCGCGCCCAGTGCCCACAGGTCGGCGGCCGGCCCGACCGGCGGCGCCAGCCGCCAGTTCGCGTGGACGGGCCCCGCCTGCTCGGGCGCCCAGCGCTCGGTCACCGGGCCCACGACCGTCATCCCGTCGTACCGGGCCCGCTCGGCAGCCAGCGCGTTCACCGGCCCCCGGTAGCGTCCCCCGCCCGCCACGGCCTCGTCCCACGGCCGGTCACCGCCCCCGCCCCACGGCTCGCCCGCGTCCCACGGCTCGCCCCCGGCCCCGGCGAGCGGGTCCGCGCCGACGTGCCCGCCGGGTTGTTCGTACGGGCCGGGTTGTTCGTACACGCCGGAGGGGGCGTACGGGCCCGAGGTGTCGTACGTACCGGTGTCGTCATACCCGTCATACCCGTCATACCCGTCCTGCCCGCCGGAGGGGCCGTCGGCGCCGGGCTCGTCCTCGGGGCCGGACGGGACGCCGTGACCGGAGGCGTACCCGGCACCGGAACCGCCCTCGGGGCCGGGCGCGTACGCGGAACCGGCGGGGGCCTCGGCGGCGTGCGGGGGGACCTCGCCGTGCTGGGTGCGCGCGGCGTGCCGCGGGTGGCGGCCCTCGCGCTGCGCCGGCCG
>NZ_VJOK01000001.1:4639823-4641939 GCF_013302895.1 Streptomyces albus subsp. chlorinus | reverse complement strand
GGTCGCGGGGGCGGGGGCCGGCTCGGTGTCCGCACCGGTCCCGGCGGGGGCGGCGGACTCGGGCAGCGGGTCGTAGCCGCACAGCGCCTCCTGGGCGGCGCCCACGGCCAGGCCTGTGAGCAGCGCACGGCCGTCCTCGCAGATGAGCACGGTGTGGGCGGTGAGGTTGCGGTGCACCCAGCCGTGCGCGTGCACGATACGCAGCGCGGCCAGCAGGTCGGCGGCGATCTCGGCGGCGCGGTGCGCGCCCAGCGGACGGTCGGCCAGCAGTGCGGAAAGCGGTCTGCCGGGGACCCGTTCGCTCACTATCCACAGCCCGCCGTCCTCGACGAAGACGTCGAAGACCTGGTCGAGCCGGGGGTGGTCCGGGAGCTGCGCCGCGGCGACCGCGGCCTCCATCGCCCTGCGTACCACGAGGTCGGCGGGGCTGCGGGTGGCCCGGCCCCCGTCGGGTCCGTAGGGTGCGCCCCGGCCGTACGGGACATCCGTACCGTACGGGCCCGCCGCACCGCGCGTACCGTCACCGCCGGCGCCGGACCCGTGGCCGTCCTCGACGACCTCCGCCTCGACGACCTCGGGCAACGGCACCTGGCGGACGTGGACTTCCTGGCCGCTGGCGGTGTCCCAGGCCAGGGACCCGGCCAGGTCGCAGGAGTCGGCGGGCGGCGCGGGCAGGCGGTAGCGACCGGCCAACAGCCGCCCCCCATACCCCGCGTGCTCCTCCACGACACCTCCCCGACCGTGCGCGGAACCGCCAACCCGGTGCCCGCCCCGCCCCGTTGCGGGCGACGGTCCGCGTCTTTCACGATACGTCCGGGAACCCTCCACGTCACCGCGCTCCGGCCCTCTCGTCGCGGCGGGGGGCGCGTCAGCCCGCGCACGCCCTCCCGGGGCTGCGCCGTGCGTGCCGGGCCCCCGGCGGGGCTCCCGGACGGTTGCCCCCGGCGGGTCTCGGGGACGGTTCGCCCCGGGGGGGCTGGCCACGCCGCCCACGGGCACGCCGCCCACGGGCTTCGCGGCGCGGTGCCGAGGGGTCGTCAGAGCGGCTTGAACGTCCTGAACGCGGTCTTCCGGAGCGTCTCGCACTCCTTGTCCTGCCAGGCGTCGGCCTCGCAGGTGATGAGGATGGCGTAGCCGTTCTCGGCATCCACCTTGAAGCCCCGGTTGAGGACGTGGACCTTCTTGCCGTTCTCCTTGCGCAGGAAGTGCCAGTCGGCGACGGTCGGATAGCCGCGCCACCCGACCGTCCTGATGCCCAGCGACTTGTAGCCGGGGCTGGCGCCCCTGACCGCGGGCTCCTGCTTGCGCCAGGCCCCGGCGGCGTCCGAGCCCGGGGTGCCGGTGTGGTCGATCTGGATCCTCGGGTGCCCGCCGCCGGGCGCCGCGTACTTGCCGCCGGAGTTCCGGCCCGCTATCCCGGTGCGCTTCCAGCCGTCGGGCAGCGCGACGGAGAAGTGGAACCGCTTGTCCTTGACCCGGGCGTAGCCCTCGGGCAGCCCGGCGTCCTCGGCCGCGCCGTTCCTGCCGTCGCCGCCCGCGCCGCCCCCTGCGTCCCGGGCGGAGCCGCCCTCGTCCCGGCCGGTGCCCGCGCCGGCCTCCTGGGCCTTCGCGGCGCCCCGTCCGCCCTCGTCGGCGCTCGTACCGGCCGAGCCGCTCCTGGAGGCGTTGCCGTCCTTGTCGTCGCCGCCCGCGTTCACCACCAGCAGCACGACGACCACGATGACGACGACGACCGCCACCGCGACGATCGCCAGCGTCCGGGGCGGGACGCCCTTGCGCAGTTCGGGAAGTTCCCGCAGGTCTCGCAGCGAGGTGATCGCGCCGCTGCCGCCGCTCTCGGGCGGCAGCGCCCGGCTGCCGCTCCCGGCGCCCGGCAGCGGACCGTTCCCGGTGGCCCCGCCCGCCGCACCACCGGCTCCGGCACCCGTGCCGGAGCCCGCACCGGACGGCGCGCCGGCGGAACCCGGAGCCGAGGAGGAGCGGGACGAGGGCGAGGGCGAGGACGAGGGCAGGGGCGAGGAGGCCGCGGTGGAGCCGGAACCCGCGGAGGCCGCCGCGGCCGAGCCGGAGGAGCCCGTTCCGCGCCCGGTTCCCGTCCGGCCGCCGCCCGTCGCGG
>NZ_VJOK01000001.1:4618971-4638809 GCF_013302895.1 Streptomyces albus subsp. chlorinus | reverse complement strand
GGCCGGGGAGGACGCGCCGCGCTTGCCGCCCGCGTGGGCGCCGCCCGAACCGGTGCGGCCGTCGGAACCGGTGCGGCCGGAGCCGGAAGCCGCGCCCTGGTCCGTGCCCGTACCGGAGCCCACAGCGCCCGCCGCGTTCCGTACCGACTTCAGCGCGCCGCGCAGCCGCTCGCCCGAACTGGTGCCCTCGGAGCGGCGCTTGCGCCTGCCACCCGTGGTGCCGGGGCTGTAGGCGGGGCCGCTCGCGCCCGTACCGCCCTTGCCGGAGGGCGACGCGGTGCCGGGCGGGGCCGCCGGGCCGGAGGAGGGCTTGGCGGACGGCGACTCCACCCGGGGCAGCACGGAGGTGCGCGTCGGGTCGCCGTCCCGCTCGCGGGCGGGCGGGCCGAGCGGGCCGGCCAGCCCGTTGGCCACCGGTTCCAGCAGCAGCCGGGCCCCGTTGACGTCGAGCCGCTTCTCGGGGTCCTTGACGAGCAGCCCGGCGATGACCTCCCGCAGCTCGCCCGCGTGTTCGGGCACCGGCACGGGCTCGGTCATCACGGCCGTCAGCGTGGAGATGGCGGAGCCCTTGTCGTAGGGCGGGCGGCCCTCGACGGCGGCGAACAGCAGGCCGCCCAGCGACCACAGGTCGGCGGGCGGACCCGGTGGCTTGCCGCGGGCGCGCTCGGGCGAGATGTAGGAGGGGGCGCCGACGAGCATGCCGGTGGAGGTGACGGAGGGGTCGCCCTCGACCTTGGCGATGCCGAAGTCGGTGAGGACCACGCGCCCGGTGCCGTCCTCCAGCAGCACGTTGGAGGGCTTCACGTCGCGGTGCAGGATGCCCTCGCGGTGGGCGGCGCGCAGCACGTCGAGGATGGCGAGTCCGACCTGGGCGGCCCGCTGCGGGTCGAGCGGGCCGTCCTTCTTGATCTGGTCGGCGAGGGAGCGGCCCTCGACCAGTTCCATGACGATCCAGGGGCGGCTGTCCTCGTTGACGACGTCGAAGACGGTGATGGCGCTGCCGCTGCGGATCCGCGCGATGGCCTTGGCCTCCCGCAGGGTGCGGGTGATGAGCCGCTGCTTCTCCTCCTCGTCCACGCTGGAGGGGAACCGGAGCTCCTTCACCGCGACACGGCGGCCCAGGATTTCGTCCTCGCCGCGCCAGACGGTACCCATGCCGCCGCGCCCGAGGACACCCCCGAGCCGATAGCGCCCGCCTACCAGCCGTCCCGCGTCCTCGCTCATGAATCCCCTTGTGTCCCCTCTGCGTGAGAGCCCGCCCCCGGCAGAGCCTTCATTGTGAACCATCGCCCTGACAAGACGTGTACGGGGGCGGCACAGTTACACCACAGCCCCACCACTTCTCACCCGGGTTCACACCCCCAACAGCCCCTGGGAAAAGGACCAGTCCAACGAGGGACCCGCCGACGGGTTCCCCGGGCCGGGGGCGGGCTTTGCCTCGGCTACACGGGAACGATGTCGGGGGCCCCGAGCCGGGCCGCGTCCGCCGTCTGGTCGTCGGGCTGCAACTGCGACTCCCGTTCCGCCTCGACGCGCTTCTCGTAGTGCTCGACCTCACGGTCGACCTGGTCGCTGTCCCAGCCCAGCACGGGGGCCATCAGCTCGGCGCACTCGCGGGCGCTGCGGGTGCCCCGGTCGAACGTCTCGATGGAGATGCGGGTGCGGCGTGTGAGGACGTCGTCCAGATGGCGGGCGCCCTCGTGCGTGCACGCGTAGACGACCTCCGCCTTCAGGTAGTCGTCGGCGGCCGGCAGCGGCTCGCCCAGCTTCGGGTCCCGCTCGACCAGTTCGAGGACCTCCTCGGTCATCGAGCCGTAGCGGCCCAGCAGATGCTCCACCCGCGCCACGTGCAGCCCGGCCCGCTGGGCGAGGCGGGCGCGCCCGTTCCACAGCGCGTGGTAGCCCTCGGCGCCCGCGAGCCGCACCTCCTCCGTCACGCAGTCCGCGACCCGGTGGTCGAGCCCGTGCACCGCCTCGTCCACCGCGTCCTTGGCCATCACCCGGTACGTCGTGTACTTGCCGCCCGCGATGACGACCAGTCCCGGCACCGGATGCGCCACGGTGTGCTCGCGCGACAGCTTGCTCGTCGCCTCCGACTCGCCCGCCAGCAGCGGCCGCAGCCCCGCGTAGACGCCCTCGACGTCGTCCCGCGTCAAGGGCACCGCCAGCACCGAGTTGACGTGTTCGAGCAGGTAGTCGATGTCGGCGCTGGAGGCGGCCGGGTGCGCCTTGTCCAGGTCCCAGTCGGTGTCGGTGGTGCCGATGATCCAGTGCCGGCCCCAGGGGATGACGAACAGCACGCTCTTCTCGGTGCGCAGGATCAGGCCGGTCGAGGAGTTGATGCGGTCCTTGGGCACGACGAGGTGGATGCCCTTCGAGGCGCGGACGTGGAACTGGCCGCGCTCGGCGATCAGCCCCTGGGTGTCGTCCGTCCACACACCGGTCGCGTTGACCACCTGGCGGGCCCGCACCGCGTACTCGCCGCCCTGCTCCAGATCCTCGATGCGCGCCCCGACGACCCGCTCGCCCTCCCGCAGGAAGCCCACCACCCGGGCGCGGTTGGCCGCCAGTGCGCCGTACTCGGCAGCGGTGCGCACCAGGGTGGCGACATAGCGCGCGTCGTCCACCTGCGCGTCGTAGTACTGGAGCGCCCCCACCAGCGCGTCCTTGCGCAACGCGGGCGCCACGCGCAGCGCGTGACGGCGGGAGAGGTGACGGTGCGTGGGCAGTCCGCGGCCGTGGCCCGAGGAGACGGACATGACGTCGTACATCGCCACACCCGTGCCCGCGTACAGCCGCTCCCAGCCGCGGTGCTGGAGCGGGTAGAGGAACGGCACCGGCTTGACCAGATGGGGGGCCAGGCGCTCCAGCAGCAGCCCGCGCTCCTTGAGCGCCTCGCGCACCAGCGCGAAGTCCAGCATCTCCAGATAGCGCAGCCCGCCGTGGATGAGCTTGCTGGAGCGACTGGAGGTGCCCGACGCCCAGTCACGCGCCTCGACGATCCCGGTGGACAGTCCGCGGGTGACCGCGTCCAGCGCGGTGCCCGCGCCGACGATGCCGCCGCCGACCACCAGCACGTCGAGTTCGGCTTCGGCCATCCTCGCCAGCGCCCCGGCGCGCTGCTCCGGTCCCAGTGCCGCTGTCCTCACTGCTGCCTCCCTGGTGCTCGTGTCGCCTGGTGCGCTTGCTGCCTGCCGCTCACTCGCCGCCGCCCGCCCCGCCCGTCGCTCGTCCGGTCCTCCCCCTCGTCTCACCCGTCGCGCCCGTCCTACCCGGGCACCGCCTGCCGGTCCCCCTGACGATGGTCCCCCATTCCCGCGACTTTGGCTGGGCGTCGGCCCTGCTGAGCGCGCAATCCGACTTGTCTGTCATATGGGCTCTTAACCTTAATGAGCGCCGCTCGCCACTCCCGGTGCTGCCCGGGGACGGAACCGGGACGACAAGGGGAAGGGAAGACCGCTGTCATGCCCGCAGATCTCGCCGTGCTGGGACTCGCCCATTCGGGGCTGCCGCTGGCTCAGGCCGCCACGGCGAACGGAATCGGCACCATCGGCTACGACCCCGACGAGACGACCGTCGCCGACATCGGCGCGGGCCGCCCTCCGAGTGACGCCCCCCTCACCGCGGCCGAGGTGCGGCGCATGCTGGCCAAGGGGTTCCGCGCCAGCTCCGACCCGGCCGTGCTCGGCCGGGTCCGCACCGCCGTGATCTGCGCCCCCACCACGCTCGGCCCCAACCGCACCCCCGACATGAGCGCGGTGCGCACCGCCGCCCGCACCCTGGCGGGGCACCTGCGGCCCCGCACCACCGTGATCGTCGAGTCGAGCGTCTACCCCGGCTGCACGGAAGACGTCGTGCGCCCCCTGCTGGAAGAGGGCTCCGGTCTGCGCGCCGGGCGCGACTTCCATCTGGCGTGCTCCCCCACCCGCGTCGACCCCGGCAACCGCCGCCACACCTACGCCACCATCCCCAAGGTCATCGGCGGCCTCACCCCCGTCTGCACCGAGGCCGCCGCCGCCTTCTACGGACGGCTCACCGACAAGGTCGTCCGCGCCCGCGGCCCGCGCGAGGCCGAGACCACCAAGCTGCTGGAGACCAACTACCGGCACATCAACATCGCCCTGATGAACGAGATGGCCGTCTTCTGCCACGACCTGGGCATCGACCTGTGGGACGTCCTGCGGTGCGCCGAGACCAAACCCTTCGGCTTCCAGGCCTTCCGGCCGGGCCCCGGGGTGGGCGGGCCCGGCGTCCCCGTGGACCCCAACTACCTCTCGTACCACAGCCGTTCACTGGGATACCCGCTGCGGATGGTGGAACTGGCACAAGAGGTCAACGAACGCATGCCGCGCTATGTGTCACAGCGGGCCGCCGCCCTGCTGAACGAGCACGGCAAATCGGCGCGGGGCGCCCGCATCCTGCTGCTCGGGGTCACCTACAAGCCCGACCTCGCCAGCCAGGAGGGGGCACCCGCCCGCGAGGTCGCCGGCCGGCTCAAGGAACTCGGCGCCCAGCTCATCTACCACGACCCGTACGTGCCCCAGTGGCGCGTCGCGGGACAGCCCGTACCCCGCGCGGACGCGCTCTACGAGGCGGCGGCCGCCGCCGACCTCACCCTGCTGCTCCAGAACCACCGGGTGTACGACCTGCAAGGGCTCGCCGCCAAGGCGCAGCTCCTCCTGGACACCCGCGGTGCCAGCCCGACGGGCGCCGCCCACCGGCTGTGAGCCCCGGCGCCGGCTGGAGCCCCCGGCGCCGGCCGGGAGGGCGCGGCGCCGGGGTGCGGTACGCACGCGCCGGGCACGGTACGGCTTCGCCGGGGTGCGGGACCGTACCGGGGGCGGCTGTGCGGGGGTGCGGGACCGCGCCGGGGGCGCGGCTCAGCGCGAGCGCGAGACGGTCACCTCGACGCGCTGGAACTCCTTCAGCTCGGAGTAGCCGGTGGTCGCCATCGCCCTGCGCAGGGCTCCGAAGAAGTTCATGGAACCGTCGGGGGTGTGGGCGGGGCCCAGCAGGACCTCCTCCAGGGTGCCGACGGCACCGAGGTCGACGCGGCGGCCACGCGGCACGTCCAGATGCACGGCTTCCATGCCCCAGTGGTGGCCCTTGCCGGGGGCGTCGGTGGCACGGGCCAGCGGCGAGCCCATCATCACGGCGTCGGCACCGCAGGCGATGGCCTTGGGCAGGTCCCCGGACCAGCCCACACCGCCGTCGGCGATGACGTGCACGTACCGGCCGCCGGACTCGTCCATGTAGTCACGGCGGGCGGCGGCGACATCGGCGACGGCGGTCGCCATGGGCACCTGGATGCCCAGCACGTTCCGCGTCGTGTGCGCGGCACCCCCGCCGAAGCCGACCAGCACACCGGCCGCGCCCGTCCGCATCAGGTGCAGCGCCGCGGTGTAGGTGGCGCAGCCGCCGACGATCACCGGCACGTCCAGCTCGTAGATGAACTGCTTCAGGTTCAGCGGCTCCGCCGCGCTGGAGACGTGCTCGGCCGAGACCGTGGTGCCGCGGATCACGAACAGGTCCACACCCGCGTCCACGACCGCCTTGGAGAACTGCGCCGTCCGGCCCGGCGACAGGGCCGCGGCCGTCACGACACCCGCGTCGCGGACCTCCTTGATCCGGCGGCCGATCAGCTCTTCCTTGATCGGCTCGGCGTAGATCTCCTGCATCCGGCGGTTGGCCGTGGCCTCGTCCAGCTCCGCGATCTCCGCCAGCAGCGGCTCCGGGTCCTCGTACCGCGTCCACAGCCCTTCCAGGTTGAGGACGCCCAGCCCGCCCAGCTCGCCGATGCGGATGGCCGTGCGCGGCGAGACGACCGAGTCCATGGGGGCGGCGAGGAACGGCAGCTCGAAACGGTAGGCGTCGATCTGCCAGGCGATCGAGACCTCCTTCGGGTCGCGGGTGCGCCTGCTGGGCACCACGGCGATGTCGTCGAAGGCGTACGCCTGCCGCCCGCGCTTGCCGCGCCCGATCTCGATCTCAGTCACGCTGCCGTTCCCTCACTTGTCCTCAACCGGCGAGATAAAGGTCCTCGTCGAACACCGTGACCACCACGATGACCATGAGACCGTGCCCGACCAGGTACTCGATGAGGATGCCCGGAGCGGCCTGCGCCTTCCGGTCGTCCTCGTGCGTCCCCACCGGCGCCGACGCCTTGTGGTAGGGGTCCTCGGCCAGCCTGGCCAAGCCCCGCTCCAGCATCTCACGGCGGTCCGGGCTCATGGAGTCCACGGTCTCCCGGGCCTCTATTGTGTATGTGACGCGATACGCCATACCTGGCGCCCTCCTGCCAACTGAACAGCCCCGAGGGGGCGGAAAGCTAGCGCCGCGAGTAGTTCGGCGCCTCCGTCGTCATCTGGATGTCGTGGGGGTGGCTCTCCTTGAGGCCGGCCGAGGTGATGCGGACGAAGCGGCCGCGGGCCTTCATCTCGGGGATGGTGCGGCCGCCGACGTAGAACATCGACTGCTTGAGGCCACCGACGAGCTGGTGGACGACGGCGGAGAGGGGGCCGCGGTAGGCGACCTGGCCCTCGACGCCCTCGGGGATCAGCTTGTCGTCGCCGCTGACGCTCTCCTGGAAGTAGCGGTCCTTGGAGTAGGACTTGCTGTCGCCGCGGGACTGCATGGCGCCGAGGGAGCCCATGCCCCGGTAGGACTTGAACTGCTTGCCGTTGATGAACAGCAGCTCGCCCGGGGACTCCTCGCAGCCGGCCAGCAGGCTGCCGAGCATCACCGTGTCGGCACCGGCGACCAGCGCCTTGGCGATGTCGCCGCTGTACTGCAGGCCGCCGTCGCCGATGACCGGAACGCCGGCCTCCTGGGCGGCCAGCGACGCCTCGTAGATGGCGGTGACCTGCGGGACGCCGATGCCCGCGACGACGCGGGTGGTGCAGATGGAGCCGGGGCCGACACCGACCTTCACCCCATCGACACCGGCGTCGATCAGCGCCTTGGCGCCGTCACGGGTGGCGACGTTGCCGCCGACGACATCGACGCCCGGGTGGTTCGACTTGATCTTGGCGACCATGTCGCCGACCAGCCGCGAGTGGCCGTGCGCGGTGTCGACGACGATGAAGTCGACCCCCGCCTCGATGAGGGCCTGGGCCCGGTCGTAGGCGTCGCCCGCGACACCGACGGCGGCGCCGACGACGAGGCGGCCCTCCGCGTCCTTGGCCGCGTTCGGGTACTGCTCGGCCTTGACGAAGTCCTTGACCGTGATGAGGCCCTTGAGCGAGCCGGCGGCGTCCACCAGCGGGAGCTTCTCGATCTTGTGGCGGCGCAGCAGCTCCATCGCCTGGTCGCGGGAGATGCCGACCTGGCCGGTGACCAGCGGCATCGGCGTCATGACATCCCGCACCTGGCGGCTGCGGTCCAGCTCGAAGGCCATGTCGCGGTTGGTGACGATGCCCAGCAGCTTGCCCGCGGCGTCGGTGACCGGGACGCCGCTGATGCGGAACCGGCCGCAGAGCGCGTCGGCCTCCTCCAGCGTGGCGTCGGGGCGGATGGTGATCGGGTCGGTGACCATGCCCGACTCGGACCGCTTGACCCGGTCGACCTGGTTGGCCTGGTCCTCCACCGACAGGTTGCGGTGCAGCACGCCGACACCGCCCTGGCGTGCCATCGCGATGGCCATCCGGGCTTCGGTGACCTTGTCCATGGCGGCGGACAGCAGGGGCACGTTCACCCGGACGTTGCGCGACACGTACGACGCGGTGTCGATCTCGTGCGGCGCCATGTCCGACTCGCCCGGCAGCAGCAGGACATCGTCGTATGTCAGGCCCAGAGTGGCGAATTTGGCGGGCACACCGTCGACGTTTTCAGTCATGACACCTTTCCCGGATCACTCCCGCGGGCGCGGGGACCGCCGCTGCTTGTCCAGCCGCAGACTCCATGCTATCGGCCGGCCGAGCATGGCCGGGCCGCCTGGGGAAAACGCGGTCTGTGGGAAAACTCCCAGCACCCGGGCCCGGCGGAACGGCCGCGGCCGGCGCCGGCCGCCGTCACTGCTCGGCCAGCGCGCGCGTCACTGCTCGGCCAGCGCGCGCAGCCTGCTGAGCGCCCGGTGCTGGGCGACACGTACGGCGCCGGGCGACATGCCCAGCATCTGGCCCGTCTCCTCGGCGGTCAGTCCGACCGCGACCCTCAGCAGCACCAGCTCGCGCTGGTGTTCGGGCAGATTGGCGAGGAGCTTCTTGGCCCACTCGGCGTCGCTGCTGAGCAGCGCCCGCTCCTCGGGGCCGAGGGAGTCGTCCGGCCGCTCGGGCATCTCGTCCGAGGGCACGGCGGTGGAGCCCGGCCCGCGCATGGCCGCCCGCTGCAGGTCGGCGACCTTGTGCTGGGCGATGGCGACGACGAACGCCTCGAACGGCTTTCCGGTGTCGCGGTAGCGCGGCAGCGCGCACAGCACCGCGATGCAGACCTCCTGGGCGAGGTCGTCGACGAAGTGGCGCGCGTCACCCGGCAGTCGCGTCAGGCGGGTCCGGCAGTAGCGCACGGCCAGCGGGTGCACGTGGGCGAGCAGATCGTGGGTGGCCTGGCGGTCGCCCTCGACGGCACGCTGGACGAGTTGGCTGATCCGGGCGACCCGTTCGGCGTCCGCACCCGCGGCACCGCCTCCCGGTACCTCCGCGGCGCCGTACTCGTCCGCGACGGGCGATCCCCGGCCCGGCCCGGGCACAGGCCCGGGCGTCGGCCCGTTCTCCTCGTCGCGCATCGGTCCATGGTGCACCGCCGCCGCGCGGTCCGCCGCACCACTCCCGTGGATGTGAGCCGAAGCGTTATGAGCAGGCGCACTGGCCCTCATGTCCCACGCCCTCCCCTCACGCCTGACCGACCGGTCCCCGAGGAACTCCATACAACAAGCATGCGACACCCGCGAGATTTCCCGGATGCCGCGGGAGGACGCGCGGGCGCTCCGTCCCGTGGCCGGGCCGCCGTCCCACACGTCCGCGACCGCGGCCGGGCGCGAACGAGCGGACACCGGTCCGCGCCGGCCGTACGGCCCGACCGGCCAGGACGGCCCGGGGAACGGGGGCGCGCCCCCTGGGCCCCGGGCCGGGAGCCGCCCCGCGGACGTGCGCCCGGCACCCGGCTATCGGACCAGGCCCCAGCGAAAGCCGAGCGCGACCGCGTGCGCGCGGTCGGAGGCGCCGAGCTTCTTGAAGAGCCGCCTGGCGTGGGTCTTGACGGTGTCCTCGGACAGGAACAGTTCGCGTCCGATCTCCGCGTTGGAACGGCCGTGACTCATGCCCTCCAGCACCTGGATCTCCCGCGCGGTGAGCGTGGGGGCCGCGCCCATCTCGGCGGAGCGCAGCCGCCGGGGGGCGAGCCGCCAGGTGGGGTCGGCGAGCGCCTGGGTGACGGTCGCGCGCAGCTCGGCGCGGGACGCGTCCTTGTGCAGGTAGCCGCGCGCGCCGGCCGCGACGGCCAGCGCCACCCCGTCGAGGTCCTCGGCCACGGTCAGCATGATGATGCGGGCGCCGGGGTCGGCGGAGAGCAGCCGGCGAACGGTCTCCACTCCGCCCAGGCCGGGCATCCGGACATCCATCAGGATCAGGTCGGACCGGTCGGCACCCCAGCGGCGGAGGACTTCCTCGCCGTTGGCCGCCGTCGTCACACGCTCGACGCCGGGCACGGTCGCGACCGCGCGACGCAGGGCTTCTCGGGCGAGCGGGGAGTCGTCGCATACAAGGACGGATGTCATGACCGCCCTCCGCTGCTGATGCGCATCACCTTGAGCCTCCAGGCTGCTGAAGAAGAATCGTCACCAGGCGATTGACGGCCTCGCACACGCGTGCCCCGGCTGGTTTCGAGTCAATCGCTTTCGCTCTCTCAACGACGGTCACCCGAAAGAGTTACGGCTTTCCGGTACCGCTCTCAGCACTCTACGTGAGCGACCGTACACAGAGCAGCAACATCCTCTCTTTGGATCGCACGCAGCCCCTTCTTTCCTGCGGTGCCCTATTTAGCTGCATTTCTTCCGTTTCGCGAGATCCGTCGCTAGATTCGCGAAAGAGTCATATTTACGCACGAGTGACAGATCGCCCCCAGCAGCACTCAGGAGAGACGCGATGGCAGACTTCTCCCGCCTTCCTGGACCCAACGCGGATCTGTGGGACTGGCAGCTTCTGGCCGCCTGCCGCGGGGTGGACAGTTCGCTGTTCTTCCACCCCGAGGGGGAGCGCGGCGCGGCCCGCAGCGCGCGGGAGGCGTCCGCGAAGGAGGTGTGCATGCGCTGCCCCGTGCGCGCCGAGTGCGCGGCGCACGCCCTCCAGGTACGCGAGCCCTACGGCGTCTGGGGCGGCCTCACCGAGGACGAGCGCGAGGAACTGCTCGGCCGGGCACGCAACCGGCTGGTGACGACGCCGCAGGGCGAGGCCGCGGACGAGCGCGCTGACGCCCGCGCCGACGCCCGCCCGCAGGCCGCCGAGCCCGCGGGCGAGCCCTAGCGGGGTGCCGCCCGGCACCTGACCGGGCAGGTGCGGCTCCTCGCCGCGCAGAAACGTTCACCCGCCGGAAACGTCCACCCGCGGACCGGGGGCCGGACGGCCGGCTCAGCGGCGGGCCGCGGCCTCCAGCCGCTCCAGCATCGCGGAGACGGCGGGCACCCGCGCGAGGTCGGGCAGCGTCAGCGCCACCACCTCCCGCTGCACGGCGGGGCTCACCCGCACCGCACGCGTCCCGCGGGGGCGTACGGACTCCACGGCCAGCTCCGGCAGCACGGCGACCCCCAGGCCCGCGCCGACCAGGCCCACCACCGCCGGATAGTCGTCGGTAGCGAAGTCGATGCGCGGGGTGAAGCCCGCCGCCTCGCACACCTCCACCAGATGCCGGCGGCAGCGCGGGCAGCCCGCGATCCAGGGCTCCTCGGCCAGCGTGCCGATGCCGACCTCCTCGGCGTCCGCGAACGAATGCCCCTCCGGCACCAGACCGACCAGCCGGTCCGTCAGCACGGGCCGCACCACCAGGTCCTCCCTCTCCCAGCCCTCGGCCGGGTGGTGCCCCCACGGTTCCTCGCCGTAGCGGAAGGCGAGGGCGATCTCGCAGTCCCCCGCGCGCAGCATCTCCACCGAGCGCGGTGGCTCCGCCTCCACCAGCGAGACCCGGGTCCCCGGATGGTCGGCCCGCATCGCGGCCACGGCGGTGGGCACCAGCGTCGAGCTGCCACTGGGGAAGGAGACCAGCCGCACCCGGCCCGCGCGCAGCCCGGCCAGGGCGGCGACCTCCTCCTCGGCCGCGGCCAGCCCGGCCAGGATGCCTCCCGCGTGCCGCACCAGCGCCTCGCCCGCCTCGGTCAGCCGCGTCTCGCGGCCGGTCCGCACCAGCAGCGGGGTGCCGGCCGCCGCCTCCAGCGCCTTCATCTGCTGGCTGACGGCAGGCTGTGTGCAGCCCAGCTCGCGCGCTGCCGCGGAGAAGGAACCGGTGGTGGCGACCGCGCGCAGGACGCGCAGATGGCGGGCTTCGATCATGTGTCGAGCATACGTCTGCCCATAAGCGAGCCTTGGGGAAGCGCGGGGAAACGCGTTCGCGGCTTGGAGAGCGGCACGGCTAGCCTCGGTCCATGCAGCTGCTTTCCGTGAACCTGGCCAAACCCCACAGATCCGAGCACACCGACGCCGAGGGCAACTGGACCGGCATCGACAAACAGCCGGTCACCGGCCCGGTGGCCGTCTCCGCGCCCGGCCCCCGCGGCACCGGCGGCAGCGGGCTGGCCGGTGACACCATCGGCGACCTGCGCCACCACGGCGGCGACGAGCAGGCCGTCTACGCCTACGCGCGCGAGGAACTGGACTCCTGGGAGCGCGAGCTGGGCCGCACCCTGCCCAACGGCGTCTTCGGCGAGAACCTCACCACCAGCGGCGTGGACGTCGACGAGGCGCGCATCGGTGAGCGCTGGCGGATCGGTGAGACGGGAAGCGGCCCGCTGCTGGAGGTCTGCTCGATGCGCATCCCCTGCCGCACCTTCGCCGGCTGGCTTGACGAACGCGGCTGGATCAAACGGTTCATGGCGCACGCCCGGTCCGGCGCCTACCTGCGCGTGCTCGAACCCGGCCAGGTGCGGGCCGGCGATCCGGTCACCGTCGTCCACCGGCCCGACCACGAGGTCTCGGTCAGCTTCCTGTTCCGCGCGCTGACCGGCGAGCCCGGGCTGCTGCCCCGCATCCTCGCGGCCGGCGAGGCGCTGGACCCCCTGGCACGCGAGAAGGCGCTGCGGCGTACGGCGAACTGACGCCGTCTCAGCCCGGCCGTCCGGCACGCGCGAAGCCCCGGGCGCGTGCCGATAGCGTGGCGGCATGACGACTGCACTGATTACGGGAGCCACCGCCGGGATCGGCGCCGCCTTCGCGCGGCGCCTCGCCGCCCGGGGCCACCACCTCGTGCTCGCCGCCCGCGACACCGACCGCCTGTGGCGCGAGGCGACCGACCTGCACGACCGGCACGGCGTGGAGGCCGACGTCATCACGGCCGACCTGGCGACCGACGAGGGCATCGCGGCCGTCGAGGAGCGGCTGGGCGACCGTGCGCGGCCGATCGACCTCCTGGTCAACAACGCCGGCTTCGGCAACAAGGGCCGCTACCTGGAGGTGCCCGTCGCCGACGAGCTGACGATGCTCAAGGTGCACTGCGAGGCGGTGCTGCGGCTGACCAGCGCGGCGACCGCCGCCATGCGCGAACGCGGGCGCGGCGGCGTCGTCAACGTCGCCTCCGTCGCCGCGTTCTTCCCCCGCGGGACGTACGGGGCCTCCAAGGCGTGGGTCACCCAGTTCACCCAGGGCGCGGCCAGGGACCTGGCCGGCGAGGGGGTGCGGCTGATGGCGCTGTGCCCCGGGTTCGTACGCACGGAGTTCCACGAGCGGGCCGGGATGGATGCCGGGAACATCCCCACGTGGATGTGGCTCGACGCCGACCAGGTGGTCGAAACGGCTCTGCGGGACCTGGCGCGGGGCAAGGTGCTGTCCGTACCGGACCCCCGCTACAAGGCGCTGCTGGGCGCCTCCCGGCTCATCCCGCGCGGGGTGCTGGCGAGGGCCTCCTCCACGACGGGACGGAAGTACGGGCCCAAGTAGCGGCCCTTCCACGCTCCCCTCCGGGAACCTCCTCCGCGTTCCCTCCGGAAACCGGAAGAGGGCGCACCCCGCGGTGGGGTGCGCCCTCACAGGGAGGCGGAGGTGCCTCAGTGGGCGTGACCGTGGCCGTGGCCGTGCCCGGCGGCGGCCTCGTCCTCCTCGGCCGGCTTGTCGACGACCAGCGTCTCGGTCGTCAGCAGCAGCGAGGCGATCGACGCGGCGTTCTCCAGCGCGGAGCGCGTCACCTTCACCGGGTCGATGACGCCGGCCTTGACCAGGTCGCCGTACTCACCGGTGGCGGCGTTGAAGCCCTGGCCGGCCTCCATCTCACCGACCTTGGCGGTGATGACGTAGCCCTCCAGGCCCGCGTTCTCGGCGATCCAGCGCAGCGGCTCGACGGCGGCGCGGCGGACGGTGGCGACACCGGTGGCCTCGTCGCCCTCCTTGCCGAGGTTGCCCTCCAGCACCTTGACCGCGTGCACCAGCGCGGAGCCACCGCCGGAGACGATGCCCTCCTCGACGGCCGCGCGGGTCGCGGAGATCGCGTCCTCCAGGCGGTGCTTCTTCTCCTTCAGCTCCACCTCGGTGGCCGCGCCGACGCGGATGACGCACACGCCGCCGGCCAGCTTGGCGAGGCGCTCCTGGAGCTTCTCGCGGTCCCAGTCGGAGTCGGTGGTCTCGATCTCGGACTTGATCTGGGCGACGCGGCCGGCCACGTCCTCGGCCTTGCCGGCGCCGTCGACGATCGTGGTGTCGTCCTTGGTGACGGTCACGCGGCGGGCGGTGCCCAGCACGTCCAGACCGGCCTGGTCGAGCTTGAGGCCGACCTCCTCGGCGATGACGGTGGCGCCGGTGAGCGTCGCCATGTCACCGAGCATCGCCTTGCGGCGGTCACCGAAGCCGGGCGCCTTGACGGCGACGGCGTTGAAGGTGCCGCGGATCTTGTTGACGACGAGGGTGGAGAGGGCCTCGCCCTCCACGTCCTCGGCGATGATCAGCAGCGGCTTGGAGCCGCCCGCCTGCATGATCTTCTCCAGCAGCGGCAGCAGGTCCTGGATGGAGCTGATCTTGCCCTGGTGGATCAGGATGTACGGGTCGTCGAGGACGGCCTCCATACGCTCCTGGTCGGTGACGAAGTAGGGCGAGAGGTACCCCTTGTCGAAGGCCATGCCCTCGGTGAAGTCCAGCTCCAGGCCGAAGGTCTGGGACTCCTCGACGGTGATGACGCCGTCCTTGCCGACCTTGTCCATCGCCTCGGCGATCAGCTCACCGACCTGCTTGTCCTGCGCGGACAGCGCGGCGACGGAGGCGATGTCCTCCTTGGAGTCGATCGGGCGGGCGGTCTTGACCAGCTCGTCCGAGACGGCGGCCACGGCCGCGTCGATGCCCTTCTTCAGGGCGGCCGGGGACGCGCCGGCGGCGACGTTGCGCAGGCCCTCGCGGACCAGGGCCTGGGCCAGCACCGTGGCGGTGGTGGTGCCGTCACCCGCGATGTCGTTGGTCTTGGTCGCCACCTCCTTGAGGAGCTGGGCGCCCAGGTTCTCGTACGGGTCTTCGACCTCGACCTCACGCGCGATCGTGACACCGTCGTTGGTGATGGTCGGGGCGCCGAACTTCTTGTCGATGACGACGTTGCGGCCCTTGGGACCGATGGTCACCTTCACGGTGTCGGCAAGGCTGTTGACACCGCGCTCGAGGGCGCGACGGGCGTCCTCGTCGAACTTCAGGATCTTCGCCATGGAAGCTGTTGTGTCCTCTCACACGTCTCGCACGTCTCGTACGAGCTGCGCCCTGGCCCCTGCTACCTCATGGGGAGCGGGCACCAGGGCGCGGTTCGCTGCAAACTGCTGCGGCTGGATTACTTCTCGACGATCGCGAGAACGTCGCGGGCCGAGAGAACGAGGTACTCCTCGCCGCTGTACTTCACCTCGGTGCCGCCGTACTTGCTGTACAGCACGATGTCACCGACCTTGACGTCGAGCGGCAGGCGGTTGCCGTCCTCGAAGCGGCCCGGGCCGACAGCCAGGACGGTGCCCTCCTGGGGCTTCTCCTTCGCGGTGTCCGGAATGACCAGGCCCGAGGCCGTGGTCTCCTCGGCGTCGAGCGGCTGGACCACGATGCGGTCCTCGAGCGGCTTGATGGCAACCTTGGAGCTGGCGGTCGTCACGATCCGACCTCCCCCTTCGGAGATCTCAAAACGGGGTCTTATGTCTGGGGTGGCGACCAGGTGGATCCGCCGTCGCGGGTGCCGGATCTGCCCGTCGCGTACTGCTGGCACTCCCACGGGGAGAGTGCCAGGGTCGAGATTATTGCTCGCGCTAGCACTCGGTCAAGCGGAGTGCTAGCCGCACCGGCTTGTGGCGGAATGAGGGGGTGCCCTTTTTCGGTGGCCCGGGCCCTTCGCGGATCGCCGTGGGGGTGGGCCCGTGCGGCGGGTGCGGCGTTGTTGTGGCTTGGCGCGCAGTTCCCCGCGCCCCTGGCGGGGCGGCCCCCTCTGGTTTTTGGCCTCGGGTTTTTGGGGCCCGCCGCTGGGGTGGGGCCGTGTGCCGGGTGCGGTGTCGTTGTGGTTGCTCGCGCAGTTCCCCGCGCCCCTGGCGGGGGCCGCTATGGGGTGGCCAGGAGTGTTTCGGCCTGGTCGAGGGTGCGGGTGAGGGCGTTCGGGGAGGGGGGCAGGTTGGCGATCAAGGTGTCCAGGGGGCGCAGGTCCGCGCGGGTGAGGAGGTGTTTCTCGTTGGTGACCCATTCGCCGCGGGCGGCCAGCACCGCGTGGGCCGTCTCCATGGCGGCGGTGGCGAGGGCGCCCGCGCACTCGGTGACCTGGCCGCGGGCGGCGTACGCCCCCCGCGCGTACCGGAGGGTCAGCGCGGCCCGCTCCCGCCACACCGGCGGGGCCGCCTCGCGCAGCGCGTCGGGGTACGAGGGGCGCGGCAGGTCGCCGCGCAGCACCTGGTTGACGGCGAGTTCGGCGACCAGCAGGTAGCTGGGGATGCCCGCGAGGTGGAACATGAGCGGCTCCCAGTGGAAGCGCCCGGCCCGCGCCTCGGCGAGTTCGTGTTCGACCACGTCGAGGTCCCGGTAGTGGACGTCGACGTGGCGGCCGTCGATGGTGAGCCACGCCCCGCCGTTGAAGACGCCGCCGCCCCAGGCGCCCAGCTCGGACACCTCGCCCTGCCAGCCGAGGGCGCGCAGGTCGGCGGGGTCGAAGGGGCCCCGGTAGTAGACGGCGAGGTCCCAGTCACTCGAAGGGGTGTGGGTCCCCTGCGCGCGGGAGCCGCCGAGGGTGACGGCACGGACGGTGGGCAGGGCGGCGAGCCGCTCGGCGACGTGGTCGAGGAATGCCGCGTCGGACATGCGCATGAAGGAGTTCCGTTCCGGGTGAGGTGAGCGGTGGCCGGGAGGGGCGGCCGGGCACGCGGCGCCGGACGCCGGAGCGGGGCTCGACGGCGCCGGGTGGTTCGTCGGCGCGGTGCGCGCGGCATGTCGTCACTTCACGTGCGCCACCCTAACGGCCGCCCCCTTCCGGCGCACGGGAGAATGGCGGGGTGGATGTCGAGGTGTTCGCCGGGTTGCTGTCCGCCGAGGGGCAGGGGCTCCTGCGCGAGGTGCGGGGAGTCGCGCCGGCCCAGGAGCTGGCCGTGGCGACCCGGCTGCGGCGGCGGCACGACGCGGCACTGGTGGCGGCGGCCCTCGCCCAGAACCGGCTGCGCACGCGCGCGGAGGCCAAGTTCGGCCCGGAGGAGGCGCACTCCCTGTACTTCACGGCGGACGGCCTCGAACAGGCGACCCGCGCCGGGGTCGCCGAGCACCGCGCCCGCCGCTTCGCCGCGCTGGGGGTGCGCAGCGCGGCGGACCTGTGCTGCGGCATCGGCGCGGACGCGCTGGCGCTGGCCCGCGCGGGCATCCGCGTCCTGGCGGTGGACCGCGACCCGCTGACGTGCGCGGTGGCACGCGCCAACGCGGACGCGCTGGGGGTCGCCGACCGGATGGAGGTGCGCTGCGCCGATGTCACCGAGGTGCCGACCGGGGACCGGGACGCCCTGTTCGCGGACCCCGCCCGGCGCACCGGACGCGGCCGGGTGTTCGACCCGGAGGCGTACTCCCCTCCCCTGAGCTGGGCCGTGGAGGCGGCCCGCGCCGCTCCGGTGGCCGCGCTCAAGGTGGCCCCGGGCATCCCGCACGAGGCGGTGCCCGAGGAGGCCGAGCCGGAGTGGGTCTCCTACGGCGGGGACGTGAAGGAGGCCGTCCTGTGGTTCACCGGCCGGGGCGCCGGGGAGGCGGGCGCCGCGGCGGGCGGGGTCCGCGCGACCCTGCTGCCCTCCGGGGAGACCCTGACGGGGGACGGGCGGGCCAGGGCCGAGGCCGGTCCGGTGGGCCGCTACCTCTACGAGCCGGACGGCGCGGTCGTGCGCGCGCACCTGGTCGCGGAGCTGGCCCGGCGCCTGTCGGGGCGGCTGATCGACCCGACGATCGCCTATGTGACGACGGACGCGCCGCGGTCCACCCCGTACGCCACCGGCTACGAGCTGACCGACGTCCTGCCGTTCAACGTGAAGAAGCTGCGCGCCCTGCTGCGGGAGCGCGGCGTGGGGTCCGTCACCGTCAAGAAGCGCGGCTCGGCGGTGGAGCCGGAGGAGCTGCGCCGGAAGCTGAAGCTGGAGGCGAGGGCGGCGGGCGGCTCGTGCACCGTCTTCCTGACCCGGGTGGCGGGGGCGCCCAGCATGCTGCTGGGCCACCCGCTGCCGCGCCGGACCCCCGCCGGCTGACGGCCGGCCCGCCCCGGCCGCCGGCGGTCGCCCTCCGATCGCCGCCGGTCGCCTCCGATCACCCCCGCCGCCCTCAGCTCCCTCAGCCCTCCGCCGGAGCGGCACCTCCCGCGCGTGCCGCCCGGGCGGAGAAGCCGCCGCCGAGGACGCGCTCGGTCAGGGTGCCCTCCGTCAGGGAGCCGTAGCCGGTCTCGGCCCACAGGCTGTGTTCGGGCGGGACCTCGAAGTAGGGGAGGTCGCGGCCCTCGTGCCGCTGGGTGAGGACCTCCGGGGCCCGGTGCGCGGAGACGGCCGACCGGCAGCCGCCGCACGCGGCGACGTCCAGCGACTCGCGGCGGCCCAGCGGGCGCCAGCGGACGCGGCCGGCGGCGGGGCCGTGCAGCGGGTGGAAGAAGCACAGCGGCAGCTCCTCCCCGCGGCGCAGCGCGCCGCGTCCCTCGTGGAGCAGGGCGAGGACTCCGGCCAGGTCGGGGACGCCGCGCGCGGCGTCGAGGACCCGCCCGGCGGCGTCGTACGCGTCCAGGGAGAGCTGGAGCCGGTCGCTGTCGGCGCCGTGCCCGTCCGGCTCGTGGGCCAGCAACTCCTCGTTGTAGGCCAGCAGTTCGCGCTGGGCGCGGCGGCGCAGGTCGCGGAAGCGTGCTGTGCGCGCGGAGGCGAAGACCGAGCGCGGTGAGGTGAACGGGGACCGCGCCGAGGCGCCGGAGCGGCGGCGCACCGTGCGGTAGGCCAGCGCGGCGGCGGCCAGGACGGCCAGGGCCGCGACGCCCAGTGCGGCGTACAGGAGCGGCGAGGTGCCACCGCTGCCACCGCTGCCGGCGCCGGCGGCGTCCGTACTGTCGGAGAGGTCCTTGGTGGCCTCCTCGTACACCTTGTCGCCGTCGCCGGCCTTCACGATCTCCAAGGCGCGGGAGAACTTGGCGTAGAGGCTCGCGTCCCGCATGTCCTCCTGGTGCCCGACCGCGGCCACGCCCCAGAACGCCTGGTGCTTGTCGTCGTCCGGGAACTCGTAGCCGTTCAGGTACCCCTCGGTCCTGCTCAGGGTCATGTAGACGGCTTCGCGGTGCGTGCTCTCGCCGAGCCGGTCGCGGACGACGTCGACCATCTTGTCCGGATCGCCGCCCCAGGCGTCCCCGGCGACGAAGGGCACGACGACCACGCGTACGGGGAGGCCCGACGCCTTGATCTTCGCCACCAGCTCGCGCTGCCGCGCGGGCGGGAACGCCGACTCGTAGGACGGGTCCACATAGACGGGCGACCTGCGCAGGCCGTCGGCTATCCGCTCTCCCGGAGCGGCCCCGGAACCGCCGGAGCCCGGATCCGGGCCGGTACGGGTACCGGTGCCGGTGCCCGTACCGGGACCGGGGTCGTCGGCGCGGGCGTGCCGGGCCGGGCCGAGCACCGGCAGCAGTGCCACGGCGAGGGCCAGGAGGCCCAGCAGGGCGGCGGTGGCGGGACGGCGGACCGGCGGGCGGGCGGCGCGGCCCTCGGTGGCGTGCGACTCAGTGGACACCCAGCTGCTCCCGTACACGGCGGACGATCTGTTCGGCGGTCAGCCCCGCACCCCGCCCGGCGCGGGACCGGGCGCCGAGGGGACCGGGGACGCGGTGGTACGGCTCCCGGGCCGCGAGGCGGCCCGCACGCGGGTCGCGCAGGCACAGCAGCCGCTCGGAGACGACGTGCACGGCCTGGACAGCCTGGCCGACCGCGCCCTCGCCGTCACGGGCGGCGAGCGCACGGCGGCAGTCGGGGCACACCGGGCGGGCCCAGGCGGAGCCGCCGTCGCCGGGGAGTTCCAGCTTCCGGGTGGCGGTGGCGGGCCCGTGCAGCGGGTTGAGTACGCACAGCCGGGTCTCGGCGGCCGGTCCGCCGGTGCGGTGCGCCAGGGTGGCGTGCCCGGCGCGGACGAGGGCGAGCCCGGCGGCGAGGGTGGACGCGTCGGCGTCGGAGTCGAGGCGGTTGTCGCCCTCCTGGTCGAGGAGGAGCGCCGCGGCGTCGAGGC
>NZ_VJOK01000001.1:4609963-4618696 GCF_013302895.1 Streptomyces albus subsp. chlorinus | reverse complement strand
GGCGAAGGCGCCCAGGGCCGCCCCGGCGCCGAAGTCCCCGGAGTAGAGGGAGGGCAGCGCGCTCTCCTCGGCGGGGTCCTCCGCGGCCGTCGGCTCCAGGTAGGGGCCGCTGGGCGGGGCGGAGGGGGCGCGGTCCACGGCGCGCAGCGCCATCGTCACCCGGGTGTACAGTCCGGCGTCGCGGACCTCGCCCTCCCCGTAGCGCAGGTTCTCGGTGCTCTCGTGGAGCGCGCCACTGGCCACCCCGGCGCCGTAGTTGATGACGTCCAGCTCGCCGTCGTCGTCGGCCTGCGCGACGACGTAGACCGCGTCGCCCGCGCCGCCCAGCCGCTCGTGGAGGAGCTTGGCGAGCAGTTCGCCGTCGCCCTCCGCCTCGTCCTCCGGACCGAGGGGGACGACGACCACCCGTACGGGTACGTCGGCGTGTGCCACCCGTTCCCGCAGGGCGGCGAGCTGCTTGCGGTTCAGCACGCCGCCGGCGAGCGGGTCCACGTAGACGGGGTCCTCACGCAGCCCGGCGGCGACCCGCACGGTCCTGGCCCTCATGTCGGCGGCCGTGGGCAGCGGGTCGCCGTCCGAGCGGGTGTCGGCGTACACGAGGGGAGCGCCGAAGCCGATGACAAGGGCGCTCACCGCCGCTGCGGGCACCACCACGCGCGGGCCGGGACCCCTGCGGCCGCGCCCGCGGTGCACGTACCAGCCGGCGGACAGGATGAGCAGCGGCACACCGGTCAGCAGGATCCCGGTCCGGAAGCTCTGGTTGTCGCGGTCGGTGGAGCTGGTGTGCAGCGGCTCGGGCTCCTTCCCCGTGCGGCTGGCCTCGGCCCCCTGGTCGGCACGCCGTGCGGCGTCCCCGGAGCGGAGGACGGCGACGAAGTGCCGGAAGGATTCCAGCGCGCCCGCGTCGTAGGGGAGTTCGAAGGTGGTCGCCATGGCGGCGTCCCTCGCCGGGACGTCCACACCGAACGCCGCCGCGTCCGTGGTGCCGCTGCTGCCGACCAGGACGTACAGGCCCTTCTTGGCGAGCCGGTCGTGCACCGCCGCCAGCAGCCCCTCGGCGCCGCCCGCGCCCCTGCCCGGCACCCCGGGAAGCACCAGCACATACGTCGGCACGCCGGTCCGCCGGGCCTCCTTGACGAAGGCGGGCCGGGCGGAGAGGGGGACGCTGCGCGGCACCTGGTCGGAGATGTGGACCGGGCTCTTCCTCAGCTGGGCGGCGAGGTAGGCGGCGGGTGTGGCCCGCTGCCCGGACGCGGCGGCCCCGCCCGCGCCGCCGAGCACCGTCACCGCCGCGAGTACCAGCCCGCACCCGGCCGCGCGCCCTCGCCCCCGCATGGCCCCTCCCCGTTGTCCCGCTGTCCGCCTGTCCCTCTGACCGGCTGTCCGGGGTCCGGCTGTCCCGATGTCTCCGCCGGTCCCGCTGTTTCCGCCGGTCTCGACGCGGCGTCCCGGCGTTCTCCGGGGAGCCCATCCTGCCGCCTCACCGACGGTGACCGAAACCCACCGGTGCCTCAGGGCCGGGGGCGGCGGCGCCGTTTCCGCACGTACCGCCTTATACCTGTTCGAACCGCCAGCGGTGCACCGGCCGGGCGCGCAGCTCCTGCGGGGGGTCGGGGAGTTCGGGGACCTCGGCGTCGTAGGCGGCCGGCCACCAGGTGATGACGAGGACGCGTTCGCCGGGGGCGGTGAAGTGTTCGCGGCGGGCGGGGGACGGGTCCAGTTCCTGGGCGCGGGCCCAGGCGAGGAGGTCACCGGCCCGGCCGGGGGCGGCCTTGGCCTCCCACATGAGGGCGAGCGTCGGCATCAGGCGTAGAGGTTCTTCCTGCTCGTCTCGTGCACGTGGTCGTGGTCGTGCGCGTGCCCTGGGCCACCGGCGGTGCCGTGCTCCTTGGGGTGCCCCGGCACGTGCGGCTCGGTCACCGGCAGGGAGGAGTCGGCGGGCAGGTCCCAGGAGGAGGCGGCGCGGTTCCGGGCCACCATCTCGGCGCCGAGCGCGGCCACCATGGCGCCGTTGTCGGTGCACAGCTTGGGGCGGGGCACCCGCAGGGTGATGCCGGCGGCGGCGCAGCGCTCCTCGGCCATGGCGCGCAGCCGCGAGTTGGCGGCGACGCCGCCGCCGATCATCAGGTGGTCGACGCCCTCGTCGCGGCAGGCCCGGACGGCCTTGCGGGTCAGCACGTCGGTGACCGCCTCCTGGAAGGAGGCCGACACATCGGCGACGGGCACCTCCTCGCCCGCGTTGCGCCTGGCCTCGATCCAGCGGGCCACGGCGGTCTTGAGGCCGGAGAAGGAGAAGTCGTACGGGGCGTCACGGGGGCCGGTCAGTCCGCGCGGGAAGGCGATGGCGTCGGGGTCGCCCTCCTTCGCGTACCTGTCGATCACGGGGCCGCCGGGGAACCCGAGGTTGAGGATGCGGGCGACCTTGTCGAACGCCTCGCCGGCCGCGTCGTCGATGGTGGAGCCCAGCGGGCGGACGTCGGCGGTGATGTCGGGGGCCAGCAGCAGCGAGGAGTGGCCGCCGGAGACGAGCAGGGCCATCGTCGGCTCGGGCAGGGCGCCGTGTTCGAGCTGGTCGACGCAGATGTGGGAGGCGAGGTGGTTGACGCCGTAGAGCGGCTTGCCCAGCGCGTAGGCGTACGCCTTCGCCGCCGAGACGCCCACCAGCAGCGCACCGGCCAGGCCGGGGCCCGCCGTGACGGCGACGCCGTCGAGGTCCGAGGCGGCGACACCGGCCTCGTCCAGCGCCCGCCGGATCGTCGGCACCATCGCCTCCAGGTGCGCCCGGCTGGCGATCTCGGGGACGACGCCGCCGAACCGCGCGTGGGTGTCCACGCTGGAGGCGACCGCGTCCGCCAGCAGGGTGTGGCCGCGCACGATCCCGACGCCGGTCTCGTCGCAGGAGGTCTCGATGCCGAGGACGAGCGGTTCGTCAGCCATGGGTGTTCGATCCTTGGTGCGTGTTCGGAAGCGTGGGAGGGAGGGGGGTGAGGGGGTGGGCCGGGGTGTCCCCGGGCGCGGTGTCCCCGACGGCGTCGGGCGCGGTGTCCCCGGAGGCGTCGGGCGGCGTGTCCCCGGAGGCGTCGGGCGCGGCGTGGACGGCGGGGTCGGCCAGCCGCATCACCAGCGCGTCCACGCCGGCGGGCTGGTAGTAGCCGCGCCGTACGCCGATGGGGACGAAACCGAAGCGCTCGTACAGGCGCTGCGCGGGCGCGTTGTCGACCCGCACCTCCAGCAGCACCTCGCGGCACTCGAAGTCGGTGGCGGCCCGCAGCAGCGCGCGCAGCAGCCGGGAGCCGAGGCCGGTGCCCCGGTGGGCGGGCAGGACGCCGATGGTCTGGATGTCGCCGGTGCCGTCCACGGCGGCCAGTCCCCCGTAGCCGGCCAGGGAGCCGTCCGGCTCCTCGGCGACCAGGTAGCGGCGGGTGGCGCCCGGACCGCGCGCGTGCGCCAGTTCGGACCAGAACATCCCGGCCGACCAGGCGTCCTCGGGGAACAGCTCGGCCTCCAGACCGAGCACCGGCTCGATGTCCCACCAGCGCATCTCGCGCAGCGCGACGGCCCGGGGCGGAACGGCGGCGCTCACTTCGGGGTGACCACCTTGTAGCCCGCGGGCACCTGCGCGTCCGGCCGCCGCAGGTAGAGGGGGCGCGGCGGCAGCAGCTCCTCGCCGCGTGCCAGCCGCTCGGCGGCGAGCCGGGCCAGCGCCTCGGCCGACTGGTCGGTGGGCAGGTCGGCGCGTACGCCGCGGAAGACGGACTCGTACAGCACGGCGCCGGCCCCCGCGGACGGCAGGTGGGCGACCTGCTCCTCGATCTCGGCGGGGCGGTCCACGGCCGGGCCGGTCACCCGGGTGCGGCAGTCGTCGTAGCGCGCCCAGTAGACCTCTTTGCGGCGCGCGTCCGTGGCCACGACGAACGGCTCGTCGAGCCCGGCGGCGTACGCGAGGCCGTCCAGCGTGCACACGCCGTGCACGCGCTGGCCGAGCGCCGCGGCGAACGCCTCGGCCGTCGCCAGGCCGACCCGCAGCCCGGTGTAGGGGCCGGGCCCGACACCGACGACGATGTCGGTGACCTCGGCCAGTTTCCGCCCGGCCTCGTCCAGCACCTTCTCGACGCCGGGCAGCAGCAGTTCGCCGTGGCGGCGGGCGTCCACCGTGTGCGCGGCGGCGAGCGTGCGGCCGCCGTCGGCGTCGTGGAGGGCGACGGTCACGGCGGGGGTGGCGGTATCCAGGGCGAGCATCAACACCCGACCAGACTACGGCGCCCGCGCCCCGCCGCCTCACCGCTTCCGGGCCGCCCGGGTCGCGCCGCGCTACCGGGCGGCCTTCACCGGGTCCTTCGTCTCCTTCTCGGCGGCCTTGCCGAACGGGATGTCGACGCCGGTCAGCTCGGCGCGGATGCCGTCCTTCGCCACCGAGACCCCGCGCAGCCGCACATCGCCGGGCAGGTCCGGCAGGGTCAGATGGAGGGCCAGCTTGTCGGCCAGCTTCGGCTCCTCGATCTTCTTGAGGGCCTCCACGAGCGCCGGGTCGATGCCGATCCTCTTCAGCAGCCAGGGGTGCTCGGCCACCACGTCGAGCATGTTGAGGCCCATCACCTTGTCCACGAAGCGCGGGGCACCGGTCACCCGGTGCAGTTCGCGCTCGCTGTGCCGGACGCGCCGGGCGCGCTCGTCCGACAGCCCGAAGCGCCGCGCGACGGACCGCACCCCGAACAGCGCCCGCGCCTTGGCCGCGTCGCGCTGGACGCGCTGGGCCAGCGGACACACCCCGTCCTTCCCGGTGCCCGGCGTGAAGCTGAACAGCTTGGGCACGACCAGCCGCATGTCGTCCACGGTGGTGCCGACCCCGTGGTCGCCGGTGCGCTGCAGATGGGCGCGGGCCCGCACCGTGACCCGGGTTCCCGCGACCGGCAGCTCGCCCGCCGCGCGCACGGTGTGCGGGCCGCCCGCGGTGAAGGTGACCTGCGAGGTGCCCAGTTCGCGGTCGAGGTCGTCGAAGTCGAGCAGCACGTCGCCCTTCATCCGGCCGAGCACCGCGCCGCGCACGGAGGAGGGGGCGTCGCCGACGATCCGCACATCGTCCACGTCGCCGCTGACCTGCGCCACGGAGACCCGTCCCGCGGGCACGTCGGGGATGGCGACCTCGACGTGGTCGAGCCGGCCGCGCGCCACCTGGGTGAGGAACGGGAAGCCGTCGATGTGGACCTCGGGGCGGGCGTGCAGGTGCAGCGAGTGCTGCGCCTTCTCGGCGGCCTTGCCCTCGGCGTAGAGCGCGGCCCAGCGGTCGCCGACGGCGAGGAAGGCCAGCAGCGTGCAGCAGGCGATGGCCAGTTTGACGGTCCTCGTCAGCCGGGAGCGGCGGCGCCTGCGCACGGCCCGCAGATAGGGCATGCGCTCCTCGTAGGCGGGCTCGTAGGCGGCCTCGGCGTCGCGCTCCGCGTCCGAGCGGAGCCCCAGGCCGCCGAGCCCGCCGTCGTACGGGTCGCCCGGGGCCCTCGCGGCGTCGTCCGCGAGCGCGTCGTACGGGCTGGGGCCGGTGCCGCCCGCGGGGGCGTCCGGCGGGGCGAGGGCCGCCAGTTCGTCGTACGGGTTGGACGGACGGCCGCCCACGGGTCCCTGCTCGGGACCGGGGACTTTCGGTATGGGGGTTGTGGAGTGTGGCGATGAACCGTGGGGGGTCATCGCCACATGCGAACACAAGCGCGGCCGTTACTCCAAGTTCCCCGGCCCGCCACCGGGAGGCCACGCCTGCCACCACCCGCCCACGGCCCGTCCACGGCCCGCCGCACCACCGCGCCCGCCCCGCGGCTGCTGCTACCGTCATCGACGGGTGGCTTACTGGAAGCCCCATGCTCATTCCCAGGGCTCGTGTCCAGGGCTCGTGTCCATGAGCGCGCGAGAACCCGCGCAAGAGCGCATGGGACACAAGAACGCATGAGAAGCGCACGAGAGGTGGCGGCGCACGGTGGCACGCAGCAGCGGCGGCAGCGCGGGAGTGGTCGTGGCCGGGCTGACGGCAGCGGCCCTCGCGGTGATCGGCTTCTTCGCGTACCAGGCATCGGCCGCCCAGGAGCGGGACGGCAAACCGTCCGCCTCCCACTCCGCCCACCCCTCGCCGGGGAAGGGCGACGGGAAGGGTGACGGGGACAAGCGCACCCCCGCCGAACGGGAGACGGCCCTGCCCGCCGGCTCCGGGAAGGGCCCGCGCGTCGTCTACGCGCTGAAGCGGCAGCGGGTGTGGCTGGTCGGCAAGGACGGCAGGGCCACCCGCACCTTCGCGGTGGACCCCAGCGCGGTCAGCCCGCGCCCGGGCACCTACAAGGTCACCTCGCGCTCCGCCCATGTGCAGGGCTCCGACGGGGTGCCGGTCGAGAACGTCGTACGGTTCGCCACCGTGGACGGCGTCACCATCGGCTTCAGCGCCGCGCTCGACGGCTCCACCCCCGATCCGGACCCCTCGCACAAGACGGGCGGCATCCGCGAGAAGCGCGCGGACGGCAAGGCCCTGTGGCTGCACGCCCCCGTCGGCACCCCCGTCGTCGTGGTGCCGTGAAACCCGTCGCCGTGGCGCTCTGAGACCGCCTCGCCGTGGTCCTCCGAGGCCGCTCCGCCGCAGTGGTCCGAGACCGCACCGTGGCGCCGCCGCCCGCCCTGCGTGCCCGCACCGGCCGCCCCGCCGACCGCCGGTTCAGCGGTGAGCGGGGGCCCGCCGGTCCTCGCGGGCGGGGGGCTCGGGGTCCGAGGGGGGACGCGAGACGGCGGCCGCGGCCGCGCAGGACGCGAGCAGCTCGCTCATGGGAGGGGTGTCACAGGCCGGCGCGGAACCGCCGGCGGACACCGCCTCGTCCCGCGCAGGCACCTGCTCCGGCCGCTGCCCGGGCTTCTGTGCGGTCATGGTTCCTCCAGGGGCATCAGCACGGCGGCGCACGCCGGGAACGCCCAGCACACCGGGAACGCCGATAACTAAGGCATACCTAACCGTGCCCTCACACCCCATGGGACCACGACCGCCACCGGCCGCGCAACATCTTGCCGACATGCTGTCGGGACAGCGGGCCGGATCAGACGAGGGCCGCGAGATCCTCCGCCGCCCAGCGCTCCCCCACCCCCGCGAGCCTGACGGTGCGCTCGTCGTCTCCGTCCCCGCCACCACCGCCGTCCCCGTCGCCGCCGTCCTCCCCCAGCGCGCGCGAGATGACGACGTGCAGCCGGTCCTCGGTCAGCTCCTCGACCTTGCCCTCGCCCCACTCCACGACGACCACCGACTCCGGCAGCGAGACGTCCAGGTCGAGGTCCTCCATCTCCTCCAGGCCCCCGCCGAGCCGGTAGGCGTCCACGTGGACGAGCGGCGGGCCGTCCGTCAGCGACGGATGGACGCGGGCGATGACGAACGTGGGCGAGGTCACCGCGCCGCGCACGCCCAGGCCCTCGCCCAGGCCCCGCGTCAACGTCGTCTTCCCGGCGCCCAGTTCGCCCGTCAGCAGAACGAGGTCACCGGCGCGCAGCACCCCCGCGAGCCGTACGCCCAGCTCGCGCATGCCCGCCGCGGTCGGCACCGTGACGGTGACCTCGTTCCGGGCCCCGCCGCTCCGCTCGGAAGGGGACCGCCCGGGGGCGTGCCGGCCGGAGGCTCGCGGCCCGGGGGCCTGCTCAGGGGAGGTCTGCCGAGGGGTTGCCGGGTGCTGGTGGTGCGGTGCTTCCATGCGTCCGGATGGTACGCGCCAGCAGCCGGGCCAGGTGCGCGCCGACCTCGTCGGGACGCTCCAGCATGGCCAGGTGACCCGTCGCCTCCAGCAGCACGAAAGCGGCCCGCGGAAGCGCCGCCGCGATCCGCTCGCTGTGCTCGCTCGGCGTCAGCAGATCGCGGTCCCCGGCCAGCACCAGCGCCGGCCGCCCGTCGAAAGCGGCCAGCGCCGCGCTCTTCTCGTGCTCGGCGAACGCGGGGTAGAACTCCGCGACCACGTCCACCGGCACCGACTCGATCAGCCGCTCCGCGAACCGCGCCACCGCGGGGTCCACCTCCCGGGGGCTGCCGAAGGAGTACCGCTTCACCAGCCCCGCGAACAGGTCGGCCGTCGCCCGGCGCCCCCGCTCGACCAGCTCCGAACGGGACGCCAGCGCCCGCAGCACCCCGGGCACCACCCGGCGCGCCGCCCGCACCCCGGCCGCGGGCAGCCCGTAGGTCACCTGCGCCAGCCCGCCCGCGCTGGTGCCCAGGAGGGCGACACCCGCGACGCGCTCGGCCACGTACCCGGGGTACTGCTCGGCCAGCGCCATCACCGTCATCCCGCCCATCGAGTGCCCCACCAGCACCACGGGCCCGGTCGGCGCCGCGGCGTCGAGGACGGCCCTCAGATCGCGGCCCAGCAGCTCGATGGAGACGGTCTCGCCGACCGGCCCGCGCCCGGAGCGGCCGTGGCTGCGCTGGTCCCAGTACACGCACCGCACCGATCCGCGCAGGGCGGCCCGCTGGAAGTGCCACACGTCCTGGTTGAGGCAGTAGCCGTGCGAGAAGACGACGGTGAGCGGCTCCGCGCCGACGGCCGCGTCGGCCGCCGCGGCCACCTCCGCCATCCCGGCCACCTCCGCCATCCCGGCCGCCTCCGGCATCCCGGCTGCCGCGGGTGCGCCGGGGGACGCGCCGGGAACCCTCGGCGGCCGTCTTTGGACCGCGCCCCGGCACCCGCTCCAGAGGGGCAAGTCGGCCGGTTCGTCGGTCTCGTAGTACAGCTC
>NZ_VJOK01000001.1:4544335-4609943 GCF_013302895.1 Streptomyces albus subsp. chlorinus | reverse complement strand
CTCATGTCCGCCCCCGTCCGTCCCCTGTGTGCGCGGTACCCGGCTGCCGGGTCACACGTCCTCGTTCGCGTATACCCGCGGTACGCGCGAACCGATCCGGGTGACGATCTCGTACGCGATGGTGCCCGCCGCACGGGCCCAGTCCTCGGCGGTCGGCTCCCCCTCGTCGCCGGGGCCGAAGAGGACGGCGCGGTCGCCCGCCTCGGCCTCGTCACCCCCCAGGTCCACGACGAACTGGTCCATGGCCACCCGGCCCGCGATCGTCCGCCGCTTGCCCGCCACCCGCACCGGCCCCGCGCCGGAGGCGTGCCGGGGCAGGCCGTCGCCGTAGCCGAGGGGCACCAGGCCGAGCGTGGTCTCGCCCGCCGTCGTGTAGGTGTGCCCGTAGCTGACGCCGTGTCCGGCCGGTACGCGCTTGACCAGGGCGAGCGAGGCGCTGAGCGTCATCGCCGGACGCAGGCCGAGCCCCGCCGCGGTGCCGACCTCGGGGGACGGGGAGATGCCGTAGACCGACACCCCGGGACGGACCAGGTCGAAGTGGGACTCGGGCAGGGTCAGCGTCGCCGGCGAGTTCGCGTGGTGCCGCACCTCGGGGTCGAGCCCGGCACGCTCCGCGACGGCGACGGCCTCCCGGAAGGCCGCCAGCTGCGCGGCGTTGGCCGGGTGCCCCGGCTCGTCGGCGCAGGCGAAGTGCGACCAGACGCCGGTCACCTTCACCGCGCCCTCCGCCTCGGCGGCCCGCGCCGCCGCCACCAGCTCGGCCCAGTCGGCGGGCTGGCAGCCGCCGCGGCCCAGGCCGGTGTCCGCCTTCAGATGCACCCGCGCCGTACGGCCGGTGGCACGGGCCGCCGCCACGATCTCGGTGAGCGCCCAGGTGGCGCTCGCGGAGACGTCGATGTCCCGCCGGACGGCCTCCTGCCACGGCCCGCCCGGCGTCCACAGCCAGCACATCAGGCGGCCCCGGTCACCCGCGTCCCGCAGCGCGAACGCCTCCTGCGGCGTGGCCGTACCCAGCCAGGTCGCCCCCGCCTGCCGTGCGGCGCGGGCGCACCGCACCGCGCCGTGGCCGTAGGCGTCGGCCTTGACGACCGCCATCAGCTCGGCGCGCGGGGCGAACTCCCGCAGCCTGCGGACGTTGTCCCGTACGGCCCCGAGATCCACCTCGGCCCGCGCCCGCGCCAGGGGCGACGCCTCGTCCCGCCCGGCCTCTTCCCGCGCCCCGCGCGGAGCGCGTCCGTCCGAGGGCTCGTCGGGCACGGCGGGGCGGACGGACCGGGGCAGCTGTCGCACGTCGTTCACCGCTTCAGTGTCGCAGGTGGGCGCCCGCCTCCGTGGCCGGTGGCACCGCCCAAGAGCCGGTGGCTGGTGGCACCGCCCAAGTGTCAGCGGACGGTGGCGCCGTCGAGGTCAGTGGCCGGTGGCGCCGTCGATGCGTTCGCGGAGCAGGTCGGCGTGGCCGCAGTGCTGGGCGTACTCAGCGATCATGTGGACGAGTATCCGCCGCAGGGAGACGGGCTCTCCCGTGCGGGCGTGCACACCCGTGGCCTCCAGGTCCATGGACGCGGCGATCTCGCGGGAGCGTGCGCACTCCGCGCGCCAGACCGCCAGCGCCTCGGCGGGGTCGCCGTCGAGGGAGTCGAAGTCCTGCTCGGGGTCGTCGTCGGAGTAGTACAGCGGCGGCGCGTCCTCCCCGGCGAGCTGGATGCGGAACCACCAGCGCTCCACCGCCGCCAGGTGCCGCAGCAGTCCGTGCAGGCTGAGGCCGGACGGGGGGACAGTGCGCTCCGAGAGGGCTTCGGGCGCCAGGCCGGAGCACTTGAGCACCAGCGTCTCGCGGTACCGGTCGAGGTAGCGGGTCAGCACCTCCCGCTCGTCCCCCACCAGGGGCAGCGGGGCCCGGGTGTCCTGCTCCCACGTCTCGGCGAAGGCGGCCGGGAGGGGGCCTGTGGCGCGCTGTCGAGTCATACCGGGAGTGTGGCAGCGGGCACTGACATTGATGCTGATGCCCGGGCTGAGGCGGTCGCGGCTCGGGCGCTGACCGACGCCAACGCCTCGCCACCGACTCCGCCGCCGACTCACCGCCGCCGAAAGCCTGTTGACCTGGCCCCGGCAATTGCTGGCGTGACCTGGATCATCCGGCCCGAATCCGTGACCGGCCGCGACGCCGCCGCGGCCATCAGGGCGTGCCTCCGCGAGACAGCTGAACCACATCCCCGGACAGACCCCGCTCGCCCGGTAGCCGCGCGGGCCTACTCCGGGCGCAGCACGTCGTGCCAGGCCGTGGCCAGGGCTGCGGCGACATCGGTGGCGGAGGGCGGGTCGGGTGCGAGGCGGCCCGCGAGGCCGTGCACGTAGGCGGCGACCGAGGCGGCGTCGCGGGCGCCCAGTCCGGTCGCGAGCAGACCGCCCGCGAGCCCGGTCAGCACGTCGCCGCTGCCCGCGGTGGCCAGCCAGCCGGTACCGGTGGCGTTGACCCGCACGGGCGGGGCGGGCTCGCCGTCCCGCCCGTGCGGGTCGGCGATGAGCGTCGTCGAGCCCTTCAGCAGCACCGTCGCGCCCGTCCGCTCCGCGAGGGCCCGGACGGCGGCCAGCCGGCCCCGCTCCACCTCCTCGCGGTCCACGCCCAGCAGCGCGGAGGTTTCTCCGGCGTGCGGGGTCAGCAGGGTGGGGGCGGTGCGGGCGCGGACGGCCGCGAGGTCCATCAGCCGGAGGCCGTCCGCGTCCACGAGGACCGGCACGTCGCTGTCCAGGACCTCGGCCACGGCGCGGTGCGAGGCCGGTTCGTCGCCGAGCCCCGGGCCGACCGCCCACGCCTGCACCCGTCCGGCGTGTCCGGGCGGCCCTTCCGAGACGAGGGTCTCCGGGAAGCGGGCGATGACCGCCTCGCCGCCCGGCCCGACGTACCGCACGGCACCGGCACCGCTGCGCAGCGCGCCCGCGACGGCCAGTACGGCGGCGCCCGGGTAGCGCGCGGAGCCCGCGACGACGCCGATCACGCCCCGCCGGTACTTGTCGCTCTCCGCCTGCGGCCTCGGCAGCAGGCGGGCCGCGTCGGCGTGCTGGAGGGCCTCCACGTCGGGGCGGGCGGGCAGGTGCGGTCCGAGTCCGATGTCGATCAGCCGGACGGCACCGGCGTGCTCCCGCGCCGGGTCGATGAGCAGGCCCGGCTTGTACGCGCCGAAGGTCACCGTCGCCGCCGCGCGCACGGCCGCGCCGCTCACCTCCCCGGTGTCGGCGTCGACCCCGCTGGGCAGGTCCACGGCGACGACGGGCACCCCGGCGTCCCGGACCATGTCGGCCAACTCCACCGCCGCGGGCCGCAGTCCGCCCTTGCCGCCGATCCCGACGACCCCGTCCACCACCAGGTCGGCCCGCGCGATCAGGTCGCCGACCGGTTCGGCCACGCCCTCCACCACGGCGCCCGGCGCCACCACCGAGCGTCCGTGTGCGGCGCGCAGCGCGGCCAGCCCGCCCTGGTGGGTGCGCTCGGGCGCCAGCAGGACGGCCACCACCCCGGCACCGCGCCGGGCCAGCCGGGCACCCGCGTAGAGGGCGTCACCGCCGTTGTCGCCGCTGCCGACGAGCAGCACGACACGCGTCCCGTACGTCCGTCCCAGCAGCCCCGCGCACGCCGCCGCCAGCCCCGCCGCGGCCCGCCGCATCAGCGCGCCCTCGGGCAGCCGCGCCATCAGCGCCCGCTCGGCGGCACGCACGGTCTCCACGCCGTAACCAGTCCTCATGCCCCCAGTGTGACCTCCGCCTCAGGCGGTCGCGTCCCGGGGGGCCGGGCCGGCCGGCGGGTCGCCCTCGGCGATGACGACGGCCGAGGCGACGCCCGCGTCGTGGGAGAGGGAGACGTGCCAGCCGCTGACCCCCAGCGCGGCGGCGCGCGCGGCGACCGTGCCGCGCACCCGCAGATACGGCTGCCCCGTCGCGGCCGTGCACACCTCGGCGTCCGTCCACCGCAACCCGGCCGGGGCGCCCAGCGCCTTGGCGAGCGCCTCCTTGGCGGCGAACCGTGCGGCGAGCGAGGCGACGCCCCGCCGCTCCCCGCCGGGCAGCCACAGCTCGCGGTCGACGAAGAGCCGGTCCGCCATGGTGGGGGTGCGCTCCAGCGAGGCGGCGAAGCGGTCGATCTCCGCGACGTCGATACCCACTCCGATGATCACCGCTGCCCCATTCCCGCACCCGCTCCCGGCCGTCCTCGGCCCACGCCCGCATCCCGTCGGGCCGCGTGCCCGCGTCCCGTCGGGGCGAGCGTACGCGGGGTGCCGGGGCCGGGGCGGTACGGACCCCGCCGCGGGGGCCCGGGGTCACTCGCCGCGGGCCATCCGCTCTATGGCGTCCTCCATCAGCTCCAGGTACTCCGACTCCTCGCAGCGCGGCTTGCTGCCCATCACGTACAGCTCCAGCGAGTCGGTCAGGTCCTCGGTGAGGTCCTCGTCCGGGAGCCCGTCGGTCAGGTCGCTGTAGACCCGGCCGGCGAAGCCCTCCAGGTGCTCGGCGCGAGCGGCGCGCCGGATACGGGGGCGGCGTATGCGACTCAAGGGGTGTGACATGGGCGGAAGATAGCGGCAATTCGCCCTCACGTACACCTTCCGCATTCCGTTCCGATTGCCCCTGTGCGCACCGGGCGCCGTCCGGGCAGGTCACAGCCCCGGGGCCGGGAATCAGGGCCGGGGTCCCAAGGGCGCCCCCGAGGTGAGTGCCCGCGACCGGCCGCGCAGAATGGCAGCGTGTCCACCAAGCCCTACGTCGACCTCAGCCGCGCGGAATGGAGCGCCCTGCGCGAGCGCACGCCCCTCCCGCTGACCGCCGCCGAGGTCGAGGCGCTGCGCGGGCTCGGCGACGTCATCGACCTGGACGAGGTGCGGGACATCTACCTGCCGCTGTCCCGGCTGCTGAACCTGTACGTCGGCGCCACCCACGGGCTGCGCAGGGCGCTCAACACCTTCCTGGACGATCCGCGCCGCCCGGGCCGGTCGGGGCCGCAGCGGGGGACGCCGTTCGTCATCGGCGTCGCCGGCAGCGTCGCCGTCGGCAAGTCCACGGTCTCCCGGCTGCTCCAGGCGCTGCTGGCCCGGTGGCCCGAGCACCCGCGTGTCGAACGCGTGACCACGGACGGCTTCCTGCTGCCGAAGGCGGAGCTGGAGCGGCGCGGGCTGATGTCCCGCAAGGGCTTCCCCGAGTCGTACGACCGCCGCGCGCTCACCCGCTTCGTCGCCGACGTCAAGGCCGGAAAGCCCGAGGTCACAGCGCCGGTCTACTCGCACCTGATCTACGACATCGTCCCCGGGGAGCGGCTGACCGTGCACCACCCCGACATCCTCATCGTCGAGGGCCTCAACGTCCTGCAGCCCGCCCTGCCCGGCAAGGACGGCCGCACCCGGCTGGCCGTCTGCGACTACTTCGACTTCTCGGTGTACGTGGACGCGCGGACGGCCGACATCGAGCAGTGGTATCTGCGCCGCTTCCGGGAACTGCGGCAGACCGCGTTCCGTAATCCGCGCTCGTACTTCCACACCTACACGACCGTCTCCGAGGAGGAGGCCCTCGACTACGCCCGCACCACCTGGCGCACCATCAACGAGCCCAACCTCCGCGAGAACATAGCCCCGACCCGGGGCCGGGCCACCCTCCAGCTCCACAAGGGCCCGGACCACAAGGTCCAGCGGCTCTCCCTCCGAAAGCTGTGACCTCGGGCGGAAAGCTGCGGCATCGGACGGGGGCTGTGCCCTCCGGAAGCCGTGACCTCGCCGCGCCGTGGGCGGTCCGCTCCCCCGCACGCGTCGAGCGGGGGAGCGCCCGCGCTCAGATCACCGGCGCCGGCGTCACCCGAGCGACCGCTTGACGACGTCCGCGAGCCGGCCGGCCACCGCCCGCGCGTGCTCGATGTCCGCGGCCTCGACCATCACCCGCACCAGCGGCTCGGTCCCGGAGGGCCGCAGCAGCACCCGGCCGGTCTCCCCCAGCTCCCGCTCGGCCTCCGCGACGGCCGAGACCAGCTCCGGCGCCGAGCCGACCCGCGTCCTGTCCACGTCGGAGACGTTCACCAGCACCTGCGGCAGCCGCTCCATCACCCCGGCCAGCTCCGCGAGCGGCGTGCCCGTCGCCGCGACCCGGGCGGCCAGCATCAGGCCGGTGAGCGTGCCGTCGCCGGTGGTGGCGTGGTCGAGGACGATCACGTGCCCGGACTGCTCGCCGCCGAGCGAGAACCCGCCGCGCTTCATCTCCTCCAGCACATAGCGGTCGCCGACCGCCGTGCGCACCAGTTCGACGCCCGCCCGCTCCATGGCCAGCTTGAAGCCGAGGTTGGACATGACCGTCGCGACGACGGTCTCCTTGCGCAGCTGGCCCGCCTCCTTCATGGCGAGCGCCAGCACGGCGAGGATCTGGTCGCCGTCGACCTCGCGGCCCTCCGCGTCCACGGCCAGGCACCGGTCGGCGTCGCCGTCGTGCGCGACGCCCAGGTCGGCGCCGTGCTGGACGACGGCGTCCCGCAGGCCGTCGATGTGGGTGGAGCCGCAGTCGTCGTTGATGTTGAGCCCGTCGGGGTCGGTGCCGATGGTGACCACCTCGGCACCGGCCCGCGCGAACGCCTCCGGCGAGACCCGGGCCGCCGCGCCGTGCGCTCCGTCGATGACGACCTTCAGCCCGTCCAGCCGGTTGGGCAGCACCCCGACCAGGTGGGCGACGTAGTTGTCGAAGCCCTCGTCGTACTCCTTGACCCGGCCCACCCCGGCCCCGGTCGGCCGCGCCCACGGCTCGCCGGCGGCGTGCTCGCGGTAGAGGGCCTCGATCCGGTCCTCCAGTTCGTCGGCGAGCTTGTGGCCGCCGCGGGCGAAGAACTTGATGCCGTTGTCGGGCATCGGGTTGTGGCTCGCCGAGAGCATCACGCCCAGGTCGGCGCCGAGCGAGCCGGTCAGATAGGCGACGGCGGGCGTCGGCAGCACGCCGACCCGCAGCACGTCCACCCCGGCGCTGGCCAGCCCGGCCACGACGGCGGCCTCCAGGAACTCCCCGGAGGCGCGCGGGTCACGTCCGACCACCGCGACCGGCCGGGTCCCGGCCCGCGCCGCCTGGGCGCTCGTGCCCGTACCCGCCCTGGTCCCGGTCAGCACGTGGGCCGCCGCGACCGACAGCCCGAGCGCCAGCTCGGCCGTCAGCCCCTCGTTGGCCACGCCGCGTACACCGTCGGTACCGAAGAGTCGTGCCACTGTCGTTCCTCCGATTGTCCGGGGTTGCTCCGGGGTTCTCCGGGCGTTCACCGGGCGGGCCTGGTACGCCCGGCACCCCAGGTATACGCCCCGTTCTCAGCGTGACGGCGCGGGCGCCACCGCCACAGGGCCGGATGTCCGGCCCGACGGCGCCGGGAGAGGGCCCGAGGAAGACGGATGCCCCGCCGGCACCGGTGTGCGGTGCCGACGGGGCATCCGGGAAGGGCTCCGGCTTCCAGCGGGCGCCGGGTCAGCGCTTGCTGTACTGGGTGCCCTTACGGGCCTTCTTGAGACCGGCCTTCTTGCGCTCGACCGCACGGGCGTCACGCGTGAGGAAGCCGGCCTTCTTGAGCGGACCGCGGTTGTTGTCCACGTCCGCCTCGTTCAGCGCACGGGCCACGCCCAGGCGCAGGGCGCCCGCCTGGCCCGAGATGCCGCCGCCGGAGATGCGGGCGACGACGTCGTAGCGGTCCTCGAGCTCCAGCACCTTGAAGGGCTCGTTGACCTCCTGCTGGTGCACCTTGTTGGGGAAGTAGCCCTCAAGGGTGCGACCGTTGATCTTCCACTGGCCGGTGCCCGGGATGATGCGGACACGGGCGATGGCGTTCTTGCGGCGACCGGTGCCGGCGGCCGGCTGCGGGTCACCGAAACGGGAGGCCAGGGACTCGGAGGTGTACTCCTGGGGGGCCTCGGGGGTCTCGGTCGTGTACTCCTCGACGCCCTCGACGGGGATCTCGGCGGTGGTCTCGGCCACGATTCTCCTCAGCTTTTCTTCAGTCTTAGGGGGTGGCCGGACTTACTGCGCGACCTGGCTGATCTCGAACGGCACGGGCTGCTGCGCACCGTGGGGGTGCTGCTCGCCCGCGTAGACCTTCAGCTTCGAGAGCATCTGACGGCCCAGGGAGTTCTTGGGGAGCATGCCCTTGACGGCCTTCTCCACGGCCTTCTCCGGGTTCTTGGCCAGCAGCTCGTCGTAGCGGACGGAGCGCAGACCACCCGGGTAGCCGGAGTGGCGGTAGGCCATCTTCTGGATGCGCTTGTTGCCGGAGAGGTGCACCTTGTCGGCGTTGACGATGATGACGAAGTCACCTGTGTCGACGTGAGGCGCGTACACGGGCTTGTGCTTACCCCGCAGAAGGATGGCGGCCTGGGAGGCCAGCCGGCCGAGGACGACGTCCTTGGCGTCGATGATGTGCCACTGGCGCTGGATGTCGCCGGGCTTGGGGCTGTACGTACGCACGGTCGTAGCCTTCGCTTCTTCAGTGATTGGGTCCTGACAAAGGGCCAACCAGGCAGATCACGACAGGCAAGATCGCAGGCGGTGACGCATCCGCACACGATCGCTGGTCATCGACCGGTAGGCCGGTGTATAGCCCCCCACGTGAGAACAGGCAAGCCAATACACACAACGATCCAGCAGGATACCGACCCTCCCCCACCAGGGTCAAAACGAGACGCCCTGCCCCGCCGCCTCCCCGCCGCCTCCCCGCCGCCGCTCCCGGCGCGCACCGGCCGAGGTGACCGACGCCGACGCGGACCGGACGAGGGCCCGACGGCCGCGGGACCGGGCCGGGACGAGCCGCGATCCCGCCAGGGCTCACCCCCGCGCCGCGTACTCCACGAAACGCGCCCAGCCGTCGCGGCCGACGGCGAAGTGCGGAAGGGACACGTCCTTGGAGTCCCGCACATGGACGGCGGTCTCGGTCGCCGCGACCTCGACGCAGTTGTCGCCTTCTGTGCCGCTGTAACTCGACTTGAACCAGTGCAGATCCGCAGTGCTGCTCATAGTGCTCCTCTGATGCGCTTCAACAGATTGGACTCACCCCCGCGCCGCGTACTCCACGAAACGCGCCCAGCCGTCGCGGCCGACGGCGAAGTGCGGAAGGGACACGTCCTTGGAGTCCCGCACATGGATGGCGGTCTCGGTCGCCGCGACCTCGACGCAGTTGTCACCCTGGGTGCCGCTGTAACTCGACTTGAACCAGTGCAGATCCGCAGTGCTGCTCATAGTGCTCCTCTGATGCGCCTCAACAGACCCACGGAGTCAACGGGGTTGAGGGCCTGTGCCCGGAGTGTCGCATACCGCTGATGGAGCACGGTGACCAGTTTCGCGTCAGTGATCAAACGGCCGTTCTTCTGCCCCTCCGAGTAGGCGAGCCTTTTGCCGTCCGGCATCTCCAGCAGCGCCAGCGGCCCGTCCAGACCCGCGTGGCACACGCTGTCGGTAGGCATGATCTGCACGGAGACGTTCCGCAGCCCGGCGAGGGCGAGCATGTGGTCCAGCTGTTCCCGGGTGACCTCGTCCCCGCCCAGCCGCCGCCGCACGATGTGCTCCTCCACCACGAAGCTGAACGCGGTGTTGGGCCGCTCCCGGATGAGCTTCTGCCGTTCCATCCGGGCGACGGCCTGCGCTTCCATCTGCGCGTCGGCGAGTGGCGGGATGCTGTTGTCGAAGGCGGCTCGCGCGTAGCCTTCCGATTGCAGCAGCCCGGGAATCAGCCGGCATTCGTAGGTGCCCAGGCTGGCGGCCAGCCGCTCCAGACGCGCCCAGCGCCGGAACCACGCCGCCAGTCCGGGCTCACCGCGCGTCAGGTGCCGCGCCGCCTTCCGCAGGGCGCCCGTGTTGCCCAGCGCCTCCTCCGCCCGCTCCACGAACACCTCGTCGGGCATGCGCCGCCCCAGTTCCACGGACTCGACGGTGTGCTTGGAGAACCCGACGAGCTTTCCGAACTCGACCCGGCTGAATCCGGCGTGTTCACGCAGGGCCTGGACGACGGCTCCGAACGTCCGCAAACTGTCCGACGGGTCCGGCTCCCGTTCGGTGTCGTCGCAGCCCGCGGCCACATCCCCCACCGGAATGGTCGTCATCAGCGACCCCCTCACGTACGTGCGCACGCAGGGCGTGCGCTCAGGCAGATGCGCGGGACCGCCCCGCGCACAACTCACCCAGCGTGATGACATCAGCACCGTACTGTCCACCCTCTGTGCCCGTACGCTGACCGACCGTACGGGGCGCAATGCTGGCGGAGGCCCCGGCGCAAGCGCCACCGTGGCACCCATGCACCTCAGGCACTCGTTCGCCCCCCAACAGGCGGCGAACGTACGTACGTTCAGGCAGTTGCTGTCCTCCACCCGGCGCGGTGCCCGCCTCGCACGGCTGCTCGCCGCCGGAGAACTCCGCAGCTGGCAGATCCCGGACCCGGTCACGGAGCGTGCCGAGCAGGTCGTCGCGGAACTCGCCACCAACGCCGTATCGCACGGCAGCGTGCGCGGCCGGGACTTCCGGCTCGGGCTCCTCCTCGACCCGGCGGCGGCTCACCTGCGTATCGAGGTCACGGACGCTCGCGGCGAGCACCACCCTCGTCTCCGCCAGGACCTGCCCTGCGACAGCGAGTCCGGGCGGGGCCTCCTCCTCATCACCGCACTCGCCGACCACTGGGGCACCGAGCCCTACCCGCCGAGCGGCAAGACGGTCTGGGCGACCCTCGCTGTTCCGGCGACCGCCGCAGGCGACGGCGCCCCGCACGCCACTGGGCACTCCGGCCGACGGGACACTGCACAATGACCAGCGTGAGTGGAGACGAAGTGGACCTGGCCGACGCCCTGGGCACACGGGAGACACCGGCCCTGGAGTTCAAACGTTCCGCGAAACGGGAGGGCAAGCGTGGCGACGCCATCGGGAACGCGGTGTGCGCGATGGCCAACGACCTGTGCGGTCACGGAGGCGGCGACATCCTCATCGGCGTGGACGACGCGGGGCGCCCCGTGGATGATGTCGACACCGGCGACCGGGCGCTGTTGCGGCTCACCGACCTCGGCGCCGACGGCCGCATCCTGGACCGCCCCTCCCTCACCGTCGAGGCCGCCCGCTACCGGGGCAAACCCGTCATCCGGATCCACGTCGAGGCCAGCGCGACTCCTCCGGTCCGATTCGAAGGCGTCGTCTGGGTGCGCCCCGGGCCCACGACACGCAAGGCGAGCCGGGAGGACGAACGCGTCCTCTCCGAGCGCAGGCGCGCCAAGGACATGCCCTTCGACACCCGGCCGCTGGCCCTCGCGCACCGCGACGACCTCGACCTCGATGTGTTCGAGCGGGCCTACCTGCCCTCCATGGTGGCTCCCGAAGTCATCGAGGAGAACGGCCGCCCGATCGACATCCAGCTCTCCTCCCTCCATCTTCTGACACCGGACGGGCAACCCACAGCCTTGGGCATGCTCACGATCGGGCTCGATCCGGGGAGTTTCATCCCCGGCGCATACCTCCAGTTCGTCCGCTACCAAGGCACCGATCTGGACGCCGCCATCGCGGACGAGCAGGAGTTGCGACAGAATCTGGTGGGCCTGGCATCCCGGCTCGAACCGCTGCTGCGGAGCAATCTGCGTACCCGTCTCGTCGAGGACGGGTTCCGCGAGACCCCACAGCCGGACTATCCGCTGGAGGCCCTGCGCGAGGTCTGTATGAATGCGCTGATGCACCGCAACTACGAGACCTCTCACGCCCCCGTCCGTATCGCCTGGTTCGACGACAGGATCGAGGTGACCAATCCTGGCGGGCCCTTCGGGCAGGTACGGGAAGACAACTTCGACCGTGTCACCGACTACCGCAACCCCTCCCTCGCAGCCGCGATGAAGGGGCTCGGATATGTGAACCGATTCGGCCGCGGCGTCGGACGGATCCAGGCCTCTCTCCAGCGCAACGGCAACCCGCCCGCCGAGTTCCAGGTGGACGACTGGTCCTGGGCAGTCACCATGCGGAGGGACGCATGACCTCGATCGCGCTGTTCAACAACAAAGGCGGAGTCGGGAAGACCACACTGGCCTACCACCTGGCGCACATGATCCGCCGCATGGGGTACAGCGTGCTGGCCATCGATCTGGATCCGCAGGCCAATCTCACCTCCATGTGCCTGGAGGAGACCGAGATCGAGGAACTGTGGGAGAACCCCTCCGAACTCATCAACCAAGGCGCGGCACTCCAGGGGCTGCCTGGTACAGGGAGAGTGCGCAGCGGCCAGACGATCGCTGACGCCGTGCGCCCGATCCTGGAGGGAACCGGCGACATCGCGGCGATCGAGCCCGCCTGCTTGCAGCCTGGTCTCTGGCTGCTGCCGGGCAGCCTCGACCTGAGCCGTTTCGAGGACAAGCTGTCCAACGAATGGTCGCGCGCGTACGCGGGGGACGTCGCCGCGATCCGCACGTCCACCGCGTTCCACCGGATCGTCGAGCAGGCGAGGGTGTCCGTCGAAGCGGATGTGGTCCTCATCGATGTCGGGCCGAACCTCGGTGCCATCAACCGCGCCGCACTCATCACGGGCGACACAGTGCTGATGCCGCTCGCTGCGGACCTCTTCTCGTTGAAGGGCTTGAGCAACCTGGGGCCGACACTGCGGGAATGGCGCCGGGACTGGCAGAGCCTGGTGCTGCCGAGGGTGCCCGCCGGTATCTCGGCGCCGCAGGCGGAGATGCGGCCACTCGGCTATGTGATCATGCAGCCCGAGATGCGGCTCGACCGGCCCGTCAAAGCATACGAGCGGTGGCTCGAACGCATCCCTTGGGTGTACTCCGCCATGGTTCTGGGCGAGTCCCCACCCTCCCGTGACGACAGCAGTCACCGCATCGCGACCCTGCGCAACTACAGGAGTCTGATGCCACTGGCGCACGACGCGCGCAAACCGATGTTCGACCTGAGACCTGCGGACGGCGCTCTGGGCAGCACCCAGCAGTACGTCAAGACCTGCTACCGGGAATTCCGCGGGCTGGCCGAGGCAGTACTCGCAAGAGTCGACGCTCGGTCATGAGAGGGATTGTCACGGTACGACGACGTCGGCCCCCGGCGCATGTCGGGCGGTGTACGGGGCGCCCTAAGATGCCCGCATGAGCTTTGGGCAGGGGGGACCGGAGTGGGGTTCCCAGGGCGGACCCGGCTGGAACGCCGGGGGTTCCACAGGGCCGACACCGGACTGGGCGGCACTGGCCGAACAGGCCGAGCGCCGGCGCGCCCGGCGCCGCCGCTGGCTGATGGCGGGCGGCGGCGCGCTGGCCACGGCCGCGGTCGCGGGCATCGTCGCGGTGGCCGTCGTCAACGAGGACGGCTCGCAGGGCGCCTCGGACAAGCCGTCGAACTCCCTCCCGCCGTCCGAGAGCATCCCGGACGGCAGCAGCAAGCCGCCGGAGCCCACCTTCAAGGACGACCCGCCGCCTCCGCCGCCGCCGAAGGACTTCATCTCCGACGCCAAGCGCGACAAGGCCCCGCTCAGCGCTGCCACGCTCTTCCCGAACAAGAAGGTCACGATCAACGGCCGCGCCTACAAGCTGGCCAGGACCGACACCAGCAAGAACTGCGCCGAGGCCGCCCACGCGGGCCTGGGCCCGGTGCTGACCCGCAACGGCTGCGACACCCTCTACCGCGCCACCTACACCCGCGACGGGCTCGCGGTGACGGTGGGCATCGCCGTGTTCGAGAACACCAGGACGGCGAGCAGGGTCAAGGAGGGCTACCAGCCCAACCTCGTCGCCCTCCCCGGCGGCGGCGTCCCCGATTTCTGCCGCACCGTCACCTGCCGCACCACGGCCAACTCCCTGGGCCGGTACGCCTACTTCACCATCGCGGGCCGCACCGACGGCCAGGCCTCCGGCGCCGGTGACAAACAGGCCCAGCAGACCGCACTCGACGGCTCCAACTACGCCTACGCCCGCGTCCTGCAGCGTGGCCGCGCCCAGTCATCGCAGGCCGCGAAGGAGCCGGCGGACGGCTGACCGCGGCGGCAGCGGGGGGTGAGCAGCAGCCCGGCAGCGGCGGCAGCGGCGGGTCAGCAGCAGCCCGGCAGCGGCGGCAGCGTGCGCTTGTTGCGGGAGGCACGGTTGCGGGCCGCCAGTTCCTCGTCCGGCGGGTAGGCGACCTGCTCCAGGGTGAGCCCGTGCGGCCGCACCACGTGCACGGCCGAGTCCCGCACCCGCGCGGCCAGCACCTTCGCGGGCCACTCGGGCGGGCGGTGGCCGTCGCCGACGAAGAGCATGGCGCCCACCAGGGAGCGGACCATGTTGTGGCAGAACGCGTCCGCCTGCACCGTCGCCTCCAGGATCCCGTCCTCGCGGCGCACCCACTCCAGCCGCTGGAGCGTACGGATCGTCGTGGCGCCCTCGCGCTTCTTGCAGTACGCGGCGAAGTCGTGCTCCCCCAGCAGGCCCCGCGCGGCCTCGTTCATGGCGTCCACGTCCAGCGGCCAGTTGTGCCACAGCACATGGCCGCGCAGCAGCGGATCGGCGCCGCCGGGATGGTCGGTGACCCGGTAGGAGTAGCGGCGCCAGACGGCCGAGAACCGGGCGTCGAAGTGCGGGGGCGCCTCGCTGAGCCGCAGGACGCGGACGTCCATGGGAAGCCGCCCGGCGAGGCGGCGCAGCAGGTGCGCGCGGTGCTCGGCCCACACCTCGTCCGGCAGGTCCACGTGCGCCACCTGACCACGCGCGTGCACGCCCGCGTCGGTCCGCCCCGCCACGGTCAGCTCCGGCGTCTCGTCCCGCCGCAGGACGACGCGCAGCGCGTCCTCGATCTCACCCTGGACCGTGCGCTGCCCTTCCTTCTGCCGGGCCCACCCGGAAAACTCCCGCCCGTCATAGGCCACATCCAGCCGAATCCGCACCACGGCGACACCTCTCCAGAAGGTTGTGGGCAAGCGTGCCGCTGGGCGGCACCGGGGGCATCTCCCGGCCGGAGGCCGGGGGAGGGCACGACCGGCCCGCCCGCAAACGACAACAGAACGGGCCCACCCCGAAGGGCGGGCCCGCTCATGCCGGGTCAGTCTTCCTTGGACTCGCCCTCGGCGCCCTCGGCGGACTCCGCGGACTCGGCCTTGGTGGCGGCCTCGTCCTTGGCAGCACGCTTGGTGGCGGCCTCCGCCTCGCCGACCGCGGCCTGCTGCACCGTCAGCGGCTCGACCAGCTCGATGACCGCCATCGGGGCGTTGTCGCCACGACGCGGACCGATCTTGGTGATGCGGGTGTAGCCACCGGGACGGTTCTCGTACCGCGGGCCGATCTCGGTGAAGAGGGTGTGCACGACGCTCTTGTCGAGGATCGTGCGCATGACCTGGCGACGGTTGTGCAGGTCGCCCTTCTTCGCCTTGGTGATCAGGCGCTCGGCGACCGGACGCAGGCGGCGGGCCTTCGCCTCGGTCGTCGTGATGCGGCCGTGCTCGAACAGCGCGGTCGCCAGGTTGCCCAGCATCGCCTTCTGGTGCGCGGCGCTGCCGCCCAGACGGGGACCCTTGGTGGGCTTCGGCATGGTGCTCCTCCTTCGTTGTCACTGCACCGGCCGTATCAGGCACCGGCGGCAGTCCCGGCCGTGTCAGGTACCGGGGGTACGGCCCCGCGCCCTTGCGGCACGGGGGTGCGCCCCGTCAGGGGCGCGGGACGGAACCGATCTTCGGCTCCGCCGCGTGGGCGCGCCCCGGCCGGAGCCGGGCCCGCGGTCACCACACAGCTGTCGGTACCGAGCTCTCAGTACTGCTCGGTCTCGACGAACCCGGCGTCCGTGTCGTCGTCGGCGCCGAAGGCGTCCGCGGCGGCGGTCGGGTCGAATCCGGGAGGCGAGTCCTTCAGCGCCAGGCCCATGCCGGCCAGCTTCGCCTTGACCTCGTCGATCGACTTGGCACCGAAGTTGCGGATGTCCAGCAGGTCCGCCTCGGAACGGGCCACCAGCTCGCCCACCGAGTGGATGCCCTCACGCTTGAGGCAGTTGTAGGAGCGGACCGTCAGCTCCAGCTCCTCGATCGGCAGGGCCAGGTCGGCGGCCAGCGCCGCGTCCGTCGGGGACGGGCCCATGTCGATGCCCTCGGCGTCGACGTTCAGCTCGCGGGCCAGACCGAACAGCTCGACCAGGGTCTTGCCGGCCGACGCCATGGCGTCACGCGGCCGCATGGCCTGCTTGGTCTCGACGTCGACGATCAGCTTGTCGAAGTCGGTGCGCTGCTCGACACGGGTGGCCTCGACCTTGTAGGTCACCTTGAGGACGGGCGAGTAGATGGAGTCGACCGGGATACGGCCGATCTCCTGGCCCACCTGCTTGTTCTGCACGGCGGAGACGTAGCCGCGACCGCGCTCGACGGTCAGCTCCATCTCCAGCTTGCCCTTGGCGTTGAGCGTGGCCAGGACCAGGTCCGGGTTGTGCACCTCGACACCGGCCGGCGGCGCGATGTCCGCGGCGGTGACCAGGCCCGGGCCCTGCTTGCGCAGGTACATCACGACCGGCTCGTCGTGCTCGGAGGAGACGACGAGGGACTTGATGTTGAGGATCAGGTCGGTGACGTCCTCCTTGACGCCCGGCACGGTGGAGAACTCGTGCAGAACGCCGTCGATCCGGATGCTGGTCACAGCAGCGCCGGGGATCGAGGAGAGGAGCGTGCGACGAAGGGAGTTACCGAGGGTGTAGCCGAAGCCCGGCTCCAGCGGCTCGATCACGAACCGTGAGCGGAACTCGTCGACGACCTCTTCGGTCAGAGAGGGACGCTGAGCGATCAGCATGGGATGTGTGCCTCCAGTTTTCGGCAACCGCTATTTGATGCCGGTACTGCAAGGGTACGGGCGGTCCGGCCGGAACACCGCCGGGACCGCCCGCCCCTCCTTCTGCGAGCCGCGCCCGGATCACTCCGGGCACGCCCCGACGCCCACCCGAATTACTTCGAGTACAGCTCGACGATCAGCTGCTCCTGCACCTGGGTGTCGATCACCTGGCGCTCGGGCAGCGAGTGGACAAGGATCCGCAGCTTCGACGGGATGGCCTCCAGCCACGCCGGAACCGTCTTCTCGCCGGCCTCCGCGGCCGCCACCTGGAAGGGGGTCAGGCTGCGGGAGGACTCGCGGACCTCGATGATGTCGTTGACGGACACCCGCGCGGAGGGGATGTCGGTCTTCCGGCCGTTCAGCGTGATGTGGCCGTGCTTGACCAGCTGGCGGGCGTGGTCGCGGGACTTGGCGAAGCCGGCCCGGTACACGACGTTGTCGAGCCGGGTCTCCAGGATGCGGAGCAGGTTGTCACCCGTCTTGCCCGACATCCGGTTGGCCTCGTTGTAGTACCCGCGGAACTGCTTCTCCAGGACGCCGTAGATACGAGCGGCCTTCTGCTTCTCACGCTTCTGCAGCAGGTACTCGGAGTCCTTGGTGCGCCCGCGTCCGTGCTCACCCGGGGGGTAAGGACGGATCTCGATCGGGCACTTCGCGCTCTCGCACTTAGCTCCCTTGAGGAAGAGCTTCTGCTTCTCCCGACGGCAACGCTTGCAGTCGGCCCCGGTGTAACGCGCCATAGTTCTGGTGATCTCCTACTTCAGTTCTCAGACCCGGCGACGCTTCGGCGGGCGGCAGCCGTTGTGCGGGGTGGGGGTGACGTCCTGGATGGAGCCGACCTCCAGCCCGGTGGCCTGGAGGGAGCGGATCGCGGTCTCACGGCCGGAGCCGGGACCCTTGACGAAGACGTCGACCTTCCGCATGCCGTGCTCCTGCGCGCGGCGCGCCGCGTTCTCGGCGGCCATCTGCGCGGCGAACGGCGTCGACTTGCGCGAGCCCTTGAAGCCGACGTGGCCGGCCGAGGCCCAGGAGATCACGTTGCCGGTGGGGTCGGTGATCGAGACGATGGTGTTGTTGAACGTGCTCTTGATGTGAGCGTGCCCGTGGGCGACGTTCTTCTTCTCCTTGCGGCGCACCTTCTTGGCGCCGGCCGTACGGCCCTTCGGAGGCATATGGAAACTCCCGTGAGGTGGTCGGTCCTACAACGCGGACCGCTTGCAGCGTGTCCGGTGCGGACTACTTCTTGCCCGGCTTCTTCTTGCCGGCGATGGCGCGACGCGGGCCCTTACGGGTGCGGGCGTTGGTCTTGGTGCGCTGGCCGTGGACCGGGAGACCGCGCCGGTGGCGCAGACCCTCGTAGCAGCCGATCTCCACCTTGCGGCGGATGTCGGCCTGGATCTCACGGCGGAGGTCACCCTCGACGCGCAGGTTGTTGTCCACGTACTCGCGGAGCTTGACCAGCTCGTCCTCGGCCAGGTCCCGGACGCGGGTGTCCGGGTTGACCCCGGTCTCGCGCAGGGTCTGCTGGGCAAGGGTGCGGCCGATGCCGAAGACGTAGGTGAGGGCGACCTCGACGCGCTTCTCGCGCGGGAGGTCGACGCCAGCGAGGCGTGCCATGGATGTGGCTCCTGAGGATTTCGTCGGAGGTCTGCAGCAGTGCCGTTCCCGTCCCTGGCCTCTTCGGCCGGGAGGTTCCCGCTCGAAGAGCTCGGGGAGGGTCCCCGGCCTCCGACCGGGGGTGTCGGCACCGTCGGCGGTGCCGGGCCCTGCTTATGTGACTGTTGCTCGCGTCGCGCGAAGGAACTGCGAAAGGCAGGTCGTGTACGTCAGCCCTGGCGCTGCTTGTGGCGCAGGTTCTCGCAAATGACCATGACCCGGCCGTGGCGGCGGATCACCTTGCACTTGTCGCAGATCTTCTTGACGCTCGGCTTGACCTTCATGGTGTTGAGGTTCTCCGGGTCAGGCCGTTTCCCCACGGGCCCCTCGGGGTGCGGGAAGCCGGCACGATCTGTCGATCTACTTGTAGCGGTAGACGATCCGTCCGCGCGTCAGGTCGTAGGGAGACAGCTCCACCACGACCCTGTCGTCGGGAAGGATACGGATGTAGTGCATCCGCATCTTGCCGCTGATGTGCGCGAGGACCTGGTGCCCGTTCTGGAGCTCCACCTTGAACATCGCGTTCGGGAGAGACTCGACGACGGTGCCCTCGATCTCGATGGCCCCTTGTTTTTTGGCCATGCTTGAGCGCTTCACCTTCCGGGATCGGCTACCTGGGAGGCCCTGACTTCCCGACTGGCATACGGGTACACCGGGGCCGACGAGCCAGTCTACGACACACCGCCCCGCATGGCGAATCAGGGAGTATCCCCTGCGAAAGAGATCTTTACTCCCCCGCGGCATCCCGGCGAGCGGAACAGCGGAGCACAGCGGCACGGAAGAGGAGCGGAAAGCCTCAGCCCAGCGGGTCCGGCGCCGCCTCCACGCCCAGCTCGGCCAGCTTCGCGCGGCCCCCGTCGCGGGCCGTCAGCACCAGCGGCCCCTGCTCCGTCAGGGCGACGGAGTGCTCCCAGTGGGAGGACCAGGTGCCGTCGTTCGTCTTGACCGTCCACTCGTCCGAAAGGACGTGCGTCTTCGCCGTGCCCAGGCTCACCATCGGTTCGATGGCCAGGCACATCCCGGGCACCAGCTTGGGCCCCCGCCCCCGCCGCCGCTCGACGTAGTTCAGCAGGTGGGGCTCCATGTGCATCTGGGAGCCGATGCCGTGGCCGCCGTAGTCCTCGATGATCCCGTACCTGCCGCCCGAGGGGCGCGGCTGCCGCCGGATGTAGCTCTCGATCGCCTTGGAGATGTCGACCAGCCGGTTGCCCTTGCGCATGGCGGCGATCCCCGCCCACATGGACTCCTCGGTCACCCGGCTCAGCTCGCGCAGCTCAGCCGAGTGGCCCTCCCCCACGAAGACGGTCAGCGCGGCGTCGCCGTGCCAGCCGTCCACGATGGCGCCGGCGTCGATGGAGAGCAGGTCACCCGCCTTGAGGACGGTCTCCTTGCTGGGGATGCCGTGGACGACGACGTCGTTGACGGAGGTGCAGATGTTGCCGGGGAAGCCGCCGTAGCCCAGGAAATTCGGCTTCGCACCGTGATCGGCCAGCACCTTGGCCGCGACCTCGTCCAGGTCCTTGGTCGTCGCCCCGGGGACGGCCGCTGCCGCGCAGGCCTCGTGCATGGCGGCGACGACCAGCCCCGCCTCGCGCATCTTCGCGATCTGGTCCGGGGTCTTGATCTCCACCATGACGGCTTCCGCCTTCCCTGACCGGCGACCCTCGCCGGTAACGCACCGACTGCTGTTACTGCCCCCTCAAGTCTGCCAGCCCCGCCCCGGGGCCGGAGGCCGCGCCCGGGTGCCGGGGACGAGGGCCGCGCCCGGGGCGGGGGCGGACCCGGGGCGCGATGAGGGGGCCGGGCATCAGCCCGGCCCCCATGATCTTCCGGCCGCGACGGCGTGCGGCCACGGCACCACGGGTCGGGCCGCGTCGGTGGCGACGCGGCACGAGGGACCCGTCGTCAGTCGCGCCGCAGCGCGCTCATCGCCCGCTGCGTCACCTCGTCGACAGCGCCCAGCGCGGAGATGGTGGTCACCAGTCCCTGCGCCTTGTAGTGGTCGATGATCGGCTCGGTCTCGCTGTGGTAGACCTCCAGCCGCTTGCGGACGGTCTCCTCGCGGTCGTCCTCACGCTGGTACAGCTCGCCGCCGCACACGTCGCAGACGCCCGGGGTCTTGGGGGCCTTGTACTCGACGTGGAAAACGTGGCTGCTGTCGTTCCGGCAGATGCGCCGTCCGGCGATCCGCCGGACGACCTCGTCCTCGGGGACCTCCAGGTCGAGAACCGCGTCCAGCTTCTGGCCGGTCTCTTCCAGGTGGGCGTCCAGTGCCTGCGCCTGCGCGATGTTCCGCGGGAAGCCGTCGAGCAGGAAGCCGCCGCTCGCGTCCGGCTCCGCCATACGGCTCTTGGCCATCCCGATGGTGATCTCGTCCGGCACGAGCTGGCCGGCGCTCATGTACTCCTTGGCCTGCTGGCCGAGCGCGGTGCCCTGGCTCATGTTGGCGCGGAAGAGGTCACCCGTGGCGATGTGCGGAACGGCGAGGTTCTTGGCGAGGAAAGCCGCCTGTGTTCCCTTGCCCGCACCAGGGGGTCCGACGAGGACGATACGCATCAGCGGAGGAACCCTTCGTAATGGCGCTGCTGAAGCTGGCTCTCGATCTGCTTCACGGTCTCGAGACCGACGCCCACGATGATCAGGATGCTCGTTCCGCCGAACGGGAAGTTCTGGTTGGCGTTGAACATGATCAGCGCGACGGTCGGCACCAGTGCGATCAGACCCAGGTACAGAGAGCCGGGCCACGTGATGCGGTTCAGCACGTAGCTCAGGTACTCCGCGGTGGGACGACCAGCCCGGATGCCCGGGATGAAGCCACCATACTTCTTCATGTTGTCGGCCACTTCTTCGGGGTTGAAGGAGATGGCCACATAGAAGAAGGCGAAGAAGACGATCAGCAGGAAATAGGTCGCGATGTAGAGAGGGTGGTCACCCTTGACGAAATGCGCCTGAATCCACTGCGCCCAGCCCGCTTGCGAGCCGCTGAACTGCACGATCAGCGCCGGAATGTAGAGCAGCGACGACGCGAAGATGACGGGAATCACACCCGCCTGGTTGACCTTCAGCGGAATGTAGGTCGAGGTTCCGCCGTAACTCCGGCGTCCGATCATCCGCTTCGCGTACTGCACCGGAATACGGCGCTGTGCCTGCTCCACGAAGACCACGAGGGCGACCATCGCCAGGCCGCAGACGATCACGGCGCCGAACTCGATCCAGCCGTCGGCCAGCTTGCCCTGCTTCTTGATGGCCCACAGCGCACCGGGGAAACCAGCCGCGATGGAGACGAACATCAGGATGGACATGCCGTTGCCGATGCCGCGGTCGGTGATCAGCTCACCGAGCCACATGATCAGACAGGTGCCGGCGGTCATGGTGATGACCATCACGATGGTCTTGAAGATCGACTGGTCGGGGATGATCTGGCTGGCGACGCTGCAGTTCTGGAAGAGGGTGCCGCTGCGTGCGGTGGCGACCAGGCCGGTGGCCTGGAGGATCGCGAGCGCGACGGTCAGATAGCGCGTGTACTGGGTGATCTTCGCCTGTCCGGCCTGCCCCTCCTTCTTCAGCGCCTCCAGTCGCGGAATGACCACGACCAGCAGCTGCAGGATGATGCTCGCCGTGATGTACGGCATGATCCCGAGCGCGAAGATGGTGATCTGGAGCAGCGCGCCGCCGCTGAACATGTTGACCAGGCCGAAGAGGCCCTGCGCGCCCTTGGCCTCGTCCATACAGGCTTGGACGTTCTCATAGCTGACGCCCGGCACCGGGACGTGCGCTCCGATACGGAAGAGCACCATGATGCCGAGCGTGAAGAGCAGCTTCTTGCGCAGGTCGGGCGTCTGGAACGCCCGGGCGAACGCGGTGAGCACGGTGCCTCCTGCGCCCCCCGCGGTCTACTGGCGCGAGAGGTGACGGTCTTGAGGTTCGACAGATATCAACAGTGGATGCCACCTTACCGGCGACTCCACCACCTAGAAACGACCAACCGGGCAAACGACCAGCCGGGGATGCCCCATTGGGACATCCCCGGCCTGTCGTTCACCTGGCCAACGAACTCAGAGGAGTTCGGTGACGGTGCCGCCGGCGGCGGTGATCTTCTCCTTGGCGGAGCCGGAGACCTTGTCGACGGTCACCGTCAGCGCCACCGAGATGTCACCGGAGCCGAGCACCTTGACCAGCTCGTTCTTGCGCACAGCGCCCTTGGCGACCAGGTCGGCCACCGTGACCTCGCCACCCTCGGGGTAGAGCGCGGCCAGCTTGTCCAGGTTCACCACCTGGAACTGCTTGTGCGCCGGGTTGTTGAAGCCCTTCAGCTTGGGCAGCCGCATGTGCAGCGGCATCTGCCCGCCCTCGAAGCGCTCCGGAACCTGGTACCGGGCCTTGGTGCCCTTGGTGCCACGGCCGGCCGTCTTGCCCTTGGAGGCCTCACCGCGACCCACACGGGTCTTGGCGGTCTTGGCGCCCGGGGCCGGACGGAGGTTGTGGACCTTCAGGGGGTTGGCCGAGGACTCAGCCATCTCAGTCGACCTCCTCGACCGTCACGAGGTGGCGCACGGTGTGCACCTGACCGCGCACGACGGCGCTGTCCTCGCGGACGGTCACATCGTTGACGCGCTTGAGACCCAGGGTCCGCAGCGTGTCACGGTGGTTCTGCTTGGTCCCGATGACGGAACGGGTCTGCGTGATCTTCAGGCGAGCCATTACGCGCTCACCCCTGCACGCGCCCGCAGCAGAGCGGCGGGAGCCACGTCCTCGAGCGGCAGACCACGGCGGGCCGCGATCTCCTCCGGGCGCTGGAGCCCGCGGAGCGCCGCCACCGTGGCGTGCACGATGTTGATCGGGTTCGACGAGCCGAGCGACTTGCTCAGCACGTCGTGGATGCCCGCGCACTCCAGCACGGCACGCACCGGGCCACCGGCGATCACACCGGTACCGGGCGAGGCCGGCTTGAGCAGCACGACACCCGCGGCCTCCTCACCCTGGATCGGGTGCGGAATGGTGCCCTGGATGCGCGGGACCTTGAAGAAGTGCTTCTTGGCCTCCTCCACACCCTTGGCGATGGCGGCCGGCACCTCCTTGGCCTTGCCGTATCCGACACCCACGGTGCCGTCGCCGTCGCCCACCACGACCAGCGCGGTGAAGCTGAAGCGACGACCACCCTTCACAACCTTGGCGACACGGTTGATCGCGACGACGCGCTCAACGTACGCGGTCTTCTCGGCGGCAGCGCCGCCGTCCCGGCCCTTACGGTCCCGCCGCTCGCCGCCACCGGCGCCGCCACCGCGGCGCTGGGGTCCAGCCATTGGAATTACCTCTCTCGTTTAACGTCCGCTTGCAGGACCGTTCTCAGAACTTGAGCCCGGCCTCGCGGGCGGCGTCGGCCAGAGCGGCAATCCGCCCTGCGTACTTGTTGCCACCGCGGTCGAACACGACAGCCTCGATGCCCGCGGCCTTGGCTCGCTCGGCGACCAGGGCGCCGACCCGCTGGGCCTGCGCGCTCTTGTCGCCCTCGCCACCGCGCACGGAGCTGTCCAGGTGGGACGCCGAGGCCAGCGTGTGGCCGACGGTGTCGTCGATCACCTGGGCGGTGATGCCGCGGTTGGTGCGCGTCACCACAAGACGGGGGCGCTCGGGGGTGCCCGAGACCTTCTTGCGGATGCGGATGTGACGGCGCTTGGCGGCGGCGCGCTTGTAGGCGTCGCCCTTAGCGATCTTCACGCCGTATGCCATGGCTTACTTACCAGCCTTTCCGACCTTGCGGCGGATGACCTCGCCCGCGTACTTCACGCCCTTGGCCTTGTAGGGGTCGGGCCTCCGCAGCTTGCGGATCTTCGCGGCGACCTCGCCGACCCGCTGCTTGTCGATGCCCTCGACCGTGAACTTGGTCGGGGACTCGACCTTGAAGGAGATGCCCTCGGGGGCCTCCACCAGGATCGGGTGGCTGTAGCCCAGGGAGAACTCCAGGTTGGAGCCCTTGGCCTGGACGCGGTAGCCGACACCGCTGATCTCGAGGTCCTTGCTGAATCCCTGGGTCACGCCAGTGATCATGTTCGCCACCAGCGTGCGGGACAGACCGTGCAGGGCCTTGTTCCGGCTCTCGTCGTTGGGGCGGGAGACGACGAGAACGCCGTCCTCGCCCTTGGCGATCTCGATGGGCGCGGCAACGGTGTGCGAAAGGGAACCCTTGGGGCCCTTCACCGCGACCGTCTGGCCATCGATGGTGACGTCCACACCGGCGGGAACCTGGATGGGGAGCTTGCCGATACGCGACATTGCTTTACCTCCGTTCCCTTCCGTTACCAGACGTAGGCGAGGACTTCCCCGCCCACGCCCTTCTTCTGCGCCTGCTTGTCGGTGAGCAGACCGTGCGACGTGGAGATGATCGCCACGCCGAGGCCGCCGAGCACCTTCGGCAGGTTGGTGGACTTTGCGTAGACCCGCAGACCCGGCTTCGAGATCCGCTTGATGCCGGCGATCGAGCGCTCGCGGTTCGGGCCGAACTTCAGCTCGAGGACGAGGTTCTTGCCGACCTTGGCGTCCTCGGTCCTCCAGCCGGTGATGTAGCCCTCCTGCTGGAGGATCTCCGCGATGTGCGACTTGATCTTGCTGTGCGGCATCTCCACGGTGTCGTGGTACGCCGAGTTCGCGTTCCGCAGACGCGTGAGCATGTCTGCGATCGGATCGGTCATGGTCATGTGATGGCCTTCGGCCTCTCTCGCCGGGGTTTCCCTGTATGCGTCGTCCCTCTCCCCGTCCGCCGGCCTGATGGCCGACGACGGGACGGGTGCGTCGCGGGGGACCTACGGCGTAGTAAGCGACTTTTCAGCTTACCGAGAGATCCCGGACTCCCTCGATAAGGGTTACCAGGAGCTCTTGGTCACGCCCGGCAGCTCGCCACGGTGCGCCATCTCACGAAGGCACACGCGGCACAGGCCGAACTTGCGGTAGACGGAGTGGGGACGGCCGCAGCGCTGGCAGCGCGTGTAGGCACGCACCGAGAACTTCGGCTTGCGGCTGGCCTTGGAGATCAGAGCCTTCTTCGCCATGGTCAGTTCTCCTTGAACGGGAAGCCGAGGTGACGAAGCAGGGCGCGGCCCTCGTCGTCGTTGGTCGCCGTGGTGACCACGGTGATGTCCATGCCCCGGACCCGGTCGATCTTGTCCTGGTCGATCTCGTGGAACATGACCTGCTCCGTGAGACCGAAGGTGTAGTTGCCCCGTCCGTCGAACTGCTTGGGCGACAGACCGCGGAAGTCGCGGATGCGCGGCAGCGCGAGGGACAGCAGGCGGTCCAGGAACTCCCACATCCGGTCGCCGCGCAGCGTCACGTGGGCGCCGATCGGCTGACCCTCGCGCAGCTTGAACTGCGCGATGGACTTGCGGGCCTTGGTGACGGCCGGCTTCTGGCCGGTGATCGTGGCGAGGTCCTTGATGGCACCCTCGATCAGCTTGGAGTCGCGGGCGGCGTCGCCCACACCCATGTTGACCACGATCTTGGTCAGACCGGGGATCCGCATGACGTTGTCGTAGGAGAACTCCTCCTGGAGCTTCCCCTGGATCTCTTCCCGGTAGCGCTGCTTCAGGCGGGGGGCCTGAGTGGTGGTGGCAGTCATCAGATGTCCTCACCGGTCCGCTTGGCAACGCGGATCTTGTTGCCGTCCTCGTCGAAGCGGTACCCGACGCGGGTGGTGACCTTCTTGCCGTCCTTCTCCACGACCAGCTGCACATTGCTGACATGGATCGGGGCCTCGGTCGTCACGATGCCGCCGGTCTTCGAACCGCGAGCCGTCTGACCGGCCTTGGTGTGCTTCTTGACCCGGTTGACACCCTCGACCAGGACGCGGTCCTCGCGCGGCATGGCCTTGATGACCTTGCCCTGCTTGCCCTTGTCCTTGCCGGTGATGACCTGAACCAGGTCGCCCTTCTTGATCTTCATGGTCACAGCACCTCCGGCGCGAGCGAGATGATCTTCATGAACTTCTTCTCGCGCAGCTCGCGGCCCACCGGACCGAAGATACGGGTGCCGCGAGGGTCACCGTCGTTCTTGAGGATGACGGCGGCGTTCTCGTCGAACCGGATGTACGAACCGTCCGGGCGGCGGCGCTCCTTGACGGTGCGCACGATGACGGCCTTGACGATGTCGCCCTTCTTCACGTTCCCGCCCGGGATCGCGTCCTTGACGGTAGCGACAATGACGTCACCGATGCCCGCGTAGCGCCGGCCCGAGCCACCGAGAACACGGATGGTGAGGATCTCCTTGGCACCCGTGTTGTCGGCGACGCGAAGCCGGGACTCCTGCTGGATCACGTCTATCTCCTGTATGTCTGCCGGTTCCCGGCAGGGGCTCCCTCAGCGGGCGGCCCCTGCCGAGCCTGGCGGAACGAACCTTGAAGCCCGGGTGGGCTTCAAGGAGTTACTTGGCCTTCTCGAGGATCTCGACGATGCGCCAGCGCTTGGTGGCGGACAGCGGCCGGGTCTCCATCAGGAGGACGCGGTCGCCGACACCGGCAGCGTTCTGCTCGTCGTGCGCCTTGAGCTTGTTGGTACGGCGGATGACCTTGCCGTACAGCGCGTGCTTGACGCGGTCCTCGACAGCGACGACGACGGTCTTGTCCATCTTGTCGCTGACGACCAGGCCCTCGCGGGTCTTGCGGAAGCCGCGCTGCGTCTTGTTCTCAGTCACGTTCGTCTCGCTCATCAGGCGCTCTCCACCGTCTCGATGCCCAGCTCGCGCTCACGCATCAGGGTGTAGATCCGGGCGATGTCCTTGCGGACGGCCTTGAGCCGGCCGTGGTTCTCGAGCTGCCCGGTCGCCGCCTGGAAGCGGAGGTTGAACAGCTCTTCCTTGGCTTCGCGGAGCTTGGAGACAAGCTCCTCGTCGCCCAGCTCGCGCAGCTCGGACGCCTTGGTTCCGGCCGCCATCACGCGTCACCTGCCTCGCGCCGCACGATGCGGCACTTCATCGGAAGCTTGTGAGCAGCGCGGGTGAGCGCCTCACGAGCAATCTTCTCGTTCGGGTAGGACAGCTCGAACATCACGCGCCCCGGCTTGACGTTCGCGACCCACCACTCCGGCGAACCCTTACCGGAACCCATGCGGGTCTCGGCGGGCTTCTTGGTCAGCGGGCGGTCCGGGTAGATGTTGATCCACACCTTGCCACCGCGCTTGATGTGACGCGTCATGGAGATACGAGCTGCCTCGATCTGCCGGTTGGTCACATAGGCGCCGGTGACGGCCTGGATCCCGTACTCGCCGAAGGCGACCTCGGTACCACCCTTGGCCATACCCGTGCGCTTCGGGTGGTGCTGCTTACGGTGCTTGACCCTGCGCGGGATCAGCATGGGTCAGCTCTCCTTTCCAGAAGCGCTCGGCTCGGCAGCAGCACCGGCGGGCGCGACGGACTCCGCCTTGGGAGCCTCGGCGCCGCCCTGGCCGCCCTGCTGCTGCGGCTTGCGGCCACGACGCTCGCCGCCCCGGCCACGGGGACGGTCGTTGCCGCCACGCGACGGGCGGTTGCCCGCACGGGCCGCGGCGTTCTCGGCGCGCACCTCAGCGATGTTCTTGACGTCGCCCTTGTAGATCCACACCTTCACACCGATGCGGCCGAAGGTCGTCCGGGCCTCGAAGAAGCCGTAGTCGACGTTGGCGCGCAGGGTGTGCAGCGGCACGCGACCCTCGCGGTAGAACTCCGAGCGCGACATCTCGGCACCGCCGAGGCGGCCGCCGCACTGGATCTTGATGCCCTTGGCACCGGCCTTCATCGCCGTCTGCATGCTCTTGCGCATGGCGCGGCGGAAGGAGACCCGGGAGGACAGCTGCTCGGCGACCGCCTGGGCCACGAGCTGCGCGTCCGTCTCGGGGTTCTTCACCTCGAGGATGTTGAACTGGATCTGCTTGCCGGTCAGCTTCTCCAGGTTGCCGCGCAGCCGGTCGGCCTCGGCGCCGCGGCGGCCGATGACGATGCCCGGGCGGGCGGTGTGGACGTCGACGCGGACGCGGTCACGCGTGCGCTCGATCTCCACCTTGGAGATGCCGGCCCGCTCCATGCCCTGGGTGAGCATGCGGCGGATGGCGACGTCTTCCTTGACGTAGTCCTTGTAGAGCTTGTCGGCATACCAGCGCGACTTGAAGTCGGTGGTGACGCCGAGCCGGAACCCGTGCGGGTTTACCTTCTGGCCCATTACCGGGTTCCTTCCTTGCTGCTCACGACCACGGTGATGTGGCTCGTCCGCTTACGGATCCGGTAGGCGCGGCCCTGCGCGCGCGGCCGGAACCGCTTCAGGGTCGGGCCCTCGTCGACGTATGCCTCGGAGATGTAGAGGCTGTCGACGTCGGTGTGGTCGTAGTTGTGCGCGGCGTTGGCAATGGCGCTGTCCAGCACCTTGCCCACCGGCACGCTCGCGGCCTGCGGGGCGAAACGCAGGACCGCCTGAGCCTCCGTGGCGTTCATGCCACGGACAAGGTCCACCACCCGGCGGGCCTTCATGGGCGTGACGCGCACGTAGCGCGCGGAGGCCCTGGCTTCCATGGTTGTCCCTTCGGTGTCAGTCATTGGTCAACACACCCGCTCAGCGGCGACGCGACTTGCGGTCTTCCTTCACGTGGCCACGGAAGGTGCGGGTCGGCGCGAACTCGCCGAGCTTGTGGCCGACCATCGACTCGGTGACGAACACCGGGACGTGCTTGCGGCCGTCGTGCACCGCGATCGTGTGGCCCAGCATGGCCGGGACGATCATCGAGCGGCGGGACCAGGTCTTGATGACGTTCTTGGTGCCGGCTTCGTTCTGCGCGTCCACCTTCTTGGCGAGGTGGTCGTCGACGAAGGGCCCCTTCTTGAGACTGCGCGGCATCTAAAACCCGCCTCCTAGCGCTTCTTGTTCGTCTTGCGGCGGCGGACGATGTACTTGTTGCTGGCCTTCTTCGGCGAGCGCGTACGGCCCTCCTTCTGACCCCACGGGGAGACCGGGTGGCGGCCACCGGAGGTACGGCCCTCACCACCACCGTGCGGGTGGTCGATCGGGTTCATGACCACACCGCGGACGGTCGGGCGGACGCCCTTCCAGCGCATGCGGCCGGCCTTGCCCCAGTTGATGTTCGACTGCTCGGCGTTGCCGACCTCGCCGACGGTGGCGCGGCAGCGGACGTCGACCAGCCGGATCTCGCCGGAGGGCATACGGAGGTGGGCCATGCGGCCCTCCTTCGCCAGCAGCTGCACCGAAGCACCGGCGGAGCGGGCGAACTTGGCGCCGCCGCCCGGCTTCAGCTCGATAGCGTGGATCGTCGTACCGACCGGGATGAAGCGCAGCGGCAGGTTGTTGCCCGGCTTGATGTCGGCGCCCTGGCCGTTCTCGATCCGGTCGCCCTGCTGGACGCCGCGGGGGGCGAGGATGTAGCGCTTCTCGCCGTCCGCGTAGTGCAGCAGCGCGATGCGCGCGGTGCGGTTCGGGTCGTACTCGATGTGCGCGACCTTCGCGGGCACGCCGTCCTTGTCGTGCCGACGGAAGTCGATGACACGGTAGGCGCGCTTGTGGCCACCGCCCTGGTGGCGGGCGGTCACACGGCCGGCGTTGTTACGGCCACCCTTGCTGTGCAGCGGGCGGACCAGCGACTTCTCCGGCGTGGACCGCGTGATCTCGACGAAGTCGGCGACGCTGGCGCCACGACGGCCAGGAGTCGTCGGCTTGTACTTGCGGATACCCATTTCTCAGTCCTCGGAATGTTCCGGACTTCAGAACAACCCCGCCCCCGTCAGGAGGCCGGGCCGCCGAAGATGTCGATTCGGTCGCCCTCGACAAGGGTCACGATGGCGCGCTTGGTGTCGGCGCGCTTGCCGTAACCGGTGCGGGTGCGCTTGCGCTTGCCCTGACGGTTGATCGTGTTGACCCCGGCGACCTTGACCGAGAAGACCTCTTCCACGGCCTGCTTGATCTGGGTCTTGTTCGCACGCGGGTCGACGATGAACGTGTACTTGTTCTCGTCCAGCAGCGCGTAGCTCTTCTCCGAGACGACCGGCCGGATCAGCAGGTCGCGCGGGTCCGAGAAGACCTTGCTCGGGTCGGCGGGCGCGATCGGGCCCGGGCCCTCGGCAGCCCGGCGGGCGGCCTTGGCGACGCGGGCGGCCTTCGCGGCCTTCGCTGCCTTGGAGGCGATGCTCGGGTGTCGCGTAGCCATCAGGCGTCGCTCCCTTCGGTGTGGGCCTTCGGGCCAGCAACGAAGGACTCCAGCGCGGCCTTGGTGAAGACCACGTCGTCGGAGACGAGCACGTCGTAGGTGTTGAGCTGGCCCGGCTCCAGGATGTGGACCTGGGGCAGGTTGCGGGCGGACAGCCAGGTCTGCTCGTCACTGCGCTCGGCGACGAGCAGCACGTGCTTGCGCTCGCTGACCTTGCCCAGCAGCGCCTTGGCCGCCTTGGTGGAGACCTCGCCGTCGACCACGCCGGACACGACGTGGACGCGGCCGTGGCGGGCCCGGTCGGAGAGGGCACCGCGCAGCGCGGCGGCCTTCATCTTCTTCGGGGTCCGCTGCGAGTAGTCGCGCGGCACGGGGCCGTGCACGACGCCACCGCCGGCGAACTGCGGAGCGCGGACCGAACCCTGACGGGCGCGGCCGGTGCCCTTCTGGCGGTACGGCTTCTTGCCGCCGCCGCGGACCTCACCGCGGGTCTTGGTCTTGTGCGTGCCCTGGCGGGCAGCGGCCAGCTGGGCGACGACGACCTGGTGGATCAGCGGAACGCTGACCTGCGCGTCGAAGATCTCCGCGGGGAGCTCGACGGTCCCGGTCTTCTCGCCGGCCGGCGAAAGGATGTCAATGGTGCTCATCGGTTCCTCAGGCCCCCTTGGCCGCGGTACGGACCAGGACGAGGCCGCCGTTCGGACCGGGGACTGCGCCCTTGATGAGCAGCAGGCCCTTCTCCGCGTCAACGGCGTGGACGGTCAGGTTCTGGGTGGTGACCCGCTCGTTGCCCATCCGGCCGGCCATGCGGGTGCCCTTGAAGACACGGCCCGGGGTGGCGCAGCCACCGATGGCGCCCGGCTTGCGGTGCACGCGGTGGGCACCGTGCGAAGCCTTGCCGCCGTGGAAGCCGTGGCGCTTCATGCCGCCGGCGAAGCCCTTGCCCTTCGACTTGCCGGTCACATCCACCTTGACGCCGGCCTCGAAGGTGTCCGCGCCCAGCTCCTGGCCGAGCGTGTACTCGGAGGCGTCGGCGGTGCGGATCTCCACCAGGTGGCGGCGGGGGGTGACGTCGGCCTTGGCGAAGTGGCCCTTGAGGGGCTTGTTCACCTTGCGCGGGTCGATCTCGCCGAAGGCGATCTGGACGGCCTCGTAGCCGTCCCTGTCTGCGGTGCGGACCTGGGTCACCACGTTCGGCCCGGTCTTGACGACGGTCACGGGAACGACACGGTTGTTCTCGTCCCAGACCTGGGTCATGCCGAGCTTCTCGCCCAGGACGCCCTTGATCTGCTTAGCCATCTTCTTCCCGCACCCCTCAGAGCTTGATCTCGATGTCGACGCCGGCCGGGAGGTCCAGGCGCATCAGCGAGTCAACGGTCTTGGGCGTCGGGTCGAGGATGTCGATCAGACGCTTGTGGGTGCGCATCTCGAAGTGCTCGCGCGAGTCCTTGTACTTGTGCGGCGACTTGATGACGCAGTACACGTTCTTCTCTGTGGGCAGCGGCACCGGGCCGGCGACCGACGCGCCAGTACGGGTCACCGTCTCGACGATCTTCTTCGCCGAGTTGTCGATGACCTCGTGGTCGTAGGCCTTGAGCCTGATGCGGATCTTCTGTCCCGCCATGGCTACTTCGTAGTCCTGTCTCTCGTCACGCTCTGGAACCCATGGGCTCCGCCCCTTCACCCGCCGACCCACGCGGTCGGGCGTGTCGGCTTCCTTCTCGTACGTGTCCGCACGAGCACCCCTCGGAGCCGTACCGGCCGGAAGGCCGTACGGTTCCTCGGAGAAGCCGCAGGGAAGCAGCGTTCCGTTTGAGGAGGAAGCCGGGGGAGAAACCCACCGGGTGCCTGGTTGGAAGCCCCTCCTACGCTTCCCGGAAGATTCCCGTACTTCCGCCCCTGATGAGGGGCGACGAATACGTTGGGACTCGCTTCCGGTCCTCCCGGCGGGAGGCGCGCAGCATCGGCACTCAACCGAGCAACCTGGACAGTGTGCCATAGCCGGATTGGCGCGCGCCAATCCGGGCATTATCACGGGTCGGGCCCGTGCCCGCGCCCCTCCCACCCGGGGACGCGTCCCGCGCCTCCGTCCCACTGAGCGGCGGCGATGACCTTGCGTGATCATGCGATCACGTGCGTACGTTTGTCGTCCGTCGCTGTCGGGGACATGCCGGGACGAAGGGGTGGGGGATGGAGCTCCTGGAGGAGATCGCCGAGACACGTGCCGGAACGGGTGACCCCGCCGCACTGGTGGGCGAGTTCCGCCGCACCGCCGTGCTGGTGCCCACTGTAGAGGAGGGCCGGCTGCTGTCGGCGGTCCACGGCGGCGTCCGGTGGATCTTCGCCTTCACCCACGAGGCGGCCCTGGCCCGGTTCGCACTGGCCCGCGGGAGCCGTCCCGACGCGGAGTGGGCGTATGTGTCCGTGCTGGGGGCGCGGCTGCTCGACGCCGTCGTCCCACAGTTGGGCGAGCCGGCCGGGGTCGCCGTGAACGCCGCCGACGAGGACGGCTCCATGCTGTTCCCGCCCGCGCCGGGCGTCGTCCCCGACGAGGTGGCCGTCGGCGGTGGCGGGGCGGAGGTCGCCTGATGGGCGGCCCGAAGAGCGATGACGGCGTCAACTGGAACAAGGAGTCCCTCGGCCTGATCGAAAAGGGGCTCAAGGGCGCCATCGACGAGCTGAAGCAGTCCGGCAGCGGCGCCACGGACGCCCTCCAGGGCGCGGGCTTCGAGGGGCTCTCCCTGACCGGCATGGAGATGGGCCACCACGGGCTGTCGGTGGACTTCGAGGACTTCTGCGAGAAGTGGGAGTGGGGCGTGCGCGCCCTGGTCCAGAACGCCAACGCGCTGGCGAAGAAGCTGGGGCTGTCGGCGGGGATGTCGTACGAGGAGGACCAGTACGCGGCGGGCGCCCTCAAGGTCGGCCTCAACTCCCTCACCGGCAATCCGCACGCCACCGAGGAGGAGGTCGCCAAGAAGGACTGGGGCGGCCTCGTGTTCCCGTACAAGCCGGACTACAGCGCCGAGTCCTTCGAGAAGGCGGGCCAGGACATCGAGCAGGACTGGCAGGACACCGCCCGGGAGGTGACGACCAAGGGCCGGGGCGGCATGTACGTGGACGCCCTCCAGCAGGCCACGGGCGTCAGTGACGAGCAGGTCGCGGCCAAGCAGGACGAGTACTTCGGCCCCTCTCCGGAGGAGCGGGCGGCGGCGCGGCAGGGGCAGCAGGGCCAGCAGCAGGGGCAGCCGGGCCAGCGGCAGGGGGGCGAAGGCTGATGAGCTGGCGGGACTTCGTACCGGACTCCATCGAGGAGAAGGGTGAGGACCTCGTCGAGGGCACGGGGGACGTCGTCGAAGGCGTCGGCGACTGGAGCGCCGACCGCATGGACGACGTCGGCTGGGAGAGCGGCGCCGACTGGACCCGCGACACATCCCGCTCGGTCGCCAACCGGCTCGGCGCGGAGACCGCCGAGCTCCAGCTCGACGAGACGGAGGACCCCAAGCGGCTGGTCTACGGCAGCCCCGGCAAGATCCGCTCCACGGCGAAGCACCTCAGGGACTTCAACACGGCGTTCACGAACGTCGCCAACGGGCTCAAGGGGCTGCCGAAAGGGTCGCTGAAGGGCAAGGCCGCCGATGCCTTCTGGGAGAAGGTCGGCATGGAACCGGCCAAGTGGACGAAGGCTGCCGACGCCTGCGAGAAGGCGGCCGGCGCGCTGGAGTCCTTCGCCTCGACGGTCGAGTGGGCGCAGGGGCAGGCGCGCGAGGCGGTCACCAAGTACAAGGACGACAAGAAGGAGGAGGCCGAGGAGCAGCTGACGGAGGCCCGCTCCCAGCGCAACACGGCCGCCGGTGTCGCCCGGACAGCGGTCAAGGCCGCCCGCGACGCGGCCCCGCCCAAGCCGGACTACTGGGACCAGGCCGGCGACGGCCTCACCGGGCTGGAGCTGGACGCCGTCCACGTCTCCGGCGGCATCGTCAAGGGCACCGGCGGCCTCGTCAACTTCGTCCGCAGCGTCAACCCCACCGACCCCTACAACCTCACCCACCCGGCGGAGTACGTCACCAGCCTCAACTCCACCGTCACCGGCCTCATGCGCACCGCCAACGACCCGGTGGGCACCGGCAAGGCCATGCTGGACGCCTTCAAGAAGGATCCCGCCGAGGGCGTCGGCCGCCTCATCCCCGAGCTGCTGGGCACCAAGGGCGCGGGGATGGCGACGAAGGGGGTGCGGGCGGGGAGGGTGGCGAAGGAGGCGGCGGGGGCCCGCCGGGCGCTCGGCGACAAGACCCCGGAGCAGGCGGCCCGCACCGGGAAGGAGACTCCGTCGGGGCGGACCGACCCGGTGGACCTGGCCACCGGCAGGATGTACCTCCCGCAGACCGATCTGTCCCTGCCCGGCACGCTCCCGCTGGTGTTCACGCGCCGTGTGGAGTCCGGCTACCGGCTCGGCCACTGGTTCGGCCCGTCGTGGTCCTCGACGCTGGACCAGCGGCTGGAGGTGGACGCGGAGGGTGTCGTCTTCGTCGCGGAGGACGGCCGCCTGCTCACGTACTCGCACCCGGCGCCCGGCGTGCCGACACTGCCCGCGGCGGGCGCGTCCCGCATGCCGCTGGAGCGCACAGAGGACGGCGGCTACACCCTCACCGATCCCGGGACGGGATGGGTACGCCACTTCGCGCCGCCCGGAGGCGGTCCGGACCCGGCGGAGGACGGGGCCGCCCGGATCGAGCAGATCACCGACCGCAACGGCAACAGCATCACGTTCGAGTACGACGCGGGCATGGGCGCGCCTGTGCGCCTCGTCCACAGCGGCGGCTACGTGGTGCGGTTCACGGTCGAGGGCGGCCGGGTGACGGCACTGGTCCTGGCCGGTACGGACGCCGACGTCACTGTGATGCGGTACGGCTACACGGACGGGAACCTGACAGAGGTCGTCAACTCGTCGGGCCTGCCGCTGCGGTTCGAGTACGACGACGAGTTACGCGTGGTGTCCTGGACCGACACCAACGGCCGCCGCTACGACTACGTCTACGACAATCTGCACCGGTGCATCGCCGAAGGGGGCACCGAGGGCCATGTGCAGGTCCGTATCGACTACGACGGCGTGGACGGGGCGACCGGGTACAAGGTCACGACGCTGACGAGCGCCGACGGGCACGCCACACGCACCCTGTTCGACCAGCGGGGACTGGCCGTGGGGGAGGTGGACCCGCTGGGCCACAGCACGCGCACGCGGCGGGACGCCTGCAACCGTCCGCTGTCCCACACCGACCCCCTCGGCCGCACCACGACGTTCGCTTACGACGAGGCGGGCCGCATCAGGGAGGTCACCCGTCCCGACGGCACCACCGTGGCGATCACCCGCAACGCGCTCGGCCTCCCCACCGGGACGAGGGACCCGGACGGCGCGGTCTGGCGTCAGGAGTGGGACGAGTGGGGCAACCGCCTCGCCCTGACCGACCCGGCCGGCCACACGACGCGCTTCACCTACGACGGCCGGGGCCATCTGGCGTCGGTGACGGATCCGCTCGGCGCGACGACCCGGGTGCGCTGTGACGGGGCCGGGCTCCCGGTGGAGATCACCGACCCCCTGGGCGGGGTGACGCGGTACGAACGGGACGCGTTCGGCCGCCCTGTCCGCGTGGTGGACCCGTTGGGCGCGGCGACCGGGCTGACCTGGACGCCCGAGGGCCGCCTGTCGTCGCGCACCGCCCCGGACGGTGCGACGGAGACGTGGGAGTGGGACGGCGAGGGCAACTGCACCCGCCATGTGGACGCCGCGGGCGGCGAGACCCGCTACGAGTACACCCACTTCGACATGCTGACGGCTCGTACGGGCCCGGACGGTGTGCGCTACGAGTTCGCGTACGACGCCGAACTGCGCATGACGCGGGTGACCAACCCGCAGGGCCTCACCTGGGACTACACCTACGACCCGGCGGGCCGCCTGGTCGCGGAGACGGACTTCGACGACCGCACCCAGCGCTACGAGCTGGACCCGGCGGGCCAGTTGGTCCGCCGGGTGACACCGCTCGGCGACGAGATCACCTACCAGCGGGACGCGCTCGGCCGCACGGTGCGCAAGGACGCGGCCGGCGCGGTGACGACGTACGCCTACGACGCGGCGGGCCGCCTGCTGGAAGCGGTCGGCCCGGACACGCAGGTGCGCTACCAGCGCGACAAGCTGGGCCGCGTCAAGACGGAGCTGGTGGGCGGCAGGGTGCTGACGCACACATACGACGCCCTGGGCCGCCGCATCCGACGGGTGACTCCGACGGGTGCCGTCTCCACGAGCACGTACGACGCGGCGGGCAACCGCACGTCGCTGACGGCGTCCGGTCACACGCTGGACTTCACCCACGACGCGGCCGGCCGCGAGACGGAACGCCGCATCGGCGACGCGGGCCTCACGCTCTCGCAGGTGTGGGACCCGGCGGGCCGCCTCCTGGGGCAGGCCGTCACCGCCGGGGAGACCATCCAGCGACGTTCGTACACATACCGACCGGACGGTTACCTCACCGAGGTGGAGGACGGCCTCTCCGGCCGGACGGTCTTCGACCTGGACGCGATCGGCCGCGTCACCGCCGTCCACGCCCGCGGCTGGAGCGAGCGCTACGCCTACGACGAGGCGGGCAACCAGACGGAAGCGTCCTGGCCCACCACCCACGCCGCCCCGGAGGCGATCGGCCCGCGCACGTACGAGGGCACGCGCATCACCGCCGCCGGCAAGGTGCGCTACGAACACGACGCGGCGGGCCGCATCACCCTCCGCCAGAAGACCCGCCTCTCGAAGAAGCCGGACACCTGGCGCTACACCTGGGACGCGGAGGACCGCCTCACCCAGGCCGTCACCCCTGGGGGTCCCCCCGGGGCCGAAGGCTCTGGGGGAGGCACGGTCTGGCGCTACGAGTACGACCCCCTGGGCCGCCGGATCGCCAAACACCGCATGGCGGGCGAGGACAAGGCGGAAACGGTCGTCTTCACCTGGGACGGCCCCACCCTCATCGAGCAGACCACGCTCTCCCCGGACCTCCCCCACCCGGTCACCCTCACCTGGGACCACAAGGGCTTCACCCCCCTCACCCAGACGGAACGCCTCACCGACGAGACCACCCAGCAGGAAATAGACTCCCGCTTCTACGCGATGGTCACCGACCTGGTCGGCACCCCCACGGAACTGGTCTCCGAAGACGGCGAGATCGCATGGCGCACCCAATCCACCCTCTGGGGCACCACAACGTGGCACACAGCCAGCACCGCCTACACCCCCCTCCGCTTCCCGGGCCAGTACTACGACCCGGAAACGGGCCTGCACTACAACTGCTTCCGCCACTACGACCCAGAAACCGCCCGCTACACCACACCCGACCCCCTGGGACTGCTGCCGGCCCCGAACCCGGTGCGATACGTTGCGAACCCGTCCGCCTGGTACGACCCCCTGGGCCTCGCGCCCGACTATCCGGACCGCCCCGGGTTCGTCGAACGGCTCAAGGACAAGTTCCGCCCCCCGGGCTACCGAGCCGACCAGATCATGCGCTCTCAGCGCGAACCCATGCGGCTCGGTGACCTGGACGGGATCGGGACACCCGATGTGGGTGACCCGTTGAAGCTGGGAGTGATGCGGAGCATGGACGACGAGACGCTGCTGCGTGCCATCAACGACCCTGACGGCATCGGCCACGTGGTGACGATCGGCGACGGCGAGGTCATTCAGGGAAACCACCGCATCGCCGAGGCGTTGGAACGGATGCGGGACCCCGGCAACCCCAACATCACCCCCGACACGATCGTGCGGATTCTGGGGCGAGGAGGAAGTTCGTGAGGCGTTTCGGCTTGCTCGCGGGCCGACGGGACCGAGTCACCTCGCCGTTCGGCTGGCCCGTGCCGGGGGAGGTGCGCCGCGCGGACACCCGCACGCTGCGGCGGCTCGTCGCCGAGGCGGAGAACGCCGGTTTCAGCCGCACAGGCAGGCGCATCGACACGAGCGCGGACGACAACACCCGGTACCTTCTCGTGCCCGTCCTCCCCGAGAGCGTCCCCTCTCAGAGCTGGATCTGCATTCTGCTCGCCTACGAACCGGACGCCTTCGGCGGAAAGCGCTCACCGCTGCGGCGTGTCCCGCACCGCCTGGACGTGGCACCGCGTACGTACGGCAGACTGCGGCCGCTCCCCCGCAGACAGAAGAACCAACTCCTGCACGCCTTGATCTGGGCCCTTCCGGCCGCCACCGAATCCCCCGAGTCCTGACCGACCGCCCCCGCCCCACGACGAGGAGGGCTGGAAGCGTCACCGCCGAAGGAGGTGACGCTCCCGCAGGTGGTGCCCCGGCCTGACCGAAGCGGGGGCACGGGAGAGGCCCACCTCAGTCAGTGACAACGTACGAACGCGCCGAAGGCCGTGAGGTGTTGGAGACCGGGCTGGGCGAGGAACCCGCTGTGCTGGATGCTGTGGACCGCGTACCAGGTGGCGGCCGGGTCGGTCGCCGTGATGACGCAGGCCAGGTCCAGGCCCGACCGTTGACGCCGTAGCAGAAGGACGGCGGCGAGCGGGTCGAGAACGGCCGGCGCGGACCAGTAGAGGTTGAGCCAGGCAGGGGCCCAGTCGTACGGGTGCAGGCCATGGCGCACCAGTCCGACGATGTGCGAGACGGCCCCTACGCCGAGCAGGCCCGCGCCGATAAGGGTCGGAGAAGACGTCACCGCCCAAGGGGGTGACGTTGTCGGCGGGGTGCCCCGGCGGCGCCCCCGCCTGGTCGGCGGGGGCCCTCCTCTGATCACGTCAGCGGGTCGCGGCGTACGTCACGAAGGCAGCCCAGGTGGACGCGGTGACAGCGAGCTGCGGACCCGGCTTGTTCTTGGAGTCACGGACGTGCACCGTGCCGGGCGTGGCAGCGACCTCGACGCACTCCGGGCCTTCATTGCTGCTGTAACTGCTCTTGACCCACTCCAACGCGGCGGTGCCGCCTCCGGCGGCCGGCCTCAGCGTCATACCTCCTCCACCATCCCGGACGAGAGGAAATCGGCCCACGTGTCGGCCGCGAACGCGAGTCGAGGCCCCGTCACGTTCTTGGAGTCGCGGACGTGCACCGCGCCGGGCGTGGCAGCGACCTCGACGCACGCCGGGCCTTCATTGCTGCTGTAGCTGCTCTTCGTCCACTCCAGCGCAGCGCTGTCTTCAACGGTGTGCTTCAAAGTCATGTTTCCGCCAGTACCTTCTCGATGAGGGCCAACGACTCACGCGGTGTGAGTGCCTGGGACCGGATGATCCCATAGCGCATCTCCAGTACTTGAACCTGTTTAGGGTCCCAGACCAGGCGGTTGCCAACCTGGGACTCCCAGTGGCCAACGGCCTCGCCGGACTGGAGCTTGAGGACTTGGAAGTGCCCACCCATGCCTGCATGCTCCTCACACGCCGTCGGCATCACCTGGATGACCACGTGACGCAACTGCGCAATCTCCAGCAGGTGTTCGAGTTGCCGTCGATGCACCATTGTGCCGCCGATCGGCCTGCGTAGCGTCACTTCTTCCTGCACGAATGTCATCATGGGCGCCGGACGACGCTCGAAGATCTCCTGGCGCCCCACCCGACCGGCCACGTACCGGTCGATCTCTTCCTCGCTGAAGGCGGGGCGCCGCATGGCATACAGCGCACGCGCGTACTCCTCCGTCTGCAAGAGCCCATCGATGTTGTGGTCACCGTAGGCGCCACGCTCGACAGCCTTCGCCTCCAGCTTCGCCAGGTCCCGAACCTTCTTCGGGTACCTGGCTTGCTTGACGTCCTCCTTCATCGCGGAGATCTTGCCGCCCGCGCCCAGCACGGGATCGGCATTGTCGAGGAACTCCGCGCTGGCGAGGCGCTTTCCGCGCTCGACGGCGGACACCATCTCCTCGCCGTACCCGATGGCACTGCCCAGCTCGACCTGGGTCATTCCGGCCGCCTCGCGCCACAGCCGGATCTGCCGGCTGACCGCCCGCATCACCGCGCTGGAGTCGTCCTCGACGCCCTGCCCGTCCCACTCGTCACCGTCGTTCTCAGCCATGCGTACCGCCTTTGTCGCATTCCGTACGCAGCACCGTACGGACACGTACAAGCCGCATGTCACAGAATCCGCAAAAGCACTCCGGTTACGCCGTACTGCCCGTACTCTTTGCCCCCGCACCCCGGACGGTTGCGGATCGTTGGAGTCCGACGCCTACCCAGTGCGCACATGGGCGACCACGCTGGGTGACGTGAGCCAGAAGATCACCGAAACCCGACCAGACATCTGCCCGTCCAGCAGCACACCGCTGCTGGCGGTACTGCTGTCGTCCACCCGGCGCGGAGCGCGTCTCGCGCGGCTGATGACCGTTGCCGAGCTGGCCTCGCGCGGGCTGCCGACACAGACCGCCGCACACGTCGTGGCCGAACTGGCCTCCAACGCGGCGCTGCACGGACATGTACCGGGCCGCAGCTTCCGGCTGCGGCTGGTCCTGCCCGCACCCGGCGTACTGCGGATCGAGGTGACGGACGCCCTCGGCGAGAGGGCACCGGACACGGACACCGGACCGCGACAGCCGCCCGTGGACGACGAGTCGGAGACGGGCCGCGGGCTCGTCCTCGTCGAGGCGCTGTCCGAACGGTGGGGCGTCCGGCAGGGGCCGTTTCCCTGCAAGACGGTGTGGGCCGACATCGCGCTGGCGCCACGCGCGGAGTCCACCGCCGGGTTGCGGCGCACATCGCGGTAGCGCTGGGTGCGGACGCCCGACGGGCCGCCGAGGCCGATCGTCCCGTCAGGGCATGGGTGGCTTCTTGGAGGTCCGGGGTCTTCGAGGTCCGGGGTCTTCGAGGTCCGGGAGCGGCCAGGCTCCGGCATGAACCGCGCTTCGAGTCAACAACCGGCACCCAGGCGCCACCCTCACCCCCGCCCCGGTCCTCACTCACCCAGCCCCACCACACACCACCCCCACCCGGCGGCCTCCTCCAGGACCCGCCCCCAGTCCTCCACCAGGGTGGCGAACTCCGCGAAATCCACGATCCATGCCCCGTCCGGGACGGCCTCGACATGGGCCGTGTACGTCTCGCGGAGTCCGCCGAGGCAAGGGCGCAGCCGCTGCCACCGTTCCGCCAGGTCGTGGACGGTGTCCGGGGTCAGGGCGAGCAGCACCCTGGAGGGGGCTTCCCCGGCCCCGGGAGCGAGGAAGCCGGCGTCGACGTGCTCCCGCTCCCCCGTCGTCCCCTGCCACACGACCCTGCCCAGCAGCGCGTCCACCTCGGCGCGGAGGGCCGGCTCCGCGTGCGCCCGGCAGGACTCCCAGCGCTCGCAGGCCCAGAAGTGCGGCTTGTACGAGCCGAGGGTCCCCCGGAACTCGTAGACGGCGAACCGTCCCTCGTGCGGGCCCCGCGGCCAGGTCCACGCGCCCTCGGGCGGGTCCGGGGTCTCCAGGCCCCACAGCCCCGTCTCGTCCGCGTACCAGGCCGCGCGCAGCCGTGCCACCCGCTCGCCCGGCGGGAAGCGGCCCAGCCAGGCCCAGTCGGCGGCCAGCAGGCTGAGGTCCACACCCATGGGACGCCGCTCAGCTACGGGCCACCGCGTGCGGGGCCCGCTCCTCGGACGAGCCCGGCACCGGCTCGCCCGCGTCGGCGCCCAGCGCCACGATCCGGTTGCCGGCGTCCACGTGCACCACGCGCGGCACCATCGAGCGCGCCTCCCGCTCGTCCACCTGGGCGTAGCTGATCACGATCACCAGGTCCCCGGGGTGGACGAGATGGGCCGCCGCCCCGTTGATGCCGAGGACCCCGCTCCCCCGCTCCCCCTCGATGACATAGGTCTCCAGCCGGGCCCCGTTGGTCACATCCACGAGGTGCACCAACTCCCCCGGCAGCAGGTCCGCCGCCTCCATCAGCGCGGCGTCGATGGTCACCGATCCCACGTAGTGCAGGTCGGCCTGGGTGACCGTGGCGCGGTGGATCTTGGACTTGAACATGGTGCGCAAGCGCATCGCAGCGTCACTCCGTACGGATGAGAAGGGTCGCGCCCCGCGAGCGGCGGGTGCGCGCCGGCACAGCCATGGTAGGGCCGAGGGGTGACACAGAGAGAGGGCCCGTACGGCGTGATGCCGTACGGGCCCTCTCGAAGCCGGCGCCCCGCGAAGGGACTCAGGCTGGCGAGGTCACTTGATGATCTTGGTGACCTGGCCGGCGCCCACGGTCCGGCCACCCTCACGGATGGCGAACTTGAGGCCCTCCTCCATGGCGACGGGCTGGATGAGCTGAACAGTCATCTCGGTGTTGTCGCCGGGCATGACCATCTCGGTGCCCTCGGGCAGCGAGACGACGCCGGTGACGTCCGTCGTACGGAAGTAGAACTGCGGGCGGTAGTTGTTGAAGAACGGGGTGTGGCGACCACCCTCGTCCTTCGACAGGATGTAGGCCTGGGCCTCGAACTCGGTGTGCGGGGTGACCGAGCCCGGCTTGATGATGACCTGGCCGCGCTCGACGTCCTCGCGCTTGATGCCGCGGAGCAGCAGACCGACGTTCTCACCGGCCTGGCCCTCGTCAAGGAGCTTGCGGAACATCTCGATACCGGTGACGGTGGTCGAGGTCTTCTCTTCCTTGATGCCGATGATGTCGACGTTCTCGTTGACCTTCAGCACACCGCGCTCGATACGGCCGGTGACGACCGTACCGCGACCGGTGATGGTGAAAACGTCCTCGATCGGCATGAGGAACGGCTTGTCGGTGTCGCGCTCCGGAGCCGGGATCGCCTCGTCCACGGCGTTCATCAGCTCGACAACGGACTCCGCCCACTTCTCGTCGCCCTCGAGGGCCTTGAGCGCGGAGACCTTGACGACCGGAACCTCGTCGCCCGGGAACTCGTACTCGGAGAGCAGCTCACGGACCTCGAGCTCGACGAGCTCCATGATCTCCTCGTCGTCCACCATGTCGGCCTTGTTCAGGGCGACGACGATGTACGGAACGCCGACCTGGCGGGCCAGGAGCACGTGCTCCTTGGTCTGCGGCATCGGGCCGTCGGTGGCGGCGACCACGAGGATGGCGCCGTCCATCTGGGCGGCACCGGTGATCATGTTCTTGATGTAGTCCGCGTGACCCGGGCAGTCGACGTGGGCGTAGTGACGGTTCTCCGTCTGGTATTCGACGTGCGCGATGGAGATGGTGATACCGCGCTGACGCTCCTCGGGCGCCTTGTCGATGTTCTCGAACGCCGACGCCTCGTTCAGGTCCGGGAACTTGTCGTGCAGCACCTTGGTGATCGCCGCGGTAAGAGTGGTCTTGCCGTGGTCGATGTGACCGATGGTGCCGATGTTGACGTGCGGCTTAGTCCGCTCGAACTTCGCCTTCGCCACTGGGGTCCTCCTGTGGACTGGTGCTGTACACCCTCCACATTTTGCGGAGGGTCTCAGGTGGTCTGCCGAACCGGTCAGGACCCCGAGGGGGATGCCCTTGACCTGTTCGCTTGGGTGGGCCGGCGGACGGGACACCCCCGGCACAGCCGCACCGGTGACCGCATGGTCCGGCGTGAACCGGACCATGCTGCCAACCGGGCGATTGATACCGGAGTGCCCCGAATGCCTTCGCTCCAGCCTAAGGGGTGAGCGCGGGTACCCCGCTCGCCCCCGGACGAGTGCCTGGTCTCAGCCTTACTCGCCCTTGGCCTTCGCGATGATCTCCTCGGCGACGCTCTTCGGAACCTCGCCGTAAGAGTCGAACTGCATGGAGAAGTTGGCGCGACCGGAGGTCTTGCTGCGCAGGTCCCCGATGTAACCGAACATCTCCGACAGCGGGACCAGAGCCGTCACGAGCTTGGCGCCCGCACGGTCGTCCATGGACTGGATCTGTCCGCGCCGGGAGTTCAGGTCGCCGATCACATCGCCCATGTACTCCTCGGGCGTGGTGACCTCGACCTTCATCAGCGGCTCCAGCAGGGCCGGGCTGGCCTTGCGGGCGGCCTCCTTGAAGGCCATGGAACCGGCGATCTTGAAGGCCATCTCGGACGAGTCCACGTCGTGGTAGGCGCCGTCGAGCAGCGTCACCTTGACACCCGTGAGCGGGTAGCCCGCCAGGATGCCGAACTCCATGGCCTCCTGGCAGCCCGCGTCCACGGACGGGATGTACTCCCGCGGGATACGGCCACCGGTGACCTTGTTCTCGAACTCGTAGCCGTCGCCCTCAAGCGGCTCGACATCGATGATCACGCGGCCGAACTGACCGGAACCACCCGTCTGCTTCTTGTGGGTGTAGTCGACCTTCTCGACCTTCTTGCGCAGCGTCTCACGGTAGGCGACCTGCGGCTTGCCGATGTTGGCCTCGACGCGGAACTCACGCTTCATCCGGTCGACCATCACATCGAGCTGAAGCTCGCCCATGCCGGCGATGATGGTCTGGCCGGTCTCCTCGTCGCTCTTGACCTGGAAGGTGGGGTCTTCCTCGGACAGCCGCTGGATCGCGACGCTGAGCTTCTCCTGGTCGGCCTTCGACTTGGGCTCGATGGCGACCTCGATGACCGGGGTCGGGAACTCCATCGACTCCAGGATCACCGGGTCCGACGCGTCGCAGAGGGTCTCACCGGTGGTGGTCTGCTTCAGACCCATGACGGCGACGATGTCGCCGGCACCCACCGACTCGATCTCCTCACGCTTGTTCGCGTGCATCCGGTAGATCTTGCCGATCCGCTCCTTGCGGCCCTTCACCGGGTTCAGCACCTGGGCGCCGGTGTACATCCGGCCGGAGTAGACCCGGATGAAGGTGAGCTTGCCGAGGTGCGGGTCGCTGGCGATCTTGAATGCCAGCGCCGACATCGGCTCCTCCTCGGAGGGCTTGCGCGCGATGACCTTCTCGGCGTCCTTCGGGTCCTGGCCCTCGATCGCCTCGACGTCGAGCGGCGCCGGCAGGTACCGGCAGATCGCGTCGAGCAGCGGCTGCACGCCCTTGTTCTTGAACGCGGTACCGCAGAAGACCGGGGTGACCGTGGTGGTGCCGCCCTCGGCGCCGGTGGAGGCGAGGGTGATACGGCGGATCGCCGCGATGAGCTGCTCCTCGGAGGGCTCCTGGCCCTCCAGGTACAGCTCCATCATCTCCTCGTCGTTCTCCGCGACGGCCTCCAGCAGCTTGCCGCGCCACTCCTCGGCCGCCTCGGCGTGGGTGTCCGGGATGTCGACGGTGTCGTACATCTCGCCCATCTTCGCCTCGGGCGACCAGACGAGGGCCTTCATCGCCACCAGGTCGACGACGCCCTTGAAGTCGGCCTCCGCACCGATCGGGAGCTGCATGACCAGCGGAATCGCGCCCAGGCGGTCGCTGATCATGTCGACGCAGCGGTGGAACTCGGCGCCGGTGCGGTCCAGCTTGTTGACGAAGCAGATGCGCGGTACGCCATACCGGTCGGCCTGCCGCCAGACGTTCTCCGACTGGGGCTCGACGCCGGCCACGCCGTCGAACACCGTCACCGCGCCGTCGAGCACGCGCAGGGAGCGCTCCACCTCGGAGGTGAAGTCGACGTGACCCGGGGTGTCGATGATGTTGATGGTGTAGTCGACGCCGTTGAGCGGCCAGTGAGTGGTCGTCGCGGCCGACGTGATGGTGATGCCGCGCTCCTGCTCCTGCTCCATCCAGTCCATCGTGGCGGCGCCGTCGTGGACCTCACCGATCTTGTAGCTGCGACCGGTGTAGAAGAGGATCCGCTCGGTCGTCGTCGTCTTGCCCGCGTCGATGTGGGCCATGATCCCGATGTTGCGGACCTTGGCCAGGTCAAGTGAAGTGGTAGCCATAAGGCTTCAGTCTTCTCTCGGTCTCGATGGGGAAAGCGACTACCAGCGGTAGTGCGCGAAGGCCTTGTTGGACTCGGCCATCTTGTGGGTGTCCTCGCGCTTCTTGACGGCGGCGCCGAGCCCGTTGGAGGCGTCGAGCAGCTCGTTCATCAGGCGCTCGGTCATGGTCTTCTCGCGGCGGGCGCGGGCGTAGCCCACGATCCAGCGCAGCGCGAGCGTGGAGGAACGGCCGGGGCGGACCTCGACCGGAACCTGGTAGGTGGCGCCACCGACACGGCGGGAGCGGACCTCGAGGGTCGGCTTGACGTTCTCCAGCGCGCGCTTGAGCGTGATGACCGGGTCGTTGCCGGTCTTCTCGCGCAGCCCCTCCATGGCGCCGTAGACGATGCGCTCGGCGGTGGAGCGCTTGCCGTTCAGCAGCACCTTGTTGATGAGGGAGGTCACCAGAGGAGAACCGTAGACCGGGTCGATGATGACCGGGCGCTTCGGGGCAGGGCCCTTACGAGGCATTGCTTACTTCTCCTTCTTGGCGCCGTAGCGGCTGCGAGCCTGCTTGCGGTTCTTGACGCCCTGCGTGTCGAGGGAGCCCCGGATGATCTTGTAGCGAACACCCGGCAGGTCCTTCACACGGCCACCGCGCACGAGCACGATGGAGTGCTCCTGCAGGTTGTGACCCTCACCCGGAATGTAGGCGGTCACCTCGATCCCGCTGGTCAGGCGCACACGGGCGACCTTGCGCAGGGCCGAGTTCGGCTTCTTCGGGGTGGTCGTGAACACGCGCGTGCAGACGCCGCGGCGCTGGGGGGAACCCTCGAGTGCGGGCGTCTTGTTCTTCTCGACCTTGTCCTGCCGGCCCTTGCGGACCAGCTGCTGGATCGTAGGCACCGTTTCTCCGGTTTCTGTGTGCCAGTCTCGGTAAAGCTAACCCGGGCCACGCCCGACCCACGAGGTCGGGTGTGTCGAAGACTGCGGGCCCCCGCTGAGGGAGATCCCTGCTGCGGGCGGAAAACTTCTCCATGCCGAGAAGCTCGCAGATCCCGGTGTCACCGGCTGCGCGGACCGTGACCGCTCTCGCGGGGGACAACAGCGCAGGGGACACCCCAGGCACAGAGAACGAGGGTACCGACCTCACCGGCTGCGGTCAAAACGCTGAAGACCCGCCACCATAGCGTCCCCGACCTGGGAGAAGAAGAGCGCCGTACGGCAACCGGAGTACAGCTCTCCAGCAGGCCCGCGCGGCACCCCGGCCCCGGCCCCCTCCGGACCCTTCCGCCGAGCGCTCACGACCGCCCGTAGCGCGTACGGAAGCCGCTCGGCCACTCGGTCAGGACGACGCCACGACCACCGCGAGGATGAACGCCAGAACGGCCCCGATGGCCAGCCAGCCCAGCACCAGCCCCGCCGTCGCGAAGCCCGCGCCGTCCTCCCCGCTCCGGCGGATCTGCGACTTCGCCACATGCCCGAGGATCACCGCGGGGATCGCCGTGATCCCGTACATCGGCGTCAGGATTCCGCAGATCAGCGCGCCGACAGCCGTCCCGTTCGTCTTCGGGGGCGGCGTCGGCAGAAACGTGCGCGGCACCGGCTGGTAGGCCGGCGGCGCCTGCTGCGCCGGCGGCATCGGGACGGGGCCCTGCGGCAGGTCCGCGAGGAGTACGTTCAGCTCGGCGTAGGTCTGCGCGTGCGTGGCCCGCGTCAGCCGCTGCTCGTACTCGGCCTGGCCGAGCCGGCCCTCGCTGAAGCCGGCCTTGAGGACGTCGATCGCCCGCTCCCGGTCCGCGTGCGAGGCCCGCATCGCGCCCACCTGCTGTTCACCCCGGCTCGGTACCCCCTCGGGATTCCACGGTCCGAACGCCACTGTCCCCCACCTCCCAGCTCGCTTGCCGTTCCTCCATCATCCATGACGCGGGCCGCGCCGGGCCCGGTTCACCCGCCCCGGAACACGCCACGGGGCGGCCACCGTCGCGGTGACCGCCCCGTGCACGTCCGCCGTCAGGCGCCAGGCCCTCAGGCGTTGTACGGACCGTAGTCGTAGTCCTCCAGCGGGACCGCCTGGCCGGAGCCGGTGCCGAAGGGCGAGTAGTCGATGTCGTCGTAACCGACGGCCGAGTACATCGCGGCCTTCGCCTCCTCGGTGGGCTCCACCCGGATGTTGCGGTAGCGGGACAGGCCCGTACCGGCCGGGATGAGCTTACCGATGATGACGTTCTCCTTGAGGCCGATCAGGGAGTCCGACTTGGCGTTGATCGCCGCGTCGGTCAGGACCCTGGTCGTCTCCTGGAAGGACGCCGCCGACAGCCACGACTCGGTGGCCAGCGACGCCTTGGTGATGCCCATGAGCTGCGGACGGCCGGAGGCCGGCTGGCCGCCCTCCTGCACCACGCGCCGGTTCTCCGACTCGAACTTGGTGCGCTCCACCAGCTCGCCGGGCAGCAGCTCGGCGTCGCCCGACTCGATGATCGTCACGCGGCGCAGCATCTGCCGGATGATGATCTCGATGTGCTTGTCGTGGATCGACACGCCCTGGTTGTTGTAGACCTTCTGGACCTCGCCCACCAGGTGCACCTGCACCGCGCGCTGGCCCAGGATGCGGAGCACGTCGTGCGGGTTCTCCGTACCGACGGTCAGCTTCTGGCCGACGGCGACGTGGTCGCCCTCGCTCACCAGCAGGCGGGCGCGCTTGGAGACGCTGTAGGAGGTCTCGTCCGAGCCGTCGTCCGGGGTGACGATGACCTTCTTGGTCTTCTCCGTCTCCTCGATACGGACCCGGCCTGCCGACTCGGAGATCGGCGCCACGCCCTTGGGCGTACGGGCCTCGAACAGCTCGACCACACGCGGCAGACCCTGCGTGATGTCGTCACCGGCCACACCACCGGTGTGGAAGGTACGCATCGTCAGCTGGGTGCCGGGCTCACCGATCGACTGGGCGGCGATGATTCCGACGGCCTCGCCGATGTCGACCAGCTTGCCGGTGGCCAGCGAGCGTCCGTAGCACATGGCGCAGGTGCCCACCTGCGACTCGCAGGTGAGGATGGAGCGCGTCTTGACGGTCTCCACACCGTGCCGGACCAGCTCGTCGATGAGCACGTCGCCCAGGTCGGTACCGGCCGGGGCCAGCACCATGCCGTCGACGACGATGTCCTCGGCGAGGCAGCGCGCGTACACGCTGGTCTCGACGTCCTCCGCCTTGCGCAGCACGCCGTCGGCGCCCTTGGAGGCGATCCTCAGCTTGAGGCCGCGGTCGGTGCCGCAGTCCTCCTCGCGGATGATCACGTCCTGCGAGACGTCGACCAGACGACGGGTGAGGTAACCCGAGTCCGCGGTACGCAGGGCGGTGTCGGCGAGACCCTTGCGGGCACCGTGCGTGGAGATGAAGTACTCCAGCACGGAGAGACCCTCGCGGAAGGACGCCTTGATGGGCCGCGGGATGGTCTCGTTCTTCGCGTTCGACACCAGACCGCGCATACCGGCGATCTGACGCATCTGCATCATGTTCCCTCGGGCGCCCGAGTCCACCATCATGAAGATCGGGTTCGTCTTCGGGAAGTTCTCGTTCATCGCCTCGGAGACGTCGTTCGTCGCCTTGGTCCAGATGGCGATGAGCTCCTGCGTGCGCTCGTCCTTGGTGATCAGACCGCGCTCGTACTGCTTCTGGACCTTCTCGTCCTGCGCCTCGTAACCGGCGATGATCTGAGGCTTGGCGTCCGGGACGACGACGTCCGAGATCGCGATGGTCACACCCGAGCGGGTCGCCCAGTAGTAACCGGCCGACTTCAGGTTGTCCAGCGCCGCGGCCACCGTCACCTTGGGGTAGCGCTCGGCCAGGTCGTTGACGATCTGGGAGAGCTGCTTCTTGCCCACGGTGTAGTCGACGAACGGGTACTCCTCGGGCAGCAGCTCGTTGAAGAGCGCGCGGCCCAGCGAGGTGCGCAGCCGGAACGGGTCACCGGGCTGCCACTCCGGCTCCCCCTCCTCCGGCGCCGGCGGGGTCCAGCCCAGCGGCGGGACCGTACCGGCCGGGAAGCGGATGTCGACCTTCGCCTGGAGCGACAGCTCCCCGGCGTCGAACGCCATGATCGCTTCCGCGGTGGAGTTGAACGACCGGCCGTCGCCCTTGGTCTCCCGCTGCTCCTCGTCCGTGGTGAGGAAGAACAGGCCCAGGACCATGTCCTGCGTCGGCATCGTCACCGGCCGGCCGTCGGCCGGCTTGAGGATGTTGTTCGAGGACAGCATCAGGATGCGGGCCTCGGCCTGCGCCTCCGCGGACAGCGGCAGGTGCACGGCCATCTGGTCGCCGTCGAAGTCCGCGTTGAACGCGGTGCACACGAGCGGGTGGATCTGAATGGCCTTGCCCTCGACCAGCTGCGGCTCGAAGGCCTGGATGCCGAGGCGGTGCAGCGTCGGCGCGCGGTTCAGCAGCACCGGGTGCTCGGCGATGACCTCTTCGAGGACGTCGTACACCACGGTGCGGCCGCGCTCGACCATGCGCTTGGCGCTCTTGATGTTCTGCGCGTGGTTCAGGTCGACCAGGCGCTTCATCACGAACGGCTTGAACAGCTCCAGCGCCATCGCCTTGGGCAGACCGCACTGGTGCAGCTTCAGCTGCGGGCCGACGACGATCACGGAACGGGCCGAGTAGTCGACGCGCTTGCCCAGCAGGTTCTGCCGGAAGCGGCCCTGCTTGCCCTTGAGCATGTCGGACAGCGACTTGAGCGGACGGTTGCCGGGACCGGTGACCGGACGGCCGCGGCGGCCGTTGTCGAACAGCGCGTCCACGGCCTCCTGGAGCATCCGCTTCTCGTTGTTCACGATGATCTCGGGCGCACCGAGGTCGAGCAGCCGCTTCAGACGGTTGTTCCGGTTGATGACACGCCGGTACAGGTCGTTCAGGTCGGAGGTCGCGAAGCGGCCGCCGTCCAGCTGCACCATCGGACGCAGGTCCGGCGGGATGACCGGCACGCAGTCGAGCACCATGCCCTTGGGGCTGTTGCTGGTCTGCAGGAACGCGGAGACGACCTTCAGCCGCTTCAGCGCACGGGTCTTCTTCTGGCCCTTGCCGGTGCGGATGACCTCGCGGAGCTTCTCCGCCTCCTCCTCCAGGTCGAAGGTCTCCAGGCGCTTCTGCAGGGCAGCGGCGCCCATGGAGCCGTCGAAGTAGGTCCCGAAGCGGTCGCGCAGCTCGCGGTAGAGCAGCTCGTCGCCCTCCAGGTCCTGCACCTTGAGGTTCTTGAAGCGGTTCCACACCTCGTCGAGGCGGTCCAGCTCGCGCTGGGCGCGGTCGCGGATCTGCTTCATCTCGCGCTCGGCGCCCTCGCGCACCTTGCGGCGCACATCCGCCTTGGCGCCCTCGGCCTCCAGCTCGGCCAGGTCGCTCTCCTGCTTCTTGGCGCGGGCCTCCAGATCGGCGTCGCGGCGCTGCTCGATCTGCTGGCGCTCCACGCCGACGTGCGCCTCCAGGGAGGGCAGGTCGCGCTGGCGGCGCTCCTCGTCGACGTACGTGATCATGTACGCCGCGAAGTAGATGACCTTCTCCAGGTCCTTCGGCGCCAGGTCGAGCAGGTAGCCCAGCCGGGAGGGGACGCCCTTGAAGTACCAGATGTGGGTGACGGGCGCGGCCAGCTCGATGTGGCCCATCCGCTCACGGCGCACCTTGGCGCGGGTCACCTCGACACCGCAGCGCTCACAGATGATGCCCTTGAAGCGGACGCGCTTGTACTTGCCGCAGTAGCACTCCCAGTCCCGGGTCGGGCCGAAGATCTTCTCGCAGAAGAGTCCGTCCTTCTCGGGCTTGAGGGTGCGGTAGTTGATGGTCTCCGGCTTCTTGACCTCGCCGTGCGACCACTGGCGGATGTCGTCAGCGGTGGCAAGGCCGATTCGCAGTTCGTCGAAGAAGTTGACGTCGAGCACTCTCGTCAATCCCTCTCAGGGTCGTATGTCAATGGTCTGAACGGGGTCGCGGGGAGGGCCGGGACGCGGGGTCAGCGCCCCGGCCGACTCCGTCAGACCTCTTCGACGCTGCTCGGCTCGCGCCGGGACAGGTCGATTCCGAGCTCCTCCGCGGCGCGGAAGACGTCCTCGTCGGTGTCGCGCATCTCGATGGACATGCCGTCCGAGGACAGCACCTCCACGTTGAGGCAGAGCGACTGCATCTCCTTGATGAGCACCTTGAAGGACTCGGGGATCCCCGGCTCGGGGATGTTCTCGCCCTTGACGATGGCCTCGTAGACCTTCACGCGTCCGGTGACGTCGTCGGACTTGATGGTGAGCAGCTCCTGCAGCGCGTACGCGGCGCCGTACGCCTCCAGGGCCCACACCTCCATCTCACCGAAGCGCTGGCCACCGAACTGGGCCTTACCACCCAGCGGCTGCTGGGTGATCATGCTGTACGGGCCGGTCGAGCGGGCGTGCAGCTTGTCGTCGACCAGGTGGTGCAGCTTGAGGATGTACATGTACCCGACCGAGATCGGGTCCGGGAACGGCTCGCCGGAGCGGCCGTCGAACAGCCGGGCCTTGCCGGAGGGCTGCACCATGCGGTCGCCGTCCCGGTTCGGCAGCGTGGCCTCGAACAGACCCGCGATCTCGTCCTCGCGGGCACCGTCGAAGACCGGCGTCGCCACATTGGTCCGCGGGGCGACCTCGTCGGCGCCGATCGCCTTGAGGCGCTGCATCCACTCCTCGGAGCCCTCGACCTTCCAGCCCTGGGAGGCCAGCCAGCCCAGGTGGATCTCCAGGACCTGGCCGGGGTTCATCCGGGAGGGGACACCCAGCGGGTTGAGGATGATGTCGACCGGGGTGCCGTCCTCCAGGAACGGCATGTCCTCGACCGGCAGGATCTTGGAGATGACGCCCTTGTTGCCGTGGCGGCCGGCGAGCTTGTCACCGTCGGTGATCTTGCGCTTCTGCGCCACGTAGACGCGCACCAGCTGGTTGACGCCCGGGGGCAGCTCGTCGCCCTCCTCGCGGTCGAAGACGCGGACGCCGATGACCTTGCCGGTCTCGCCGTGCGGCACCTTCAGCGAGGTGTCACGGACCTCGCGCGCCTTCTCACCGAAGATCGCGCGCAGCAGCCGCTCCTCGGGGGTCAGCTCGGTCTCGCCCTTCGGGGTGACCTTGCCGACCAGGATGTCGCCCGCCTCGACCTCGGCGCCGATGCGGATGATGCCGCGCTCGTCGAGGTCGGCCAGGACCTCCTCGGAGACGTTCGGGATGTCCCGGGTGATCTCCTCCGGGCCCAGCTTGGTGTCGCGGGCGTCGACCTCGTGCTCCTCGATGTGGATCGAGGAGAGGACATCGTCCTGCACCAGACGCTGGGAGAGGATGATCGCGTCCTCGTAGTTGTAGCCCTCCCACGGCATGAAGGCCACGAGCAGGTTCTTGCCGAGCGCCATCTCACCCTCGTCGGTGGACGGGCCGTCGGCCAGCACCTGGCCCTCGATGACGCGGGCGCCCTCGTCCACGAGCACCTTCTGGTTGAAGGAGGTGCCCTGGTTGGAGCGGGTGAACTTGGCGACACGGTAGGTGGTGTACGTGCCGTCGTCGTTGGCCACCGTGATGTAGTCGGCGGAGACCTCCTGGACGACACCGTCCTTCTCGGCCTTGATGACGTCGCCGGCGTCGACCGCGCAGCGGTACTCCATGCCGGTGCCGACCAGCGGCGCCTCGGCCTTGATGAGCGGCACGGCCTGCCGCATCATGTTCGACCCCATCAGGGCGCGGTTGGCGTCGTCGTGCTCCAGGAAGGGGATCATGGCGGTCGCGACCGACACCATCTGGCGCGGCGAGACGTCCATGTAGTCCACGTCGTCGCCCGGGATCAGGTCGACCTCGCCGCCGCGGCGGCGGACCAGCACCCGGTCCTCGGCGAACCGCATCTCGTCGGTGAGCGGCGCGTTCGCCTGGGCGATCACGAAGCGGTCCTCTTCGTCCGCCGTGAGGTAGTGCACCTCGTCGGTGACGGTGCCGTCGACGACCTTGCGGTACGGCGTCTCGACGAAGCCGAAGGGGTTGACGCGGCCGTAGGAGGCGAGCGAGCCGATCAGACCGATGTTCGGGCCTTCCGGCGTCTCGATCGGGCACATCCGGCCGTAGTGCGAGGGGTGCACGTCACGGACCTCGAAGCCGGCCCGCTCACGGCTCAGACCACCCGGGCCCAGCGCGTTGAGGCGGCGCTTGTGGGTGAGACCCGAGATCGGGTTCGTCTGGTCCATGAACTGGGAGAGCTGGCTGGTGCCGAAGAACTCCTTGATGGAGGCGACGACCGGCCGGATGTTGATCAGCGTCTGCGGCGTGATCGCCTCGACGTCCTGCGTGGTCATCCGCTCGCGGACGACCCGCTCCATACGCGCCAGACCGGTACGGACCTGGTTCTGGATCAGCTCGCCGACGTTGCGCAGACGGCGGTTGCCGAAGTGGTCGATGTCGTCGGTCTCGATGACGATCGTGTCGCCCTCGGCGGAGGTCGACTCGGTCTCGCCCGCGTGCAGCTTCACCAGGTACTTGATCGTGGCGATGATGTCGGCGGTGGTGAGCACGCCGGAGTCCAGCGGCTCGTGGCCGCCGAGCTTCTTGTTGATCTTGTACCGGCCGACCTTGGCCAGGTCGTAGCGCTTCGGGTTGAAGTAGAGGTTCTCCAGCAGCGTCTGCGCGGCCTCGCGGGTCGGGGGCTCGCCCGGACGCAGCTTGCGGTAGATGTCCAGCAGCGCGTCGTCCTGACCCTGGGTGTGGTCCTTCTCCAGGGTGGCGCGCATCGACTCGTACTGGCCGAACTCCTCGAGGATCTGCTCGTTCGTCCACCCGAGCGCCTTGAGCAGCACGGTCACCGACTGCTTGCGCTTGCGGTCGATACGGACACCGACCATGTCGCGCTTGTCGATCTCCATCTCCAGCCAGGCACCGCGGGAGGGGATGACCTTGGCGGAGTAGATGTCCTTGTCGGACGTCTTGTCGATGGAGGAGTCGAAGTAGACACCCGGCGAGCGCACGAGCTGCGTGACGACGACACGCTCGGTGCCGTTGATCACGAAGGTGCCCTTGTCGGTCATGAGCGGGAAGTCGCCCATGAAGACCGTCTGGGACTTGATCTCGCCGGTCTCGTTGTTGGTGAACTCGGCGGTGACGAAGAGGGGAGCGGCGTAGGTGAAGTCACGCTCCTTGCACTCGTCGATCGAGTTCTTGGGGGGCTCGAAGCGGTGGTCGCGGAAGGTCAGCGACATCGACCCGGAGAAGTCCTCGATCGGGGAGATCTCCTCGAAGATCTCTTCCAGACCGGACTTGGTGGGGACGTCCTGTCCACTCTCCAGCGCGGCCTCGACGCGTTCCTTCCAGGCGTCGTTGCCGAGCAGCCAGTCGAAGCTCTCGGTCTGGAGCGCGAGCAGGTTCGGAACCTCGAGGGGCTCCTTGATCTTCGCAAAAGAGATACGCAGCGGGGCAGTGCTGGCGCCGTTGTTCGAATTGGCAGTCGAGGCAGTGCGCGAGGCGGCCAAGAGGGGGTCCTTCCGAGGGCTCGGACTCTCTACACGCATACCGGCGCCCCTGGTGACGGGCAGGGGGCAGCTAATAGGCAGCGCAAAGGGTCAGTGTAGCCACAAGACCCACTGATGTCCAGAAAGGATGACGGGAAACCGGCTCACGCCCCGGTCTCCACCTCCTGCGATTGTTCTTCTCGTTCCGCCCCCGTCCCCGGCGGCCTCGATTCGCCGGGACGGACCCGCTCGGCTGCGGTGCTTCCTGTCTGCCGCAACACTTCCCGCTTCGCCCTCGATCCATGCCTCGGATACCGGATCGATGTGACGACGCGTCCCGAGAATTGCGCGCTGTGTGCCGTTCGTCAAGGCCCCCAGGAGCAACGAAGATCACCATACCCGGCGTCGCCCCCTGGTGAGGCGACCGTCCAGCAACGCGGAAGGGCGACCACCCGTCTGGGTGATCGCCCTTCCGTTGCCCGCCTACCCCAGCGGGGTGGCGGACGGTGTAACGCGATGACTCGGCGAGCCGGTGGCCCGGTAAGTCAGGGTCACTTGACCTCGACGGAGGCGCCGGCGCCCTCGAGGGACTCCTTGGCCTTGTCGGCGGCGTCCTTGGCGACCTTCTCGAGGACCGGCTTCGGGGTGCTGTCCACCAGCTCCTTGGCCTCCTTCAGACCCAGGGAGGTCAGCTCGCGCACGACCTTGATGACCTGGATCTTCTTGTCGCCGGCGCCGGTGAGGATGACGTCGAACTCGTCCTTCTCCGGCTCGGCCTCGGCGGCGGCGCCGCCACCACCCGGGGCCTGGACGACGGCGGCGGCCGGGGCAGCGGCCTCGACGTCGAACTTCTCCTCGAACTTCTTCACGAAGTCCGACAGCTCGATGAGGGTCATCTCCTCGAACTGGGCAAGCAGTTCGTCCTGGCTGAGCTTCGCCATGGTTGCGGATCCTTCCACTTAAGTCGGCTGGTGCCGTATCGATGTGTCGGCGGGCTCACGGCCCGCTGCGACCGAGTGCGGTGAGTCACCGGTGCGGCGCCCAGGGCGCCGAAGCGGTTACTCGGCCTCGGCCTCGGCGGGAGCCGTGGTGTCGGCACCGCCCTGCTCTTCGACCTTGCTGCGAAGCGCGTCCGCGGTGCGGACGAACTTCGAGAGCGGGGCCTGGAAGGTCGCCGCGGCCTTGGCCATGGACGCCTTCATGCCACCGGCCAGCTTGGCGAGCAGCACCTCGCGGGACTCGAGGTCCGCGAGCTTGTTGAGGTCGTCGGCGCCGTACAGCGCGCCGTCGACGATGCCGCCCTTGATCACGAGGGCGGGGTTCTCCTTGGCGAAGTCACGAAGACCCTTCGCCGCCTCGACCGGGTCACCGGTCACGAAGGCGACAGCCGAAGAGCCCGTGAGGAACTCGTCCAGCTCGTCGATCCCGGCCTCCTTGGCCGCGATCTTGGTCAGCGTGTTCTTCACCACTCGGTACTGAGCGTTCTCACCGAGCGCACGGCGCAGCTCCTTGAGCTGGGCCACGGAGAGTCCGGTGTACGCGGTGACCACAGCGGCGTTCGAGTCACGGAACTTGCCCGTGATCTCGTCGACGGCTGCGATCTTGTCAGGCGCGACCTGTTCCCTCGCCATGAGCCTCGGCCTCCTTCCGGGTGATGAGGACCGCTCGGAAGGGGCTGAACACAACGAACGCCCCAGCGCAGGCGCATGGGGCGTGACTCGACCGGCGTGCACACAGCACGACGGGAGTGGCTTCCTCAATCACCTGCGCGGGTCGCCCGCAGCGAGCGGATCCTTCGGCCGCCGGCGCTCTGTACGCGCACGACGACGACCAGCGGTCTTTGGCTTCGGGTCGAGAGTACGCGAACGGGCCCGGAAGCGCCAAATCCGCCCCCGGGCCCGCCGGCGCCCGAGGTCAGCCCAGGCCGCCCGCGCCCGAGCCCAGCTCGGTGGAGTCCAGGGTCTGCGAGGCCGGCGGAGGGCTCACGTCCACCTTGGTGCCGTAGTCCGAGTAGTAGACCGTGTTCTCCGTGCTCGACTTGGTGCCCTTGGCGACCTCGCACTTCTTGACGAGCAGGTCGCCCTCACCGATCCACAGATCGATCTTCTCCGACTCCATGCCGTTCTGCTTGAACTGCTGCTCCAGCGCCTGCTTCTCGGACTCCTTGAGGTCCTTGGACTGCATGCGCACCAGCTCGGAGAGGGTGAGGGTGCCGGTGTAGCGGGTCGCCTTCTGGCCGCGCACGGTCTCGGTACCGGCCGACTTCACCTTGCCGCTGGCCAGCAGGAGCTGCACCGAACGCGCCGGGTTGTTGTTCTGCAGCTGGTCCTTGAGCAGGGCACCGGTGGCGTTCTTCTTGGCCATGGCCTCGTAGTCGACCTTGAGCCACTGCTTGCCCTGCACCGGCTGCGCCATCTTCGAGTACATGGCGTCGGACAGATAGCGGGCCTCGGTCGGGGTGCCGTTGGTGGTGATGTCCGCCTGGCCCTGCATCCCACCGGACGACCAGTCGAAGCTGCCCTTCATCTTGCTGGTGACGGGCTTGCCCTCCAGCGTCATCGTCTGGACGCCGTCGGCGACCGCGGAGTTCTGCTTGTCGGTGGCCGTCGACGCCTTCTTCAGGGCCGCCAGGGCACCCTGTACGGGCGAGCCGCCGCCCTTCGCGTCGTCACCGCCCCCGTCGGCCTTCTCGCTGCCGCAGGCCGTCAGACCGGCTATCAGCGCCGCACCCGCAGCGACGGCCGCCATCCGGGTCTTCCGCATGGGACTCCCCCTCGTGTTTCGGCGCGGGCGTGAGTGGCCCGCTCTTTTACCGGCACCTTATGCAAGAGCGAGGACGCCGGCGGCGGCGGGACGGGTTCCACCCCCGCAGAGCCGGGTCCTCCGGTGCGGCGCCGGCCGGGGCCGGAGCGCACAACAGCGGCGGCCGGTGCCCGCTCCCTGGTGGAGCGGGCACCGGCCGCCGGGCGCCTGCGGGCCGGTCGCGGATCAGACCGCGGCCGGGTCCTCCTCGGCGAGGAGGTTGCGGGTGCGGTTCGGGTCGACCGGGACGCCGGGGCCCATCGTGGTGGTGAAGGTGGCCTTCTTGATGTACCGGCCCTTCGCCGCGGCGGGCTTCAGCCTGGTGATCTCCTCAAGGGCGGCGGCGTAGTTCTCCACGAGCTGCTGCTCGCCGAAGGACGCCTTGCCGATGATGAAGTGCAGGTTGGCGTGCTTGTCGACGCGGAACTCGATCTTGCCGCCCTTGATGTCGTTCACGGCCTTCGCCACATCGGGGGTGACGGTGCCGGTCTTCGGGTTCGGCATCAGACCACGCGGACCGAGCACGCGGCCGAGGCGGCCGACCTTGCCCATCAGGTCCGGGGTGGCGACGACGGCGTCGAAGTCGAGGCGGCCGCCGGCCACCTCTTCGATCAGTTCGTCGGAGCCGACGATGTCGGCACCCGCGGCCTCCGCAGCCGCAGCACGGTCGCCGGTCGCGAAGACCAGGACCCGGGCGGTCTTACCGGTGCCGTGCGGGAGGTTGACGGTGCCGCGGACCATCTGGTCGGCCTTGCGCGGGTCGACACCCAGACGCATGGCGACCTCGACGGTCGAGTCGAACTTCTTCGTCGCGGTCTCCTTGGCGAGGCGGACGGCCTCCAGCGGCGCGTACAGCCGCGCCCTGTCGATCTTCGCTTCCGCCTCGCGGAGGTTCTTGCTGCGCTTCACTGCTGCTCCTGGTGGTGTGGAGTCGTGGTGCGGGCCAGCGCCTGGCCCTCCCACGGTGGTTCGGTGCGGTGCCGGGGGCGTCAGCCCTCGACGGTCACACCCATGGAACGGGCGGTACCGGCGATGATCTTCTCCGCCTGGTCCAGGTCGTTCGCGTTGAGGTCGGGCATCTTGGTGGTGGCGATCTCGCGCACCTGGTCGCGGGTGATCTTGGCGACCTTGACGGTGTGCGGGGTGCCGGAGCCCTTCTCCACGCCCGCGGCCTTGAGGATCATCTTGGCGGCCGGCGGCGTCTTGGTGATGAAGGTGAAGGAGCGGTCCTCGTAGACCGTGATCTCCACCGGGATGACCCAGCCGCGCTGCGACTCGGTCGCGGCGTTGTAGGCCTTGCAGAACTCCATGATGTTGACGCCGTGCTGACCCAGCGCCGGGCCGACGGGCGGAGCCGGGTTGGCGGCGCCGGCCTGGATCTGGAGCTTGATCAGCCCCGCGACCTTCTTCTTCTTGGGAGGCATGTTCTCTCCGGGTCCTGGTGAGTTGCGACTCTCCCCCACCCTTCACCCGGGCGGAGGCATACCGCACAACGATAGCCCGTACCGTTCCGCGGCTTGAAACCGAGCAGGTCAGGAAGGGCCTGAGCCCTTCCTGACCTGTCCGGAAGCTGGGGTCGCCCGCCGCCCTCGCCCCGTGGGCGGAGCGGACGCGGCGGGGTCAGTTCTTCTGGATCTGGTCGAAGCTCAGCTCGACCGGGGTCTCGCGGCCGAAGATCTCGACGAGGCCCTTGACCTTCTTCGAGTCGGCGTTGATCTCGTTGATGGTCGCCTGGAGGGTGGCGAAGGGGCCGTCGGTGACGGTGACCGAGTCGCCGACCTCGAAGTCGAGCACCTGGACCTCGACCTTGCGGCCGGGACCGCCGGCGGGCTTGCCCTCCTCGTCGGCCGCGGCGGCCTTGGCGGCCTTCTCCTCGGCCTCGGGGGCGAGCATCTTGACGATCTCGTCGAGGGTGAGCGGGTACGGGTCGTAGGCGTTGCCGACGAAACCGGTGACACCGGGGGTGTTGCGCACGACGCCCCAGGACTCGTTCGTCAGGTCCATCCGCACCAGCACGTAACCGGGCAGCTTGTTCTGCCGGACGTTCTTGCGCTCGCCGTTCTTGATCTGGACGATCTCTTCCTCGGGGACCTCGGCCTGGTAGATGAAGTCCTCGACGTTCAGCGAGACGGCGCGCTGCTCCAGGTTGGCCTTCACGCGCTTCTCGTAGCCCGCGTAGGTGTGGATCACGTACCACTCGCCGGGCAGGTGGCGCAGTTCCTCGCGGAGCTGGGCGACGGGGTCGACCTGCTCCTCCTCGCCCCCGGCGGCCTCCTCGCCGCCAGCCTCTCCGCCCTCGGCGTCCGTGTCCTCGGCGGCCTCGACAGCCTCGGCCGCGTCGTCCTCGACGGCCTCCTCGGCGTCGGCCTCGTCGCGGACAGCGGCCTCCTCGGCGGGCTCACCGGCAGCGGCCTCGGCGGCTTCCGCCCGGTCGACGCTGCTGTCCGCTGCCTCGACGATGTCGCGCGCCGTGTCGTCACCCTGTTCGGGCTCGACGGCATCGTTCATGTTCGGCTCAGACACGGTGGCTGCTTCTTCCTGGCTTCAAGGGGTCGAACATGCGGAAAGCCCCGCGGAGGGGGCTTCGCGCGGGCGGGTCAGCCGAAGACGTATTTCATGACTTCGGTCAACCCATAGTCAATCACGAACACCAAGGCGATGATGATGACGACGAAGACGATCACCACGCTCGTGTACGTGGAGAGCTGCTGCCGCGTCGGCCAGACGACCTTGCGGAGCTCCGCGATGATCTGGCGGTAGAACAGGGCGAGCCGGGCCAGAGGTCCCTTCTTCGCCCGCTTTCCGCCCTTACGGGGCTTCCGCTTGCCCTCGGACGACCCTCCGGGCTCGGGGACCTCGGTGGTATCCGTGATCTCCGTCACTCGTCCTCACCTGATCCGGGTCGTTGCCCTGCGGCGTCCGGCCCGGCCGCACGGCGGTGCAATTCAGTGCTTGTAGTACGTACGCACGCACACACCTTGGCGACGTGTGTGTAGCAGGGCCGGAGGGACTCGAACCCCCAACCGCTGGTTTTGGAGACCAGTGCTCTACCAATTGAGCTACGACCCTTTGGTTCTCCCTCAACCTACCGCATCCACGCCGTCGCATGGGGTGCGCGTCGGACACGCGCTGTGAGTGGTGGTCGAAGGCCAACGACGTGTGAGTGTACGTGCTCGACGGCCCAGCGTCGAACACGAACGGCTCCGACGGCCGTGAACCCCCGTGCCCCGGGCGTACCGGGTCTGCGAACATGCCCTGTATGACCGCAGCGACTCCCCCTGCACAGTCCCCGTCCGAGCGCCGCCTGTCGGCCCGTATCAGCGCGATCTCCGAGTCCGCGACGCTGGCCGTGGACGCCAAGGCCAAGGCGCTGAAGGCCGCCGGGCGCCCCGTGATCGGCTTCGGCGCCGGTGAGCCGGACTTCCCCACGCCCGACTACATCGTCGAGGCCGCCGTGGCCGCCGCGCGCGACCCGAAGAACCACCGCTACTCCCCCGCGGGCGGACTGCCCGAACTGAAGTCCGCCATCGCCGACAAGACCCTCCGCGACTCCGGCTACCGGATCGAGGCGTCCCAGGTGCTGGTCACCAACGGCGGCAAGCAGGCCATCTACGAGGCGTTCGCCGCCCTCCTCGACCCGGGCGACGAGGTCATCGTGCCCGCTCCGTACTGGACCACCTACCCGGAGTCGATCCGGCTGGCGGGCGGTGTCCCCGTCGAGGTGACCGCGGACGAGACGACCGGATACCGGGTGACGGTCGAGCAGTTGGAGGCCGCGCGCACCGAGAAGACGAAGGTGCTGCTGTTCGTCTCCCCCTCCAACCCGACCGGCGCCGTCTACCCGCGCGCCCAGGTGGAGGAGATCGGCCGCTGGGCGCTGGAGAAGGGGCTGTGGGTGCTCACCGACGAGATCTACGAGCACCTGGTCTACGGCGACGCCGAGTTCACCTCGCTGCCGGTGGTGGTGCCCGAGCTGCGCGACACGTGCGTGATCGTCAACGGTGTTGCCAAGACATACGCCATGACCGGCTGGCGCGTGGGCTGGGTCATCGGCCCGCAGGACGTGGTGAAGGCCGCGACGAACCTCCAGTCGCACGCCACTTCCAACGTCAGCAACGTCTCGCAGGCAGCCGCGCTGGCCGCCGTCTCCGGTGATCTGGACGCCGTCGCCGAGATGCGCGAGGCCTTCGACCGGCGCCGCCGCACCATCGTGCGGATGCTCAACGAGATCGACGGCGTGGTGTGCCCGGAGCCCGAGGGCGCCTTCTACGCCTACCCGTCGGTGAAGCGGCTGCTGGGCAAGGACATCCGCGGCAAGCGGCCTGCCACCAGCGTCGAGCTGGCCGCGCTGATCCTGGAGGAGGTCGAGGTCGCGGTCGTCCCGGGCGAGGCCTTCGGCACCCCCGGCTACCTGCGGCTGTCCTACGCACTGGGCGACGAGGACCTGGTGGAGGGCGTCTCCCGCATCCAGAAGCTGCTGGCCGAGGCGCGGGACTGAGACGGCCGGACGAGCGGACGTACGAGCGGGCCCCGGGTGCCGTCCCGGGGCCCGCTCACGCTTTCGGGCCATCCCCTTCCCGGGAACCGGCTACCTGCCCGGCGCCCCCATGCGGCAGGATCTTGGGATGTTGCACTCTTCCGGGGAGCGGGACCTGCGCACACTGCCGAAGGCCCATCTGCACCTGCACTTCACGGGGTCGATGCGCCCCTCCACCCTGCTCGAACTGGCCGACAAGTACGGCGTGCACCTGCCGGACGCGCTCAGCGGCGGCGAGCCCCCGAAGCTGCGGGCCACGGACGAGCGCGGCTGGTTCCGCTTCCAGCGGCTGTACGACATCGCGCGGTCCTGTCTGCGGGAGCCGGAGGACATCCAGCGGCTGGTGCGGGAGGCCGCCCAGGAGGACGTGCGGGACGGCTCGCGCTGGCTGGAGATCCAGGTCGACCCGACCTCGTACGCGCCCCGGCTCGGCGGGCTGACGCCCGCGCTGGAGATCATCCTCGACGCGGTCGAGACGGCTTCCCGCGACACCGGTCTCGGCATGCGCGTGGTGGTGGCGGCGAACCGGATGAAGCACCCGCTGGACGCCCGTACCCTCGCGCGGCTCGCGGTGCGCTACAAGGACCGGGGCATCGTCGGCTTCGGCCTCTCCAACGACGAACGGCGCGGCTTCGCGAGGGATTTCGACCGCGCCTTCACCATCGCGCGGGAGGGCGGGCTGCTCGCGGCGCCGCACGGGGGCGAGCTGTCGGGGCCGGGCAGCGTACGCGACTGCCTGGACGATCTGCGCGCCTCCCGGATCGGCCACGGCGTGCGCGCCGCCGAGGACCACTGGCTGCTGGCCCGGCTGGCCGAACGGCGGGTCACCTGCGAGGTCTGCCCCGCCTCGAACGTGGCACTGGGCGTCTACGACAAGCCCGAGGACGTGCCGGTGCGGACGCTGTGGGAGGCGGGGGTGCCGATGGCGCTGGGCGCCGACGACCCGCTGCTGTTCGGCTCCCGGCTGGCCGCGCAGTACGAGCTGGTGCGCCGGGCGCACGGCTTCTCGGACGCCGAACTGGCCGAGCTGGCGCGCCAGTCCGTACGCGGCGCCTCGATGCCGCAGCACGTGCGGGACGAGATCCTGGCCGACATCGACACCTGGCTGGCGGCCGAGCCCGCTCAGCGCTGACCCCCGGCACCGTTCGGCGCTGACGCCCCCTGGCACCGCTCGGCGCTGACCCCCGGCATCGCTTTGCGGCCGGCCCGCTCAGCGCCCGTCCGCACCACCGCCGGCGGTCGGGGCCAGCCCGTGCAGGAGGGTGCGCACCAGGCCCCGTACGAAGGCGTCCAGGGGCTGTTCGGGGCGCTCGCCGCCCGCGAAGTCGTAGAGGAACGCGCGCTGTGAGCAGGCGCCCAGCAGGAGGGCGGCGGCGGCGTCCACATCGGCGTCCGCCCGCACCGCACCGCGGGCCTGCTCGTGCCGCAGGTACGCGGCGAGGGCGCGCAGCGGCGTACGGGGGCCCGCGCCCAGCTCCCGCACGCCCTCGAAGTGGCGCCGTTTGAGCGCGGGCTCCGCGAAGAGGGCCGCCGCGATGGGCACGCTCTGCTCGTAGAAGAGGGCGGCGTGTTCGGTGACCTGGAGAAGGTTGCGCTCCAGCCCGCGGTCGCCGGGGTCCCGGGCCAGCTCGCTCAGCAGCGGGTTGAGGCGGGGCAGCCGGTCGAAGAGGACCCTCACGAAGATCTCCTCCTTGCCGGAGAAGTGCTTGTAGAGGGCCGCCTCCGAGCAGCCGGCCTCCCGGGCGATCTCCTTGGTGGTGGTGCGGGCGAGACCGAGGGTGCGCAGCAGGTGGTGGGCGGCGTCGAGGATCCGTTCGCGGGTCGGCCGGCCCGGCCTGGCCGACGACCGGGCAGACGATCGGGTTGACGGGTGAGTGGCCATTCACCCAACCTAAAGGTACTACAGGTGGGTGAGCACTCACCCACCTCCCGATACGAAGGAGCGCGGCAGCATGCGGTACACCGTTTTCGGGGCCACCGGAGGCACCGGGCGGCAGCTGGTTCGGCAGGCCCTGGAGACGGGGCACGAGGTGACGGCCGTGGTGCGGAACCCGGACCGGCTGCCGGTCCGCCACGCGTCGCTGGAGGTCGCCACCGCCGACGTGGAGGACTCCGAGGCCCTGCGTCCCCTGGTCGCGGGCTCCGACGCCGCGCTCTCGGCCCTCGGCGCCCCCGCCAACGCCGGGGCGGGCATCGCCTCCTCGGGAACGCGCGCCATCCTGCGGGCCCTGGAGGCGGAGGGCGTCCCCCGGTACCTGGCGGTCAGCGCCGCCCCCGTCGGCGAGCAGCCGGCCGACGAGGGCCTGTTCCACCGCGCCGTCGTCCTGCCCCTGGTACGCCGCGCGTACCGGGAGGTCTACGCGGACCTGGCCGTGATGGAGGAGGAGATCCGCGCCGGCGCGCCCGCCTGGACGCTGGTGCGCCCGCCCCGCCTCACGGA
>NZ_VJOK01000001.1:4494047-4543851 GCF_013302895.1 Streptomyces albus subsp. chlorinus | reverse complement strand
GTCCGCCCCGTGGCCCCGCAGCCGGCCGTGGCGCCGCAACCGGCCGTGGCGCCGCAGCCGCCCGTCGTCTCTAGAGCGCGCAGCCGACCGTGACCGGCTCGTTGGTGAGGGTGACGCCGAACGCCTCCCGTACCCCGTCGCGCACCTCGCGGGCCAGCGCGAGCAGGTCGGCGGTGGTGGCCGAGCCGCGGTTGGTCAGGGCCAGGGTGTGCTTGGTGGAGATGCGGGCCGGGCCGGTGCCGTACCCCTTGGTGAAGCCCGCCTTGTCGATCAGCCAGGCCGCCGAGGTCTTGGTGCGCCCCTCCCCCGCCGGGAACGCGGGCGGCGCCGCCTCGGGACCGAGCCGCTCCCGCACGCGGTCCACGAAGGCGGCGAACTCCGCGTCGTCCAGGATCGGGTTGGTGAAGAAGGACCCGGCCGACCAGGTGTCGTGGTCGTCGGGGTCGAGCACCATGCCCTTCCCGGCGCGCAGCCGCAGCACGGCCTCCCGCGCGGCGGCCGCCGGCACCCGGTCGCCGGGCTCGACGCCGAGCAGCCGCGCGGTCTCCGCGTACCTGATCGGTGCCGAGAGTCCCTCCGCGTCCTCCAGCGCGAACCTGACCCGCAGTACGACATGGCGCGAGGGGTCGGCCTTGAAGCGGCTGTGCCGGTAGGAGAAGCCGCACTCGGCGTTCGTGAGGGTGACGGTCTCACGGGTGTGCCGGTCGTAGGCGACGACCTCGGTGAGGGTGCTGGAGACCTCCTGGCCGTAGGCGCCCACGTTCTGGACGGGCGTCGCGCCCGCCGAGCCGGGGATGCCCGCCAGGCACTCGATGCCCGCCAGGCCGGCCTCGACGGTGCGGGCGACCGCGTCCGACCAGTTCTCGCCCGCCGCCAGTTCCAGAGTGGTGCCGAAGAGCGCGAAGCCCCTCGTGGCGATGCGCAGGACGGTGCCGTCGAAGCCCTCGTCCGCGATGACGAGGTTGCTTCCGCCCGCGATGATCAGCAGCGGGGTGCCGCTGTCGTCGGCCTCGCGGACCGCCGCGATCACCTCGTCGTCGGTGGTCGCGGTGATCAGCCGCTTGGCGGGCCCGCCGAGGCGCAGCGTCGTCAGCGGGGCCAGCGAGACCAGGGGGACACCGGAGTCAACATGGAGTTCCTGCACGCGGTCCAGAGTACGGGGGCGCCGCCACCGCACCCGTCCCAGCCCTCGGACCGGCCACTCCGGCCACTCCGGCTGCTCAGGCCAGCTTCACCACGGCGCGGGACATGCCCAGCACCTTGGTGCCCGCGCTGGTGACCGTCAGGTCGACCTGCACCGTACGGGCCTCGTCGTCCAGCTTCTTGGCGACCTTGGCCGCGACCTCGATGACGGCACCGGTGTCGTCGTCCGGGACCACGACCGGCTTGGTGAAGCGCACGCCGTACTCCACCAGCGCGCCGGGGTCACCCGTCCAGTCGGTGATCACCCGGGCCGCCTCGGCCATGGTGAACATGCCGTGCGCGATTACGTCGGGCAGGCCCACGGACTTGGCGAACCGCTCGTTCCAGTGAATGGGGTTGAAGTCCCCGGAGGCACCGGCGTAGCGCACCAGCCGCTCGCGGTCCACCGGGAAGCTGCGGGCCGGCAGTTCGGTGCCCGGCTCGATGTCGGCGTAGGCGATCCGCGCTGTCATCCCCGTCACTCCCCTTCCACTGTTTCCGCTGTTTCCGCCGCGCGCGCGACCAGCGTGCAGCGCACGGTCACCACGCTCTCACCCGCCTGGTCGTGGACGTCACCGCGGATGTCCAGCACCTCGTTGCCCGCCAGCGACTTGATGGAGTCGATCGTGGAGGTGACCGACAGCACGTCCCCGGCGCGGACGGGACGATGGTGGACGAACCGCTGGTCGCGGTGGACCACCCGGGACCAGTCCAGACCCAGCTTCGGGTCCCGCACCACGCGCTCCGCCTCCTGGAACGTGATGGAGAAGACGAAGGTGGGCGGCGCGATCACGTCCGGGTGACCGAGCGCGGCGGCCGCCTCCGCGTCCGTGTAGGCGGGATTGTCGTCACCGATGGCCGCCGCGAATTCGCGGATCTTCTCCCTGCCGACCTCGTAGGGCCTGCTGGGCGGGTACGTCCGCCCGACGAAGGACTGATCGAGTGCCATCGGCGGCGCCTCCTACGGCAGTGGTGGCGGATTCACGGCGGCCCGGCACGGCGGCCCGTGCGGGGCGGTCACACAAAAGGCTCGCCGGCGGACGACCTTGCTGACAGGTGCCCCTGACAAGCTGACGGGCGTCCCTGACAAGGGGTCACGGCGAGACGATCACGGTGTCGGATCCCGGCGAGGTGAGCTTGGGGCGAGCTTGACGAGGAGACCACGCCGCGGGATCACGGTGAAGAGCTGCGTCCGGTGCCCGGACACAGGACGAGGCCGACCCCGCCGGGCGGGGACGGCCTCTGCGCTCGGGAGAAGTCAGCGCGTCTCGCGGTGCACCGTGTGGCGGTTGTCCCGCGGGCAGTACTTCTTCATCTCGATACGGTCCGGGTTGTTACGCCGGTTCTTCTTGGTGATGTAGTTCCGCTCCTTGCACTCCACGCAGGCCAGCGTGATCTTCGGGCGGACGTCTGTGGCAGCCACGTTGAGTGCTCCTTGACGAACGAACGGATTTAACACAGAAAGAGTAGCCGATCGAAGGACAGACCCCCACAACCGGCTACTGTCGGTGAAGTAGCGGTGACCGGACTTGAACCGGTGACACAGCGATTATGAGCCGCTTGCTCTACCGACTGAGCTACACCGCCACGATGCGGCGACCTCCCGACGGAAGATCTCTCACATCAGAGCCCCAAAACGGAATCGAACCGTTGACCTTCTCCTTACCATGGAGACGCTCTGCCGACTGAGCTATTGGGGCGAGCGATGAAGACATTACACGCCCCGCCGCCAAACGTGAAATCGGTATGGGCGCCGCCCGCGTGGCCCGGCGCCGCCGCGCCGCGCGAGGTCGCACACATGCGCCACGCATACGCCACGCGTGCGCCGGACGGGCGCCGGACGGGCGGCCGGACCGAGCGCCGCACGAGGCCACCGCCTGCCGTCCTACCCGCGTGTGCCCTGCGCCGCACCAGGTCAGCACCGGGTGCTCCGGCCCGGATTCCCGACCCGTCACCACCGCGCTGCGGCCCCTCCGTTCCGGCACCGGCCCCCCTTCCCGGCCCCGCCCGCACCGCGTCCCCGGCCGCCCCAACGGGCCCGGGCACCACACCGGTACGACTATTCGTCTCCTCCCCGCCGCCACTCACCACGCGTCCTACTCTCGTCTCCACATGCGACGTGGGAGCCAGATGACCGACAGCGAGCCGCAGGAGCCGGGGAAAGCGGGACGGGATTCCCCCGACGCCTCCTCCCGGAATTCCGCCCGTCCGGCGCACTCGCTCGTCCTGTGCGGCGCCCGGCTCGTGGACGGCCGCACCGTGGACGTACGGCTCGTCGGCGAGCGCATCGAGGCGGTCGGCACGGCGGGCAGTCTCGGGCACGCCCAAGAGGGCGGCACCCGTATCGACCTCTCCGGCTACCTGCTGCTCCCCGCGCCCGCGGAACCGCACGCCCACTACGACACCGCGCTCACCGCCGACCCGCCCGACCTCGGCCGCCCCGGAAGACCCGGCAAGCACGGCAAGCACGGCAAGCCCGCAAGACCCGACGCCGACCCGGCCGGCGAGGACGTACAGCGCCGCACCACGGAGGCCGCGCTCCTCCAGCTGGGACAGGGCGCCACCGCGGTGCGTACCCATGTGCACATCGGTGACGTCGCGGGGCTGCGGTCCCTCGAAGCGGTGCTCCAGGCCCGCAGGGCGCTGCGCGGACTGGCCGACCTGACCACCGTGGCCGTACCCCGGCTGCTGACGGGGGCCGCGGGCGCCGAGGGGCTGGCCATGCTGCGGGACGCGGTGAAGATGGGCGCCACGGCCGTCGGCGGCTGCCCCGACCTGGACCCGGACCCCGGCGGCTATGTCGAGGCGGTGCTCCAGGTCGCGGCCGAGCACGGCTGCCCCGTCGACCTGCACACCGACGGCTCCGACCCGGCGCGGCTCGCCCGGCTCGCCGCGGCGGCCGGCGGGCTGCGGCCGGGCGTCACCATCGGTCCCTGCGGCGGCCTCGCGCGGCTGCCGCAGCAGGTCGCCCAGCGCGCGGCGGACCAGCTGGCCGCCGCCGGGGTGACCGTGGTGTGCCTCCCCCAGGGCAACTGCGGGGTACTGGAGCGGCCCACCCCCACCGCGCCCTCCCGGACGGCACCCGTACGCGTGCTGTCAGCGGCGGGCGTCGCCGTCGCGGCCGGCAGCGGGGCCCTGCGGGACGCCGCCAACCCGGTCGGCAGGGGCGACCCGCTGGAGGCCGCCTACCTGCTCGCCTCCCACGGCGAGGCCCGCCCGCACCGCGCCTACGAGGCGGTCAGCACGCGGGCCCGGGCCGCGATGGGGCTGCCCGAGGTACGCGTCGAGGCCGGCTTCCCCGCCGAACTGCTCGCGGTACGCGGCACCGAACTGGCCGGAGCGCTCTCGCTCGCCTACAGCCGCATCGTCGTCCACCGGGGGCGCGTGGTGGCACGCACCAGCGCGGTACGCGAGTACTGCGACCTGGTCGGCACCCGCGAACTGGGACTCCCCCGCCAGTCGCAGGGCTGAGACCGGCAGGTTCCCGGAGGGCGCCGGCGGGTTCTCGCAGGGTGCCGGCGCCGGCGGGTTCCCGCAGGGGGCCGGGACGGACCAGGTGCCGGAGGCGCGCGTGCCGGGCGGACGTCCCGGGTGGGCATCCCGGTGCGGGCACGGGGCGGGCGACGGTGGGCATGTGGCCCGCCGCCGGGGGCCGGGCCAGGCATCGTACGGTCTCGCGTGGCCCGCCGCCGGCGACCGGGCGAGGCGTCGTACGGTCGGAGTATGCGCACAGTCATCGCTGGTGGACACGGTCAGATCGCGCTGCGGCTGGAGCGGCTGCTCGCCGGGCGCGGAGACGGAGTGGCGGGCCTCGTGCGCCGCCCGGAGCAGGCGAGCGACCTGCTGGCGGCGGGCGCGGAACCCGTCGTGTGCGACCTGGAGGAGGCGAGCGTCGAGGAGGTCGCACGGCATCTGGAGGGCGCGGACGCGGTCGTGTTCGCGGCCGGAGCGGGACCGGGCAGCGGCAGCGCCCGCAAGAAGACGGTGGACCACGCCGCGGCCGTCCTGTGTGCGGACGCCGCCGAGGCGGCGGGCGTACGCCGCTACCTGATGGTCTCCGCGATGGCGGCCGACGCCTCCCTGGAGGGGACCCCGGAGGGCATGGACCCGGTCTTCGCCGACTACCTGCGCGCGAAGGGCGCCGCCGACGACGACCTGCGCGCCCGCGAGGGCCTCGACTGGACGGTGCTGCGCCCCGGACGGCTCACCGACGGCCCGGGCACGGGCCGGGTGCACCTGGCACCCGGGACCGGACGCGGCGAGGTGACCAGGGACGACGTGGCAGCCGTCCTGATGGCCCTGCTGGACGAGCCCCGCACCGCCGGGCTGACGCTGGAACTGGTGGGCGGCCGCATGCCGATCCCCGAGGCGATCGACGAGGTGGCCGGGGTGGCGGGGAGCTGACGCCACGGGACGCCGCAGGGCATACGAAACGGCCCCTGACCAGCTCTTCCAGCTGGTCAGGGGCCGTTTCCGTCTCCTGTGGCGGCGCTAGGATTCGAACCTAGGAAGGCTGAGCCGGCAGATTTACAGTCTGCTCCCTTTGGCCGCTCGGGCACACCGCCTGGGATTGCTGCCCGACACCCGCCCGGGGCGGTGCGCCGTGGCAACGAGGTAAACCATACCCGATGGCCGGGGGTGGTTCGCCACCCGGTTCGACCGGCCGCGGCGCGGACCTGCGGCAGGTCCCGGGGCTTGGCGGGAACGGTGCGGAAGCCCTGCCGGGCGAGGGTGCGGGGGCCGTACGGGAAGAGCCGGGGCGACGCCGCCGGTGAGGCGCCGGGGGCGCGGTCGCGGGTGGCTAGGCTTTGCGCACGGCCTTCCGGGCCGTTTTCTGCCGGATCTATGTACGAGGAGCCAACTCACCATGGCCGACTCCAGTTTCGACATCGTCTCGAAGGTCGAGCGGCAGGAGGTCGACAACGCGCTGAACCAGGCCGCGAAGGAGATCTCCCAGCGCTATGACTTCAAGGGTGTGGGCGCTTCGATCGCGTGGTCGGGCGAGCGGATCGAGATGCGGGCCAACTCGGAGGAGCGGGTGAAGGCCGTGCTCGACATCTTCCAGTCCAAGCTGGTCAAGCGCGGTATCTCCCTCAAGGCGCTGGACGCGGGCGAGCCGCAGGCCTCCGGGAAGGAGTACCGGATCTCGGCCTCCCTCCAGGAGGGCATCTCGCAGGACAACGCGAAGAAGGTCGCGAAGGTGATCCGGGACGAGGGCCCCAAGGGCGTCAAGGCCCAGGTGCAGGGCGACGAGCTGCGGGTCACCTCCAAGAGCCGCGACAGCCTTCAGGAGGTCATCTCCCTGCTCAAGAGCAAGGACTTCGACTTCGCGCTGCAGTTCGTGAACTACCGCTGAGGACGCCGCGGACGCCGAGGACACCGCGGGCGGTGCCCGCGCGACCGCCGGCCGGAAGGGGCGAGCCCTTCTGTCACCAGCGGTAGTGCGGGTAGGCCGCCGGGGTGCCGGCGGGGACGATCTCGCGGCCGAGCGGCATCAGTGAGACGGGGACCATCTTGAAGTGGGCCAGGCCGAACGGGATGCCGATGATGCTCACGCAGAGGGCCACACCGAGGGTGAGGTGGCCGAGGGTGAGCCAGATGCCCGCGAAGATGAGCCAGATCACGTTCCCGATGCCGGAGGCCGCTCCCGCGTCGTGCCGCTGGACGACGGTTCTGCCGAAGGGCCACAGGGCGTACGCCGCGATGCGGAAACATGCCAGCCCCCAGGGGATCGTGACGATGAGCACACAGCAGACGAGCCCGGCCAGCACGTAACCGAGGGCCATCCACAGGCCGGAGAAGATCAGCCAGACGAGATTGAGAAGGGTCTTCACCCTCGCCAGCCTGCCATCTTCTCGAGCCGGGCGACACGTTCGGCCATGGGCGGATGTGTGGAGAACAGCTTGGTCATGCCACCCTCCCCGCGGCGGAACGGGTTGGCGATCATCAGATGGCTCGCCGTCTCCAGCCGTGGTTCGGGGGGCAGGGGCAGCTGTGCCGTGCCCGCCTCCAGCTTGCGCAGCGCGGAGGCGAGCGCCAGGGGGTCGCCGGTCAGGCGCGCTCCGGAGGCGTCCGCCTCGTACTCGCGGGAGCGGGAGACGGCGAGCTGGATGAGGGAGGCGGCCACCGGCCCCAGGAGCATGATCAGCAGCATGCCGACCAGCCCCGGCCCCTCGTCGTCGTCGGAGCGGCCGACGGGGATCAGCCAGGCGAAGTTGACCAGGAACAGGACCACGGAGGCGAGGGCACCGGCGACGGACGAGATGAGGATGTCCCTGTTGTAGACATGGCTCAGCTCGTGGCCGAGGACACCGCGCAGCTCGCGCTCGTCCAGCAGACGCAGGATGCCGTCCGTGCAGCACACGGCGGCGTTGCGCGGGTTGCGTCCGGTCGCGAAGGCGTTGGGCGCCTGGGTGGGCGAGAGGTAGAGCCGGGGCATGGGCTGCCGCGCGGCCGTGGACAGCTCGCGGACCATGCGGTACAGCTGCGGGGCCTCGAACTCGCTGACCGGGCGGGCCCGCATCGCGCGCAGCGCCAGCTTGTCGCTGTTCCAGTACGCGTACGCGTTGGTGCCCAGCGCGACCAGCAGCGCGACGGCCAGACCGGTCGTACCGAAGAAGCTTCCGATGACGAGGATGAGAGCGGACAGTCCTCCGAGGAGCAGAGCTGTCCTCAGCCCGTTGTGCCGGCGGTGCACGGTGCGCCCTCCAGGTGGTGCTGCGGGGCCCTGAGCCGGGCGGACCTTCCGCCCTCGACAGCCCCGTCCAGTGGACCCTCCCTTCAGCGTCAACGGAGAGCGGGCGTTCCCGGTTCCCCGCCGGCAGGGTGCGCCCGCCGGCGGGGTGCGCTGGGTGGTGGCCGGGGGCCGGCCCAGGTGCACGGACCGCCTCACGGGGGCGAGGGCGGGGTCAGAAGAGTGTGCTGTCCGCGAAGCGGAGGACGAGTTGCGGGGCGCCGGAGACGGCCAGGGCGCACACTCCGGTCAGGGCGATCGTGGCGGTGAGCGGCGCAGGGACCCGTACCCGCGCCGGGACGGCGGAACCCTCGGCGGCCGGACGGAAGAGCAGTGCCGTCCAGGTGAGGTAGTACACAAGGGCGATGACGACGTTCACGGCCATGACCACCGCGAGCCAGCCCAGACCCGCGTGCACGGCGGCCGAGAAGACGGTGACCTTGGCGAACAGGCCGACGATCCCCGGGGGCAGCCCCGCCAGGCACAGCAGGAAGAACCCGAGGGCGCCCGCGGCCCACGGATGGCTGCGCACCAGTCCCCGGTGGTCGTCGAGGCGGCCGTCCCCCACCGCCCCGTCCCGCCGCTGGACGGCGGCCACGACGGCGAAGGCACCCAGGTTGACCACCGCGTACATCAGCGCGTAGGCGACCGTCGCGCCGACGGCCTCACCGCCGTCGTCCGTGTACCCGGCGGCGGCGATGGGGACCAGCAGATAGCCCGCCTGTCCCACCGACGACCAGGCGAGCAGCCGCACCGCACCGTGGGACGTATCACGTCGCTGCCGCAGGGCTCCCAGGTTGCCGACGCTCATGGTGAGCGCGGCCAGCACCGCCAGTGCGGGCCCCCAGGCGTCCGCGTAGGACGGGAAGGCGCGCACGGCCACCAGGATGAGCCCCGAGAAGCCCGCCGTCTTTCCGACGACCGACAGGTAGGCGGCGACCGGCACGGGTGCGCCCACATAGGTGTCGGGCACCCAGAAATGGAAGGGCGCGGCGGCCGTCTTGAAGGCGAAGCCGACGAGAGTGAGGGCGACACCCGTGGCGGCGAGGGTGCCCAGGCGGCTGTCCACACGGGGCAGCGCTTCGGCCACGGCGTCCAGGTGCATGCTGCCGGTGGCGGCGTAGACGAAGCTGACGCCCAGCAGCATCACCGCGGTGGCGGCGACGGACGAGAGGAAGAACTTCAGCGCGGCCTCGGAGGAGAGCCGCTCTCCGCGCCGCAGACCGACCAGGGCGAACGCCGGGAGGGAGGCCACCTCCAGGGCCACCACGAGTGTCGCCAGATCGCGTGAGGCGGGCAGCAGGGCGGCGCCGGAGGCCGAGGACAGCAGCAGAAACCAGAACTCGCCCTCGGGGAGCCGCTCCTGCCGGACGGGCGTCATGGACAGCAGTGCCGTCACGAAGGCGCCGCCCAGGACCAGGAGCTGGATGCTGAGGGCGAACGGGTCCGCCACATAGCTGCACGCCCGCGGTCCCGCGGTCAGACAGAAGGTGGCACGGTCGTCGCCGGCCAGCGGGAGGAGGGCGAGTGCCGCCAGGGCGAGCGCCGCGGCGCTGAACCAGCCGAGCAGGCCCTTGCGGCGGTCCTCCAGGAACAGGTCGGCCACCAGGACGACCAGCGCGGCGACGGCGGCGACGGCGGGCGGCGCGACGGCGGCCCAGTCGACGCTCTGGACGAGCTGGTGCGCGCCCTGGGGGGCGGTGAGCGCGGTCATCGGGTCACTCCTGGCAGGAGGCTCTGCACGGCCGGGTCGGTCAGCCCGAGGAGGGCCGCGGGCCACAGCCCGGCGAGGACGGTGAGGACGACCAGCGGCGTCCAGGCGGCGAACTCCCAGCCGCGCACGTCGGGCACGCTCGCCGGTGTCGCGGTGCCGTCGGCCGCCGGGTCGCCCATGCACACGCGGCGTACGACGACGAGCATGTACGCGGCCGTCAGCAGTGTGCCGAGGGCGCCGAGGGCCAGGAACACCGCGAAGGCGGGCCGGCTCAGCCCGGCCGCCGGGTGGTAGGCGCCCAGCAGGGCCAGCAGTTCGCCCCAGAACCCGGCCAGTCCGGGCAGTCCGAGGGAGGCGACGGCGCCGAAGGCGAGCAGGCCGCCCAGTCGTGGCGCCCTTCCGTAGAGCGCGCCGCCCGTGCTGCCCGCGAGCGTGTCGAGGTCGCTGGTGCCCAGGCGGTCCTTGAGAGCGCCGACGAGGAAGAACAGCAGGCCGGTGATGAGGCCGTGCGCGACGTTCGCGTAGAGGGCTCCGTTGACACCCGTGCGGGTGAGGGTGGCGATGCCCAGCAGGACGAACCCCATGTGCCCGACGGAGGAGTAGGCGATCAGCCTCTTGAGGTCTCCCTTGGCGCCGCCGCGCGAGAGGGCGAGACAGGCGAGCGAGCCGTAGATGATGCCGACGACCGCGAAGGCGGCCAGGTAGGGAGCGAAGGTGTGCGCCCCGTCGGGGACGGCGGGCAGGAGGATGCGGACGAACCCGTAGGTGCCCATTTTCAGCAGCACGCCGGCCAGCAGCACGGAGCCCACGGTGGGGGCCGCCGTGTGCGCGTTGGGGAGCCAGCTGTGCAGCGGCCACATGGGTGCCTTGACGGCGAGTCCGAGGCCGATGGCCAAGGCGGCGGTGACCTGGGTGGTGTGACTCAGGCCCGCGCCGTGCTGCTGGGCGAGCCGCACCATGTCGAACGTGCCCGCGTGCAGGCCGAGCACGAGGAGCCCGAGCAGCATCACCACGGAGCCGAGCAGCGTGTAGAGGACGAACTTCCAGGCTGCCGGGCCCCGGCCCTCGCCGCCCCAGCGGGCGATGAGGAAGTACATCGGGACGAGCACCGTCTCGAACGCCAGGAAGAACAGCATCAGGTCGAGCACCGCGAAGCCGGCGAGCGTGCCGCACTCCAGCAGGAGCAGCAGCGCGGTGAACGCCTTGGGACTCGCCCCCTCGGGCCTCCTCGTGTAGCTGTACAGGGCGCACAGGAACGTCAGCAGCGCGGTGAGGAGGAGCAGCGGCAGGGAGACGCCGTCGGTACCGAAGTGCAGCCGTACGTCCAGCGCCGGGATCCAGCTGGCGTCCGTCTCGGCCTGCATCCTGCCCGGGTGGTCGTGGTCGAAGCCGAGGGCCAGGAGGACGCAGAGCGCCAGGACCGCGCCGGTGACCGTCACGCCGTGCCGCAGCACCGCCTGGTCGGGACCGCGGCCGCGCAGTCCCGGCGGTGCGGGTAGCAGGGCCGCCACCGACCCCAGCAGCGGCAGGACGACGACGGCGACGAGGAGCGCCTGCATGACGGTGTCGTCGAGCGGGATCACGTCACGCCCCTCCGTTTCCGGTCGCGGCCACGACGGCGATGACGGCGAGCACCAGGGAGCCGGTCAGCAGCGCGCCGAGATAGGTCTGCACGTTGCCCGTCTGGGCGCGCCGTACGGCGGCACCGAGCAGGCGCGCACCGCGTCCCGCACCGGTCACGTATCCGTCGACGACCTCCCGGTCCAGGAAGCGCACGAGCCGTGCGGCGCCGTGGAGGGGCCGCACGACGAGGGCGCGGTGGAGCGCGTCCAGGTGGAAGCCCGCGGCGGCGTGCCGGTGCAGCGGTCCGAGCAGCATCACACCGGGGTCGGCGTCGTGACCGGGGCGGAGCGCGGCCAGGGCGGTGCTGTGCCGCCATGTCGCATAGGTGAGCAGGCCGCCCACCAGGGCGACGCCGGTGGCGAGCAGAGAGGTGGCCAGGGTGGGGGTGAGGGAGGCGCCGTCGAACCAGTCGGGCAGGACGGGGAATGCCAGTCCGAGCGCGAGGGAGGGCACGGCGAGCACCCACAGGACGGCCGTCATGACGGCGGGCTCGCGCAGGTGCCCGTGGTGTTCGCGTTCCGGCGCCGGCTGGGCGAGCACCGTCTCCGGTGCCTGTCGGGGCACCTCCTCTGGTACGTGCTCGGCGGCCTTCTCGGGGCCCACGACGAGCGGCGCCCCGGCGCTGTCGGTGCCGGGCTCCACGGTCCCCCCCGCCTGGTCACCGCGGCTGGCCACTCCCCGCAACCGCGCGGGTGCTCCGGCGAGCAGCCACAGGCGCATCGCGTACGCCGCGGTCAGCAGGGCGGTGACCAGACCCGCGACCAGGACGATCCAGCCGGCGCCCGCCGGAGCCGCGTGCGCCCCCTCGAACGGGGGATGAGCGGTGCCGAAGGCGGTGTGTTCCGCCGCCGCGAGGACGGCCTCCTTGGAGAAGAACCCGGAGAACGGCGGGACGGCGGCCAGTGCGAGCAGCGCGACACTCATCGTCCAGAAGGCGTCGGGCGCCCGCCGGGCGAGGCCGCCGGTGCGGGCCATGACGGTCAGCGAGTTGGTGCCGGCCGCGTGGATGAGGACACCGGCGGCGAGGAAGAGCAGCCCCTTGAACGCGCCGTGGGTGAGCAGGTGGAAGACGGCGGCGCCCCGGTCGGCGACGGCCAGCGCCCCGGCCATGTAGGCGAGCTGGCTGATGGTCGAGTAGGCGAGCACCCGTTTGATGTCGTCCTGGGCGAGCGCGGCGAGCGCGGAGCCGGTCATGGTGAGGGCGGCCACCACCGCGAGGACGGTGAGCGCGGCCGCGGAGGCCGCGAAGACGGGCAGCAGGCGCGCCACGGCGTACACACCTGCCGCGACCATGGTGGCCGCGTGGATCAGTGCGGAGACCGGTGTCGGGCCCGCCATCGCGTCGGGCAGCCAGGTGTGCAGCGGGAACTGCGCCGACTTGCCCGCGACCCCGGCCAGGAGCAGCAGCGCGATCAGCGTGGGGTGGGCCGGCTCGAAGCCGGACAGCGGGGAGGTCAGCCGGGTGACGACGGTGCTGATGCGGAAGCTGCCCGCCTCGGAGGCCAGCGCCAGGATGCCGATGAGGAACGGGACGTCACCCAGTTTGGTGACCAGGAACGCCTTGAGGGAGGCCGAGCGCGCGGCCGGGGTCTCCCAGTAGTGGCCGACCAGGAAGTACGAGCAGATGCCCATGACCTCCCAGCCGACGAGCAGCACGATCAGGTCGTCGCTGTAGACGACCAGGAACATCGCGGCCGTGAACAGCGAGACCAGCGCCGCGTACGACGCGTAGCGCGGGTCGTCGCGCAGATAGCCGGTCGAGTACAGCTGCACGCACGTGGCGACGAGCCCCACGAGGACGGCGACGAGAACGGCGAAACCGTCCAGGTTCAGCGCGAGCTGGACGGGCAGCGCGTCGTTGCCGGTGGGGGCCAGCTCCGTCGCGGCGCGCACCGGTTCCCCGCCGCCCTGGCGGACGGCGACGACGACCGCGAGGACAGCGGCGGCGAGGGTGGGCAGGACGGCGAGCGGGCGGACGAACCCCGGGGCGCGGCGGCCGAGCAGCAGCCCGGCGAGCGCGCCGAGGGCGGGGAGGGCCGGGACGAGCGCTGCGAGTGTCGTGGTGCTCACGCTGGCCGCCTCCCTGCGGCGGACTCCGGAACGCCCTGGTCGGGGCCGTTCCCGGTGTCGTTGTCAGTGGCGGGTGTCACGCTGGTCTCCTCGCGTGAACCGCCGCCGGGGTCGCCCGTCGAGGGGCCGCCGCCCTCGCTCAGGTCCCTGAGCCGGTCGATGTCGGAGCTGCCGCGGTTGCGGTGGACGAGCAGCACGATGGCCAGACCGATGCCGATCTCGGCTGCGGCGATCGCGATGGTGAAGAGGGTGAGCGCCTGGCCCGCGTGCAGCGTGTCGCGGAGCCAGGCGTCGAAGGCGACGAGGTTGAGGTTGACGGCGTTGAGCATCAGCTCGACCGCCATGAGCACGAGGACGGCGTTGCGGCGCGCGAGGACGCCGTAGAGGCCGACGCAGAAGAGGAGGACGGCGAGCACGGCGGGATAGGCGAGGTGCATCAGCGCTCACCCGCCTTCTGCCGCCGGGAGAGGACGATGGCGCCGACGAGTGCGGCGAGGAGGAGCACCGAGAGCGCCTCGAAGGGCAGCACCCAGTGCCGGAACAGGGCCGTGCCGGTCACCTCGGAGGAGCCCTTCCCGGGTCCGGTGCGCTGCTCCAGGTCGATCCATGTGGCGCGGAAGGCGTCGATGACGACGGTGACGAGGGTGGCCGCCGCGGCGAGGGCGACGGTGAGCGCGACCCAGCGGTTGCCCGAGTCGGCGTCGGGCGAGCGCCCGATGGGGGCCCTGGTCAGCATGAGACCGAAGAGGAGCAGGACGACGACGGAACCGACGTAGATCAGCACCTGCACCCAGGCGATGAACTCGGCGGTCAGCAGCAGGTATTCGACGGCGATCCCGCCGAGCGCGACCACCAGCCACAGCGCCGCGTGCACGAGCTGCTTGGTGGTGACGGTGACCAGCGCGGCTCCGAGGATGACCAGCCCGACCAGCAGGAAGACGACCTCGACGCCGGTCGCGGAGAGGAAACCGGGGTGCCCGGCGGCGAGCGGCTGAGGGACGACCGGGTTCACTCGTCACCGCCCCGCGGGTGGGGGCCGGACGCGCCGGGGCCCTCGTCCGTCGCCTGGGCGGGCTGTTCGCGGTGGGCGGCGAGGCGGTCGGCGGTGGCCGCCTGGGCGGCCTTGTCGGCCGCCTTGCGGGCCGCTGCCAGCTCCTTGGCCTCCTCGGCGCCCTCGTCCAGCGGGGGCGGCTCGGGCACGGTCCACATCCACTCGCGCAGCTTGTCCCGCTCGTGGGTCAGCTCCCGGATGTCGGTCTCCGCGTACTCGAACTCGGGGGACCAGAACAGCGCGTCGAAAGGGCACACCTCGATGCAGATACCGCAGTACATGCACAGGGCGAAGTCGATGGCGAACCGGTCCAGCACGTTGCGGCTGCGCTCGCGTCCTCCCGGCGCGGCGGGCGGCACCGTCTCCTTGTGGGAGTCGATGTAGATGCACCAGTCGGGGCACTCGCGGGCGCAGAGCATGCAGACGGTGCAGTTCTCCTCGAAGAGGCCGATGACGCCCCTGCTGCGGGGCGGCAGTTCGGGCTGCGCGTCGGGGTAGTGCTCGGTGACCGAGCGCCGGGTCATCGTCCGGAGGGTGACGGCCAGGCCCTTGGCGAGCCCTGAGCCGAAGACCCCGCGCGAGGGGCGGGCGGGCCCGGTGCCCGTCCCGCCGTGGGGGCCGCGCTCAGCGGACGTGGGGGCCACGGTCACATCACCACCTTGACGACACCGGTGAGGGCGATCTGGAAGAGGGCCAGCGGGACGAGCGCGGTCCAGGCCAGCCGCTGGATCTGGTCCTCGCGCAGCCGGGGGTAGCTGACCCGCAGCCAGATGACGCCGAAGGCCAGGACGCCCGTCTTGAGCAGCATCCACAGCCAGCCCAGGCCGCCGGCGAAGGGGCCGTGCCAGCCGCCGAGGAAGAGCACCGCGGTGAGCGCGGACAGGACGACGATGCCCGCGTACTCGGCGAGCAGGAAGAGCGCGAAGCGCAGCCCGGTGTACTCGGTGTACGCGCCGAAGATGATCTCCGAGTCGGCGACGGGCGCGTCGAAGGGCGGGCGCTGCAGCTCGGCGAGGCCGGCCGTGAAGAAGACGGCACCGCCGATGATCTGCCACGGCAGCCACCACCACTCCCATGCACCGAGGATGCCCGGCAGGGAGAGGGTGCCCGCCGCCATGGCGACGGAGGCGGCGGCCAGCAGCATCGGCAGCTCGTACGCCATCAGCTGGGCCGCGGTGCGCAGGCCGCCGAGCAGGGAGAACTTGTTGGCCGACGCCCAGCCGCCCATCAGCGAGCCGAGGATGCCGACTCCCATGACGGCCAGCACGAAGAAGATGCCCGTATCCAGCGCCTGCGCCACGCCCCCACCCGGTGCCACCGGGATCGCGACGAGGACGAGCAGGTAGGGGATCAGCGCGAGGGCGGGCGCGAGCTGGAAGACGCGCCGGTCGGCGCCGTCGGGGACGATGTCCTCCTTCTGCGCGAACTTCACCCCGTCGGCCACGAGCTGGGCCCACCCGTGGAACCCGCCCGCGTACATGGGGCCGACCCGGCCCTGCATATGGGCCATGACCTTGTGCTCGGCCTGCCCCACGAGCAGAGGCAGCAGGAGGAAGGCGAGCAGGACGGCGAGGATCCGGACGGTCACATCGAGGGCGTCCATCAGAGCCCGTCCCCCCTGTCGTCGCCGCCGTCGCCTGCGTCGCTGTCGGAGCCGCCGTCGTTGTCGGAGCCGGTGCCGCTGTCGGAGCCGCCGTTGCCGTCGTGTCGGCCGTCGCTGTCGGCGCTGTCGCGTCCGGCATCGCTGTCGGCGCTGCTGTGGCCGGCGGCACCGGTGCCTCCGGCGTCCGGTACGACGGTGCCGTCTTCGTCCGGTACGGCGGTGCCGTTGTCGTCCGGTACGGCGGTTTCCTCACCGGCCGGACGGGCGTGGTGCCAGGGGGCGTCGGTGGAGCGCGGGGCCCCGCGAGTGCCGCCCGTGGGGCGCCCGCCGCCGGACTGTTCCCTCCGGGAGCGTGCGCCGGTGGCGCGCTCGTCGAAGGAGCGCTCCTCCTCGGTGGTGCCGCTGGTGGTACCGGTCTCGTCCGCCGGACGCTCCTGCTGTGCGGGCGGCTTCCCGGCTGCCGGGGGCTGTCCGGCCGCGCGCTGGGAGGCCGATCCGCCACTGGCCGAACGGGTACGGCGCGGCCTGCGCGGTGCAGCCGCCCCGGGCGGGGTGCCCTCGCGCGGAGCGGCCCCGTCCGGAGCACCCCCCGTACCGGTCGCGCCGCCGCGCTGGGACGCCGAGCCCGCCCCGGCGCCGCGCGTACGGCGCGGAGTGTCCCCCGTGGCACGACGGGTGCGCTCGCGGGTGGGGGCAGGGGGCAGCTGGCCCTTGAGCGGGCCCCACTCGTTGGGGTCGGGCACGCCGGGCGGCAGCATCTGGCGGCGCTTGGGGCCGCCGTGGCCCGACTCGCCGGGCTCCTTGGCGCCGGGCCACGCCTTGGCGACGCGGGCCGCGAGCACGAAGTCCTTGCGGAGCGGATGTCCCTCGAACGTGTCGGGCAGCAGCAGGGGCACCAGGTGCGGATGGCCCGGGAAGTCGACGCCGAACATCTCGTGGGTCTCCCGCTCGTGCCAGGCAGCGCCCGCGTACACCTCCGTGGCGGTGGGCAGGACGGGGGCCTCGTGCGGGACAGTCGTGCGCAGGAGCAGCCGGCGCAGCTGAGTGCCGGGCGCGGGCAGCGCCACCAGGTGTGCGCAGATTTGCAGTCCGGTGCCCGGCTCGTCCACCGCGCTGAGCCAGTCGAAGAAGGTACAGCCCAGTTCGTCGCGGGCCGTGGTCAGCGCGGACAGCCAGGCGTCCGCGGGTACGTCGACGGTGAGCAGCCCGTACGCCTCCTCGGCCGTGGCGCCCTCGCCGAACAGCTCGTCGGCCGCGCGGGGCAGCCGGCCCGGGTGCCGGGACGGCTCGGCCGCGGGGGTCTGGGACGGCTCGTTCCCGGGGTTCCGGGGCGGCTCGTTCCGGGGGTTCTGCGGCGGCTCGTTCCGGGGGTTCTGGGGCGGCGGGGTCACCGTCCGCCCTCCCCGGCGTCACCGTCCGGGTGCCGCTCACGCGCCGGCGCGGGGGACGGGGGCGCGGCCGGCGGGGCCACCAGGCCGCTGGTGAGGGCACCGGCGGAGGGGCCGCCGCTCCGTGCGTACCGGTCGGCCGTGGACTCGGCGGCGATCTTCTCCTGGAGCTTGAGCACCCCCTGGAGCAGCGCTTCGGGCCGGGGCGGGCAGCCGGGCACGTACACGTCCACGGGGATGATCTGGTCGACGCCCTTGGTGACCGCGTAGGAGTCCCAGTAGGGGCCGCCGCAGTTGGAGCAGGCGCCGAAGGAGATGACGTACTTGGGCTCCGGCATCTGCTCGTAGAGACGTTTGACGGCGGGGGCCATCTTGTCGGTGACCGTGCCGGAGACCACCATCAGGTCGGCCTGCCGGGGCCCGGGCGCGAAGGGGATGACGCCGAGCCGGATGAAGTCGTGCCGGGCCATCGACGCGGCGATGAACTCGATCGCGCAGCAGGCCAGGCCGAAGTTGAAGACCCAGAGGCTGTAGCGGCGGCCCCAGTTGAGAACCACCTTCATCGGTTCGGGCGCCAGGCGCGAGAGCAGGCCGAGCTGGGGGCGGCCCTGGGCCTCCGGCGGCGTCGCGGCGGGGCTCGGGGTGTGCGTTACGTCCATTCCAGGACGCCCTTCTTGTACGCGTACAGCAGGCCGACGGCCAGGAAGCCGAGGAAGAGGAACATCTCCGCGAGCGTGATCCCGCCGAAACCGGGCGCGGCGAAGACCGTGGCCCAGGGGAAGAGGAAGACGGAGTCGACGGCGAAGACGACGTACAGGAAGGCGTAGACGTAGTAGCGGACCTGCGTGTGCGCCCAGCCCTCGCCGACCGGGTCGACGCCGCACTCGTACGTCAGCATCTTCTCCCGCGTGGGGACCACCGGCCGCAGCAGCCGGCCGGCCGAGAAAGCCGCGCCGACGAAGAGCACACCGACGACGGCCACCAGCCCGACGACCGAATAGCCGTGGAAGTAGTCCGGCACTTGTCCCGTCCTGTGTCGGTGTAGACGTTCGACGATCTGTACGCACGGAGTGTAGGCCCTGCCGCACTCCCCGAGGACAGCCCCGTCACACTCCGGGACCCCCCCGGCGGGCTCCGTTCCCTCGGCGCCCCGCACGGGGAGGGCCGGCCGCCGAGGGCACGGAGCCCGCCGGCGGTAAGGGCGTGGGGCCAGCACTCGGCCGGGAGCGGAGGCGGTCCGTCGGCCGGGGGCGGAGGCGATCGTCGGCCGAGAGCGGAAGCGGCCGTCGGCCGAGGGTGCGGGGCCGTCGGCCGACAGCGGAAGCGATCCTCGGCCGAGAGCGGAAGCGGCCGTCGGCCGAGGCGCGGAGTCGTCGGCCGAGGCGGAGTCGTCGGGCGAGGCGGAGTCGTCGGGCGAGGGTGCCGGGGGGTAGGGCTAACCCCACCCTGAGGACTCCAGCTGACGCTATTACCGGCCGGTCCGGGGCCGGGGATCCTTGAGTCATGAGCACAGCGATTCCAGTCCGGCACCGGCCCTGGTGGCTCGTCGCCGTGCGGGCCCCGGTGGCCCGGCGGTCGATGCGCGAGCTGGGGTATGTCGCCTCGGGGCTGCCCCTGGCGTGCATCGGCTTCAGCTACGCGTTCTGCGCCCTCCTCTTCGGCTCCGTGCTGCTGGTGACGTTCATCGGGCTGCCCGTGCTGGCGGTGGGGCTGGCGGGCTGCCGGGCGCTGGGGCATCTGGAGCGGGGGCGGGCGCGGGCGCTGCTGGGGCTGGAGGTGGCCGAGCCGGAGCCGGTGCGGACGCTGCGGCGGTCGAGCGGGGCGATGTCGTGGATATCCGCCCTGCTGCGCAGCGGCGTCTCCTGGCGGCACCTGCTCTACACGCTGCTGCACCTGCCCTGGTCGGTCTTCAGCTGCATGGCGGGGCTGTCGGCCTGGGTGGTGGGCTGGGCGATGCTGACCTTCCCGCTGTGGGAGTGGTTCTTCCCCGCTTACGTGGACCATCCGGCGCTCCAGGTCGGCGACGGCATCACCATCGCCTCACCCCGCCAGGAAGGGTCCCGGGTGCTGGACGGCGGCGCCGAACTGGCCGTCATCGCGGCGTGCGGCCTGGTGGTCGTCCTGTTGGCACCGTGGCTGGTACGCGGCCTGGTGCAGGTGGACAAGCTGCTGGTCGGCGGCCTGCTGGGGCCCTCGTCGCTGGCGGCGCGGGTGACGGAGCTGGAGACGGACCGCGGGGTGGTCGTGGACACGGCGGCAGCCGATCTGCGCCGTATCGAGCGGGATCTGCACGACGGGGCCCAGGCCCGGCTGGTGTCCCTGGCCATGGGGCTGGGAATGGCGAAGGAGAAGCTCGACGAGGACCCGCGGGCGGCGGCCGCGGTGGTGGAGGAGGCACACGGCGAGGTGAAGCTCGCCCTGCAGGAGCTGCGGGATCTCGCGCGGGGCATCCATCCGGCGATCCTGACCGACCGGGGTCTGGGGCCGGCGCTCTCCGCCCTCGCCGCCCGCTGCACGGTGCCGGTCGCGGTCACCGTGGAGCTGCCCGGCCGGCCCGCCGCGGCGATCGAGGGGATCGCCTACTTCACCGTCTCCGAGCTGCTCCAGAACATCAGCAAGCACAGCGCGGCCCGGCGGGCGACGGTGGAGATATGGCGCAACGAGGAGCGGCTGCTGATCCAGGTGGTGGACGACGGGAAGGGGGGCGCCTCGGTGGAGGGCGGCTCCGGACTCGCGGGGCTCGCCGACCGGCTCGGCGCCGTGGACGGCCTGCTGGTGGTGGACTCCCCGGCCGGGGGCCCGACGACGGTGACGGCGGAGCTGCCCTGGCGGTGACGGACCGGCCGGTGCCGCGCGCCGCACCCCCGGCCGCCGACGGCACCACTCCGAGCTAGGGCACCGCGCGAGCTACGGGGCCGAGCGAGCTACGGGGCCGAGCGAGCTACGGGGCCGAGCGTCGGAGCCGCCGCGAGCGGCGGGGGCCGGGCGACGGGTGCTGGGTCGCGAGCCGCGACGGGGCCGGGGCCGCGAGCCGCCGCGACAGGGGGGCGGCAGGGGCGCGTCCGCCGCCCCGGGAAGGGAGGTCTGGAATGCTGAGGCGGAGAAGACGGCGGGGCGAGTGGGGAAGGCGCACGTGGGGGAACGAGCAGGGAACGAGGGGGAGCGCACGGTGCGAGTGGTGATCGCCGAGGACTCCGTCCTGCTCCGCGAGGGGCTGAGCCGGCTGCTGACCGACCGGGGGTACGAGGTGGTCGCCGGGGTCTCGGACGGCGACGCGCTGGTCAAGACGGTGGGCGACCTGGCGGCGGACGGCGGGCTGCCCGATGTGGTGGTGGCGGACGTACGCATGCCGCCGACCCATACGGACGAGGGCGTACGGGCCGCCGTACGGCTGCGTGCCGAGCACCCGGGACTGGGCGTCCTGGTGCTTTCGCAGTATGTGGAGGAGCAGTACGCGACGGAGCTGCTGGCCGGATCGAGCCGGGGGGTGGGCTATCTGCTCAAGGACCGGGTGGCGGACGTGCGGGAGTTCGTGGACGCGGTGGCCCGCGTCGCGCGGGGCGGTACGGCGCTGGACCCGGAGGTCGTGGCGCAGCTGCTGGGCCGCAGCCGCAAGCAGGACGTCCTGGCCGGGCTCACCCCGCGGGAGCGGGAGGTGCTGGCCCTGATGGCGGAGGGCCGGACGAACTCGGCGATCGCGGGTGAGCTGGTGGTCAGCCCGGGGGCGGTGGAGAAGCATGTGAGCAACATCTTCGCGAAGCTGGGGCTGCCGCAGAGTGACGCGGATCACCGCCGGGTGCTGGCGGTGCTGCGGTATCTGAACTCATAGGGCCGCGCGGGGGTCTCGCGGGAGGGGCGTGGGCGCTGTCCGGAGGTGGTTCTTCCTGGTCAGGGAGGCCGGGGGTGGCCGGCGGACGGCCTGGGCCGCGGGGGTGGGCGCAGGGCCGTCCTGAGGAACCCTCCGCCGGAAGCGGGGGCTGCGGTACCTCGGCGCGCACAGATGTCTCAGAAATCTGTCCACGATGGGAACAGCCGCGGGAAGGCAACCCTTAGCAACGTACGATGGCTGACGAGCCGCCGCCTTGAGGGAGGTCCGATCCACCGTGACCAGTCAGGTCAGTAGCCCAGCCGGGCGACAGTCCGGTCCCGAGGGGGGCCAGGACAGCGGACGGGACGCCGACAGCAAAGAGGTCCGGCGCCTGGACCGGGTCATCATCCGGTTCGCGGGCGACTCCGGCGACGGCATGCAGCTCACCGGGGACCGCTTCACGTCCGAGACGGCCTCGTTCGGCAACGATCTGTCGACGCTGCCGAACTTCCCGGCCGAGATCCGTGCCCCCGCGGGAACCCTGCCGGGCGTCTCCAGTTTCCAGCTCCACTTCGCCGACCACGACATCCTCACGCCGGGCGACGCCCCGAACGTGCTGGTGGCGATGAACCCGGCGGCGCTGAAGGCGAACATCGCGGACGTGCCGCGCGGTGCCGAGATCATCGTGAACACGGACGAGTTCACCAAGCGGGCAATGGCCAAGGTCGGTTACGAGGCCAGCCCGCTGGAGGACGGTTCGCTGGACGGCTACAGCGTGCACAAGGTGCCGCTGACGACCCTGACCGTGGAGGCGCTCAAGGGCTTCGACCTGGGGCGCAAGGAGGCCGGCCGGTCGAAGAACATGTTCGCGCTGGGTCTGCTGTCGTGGATGTACCACCGGCCGACCGAGCAGACCGAGGCGTTCCTGCGGGCGAAGTTCGCCAAGAAGCCGGACATCGCCGAAGCGAACATCACGGCGTTCCGCGCGGGCTGGAACTTCGGCGAGACGACCGAGGACTTCGCGGTCTCCTACGAGGTCGCGCCCGCCTCCAGCGCCTTCCCGCCGGGGACGTACCGCAACATCTCGGGAAACCTCGCCCTGTCCTACGGACTGATCGCCGCGTCTCAGCAGGCGGACCTGCCGCTGTTCCTGGGCTCGTACCCGATCACCCCCGCCTCCGATGTGCTGCACGAGTTGAGCAAGCACAAGAACTTCGGAGTGCGCTCGTTCCAGGCGGAGGACGAGATCGCGGGCATCGGCGCGGCGCTGGGCGCGGCGTTCGGCGGCTCGCTCGCGGTCACCACGACCTCCGGCCCCGGGGTGGCGCTCAAGTCGGAGACGATCGGTCTGGCCGTCTCCCTGGAGCTGCCGCTGCTGATCGTCGACATCCAGCGCGGCGGCCCCTCCACCGGTCTGCCGACCAAGACGGAGCAGGCGGACCTGCTCCAGGCGATGTACGGGCGCAACGGCGAGGCGCCGGTGCCGATCGTGGCGCCGTCCACCCCCGCCGACTGCTTCACGGCGGCGCTCGACGCGGCCCGGATCGCGCTCACATACCGGACGCCGGTGTTCCTCCTGTCGGACGGCTACCTGGCCAACGGCTCGGAGCCGTGGCGGATCCCCGAGGTGGAGGAGCTGCCCGACCTGCGCGTCCGGTTCGCCTCCGGCCCCAACCACGAGCTGGCGGACGGCACCGAGGTCTTCTGGCCGTACAAGCGCGATCCGCACACGCTCGCCCGCCCCTGGGCGGTGCCGGGCACGCCCGGGCTCGAACACCGCATCGGCGGCATCGAGAAGCAGGACGGCACCGGCAACATCTCCTACGACCCGGCCAACCACGACTTCATGGTCCGCACCCGGCAGGCCAAGGTGGACGGCATCGAGGTGCCGGACCTGGAGGTCAGCGACCCGGGCGGCAACGCGCGGCTGCTGGTGCTGGGCTGGGGCTCCACCTACGGGCCCATCACCGCCGCCGTACGCCGTCTCCGGAAGGGCGGGGACGAGATCGCGCAGGCCCATCTGCGCCACCTCAACCCGTTCCCGCGGAATCTGGGGGAGGTGCTCCGGCGCTACGAGAAGGTCGTGATCCCGGAGATGAACCTCGGCCAGCTCGCCACGCTGGTGCGTGCCCGGTATCTGGTCGATGCACAGTCGTACACGCAGGTCCGCGGCCTGCCGTTCAAGGCCGAGCAGCTCGCGACCGCACTCAAGGAGGCCCTCGCACATGGCTGAGACGTCCCCCGGTCCCGTGCAGGGGACCGCTCCGGCCCGGCCAGCCGGGGCCCCGGTGTCCGAGGCGCTGTCGCTGGTGCCCCGGGCGGTCGGCAAGCAGTCGATGAAGGACTTCAAGTCCGACCAGGAGGTGCGCTGGTGCCCGGGGTGCGGTGACTACGCCGTGCTCGCGGCCGTCCAGGGCTTCATGCCGGAGCTGGGGCTGGCGAAGGAGAACATCGTCTTCGTCTCCGGCATCGGCTGCTCCTCCCGCTTCCCGTACTACATGAACACGTTCGGGATGCACTCCATCCACGGCCGCGCCCCGGCCATCGCGACCGGCCTGGCCGCCTCGCGGCGCGATCTGAGCGTGTGGGTGGTGACCGGCGACGGCGACGCGCTCTCCATCGGCGGCAACCACCTCATCCACGCGCTGCGGCGCAATGTGAACCTGAAGATCCTGCTGTTCAACAACCGGATCTACGGGCTCACCAAGGGCCAGTACAGCCCGACCTCCGAGGCGGGGAAGATCACCAAGTCCACGCCGATGGGCTCGCTGGACGCGCCGTTCAACCCGGTCTCGCTGGCGCTGGGCGCGGAGGCGTCGTTCGTGGCCCGTACGGTCGACTCGGACCGCAAGCACCTGACCAGCGTGCTGCGTGCCGCCGCCGACCACCCGGGTACGGCGCTGGTGGAGATCTACCAGAACTGCAACATCTTCAACGACGGAGCCTTCGAGGCCCTCAAAGCCGCGTCTTCTCCACAAGCGGGGGAAGAGGCGCAGGAGGCCGTCATCCCGTTGGAGCACGGGCAGCCGATCCGCTTCGGCGCGCCCGCCGAGGACGGGCTCGGCGCCAAGGGCGTCGTCCGCGACCCGGCCACCGGTGACCTGCGGATCGTCGATGTCCGGGAGGAGGGCACCGCGGGCGTGCTGGTGCACGACGCCCACACGGCCTCGCCCACGACCGCGTTCGCCCTCTCCCGCCTCGCCGACCCCGACACGCTGCACCACACCCCCATCGGTGTGCTGCGGAACGTGCGGCGGCCGGTGTACGACACCCAGATGGCGGGGCAGCTGGAGAGCGCCGTCGAGCAGCACGGCAAGGGCGACCTGTCCGCGCTGCTGCACGGCAACGACACCTGGACGGTGGTGGGCTGAGGCCCGCAGCTCCGGAGGCGACAGCGACGCAGGCCCGGCACCCTGGTGGTGCCGGGCCTGCGCTGCGTCCTGGGACCGACCGCCGCACGCGGACCCTTGGCGGCTCCGCTGACCACCCGGCCGCACCGGGAGGGCCGGGTGGCCGTGCGCGGAATGACCGAGCGAACCGACCGGTCGGTCTGCCCACACACCACCCCCCGGCCCACTGGTCACCGCCCGGACCCCAGCCGACCCCGGCGACCCCGGCGACCCCGGCCGACAGGACCATAATCCGGTACGGAAATGACAAGAAGCCGGGCCTCCGGATACCTTCGGGGGCCGGTGCACCAGTTCCGGGAACGCAGGCAGGGAGGGCTCATGGGAACAGGGAGTGCGCAGCGCACCGGGCTGCTGTTCGGCTTCGCGGCGTACGGAATGTGGGGGCTGCTTCCGCTGTACTGGCACGCGCTCGCCAAGACCGGTGCCGGTGAGGTGCTCGCCCACCGCATGGTGTGGTCCCTGCCCACCGCCCTGGTGATCGTGGCGCTGCTGCGCCGCTGGTCGTGGGTGACCACGCTGGCGCGCCAGCCGAAGAAGCTCGCCCTGGTGGTGCTGGCCTCGGCGGTGATCTCCCTCAACTGGGGCCTGTTCATCTGGGCCGTGAGCGCCGACATGGTGCTCGAATCGTCCCTCGGCTACTTCATCAACCCGCTGGTCTCCATAGCCTTCGGCGTCCTGCTGCTGCGGGAGCGGCTGCGGCCCGCGCATTGGGTGGCCGTCGGCATCGGCGCGCTGGCCGTCGTCGTGATGACCGTCGCCTACGGAAAGCTGCCCTGGCTCTCCCTCTGCCTGGCCTTCACCTTCGCCACCTACGGGCTGATCAAGAAGCACATCAAGCTGGACGGTGTGGAGGGCTTCAGCGCCGAGACGGCCGTGCAGTTCCTGCCCGCGCTCGGTTACCTGGTCTACCTGGGGTCGCGCGGTGACGCGTCCTTCACCACCGACGGCGCCGGCCACGCGCTGCTGCTGGCCTGCGCCGGAGTGGCGACCGCGCTGCCGCTCATCTTCTTCGGCAGCGCCGCCGTGCGCCTGCCGCTGTCCACGATCGGGCTGCTCCAGTATCTGGCCCCCGCCTTCATGTTCGTCCTGGGCCTCACCGTCTTCCACGAGGAGATGCCCCCGGAGCGCTGGGCGGGCTTCGGCCTGGTCTGGGTGGCGCTGTGCATCCTGACCTGGGACGCGCTCAGCAACGCCCGGCGCGGCCGGTCGGCGCTGCGAGCCGCCGCCGCACGCGCCCGTGAGCAGGGCGAGGAGGGCGCCGCCACCGCCGTCACGGAGGCGGCCGAACCGGCCGCCACCGGCCCCGAGTCCCCCACCCGTCCGTGAACCGCGGGGTTACGCCGTGATGTCCCGGCCGCCGAACCGGGCCCAGGCCGCCGAGGCGAACACGGCGGTGTAGAGCCCCTGGAGGCCGAGGTTCCGCAGCAGGTCGTCCCAGTAGACCGGGTCCCGCAGCAGGTCGGCGAAGCTCAGCCAGTAGTGGGAGAAGAGGAACGGGTGGATCTCGTCCAACTGCGGGATCGTGCCCAGGATCTGCACCGTGATCAGCAGCCCGACCGTGGCGGTCATGGCCGCGATGCCGCTGTTGGTGAGCGTCGAGACGAACAGCCCCAGCGCCGCCAGCCCGGCCAGGCTGAGGGCGACGGTCACGGCGATGGCCAGCGCCCGCAGCAGGCCCTCTCCGAAGGAGACGGTGGTGCCGGACAGCAGGGTGACCTCTCCGGTGGGGAAGAGCAGCGCCCCGGTCACCAGCGCCGAGACGGCCACCGTCACCGTCGCCACCAGGCAGAAGACCAGTACCGTGGTGAACTTCACCAGGAGCAGCCGGGTCCGGCCCGCGGGGGCGACGAGCAGATAGCGCAGCGTGCCCGCGCCGGCCTCCCCCGCCACGGCGTCGCCCGCGATCACGCCGACGGTCATCGGCAGGAAGAACGGCAGGGTGGCCGCCAGTGAGGTGAAGACCAGGAACAGCCCGTTGTTGGTGATCTGGGAGAGGAAGGCGGGGCCGCCCTCTCCCCCGCCCCCGCCGATCGAACCTCCGTCGCTGGTCTCGATCTTCACCGCGATGCCGACGAGGATCGGCACGGCCGCCAGCACCGCCAGCAGGGCCAGCGTCCGCCAGCGCCGGAAGGTGACGACGAGTTCGCTGCGCAGCAGTCCCAGGGACCACAGGGGGCGGGCCGTTCGAGGGGCCGTGTCCGCCGGTACCGGCGCGGCCGTGTCCGCCGGCGCCGGCGCGGCCCCCGCGGCCTGCGCACCCGGTACGTCCCGCGACCGCGCCGGTGGCGGTTCAGCCCGCGACATCGAAGCCCTCCCCCGTGAGCGAGACGAACACGTCCTCCAGCGAGGCGCGCCGCAGTCCGAAGGCGCGGACGCGGACCCCGGCACGGACCAGCGCCGCGTTGAGTTCGGCGAGGTCGCCGGGCGGTGGCTCACCGCTCAGCTCCTCCCCCTCGGTGACCAGATCGGCCACCCCGTGCTCCTTCAGCACCCGCGCGGCCTCCCCCGGATCGGGGGTGGTGACGGCCAGTCTGCCCCGGGCGCCGGCCGCCCGCTCGGCCACCTCCTCGACCCGGCCCTGGGTGACGAGGCGGCCACGGTGCATCACGGCGGTGTGCGTACACACCTGTTCGATCTCGTCCAGCAGGTGCGAGGAGAGGAAGACGGTGCTCCCGTCGCCCGCCAGTTCCCGTACCAGCGCACGGATCTCGCGCATGCCCTGGGGGTCGAGGCCGTTGGTGGGCTCGTCCAGCACGAGGAGGTCACGCGGCTGGAGCAGGGCGGCGGCCAGCCCCAGGCGCTGCTTCATGCCGAGCGAGTAGGCCCGCGCCTTCTTGGCCGCGGCGGCGGACAGCCCGACCCTCTCCAGCGCCCGGTCCACCCGCGCCACCCGGGTCCGCGGGTCGGCGGTGGGGTCGGCCGCGTCGTAGCGCAGCAGGTTCTCCCGCCCGGACAGGAAGCCGTAGAGGGCGGGGCCCTCGATGAGGGCGCCCACCCTCGGCAGGACCCGCCGTACGGAGCCGGGCATCGGCGCGCCCAGGACGTGGGCGCTGCCGCCGGTCGGCTCGATGAGGCCGAGCAGCATGCGGATGGTCGTCGTCTTCCCCGAGCCGTTGGGCCCGAGGAAGCCGAAGACACTGCCGCGGGGTACGGACAGGTCGAGGCCGTCGACGGCGAGCTGACCGCCGCGGTAGCGCTTGGTGAGCCCCTGGGTGAAGATCACGGCGCTGTCGTTCCCCCGTACGGCGGTCGCCTCGCTCAATGGCCTCTTCCTCCCTGATGGTTCCGCTGCCCGGCGCCCGGCTTCCCGGTGTTCCTGCTCGGCGGCCCGGTGTTCCCGCTCGGCGGCCCGCCGCTCTGCTCGGCGGCCGGCCGGTCCACTCGGCGACCCGGCCGCTCTATTCGGCGGCCCGGTCGGCGGCCTTGACGAGGCCCTCCTTGGTGACGGCTCCGACATAGACCTCACCGTCGTCGGTCATCAGGGCGTTCACCAGGCGGGTGGTGAAGACCCGTCCGGTGCCGAAGTCGCCCTTGACCTCGTCGGTGAAGCTGTCCAGCAGCTTCTGGCCGCGCTTGTCGCCCTTCTCGGCACCAGAGGGCGTGTCCCCGCCGAGTCCGCCCGGCATGCCCGTGTCGATCCTGGCGACCTTGCCCCAGTCGCTCGCGGACTCGTTGACGACCTCAAGGCCCGAGAGCCCGGACAGCGCCCGGGGGCCCCGCTGCTTGCCGCCCGCACCCTTCCCCGGTCCGGCCTCGGTGACCTCGGCGCCCTTCGGCGGGGAGAAGTCGAAGGTGCCGGCGTCCGGCTTGCCGAAGTCGACCTTGGTGTAGGCGATGTCGAGGGCCGGCTTGCCGCCCTCCTTCGGGGTGAGCGTGAACTTCAGCGGGGTGCCGTTGTCGGCGTCCACGGCTATGCGGACCGACTCGACGGTGGAGTCCGGGGCGCCCTTGGGCCGCAGGACGAGCTGGTAGGCGTCGCGCCCCGCGATCTTCGCGGTGCCGTCGACCGACACGGAGGTGGACTTGCCGACCGCCTTGAGCGCCTGCCGTGCGGCCTGCTGCGGCGTGGGCGCCTCGGGCAGCTCCGCCCCATCCGGGCCACCCCCCTTGCCGCGTCCCTCCGCCTTGCCGTGCCCGTCCCGCGGGGCCTCGGCGTGCCAGGCGGCGTTGCTCGCGCTGTCGTAGCCCCACAGGTCCCGGCCGTTGTGGACGAGGCTGTACTCGGCGGCGTCCTCGATGACGGAGACGCGCTGCTTGTCGGGGCCGTCGGCGGCGAAGCGGAGGGTGTGCTCGCCGGAGGCCAGCTCCTGGAGCTTCGCCTGCGGGGAGGCGTCCGGCTTCCCGTCCCCGCCGTCCTCCCCGCCGTCACCGGAACCGTGCGGTCCGCCGCCGGAGAAGCCGCCACCGCCACCGCCCCCACCCGCGCCCGGCAGGGTGGGCAGTCCCAGGTCGGTGCTGACCTTGACGGTGCCGGACATGTGCTCGACATCCGCCTTGGCCATCTTGGTGACCAGCTCCTCCGCGCTGATCTTCGGCAGGTCGGGATCGCCCGAGCTGGCCAGCGCGGGCACCAGTCCGACGGTGGCCGCGGCGATCCCGGCGACAGCGACCGGCACGCCGTACCGCGCCGCCTTGCGCCGGGGGTTCCTCGGTTGGATCTGTGCCATCTGTGGGTCCTACCTCCGTGATCGGCGGCGGCTGGAAAGGTCGCACTCGTCCACCCCTCGCCGCCATTCTCACCCGAATCGGTGCGGGGTGGGCTGCTTCCATGGCACCAAATCCCCCGCTCCGGCGCGTCAACCGCCGGAGGCAGATCGTCGTACTCCCCCGGGATGACGGCCCCTCCCCCTTTCGGCCAACCGGTGACCGAGCCATCTCAGGGCCGCGGCACCGCACTTGGGCACCGCGATGGCGGCCTGCGGATTGCTGCCGGGGGACCGCACAGGCCGCGTGGAGCGCGCGGGCCGCGCGGACCACATGAGCCGCATGGGCTCCGCGCGGGCTTGTGGCCACATGAGCCGCGTGGCCCGCAGGGGCTCCGCGCGGACCCGTGGGCCTCAGCCCGCGCGGTCCACCACCGCCGTGCACAGGCCCGCCAGGGCCTCCTTGGCGGCGTTGTCCGGGAGCGGGGCCAGCATCTCGCGGGCCTCGTCGGCGTAGCGGACGGTGGCGCGCCGGGCCTGTTCGAGCGCGGGGTGGACGCGCAGCCGGGCGAGGGCGTCGGCGAGCCGTGCGTCGTCGGTGAGGTCGCCCTCCAGCAGCGCGCACAGTTCGCGGTCCTCGCGGGTGGCGTCCGGGCCCGCGGCACGGGCGCGCAGGTAGAGCACCGGCAGGGTGGCGATGCCCTCGCGCAGGTCGGTGCCGGGGGTCTTGCCGGACTCGTGCTCGTCGCTGGCGATGTCCAGCACGTCGTCGGCGAGCTGGAAGGCGACGCCGATCCGCTCGCCGTACTGGGTGAGCACCGAGACGGTCCGCTCGTCGGCGCCGGACATCATGGCGCCGAAGCGGCCGGCGACGGCGATCAGTGAGCCGGTCTTTCCGGCGATCACCTCGAGGTAGTGGTCGATGGCGTCGTGGCCCTCGGCCGGTCCCGCGGTCTCCAGGATCTGCCCGGTCACCAGGCGTTCGAACGCCTGGGCCTGGATGCGGACGGCCTCCGGGCCGAGGTCGGCCAGTATGTGCGAGGCGCGGGAGAAGAGGAAGTCACCGGTCAGGACGGCGACCGAGTTGTCCCAGTTGGCGTTGGCGCTGGGCACACCGCGCCGCACGTCGGCCTCGTCCATGACGTCGTCGTGGTAGAGCGTCGCCAGGTGGGTCAGCTCCACGACCACCGCCGCGGGGACGATGCCGGGCGCGTGCGGGTCGCCGAACTGCGCTCCCAGCATCACCAGCAGCGGCCGGAACCTCTTCCCTCCGGCACGCACCAGGTGCTGGGCGGCCTCCGTTATGAACGGCACGTCGCTCTTGGTGGCCCCGATGAGGCCCTCCTCGACGGCCGCCAACCCGGCCAGGACATCGGCTTCCAGAGCCTGGTCCCGCACGCTCAGCCCGAAGGGCCCGACGACGGTCACGAGGGGTACTCCTGTCTGCGTACGTGGAACGAACGGGTACGGGTGGGGCCGGACGCCGGTCCGCGGCGCCGGGTGGTGCGGTGCGGGTGGTGCGGTGTCGCTGTCTGTCGTCCTGTCGGCTCTCTGTCTGCGCTGGTGGCGCCTCTTGCGGGCCGAGTGCCACCTCTTCTGTCACCGGCGGCACCCGTCGCGGGGGCCGCCCTCTCCTGGCAGCGTAACCGGTCACATAACGATCACGGTCGGCGCCTGCCCAGCAGACCTCACTTGGCGCGCCATGCCGGGATTTACGGGATATGGTGCATGTCACCTGTTCGGTGTGGTTTGCACGGGAGCTGGCGGGACAGCAGAGGCACTCGAACCGCCGAACGCGTCAGGAGCAGCACCCGTGTCCCCCAGCCCCAGCCAGGACTCCCCGCCGGACGGAAGGGACGGGGGCGCACACCCTACGGCCCCCACCCGCCCCGTGAACACCACGGACCCCGCAGAGGGTGCGGGTTCAGGGACCACGGGAGCCGTCGCGGCCCGCGGGCCGGCCGATGCCGCGACGTCCCCCGACGGCCCGGGCGCCGCGACGTCCCCCGATGACACCGGCACCGCGGTGTCCCCCGACGGCACCGGAGCCGGCGGACGCGACGTCCTGGGCCAGCCGCGCGGGCTGCTGCCCCTCTCCGGGCTGGAGGTCTGGGAACGCTTCTCGTTCCTGGGCATGCAGGCCATCCTGGTGCTGTTCTTCTCCGCCACCGCGGCCGACGGCGGCCTGGGGATGGAGCCGGGAGCCGCCGCCTCGGTCGCCGCCGGCTACAGCACGCTGGTCTACCTGCTGTCGGTGGCCGGCGGCTGGATCGCCGACCGCATGCTCGGCTCGTACCGCGCGGTCCTCTACGGCGGTCTCCTCATCGCCTGCGGCCACTACGCGATGGCCGTCCCGCTGCCCGCCTTCACCTGGATCGGACTCGGCCTGATCAGCGCGGGCACCGGTATGCTCAAGCCGAACGTCGCCGCGATGGTGGGCAAGCTCTACTCCGCCACCGACGAGCGCAGGGACGCCGGTTTCTCGCTCTACTACATGAGCATCAACATCGGCGCCTTCCTCGGCCCGATCGTCACCGGACTGCTGGGCGAGGGCATCGACTGGCACTGGGGCTTCTCGGCCGCCGCCGTCGGCATGACGCTCGGCATCGTCCAGTACGTCGCCGGGCGCCGTCATCTGGCCGGCCGCCGGGACGGCGCCGAGTTCCCGCTGCCGCCCGCGGCCATGCGACGCGCGGTGTGGCTGCTCGTGGGCGGCGCGCTGGTGGTGGCCGCGGCGTGCGTGGCGCTCTCGCTGCTCGGCGCGCTGACGCTGCCGGGGTTCGTGGACACGCTCACGTACGTGTCCATGGCGGCGCCGGCCGTCTACTTCGCGGTGCTGTGGCGCAGCCCCCGGGTGACGGCGGCGGAGCGCGGCCGGCTGCGCCCTTTCCTGGTGCTGTGGCTGGCGTCCGTCGCGTTCAACTTCGTGCTGTTCCAGTCGTACACGGTGCTCGTCCTGCTCACGGACGCGCATGTGAACACCAGCGTCTTCGGCTACCACGCGCCCTCCAGCTGGATCAGCTCAGCGCTGGGCGCCGTCTCCGTCCTCTCGGCGCCGTTCATCGCGGGACTGTGGCAGCGGATGGGGCGCCGGCAGCCGCACGCCTCGACCAAGCTGGCGTGCGGAGTACTGCTGGGCGGCCTCGGCTTCCTGGTGCTCGTGCCGACGCTGCTGGGCACCTCCGGTGACGGCTGGCGGATCGGTCTGGTGTGGATCGTGCTGGCGGTGCTGTGCATCGGCGTCGGCGACGTGCTGCTGGAGTCCACCGGCCTGTCCGCGACGAGCAAGCTGGCGCCCGCCGCCTTCAGCAGCCAGGCGCTCGCCCTGTGGTTCCTCTCCCTCGCTCTGGCGACCGGCATCCAGGCGCAGACGGTGAAGTTCTACGGGCGGATCGCCGACAGCCTCTACTTCACCCTCAACGGGGCCGTCGCCGTCGTCGCCGCGCTGGCCGTCCTGGCCGTGGCGCCGTGGCTGCGCCGCACCATGCACCCGGTCCGCTGACCCGCACCGCACCGCCCCCTCCCGCACCGCACCGCCCCCTCCCACACCACACCGCACCGCCCCGCACCGCGTCCGAGGATTTCCGTCATGCGCATCCGCACCCCCGACCAGTTCCCCCACCGCGTCGTCCGCGAGGACATGTGGATCCCCACCCCGACGGGTGAGCGGCTCTACGCCCGCGTGTGGCGGCCCGTCACCGACGAGCCGGTCCCGGTGCTCCTGGAGTACCTGCCCTACCGCCTCAGCGACTGGACGGCCCCGCGCGACGCCCAGCGCCACCCCTGGTACGCGGGGCACGGGTACGCCTCCGTCCGCGTGGACGTACGGGGCCACGGCAACTCCGAGGGGCTGCCCGGCGACGAGTACGACGAGCGCGAGCTGGCCGACGGCGAGGCCGTCATCGCCTGGCTCGCCGCACAGCCGTGGTCCAGCGGCAGGGTCGGGATGTTCGGCATCTCCTGGGGCGGCTTCAACAGCCTCCAGCTCGCCGCCCGCGCGCCCGAGGCGCTCAAGGCGGTCGTCACCGTCTGCTCCACCGACGACCGCTACGACAACGACGTGCACTACATGGGCGGCTCCGTCCTCGCCGTGGACATGCACGCCTGGGCCTCCACCATGCTCGCCTTCGCCTGCCGCCCGCCGGACCCGGCGCAGGTGGGCGACGCCTGGCGGGACATGTGGCTGCGCCGCCTGGAGGCCGTCGAACCGTTCCTCCACACCTGGCTCGGCCACCAGACGCGGGACGACTACTGGAAGCACGGCAGCGTCTGCGAGGACTACTCCGCCGTCGGCGCCGCCGTGCTCGCGGTCGGCGGCTGGCACGACCCCTACCGCGACACGGTGCTCAGGCTGGTGGAGCACCTGCCGCGCCGGAGCGGTGCCCCGGTGCGCGGGCTGATCGGCCCCTGGTCGCACCAGTACCCCGACCGGGGCCTGCCGCCGGGACCGGCCATCGGCTTCCTCCAGGAGACGCTGCGCTGGTGGGACCAGTGGCTCAAGGACGAGGACACCGGCGTCATGGACGAGCCGCCGCTGCGCTCGTGGATCAGTGAGTCGCACCCGCCGGCCACGGTGTACGACCAGCTGCCGGGCCGCTGGGTGGGCGACCCCTCCTGGCCCTCCCCCCACGTCACCATGACCGCGTACGGACTCCCCGGCAGCGGTCCGTTCACGGTGCGCTCGCCGCAGCACACGGGGGTGGACGCGGGGCGCTTCTTCCCGTTCGGCAACGACGCCGACCTGCCGCCCGACCAGCGCGAGGAGGACGGCCGCTCCGTCTGCTTCGACTCGGCGCCGCTCCAGGACCGCGTCGAGGTGCTGGGACGGCCCCGGGTGCGGCTGCGCATCACCTCGCACGTGCCGCGCGGCCAGGTCAGCGCGCGGGTGTGCGACGTGGCACCGGACGGGTCCTCCACACTGGTCACCCGCGGCGTGCTGAACCTCACCGCCCGGCACGGCCGCGACCAGGTCGTCGCGTGGGAGCCGGGCACGACGGAGGAGGTGTCCTTCGAACTGAACGGCATCGGTCACGCGTTCCCGCCCGGACACCGCATCCGGCTCGCCCTCTCCTCCGCCTACTGGCCCTGGATCTGGCCACAGCCGGGAAGCGAGCACGGCTGGGAGCTGGACCCCTCGCACAGCGCCCTGGAGCTGCCCGTACGGGACGCGGGCGCCGACACCGGTGCCCCCGCGATCCGCTTCGCGGAGCCCGAGCAGGCCGAACCGCTGGGCGTGCGCTTCCCCGAGGCCGGTGAGGGGCGACCCGAACGGGCCGTCGTACGGGACGTCGCCGCCGGGGAGTGGCGGCTGGAGGTGGACCCCCGCTACGGCGGCACCCGCGTCTACCCGGACGGGCTGGAGTTCACCGAGAACGCCCTGGAGACGTATGTGATCCGCGAGGACGATCCGCTCAGCGCCCGCGCCCTCTCCCGGTGGGAGATCGGACTGCGGCGGCCCGCGCTGGGCTGGAGCACGCACATCGAGACCCGCTCCGAACTGCGCGCCGAGCCGGACGCGTTCGTGGCCACGAACGCCGTGGTATGCCGGGAGGAGCGGAGGGGCGAGGTGGTCTTCCAGCGGACCTGGGAGCGCCGCATCCCCCGCACCGCGGGCTGAGGCGCGCCGCGCCGTGCGCGCCGCCACCTGTGAAGGCCCGGGGCGCCTCCCTTCCCCGCCGCGACGACGCACCCCCACGGCCTGACCGGCGGTGCGGACCGGGCACCAACGGACCCCCGGTGAGGGCCGGGTGGCGGTGAGGTCTCGATCACCGGCACCCGGCACCCTAACCTGACCGCATGAGTGACACTCTCTTCGGCCCGGACAACCTCCCGTACGGCCTCTTCAGCACCCCGGACCGGCCCGGCCACCGCCGGCTGGGAGTGCGGTTCGGTGACGACGTGCTCGATGTGGGCGCCGCGGCCGCCGCCTTCGGCTCGGCGCACGCGGAGGTGCTGCGCGCGCCCTCGCTCAACCCGCTGCTGGCGGCGGGCCGTTCCGTCTGGCGGGCCGTACGCGCCGAGATCCGCGCCTGGCTGACGGAGGACGCCCACCGGGGGACGGCGGCCGGCCATCTGCTGCCGCTCTCCGGGGTGCGGCTCCACCTCCCGTTCGAGGTCGCCGATTACGTCGACTTCTACGCCAGCGAGCACCACGCCACCAACGTCGGCCGGATCTTCCGCCCGGACAGCGACGCACTCACCCCCAACTGGAAGCACATGCCCATCGGTTACCACGGCCGGGCCGGGACGGTGGTGGTCTCGGGGACGCCCGTCGTACGGCCCCGGGGGCAGCGCAAGCCGCCGAACGAGACGGCTCCGGTGTTCGGTCCGACACGGCGGCTGGACATCGAGGCCGAGGTGGGCTTCGTCGTCGGAACCCCCAGCGAACAGGGCAGCCCGGTCGGGCTGGAGGGGTTCCGCGACCACGTGTTCGGGGTGACGCTGCTCAACGACTGGTCGGCGCGGGACATCCAGGCCTGGGAGTACGTGCCGCTGGGGCCCTTCCTCGGCAAGTCGTTCGCGACCTCCGTCTCGCCGTGGATCACCCCGCTGGACGCGCTGGACGCGGCACGGGTGGCGCCGCCCGCGCGGGACTTCCCGCTGCTGCCCTACCTGGACGACGGCGCCGCCGGGGGCGAGCCGGGCGGCTTCGACCTGCGGATCACGGTGCGGCTCAACGGGCACGTCATCGCGGAGCCGCCGTTCTCCACCATGTACTGGACGGCCGCGCAGCAGCTCGCCCATATGACGGTGAACGGCGCGTCCCTGCGCACGGGTGACCTGTACGCGTCCGGCACCGTCAGCGGGCCCGAGCGCGCACAGCGCGGCTGCCTGCTGGAGCTGACCTGGGGCGGACGCGACCCGCTGGAACTCCCGGACGGGGAGCGGACGTTCCTCAAGGACGGCGACGAGGTCACCCTCAGCGCGTGGGCGCCCGGCCCGGACGGTTCCCGGATCGGCCTGGGCGAGGTCACCGGCCGGGTGGCCCCGAGCGTCTGACGCCGCGGGCATCCGCCGCCGCGGCCCCGCCCTCCCGGAGCGGCCTGGCGGGCCGGGCCCCTCACTCCTGGGGCCCGCCCGCCAGGACGGCCAGCAGCCCCTCCCCGTAGGTGGCGAGCTTCTTCTCACCGACGCCCGTGATGCCGCCCAGCGCACCCAGCGTGGCCGGGCGCTGGACGGCGATCTCGCGGAGCGTGGCGTCGTGGAAGACGACGTACGCCGGGACGCCCTGCTCCCGGGCCTGCTCGGCCCGCCAGGCACGCAGCGTCTCGAACAGCGGCCGGGCCTCCTCCGGAAGGTCCACGGGAGCGGCGCCCTTGCCGCCCCCGGTGGCCGCACGGGCGGTCTGGCGGGGCGGCCGGACGGGCTTGGGGTCCTTGCGCAGCCGCACCTCCCGCTCGCCGCGCAGCACCGTGGCGCTGGCGTCCGTGAGGTGGAGGGTGCCGTGCTCGCCCTCCACCTCCAGCAGGCCCTGGGCGATCAGCTGCCGGATGACGCCCCGCCATTCGGCCTCGCCCAGCTCTTCGCCGATGCCGAAGACGGAGAGCCCGTCGTGGTCGAACTGGATGACCTTGGCGGTCCTGCGGCCCAGCAGGATGTCCACGATCTGGCCGGAACCGAACTTCTGGCCGCGCTCCCGCTTGAGCCGGACGACGGTCGAGAGCACCTTCTGCGCCGGGACGGTGCCGTCCCACAACTCGGGCGGCGTCAGACAGGTGTCGCAGTTGCCGCAGGACACCTCGGCGGCGCCCTCCTCGGGTTCCTGTCCGAAGTAGGCCAGCAGCTGGCCGCGCCGGCAGCGCACCGTCTCGCACAGGGAGAGCATGGCGTCCAGGTGGGCGCGGGCGCGCCGCTGGAAGGCGGGGTCGCCCTCGCCGTTCTCGATCAGCTTGCGCTGCTGGACCACGTCCTGGAGGCCGTAGGCGAGCCAGGCCGTCGACGGCTGCCCGTCCCGGCCGGCGCGGCCCGTCTCCTGGTAGTAGCCCTCCACCGACTTGGGCAGGTCGAGATGGGCGACGAAGCGGACGTCGGGCTTGTCGATGCCCATGCCGAAGGCGATCGTGGCCACCACGACCAGGCCCTCCTCGCGCAGGAAGCGCGCCTGGTGCGCGGCGCGGGTGCCCGCGTCCAGACCGGCGTGGTAGGGCACCGCCTCGATGCCGTTGCGGCACAGGAACTCGGCGGTGCGCTCGACCGCGTTGCGCGACAGGCAGTAGACGATTCCCGCGTCGCCGGGGTGCTCCTCCCCAAGAAAGCGCAGCAGCTGCTTCCTGGGGTCGTTCTTGGGGACGATGCGGTACTGGATGTTGGGCCGGTCGAAGCTGGCGACGAAGTCCCGCGCGGTGCTCAGCCCGAGCCGCTGGACGATCTCGCGGTGGGTGGCGCGGGTGGCGGTGGCGGTCAGCGCGATCCTCGGCACCTCGGGCCAGCGCTCGCCGAGCATCGACAGTTCGAGGTAGTCGGGGCGGAAGTCGTGCCCCCATTGGGCGACGCAGTGCGCCTCGTCGATCGCGAAGACGGAGACCTTGCCGCGCTCCAGCAGCGCCTTCGTCGCCTCCAGGCGCAGCCGCTCGGGCGCCAGGTAGAGCAGATCCAGCTCGCCCGCCAGGAACTCGGCCTCGACCACGCGCCGCTGGTCGAGGTCGAGCGTGGAGTTGATGAACCCGGCGCGCACCCCCAGCGCCCGCAGGGCGTCCACCTGGTCCTGCATCAGGGCGATGAGGGGCGAGATCACCACACCCGTGCCCGGTCTGACCAGGGCCGGGATCTGGTAGCAGAGTGACTTGCCGCCGCCGGTCGGCATCAGCACGACGGCGTCGCCGCCGCCGACGACGTGCTCGATGGCGGCTTCCTGCTGCCCGCGGAACGCGTCGTAGCCGAAGACCTTGCGCAGGACACGCAGCGCCGCCGTCTCGGATGTCCCACCGGGCTGCTCGGCACTCTCTAGAAGCATGCCGCCACGATAGGCCCGCCCGCCGACATCCGCGGCCGCCTGTGGACAGCCGCGGTCCCGGCCCCTCCCCGGAGACGGAGCCCGGCCCCCCGGCAGGACTTCGCACTCAGCGCCAACCTGCACCCGGATCACACCTTTTGCCCCGTTTCGACCGCTGACGGATTGCTACCTTGCCGTCACCCTGCACGCACACCAGAGCGACCGACCGGCGGCAGGGACAGGAACCGGCAGAAGGAGAAGGACGTGCGCACGTCAGCGCGGAGGACGGGGGCGGTGGCCGTGGCAGCGGCCGTCGCACTGCTGGTGGGCGGCTGCGGCGGGGACGACGACGGGGGCGGGGACGGCCGGCCCGACCCCGGTGAGCACAAGCCCGGCCTCGACGGCGAAGGCGGCACGGCGGGCCCCGGCGACGAGGGGGCCGGCGACACGGGCGGCACGAGTGGCTCCGGCGGCACGAGTGGCTCCGGCGGCGGCCCCTCCGACATCGGGACGATCAAGGGCTCGTGGACGACGCACCCGATGGCCGACGGCGACTCCGTCGTCCTGCAGATCCTGTCCAGCCAGCGCGTGGTCATGACGCTGCCCGACCGGTGCGACGGCAAGGTGAGCGGAACCACACTGGACCTCACCTGCGACGGCGGCGAGAGCGACTACGCCCACGGCACCATCAAGAGCGCCTCCGGGCCGGGCCTCACCGTCTCCTGGGACAGCGGCCGCACGGTGAAGCTCCAGCGGATGAAGGACGAGCTTCCGCCCCCGCCGCCCAAGCAGCCCACCGGCTTCCCGTCCGCCGAGGACCCCTTCTGAGGCGACCGGCGCCGAAGCCTGCTGTTAGGTTGTCGTGGCCCTGATGAACGCCAGGGTGACAACGATCGAGGAGGGACAGTGCGCTGGTCAGCGCGGAGGACGGGGGCGGTGGCCGCGGCGGCGGTCGCCGCGCTGCTGGTGGGCGGCTGCGGCAGCGGCGGCGACGACGGCAAGGGCGACAAGAGCGAGGCGAAGGACGGGAAACCGGCCCGGTCCACGCCCACCAAGAGCGAGCGGCCCGCGGGAAAGGCGGGGCTGCCGGGCGTGTGGACAGCCGCCGCCGACGGCCAGAAGCTGACGCTCACGGTCGTCGGTGACGCCGCCTCCCTGCTGCGCGGCAAGGAGAAGAAGGTGTGCACCGGCCGCGTCATGACGGCCGGCGCCGACAAGTCGCTGGTCCTCAAGTGCCCCGCCGGAGTCGGTGAGGAACGCGCTACCGGCAAGGTGGACGCGGTGACGGCGAACTCGCTGAAGGTCACCTGGAACGGCGGCGAGAGCGACACCTACACCAAGGCCGCCGACGCCCCGGCCAAGCTGCCCAAGGACCCCGGGCAGCTCCGCGATCTGGACCTCCCCGACAAGCTGGACGAGGTCGCCAAGAAGCCGGGCGAGAAGGTGGAGGACAGCGAGAAGGGCCGCAAGGTCCGCGAGTACCCGGGCGGCTGAGCCGGAAGGCCGGAAGCAGGGCGCCGGCGGACCCGTCGCGGGCCCGCCGGCGCCTCGCCGCTCCTCGCGCGGCGCGTCGCCTCCTCAGGGGTCGCGCGGCGAGAGCAGGTGCACCGACTCCTGTTCGCGGGGGTCGGTGCGCGCCACCACCACGGTGACGGGCTCCACGCCGGTGACCGGCATGTGCGGCATGTTCGGCGGGACGTAGACCATGTCGCCGGGGTGCAGGGTGTCGCGGTTCTCCAGATCCTCGCCGTGCCAGATCTCGTGCACGCCGTTGACCACATAGATCGCCGACTCGTGCCCCGCGTGCAGATGGGGCTCCCCCCGGGAGTTGGCCGGAATGTGCAGGACGTGCAGACACAGACCCTTGGCTCCCACCGACTCGGCGGAGACGCCCTCGGTGAAGGTGCCGCCCTGCTTTCCTTGGTATCCGCTGTTTTTCTTGCGGAGAATCACACAACCCATGCTTGGAGTTCCTACCGTTTCCGCGTACTTGTTGTCACTGGTACATCACCGGTGCATCAAGAAGCGCCGCCGGAGACGCTCGGTGAGTGGCTCCGGCGGCGCTTGGTACTGCTGTGACGGGGAACTGACGGGCATTCAGCGCATCACCGTACGAACACCCCCGCGTGCCCCGCCAGATCAAGGAAGTACTGCGGTGCGACACCGAGTACGACCGTCACCACCACGCCGATCGCGATGGCCGAGGTCGTCATGACGCTCGGCACGGCCACGCTCGGCCCGTCGGTCTGCGGCTCGCTGAAGAACATCAGGACGATGACCCGCAGATAGAAGAAGGCCGCGATGGCGGAGGCGATCACACCGACCACCACCAGCGCACCGGCCCCGCCCTCGGCCGCCGCCTTGAACACCGCGAACTTCCCGGCGAAGCCCGAGGTGAGCGGGATGCCCGCGAAGGCCAGCAGAAAGACGGCGAACACGGCCGCCAGCAGCGGCGAACGCCGCCCCAGACCCGCCCACTTGGACAGGTGCGTCGCCTCGCCGCCCGCGTCCCGTACCAGCGTGACCACGGCGAACGCGCCCAGCGTCACGAACGAGTAGGCGCCCAGGTAGAACAGCACCGAGGAGATGCCGTCCTGCGAGGTGGCGATGACGCCCGCCAGCAGGAAGCCCGCGTGGGCGATGGAGGAGTAGGCCAGCAGCCGTTTGACGTCCGTCTGGGTGATGGCCACCACGGCACCGGCCAGCATCGTCAGGATCGCCACGCCCCACATCACCGGGCGCCAGTCCCAGCGCAGCCCCGGCAGCACGACGTACAGCAGCCGCAGCAGCGCGCCGAAGGCCGCGACCTTGGTGGCCGCCGCCATGAAGCCGGTCACCGGCGTGGGCGCGCCCTGGTAGACGTCGGGGGTCCACATGTGGAAGGGGACGGCGCCGACCTTGAAGAGCAGCCCCATCACCACCAGGGCCCCGCCGATCAGCAGCAGCGCGTCGTTGCCCGCGGTCTGGGCGAGCACCGGGTCGCTGACCGCGTCGGCGCCGGAGACGACCCGGGCGATGCCCGAGTAGCCCACCGTGCCGGCGTAGCCGTACAGCAGCGCGGTGCCGAACAGCAGGAACGCCGAGGAGAAGGCGCCGAGCAGGAAGTACTTGACCGCAGCCTCCTGGGACAGCAGCCGCCTGCGGCGGGCCAGCGCGCACAGCAGGTACAGCGGGAGGGAGAAGACCTCCAGCGCGATGAAGAGGGTCAGCAGGTCGTTGGCGGCCGGGAAGAGCAGCATGCCGCCCACCGCGAACATCAGCAGCGGGAAGACCTCGGTGGTCGTCCAGCCCGCCTTGACCGCCTGCCGCTCGCCCTCGCCGCCGGGCACCGAGGCGGGCTGCGCGGCGAACGAGTCCACCCGGGACCCGTGCGCGGACGGCTCCAGTCTCCGCTCGGCGAAGGTGAAGACGCCCACGATGCCCACCAGCAGCAGGGTGCCCTGGAGGAAGAGGGCGGGGCCGTCCACCGCGAGGGCACCCATCCCGGCGATCTGCGCGTCGGAGGTGCCCGCTCCGGACGCCGCCAGCCCGACGACGGCGGCGAACGCCGCGGCCAGCCCCACCAGCGCGACGAACACCTGCGCGCCGTAGCGGACCTTGCGCGGCGCGAACGCGTCGATGAGGACACCGAGCGCGGCGGCCCCCAGCACGATCAGTGTCGGGGACAGCTTCCCGTACTCGATGCTGGGCGCCTGGAGCTTGTCACCCGCCTCCGCCGCGACTGTCCACAGGCTGTGGACACCGCCCGTCGCCTCCACGTCTGCCATCCCGGTCACTCGTGGTCACCTCCGCCGTGCCCCGCAGGCTTGTAGTCGAACCAGGTCGTCCGGTCGGCGACCGGGTGCTGCGGCTTCGGGTCCTTCTTCCGTACGTCCGAGAGGGTGTGCTCCACCGCCGGGTTCACGATCTCGGTGAGCGGCTTGGGGAAGACGCCGAGGAAGATCAGCAGCGCCACCAGCGGCGCCACCACGGCCACCTCGCGCACCCTCAGGTCCGGCATCCCCTCGATCTCCGGCTTGCGGACCGGGCCCGTCATCGTGCGCTGGTAGAGCACCAGCACGTACAGCGCGGCCAGAATGATGCCCGCGGTCGCGATGATCCCGGCGACCGGGTAGCGGCTGAAGGTGCCGACCAGGACGAGGAACTCGCTGACGAACGGCGCCAGTCCCGGCAGCGACAGCGTCGCCAGGCCGCCCACCAGGAAGGTGCCCGCCAGCACGGGCGCCACCTTCTGCACCCCGCCGTAGTCCGCGATCAGCCGCGAGCCGCGGCGCGAGATGAGGAAGCCGGCCACCAGCATCAGCGCGGCCGTCGAGATGCCGTGGAAGACCATGTAGAGCGTCGCCCCGCCCTGGCCCTGGCTGGTCATCGCGAAGACGCCCAGGATGATGAAGCCGAAGTGCGAGATGGACGCGTACGCCACCAGCCGCTTGATGTCCCGCTGCCCGACCGCGAGCAGCGCCCCGTAGAGCACGCTCACCAGCGCCAGGCCCAGCACCACCGGGGTGGCCCAGTCGCTGGCGTTCGGGAACAGGCCCAGGCAGAAGCGGAGCATCGCGAAGGTGCCGACCTTGTCGACCACCGCCGTGATGAGCACCGCGACCGGCGCCGTGGCCTCCCCCATCGCGTTGGGCAGCCAGGTGTGCAGCGGCCACAGCGGCGCCTTGATGGCGAAGGCGAGGAAGAAGCCACCGAACAGCAGCCGTTCGGTGGTCGCCGACATCGTCAGGTCGCCGCTCGCGCGGGCCCTGAGCAGCTCCGGCAGCGAGAAGGTGCCCTCGCCCAGGCTGTCGGAGCTGACGACGAACAGCCCGATGACGGCGGCCAGCATGACCAGCCCGCCGGCCAGGTTGTAGAGCAGGAACTTCACCGCCGCGTAGGAGCGCTGCTTGGCGCCCTCCTCCTCACCGGCCGCGTGCGCCCGGTCCCCGAAGCCGCCGATGAGGAAGTACATCGGGATGAGCATGGCCTCGAAGAAGACGTAGAAGAGGAAGACGTCGGTGGCGGCGAAGGAGACCAGCACCATCGCCTCGACGGCGAGGATCAGCGCGAAGAACCCCTGGGTGGGCCGCCAGCGGCTGTGGGGCCGCTCCTCCCCCGCCGCGGGGTCGGCGTCGTGCCAGCCGGCGCCGATGACGAACGGGACCAACAGCGCGGTCAGCGCCATCATCGCGGCGCCGATGCCGTCCACGCCCAGCTCGTAGCGGACCCCGAAGTCGGAGATCCAGGCGTGCGACTCGGTCAGCTGGTAGCGGGCGCCGTCCGGGTCGAAGCGGATCAGCACCGCCGCGGCCAGCACCAGGGTGGCCAGGGAGACCAGCAGCGCCAGCCACTTGGCCGCCGTGCGCCTGACCGCCGGTACGGCCGCGGTCGCGATGGCGCCGACGGCGGGCAGCGCTGCCGTGGCCGTCAGCAGAGGAAATCCTGTGTTCGCTACAGACATGTCTCAGACCGCCCTCATCAGCAGGGTCGCCGCGATCAGCACCGCCGCGCCGCCGAACATGGAGACCGCGTACGAGCGGGCGAACCCGTTCTGGAGCCGCCGCAGTCGCCCCGACAGCCCGCCGAAGCCGGCGGCCGTGCCGTTGACGGCGCCGTCGACCAGCTTGTGGTCGAGGTAGACCAGGCTGCGGGTCAGATGCGTACCGCCGCTGACCAGCACCACGTGGTTGAAGTCGTCCTGGAGCAGATCGCGGCGGGCCGCCCGGGTCAGCAGGCTGCCGCGCGGCGCGACGGCGGGCACCGGCCTGCGCCCGTACTGGAGCCAGGCCGCGCCCACGCCGATGACCAGCGCCACGACGGTGGCCGTCGTCACCGTGGTGGCGGAGACCGGGGAGTGCCCGTGCTCGAACCGGGTCACGGGCTCCAGCCAGTTCACGAAGGAGTCGCCGGCCTTGAAGAGGCCGCCCGCGAAGACGGAACCGAAGGCCAGCACGATCATCGGGATCGTCATGACCTTCGGGGACTCGTGCGGGTGCGGCTCGGCGTGCTCGCCCCGGGTCTCGGCGGCGGGCTCCACGTCGGGCTGGTCCGGCGAGGGGGTGGGCGCCTGGCGCCAGCGTTCCTCGCCGAAGAAGGTCATCAGCATCACGCGGGTCATGTAGTACGCGGTGATGGCCGCGCCCAGCAGGGTGACCGCGCCCAGGATCCAGCCCTCGGTGCCGCCCTTGGCGAAGGCCGCCTCGATGATCTGGTCCTTGGAGAAGAACCCGGACAGGCCGGGGAAGCCGATGATGGCGAGGTAGCCCAGGCCGAACGTCACGAAGGTGACGGGCATGTACTTCCGCAGGCCCCCGTAGCGCCGCATGTCGACCTCGTCGTTCATGCCGTGCATCACCGACCCGGCGCCGAGGAAGAGGCCGGCCTTGAAGAAGCCGTGGGTGACCAGGTGCATGATGGCGAACGCGTAGCCGATCGGGCCGAGCCCGGCGGCCAGGACCATGTAGCCGATCTGCGACATGGTCGAGCCCGCCAGGGCCTTCTTGATGTCGTCCTTGGCGCAACCGACGATCGCACCGAACAGCAGCGTGACCGCGCCGACCACGACCACCACCAGCTGCGCGTCCGGCGCCCCGTCGAAGACCGCGCCCGAGCGGGTGATCAGGTAGACGCCCGCGGTCACCATCGTCGCCGCGTGGATGAGCGCCGAGACCGGGGTGGGGCCCTCCATCGCGTCCCCGAGCCAGGACTGGAGCGGCACCTGCGCCGACTTGCCGCACGCGGCGAGCAGCAGCATCAGCCCGATCGCGGTCAGCTTGCCCTCGCTCGCGTGCCCGGCGTCGGCGCCGCCGAGCACGGGCGCGAAGGCGAAGGTGCCGAAGGTGGTGAACATCAGGAAGATGGCGATGGCCAGTCCCGCGTCACCGACGCGGTTGACCAGGAACGCCTTCTTCGCCGCGGTGGCCGCGGTCGGCTTGTGCTGCCAGAACCCGATCAGCAGGTAGGAGGCGAGGCCCACGCCCTCCCAGCCGACGTACAGCAGCAGGTAGTTGTCGGCCAGGACGAGCAGCAGCATCGCCGCGAGGAAGAGGTTGAGATAGGCGAAGAAGCGGCGGCGGTTCGGGTCGTGCTCCATGTAGCCGACCGAGTAGAGGTGGATGAGGGTGCCCACGCCGGTGATCAGCAGGACGAACGTCATCGACAACTGGTCGAGCTGGAAGGCCACATCCGCCTGGAAGCCCTCCACCGGCACCCAGGAGAACAGCTTGCTGTGCATCGCCCGGTGCGCGACGTCCTCCCCCAGCATCGAGGAGAACAGCGCCGCGCCGATCGCGAAGGAGGCCGCGGCCAGCAGGGTCGCCAGCCAGTGCCCCGCCTTGTCCAGGCGCCGCCCGCCGCACAGCAGCACGGCGGCGCCGAGCAGGGGCACTCCGACGAGCAGTCCGATCATTGACTCCACTGGTTCGTACCCCTTACAGCTTCATCAGGCTGGCGTCGTCGACCGAGGCCGAGTGGCGGGAGCGGTAGAGCATGACGATGATCGCGAGGCCCACCACGACCTCGGCGGCGGCGACGACCATGACGAAGAACGCCATGATCTGGCCGTCGAGGTTGCCGTGCATGCGGGAGAAGGCGACCAGCGTCAGGTTGGCGGCGTTGAGCATCAGCTCCACGCACATGAACACCACGATGGCGTTGCGCCGCAGGAGGACCCCGGTGGCGCCGATGGTGAACAGCAGCGCCGCCAGGTAGACGTAGTTGACCGGGCTCACTGGGCGGCCTCCTCGCGCTCGGTACGACGGTCGGCCGGCGGCTCGCCGTCGGCGTCCCGGCTGCGTTCGACCGCGCGCACACCCGGGTCCTTGGGGCCCGGATAGGTGGAGCGGCCGTGGTACTCGGCGGTGCGCTGCTCGATCGCGGCGAGACGGGCGACCTGCTCGGCGCTCACCTCGCGGATCTGACCGCGCTTGCGCAGCGTGGAGTTGACGCTCAGCTCGGAGGGGGTGCCGTCGGGCAGCAGCGCCGGGCGGTCCACCGCGTTGTGGCGGGCGTAGACGCCGGGGGCGGGCAGCGGGGTGACCTGCTTGCCGTCGCGGATCCGCTCCTCGGCCTGCTCGCGCTGCGACTTGATCTTCTCGACGCGCTCGCGGTGGGTCAGCAGGGTGGCGCCGACGGCGGCGACGGTCAGCAGCGCGCCGACCACCTCGAAGGCGACGACGTACTTGGTGAACAGCAGCGAGGCCAGCGCCGGGACGTTGCCCTGCGCGTTGGCGGCGCCCAGTCCGTTGAAGCTCTTGACGGTCACCTGGCCGATGCCGGAGATCAGCAGGACGCCGAGTCCCAGGGCGCAGCCGGCGGCGAGCCACCGCTGGCCCTTGAGGGTCTCGGTGAGGGAGTCGGCCGTGCTGACGCCGACGAGCATCAGCACGAACAGGAACAGCATCATGACCGCGCCGGTGTAGACGACGATCTGGACGACGCCGAGGAAGTAGGCGCCGTTGGCGAGGTAGAACACCGCCAGAATGATCATGGTCGTGGCCAGGCAGAGCGCGCTGTGCACGGCACGGCGCATCAGCACGGTGCCCAGCCCGCCCAGGACGGCGACGGTGCCCAGCACCCAGAACTGGACGGCCTCGCCCGTGGAGGTGGCGGTCGCGGCGGCGAGCAGCATCGTCTCGGACGGCACGGTCATCGGTCGCCCTCCCCGCTGGCCGTCACGGTGCCGTGCGTCATGGGGCCCACCCCGGCCGACTCGCCCGTGTAGGCCTCGCCCGCGGCCGGCTCGTCGGCCCCGTAGGTGTCGGCGGACTCCTGCGGCGCACCGGTGTCGGTGGGCGTCTGCCGTACGGTGCCGGGTGCCGCCTCGGTGACCCGGCCGCGGTAGTAGTCCTTCTCCGTGGTGCCGGGGTAGAGGGCGTGCGGCGTGTCCACCATGCCGTCCTCCAGGCCCGCGAGCAGCTCCTCCTTGGTGTAGATGAGGGACTCGCGCGAGGAGTCGGCCAGTTCGTACTCGTTCGTCATCGTCAGCGCCCGGGTGGGGCACGCCTCGATGCACAGCCCGCACAGGATGCAGCGCAGGTAGTTGATCTGGTAGACGCGGCCGTAGCGCTCACCCGGCGAGTAGCGCTCCTCGTCGGTGTTGTCGGCGCCCTCGACATAGATGGCGTCGGCCGGGCAGGCCCAGGCGCACAGCTCGCAGCCGACGCACTTCTCCAGCCCGTCCGGGTGCCGGTTGAGCTGGTGGCGGCCGTGGAAGCGGGGTGCCGTCGGCTTCTTGTACTCGGGGTACTGCTCGGTCAGCCGCTTCTTGAACATGTCCTTGAAGGTCACGCCGAAGCCGGCCACGGGGTTCTCAGGCACCGTCAGCCCCCTTGCTCTCGGTGGTTGCGTCAGTGGCGGTGGTCGTGCCGCCGGGCCCCGCCTGGGCGCCGACCGGCTCGCGCTCCCGGTCGCGCGCCGCCCGCGAGGGCCGCCGTGGCACCGGCGGCAGCGTCTGCCCGGGCAGCGGCGGTACGGGGAAGCCGCCCGCCATCGGGTCGAACGGCTCTTTCTGCTTCGCCTGCTCCGGCTGCTCGTCCTCCTCGGGCCCGCGGCGGAAGAAGTCCACGACGAAGGAGATCAGCAGCAGCGCCAGCGCGCATCCGGCGACCCAGTAGACGACCTCGCTGTAGTCCCAGCCCTCGTTGCGCATGGCGCGGACGGTGGCCACGAGCATCAGCCACACCAGCGCGACGGGGATGAGCACCTTCCAGCCGAGCTTCATGAACTGGTCGTAGCGCACCCGGGGGAGCGTGCCGCGGATCCAGATGAAGAAGAAGATCAGCACGGCGAGCTTGGCGGCGAACCACAGCAGCGGCCACCAGCCGTGGTTGGCGCCCTCCCACCAGGTGGACAGCGGCGCCGGGGCCCGCCAGCCGCCCAGGAAGAGGGTGACCGCGAGCGCGGAGACCGTCACCACGTGGATGTACTCGGTCAGCATGAACATCGCGAACTTGATCGAGCTGTACTCGGTCTGGAAACCCGCGACCAGGTCGCCCTCGGACTCCGGCATGTCGAACGGGGCGCGGTGCGCCTCGCCCACCATCGACAGCAGGTAGATCAGGAAGGAGACCGGCAGCAGGTACGCGAACCAGCCGTCCGCCTGCTCCCCCACGATGGTCGAGGTGGACATCGAACCGGAGTAGAGGAAGACCGCGGCGAAGCTGAGGCCCATCGCGATCTCGTAGCTGATGATCTGGGCCGTGGCCCGCACGCCGCCCAGCAGCGGATACGTCGAGCCGGACGACCAGCCGGCCAGCACCACTCCGTAGGAGGCGATGGAGGCGGTGGCCAGGATGTAGAGGACGGCGACGGGCATGTCCGTCAGCTGCATCGCCGTGCGGTGGCCGAAGACCGAGATCTGGTTGTCGGCGGGCCCGAACGGGATGACCGCGATCGCCATGAAGGCGGGCACGGCGCCGATGATCGGAGCCAGCAGGTAGACGAGCTTGTCGCTGCCCTTGACGACGATGTCTTCCTTGAGCATCAGCTTCACGCCGTCGGCGAGCGACTGGAGCATCCCCCAGGGTCCATGCCGGTTGGGGCCGATGCGCAGCTGCATCCAGCCGACGATCTTCCGCTCGAAGACGATGGAGACGAGCACGGTCACCATCAGGAACGCGAAGCAGAAGACGGCCTTCAGCGCCACCAGCCAGAAGGGGTCCGTGCCGAACATCGACAGATCCTCGGCGGCGAGGACGCTCCGCTGGGACGGGGCGGCCATGACGAGGTCACTCATGCGGCGCCTCCCTCCTCGGGGTGGGGGTCGTGGGCGGGCACATCGGCTCCGGGCGCGCGGCGCGCCCGCGGGGCGCGGACACGGCGGTGTCCGCGCCGTCCGGTCGGTCGCTCATGCCTCCACCTCCTCGCGGTCGCGGCCGGTGGCACCCGCGCTCCCCGGCGCGATGCGCACCAGGTCGCCGGGGACAGCGCCGGTGTCGGCCGCGACGCCGGAGCCGACGGTGTTGAGCGGCAGCCACACCACCCGGTCGGGCATCTCGGTGATCCGCAGCGGCAGCCGTACCTCGCCGCGCGGACCGGCGACGGCCAGCGTGTCGCCGTCGGCCGCGCCGATCTCGGCGGCCGTGGCCGCCGACAGCCGGGCGGGCGCCGGGTGCCGGGTGCCGGCCAGGGCCTCGTCGCCCTCCTGGAGCCGGCCCTGGTCGAGCAGCATCCGGTGGCCCGCGAGCACGGCCTCACCGGGCCCCGGCTGGGGCAGCGAGCGCACCCCGGGGAGGGGCGCGGACAGCCGGGCGCTGCCCCGGCCGCGGCCGAGGCGGTCGAGTTCGGCGCGGATCGTGCGCACGTCGGGCAGTCCCAGATGGACGTCGAGCGCGTCCGCGAGCATGTGGAGCACCCGGGCGTCGGGCTGCACGTGGCGGCGGGTCATCTGGTCCGGCTTGAGCGCGGCCTCGAACATGCGCACCCGGCCCTCCCAGTTGAGGAAGGTGCCGGACTTCTCGGCGGTGGCGGAGACGGGGAAGACCACATCGGCCCGCTCCGTGACGGGACCGGGCCGCAGCTCCAGGCTGACGAGGAAGTCCACCGCCTCCAGCGCCTGCCGGGCCCGCGCCGGGTCGGGCAGGTCCTCGATGCCGACGCCGCCCACCACCAGCGCGGACAGCTCGCCCCGGGCGGCGGCCTCGATGATCTGGGCGGTGTCGCGGCC
>NZ_VJOK01000001.1:4480744-4494027 GCF_013302895.1 Streptomyces albus subsp. chlorinus | reverse complement strand
GGCGCCGCGCTCACCCGCGCGGCGCGGCACCCACACCAGCGTGGCGCCGGTGGCCACCGCGGTGCGCAGGGCCGCGGTGAGCGCGCCGGGCACGGCGGCGAGGCGTTCGCCGACGAGGATCACCGCGCCCTCGCCGCGCAGCGCCTCGGCCGCGGCGCTGCCGCGTTCGTCCAGTCCGACGCCGCCCGCGAGCGCGTCCAGCCACTCGGTCTCGGTGCCGGGCGCGGCGGGCAGCAGCGTGCCGCCGGCCTTCTCCAGGCCCCGGGTGGCGTGGCTGGCCAGCGCGTAGGTGCGCTGGCCGTGGCCGCGCCGGCCCTTGCGCAGCCGCAGGAAGATGCCCGGCGCCTCCTCCTCGGCCTCCAGCCCGACGAGGAGCACGGCGGGCGCCGCCTCCAGCGCCGTGTAGGTCACGCCCGTGGAGTCCATGTCCCTGCCGTGGCCCGCGACATGGGAGGCGAGGAAGTCGGCCTCCTCGGCGGAGTGCGGGCGGGCGCGGAAGTCGAGGTCGTTGGTGCGCAGCGCGACCCGGGCGAACTTGGCGTAGGCGTACGCGTCCTCGACGGTGAGCCGGCCGCCGGTCAGCACGCCCGCGCGGCCCCGCGCCCCGGCGAGCCCGCGCGCGGCGGCCTCCAGCGCCTCGGGCCAGCTCGCGGGCGCCAGCTCACCGTCCTCGCCGCGCACCAGCGGGGTGTGCAGCCGGTCGGGCCGCTGCGCGTAGCGGAACGCGAACCGGCCCTTGTCGCACATCCACTCCTCGTTGACCTCGGGGTCGTTCTCCGCGAGGCGGCGCATCACCTTGCCGCGCCGGTGGTCGTGCCGGATGGCGCAGCCGCCCGCGCAGTGCTCGCACACCCCGGGCGAGGAGACGAGGTCGAAGGGGCGGGAGCGGAACCGGTAGGCGGCCGAGGTCAGCGCGCCGACCGGGCAGATCTGGATGGTGTTGCCGGAGAAGTACGACTCGAAGGGCGCGTCCTGGCCGGTGCCGATCTGCTGGAGCGCGCCCCGCTCCACCATCTCGATCATCGGGTCGCCCGCGATCTGGTTGGAGAAGCGGGTGCAGCGCGCGCACAGCACGCACCGCTCGCGGTCCAGCAGCACCTGGGTGGAGATGGCGACGGGCTTCTCGTAGGTGCGCTTGCTGCCCTCGAAGCGGGAGTCGGCGTTGCCGTGGGACATGGCCTGGTTCTGCAGCGGGCACTCGCCGCCCTTGTCGCAGACCGGGCAGTCCAGCGGGTGGTTGATGAGCAGCAGCTCCATCACACCGCGCTGCGCCTTGCTCGCCGCATCGCTGGTCAGATGGGTCTTGACGACCATGCCGTCGGTGCACTGGATGGTGCAGGACGCCATCGGCTTGCGCTGGCCCTCCACCTCGACGATGCACTGGCGGCAGGCGCCCGCCGGGTCGAGCAGCGGGTGGTCGCAGAAGCGCGGGATCTCGATGCCGAGCAGTTCGGCGGCGCGGATCACCAAGGTGCCCTTGGGCACGGAGATCTGGGCGCCGTCGATCGTCAGCGACACCAGGTCCTCGGGCGGCGGTGCGGCCTCCCCTCCCCCTGTGGAGGCGGCAGGAGTGGTGACGGTCACGCGTTCACCTCCAGGTGAGCGGAGTCGGGGCGGTCGCCCCACGCGGTGGACTTGGCGGGGTCGAAGGGGCAGCCCCGTCCCGCGAGGTGGGCTTCGTACTCGTCGCGGAAGTACTTCAGCGAGGAGAAGATCGGGGACGCCGCGCCGTCGCCGAGGGCGCAGAACGACTTGCCGTTGATGTTGTCGGCGATGTCGGCGATCTTCTCCAGATCGGACGCCCGCGCCTTGCCGGCCTCGATGTCGCGGAGCAACTGGACGAGCCAGTAGGTGCCCTCGCGGCAGGGGGTGCACTTGCCGCAGGACTCGTGGGCGTAGAACTCGGTCCAGCGGGTGACGGCCCGCACCACGCAGGTGGTCTCGTCGAAGCACTGGAGGGCCTTGGTGCCCAGCATGGAGCCGGCGTTGCCGACGCCCTCGTAGTCGAGCGGGACGTCCAGGTGCGCGTCGGTCAGCAGCGGGGTGGAGGAGCCGCCCGGGGTCCAGAACTTCAGCCGGTGCCCGGGGCGCATGCCGCCGCTCATGTCGAGGAGCTGGCGCAGGGTGATGCCCAGCGGCGCCTCGTACTGGCCGGGGCGGGCGACGTGGCCGCTGAGCGAGTAGAGCGTGAAGCCGGGGGACTTCTCGCTGCCCATCGAGCGGAACCAGTCCTTGCCCTTGTCGACGAGGGCGGGAACCGAGGCGATGGACTCGACGTTGTTCACCACGGTGGGACACGCGTACAGGCCGGCGACGGCAGGGAAGGGGGGACGCAGCCTCGGCTGGCCGCGGCGGCCTTCCAGCGAGTCGAGGAGCGCCGTCTCCTCACCGCAGATGTAGGCGCCCGCGCCCGCGTGCACGGTGAGCGTGAGGTCCTTGCCCGGGCCGAGCGCGTCGGCGCCCAGGTAGCCCGCCTCGTGGGCCTCGCGCACGGCCAGATGGAGGCGGCGCAGTACGGGGACGACCTCGCCGCGCAGATAGATGAAGGCGTGGTGGGAACGGATCGCGTGGCAGGCGATGACGATGCCCTCGATGAGGGAGTGCGGGTTGGCGAAGAGGAGGGGGATGTCCTTGCAGGTGCCCGGCTCGGACTCGTCGGCGTTGACGACGAGGTAGTGCGGTTTGCCGTCGCCCTGCGGGATGAACTGCCACTTCATCCCGGTCGGGAAGCCGGCGCCGCCGCGACCGCGCAGGCCCGCCTCCTTGACGTAGGCGATCAGGTCGTCGGGGTCCATGGCCAGCGCCTTGGACAGCGCCCGGTAGCCGCCGTGCCGCCGGTAGCCGGCCAGGGTGTAGGAGTCGGGCTCGTCCCAGTGCGCCGAGAGCACGGGGGCCAGCAGCTTCTGCGGGTCCGCCTCCGGGTGCGGTGCCGGCTGGGAGGCCCCGCCCTGTCCGCCGTCGTGTGCTGCCACGGTCATCCCTTCCCCTCCTCGTCGGCCGCGCCGCCGCGGGGAGCCACCACGCCGGGGCCGCTCTCGCCCTTGGCCAGCCGCAGCCCGGCGAGCGAGGCGGGGCCGGCGCTGCCGGAGGCGTCGGCGGCTCCCTCGCGCTCGTCGGGGAAGCCCGCCAGCACCCGCGCCGTCTCCTTGAAGGTGCACAGCGGCGCGCCGCGGGTGGGGGCGACCTCCCGGCCGGCACGCAGGTCGTCCACCAGCGCGCGGGCTGACTCAGGGGTCTGGTTGTCGAAGAACTCCCAGTTGACCATCACCACGGGCGCGAAGTCGCAGGCCGCGTTGCACTCGATGTGTTCGAGGGTGACCTTGCCGTCCTCGGTGGTCTCCCCGTCGCCCACGCCCAGGTGTTCGCGGAGCGTGGTGTAGATGGCGTCCCCGCCCATGACGGCGCACAGGGTGTTGGTGCACACCCCGACCTGGTAGTCGCCCGAGGGCTTGCGGCGGTACATGGAGTAGAAGGTGGCCACGGCGTTGACTTCAGCCGTGGTCAGCTCCAGCATCTCGGCGCAGAACCGCTGCCCGGTGCGGGTGACGTACCCGTCCTCGGACTGCACCAGGTGCAGCAGCGGCAGCAGCGCCGAACGGCTGTCGGGGTAGCGGGCGATGACCTCCCGCGCGTCCGCCTCCAGCCGCCTGCGCACCTCGGCCGGGTAGTCGGGCGCGGGCATCTCGGGAAGGCCCATCTCAACGCTGTTCACCGGTCGACGCCTCCCATCACGGGGTCGATGGACGCGACGGCGACGATGACGTCCGCGACCTGGCCGCCCTCGCACATCGCCGCCATGGACTGGAGATTGGTGAAGGAGGGGTCGCGGAAGTGCACCCGGTAGGGGCGGGTGCCGCCGTCGCTGACGAGATGCACGCCCAGCTCGCCCTTGGGCGATTCGACGGCCGCGTACACCTCGCCCGGTGGCACCCGGAAGCCCTCGGTCACCAGCTTGAAGTGGTGGATCAGCGCCTCCATGGAGGTGCCCATGATGTTCTTGATGTGGTCGAGCGAGTTGCCGAGCCCGTCGGGGCCGAGGGCCAGCTGCGCGGGCCAGGCGATCTTCTTGTCGGCGACCATGACCGGGCCCGGCTCCAGCCGGTCCACGCACTGCTCGATGATCCGCAGCGACTGGCGCATCTCCTCCAGGCGCAGCAGGAACCGCCCGTAGGAGTCGCAGGTGTCCACGGTCGGGACCTCGAAGTCGTAGGTCTCGTAGCCGCAGTACGGCTGGGCCTTGCGCAGGTCGTGCGGGAGTCCGGCCGAGCGCAGGATGGGCCCGGTGGCGCCCAGGGCCATGCAGCCGGCCAGGTCGAGGTGGCCGATGTCCTTGAGCCGGGCCTTGAAGACGGGGCTGCCGGTGGCGAGCGCGTCGTACTCCGGCAGGTTCTTGCGCATCTTCTTGATGAACTCGCGCAGCGCGTCGACGGTGCCGGGCGGGATGTCCTGGGCCAGGCCGCCGGGGCGGATGTAGGCGTGGTTCATCCGCAGACCGGTGATCAGCTCGTACAGGTCCAGGACGAGTTCGCGGTCCCGGAAGCCGAAGATCATGATCGTGGTGGCGCCCAGCTCCATGCCGCCGGTGGCGATGGCCACCAGGTGCGAGGAGATCCGGTTCAGCTCCATCAGCAGCACGCGGATCACATTGGCGCGCTCGGGCACCTGGTCCTCGATGCCCAGCAGCCGTTCGACACCCAGGCAGTACGCCGCCTCGTTGAAGAACGGCGTCAGGTAGTCCATCCGGGTGACGAACGTGGTGCCCTGCGTCCAGGTCCGGAACTCGAGGTTCTTCTCGATGCCGGTGTGCAGATAGCCGATGCCCGCGCGGGCCTCGGTGACCGTCTCGCCGTCGATCTCCAGGATGAGCCGCAGCACGCCGTGGGTGGAGGGGTGCTGGGGACCCATGTTGACGATGATGCGCTCGTCGTCGCTCTTGGCGGCGTGCGCGGCCAGCTCGTCCCAGTCGCCGCCGGTGACGTCGTAGACCGTCCCCTCGGTGGTTTCCCGGACACCGGCCGGTGCGTGTGTACTGGCCATCAGGAGTAGGACCTCCGCTGATCGGGAGCGGGAATCTGGGCGCCCTTGTACTCGACGGGAATGCCGCCGAGGGGGTAGTCCTTGCGCTGCGGAAAGCCCTGCCAGTCGTCCGGCATTATGATCCGCGTCAGCGCCGGGTGGCCGTCGAAGATCAGCCCGAAGAAGTCGTAGGTCTCGCGCTCGTGCCAGTCGTTGGTCGGGTAGATGTCCACGACCGAGGGCACGTGCGGGTCCGCGTCGGGGGCGCTCACCTCCAGCCGGATCAGCCGGTTGTGGGTGATCGAGCGCAGGTGGTAGACGGCGTGCAGCTCGCGCCCCTTGTCACCCGGGTAGTGGACGCCGCTCACCCCGGTGCACAGCTCGAAGCGCAGCGCGGGGTCGTCGCGCAGGGTGCGGGCCACGCGCGGCAGATGCGCGCGGGCGATGTGGAACGTCAGCTCCCCACGGTCCACGACCGTCTTCTCGATGACCTCCTCAGGAGCGACGCCCTGTTCCTCCAGCGCGCCCTCCAGTTCGTCGGCCACCTCGTCGAACCATCCGCCGTACGGGCGGGGGGTGGCGCCGGGCAGCCGGACGGTGCGGACCAGGCCGCCGTATCCGGAGGTGTCGCCGCCGTTGCGGGCGCCGAACATGCCGCGGCGGACGTCGATGACCTCGCCGGGGGCGCCCTGCTGGACCGGGACGGAGCTGCCCGGGTGGTCGTCGCCGGCGTGCCCGCCGTCGCCGTTGCCGTTCACACGGGCGTCACTCATCGCAGCAGCCCCTTCATCTCGATGGTGGGCACGGCCTTCAGGGCCGCCTCCTCCGCCTCGCGGGCCGCTTCCTTCTGGTTCACACCGAGCTTGGAATTCTTGATCTGCTCGTGCAGTTTGAGAATGGCGTCGAGCAGCATTTCGGGGCGCGGCGGGCAGCCGGGGAGGTAGATGTCCACGGGAACGACGTGGTCGACCCCCTGCACGATCGCGTAGTTGTTGAACATGCCGCCCGAGGAGGCGCACACGCCCATGGAGATGACCCATTTGGGGTTCGGCATCTGGTCGTACACCTGCCGCAGCACCGGGGCCATCTTCTGGCTGACCCGGCCCGCCACGATCATCAGGTCGGCCTGGCGGGGCGAGCCGCGGAAGACCTCCATGCCGAACCGGGCGAGGTCGTAGCGGCCCGCGCCGGTCGTCATCATCTCGATGGCGCAGCAGGCGAGTCCGAACGTCGCGGGGAAGACGGAGGATTTACGCGCGAGTCCGGCTGCCTTCTCGACCGTCGTGAGCAGAAATCCGCTCGGCAGTTTCTCTTCAAGTCCCATTGCTTATCCTGCCCCTAGTCCCATTCCAGGCCGCCACGCCGCCAGTCGTAGGCGTACGCGATACCGATGAGGGCGACGAAGACCAGCATTTCGACGAGCCCGAACATCCCGAGGGAATCGAAATGGACGGCCCACGGGTAGAGGAAGACGATCTCGATGTCGAAGATGATGAAGAGCATCGCCGTCAGGTAGTACTTCACCGGGAAGCGCCCGCCTCCGGCCGGCTGCGGCGTGGGCTCGATGCCGCACTCGTACGCCTCCAACTTGGCCCGGTTGTAGCGCTTGGGGCCGACGATGGAGGCCACGACCACGGAGAAGACCGTGAACGCCGCCGCCAGGGCTCCCAGTACGAGGATTGGTGTGTAGACGTTCACCGCTCCCGTCTCCTTCCAGGCGTCGTCTCTGACTGCCGGCAGACCGCTGGGCCGCTGCGCGCCTCCCCACGAAGATCGCTCCTATGTGAGGCAGTTCACAAGCCCTGTTCGCAGGCATCTTAAGCCCGCCCCTCTGTGATCTGCGACACGGGAGGCACCAACTACTTTGTGATCTCCACCACCTGACGGCCAATCATTCCGTCGGATGGACGTTGATCTTCATACGCAAAGCCCCGGAACGATCACTTGAGGTGACGATCGGGCCGTGCTCACGCCCATTGGCGGCGGGTCGCTGTATCAGGCATGGGGCTGCAGAGGCAAATTCGCGCTGGACGGTTTCACCTGCTATGCGCGAACCACTCCGCCTCGTGCGTTCGTGAAACCCGGCACAAATGCCGCACGCACCCGATGACGGCGGACCCCGACGCCGCACTCCGGTCGCGATGTCCGCGATGACCGTGATGCCCGCGAGGGGCCCACGACCGGTCCACGGCCAACTCGGCGGCCGTACCCACCGCCGGGCGAATCCCCGTCGAATCCCCGCTGAATCCCCGCGGGCCCCCCGCCGAGACCCCGCCGCGACCCGGCCGAGTCCCTCCCGTGACCGGACGGCGGGCCGGCGGAGCCGAGCGGGATGGGTGAAAGGGGATCAATGTGCGTTTCGCACGAAGAGTTGAGTTCCGGATTGTGAGCTGCGCCACTCCGGATTCCGGCAGTCGCTGCCTTCTTTGATTCCGGCTTTTCGTCGTGGTATACGCGCCCGAGGGATTCCGGCAATGCGGACAACTGCATGGTCACGGCCCCGTAGTTGGGCAATGATCACGGCGTACGAGGACGCGCCGCCGGGGTGCCGGAGGGCCCAACTGGCCGTGTCCGCGACGACTGTGGCGCATCGCACGATTGTTGAGGGATCGCTTTCGGTCCTGCTAGGCATTCCCTCATGTCCCCGAAAGCTCAGATACCCAGCCACCGGAAGCCACGCTCCAGCAAGATGAACACGGCGCTGCGTGCGGGCATGACGGGCGGCGTCATGGGCACCATCGCTCTCACCGCCGCGGCGGCGCCGGCCCTCGCGGCCGACAAGAACGCACCGGCGGAGACCGTGGAGATGCCCACCCTCTCCACGGCGGACTCCAGCACCCTGGCGGCCGAGTCGCTGCAGGACTCGGCGCAGCAGTTCCAGCTCCAGCAGGCCCAGCAGACCGCGGCCGCCAAGGCCCAGGAGCAGGCCAAGGAGAACAAGGCGAAGGCCAAGGCGAAGGCGGAGGCCGAGCGCAAGGCCGAGGCGGCCCGCAAGGCGGCCCGTGCCGCGGCCGCCCCCAAGAGCGACGCCCACGCGTCCCGCTCCGCCGACCGCGCCTCCCTCTCCACCCCCGCCCCCCAGGGCGGCAACGTCGCCACCCTCCTCAACTTCCTGCGGGCCCAGGTCGGCAAGTCCTACGTCATGGGCGCCACCGGCCCCTCCGCGTACGACTGCTCGGGTCTGACCCAGGCGGCGTTCAAGCAGGTCGGCGTCAGCCTGCCGCGCACCTCGCAGCCGCAGTCCACCGCGGGCACCCCTGTCTCGCTGGACAACCTCCAGCCCGGCGACATCCTCTACTGGGGCAGCGCCGGCAGCGCCTACCACGTGGCCGTCTACGTGGGCGACGGCAAGTTCATCGGCGCCCAGAACTCCTCCACGGGCGTCGTGGAGCGCCCCCTGAGCTACGACCAGCCCACCGGCGCGGTCCGCGTGCTCTGAGCCTGCGCACTCCGGCACGAGGGGCCCCACCGCACGGCGCGGTGGGGCCCCTCGGCATGTCCGGGCCCCCGCGGCCGGACCTCAGCAGCCGGACCGCCCCGTCCGGTCCGGCGAACGCCCTGCCATGGGCGGCGCCGTGGTTCCGGGAGCCGTTGCCGCAGGGGCGACGGGGGCCGGATCAGCTCCTGCGCCACAGGAAGGCGTGCACCTCGCCCGTCTCGCTGCCGGCCGTGCCGGCGGCATCGCCCCGAGCGGCCCTCTTGCGGGACCGCGAAGAAGATAACTGCGACGGGGGGACGGGCGCGCTACTACGGTCAGGTTCGCGACAGCCACCTGACGCTCGGGGAGCCTGCTGCGGGGGACTCGCGTACGTCGGACATCAAGCCGCCGGACGACCAGGGGAGCGACGACCTGCCCGACGGCGAGAGCGGTGGCACATCCAGGAAGGGAACACGCCGGGCGAGCCGGCCTCCCCGTCGTTCCTCAGTCCCCGAGCCGCTCGATGAACGAGGACCAGGCCGACCTACCGAAGAGCAGCACAGGCCCCTGCGGGAACTTCGAATCGCGAACCGGGACGACGGTGCCGCCACGGCCGGGGATGCCGACGGCGACCTCGACGCAGTCGTCGTTGGTCGGTCCGCTGTAGCTGGACTTGCGCCACGTCGCGGCGTTCAGGTCGATCATGAGTATCCCTCGATGGCCTTCTCGATCAGCTCCATGGACGCGTCCGCGCTCAACGCACTGGCGTGCAACCGATCATAGACCCGTTGGAAGCGGGCGACCATGCTCGGTTCTTCGGAGTAGGCGCCGGTTTCGAAACCCTCCGTGTACGCTCCCCGGTCGCCGTTCGGGAGGGTGAGCAGCCAGAGTGAGCCGGGGATCGCGGCCGTATCATCCGGGATGATCTGGAGGTTGACGTACGGCGGCTCGCACATCTCCCGGATCTTGCACAGCTGTTCGCGCATCGTCGCCCGGCCTCCGACCGTCCTGCGGAGCACGGCCGCGTCGAGAAGCGTCCACATCCACGGCGGCTTCGCACGAGCCCACACTTCCTGTCGGGCGATCCGGCGTTCGACGTAGCGGTCGACCTCGGCCGGGTCCTCCGCCTCTGCATCGAGCATCAGTGCCCGCGCGTACGCCTCGGTCTGGAGGAGCCCCGGTACCACGATCGAGTAGCCGTGAATGGCCGCCGCCTCCAACTGCCGTGCCAGGTACGCCTGCGCGTAGTCCCGGAACTGGGAGTTCAGCAGCACGCCGGCCAGGTTCTTCAGGTCGTCCTCGAAGCCCAGGACCTTGTCGAAGCGGGCGGCCAGTGCGGGGTTGGGGGGATCGGTGCCCAGTTCGACCTTGGCGAGGCGGGCGCGGGAGATGAAGACGCGGCCGGCCAGGTCCACCTGGGTCCAGCCGCGGCGTTCGCGTTCGCGGCGGATCTTGTGGCCCAGGTAGGCGGCGACGGAGTAGGTGGGGTCGAGCTCTCGGGGTGCGGGCATGGCTGTGTTCCTTCGGTCGCTCGCACATCGTCACTGTTGGTGAGCGTAGTGGTACTGCGTGATGCTCGTCACCGGAACGGAAAACAGCCGCGAGGCGGCCGACACAGGCAGAGAGCGCTATGCACACGTCAGGTGAGCACCAGTACGAGCACGAGAATCAGCACCGGAGCCGGCACGAGCACCGGTCTGGCCAGGAGCAGGAGCACGAGGACGCGCGTCAGAAGGTGCGCCCCTGCGACGACGACGGGGGCTACCAGGATCTTCCCGAGTTTCCCGTCCTGCGGCCGCCGTCCCCCGTGGCGGGCTGCGGCGAGTGCGAGCGGTACGCGCGGGGCCACACGGCGGCGGAGCGGGACGGTGACGCGAGCCGGGCGGTGGATGTGCGCGTGCTGTGGCGGGCCCACCAGGCGCGCGTGCACGCCCGGGCGTACGCCCCCGGGCGGCCGGCGGGCCGGCGGTGAGGCCGGGCGAGCCGGTGTTCGACGTGACACGGCAACAGCCCGCGCTTGTGGTGCGGGTGCATGGCGCCTGGCTCACGCTGGCGCGGCCGGGACGGCGTACGTGGCGTACACACCTGTCAGCCGTACGGGTGGCGACGGACCGGGAGCGGCGAGCCCTGCGGGCGGTCCGGAAGCTGGTGCGCTCCCAGCGGGCGCGGGAGCTGAGCCTCCAGCTGCGGGAGGTGAACGCACGCAGCAGCGGGACGGCGCACCAGCGGTGGGGGTGAGCAGGTGCGGAGGCGAGGGGCGTGGGGACAGCGCCGCAGGTTCCGTTCGCGGGCCGCTCCCCGCCTGCGGCCGCGACGCGGGCGCCGTGTCGCCGCAGGCCGGTGTGACAACTCCAGCGGGCTGCCCCCCGGCCCGCTCCGCGTTCACGGCACCGCCGTTCGTTCCTCGGCTGTGGCCGGCCCCAAAGGTGTCAGGCGCGCGGGGCGACCTTCGTCAGGCCGTTGATGATGCGGTCCATCGCGTCGCCGCCCGTGGGATCGGTGAGGTTGGCGAGCATCTTGAGGGTGAAGCGCATCAGGACGGGGTGCGAGAGGCCGCGCTCGGTGGCGAGCTTCATCACCTTCGGGTTGCCGATGAGCTTCACGAAGGCGCGGCCCATCGTGTAGTAGCCGCCGTAGGTGTCCTTGAGGACCTTCGGGTAGCGGCGCAGGGCCAGCTCGCGCTGGGCCGGGGTCGCCCGGGCGTGCGCCTGCACGATGGTCTCGGCGGCGATGGCGCCGGACTCCATCGCGTACGCGATGCCCTCGCCGTTGAACGGGTTCACCAGCCCGCCCGCGTCACCGACCAGCAGCAGCCCGCGCGTGTAGTGCGGCTGCCGGTTGAAGGCCATGGGCAGCGCGGCACCGCGGACGGGGCCCGTCATGTTGTCCGGCGTGTAGCCCCACTCCTGCGGCATGGAGGCGCACCACGCCTTGAGGACCTCGCGCCAGTCCAGCTCCTTGAAGGCGGCGGAGGTGTTGAGCACGCCGAGCCCGACGTTGGAGGTGCCGTCGCCCATGCCGAAGATCCAGCCGTAGCCGGGCAGCAGCCTCTCCTGCGGTCCGCGTCGGTCCCACAGCTCCAGCCAGGACTCCAGGTAGTCGTCGTCGTGCCGCGGCGAGGTGAAGTACGTCCGCACGGCGACGCCCATCGGGCGGTCCTCGCGGCGGTGCAGCCCCATTTTCAGGGACAGCCGCGTGGAGTTGCCGTCCGCGGCGACCACGATCGGGGCGTGGAAGGTGACCGGAGTCTTCTCCTCACCCAGCTTGGCGTGGACGCCGGTGAGGCGGCCGGTGCGCTCGTCCACGACCGGGTCGGTGACGTTGCAGCGCTCGTACAGCCGTGCCCCGGCCTTCTCGGCCTGGCGGGCGAGCTGCTGGTCGAAGTCGTCCCGCTTGCGGACCAGTCCGTAGTCGGGGTAGCTGGCCAGCTCCGGCCAGGGCAGCTGGAGGCGGTGGCCGCCGCCGATGATGCGCAGGCCCTTGTTGCGCAGCCAGCCCGCCTCCTCGGAGACGTCGATGCCCATGGCCACCAGCTGCTTGACGGCCCGCGGGGTGAGCCCGTCGCCGCACACCTTCTCGCGGGGGAACGCCGTCTTCTCCAGCAGCAGGACGTCCAGGCCGCTGCGGGCCAGGTGGTAGGCGGTCGTGGAGCCCGCGGGCCCCGCGCCGACGACGATCACATCGGCGGACCGCTCCGAGACTGTGGTCGGCTGGGGATCGGCCTTCGGCTGGGCATCGGCCACGAGGACTCCCGCGTGCTGGCTGGGTCGGCTGACCGCGCCAGTCTATGCGGGCACACGGGACCCCCCGAGGACCGGGCCGCCGATGGGGCCCGGGCCGGTGCGCGGCCCGCCCGCGTCAGGAGCCGTCCTCGTCCCAGGTGCGCAGCGCGGTGCTGAAGACCTGGTCCCGCTCGGGGTCCCAGGTGTCGTAACGGCCCGAGAAGTACAGGCTGTACTCGGTACCGTCCTCGGCCACGTACGCCTGGTCGATGGCGTGCACCGTGGTGCGGCCCCCGTCCTCGGTGTAGACGAACTCCCAGCGGGCTCCGGGGCGGCCCCGGAAGGGGTTCTCCGTCAGTTCGAGCCGCTGGTAGCCGTCCCGCTTCCGGGCGCCCTTCTCCAGGGTGCGGAAGTTGTCGAGCGAGGACTGGCCCGCGTTCTCGATGACGCCGATCCGCAGGTAGCTGCCGCCGGTCGGGGCCGCGTAGTCGACCTGCGTGCCCTTCGACTCGCGCTGCCAGCCCTCCATCACGCCCACGGAGAAGCCCTTGGGGTCCTCGGCCATGGTGAAGCCGGCCGGCAGGCCGGTGTCGGCGGGGCTGCCGGGAGTGCCGCCCGCGACGGCGTCCGGGTCGGGGCCGGAGCCCGTGGGGGAGGCGCTGCCGCCGGAGGGCGCGGGCTTCGGCCCCTCGGTGGACGGGCCGTCGCCGCCGCGCCCCGAGTCCGAGGGGCCCTTCGCGGGTTCCTTCGCCCTGACGGACGGCCCGGCCGACGGCTTGCCGTCCCCCTTGTCGTCACCGACCAGGTAGAAGACGCCACCGGTCGCGGCGCCGGCCACCAGGAACGCGGCCAGGACGAGCCCGGCCCAGGCGAGGCCGCGCCCGCGCCGCGGCGGCGGAACGGGCCCGCCACCACCGGGGCCACCACCACCGGGGCCACCGCCGGCGGGGCCACGACTGCCGGAACCGCCGGTGCCCGGACCGCCCTCGCTCGGGCCGCCCTCACCCCCGCCACCCTCATCGGAGCCCGGGGCGGGCGAGCCGTGTTGCCGGGGGGCGTCTTCCCGGGGGACGTTCCCCTGCGGGGCGTTCCGGGCGTTCCCCTGCGGGGCGCTTTCCTGCGGGCCG
>NZ_VJOK01000001.1:4475814-4480637 GCF_013302895.1 Streptomyces albus subsp. chlorinus | reverse complement strand
CCCTGACCCTGACCGCCCTGACCCTGTCCGCCTTGGCCGTACGCACCCTGTCCGTATGTGTCGTGGCCGTAGGCGCCCTGCCCGAAGGCGCCCTGGCCGTGGACGCCTGACGGGGTGCCCGTGCCGAGGCCCGTGCCGCCCGGGCCGCCCTTGCCGAACTGGGCACGCAGAAGCGGCACCAGCAGGGCACCGCCGAAGGACCACAGCAGGGCGAACAGCAGCAGCTCGGCGATGCCCGCGCCGATCTCACCGCCGGCGGTGAAGCTCTCACCCGCGCCGAAGTCGCCGCCCAAGTCCCCGGAGTAGTCGTCCGGGTAGTCGCCGAGGTCGCCGCCGCTGCCCCCGTCGAACCCGCCCCGGGCCTCGTGGAAGCTCGCCTCGAAGCCCACGCCCGCCACACCGGCCAGCAGCAGGACGCCCAGCACGAAGAACCCGGCGGCCAGCAGCTGTTCGCGGCGGTCGGCGCTGCGGCGGGCCACCAGCCAGCCGAGGAGCAGCGCGCACGCCAGGCCGCCGGCCAGCGTGCCGACGACGGCCCAGCCGCCGGCCGCGTCCGCCAGTTCGGAGTAGCCGAACGACTCCCGCCCGGAGTCCAGTCGGCTGACGTTCCACCGCGCGTCGATGGGGGCGCCCCAGGCCAGCGCCAGGCCGAGCGCGCCGAGGTTGGGCAGCAGCGCGAGGGTGGCCCACACGTCGCCCGCGCCGACCTCGTCCTCGGTGGCCAGCAGGACGACGAATACCACGAGGCCGGCCAGCGCGAGGACGCACGCCAGGGCGAGCCCCGCCGTCCGCAGCGCGCCCGCCAGGACGCGGGGGCCGGAGGTGCGGCGGGTGGCCAGCCAGGAGTCGGCCTCACCGCGGGTCAGGACGAGCGCGGCGACCAGGGTGGAGAGCAGGAACGCCCACAGCAGGGTGAGTCCGGGCGAGGAGTTCAGCTCCAGGCCCTCGTAGGAGGGGGCCGCGTACAGTCCCAGGGCCAGCCCGCCCAGTCCGCCCAGCGCGCCGATGCGGAGGGCGGCCTCGAACCCGGCCGTGGGGGTGGTGCGGACCAGGCGCCGCCGCTCGAAGCGGGCGGCGGCCACGAGCGCGGCGATCCACACGGCGGTGGCCAGCAGCGGGATCCCGGAGCTCTCCGCCTCACCGGCGATGCGTTCCCCGGCGATGTCGGTGGTGCCGTCGGAGGAGATGCCGAACCCGCCCCCGATGCCCTGGAGCAGCGCGGCCAGCGCCACCCGCATGCGGGTGCCCCAGCCGATGTCGAGGTCGTCGATGTCGTCGTTGGACCACAGGCCCAGCGCGCAGGCCGCCACGAACACCAGCGCGAGCGGCCAGGCGGCGACCCGCAGCGCACCGAGCCAGTCCCCCTTGAGGGTCCGCGCCACGAACAGCCCGAACGGTGTCGGCTGCGCGGGCCCGGGCGGCGGCGCGTATCCGGGCGGGACCGGTGGCGGCGGACCGTATCCGGGCCGGGCGACCGGTGGCGGCGGAGCGGCCGGTGACGACTGGTCGGCCGACGACGGCTGTGCGGACGGCGACGGCTGTGCGGCCGGCGACGCCTGGTCGGGCTGCGACGGCTGGGCGGGCTGTGCGGGCAGTGACGTGCTCGTGGGGACGTAGGTGGGCGGCCCGGCGGGGGCGGGCGGCGCCTGCGGCTCGGGCGGTGCGGTCCGCGGAGGGGGCGGTGCCTGCTGGGGAGTCGGCGGCGCCTGGGGAGCGGGCGGCGCCGCCGGGGCCGTCGGCGCTCCGCAGGACATGCAGAACCGGGCCTCGGCCGGTGTAGCGGTGCCGCACTGGGCGCAGGGCGGCGACGGCGGGGAGGACATGGCGCTCCGGGGACTCAGGGGACTCATGGGGACCAAGCGGCACACAGGGGTACCGCGCGTGTACGTACAGACACGAGCGTGGCGTCCATGGTTCCGCCGAAAGTCCCCAAGGGAAAGGGGAGTTACCCAAGCGCAACGGATACCGGGCGGTAGCCGCCCGGACCGCACCAGCCGCCGCCCCGCGCCCCGGCACGGGCCCGGCCGGACCGCCCGTCAGCCGCGCGGGACGAACCCGTCACCCGCCCGGGGTGCCCCCGCCAACCGCGCGGGTGGTCCCGTCAGCCGCGCGGCGCGAGCCCGTCACCCGTGCGGGTTGAAGCCCCGGTGCAGGGCGACGATGCCGCCCGTCAGATTGCGCCAGGCCACCCGGCTCCAGCCCGCGTCCTGGAGCCGGGCGGCCAGCCGCGGCTGGTCGGGCCACTCGCGGATGGACTCCGCGAGGTAGACGTAGGCGTCGGGGTTGCTGCTGACCTGCCGGGCGATCGACGGCAGCGCGCGCATCAGGTACTGGGTGTAGACGGTGCGGAAGGGTGCCCAGGTCGGCTGGCTGAACTCGCAGATCACCACCCGTCCGCCGGGCCGGGTGACGCGCCGCATCTCGCCGAGGGCCGCGTCCACCGCGCTGATGTTGCGCAGCCCGAAGGAGATGGTCACCGCGTCGAACGTGGCGTCGGCGAAGGGGAGCCGGGTGGCGTCCCCCGCGGTGAACGGCAGCCAGGGGTGGCGCCGCTTGCCCTCGCCGAGCATGCCGGCGGAGAAGTCGCACGGCACCGTGAAGGCGCCCGCCTCCACGAACGGCAGCGAGGAGGTGCCGGTGCCGGCCGCCAGGTCGAGCACCTTCTCACCGGGGCGCGCGTCCACGGCGGCGGCGACGGCGCGGCGCCACAGCCGGGCCTGGCCGGCGGTGAGCACGTCGTTGGTCAGGTCGTACCTGGCCGCCACGTCGTCGAACATGGCGGCGACCTCGTGCGGCTGCTTGTCCAGGGTTGCGCGGCTCATAGTCGGTTGCCCGCCCGTCAGTTCGCGTCGATGAGGGCCAGCTCGGGGTGTGCGGTGCCCCCTGCGATGGCGGTCGAGGACAGGTGCGAGACGACCTTGTCGTCCACCGGGTCGTTCGCCGGGTCGTCGTGCACGACCAGGTGCTCGTAGGTGGTGGCCCGCTGCGCCGGGACGCGGCCCGCCTTGCGGATGAGGTCGATCAGCTCCATCCGGTTGGAGCGGTGCTTGGCACCCGCCGACGAGACGACGTTCTCCTCCAGCATCACCGAGCCGAGGTCGTCGGCGCCGTAGTGCAGGGAGAGCTGGCCGACGTCCTTGCCGGTGGTCAGCCAGGAGCCCTGGATGTGGGCGACGTTGTCGAGGAAGATCCGCGCGATGGCGATCATGCGCAGGTACTCGAGGACCGTCGCCTGCGTCCGCCCCTTCAGATGGTTGTTCTCGGGCTGGTAGGTGTACGGGATGAAGGCGCGGAAGCCGCCGGTGCGGTCCTGCACGTCGCGGATCATCCGCAGGTGCTCGATGCGCTCGGCGTTGGTCTCACCCGTGCCCATCAGCATGGTGGAGGTGGACTCCACCCCGAGGTTGTGGGCGATCTCCATGATCTCCAGCCAGCGCTCGCCGGACTCCTTCAGCGGCGCGATGGCCTTGCGGGGCCGGGCCGGCAGCAGTTCGGCGCCCGCGCCGGCGAAGGAGTCCAGCCCGGCGGCGTGGATGCGCTCGATGGCCTCCTTAGGCGTCACCCCGGAGATCCGCGCCATGTGCTCCACCTCGCTGGCGCCCAGCGAGTGGATGACCAGCTGCGGGAACTCCTTCTTGATGGCGGCGAAGTGCCTCTCGTAGTACTCGACGCCGAAGTCCGGGTGGTGGCCGCCCTGGAACATGATCTGGGTGCCGCCCAGCTCCACCGTCTCGGCGCAGCGGCGCAGGATGTCGTCCAGGTCGCGGATCCACACCCGGTCGCTCTTGGGCGCGGCGTAGAAGGCGCAGAACTTGCACGCCGTCACACAGGCGTTGGTGTAGTTGATGTTCCGCTCGATGATGTACGTCGCGATGTGCTCGGTCCCCGCGTACCGGCGGCGGCGCGCCTTGTCGGCGGCGGCGCCCAGCGCGTGCAGGGGCGCGTAGCGGTAGAGGTCGAGCGCCTCCTCGGGGGTGACACGCCCGCCGGCGGCGGCGCGGTCGAGGGCGGAGAGCAGGTCGGCTTCCGACACGTGCGCTGTCACCGTGGCGTCCCTCCAAAGGTCGCACAATCGACACATCTCGCCGCCTACCACAGCAACAGCGGCGCCCGCCCAGCCTACGCCAGGGGTTCTCAGCGGATCTTCCGGAGTGTCCCCGCGGCGTCCCCGGCGGCGGCCACATGCGACTCGTAGCGCAGCCGGTCGTTCTTGCGCAGCGTGAACTCCTCCCTTGTGCCGCCCGGCGAACACAGTTCGGAAGAGGGGTCCGTTCCGGAGGCGTCGGCCACCAGGCGGGTGTCCGAGGCCGACACCAGCTTCCACCTCCCCGCGCACTTGAGGCCCCGCAGCGAGGAGGAGCCGGTCGCGACGGTGTCCCCCTTGCCGCCCCGGGTGAGGGTGACGGTCAGGGTGCCCACGGGGACCCCGCGGCGGGAGTAGAGGTCCCCTTTCCAGGTGCCGACGAAGTCCTCGGGCACGGTGGCGCGTGAGGGCTCCTCTCCGCCACCGCCGGAGCCGCCGTCCGGCCCTCCCGGGGGCCGGGGCGACGACGCGTGAGAGGACGGCGGCTCAGCGGTGTCGTTCCGTTCGCCGCCGCCGGGGAGGACGCCCAGCAGGGAGGCGCCCAGCAGCACCGCCGCCAGGCAGGTGAGCGAGAGCACCAGCGTGCAGCTGATCCGCCGCCGGCGCGGCCGGCCACCGGCGCCGCCGGTCCGCCCAGCCTCCCCGGCAGCACCCGCCCCCGGGCCGCCGCGCCCGTCCGCCCGCTCGACGACGATGCCGGTGCGGCCGCCGTACGACGCCGCCGGCCACTGCCCGTGGG
>NZ_VJOK01000001.1:4472057-4475476 GCF_013302895.1 Streptomyces albus subsp. chlorinus | reverse complement strand
CCCGCCGAGCCGGGCCTCTCCGTGCACCACGTGGTAGAGGAGCGCGGCCGTGCTGTCGCCGGGGAAGGGCGGCTCGCCGGTCGCCGCGAAGACCAGCACCGCGCCGAGCGCGAAGACGTCGGTGGCGCCGGTGACGCCCTCGCCCCTGACCTGCTCGGGGGCCATGTAGCCGGGCGAGCCGAGCGAGACACCGGTGGAGGTGAGGGAGGCGGTCCCCTCGGTGGCACGGGCGATGCCGAAGTCGATCAGACGGGGCCCGTCCAGGGTGAGCAGCACGTTGGAGGGCTTCACATCGCGGTGCACCAGTCCGAGGCCGTGCACATGGCGCAGTGCCTCACCGAGGCCCGCGCCCACCGCCCGTACGACCGGCTCGGGCAGCGGTCCGTGCTCGGCGACCGCGTCCGCCAGCGAGGGGCCCGCCACATAGCCGGTGGCGACCCACGGCACCGGGCCGTCGGTCTCCGCGTCCAGCACGGGGGCCGTCCAGGCGCCGCCGACCCGGCGCGCGGAGGCCACCTCGCGCCGGAAGCGGCGCCGGAACTCCTCGTCCACGGCGTGGTGCGGATGCACCACCTTCACCGCGACGGTGCGGCCGCTGCCCGAGCGGGCCAGGTAGACCCGGCCCATGCCGCCCGCGCCGAGCCTGCGCAGCAGGCGGTACCCGCCCAGCGACGGCGGGTCCTCCGGCTCCAGCGGCTGCATGGTGCGGCGCCCCCCCTCGTCCTCGCTGCCGTGCCCTTCTTCCCGTCGGGCGGGCACCAGCTTAGGCACGGCCGCCGGGCGGGCGGCGGGGCTCAGGGGTGCAGCATCTCCACGCGCACATCCGGCGGGAAGCCGGTCGTCGCGCCGGTGCGGCGGGCGAACTCGGCGACGCCCTCCAGCTGCCGCTCGCCGAACCGGAAGTCCAGCGTGGTGAAGTACTTCTCCAGCACCCCGGTGTCGAAGGACTCGTACCGCGCGGCGTGCTCGGCCACCTTGCCGACCTGTTCCATGGCCAGGTCGCGGGAGGCCAGGAAGGCCCGGTGCGTCTCGCGCACGGTCTGCGGCGCGCGCTCCAGGAAGTCGCGGCGGGTGGCCCAGACGGCGAAGACGAACGGCAGCCCCGTCCACTCCTTCCACAGCCGCCCCAGGTCGTGCACCTGGAGGCCCTCCTCGGGCAGCCGGCGCAGATAGGCGCGCAGCCCCACGTCGCCGATGACGACGGCGGCGTCGGCCTCCTTCATCATCCGGTCGAGATCGGGCGGGCAGGTGAAGTACTCCGGCTGAACGCCGTAGCGCTCGGCGAGCAGCAGCTGGGCGAGCCGTACCGAGGTGCGCGACGTCGAGCCCAGGGCCACCTTGGCGCCGTCGAGCTGCTCCAGGGGCACCCGCGAGACGATCTCGCACGACATGACGTCGCCGTCGCAGCCCACCGCGATGTCCGGCAGGGCCACCAGGTCGTCGGCGTTGCGCAGGAACTCCACCAGGGTGACGGGGCCCATGTCGAGCCGCCCGTCGATGATCATCTCGCTGAGCCGCTCGGGGGTGTCCCGCGTCAGGTCCAGGTCCAGCAGCGTGTGCGTGTGGACCAGGCCCCAGTACAGCGGGAGGCAGTTGAGGAACTGGATGTGCGCGACGCGGGGGCGGGTGCGCACACCCTGCGGTTCAGCTGGTTCAGCCGGTTTAGCAGTCACTCTCCGGAGAGTACGCCCCGGTCTGTCCCCCGCCGTGCCCGGTCCCCTGGGCGGGGGCGTCGCCGGTACGGGGGCGGTTTCCTCCGTGCGGGGGGTTCTCCGGACAGGCATGATCCACACCCCTTCCCCAGCGCGTTGCTGCGTGCTAGCCTCGGAGGCAAGTTGCAGTTTGGTTTCCTTGCAGTACAGAGCCTGCGGAGCATGTGACCGCGGGCTCTCGTCGTTTCAGGCTTCTTTGTGGGTTCTGGGAAGCAGGGACACCCTTTTAGGCCCAGGGAGGGCTTATGGCTACCGGAACCGTGAAGTGGTTCAACGCCGAAAAGGGCTATGGTTTCATCGCCCAGGACGGCGACGGTCCCGATGTCTTCGTCCACTACTCCGCGATCAACGCATCCGGATTCCGCTCGCTGGAGGAGAACCAGCTGGTGTCGTTCGATGTGACGCAGGGGCCCAAGGGTCCGCAGGCGGAAAACGTCACCGCGCAGTAGTCCCTGAATCGCAGTACCCAAGGAGCCCCGCCTTCGGCGGGGCTCCTGCTTTTTTCCGCCTTTTCCTGCCCCGCTCCGTCTTTTCGTCTTTCCGGGCCTTGCCGCGTCTTGTGGGCCTTGCCGTGCCTTCCCTGTTCCCTGGTTCTTCCGCTCTCCTGCCCGCTGTCAGCAGGCGGTGCGCTCGTAGCCGGTGATGGCGGCCACCTTCGCGGCGGAGGCCGAGGACTCGTCGAAGCGGTGGTCGAGCCATTCGTCGACGAGGGTGCGGGCCAGCTCCAGGCCGATGACGCGCTGGCCGAAGCAGAGCACCTGGGCGTTGTTGCTGAGAACGGAGCGCCGCACGGAGTAGCTGTCGTGCGCGGTGACGGCGCGGATGCCGGGCACCTTGTTGGCGCTGATGGCCACGCCCAGTCCGGTGCCGCAGATGAGCAGGGCGCGATCGGCCTGGCCGTCGGCGACCCGGCGCGCTGCCTCGACGGCGACGTGCGGGTAGGCGGTGTCCAGGGCGGCCCCGTCGGCGCCGACGCCCACATCGGTCACCTCGGCGACCCGCGCGTCGCCCTGGAGGTCCTTCTTCAGTGCTTCCTTGTAGTCGAGGCCCGCGTCGTCGCAGCCCACGACGATGCGGAACGGCCGGGGGGCCGCGGGAGTGGTGCTCATGCGTTCCTCCTGTCGGGGGCGGTACGGGTGCCGGCGACCGCGGCCAGGACCATCGCCAGCGAGGTGGCGCCCGGGTCCGGGGTGCCGACGCTGCGTTCGGCCAGCGGCCGGGCGCGGCCCAGCCGGGGCCGCAGGCCGGCGGTGTCCGCGGCGGCGGTGCGTGCCGTCTCGGCGGCCGCGCGGAAGGCGTCGGCGGGCCCGGTGTCCGCCTCGACGCGTTCGGTGAAGGCGGTCACGAACGGGGCGAGGGCATCGACCAGGGTCTTGTCGCCGGGTTCGGCCTTGCCCAGCGCGGTGACGGCCTCCAGCGCCGCACGCGCCCCGGCCGCCAGTTCGGCGGGTTCGGGCGCGCGGTCGTCGGGGAGCGCGGCGCCGAAGGCGCGCAGGCCCGCGCCCCACAGCGCTCCGGAGGTGCCGCCCGCTTCGGCGGCCCAGGCGTCCCCGGCCGCGCCGAGCAGCTCGGCGGGGGGCGGCTTCGCGGGCCTCCTCCCGCTCGGCGGCGGCGAGCGCCGCGTCCACGCCCTTGCACATGCCGCGCCCGTGGTCACCGTCCCCGGCGACGGCGTCGAGCCGGCCGAGGGCCTCCTCCTGCTCGTGG
>NZ_VJOK01000001.1:4463330-4471088 GCF_013302895.1 Streptomyces albus subsp. chlorinus | reverse complement strand
CGCGGCGGTAGGCCGGGGTGTCGGCGGGTGCGAGCCAGAGCCGTTCCAGCTCGTCGTCCAGCCAGGTGACCGTCAGCGAGCAGCCCGCCATGTCCAGCGAGGTGACCAGCTCCCCCACCTCCGGGCGGACGAGTTCGAGCCCCGCCTCGGTGAGCAGCCGCGCCACGGCCGCCCACAGCACGTACAGCTCCTCGTACTTGGTGGCGCCCAGGCCGTTGAGGAGGACGGCCACCCGGTCGCTGCCGGCGGCCTCGGCGGGCCGCTCGGCCAGCAGGCCCTCCACCAGGGTGCGGGCCAGGTCCTCGGCGGTGGTCAGCGCGCTCTCGCTGACGCCGGGCTCCCCGTGGATGCCCAGGCCCAGGCCCAGTTGTCCCTCGGGCACGGTGAACAGCGGCTGGCCCTGACCCGGCAGCGTGCACCCGGCGAACGCCACGCCGAGGGACCGGGTCCGGGCGTTGGTGTGCTCGGCGACGCGGACCACCTCGTCGAGGTCCGCGCCCTCCTCGGCCGCCGCCGAGGCCGTCTTGTAGACGGTGAAGCCGCCCGCGATGCCGCGGCGCCGCCCGGCCTGATCCGCCGGGGCGCTGGCGATGTCGTCGGTGACGGCGAAGCAGCGGGCGGGTATGCCCTCGGCCGTCAGCCGCTGGGCCGCCTGGCCGAAGTTCATGACGTCGCCCGCGTAGTTGCCGAACAGGAACAGCACGCCGGCGCCCGTCTCGGCCTCCGTCGCCACGGAGTACGCCTGCGCGGCGGACGGGGAGGTGAAGACGTTCCCGATGACGGAACCGTCGGCGAACCCCTCGCCCACCACGCCGCAGAACGCGGGGTAGTGGCCGGAGCCGCCCCCGGTGAGCACGGCCACCTTCGGGGCGTCGGGGCGGCGGGCCCGTACGACACCGCCGGGGACCGCGCGGACGTGCTCCGGGTGCGCCGCGGTGAAGCCCTTCACCATGTCCTCGGTGAAGCGGGCCGGGTCGTTGAATATCCGCGTCATCTTCCTCGCTCCAGCTGTCGGTTCTCCACCGCCGCCTCGTGCGGCCCTCTCACCAGGACTCGCGGGCTGTCTTCAGGGCGTCCAGGTACCGGTGGTAGCCGTCCTCGTAGAAGGCCACCGCCTCGTCGTCGGCGCGGGCGATGCGCGCCCCGGAGTGCGGGAGGCCGGCCCGGACACCCAGCGCGTCCCAGGCGACCCGCGCGGCGCCGCGGATCCCCACCGCGTCCTGGCGCACGTGCACGTCCCGGCCGAGGACCCCGGCGAAGATGCGCCCCCATTCGCCGGAGCGCGCCCCGCCGCCGCAGGCGGTGATGTCGCCGTCGACGCCGAGGGCCTCCAGGCAGTGCCGGGCCGAGTAGGCGACCGACTCGCACAGGGCGCGCACCAGGTCGGCGCGTCCGGTCAGCGGCGAGAGGCCGTCCAGCCGGCCACGGGCCCGCGCGTCCACGAAGGGCGCACGCTCGCCGCTGGTGGACAGGAAGGGCAGCGCCGTCACCCCGCCGGCCCCGTGCGGGGACTGGGCCAGCAGGGCGTCCAGTTCCTCGATGCCCACGCCCAGCATGCCCAGCAGCCAGTCGAGCCCGGCCGTGCCGATCATGGCGGGCATGACCCGCAGATAGCGGTCGGCGTAGGGGGTGGCCAGCACCATGCCGGCCGCCTCGGCACGGGCGCCCTCGCCCGGCGCGGGGTCGTCGGCGAGCACCTGGCAGGCCAGGGTGGTGCCGATGATGAGGTTGCCCTGGCCGGTCTGCTCCAGGCCGGAGCCGAACCCGCAGGCGGGGATGTCGAAGGGGCCGGCGCTCACCGGCAGCCCGGCGGGCAGGCCCAGTTCGGCGGCGACCTTGGGCAGCAGGCCGAACAGGGTGCCGGGCGGCGCCGGTTCAGCCAGCAGTCCGCGCCACCGGTCCAGTCCGCACAGCCGGAGCGCCTCGTCGTCGTAGGTGCGGGTGGCCACGTCCAGGAACGGGACCGAGGCGTCCGAGGCGTCGACGGTCCGCTCGCCGGTGAAGCGCTGGGCGATGGCGTCCACGCAGTAGCCGGCCACATCGGCGGCGGCCAGCCGGTCGGGCTCGTGTTCGGCCAGGTGGGCCAGGAGCGGGCCGGCCGCGCCGGGGAACATCCCGGCGCCGGTGCGCCGGTGCACCGCGGCGGCCGTGCCGTCGGCGGTCCACCGGTCCAGGACGGGCGCGGCCCGGCCGTCCATCCAGGACAGCGCGCGGCCCACCGGACGGCCGCGCGCGTCCCGCAGCCACAGCCCGTCACCCTGCCCGGTGAGGGCGAGGGCCTCGACGGGCTCGTCGGCGTCGAGCTGTGCGGCGTCGGCGACGGCGGCCCTCACCACGGTCACGACCGTGCCGATGACCTCGTCCATGTCCTGCTCGACGCGGTTGCCCGGCAGCGTGTAGAGCGTGCTGCGGGCCTCGTGCGCCGGACCGGTGCGCCCGTCGCGCGTGATCAGCTGGGCCTTGGTGACCGAGGTGCCGACGTCGACGCCGAGGATCATGACGACCGTCCTTGCCCGGCGGTCCCCTCCGCGTCGAAGACCTGGGGGTTGACGACGAACTCGGGACGCTCGCCCCGCAGGTGGGCGGCGGCCTGGGCCGCGGTGACGGCGGCGGCGCGGTCGGCGGTCTGCCGGGTGGCGCCCGCCAGGTGCGGGGTGGTGATGACGTTGGGGGCGCCGTGCAGCGGCCAGTCGGCGGGCGGCGGCTCGACGTCGTACACGTCCAGGGCCAGCGCGCCCAGGTGGCCGCTGCGCAGCATGTCCGGCAGGGGGCCGTAGTCCATCAGCTCGCCGCGCGCCGAGTTGACGAGCACGGCGCCCCGAGGCAGCAGCTTGAGGTTGTCGGCATTCAGCATGTGCCGCGTCTCGGGGGTGACACGGGCGTGCAGGCTGACGACCGCACTGCGGCGCAGCAGATCCTCCAGCGAGGTCAGTTCCACCCCGTCGGCCGCGGCCCTGGCCGGGTCGGCGTAGGGGTCGTGGACCAGCACATGGGAGCCGAAGGCGCGCAGCACGCGGGCGACGATGCCGCCGATGGCGCCGTAGCCGACCAGGCCGACCGTGGTGCCGTCCAGCTCGATGCCGGCGTTCTCGATGGCGTAGTAGTCGCCGCGCCAGGTGCCCTTCTTCAGCTCCGCGTCGGAGGCGGGGATGCGGCGCATCGCGGCGAGCATCAGGCCGAGGGCGAACTCGGCCGCCGCGGCGGCGTTGCGGCCGGGGGTGAAGGTGACGGGGATGCCGGCCCGGGTGGCGGCCTCCACATCGACGTTGACGGGGCCGCCGCGCGCGACCGCGATCAGCTTGAGGTTCGGCGCCTCGCGGATGACGCGGTCGGTGAAGGGCGCCATCTGGACCAGGGCGATCTCCGCGTCACCGAGGGCTTCGAGCAGCTCCTCCTCGGTGCCGCTGGCCTCCTTGACGTTGCCGACCGGCCCGAAGGGGGTGTGCGGCCAGGGGGTGGTCTGGGTGCGGAAGGTCAGCTCGGCGCCGGGGGCCGCGGCCCTGAGCGCGTCGACGAAGAGCTGGGGGGCGATGAAGTGGTCGCCCGAGGCCAGGACCTCGGTCATCGGGACTCCTTGAGCTTGCTCAGCAGGTAGCGGCGTACCGCCTCGTGGTCACTCGCACAGTAGGCGGCGCCCGCCAGGGCGTCGGCGGCCGGCGGGTAGCCCGGGTTGGGGATGGCGACGACCGTCATCCCGGCCGCCGCGGCGGCCCGCAGCCCGTTGCTGGAGTCCTCGACCGCGAGGCAGTCGGCCGCGGGCACGCCGAGCTTGCCGGCCGCCGCGAGGTAGACGTCCGGGCTGGGCTTGCCGCGCGGCACCTCGGCGCTGGAGACGGTGGCCTTGAAGTGGTGATCGATTCCATGGTGCGCCAGGACGGCGTCGATGACGCGGCGCGGCGCGGACGAGGCGAGCGCGATGGGGCCGAGCGCGGCGGCGTCGGTGACCATCGCGCGGGCGCCGGGCAGCAGGTCGATCTCGCCGTCCTCCAGCGCCTTGATCATGCCGTCCACGACGGTGCGCTCGGTGTCGGCGGCGCTGTCGCCCCCGCCCGCGAAGTCGGTGAGGAAGGCGGCCCACTCGGGGGCGCTCATGCCCTGGCAGCTCTTGGTCTGCTCCGGGCCCCACCGCTTGCCGCGCTCGGCCGCGAACGCGGTCCACAGCCGCTCCCAGAGATGCTCGCTTTCCACGAGCACTCCGTCCATGTCAAACACCACTGCATCGGCCACGGCCGGACTCCTCACCTTCGGCTCCCTGCAAATTAACATCGGTTCTGTTATCTGTCACTTGTGGCCTGATACGCCAACCAGTCCTCCTGTGAGACTCCGGCCGGTCCCGGGCCCGCGACCGGCCGCGCGGGGTGCAGGATGGTGCGTATGACCGCCCAGGGAGCAGCGCGCGCCTCGCGCCAGAAACGTCAGCAGCAGATCGTCGACCACGTGCTGGCCAAGGGCGACGCCTCCGTGGCGGAGCTGACCGAACTGACCGGCGTCAGCGTGATGACCGTCCACCGGGACATCGCCGAACTGGCCGACCGGGGCATCCTGCGCAAGTACCACGGCGGTGTGACGGCCCAGCCCTCCACCGTCTTCGAGTCCAGCTCGGACTTCCGGCTGCACGCGCACACCGACGAGAAGGACGCGCTGGCCCGCGCGGCGCTGGACTTCGTGGCGCCGGGGATGTCGCTGATGCTGGACGACTCGACCACCGCGCTCGCCCTGGCCAAGCTGCTGCCGCAGGTGGGACCGCTGACGGTGGTCACCAACTACCGGCTGATCACCGAGGAGCTGCGGGCCGTGGAGGACGTACGGCTCATCGGGATCGGCGGCGAGTACTCGCGCACCCACGACTCGTGGATCGGGCTCTCCGCACTGGAGATGATCAAGAGCTTCTCGGTGGATCTCACCCTGGTCTCCACCTCGGCCATGACCGGCACCATGACCTACCACCAGGAGCAGGAGATCGTCGCGCTCAAGCGGGCGATGCGCGAGGCGGGCTCGCTCAGTGTGCTGCTGATGGACCACAGCAAGGTCGGGCGCAGCGCGCTGCACCGGCTCGACCCGGTGGGCGCGTTCGACCACGTGGTGCTCACCGGCCCCGTGGAGGACGAGGTGGTGGCCGAGATGCGCAAGCTGACCGAGGTACGTGTGGTGGCGGCCTGATCTTCTCGCGGGCACGTGGGCGCGGGCTGCGACCGCGACTGGGGACCACAGCGGCCGACGCGACCGGCGACGGCGACGGCGACGGCGACGGCGACGGCGACGGCGACGGCGACGGCGACTACGGAACCGAGCCGTCCTGTTACGCGATAACAAAACTCGACGATGTTTTTAACACAGCTCTTGATATTTCTCGCAGTCGGGCTGAGGATCTGCGGTGCACCAACTGGTTACCTCAGAGCGGAGGCCCCCCGATGGCGGATGCAGCGACGCGTGACCCCGGCAGAGGGGTGCTCGATCGCATAGGGCTGCCGAAACCCCTGGTCCTCGGGTACATCGGCGTGCTGCTGTTCATGATCGGCGACGGGGTCGAGAGCGGCTTCATCGCCCCCTACATGGCCGACCACGGCGCGGGGACCGACGTGAAGGCCGGCTACGTCATCACCGTCTACGGCGTCGCCGTCATGCTGGCGTCCTGGTTCTCCGGCGCCCTCTCCCAGGTGTGGGGCCCCCGCAAGGTGATGTGGGTCGGCCTGGTCATCTGGGCCGTCTTCGACGCCCTCTACCTGCTCTTCGCGCTGGGCACCGAGAGCTTCCCGCTGATGCTCCTCTTCTACGGCATCCGCGGCTTCGGCTACCCGCTCTTCGCCTTCGGCTTCCTGGTGTGGATCACCGGCAGCGCCCCGAAGGCCCGGCTGGGCACCGCCGTCGGCTGGTTCTACTTCGCCTTCACCGGCGGCCTGCCCACCCTCGGCTCCCTGTGGTCCAGCTTCACCATTCCGCAGATCGGCGAGATGGGCACCCTGTGGACCGCCCTCGGCCTCATCCTCGTCGGCGGCGCCATCGCCCTGGTGGGCGCCAAGCGCCGGGAGGGCGGCGACCGGCTGGCCGAACCCGGCGTGACCACCGGGCAGTCGCTCTACAACAGCGTCTCCATCGTCTGGACCAACCCCCGCGTCCTCGTCGGCTGCCTGGTGCGCGTCATCAACACCGCGCCCGAGTTCGGCATGCTCGTCTACCTGCCGCGGATCTTCTCCGACGACGTCGGCTTCGGCACCGACAAGTGGCTCCAGCTGCTGGCGATCATCTACGGCACCAACATCTTCTTCAACCTGATCTTCGGCGCCGTCTCCGACCGCATCGGCTGGCGCACCACCATCGCCACCTTCGGCGCCCTCGGCTGTGCGATCAGCGTGACCGTCCTCTACTTCGTGCCCACCTGGCTCGGCCCCGACTACTACTGGGTCGCCGTCCTGGCCGGCATGCTATACGGCGCCACGCTCGCGGGCTTCGTCCCGATCTCCGCGCTGATCCCCAACATGGCGCCCGAGAACAAGGGCGGCGCCATGGCCCTGCTCAACCTCGGCGCGGGCGGCGCCACCTTCGTCGGCCCCGCCATCGCCTCCCTGTTCCTCCCCCTCGTCGGGGCGGGCGGCGTCACCATCGTCTTCCTGGCGCTGTACCTGGTGGCCATGGTGCTCACCTTCTTCCTCAAGATGCCCGAGGAACAGGGCGCGCCGACGCCGGCCGCCCCGGCCCCCGCGGAGAAGGGGTCGGCACCGAGCACGGTGTGAGCACCGAGCAGGGTGTGCGCGTCGTAGCCTCCGGGCGGGCCGGTGAGACGACCCGCCCGGGAGGCACCCCGCACAACCGCTGACGACACACGGAGGGGCTCCGGCGCGCAACCGGCCGGAGCCCCTCCGGCGTCCCGTCCGCGGCGTGCTCTCCGTGCGGAAGCTCCGCTCGCGGCTCCCGTTCGGCTCCCCCGTCGCTGCCCGTGACTCCCCGTGGTTCCCCAGGGCCCCTCCCGGTCACCCCTCCCGCTCGATCCACTCGGTGCCGCCCAGCGGGTAGTCATAGCCGGGGCGTCCGGAACCGGCGCTCGTACGGAACGGCTTGCCGTCGTCGTCGATGTGCACCGTTCCGCGCCGGCCCCCGCTGGACCACTTGAGAGTGAGGTCCCAGCGCACGTCGTGCGCCTTGGTGCGGGCGGTCACGTAGAAGACCTCCGGGTCGGACTCGCTGACCTTGTACGGGAAGTCGCGCTGACCGCCCTTGACGGTGACGGCCGGGCTCCCGTTGTCGAGGTCGATGGCGAACGACGTGGTGCCGACCTTGCCGCCGCATCCCACACCCATCGCGTAGTCGTTCCAGGCGAGCGGCGCGCCCTTGTCGAGGACGCGCACATGCAGCTCCTCCAGGACGACGGTCTCCTCCCCGGTGCCCTGCACGGTGAGCGCCACACGCTGCTCCCCCGAGGCGACCGCGCCGTTGGCGGCGACCCAGCGGGGCGCGTCCTGCTCACCGGCCGGCGGACCGACCTGCTCGGGCCCGCTGTCGACGAGGAAGTGCTGGCTGCACGGGTTCTCGTAGACGTAGGGGCGGACGGCGACGTTGACGAGTACGCCGCCGGAACGCTCGGCGGCGCCGTCGCCGCCACCGCCGCCACCGCCGTGCCGGGCGGCGGGCCGTGAGGCCGAGGACGAGGGTCCGCCGGTCTCCGCCGCGCCCCGGGACCCGGACGCCGGTGCGGACGACCGCCCCGCGCCCGCCCGGCTCCCGTCGGTACGGGCGTCCGCGCCCGCCCTGGTGCGGGCAGCC
>NZ_VJOK01000001.1:4401152-4463210 GCF_013302895.1 Streptomyces albus subsp. chlorinus | reverse complement strand
TTCGGAGGACGGCGGATCCACGGCGAGCACGACCGCGCCCACGACGGCCGCCGCGGCGACCCCGGCCAGCAGCGCGGCCCGGCGCCGTCGGGACCGCACGGGAGCGGCCCCCGGGCCGCGCCCGACCACCGTGACCTCCTCCCTGACCGCGGCCTCCTCCCTTTCGGACCCCCCTGAACCGACGAGCCCGCTCCCGCCGGCGGCCCCCGCTTCTTCGACGGCCCGCGCTGCTTCGACGGCCCGTGCTTCGTCGGCGGCCCGTGCTTCGTCGGCGGGGTTCGAGCCGGCGGCTCCCGCTGGTTGAGCGATCCGCGCTCCTTCGGCGGGGTTCGCCGAGCCGGTGGCTTCCGCTCGTGGGGCGGGGTTCGCTGGTTCGGGGGCTTCCGGACCCTTACGTCTGCGCGCGGCGTCCGCCAGGACCCACCGGCGGTGCAGCTCGACCAGTTCCTTCGGGTCGGCCCGGCAGACCCGGGCGAACCGCTCGACCGGCGCGTAGTCGACGGGCACCGCGGTGCCGTTGCAGTACCGGTGCAACGTCGAGGTGCTCATGTGCAGCCGCTTGGCGAGCGCCCCATAGCTCAGCCCCGAGCGTTCCTTGAGTTCCCGCAGCAGCTCCGCGAAGGCGTCCGTGTCCCCGGCCGGGCCCGTGTCCCCTGTCGCACCTGTCATCGCTCGCCCTTCCCCCTGCGGCCCGGCGCGTCCCGTTCCCGCGTTCCAGGCCCTCACGTTCCCCCTGGTCACAGCCCGTTTCGGCGTTCCAGCGTCCCCAACTGCCCGGCAGACCTGGCGGTTGGGACGGATCAGCCCACAAGCTCCGGACATCAAAGCACCCGGACCGCCGCACCACCGAAAGGGCTCAGCCATATGTCCAGCTTCCGGAACTCCCGCTCCCGCTTCCTGACCGCCGCCACGGCCGGCGCGCTCGCCCTCCTCTCCCTGACCGCGTGCTCGGGGGGTTCGGACAGCGGCGGCAACGGCAACAGGGCCGAGAGGGGGGACGGCGGCGGGGTCAGCACGCAGGCCAGGTCCTCCTCGCTGAGCGTCACGAGCTCGACGTGCACCGTCGGCAAGGTCTCCGTCAAGCTCCAGGAGACCGGGGGCAGCGCGCCGGTGATCCTGCTCAAGGCCACCAACAACGGCAGCACCCGCTGCGACCTGTACGGCTATCCGTTCGTGGGCTACCCGAACGCGCAGGCTCCCATTCCGGTCGGCGGCGGCAAGCCGCAGGCCGTGGTCTCCCTGAAGCCGGGCGCCTCCGGTTACGCCGCCCTCTCCCTGGAGGAGGGCGACGGCGGCACCATGCACCGCGAGAAGCAGCTCACCGTCGAGCTGGCCGACCGCGATCAGAACGGCACCGGCAAGACAGCCACGGTCGACGCGCCCGCCGGTGAGGGCCTCGCCATCAGCGACAACTCGACCGTCTCCTACTGGAACCCGACCGCCGAGCTGGCCCTCCAGTAAGCGTGGAAGGGGGCCCCTCCCGGGGGGAGAGGGGCCCCCACCACCGTCGCGGTGGCCGCTCGGAGAGGCTTCGGCCCCTCCCGGGGGGGGGAGGGGCCCCTTCCCACGACCGGCCTAGGGTGAGCGCGGTACGACCGGCCTCGGGTGGGCGCGGGCTCAGTCCAGCTCGTAGGTGAAGGTCACCTCGACGCGCTGCTCCCCGGGGCGGACCTCGTAGCCGCCCTTTCCGGTGAGGCCGGCGAGGCCGTCCGTGCCGGAGCCCGGCACCACGGTGAAGGTGCAGCGGATGACGCCCTCCTCATCGAAGCTGCCGTCCTGGTGGACGACGAAGGTGCCCGGCCGGCCGTCGAGGGAGCCGTCGAGCCGCTCCATGCCGGAGAACACGCCGCTCACCTCCGTCACATAGGTGAGCGTGTACGCGCAGGCGGCGCCCTTCGCCTCGATGCCGCCGGTGTAGTCGTTGACGACGGAGGCGCGGGCGAGACGGGGGCCGGGCGCGGAGCCGGAGACGTCCTTCTCGTCCCAGGAGACACCGGTGAACGCGGCGGTGGTGGTACGGGAGGCGGAGGCCATGGATCGCCCTTTCGCAGTGCGGCACTGTCGCTGTCGCTGACGGTTGCCGCTGACGGTTGTGGGACGATTCTGTCGGCGGTACCTGACACCTTCTGTCAGGTACCGCCGACAATGTGTGCCATGCGCGCCGACCGGCTCCTCTCCCTTCTCCTCCTGCTCCAGAACCGCGGCCGGATGACGGCACCCGAACTCGCGGCCGAACTGGACGTCTCCGTCCGTACCGTCTACCGCGACATCGACGCCCTCAGCGCCTCCGGCGTCCCCGTCCACGCGGACCGCGGTCCGAGCGGCGGCTACCGCCTCATGGCCGGATACCGCACCCGGCTGACCGGACTCACCGGTTCCGAGGCGGGCTCGCTCTTCCTGTCCGGACTCCCGGGCCCCGTACGGGAGCTGGGGCTCGGCGCCGTCCTGACCACCGCGCAGCTCAAGGTGCGCGCCGCACTCCCGACGCCCCTCGCCGAGCACAGCCGGCGCGTCCAGGAGCGGTTCCACCTGGACGCGCCGGGCTGGTTCCGGGACGCCGAGTCCGTGCCCCACCTGCCACGGATCGCCGAGGCGGTGTGGGAGCAGCGGGTGCTGCACACCCGCTACCGGCGCTGGCGCGGCGAGGTGGAACGCACGCTGCGGCCGCTGGGCGTCGTCCTCAAGGGCGGCATCTGGTACGCCGTCGCGCAGGCGGACGAAGCCGTCCGCACCTACCGCATCTCCCGCTTCGTGGACGTGACGGCCACCGACGCCCTCTTCGAGCGCCCCACCGGGTTCGACCTGCCCGCCTACTGGGAGGCGTCATCCCGCCGCCTGGAGTCCTGGCTCCGGCAGGAGACGGCGCACGTGCGCCTCTCCCCACAGGCCCAACGACTGCTCCCCGCCAAGTTCGGCACTCCGGGCGCCCGCGCGCTGGAACACGCGGGACCGCCCGACGAGAACGGATGGGTCGAGACCGAACTCGACGTCGAATCCCTGCCGGTGGCCGTCTCCGACCTGCTCAGCCTCGGCGCGGAAGCCGTGGTCCTGGGCCCGCCCCCACTACGCACCGCGATGACCACCGCCGCCACCGCCCTGGCGGCCCACTACACGGCACAGGGCGACGACAGCACCACGGAGTGAGGGGACACCCCTGCCCCGGCAAACCGACCGGCCGGAATGTTAGACCCTTCCTTGGGAGCGTGGCATGCCGCCCAGAAGAGCGGTCACAGCAGGAGCCAGGATCCCGGGGCTCCTGCCCTGTGGGAACTCGCCGTCGCGGACCCCTCGCAGTTCCGTGAGCGTTACCGCCGTTACATGGCCCTGGAGGCGGAGGCCATCAGCCTGTGGCACTACGCGGTGAGCAATTTTCACGGCCTGTTGCAGACGACGGAGTACGCACGGACGCTGCTGGCGGCGGGCGGTCTCGCGGGCAAGGAGCTGACCCGCCAGGTGGAGGCGCGGATAGGGCGCAGGACGCTTCTGGAGCGGGAGGGCGCGCCGCGCTTCCGCGCGATGCTGTCGGAGGCCGTGCTGCGCACCCCGCTGGAGGATCCGCAGGCGTGGCAACAGCAGCTCCAGCACCTGATCGGTATGAGCGAGCGGCCCAACGTGGTGGTGCAAGTCGTTCCCGGAAGGGCCAGCCTGCACGCGCTGACCAACACCGACACGATGTTCCTGAGGACCACGGACGGCCGTACGGTGGCTTGGGTGGAGACCGGCTATTCCGGCGACCTGGTGGAGGAAACGGCCGCTGTGGAACGGTTGCAGCTCGGCTACGATGCGGTGCGCGACCGCGCCATGTCCCCCGCCGATTCACGCGAGTTCATCGAGCGAATGCTGGAGGAACCACAGTGCGCATGACCGACCTGAGCACCGCCGCGTGGCGCAAGAGTTCGTACAGCAACCAGGACGGCGGTGCATGCGTCGAGGTGGCGGACAACATCCCCTCCCTCGTACCCGTCCGCGACAGCAAGGCCCCGGACGGGCCCTGCCTCGCTTTCGGGCCCGCCGCCTGGGGCTCGTTCGTGGCGGCTCTCCAGCGCCGGGAGCTCGACGTCTGAGAGCAGCCGGGCGCGACCCGCGCATGAGCGGTCCCCGCCGGGATGGCGGGGACCGCTTTTGTGTTGGTGCGGTGCTGACTGATGCGTCAGTCAGGGCGCAACATGAGGAAGAAAGGCAGGGCATTTCGGGGCATACGGGGCGGATTTTGTCGGTGTCGTTGCGGTTATCTCAACGGTCTCGTACGGTGGCCGTCATGCGGGAGACAGCGGGCGACAGGGTCGAGGACAGCGCGGGCGAGGTCGCCGAGCGGGTCCGGAAGGTCGTCGAGGCATCCGGGTGCACCCAGCGGGAGTTCGCCCGGCGGATCGTGATGGACCCCTCCAAGCTGTCCCGCTCGCTCAGCGGTACCCGGCGGTTCACCGTCGCGGAGCTGGCCCGTATCGCCGACGCGGGCGAGGTGGACGCCGGCTGGCTGCTCGGCTCCCGGACAGCCGCTGCGAGCGGCACCGGTGCGTCCGCCCCGGACGCCCCCGTCCCAGGCGCCGCACCGTCTTCGGCCACCGAGCGGCGGGCGCCCCAACTCCCCTCGGCGGGGCGCCCGTTGCAGATCGTGCGGGAGACGGTGCGGCTGATCGCGGAGCACGGGTTCCACGCGGTGCGGGTGGCCGACATCGCGTCCGCCTGCGACACCAGTACCGCCGCCATCCACTACCACTTCCCCGGCCGGGCCGAGCTGCTGGAGGCGGCCGTGCGGTGGTGCATGGACGAGGACACCGCCAGCCGCGCGGCCCGGATCGCCGCGTCCGGGGCCCGGGACGCGGCGGCCGAGCTGCGGGAACTCCTCGCTCTGCAGACTCCGCGCACCGAGCAGCAGCGGCGTCAGTGGCTGGTGTGGCTCGACCTGTGGGCGGAGGCCGCGCGCTCGACCGCCATCGGCCGGCTGCACGTGGACTACTACCGGCAGTGGCGCACCACCGTCGCCGATGTCATCCGGCGCGGAATCGCTCAGGGTGTCTTCCGGGAGGTGGACCCGGAATCCAGCGCCCTGCGGCTGACCGCCCTGATCGACGGCCTGGCCTCCCAGGTACTGGCCGGCGCCGCCGAACGGGAGGGCACCGGCGGGACCGGAGACACCAGAGGAACCGGCGGGACCGGAGATACCGGCAGGACCGGAGGCACCGGTGCCGTCACCGGAAGCGGCACCAGCCCCGACGACATGTACGCCGCGCTGCTCGCCCATGTCCGCGCCGAGTTGCTCCCGCACAGCGAGGACTGACCCCGGGACGGTCAGGTCCGGCCGCCCGCCCAGGCCACTCTGCTCGGCCCCACCACCGCCGCGCTCCGTCACAGCCGTACCCCGTCACAGCCGCGCCCCGGCAGCTCCGAACCCCGTCACAACCGAACCCCGCCACAGCCGCCCCTACACCGTCCTCCCCTCACCCCCTCGTCATCGTCACCGTCCCCACGGAGGTTTCGCCATGCCCTTCAACGACAGCGTCATCATCACCTGCGCCCTCACGGGTGCGGGCGACACCGTCGGGCGCAGCCCGCACGTTCCCGTCACCCCGGCCCAGATAGCGGCCTCGGCCGTGGAGGCCGCGGAGGCGGGTGCGGCCGTCGTCCACATCCATGTGCGCGACCCGGAGACCGGCGCGCCCTCGCGCGACAGGCGGCTCTACCGCGAGGTCGTGGAGCGCGTCAAGGAGACCGGTACGGACGTCGTCATCAATCTGACCGCCGGCATGGGCGGCGACCTGGTGCTCGACGCCGACCAGCCGCTGGAGAAGGGTGCGCTGGAGGGCACCGACCTGGTGGGCGGTCTCGACCGGCTCCCGCACGTCGAGGACCTGCTCCCCGACATCTGCACACTGGACTGCGGCTCCCTCAACTTCGGCGACCAGCTCTACATCTCCACCACCGAGATGCTGCGCAAGGGCGCCCGGCGCATCCAGGAGCTGGGCGTCCGGCCCGAGCTGGAGATCTTCGACACCGGCCAGCTGTGGTTCGCCAAGCAGCTGCTGGACGAGGGCCTGCTCGACCAGCCGACCCTCTTCCAGCTGTGCATGGGCATCCCGTGGGGCGCGCCCGCCGACCCGGGCGTGCTCCAGTCGATGGTCAACTTCCTGCCGCAGGGCGCGCAGTGGGCGTCGTTCGCGCTGGGCCGGATGCAGATGCCGTGGGTGGCGCAGTCGATCCTGCTGGGCGGCAACGTGCGGGTCGGTCTGGAGGACAACCTGTATCTGAGCCGGGGAGTGAAGGCGACCAACGGCCAGCTCGTCGAGCGTGCCGTGCGGATCACCGAGGCCCTCGGGGCGTCCGTCGCCTCGCCCGACGAGGCCCGCGCCCGCCTCGGCCTCAAGCCCCGCGCGTAACCGTCGCCCTGTTCACCCGGACCCCCGGGAACCCCGGACCCATGGGAACACCCGGACCACCGGACGCCCGGAACCCAAGACCCTCCAGCCCCCGGAAACCCCCGGGAAGCCCCCGGGAATCCCCCGGATCTCCGGGGCCTCCGGACCCCGCCCCGGACACCATCACCCCGAGGAGCCCCCATGCCCACCACACCCCCTGTCTCCCCCACCGACGTCCGCCGCGTCACCTGCGTCGGCGCGGGCGTGATCGGCGGCGGCTGGGTCGCCCACTTCCTGGCGCGCGGTTACGACGTGACCGCCTGGGACCCGGCGCCCGACGCGGCCGACAAGCTGCGCCGCCTCGTGGACGCGGCCTGGCCCGCGCTCACCCGGCTCGGACTGGACGCCGCCGCCTCCCGCGACCGGCTCACCGTCGCGTCCACGCTCGAAGAGGCGTGCGCCACGGCGCAGTTCGTGCAGGAGAGCGCCCCCGAGAAGCTGGAACTCAAGCGGAGCCTGCTCGCCGAGCTGGACGCCGCGACCCCGGCCGGCGTCGTCATCGCGTCGTCCACGTCCGGCTACCCCATGACCGAGATGCAGACGGAGGCGGCCGATCCGGGCCGGCTGCTGGTGGGGCATCCGTTCAATCCGCCGTACCTGATTCCGCTGGTGGAGGTCGTGGGCGGTGAGCGCACCGACCGTCAGGCCGTGGAGTGGGCCTCGCGGTTCTACGAGGTGGCGGGCAAGTCGGTGATCACCATGGAGCGCGAGCTGCCGGGGTTCATCGCCAACCGCCTCCAGGAGGCGCTGTGGCGGGAGGCCCTGCACATGGTGGCCAACGGCGAGGCGACGGTGAAGGAGATCGACGACTCGATCACCGAGGGGCCGGGCCTGCGCTGGGCGTTCATGGGGCCGTGCCTGACGTTCGCGCTGGCGGGCGGCGAGGGCGGAATGGGCCACATGCTGGACCACTTCGGCCCCTCCCTGAAGTCCCCGTGGACCCGGCTGGAGGCCCCGGAGCTGGACGGGGCGCTGCGGGACGCCATGGTGGCCGGCTGCGACGAGGCGGCAGCGGGGCGCTCCCTCGCGGACCTGGTCGCCGAGCGGGACCAGGGCGTCATCGACGTCCTCCGCGCCACGGGCCGCCTGCCGAAGAGCGCGGCGACGTCGAAGAGCGCGGAGGCGCCGAAGAGTACGGGTGTGCCGAAGAGCGCCGAGGTGCCGAAGAGCGCCGGGCCGCAAAAGGCGAGGGGTGCCGGGCCGCAGGAGGCGATGGATGCCGGGCTGCCGAAGGACGCCGGGTTGCGGAAGGGCGCGGCGGAATGACGTCCGGCCCCGCTCCGCTGCCCCTCTTCCACGAGACGGTCCGCCGGGAGTGGATCGACTACAACGGCCATATGAGCGAGGCGTTCTACGTGCTCGTCTTCGGCTACGCGACGGACGCCATGATGGATGCCGTCGGACTGGACCCGGCGTACCGGGAGCGCACCGGCTGCTCCCTCTACACCGTGGAAGCGCATGTGCGGTACCTGCACGAGGTCTCCGAGGGCACCGCCCTGAGCGTCCGCACCCGCGTCCTCGGTGTGGACGCCAAAAAGTTGCGCTTCGCCCACGAGATGCGGGACGAGGACGGCCGTACGGTGGCCACCACCGAGCTGTTCGCGCTCCACGTCGGCGCGGACGGCAGCGCACCGTTCCCGGACGCGGTGCGCGGGCGCCTGGCCGGGCTCGTCGAGGAGCCGCCCGAGTGGGCGGGCCGCGCCATCGCACCGGTGCCCCGCCGATGACCGCCGACGCCGCCCCCGCCGGTGACCGCCGACGGCACCCCCGCCGGTGACCGGCGGAGGCGGCGTTGACGAGGTGGGGGCTCGAATCCCACAATGAGCCCCATGGTCGCGCACTCCACTTCTCCGCTCGGACGCCACGGCGTCCCCTGGCGGGGTGGGTGCGAGCGATCCGGTCTCTAGCTGTGTCCCCGGCTCCGTGAGCGCGAGCCGGATGTCCGGCTCCGCGAGGAAGCGAAGGAACGACACGGCCCGCCGCTCCGCAGGCGGTGTGGCTCCCGACCGGATTCCGCTGGAGGACCTACATGACCACCGTCACCCCCACCACATCCACCGCCCCTGCCTCCGCCCCCGTCACGCTCCGGGACGCCCGGGTGCCTCAGGGCGGCATCTACGAGGGCGTACGCGTGCTGCGCCCCTTCCCCGAGGGCTGGGAGGAGCGGCCGTACGAGCTGATCGAGGTGGTGCCGCAGACCCGGGTGATCGGCGCGGAGATCCGGGGCGCCGATCTGTCCCGGCCGCTGAGCCCCGCGCTGCGCGAGGAGCTGAACCGGGCGCTGCTGGAGTGGAAGGTGCTCTTCTTCCGGGGCGCGAACCTCACCCCCGAGCAGCAGGCCGCCTTCGCCCGCCACTGGGGCGAGCTGGAGACCAACCCGCTGCTGGCGCGCGGCTCCAGCGACGAGATCGTCCGCTTCGAGAAGGACACCCGCACCCGGCCCACGTATGAGAACGTCTGGCACACCGACGTCACCTTCCGCGAGCGCCCCGCCATGGGCGCGGTGCTCCAGCTGCGCGAGGTGCCGCCGGTCGGCGGGCACACCATGTGGGCGGACATGGCCGCCGCGTACGACAACCTGCCGCCCCGGGTGCGGGAGCGGATCGACGGCGCGGTGGCGGTGCACGACTTCATCCCGGGCTTCGCGCGCTTCACCCCGGCCGAGCGGCTGGCCGAGTTGCAGGAGGAGTTCCCGCCGGTCGAGCACCCGGTGGTGCGCACCCATCCGGAGACGGGCCGCAAGATGCTGTTCGTCAACACCTCCTTCACCACCCACATCGTGGGGATGGACCGCGACGAGAGCGACCGGCTGCTGGCCGAACTGGTGCGCCAGGCACACGTGCCGGAGTACCAGGTCCGCTTCGCCTGGCAGCCCGGTGACATCGCCTTCTGGGACAACCGCGCCACCCAGCACTACGCCCTGTTCGACTACGCCGGGCACCGCCGCGTGGCCGAGCGCGTCGCCATCGTCGGCGACCGCCCGTTCTGACGGGACGCGACCGCCCACGGCACCCGTCCACCGCGACCGCCCACGCCGGTCGCCCCAGGACCGGACCGCCCGCCCCTTTTCCCCCGGAGGGGCGGGCGGTCCCTTTTCCGCCGGTGCTCCCGCGCAGCGCGCGCTCCGTACGCGGCAGGTTCGCGCCGGGTTTCTGCGGGTTCGCGCCGGACTCGCGCCGGGTTCCCGCCGGATCCGCGCCGGATTTCCGCCAAGTTCCCGCCGGGACCGCCCCATGGCGCCAAGCACCACGCCGTCAGTACGGTCGTACGGTCGGCCGGACATCCGGCACCCCGGAGAGTCGGGAGAGGCGCATGGAGTCGTTCCGTACGTCCCGTCAGCAGCGCGGAAAGCGCCGCTTAGGGCCTCACTCAGGACAGCGCGGAAGGGGCGCGGTCGTCACGGCGCTGGCGACCGTGGCGGCGACCGCGCTGGCCGGCGGCGCACAGGCGCAGGCGGACGGCGGTGCCGCCGGGCCCGCCCCACGGCACGGTGACCGCCCCGGTTCCATCCTCCACGCGGAGCCGACCACCTTCCAGTACTGGCCGGGCGTCCCCGGCAACGCCTCGGCGTGGAAAATCACCTACCGCTCGACGGACGCCAGCGGGAGGCGGAACGCCGTCTCCGGCACCGTCCTCGTCCCGCGCGACGGCGGAAGCGGCCCGCGGCCCCTGATCACCTACGCGGTCGGCACCGTCGGCATGGGTGACCAGTGCGCGCCCTCGGCCGGTTTTCCCAGCGGGACGACGGCCGAGGCGCCGCTCATCAACGCGGCCCTGGTACGCGGCTGGGCGGTGGCGGTCACCGACTACGAGGGGCTGGGCACCCCCGGGGACCACACCTACACCGTCGCCCGCGCCGAGGGCACCGCCGTGCTGGACGCCGCCCGCGCCGCCCAACGGCTGCCCGGCGCGCGGAAACTGGGGGTGGGCCCGCGCTCGCCGGTCGGCGTCATGGGCTACTCGCAGGGCGGGCAGGCCAGTGCGGCGGCGGCCGAACTCGCCGCCTCCTACGCGCCGGAGCTGAGGGTGAAGGGCACGGCCAGCGGCGGCGTGCCCGCCGATCTGGCGGAGGTCGCCGAGGCCGACGACGGCGGCGACCACGCGGGCTTCGTCCTGATGGCGGCGATCGGACACGACGCGGCGTTCCCCGGGCTGCGGCTGGGCGCGTACCTCAACGCCGAGGGGCGTCGGCTCACCGAACTGGCCCGCGGCGCCTGCGTGGAGGACATCCTGGCGGCGGGGAAGGGCAAGAAGATCGCGGACCTGACCGTCACCGATCCGCTGGAGCGGCCCGACTGGCGGCGCAGAATCGCCGCCGACACCCTCGGCACCCGGGCCCCGTCGGCGCCCACGTTCGTCTACCACGGCGAGTCGGACGAGATCATTCCGTACGCGCAGGGGCAGGGGCTGCGCGCCGGCTGGTGCGCCAGGGGCAACGCCGTGCGGTTCCGGTCGTTCCCCGGCCTCGGCCACACCGGCACGGCCATCGCCGGCAACGGCCCGGCCCTGGCCTGGCTCGGCGACCGCTTCGCGGGCAAGCCGGCCCCCAACGACTGCGCGGGGTGAGCCGGTTCCGGACGACCGCGCGGGGTGAGCCGATTCCGGACGACCGCGCGAGGTCGGCCCGCTCAGAGGCTGGGCAGGCCGTGACGCGTCATCCGTGCGCCGGCGGGACGCACTCACCCCACCGCTCAACCCAACCCCGCCCACCCCACCCACGCACTCCACCCCACTCACCCCACCCGGCTCGCCCCACATCCCCCTCACCCCACCGTCAGCAGCGTCTTGCCCAGGACCTCGCGGGCCTCGATGGCCGCGTGGGCCCGTGCCGCGTCCTCCAGGGGGAAGGTCTGGCCGACGACCGGACGCAGCCGCTCCGCGGCGACCTCGAACAGCGCCCGGTCCAGCAGCGGTTTGGCCTCGGCGGGGGCGAACTGGACCTGTTCGATGCCGGCGAGGGTCACCCCGCGGGCGGCGGCGGCCCCGGGGTCCGGCTCGGCGAAGCCGCCACCGGGTGCGCCGTGGGCGGAGAACCGCCCGCCACGGGCGACCACTTCGAAGGCCGCGCGGCCGATGTCCCCGCCCGCACCGTCGAAGACCACATCGGCCCCGCGCTCGCCGACGGCCGCGCGCACCCGGTCGGTCCACCCCGGCTCCCCGTAGTCGACGACCGCGTCGGCACCCAGTTCCTCCCGTGCCAGCGTCAGCTTCCGCTCGCCGCGTGCCGCCGCGACGACGCGTGCCCCGGCCGCCTTCGCCAGCCGCACCAGCAGGGCGCCCAGCCCGCCGGCCGCCGCCAGGACGAGCACCCAGGCGCCGGGCCGGAGAGCGCCCGCGGTGACGGCGTTGTCGAAGAGCCGCATGGCGGTGGGTCCGTCGTGCGCCAGGGCGGTGGCCTCCCGCAGGCCGACCCCGTGGGGCAGGACGCTCACCGTCTCGACGGCCACCAGGGTGCGCCGCGCGTATCCGCCGCCCGCCGCCGCGCCGTCGGCGGGCACCGTCCTGGCGACGACCTGCCGGCCCCGCCACGCGGCGCCCACGCCGGGACCGACCGCGGCGATCCGCCCGCCGACGGCGCCGCCCGGGACGTACGGCAGCGGTGGGGTGAAGAATGCCTCGCCGCGGCGCACCTGGGTCTCCAGGAAGATCACGTCGGCGTACGCCACCTCGACGACGGCCTGACCGGGCCCGGGCACCGGTTCGGGCAACTCGACGGGCCGGAGGACCTCAGGACCGCCGAACCGCTCCATCTGGATTCCCTGCATCACGACCACTCCCCTTCGTCGGACGGGCGAACGGGAAGCAGTCTTCAACTTCAACCGAAGGTGAAGTCAATCGCCGGCCGGGGTGCGCACCTCGTCCCGGATGCCGTCCACCCGGTCCGCCCACTTCTGCAGGTCCACGTCCTCGGGGTCGACGAAGTAGGTGTCCCGGCTGTCGTTGGCCACGTAGGCGGCGGTGCCCGGGTCGCTCCACGCGCACACGGGGATCGTCAGCTTGCGGCCCTGCTGCGTCTTGACGAGCACCTCGCAGGTCAGCGGATCGCCGGAGCCTGTGGGGGTGATGTCGCGGCGCTTGACGGCCACGTCCATGGTCGGGCCGGACTCCATGCCGTTCATCATCTGGTTCTTCGACAGCTCCGGGTTGCCGTAGTCCTCACCGGTGGCCGAGCCGTAGAGGAGGCGTGAGGTGTCGGAGGAGTTGGAGTAGGAGCCGAGGTGCGCCTCCTCGCCGGGGTTGTGGGTGTCCACCGAGTCGCTCAGGTCGTTGCGCAGCCGGTAGGCGCCGTTCTCCAGCGTCTTGGGGAAGGCCAGCTCGTAGCGGGTCTCGGACGGGCTCGGGACGGGCGTCGGCTCCTCGTCGTCGGAGGGCTCGCCCGTGGGGTCGTCGGCGGGCTGCCCGGATTTCGACGGCTTCGCGGTGTCCTTCCCGTCCTTGTCGTCGTCCCCGCCCGAGACCGCTATCAGGATCCCGGCGACGGCCAGCGCCACGACCAGCACGGCGGCCACGACGATGCCGACGACCTTGTTGGTCCTGTTCGGCGGCGTGGGGGGCGGGCTTCCGTACGGGCCGGGGAAGCCGGGCTGCCCGAAGCCGCCGGGGCCGCCCGGCGCCCCGGGACCACCGGGCGCACCCGGTCCGCCGGGGCCGCCCGGTCCGCTCGCGGGCGGGCCGAAGCCGCCCGGCGGCTGTCCGAAGCCGCCGCCTCCGGGCGGTCCGAAACCGCCCCCGGACGGCGGCTGGTGCGGTGGCTGGCTGGGCGGCTGCTGCGGCGGCTGCGGGGGTGTCGTCATCCCGTGTCCTCCCGGCGCGAGGGAGGAGATGCCCGCCCCCGCCTCAATGTTCCCTGTGCTGCTCCAAGGCACGGTACCGCCCGCCCGGCCGCGGCAGGAGCGACGGGTTGCCCACGCACCCGCTCACGGGGCGTAGAGCCGGTCGATCTCGTCGGCGAAGTCCCGCACGATCGCGGCCCGGCGCAGCTTCAGCGACGGCGTCAGGTGCCCGTCCTCCTCGGTGAAGTCCCGGGGCAGCACGGTGAAGCGGCGGATGGACTCGGCCCGGGAGACCTGCGAGTTGGCCTCGTCCACGGCCTGCTGGAGGTTGCGCAGCAGGTCCGCGTCCTCGATCAGCTCGGCAGGGCCCAGGTGCTCCTTCTTGTGCATCCGCCGCCAGTGCGCGAGCCCGTCCGGTTCCAGCGTCACCAGGGCCGCCACGTACGGCCGGTTGTCGCCCACGACCAGGCACTGGCTGACCAGCGGGTGCGCGCGCAGCCAGTCCTCCAGGGGCGCGGGGGCCAGGTTCTTGCCCCCGGAGGTGATGATGAGGTCCTTCTTGCGGCCGGTGATGCTCAGATACCCCTCCGAGTCCAGGGCTCCCAGGTCCCCGGTGGGCATCCAGCCGTCGGCGTCCAGGTGCGGCACCGCGCGCTCGCTCCTCGCGTCCCAGTAGCCGCGGAAGACGTGCTCCCCCTTGATGAGGACCTCCCCGTCGTCCGCGATCCGCAGCGCGGTGCCCGGCACCGGCCAGCCCACGGTGCCCAGCCGGGGCTTGAGCGGCGGGGTGGCGGTCGTCGCCGCCGTGGTCTCGGTCAGCCCGTAGCCCTCGAAGACGGTGACGCCCGCGCCCTCGAAGAACGCCGCGAGCCGGTGCCCCAGCGGGGAGCCGCCGCAGATGACGTAACGGCACCGGCCGCCCAGCGCGGCCCGGATCCGCCGGTAGATCAGCGCGTCGTAGAGCCCGCGCGCCGCGCGCAGCCCGAGCCCCGGTCCGCCGCCGAACCCGTGCTCGGCCGCCTCGACGGCCTCCCCGTACCGCTGCGCGATCCGCGCGCCCCGGTCGAAGGACGCGGCCCGTCCCCTCCTCTCGGCCGTCGCCCGCCCGGTGTGGTAGATCTTCTCCAGCACGTACGGGATGCCCAGCAGGAACGTCGGCCGGAAGCCCGCCAGGTCGGCGAGCAGGTCCTCGGTCCTGACGCTCGGCGCGTGCCCCAGCCGGACCCGCGCCCGCAGGCAGCCGATCGCCACCATCCGGCCGAAGACGTGGGACAGCGGCAGGAACAGCAGCGTCGACGCCTCCTGGGACGTCTCCGACCGGAAGACCGGGTGCAGCAGTTCGATCGCGTTGTCCACCTCCGCGAAGAAGTTGCCGTGCGTGAGCACACAGCCCTTGGGCGGACCTGTGGTGCCCGAGGTGTAGATGAGGGTGGCGATCGTGTGCGGCCCCAGGTGTGCGCGGCGTTCGGCCACCAGTGCCGCCGGCAGCTCGCGGCCCGCGTCCACCACGTGGCCGACGGCACCGGTGGAGAACTGCCACAGGTGGTCGAGCGCGGGCAGGTTGCCGCGCTCCGCGCTGAGCATCCGCGACTGCTCGACGTCCTCGACGAAGCAGGCCCTGGCCCGCGAGTCCTGGAGGATGTGCCGGGCCTGCGAGGCGGACGAGGTCGGGTAGACCGGCACCGTGATCAGTCCGGCCGCCCACGCGGCGAAGTCCGTGAGGGTCCACTCGTAGGTCGTACGGGACATGATCGCGAGCCGGTCGCCCGGTCGCAGGCCCAGGGCGATCAGGCCCTTCGCCATCGCCAGCACCTCGGCGGCGAAGTCGCGTGCGGGCATGTCCCACCAGGTGCCGTCCGGGTTGCGGCGGCTGACGGCCGGCTCGTCGGGGGCCTGTTCGGCGTTGGTGAACGGGATGTCCGCGAGGGAGCCGCTGGTCACCCTGGGCGCCAGCGGCGGCACCGAGACCTCGCGGACCCGGCCGCCCTCCTCGGTGAGCAGGGGCGGCGTCAGGACGGGCGGGCTCGTGGACATGTGACGGCTCCTTCGTCGTACGGGGCGGGGACTCGTCGTACGGGACGGGGGGCGGGCGCGGGGCCGGGGGCGGTCTCGCGCGCCAGGCCGACGTCGCGGCTGTGCTGGAGGACGGCGCGCGCGACGAACCCGCCGACGGCGCCCGCTTCTTGGAGCCCGTGCCGGTCGACCAGGCCGTTGAGCGCGGCGGTCAGCCTCTCCTGGTCCGCGCGGGTCGCGTACGGGCCGTCCGCGCGGGCGAGGGGGACGCGGCCGCCACCGATGACGGCGACGCGGCGCGGGAACGGCACGGCGGGGCGCGCCGTGGCGGACGGTGAGCGGTCGGTGGGGCTGGGGCTCATCCTCGGCCAAACTCCTGACCCGAAAGTAACCTTACTCACAAGTAAATTTACGCGAGACGGAGGAGCAGGGGAATGGGCCGAGCGCTCTCTTCCGTGGACCCGCACGGCACCGGTACGCCTCCTCGCACGCCGGCCCGGCCTCCCCCGCCCCCGGGTGCCGGCACCGGGGCGCGCCCTCACCCGTTCGGAGCAGCCGGAGCGGCGGGTGCCCTCGCGCGGTGGTTGCGTGGCGGAAGGAGCTGTCCGCACGACGGCGGCTGTCCCTCAACGGCAGCCGAACGGAAGCCGTCCCTCAACGGCGGCAGTTCTTCACCGACGGCTGTCCCTCAACGGCGGCAGTCCTTCAACGATGGGAGCTGGTGGCATGGTCGTCGAGAAACTGCACGAGGCCGGACTGCGGAGCGAGCACGCCTACTGCGCCGCCGTCGCCTCGATCGGCATTTCCTTCCTGAGCTGGGCCGTCTCTGTCAAGGCGGAGTCGGCGGGCATGGACCGGGCCGACCGGTGGGGCATTTTCACCGGCGAGTGGGCGCCGACCTTCTTCGGGCTGGGCCTGGCTCTGGCCCAGTACGAGAACGGCGGCGGTGGCCGGAAGAAGTAGCGGTCAGGGCGAGGCCCCGGGCACCCAGCGCGCGCCCTTCATCAGGTTCTCCAGGCCCGCCCAGCAGAAGTTCATCAGCGTCGCCGCCGTCTCCCTCGCGGAGGGGGCGGCACCGGCCCGCGCGGCCTCGTGGGAGTTCGCCCACTCGGCCAGCGACTCGGCCGCGCCGACCAGCGCGTGGGCGAGTCCGGACACCTCCCGTTCGGCCGGCACGCCGGCGCACCCGGCGTCCTGGGCCGCCTGCGCCAGCAGCCCGGTCACCAGCGTGAGGATCTCCACGCGCATGGCGGCGACCTCCCGCGCGAAGGGCTCACCCTGGGTGCGGGCGCGGTGGAGGACGGCGACCCCGTCGGGGCGGTCGGCGGTGTGGGCGAAGAACGCGGTGAGCCCGTTCCACAGCTGCTGGTCGGCGGAGACCCCGCGCTCCCGGGTGCCCTCCCGGACGGCTGCGACCAGGGCGCCGATCTCCCGCCGCACGCAGGCCGTGAACAGCTCTTCCTTGGACTTCAGATACAGGTAGACGAGCGGCTTGGAGACTCCGGCCGCCTCGGCGATGTCGTCCATGGAGGCGGCCTGGTACCCATGCCGCGCGAACGCGGCGACGGCGGCGTCCAGCATCTGCCGCTCCCGCACCTGGCGCGGCATCCGCTTCTGGCCCACGCGTGTCAACCCTTCTTCCCCGTCACCCCGTTGGTTCCCCGTGCCCCCTGTGCGCCGGGGATCGCCGGAACCCCCGCCCGTCTCCCCCGGCCGACCCGCTCCCCCTCCGGCCCTCCGCAAGCGTACGCGCCCCCGGCCGTGGGGCCGGGGGCGCGCGGGGTGCGGGGGTGCTGCTCCGGTCAGCCGGCGGTGGCCGGTTCGCGGGTGGCCCGGGGGCCGGCGGGGGCCTCCGCGTCCGCCTCCTCGATGCTGAAGCTGCGGGCGTGGGCGAACGCCTCGCGATCCAGGATCTTCTCCTTGGCCGAGACCAGCACCGGGATGACGACCTGCCCCGCCACGTTCGTCGCCGTCCGCATCATGTCGAGGATCGGGTCGATGGCCAGCAGCAGGCCGACGCCCTCCAGGGGCAGGCCCAGGGTCGAGAGGGTGAGGGTGAGCATCACCGTCGCGCCGGTCAGGCCGGCCGTGGCCGCGGAGCCGATGACCGACACGAAGACGATCAGCAGGTACTCCTTGATGCCCATGTCCACGTGGAAGAACTCACCCACGAAGATGGCCGCGATCGCCGGGTAGATGGAGGCGCAGCCGTCCATCTTGGTCGTCGAGCCGAACGGCACCGCGAAGGACGCGTACTCCTTGGGCACCCCGAGCCGCTCGGTGACCTTCTGGGTCAGCGGCATGGTGCCCACCGACGAGCGGGAGACGAACGCCAGCTGGATCGCGGGCCAGGCACCCTTGAAGAACTGGAGCGGGTTGACCTTGGCGACGGTGGCCAGCAGCAGCGGGTAGACGCCGAAGAGGACCAGCGCGCAGCCGACGTAGATGTCGGCGGTGAAGGTCGCGTAGCTGCCGATCAGGTTCCAGCCGTAGTCCTTGATGGCGGTGCCGATCAGGCCGATGGTGCCGATCGGGGCCAGCCGGATGATCCACCACAGCGCCTTCTGGAGCAGCGCCAGGACGGACTCGCCCAGCTTGAGGATGGGCTCGGCCTTCTCGCCCAGCTTGAGCGCGGCGATGCCGACGACGACCGCCATGAAGACGATCTGGAGCACCTGCAACTCGGTGAACGGCGTGATGATGTCCTTCGGGATGATCCCGGTGAGGAAGTCCAGCCAGGAGCCCTGGGTGTCCGGCTTGGCGGCGTCCTTGGCCGACAGGCCGGTGCCCGAACCGGGGTCGGTGAGCAGGCCGATGACCAGGCCGAGCGCCACGGCGATCAGCGAGGTCGCCATGAACCACAGCAGGGTGCGGGTGGCGAGCCGCGCCGCGTTGTGCACGTTGCGCAGATTGGTGATCGAGATGGTGATCGCGAAGAAGACCAGCGGCGCGACGGCCAGCTTCAGCAGCTGGACGAAGATCTCGCCGATCTTGGTGAGCGTGGTGCCCAGCCAGGCGACGTCCCAGTTGCGGGCGGCCCAGCCGAGGACCACACCGAGGACGAGGCCGAGCAGGATCTGCGCCCAGAACGGGATCTTGGGTATGCGGAAGCCCCGCGCGGGCGTGGCTGTTTCGGACGAGGACGAGGACACGGACCTACTCCGGAGGCGTCGAAGGAAGCGGACTGCGGGGAACTGCGGGCAGAGGGTGTCGTCGCGAGCAGGGATCGCAGGACGGTGCGGTCGGTCGCGCCGGAGGGTAGTCCGGCCGCGCTGTCAGCGACAGGTCGCCGACATGCAGCGGCACAGGTCGACGTGCAGCCTGGCCACGAGCGCCAGGCCGGGACGACCGGATCGGCCCGCGTGCGCGTCGGAAGTGGTGGCTGCGTTCGTCATGGCCGTCACGCTAACACTCCGTCTTTGGCTTACCCAAAGCTTTCCTTTGGGGGACACTTACGGAAAAGCTCAACGCCCCAGCGGGAAAAGCACATTCCCACTGGGGCGCTACGAGAGGTGTGACGAGGGTTACACGTCCCGGGCGGAGGCGCTCAGGCCGAACCGGGCTTCGGCTCACTGCCGCTGGTGCTCCGCGGCTGCACCTCGTCCTCCTGCGCCTGGTTGGCGGCCAGCCGCTCCTTGGCCCGGCCCACGCCGTGCACGAGCTGCTCGGACATGGCGTCGCGCTGCTTGCGCAGCAGCACGAAGCTGAGGGGGGCCGAGAGAACGAGCGCGAGGAGCACCACCCAGATCGGGTTCGACTTGCCGATGCCCGACGGGATGACGCCGAACCGCGCCAGCAGCCCGACGACGACGAGGCAGCCGACGAAGATGCCAAGCCGCATGGTGGTGTAGCGGAGCGTCGCGTGCGACGTGCTGCTGCTCACGGTGTCTTCTCCATGCTTTTGGGCGTTTCGCGGGTCCTCACCAGTCAAGCACAGCCCGCACGGCGGCCGACGCCGCCCCCGCCCGACCGCCCCCGGCACCCGTCCGGACCCTGCCGCCCCCGCGCTCAGTCCAGCATCCGCGCCGCCACCCGCAGATCGGCCACGAGACCCGCGTACGCCTCGTCCCGGCTCCTCTCGTCCCCGGCCCGCAGGACCGCCGAGGGGTGGATGGTGGGCACGACCCGCTCGGTACGCCCGTGGACGTCACGCTCGGTGCAGGTGCCGCGCTCCTTGGTGACGCGGAACGAGGAGCCGAAGAGCGCCTTGCCGGCCGTGGCCCCGAGCACCACCAGGACCTCGGGCCGCGTCAGCGCCAGCTCGGCCGCCAGCCACGGGCCGCAGGCCGTCATCTCGCGCAGGGTCGGCGGCTTGTGGATGCGCCGCTTGCCGCGCCCTTCCTCGTGCGCCCACTTGAAGTGCTTGACGGCGTTGGTCACATACGTCTGCGCCGGGTCGATGCCCGCCTCCCCCAGCGCCCGGTCCAGCGTCCGGCCCGCCGGTCCGACGAAGGGTTCGCCGCGCCGGTCCTCCTGGTCGCCGGGCTGCTCCCCGACGAGAAAGACCCGCGCGTCCGCGTCGCCGCTGCCGAAGACGGTCTGCGTCGCCTCCCGGTGCAGCGGGCAGCCGCGGCAGCCGGCCGCCGCCTCGCACAGCGCCCGCAGTCCCGCGTCGCCGCGCCCGTGCCCGCCGGGGAGGAAGGGGGTCGCGTCGTAGGCGTCCTCCGGCCCGCCCGCGCCTCCGTCGCCCGCGCTCCCGCCGGCCGTGGTCCTCTTACCGCTCGGTGCCCTCTTCGCTGCCATACGGCTCGCGGTACCCCCGCCGAGGGGGGCTCTCACCGGCGCGGCGGGGCCTCCACCCGGGGGCCTTACACCCGCATGGGCTGCGGGGACTCGCGCCGCTCCGGGTCCGGGCCCTCGTAGGTGCGCAGCGCACCGTAGCGGGCGTCGCGCTCCACGGGGCGCAGGCCCGCGTCCCTGATGAGGTCCACCAGGTCCTCGCGGGTCAGCGCGGCCTCGTCCCGCTCGCCGTCCGGCTCCTGGCCGTCCTCCACCACCTGGCCGGCCATCTCGTCGGCCCCGTGCTGGAGCGCAAGCTGCGCCGTCTGGGCTCCGTGCAGCGCCCAGTCGACGGCCAGGTGCGGCACGTTGTCGAGCAGCAGGCGCGCGACCGCGAAGGTGGCGAGGACCTCGGCGCCGGTGGCTCCCCGGGCGCCGGGCCGGCGCAGCGGGAGGAGGATGCGGAACCCGCCGGTCTCGTCCTGGAGTTGCCGCAGCCGCAGCAGGTGGTCCACCCGGTCGGCGACGTCCTCGGTGTGCCCGTAGGGCAGGGTGCAGGAGGTGGTGAGGCCCTTGCGGTGCGCGAGCCGGTGCACCCGCGCCCAGTCCTCCCATCCGGCGCCCGGCCCATCCCCGTCCCCGGACTCCTCGGCGTCCTCGGCCAGGAGCGAGGCCGGACCGGCGGCGGCCAGCTCGTCCAGGATCTCGCTCTCATCCGTGCCGGCCAGGGCGGCGAGGCGGCGGACACCGGCCGCGGTGAACGCGTGCAGGGCGACCGCCTCGGGGAGCGCGGCCCGCAGCGTGCGCAGCGCCCGGACGCACTCTTCCCAGGGCAGCCCGGCGCCGAAGCGCAGGTGCAGCTCGGTGGCGCCGGCCGCGGCGCCGCGCGTGGCCCGCCCGACCGCCTCGTCGAGGGCGGAGGCGTCCGGGATCTCCACCCGCCGGCGGACGGCGAAGTGGGCGGCCTCGCCGTTCTTGAGCGTCCGCACCTCGTGCGCGAGTCCGCCCAGCCGGGCCAGGTCGTCGGACGCGTAGAGGGTCAGGCCGTCCTCGCGGCTCAGCCGCTCGCCGGAGCGCACCTTCTTCTCGACGTTCTCCATGCCTCGCGCCACCTGTCCCATTCGTCCGTTCCGCTCACTTCCGCGCGCTCGCGTCGAGACTACGCCAGCCCCGCCCGGCGCCTACTCCTCGGGCAGCTCCCCGACCCTGTTCTCCCACTTGGTGGACAGCACGATCGTCGTCCGCGTACGGGAGACGCCCTTGGTGCCCGACAGGCGGCGGATGGTGCGCTCCAGCCCGTCCACATCGCCGGCCCGCACCTTGAGCATGTACGAGTCGTCACCGGCGATGAACCAGCAGTCCTCGATCTCGTGCAGGTCCCGCAGCCGGGTGGCCACCTCCTCGTGGTCGGTGGCGTCGGAGAGCTGGATGCCGATGAGCGCCGTCACCCCCAGCCCGAGGGAGGGCGCGTCCACCGTGGCGCGGTACCCCGTGATCACCCCGGCGGCCTCCAGCCGGTTGATCCGGTCGGTGACGCTGGGGCCCGACAGCCCCACCAGCCGCCCCAGTTCGGCGTAGGAGGCTCTTCCGTTCTCCCGCAGCGCCTGGATGAGCTGCCTGTCCACCGCGTCCATGGATGCCGCCGCCTCCCTTGTCGAAGTCCGGGAACGAATCTAAGGCATGGGACCGACAGCGCCCCGCCCAAGCTCCCCCTCCCACCGCCGGTACAGCCCGTGCGGCACCCCGGCGGCGTCCAGCGCCCGCCCGGCCACGAAATCCACCAGGTCCTGGATGTGCCGGGCACCGGCGTAGAAGGCGGGCGAAGCGGGAAGGACGACCGCGCCCGCCTCGTCCAGCGTGACGAGGTGGCGCAGGGTCTGCCCGTTCAGCGGTGTCTCCCGCACGGCGACGACGAGCGGACGGCGCTCCTTCAGCGTCACACTCGCGGCACGCTGGAGCAGGTCCTTGGAGAGCCCCAGCGCGACCCCGGCGACGCACGCGGTGCTGGCGGGGACGATCAGCATGCCCTTGACCGGGTAGGAGCCGGAGGACGGTCCCGCGGCCAGGTCCCCCGGGGACCAGTGCCGCACCCGGGCCGGGTCCACGTCGAACGCGTCGGGGCTGCCGTCCGCGCCGCGGGCCAGCCAGCGGCGCAGATCCGCCTCCGCGTGGGCGTCCCGGAAGGGGTGGCCGGTCTCGTCGAGGAGGGTGAGCCGCGAGGCGCGGCTCACGATGAGGTCGATGTCCTCACCGGCGGCCAGCAGGGCGCGGATGACCGACGCCGCGTAGGGCGTCCCCGACGCTCCTGAGACCCCCACGACCCATGGGAGGCGTCCGTAACCGTTCACGCCTCGACCCTACGACGCGGCCGGGGCCCTCCCGCCGTACGGTGTGCCGGGAAACGGCACGGGGAGGGACGGCGGCCCGCCGGCCCACGTACCCTCGGGGTATGCGTGTCACCCGACCCCGAGCCCAACTCGCCTCCGTGGCGGGCGCGGCCGTCCTCGCCGTCGCCCTCACCGGCTGCTCCGCGACGGAGAAGCTGACCACGGGCCTCAAGGTGAAGCACGCGTTCGAGAAGCTCGGCGAGCAGCCGACCGCCTCCGTGCTGATGTCCGTGGACGGCAGCACGGGCGACGCCGAGAGGTTCCTGAGGGCGGCGGGCGCCGGCGACACCCGCGCCACCCGCCACGCCGCCAAGCTGCTGGCACGCGGCGAACTCACCCTCGCCGTCGGCTCCGACCGCGAGGAGACCCCCCTCAAGGAGCTGAGCCGCTCCGAGCGGCTGCGCTTCGCGGCGGGCCTCAACTTCGGCGGCCGGGACGTGCTGAACGTCAAGTCGGTGGAGGAGCGGCTCTACGCCCGCGTCAACCTGCGCTCCCTCGTCGCGCAGACGGACGGCTCGACGACGGACCGGCGCAGGGCCCGCAGAATCGTCTCTCTGGCGAAGGACCTGCCCACCACGCTGGGCTCGGCCAAGGACGCCCTCAAGGGCAAGTGGGTGGAGATCGACCCCGAGTCGTTCGACGACTTCGCGCGCGCCGCGCAGCAGATCGCCAAGGAGGAGAAGCGGGGCGAGTTCGGGCGGCACGGCGCGGCGGTGTCCGAGCAGAGCGACGCGACCAGCAAGCGGCTCGGCCGGGCGACGGCGGCGGGCCGGGCGCTCAACGGGGAGTCGGAGCGGGAGTTCCTGGAGGGCCTGGAGAAGACGCTCGGCAGGCACGCGGAGTTCACGAAGGCGGGCGAGTACGGCGGCGCCGAACACGTCACGGTCTCGATGCCCGCACGCCGGGCCGCACCCGACCTCTCCCGTGCCCTGGAGGCACTGGGCGCCCGGCTGGACCCGGACAAGGTCCCGGACCGGAAGGTCAGCGCGGACCTGCAGATCCGGCGCGGCCAGCTGACGGGCCTCACGCTGGATCTGGCGCAGTTCCTGAGCGGCGGGAAGGCCGAGAAGGCGCATCTGCCGCTGCGGATGGTCTTCGGCGGCGGCGACGCGGTCTCCGTCCGCGCCCCGGACGGGGTGCGCGAGCTGAAACCGCAGGACCTGCTGGCCGCTGTGGTCTACGGCGCCCTGGGCACGGGCGGCCTGTGAGGGCCATCCTGGTGAGCCGGCGCCCTCCCGCCAAGACCGGCCCGGCCCGGCCGGGGAACCGGGAAGGGCCCGGGTGCCGTTGTAGGGGGTGACGGGACCTGCGTCCCGGTGACGAGGGGGACTGCTCCTCCCGAGGAGGCGAGCATGGCGAACGGCGCGGGCGCATCGGGCGCGCGGGCGATGGCGGCCGGAAAGCTGATCGTGGGCTGGGTGGCCCTGCTGTGGGTGCTGGAGGCCGTCGACCAGGCCTCGGGCAACGCGCTGGACGGCTTCGGCATCGAGCCCCGCCGCCTCGGCGAGCTGGTGGATGTGATCCCCAGCTCCTTCATGCACTTCGGCTTCGGCCACTTGATCGCCAACACACTGCCGCTGCTGATCCTCGGCTTCCTGGCGGCCCTGCGCGGGGTGGCCAGATTCCTGGCCGTCGCCGCGACGATCATCGTGGTCAGCGGCCTCGGGGTATGGCTGATCGCACCGGCCGGCAGCAACACGGCGGGCGCGTCGGGCCTCATCTTCGGCCTCTTCGGCTATCTGGTGGCCCGCGGCTTCGTGGACCGCCGCATCACCGATGTCGCCCTCGGCACCGTCGTCGCCGTCTTCTACGGCTCCCTCCTGTGGGGCGTCCTGCCCACCGACTCCGGCATCTCCTGGCAGGGCCACCTCTTCGGCCTGATAGGCGGCATCCTCGCCGCCCGCCTCACCGCCGAGCGCCACCCCCTCGGCGAGGGCAGGCCCGCCTGGCACTGAGCGGCCGGGCCGGGCGGGGCTCCGGCGGCGGGGCGGGAGGGGGTCAGACCCCGAGGCCGCGCACCGCCAGGTCCAGCAGGGCGCACACGAACAGGGCGACCCCGATGAAGCTGTTGACCTGGAAAAAGGCCCGGTTGAGCCGGGAGAGGTCGTGGGGGCGGACGATGGTGTGCTCGTAGACGAAGGCCACGGCCACGATGGCGATGCCCAGCCAGTAGAAGAGACCCGCGTGGGTCAGGACGCCGAAGACGGCCAGCAGGGCCACCGTGACCAGGTGGGCGACGCGGGTGGCCCGGATGGCGTTGGCGGTGCCGAAGCGGGCCGGCACCGACCGCACGCCGCCCGCGCGGTCGGCCGCCACGTCCTGGCAGGCGTAGATCAGGTCGAAGCCGCCGATCCAGATGCCCACGGCCAGCCCCAGCACCACCGCGTGCCAGGACCAGGCGCCGGTGACGGCCAGCCACGCGCCGGTGGGGCCGATGGCCTGGGCGAGGCCGAGAAGGGCGTGCGGGAAGTCGGTGAAGCGCTTCCCGTACGGATAGACCACCATCGGGACGACGGCGACCGGTGCCAGCGCCAGACACAGCGGGTTGAGCAGGGCCGCCGCGCCCAGGAAGACCACGAGGGCGACCGCGGCCCCCGTCCAGGCGGTGCGGACGGACACCGCGCCGGTGACCAGCTCACGCCCGGCGGTGCGCGGGTTGCGGGCGTCGATCTCCCGGTCGATGATGCGGTTCGCCGCCATCGCGAACGTCCGCATCCCCACCATGGCGACCGTCACCAGGAACAGCTGCCACCAGTGGACGCTGCGGCTCTCCCGGAACATCGCGGTGAGCGCCGCGATGTAGGCGAACGGCAGCGCGAAGACCGAGTGCTCGATGACCACGAGCCGCAGAAAGGCCCGCACCCGCCCGACATCGGCACCGGGGCCGGGCCCCAGCACCCCTTCGGCCGTGCTGCTCACAGCCCGTACTCCTTCCAGCGGCGCTCCACCAACTCGGCCACCCGGGGATCCGACTCGATCATCCGAGGCCAGCCGCCGTCGCGCGTGTACCCCTCCTCGGGCAGCTTGCGCGTGGCGTCGATCCCCGCCTTGCCGCCCCAGAACTGCTGGTAGGAGGCGTGGTCGAGATGGTCGACGGGGCCTTCGACCACCGTCAGGTCGCGTGCGTAGTCCACATTGCCCAGCGCCCGCCAGGACACCTCGTGCATGTTCCGCACGTCGCAGTCCTTGTCCACGACGACGATGAGCTTCGTCAGCGACATCATGTGCGCGCCCCAGATGGCGTGCATGACCTTCTGCGCGTGCTTGGGGTACTTCTTGTCGATGGCGACGATCGCGCAGTTGTGGAAGCCGCCCGACTCGGGCAGGTGGTAGTCCACGATGTCCGGCACGACGATCTTGAGCAGCGGCAGGAAGAACCGCTCGGTGGCCCGGCCCAGCGGCCCGTCCTCGGTCGGCGGACGGCCGACCACGATCGACTGGAGCAGCGGACGCCGCCGCGCCGTCACGCAGTCGATGCGCAGCGCGGGGAAGGGCTCCTGCGGGGTGTAGAAGCCGGTGTGGTCGCCGAACGGGCCCTCCGGCAGCGTCTCGCCGGGCTCCAGCCAGCCCTCCAGGACCACCTCGGCGTTGGCCGGCACCTGGAGCGGGACCGTCTTGCAGTCCACCATCTCCACCCGCTTGCCCTGGAGGAAGCCGGCCAGCAGGTACTCGTCGATGTCGCCGGGCAGCGGTGCCGTGGAAGCGTAGGTGACGGCGGGCGGGCAGCCGAAGGCGATGGCGACCGGAAGCTTCTCGCCGCGCCGGGCCGCGACCTGGTAGTGGTTGCGGCTGTCCTTGTGGATCTGCCAGTGCATGCCGATGGTGCGGCGGTCGTGCCGCTGGAGCCGGTAGAGGCCCAGGTTCCGCACACCGGTCTCGGGGTCCTTGGTGTGGGTGAGGCCCAGATTGAAGAAGGAGCCGCCGTCGCCCGGCCAGGTGAACAGCGCCGGCAGCCGCTCCAGGTCCACCTCGTCGCCCTGCTGGACGACCTGCTGGACGGGCGCCTCCTTGACCTTCTTCGGCGGCACGTGCGCCATGGCGCCCAGCTTGCCGAACGCCTCCCGGAAGCCGACGAAGCCCTGCGGCAGCTCGGGCTTGAGCAGGCCGCCGATCTTCTGGCTGATCTCGTCGTAGGAGGAGAGGCCCAGTGCCTTCAGCAGCCGGCGGTCGGTGCCGTAGACGTTCATGGCGAGCGGCAGGTCCGAGCCCTTGACGTTCTCGAACAGGAGCGCGGGGCCGCCCGCCTTGTTCACCCGGTCGACGAGCTCCCCGACCTCCAGATACGGGTCGACCTCGGCCTTGACCCGCACGAGGTCGCGGTCACGCTCCAGCGCCCGCAGGAGCGAGCGGAGATCGTCGTATGCCATACGCCTCAGTATCCTCCCTGGGGCCCGCGCCCTGAGCGCCGGGGCCTGTGCCCGGCCCATTACCCTGGCCCTGTGCGCACCCGCGAGGCGGGTACCCGCACCGCATCCGTCCGGCGGCATCTCGCACCCAGGGGGCGTTCCGCGTGTTCCTCAGGCTCCTGCCCTTCCTCCTCGTCCTCGCCCTGTGGATCTACGCGTTCATCGACTGCCTGAACACGCCCGAGAACGAGGTGCGGAAGCTGCCCAAGGTGCTGTGGGTCATCATCATCCTGCTGTTCGGGCAGGTACTGCTGGGGCCCATCGCCTGGTTCGTCGTCGGCCGGCCCCGCCGCAACGCGCCCTACGGCGCGGTGCGCCCCCAGGAGCGCCGCTGGGTCGCCCCGGACGACAACCCGGACTTCCTCAAGTCCCTGGACGACAGGACCAAGCCCGAGGAGAGGCCGGAGAGGGAGGACTGAGCCGGACCCCGTCGGCCTCCGGCCAGACCCCCGCCCCGGCCAGACTCCGCCCCGAGGGGCCTGGACCCGCTCCGAGGGGCCTGGACCCGCTCCGAGGGGCCTGGACCCGCTCCGAGGGGACCTAGGCCGCCGATCCCGTGCTGCCGCTGCCGCTGCCGTCGCCGCCGGGCGTTGTCGCGGTCGCGGCGAAGAGGGCCTGGTACTCCGTGCGCAGGGCGCGGAACCGCTCGGGGGTCCAGGCCGGCCAGTCCGCGGGACGGCCGCACAGCTCCTCGGCAAGCAGCTCGAAGTGCTGGTGCCAGCTCGCGAGGGCGTCGAGCACCTGCGCCGGGTCGCCGGTGAAGTCGTTGCGGAAGCGGACCCGGGTGTGCGCGTCGTCGGCCGAGCCCCGCAGGGTGAAGCCGAAGGAGCCCCGCGTGTCGACCGTGTACTCGGCCAGTCGCCGCCGCGACCAGGCGGTGATCCGCCCCTCAGCCGCGGCCACCCCCCGCTGCCCGTCCAGCCGGCGCAGCGTCACCGCTCCGCCGGGGCCGGGCTCGAAGGGGTCGGCCTCGGCCAGCCAGCCGCGCAGTCCGGCGGGGGTGGCGACCGCGGCCCAGACGCTCTCCAGCGGGTGCGGGTACGACAGCTCGAAGCCGATCGTGTGTGCCGCACCGTCGGCGCTGCTGCGCGCCGAACCGTACGGGATCTCGGTGCTCATGGGGTCGTCCACCTTCGTCCCGCCCCTCGGGGAGCGGGCCCTCAGATTCCCGCGTAGGAGTGCTTGCCGTTGAAGAAGATGTTGACGCCGTAGTAGTTGAACAGATAGCAGGCGAAGGCGAGGATCGCCAGGTACGCGGCCTTGCGGCCCTTCCAGCCCGCGGTGGCGCGTGCGTGCAGGTAGCAAGCGTAGGCGACCCAGGTGATGAAGGACCAGACCTCCTTCGGGTCCCAGCCCCAGTAGCGGCCCCAGGCGTCGCCGGCCCAGATGGCGCCCGCCACGATGGTGAAGGTCCAGAAGGGGAAGACGGTCGCGTTGATCCGGTAGGCGAACTTGTCCAGCGAGCCGGCCGAGGGCAGCCGCTCCATGATCGAGGTGCGCACCCGGCCGGGCTTGCGGCCGGCCAGCAGGTGCGTCTCGTAGGCGTCGCGGAACAGGTAGAGCACGGAGCCGACGAAGCCGAGGTAGAGCAGCGCGCCGCAGATGATGGCCAGCGAGACGTGGATCCACAGCCAGTAGGAGTGCAGCGCGGGCACCAGCTGGTCGCTGTCGGTGTAGAGCACGGTGACGGCCAGGCCCAGGTCCAGCAGCACCGCGGTGACCAGCGGGAGCCCGATCCAGCGGACGTTCTTCCGCGCCAGCAGGAAGCCGAGGAAGGCGGCGACGGCCACCATCGAGAAGGCGGTCGAGAACTCGTACATGTTGCCCCAGGGGGCGCGCCGCACCGACAGGGAGCGGGTCAGCACCCCGCCGAAGTGCAGCAGGAAGGACAGCACCGTCAGCGAGACGGCGATGCGCCCGTACATGTCGCCCTGTTCGTCCCCGGCGGCGGCACCGGGCCCGTCGGGCAGGTCACCGCGCTTGCCGGTACCCGAACGGGTGACGATCTTGGGCGTGGCCGTCGCCGGCTTGTCCAGCACGGCGGTGCCGCCCTGGGAGGACTTCACCCGCACGGAGATCTCGGCGCCCTGCGCGGGGACGGCCGTCTCACCGGACTTGCCGGTGAGTGCCGCCGCCGTGCGGGCCACCTTGCTGCGCGAACCGAAGGTCCACTCGGCGCAGTAGGCGACAAAGGCCAGCACGTAGACGGCCATCGCCGAATAGATCAGATAGTTGCTGATCTGGGCGAGCTGCTCGTTGGGTTCGGCTGCGAGGAGGTTCACTTGCCTGCTCCTTCGGTGGCGTCAGCAGGATCGACGGTGTCCGCAGGGGCGGCGGGTGCCGCGTCCTGCATGTCGGTGGCGAGGGAGGCGAGTTCGTCGGGCAGGCGCGCGGACTCGCTGCGCCCGAGGCCGGCCATCTCGACGACGGTGCGCCCGTCGTCGCCCCGGGTGGCCCGTACCCACACCCGGCGGCGCTGGATGAACAGGGAGCCGGCGAGCCCCGCGATGGCCGTGAGCGCGCCGCCGAGGGCCCAGCCGTTGCCGACCTGGTGGGAGACCTGGAAGTTCGCCCACTTCTTGACGCCCTCGAACGTCAGGGAGCCCGCGCCCTTCGGCAGCGTCATCGTGTCGCCCGGGGTGAGCTTCTTCGCGAAGGGCGAGCCGTCCTTCTTGGTGAACTTCGTCATGTTGTCGGTGTCGAGCTGGTACACGTTCTGCGCGGGCCCGCCGTCGACGCCGAGGTTGCCGTGGTAGGCGGTCAGGAACAGCGCCGGGTTCTTCAGCATGGGCGACTGGGAGAACATGGTGCCGCTGCCCGGCTGGAAGTCGGGCACGAAGAAGCCCTGGAAGCCGAGCTGGTCCTTGCGTCCCCTGGCGTCGAGGTAGTCGGTGACCTTCACGACGCCGCTGGAGGTCTGGTTGTTGTCCTGCTGGAGGAAGGGCACCGGTCCGCGGTAGGCGACGTTCTCCTTGCCGTCCTTGACGCTGACCACGGGCGCGTAGCCGTTGGCGATCAGGTAGACCTTGGACGAGCCGACCTTCAGCGGATGGTTCACCTTGATGGTGGTGTCGGTCTCCTTGCCGCCGCTGCCCTTGGTGTAGGCGATGTCCGCCCGGTAGTCCCGCGCCGTGCCCTTGTTGGGGCCGCTCTCCTCGTAGGTGGCGTGGAAGTCCTTCAGCCGGAAGGTGAACGGGTCGAGCATGTCGGCGGTGAAGAGCGAACCGGACTGGAAGTCGTCGTACTGGGTCAGCACGTTGGAGAACCCGTCGCCCTGCACGATCAGCTTGCGGCCCTCCGACTTGAACAGCTGACCGGAGGCGAAGGCCAGCAGCAGGACGATCAGCGCGATGTGGAAGGCGAGGTTGCCCGCCTCGCGCAGATAGCCCTTCTCCGAGGCGACGGCGTCGCCCTCCAGGTGCGTACGGAACCCGCGGCGGCCCAGCAGCGTCCGTGCGGCGTCCAGCACCTTCTGCGGCTCGGCCCCGGTGCGCCAGGTCGTATGGACGGGCATCCGGTCCAGCCGGCGCGGGGCACGCGGCGGGCGGGCGCGCAACTGGCCGACGAACTGCCAGGTGCGCGGGATGATGCAGCCGATCAGCGAGACGAACAGCAGGATGTAGATCGCCGAGAACCACACCGACGTGTAGACGTCGAACAGCTGGAGCTTGTCGTAGAGCGGCGCCAGGGTGGTGTGCTTCTCGCGGAACTGCTCGACCTTCAGCGCGTCCACCGGGGTCTGCGGAATGACCGAGCCGGGAATGGCGCCCAGGGACAGCAGGAAGAGCAGGATCAGCGCCACCCGCATCGAGGTCAGCTGCCGCCAGAACCAGCGGACCCACCCCAGCGGGCCGAGCGAGGGGAGGTTCAGCTTCTCCTCGCTGGGGGCCGTGGAGAGCTGGGCGGTGGCCGCGCGCTCCCCGGCGGCCTCCTCCCCGGCCGCCGCCTCGCTGCCGGCGGCCGCGGCCTCCTCGGCGGCACCGGCCTCGCCGGCGGCGCCGTCCTTGCCGGTACGGGTCGTGCTCATGGATCAGATCCCCACCGTGAAGTCGGACGACCAGACCGTGATCTCGTAGACGATCCGGTCCCAGATGCCTGTGACGAGCAGGACACCGACGGCGACGAGCATGCCGCCACCGATCCGCATGACCCACGCGTAGTGCCGCTTCACCCAGCCGAAGGCGCCGAGCGCACGGCGGAAGGCGAGGGCGGCGAGGACGAACGGGACACCCAGCCCCAGACAGTAGGCCACCGTCAGCAGTGCGCCGCGGCCCGCACTCCCCTGGTCCGAGGAGAGTGTGAGGACCGCGGCGAGCGTGGGCCCGATGCAGGGTGTCCAGCCGATCCCGAAGAGCACCCCGAGCATCGGCGCGCCCGCCAGCCCTATCGCGGGCCGCTTGTGGATGCGCAGCTCCCGCTGGGTGAACCGGGCCAGCGGCCCGAGGGCGCCCATGAAGGCGAGCCCCAGCAGGATCGTCAGCCCGCCCAGCACCTTGGAGATGACGGCACGGTGCTCCTGGAGGGTGGCGCCGAAGCCGCCGAAGAGGGCGCCCCCTGAGACGAAGACGGCGGTGAACCCGAGCACGAACAGCCCCGCGCCCAGGAACATCCGCCCGCGCCGTGCGTCGGCCAGATCGGTGCCGCTGACCCCGGTGACGTAGGAGAGGTAGCCGGGCACCAGCGGCAGCACGCACGGCGAGAAGAAGGAGACCAGTCCGCCGAGGAGGGCGATGGGCAGGGCGAGCAGCAGAGCACCGTTGAGGACGGTGTCGTTCATGCCCGGGGCGGCGAGAAAGGTCATGGGGCGGTCACTTCGCGCCGATCAGGGGGTCGAGCGCCGAGCGCAGCTCCTTCTCGCTCAGCTCCTTGAGCGCCCGCACCGCGACCCTGCCGTGCTTGTCGAGGATCAGGGTGGAGGGGATCGCCTGCGGCGAGAGGGTGTTCTTGGGGAACTCGAGGATGAGCTTGCCACTGGGATCGTAGAAGCTCGGGTAGTCGATCTCGTAGTTCCGCTCGAACGCCCGGGCGTTGGCCTTGTCCAGGTCACGGGTGTTGATCCCGACGAACTGGACGCCCTTGTCCTCGGTGTCCCGGGCGACCTTGGCGAGGTTGGGCGCCTCCGCGCGGCAGGGGCTGCACCACGAGCCCCACACGTTCAGGACGACGACCTTGCCCTTGTAGTCCGAGAGCTTCAGCTTCTTCCCGTCCACCGAGGTGCCCGCCAGGTCCGGCACCCGGGAACGCCTGCCCTCGGCCACCTTGGTGATCTCGCCCGTGCCCTTGACGAACTTGGTGTCGCCGGACGACGAGCCGGTCTTCTCGCCGCCGCAGGCCGACAGCAGCAGGGCTGAGGCGGTGACGCCGGCGGCCAGCAGGGTGGCGCGGCGGCGGGAGGCGCGGGTCTGGCTCATGTGAAAAGTTTCGCATGCGCCCCTTGCGGATCTTCCACACCCCCCTTTCGAGGGAACACCCGGCCCCACGCCGCGTGGAACGCCGTGCCGCGCCGCGCGGACACCGCCTCGTGCCGCGCGGACACCGCCTCGCGCGGAACGCCGCACCGCCCACCGGCGACGCCGTGCCGCCCCACCGGCGGGGAAGTCCTCAGGCGCCGGCGCCCCGCTGCTGGGCGCCCGCGCCGCGCCGCCGCTTCGCTCCCGCCCGAAGGTGCGCGGGCACCAGGTCACGCGCCGGCTCGCTGTAGCCGACGGAGACGATGCGGTCGCCGAGGAAGGTGAAGCTCGTCAGCGAGGCCAGCGTGCACTGGCGGCGGCGCGGGTCGTGCCAGAGCCTGCGGTGCTCGACGAAGCTGCGCAGGATCCAGATGGGCAGCTGGTGGCTGACGCACACGGCCTCGTGCCCGCGGGCGGCGTCCTTGGCGGATTCGATCGCCCCGCGCATCCGTACGACCTGCTCGATGTACGGCTCGCCCCAGGAGGGCCGGAAGGGGTTGCGCAGGTGGCGCCAGTTGTCGGGGTGGCGCAGCGCGCCGTCTCCGACGCCGAAGGTCTTGCCCTGGAAGACGTTCCCGGCCTCGATCAGCCGGGCGTCGGTGGCGATGTCGAGGCCGTGCGTCTTGGCGATGGGCGCGGCGGTCTCCTGGGCCCGTTCCAAGGGGGAGGCGATCACCTGGGTGATGTCCCTGTCCTCCAGGTACTCCGCGACGCGGTCGGCCATGCGCCGGCCGAGGTCGGAGAGGTGGTAGCCGGGCAGCCGCCCGTAGAGGATGCCCTCGGGGTTGTCGACCTCGCCGTGCCGCATCACATGGACGACGGTGACCGTCTTCCCGTCGCCCTTGTCCCCACTCTTGTCCCCGGCCTTGTCGTCGCGCCCGGTCCGCGTCTCCTCGCTCATGCCGGCACCGCCTCGGCCGCGGCGCGGGCCGCGGCGGGGAGCGCGTCGGCGATGCGCTCGACGGCGCGCTCGTCGTGCGCGGCGGAGACGAACCAGACCTCGTAGCCGGAGGGCGGCAGGTAGACGCCCTGGGAGAGCATCGAGTGGAAGAACGCGGTGAAGCGGAAGGACTCCTGCCGCTTGGCGGTCTCGTAGTCGGGGACCCCGGCGGAGCCGAAGTCGCCGAAGAAGACGGAGAACATGGTGCCCGCCGTCTGCACGGTGTGCGCCACACCCGCCTTGGTCAGCGCCTCGGTGACCAGCTCGCGCACCTGGCGGGCGGCGGCGTCCACCACGGCGTGCGCGGCGAAGTCGTCGCGGGCCAGCACCCGCAGCTGGGCGAGGCCGGCCGCGGTGGCAACCGGGTTCCCCGACAGGGTGCCCGCCTGGTAGACGGGGCCGGCCGGGGCGAGGTGGTCCATGACGTCCTTGCGGCCGCCGAACGCCGCCGTCGGGAAGCCGCCGCCCATCACCTTGCCGAAGGTCATCAGATCGGGGGCCACCCCGTCGATGCCGTACCAGCCGCGCGGGCCCGCGCGGAAGCCCGTCATCACCTCGTCGGAGATGTAGAGCGCGCCGTCGGCCCGGCACAGGTCCTTCAGCGCCTGGTTGAAGCCGTCGCGGGGCGGGACGATGCCCATGTTGCCCGGGGACGCCTCGGTGATCACGCAGGCGATCTGGCGGGGGTGCGCGGCGAACGCCTCGCGGACCGCGTCCAGATCGTTATACGGCAGCACGATCGTGTCGCCCGCCTGCGCCCCGGTGACCCCCGGGGTGTCCGGCAGGCCGAACGTGGCGACACCGGATCCGGCCGACGCGAGCAGCGCGTCGACGTGCCCGTGGTAGCAGCCGGCGAACTTGATCACCTTGGCGCGGCCGGTGAATCCCCGCGCCAGCCGGATCGCCGACATGGTCGCCTCGGTACCGGAGGAGACGAGTCGTACCTGCTCAACGGGGTCGATGCGGGCCACGATCTCCTCGGCGAGCGCCACCTCGTCCTCCACAGGGGTGCCGAAGGACGTGCCGCGCTCGACGGCCTGCCGCACGGCCGCCGTCACCTCGGGATGCCCGTGACCGAGGACCATGGGCCCCCAGGAGCAGACGAGGTCGACGTACTCCCTGCCGTCCGCGTCCGTGAGGTAGGGGCCGGAACCGGACACCATGAAACGGGGCGTTCCGCCCACCGCGCCGAAGGCACGGACCGGTGAGTTCACGCCGCCCGGCGTCACGGCGGCGGCGCGGTCGAAGAGCGACTGCGATACTGGTGCGCTGTACGAGTAAGTCACGAAAGCCATGGTGTCAGAGGCCCGTGTGCGGGGCCTCGGGGGCGTTTCACGCTCCGTGGGGCGGGGAGGTCTCTGACACGATGATCGGGCCGCACCGGGACGGCAGTGCGGCTCGGATGAGCAGTCGGGTGGTGACATGCATCGCGGTGGCGGACTGGGGGAGGGGCCCGGCCCCTCGGAGACTGGCCCGGAGCGTGCGCAGGGGCGCCACAGGCGCACCGCGGCCGGACCCGGGGACGGCACCGCGGCGGGCAGCACCCACAGCGGTACGGGGCCGGGCGGTACGACGGCGGACAGCGGGACCACGAGCGGCAGCGGCATCGTGCGGGGCGGCGGCCTCGTCGAGGGCGGTGGCCTCGCGGGCATCGGGAGCAGGGCGAGGACCAGGAGCGGCAGGGGTGGCGGCCGAGTGGGGGTGACCTACAAGTACTTCGGGGCGCCGGACGGCGCCACGGCCGCGCGCGTCCCGATCTCGATGCGCCCGGAGGAGCTGGGCGGGGACGAGCTGGGCCAGGGCATGTTCACCAAGATCAAGCCCGAGACGATGGCGGCGATGGTGCTGACGGGGATCGAGGGGATACCTCTGCACCGGGTCCCGCCGCTCGAACTCGTCGTCCTGCACCCGGACTACGCCGTGGTGAAGCTCCCGATGACCGTCGTCGACCCGCTGCGCGGCGTCGGGGACGAGACGGTGGGCGCCGCGGCCTTCATCTGGTCCACGGTCCCCGACCGCGCCGGGCCCCAGGACGCCTTCAACGTCTACCAACTCCTGCACCGCTGGCAGGACTTCTCCGACCGCCTGCACGAGGCGGGCCACCAGGCGTACTGCCTGGTGTGGCCGTGACCCGGCCGGCGGCCGGGCGGCCGTAGCCTCTCCGCCGGCCGCCGCGGCGGCTACGCTGTCGCGCCATGCTGCACCTGCGGATCATCACACCCGCCGACCGCACCGCCCAGGTCACCGCCCTGCTGGAGGAGACGGTCGGCGCGACCCATCTCGTGGTGCTGGACGGTGCCGCCCGCGACCCGGCCGGCGACGTCGTGACGTGCGACGTCGCCCGCGAGGCGGGGGACGAACTGCTGGCCGGGCTACGGAAGCTGGGCCTGGCCGAGCACGGGTCCATCGCGGTGGAGAACATCGACCTGTCGCTGTCGGCCCGCGCCGAGACCGCCGAGGCCGAGGCGCCGGGCGAGGGCGTGGACGCCGTGCTGTGGGAGTCGCTGACCGAGGCCACCCACGAGGAGTCGCGGCTGACGCTGACGTATCTGACGTTCCTGACCGTCGCCACGATGCTGGCGGCCTGCGGCGTGCAGACGGACAGCGCCATCCTGATCGTCGGGGCGATGGTCGTCGGGCCCGAGTTCGGCCCGCTCGCCGGGGTGTGCACGGGCATCGTGCGACGGGCGCCCCGGCTGCTGTGGCGGTCCCTGACGGCCGTGCTGGTGGGCTTCCCGCTGGCGATGCTGCTCACCGGGGGCTTCGCCGTCCTGATGGACACGCTGGGGCTGTTCACGCACGCGGACTTCGTCAAGCCGCACCCGATGACCGACTTCATCTGGAAGCCCGACCCGATGTCGTTCGTGGTCGCGCTGCTGGCGGGCGTGGCCGGGATCGTCTCGCTGACCTCCGCCAAGTCCGGTGCGCTGGTGGGCGTCGCCATCTCGGTGACGACGGTGCCGGCCGCGGCCAACGCGGCGGTCGCGCTCAGCTACGGGAACCTGGGCGAGACGGGCGGCTCGTTCCTCCAGCTCCTGGTGAACCTCGCGGGCATCGTGCTGGCGGGGACGCTCACCCTTCTGGGCCAGAAGCTGTTCTGGTCCTGCCAGCGCCGCCGGGCGACGACGGCCTGAGGGCGCCCCGCCCCCGGCGACGGCTCTCCCTCCCCGCGCCTCCCGTACGAGAACGGGTGTCCCGCCACCGCGATGCGGTGGCGGGACACCCGTCGCCCTGCGGCCGGGCCGGCCTCTCAGGGCCGGCGCCGCCCAGAACCGGCGCCTCTCCGGGCCGGTGCCTCTCCGGACCAGCGCCTCAGCTCGTGCCCTTGCCGTCCTCCGGCTCGCCCCGGTCCTGCTCGGAGCCGGGCTGGGACTGCTCGGCCGCCACGACCGCGTCGCTGACGGCCTGGGCGACCTCCGCGTCCAGCACCTCGGCGTCCAGCTTGGGCGCGTCGGGGTTCACCGGCTGGATCTGGAACTCGAACTCGCCGCCGTACTGCTCGTGCGCGGCGACGACCGCGCTGCCCACCGCCTCCTCGCCCCGTTCGGCGCGGATGATCAGCGGGTCCCTGCGCAGGTCCTTGGTGAGCGCGAAACACAAGCCGATCATCACGACGGTGAACGGGACGGCCACCAGGATCGTGAGGTTCTTCAGCCCGGTGAGCGCTTCGTCCCCACCACCGCCGATCATCAGCATGACCGCGCCGACGGCACCGGTGAGCACACCCCAGACGATGACGACGCCGCGGGTGGGCTCCAGCGTGCCCTTCTGCGAGAGCGTGCCCATCACAATGGAGGCCGCGTCGGCACCGGAGACGAAGAAGATGCCGACCAGGATCATCACGATGAGGCCGGTGACGCTGGCGATCGGGTACTCGTTCAGCACGTTGAACAGCTGCGACTCCTGGGTGTCGCCCAGGTTGACGCCGTCGCTCTGCAGCTTCATCGACGTACCGCCGAAGATCGCGAACCAGATGAGGCTCACGACGCTCGGGACCAGGATCACGCCGCCGACGAACTGGCGGATGGTGCGGCCCCGGCTGATGCGGGCGATGAACATGCCGACGAACGGCGTCCAGGAGATCCACCACGCCCAGTAGAAGACGGTCCAGCTGGACAGCCAGTCGGCGACGCCCTTGCCGGCCGCGGAGTCGGTGCGCCCGATCATCTGGGGCAGATCACCGAGGAAGCTCCCGACCGAGGTGGGCACCATGTTGAGCATCAGGATCGTCGGGCCCGCGATGAAGAGGAAGACCACCAGGAGCCCGGCCAGCACCATGTTGATGTTGGACAGCCACTGGACGCCCTTCTCCACACCGGAGACGGCCGAGGCCACGAAGGCCGCGGTGAGCACGATGATGATGGCGACCAGCACCCCGGTGCTGACCTTGCTCGCCCAGCCCGCCTCCTCTATGCCGCTGCCGATCTGGAGGGCACCCAGGCCCAGCGAGGCGGCGGAGCCGAACAGCGTGGCGAAGATCGCCAGGATGTCGATGACCTTGCCGACGCCGCCGTTGGCCGCCTTCTCGCCGATCAGCGGGGTGAAGACCGCGCTGATCGTCTGCCGCCGGCCGCGGCGGAAGCAGCTGTAGGCGATGGCCAGGCCGACCACCGCGTAGATCGCCCACGGGTGGAGCGTCCAGTGGAAGAGCGTGGTGGCCAGCGAGGTCTCCATGCGCTCCGCGTCGCTGCCCGGGTTCGTGCCGGGCGGAGGGTCCTGGAAGTGGCTCAGCGGCTCGCTGACGCCGTAGAACATCAGCCCGATGCCCATGCCGGCGCTGAACATCATGGCGATCCAGGACACGGTCCTGAACTCCGGCTCCTCCCCCTCCTTACCGAGGGTGATCTTGCCGTAGCGGCTGAAGGCCAGCCACAGCGAGAAGACGACGAAACCGGTGGCCGCGAGCACGAAGGCCCAGCCGCCGTTGTGCATCGTCCAGCTCAGCATTTCCGAGGAGACATCGGCCAGGGAGTCCGTGGCGACCGCGCCCCACACCACGAAGGCGAGCGTGAGCAGCGCCGTGACGCCGAACACGAGGCGGTCTGTCTGCGGGCCCCTGGTCCGTCCCCCGCTGGAGGCGAACGCCTCCTCTGTCTCAGATTTCACGTTTGTCTGTTGTCCTTCCTCCGGAGGACATGCGGTCCTCTCACGCGCGCGGATACCTGCCATGGATTCGGGTGGCCGCTACCCGGCTTCGAAAAAAGTAATCCGACCGCGACGGCGCCTCCCTCGACACGTTCTTCTCGTCCAACCGTCCTGCTGAGCAGCAGGGTTGACGGCGCATCAGCTCCCGATGCCACGGTGAGTGACCAGCAGAACCCGGTAAGCCTAGGGCCAGGGGCCCCCGGGGGGAGCCCCTCGGAACGGCCAACCGGGGGGTCGTTGCCAATCCGGAACGTTGCTGATCCGGAAACCCGCGGACAGGAAGGCACCCGTGGGCGAAGGAGCGGCGAAAAGGAAAAGACTGACTTTGCGCAACATAGCCGCCGTCCGACCGGACGCCTGAGCGGCGTGTGCGGTAGACATGGTCCCGTCGCCCCGTCGGCGGAACGCTCTGCGGGCGTACGCCGGCCGCGAGGCGCCGTACGACGATCCGAGCGAGGAGGCAGCCGTGCCGCGGAGGGCAAGAAAGTACGCCGTACGCACGACGTACGCGACCAACGCCGCACTGGCCCTCGTTCTCGCGGGCGCCCTGACCGCCTGCACCGGCTCCTCCGGCTCCGACGGCGGTGAGGACGGCAAGGCGGGCGACTCCTCCGCCTCGCCGACCGCGGCCGAGCCGGGCAAGTACCGCACCCTGCCCAAACCGTGCGACGTGGTGAGCGTCGGCACGCTCCGCGAGATGCTCCCCGGCGCGGCGGCCGAGGACGACGGCACGGCCGCCCCCAGCGCCGGCGCGAGCCCCTACGAGGGCGAGCCGACCGCGACCTACGACACGGACCGGCGCGTGGGCTGCCGCTGGAAGAACGCGACCTCCCTCAGCACCCGCCACCTCAACATCGACTTCGAGCGGGTCGTCTCCTACGACCCGGCCGTCAGCGACGACGAGCAGGCCGAGCGGCTCTACGCCAAGAAGGCCCGCAAGGCGGGGATCCCGCTCGATCCGGACGACACCTCCCCCGACGCCGACTCCGAGCCGGACCCCGGCTCCGAGCCGGACTCCGGCTCCAAGTCCTCCGGCTCCCCGAAAACGGACTCCTCCAAGAAGGACGGGGAGAAAGGTTCCGGTCACAAGGGCGGGACGTCCCCCGACGGGCACACCTCCCCCTCCGGCGCCCCGGACGCGTCTTCCTCCCCCGAGGACGACGTCACGGACAGCCCCTCCGCCACCCCCGGCGAGGACCTGGCACCACGCTCCCTGGACGACCTCGGGGACGCCGCCTACATCGACGACGAACTGCACACCGCCGACTCCGGGCTGCACCGGGACATCACGCTGGTCTTCCGTACGGCCAATGTGATCGCCACCGTCGAGTACGAGCAGTGGGTGACCGACAAGCACCGCATCCCTGACAGCCAGGAGCTGCAGGAGCGGGCCCGCGAGCTGGCCGCGCAACTCGCCGAGCAGTTCGAGGACTGACGGGCGCCCGCCGCACTGTGACCGGCGCCACCTTGTGGGCAGCGCCACCCTGTGGGCAGTCCCACGCTGTGGAAGGTGCCACGAAACGCCCACACCGCCCCATGGGTTGCGTACCGTTCCGTCAGCACCGCTGGCCGCCGGCCGGCCCGGCTCAACTGGTGAAGACCCCGGAAGCGAAGGAACCATGCACCGAAACGCCCCGCGCAACGCCCCTCGACGGAGCAAGACCGTCAGGAACACGCTCGCCTGTGCGGCAGTGGCGCTCCCCGTCCTGCTGGTCGCCGGCTGCTCCTCGGACTCGGACCAGGGCAAGGAGTCCGACAAGCCCTCGGCCTCCGTGAGCAAGTCCCCCACGGTGGCGCCCGCGAAGTTCAAGCGGCTGCCCGACTCCTGCAAGAGCATCGGCAAGGGCACCGTCAAGGACGTGGTGCCCGGGACGGACGACACGGGCGGCAAGCCCGTCGGCTCCGGTGACACCGACGACTCCAACAGCTGCCTGTGGAGCGGTCTGGACAAGTACGACTACCGGCAGCTGACGCTCTCCCTCAAGCGCTTCGACTCCGACCCGGCCATCGGCTCCGGCGACAAGCGCGCCGCGGACTACAGCAAGCAGCAGATCGCGGAGAAGAACGGCAACAAGGACAACCGGGACCTCAAGGAGTCCCAGGTCCCCGGCCTGGGCGACGAGGCCACCGCCCTCGCCTACGAGACCAGGAAGCAGGACACCAAGGGCAAGTCCGAGGAGTACCGCGCCGAGCGCCTGGTCACCCGGGTCGCCAACGTCGTGGTCACCGTGGACTACGAGGGCGCCGGCTTCGAGGACGCCAAGAAGCCGGACGCCGGCGAGGTGAAGAAGAACGCCGAGAAGGCGGCCAAGGAAGCGGTCAAGAGCATCAAGTGACCACCCGGTCACCGACCGCGCACCACGGAGCCCGGCCCGCCCGCAGGGGGCCGGGCTCCGCGCATGCGCACCCGCCCGGATGTGCCAGGCTTGGCGCGCCAGTTTCCGAGGGTGCCGAGGGTGGGGGACGACTCCAGTGCAGGGCGTACAACTGAGCCGAATACACCGCGTACTCGTCGGCGTCGTGGTCGCCGGCGCCATGGTGATCGCGGCGATCGGTTTCGCGGGCTCCTACGCGGCGGTCCGCGAGCTGGCCGAACGCAAGGGCTTCGGGGCGTTCTCGCCGTTCTTCCCGATCGGCGTGGACGCGGGCATCGTCGTCCTGCTCGCCCTCGACCTGCTGCTGACCTGGATCCGCATCCCCTTCCCCCTGCTCCGCCAGACGGCGTGGCTCCTGACGGCCGCCACGATCGCCTTCAACGGCGCCGCGGCCTGGCCGGACCCGCTCGGGGTGGGCATGCACGCGGTGATCCCGGTGCTCTTCGTCGTCACCGTCGAGGCGGCACGCCACGCCACCGGCCGGGTGGCGGCCATCACGGCGGACAAGCACATGGAGGGCGTCCGCCTCTCCCGCTGGCTGCTCGCCTTCCCCTCCACCTTCCGCCTGTGGCGGCGGATGAAGCTGTGGGAGCTGCGCAGCTACGAGGAGGTGATCCGGATGGAGCAGGACCGGCTCGTCTACGAGACCCGGCTGCGCGCCCGGTACGGGCGTTCCTGGCGGCGCCGGGCACCCGTGGAGGCCCTGATGCCGCTCAAGCTCGCCCGCTACGGGGTGCCGCTGCGCCAGACGGCACCCGAGGCGACCAGGCTGACCGAGCCGCCGGCCCTGACGGAACCGGCCCCGGAGCAGCAGCCAGCGCCCGATGCCTCGGCGCCGCTCCCCCAGCACGAGACGGCCTTCCTCACCGCCGGCCCCACGGAACAGGCCCACCCCCACGAGGCCCCGTCACACGAAGCCTCTTCACGCGACGCCCCTTCGCACGAAGCCTCTTCGCACCAAGCCCCGTCCCACGAAGTCCCTTCTTCCGGCACCCCTTCCGGCGAGGCGGGGCCGTCGGGGGTGGAACAGCCCGCGCCGGAGCCCCTCCCGGAGGGCGAGCCGGTCGCGGAGCCCGCGCCGGAGGCCGCCGTCCGCTCCCGGGCCCCGTACACGCCGGCGCGTACGGAGGAGCTGTTCATCGAGCCGAGGCCACCCGAACGGGACCCGGAGGAGCTGCCGGAGGACCCGGAGGACGGGGAGACGGACGGGGACGGGTACGACCCGTACGGGTACGCCGGTGACGAACCCGTCGGCATACCGGACGGCGTGCCGCGCGAGGAGGTCTACTTCGAGGCGTACCGGCAGTACGTGGCCACGCACAGCGCCTTCCCCGGCTCCGCCGAACTCGCCCGCACCCTCCGGGAGCGCATGGGGGTGGCCACCGCCGACGGGACCCCGCTGAGCGAGGCCTACCTCGACACCTACATGCGGGAGTTCAGGGACCGCTACAACATCGAGATGGGCCTGGCGGGCTGACGCCGCCCGGCGCGGGGTCAGCCGCCCAGCAGCTTGCGGACCCGCTCGGCGCCCACCGCGAGCAGCAGCGTGGGCAGCCGGGGGCCCGTCTCGCGGCTGACGAGGAGGCGGTAGAGCAGGGCGAAGAAGCCGCGCTGGGCGACCTTCAGCTCGGGCGTCGGCTTCGCGTCGGGGTCCAGCCCCGCCTGCACCTTCGGCACGCCGTACACCAGAGACGTCAGGCCCTCCAGCGACCAGTTGTCCTCCAGCCCTTCCAGCAGCAGCCGCAGCGACTCGCGCTGGGTGTCGTCGAGCGAGGCCAGCAGCTCGGTGTCGGGCTCCTCCCGCACCCGCGTGCGCTGGTCGGCGGGGACCTGGGTGGTGATCCAGCGGTGGGCGCGGTCGAGCCGGGGCCGGACCTCGTCCAGGGAGTGCACCGGGTGCGCGGGGTCCAGCTCGCTGAGGATGCGCAGCGTCTGCTCCTCGTGGCCGCCCGTGATGTCGGTGACGGAGGCGAGGGTGCGGTAGGGCAGCGGGCGCCGTGTGATCGTCAGCGGGCCCAGCGCGGTGGTCGCGGCGCGGGTGTGCGCCGCGATGTCGGCGGGCTGCGCGGTGCCCTCGGAGATCTTGCGGGTGAGGGCGTCCCACTCGTCGTAGGTGCGCTGGATCTCCTGGTCGAAGGCGACCTTGAAGGACTGGTTGGGCTTGCGCCGCGCGTACAGCCAGCGCAGCAGCGGGGCCTCCATGATCTGGAGGGCGTCGGCCGGGGTGGGCACGCCGCCCTTGGAGGAGGACATCTTCGCCATGCCGCTGATGCCGACGAAGGCGTACATCGGGCCGATGGGCTGCTCGCCGCCGAAGATCTCCTTCACCAGCTGGCCGCCGACCACGAACGAGGAGCCGGGCGACTGGTGGTCCACACCGGACGGCTCGAAGACCACGCCCTCGTAGGCCCAGCGCATCGGCCAGTCCACCTTCCACACCAGCTTGCCGTGGTGGAAGGAGCGCAGCTCGACCGTCTCGCCGTGACCGCACTGGCAGCTGTAGGTCAGCTCGGTGGTCTCGTCGTCGTAGGCGGTGACCGTCGTCAGGTCGCGTCCGCAGACGGTGCAGTAGGGCTTGTACGGGTAGTACGCGGAGCCCGCGCCGGCGCCCGAGCCGTCGTCCTCGGCGGCGGCGCCCGAGCCCTCGGCCGCCCGCACCTCCGCGGCGTCCACGGGGGCGCCCTGCTTCTGCTGCTTGCCCTGCTTCTGGGCGTTCTTCGCGCCCTTCTCCAGCGTCCGGTAGCGGTCCAGCACGGCGTCGATGCGCTCGCGCTCCCGCATCGCGAACAGGATCTGCTCGGTGTAGGCGCCCGAGGTGTACTGGGCGGTCTGGCTGATGCCGCGGTACCGCACGCCCAGCTCCAGCAGGGACGCCTCCATGGCGGCCTTGAAGTGCTCGGCCCAGTTCGCGTACAGGCTGCCGGCCGGCGCGGGGACGGACGTCAGGGGGCGGCCGATGTGCTCGTTCCAGGACTCGTCCACGCCCTCGACACCGGCCGGCACCTTGCGGAAGCGGTCGTAGTCGTCCCAGGAGAGGATGTGCTCGCACTCCACGCCGCGCCGCTTGATCTCGTCGGCGACCAGGTGCGGCACCATCACCTCGCGCAGGTTGCCCAGGTGGATGGGGCCCGAGGGGCTCAGCCCGGACGCGCAGACCACGGTTTTACGGCCGCGGCGCTCCGCTTCGGCGATGACCTCATCGGCGATACGGGAGACCCAGTCGGCCTCGTGAGTGGTCCCAGCCACGTCCGGCACTTCCTTCTCGTCGCGCTCTTTCGAACCTGCGCCGCCCATTGTCCCACCCCGTAACGCGGCGGCGCCCCCCAGTGCGTCCGTGGGATACTGGGCTGCGAAATCCCAGCCTCCGACGGAACGGTCAGCACTCCATGGCTACGGTCCCCTCTCTCGCCGTTACGGTCCGCCAGCGCGTCTCGGACGCCCTCTCGGCCGCTGTGCCGGAGGCCGCCTCCGCCGACCCGCTGCTGCGACGTAGCGACCGGGCGGACTTCCAGGCCAACGGCATGCTGGCGCTGGCCAAGCGGCTGGGGGGCAACCCCCGCGAGCTGGCCGCCAGGGTCACCGAGGCGCTGCCGGACAACGACGAGATCGCCGGCATCGAGGTGTCGGGGCCCGGCTTCCTGAACATCACCGTCGCCGACAAGGCCCTGGTGGGCAACCTGGCCGCCCGCTGGCAGGACCCGCGGCTCGGCGTGCCGTACGCGGAGAACCCGGGCACCACGGTGATCGACTACTCGCAGCCGAACGTCGCCAAGGAGATGCACGTGGGGCACCTGCGCTCCACGGTGATCGGCGACGCGGTCGTGAACCTGCTGGAGCACCGGGGCGAGAAGGTGATCCGCCGCCACCACATCGGCGACTGGGGCACCAACTTCGGCATGCTCATCCAGTACCTGATCGAGCACCCGACCGAGCTGGACCACGAGTCCGACTCGGCGGACGCCAAGGACGCGGGCGAGGCCGCGATGGCCCGGCTCAACCGGCTCTACAGGTCCTCGCGCGCCGTCTTCGACTCCGACGAGGGCTTCAAGGCCCGCGCCCGCGACCGGGTGCCCGCCCTGCAGAGCGGCGACCCGGAGACGCTGGCCCTCTGGCACAAGATCGTGGACGAGTCGAAGACGTACTTCCAGGGCGTCTACGAGGAGCTGGACGTCGAGATCCGCGACGCGGACATCGTCGGAGAGAGCGCGTACAACGACGACCTCCAGCAGGTGGTCAAGGACCTGGAGGAGTCCGGTGTCGCGGTCCGCTCCGAGGGCGCGCTGTGCGTGTTCTTCGAGGACATCAAGGGCCCGGACGGCACGCCCACACCGCTGATCGTGCAGAAGTCCAACGGCGGTTTCGGCTACGCCGCCACCGACCTGGCCGCCATCCGCAACCGGATCGGCGAGCTGAAGGCGGACACCCTGCTGTACGTGGTGGACGCCCGGCAGGCGCTGCACTTCCGCATGGTGTTCGAGACGGCGCAGCGCGCCGGCTGGCTGCCCGAGGGCGCCGCCAGGCAGCTGGCGTTCGGCACGGTGCTGGGCAAGGACGGCAAGCCGTTCAAGACCCGTGAGGGCGAGACGGTGCGGCTGGTGGACCTGCTGGACGAGGCGGTCGAGCGGGCGGCGGCCGTCGTCCGCGAGAAGGCCGACGAGGGGGTGCCCGAGGAGGAGATCCAGCGGCGCGCCCAGCAGGTGGGCATCGGCGCGGTCAAGTACGCGGACCTGTCGAACTCGATGACGCGCGACTACGTCTTCGACCTGGACCGCATGGTCTCCCTCCAGGGCGACACCAGCGTCTACCTCCAGTACGCCTACGCGCGCGTGCGCTCGATCTTCCGGCGCGCGGGCGAGCTGAAGCCGGTGCCGCACCCTGGGCTGGAGCTGGCCGCGGCCGAGCGGGCGCTGGCGCTGCACCTGGACGGTTTCGCGGACACCCTGGTGGCGGCCGCCGACGAGTACGCGCCGCACAAGGTGACGGCCTACCTGTACGAACTGGCCACGCTCTACAGCCGGTTCTTCGAGAACTGCCCGGTGCTCAAGGCCGACACCACCGAGCAGGCGGAGAACCGCCTGTTCCTGTGCGACCTGACCGCCAAGGTCCTCCACCAGGGCTTGGCCCTGCTCGGCATCCGTACGCCCGAGCGGCTGTAGTCCCCGCCTGACGCACGTGTAAGGGGCGCCCTCCCAAGGAGGGCGCCCCTTACACGTTGTCCGTCCGTGCGCGGACCGCGGCTCAGATCCGGTCGCGCAGCAGCCGTGCGGCCTCCGTCGCCCAGTAGGTGAGGATCATGCTCGCGCCGGCCCGGGTGAAGCTGGTGAGCGTCTCCAGGATGGCCGCCTCGCGGTCGATCCAGCCCCTCTCCGCCGCCGCCTCGACCATGGCGTACTCACCGGAGATCTGGTAGACGCCGACCGGCACCTCGGCCCGCTCGGCGAAGTCCCGCAGGATGTCCAGGTACGGCAGGCCCGGCTTGACCATCACCATGTCCGCGCCCTCGGCCAGGTCGAGCGACAGCTCGCGCAGCGCCTCGCGGGCGTTGGCCGGGTCCTGCTGGTAGGTCTTGCGGTCGCCTTTGAGCGAGGAGCCCACGGCCTCCCGGAAGGGACCGTAGAAGGCCGAGGAGTACTTCGCGGTGTAGGCGAAGAGGGCCACGTCCTGGTGCCCGGCCTTCTCCAGCGCCGCGCGGACGTACCCGATCTGGCCGTCCATCATGCCGCTGGGGCCCAGCACATGGGCCCCGGCGTCGGCCTGGACGCGGGCCATCTCGGCGTACCGCTCCAGCGTCGCGTCGTTGTCGACCCTCCCGTCGGCGGTGAGCACGCCGCAGTGGCCGTGGTCGGTGTACTCGTCCAGGCACAGGTCGGACATGAGGACCAGCGCGTCGCCGACCTCGGCCCGCACGTCCCGCAGCGCCACCTGGAGGATGCCCTCGGGATCGGTGCCCGCCGTACCGGCCGCGTCCTTCTTGGCCTCCTCCGGCACCCCGTAGAGCATCAGCCCGCCGACACCGGCCTCCACCGCCTCCACGGCGGCCTTCCGCAGGGTGTCCCGGGTGTGCTGGACCACGCCGGGCATGGCGCCCACCGGCACCGGCTCGCTGATCCCCTCCCGCACGAAGGCGGGCAGGATCAGGTCCGCCGGCCGCGTCTGGTGCTCGGCGACCAGACGCCGCATGGCGGGGGTGGTGCGCAGCCGCCGCGGCCGGGCCGCGGGGAAGCCGCCGTACGTGCTCATGATGTGCGTGCCCTCCTCCTGGCCGGGCGCTTCTCGCTCGGCCGCTTCACCGGTTCACCGGCCTCGACGGCCGCGGCGCGGCGCCGCGCGCCGAAGTCGGCCAGCGCCTCGGCCAGCTTGTGCACGGACGGCTCGGGAGCCATGACGTCCACCCGCAGCCCGTGCTCCTCCGCCGTCTTGGCGGTGGCCGGGCCGATACAGGCGATGACGGTGACGTTGTGCGGCTTGCCCGCGATGCCGACCAGGTTCCGCACGGTGGACGACGAGGTGAACAGCACCGCGTCGAACCCCCCGCCCTTGATGGCCTCCCGGGTCTCGGCGGGCGGCGGCGAGGCGCGCACGGTGCGGTACGCCGTCACGTCGTCCACCTCCCAGCCCAGCTCGATCAGACCGGCCACCAGCGTCTCGGTGGCGATGTCGGCGCGCGGCAGGAAGACCCGGTCGATCGGGTCGAAGACCGGGTCGTAGGGCGGCCAGTCCTCCAGCAGCCCCGCCGCCGACTGCTCCCCGCTGGGCACCAGGTCCGGCTTCACACCGAACTCCACCAGCGCCCTGGCGGTCTGCTCGCCCACCGCCGCGACCTTGATCCCGGCGAAGGCCCGCGCGTCGAGCCCGTACTCCTCGAACTTCTCGCGCACCGCCTTGACGGCGTTGACGGAGGTGAACGCGATCCACTCGTAGCGGCCCGTGACCAGGCCCTTGACCGCGCGCTCCATCTGCTGCGGGGTGCGCGGCGGCTCCACGGCGATCGTCGGCACCTCGGCCGGTACGGCGCCGTAGGAGCGGAGCTGGTCGGAGAGGGAGGCCGCCTGCTCCTTGGTGCGCGGCACCAGGACCTGCCAGCCGAAGAGCGGCTTGGACTCGAACCAGGCCAGCTGGTCGCGCTGGGCCGCGGCGCTGCGCTCGCCGACCACGGCTATGACGGACTGCCCGCCGTCCGGCGAGGGCAGCACCTTCGCCTGCTTGAGGGTCTGGTTGATCCCGCCGAGCGTCGAGGTGAAGGTGCGCTGCCGGGTGGTCGTCCCGGCGAGCGTGACGGTCAGCGGGGTGTCCGGCTTGCGGCCCGCGGCCACCAGCTCGCCCGCGGCGGCGCCCACCCCGTCCAGGGTGGTGGAGACCACGACGGTGGCGTCGCTGACGCCCAGCTCCGTCCAGCACCGGTCACCGGCCGTGGCGGCGTCCACGAACCGCACGTCGGTGCCCTGCGCGTCCCGCAGCGGCACCCCCGCGTAGGCGGGCACGCCGACGGCGGCCGCGATGCCCGGCACGACCTCGAACGGGATGCCCTCGGCGGCCAGCGCGAGCATCTCGCGGGCCGCGTCCGAGTCCAGTCCCGGGTCACCCGCGACCGCACGCACGACCCGCTTGCCGGCGCGCGCGGCGGCTATGGCAGACTCGCCGGGGTCGAGAGCTGCATCGTCCGCCGGTGCGGAGGCAGTTGACGCCTCGTCAGCCACCGGCTGAAGCGGCGTGTCCACCCCTGGGCGGGTGTGGGCGCGTACGACGTCATGCACGCGGGGGTCGGCGACAAGCACGTCGGCCTGCCCCAACGCCTCGACGGCGCGCAACGTCAGCAGCCCCGGGTCTCCCGGCCCGGCACCCAGGAAGGTGACGTGACCGTGTGCACCGTGCAGGTGCTGTCTCGCGACTGCCGTCTTCTGTGCGGTGCTCGACTTGTCGGCGCGCGACTTGTCGGCGGCGGTGGGGCTCAAAGTGCTCGCTCCCCCATCAGACCGGCCGCACCCTTGGCGAGCATCTCGTCGGCTAGCTCCCTGCCCATGCGCACGAAGGGCGCGAGGCCGGCGGAACCGCCGTCGGACGCCGGTACGGGACCGGTGGTGGACAACTGCACCAGCGTGCGCCCGTCGGTGGTGCCGACGACGCCGCGCAGGCGCATTTCGGTGACAACCTGCCCCTCGACAAGCAGGTCGGCCAGCGCACCCACGGGTGCGCTGCAGCCGGCCTCCAAGGCGGCGAGCAGGGTTCGCTCGGCGGTGACGGCCGCCCGCGTGTGCGGGTCGTCCAGCTCCGCGAGCTGTGCGGCCAGATGCGCGTGGGACGCCGCGCACTCGACGGCCAGTGCCCCCTGTCCGGGGGCGGGAAGTACCTGGTCCGGGCTGATCAGTTCGGTGGCCTCCGCCTCGAGGCGTCCGATGCGCGTCAGCCCGGCGGCGGCGAGCACGACCGCGTCGAGCTCGCCGGAGCGCACGTACCCGATACGCGTGTCGATATTCCCCCGGATCGGGACGGTCTCGATCTCGGCACCGAGCGAGCGCGCCCAGGCGTGCAGCTGCGCCATCCGGCGGGGCGAGCCCGTGCCGATCCGCGCCGTGCCCGGCGCGGCGGCCCGGATCAGCTCCTCGAAGCCCAGTCCGTCGCTGCCGACCAGGACGTCCCTGGCGTCGGCACGCCGGGGCACGGCCGCCAGCGCGAACTGCTCGGGCTGCGTGGTCGGCAGGTCCTTCAGCGAGTGCACGGCGAAGTCGATCTCACCGTTCAGCAGCGCGTCCCGCAGCGCGTTGACGAACACCCCGGTGCCGCCGATCTGCGCGAGCTGCTCCCTGCTGACGTCGCCGTACGTGGTGATCTCCACCAGCTCCACGGGGCGCCCGGTGACCCGGCGCACCTCCTCGGCGACCAGCCCGGACTGTGCCATCGCGAGCTTGCTGCGCCGGGTGCCCAGCCGTAGTGGTGTGGTGGCTGTGGCATCGGACTTCATTGCCGCTCCTGTTCCGGATTGCTGACAGCGGCGACCGCCTGCGGGTCGAGGTCGAAGAGTTCACGCAACGCGTCGGCGTACCCGGCACCGCCGGGCTCGCCCGCGAGCTGCTTGACCCGCACCGTCGGCGCGTGCAGCAGCTTGTCGACGACTCGGCGCACGGTCTGCGTGACCTCCGCGCGCAGTTTGTCGTCCATCCCGTGCAGCCGCCCCTCCAGGCGGGCCAGCTCGCTGGAGACCACGTCGGCGGCCATGGTCCGCAGTGCCACCACGGTCGGAGTGATGGTCGCGGCCCGCTGCGCGGCACCGAACGCGGCGACCTCCTCCGCCACAATGCCACGGACGGCCTCCACATCCCCAGCCATCGGGGCGTCGGCCTCGGCGTCGGCCAGCGACTCGATGTCCACCAGCCGCACCCCGTCGATCCGGTGCACGGCCACATCGACGTCGCGGGGCATGGCCAGGTCGAGCACCGACAGCGCCGCTGCCGCACCCAGGTCCCGGCCGCGGAGGGCGCCCTCGATGTCGGTGGCGGTCAGGACGAGCCCGGTCGCGCCGGTGCAGGAGACGACGACGTCGGCGGCGGCCAGCTCCTCGGCCACGGCCCCCATCGGCCGGGCACGGGCGCCCAGGCTCTCCGCCAGCCGCTCCGCCCTCTCCAGCGTCCGGTTGACGATCACCAGTTCGCCCACACCGGCCCGCGCCAGCGTCACCGCGGCGAGCGAGGACATGGACCCGGCGCCGATCACCAGCGCGCGGCGCCCCCGCGCCCACTCCTCCACGGGCGCGCCGGCCGCGAGCTGCTCCAGCCCGAAGGTGACCAGGGACTGCCCGGCCTTGTCGATGCCCGTCTCGGAATGGGCCCGCTTGCCCACCCGCAGCGCCTGCTGGAACAGGTCGTTCAGCAGCCGGCCCGCGGTGTGCTGCTCCTGCGCGACGGCCAGCGCGTCCTTGATCTGCCCGAGGATCTGCCCCTCGCCGACGACCATCGAGTCCAGCCCGCACGCCACCGAGAACAGGTGGTGCACGGCACGGTCCTCGTAGTGCACGTACAGATAGGGGGTCAGCTCGTCCAGCGTGACGCCGCTGTGCTGTGCCAGCAGGGTGGACAGCTCGGCGACACCGGCGTGGAACTTGTCGACGTCCGCGTACAGTTCGATCCGGTTGCAGGTGGAGAGCACCGCGGCCTCGGCGGCGGGCTCGGCGCCCACGGCGTCCTGGAGCAGCTTGCCCCGCGCCTGGGGCGGCAGAGCGGCACGCTCCAGCACGCTGACCGGCGCGCTGCGATGGCTCAGGCCGACGACGAGCAGGCTCATGCCGGCATCACGGCGGGCAGGTCCCCGTCAGGTCCGGACTCGGGGGGCCGCTTGGTCACGGCCACGGCGGGGGGCGCGGCGGGCGGCGCGGTGTCCACGTCCGGCGCGGCAGCCTCCCCGGGCCGCCGGCCGGAGGACGCCCCCGGTTCCTCGCCCGCCTTGCGCTGCTCGTGGAAGGCGAGAATCTGCAGCTCTATGGAGAGGTCGACCTTGCGCACGTCCACCCCCTCGGGGACGGAGAGCACGGTCGGCGCGAAGTTGAGGATCGAGGTGATCCCGGCGGCCACCAGGCGGTCGCACACCTGCTGGGCGGCGCCCGCGGGGGTGGCGATCACGCCGATGGACACCCCGTTGTCGGAGATGATCTTCTCCAGCTCGTCCGTGTGCTGGACGGGGATGCCCGCCACGGGCTTGCCGGCCAGTTGCGGGTCGGCGTCGATCAGCGCCGCGACCCGGAAGCCGCGCGAGGCGAAACCGCCGTAATTGGCGAGGGCGGCGCCGAGGTTGCCGATACCGACGATCACCACGGGCCAGTCCTGGGTGAGACCCAGTTCGCGTGAGATCTGGTAGACGAGGTACTCGACGTCGTAGCCGACGCCCCGCGTGCCGTAGGAGCCGAGGTAGGAGAAGTCCTTGCGGAGCTTGGCCGAATTCACGCCGGCCGCCGAGGCCAGCTCCTCCGAGGAGACCGTCGGCACCGAGCGCTCGGACAGAGCGGTGAGTGCCCGCAGATACAGCGGAAGCCGGGCGACGGTCGCCTCGGGGATTCCTCGGCTCCGACTCGTCGCCGGACGGTGGTTTCGGCCAGTTGCCACGGTGCTCCTGCCGGTTGCGCGAAGCGGTGAGCGGTCGAACGTGAGGCACCCTCCCGGACCGCTCCGTCGCGCCCAGGCTATGCCTTTGTGAACGCGTGCACAAAGATGGTGTCCGCTTTGTCCGGTCAACGTGACCGGCGCCACAGGTATCAACGGGGACACCCGGTCACACTCCTCACGTATACGCCCCCGCACGGCAAAACGCCCTCGATACTAATCGAAATATGCTCGAACTCTGACCACTTTCCCGCTCGACAAGCCCGCTTTCGGCGGTCTTTGAACGGAAAACGGCTCGGGGCGCACAGCCGGCCTCAACGGCGGGAGGCGACGGCCGGTCGCGGCCGTCAGCGCTGCGTCACGACGTGAGCGCGCCGCGGAGCCGCTCCGGGTCCACGCGCCAGAAGTCGTGCTGCTCGCCGTCCACCAGCACGACCGGGATCTGCTCCCAGTACGTGCGGTACAGCTCCTGGTCCTGGTTGATGTCCTTCTCCTCCCAGGCGGCGCCCACTTCGGCGCACACCCGCACGATCACGTCCCGCGCCACGTCACACAGATGGCACCCGGGCTTCCCGATGAGGGTCACAGTCTTCATACGTCCATTCTCGACCCCCGAAGGACACCCCGGCCCCCACGGCCACCCCGGACCCCACTCCCGGCCCGACACCCCCACGCAACGGACCCACCTCACACACCACCCCCCGGGGAGCAACCCCCGGACCCCCGGCCGGACACCCGCGCGTAACGGACCCACCGAACAAACTGGCTATGCTCGCGGGCATGGCCCTTCCCGCATGGCTCACCTCTCGCAAGCGCTTCGCGACCGCGCGCAGCGTGCTCGCCGGCGAGGCCGCCGCGGAGGCGGCGCGCAAGCAGGAGCGGGAGCTGGCGGCGGAAGCGGCCGAGGCCGCCCGGCGCGGTGAGGGGGAAGGGGCCGAGGAGGCGGAGTTCCCCGTCTCCGGGGACGTGCGCGCCGCCGCGTTCTTCGATCTGGACAACACGGTGATGCAGGGCGCGGCGCTCTTCCACTTCGGCCGCGGCCTGTACAAGCGGAAGTTCTTCCGCAAGCGCGAACTGGCCCGGTTCGCCTGGCAGCAGGCGTACTTCCGCCTGGCGGGCGCCGAGAACGCCGACCACATGCAGGAAGCCCGCGAGAGCGCGCTGTCGATCGTCAAGGGCCACCGGGTCTCGGAGCTGATGGCGATCGGCGAGGAGATCTACGACGAGTACATGGCGGGCCGCATCTGGCCGGGCACCCGCGCGCTGGCGCAGGCGCACCTGGACGCGGGGCAGAAGGTGTGGCTGGTGACGGCGGCTCCGGTGGAGACGGCCACGATCATCGCGCGCCGCCTCGGGCTGACCGGCGCGCTGGGCACGGTCGCCGAGTCGGTGGGCGGCGTCTACACCGGCCGGCTGGTCGGCGAACCGCTGCACGGACCGGCCAAGGCGGAGGCGGTGCGGGCGCTGGCCGCCGCGGAGGGGCTGGACCTCGACAGGTGCGCCGCGTACAGCGATTCGGCGAACGACATTCCGATGCTGTCCCTCGTCGGTCATCCGTATGCGATCAATCCTGACAGCCGTCTTCGGGCGCACGCTCGTGAAATGGGCTGGCGACTGCGCGACTACCGCACGGGCCGGAAGGCGGCCAAGGTCGGCATCCCGGCGGCGGCCGGAGTCGGCGCGCTGGCGGGTGGCGCGGCCGCCGCCGTCGCGGTCCAGCGCCGCCGCCGCTAGGCCCCTCACAGGGGCTCATGGGGGGTAGGAAACCAGCCGTCCCGGTGCGTCCCGGTGCACGGCACGCGCGTGCGCGCCCCCAGGGGCGGCCCATCCAGCAGTGTTACCCGGTGCTTTCACAGGCCAGTCCCACCCGAACCGGTCGACCAGAAGAGGTCACCGACGGGTCGGTTTCGGTCAGCGAAATGATCAATTCCCGCACGGTATACGCGCTCAAATGCGGTCCCATTGCGTAACAGACCGAACCGAATCGGTGATTTTGGCAACTACGTGTAGTGCCGCCTGTACGAAGCGTTATTCTCCTCAGACGCAATTCGGTACCCATCCGTCCCTACGCCGGGTGAATGGTCCCGCACTGCACGTGATGGAAGCTCTGCCTCTGGGAGTCCCGTGTACCCACACGTCGGGGTTGACGCCTCGGGCCTGGCTACGCTGCGCACGACAGTCATCGACCAACTGCGTGCGATCGTCCCCACCGCGTACGCCGTCCCTGCCCTTGCCGCAACAGCCGCATCTGTCCCCGCAGGAGCCGCACCTGTCCCCGCGGGCCCCTGCCACGCGCTCGCGCACCGCGCCGCCGGCGCCACGACCCGAACCACCACCGCCGCCGGTGGCCGGCGCGCCCGCGGCGCCGGTACGACCGCCCGGCGTCCCGCCGCCTCGGACACCGACAGCCGCCGCATGATGGACCTGGTCGAACGGGCCCAGAGCGGGGAGGCCGAGGCGTTCGGCCGGCTCTACGACCAGTACAGCGACACCGTCTACCGCTACATCTACTACCGGGTCGGCGGCCGGGCCACCGCCGAGGACCTGACCAGTGAGACCTTCCTGCGCGCCCTCCGTCGTATCGGAACCTTCACCTGGCAGGGCCGCGACTTCGGGGCGTGGCTGGTGACCATCGCCCGGAACCTCGTCGCCGACCACTTCAAGTCGAGCCGCTTCCGCCTCGAAGTGACCACCGGCGAGATGCTCGACGCCAACGAGGTGGAACGCTCCCCGGAGGAGTCGGTCCTCGAGTCCCTCTCCAACGCCGCCCTGCTGGAGGCCGTACGTAAGCTCAACCCCCAACAGCAGGAGTGCGTAACGCTCCGATTTCTCCAGGGGCTCTCCGTGGCCGAGACCGCGCGGGTCATGGGCAAGAACGAGGGGGCCATCAAGACCCTCCAGTACCGCGCCGTCCGCACGCTCGCCAGGCTCCTCCCCGAGGACGCGCGCTGAGGCTCCGGGGCCGCCGGCGCCCCGGCCCCGAAGGCGGCGACACGCCGTGCCCCGGGGCACAACACGCCGGTCACGCGGTGATACACGTCCGGAGGACACGGGACGGGGGTTCCGCCGGGCCGGTCACATCATCGTGACATCGGACTCCGTAACCCGAGTGGCTTGCGCTCGTTGTGTGCGGTGCAGACTCCCCCCAGCCGTGGCTGCGCCGGGGCCCGCTCGTCCTTGAGCGGACACGGTCGGCCACGCACTCCTTCCTGTGCGGAGGGGAGTCGACCGTGCTGACGAGAGGAGGTGCCGCCGGTGATCGGATCCGTGCCGACGAGCCGACGGGCCATCGCCTTCGCCCAGGCCCTGGACGAGCAGGAGCGCGACGCGGGCGCGGCGGCCGATACAGGTCCCGAGGGCTCCGCGGACTCCGGGAGAAGCGGCGGGGCACCACCGGGAGCGTCCCCACGCGGGCGGGGACGGCACGCGCCGTCCAGGTCAGCGACCGCTCCCCCGTCCTCAGCGTCGAACGCCGCACCGGCGCCGTCCCGGCCCCCGCACAGCCACCGGGCCGACGGCCTGGACCGCTCGCTGGTCCCGCTGGCCGGCAAGCTCTCGGCGCTGCCCCGGCCGGAGCTGGACCCGGAGGTCAAGACGGTGCAGCGCGCGCAGCTGATCGCCGCCATGGAGGCGGCGTTCGCCGAGGGCGAGTCGGCGGCGCCGGACCCGCTGCTGCCCGAGCAGCGTGACGGGCGCGCGGCCTCCCGCTCCGGGCGCGGCGGTGCCCACCGGGCGCCGGGCCTGGGCCCGCTGAGCAGGCTGCGCCCTACCTCGCGGCTCGGCAAGGGGCTCGCGGCCGGCGGCCTGAGCGTCGGCGTCGCCGCGGGCGCCCTGGGCGGAGCCGCCGCGGCCAGCACCGACGCCCTCCCGGGTGACTCGCTCTACGGGCTCAAGCGCGGCATGGAGGACCTCCAGCTCGACCTGGCCGGTGACGACGCCGACCGCGGCAGCCTCCTCCTCGACCACGCCTCCACCCGCATGCAGGAGGCCCACCGCCTCATGGAGCGGGACCGCGCCGGCGCGCTGGACCACGAGGCGCTGGCCGAGGTCCGCAAGGCGCTCTCCGGGATGCGGCAGGACGCCTCGGAGGGGCACCGCCTGCTCAGCACGGCCTACCGGCAGGACGGCGACCTCGCCCCCATCCGGTCCCTGTCCCGGTTCACCAAGAAGCACCGCGCGGGCTGGACCCGGCTGCGGGACCGGCTTCCGGTGCAACTGCGCGACGTGAGCGACGAGGTCACCTCGGTCTTCGACGCCATAGACCAGGACGTGACCCCCCTGCGGGCGCTGCTCCCCCAGGACCCCGCTCGGACGCCGCAGGAGCGGGAGCGCGGCACCAGCGACCGTACCGGGGAGGAGTCCCCCTCCACGGAGCCGAGCACCCCCTCCTCGGACGGGACGAAGGGTCAGCGCGAGCGGGAGTCCGACGAGCCGGCGCCGTCCGACTCCCAGCGCCAGGGCGAGGGGCTCCTCGGCGGAGATCTGCTCCGGCCCTCCGAGAAGCCCGACCGCACCGGGCCCTCGGACTCCCGCTCGGGCAGCGGCTCGGGCCTCACCACCCCGGGCGGCGAGCCGGAGATCACCCTCCCGCCGATCGTCCCGGACGTGCTGCCCCGGCTGGGCCTGGACGGCGACACATAGCGGCCACCCCGCCGTCCGGCGACGCACGCGGGGCCCCGACCACGGTCGGGGCCCCGCTCGGAACTGTGGCTGTCAGCCCTCTTCCCAGCTCACACTTCCGGCTCCGGTGCTCAGCTCACCGCACTCGAACCCGGACGACCCGCTGGCGCCGGGGTTGAGGGTGACCCATTCGCCGCTGCCGTCGAAGCCGACCCCGCACACCACGGTGACGCGGAAGGCAACGGCCTGGTCGGTGTTGTTGGTGCAGTGGGCCCAGCCCTGCTTGCCGATGGCCTCGGTCCGGCAGTTGAGCACGTTCTGGGCCCGCGGCCCGTCCGCTGCCGCCGCCGTACCGGCGAGCGGGGCCACCGTCGCCGCCCCGGCCAGCAGGATCGCCGCGCCGACTCGCTTCATCTTTCGCTCCCCCTTGCGAGCTTGTTGCTGTTCGACGCCGCCCAGGTAACCAGCCGGCGAGGTGCGGCGACACCTGTCACCTGTCAGGGTGGCGATCTTCGCCGGGGAGCCGCCGGCGCGGCTCAGAAGAAGACCGAACGGCGCCGCACCAGCAGCTTGTAGAGGGCGTGCTGAATCGTTTCCCGTACCTGGTCGGTCAGGTTGAACATCAGCATCGGGTCCTCCGCTGCCTCCGGTGGATAGCCGTCGGTGGGCAGCGGCTCGCCGAACTGGATGGTCCACTTCGTGGGCAGCGGCAGCGCGCCCAGCGGGCCGAGCCAGGGGAAGGTGGGCGTGATCGGGAAGTACGGGAAGCCGAACAGCCGCGCGAGCGTCCGCGAGTTGCCGAGCATCGGGTAGATCTCCTCGGCCCCCACGATCGAGCACGGCACGATGGGCGCCCCCGCCCGCAGGGCCGTCGAGACGAAACCGCCCCTGCCGAACCGCTGGAGCTTGTAGCGGTCGGCGAAGGGCTTGCCCAGCCCCTTGAAGCCCTCCGGCATCACGCCGACGACCTCGCCGCGCTCCAGCAGCGTCTGCGCGTCCTCCGCGCAGGCGAGCGTGTGCCCGGCCTTGCGCGCCAGCTCGTTGACGACGGGCAGCAGGAACACCAGATCGGCGCCGAGCAGCCGCAGGTGGCGGTCGGCGGGGTGGTGATCGTGGACGGCGACCTGGAGCATCAGCCCGTCCAGCGGCAGCGTCCCGGAGTGGTTCGCGACCACGAGGGCCGCCCCGTCCGCCGGTATGTTCTCGATGCCCCGCACCTCGACGCGGAAGTACTTCTCGTAGACCGGGCGCAGCAGCGACATCAGGACCTGGTCGGTCAGCTCCTGGTCGTAGCCGAAGTCGTCGACCTCGTACTCGCCGGTGATCCGGCGCCGCAGGAACGCGAGCCCCCGGGCCGCCCGCGCCCCCCAGTCGGGGCCCAGCACCCTGGCGAGCAGCGCGCCCTCCCGCTCGTCCTCACGCCCCGTCCCCGGCTCCTGGACGTCCTCCTGCGCGCCGTCGGCGGAGAACGGCCCGCCGTCCCCGGGGAGCGGCTCCTGCGGGGCGTCGGCGGAGTCCGCGGAGTCCACGGGCTTCCCCGACTCGGTGCGGCCCACCCGGGCCGAGCCGTCCATCCAGTCCGCCCGGTCCGGCCCGCCCGCCCGCTCCGGCCCGTCCGCCCGGTCCGGTCCGCCCGGCCCCGGCGTCCTCCCGGTCCCGTCCGCCTCCGGACCCCGCCGACCCAGTACGGATGTGAGCGGCGGGCGGTGTCCCGGGGAGCCGCCCGCGCTGCGGGGGCGCCGCTCGCCGCGAGAGCCCTCCTCCGGCCCGTCCGAGGACTGCCGGGCACCGGTGTTCCGCGTGGCGGGAGACCGGGGCGTCAGGGGCGAACGGCCGCCTTCCCGGGCGGACCGGCCCGCCCCCCGCGCCGTGGAACCGCCGGTGCCGCGCCCCCGGCCCCTGTCGTCGTCGAAGGGTATGACCTTCGCGTCATCCATCCTGGCGCACCTCCTCCCGCCCCGCCGCGGCGGCGTTCACCGCGGCGCCCGGCTTCCCCGGCAGCAGCGCCGTGAACCTGTCCACCGCCCCGGCGAGCTTCCCGGGCGGCAGCAGCCCCGGCCCGAGGCCCTCGGCGAAGGCCGCCAGGGTCTGCTCGGTCGTGTAGCGCGGGGTGAAGCCCAGTACCTCACGCGCGTGCCCCGTCCTCACGACCCGCCCGTGGGTCAGCAGCCGCAACTGCTCGGGGGAGAAGTCCGTGGCACCCACCGAGCGCAGCACACTGCGGCTCCAGCGGATCGCGGGCAGCAGCATCGGCACCGTCGGCCGCCCCAGCCGCCGCGCGCACTGGGACAGCAGCAGCACACCGTCCCCCGCGATGTTGAACGTCCCGGCGGTGAGCGTGCCCTTCCGCGGCTCCCCCGCCGCCAGCCGCAGCACCTCGATCACGTCGTCGTCGTGGACGAACTGCAGCCTCGGGTCGTAGCCCAGGACGGTCGGCAGGACAGGCAGCGCGAAGTAGGCGGCGAGCGGCGACTCCGCGGCCGGGCCGAGGATGTGCGCGAAGCGCAGGACGGTCACCGCCACATCGGGCCGCCGCCGCGCGAACCCCCGCACATACCCCTCGACCTCGACCGCGTCCTTGGCGAAGCCGCCGCTGGGCAGCGCCCGCGCGGGCGTCGTCTCGTCGAAGACCGCCGGATCGCGCGGCGCCGAACCGTACACGCTCGTCGTCGACTTGATCACCAGCCGGTTCACGGAGGGCGCCTTCTGGCAGGCGCCGAGCAGCTGCATGGCGCCTATGACGTTGGTCTCCTTGACCGTGCCGCGCCCGCTGCCGCCGGGGGAGAGCGGTGTGCCGTGGAGGTCCATGTGCACGACGGTGTCCACCGCGTACTCGGCCAGCACCTTGCCGATGGCCGGCTGCCGGATGTCGGCCTGTACGAACTCCGCGTCGCCCAGGTCGTGCGCGGGCGGGTGGAGGTCCACACCGACGACCCGGCTCACCTCGGGCTCGCCTTGGATACGGCGGACGAATCGGCCGCCGAGCGGTCTGGCCACACCGGTCACGAGCACGACCCTGCCCACGATCCCTCCCTCTCCCCGGCCCATAGCAGAACCGCCGCCCTCCTCCCCGGACAGGGGAGAAAGGCGGCGGTCAGTGGCGTGCGGTGTGCTCGCTCACTTCTTGTTGCGACGCTGCACACGCGTCCGCTTCAGCAGCTTGCGGTGCTTCTTCTTCGCCATGCGCTTACGCCGCTTTTTGATGACAGAGCCCACGACTACCCTCGCTCACGAATCATCCCCGCACAGTGCGGGGCGAACTCACTTCGATACTCGGTGCGGGGCGTCCGAGCCCACACGACCTACATGGAGCCAGCCTACCCGCCACCGGTGGGTGGTCGTGAATCGAGGGGTGCCCCAGGGACACCGTCCGCGGTGACCGGCCCGGTGACCGGCCACCCCGCTGCCGGCCTAGGCGCTCTCCACCCCCACGTAGGACTCCTCGAGATACTCGTGGACGGCCTTTTCCGGCACCCGGAAGGACCTGCCCACCCGGATCGCCGGCAGATGGCCGCTGTGCACCAGGCGGTACACAGTCATCTTGGAGACTCGCATCACCGAGGCGACTTCCGCCACGGTCAAGAACACGACCTCGTTCAGCGGCCGTTCGTCAGCAGCCATGTCACACCTGAACCTTCCGCACATGTCGGGCACCGGCTTCCCCTCCGGTGACTCCTGCTCGCATGTGCGCTCTACCCCGGATCAGGGGCGCGTGATGCAAGTGATGAAGAGGAGTAGGGACCGTCCGCCTACCGTGACAGACACGCTCGATTGAGTACATAGCGAGTAAGCGCGCGGTAGTAATCAGACTGCGCACCGTCACGCGGAAGACCTCTCAGGCGCCCTCACTCCCCTGCGTCCCGCACGCCACCCCGCCGCCTGCCGCACCCGGCGTCCGGTCCGCCACCACTCCTCTTCCAACGGCCCTGACCTGCGCCGACGAAGCAATCACCGTCCCCGCAGGGGATATTGGGGCAGCCTGCGGCAACGACTCGGCGCCACTCGGTGCGACCGCTCACCCAAGGGGGGCGCGCGTACATGCGCCCCGCGTACGGCCCTTGGCGCGCGCGCTGGATTCGCAAAGCGACGCGACTCCCCATACGTAGGAGAGACCGCACTGACGTACCCGGAATCGCATCGCTATGTCGATACGTCTCCCCCGCGTCGGTGCTAGGCCGGGGCCTCACCGCGCCGACAGGGATGGGGCCAATGTGACGTAGTTGACCAGGAGTCTGCCAGGGGACAGCGGCGTGGCCCACGAGGACGCGGAGCTGCCATGCATCGGAAACGGCCTGCGGCGGCCTGTCGGCACCCCCGAACCGCTCCGGAAAGTGCCGATACCCCGCGCACCCCCTCGGGCAACCCGCCCCGTTCGGTCATGATTCCGCCGGAATCGCTCGGACTCGGACACCACACGTACGCGTCCCGCCACCGGACTCCCCACCCGCGGCCCCACGCCCTCCGGTGGCCGTGCCCCCACCACCGCCACTGCTACGGCAGCAGACCGTGTGCGGGGAAGACCGCACGACGCGTCGCCCGGACCGCCTGGTCCAGCCGGTCGGCCGGGTCGTACCCCGACTCCTCCCACCCTCGCCAGCGCGGCTCCAGTCCGTCCGTCATCCGCTGCGGCGCACCTCCGCCGGCGGTACGGGCGTACACCTCCTGCCGCCACTCGTCGGGGACTTCGGTCTCCCTCGGCACCGGCGCCCCCGCCGCGATCGCCACCAGGTGCGTCCACGTACGCGGCACCACGTCCACCACGGCGTAACCGCCGCCGCCCAACGCCAGCCAACGCCCGTCGGCATAGGAGTGCGCCCACGCGTGCGCCGCCTCGGCCGCCATCCGCTGGGCGTCCACACTCACCGCCAGGTGCGCCAGCGGATCCTCGATGTGTGTGTCCGCACCGTGCTGCGTAACCAGCATCTGCGGCTCGAACGCCGCCAGCAGCTCGGGCACCACCGCGTGCACCGCCCGCAGCCACCCCTCGTCGGCCGTCCCCGGCGGCAACGCCACGTTCACCGCGCTGCCCTCGGCCCCCGGCCCTCCGCACTCCTCCGGCCACCCGGTACCGGGAAAGAGCGTGCCAGGATGCTCGTGCAGGGAGATCGTCAGCACCCGCGGATCGTCCCAGAAGACCGTCTGTACACCGTCCCCGTGATGGACGTCCAGGTCGACGTACGCCACCCGTTCGACGCCCAGTTCCAACAGCCGCGCGATGGCCAGAGCCGGATCGTTGTAGACGCAGAATCCCGACGCGCTGTGCGGCATCGCATGATGCAGCCCGCCGGCGAAGTTCACCGCATGCAGGGCCTTCCCCCGCCACACGGCCTCGGCCCCGCCCACCGACTGCCCCGCGATGAGCGCGGACACCTCGTGCATGCCCGCGAACGCGGGATCGTCCAGGGTGCCGAGCCCGTAACGCTGGTCGGCGGACGCGGGATCGAGCGAGGCACGGCGTACGGCGTCGATGTAATCGGGCCGGTGCACGAGCCGCAGCGTCGACTCCCCGACCGGCTTCGCCGCGACAACGCTCAACTCCGGGCTCCGCTCCACCCCCAGCGCCTCGATCAGGCGCTTCGTGAGCGCGAGCCGCACCGGGTCCATCGGATGGCCACGGCCGAAGTCGTAGCCCGTGACACCCTCATCCCACATCAACTGCGCGTGGCCGCTCATGCCCGCCACCGTATCGGTCGGAAAGAGGGCATGAAAAAGGCCTTGTTGGCGGTG
>NZ_VJOK01000001.1:4381421-4396701 GCF_013302895.1 Streptomyces albus subsp. chlorinus | reverse complement strand
GGTGGCGGGGGTGTCAACTGTGGGCCTCGTCTCCGTCAACGGTGGTCCCACGCCATGGCGACGCGGTCCTTGTGGGAGAGGTGGCCGTCGGTGAAGCACAGCCGGATCAGGGGGGAGTTGTCGAAGGTGGCGGTGCGGTAGAAGCGGCACTCGTCCGTGCGGGGTGGGTCCGGTGGGGCGCCCTCGGGCCGGGTCTCGTCGTACTCGTAGGCGGGCAGCCGGGGGCTCACCGTGGTTTCGGGGGCGCCGATGCGGAGGGTGGCGTAGGTGCGGGCGTCCAGGACGGACCGGTGCGAGGTGTAGAGCTGGAAGCCGTACATCAGCGCGGCGAGCACCGCGGTGGCGGCGGCCGGGATCCACAGGGCGTTGACCATGCCGCGGCGTACCCGGCGGCGGGCCCGGTCCAGTTCCTCGGTGGAGCGCGGTGTCCCGGTGTGCGGTTCGGGGGCGGGAGGCTGGACGGGGTGTGCGGTGAGGGGGAGGTGGGCGGTCACCTCGAAGCCGTCGGCCGTGGGGTGGGCACGGAAGGTGCCGCCGGCCTGGCGGACGCGCTCGTCGAGGCTGATCAGCCCGGTGCCCGAGCCGATGGCGGGCCAGGGAGCGGAATCCGGTGCCGCCCCGTCCCCCGCCGCGTGCGCCGGTGGACGGGGCGGGGCGGTGTTCCGCACCGTCGCGTCGATCGCTGTGCGTCCTTGTCGCAGGTCGACGGTGAGGGTGGAGCCGGGGGCGTGCTTCGTCGCGTTGGTGACCGCTTCCTGGACGACGCGGTGAAGGGCGCGGGCGACGAGGGGCGGGAGCGGGGCCGGGTCGTCGGGACCGTGCCGGCGCAGGGTGATCGGCACTCCGGAGGCGGCGGTGCGGGCGACCAGGTCGGGGACGGTCTCGGCCGAGGGGGCAGGGGAGGCCGAGGGGGCAGGGGAGGCCGAGGTGTCCTGGCGCAGCAGGCCGATGATCTCGCGGAGGCGTTCGGTGGCGTCGGCCGCCGCCTGGCGGAGTTCGCCGGCGGAGGCGCGGGCGGCGTCGTCCACACCTGGGGACACCTGGAGCGCGGCGGCGCGGACCGCGATGAGACTCAGGTCGTGGCCGAGGGAGTCGTGCATGTCGCCCGCGATGCGGGAGCGCTCGCGCATCCGGGCGCGGTCGGCCACCAGGAGCTGTTCGCGCTCCATGCGGGCGGCCAGCTCCCAGCCGGCGCGGTGGAGTTCGTACTGCTGGCGGCGGAAGCGGCCGAGCAGCCAGGGCAGGACGGCGGCGAACAGGACGGTGGTGACGAGGGTGAACCAGTCCCACAGGCCGGCGCCCGGCAGGGTCAGGGCTAGGACGAGTCCGGCCGCGCACAGGAGGGCCGCGGCGGTGAGGGCGGGCCGTACGCGGGAGGTGCGGCGTCCGAGCAGGAAGCTGAGGGCGACCAGGGCGGGGCTGAAGGTGCTGGTGAACAGTTCGGGGGTGGCGGCGAGGCCGAGGGCGGCGGGGACGGTGGCCGCCGCGAGGGGGGCCCGGCGGCCGAGGGCCACGGCGCCGGCGAGCAGGGGTGCGGCCAGCAGGCGCAGCCAGGCCGGGGTCTCGTCCAGGTAGGTGAGCGGGAAGGCCATGAACAACCAGAGGGCCAGGTCGGCCAAGGTCTCGCGGCTGCGCGGGAGGGGGCCGGTGCGGGCGAGGAGGCGGGCGGCGTTCACGCCTGTCACCGTATGCGGCGCTGTCGTGCGGGGCCTCTGTCGAAAGTGGGGGAGGGCGACGACGATCGGTCACTGCCGGGTGCCCGGTCCGCTCCGTTGGGCTCCGGGACATGGATGACGCGATAGTGCACGCTGCCGAGGGGTTCGCGAGCACGCCGTGGGTGGTACGCGGCGCTGTTCGCCGTGGCGATGCTGGACGGGTACTCCCCCGTGCTGCCGGGCGAGACGCTGGTGATCTCGCCGGGGTGTTCGCTGCGGCGGAGGGGGAGCCGGGCCTGCCGGGGTGATCGTGGTGGCCGCGCTGAGGCGTTCGCGGGTGCTCACGCCTCCTACGCGATCCGGCGGCGCTCGGGGGCGCGGATCCCGGCGCGGCTGCGCGAGGGGGGGCCGCGCGGCGGGAGTACGAGCGGGTGGGGCGGATGCCGGCCGAGCGGGGGCTGGCTGGTGCTGGTGGCGGCGCGCTGCATCCCGGGCGGGCGGACGGCCGCCACGCTCACCACCGGGGCGACGGGGTTCCGCGTCGGTCGTTCACGCGGTACGCCGCCGTGGCGGTGGTGAGCTGGGCGGTGGTGAGCTGGGCGGTCTCTCCTGCGTGTCCGGGGTATGCGGGCGGTGCCGCGTTCGAGGAGACGCCGCTGTACCGGGGTGGTGTTGGGGCTGGCGCTCGCCTTTACGATCACGCTCGCATTCACGCTCACGCTCGCGTTCACGGTCACGCCGGCGCACGAGGGCGTGCGGAGTCTGCGTGCCCGGTGAGCGGACGGAGGGTGCGGTGGTCAGCCGCCCAGTTCGCGGCTGCGGTCGCGGGCGGCCTCGATCGCGTCGATGAAGGCGGCGCGTACCCGGTGGTTCTCCAGTTCGCGGATGGCGTTGATCGTCGTACCGCCGGGCGAGGTGACGTTCTCGCGGAGGGTGACGGGGTGTTCGCCGCTGTCGCGGAGCATGGTGGCGGCGCCGACGGCGGCCTGGACGATCAGTTCGTGGGCCTTGTCGCGGGGCAGGCCGAGCTGGATGCCGGCGTCGGTCATGGCCTCGACGAGGAAGAAGAAGTAGGCGGGGCCCGAGCCGGAGAGGGCGGTGGCGGCGTCCTGCTGGCCCTCGGGGAGGCGGAGGGTCTTGCCGACGCCGCCGAAGATCTCCTCGGCCAGCGCGAGGTGGTCCTCGGTGGCGTGGGTGCCCGGCGAGATGACGGACATGGCCTCGTCGACGAGGGCGGGGGTGTTGGTCATGACGCGGATGACGGGGGTGCCCTCGGCGAGGCGCTGTTCGAGGTGGCGGGTGGTGATGCCGGCGGCGCCGCTGATGACGAGGCGGTCGGCGGGGAGGTGTCCGGCCAGCTCGTCCAGCAGGGCGGACATGTCCTGGGGCTTGGGGGTGAGGATGAGGGTGTCGGCGGTCTTGGCGGCCTCGGCGTTGCCGGCGGTCTCGACGCCGTAGCGCTCGCGCAGTTCGGCGGCGCGTTCGGGGCGGCGGGCCGTGACCAGGAGGCGGGAGGGCGACCAGCCGCCCCGGAGCATGCCGCTCAGGAGTGCCTCCCCGATCTTTCCGGTGCCGAGGACCGCGACGTTCTGGGTGGTCATGGGTGTTTCACCTCGTGCCTCGTTGCGGGGGGGAGTTGCCGGGGTGGGGGACGTCGTCGGTGCCGTCCTCCTCCGGGTTGCCCATCCTCGCATCGGGCGGCGGCGCGGTGTCACGCCGTACGGCGGCGGAGGGTGGCGGCGCCGAGGGCGAGGACGAGGAGGGCGCTGCCGGCGACGACGAGGATGTCGCGGACGAAGTCACCGGTGGCGTCCGCGTGGTGGAGGACCTCCGTCATGCCGTCCACGGCGTACGACATGGGCAGCACGTTCGAGATGGCCTCCAGGACGGGCTGCATGCTGCCGCGGGGAGCGAACAGGCCGCACAGCAGGATCTGCGGGAAGATCATCGCGGGCATGAACTGGACGACCTGGAACTCGGACGCGGCGAACGCGGAGACGAACAGCCCCAGCGCCGTGCCCAGCAGCGCGTCGAGCAGCGCGATCAGGAGCAGCAGCCAGGGCGAGCCGGCGATGTCGAGGTCGAGGAACCAGACGGCGACGCCGGTGGCGAGCGCGGCTTGGACGGCGGCCAGCGCGCCGAACGCCAGCGCGTAGCCGAGGATCAGGTCGCCCTTGCCCAGGGGCATGGACAGCAGCCGTTCCAGGGTGCCGGAGGTGCGTTCGCGCAGGGTGGCGATGGAGGTCACCAGGAACATCGTGACCAGCGGGAAGATGCCCAGCAGCGAGGCGCCGATGCCGTCGAAGGAGCGGCGGTCCGCGTCGAAGACGTAGTACAGCAGGACGAGCAGCAGCACGGGCACGAGCAGCAGCAGCGCGATGGTCCGCGGGTCGTGGCTGAGCTGGCGCAGGACGCGGCGCGCGGTGGCGAGGGTGCGGGAGATGTTCACGAGGCGCCTCCTTCGGTGTGGGTCGCGGGCCGGTGGGCGGGGTCGCCGGGGTCGCCCGCGCGGGCGGCGTCGACGAGGGCGAGGAAGGCCTCCTCGACGGTGTCGCTGCCGGTGGTCTCGCGGAGCGCCCGCGGGGTGTCGGCGGCGAGCAGGGTGCCCTCGCGGAGGAGCAGCAGGTGTTCGCAGCGGTCGGCCTCGTCCATGACGTGCGAGGAGATCAGCAGGGTGGTGCCGCGGGAGGCGAGGCGGTGGAAGAGGTTCCACAGGTCGCGGCGGAGGGCGGGGTCGAGGCCGACGGTGGGTTCGTCGAGGACCAGCAGTTCGGGGGTGCCGAGCAGGGCGACGGCCAGCGAGACGCGGGAGGCCTGGCCCCCGGACAGGTTCGCGGCCAGGTCGTCGGCGTGCGAGGTGAGGTCCACGTCGGTGAGGGCCTGGGTGACGGCCGCGGCGCGCTCGGCGCGCGGGATGCCGAGGACGGCGGCGTAGTAGTCCAGGTTCTGGCGCGCGGTCAGGTCCCCGTAGACGGAGGGGGACTGGGTGACGTAGCCGACGCGGGAGCGCAGTGACGCGGAGCCCGCGGGCCGGCCGAGCACGTCGAGGGTGCCGGTGACCTTGGCCTGGGTGCCGACGACGGCGCGGATGAGGGTGGATTTTCCGCTGCCGGAGGGGCCGAGGAGGCCGGTGACGGTGCCGGGGGCCACGTCGAAGGAGAGGGCGTCGAGGACGCGGCGGGTGCCGCGGACCACGGTGAGGTGCCGGGCTCGGATCGCCGCACCGGGAGGATTATTCATCATGTGATGAATTATGGTCGCCGCCGTGGACGGACGTCAATCGAACGGAACTCGGAACGGGAGTGACCGGTCGGAACACGGAACGGAGGCGATCGGACGGCGCGCGGAACGGCGGTGGTCGGTCCGACGCGCGGAACGGCGGTGGTCGGTCCGACGCGCGGGACGGCGGTGCCGGACCGACCGCTGACGGGGTCGGTCCGGCACCGCCTGGGGGGTGCCGCCCGCGAGGGATCCGGCGCCCCCGGGGGGCTAGATCCGCTCCAGTTCCTGTGCCCGGTCCTGCACCTCGGCGCTCTGCCGCGGGGTCCGGCCCAGCCTGCTGGGCCACCAGATGCGGGCGCCCAGGTCCAGGGCCAGCGAGGGCACCAGCACCGTGCGGACCAGGAAGGTGTCCAGGAGGACGCCGATGCCGACCAGGACGCCCATCTGCGCCATGGACACCAGCGGCATGGAGGCGATCACCGCGAAGGTGGCGGCCAGCACGATGCCCGCCGAGGTGATCACCCCGCCCGTGGAGGTGAGGCCGGTCAGGACGCCCTTGGTGTGGCCCTGGCGGCCGACCTCCTCGCGGACCCGGGTCATCAGGAAGATGTTGTAGTCGATGCCCAGGGCCACCAGGAACACGAAGCCCATCAGCGGCAGGGAGTGGTCCATCGCCGGGAAGCCCAGCAGGTGGGTGAAGACCAGGTGGGAGGCTCCCAGGGCGCCGAAGTAGGACAGCACCACCGTCGCCAGCAGCAGCAGCGGCGCGAGCAGGGAGCGCAGCAGCGCCACCAGGACGAGCAGGACGACGGCGAGGACGACCGGGATGACGGTCCTCAGATCGCTCTCCGCGGCGCGCCGGGTGTCCAGCGACTCCGCGGTGGTGCCGCCCACCAGCGCGTCGGCGCCCTCCACCTGGTGCACGGCGTCGCGCAGCCTGTCGATGGTGGCCTTGGCCGCGTCGCTGTCGGGGGCGTCCTCCAGGACGACGGCCAGGGAGGTGAGGGTGCCGTCGGCGGTGCGGTCCTCGGGCCGTACGGACTCCACGCCCTCGACCCCGGAGGCCGCCCGCTGCGCCTCGGCGCGGGCCCCGGTCCGTACGACGAGGGTGGCCGGGTCGGAGGAGCCGGAGGGGTAGTGCGCGGAGAGCTTCTCCTGGGCGACGACGGACTCGGGCTTGTCCCGGTACATCTCCTCGTTGGTCAGCCCCATGGTGATGCCCGTCGCGCTCAGCGCCAGCACGGCCGTCACCGCGATCGACATCAGCCACGACCAGCGCGGCCGGCGTGCCAGCAGTCCGCCGACGCGGGACCAGGCGGTGCGGGCCCGGCGCGGCCGCGTCCCGTAGCGGGGGACGAAGGGCCAGAAGGCCCAGCGGCCCGTGACCACCAGCAGCGCGGGCAGCACGGTGACCATGGCGAGCAGGGCGCACACCACGCCGACGGCGCCGACCAGGCCCAGCGAGCGCGAGGAGTTGATGTCGGCGAGGGCGAGGCAGGCCAGGCCGACGGCGATGGTGCCCGCGGAGGCGATGATCGCGGGCCCGGAGCGGCTCAGGGCGAGCCGCATCGCCGTGTGCCGGTCCTCGTGGTGGTGCAGTTCCTCGCGGTAGCGGGCGACGAGCAGCAGCGCGTAGTCGGTGCCGACGCCGAAGACGAGCACCATGAGGATGCCCGCGCTCTGCGGGTCGACGGGCAGCGAGGCGTACTCGGCCAGCAGATAGGTGACCACCTGCGTCAGCACGGCGGCGAACCCGACCGCCACCAGGGGGAAGAGCCACAGCACCGGGCTGCGGTAGGTGAGCAGGAGGAGCAGGGCGACCACGGCGCCGGTGGCCAGCATCAGCACCGAGTCGATGTTGCCGAACACCTTGACGCTGTCGGTCAGCGAACCGGCGGGGCCGCCGACCTCCACGTCCAGCCCGGGGGGCGCGTGGGCGGCGGCCACGGTGCGGATCTTCTCCAGGTCGTCGGTGGTGTGGTCACCGGCGGTGGACAGCGGGACGACCAGCATCAGGGCCTTCCCGTCCTTGGACGGGACCGGGCCGGTGAGCTTCTGGCCGTCGGCGGCGAGCGGGGCGAAGTCCGCCCGGTCGGCGCGCGCCTTGGCGAGGTCAGCGCTGGTGGTGGCCCCGTCGCGGGAGTAGACGGCGACCGCGGGGATGATCTCGTCCTCGCCGCGGAACTTCTCCAGCTCGGTGTTGACCTTCGCGGACTCGGCGTTGCGGGGCAGGAAGACGTTGGCGCTGGTGTCCTCGACCTCGCCGAGCTTCCCGGCCAGCGGGCCCAGCGCCACGGCGAGGAGCAGCCAGACGGCGAGGACCAGCCACTTCGTGCGCTTGCCGCCGGGGGCCGTGGCCAGACGCCGCAGCCAAGGGTGCCGCCCGGCCGTGTGCCGGGAGAGGGCAGGCATGGGTAACCTCCATGGTGTGGGTGTGGGACGCGAGGGGTTCGCGAAGTGCTCACGCTCACGTGTACGGCCGGGAGTTGCCGCTCCCGGCCGTACGAGCGTCGTGGTGCGCTCGGCCGTGCGGACCGCGTACGGCGCTGGCCGCGTACGGCGTTATTCGATCTCGCGCATCATCTTCTCCATCGAGGCGATCGACTGACGCGCCTGCGTCAGCTCCTCGACGCTGCGGCGGTGCAGCTCGACGTTGTCCTCCAGCAGCTGCGCGTACTTGAGCGCCAGCTGCTTGTACTGCTGGTCGCGGGCGGCCAGCATCCGGGCCCGCCAGGTGGCGGCGATCTGCCAGACGATGACGATCAGCAGGACGAAGACCCCTCCGGTGCCCAGCGCCGCCGCCCAGACACCGGCCGCATCGACGCCCGCCGCCGCGGTCGTGAGGTGCTCGTTCACGTCGCTCTCTCTTTCTCGTCCTGATCCTGTTCCCGGCCCTGGCCCTGTTCCCGGCCCTGGACCGGTGCCCCGCCCCGGGCCTCCGGCTCGCTGAGGGTCCGCGCGGCCTCCGCGACGACCTGCGGGGTCAGCGCGTAGGCGAACGGGGAGACCTCGAAGAACTTCATGGCCTTGCCGCTGTCCGACAGCTCCAGCGACCCGACGACGAGACCCGCCGCCTCCAGCCGCTGGAGGTGCATGTGCAGCAGCGGGCGGCTCATACCGATCTCGCGGGCGAGTCTGCTGACGTAGTTCCGGCCGCCGGCCAGCGCCGCGACGATCCGCATCCGGTGCGGGTTGCCGAGCGCTGCCAGGACCCTCAGCAGTTCGTCTCCCGTCGGGGTCTCGATCGCGTTCACCGCGACCCCTCTCTGTTGGGGTGTAAGAAGAATCTGACACGTGACGGAGCGGGGTGTCGAGCCCAGAGGCCCCCCTCTCCGGGACACTTCAGGGTTCACCCTGACACGACTGCGGGAGGGCCCCGAGGGCCCTCCCGCAGTGAAACGTTGAGGTGTTCCGGTCAGCCGGGTCTCAGCGCTTGCGGTTCCTCCCGCCGCCCTTGCCACCGGCCCGCCCCCTCGCCGCCGGGTTGCCCGTACGGGACCGGCGCTGCCGCTCGTGACGGGCCAGCGCCTCCTCGTACTCGGCCCGGTGCAGCTTCTCCCCCGGCGCCTCGACGCAGGTGCGCAGCGCGTAGGCGAGCAGCACCCCGACGAAACCGATGATCCGGATGCTGCGCATCGACGACTCGGCCGCCGTCTCGCTCGCGGTGGGGCGGCGGCCGTAGAAGGTCAGGGTGCGGGAGAACGCCAGCGCGCTGCACACCGCGAACGCGGCGACCAGCAGGACGCTCGCCCAGCTGCCGATGTCCGCCACCACGACGCCCTCGTACGCGAAACGCAGCACGAACGCGCCCGCGACCGCCGCCAGCACCGCGCCGAGACCGAGGGCGGCCCGGCGCAGCGCGTAGCCGCCGGAGTGGTCGACCCAGGTGGTGCCGTAGAAGAGCAGGGGCTCGGGGGCCGGTCCGCCGGCGGGCTGCGAAGGCTGGGGAGTGTGTGACACGCCTTCGATTATGGCGCGCCGCCCAGGAGCGCCGGCCGGGCCCCGCAGGACCCGGCCGGCCCCGGGATCCCGGACCGCCGGAGCCCTGGCCGGCGCGCGGCCGGCCCGGAACCGGACGGGCGGCCCGGAACCGGACGGGCTCAGCGCTCCAGCAGGGTCACGTCGCGGACGGCGCCGCGGTCGGCGCTGGTGGCCATCGCGGCGTAGGCGCGCAGCGCGGTGGACACCTTGCGCTCCCGCGCGGCCGGGGCGTAGCGCCCGCCCAGGGCCTCGCGGCGGGCCGCCAGCGTCTCGTCGGCCACGTCCAGCCGCAGCTGCCGGTTGGGGATGTCGATGACGACGGTGTCGCCGTCCTCGACCAGCGCGATCACACCGCCGCCCGCCGCCTCCGGCGAGATGTGGCCGATTGACAGGCCGGACGTACCGCCGGAGAAGCGGCCGTCGGTGATCAGCGCGCAGGTCTTGCCCAGGCCCCGGCCCTTGAGGAACGAGGTCGGGTAGAGCATCTCCTGCATCCCCGGCCCGCCCTTGGGGCCCTCATAGCGGATGACGACGACGTCGCCCTCCTTGACCGTCTTGTCGAGGATCTTGCTCACGGCCTCCTCCTGGGACTCGCACACCACGGCGGGCCCGGTGAAGGTCAGGATCGACTCGTCCACACCGGCCGTCTTCACCACGCAGCCGTTCTCGGCCAGGTTGCCGTACAGCACCGCCAGGCCGCCCTCGGCGGAGTAGGCGTGCGCGAGGTCGCGGATGCAGCCCTCGGCGGCGTCGGTGTCCAGCGACTCCCAGCGCTCGGACTGGGAGAACGCCTCGGCCGAGCGCTTGCAGCCCGGCGCCGCGTGGAACAGCTCCACGGCCTTGGGGGAGGGGGAGCCGCCGCGGATGTCCCAGGTCTTGAGCCACTCGTCGAGCGAGTCGGCGTGCACGCTGTGCACGTCCTCGTTCAGCAGCCCGGCGCGGTACAGCTCGCCCAGGATGGCGGGGATGCCGCCCGCGCGGTGCACGTCCTCCATGTAGTAGGTGCCGCCCGGACCGGCCTTGGCCACGTTCGGGGCGACCTTGGCCAGGCACGGCAGGTTGCGCGAGAGCCGGTCGATGTCGGCCATCGTGAAGTCCAGCTCGGCCTCCTGCGCGGCGGCCAGCAGGTGCAGGATCGTGTTGGTGGAGCCGCCCATGGCGATGTCGAGGGCCATGGCGTTCTCGAAGGCGGCGCGGGAGCCGACCGAGCGCGGCAGGACGGTGGCGTCGTCCTGCTCGTAGTAGCGCTTGGTGATCTCCACGACGGTGCGGCCCGCCGCCTCGTACAGCTCCTTGCGCGCCGTGTGGGTGGCCAGCGTCGAGCCGTTGCCGGGGAGGGCCAGGCCGAGGGCCTCGGTGAGGCAGTTCATCGAGTTCGCGGTGAACATCCCCGAACAGGAGCCGCAGGTCGGGCAGGCGTTCTGCTCGATGCGGAGGATGTCCTCGTCGGAGACGCTCTCGTTCGCGGCCTCCGACATCGCGTCGACCAGGTCGAGCTTGCGGACGGTGCCGTTCACCAGCGTGGCCCGGCCCGCCTCCATGGGGCCGCCGGAGACGAAGACCGTGGGGATGTTCAGCCGCAGCGCGGCCATCAGCATCCCCGGGGTGATCTTGTCGCAGTTGGAGATGCAGACGAGCGCGTCCGCGCAGTGCGCCTCGACCATGTACTCGACCGAGTCGGCGATCAGGTCGCGGGACGGCAGCGAGTAGAGCATGCCGCCGTGGCCCATCGCGATGCCGTCGTCCACCGCGATCGAGTTGAACTCGCGCGGGATGCCCCCGGCCGCCTTGACCGCCTCGCTGACGATGCGGCCCACCGGCTGGAGGTGGGTGTGGCCCGGGACGAACTCGGTGAAGCTGTTGGCCACCGCGACAATCGGCTTGCCGAAGTCCTCACGCGCTACGCCGGACGCCTGCATGAGGGCACGCGCCCCCGCCATGTTGCGTCCGTGGGTGACGGTGCGGGACCTCAGCTCGGGCATGGCTGCCTCTCCCTCGAAAGTACTCCTCGTTGAGGAACCGAGGGTACGCCTCGCGCCCAGGATCCGGACAGCAGGTCCGGATCGTGGACCCGGCCGCGACCCGGCGCACCGGGCGGCACCGGCCCGTCAGGGCGCACCCGGCGGACCGGGCGGCACCGGCCCGGTCAGGTGCAGCTGGACGACGGGGGCCAGCCGCGCGACCACCGACTCCACCGGCTCCGAGGCCAGCGGCTCCAGCTTGACCACGTAGCGCAGCACCGCGGCCCCCACCAGCTGGGCCACCGCCAGATTCACCCGGAACTCGGCGTCCTCCGCCCCCAGCCGGGCCGCCACCCGCGAGACCAGATGGCGCGTGACGAGCGTGCGGAAGACCTCGGCCGCCCGCTCGTTGCTGACGGCGGACCGGAGGATGGCCAGCACCGGGTCGCGGGCCGCGGGGTCCTCCCAGAGGGCGAGGAACGCGCGGACCACGGTCTCGCCCACCTCGCCGGGCGCCGCGCCGCCGACCAGCTCGGGCACGCCCAGCGCGGGCGTGAGGGCGGCCTCCACGGCGGCGGCGAACACCTGCTCCTTGGTGCCGAAGTAGTGGTGGACCAGCGCCGCGTCCACGCCCGCGCCGCGCGCGATGGCCCGCACGGACGCCTTGTCGTACCCGCGTTCGGCGAACTCGCCCCGCGCCGAGGCCAGGATCCGCTCCCGCGCGCCCGGCCCCTCCCCGGCGGCCCGCCGCGCCGGACGGCCCCGCCTGCGCGGTGCGACCGGGTCCCGGGCGGGCGCCCCCTCCGCCCCCTCCGCCCCCTCGCTCACGGATTCCTCCGGCCGGCGGAGCCCCGGCCGGCGGAGCCCCGGCCGGCGGAGCCCCGGCCGGCGGGGTGCCCCTCCTCGGCCGAGGTGCCGTCAGGGGCGGCGAGGTGCAGCCGGGTGTAGGCCAGGGCCTCGGCGAGGTCCTCCTCGCGCTCGGCGGCCGACATGGCACGGCGCGTGTTGACCTCCACCACCACATGGCCGTCGAACCCGCGCGCGGCCAGCCTCTCCAGCACCTCGGCGCACGGCTGCGAGCCCCGCCCCGGCACCAGGTGCTCGTCCTTCCCCGAGCCGTTGCCGTCGGCGATGTGGACGTGACCGAGCCGGTCGCCCATCCGCTCGACCATCGCGAGGGCGTCGTTGCGGGCGGTGGCCGTGTGCGAGAGGTCGATGGTGAAGTGCCGGTAGTCGTTCCGCGTCGGGTCCCAGTCGGGCGCGTAGGCGAGCATCTCGCGGTCGCGGTAGCGCCAGGGGTACATGTTCTCGACGGCGAACCGGACATCGGTCTCGTCCGCCATGCGCCATATGCCGCGCTCGAACTCGCGCGCGTACGAGCGCTGCCAGCGGAAGGGCGGGTGCACGACGACGGTCGAGGCCCCCAGCGTCTCCGCGGCGGTACGGGCCCGCACCAGCTTCTCCCACGGATCCTTGGCCCACACCCGCTGCGTGATCAGCAGACACGGAGCGTGCACGGCCAGAATGGGCACCCCGTGGAAGTCGGACAGCCGGCGCAGCGCGTCCACGTCCTGGCTGACCGGGTCCGTCCACACCATGACCTCGACGCCGTCGTAGCCGAGGCGCGCGGCGATCTCGAACGCCGCGGCGGTCGACTCGGGGTAGACCGAGGCGGTCGACAAGGCGACCTTCGCCTGGGGAACCCGAACGCTTTCGATGCCCACCCAGCCACCCTAAGCGCGGTGAGCCCCTGACGAGGGGGCGCCCCCGTCCCCTCCGGCCCCCGGGACGGGGAGAGTGACGCGTCTTACACCGCGGGCAGGCGGTCCAGACGGCGGAGGATGACGCCCTCGCGCAGCGCCCAGGGGCAGATCTCCAGCTCGTCGACGCGGAGCAGGTCCATGGCGCCCTCGGCCACCAGGGCACCGGCCAGCAGCTGACGGGCCCGCCCCTCGGAGACCCCGGGCAGGCCGGCCCGCTCCGCGGCGGGCATCGCGGCGAGCTTGGGCACCCACTCCTCCAGCGCGGCCCGGCTGAGCGCACGCGGCGCGTACGGGCCCTCGGCGCTGCGGGGCGCGCCGGCTATCCGTGCCAGCTGCTTGAACGTCTTCGACGTGGCCACCACGTGGTCGGGCGGGCTGAACCGGTTGAAGTCCCCCACCGTGCGGGCGATCTCGGCGCGCACGTGCCGCCGCAGCGCCCTCACGTCCGCCGGGTCCGGCGGGTCGCCGGGCAGCCAGCCGGAGGTGAGCCGTCCGGCGCCCAGCGGCAGCGAGACCGCCGCGTCGGGCTCCTCGTCCAGCCCGTAGGCGATCTCCAGCGAGCCGCCGCCGATGTCGAGCACCAGCAGCCGGCCGGCCGACCACCCGAACCAGCGCCTCACGGCCAGGAACGTCAGCCGTGCCTCGTCGGCACCGGAGAGCACCTCCAGCTTAATGCCCGTCTCCTCGGCGACGCGGCCGAGGACCCGCTCCGCGTTGGCGGCCTCGCGCACGGCGGACGTGGCGAAGGGCAGCAGCGCCTCGACGCCCTTGTCCTCGGAGACCTCCAGCGCCTCCCTGACGGTGGCCGTCATCCGCTCGATGCCCTCCTCGCTGATCGACCCGTCCGCTTCGAGGAGTTCGGCGAGTTTGAGTGTCGCCTTGTGCGAGTAGGCGGGCAGCGGCCGGGCACCGGGGTGCGCGTCCACCACCAGCAGGTGGACCGTGTTCGAGCCCACGTCGAGGACACCGAGTCTCATGCACAGCACGCTAGCTCGCCGCCTCGCCCCTTGCCGAGGCAGTGCCCGGCAGCGGCGGGGAGCGGCGTACGGGGGCGACGGCCTCTCCCCCGTACGCTGGGCGTGTGGGTACGACGAAAGCGGCGAAGCAGCAGAAGCAGGGCGGCGTACGGCAGGCGCACGGCCCGGCGCGCGACGAGGAGACAGGCGAGGCGCCGGGGGTGGACGGGGCACCGGAGGAGGACGGGGTCTTCGAGGCGGACCGGGCGCTGGGGGCGGACGAGGAGCTGGGAGCCGGTGAGGGGCTGAGTGCCGGTGAGGGGCTGAGTGCCGGTGAGGGGCTGAGTGCCGGTGAGACGCCGCGGGTGGGCGAAGCCGCCGAGGTGCGTGAGGCGCACGAGGCTCCTCGGGCACGTGAGGCGGCTCAGGCGTCTGAGGCGGCTCGGACGCGCGCGCCGGCCCAGACGCCCGAGGCAGCCCAGGCGCGTGCGGCAGCTCAGGCGCGTGCGGCGCGCGACGAGGAGGTCGGGCTCGACTTCGCGCGCGCCTGGGTCGAGTTCCCCGACCCCGCCGACGACGAACAGGTCTTCCGCTGCGACCTGACCTGGCTCACCTCCCGCTGGAGCTGCCTGTTCGGCAACGGCTGCCAGGGCATCACCGCGGGCCGCGCCTCCGACGGCTGCTGCACGCTGGGCGCCCACTTCTCCGACGAGGACGACGAGCAGCGCGTCGCCGGACACGTCGCACGGCTCACACCCGAACTGTGGCAGTTCCACGACGTGGGCACGGGACGGCTGGGCTGGACCGAGGTCAACGACGAGGACGAGCGGCAGACGCGGCGCTGGAAGGGCGCCTGCATCTTCCACAACCGCGCCGGTTTCGCCGGCGGCGCCGGTTGCGCCCTGCACCTGCTGGCGCTGCGCGAGGGCCGCGAGCCGCTGGAGACCAAGCCCGACGTGTGCTGGCAGGTGCCCATCCGGCGCACCTACGAGTGGGTGGAGCGGCCGGACGGCGAGGAAGTGCTGTACGTCTCCATCGGCGAGTACGACCGGCGCGGCTGGGGCGGCGGGGGCCACGACCTGCACTGGTGGTGCACCTCCGCGCCCTCGGCCCACGGCGCCGGAGAGCCCGTCTACGTGTCGTACCGGGCCGAGTTGACCGAACTCATGGGCAAGGCCGCCTACGACCGCCTCGCCGAACTGTGCGAGCAGCGCCTGGCCCGAGGGCTCCCCCTGGTGGCGGCCCACCCCGCCGACCCCCCGGCGGACAGCGCGGGACGGTGACGCGGCACCGGGACGGCTCGCGCCGGGACCCGGCCCTTCCCGGGTGACGCCCGGCCCGGGAGCAGCCCGGTCGTCCTACGAGGGCCTGGCGGCTCAGCCCGGGGAGGCGGCCGTGGCCGGGGAGGAACCGGGCGGCTGCGCGGGGGTGGCGGGGGACGTCCGGGGCGGCGTGGACGGCGGTGTCGGCGTGGTGCTTCCCGGCCCTGACGGCGACGCCTGTGAGGACGAGGACGGAGGGGACGGCGCGAACTGCTGGGACTGGGACGGCGGGGACTGCGGGGACTGCGGGGACTGCGGGAAGAACGGCGCCGGGGCCCGCACGGGGGACCGCTCGCCGGACCCCGTCGCCCCGCTGGACGCCGCCTGCTCCTCCGTGTGCTCATCCGCGGACGGGCCGGGCCCGTACCCGTCCCGCTCCGGAGCGCCGTCCGCCGTCCCGCCGGGTCCCGATGACGCGGG
>NZ_VJOK01000001.1:4360103-4381401 GCF_013302895.1 Streptomyces albus subsp. chlorinus | reverse complement strand
TGGCGGGTGCGGTGCCCGGCCAGGAGACCCCCGCCATGGCGCGCTCGGCGGCGCGGCGGCACTGACCGCAGTCGTCCACGTGCCGCACCAGCTCACGGCGCAGGCCGGTGCCCAGCAGCAGCCGGTCGTCACCGGCGAGCCGGGTGACGGCGCCGCAGCCGCCGGACTCCACGACGTGGAGCGCGGCACGGGTGCGCTCCACCTCGCAGGCGGCGTTCATCAGCAGATCCTGGGCGGCGGGCGTCGTCATACCGAGGACCGCCGCGATCTGTGCCGGGGAGAGCCCGTGGCGGAAGGACAGCTCCAGGGCCTCGCGCTGCTCCGGCGTGGTACCGGCCGCCTCCGGCCAGGCCAGCGCCGCCAGCTCGCGCCGCCGCCGGGCGGGCCCCGCGTCACCGAGCAGCGCGACACCCGCGGCGACGGGTGACGAGGGGACGGGGGGCGGGGGCACAGGGGCCTGAGGGCACGGGACAGGGACGGACGGGCGGCGGGGGCGCGTGGGCCGGGGAGGCCGGCGCCGTGGACCCCGCTTCCTGGGGCCCCGGTCCCGGGAAGGACGGCCCTGGGGAGGGCGGTCCCGGGAAGGTGGACGACGGGGCCGATGCCGGGGAGATCGCCGGGAAGGACGCCTGGGAGGCGGACGACGGAAGGAGCACCGGCCGGGGACCGGCGGGGGCGTCGGCGGAGGACGGCTGAGCAGGAGGGTGCTCCTGCGGACCCGGCTCCCCCAGCTCCTGGGGCCCCGGCTCTTCGGCGCGTTCCGCACCGGCGGTGCGTTCCGCGCGTTCCGCACCGGCGGCGTGTACCGCCCATTCCGCATTGGCGGCGTGTACCGCGCGTTCCGCCTGCTCCTTGGCCTTCTGGTCGGCGAGCCTGCGGGAGCAGACCCAGCGGGCGAGCGCGTAGAGCCAGGAGCGGTGGGTCCCCTCGTCGTCGGGGGCCCGTCCGCGCGCGCACTGGCGGTCGGCGAGGGACAGCGTCTCACCGAGGGCGGCGAGTGCGGCCTCGTGCTCGCACATCACCGACAGGCAGTAGGTGAACAGGCCGTCCAGACAGGCGTCGTACGTCTCGCAGATGTCGTGCGCGTCGTCACGGCCGCCGGTGCTCGCCGTGCGGTGATGCGCCGCTGTTCCGGCCGTGCGGTCCGCGGGGCCCTTGCGCACGGTGCGCTGTGCCCTGGCCGCACGCGGCGGCCTGCCCCGCCGCGGGGTGCTGCCCGTCCGGTGCGCCGACGGTGCGCCGGTGGTGTTCTCGGGGTGCTCGCGCCTGCTCGTCGTCACCTCGGCGACGGTAGGCGGATGATGGCGCTTTGCTGGAGGCACCGGCGCGGGATTACTACCTTCGGGTGAGCCCTTCCTTCAAAAGGGGACAGGTAACGGGGGTTTGGCGACAAGAACGTCACAAAGGACGCACGGGGGGCGCACAGTCCGGGACCGTGCCGACCGCGTGGCACGGACACCCGCGCGTGGAGCGGCCCGGGGACCCGCTGGCCGGACCGGCAACGGACCGCCGGTGTCGGTGGGGGCCGATACGGTGACGGACATGGCAGCCCGCAAGTCCTCCGCGAAGGACCGTCCGACCTACCGCTGCACCGAGTGCGGCTGGCAGACCGCCAAATGGCTCGGGCGGTGTCCGGAGTGCCAGTCCTGGGGCACCGTCGAGGAGGCGGGCGGCGTCCCGGCGGTGCGCACCACGGCACCCGGCCGGGTGTCCGCGCCCGCGCTGCCGATCGGGCAGGTGGACGGCAGGCAGGCGACAGCGCGCAGCACGGGCGTGCCCGAGCTGGACCGGGTGCTGGGCGGCGGACTGGTGCCCGGGGCCGTGGTGCTGCTGGCCGGTGAGCCGGGCGTCGGCAAGTCCACGCTGCTGCTGGACGTGGCGGCCAAGGCGGCCAGCGACGACCACCGCACGCTCTACGTCACGGGCGAGGAGTCCGCCGGGCAGGTGCGGCTGCGGGCCGACCGGATCGGCGCGATCAACGACCACCTGTATCTGGCCGCCGAGACCGACCTGTCCGCCGTCCTGGGCCACCTGGACGAGGTCAAGCCCTCCCTGCTGGTGCTGGACTCGGTGCAGACGGTGGCCTCCCCGGAGATCGACGGGGCGCCCGGCGGCGTGGCGCAGGTGCGCGAGGTGGCCGGTGCGCTCATCCGCGCCTCCAAGGAGCGGGGCATGTCCACGCTGCTGGTCGGCCACGTCACCAAGGACGGCACCATCGCGGGGCCGCGCCTGCTGGAGCACCTGGTGGACGTGGTGCTGCACTTCGAGGGCGACCGGCACGCGCGGCTGCGCCTCGTGCGCGGGGTCAAGAACCGGTACGGGGCGACGGACGAGGTCGGCTGCTTCGAGCTGCACGACGAGGGCATCACGGGGCTCGCCGACCCCTCCGGGCTGTTCCTGACCCGCCGCGACGAGCCGGTGCCGGGAACCTGCCTGACGGTGACGCTGGAGGGGCGGCGCCCGCTGGTCGCCGAGGTGCAGGCGCTCACCGTGGACAGCCAGATCCCCTCCCCGCGCCGCACCACCTCGGGGCTGGAGAACTCGCGGGTCTCGATGATGCTCGCCGTGCTGGAGCAGCGCGGCCGGATCAACGCGCTGGGCAAGCGGGACATCTACAGCGCGACGGTCGGCGGGGTGCGGCTGTCCGAGCCCGCCGCCGATCTGGCCGTGGCCCTGGCCCTGGCCAGCGCCGCCGGTGACACCCCGCTGCCGAAGAACCTGGTGGCGATCGGTGAGGTGGGCCTGGCGGGCGAGGTCCGCCGGGTCACCGGTGTCCAGCGGCGGCTGTCGGAGGCCGCACGGCTGGGCTTCACCCACGCCCTGGTGCCCGGCGATCCCGGGCGGGTCCCCGCGGGGATGCGGGTGCTGGAGGTCGCCGACATAGGCGAGGCCCTGCGCGTCCTCCCGCCCCGCCCCGCCCGCACGAGCTGAACCGCCCACGCGTGGCGGGCGGCGCCCGGGGGTCCGGCGCGACGCGCGGGCTGCCTGAGCCGTGGCGTACGCCCGCGCGCGCCGGGCGGGCCGCACTCCTCCGTCCCGTACGCGCGGACCCATCGGCCCTGGTCGGCCCCCGCGCGCGGAGGTGGCACGCCCGGGCCCTTCGGGTGCGCCGGTAGACTTTGCCCCGGTCTCGACCAACCACGAGCACCACGGGGGCTGTGTGCGGCACCGCTACGAGGGGGACGGCACGGCTCCGCGCCGGTGCGGTGGCCCGGTGAGCGGGCGGTCGAGGAAATGCCGACAGGCACCCGCACGACCGAAGGAGTGCAGTGGCAGCCAATGACCGGGCCGCGGCCCCCGGCAGGGCCGAGGGGGCGTCCGGCCTGATGCGCGCCTCACTGAGCGCGGTCGCGCCCGGCACCGCGCTGCGCGACGGCCTGGAGCGCGTCCTGCGCGGCAACACCGGCGGGCTCATCGTCCTCGGCATGGACAAGAACGTCGAACAGCTGTGCACCGGCGGCTTCGTGCTCGACGTGGACTTCACCGCGACCCGGCTGCGCGAGCTGTGCAAGCTGGACGGCGCACTCATCCTCGACAAGGACATCACCAAGATCGTCCGAGCAGGTGTGCAGCTCGTCCCCGACGCCTCGATCGAGACGGAGGAGACCGGGACCCGGCACCGCACCGCCCAGCGCGTCTCCATCCAGACGGGCTACCCCGTCATCTCCGTCAGCCAGTCCATGCGGCTGATCGCCCTCTACGTGGACGGGCAGCGCCGCGTCCTGGAGGACTCGGCGGCGATCCTCTCCCGCGCCAACCAGGCCCTGGCCACGCTGGAGCGCTACAAGCTGCGGCTGGACGAGGTCGCCGGCACGCTCTCCGCGCTGGAGATCGAGGACCTGGTGACGGTCCGCGACGTGACGGCCGTGGCCCAGCGCCTGGAGATGGTGCGCAGGATCGCCACGGAGATCGAGCAGTACGTGGTGGAGCTGGGCACCGACGGCCGGCTGCTCTCCCTCCAGCTGGACGAGCTGATCGCGGGCGTGGAGCCGGAGCGCGAGCTGGTGGTGCGCGACTACGCGCCGCAGTCGGCGGGCGCGGGCCGCCGCGTGCGCGCCGTACCCGACGCCCTCAACGACCTGGACCGGCTCACCCACACCGAACTGCTCGAACTGGCCACCGTGGCACGGGCGCTGGGCTACAGCGGCGCCCCCGAGACCCTGGACTCGGCCGTCTCACCGCGGGGTTTCCGGCTGCTGGCCAAGGTGCCGCGGCTGCCGGGCACCGTGATCGACCGGCTGGTGGACCACTTCGGCGGGCTCCAGAAGCTGCTCGCGGCCAGCGTGGACGACCTGCAGGCGGTGGACGGCGTCGGCGAGGCCCGCGCCCGCTCGGTCCGCGAGGGCCTCTCCCGCCTCGCGGAGTCCTCCATCCTCGAACGCTACGTGTGACAGAAGGCCGGGCGGCTACTTCACCAGCTCGAAGGTCGTGCGGACCGTCCTGAGGCCCTTGACCCTCACCTCGATCTCGTAGGTCCCGGGCTTGGGCGCCTCGAAGGTGGGCGTGCCGCAGTTGGCGGCGCTGGCCTTGCGGAACCAGGTGAGGGTGTGCGTCGAGGTGCCGTCGCCCGGCACCAGGCGCGGCAGCGGCTTCTTGGTGGGCGGGCAGTCGTCGGAGGCCCAGAACTTCGCGTCGTCCGGGTTGTTGATCGTCACAAGGGTGGCGGTGCGCCCGAGGTCGATCTTGCAGGCGCTGCCGCGCTCGTTGGTGACCTTCAGCTCGAACCGCGGCCGCTCGCCGGGCCCGTACCGCTTCTTGAGGCTGCGCAGCGTCAGCTTCACGTCGCCGCGCTGGCAGTTGGCCAGGTCCGACGGTGCGGGAATGCCGCCCGAGCCGGAACCCGAACCGCTGCCCGCGCCGCCGGCGCCGGCGCCCGAACTCCCGTTGCCCGCGCCCCAGCCGGTGCCTCCCGCCGAGGACTGGTCCTGGGAGCCGGAGCCGCCCGACCCGGCAGAACCGCCGGTTCCGCCCGAGCCGCCGGAACCGCCGTCCTCCTCGTCACGGCCGCCCGGACGCTCGCTGTTCGCCGGTCCGGAGTCGGTGGGGCCGGGGGTGATCGTGCTGGCGGGCCCCTTGCCCTTGCCGTCGCCCTTGCCCTCGTTCCGGGAGCCGTCGCCGCCGAGGGAGGTCACTGCCCAGACGACGATCAGGACCAGCAGCGCGAGGAGAGCAAGGACAACTGCCCTCCGTCGCCAGTAGATGGAGGAGGGAAGCGGCCCGATCGGATTGCGCAGAGATCCCACGCGGAAACCTTACGAGACATCAGACGCCCCACAGGCCCGTACCCGCCGCTCGGACCGCCAATTGTTGTGATGAGCTGCCCGAGCCCGGGGGTTGTGCGGGGAGTTGTTCCGATACGCGGCATTCACCACGGATACGTGGCGTACGGGGCGGACGGGCTTTCGTACCGCGTGTGCGTTTTTCGGATGAGGAGCGCCGTGCCAGGATCGGTGGTGCCATGACTGCGACCACCGAGACCCCCCAAGCCGCTTCGGCCGGCGCCCCGCCAGCGCGCGCCGCGGAATCCGAAGCCGTCGACCCCGCCCTGCGTGACACGGCACGCGCGCTCCACACCCCCGTCGTCGACTGGTTCGCCACGCACGCCCGCGACCTCCCCTGGCGCCGCCCCGAGGCCGGCGCGTGGGGCGTCATGGTCAGCGAGTTCATGCTCCAGCAGACACCCGTCAACCGTGTCCTGCCGGTCTACGAGGAGTGGATGAAGCGCTGGCCACGCCCTGCCGACCTGGCCGCCGAAGCGCCCGGCGAGGCGGTGCGCGCCTGGGGCCGCCTCGGCTACCCGCGCCGCGCGCTGCGGCTGCACGGGGCGGCCAAGGCCATAGCGGAACGGCACGGCGGCGAGGTGCCCGTCGAGCACGCCCAGTTGCTGGCGCTGCCGGGCGTCGGTGAGTACACGGCCGCCGCCGTGGTCTCCTTCGCCTACGGCAAGCGACACGCGGTGCTCGACACCAATGTGCGCCGCGTCTTCGCCCGCGCCGTCAGCGGACGCCAGTACCCGCCCAACGCCACCACCGCCGCCGAACGGAAGCTCGCCCGCGCGCTGTTGCCCGAGGACGACACGACCGCCTCGCGCTGGGCCGCGGCCACCATGGAGCTGGGCGCGCTGGTGTGCACGGCACGCAACCCGCAGTGCGGACGCTGCCCCATCGCCGCCCGGTGCGCCTGGCAGCTGGCGGGCGCGCCCGAGCACCAGGGACCCGCGCGCCGCACCCAGGCGTACGCCGGAACGGACCGGCAGGTACGGGGGCGGCTGCTCGCCGTCCTGCGTGCCGCCAAGGAGCCGGTGGCGCAGGCCGATCTCGACCGCGTCTGGCACGAGCCCGTCCAGCGCGCCAGGGCACTGGACGGGCTCGTCGCCGACGGGCTGGTGGAGCCGCTGGAGGGCAAGCGCTACCGGCTTCCTCTGAGCTAGCCCCCCTCGTTCCCCCTCGCCGTGGGATCCGCGGCGCCCGCGCGAGCCCTGCGGGAGCCGCGGATCCCCTTTTCCGGCGACTGCTCTTCTACTCCGCGGCCGGTTTCTGTGCCGCGGCGTCCTTCAGCGGTACCTCCTTGATGAACCAGGCGGCGACGAAGGCCAGCGCCGCGAACGCCGTCGACAGCAGGAAGACGAGGTGGGTGCCGTCCGCGACGGCGTGCTCGTAGGCCGTACGGACCGCGTCCGGCAGCTTGGCGAGAGAGGCGGCGTCGAGCTGGGCGCCGCCCTCGGTGAGCTTGGCGAGGGCCTTGCCATCGGTCTGTCCGCCGGCTGCCGCGGCCTCCCGCATGGAGTCCTCGACCTGGCGGGCGAAGACCGTGCCCATCAGGGCGACGCCGAAGGAGCCGCCGATGGTGCGGAAGAGCGTGGCGGTGGACGAGGCGACGCCCATGTCCTTGAGTTCCACGCTGTTCTGCGCGATGAGCATGGTCAGCTGCATCAGGAAGCCCATGCCGGCGCCGAGCACCACCATGTAGAGCCCGGAGGTGAACCGGCTGGTGCCGACGTCCATCTGCGCCAGCAGGAAGAGGCCGACCGGTATCAGGGCGCCGCCGATGATCGGGTAGGCGCGGTACTTGCCCGTCTTGGTGGTGGCGCGTCCGGTGACCACCGAGACGGCCATCATCGGCAGCAGCACGGGAAGCAGCAGCAGGCCGGAGTTGGTGGCCGAGGCGCCCTGGACGCTCTGCTGGAAGAGCGGCAGGAACGTCATCGAGCCGAACATCACGAAGCCGAGCAGGAAGCCGATGAGGGTGACCAGCGAGAAGTTCGCGCTGCGGAAGATCCCCATCGGAAGGATCGGCTCGGCGACCCGGCGCTCCACGAAGGGGAAGGCCGCCAGCGCGAGGACGGCCAGCGCCGTGAGCCCGATGATGGTGCCCGAACCCCAGTCGTACTCCGTACCGCCCCAGCTGGTGACCAGGACGGCGGCGGTGATGCCCACGGTCAGCAGCACGGCGCCGGCGTAGTCGATGCGGCCCTGGGACCGCTTCTTGGGCAGGTGCAGCACCGTGCCGACCATGGCCAGGGCGACGGCGCCCAGCGGCAGGTTGATGTAGAAGGCCCAGCGCCAGCCGAGGTGGTCGGTGAGCGTGCCGCCGACGAGGGGGCCGCCGATCATGGCCAGCGACATCACTCCGGCCATCATGCCCATGTACTTGCCGCGCTCGCGGGGCGGGATCAGGTCTCCCATGATCGCCATGGCGCCGACCATCAGCCCGCCCGCGCCCAGGCCCTGCAGGGCCCGGAAGCCGATGAGCTGGCCCATCGTCTGGGCCGCGCCCGAGGTCACCGAGCCGGCGAGGAAGATGACGATGGAGGTGAGGAAGACGCCCTTGCGCCCGTACATGTCGCCGAGCTTGCCCCAGAGCGGGGTGGAGGCGGCGGTGGTGAGGGTGTAGGCGGTGACGACCCAGGAGAGGTGTTCGAGGCCGCCCAGCTCACCGACGATGGTGGGCATCGCCGTGCCCACGATCATGTTGTCCAGCATCGCCAGGAGCACGGCGATCATCAGGGAGAAGAGGACGACCCGCACGCTCCGGGGTTTGGGGCCCGCCTCCCGGGCCCCGGCGGGGTCGGCCGGCTTGGCTCCCCCTTGACCCGCGCTCGACTCTTCCCTGTCTTCCACGCCCCCCTTCTCCTGTTCCGCCCGTTTCGTCGCGCTGCTCGCACCCATGCGCGGCCACTCCCCTTTGCTTACTACTTACTTGCCGCACGGCTAGTTCAGTACGATGGACAAGCTAGGGCTTTCACTAGCCGGGCGTCAAGTAAGTTGTGAAGGGATCGGCATGAGCAGGGGAAACACCCGTCAGCGCATCCAGGACGTCGCCTTGGAGCTGTTCGCTGAACGTGGTTACGAGAAGACCTCGCTCAGAGAGATCGCCGAGCAGCTCGGCGTCACCAAGGCCGCGCTCTACTACCACTTCAAGACGAAGGAGGACCTGGTCACCAGCCTGTTCGAGGACCTGGTGCTCGGTCCGACCGACGAGCTGATCGCCTGGTCGCGTGCCCACGACCCGACGACGCTGGAGACGAAGCTGGAGATCCTGCGCCGCTACAGCGCGTGCATCGGCAACGCCACCTCGCTGGTGCGGTTCATGCACGAGAACCAGGCGGCGCTGCGCGAGCTGTCGATCGGTGAGCAGATGAAGGCGCGGATCCTCACCCTCCTGGAGCTGATCAAGGACGAGGACGCCGCCCTGAGCGACCAGGTGCGGTGCGCCTCGGCGCTCTTCACCATGCACTCGGCCTTCTTCACCATGGGAAGCGCGAAGGGAGGGCTGGAGGAGAAGCGGCAGGCGGCGCTGGAGGTCGCCCAGGAGCTGGTCACCGCCGCCCACCACGGCCCCGCCGCCGGCCCCCGTACCGGCACCGGCAGTGGAACCAGCGGCGGAACCAGCGGCGCCAGTGGCAGCACCGGCAGCGGAACCAGCAGCACCGGCAGCGGAACAGCGGCCTAGACGCTCAGGACCCCGGCGCTGTGCGCCGGGGTCCTGAGCGGTGTCCGCACGGGGGCGGGGCGGGCGGTCCGCTCCGGTGTCAGAACGTGACGCCGAGGGCGCGCATCGCGCCCACCGGGTCCACGGCCGTGCCGTAGTCGGGTCCCTTGCGGATCTCGAAGTGCAGGTGCGGCCCGGAGGAGTTACCGGTGTTGCCGGACCTGGCTATGGTCTGACCGGTCTTGACCTGCTGGCCCGGCCGGACGTCGACCCGCGAGAGGTGCGCGTACTGCGAGTACGAGCCGTTCTCGTGCCGGATGACGATGGCGTTGCCGTACGCCGGGCCGTCGCCCGCGCCGTTCGGCCCCGCCTTGACGACGGTGCCCTTGTGCACGGCCTGCACCGGGGTGCCGACGTTCACGGCGAAGTCCTGGCCGGAGTGGTTGTGCGCCCAGCGCCCGCCGGCCTTGCCGTAGGTGGCGCTCAGCTCGTACTTGCCCGCGATGGGCTTGATCCAGGACAGCTGGAGCCGCTGGGCGTCCCGGGCGGCCTTCCGGGCCGCGCGCTTCTTGGCCTCGGCGGCGCGCTCCTTCGCCTTCTTCGCGGTCTCGACCGCCTTGCGCTGCGCGTCCGCCTGAGCCTTGGTGGACTTGGCGAGTTCGCTCGCCGTGCTGATCGCGAAGATGTCGTTGTGGGCCGCGCCCGTCCCGGCCGCGCCGGCCGCGAGCGCCGTACCGGCCCCCAGGGCCATCGACGCGCCGAACCCGGCGACGAGGGACGCCGAGAGAGCCGCGGCGCGGTTGGTGGTCCTAGACATCGCCATGCGAGTGCTACCTCCGTGAGGGGGTTCGTGGTGTGCGCCCGAATGCGGACGCGCCCCCTTGGTAACCCGCCAGAAAACGGACATCAAGGACCGTTATTACTAAACGCCCCCGTAGCAGCACGAGAGACCCAGGTCACTCGGAGGCTCCGGCCCCGGGCCCGGCCCCGCCCCGCGCCCCCGTACCGGCCCTCGGACCTCCTAACCGGCTTCGTAGGCGCGCCGGCGCCTGTGCCCCACCTCACGGGAACGCCGCTCTCTCTGTGGCCCCCCTCATATGGCGGCGCTCACTCCGCTGGGAACGGGCCGTCGTCGACGCGCGCACAGCCGCCCTCTACGCTTGCTCGCCGTGAACGGCCCCGCACAGCGGGGAGTTGAGTGGACGGGACGGACGGGGGGAGCGGGATGGACGCGGGGGTCGTCGGGCTGCGGATCGCCTCCAGCGTGATGGGGCCGCTGGTCAGGAAGCTCTTCGTCAGCGAGGGGCCGGGCGCGGGGCTGGTGGAGCGGCCCGTCCGCGTCTCCTCGCTCGTCTCCTTCACCGGCGAGAAGCGCACGCTGGGCCGGAAGGACCTGGAGAAGACCGCCCGCGAGCTGGTGCGCCGCGCCCTGAGGGAGCTGGGCCCGCACGAGGCGCCCTCGGACGGGGAGGCCGAGCGCGCCGCCGCCCGGCTCACCGACACCCTGCACGCGCTCGGGGACATCGGCCTGAGCGATGTGGAGGCGGTCAGCCTCGGGCACACCGATTTCGCCCGCGCCCTGCACGCCCGGGCCACGATGGCCGATCCGCACCCGGACGCCACGCCCGGGGAGGACGCGCTCTACCACCGCGTCCTGGAGACCGCCAGCCTGCACATCCTGCACTTCTTCACCCAGCGTTCCCCCTTCGTCACCCGCACCCTCGTCGAGCAGAGCCGCAAGCTGGCCGACCTGGTCACCCTGGTGGACGTCCTCATCGACCGCATCCCCTCCCGGTCGGCCCAGGACGCGGAGTTCGAGCAGCAGTACGCGCGCTACATCGCCAACCGGCACCGCACCCTGACGATCTACGGCATCGATCTCCAGCAGGCCAGCGAGTGGCCGCTGGACACGGCGTATCTGAGCCTGACCGCGACGGCCGAGCGGGACAGCGTCCAGTTCCAGGTCCCGGACGGCACCTCGGTGACCGCCTCCGTCACCGCCGACTCGCTCCCCGTCGAACAGGCGCTGGCCGGACGGCAGCGCGTGCTGCTGCGCGGTATCGCCGGCTCCGGCAAGACGACGCTGGTGCAGTGGCTCGCCGTCACGACGGCCCGCCAGTCCGAGCTGACCGGGCGCCTCGCGTATCTGATCGGCCGGGTGCCGTTCGTCCTGCCGCTGCGCACGCTGACGCGCGGGGACGCCGCCCTGCCGGTGCCCGCGGGGTTCCTGGCCGCCGTGGGGTGCCCCCTGGCCGGCTCGCAGCCGCCGGGCTGGCCGGAGCGGGTGCTGGGGGCCGGCCGCGGGGTGCTGCTGGTCGACGGCATCGACGAGGTGCCGGAGGAGGAGCGCGCCCGCGCCCGGGACTGGCTGCGCGAGCTGACCTCCGCGTTCCCCGGGAACCTGGTGCTGGTGACCTCCCGGCCCTCCGCCGTACGCGAGGACTGGCTCGGCCGGCTGGACTTCGCCGAGCTGACCCTCTCCCCCATGCGCCCCGCCGACGTGGACCTCTTCATCGACCGCTGGCACGCGGCGGCGGAGGCGGGGGAAGAGCCGGCCGCCTCGCTTCGTACGGCGGTGCGGGCCAAGGCGGACCTGGCGCGCCTCGCCACCAGCCCGCTCATGTGCGGTCTCCTGTGCGCCCTGCACCGCGAACGGCACGGCTTCCTCCCGCGCGGACGCAAGGCGCTGTACGACGCGGCGCTGTCCATGCTGCTGGAGCGGCGCGACCGGGAACGGGCCATGTACGCCCGCGCGGGGGCGATCGAACTGGACGAGGAGTCCCAGATCGAGCTGCTGCAGAAGCTCGCCTACTGGCTGATCCGCAACGGCCGCTCGGAGATGACGCAGCAGGACGCCGTCGAACTGGTGGAGCGGGTCCTCCCCTCGATGCCGTACGTGGCCGGACAGGGGTCGGCGGAGGAGATCTTCCGCTTCCTGCTGGTGCGGTCCGGGCTGCTGCGCGAGCCGGGCCACGGCGCGGTCGACTTCGTCCACCGCACCTTCCAGGACTACCTGGGCGCCAAGGCCGCCGTGGAAGAGCGCGACTTCGGCGTTCTGGTACGGCACGCCCACCTCGACCAGTGGGAGGACGTCGTCCGCATGGCCGTCGCCCACGCCCGGCCCGACGAGCGCGCCCGGATACTGCGCGGGCTCGTGGAACGGGGCGATGAGGAACCGGAGTTCCGCGGCCGGCTGCACCTGCTGGCCATGGCCTGCCTGGAACACGCCACCAAACTGGACCCCGCCGTGCGCCATGCCGTGGAAGAGCGCGCCAGGGAGTTGATTCCGCCGCGGAGCGTGGACGAGGCGAAGCGGCTGGTGCCGCTGGGCGGGGTGGTGCTGGATCTGCTGTCCGAGGTGGACGGCCTGGAGGAGGACGAAGCCGTGGCCGTCGCCCACACGGCCGCCCAGATGGGGACGGACGCGGCGCTGGTGCTGCTGAAGCGGTTCTGCGACCACCCTTCGACAGGCGTGCTCCAGCAACTGGCGGGGCACTGGGACCGGTTCGACGCGGACACGTATGCCAGGGAGATCATCGGCAACCTGCCCGACCGGCGCGAGGTGCGGGTGACCGCGAGCGCACCCGAACACCTGGCCTGGTTGCGCAGACTGCCCGAGCGATCGGCCTCACGCATCCGGGGTGCTTTCACCGCCGATGAGATCGTCGAGGCCCACGGTTCCGGCGCCAAGCTGGTCGATTTGAGCCTCGCCCGCAATCCGGAGCTCGACCGGCTGGATTTCGTACGCGCCTTTCCCCACCTGGAGAAGTTCGACGTCCGGGAGTGCCCGGTGACGGACCTGTCCCCGCTGAAAGCGGTGCCGCTGACCACGCTGTACCTGTGGAACGTGGACACGCTGCGGAACCTGGAGGGCATCGAGGCGCTCACCTCGCTGCGGTGGCTCGCTCTGCGGGAGGGCACGCCCTGGCCGGGGGTGGCGCGGATAGCGCACCTGGCCGGCCTCACGACGCTCCTGCTTCCCGAGGACGCACGGAGCATCAAGGGCATCACCGCCCTCCGCGCCCTGGAAACGCTCAATCTCTACCAGGTACGGCACAGGCTCCCGGAGCAGGACTGGGAAGAGCTGGGCCGACTCCCCCGTCTTGAGATGCTCACCTGCGAGCCCCCTCATCTGGTCAACCTCCGGGTGTCCGGGACACGCCTGACCGCGCTGCGGGAGCTGTACCTGCCGCTGGGCGGTGCCGACTTCGGTATGAGGCTGCCCCCGGCGGCCTTCCCCGCGCTCGAACGACTCATCCTCTCGGATCCACCGCCGTCACTCGACCTCACGCCGCTGGGAGACCTCCCGGTGCTCCGGTCCCTCGTCCTCTCCCGCCCACAAGGCCCCCTCGACACCACCCGCCTCCCCCCTCACCTCGATGTCACCGTCATCCCGCGCCCCCGTGGGCGGCGAGGGACCAACCCTGACGCAAACGCAGGGTGACCTGGGACACACGGGCGGCCTACGCTGGTCGGCGTCCAGTCGTCCGCCGTCCGCCCCCCGCCTGGGAGCCCCTTCGCATGGACCCTGCCGTCCGGCTCGCCTCCAGCGTCGCCGATCCGCTCGTCTGCCAGTTGCTGCTGCCCGTCGAGTCCACGCCTGACAAGGCGCAGGCCGAGGGGGAGCTGCTGGCGCGTCTCGTCTCGTTCCGCGGCGAGACGCCACCGCTGTCGTACGAGTCGCTGCTGTCCCTCGCCGGGGAGCTGGTGGCACTGACCGCGCCGGCCCAGAGGCTCCCTCCCTGGGACGAGGAGCCGGTCGCGGGGGTGCTCGCGCGCACCCTGTGGATCATGGGGGAGCTGGACACCACGGATGTGCAGGCGGTGCGGCTGGGCCCGCAGGACTTCGCGCGCAGTCTGCGTTCCGCGGTCCCCGGCGCGGACAGGGAGCTGAATCCGGACGCGGCGTGGTTCCACGACCGGCTGCTGGTCACCGTCTGCCTGCACCTGCTGCACCATCTGATCCGCCGCTCCCCCGTGCTCGCCGAGCACATGCCCGAGCGTGCGCACCGGATCCGGCAGCTGATCGACCTCAACGACGTCGAGGCCGTACGGGGGCGCCCGGAACCGTCCGCCGCCGACGCGGAGTTCGAGGCCCGTTACGCCCGCTCCATCGCCGAGGAGTACAACCGCGTCACGATCTACGGCATCGACCTGCCGAATCCGAACACCCCCGACAGCTGGTCGCTGGACGCCACCTATCTCAGCCTCAGCGCCGAGTTCGAGAGCCCGCACCAGCGCCGGGAGGCGGGCGGCGACGGTGACAGCGGTGAGCCCGTCCTGCCCGCCGACCGGGCGCTGGGCGGACACGAGCGGGTGCTGCTGCGGGGGGCCGCGGGGTCCGGCAAGACGACCCTGGTGCAGTGGCTGGCCGTCTCGGCGGCCCGCGACGCGCTGCCGCCCGAACTGGCCTCGCTGAGAGGCCGCATCCCTCTGGTGCTGCCCGTCCGCCGCTTCGCCCGCGAGGGCTTCCCCGCCCCGGACGGCTTCCTGCACGCCGTACGCCACCCCCTCGCCGGCGAGGCACCCGACGGCTGGGCGGCGCGGGTCCTGACCGAGGAGCGCGGGCTGCTGCTGGTGGACGGCATCGACGAGGCGCCCGAGTCGGAACGGGCCGCGCTGCGCGGCCAGTTGCGCCGCCTCATGCGCGTCTACTCGGGCAACTTCTGCCTGGTGACCGCCCGCCCCTCCGCCGTGGAACCCAACTGGCTGGCGGACGAGGGCTTCGACGAGCTGGAACTGGCCCCCATGAACCGGGACCAGGTGGCCGCCTTCATCACCGCCTGGCACGCGGCCGCCGCCGACGACGAGGGCAAGGACCACCAGCGGCTGGAGGAGTACCGCGACCGCCTGCTGGCCTCCATACCCCTCTACCGCGAACTGCGCGGCCTGGCCACCAACCCGCTGATGTGCGGCCTGATCTGCGCCCTCAACCGGGACCGCTCCGGCTCTCTCCCGCACGGCCGCAAGGAGCTGTACGAGGCGGCCATGGAGATGCTGCTCCAGCGCCGCGACCCCGAGCGCCGCGTGCTGTACGCCGACGCCGTCAAGCTGCGGCGGGGCGCCCGCGAACGGCTGCTGCGCAAGCTGGCCTACCGGATGCTGGTGGACCGGCGGGCCGAGCTGACGATGGAGGAGGCGCTGGCCGAGATCTCCCGGCACCTGCCCGCCATCCCCTCCACGGCCGGCCAGGGCGGCCCCGAGGACATCTTCAACCACCTGCTGCTGCGCACCGGGCTGCTGCGCGAGCAGCCCGACCGCTCCGTCGAGTTCGTGCACCGCACCGTGCAGGACTACCTGGCCGCCAAGGAGGCTGTCGAGCAGGGTGCCTTCGACATGCTCCTCGCCCACGCCCACGAGGCCGAGTGGGAGGAGGTGATCCGGATGGCCGTGGCCCACGCCCGCCCCGCCGAGTGCGCCCGGCTGCTGGGCGGACTGCTGGCCCCCGGCCGCACGGGGATGCAGCGCAACCGGCGCCGCCTGCTGGCCGCCGCCTGCCTGGAGCACGTCACGGAACTCGACCCCGACACCCACGCCCGGATCCGCCGCGAGACGCGCAACATGGTGCGGCCGACCACGCTGGAGGGTGCCCGCAGCCTGGGCTGGGTCGGGCCGATCGTGCTGGAGATGCTGCCCGATCCCACGCATGTCACCGACAAGGAGGCGCACCGGCTGGCGGTCACCGCCACCCGGATCAACGACGACGCCGCCATCCACTACCTCGCCCAGCTGCGCAACCGGGCCTCGCTCCAGCTGCGGGCCGAGCTGGCGCGGGGCTGGCGGAATTTCGACACCGACCGGTACGCCGACGAGATCATCGCGCACCTCGACCCCGAGGGGCTCTACTTCCCCGTCTCCGACCGGTTCGAGCTGGAGGCGCTGCGGAAGATGGGCGGCCGGGCCCGGATACAGATCGTCGGGCCCTTCACGCCCGACGACCTGCTGGAAGGGCTCGTACGGGACCAGCTCACCCATCTGTGGCTCGCCTACGACCTCCGCGTGCCCATGGGGTGGCTCGCCGCCTTCCCCAATCTGACCACGCTGCGCGTCAACCCTCGGCTGCCCAGGGTCACGGGCGTCCCCGAGGGCATCCGCATCATGTCGTAGGAACGCCTCACACACACGCGAGCGGGGCCGGTCCGGAAGGGCCGGCCCCGCTCATGCGGTGCGCTGTCGCGACAGCCGTCAGGCGTCCTTGCTCAGGTTGGGACCGCCACCGGCCGCGGACTCGACGGGCGGCGCGTCCGGGAGCGCCGACTTCTCCTCGCCGCGGAAGGTGAAGGACTTGCCCTCGCCCTCCCCCTCGGTGTCGACGACCACGATGTGGCCGGGCCGCAGGTCACCGAAGAGGATCTTCTCCGACAGCACGTCCTCGATCTCGCGCTGGATGGTCCGGCGCAGCGGCCGGGCACCCATCACCGGGTCGTAGCCCTTCTTCGCCAGCAGCTCCTTGGCGTCCTGGCTCAGCTCGATGCCCATGTCGCGGTCCTTCAGCCGCTCATCGACCTGGGCGATCATCAGGTCCACGATCTGGATGATGTTCTCCTGCGTGAGCTGGTGGAACACCACCGTGTCGTCGACGCGGTTGAGGAACTCGGGCCGGAAGTGCTGCTTCAGCTCGTCGTTGACCTTGGCCTTCATCCGGTCGTATCCCGCGCGGACGTCGCCCTGGCCGGCGAAGCCGAGGTTGAAGCCCTTGGAGATGTCCCGGGTGCCGAGGTTGGTCGTCATGATGATGACGGTGTTCTTGAAGTCCACGACCCGGCCCTGGGAGTCGGTCAGCCGACCGTCCTCCAGGATCTGCAGCAGCGAGTTGAAGATGTCCGGGTGGGCCTTCTCGACCTCGTCGAACAGGACGACCGAGAACGGCTTGCGGCGCACCTTCTCGGTGAGCTGGCCGCCCTCCTCGTAGCCGACGTAGCCGGGCGGGGAGCCGAACAGCCGGGAGACGGTGTGCTTCTCGCCGAACTCCGACATGTCGAGGGAGATCAGCGCTTCCTCGTCGCCGAAGAGGAACTCCGCCAGCGTCTTGGACAGCTCCGTCTTACCGACGCCGGACGGGCCGGCGAAGATGAACGAGCCACCGGGGCGCTTGGGGTCCTTCAGACCCGCACGGGTGCGCCGGATCGCCTGGGAGAGCGCCTTGATGGCGTCCTCCTGGCCGATGACGCGCTTGTGCAGCTCGTCCTCCATGCGCAGGAGCCTGCTGGACTCCTCCTCGGTGAGCTTGAAGACCGGGATGCCCGTGGCGGTGGCCAGGACCTCGGCGATCAGCTCCTCGTCCACCTCCGCGACGACGTCCATGTCGCCGGCCTTCCACTCCTTCTCCCGCTTGGCCTTCTCGGCCAGCAGCTGCTTCTCCGTGTCACGGAGGGAGGCGGCCTTCTCGAAGTCCTGCGAGTCGATCGCGGACTCCTTGTCCCGGCGCACGTTCGCGATCTTCTCGTCGAACTCGCGCAGGTCCGGCGGAGCGGTCATCCGGCGGATGCGCATCCGGGAGCCGGCCTCGTCGATCAGGTCGATGGCCTTGTCGGGCAGGTAGCGGTCCGAGATGTAGCGGTCGGCGAGGGTGGCCGCGCCGACCAGGGCGGCGTCCGTGATGGAGACGCGGTGGTGCGCCTCGTACCGGTCGCGCAGGCCCTTGAGGATCTCGATGGTGTGCGGCAGCGAGGGCTCCGCGACCTGGATGGGCTGGAAGCGGCGCTCGAGGGCCGCGTCCTTCTCCAGGTACTTGCGGTACTCGTCCAGCGTCGTGGCACCGATGGTCTGCAGCTCGCCGCGGGCCAGCATCGGCTTGAGGATGCTGGCGGCGTCGATGGCGCCCTCGGCGGCGCCCGCGCCGACCAGAGTGTGCAGCTCGTCGATGAACAGGATGATGTCACCGCGCGTACGGATCTCCTTGAGCACCTTCTTCAGGCGCTCCTCGAAGTCACCGCGGTAGCGGGAGCCGGCGACCAGCGCGCCCAGGTCCAGGGTGTAGAGGTGCTTGTCCTTGAGGGTCTCGGGCACCTCGCCCTTGACGATGGCCTGCGCCAGGCCCTCGACGACGGCGGTCTTGCCGACGCCGGGCTCGCCGATGAGCACCGGGTTGTTCTTCGTACGACGGGACAGGACCTGCATGACCCGCTCGATCTCCTTCTCGCGCCCGATGACCGGGTCGAGCTTGGACTCACGGGCGGCCTGCGTGAGGTTGCGGCCGAACTGGTCCAGGACGAGCGAGGTGGACGGCGTGCCCTCGGCGGGTCCGCCGGCCGTGGCGGCTTCCTTGCCACCGGAGTAACCGGACAGGAGCTGGATGACCTGCTGGCGGACCCGGTTCAGGTCGGCGCCCAGCTTCACGAGGACCTGGGCGGCGACGCCCTCGCCCTCGCGGATCAGACCCAGAAGGATGTGCTCCGTACCGATGTAGTTGTGGCCGAGCTGAAGGGCTTCGCGGAGCGACAGCTCCAGCACCTTCTTGGCACGAGGAGTGAAGGGGATGTGGCCGGACGGGGCCTGCTGGCCCTGGCCGATGATCTCCTCCACCTGCTGGCGGACAGCCTCAAGCGAGATCCCGAGGCTCTCCAGTGCCTTAGCGGCGACACCCTCACCTTCGTGGATCAGGCCCAGAAGGATGTGCTCGGTGCCGATGTAGTTGTGGTTGAGCATCCGGGCTTCTTCCTGAGCCAGGACGACAACCCGCCGCGCGCGGTCGGTGAACCTCTCGAACATCGTTAATCGCTCCTCAGAGCGGTCAGGCAGTGAGGGGACGCTCCCCTCGCTGTCCTTCCGCAGCTTAGTCCCGCAACGGGGGACCGCTCATTCCAACTGCCGACGCCAGCCCAGTCGATCATGCGCCTCCTGCCCCGGACAGCCGACAACAGTTCCAACCCGATGGTGCGAGACGATGTTCCCGCAGGCCAGGCGTATTCACCTGGATCCACTACGCCCACGGCGAACGCCCCCGCACCGACGCGCTCGCACACGGCGGCGCCCAGGACGCGACGCCCCCGCCCCGCCCTGCGCCACCTGGGCATTCAGGGCTGTCAGAGCCTTCTTACCCGCTCGGTGCGACCATCCATGCGGCATTGGCCGGATACGGGCCCCCGCATCCGCTGAGGGCGAACACCGGGGCGCGGCCGCTCGAACCGCTCTACAGGGTGAGCACGCTTGGTGAGGGTTGGAGACGGAACGTGGTCAAAGTGCGGTGTCCGGGACCCCTGGGGAGGCCGCCCTGCGGGGGCCTCCCGAACCGGGATCGGCCATCGGGGCCGGGGCCGGCCGGTCGGAACGACTCAGCCGTTGGCCTTCTCGTACGCCTCGCGAATGCTGGCGGGAACACGACCGCGGTCATTGACCTCGTAACCCTGCTCCTTCGCCCACGCACGGATCTTCGCGGTGTCCTGGCCGGAGCCGGATCCGGATGCCGAGCGGCCGCCCTTTCCACGCGAGGAACGGCCACCGGTGCGCCGGCCGTTCTTGAGATAGGGCTCCAGAGCGGAACGCAGCTTGTCCGCATTAGCGGCGGTGAGGTCGATCTCGTAGGACTTACCGTCCAGCGCGAACGTCACCGTCTCGTCCGCCTCGCCACCGTCGAGGTCGTCGACAAGAAGAACCTGGACCTTCTGTGCCATCTGCTACTCCCATTCGTGCTGGATAACGGATTACAGATACCGACGATGGAAAGCAAACCGCTTTTCCGGGAGAAACACAAACCCTGTGCTGAGTTTGCCGCGCGCACCACGGGGATTGGCGGGATCTTTCGGACATAGCGGGGGAGCCCGGCACGGTTCACAGATGCAGCAGCATGCGACTGTTGCCCAGGGTGTTGGGCTTCACCCGTTCGAGACCCAGGAACTCTGCGACACCTTCGTCATAGGAACGCAGTAGCTCGCTGTAGACATCCCCGTCCACCGGGGTCTCGCCGATCTCCGTGAAGCCGTGCTTGGCGAAGAAGTCCACTTCGAAGGTGAGACAGAAAATGCGCCGCACCCCCAGCCACCGGGCCGTGCGCAGCAGCTTCTCCAGCAGCAGATGGCCGACGCCCGTACCGCGCTGGGAAGGGTGCACGGCCAGCGTTCTGACCTCCGCGAGGTCTTCCCACATCACATGCAGCGCGCCGCAGCCGACGACTTCCGCGTCGCCGTCCCGTTCCGCGACCCAGAACTCCTGGATGTCCTCGTAAAGGGTCACCGTGGCTTTGTCGAGCAGGATGCGGTCGCGGGAGTAGGTGTCGATCAGGCGGCGCACCGCCGGGACATCGGCCGTGCGTGCCCTGCGGATGGTGACCTGGGATAGCGGTGCGCGTTCTGCCATGAACGGACGCTATCGGGCCCCGTCCGCCGCCTCGCCATCGGGGGGATCGAGATGCACCCCGTTCAGGTGTACGACCCGCAAGGCGGTCCGCAGGACTTCCACCTGTTCCGGCGACATCATGCCGAAGAAGTCCACGAGAGCCGCCGCGGGGTTGTCGCTGGTGGTCCACGCCTCGTGCATGAGAGCCGCGGAGTATGCGGCCCGGGTGGAGACGGCCGCATATCGATAGGCGCGGCCTTCTTGCTCCCGCCTCAGCCAGCCCTTCTGGCGCAGGTTGTCCATTACGGTCATCACCGTCGTGTAGGCGACGGTGCGTTCGTTCTGGAGATCTTCGAGGACTTCCCGCACAGTGACCGGGCGGTTCCAGCGCCATACCCGGGTCATCACGGCGTCTTCCAGCTCTCCCAATGGCCTCGGCACGGAAGAATAATAGTGGAAAATGTCCGAATCGCGGGAATTACCCGGAAGGCGGGGTGGTGACTCGGCCGCTCTCAGCTCTCGCGCTTCTGCCGGGCGGACTCGGCACGGGCCAGGGCCGCGTCCACGACGCCGTCCTCCTTGGCCTTGTTCGCACCGCCCTGGCTCTTGATCATCACGACGATGAGCGCCGTGAATGCCACCGCCATCACAACCGGCGGGGTGAGTGCGGCGACGTAGTCCATGGCTGAGCCTCCTCGACGAACCGGACTCCCAGAGTAACGCCGGCCGATACATCCCCCGCGCCCACCCGCCTTCGCCGAACGGCCCCTCCCCTTTGCCGGCCGTCCGCTCCCGCCTTGGCCGAACGGCCGCTCCCTTTGCCGGACTTTGCCGACCGCCCGCTCCCGCCTGGCCGAGCGGCCTCTTCTCCTTGCTTCTCTTTGCCGAGCGGCCTCTCCCCGCCTTTGGTGAACCGCGCCCGCTCTCTCCTCCTTGGCACGGCACCGCCGCTGTTCCGCCGCGTCGGCGGCTTCTGTGACGCGCTGTCCGCGCCCGGGTCGTCCCGGGCGCGGACGGCGCGGACAGCGTGTACGGCGTGTACGGCGCGGACGTCAGGCCGGAACGCGGTGGCGGGTCTCCGGGCGCCGGGGGG
>NZ_VJOK01000001.1:4337813-4359490 GCF_013302895.1 Streptomyces albus subsp. chlorinus | reverse complement strand
CGGGGAGTAGCCGCAGGCGAGGGCCGCCTCCAGATGGTCCAGGTAGCCGGCGGCGGCGCCGGGCAGGGCGTCGCGGTAGCGGGTGAGGTCCGCCCGAACGAAGGAGCGCAGTCTGCTGCCCTCACGGACGGCCTCGTCCATGGCCTGGGCGAGCCGCAGATAGGCGCGGGCCTCCTCGGGCGCGGGATCGGACTGCAGGGCGGTGGCGAGGGCGCCGCCGAGCACGCGCAGCTCGTCGGCGCTGAACGCCACGCCGCCTCGGGAACCGTATGGCGTGGGCATGGGCCGACGATAGGCGGCCGATTCCCTAAATGTGCTTATCGCCCGATTCCCGGGCGTGGCGCTCCCCCGTCAGGCCCAAGGCCCTGCGGCGCCCCGGACCGGGGCCCCCGAGCCCCCGGGCCGGCCCCGGGGTCCCGCGTGTGCGGTACGGGTCCGGCCTGGGTCAGGTGTGTGCCGTACGGGTCGGCCGGGGTCAGGTGTGTGCCGTACGGGCCCTGCCGGGGTCAGGTGCGGGTGATGTTGCGCTCGTAGACCAGGCGGAGGCCGATCAGGGTGAGCCAGGGTTCGTGTTCGTCGATCACGGCGGACTCGCCCAGCACCATCGGGGCGAGGCCGCCGGTCGCGATGACGGTGACGTCGTCGGGGTCGTCGGCCAGTTCGGCGGCCATCCTCCGGACGACGCCGTCCACCTGGCCCGCGAAACCGTAGACGATGCCCGCCTGCATCGCCTCCACGGTGTTCTTGCCGATGACGCTGCGCGGGCGGGCGATCTCGATCTTGCGCAACTGCGCCCCGCGCACGCCCAGCGCGTCCACCGAGATCTCGATGCCGGGCGCGATCACGCCGCCCACGTACTCGCCGCGCGCCGAGACCGCGTCGAACGTCGTGGCCGTGCCGAAGTCGACCACCACGCACGGACCGCCGTACAGCTCGACCGCCGCGAGGGCGTTGATGATGCGGTCGGCGCCGACCTCCTTCGGGTTGTCCATGAGGATCGGCACGCCCGTCTTGACGCCGGGCTCGACCAGCACAGCGGGGATGTCGCCGTAGTAGCGCCGGGTCACCTCGCGCAGCTCGTGCAGCACGGAGGGAACGGTGGAGCAGATGGCGATGCCCTCGATGTTGTCGCCCAGCTCCTCGCCGAGCAGCGGGTGCATGCCCATCAGTCCCTGGAGCAGGACGGCGAGTTCGTCGGCGGTGCGGCGCGCCTCCGTGGAGATGCGCCAGTGCTCGACGATGTCCTCGCCGTCGAAGAGGCCCAGCACGGTGTGGGTGTTGCCCACGTCGATGGTGAGCAGCATCAGGGGCGCTCCTTACGGCCGGCCGCCGGCGCGGGCTCCGGCTCCTGGCGCAGGTCGAGTCCGATGTCGAGCACCCGGGAGGAGTGCGTCAGGGCCCCCACGGCCAGGTAGTCGACACCGGTGGCGGCGTACTCGGCGGCGTTCTGAAGCGTCAGGCCGCCGGAGGACTCCAGCTTCGCCCGGCCCGCGACCAGGGTGACCGCCTCGGCCGTCATCCCCGGCGTGAAGTTGTCCAGCAGGATCAGCTCGACGCCCTGGTCGAGCACCGGCGGGATCTGGTCGAGGCTGTCGACCTCCACCTCGACGGGGATGTCGGGGAACTCCGCGCGCACGCGCGCGAACGCCTCCGCGACGCCGCCCGCCGCGATCACGTGGTTGTCCTTGATGAGCGCCGCGTCCGAGAGGGACATGCGGTGGTTGAGGCCGCCGCCGCAACGCACCGCGTACTTCTCCAGGGCGCGCAGCCCCGGGGTGGTCTTCCGGGTGTCGCGCACCCGGGCCTTCGTGCCCTCCAGCGCGTCCGCCCACGCGCGGGTCGCGGTGGCGATGCCGGACAGGCGGCACAGCAGGTTGAGGGCACTGCGCTCCGCGGTGAGCAGGTCGCGGGTGCGGGTGCGGACGGTCAGCAGCTTCTGGCCCGCCTCGACGCGGTCGCCGTCCAGCACGTGGCGCTCGACCTCGAACTCGTCCGTGCACACCACGGAGAGCACGGCCTCGGCGACCCGGAGGCCGGCGACGGTGCCCGCCTCGCGGGCGGTGAAGTCGCCGGTGGCCACGGCGTCCTCCGGGACCGTCGCCACACTGGTGACGTCCACGCCCCGGTCGAGGTCCTCCTCGACCGCCAGGTGCGCGATGTCCTCGACCTGGACCGGGTCCAGGCCCTCGTCCATCAGAAGCTGCGCCAGGTCCGGGTCCAGGCCGCACTCCAGCGGGTCGAGGCCCTCGTCGGCGCCCGCGGAGCAGCCGCAGGCGTCGCCGCAGCCGCCTGCCTCCGCACCGCCCTGCGGCGCGGGGCCCCTGCCGATCTGGAGGAGGGGGAGGTCGTCGGTCACTGGTGCTCCTTGCTCGTGCTCATGACCGGGGGGAAGGCGGTCGAGGGCGTGGTGCGGACGGTGAACGGTTCGCCGGGCGCCGCGCTGACCACCAGGTGACGACGCCAGCGGGTGTCGTCCCGTTCCGGATGGTCCTCGCGCCAGTGGCAGCCGCGGGTCTCCTCGCGGCGCAGGGCCGCCTCGACGAGGACCTGGGCGACCAGGTGGAGGTTGGTCGTCTCCCAGGTGTCCACCCCGGGCGCGGCGGGCGCCTCCTCGGGGCGGGCGGCGAGGGCGGCCAGTTCGGCGGCGGCGGTCTCCAGGGAACGCCGGGAGCGCAGGACTCCGGCGCCGCGGCTCATCAGGTGCTGGATCTCGGTGCGGGCGGAGGCGGGCAGCAGGCGCGCCCGGCCCCCCGGTCCGCCCGGCCCCGAGGGCTCCTGTCCCGGTTCCTGGCCGCGCGTCCGGCCGTCGGCTGCCCCGCCGGCGGGTGCGCCCGGCGTGACCGGCTTCGCCCCGGCGAGCCCGCGCACGCAGACCGCGGCGATGCGCTCGGCGAAGACCAGGCCCTCCAGCAGGCTGTTGGAGGCCAGGCGGTTGGCGCCGTGGACGCCGGTGCAGGCGGCCTCCCCGCAGGCGTAGAGGCCGGACACGGTGGTGCGGCCCCACAGGTCGGTGCGGATGCCGCCGCTGGCGTAGTGGGCGGCCGGGGCGACGGGGACGGGCTCGGTCACCGGGTCGATGCCGTGCGTGCGGCAGGCGGCCAGGATGGTGGGGAAGCGGGTCTCCCACATGGCGGCGCCGAAGTGGCGGGCGTCCAGGTACATGTGGTCGGTGCCCTGTTCGGAGGCGCGGCGCATGATGCCCTTGGCGACGATGTCGCGGGGCGCCAGCTCGGCCAGCGGGTGGGCGTCGGCCATGAAGCGGACACCGGCGGCGTCCACCAGGTGGGCGCCCTCGCCCCGCACGGCCTCGGAGATGAGCGGCTGCTGCCCCTCCGCGTCGGGGCCGAGGTAGAGCACGGTGGGGTGGAACTGGACGAACTCCAGGTCGGAGACCTCCGCGCCCGCGCGCAGCGCGAGGGCGACCCCGTCGCCGGTGGAGACGGCCGGGTTGGTGGTGGCGGCGAAGACCTGGCCCATGCCGCCGGTGGCCAGGACGACGGCGGGCGCCCGCACGGCACCGACCCCGTCGTGCCGGCCCTCGCCCATGACGTGCAGGGTGACGCCCGCGGCGTGCCCCGCCTCGTCCTTGAGCAGGTCGAGGACGAGGGCGTTCTCGACCGTGCGGATGCCCCGCGCGCGCACCGCCTCGGCCAGGGCGCGGGAGATCTCGGCGCCGGTGGCGTCGCCGCCCGCGTGGGCGATGCGGTCGCGGTGGTGGCCGCCCTCGCGGGTGAGGGCGATGTGGCCGGTCGTCGGGGAGGTGTCGAAGCGGGCGCCCGCCTCGATGAGCCGGCGGACGGCCGCGGGGCCCTCGGTGACCAGGGTGCGCACCGCTTCCTCGTCGCACAGTCCGGCGCCCGCCACCAGGGTGTCCTGAAGGTGCTGGGCGGGACTGTCGCCCTCGCCCATCGCGGCCGCGATGCCGCCCTGGGCCCAGCGGGTGGAGCCCGCGTCGAGGCGGGCCTTGGTGACGACGACCGTGCGGGCGCCGCCGGCGGCGCACCGCAGCGCGGCCGTCAGCCCGGCGACGCCGGAGCCGACGACGACCACGTCGGCCTCCATGGTCCAGCCGGGCGCGGGAGCGGCGAGGGCGGCGCCGGTCGTGCCGCGCTGGGCCGGCACGCGGGTGCGGCCGCTCGCGGTCATCGCCCCTCCCCCAGCCGCAGGGGGAGGTTGTCGATCAGTCGGGTGGTGCCCGCGCGGGCGGCGACGGCGAGGACGGCGTCGCCGTGCCAGGTCCCCTCGGTGATCTCCGCGAAGCTGTCGGGGTCGACGAGCGCCACGTAGTCCACGTCCAGCCCCTCGCCGCCCGCCAGCACCTCGCGGGCCGCTCGCAGGACGGCGGCCGGGCCCCGGTCGGCGGCCTGCTCACCGGCGCGCAGGGCGCGGGAGAGGGCCAGCGCGCTGGCGCGCCCCGCCCGGTCCAGATAGCGGTTGCGGCTGGAGAGGGCGAGGCCGTCGTCCTCGCGGACGGTGGGGACGGCGACGATCTCGGTGGGGAAGTTCAGGTCCCGGACCATACGGCGGACGAGGGCGAGCTGCTGGGCGTCCTTCTGCCCGAAGAACGCCACATCGGGTGCCGTCAGGTGCAGCAGCTTGGCGACGACGGTGAGCATCCCGTCGAAGTGGCCGGGCCGGAAGGCGCCCTCCAGCACCGTGCCCATGGGCCCCGCGGAGACGCGCACCTGCGGCTCGCCGCCCGGGTAGACCTCCTCGACGGACGGCGCGAACACCACGTCGGCGCCCTCCTTGCCGGCGACCTCGACATCGGCGTCCAGGGTGCGCGGGTAGCGGTCCAGGTCCTCGCCCGCGCCGAACTGGAGCGGGTTGACGAAGACGGTGACCACCACCTGCCCCGCCGGCCCCACCCGCTCACGGGCCGCGCGCACCAGCGCCGCGTGCCCCTCGTGGAGGGCACCCATGGTCATGACCACGGCGCGCTCGCCGTCCCGGGGGAGGGAGCGCAGCCGTGCCGCCGTACGGACGACCTCGGGCCTCATGCGCCCGCCTCCCCGCCGCCACCGGTGTCTCCCGGGGTGCCGTCGCTCTTCCTCGTACCGCCGAGGACGTCCAGCAGGTCCTCCGCCAGCTCCGGCTTGAGCAGTCCGTGGTCGAGCGCGCGGTCGGCGGTGGCGCGGGCCATCGCGAGGTAGCCGGCCAGCGTGTGCGGCGCGTTGCGGCGCAGCTCGTTCACATGGGCGGCGACGGTACCCGCGTCACCCCGGGCGACCGGACCGGTCAGCGCGGCGTCACCGAAGCGCAGCGCGTTGTCGAGAGCCGCGCCCAGCAGGGGGCCCAGCATCCGGTCGGGGGCCTGCACCCCGGTGGTGCGCAGCAGTTCCATCGCCTGGTTGACCAGGGTCACCAGGTGGTTGGCGCCGAGCGCCAGGGCGGCGTGGTAGAGCGGGCGGGACTCCTCGGCGACCCACTCGGGCTCGCCGCCCATCTCGATGACCAGCGCCTGGGCCGCCAGCCGCAGTTCCTCGGGGGCCGTCACCCCGAAGGAACAGCCCGACAGCCGCTGCACGTCCACGGCGGTGCCGGTGAACGTCATCACCGGGTGCAGCGCCATCGGCAGCGCCCCGGCGCGCAGCGCGGGCTCCAGCACGCTGGTGCCGTACCGGCCCGAGGTGTGGACCAGCAGCTGCCCGGCGCGGACGGCGCCGGTGCGCGCCAGCCCGGCCACCAGGCCGGGCAGCGCGTCGTCGGGGACGGTCAGCAGCACCAGTTCGGAGCGCGCCAGCACCTCGTCCGGGTCCACCAGCGGTACGTCGGGCAGCAGCTCGGCGGCGCGGCGCCGGGAGGCGTCCGAGACGCCCGAGACCGCGACCGGGCGGTGCCCGGCCAGGCGCAGCGCCGCCGCCAGCGCGGGACCGACCCGGCCCGCGCCGACGACGCCGACGGACAGCCGCGCGGGGCGGTCCTGGGCCCGCGCGGGGACGGCCGGCTGTTCCCCGGCACCGCCCGCGCCGCCCGGATCCTCCGGGGGGTCGCCGGGAGAGTTGAGGTGCTGTGCGTTCACGAAAGAGGCCTTCCGTATGCGTTCCGGTCCGCTCAGTGGCCGGTACCGGACGAGACCCCGCCATGCTAAGCCCTCCGGGTCCGGCGCCTGAGGGGTCGGGGGGCGGGCCCGGGAACCGCCCCGGCCGCGGACCCGGCTCCCCTGCGGGCCGCCCGCTCACCGGTCCGCCCGGCGGACCGCCCGCCGGTGCCGGTACCGTCCGACGACGGCAGTCCCGCGGACCGTCCGAACTCCTTTCTCGCCTCCCTTCGTGCTACCCACCAGGCGCGGAAAAGCCTCGCCTCGTGCGTCCCGGGTGCCGGGGGCGGCGCCTGCCCCTGCGAGCGGAGCCGCCAGGTGTCCAGTGCGTACTGCTCGAACATGCTCATGCGGACGACACTGCGCCGCTCCTCCCCCGCCCGGCACGCGAATTGACAGGGCCCGTCAATCCACACCCCGTGGATTGACGGCGCTGGTCAATCGGGGAAGAAAGCGCTTGACCAGGGCGGCAGTATGGGGACATGAGCGTCACCGTGCACATAGCCGGTCTTCCCCCGGAGCGGATCGTCTTCTCCCCCTGCCCGCTGGCCGAACTCGGCACCGCCCTGCACACCCTGTCCGAGCCCGGCCACCACCCGGGCGTGCACGGCTGGGCGACCGCCACCAACGCCTCCCTCAAGCAGGACCTCGCCGACCGGCTGTGCGAGGCGGACTTCCTGTGGCGCACCACCTTCTCCGACATCCTGATGGGCTTCGCCGGGCTGCGGGACCCCTCCGTGCAGCCCGGGGCGACGCTCACCGAGGACCTGGACCTCCTCGACCGGCTGGAGGACGAGGAGTTCGTCTCCGCAGCCCTGGAGTTCACCTGCGGCATGCTCTACGGCACCGACGCGCTGCGCTCCCCGCTGACCGACCCGGCGATGCGGGAGCGCTCCTTGGAGCTGGCGGCGGCACGCGGGCCGCAGCAGCGGCGGTTCACCGAGCGGCTGCTGGACGACCCGCCCGCCGTACGGGCCTGGATCAGGCGCCTGTTCGAGGACTGCGAGCAGGCGTTCTTCGCCGACACCTGGAACCGGGTGCGCTTCCAGCTGGCCGCCGACGCACGGGAGAAGACGGAACTGCTGCGCCGCCGCGGGCTCGCCGCCACCCTGGAGGCCGTCTCGCCCGCGCTGTCCACCGACGAGACGGGCTCGGTCATCACCGTCGACAAGCTGATCACCGCGCGCACCACCGCGGTGGACCCGGCGGTCGGCCCCGGGGTGACGTTCGTCCCCTCCTTCCACCAGTGGCCGCACCTGTCGGTGCTGCACCGCGCCGGATGGCGGCCCGTGGTGCACTATCCGATCGCCGCGCCCCAGCTGCCGGGACCGCTGTCGGTCGAGCAGGTCAAGCTGCGGGTGGAGGCGCTGGCCCACCCGCTGCGGATGCGGCTGTGCCGGAGCCTGGCGCGCGGCCCCTACACCACCTCGGAGCTGGCCGACAACGACGGGATCAGTGCCCCGGAGGTCTCCCGGCACCTCGCCGTGCTGAAGAAGGCCGGGCTGATCACCTCGCGCAGGCGCGGCCGGTACGTCCAGTACCAGCTGGATGTGAAGGTGGTCGGGCGGCTGGGCAGCGACTTCCTGGAGACGGTCCTGCGGTGAGCGCGCCGCCGGTTCAGCCCCTGGCGCGCACCAGGCCCGTCTCGTAGGCCAGAACGACCGCCTGGACGCGGTCGCGCAGGCCCAGCTTGGCCAGGATGCGGCCGACGTGGGTCTTGACCGTCGCCTCCGACAGGACCAGCCTGCCGGCGATCTCCCCGTTGGACAGCCCCTGGGCGATGAGGGTGAGGACCTCCCGCTCGCGGTCGGTGAGGCGCTCCAGTTCCTTGGCGACCGGCTCCGCCGTGGTGGCGGGCAGGACGGAGGAGAAGCGGTCGATCAGCCGGCGCGTGGTGCTGGGCGCCACCACGGCGTCACCGCTGTGCACGGCGCGGATGGCGTCCAGCAGGTCGCCGGGCGGCACGTCCTTGAGCATGAAGCCGCTGGCCCCGGCCTTGAGCGCGGAGAAGGCGTACTCGTCCAGGTCGAAGGTGGTCAGGATGAGCACCTTGGGGCTGCCCGGTCCCCCCTCGCCGCCCTCGCAGATGCGGCGGGTGGCCTCGACCCCGTCGACGTTGGGCATGCGCACGTCCATCAGGACGACGTCCACCGGCGTGTCCCGCAGCACCTCCAGCGCCTCCGCGCCGTCGCCCGCCTCGGCCGCGACCTCCATGTCCTGCTGGGCGGTGAGCACCATGCGGAAGCCGGTGCGCAGCAGCGCCTGGTCGTCGACGAGCATCACGCGGATCGTCATGGAGGGGTCCTTCTCGATCGGGTCGGGGCAGGGAAGTGGGGCCGGGGAATCGTCCGTGGGACCAAGGGAACCAGGTCAGTCGGCGCCCTTGAGGGGGAGGGCCGCGCTGATGCGGAAGCCGCCGCCGGAGCGGGGCCCGGCCTCCAGCGCGCCGCCGACCATGCCGACCCGCTCGCGCATCCCGATCAGGCCGTGCCCGAGGCCGTCGGCGCCGCCCTCCTCGTACAGCTCGCGCTGGGCGCCGCGGCCGTCGTCCTCGGCGAGGACGGACAGCTCGTCCTCGCCGTAGCGCAGCCGCACCGTCGCGCCCACGTCGGGGCCGCCGTGCTTGCGGGTGTTGGTCAGCGCCTCCTGCACGATGCGGTAGGCGGTCAGCTCGACGCTGCTGGGCAGCGGGTGCGGGGTGCCCTCTATCGTGAAGTCCACGGCCAGGCCGGTGCCGCGCACCTGCTCGACGAGGTCGGCGATCTGCTCGACGCCGGGCTGCGGCACGTACTCGCCGCCGTCCCGGCCGCCGTCCTCGCTGCGCAGCACCCCCAGCAGCCGGCGCATCTCGGCGAGCGCCTGGCGGCCGGTGCCCGAGATGGTCTCCAGCGCCATACGGGCCTGCTCGGGCGCGGTGTCCAGGACGTAGGCGCCGCCGTCGGCCTGGACGACCATCACGGACACGTTGTGCGCCACCACGTCGTGCAGTTCCCGCGCTATCCGGGCCCGCTCGGCGGCGACGGCCATCTTGGCCTGCGCCTCGCGCTCCTTCTCCAGCCGCTTGGCGCGCTCCTCCAGCTGCACGTAGTAGGCGCGGCGGGTGCGCAGCGAGTCGCCGAGCACCCAGGCCATCACGAACGCCAGCGTCATGAAGAGGGTGCCGAAGAGCTGGCCCGTCAGGTCACCGCGCGGGGTGGGCCAGCGCAGCGCGTCGATCGTGGGCGCCAGCAGCGCGCCCGCCAGCGCGAACCGGGAGGCCCAGCGGGTGTGCCGGGAGGCGACGGTGAAGATGATGACGAGGAAGGCGAAGTCGCCGGGGAACGGGCTCACGTCCGCGGCCACCTGGACCAGGCCCGTACCGGTGGCCAGCAGCAGCATCTTCTCCGGCGCGCGCCGCCGCAGCGCCACCACCAGGCACAGCGCCAGCGTGACCGGGCCGATGGCGATCTTCTCGTCGGTGCCGGAGACCAGCTCGGAGCCGCCGGGGGGTGACGAGACGAGGGCGAGTATCCACAGCGACGACGTCATCAGCAGGAACGCAGCCCAGAGGCTGTCCACCAGGGTGGGGTGCCTGCGGATGAAGTCGTAGAGCCGGTTCACGTAACCCACCGTATGCAGGCCGAGTACGTGCCGGGGTCAACCGGACGGCCGATCCCTTCCCGCCGCGCCTACTCCCCAAGGTGGAGGATGCCCGTCCACACCTACGGTGAGACGCATGCGCAGCCAGTTGCCCGGATGGCGGGCCGCCACCGAAGAAGCCCTCTACGGGCCGCACGGCTTCTACAGCCGCAACGCCCCGGCCGGGCATTTCCGTACCTCCGTGCACGCCTCACCGCTGTACGCGCAAGCCGTCACCCGCCTCCTGCTCCGGGTGGACGAGGCACTCGGCCACCCCGAGCGGCTCGATGTGGTGGACGTCGGCGCGGGCGGCGGCGAACTGCTGACCGGCGTGCTGGCCGCGCTGTGGGACCGCGAGGCCGCCGGGGCCGAGGTGCTGGCCCGGCTGCGCCCGGTCGCCGTCGAGCACCGGCCCCGGCCCCAGGGGCTGGACCCGGCGATCGACTGGCGCAGGCGGCTGCCGGGCCCCGGCACGGTGACCGGACTGCTGTTCGCCAACGAATGGCTGGACAACGTGCCCGTGGACATCGCCGAGAACGACAGCGCGGGCACGGCCCGGCTCCTCCTGGTCGAGCCCGACGGCACCGAGCGGCCCGGCCCGCCCGTCACCGGGACCGACGCGGAGTGGCTGGCCGCCTGGTGGCCGCTGGACGGCGCGGGACCCGGCGCCCGCGCCGAGATCGGCCACCCCCGCGACACCGCCTGGGCCCGGGCCGCCGGGTCCCTGCGCCGCGGGCTGGCCGTCGCCGTCGACTACGCCCACACCCGCCGGGACCGGCCCCCCTTCGGCACCCTCACCGGCTTCCGCGCGGGCCGCCCCTGCCCGCCCGTACCCGACGGCTCCTGCGATGTGACCTCGCACGTCGCGCTCGACGCGGTCGCCGCCGCCACACCGGGCAGCACCGCCCTCCTCACCCAGCGCGAGGCCCTGCACGCCCTCGGCGTCCGGGGAGAACGCCCCTCGCCCGGCCTGGCGAGCACCGACCCCGCCGCCTACGTACGCCTGCTGGGCGCCGCCTCCGAGGCCGCCGAACTCCTCGCCTCCGGCGGCCTCGGCGGCTTCACCTGGCTGGTGTGCGAGAAGGACTGCCCGGCCCCGTTCCCCGGCTGAGAGCGGCTCGCACAGGCGGGGGCGGTGCGCCCGGGTCCCTCAGGCGCGGACGCCCGGGCCGTCCCGTCCCGGGGACGGGGGCCGCACCGGGAGGCCGGCCGCGCGCCAGGCCTGGAAGCCGCCGGCCAGGTCCGACACCTGGGTCAGCCCCAGCTCGCGCAGGGAGCGGACGGCCAGGCTGGAGGCGTACCCCTCGTCGCAGACGACGACCACGGGCAGATCGGAACGGGTCGCCTCGGCCGCCCGGTGCGGGCAGGTGGGGTCGAGCCGCCACTCCAGCTCGTTCCGCTCGACCACCAGCGCGCCGGGAATGGTCCCGTCGCGCTCCCGCAGCGCGGCGTACCGGATGTCCACCAGGAGCGCGCCCGCCCGCTGGGCGTCGGCGGCCTGCCGGGGCGTCAGGCGCCGGATGCCGCTGCGGGCGGCGGCCAGCAGGGCGTCCACCCGGCTGGCGGCGGAGGCGCTCATTCCCACTCCCCCGGCCGCTCGACCTCTTCCAGCCGGAGCACGGCGCCGGTGCGGCTGTAGCGGCGCATCAGCGGCAGGGGCGGGTAGTAGGCGTGCACGGAGACGGCGTGCTCCCCGGCCGTCTCGTTGAGCACCTCGTGCACGTGGTGCGGCCCGAACGCCCTGCCGCGGCCCGGCGTCAGGCGCCTGCCGCGGTCGACGCCGTCGGCCAGCTCCAGCGTCTTCCACCCCTCGGTGGGGATGCGGGCCGCCAGCGCGTGTTCGGTCAGGGTGCCGCGCGCGGTGGCGAAGGCGCCGCGCGAGCCTCCGTGGTCGTGCCAGCCGGTACCGGTGCCGGGCGGCCAGCCGATGAGCCACGCCTCACTGCCGTCGGGCCCGGCCAGCCGCAGCCAGGTGCGGCCCTCCGGGTCGAGCGGGAGGGAGGCGACGAGGGCCTGGTCGGCGGCGACGCGGCGGACGAAGGAGAGGAGTTCGGCCTCGGTGGGGCCGGGGTGCGCGGAGGCCGGTGAGGGGTCGGAGGGGCGCGTGGAGTGCGCGGAGTGCGTGGAGTGCGCGGAAACAGGCGCGAGTGACACGGGAACCGTCCTGGAGTGATCGGGACGCGTGCGGCCGTGACAGCGTGGACGCGTCAGCGGCCCCGCACGCGAAGCGGCAGGGAAGCGCTCAACAGGACGGCAGACACACGCAGCCCGCGTAGCGGAGCAGGTCCAGGTGGACCCTCCGCCAGAAGTGGCCGCGCGTGCTGATCATGCGGCTGAGTGGAGCACAGGCACGGTGGAGGTGTCAATGCCCCTTCCGTGGGGCCTGTCACCGCACCGCGCGACGCTTCGGCGGCCCGGCCGCGACGCGCACGGCCCCTCCCGCCGCCGGTTCACGAACCCTCGATCGACTCCAGTCGCACCTCTTGCCGGGCGACGTCGCGGGCGTCGGCGTCCACCGAGCGACGCAGTGCCGCGTGCAGCTTCGCGGGGGTGAGGACGCCGACGAACCGGTCGGCCTCGTCCAGGACGGCGATCCAGCCCGCGTCGTGCTGGAGCATCGTGCTGAACGCCTGCTTGAGGGAGGATCCCAGGGGCAGCCACGCCTCCATGCGGCGCGAGTGGTCCCCCACGATGCCGGGGTCCGGGGAAGAACGGAGGCGCTCCTCGACGACCGCGGCCGAGACCCAGCCGTGCAGCTCGTCGGCGTCGTCCAGGACGACGGCCCAGCGGGCGCCGCCGGCCGCCATCCGCTCGGCCGCCTTGTCGAGGCGGTCGCTCAGGTGGACGGTGGGCGGCTCCTCCAGGTCAGCGGGCTCTATGGGGGTGACCGACAGCCGCTTGAGGCCCCGGTCGGCGCCCACGAAATCGGCCACATAGGGGGAGGCGGGCGCGCCCAGCACGGTGGCGGGCCGGTCGAACTGCTCGATGCGGCCCTCCCCGTAGACGGCGATGCGGTCGCCGAGGCGGACGGCCTCCTCGATGTCGTGGGTGACGAACAACACGGTCTTGTGCAGCCGCGACTGGAGCCGCAGGAACTCGCTCTGCAGATGCTCGCGCACCACCGGGTCGACGGCGCCGAACGGTTCGTCCATCAGCAGCACCGGCGGGTCGGCCGCCAGCGCGCGGGCGACGCCGACGCGCTGCCGCTGTCCGCCGCTGAGCTGCTCGGGGTAGCGGTCGCCGAAGACGGCGGGGTCCAGCCCCACCAGGTCCAGCAGTTCGCGGGCCCGCTCGCGCCGGCGCGCCTTGGGCCAGCCCAGCAGGTGCGGGACGGTCGCCGTGTTGTCCAGCACGGTGCGGTGCGGGAACAGGCCGGTCTGCTGGATGACGTACCCCATCCGGCGGCGCAGCTCGACCGGTTCGACGCGGGAGATGTCGTCCCCGTCGACCAGGATGCGTCCCTCGCTCGGCTCGATGAGCCGGTTGACCATCTTCATGGTGGTGGTCTTCCCGCAGCCCGACGGGCCGACGAGCGTGACCAGTTCGCCCTCCGCCACCTCGAAGGACAGCCCCTCGACGGCGACCGTCCCGTCCGGGTAGCGCTTGGTCACGTTCTCGAAGCGAATCATGTGCCCATCCTCGTCGTCTCCTCGTCGCCCCTCGCTCCTACCGAAACACGGCGCACCGACAATCCTTCAGCCGATCCTCCGGCCGATCCACCCATTCTTCGCGGCGAGGATGAACACCGTGTTGCGCGGGTACGGCACTGCGGACCGATTGTCAGTCTGTCGGGATAGGGTCGGCCGACATCGACCGACGGACCGCACGGCACGGGGAGGTGACCGGCGTGAGCAGCATGGCGGCGGGCAGCCCTGCGGGCTGCCTCTCCAGGAACGAGTGGCTGTGCGGGGCGTACCTGCGCACCCGGCAGGGCGAACTGCTCGACGCGACCGTCGAGCACATCTGGATCACCGCGGTATCGGTCGCCATCGCGCTGGTGCTGGCGCTGCCGCTCGCGGTCGCCGCGCGCCGCTGGCGTGCGGCACGGGGCCCGGCCCTGGGCGTGACGACGGTGCTCTACACCATCCCGTCGCTGGCCATGTTCGCGCTGCTGCTGCCCGTCTTCGGACTCTCGGCCGCCGTGGTGGTGACGGGCCTGGTGCTCTACTCCCTCACGGTGCTGGTGCGCAACATCCTGGCGGGCCTGGACGCGGTGCCGGGCGAGGCCAGGGAGGCGGCACGCGGCATGGGGTACGGGCCGGGCAGGCTGCTGTTCGAGGTGGAACTGCCGCTGGCGCTGCCCGCGCTGCTGGCCGGGGTGCGGATCGCCACGGTCACGGCGGTGTCGCTGACCACGGTCGGCGCGATCGTCGGCTACGGCGGCCTCGGCAACCTCATCTACGACGGCATGGAGAGCTACTTCAAGGCGCAGGTGCTGACCGCCTCGGCGATCTGCGTGATCCTGGCGATCGCCGCTGACCTCCTGCTGCTGTGGCTCCAGCGCGCGCTGACCCCCTGGACCCGGGCCCGCGGCCGGTCCCGGCCCCGCTCCGGGTCCCGTACAGGCGTGCGGAAGGAAACCGGGCCGACGCCCGGGGAGCCGGTCACGGAACTCGTCGGGAAGGCGGACTGAGCGGCCATGGGCGTGGTCACCGACGTGTGGACCTGGCTGACGACCGGCTCCCACTGGACGCAACACGGCGGCGTGCTGCAACGCCTCGGCGAGCACGCCTACCTGACGGGCGTCTGCCTGCTGCTCTCCTGCGCGATCGCGCTGCCGCTCGCCCTGTGGCTCGGCCACGTGGGGCGCGGCGGCGCACTGGCGGTCAACCTCTCCAACGCCGGCCGCGCCGTGCCCACCTTCGCCGTGCTGGTGCTGCTGTCGATGGGCCCGCTGGGACGGCACGGCGACTGGGCCACGATCGTGGCACTGGTCCTCTTCGCGCTCCCACCGCTGCTGACCAACGCCTACACCGGCATCCGCGAAGCCGACCGCGAGGTCGTCGAGGCGGCCCGCGGCATGGGGATGACGGGGACGCAGCTGCTGCGGCAGGTCGAGCTGCCCCTCGCCCTCCCGCTGATCATGACGGGCATCCAGACCGCCGCCGTGCAGCTCGTCGCCACGGCGACGCTCGCCGCGCTGCCCGGAGGCGGCGGCCTGGGCCGCCTGATCACGGCGGGCTTCGGCAACTACGACACCCCGCAGGTGGTGGCCGGAGCACTGCTCGTGGCCCTTCTGGCACTGCTGGTGGAGCGTGTGCTGACGCTGGCCGAGCGGCTCATGGACCCGATGCGGCGGCGGGCACGGCGCCCGGCCCCGGCGGAGGGGGCACCACCGCCCCCCGCCGCGACGACACCCGCACCACCTGGACGACCCGCACAACCCGCACGACCCGGACGAATGGACGCATGATGGCCCCCACACCCACCTCCCGGAGCCCGCACCGTACGCCGCGCCCGGCCGGGCCCGCCCGGCGCTCCCGGCGCACCCTCGCCGCGGGCGGCACCGCCGCCGCGCTGGCCCTCTCGCTCGCCGCCTGCTCCGGCGGGGACCTGGAGGAGAAGGGCGGTGGCGGTGGCGGCGGCAAGGGCAGTCTCGTCGTCGGCTCTGCGGGCTTCACCGAGTCGCAGATCCTCGCCGAGCTGTACTCCGGCGCACTGCGGAAGGCCGGCTACAAGGCGACCGTCAAGAAGGTCAAGAACCGCGAACTGTACGAGCCCGAACTGGAGAAGGGCCGCATCGACGTCGTACCGGAGTACGCGGCGACGATGGCCGAGTTCCTCAACGCGAAGAAGAACGGCCCCAAGGCCGAGCCCGTCGCCTCCCCCGACTCCGACGAGACCGTCGCCGCGCTGCGCAAGCTCGCCGGGCCGCGCGGGCTGAAGGTCCTGGACCCGGGCAAGGCGGTGGACCAGAACGCGTTCGCCGTCTCCAAGGAGTACGCGAGGAAGCACAAGCTCACGACGCTCAGCGACCTGGGCGACTCCAAGCAGAGCGTCACCGTCGCGGCGGGCGACGAGTGCGAGACACGGCCCTTCTGCCGGCCCGGCCTGGAGAAGACGTACGGCATCGAGGTGAAGGGCATCGACCCCAAGGGGGTGGGAACCAGCCAGTCCAAGCAGGCCGTCAAGGACGGCAAGGACCAGCTGGTGCTGACGACCACCACGGACGCCACCCTCGCCCAGTTCGGCCTGGTGCTGCTCAAGGACGACAAGAAGCTCCAGAACGCCGACAACGTGCTGCCCGTCGTCAACGCGAAGTCCGCCGGGAGCAAGAAGGTCGCCGCCGCGTTGAGCAAGCTCACCCGCACCCTGACCACCAAGGACCTGACCGAGCTGAACCGCAAGGTCGACCAGGAGCGGCTCAAGCCCGCCGACGTGGCGGAGGACTACCTGAAGGAGAAGGGCCTGGCGTGAGCCCCCGCCCAGGGCCTCGTCAGGTGTCGCCCCGCACGACGCACACGGTAAATTCCCAGCCATGCCACGTGGACGCCATCGCCATTCCCCGCCACTGCACCGCCTGCTCCCTCCGGTGACGGTCGCGGTGGCCGCGCTGGCCTGTGCCGGTGGCGCCTGGCTGGTGGGCGAGCCGGGCGTCGGTGACCTGGACACCGTCGTGCTGCGGGCCCTCGCCGCGGCGGCGGCGGCCGCCGCCGTCACCGGCGGCGTGCTGCTGCGCCGCTGGGACCGCGCGGCGGGCAAGCAGGTCGGTGACCTCAAGGCGCGGATGGCCAGCACGGCATGGCGGGCCGAGGAGAAGCAGGCCGAGCTGGAGAACGAGGCCGAGGAGCTGCGCGAGATCCGCGCCAAGCTGGAGGCCAGGCTCCGCGCGAAGCGCGCCGAGCTGGCCGGGCTCCGCTCCGAGCACGCCGATCTGCTGCGCCGGTACGCCCATGCCGAGACCCAGCGGGCCAGGGCGCTGGAGGGCCGCAGGCTGCTGGAGCTGGAGACCGGCGGCGCGGCCCCCGGCGGACGGGCGCTGACCACCGAGGCCACCGACCACCGGCACAGCTCCGGCGCGCCCACCTCCCTGACCTACCACCAGGCCAACGAGGCGCTCGACGGGCTGGCCAGGAACGCGGTCCGGCAGCGTGCCGCCGAGCGCGACGCCGAGGGCGAGGCGGAGCGGGACGGTCGCCGGATGGGCCGGGGCACCCCCGCCGCGCCGGGAGCGGCTCCCCAGCAGGGCGTGCCGGTACAGGAGAGCGCGGCGGCGCGGGAGGGCGCCCTGATGCGTGAGGGCGCACCGGCGCAGGACGGCACGCCGGCACAGGACGGCACGCCAACAGAGGACGGCACGCCGGTTCAGGACGGCACGCCGGTTTCGCCGGGCACGCCCGCTTCGCGGGATGCCTCGGCTCCGCAAGGCGTGCGCGGTCGGCCGGCTCCCCAGGCCCGGCCCGGACGGCAAACCCAGCCGACCCCGCGACCGCGAACCCCGTCTGCTCAGCCGGACAAGTCCGGGGAGACGGACGGGGCCGACGCGGGGATGCCGCGGCCGGACCTGACTCCCGCCCGGACCGCGCCGGCCTCTCCGGTCCCCCCGCCCCGTCCCACGGCCCCGGCCTCGCCCGTTCCCCCGCAGACGAAGCCGGCGGCGGAGGGCGGGTCCGGCGACAAGCGGCAGGACGCCGAACCGGACGGCTCCCAGGGGGACACGGGCGGCTTCGACTTCTTCGGCCGCGGCCAGCGCAAGGCCCGCTCCGGCTCCTGACCGGCGGACCGCCCGGCCGGCAGACCGTCACCCGACCGCCGGCCCGCCCGACCGGCAGACCGGCGGACCGTGGCCAGGTCCCGGGGAGGTCCTACTTGTCGATGTCGCCGACGACGAAGAAGAACGACCCCAGGATCGCCACCATGTCGGCCACCAGCGTGCCGGGCAGCAGCTCGGTGAGCGCCTGGATGTTGTTGAACGAGGCGGAGCGCAGCTTGAGCCGGTACGGCGTCTTCTCACCCTTGGAGACGAGGTAGTAGCCGTTGAGCCCCAGCGGGTTCTCCGTCCACGCGTAGGTGGCGCCCTCGGGGGCCTTGAGCACCTTCGGGAGCCGCTGGTTGACGGGGCCGGGCGGCAGTTCGGCGAGGGTGTCGAGGCAGGCGTCGGCCAGGTCGAGGGAGTTGTGCACCTGGTCGAGCAGCACCTCGAACCGGGCCAGGCAGTCCCCCTCGGTGCGGGTCACCACCTTGAGCACGTCCGCCAGCTCTCCGTACGCCAGGTAGGGCTCGTCGCGGCGCAGGTCGAAGTCGACGCCGGAGGCCCGTGCGAGGGGGCCGCTCACCCCGTACGCGTGCACCAGTCCGGGGCTGAGCACCCCCACGCCGCGGGTGCGGCCCCGGAAGATCTCGTTGCCCAGCACCAGGTCGTCGAAGGTGCGCATCCGGCTCCGGACGGCGGCCACCGCGTGCCGCGCGCGGTCGCGCCAGCCCGCCGGGAGGTCGTCCTTGAGGCCGCCGACGCGGTTGAACATGTAGTGCATGCGTCCGCCGGAGACCTCCTCCATCACGTTCTGCAGCTCCTCGCGCTCCCGGAACGCGTAGAAGACCGGCGTGATCCCGCCGAGTTCCAGCGGGTAGGAGCCGAGGAACATCAGGTGGTTGAGGACCCGGTTCAGTTCGGCCAGCAGTGTGCGCGTCCACACCGCGCGCTCGGGCACCTCCATGCCGAGCATCTGTTCGACGGCGAGGACCACGCCCAGCTCGTTGGAGAACGCCGACAGCCAGTCGTGGCGGTTGGCGAGCACGATGATCTGCCGGTAGTCGCGGGCCTCGAAGAGCTTCTCCGCGCCCCGGTGCATATAGCCGACCACCGGCTCGGCCCGCTCGATCCGCTCGCCGTCCAGGACCAGCCGCAGCCGCAGCACCCCGTGCGTGGACGGATGCTGCGGACCGATGTTGAGCACCATGTCGGTGCTCTCCGCGGCACCGCCGATACCAACGGTCGTCTCCGTCTGAGTCATGAGGCTCATCCTGTCAGCTTCCTCCTCCAGGTGGACACGGCCTCCCGTCGCCCGCTCCTACGCTGAACGGATGAACGACCCCACCCCCGCGCCGCCCCCGCGGACGGCTCCCGCCCCGGACGAGGCCGCCGGCGCAGGCCCCGCCGGCGAAGGGGCCGCCCCGGACCCCGAGTGGCGGGGTGTCGAGCCCGCGCTGCTGCCGCTGCGCCGGCTGGTGCTGCTGGCCTGGCTGCTGCCGCTCGCCGTGGCGGCGGCGGTGGCGCTCGCCCTCACCGTGGGCGGGGCGTGGGCGCTGTGCGCGCTGGTCCCGCTGGCGGTGGCCGCCTGGGGCTGGGGCGCGCTGGCCCGCAACTGGCGCTCGTGGCGGTACGCGGAACGCGCCGACGACCTGCTCATCTCGCGGGGCGTGCTGTGGCGCGAGACGACGGTGGTGCCGTACGGGCGCATGCAGCTCGTGGAGGTGACCTCGGGACCACTGGAGCGGCGCTACGGACTGGCCACGCTCCAGCTGCACACGGCCGCCGCCACGACCGACGCCTCCCTTCCGGGGCTGGCCCCCGCGGAGGCCGAACGGCTGCGCGACCGGCTCACCAAGCTGGGCGAATCCCGTTCGGCGGGCCTGTGACGGCCCCGGAGCCGGAGGGCGCCGGGAAGGACCCGTCCACGGGAACGGCTGCCGGGCGACGCGGCCCGCGCTTCCTGCCCCGCCGTCCCGAGGGCGCCCGGCTGCACCCCGTCACGCCGTGGCGGCGGACCTGGGCGCCGCTCGCCGGCCTGCTGGCCTTCGTCGCGCACGACTTCGAGCGGGCCCGCGAGTGGTCCGAGCACCTGACGGCGGCCTGGGTGGGGCTCGGGCTGCTGGTGCTGCTGCCGTCGGCCGCCGCGTACGGCTTCCTGTCGTGGTGGTGCACCAGCTACCTGGTCACCGACACCGAACTGCGCATCCACACCGGACTGCTCTTCCGCCGCGTCGCGCACATCCGGCTGGACCGGATCCAGGCCATCGACATCGCCCGGCCCCTGGCGGCCCGGGTCGTCGGTGTGGCCAAGCTCAAACTGGACGCCGTCGGCACCGACTCCCAGGACGAGCTGGCCTTCCTCGGGGAGCGGGAGGCGCGCGCGCTGCGCGCCGAACTCCTCGCCCGCGCCGCCGGGATATCCCCCGGAGCAGCCGCCGCGGCGGGCGAGGCACCGGCCCGCGAACTGCTCCGCGTCCCGTCCCGCACCCTGGTGACGAGCGTGCTGCTGCTGGGCGCCGGATGGGGTGCGCTCGCCGCCCTGCTCGTCGTCCCCCCGCTGGTCTGGCTGGTGTCGGACAGCCTGTGGGCGGCCATCGCCACGGCCCTGCCGTGCGCGGGCGGCGTCTGGTCCAGCGGCGTCGGACGGGTGCTGGGCGAGTTCGGCTGGACCGTCGCCGACTCCCCCGACGGGTTGCGCGTCGACTCCGGGCTCCTCGACCGGCAGCACGCGACCGTACCGCCCGGCCGCGTCCAGGCCGTGGACCTCGTGGAGCCGCTGCTGTGGCGGCGGCGCGGCTGGATGCGGCTGGAGGTGGCCGTCGCGGGCACCGGAGGGGACGACGATGACGACGGCACCGTGCTCGTCCCCGTCGCCACCCGGCCGGAGACCATGGCGGTGCTGGCCCGGGTGCTGCCCGGCACCGACCCGGAAGCCGCCGTCGCCGCGACGGCCCCCGTCCCGCGGCGGGCCCGCTGGTGCGCCCCGGTGGTACGGCGCGGCTACGGGCACGGGGTGACCGACAGCGTCTTCGTCACCCGCAAGGGACTCCTCACCCGGCGCACCACACTGGTCCCGCACGCCAAGGTGCAGAGCGTCCGCCTCACCCAGGGGCCCTGGGAGCGGCGGCACCGCCTGGCCGACGTCTGGCTCGACCACGGCGCCGACGGCAGTACGTGCGCGCGGCTCCGCGACGAGGCGGAGGCCCGCGCCCTGCTGACCGCCCAGGCGGAGCGCTCCCGCACCGGCCGCCGCACGGCCGCCCCGGAACGCTGGCTGACCGCCCCCGCCGCCACCGCTGCGCAGCCGCCTCCCCCGCCGGGACGGACGGTTCCGGCGGCCCGGCCTGAGACAGCCCGGCAGTCTCCGGCAGCCTGCGACCGGAACCCGGCGGCCCCTGCGCCGGCACCCGCAGCCGCACCCGCACCGCCACCCGCACCGACGAGCACGAGCCGGGCACCCGTGACCCGCAGCCCCGGCACCGGGGAGACCACAGGGGTGCGCGGGTCCCAGGAGGCGGGCGCCTACCCTGGGCACATGGGTGCGAGAACGCGTGGCCGCGTGGACGGCCTCCCCGAGTGGGACCGCTGTGCGGTGATGGGTGTGGTCAATGTGACCCCCGACTCGTTCTCGGACGGGGGGCAGTGGTTCGAGGTCGAGACGGCGATCAAGCACGGTCTCGACCTGGTGGCGCAGGGCGCCGACCTCGTCGATGTCGGCGGCGAGTCCACCCGCCCCGGCGCCGCACGGGTGAGCGAGACCGAGGAGCTGCGCCGCGTGCTGCCGGTGGTCCGCGGCCTGGCCGGCGAGGGCGTCACCGTCAGCGTGGACACGATGCGCGCCTCGGTGGCGGCGCGCGCGGTGGAGGCAGGTGCCGTCCTCGTCAACGACGTCAGCGGCGGCCTCGCCGACCCCGCGATGGTGCCGGCGGTCGCGGAGGCGGGGGTGCCGTTCGTGGTGATGCACTGGCGCGGCCAGAGCATCGACATGAACAACCGCGCCGTCTACACCGACGTCGTCGGGGAGGTGATCGACGAGCTGACCGCCTCCGTCCGCCGCGCCTGCGACGGCGGCATCGACCCGGCCCGGATCGTGGTCGACCCGGGCCTGGGCTTCGCCAAGCGCGCCGAGCATGATCTCGCCCTCGTCGCCGCGCTGGCCCGGCTGCGCGCCGAACTGGACCGGCCGCTGCTGGTCGCCGCCTCGCGGAAGCGCTTCCTGGGCCGGGTGCTGGCCGACTCGCCCGAGGCGGCCCCACCGCCCGCCCGGGAGCGCGACGCGGCCACCGCCGCCGTCTCGGCCCTGGCGGCCCGTGAGGGAGCGTGGGC
>NZ_VJOK01000001.1:4329364-4337793 GCF_013302895.1 Streptomyces albus subsp. chlorinus | reverse complement strand
CCCACCAGGGACCCCGCGACGGCCCCCGTGGCAGACCCCGCGACGGAGGCGGACCGATGAGCGGCACCCCCACCGACATCGAGGCGGTCGAGGCCGCCAACACCGCTCTGTACGACGCGGTCGAACGAGGCGACATCGAAGCGCTCTCCCGGATGTGGCTGGGCGGCGAGGCCGAGGACCCGCAGGACCCGGAGGGCGGTGAGGGCGAGCACGGGGTCCGCGTCGTCCACCCCGGCTGGCCGGTGCTCACGGGCCGCGGCGAGGTGCTGCGCTCCTATGCCCTGATCATGGCGAACACCGAGTACGTCCAGTTCTTCCTGACCGATGTCGAGGTCTCCGTGCTGGGTGACACCGCCCTGGTCAGCTGCACCGAGAACATCCTCAGCGGCGGCCCGGCCGAGGAGGACGGCTCCGCGGGGCCGCTGGTGGGCGGACTGGTCGTGGCCACCAACGTCTTCCGCCGGACGGAGGACGGCTCCTGGAGACTGTGGTCGCACCACGGCTCCCCCGTCCTCGTCGAGCAGGAGGAGGACGGCCCCGGCGAGGACGAGAGCGATCTCGGCCAGGGTGACATCGAACTGTGAGATCCACCGCACGAGCCCGGCCGGCCCCTCCTCCACAAGGCCCCTCCCCCCGCCCCGGCGCTCTTCCGCGGACCGGCGCCCTCCCACGGCCCGACGTGCCAGGACCGCCCTTCGGCGGGTAGACCCCCGCGGGTGAGCCGCACCACCCCGTCGTGCGGGTGCCCGCACCGGCAGGCCGCACCGACGGGACGCGCGGAGGACCCGCACGGGCGGACCCGTCCGGGCGATGGACGGGGCCGGGAATGCGCGCGTGAGCGGCGGTGCTGTGGGGTAGGCGGCGCCGCGAGCCGCCGGGCACCCGGGTAGATTCGAGCCGGTGCCGCCGGCCGCGGCACCACATTCGTACCGACCGACGGGAGTGATGCGCGTGGACCGCGTCGCACTGCGCGGCCTGAAGGCGCGTGGGCATCACGGGGTGTTCGCCAGGGAACGCGAGGAGGGGCAGACCTTCGTCGTGGACCTCGACATGGGCCTCGACACACGCCCCGCCGCCTCGGCCGACGACCTGTCCCGTACGGTCCACTACGGCGTCGTCGCCGAGGAGGTCGTCGCGGTCGTCGAGGGCGAACCCGTCGACCTGATCGAAACGCTCGCCCAGCGGATCGCCGACACCTGCCTGCGGCACGAGGCCGTACGCGAGGTCGAGGTGGTCGTCCACAAGCCGGAGGCGCCGATCACCGTCCCCTTCGAAGACGTGACCATCACAATCAAGCGGAGCCGCGCATGACGCCGAACAGTGACCCGACCGTACAGCCGGTGCCCGCCTCGGTGGTGCAGCAGGTCGACGCCGCCGACACGACACTGCACAACCCGCAGACCGCCGTCCTCTCGCTGGGCAGCAACCTCGGCAACCGCCTGGAGTGCCTGCAAAGCGCCGTGGACGCCCTCGCGGACACCCCCGGGCTGAAGGTCAAGGCCGTCTCGCCGGTCTACGAGACCGAACCGTGGGGCGTCGACCCGGAGAGCCAGCCGAGCTACTTCAACGCGGTCGTGATCGTCAAGACCACCCTCCCGCCCGGCTCCCTGCTCGAACGCGGCCACGCCATCGAGGAGGCCCTGGAGCGCAAGCGCGAGGGACGCTGGGAGCCCCGCCCCATCGACGTGGACATCGTCGCCTACCAGGACGTCGTCTCCGACGACCCCGGCCTGACCCTGCCCCACCCGCGGGCCCACGAGCGGGCCTTCGTGCTCGTGCCCTGGCGCGACGTCGACCCCGCCGCCGAGGTCCCGGGTCACGGACCGGTCGACGCCCTGCTCGCCGGGCTCGGCACCGAGGGCGTCACCGCCCGCCCCGACCTGGAACTCGTCCTGCCCGCCTGAGCGTTGGTGCCCTTGTACCGCTGATCTCCGTGCACCTCCGCGAGGTGGAGGCCCGATGAACCAACTCCGTGTCCGCACCCTGGCGGCGCTCTTCGTCGTCGCCGGGGTGCTCTCGTGGGGCGGAGCGAGGCTCTGGGACTCGCTGGGCTCCCTGCCCGGCGTCCCCGTCGCGGCGCCCGTCGTGCTCGGCGCCATCGCCGCCGTCCTGCTGGCCACCGCCCTCTCGCTCCGCTCCCGTCTGAAGGCCCAGCGCGACCGCGTCCCCGGCGTTAAGGGCGTCGAGCCGATGATGGCCGCCCGCGCCGTCCTCTTCGGCCAGGCCAGCGCCCTGGTCGCCGCCCTGGTGTCCGGCCTGTACGGCGGCACCGGCCTGTTCCTGATCACCGAACGCGCCGACGTCCCCGCCCGCGCCACCCAGGCCCTCTACGCCGGCCTCTCCGTCGTCGCGGGCATCGCCGTGATAGCGGCCGCCCTCCTCCTGGAACGCATCTGCCGCCTCCCGGACGACGAGGACGACAACACCCCCGGCGGAGCCAGGTCGTAGGCGTCACCCGCCGCCGCGCCCACCTGCCCGCCCACCAGGACGTGCCAGGACGTTCCCGTGCGGAGCGAGGCGGCAGCCGTGCAGCGAGAAGGGGTCCGGCGCCGTAGGGCCGGTGGGCCTACTTGGCGAGTATCAGGCTCATCGCCTCGGCGCGGGTGGCCGAGTCACGCAGCTGGCCGCGGACCGCGGACGTCGTCGTCTTGGCCCCCGGCTTCCGGACCCCCCGCACCGACATGCACATGTGCTCGCATTCGATGACCACGATGACACCGCGCGGCTCCAGGATCCGCATCAGCGAGTCGGCGATCTGCGTGGTGAGGCGCTCCTGCACCTGCGGCCGGCGGGCGAAGACATCCACCAGGCGGGCCAGCTTCGACAGCCCCGTGATCTTGCCGCTCGCGGCCGGGATGTAGCCCACGTGCGCCACCCCGTGGAACGGCAGCAGGTGATGCTCGCACTGGCTGACGACCTCGATGTCCTTGACCAGCACCATCTCGTCGTGGCCGAGGTCGAAGGTGGTGGTCAGCACGTCCTCGGGGCGCTGGCGGAGGCCCGCGAACATCTCGCGGTAGGCCCGTGCCACCCGGGCCGGGGTTTCCAGGAGGCCCTCGCGGTCCGGGTCCTCGCCGACGGCGATGAGCAGTTCGCGGATGGCGTTCTCGGCACGCTTCTCGTCGAACTCGCCTATCGGGGTAGGGGTCGCCCCGTCCAGGGTCACCGGGTCGGTCATCTGGTCCCTCGTTCCTTGGCCTCTACAGCCGTCATGCGTCCACACAGCGGAAAGCCGCGCCCCTCGACGGTAACGCGAAGGGCGCGGCTGTCATTCCGTGGGTGCGGGGCAAACCCCGCTGACCTGCGGTTACCCGTTGTCGGGGTCCGCGGGCTCGACAATGGCGTCCGAGTCCCGGGGGCCGATCTCCTTGCCGACGTTGGTGGAGGAGTTGCCGTTGGTCAGCGCCGCGGGCGGCACCGAGACCGGGGGCCGGGTGGAGGGGGTGCGCCGCGAGGAGCCGGTCCACGCGGGGCGGGCGGGACGCTTGACGACGGGGCGGAAGATCTCGGCGATCTCCTCCTTGTTCAGCGTCTCCTTCTCCAGCAGGGCCAGGACGAGGTTGTCGAGGACGTCGCGGTTCTCCACCAGGATTTCCCAGGCTTCGTTGTGCGCCGTCTCGATCAGCTTCTTGACCTCCTCGTCCACCAGTCCGGCGACCTCCTCGGAGTAGTCGCGCTGGTGGGCCATCTCCTTGCCCAGGAAGGGCTCGGACTGGTCGGAGCCGAACTTGATGGCGCCCAGCCGCTCGGTCATGCCGTACTGGGTGACCATCGCCCGTGCCGTGGCCGTGGCCTTTTCGATGTCGTTGGCCGCACCCGTGGTCGGGTCGTGGAAGACCAGCTCCTCGGCCGCCCGGCCGCCCATCATGTAGGCGAGCTGGTCGAGCATCTCGTTCCGCGTGGTGGAGTACTTGTCCTCGTCGGGGAGCACCATCGTGTAGCCGAGGGCGCGGCCTCTCGACAGGATGGTGATCTTGTGGACGGGGTCGGAGTTGGGGGAGGCCGCCGCGACCAAGGCGTGTCCGCCCTCGTGGTACGCGGTGATCTTCTTCTCCTTGTCGCTCATGATCCGCGTCCGCTTCTGCGGACCGGCCACGACGCGGTCGATGGCCTCGTCCAGGAACTTGTTGTCGATCAGCTTCTGGTCGCTGCGGGCGGTGAGCAGGGCGGCCTCGTTGAGGACGTTGCTCAGGTCGGCGCCGGTGAAGCCGGGGGTGCGGCGGGCGACCGCGCTCAGGTCCACGTCGGGCGCCATGGGCTTGCCCTTCTGGTGGACCTGGAGGATCTCCAGGCGGCCCTGCATGTCGGGGCGGTCGACGGCGATCTGCCGGTCGAAGCGGCCGGGGCGCAGGAGGGCGGGGTCGAGGATGTCGGGCCGGTTGGTGGCGGCGATCAGGATGACGCCGCCCTTGACGTCGAAGCCGTCCATCTCGACCAGCAGCTGGTTGAGCGTCTGCTCCCGCTCGTCGTGGCCGCCGCCCATGCCGGCGCCGCGGTGGCGGCCGACGGCGTCGATCTCGTCGACGAAGACGATGGCGGGGGCGTTGGCCTTGGCCTGCTCGAACAGGTCGCGGACACGGGAGGCGCCCACACCGACGAACATCTCCACGAAGTCGGAGCCGGAGATCGAGTAGAAGGGCACCCCGGCCTCGCCCGCGACGGCGCGGGCCAGCAGCGTCTTACCCGTTCCGGGCGGGCCGTAGAGGAGCACGCCCTTGGGGATCTTGGCGCCGACGGCCTGGAACTTGGCGGGCTCCTGGAGGAACTCCTTGATCTCCTGGAGCTCCTCGACGGCCTCGTCGGAGCCGGCCACGTCGGAGAACGTGGTCTTCGGGGTGTCCTTGGTGATGAGCTTGGCCTTCGACTTGCCGAAGTTCATCACCCGGGAGCCGCCACCCTGCATCTGATTCATCAGGAACAGGAAGATGACGATGATCAGCACGAACGGCACCAGCGAGATCAGCATCCCGACGAACGGGTTCTGCTTCTCGGGCGCGACCGTGTACCCCTTCGGGATCTCCTTCTGGTCGTACTTCTGCTGGAGCTCCTTGGCGATGTCGACGCCCTGGTCGTCGATGTAGCTCGCCTTGATCTTGTCGCTGTCCTCGACCTTGGCGCCGTCCTTGAGCTCGAGCTTGACGATCTGCTCGTCACCCGTGGTGAGCTCGGCGGACTTCACCTTGTCCTGTCGGATCGCCTGTACGACCTGGCCGGTGTCCACCGTCTTGAAGCCGCCGGACGAGCCGACGACCTGCATCAACACGACCACGGCAAGGACGGCCAGCACGATCCACATGACCGGCCCGCGGAAGTATCGCTTCACGTCCATCCATACGGAGCGCGTGCGCCCCGTCCCTCCTGCCACAGTGAGTTGAAAAGCCTGACCTTCGGACGGTACCCCAGCATTGTCACCCGGCGCCGCCGAGGACGGTCAACCACACCGTCCTCCGAAGCCTGAACGAGGGGCACCGTCCCTGTGTTCCCGTCCCCGGGGTACGGAACCGTCAGCCGCCGTAGACGTGCGGCGCGAGGGTGCCGACGAAGGGGAGGTTGCGGTACTTCTCGGCGTAGTCGAGCCCGTAGCCGACGACGAACTCGTTGGGGATGTCGAACCCGACCCACTTCACGTCGATCGCCACCTTGGCGGCGTCCGGCTTGCGCAGCAGTGTGCACACGTTCAGGGAGGCGGGTTCGCGCGACCCCAGGTTCGACAGCAGCCAGGAGAGGGTCAGGCCCGAGTCGATGATGTCCTCGACGATCAGGACGTGCTTGCCCTTGATGTCGGTGTCCAGGTCCTTGAGGATGCGGACCACGCCGGAGGACTGGGTGCCGGCCCCGTAGGAGGAGACGGCCATCCAGTCCATGGTCACCGGGTTCGCCAGGGCACGCGCCAGGTCGGCCATGACCATGACGGCGCCCTTGAGGACGCCGACGAGCAGCAGATCCTTGCCCGCGTACTCCGCGTCGATCTTCGCGGCCAGCTCGGCCAGCTTCGCGTCGATCTCTTCCTTGCTGACCAGCACCGACTCCAGGTCGGTGCCCATGTCTTTCTCGTCCACCCGTGCTGCTCTCGCTCGTCGAGGTCCGCCACATCTCCTGACCCGCCGGGAGACCGGGTGGCCGACCCGGGTTGGGTGCCGGGACGCCGGTCAGTTCGGTGAGCCGTGCCGGACGACCAGTCTGCCACCCTGCCTGGCGACCTCGACACGGCCGGGCAGGTTCAGGGCCCGCTGGCCGCGCCAGGCGGTCAGCAGGCGGTCCATCTCCTCGATGTGCCGCGCGAACAGCGAGCCGGCGGGGGAGCCGGCCTCGATGGCCGCCCGGCGCAGCACGCGGCGGCGTACCGCGGGCGGCAGCGCGTACAGCCGTGCGACGTCCAGCTCGACGTGGACGGCGGCGGCGCCCGGCTCCTCCTGCTGTCCGGGCACGGTGGGGGTGTGCAGGACGGCGCGCTCGGCGTCGTCGGTCCACGCGTCGAGCGCGTCGGCGTCGTCGCGGGAGAGCTGCGCCGTACGGGCGAGGGCCTCGATGACGCCCTTGCCGAGCGCCTTCTCCAGCGCGGGCAGCGCCTCGTGGCGCACCCGGGAGCGGGTGTAGGCCGGGTCGGCGTTGTGCGGGTCGTCCCAGACGGGGAGGGACTGGACCATGCACGCCTTGCGGGTGGTCTGGCGGTCCACGCCCAGGAAAGGGCGCCGGTAGCGGCCACCGGGTCCGGAGACGGCGGCCATGCCGGACAGGGAGCGGGTGCCGGAGCCGCGGGCGAGGCCGAGCAGCACCGTTTCGGCCTGGTCGTCGCGGGTGTGGCCGAGCAGGACGGCGGCGGCGCCGTGCCGCTCGGCGCACTCGTCCAGGGCGGCGTAGCGGGCCTCGCGGGCGGCGGCCTCGGGGCCGGTGCTGGTGCGGCCCACCTGGACGGCGACCGACTCGACGGGGGACAGCCCGAGATCGGTGAGCCGGTCGGCGACGTCCTGGGCCCGCTCGGCGGAGCCGGGCTGGAGGCCGTGGTCGATGGTGACGCCTCCGGCGCGCAGGCCGAGGCGGGGGGCTTCGAAGGCGAGCGCGGAGGCGAGCGCCATGGAGTCGGCGCCGCCGGAGCACGCCACCAGGACGAGCGGCGCCCGCTCGGCGGGGCCGGGGGCGGCGGCACCGGGGCCGGCCGCGGCGGGGGCCGTCGCCGAGGGTGCGGCGGCCAGGGGGGCGGCCGTCACCTGAGCGCTGAGCACGTCGTGGAGTGTGCGGCGGACCGCCAGGCGTATCGCGGCGACCGCGGGGTGGGGACCCATGTCCGATTCACTTCCTCGTCAAGGATCTGCGCCGACCGCGCGAGGGGGCTCCGCGGTCCTGTGGGGCGCTTGGGGGAAATTACCGGCCGACTCTGCCGACTCTTATCACGCTGTGTATGCCGATGGTGACAGAGACGAACCGCGTTCCCAGAGCATCGCACGCGTACAAGGCCCGCACGGTCCCTCAGAAGAGTGATTGGGGAGGCATCCGCGGCTCCCGTACGGCTCAGTCGGCCCTGCGGTGCACCCGCGCGATCCACTCGGCGGGTTCGGCGATCTCCGCCTTGGTCGGAAGGGTGTTCGGTGACGTCCACACACGGTTGAAACCCTCCATGCCCACCTCGTCCACGACGGCGCGCACGAACCGCTCCCCGTCCCGGTACTGGCGCAGCTTGGCGTCGAGGCCCAGCAGCTTGCGCAGCGCCAGGTCGAGGCGGCCGGCGCCGGTGGCACGGCGCTTCTGGAACTTCTCCCGGATCTCGGTGACCGTCGGGACGACCTGGGGGCCCACCCCGTCCATCACGTAGTCGGCGTGCCCCTCCAGCAGCGACATGACGGCCGTCAGCCGGCCGAGGATCTCGCGCTGGGCGGGGGTCTGCACCAGTTCCACGAGGCTGGGCCGCTCCTCGGTGCCCTCCCGCTCCCCGTCACCGGACTTCTCCCCCGGCTTGCCGCCGGTGAGCGCCTGGGCGGCTTCGCGGAGCCGCTCCAGCAGGGTGGAGGGGTCGATGTCGGTCTGCTCCAGGAAGGACTGGATCTCCATCCGCAGGTGGTCGCGCAGCCACGGCACGGCGGTGAACTGGGTGCGGTGCGTCTCCTCGTGCAGGCACACCCACAGCCGGAAGTCGTGCGGGTCGACCTCCAGTTCCCGCTCCACGTGCACGATGTTCGGTGCCACCAGCAGCAGCCGTCCGCCGCCGTCGGCGCCGCCCGGCAGGTCCCGGCTGGCCGGGGCGAACGTCTCGTACTGGCCCAGCACCCGCGAGGAGAGGAACGACAGCAGCATCCCCACCTCGACGCCGGTGACCTTGCCGCCGACGGCGCCGAGCACGGCCCCGCCCGGGAGGTTCGCGCGCCGCTCCTGGACCTTGCCCAGCAGCGGCGAGAGCAGTTCGCGGAAGCCCGCGACGTTGGCCCGTACCCAGC
>NZ_VJOK01000001.1:4114082-4329260 GCF_013302895.1 Streptomyces albus subsp. chlorinus | reverse complement strand
CCGCCCCAGCCGGGTCGCGGTCGAGACCGCGAGATTCCAGTCGACCATCTCCACACCACCGAGCCTCGTCATTCCTTCACCGTACGTGCAGCACGCGCCCCGCGGGAGGCGACCGGAGGACCACGCGTCCCCTAGGGGCACCCGCCCGGGTACCCCGGCCGGCCGTCGTGACCCGGCGGCCGGTCAGCCGGTGGAGGGCGAGTCCCGGCAGCCGCAGTTGGCCAGGGCTGAGGCGAGGTCGTCGAGCGACTCCTGCGCCGCGTCCCGGCCCGGTGCCCCGCTCGTCATGAACGCGAAGGCGAGCATCCGTCCGTCGGCGTCCACGACCGTGCCCGCCAGCGTGTTCACCCCGGTGAGGGTGCCGGTCTTCGCCCGGACGAGGCCCGCACCCGGCTCGCCGCGCTCCCCGCCGTAGCGGGCGCCGAGGGTGCCGGTGAAGCCGGCGACGGGCAGCCCGGTCAGTACGGGGCGCAGCGCCGGCCTGTCCGGGTCGGCCGCGAGGGTGAGCAGCCGGGTGAGCAGCGCGGGCGAGACGCGGTCGGTGCGGTCCAGGCCGCTGCCGTCGTGGAACCGGGCGCCCTCGACCGGCAGCCCCAGCCCCCGCAGTGTCCGCTTCACGGCGCGGCCGGCGCCCGCGAAGCCGGCGGGTTCGCCCTCGGCCAGCGCGGTCTGGCGGGCGAGTGCCTCGGCGATGTCGTTGTCGCTGTGGGTGAGCATCCGCTCCACGAGGGCGCCCAGCGGCGCCGACCTGTGGACAGCCAGCTTCCGGGCGTCCTTGCCCGCCTTCCGACGCTCGGGGGCGCCCTTGGGGGAGACGCCCGCCTCGCGCAGCTCGTCCGCGAACCGCCGGGAGGCGTCCCGGGCGGGGTCGGCGGTACGCGGCGCCGGGCCGTGGTCGCTCTTGTCGGTGCGGCCCTCGTTCACCATCAGCGGGGTGACCCGCGCGATGTTCTCGTTGGGCCCTATGGGGTGCTGGTCCGTGCCCCGGTAGCGGGAGGTGTCGTAGCCGAGGGTCACCGTGCGCACGCCGCGCTTCCTCAGGGCCCGCGCGGTCCGCTCGGCCAGTCCGTCGAGGTCCTTCGCGCGGAGGGTGGGGTCCCCGCCCCCGACGAGCGTGACCCGCTCGCCCTCCACGACCACGCGGGTGGCGATGCGGTAGGTCTCACCCCGCGCGGACAGCGCGGCCACCGCGGTGGCCAGCTTGATCGTGGAGGCGGGTGCCGAGACCTCGGCCGCGTCCTGGGAGAACAGCTGCCGCCCGGTGACGGCGTCCACGACGGAGGCGTGGCGTACGGAGCCGAGCGAGCCGTCCTTCAGGAGGGGCTCCAGGGTGTCGGCCAGCGCCGAGGTGGTGGGCGGCGGCACCTGCTGGGGCCGGGTGCCGCCCTGCCCGCCGGCGCCGTCCTGGGGGCCGCCCTCTCCCCCGCCCCGCCGCCGCGCGGGGCCCGTCTCGGCGAGCACCTGGGGGGCGGTGAGCGGTGCGCGGTCCTCGCCGGGCGTGTGGTCCCCGCCACTTCCCGGCCCCGGGCGGGCCGCCCGTACCCGCTCGGCCGTACGCTGACCCGAGTCCCACGGCCCCGCGGCGGCCACCGTCGCGAGTGCGATCACCAGTCCGAGCGTGGCGGAGGCGGCGGTCAGCCGTGCCGTCTGCCGCTGGTGCGGGGCTGCGGCCCGCCAGCGCCGTCGGGCCGCGGCGCGGACCCGCGCCGCCGCGCGGGCCGCCCGGTTCGCGGTGTCACGCATCCGGGATGCGGTGTCACGCACCCAGGATCTCGCGGTGTCACGCACCCGGGATGCGGCGTCACGCACCTCGACCAGCCCCTTTCGCGAGCACACATGTGCGTGGGGGACACTTAATCACCAGACTGGAGTTCTTCTGGGGGACGGCCCCCAGGGCACACGAGTGCTGATCTCATCATGATCTATACGGAGGAGCCTCCCTTGGAGTTCGACGTCACCATCGAGATCCCGAAGGGCTCGCGGAACAAGTACGAGGTGGACCACGAGACGGGCCGCATCCGCCTCGACCGTCACCTGTTCACCTCCACCGTGTACCCGGCGGACTACGGCTTCGTCGACGGCACCCTGGGCGAGGACGGCGACCCGCTCGACGCGCTGGTGCTGCTGGAGGAGCCCACCTTCCCGGGCTGCATCATCAAGTGCCGCGCCATCGGCATGTTCCGTATGACCGATGAGGCCGGCGGCGACGACAAGCTGCTGTGCGTGCCCGCCTCGGACCCGCGGATGGAGCACCTGCGCGACATCCACCACGTGAGCGAGTTCGACCGGCTGGAGATCCAGCACTTCTTCGAGGTCTACAAGGACCTGGAGCCCGGCAAGTCGGTCGAGGGTGCCAACTGGGTCGGCCGCGCCGAGGCGGAGGCCGAGGTCGAGGCCTCCATCAAGCGCCTCGCCGCCGAAGGTCACTGAGACCTCCCTCTCGTGGCTCCGGCCCCTCTCCACGCGGCCCCGCCGGGGGCGTGCGGAGAGGGGCCGGAGCCACGCGGGCCGGAAGTCGCGAGGGCCGGAGCCACGCGGGCCGGAAGTCGCGAGGGCCGGAGTCGCGAGGGGCACAGCCCGCGCGGGACGGAGCCGCGCGGGGGCTCGGGGCCGCGCGGGGCGGGGCCGTGAGCCGTCAGAAGCCGCGTGTGCGCTTGGCCGCGCGCCGCCCCGGCAGGGGGGTCTCCTGGCCGGGTGTCTTGATGAACAGCCGGGCCAGCTCGCCCCCGAGGTTGACCCCGATCGCGATGGCCAGCGCCACCGCCCCCGCGGTCGCCAGGTGCTCGAAGCCCCTGTTCACGTCCTCCTGGGCGATGTTCAGCAGCCCGAAGTAGGTGTTGCTGCCGGGCAGCAGCGGCCCGATCGCTGCGGTGATGTACGGCAGCGAGGACGAGAACTGGTACCGGGACATCAGCTGGCCGAAGAGGCCGACGAGCCCGGCCGCCATCACGGTGGCGGGCACCGGCTTGACGGCGGCCGTGGTCAGCGCCCCGTAGATCAGCCAGGCGACGCCCCCGTTCAGCGTGGCCAGCAGGATGGTGTGCCGTTCCTGCTGGAGCAGGACGCAGAAGGCGAGCGCCAGCAGCATCGAGGCGAACAGCTGGATGACGGGCCGCCCGTCGCCGTGGTGGACGACGTCCGGGGCGAGCTGGACGTGCAGCCTGTCGCCGACGTAGAGCACCAGCAGCACGCCGCACACGATGCCGACGATCAGGTAGACGACCTCCAGCAGCCGGGCCGCCGCGGTGATGTAGAAGCCGGTGAGGCCGTCCTGCACCGCCGCCACCAGCGCCCGCCCGGGGATCAGGGCGAAGAGGCCACCGGTGATGACCGCGGACGCCTGGATGCGCATGTCGGTGTGCTGGGAGAGCAGCGCGACGCTCACCCCTATCGCCGCGGGCGGCATCGCCGCGGCGGCGAACTGGTAGAACTCCGGCAGACCGCGCCCCGCGCACAGCCAGGCGAGGCGGTCGCCGAGGACGGCGCCGAGGGCTGCCAGGAAGAAGACCAGCGCGTCGCCGCCGACCAGCAGCGAGGCGGCACCGGAGAGGGCGCCGCTGGCCACGCTCAGCGCCCACTTGGAGTAGGGGTGCCGGTTGCGGCGCATCTCCGCGAGACGCCGGTATGCCTCCTCCAGGGTCACCTCGCCCTGGGTGATGTCGGCGACGAGGCCGAAGACGGAGGCGAGGCGCGTGTAGTCGGTGCCGCGCCGCCGCACCGTCCTGCTGAGCGTCACCGGGTCGTCCACCAGCGAGGGCTGGTGTGTGATGGACAGCAGGGTGAAGGTGACCTCGGGCTCGGTGCGGTCGAGCCCGTAGGCGTGGGCGACGCCGAACATGGCGGCCTCGACGTCCTCGGCACCCTCGCCGCCGGCCAGCAGCAGCTCCCCGATCCGGAGCGTCAGGTCGAGGACGCGGGGCACCGGCGGGGTGCTCTCGGACTCCTCGACGCGTGCCGGGCGCTCGGGCACCGGCCGTTCGGCGAGCGGCATCCGCACCAGGGAGCGCATCCGGTCCTGCCAGGGTGAACCGGGCCTGGCGAGGGGGCCGACGACGGGAATGCCCTCGGGCGGGGTGAAGGCGTTGCTGTAGTCGGTCTGCTGGGGGGCCTTGAGCCCCTCGGGCAGGGTGAACTCGGAGGTGGGGTGCTCCTCCTCCGGCACGGGGGGAAGCGGCACGCCGAGGGGAGGGGTGAACGCGCTGCGCGCGTCGTCGGAGGACGGCCTGGCGTCCTCCGGCTCACCGGCCTGTTCTGCGGCGTCGCCGCTTCCCTGGGGCTGCCCCACCACGTTCGTTCTGCTCCTTACCTTCTCGCGCTCTACGCGCGGTACGCCTCACGCCTCCAGCAGTGCCACACGACGGACGTGGTGTCCAAGTGTGCCGGTTGCATGTGCCGGAAGCGCGATACCTCACAGTGGAGCATGCGGTGTGACCCTCCCCCCAAAGGTCCCCCTGTCCAGGGGAATTAAAAGGAACGCGGCGGCCACGGCCGGTGTGACATGCGGGACCCGACCCGTCAGATGCAGCCGTGCGGCGCAACGGGGGGCACGGCGAGGCGGCGCGGAGGAAGGCGCGGACGGGGCCGGACGGGTCCCGGCGGCCCGGACAGCGGGGAAGCCGGACCGCCGGGAAAGGCATGGAAGGCAGGAAAGGCTGGGAATCGGAACAGCCGGAACGACCGGAACAGCCGGGGCGCCTGCGCCCCGGCTGTTCCGGTCGTTCCGCTCGGCCCGTCGTGCGGGCCGCCGCTCAGGCCTCGGCGCGGGCCGCGTTCGCGACGATCGCGTCGCGCAGGTAGGCCGCGAGGCCCGGGCGGATCGCCTCGTAGGTGGCGGTGAAGCGCTCGTCCTGGACGTACATCTCGCCGAGCCGTGTGTGCATCTGGTGGTCGCACTCGTAGCTGGTCCGGGAGAGGAAACGGCGGTGCTCCTCGGCGAGGTCGAGCACCTCGGGGGCGTCGGCCGGCTCGCCGGCCGCCAGCCGGTCGGCGAGCGCGCGGTGGATGCCGTCCATCTCCCGCATCAGCCCCTTCCACTCCTCCTTGGTGTACGACGCCGCGCGGCGCTGGGACTCCTGCCAGGCGGCCGTGCCGCCCCAGCGGCGTTCCGCCTCCTCCCTGTACTCGTCGGGGTCGAAGTCGCCGAAGACCTCGAACTTCTCTTCCGGGGTGAGATCGATGCCCATCTTGCGTGCCTCCATGGCGCGTTCCACGGCGGCGGCCATCTGCGTCAGCCGGTCGATCCGTGCCGTCAGCAGACCGTGCTGACGGCGCAGATGCCCGACCGGGTCGGCGTCGGGATCGTCCAGCAGCACGGCGATCTCCTCCAGCGGGAAGCCCAGCTCCCGGTAGAAGAGGATCTGCTGCAGCCGGTCCAGATCGGCGTCGGTGTAGCGCCGGTGTCCGGCCGCCGTGCGTTCGCCTGGTACCAGCAGTCCGATCTCGTCGTAGTGGTGCAGTGTGCGCACCGTGACACCGGCGAAGCCGGCGACCTGCCCGACGGCGTGGCCCACGTCCGCCTCCTTGCTCGCTTATGGGAGTCCACGGTGCGTCCTCACGCCGCGTGAGGTGCAAGCCCCGTCTCCGCGTCGGTGTCCCGTTTCCGCGTCGGTGTCCCGTTTCTGCGTCCGTGTCCCGGTGCGGAGGGCGCCTTGTTTCCTCCAGGTCTCACCGCCCCATGTTCACGTACCGGCGCACCGCCAGCGGGAAGAAGACGGCGAGCAGCAGCAGGGGCCAGGCCAGGGCCAGCAGCCAGGCGTGCTCGGCGGCCCAGGTGCCGCCGCCCCACACGGGGTTGCCGAACAGTTCGCGCACGGCCCGCGCGGTCGCCGACATCGGGTTCCAGTCGGCGATCGCGCCCATCCAGCCGGGCATGGTGGAGGGGGAGGTGAAGACGTTGGAGAAGAAGGCGACGGGCCACACCAGGATCTGCACCGCCTGCACCATCTCCGGCCGGCCCGCGACCAGTCCCAGGTAGACGCCCACCCACAGCATGGCCAGGCGCAGCCACAGCAGCAGTCCGAGCGCCGCGGCCACCTCCAGGGGGCTGCCGTGCCAGCGCCAGCCGACCAGCAGTCCGGACAGGACGAGCACCACGAGTCCGAGGGCCGACTGGAGCATGTCGTGCGCACTGCGTCCCACGAGCACCGCGGACCGCGCCATGGGGATGGAGCGGAAGCGGTCGATGACGCCCTTGTTCAGGTCCTGGGTGAGCGCCACCATCGTGGATTCGAGGCCGAACGCCATGGTCAGCGCGAACATGCCCGGCACCAGGTAGTCCTCGTAGCCGTCGATGCTCATCCCGCCGCCGATGAAGTAGACGAACATCACCAGCATCATCAGCGGGAACGTCAGATTCATGACGACCTGGACGGGGCGCCGCCGCCAGTGGACCAGTTCGCGGCGGGTCATCGTCCAGCAGTCGGCCAGAACGGTGCCCGGGTTCGGGAGCGGGGCGGGGGCCGGGACGGGAGCCGGGGGCCGGGTCCGGGTCGTGCTCATGCGGTGCCCTCCTTGGTGGCCGGTGCGGTGGCCGTCGCGGCGGTCGGTGCGGTGGTGGCTGTCGTGTGCAGGAAGACCTCGTCCAGGGTGGGGCGGCGCAGGGCGATGTCCTCCGCCTCGATCCCGGCCGCCTCCAGTGCCCGTACGGTCTCGGCGAGGGCCGCCATCCGGTCGGTGACCGGGGCGCTGAGCAGCCGCCGGTCCGTGTCACGGGACACCTCGGCGGCGCGCGCCGCCATGCCGACGAGCGAGGCCGCCGCCTCCAGCCGGGCGGGGTCGCGGACGACGACGTCGATCCGGTCGGCGCCCAGCCGCGTCTTCAGCGCGTCCGGACTGCCCTGGGCCACGACGCGGCCCGCGTCGAGGACGGCGATGTCGTCGGCCAGTTGGTCGGCCTCCTCCAGGTACTGCGTCGTCAGCAGCACCGTGGTGCCCCCCTCCACCAGGGAGCGCACGGCGCTCCACACCTCGCCCCGGCCGCGCGGGTCGAGGCCCGTGGTCGGCTCGTCGAGGAACAGCACCCTCGGGCCGCCCCTGTGTTCGCTGCCGATGAGGCACGCCGCCAGGTCGAGGCGGCGGCGCATGCCGCCGCTGTAGGCGCTCACCGGCTTGCGCCCGGCGGCGGCCAGGTCGAAGCGCTCCAGCAGGTCACCGGCGCGGGCCGCCGCCCGGCGGGCGCCCAGGTGGTAGAGGCGCCCGAACATCTCCAGGTTCTCCCTGCCGCTCAGCTCCTCGTCCAGGGCCGCGTGCTGGCCCAGCAGTCCGATCCGGTGGCGCACCTGGTCGGGCTCCGCCGCCACGTCGAACCCGGCCACCCGTGCCCGGCCCCCGCTGGGCCGCAGCAGCGTGGACAGGATGCGCACCGCTGTCGTCTTGCCCGCCCCGTTGGGGCCGAGCAGACCCTGGACGGTGCCGTTCGGCACGGTCAGGTCCAGTCCGGACAGTGCCTGCTTGGTCCCGTACTCCTTCCGCAGCCCCTCGACGAGGATCGCGTCGCCGTCGGTCATGCGTCTCCTCCCGCCCCTTCTGTGCGGCTAGTCAAAATTGACTAGCCGCACAGAAGGTAGCGCGGAAGAGCGAGGTGGTCAAACTTGATTAATGGCGCCTCAGAGCGGCGGCCGGTCCGTCAGGACGCTGAGGTCGCGCTCCCCCTCGCCGGCCATGACGAACGCGCCCTTCTCCAGGCGGGCGATCAGCTCCCGGGCCCAGGCCGCGTCGCTGTCGGCGGTGTGGACCCACAGCTTCATGATCTCGCCGATGTGGCCCCACTCCTCAGGCGTGCTGTCCTGGAGGCTCCAGCTCGCCGTCACCTCGTTGCGCCAGCCCTCCAGCGCGGCCACCCGCCGCCGCAGCAGCTCGACCGCCTCGTCACGCGACAGGTCCACCAGGAAGCCGACGGCCGAGGTCAGCAGCTCCTGCTTCTCATGGGTGGCGGTCAGGGCGTGCCGCAGGAGGCGGAAGAACTCCGCCTCGCCCGCCTCGGTGATCTCGTACTCGGTCCGGGGCGGGCCCCCCGCCGTGCTGGGGGCGATGTCGTGCGCGAGCAGCAGGCCCTGCTTGGCGAGTTGCTTGAGCGCGTGGTAGATCGATCCCGGCTTGGCCGTGGACCACTGGTGCGCACCCCAGAACTCCAGGTCGTTGCGGACCTGGTAGCCGTGCGCACGCCCCCGCAGGCGCACATCGCCCAGCACCAGCAGCCGGATCGCCGACATCGCTTCCCCTGCTCCGTTGAGTCGTCCGTCCTGTTCCCGGCTCTGGTCAAGTTTGACCAGAGCCGGGAACAGGAGGCTACTCCTGGCCGCCCCAGGCCGACCAGTCGGGCTCGGGCATCGCGCCGGTCTCGAAGACCAGGTCGAAGGCGCCCTTACCGTCGATCGCCTCCCGGATGATGTCCGCGTGCCCGGCGTGCCGCGCGACCTCCTCGATCAGGTGCAGCAGCCCCCAGCGCCAGGAGAAGTCGCCACCCTCGTGCCACGGGGCGGGCGGAATGACGAACGTGTCGTCGAGCGAGGGCACGGCACGGACCGCCTCCTCGGTCTCGGCCGCCACCCGCTCGCTGTCCGCGAGCAGCTTCTCGATCGTCTCCTTCGGGGCGGGGGAGAAGTGGGTCTCCCACTCCTTCTTCTTCTCCGCCTCGTCGATCTCGATGCCCTGGAAGGTGCGCAGCCAGCCCCGTTCCACGAGGGTGATGTGCTTGAGCAGGGCCAGCAGCGACAGTTCGCTGGTCGTCGGCGTGCTGCGCGCCTGCTCCTCGGTCAGCCCGTGCAGGGCGCGGCGGATTCCACCGCGCTGGGCCTCCAGATAGGCCAGAAGAGCACCGCGCTCGTCCCCGCGCGACTCGGCCTCCACCACTACCGGCATGCTGCTCGCCACCTCTCTGACGCACACCTTCGGGTCTCCCCGCTGCTGACCTCACGGTAGGCGGCCTTGCGGTCAGCTCCTGTCCTCGACCGTCGGCGTCCGGCGCCCGGCACCCGGCACCCGGCACCCGGCGAAACGGAAAGCCCCGGCCCCGCTCGGGGGCCGGGGCTTCCGGAAGAGCCGTTCCCGTCCTCAGAACGGGAACGCGCTGCGGCCTCGCTGGATGGAGAGCCAGCGGGTGGTGGTGAAGGCGTCCACGACCTGGGGTCCGTTGAGGCGGCCGAGACCGGAGAGCTTCTCACCCCCGTAGGGGACGGTCGGCTCGTCGGCGACGGTCGAGTCGTTGACGTGCACCATGCCGGCGTCGATCCGGCGGGCCACCGCGACACCCCGTTCGATGTCGGCGCTGTGCACGGCGCCGGCCAGGCCGTAGGGGGTGTCGTTGGCGACGTGGACGGCCTCCTCGTCCCCGTCCACCGGCAGCACCAGGGCGACGGGGCCGAAGATCTCCTCGTGCCGCAGCGGGGAGTCACCCGGCAGGTTCGTCAGCACGCTGGGCGAGACGAGGTTGCCCCGGGCGGAGCCGTGCAGCAGCGCGGTGGCGCCGTCGGTGAGGGCCTGCTCGACGATGGCGGTCACCCGCTCGGCCTGGCGGGAGTTGATGAGGGGGCCGATGTGCGTGGCCGGGTCCTCGGGGTCGCCGACGACGAGCCCGCGGACCCGCTCGACGAACTTGGCGGTGAACTCCGGCTCCACGCGGCGGTCCACGATCAGCCGGTTGGCCGCCATGCACAACTGCCCCTGGTTGACGAAGCGGCTGTAGACGGCGGCGTCCACCGCGTAGTCCACGTCCGCGTCGTCCAGCACGATCAGGCCGCTGTTGGAGCCGAGTTGGAGGATCACCCGCTTGAAGTTCCGCCCGGCGACGGTGGCCACGTGCCGGCCGACGCGGTCGGACCCCGTGAACGAGATCACCTTCGGCACCGGGTGCTCGATGAGGGCGTCGCCGATCTCCGCGCTGTCGGTGATGACGACGTTCACCAGTCCCGGCGGCAGCCCCGCGTCCTGGAGGACCTTGGCGACCAGGGTGCCGCCGCAGACCGGGGTGGACTGGTGCGGTTTGAGCACCACGGCGTTGCCCAGCGCGAGCGCGGGCGCCGCGGACTTCACGGCCAGCAGGAAGGGGTAGTTGAACGGGGAGATGATCCCCACGACCCCGACCGGGTCCCGGTAGACGCGGTTCTCCTTGCCCTGCACCGAGGAAGGCAGTATTTCGGCGAGCGGCGTGAGGGCGAGTTGCAGCGCTTCCCGGAAGAACTCCTTGACCATGTGGATCTCGAAGGCCGCCTTGAGCCGGGTGCCGCCCAGCTCCGCGATGATGGCCTCGGTGATCGCGGTCTCGTTCTCCTCTATGACCCGGATCGCCCGCTCGAAGACACGTCTGCGGGTGTAGGGGTTGGTGGCTGCCCATTCACGCTGGGCCCGTTCGGCGGCACGGTAGGCCTCGTCCACCTCGTCGCGGGTGGCGACGGTGATGGAGGCGAGCTTCTCCCCGTTGTACGGGTTGAAGTCGATGATGTCCCAAGAGCCGTTGCCGGGACGCCACTCACCGTTTATGCACTGGAGTGCCAGATCCGTGAAATAGGACATGCCATTCCTTCTGGGGGTTGAAGGAGATGCTGCTGGCTGGTCATCGTACCGGCCGGTCACAGGAGTTGGCGGATCCGAGACAGGTGATCCCGGGTGTGTTCCGGAGAAAGGCTGATATCCACCAGCCGCCGCAGCACATGGTCGTACTGTGCCACCTCGTCCCGCTTGTCCAGGTACAGCGCACTGGTGAGCTGTTCGAGGTAGACGATGTCGTTGAGGTCGGACTCGGGAAAACGCAAAAGAGTGAACGCACCGCTTTCCGCCGGGTGACCGCCCAGCTCGAACGGAACGAGGTGCAAAGACACGTTGGGCCGCTCGGAAATTTCCGCGAGATGCCTCAACTGGGCGTCCATGACCGCTCTTCCCCCGTAGGGGCGGTGGAGCGCGGCCTCGTCGAGCAGGCAGATCACCTCCGGGGCGCTCTCCCCCAGCAGCAGCTTCTGCCGCTCCAGGCGGAGGGCGACCCGGCGCTCGATCTCCTCCTCGGCCAGCGGGCGGTGGCCGGCCGTGACGACGGCGTGCGCGTACTCCTCGGTCTGCAGGAGTCCGTGCACGAACTGCACCTCGTAGGAGCTGATCTGCGAGGCCGCGCCTTCGAGCCCGACGTAGGTCTGGAACCAGGTGGGCAGCACATCGCTGTAGTTGTGCCACCATCCGGCGACGCTGGAGTCCCGGGCGAGGGAGAGCAGGGGCTCGCGCTCGGCGTCCTCGGTTACACCGTAAAGAGTGAGCAGGTCCTCCACGTCACGCGCCTTGAAGCTGACGCGTCCCAGTTCCATTCGGCTGATCTTGGACTCGGAGGCGCGGATCGAATAGCCCGCCGCCTCCCTGGTGATCCCGCGCGCCTCCCGCAGCCTTCTGAGCTGCGATCCGAGCAGGATCCGGCGGACCATGGACCCACTGGAGCCGCCCGCTCCCTTGGATCCCATGGTGCCGCTGTGTGCCGGTTCTGTTGCCATTCCGATCAGCCCTCCACCCCTGCTCGAGGGGAAGTGTGCCATCTCCGCGCTCCGTTGCGTGCCCACCCGATTACACACGATCGAAAGTCTCGCGTGCACGTGCATCTGCCCTTGCATCTGCCGTGGGCATTGGGAACCATGGGGAGGGCACAAGTGGACCCGCCGGCACGGTAGTTGGCCTCCGGGTGCACTGTGGCGCCCGCACCTGCGGGGAAGCACGGCCGACAGGATCCGCACAGGATCGACACTGCCGACTGACGCTGGGAGTGGCCCTTGTTGGGGACCGAAGGACCGATGGTGCTGGAGCCCTTATGGGAGGGGCTTCCCACCCCGGACGCCGCGTCGGTCTCCGGGTCCGCTTCCTGTGCGCTCCCACCGCACTACCGATCCGTCTCCAGCGCGCGGGACTTCACCCGCAGGACGCTCCGCCGCTGGGACCTGACCGAAGAGTTCGACGACGTGGCGCTGGTGGTCACCGAGTTGGTGACCAACGCCATGCGGCACGGCCTCACCCCCGGCGCCGATCACGGGGCGGCGTCGGGGGACGAGGGCGACCCGCCGGTCCGGCTGCATCTGATGCGCTGGTCGGGCCGGCTGGTCTGTGCCGTACGCGATCCCAGCGATCGGCCGCCCGACGTGACCGCCGTACGGCGCGCCACGACCGGGACGGCGCACGGGGGCTTCGGTGACCGGGGCGGACGCTTCGACCACGGGGGCCGTGAAGACCACGGGGAAAACGGGGGTCACGGGGGAAACGGGGGCATCGTGAACGCCGTTGACGCGTGGCACGCGTCAGGCGCCCTGGACCCTCTCGCGGGGACCGGGGCGCCCGGCTTCACGGTGGAGTCCGGCCGGGGGTTCGCGGTGGAGTCCGGCCGGGGGCTGTGCCTGGTCGACTCCTTCAGCGATTCCTGGGGCTGGCACCTGCTCGCCGGTCCGCTCGCCGGGAAGCTCGTATGGGCACTCTTCCGGGTGGATCGCCGGGGCAGGGACGCGGGCGTCAGTGACCCATCAGGTCGTCGAACTCGCCGTCCTTGACGCCGAGGATCATGGCCTCGATCTCCGCGGGCGTGTAGACCAGCACGGGCCCCTCCGGGAAGCGCGAGTTGCGCATCGCGACCTCGCCGCCGGGAAGCCTGGCGAACTCCACGCACGACCCCTGCGAGTTGCTGTACCGGCTTTTTCGCCAGACGGCCCCCTGGAGGTCCCTGGCGGCCATGCCGTTGTACGCGTGAGGCACTTGGATCTCCTGGAAGGTTTCCGGCGAGGGTAGGGCGGACTGGACAGTGGCGGCGTGGGGCCGACTTCCCGGGATCATAACTTCGTTCACGTACCGATGCATGTGCCGATGCACGTGCACGAACAGGTGTCGCGCGTTCACCCCTGCGGGTGGAGTATTGACTTGAACTTCGCTTCAAGTTCTAGCTTCGCTCCATGAGCATGGAGATGACGGCATGGAACGCCCTCTACACCTCGCGCCACGCCCACCAGGACCAGCATCCCTTCTCCGCGGCCACGGTCCGCCGCATCCTCCGCTTCGCCCACCGGCACCACCGCGCACTGGTCGCGTTCCTGCTGCTCAGCAGCGTGCTCGCGGGTCTCACCGTGGCCACCCCGCTGCTCGCCGGCCGGGTCATGAACGCCATCGACCGGCGCGAGGGCACGGGTCTCGTGGTCCTGCTGGCCACCCTCATCGCGGCCATCGCGCTGGCGGAGGCCGCGGTCGGCATTCTGACCCGCTGGCTGTCCGCGCGCATCGGTGAGGGCCTCATCCTCGATCTGCGTACCGCTGTCTACGACCACGTACAGCGTATGCCCGTGGCATTTTTCACCAGGACCCGCACCGGGGCGCTGGTGAGCCGGCTCAACAACGATGTGATCGGCGCCCAACGCGCCTTTTCCTCCACTCTTTCGGGGGTTTTCAGCAATCTCGTCACGCTGCTGCTGACGCTCGTGGTGATGCTCAACCTCTCCTGGCGGATCACCCTGCTCACGCTCGTCCTGCTGCCGCTGTTCGTCCTGCCCGCGCGGCGCATGGGGGCGCGGCTGGCGCGCCTGGAGCGGGAGCGTGCCGACCACAACGCGGCGATGAGCACGCAGATGACCGAACGCTTCTCCGCACCGGGTGCCACCCTCGTCAAACTGTTCGGGCGGCCGGAGGAGGAGTCGGCCGAGTTCGCCCGGCGCGCCGACCGCGTCCGCGACATCGGCGTGCGCACCGCGATGGTGCAGGAGATCTTCTTCACCGCGCTGACCCTGGTGGCGGCCCTCGCGCTGGCCCTCGTCTACGGGCTCGGCGGCTCCTACGCGCTGCGCGGCAGCCTGGACGCGGGTGCGGTCGTCTCCCTCGCCCTGCTGCTGACCCGCCTCTACGCGCCGCTGACCGCGCTGGCCGGCGCCCGCGTCGAGGTGATGAGCGCGCTCGTCAGCTTCCAGCGGGTTTTCGAGGTGCTGGACCTCAAGCCGCTGATCGAGGAGAAGCCGGACGCCGAGGAGGTTCCGCGGGGCCCGGTCTCCGTCGAGTTCGAGGACGTCCACTTCGCCTACCCCTCCGCCGAGAAGGTCTCCCTCGCCTCCCTGGAAGAGGTCGCCACGCTCGACACCCGGGGCGGCGAGGAGGTGCTGCACGGCGTCTCCTTCCGCGCCGAACCGGGGCAGATGGTGGCGCTCGTGGGCTCCTCGGGCGCCGGCAAGTCCACCCTCGCCTCGCTGGCCGCCCGCCTCTACGACGTGGACGGCGGCGCCGTGCGGCTCGGCGGGAAGGACGTGCGCGACCTGAGCGCGGCGGCGCTGCGCGCCACGCTGGGCATGGTCACCCAGGACGGCCACCTCTTCCACGACACCATCCGCGCCAACCTGCTGCTGGCCCGTCCCGAGGCCACCGACGAGGAACTGTGGTCCGCGCTGCGCCGCTCCCGCCTCGACGGGCTGGTCGCCGCCCTGCCGGACGGGCTCGACACGCTGGTCGGCGAGCGCGGCTACCGGCTCTCGGGCGGCGAACGGCAGCGGCTGACCATCGCCCGGCTGCTGCTGGCCCGCCCCCGCGTCGTGGTGCTGGACGAGGCGACCGCGCACCTGGACTCCACCTCGGAGGCCGCCGTGCAGGAGGCGCTCGGCGAGGCACTGACCGGGCGCACCTCGCTGGTCATCGCGCACCGGCTGTCCACCGTGCGGGCCGCCGACCAGATCCTCGTCCTGGAGGAGGGCCGGATCGTCGAGCGGGGCACCCACGAGGAACTGCTCGCCGCGGACGGACGGTACGCGCAGCTGCACCGCACCCAGTTCAGCCAGCACCCCGGCACCGGGCAGCACCCCGGCACCGGTCAGCACCCCGGCCCGGGGCAGGGCGCCGGCGCCGAGCAGGGGCCCGGCACCCAGCAGGGGCCCGGCGCCCAGCAGGGGCCCGGCACCGGTCGGGGCCCCGCGGCCGACGGGGAGGGAGCCCAGGTCGGGGCCGTCGTCTGAGGGGCTCACCCGGGCGGGCGCGCTCGGCGCGCGCCCGGTCGCGGACCGGCACAGGCTGAGCGGTGGGCCGTCCCCCGCGGACGGCCGGCCGGTCCCCGCGCGGTCCACGCCCGTCGCGCCGCCGACCACGCGCCACCGCACCGTCCCGGAAGGACACGACGCCATGAGCTGCTCCGATCTGGAGGCCCTGACCCGCTGCTCCGTCGCCGTCGACCTGGGAGCCGCCAGGACCCGCGTCCACGCCAAGGGAGCGGGGCTCGTCGTCGACCAGCCGTCCGTCGTCGCCGTGAACACCCGCTCCGGCGCGCTGATCGCGGTCGGTGACGCCGCCGAACGCATGGACGGGCGCACCCCGCAGCACATCCGGGTGGTGCGGCCCGTCTCCGGGGGCACGGTGCGGGACATCGACATGGCGCGGCGGATGGTGCGCGCCCTGATCGACGAGAGGCTGCGGCGCCTGCGGCGGCGCCGGGTGATGACGCACGCCGTGGCCACCGTCCCCCACGACGCCGACCCGCTGGCCTGCCGCGCCGCGGTGGAGACGCTGACGGGCGTGGGGGCGCGGCGGGTGGAGCTGGTGGAGGCCCCCATCGCGGCGGCGATCGGCGCGGACCTGCCGGTGGCGCGTCCCGAGGCGGCGATGGTGCTGGTGTGCGGGACGACCACCACGCAGGTCGCGGTGGTCTCCCTGGGGGCGGTCGTCGCGGGAGGGACGGTGAGCCTGGGCGGCGACACCATCCACCAGGCCGTGGTGCAGTTCCTGCGCAACCGGCACGAGCTGCTGCTGCCCAGCGGCGAGGTGCGCCAGCTCCATCTGCGGCTGCTCGGCGGCCAGGGCGTCGGCGGCGGCCCCACGGGCTCGCCCGACGTCCAGGGCCGGGACGTGGTGACGGGGCTGGCCCGTACCGTGACCATCGATCCGGAAGAGGTGCGCGGTGCCATCCGGACGCCGCTGACGGGCCTGCTGGACGCCATCCGCCAGGTCCTCAACCGCTGCCCTCCGGACCTGGTGGCGGATCTCGCCGAGCGGGGCATGGTGCTGGCGGGCGGCAGCGCGCAGCTGCCCGGCCTCGCGGAGCAGCTGCGGGAGCACACCGGCATGGCCGTGCGGGTGGCGGACGAACCCGCGCTGAGCGCGGTGCGGGGGCTGGCCGCGCTGATGACCGGCGAGTACCTCGCCGGGGCGGGGAGCGGTACGGACGCACGCGCGCCCGAGGCCGGACCCGCGTACGAGGGGCTGCCCTCGCGGGAGCCCCTGGCGGGGCCGGCCGCGGAAGCACTCCCCGTACCCGGACAGGACCTGGGCTGATCGCCGGCAGCCGAGGGGGACACCGGCCCCGGGCCGCTCCCCGCAGCGGTTCGGGCGGGCCTCGGCGTTCCCGTGCGGCACTCAGATGGCGCCGGCCGCGCGGTCCTTCGGGGCGTAGGGGCTGAACAGGTCGACCAGTCGGGAGCGGCAGCGGTGGAGGCGGTCCCCCATCACCGCGGCGATGGCGCGTGTCATCGCCAGTCCCAGCTCCTTGTCCTCCTCGCAGAGCACGCGCACCGAGTGGGCGTCGAACTCCAGCGCGCGCACGGGGCTGTCCGCCTGGGCGCCGAGGCTCCATATGTACGGTTGGAACATCCAGGACCAGCCGAGCAGTTCGCCGTGGCGGACATGGTCGATGGCCACGTCCCGGTGTCCTGGTATGTGCATGGCCAGCGTCGCCGAGCCGGTGTGCAGGATCCAGAAGCGGTCGGCCCTGGTGCCTTCCTCGAAGATCTGCTCCCCGGCGTCGAAGTGCACTTCGCGTCCGAGGCCCCGCACCCTCTCGCGCTGCTCAGGGGTCAGCTCGCCGAGCAGCCCCGTCGTGGTCTGCATGGTCCGCCCTCCCTTCCGGGAACAGAGCGACGTATACCCACGTCACGGCGTTTTCGAGCGTACCTCGCATCACCCGGACAGGCGAGTAAAAGGCAGACGGAACGTACCGTCGGAAGTATGTGCAGAAGCATCAGGACGCTGCGTCCGCCCTACGCCGAAACCGTCACCGAGGACGACATGCGGGCCGCCGCCCTCCAGTACGTCCGCAAAGTGTCCGGATTCCGGACGCCCGCCGCGCACAACCAGGCCGCGTTCGACGAGGCCGTCGAGCGCGTGACCTGGGCGACCAGGCAGCTGCTGGAGACCCTGGAGGTGAGGGGCGCCGGCGCCGCCCGCTGAGCCGCCGGGAGGCGCCGGCCGCCGAGCCGCTGGAGAGCGGGGGCACCGCCCGCTGAGTCGTCCGGCTCAGCGCCCCCGACGCGTGCCCTCCCTGCTCTCCAGCAGCCGCAGCAGCTCGCCCAGCACCTGGGCGAGCTGGTCGCGCTGCTCATCCGCCAGGCCCGAGAGCAGTGAGCGCTCGTAGGCGATCTGCTCGGGCATGATCCGGTCCACCAGCTCCCGGCCGCCCGCGGTGAGCGACAGGTGTGCCACACGGCGGTCCCGGTCGTCCGGACGGCGTGCGACCAGGCCCTTCTCCTCCAGCGTCCGCACCCGCTTGGTGACGGCCGTGCCGGAGGCGTAGGTCTCCCGAGCCAACTGGCCCGGCGTCAGCTCGCGGTCCTCCCTGCGCAGGGCGCTGAGGATGTCGAACTCGGCGCGGGAGAACCCCTCGTGCGCCAGCGGCGCGTCGGACGCCTGCCGCAGCAGGGCCGCGCACCTGGTGAGCCGGCCGATCACCCCGATGGGTCCGGTGTCGAGACCGGGCAGCACCCGCTGCCACTGGCCGAGCACCCTGGCGACCACGTCCCCGGCGTCCCCCGCGTCGCCGGGGCCTGTCCCGCCCCCCGTGCCCGTCCCCTCCACCGCGTCCACCGCGTCCGGCCGGTCCGGCCGCTCCGGCCGCTCCGGCCGGTCCGTCGCTCCCGGTTGTCGCGTGCGGCCTCCGTCCGTCTCGGCTCTCTCACCGGGTGGGGTCTCTCCCGGCACGTGCTGCCCCTCTCGCCCGACCTCTCGTCTCCCGTTCACCGCTCAATTCTGCCGTCGGGGGGCACGGCACGGCGGGAGCGGGCCCCGCCGGGTGCGGGAGGGGCGGCGCTCAGTAGAGCTTCGCGCCCGCGGGCTGCCGGGTGGGCACGTTGAACCGGTTGAACAGGTTGGTGAGGCCGATCATCAGGAGCAGGCCGGCGAGCTGCTTCTCGTCGTAGTGCCTGGCCGCCTCGTCCCAGATCTCGTCGGGGACCGGGTCCGTACGGTCGGCCAGCCGGGTCGCCGCCTCCGCCAGGGCGAGCGCCGCGCGCTCCTCCTCCGTGAAGTACGGGGTGTCGCGCCAGGCGGCCACCGCGTGCAGGCGCTCGTCGGTCTCCCCCGACTCGCGCGCGCTGCGCACGCCGTAGTCGACGCAGAAGCCGCAGCCGTTGATCTGGCTCGCGCGCAGGTGGACCAGCTCCAGCGTGGCCTTGGGCACCCCGGACCCGTGGGCGGCCTTCATCAGCTGCTGGATGGGCTGCACGCCGTCCGGCAGCAGGGACGCGGGGTTGGCGATCCGTGCGGTCATGGTGCGCTCCTCGTCTCGTTCAGGTGCCGCCAGGGGCGGCGGTGCGCTGTACCGCCAGGGGCGGCGGTGCGCTGTACCGCCAGGGGCGGCGGTGCGTTCTTCACCCGTACGACGGAGCGCGCGCGGCGGATGTGACATGCGGGCCGGGCCGGATCCGGATTTTTTTCATGGAGCCGCGCCCGGCCCGGGCAGGAGCAGGGCCCGGGGCGGGCGCGGAGCCGAGGGGTGGCGGGGTCAGACCCGGGTCCACAGGGAGGGGGCGTCCTCGGGGTTCCAGCCCGGCTGCGCGGTGTGGGCCTGGACGCAGCGGTAGGTGGCACCGTTGTAGGTCACCTGGTCCCCCACCGCGTACTGGGTGCCCACCGCCCAGCTGCCCTCGGCCGGCGGGTCGGTCGGCGGGTCCGTCGGGCCGCCGCCCCCGCCGGTGACGAGGGTGAGGCCGTACGCCTGGAGCGCGGGGTTGACCGGGTAGTAGTACGTGGTGCCGCCGCTGCCGCAGTTGCCGGAGCCGCCGGAGGTCATGCCCTGGGCCTGGTCGCCGGAGAGGAACGAGCCGCCGGAGTCGCCCGGTTCGGCGCACACGTTCGTGCGCGTCACCCCCGAGACGGTGCCCTGCGGGTAGGTGACGCTGGTGTTGTGCTGCTGGATGACGCCGCAGTGCCAGCCGGTCGTCGAGCCGGAGCGGCACACCGAGGCGCCCACCGGGGCCTGGGTGGAGCCGTTCACCGTCACATCGCCCCTGCCGTACCCGTTGACGAGGGGGCGCGGGGTCCAGTTGCCGTTGGTGGCGACCCAGGCGTGGTCGCGGCCGGGGAAGGTGGAGCCCTGGAAGGTGCCCTGCGCCTGCTGGTCGTAGCCGGAGGTGGTGGTGCCGGCGGTGCCGCAGTGCCCGGCCGTCACGAACCCGCCCTGGCCGCCCCGGGTGACGGAGAAGCCGAGGGAGCAGCGGCCGCTGCCGTTCATGTAGTACGCGTCGCCGCCGCGCAGGCCGGCGAAGGTGCGGGGCCTGGCGTCGGTGCGGCGGAGCGTGACCTGGTCGCGTTCGACGCCCGCGCGGCGCAGGAAGGCGCGGGCCGCCGGGGAGGAGGCGGCCTCCACGACCACGTCGTTGCCCCGGACATCGGCGTACCAGACGCGGACGCCCGCCGGGTCCGCGCGGTCGGCGGCACGGTCGAGGGCCTCGCGCACCCGGTCGAGGGCGCGCAGGTCCCGCTCGACGACGCGTGCGGTGGCACCTGCCTCGGTGATGCGGCGCGCTTGTGCCGGGTCGGTGGTCGCCACGGTGGTGCGGGCCGCGGTCTTCCCGGTCACGTACGCCCCGGCGAAGCTGTCACCGAGCGCGGAGCGCAGCTTCGCCGTGGTGGCGGCCGCCTCGGCCTCGTTGGCCAGCCGGGCGCGGGCCTGCCCGGTGGTCAGTCCCAGGTCGCGGCTCATGGCGCGGAGCAGGTCGGGGTCGGGTGCCTCGCCCCGGGATGCGGCGGCCGGGCGGGGTGCGTGGGTGCTGGACGCCTGGGCGGCGCCGGTGAGGGAGGGTAGGACGAGGCCGGCCGTCGCGACGGTGGCGGCCGCGGTCGCCGCGAGGCGGCGGCGGGTGGCGGCGGGTCTGCGGGGAGAGGGCGGCGGGCAGGAACTCGCGGGCGGTGCCATGGAGTTCTCCTCGGGGTGGGGCGCCCCCGGTGGGGTCAGGGGCGGGGTTGGCGACACCGTAGACCGGCGCCGTCGCGCCCCGGACCTCTCAGCCTGCCCCCTCCCACGGCGTTATGGCGCGCGTGCTCACGGGGTTATGGCGCGCGTGCTCACGGGGCCGGTGAGGCGGCCGGGGCGGGGTGGGCGCGGCGCCAGCGGACGTAGCTGGGGCTCAGCCCGGCGGCGCTCTCGTGGACCGCGCGGGCGTGCGCCAGGGTCTCCCGCGCGGTGTGCGCGGCGGGTGAGTCCGGGTGCCAGCCCAGCACGTGCCGCCACATCAGCGGGGAGCCGGCCAGCGGCCGGGTCACCAGGCCGGGGGTCGGCGGGAAGGTCGCCCGGCACAGGCCGACCGCGCGCCCGACCTGCACCAGGTGGACGCAGGAGGCGGTGTCCGCCTCGTAGACGGCCCGCGGGGTGAATCCGGCCCGGGCGCAGGCCGCGGCGAAGCACTCGGCGAAGCAGCCGTCGCCGGGCACGTTGGTCCAGCGGGCCTCGGCCAGGGCGCCGAGCGGCACCTCTTCCTCACCGGCGAGGGGATGCCCCTCGCGGAGCATGACGAACACCGGATCGACGGCCACATCCCGCCAGACGATCCGCTCCCCCGTGCCGGAGGACGGCGGCGGGCTCTGGCCGCACACCCCGGTGAGGGCGTAGTCGATCCGGCCCTCGGCCACCAGGCGGCCCAGTTCGACGGCCGACCAGGACGTCCAGGTGGTCACGGTCGCGCTCGGGTGCGCGGAGGCCAGCCGGTCGACGAGGCCGCCGAGGAGAGGGCCGTGGGTGCCGCCCAGCCGGAAGCGGACCGGCCCGCCGCGGCCCGTGTGCCGGGTGCGGCTCAGCCTGCGGGCCTCCTCCTGGAGTTCGGCCACCGCGGGAACCAGCACCCGGGCCCGCTCCAGCACCAGTTCCCCCAGCTCGGTGGGGCGCACCCCGTGCGGCCCCCGCACGAACAGGGCGCCGCCCAGCGCCCGTTCCATCCGCTTGAGCTGTGCGCTCAACGCGGGCTGCGCCAGCCCTAACCCGGTGGCCGCCCGCGTCAGACTCCCCGCCTCGGCGATGGCCGAAACGACCTTGAGGTGTCTGAGTTCCAGTTCCATGCCCATACGGTGGAGCGGCGGACCGGCACCCACAAGGGGTGTGGGAGGCCCGAGCTGCGGGGCCGTCCACCATGATGAGTACTGTTGTCGTGGTGCAAGTGTCCGCGCGGGGGAGGAAGAAGGGCTGAACATGGTCAGCACGGACGCCGAGCCCGGCGCCGTCCGGACGGAAGTGGTACGGCTTCCCGGCGGCACCGGCCTGTGGGTCGTACGGGCCGAGGGAGGCATACGGGACGCCGGTCACCCCGCGCTGAGCGCCGCCGCGAACCCCGCCCCCGGGTGCACGGCCGTGGTGCTCGACCTCGCACTGGTGCCGCTGGTCTCGGCAGCGGGCGTGCGCGCCCTGGTCTCCTGCGCCCACGACCTGGCCGAGCGCGGCAGCCGGCTGCTGACGGCCACCCCCGACGAGGTGGTGGGCCGCCTGCTGGCCGCCGACGGCGCCCTCAGCGTGGTGCGCGACGTCGGACAGGCCGCTGCCGCCTGCGTTCCCGCCCTCCACGGCGCCGGGGCCGGTGGTGGCGGCGGCGGTGGCAGCGGTGGCGGTGGCGGTATTGGTGCTGGTACTGGTCCCGGTGCCGGTGGCACTGCCGGTGCTGGTATCGGAACCGGAACCGGAAACGGCCGGGCCGGAGCCCCTGGGACCGCGGGCGCGGCCCCCGCCCGCCTCCCCGGCCCCCGCACCGGAACGGGTGACGGGTCCGGCGCCGGGGCCAGGGCCGACGCCGACGCCGGCTCCGAACTGGCGCGGCTGCGGCGGGAGGTGCGGGACCTGCGGGCCAAGGCCCGGACGCACCCGCTGGTCTCCCGCGCCCAGGGGATCCTGGAGGAGCGCTACCGCCTGCCGGACGACCGGGCGGCCTTCGCGCTCATGGAGGCCAGCTCGCAGCGGTTCAACGTCCGGCTGCGCACCCTGGCCACCGCCGTCGTCCTCGTGCCCCGCCCGCGCACGCCGGACGGCGAGTGGTTCCCGGGGCGCGAGCGCCGCTCGCCGCCCGCGCTGGCGTTCGCGCCCGGCCTGCGCGCCGCCTCGGCCAACACGGCGGAGGTGCTCTCCGCCGTCCTGCGCCGCAGCATGGAGGTCGCCGAGACGACGATGGGCAACGTGCAGCTCGTCGACCCGGTCACCGGGGACCTCCGGCTGGAGAAGCACGCCGGACTGGACGAGGACTTCGTGGAGTTCTTCGACCGCGTCGGCAAGGACAGCACCTCCTGCGCGCTGGCCGCCCAGCACGGCACCCGCGTCACCGTCACCGACGTGGCCACGGACGAGGTGTTCACCGAACCCGCCCGGCAAACCATCCTGGCGGCGGGCAGCCGCGGCTGCCACAGCACACCGCTGCTGGCGGCACCCGGACGGCTGGAGGGCATCGTCTCCACGCACCACCCGCGTCCCGTGCGGGCCCTGTCCCCGGCCCAGGCCCGGGAGCTGGACGTGATCGGCACGCAGGCGGGCCAGTGGCTCGACTGGTACCAGCGCACCGTGGTCCTCGACGCCCTGGAGGACCTGCACTTCGCGGGGAGCACCTGGAGTTAGGCGCCGCCCGGCGCGGCCGTCACCGGTCAGGCGCCGGGCGCGCGTTCTCCCCGCCGGGGCCGGGGCGCGCGGTCACCCCCGGACACCGGCGCCCGGCGGCGGTACGTCACCGCCACCCGGCGGCGGCCGTCGTGTCGTGTACGGCAAGGAGACCAGCTCCAGCGCGGTCGTCGCGGGCGCGCCCTCGGGGACGTAGACCGTCAGCGTCCGCGCGTGGGCAGCGCTCTGGGCCCGCAACCGGTGCAGCACCGTCACCCCCGCTCCGGCCAGACGCCGTACGCCGGTCAGGTCGACGGTGACCGACCGCGTGCCGTTGCGGCTGGCGCGGCGCAGGCCCGCGTCGAAGCGGTCGGCGGTGGTGGCGTCCACCGTGCCGCTGACCCGCACCCACCCCGGCGCGTCCGGCCGCTCCTCGACGGTGAGCCCGCCGTCCCCGCACACGCCGACTCGCCGACGGCGCCCGGAGGGAACCCGGCCGACCGGCCGCCGCACCCGCCGCCGCAGGGTCACCGTCGTGCCGCCGGGATCGGGGTGGCCGCGCTCGATGCGCAGGTCGTCGCTGAACATGCCCGCCATGGCCAGCCCGTGGCCCCGGTCCGTCCCGCCGCGCGGCTCCCGCCACCGGCCCCGGTCGGAGACGGACACCTCGGCACAGCCGTCGTCGGTGATCCGCGCCCGCAGCGTCACCTCGGGCGGCCCGGCCCCGGCGCCCTCGCCACCCCCGCCGCCTCCACCACTCCTGTCGCCTTCACCGCCTCCGTGGCCTCCCTTGCCTCCGCCGTGGCCTCCGTCGCCTTCGCCGTGGCGGCCGCGTCCGGCACCTCGACCGCTTTCGTCCCCTTCATCGTGTTCGCCGCCTTCTCCCTCTCCCCCGCGATCGCCGTCCTCCCCGTAGCCGTGCTTCCCGTAGCCATGCTCCGCGTAGCCGTGCTCGACCGCGTTGGTGAGCAGCTCTCCCACCGCGTGCTGGAGGGCGCTCTCGTCCTGGGGACGCACTCCCAGGCGCACCAGCCACTGCCCCAGTTCGAGGCCCGCGGCCCGGATGCCCGCCCGTTCGGCGGGCAGGACCACCTCCAGGCCGGGTACCGGCGGGGTGCGCTGGGCGGCCAGCAGGGTGACGTCGTCGGCGTGCCCGGTCGTACGGGTCAGCTGCTCGACGCTGCGCCCCACGACCCGTTCGGGCACATCAAGTGCCCCCTCATACACCCCGTCCCGCAGGCCCGCACAGGCCCCCAGCGACTCCCCCACCGCCGTCGCGAGTTCGGCGGTGCCCTGCGCGGGCGTCACACCGGGGCGGGCCACGAGGCCGTCGCTGTAGAGCACCAGTACCTCGCCCTCCGCGAGGGTGCCCTCGCCCGCGAGCCCGGTGGAGTCGGCCGCGCCGGTGCCGAGGGGGCCGTGCGGGGCGGCGGGGCGCAGAGTGCGGGCCGTGCCGTCCGCGGCGACCCGCAGCGGTGGCGGGTGTCCGGCGGTGGCGTGGGTGAAGTGACCGGTCACGGGATCGACGACCACGACACAGGCGGTCGCCGCCCGCGCCCCGCGCGCCTGGGCGGCGTACCGGCTCGCCGCACGCAGCACCTCCGCCGCCCCCGCACCGTCCCGCAGCCGCTCCCGCACGACCGTCCGCAACTGCCCCATCACCACGGACGCCACCGGCCCGTACGAGCCGGCGTCACCGACCACCAGGCCCACCGCCCCGCCCGGCAACGGCACCGCGTCGAACCAGTCCCCGCACCAACCGCCCGGTGACGCCCCACTGCCACCCTTGCCGCAGGCGCGCTCCCCACCGCCCGCCTCGCCGGCGCCCACCTCGCCGGCGACGACGGCTTCCGGCCCGTCCGCCGCCGCACTCCCCGGCACGGACCGTGCCGCCGTACGCAGCCTGGGCAGGACGGGCAGGTCGGCCGGCAGCAGCGCCTGCCGGAGAGAGTCCAGTTCCTCGGCGGCGCGCGCCCGTTCGCACTCCGCCTCGGCCAACCGCGCCCGCGCGGCCTCCCGTTCGCGTACGCGCGCGGTGGCGTCGACCCACAGGAGCGCGTGCCCCGTCACCGCGCCGTCGGGCGCCCTGCGCGGGGTGGCGGTGAGGTCGAAGAACGGTCCGCCGGGTCCCGCCGGCCACTCGTACCCCTCCTGCGGGGCCCCGGTGGCCGCGGCCCGGTCGAGGAGGTGGCGCAGCCGCTGCCCCAGCACCCCGCAGAACAGCTCACCGAGCGGGCGCCCCACCCAGTACGGTGCGCCGGAACCCGTGGAGCGGCCCAGCGCGTCGACCGCCACCACCCGGTGCTCCGGCCCCTCCACCCCGATCAGCCGGGCCGGCATCCCGTCGAAGACGTCCCGCACCGTCTCGGCGTCCCCGACCGCTCGTCGTCGCTCTTCCCCGTCGTCAGGACTGCGTGACATCCGCCTTTCACCAACAAACCACGACCGCTTCTGCTCGATGGGCCACTCTAGGGGCTCAGCGGTGCGCGCGGCTCCGGGCGATACGGTGCACATCCCGCAGCGCCTCCAGGAGCCGTGCGGCGACGTAGCGCAACTGGACGCTGGTGACCTTGCGGTCCGCGAGCATGCCCTCGGCGTAACCGATCAGCTCCCGCGCCATGTCCAACTGGACACTCTCCACCTCGTCCGCCAGCCGCGACACCGGCCCGCTTCCGTCCCCCTCGACGAAACAGGGCTTCCCTCCGGACGACTCCCATGGCAGCAACCGCGCCATCTCGCGCCTCCCTTCGCTGTGTAGTGATTCCCTCACACAGTGAGACGGCGATGGCTACGCTGACGAGGGGGATCGGGGTGACAGAGCACTCGTCGCGAAGGAGCTGACGATGAGTAGTGCCTATGGGCAGTGGTTGCGCGCGCGTCGCGAGGCAGCCGGGATGACACAGCAGGAGTTGGCGGACGCCGCCTTCATGACACGGTCGCACGTCGCACACATCGAGGCCGGACGCCGGATTCCTTCGGAGGACGACGCACGACGGCTGGACGCTGCGCTGGGCACGGGGGATGTTCTCACCAGTTTCCGGCCCCGCAAGGAGGAAGACGCCACCCTCGCCGACTATTTCGAGCCCGCACGGCACCTGGAACAGCAAGCCACGATGATCCGGGAGTTCGCGCTGACCTTCGTCCCCGGCATCCTCCAGACGGAGCGGTACGCCCGCGCGGTGCTCAGCATGACGTTCCCTCCCAAGAGGGAGGAAGAGTGTGACAGACACGTTGTCACGAGGCTGGAGCGATCGAAGATTCTCAGCGATCCCACCAACCCGGTTGTATGGGCGCTTCTGGACGAGATGGTGCTCCGCCGCCCGGTCGGTGGTCCGGACGTCATGACCGAGCAGCTCACGCACATCGCTGACCTGGTCGATCGCGGGCGAGTGCGTGTCCATGTCCTGCCGTTCGCTCTGGGCGGCCATCCCCTTATGCAGGGCATGCTGAGCCTGATGTGGTTCGAAGACCAACCGCCGGTCGCCTACTCGGAAGGCATCTCCATCGGCAAGGTGCACGATTCGCCTGACATGGTCCAGCAATTGCAGAGCCGCTACGATCTCGCGTTGAGCGATGCGCTGCCGTTGAGGGAATCGCTCGCACTGTTGAGGGCGGCCGCAAAGGACTACAGACACCATGACTAGCTGCACCATCCCGAACGCGTCCGCCCTGGTCGGCTGGCGCAAGTCCTCCTACAGTGGCAACGAATCCGGCAGCTGCCTCGAAGTCGCGGACGGGCACCGCACCACCGTCCCCGTCCGCGACAGCAAGAACCCGCAGGGGCCGGCCCTGGTGTTCCGTTCCACTGCCTGGTCGGCGTTCATCTCGGCGCTCAGCAACGGCCACCTCCCCTGACCCCCCTCCCCCACCCCTTCCGCATACCCACCGGTCGGTATCCGCAACAAGCACCCCCTCAACGAGGTTGCCCGGCGATGAAGTCGCGCCGGGGCAGCGCTTCACCCCTCGCGTCACACCCTCGCGTCACCCCCTCACGCCACAGATCTGTCGCAGCCAGGTGCCAGCTCGGCACTGCGTTCGCAGGGTGTCGGGACGGCTGTGCGACCATCTTGCGGGAGTTCGCCTGCTGTCGAATGCGGGCGGAATGGGGGACAACTCGTGTCATTGCGCGATCTCGTGCGCGCGGAGGCAGTCGCGCGGATGTCTCCGGCGGACCGCCTGGCCCGGCTCCGTACGGCTCGGTTGTACTTCCAGCGTCCCAAGGAGCCGGGTTTCCTGGTGTCCGAGACGGAGGGCGGCCCCGTGGTGCCGGTCTTCACTTCCTGGGAGCGGCTGGGGCTGTTCGCCGGGGCATGCGACTGGGCCTCGACCACAGCCGAGGACCTGGTGGAGCTGCTACCCGAGGGAGTGCGGGCACTGGTGGACCCGCTGGGACCCGCACCGGGGCCGTTCCTGCTCGACGCGGGCTCCTTCGAGGGCGCGGAGGAGGGCACGCGGTGAGCGGTGGCGACAAGGACGCGGGCAGCGGCGACGGTCCCAAGCCGGGTGACGGTTACACCATCGAGATTTTTTCCGTCCGCAGGATCCTCGGCCCCCTGGAGAAGTCCGTGGCGGCGGCTCGCACGATCAAGGACGACTGGGAGCCGTTGGCGGAGGGCACCCAGAACGCAACTGCCTTCGACATCGAGAGCGTCCACCAAGGACATGCTGTCCAAGTGGGGGTTCGGCGTGGGGCGGGTGGCCGAGCACACGGACACCCTCGTGGAGGCCCTGCGACAGGTCATCGCCGCGTACATGCCGGCCGACCTGCTGCGCACCAAGGACTTCGCGCCCGCGGAGGGCAACATCGCCAAGCTGCCGTTCGGGGAGCACGCGTTGCGCGAGTGGAAGGCGGGGTCCCGGCCGAAGTCCGACCCGCGAACTGGTCTCTGCGCGAACACGGAGTCGAGGTCGGCTTCCCCGCCACGGAAGCCTGACAGACCCGGCGGGCACTCCCTGCCGCTCCGGCCGGTCAGGAAGCCGGGCCGGTCCAGTAGTAGAGATGGACCGGGCGGCCGGTCTCGCCGTGGCGGAGGCGGCGGCGGACCAGGCCGGCGCCTTCCAGAAGTTTGAGGTAGCGCTGCGCGGTCTGGCGGCTGAGGCCACAGCGGGCGGCGACCTCCTGGGCGGAGAGGGCTGACCGCGCGGAGCACAGCACTTCCCGCACCAGGTCGGCGGTGAGAACGGAGTGACCCTTGGGGAGGGTTTCGGCGGCGGGAGGCGCGGCCGCGGCGCCGAAGATGCGGTCCACTGTCTCCTGGGTGGCCCCGGCGACAGGCGCGCGGGCCAGCGTGTGGCGGAGCGCCGCGTAGCCGTCGAGTTTGCCGCGCAGGTGGGCGAAGGTGAAGGGCTTCACGATGTACTGGAGGGCACCGTGGCGCTGGGCGGCGCGCACGGTGGCGGTGTCGCGTGCGGCCGTCACCATGATGACCTCGGCCTCGACACCGTGGCCGCGCAGCCGCTTGAGGAGGGAGAGCCCGGACTCGTCGGGCAGGTAGTGGTCGAGCAGCACCAGATCGACGGGGTGCGTACGCAGGAAGAGCAGCGCGTCCGCGGCGGTGCGGGCCGTGCCGGCCACCCGGAAGCCGGGCACCTTGGTCACGTAGGCCGCGTTGATGCGGGCCACATTGGGGTCGTCGTCCACGACGAGGACCTCGATGGGCAGGCCCGCGGGCACGTCGAAGGCTGTGTCGGTGGGTGCATCGCTCACCAGTTCGCCTCCTTGCCGGTCAGGTCCTCCGCCCCGCTCGGGCCTCCCGGCCCGGCCAAGCCCCCCACGACGGCCGCGTCGGCCGGCTCGCCCAGCGCTTCCGGCAGAACGACACGGAACTCGGCGCCGCTCCAGTGTGCGGCGGTGCCCAGCCGGACGGAGCCGCCCACGCGTTCCGCGAACCGCCGTACCAGAGCCAGACCGAGACCGTGGTGGCCGACGCCGGGGCTCCCGTCCGCCGCGTCCGACCGCTTCGTGGACCAGCCCTCCTCGAAGACCAGTTCCCGCCGTTCCGGGGGCACCCCGGGGCCCGAGTCGCGGACCAGCAGCACGACCGTACGGCCCTCGGCGCGCAGCGCGACCTCGACGGCGGGGTCCGTGCCGCCGGCCGCCGCGTCCAGGGCGTTGTCCACGAGGTTGCCGACGACCGTGACCAGGCCGCCCGGGTCCACCAGCCGGTCCGGGAGCCGGGAGTCGGGCGCGATCCGCAGGGCCACGCCCCGCTCGGCGGCCACCGCCGCCTTGCCGACGAGCAGCGCCGCCAGCAGTGGGTCCCCGACCCGCTCGGTGACCTCTTCCGCCGTCGCCCGGCGCACCCCGAGCGTGTCGGTGACGAACCGCGCGGCCTCGTCGTACAGCTCCAGCTCCAGCAGACCGAGAAGGGTGTGGAGGCGGTTGGCGTGCTCGTGGTCCTGGGCGCGGAGCGCGTCGAGGAGGCCACGGGTGCCCTCCAGTTCCCGGCCCAGCCGCTCCAGCTCCGTGCGGTCGCGCAGGGTGGCGACGGCCCCGCCGTCCGCGGTGGGCATGCGGTTGGCGACCAGGACCCGGCTCCCGCTGACGGTCACCAGGTCGCGGCCGCTCACCCGTCCCGCCAGCACGTCGGCGGTGCGGCCCGCGCCGCCGAGCGCCTCGGTCACCGGGCGGCCGATCGCGTCGGGGCCGAGGCCGAGCAGCCGCTGTGCCTCGTCGTTGACGAGGCGGACCCGCCCCGCGGCGTCCAGCGCCACGACGCCCTCGGCCAGTCCGTGCAGCATCGCCTCCCGCTCGGCCAGCAGCGCCGAGATGTCGGAGAAGGCCAGGGCGTGGGTGCGGCGGCGCAGCCAGCGGGCCAGTGCGTACGCGGCCACGGCACCGGCCGCCAGCGCGCCGCCCGCGTGGGTCAGCAGCCCGGGGACGGCGGCCAGCAGGCCGTCGCGGACGTTCGCGTAGTCGATGCCGACGGAGACCGCGCCGACGACCCGGCCGTCCGCGTCCCGCAGCGGCGCCTTGCCGCGGGCGGAGCGGCCGAGCGTGCCCTCGTCGATCTGCGTCACCTCCCGGCCCTCCAGCACCTCGCGCGGGTCGGTGGAGACATGGCGGCCGACCTGGGACGGGGACGGGTGGGACCAGCGGATGCCGCGCCGGTCCAGGAGGACGACGTACTCGGCCCCGGTGGCCCGGCGAACGCGTTCCGCCTCGGCCTGGAGGGGCCCGTGCGGGGAGGGTCGCCGCGCACCGGGACGGGACGCGGCGGCCAGTTCCTCGGCGAGACCGGGGCGGGCGGCGGTGGTCTGGGCGATGGCGAGGGCGCGGCGCATGGCCTGGCGGTCGAGCTGGTCGCTGAGCGGAGCCAGGAACAGTCCGCTGACCAGCGCCGTCACCCCGACGACGAGGGCCAGCTGCACGGTCAGTACGTGGGAGAAGACGCGGCGGGGCGGCCGGATGCGCAAGGCCCGTCTCCCTTCTCTCCGGATCTCTCCGTATCCGGATCTCTCCGTGTCCGAATCTCTCCGTGTCCGAATCTCTCCGTACGCCGGGCAGCGTTCGCCGTCGGTCGGACAGGTCGGCTGGAATCACCTGTTCCGGTTACGTGCTGCCAGGAAGAGTAGAGGACTTCTGTCCGGACGAGACCCCGCGGAATCCCGGCCGAAGGCCCGGGACGGGATCCCGGCCGAAGACCCGGACGGGATCCCGGATCCCGTATCCCGGACCGAGGTCCGGGACGGAAGCCGGACGAAGGCCGCGGACGCGGGGGCCGCCTACAGGATTCCGAACAGCAGGCCCGCCCCGAGCACCGCCAGCGAGGTGAGTACCGCCCACTTGATCGTGAACCTCGTGTGCTCGCCGAACTCGACCTTCGCCATTCCGACCAGGACGTAGACGGCGGGCACGAGCGGACTGGACATGTGCAGCGGCTGGCCGACGAGCGACGCGCGGGCTATCTCCAACGAACTGACCCCGTGCGCGGCACCGGCCTCGGAGAGGATCGGCACGATGCCGAAGTAGAAGCCGTCGTTCGACATCAGGTACGTGAACGGAATGCTGAGCAGGCCCGTGACCAGCGCCATGTGCGGCCCCAGTGCGTCGGGGACCGCGTTCACCACGGTGCGGGCCATCTCCTCGACCATGCCCGTGCCGGTGAGCACACCCGTGAAGACGGCCGCCGCGAAGACCATGCCCGAGACGTTGAGGACGTTCTCGGCGTGCGCGGCGATCCGGGCCTTCTGGTCGGCCATGTCCCGGAAGTTCACCGTCAGCGCGATCGCCGCGCCCAGCAGGAACAGCACGGGGATCGGCAGCAGCTGGGCGATCAGCAGGACGAGGAGGGCGACGGTGAGTGCGGCGTTGAACCAGTACAGCTTGGGGCGCAGGGTCGCGCGGTGGGGGTCCAGGACGGCGGACTCGGAGACCCCGGCGGGCCCGCCCGCAGCATCACCGGTGGGGGCGCCCATGGCGTCACCGGTACCCATGGCGTCACCGGTACCGATGCCGGAGCCGGAGCCGATGCCGGAGCCGGTGCCGCGCTTGGGGAGCTTGCGGAGGGAGAGGCGGCCCTTCCCGCCGCCACCCGCGCCGACCAGCACGGTCTCCTTCACCGTCGCCGCCCGGGCGTCCGTCTCCGCCCCGACGTCCGTCACCGTCCCCGGCCCCGCCTCCGCCTCGGTGTCCGCCCCGGTCGCGGCGTCCCCGGCGAGCGACAGGGCACCGAGGCGACGGCGCTCCCGCAGGCCCAGGGCGTAGGCGAGGGCGAGGACGCACAGCATGCCGACCGCGAGCGCGGGGATCATCGGGACGAAGATGTCGCCCGCGTCGAGCTTCAGCGCCGTCGCGGCGCGCGCGGTCGGACCGCCCCAGGGGAGAGTGTTCATGACACCATTGGCGGTGGCGGCGACACCCGTCATCACGACCACGCTCATCCCCAGCCGCCGGTACAGCGGCAGCAGCGCGGAGACGGTGATCATGAACGTCGTCGAGCCGTCGCCGTCCAGCGAGACGATGGCGGCCAGTACGGCCGTACCGACGACGATCCGCATCGGGTCGGCCTTGCAGAACCGCAGGATGCCCCGGACGATCGGGTCGAAGAGGCCCACGTCGATCATCACGCCGAAGTAGATGATCGCGAACATCAGCATCGCGGCCGTGGGCGCGAGGTCGCCGATCCCGTCGAGCACATAGGTGCCCAGGTCGGCGCCCTGACCGACCAGGACGCAGAACAGCGCGGGAATGAGCACGAGCGCGGCGATGGGGGACATCTTCTTGGTCATGATCAGCACGAGAAACGCGGCGATCATGACAAAGCCGAGGATCGTCAGCATGGAAACCCAATCTCTCGCCCGCCGCGACGCGGCGGGACCCGCCCCGGAGGCCGGAGACGACGGCCCCCTCGCGGCGGACCGGTGCCCGGCGACGGAGGCGACGGAAGCGACACGGCATGCGACGGCCCCGTGGCCGGGGCCCCGATGCCCTGCGGTCGCCCGACCGTAAGCAGCGGCCCACCCCCGTCACAAGACCGTCATCCACGAGCAATATGAGCGAAACCCCAGCTCAAGGTGGGTGTGGCAGGGAGCTGGGGGTACGCCGGCGCGCGGCACGGGCGCGGTGCGGGGCCGGTACGGGTCAGCGGCGCCGGTGCTGGTTGGGCCGCCCCGCACGGGGGCACCCGAGGGGCGGCGCGAACGGAACGGAAGTGCCGAGGTGCACGGAAGTGATCAAGCATGGCTGCGGAAACCACACAACCCGTGCGGATCGAGGCGGACGGCTCGACGTTCCTCACCGGTGACCTGACGGTGCCGGACCGGGCGAACGCCACCGTGCTCTTCGCCCACGGCAGCGGCAGCTCGCGGTTCAGCCCGCGCAACCGCGCGGTCGCCGCGGCACTGCGCCAGGAGGGCCTGGCCACGCTGCTGATCGACCTGCTGACGGAGGACGAGGAGCAGGTGGACACGGCGACCGCCCAGCACCGTTTCGACATTCCCCTGCTCGGCCGCCGCCTGGTCGCGGCGATCGACGCTCTGGGAGAGCACGAGACGACCGCCGGGCGCCCGGTCGGCCTCTTCGGGGCGAGCACCGGGGCGGCGGCGGCGCTGACGGCCGCCGCCGAACGGCCCGACAGCGTCTACGCCGTGGTCTCCCGGGGCGGCCGTCCCGACCTGGCAGGCGACGCGCTGCCGGACGTCCTGGCACCGGTGCTGCTGGTGGTCGGCGGCCACGACCACGAGGTGATACGGCTCAACGAGGCGGCGGCCGACCGGCTGCGGGCCCCGCACCGCCTCCACATCGTCCCGGGCGCCACGCACTTGTTCGAGGAGCCGGGAGCGCTGGAGGAGGTCGCACGGGAGGCCGCCGGCTGGTTCGCCCTGCCGCCCACGACGAACGGCGAATGACCCGGCGGGGATGCGTGGTGCGTGAAGTCCGCGCCCGGGTCTCCTCGTCGAGGCGTCATGGCCGAGGCGCCAAGGACGTGCGCGCACCCGGGCGTCGGCCCGGCGGCCCGGCCGCCCGGCCGCCGAGAATGCGCGGTTCCACGAGCCACGGCCTCACAACCGCCGCACTGACATACAGCCGCACGGCGGCACAGACCCACAGACCCACAGCTGCGCAGACAGACACACAGCCGCACAGACACACAGAGAGACAGAGAGACAGAGACACAGACACACAGCTTCAGACACTCCCAGGAGGAATCCCCGATGCGCTTCGCAGACCGCACCCAGGCGGGCCGCGAACTCGCCGCCTCGCTCGCCGAGATGCAGCGCGACGAACACCTGCCGGATCCCTTGGTCCTGGCCCTCCCCCGCGGAGGCGTACCCGTCGCGGTCGAGGTGGCCCGCGCGCTGCGTGCTCCGCTGGACGTCCTCGTCGCCCGCAAAATCGGACTGCCCGGCCGCCCCGAGTACGGGATCGGCGCCATCGCCGGCGAGGACCCGCCCGTGTGGGACCGTACCGCGCTCCACATGCTGGGCATGACCGAGGACCGGCTCTCCTCCACGGTGGCCCGCGAACGGACGGAACTCCACCGCCGCGAGGACCTCTACCGGGGAGGCCGGCCCGCGCCCCGCACCGAGGGCCGCGCCGTGATCGTCGTCGACGACGGCCTCGCCACCGGGGTCACGGCACGCGCCGCCCTGCGGCATCTGCGCCGCCAGGGGCCCGCCCGGTTGGTGCTGGCCGCGCCCGTCGGTGCGGGTGAGGCGGTCACTTCGCTCGGCCGGGAGGCCGACACCGTGCTCTGCCTCCACCAGCCGGAGGTGTTCGAGGCCGTCGGCCTCTGGTACCGGGACTTCCCCCAGACCACCGACGAGGAGGTCACGGCCGCGCTCGACGCCTTCGCTCGCAGCGGCGAACAGGCCCAGCGGACCTGAGCCCTTCCCTTCGGGGACGTCCCGCCGATCCCTTGGTGAGGTTCCGCCGATCCCCTGGGCCGTCCCGCCGTCGTGGCGGAAAAGGGACCACCGTGCCGCTGCGAGGTACGCCACAAGAGGCGGTCTCAGCCCCAAACGTCGCGGTTCGAGGGCGTATGGTCTGCGACTGGCCGCCCGTCGCGCTCGACGCGGGTGGCCGGTTCTGTGTCACCGCTCGAGAGGAGAACCGCACCATGCAGGCCGACAACGGTTCCGCTTCGCCGATCTACAACAGCCTCATCCAGGAGCACGGCGACGTACCCGCCGACGTCCGCCAGGCCGCGCAGGAGCTGCGTCAGGAAGCGGAACAGGCGCTGGACTTCTCCCCCGTGCACAGCCGGCACCCCGACACCGGAAGAGTCCCCGAGGCCGAGTCCGAACCGGAACCCGGGCCCGAGTCCCGGCCGGAGCCGGAACCGTCCTCGCGGCCCCAGCAGGCGGAGCACCCGCCGCAGTCACAGCCCCAGTCACGGCCTCAGCCCCAGTACCAGGCGTCGGCCCAGCCGCACATGGGACAGCCCCAGCAGCCTCAGCAGCCCGCGCCGCACCAGGCACCGCAGAGCCCCCAGCCCCTGCACACGCAGAACGCACAGCACGACCAGAGCACACAGCAGACACAGCAGCCCCAGCAGTCACAGCAGGCGCAGGCCGCACAGCAGGCACAGCATGCGGTCGCGGAGTCGGAACCGGGCGAGCAGCAGCCCTAGAGCCAGGCGGCCGGCCAGCGGCCAGTCCCTCACCGTCAGCCCCTCACCAACGCACAACAACCAACAACGGCAACCGGCAACCGGCAACCGGCAACCGGCAACCGACGAACGGCAACCGGGTGGCGGTCCGCACCCGGTGCAGCGCCTCGGCGGGCACCGGCGGCGGTGATGGCGAAGGCGAAAGTGAAGGTGAAGGATGACGGCGACGGTGACGGCACAAAGGCGTGGGCGTGGCCCGCAGTGGCACCGGACCGGGACGAAGCGGCACCGGGGGCTGTGTCCCCAACCCGCCGGTGCCTACGCGAGGCGAGCTCTGCCCCGCGCATTGAGGTGCGTAACCACCCAGAGGTCCGATCAAACGTCCCGTCTTCCTCAGTCGGGTCAGAAACCTCCGCCACCACCGAAGTCACCGCCGCCGCCGAAGCCGCCACCGCCGTCCCCGAAGCCGCCGCCACCGCCGAAGTCGCGGGAGTCGAAGTCACCGCCGGAGTAGTCACCGCCCGAGAAGTCGCCGCCCGCGTCGCCGTAACCGTCGGCGCCGTAGGCGTACGGCCCGAACAGGCTGCCGCCGAGGAGGGTGCCCATCAGCATGCCGGGCAGCAGGCCGCCGCCGAAGTAGCCGGCGGCCCAGGGGGCGTAGACGGGGCCGGCGTCCCAGTACGGGCGCGTTCCGCGCGGGGTGCCGACCTGGCGGGCGAGGGGCTCGTCGCCGTCGGCCAGGCGGGTCGCGTCGGCGGCGCACACCGGAACGGTGCGCTCGCCGCCGCCGTCCGGCGGCGTCCAGGCGACGTTCTCGACCGAGGGGCCGTGCCGTGGGTCGAAGAAGCACGGGGGCCTGCGCTCGGGCAGCGGCTCGCCCTTCAGCCGTGCGTCCAGCGTGGCGAGGGCGAAGCGCCCCCGCTCCAGGGCCTCGCTGACGCGCCGTACGTCGTCAGGACGGCGTGCCCGGTCCATGGCCGACTTGGCCTCTTCGTACGCGTCGAGGGCGCGCGCGTAGTCGTCCCGCGCCTCCTGACTCGCCCCCCCGCCGCCACCCGGGGACGAGGGGTCGAACCCGATACGGCTCAGTTCCTCGCCGAACGCGGTGATGTCCTCGTCCACCACCGGACGCAGCTGCTCCAGTCCGGCCCGCTCCCGCCGCTCCCGCTGGAGGCGGCCACGCCGCCGGACCAGGAGGGCGCCGGTCACGGCCAGCAGCAGGAGGACACCCAGCGTGGCGACGGCGCCCACACCGCCGCCGGTGCGGCTGTCCTGCGCGCCTGAGCCGTCCCAGGACGACGGCGCGCCGCCGTCCGCCTGCCGCACGGCCTGGCCGACGAAGGCGGTCACCATCGCCCGGGGATCGCCCTGGTGCCCGCGCTGCGCCGCATCCGCCAGGTGCCGGACGGCGTCGTGCGACATGACCTGGCTGTCCGCCGCCGCGTCGAACCGGTCACCGAGCACGACCGCGTACACCCCGGTGACACCGGTCTCGGTCCGCAGGTCCCGCAGCAGCGTGCGGCGGTCGAACTCCCCGGAGGCGGGCAGTACGGCGACGAAGACGGGCTTGTCCGCCCGTTCGATCTTGTCCGCCAGCGCACGGGCGTCCGCCCGGGGCAGCACATCCCGCGCCCGCGGGTCCACGTAGACGGGCCCGTCCCGCAGCGCCCGCCCCGCGTCGTCCACCCCGCCGGCCGCACCCAGCGCCGGCCCGGCCCCGAGGCCCAGCACCAACGCGGCCACCACCGCGACGACCAGGGGAACCAGCCGGAAGACACGCCGTACGGTCTCCATACGAATAAAACTAGCGCAAAACGGTCATCCTCGACTCCGCGGAGACCACCCCTCACCCCACCGGCGCGGAACCGCCCTGGGCAGCTCGGTAGATCGCCCAGGTCCTGGGCGTCTCGGAGACCCACACGGCCACCAGCTCCGGATAGGTTCCCGCCCACTCCTGGTGGATCCACCACGCGAGGTGCTCAGCCGAGGGCGACAGCTCCATGACCTCGTTGAGGTGACGGTGGTCGAGGGTCTCGTCGACCCATTTCCTGAACGCGTCGAGATCCCCGTAATCGCGGACGAACCCCGCGTCCGTCAGCGCCTCCGGGGCGGCGCACAGCTCCATGACGACGACGTAGTTGTGACCGTGCGGGCGAGCACACTTGTGCCAGGAGGGCAGCTTGTCGAGCACGTGGCTCGCCGAGAAGTGGAACTCCTTGGTGATGGTCAGCATCCCGGCAGCGCCCAGCCTCGGGTCCGCGAGCGGCGTTCCGTTCCCGTCGGGCACGAGGATCACTCACTCTCCAGGTCGCCGAGCGCGATGGCCCGGTTGAGCGGGACGTCTTCGAGGAAACCGCGACGCAGTTCCGCGTCCTCGAGACTGTCGGCCTTCTGGGCCACCTTGGCACGAGCCCGCTCCAGAAGGTCCCCCGCCTCCCCGCCGGCTCCCGCGGCACGCAGGGCGCGAGCGGCGTGGAAGAGCACTTCCTCACTGCGGAGCGCGGGCATGTCCCCTGTCCGGGTCAGGAGACCGACGGCCTGGCGGGCGTTCTCCTCGGCCGCCCGCACGTCCCCCTGCCGGAGCCGGACCTGACCGTTCAGGCACAGCGCGGCGATCTCACTGCGGACCATACCGGTACGGCGCGTCTCCGCGACGGTGTCGGCGGCGAGGCGATGGGCGGCCTCCAGGACCCGGGGGTTGCCGTCGGCGGTGTCGAGCAGGACCTGGGCATAGAGGTTGCGGACGATCGGTACGAGGTTGATCAGCCAGGTGCGCTCGGTCTCCAGCCATCCCTCCTCGATCAGCGTCAGACACTCGCCACGCCGCCGCGGGTCCCGGGCCAGGTAGTGGGCGAGCAGCGCGGAGTTGTAGGCGTGCCATCCGCTGTCGCCGCCGCGTTCGGCCTCGATCCGGAGTGCTTCCCGCAGTACGTCCTCGGCCTCGTCGAACCGGCCGAGACCGCCGCGCACCTGCGCCAGGTAGTTGAGCGCGATGGGGAGTTCGGCGTTCAGCACCTCGCCGCGAAGACGATCGGTGCAGCGCACCAGCCGTGCCAGGGCCTGCCCGAGCCGGCCGTGATCGAACAGGGTGATGCCCAGTTGCATCTCGTTGAGGTTGCGCGCGTGCTGGAGGACCGGGTCGCCGCCCCCGCCCAGCCGGGGCTCGGCGGCGTACAGCTCCTCCGCCTGCCGCAGTTGCTCCAGCCCGTCGGCGAGGCTGCGTTTGGAGGCCTGACGGCCGTACTCGACCTTCGCGACGAACAGCGCGACCGGGTCCTCCTGCTCCTCGGCGATCCTCATGGCGTCACGGAGCTTCTCCAGCCCCGGAACGAGACCCCGGGTCGCCATCAGCGTCTTACCGCGCAACAGGGTCGTCCTGGCCACCAGTTCCAGGGAACCGCTGCGCGACGCCGCCCGCTCGGCCTCCGCCGCCAGAGTGTCGATGTACGGACCGCCACCGGACTCGGACTCGCCACGCCACCGCACCTCGGTCAGGGAGAGCAGCAGCTCGATGGCCTCCGCCAGCTGTCTGTCCCGCCCCGGCTCCCCTTCCGAGAGGGCGCGGGCGGCATGGATGGCCTTCTCGCAGTGGCGCTCCGCCTCCGCGAACGACAGTCCCTCGATGGCGGCCGAACGGGCCAGGGCGTAATGCGCGGCTGCCGTCTCGGCCAGGCACTGGGGGCCGCCCTTCTCGTAGTGCCGGGCGATCTCCAAGCGGCGCTCCAGCGAATTCGCCGTGCCCCCGCCGCCCTCGGCCAGCGCCCGGGCGATCCGCGTGTGCCGGGTCCGGCACTGCTGTTCGCTCTGCTGCCGGTACAGCACGTCCCACAGGGCCTGGTGCTGGAAAACGTAACAGTCCGAGGCGTCGTAGCGGGCCCAGTCCGGGGGCGCGGCCCGGTTGATCAGCTTGTGGGTACGGGACAGCCGTCGCAGCCGCTCCATGACCTCGTCATGGGGCATCTCGGCCGCGGCCGCCACCACACCGGACAGGAACGTTGCCCCCTGCGTGGCAGCGGTGACCAGGAGCCGCTGATCCTCGGGGGACAGGCTCCGCATCCGGTCCTCCACGACCCGGGAGAGACTCTCCGGGAGCGCGATGTCGGCGCCGTGTTCGGGCCGCCACTCCTCCAGACACAGCTGAACGAAGACGGGGTGCCCGGCGGTCAGCCGGCTGAGGCTGACCGGGAGGGTCGGCGGCGCGTCCGGATGGCGGTGCCGGACGAGTTCGGCGACGGCGTCATCGGGGAGGCCGCTCAGCGCGTGCGAGCGGATCAACCCCTCGCTCTCCCAACGCCGCAGCAGTTCCTCCACACCGTCCGCCGCGTTCTCCGGCGTCTGACCGACCGCATGGCTGAGCACGACGGAGAGCGGGGAGCCGGGCAGCTCACGCAGCAACCGGTCGAGGACGAGCAGGCTGCTCTGGTCGATGTTCTGGACGTCGTCGATCACCAGGACGACGGGCGGCCCCGAACCCGCCAGCTCCAGCAGCGCGTTCACGATCTGGGTCGCGACCCCCTGCTGGAACGGCAGCAGCGAGTCGAACGGCATGGACCCCGAGCCGAGCGCGGCCTTGGTCGCCTCGCTCCCTATCGTCAGCACCGCACCGAGCCCCGGCACCAGGGCCGACAACAGCTCGGGCAGCGAGCGCACCGTGCCGCGTCCGGCCCCGCCAAGGAAACGCCGCAGCCGGCCCGGCTGCTCCGCCTGCGCGTCCAGCTTCATGAGGATGTCGATGACCGGCCCGTACCAGAGTCCCGGCCCGATGCCCGGATGGCAGTGCGCGGTGACGACCCGGCATGCTCCCGCCCCCGACCGGGCCTGCGACGTACGGCGGCAGAACTCGCCGAGCAGCGAGGTCTTGCCCATCCCGGAGACACCTTCGACGAGCAGTGCGCTGCCCCGGCCCTCGACCAGCGCCGCCACCAGGGAACAAAGCTCCTCCATGGACTCGTCCCGGTCCACAAACACAGTCTGCACGCCAGTCCCCGTCGGTTCGCTCGATGTTGCTCTGGGCGGGCGGCCGCACCGTCCCTCACTGTGGGCACACAGTCGACCACAAGAGAACGTAGTCCACCGGACAGCCAGGAAGAAAGGCCACCCGGCACCAACCCCCTGACGCCGCCGGGACGGTGGGGCGGAACCGGCCGGTGTGCGTCCCACGCGTATCCCTCGGAGCACGGCTGCGAGGGTCGGAGAAACCACAGAACCCCGGGTCAGAATCCATCTGACCCGGGGTCCCGGTGGAGCCGCCTAAGGGAATCGAACCCTTGACCTACGCATTACGAGTGCGTCGCTCTGGCCGACTGAGCTAAGGCGGCGGGTGCGTGCGACCAGTGTGGGGGCCGCTGCGGCGACAAGTCTACAGGGTTTGCGGGGGTGCTCCGGACGGGGGTGGGGTCACCGGCAGGTGGTGCCGTCCTTGGGGGGCTTGCCCTGGACGAGGTAGCCGCTGACGGCCCGGTCGACGCAGTCGCTGCCGCGCAGGTACGCGGTGTGACCGTCGCCCTTGTAGGTCAGCAGGCGGCCCGAGGACAGCTGGCCGGCCAGGCCCTGTGCCCAGCGGTAGGGGGTGGCCGGGTCGCGGGTGGTGCCGACGACCAGGATCGGGTCGGCGCCCTTCGCGGCGATGCGGTGCGGCTCGCCCGTGGGGTCCACCGGCCACGAGGCGCAGTTCAGCGCGGCCCACGCGAAGCCCCGGCCGAAGACGGGGCTGGCCTTCTCGAAGGAGGGCACGGCCTCGCGGGCCTCGGCCTCGTCGTCGAAGGCCGGGGGCGCGTCGAGACAGTTCACGGCCGGGTTGGCGAACATGGTGTTGCTGTAGGAGCCGTCCGGCCCGCGCTCGTAGTAGTCGTCGGACAGCTCCAGCAGCGGCGTGCCGTCGCCCTTCCTGCCCGCCGCCAGCGCCTGGCGCAGGGCGGGCCAGGAGCCCTCGTCGTACATGGCCCGGATCACGCCCGTGGTGGCCAGGGACTCGGTGAGGGTGCGCGAGGAGTCGGTCTTGAGGGGCTCGCGGTCCACCTTCGCGAAGAAGGCGTTCAGCCGCCTGCCCGCCTCGCGCACGCTGCCGGTGCCCAGAGGGCAGTCCGACTGACCGACGCAGTCGCGCGCGAACGCCTTGAACGCCGTCTCGAAGCCCGCCGTCTGCTCCCGGTTGACGCGGCGCGCGTCCAGCGAGGGGTCCATGGCGCCGTCCAGGACGAGGCGGCCGGAGCGGTGCGGGAACAGTCCCGCGTAGGTGGCGCCCAGGTAGGTGCCGTAGGAGGCGCCCACGTAGTTGAGCTTCTTGTCGCCGAGCGCGGCGCGCAGCACGTCCATGTCGCGGGCCGCCTCGGCCGTGGAGACATGACCGAGCAGCTTGCCGGACCGCTTCCGGCAGCCCTCGGCGAACCGCCCGTACGCGGCGGAGAGGGCGCCGGCCTCCTTCTTGTCGTCCGGCGTCTGGTCCACACGCGTGTAGGCGTCCATCTGCCGGTCGCCCAGACACTCGACGGGCTCGCTGCGGCCGACACCGCGCGGGTCCATGCCGACGAGCGAGTAGTGCTCGCGCACCCGCGGCGGATAGGCGAGGGCCGCCTGCTGCTGCAGGTACGCGATCGCCGAGCCGCCGGGGCCGCCCGGGTTGACGTGCAGCGAGCCGCCCTCGGGCCTGCCCTGCCCGGCCTGCGGCTTCGTACGGGCGAGGGCCAGCTTCACGTTGTGCGCCGTGTCCCGGGGGCCCTTCCCCGGCTTGCCGTAGTCCAGCGGGACCCGCAGCGTCGCGCACTCGAAGCCCTCCATGCCGCAGGAGCGCCACGAGAGCTTCTGGTCGTAGTACGGGCGCAGAGCGGCCGGCGTCCGCTCGGACAGCGGCTGGAGCGGCGGGGCGTCCGCGCCGGCCTGCGTGCCGCCCTTCGAGGAGTCGCCGCTCGGCTTCCCGGACCCGTCACCGCCCGAACAGCCGGCGAGCAGCAGTGCCGCGGCGGCGAGGACCGCCGCGCCCGCGCGACGGGCGCGGCGAGCGTGTGTCTGACTCATCGGGCATCCCTCCACCGGCGGCACGTGCTGGGGAGCGTACCCACTGCGGCGCCCGCCCGTCGTCCGCCGCCCCGGCCTGGCGCGTCAGCCCGCGCGCAGTGCCATCGTCATCGCCTCCACCGCCAGCAGCGGGGCCACATTGCGGTCCAGCGCCCGCCGGCACTCCAGCACCGCCTCGATACGGCGCAGCGTCTGCTCGGGCCGCGAGGTCGCGGCCAGCTGGGCGATCGGCGCGGACGACTCGTCGTGCGAGAGCGCCACGGCGGAGCCGAGCTGGCGGGCCAGCACATCGCGGTAGAAGGCCGTCAGGTCCGAGAGCGCCAGATCGAGGGAGTCGCGCTGGGTACGCGTGGAGCGGCGCTTCTGCCTGTCCTCCAGCTCCTTCATCGCACCCGCCGTGCCGCGCGGCAGCCGCTTGCCCTCCGCGGCGCCGAGCGCGGCACGCAGCTCCTCCGTCTCCTTGGCGTCGAACTCCTCCGCGACCTGCTTGGCGTCCTCCGTGGCCGCGTCGATCAGCTCCTGCGCGGCCCGGAGCGCCCCGCCCACGTCGTCCACCCGGGTCGGCAGCTTCAGCACCGCCTGACGGCGGGCCCGCGCCCGCTCGTCCGTCGCCAGCCGCAGCGCCCGGTCGATGTGGCCCTGGGTGGCGCGCGCGGCGAACACCGCCATCCGCGGCTCGATGCCGTCCCGCCGCATCAGCAGGTCCGCCACGGCGTCCACCGGCGGCGTCCGCAGCGCCAGGTGGCGGCAGCGGGAGCGGATCGTCGGCAGGACGTCCTCCGTGGAGGGCGCGCACAGCAGCCAGACCGTACGCGGAGCGGGCTCCTCCACCGCCTTGAGCAGCACGTTCCCCGCGCCCTCGGTGAGGCGGTCGGCGTCCTCCAGCACGATCACCTGCCAGCGCCCGCCCGCCGGGGACATCTGGGCCTCCCGCACCAGCGCGCGGGTCTCCTTCACACCGATGGTGAGCAGATCGGTACGGACCACCGTCACATCGGCGTGGGTGCCGACCATCGTCGTATGGCAGCCCTCGCAGAAGCCGCAGCCCGGACTGCCGCCCAGCGCGCGGTCGGGGCTCACGCACTGGAGCGCCGCGGCGAAAGCGCGGGCCGCCTTGTCGCGCCCCGCGCCGGGGGGGCCGGTGAAGAGCCAGGCGTGGGTCATCGCCGAGCCGGAGAGGACGGCCGAGCCCCCGGCGTTCCCGGCCTCGCCCCCGGCCTCCGCGGTGATGTACGCGTCAGCGTCGTGCGCCGCAGCCTGGAGCTGCCGCATTGCTCTGTCCTGGCCCACCAGGTCGTCCCACACCGCCATGGACCCATTGTCGGGGATGGGGGTGACAGACCGACGCCGCCGGCTGAGGGCCGGTAGCCGGCGGAAGACAGCCGCCGCGTCGCCCCGGCGGTCCCGGTGAGCCCGGCACGGGGATGCGGACGACCCCCGGCGATCCCGGCAAGGGGGACGGCGTGCGAACGACCCCGGCGATCCCGGCACGGAGACGGCGCGCGACCCCCGGCAACCCCAGCACGAAGACGGCGCCCCCGGGGGGACGCGCCCGTCGGCGTTCGGACGGTCCCGGCGGACGTGCCGCGTCGGTGCCGGCGAACGGTGCCGAACGGCCGGGGGGTCCCAAGGGACGCTGCCCTTGGGACCCCCCGGCCGTCGTGCCGCCTGACCGGTCCGCCCGGTCAGCGCGCCCCTCAGCCCCGTCGGCGGCGCCGGCCGTCCTCCTCGTCCGGCTCCTCCTCGTGCGGGCCCAGCAGCTCGTCGGCGAGGGAGGGGGCCGTCTCGTCGCCGTCCTCGCCGTCCTCGGGCTCCGCCCAGGAAGGGCGGGGGCGGGAGGCGTCCGGGGCGACCTGGGGGAGTTCGCGGGTGCGCTCCTCTTCCCCCTCCTCGGAAACGCGGGGCAGAACCGTCGTCTCGTCCTCGTCGGCCGGGATCCTCGGCAGGACGGTCGTCTCGTCCTCGGCCGGGGAGACCTGCGGCAGCACCGTGGTCTCTTCCTCCGCGGAGACGCCTTCGGGGCGGGGCAGCTGGGTGGTGTCCTCCACGTCCGGCGACGGGGCCGGCACCTGCGGGATCTGGGCGGTGTCCGCCTCGGAGCCGTCGGGCTCGGCGGCGTCCTCGGCCGCCTCGGCCAACTCGGCCGCGGCAGCCGCGTCGGCCGCCGCACCACCGGCCACCGGCTCGCCCTGCCCGGTCCCCGGGACCTCCGGATTCTCCGGAACCTCCGCCGTACGAGCAGCGTCCCCGGCCCCCACGGTCCGACCGGCTTCCCCGTCCTCCGAGGTCCGAGCGGCTTCCCCGGTCTCCGCGGCTCCTGCGCTCGCCGCGGTCCCGGTCCCGGCGGCCTTCGCCGCCGCCGCGCCCTCGGCCCGCGCGGCCTTCTCCGCGGTCCCGGCGCGTTCGGCCGCCGCGGCCCGTTCGGCTGCTTCGGCCCGTTCCGCCTTCTCGGCCTCCGCGGCCGCCTTCGCCGCGGCCTCCGCCTCGGCCGCCCTGCGGGCCTCCTCGGCGCGCAGCAGGGCCTCCTCGGCCCTGCGCTGGCGCTCGCGGCGGCGCTCCTCCGCCTCGGCGCGGAGCCGCTTCTCCTCCTCGGCGCGCTTGCGCAGCCGCTCCTGCTCCTCCTCGTAGGCGCGCTGTTCGGCCTCCCGGCGCTTGCGCTCCTCCTCGGCGATACGGCGCGCCTCCTCGGCCTGCTTGCGGGCTTCCTCGGCGCGGCGGATCTCCTCGCGCTGGCGCTCCAGTTCGGCCTCGCGGCGCTTGCGCTCCTCCTCCTCGCGGCGCAGCTTCTCCAGCTGCTCCTTGCGTTCCCGCTCCTTGCGCTCCTCCTCGGCCTTGCGGCGGGCCTCTTCCTCCGCGCGTTTGCGGGCCTCCTCCTCGGCCCGCTTCCTGGCCTCCTCCTGGGCCTTCTTCTCGGCCTCGGAGAGCGGCAGCACCTGGTCGAGGCGGTGCCGGATGACGGTGGTGACGGCCTCCGGTTCCTGGCCGCCGTCGACGACCAGGTAGCGGGCCGGGTCGGCGGCGGCGAGGGTGAGGAAGCCGGAGCGTACGCGCTGGTGGAACTCGGTCGGCTCCGACTCCAGGCGGTCCGGTGCCTCGGTGAAGCGTTCGCGGGCCGTCTCGGGCGCCACGTCGAGCAGCACGGTCAGGTGCGGCACCAGCCCGTCGGTGGCCCAGCGGGAGATGCGGGCGACCTCCACCGGCGACAGGTCGCGGCCGGCGCCCTGGTAGGCGACGGAGGAGTCCACGTACCGGTCGGAGATGACTACCGCGCCGCGTTCCAGCGCCGGGCGGACGACCGTGTCGACGTGCTCGGCGCGGTCGGCGGCGTACAGCAGCGCCTCCGCGCGGTGCGAGAGCCCGGAGGAGGAGACGTCCAGCAGGATCGAGCGCAGCCGCTTGCCCACGGGCGTGGCGCCGGGCTCCTTGGTGACGACCACCTCGTGGCCCTTGGCCCTGATCCAGTCGGCCAGCGCCTCGACCTGGGTGGACTTGCCGGCGCCGTCCCCGCCCTCCAGGACGAGGAAGAAGCCGCCGTCCGCGGGCGCGTGGCGGGGCCGGCCGCCGCCGAACGCCTCCAGCAGGTCCCGGCGCAGGGGTACGCCCTGCCGGTCGTCGGTGCGTCCCAGCAGGACCGCGCCGACGGGCAGCAGCAGCGCCCCGACGAGCATCAGCGTGAACGAGGCACCGCCGTGGTCGAAGACGAAGGCGCCGTTCTCCACCCGGTGCGGGCCGATCAGCGCGGCCACCACGGGGGCGAGCACCGCGCAGACGGCGAGCGACAGGCGCACGACCGCCTGGAGGTGCTCGGTGGTCCGGGCCCGGCGCGGCTCCTCGGTCTCCTGGTCGAGCAGGGTGTGCAGGGTGTTGGCCGCGATGCCGCCGCCCACTCCGGCCAGCAGCGCCAGGGCGATGACGGTCGCGGTGTCGGCCACCAGTCCGGCGACGAGCAGCGCGATGCCCGTCGCCCCGGTCACCAGCGCGAGCAGCCGCCGCCGGGAGAGCGAGGGCAGCGTGTGCGGTGCCAGGCGGATACCGGCGACGGTGCCACCGGTCAGCATCAGTGTCAGCAGTCCGAAGGCGACGGGTCCGCCGCCCAGGTCGGCGGCGTGCATCGGGGCAAGCGCGACGGCCGCGGCGACGGCACCGCTGAGGGCGGCCCCCGCGAGGACCAGCAGCGGGACGGCGCCGGTGCGGCCCTTGTCGGTTCCGGCGCCCGCCCGGGGCCTGCGCAGGCCCTCCAGGGGGGAGCGCGGGCGCGGGGTGGGCGCGTCCGGCAGTTCGAGGAAGTAGCCGATGGCCGCCCCGGCGGCGAAGAGCCCGGCCGCCACGTAGGAGGCGAGCGCGGCCTGGTGGGAGCCGAACCAGTCGATCCCCACGCCGAGCAGGTTGCTGATCAGGGTGACGACGACGAGGCCGGCCGCGGCGAGCGGAAGCGCCACGAAGCCGGACCGCAGCCACAGCCGCCGCAGCGCGTCGTGCCGGTCGGGCAGCGGGCGGACGGCCGCGCCCTCGGGCGGCCCGGCGGGCAGCAGCGCGGGCGCCGCGCTGTCCCGCGTCACGGTCGAGATCCGCTCCGCGGTGCCCGTGACGAACACGGTGATCAGGAGCAGGGCGAACGCGCTGCCGGGCGTCCAGTCGATCCACAGCGGCGCCAGGATCAGGGCGGCGGCACGCAGCACGTCGGCGCCGAACAGCGTCCAGCGCCGGTCCAGCACCTTGGTACGCGCGCCGGTCCCCGGCTTGCCGCCCGGCTTCAGGCGCTGTGCGGCGTCCGCCTCGGCGGCGCCCTCTCCGGCGTTCTCCCCCGCGTGAGCGCCGGTGCCTTCGCCGGCGCCCTCCTGGGTCTCCGCGCCCGGCGTCAGGCCCGGGGCGGCTCCCGGCCGCGCACCGGAGAGGGCACCGGGTTCCGGGCCGGACTTCGCACCCGGCCTGGTGCCGGCGCCGCTGACCAGCGCGGAGACCGGGCCCAGCAGGACGGCGCCGAACAGCAGCGTGGCGAGCAGCCGCAGCCCGAAGACGACCGCGACGACGAACGCCATTCCGCGGTAGCCGCCGCCGAAGACCGGGTCCCCCGCGACGCCGCGTACGGCCGCCGCCTGCATCGCCAGCAACAACAGCACCAGCAGGCCCAGCATGTCGCCGATCCCACTGGTGAACTGCGCCGTCCACAGCCGCCTCAACGGCGGGAATCGCAACAGCGCGGTGACGGCGCCCTCGCGGGATTCCGCCGCGAGGGAATCGTCCGGAGCGGTTGGGGGCGAAGACATCATTCCGCCAGCGTATAGGGAGGGACGGGCCAACCGGACGCGTACCCGAACATCTGTATGGCCACCAGCGCCGCGGCCACCGCGCGGCGCCCCCGACGTACGTGTGAGGGAGCCGCCGGAACCTCACCCGTCAGCGAGCAGGACCCCACCCGTCAGCGGGCTATTTGCCCTCCGCGCTCTTCTTCGCGGCGGAAGTCCCCTTCTTCGCCGCGCTCTTCTTCGCCGCGGTCTTCTTGGCGGGCGCCTTCTTCGCAGCCGTCTTCGTGGCGGCGGTCTTCTTCGCCGCGCTCTTCTTCGCGGCGCCCTTCTTCGCGGGCCCCTTCGCCCGCTTCTCCGCCAGCAGTTCGAAGCCCCGCTCGGGTGTGATCGTCTCCGGGTCGTCGTCCCGCCGCAGGGTGGCGTTGGTCTCGCCGTCCGTGACGTACGGCCCGAAGCGGCCGTCCTTGACCACCACGGGGCGGTCCGTGACCGGGTCGTTCCCCAGCTCCTTGAGCGGCGGCTTGGCGGCCGCGCGCCCCCGCTGCTTGGGCTTGGAGTAGATCTCCAGCGCCTGGTCGAGGGTGATGGAGAAGATCTGCTCCTCGCTCTCCAGCGAGCGCGAGTCCGTCCCCTTCTTCAGATAGGGGCCGTACCGGCCGTTCTGGGCGGTGATCTCGTTCCCGGACTCCGGGTCGACACCGACCACCCGCGGCAGCGACAGCAGCTTGAGCGCGTCGTCGAGCGTGATCGTGTCCAGCGACATCGAGCGGAACAGCGAGGCCGTCCGCGGCTTGACCGCGTTCTTGCCCGTCTTCGGGGTCCCCTCGGGCAGCACCTCGGTGACGTACGGACCGTACCGGCCGTCCCGGGCGACGATGGGCCGGCCCGTCTCCGGGTCGGTCCCGAGTTCGAAGTCGCCGCTGGGCTTGGCCAGCAGCTCCTTGGCGTACTCGACGGTCAGCTCGTCCGGCGGCAGGTCGTCGGGGACGTCCGCGCGCCGGCCCGGCTCGCCCTCCGTCTCGCTGGGCCCCTCCACGTACGGGCCGTACCGGCCCACCCGCAGGGTGATGCCCTCGCCGACGGGGAAGGAGGAGACGCCCTTGGCGTCGATCGCGCCGAGGTCGGAGACCAGCTCCTTCAGGCCGCCCAGGTGGTCGCCGTCGCCGTTGCCGGCCGCCGCGGCCTCGCCGGCGGCTGCCGCCGCCTCGCCCGCGCCCTCACCGAAGTAGAAGCGCCGCAGCCACGGGATGGCCTCGGCGTTCCCGGCGGCGATGCGGTCGAGGTCGTCCTCCATCTTGGCGGTGAAGTCGTAGTCCACCAGCCGTCCGAAGTGCTTCTCCAGCAGCCCGACCACGGCGAAGCTCAGGAAGGACGGCACCAGCGCGGTGCCCTTCTTGAAGACGTACCGCCTGTCCAGGATCGTGCCGATGATCGAGGCGTAGGTGGACGGGCGCCCGATCTCGCGCTCCTCCAGCTCCTTGACGAGCGTCGCCTCGGTGTAGCGGGCCGGGGGCTTGGTGGCGTGGCCGTCCACCGACATCTCGGCGGCGCGCAGCGGGTCGCCCTCGGCGACCTGCGGCAGCCGCCGCTCGCGGTCGTCCAGCTCCGCGTTCGGGTCGTCGGCGCCCTCGACATACGCCTTGAGGAAGCCGTGGAAGGTGATGATCTTGCCGGTGGCGCTGAACTCGGCGTCCCGGCCGTCCGACGAGCGCCCGCCGACCTTCACGGTGACGGACTGCCCGACCGCGTCCTTCATCTGGGAGGCGACGGTCCGCTTCCAGATCAGCTCGTACAGCTTGAACTGGTCGCCGGTCAGCCCCGTCTCGGCGGGCGTGCGGAAGCGGTCGCCCGAGGGGCGGATCGCCTCGTGCGCCTCCTGCGCGTTCTTGACCTTCCCGGCGTAGGTGCGCGGCTTGTCCGGCAGGTAGTCGGCGCCGTACAGCTGCGTGACTTGGGCCCGCGCCGCGGAGACCGCGGTGTCGGAGAGCGTCGTGGAGTCCGTACGCATGTAGGTGATGAAGCCGTTCTCATACAGCTTCTGCGCCACCTGCATCGTGGCCTTGGCACCGAAGCCGAGCTTGCGGCTCGCCTCCTGCTGGAGGGTGGTCGTACGGAAGGGCGCGTACGGGGAGCGGCGGTAGGGCTTGGACTCGACGGAGCGGACGGCGAAGTCCGTGTCCTCCAGCGCCGCGGCCAGCGTGCGGGCGGCCTGCTCGTCGAGGTGGAGAACCGCGGCCGGGTCCTTGAGCCGCCCGTCGGAGCCGAAGTCACGGCCCTGGGCGACGCGGCGGCCGTCCACCGTCGTCAGCCGGGCGCCGAAGGTCGCCGGGTCGCCCGCCGCGCCCGCTCCCGTCGAGGCATCCCCCGCCTGCCCCGTCGCGAACGTGCCGGTCAGGTCCCAGTACTCGGCGGAGTGGAACGCCATGCGCTCGCGCTCCCGCTCGACCACCAGCCGGGTGGCCACGGACTGCACGCGGCCGGCCGACAGCCGGGGCATGACCTTCTTCCACAGCACCGGGGAGACCTCGTACCCGTACAGGCGGTCGAGGATCCGGCGGGTCTCCTGCGCGTCGACCAGCCGCTGGTTGAGGCCGCGCGGATTGCGGACGGCGTTCTGGATCGCGTCCTTGGTGATCTCGTGGAAGACCATCCGCTTGACCGGGACCTTGGGCTTGAGCACCTCCTGGAGGTGCCAGGCGATGGCCTCGCCCTCGCGGTCCTCGTCAGTGGCGAGGTACAGCTCGTCGGAGTCGGCCAGCAGCTCCTTGAGCTTCTTGACCTGGTCCTTCTTGTCGCTGTTGACGACATACAGCGGCTCGAAGTCGTGATCGACGTTCACACCCAGACGGGCCCACGGCTCACCCTTGTACTTCGCGGGGACCTCGGCCGCACCGTTGGGAAGGTCGCGGATGTGCCCGACGCTGGCCTCGACGACGTAACCAGGGCCGAGATAGCCCTTGATCGTCTTGGCCTTGGCAGGCGACTCGACGATCACGAGTCGGCGCCCGCCGTTTGCTGTCTCGTGGGTCGGGGACAACTTCTGCTCTTCTCTCCGGTCGGCTGACTGTGCAGTCTGTTCGTTCTTTACCGCATCGCTGTCGCTGCGGAGTGTGACGGTACCTCCCGCCTCCATGTCAAACGGGAAAAGTCCGCAACGCCACTCGAACGGTAACCCGACAACCAGCCGTGGCGCCGCCCGACGGCTCTGGCAACATGTCGGGGGCACATCACCAGGTACCGCTCGACCTCGGAGGTCTTGTGTCCCATCCGAACCAGCCCGGTTACGGCTACCCGCAGCAGCCGGGCCAGAACCCCTACAACCAGCCGTCCCCGCCGCCGGGCCAGCCCGGCTACGGGTACCCGCAGCAGCAGCCGATGGGCGCCGCCGTCCCCGGCCAGTACACGGGCGACCCGAACGCCCCGTACGGTTACGACCCCTACGGGCGGCCGCTCTCCCACAAGTCGAAGATCGTCGCCGGTGTGCTCCAGCTCTTCATCGGCAGCCTCGGCATCGGCCGCTTCTACACCGGCCACGTCGGCATGGGCATAGCCCAGCTCTTCACCTGCGGTGGCATGGGAATCTGGGCGCTGATCGACGGCATCCTCTTCCTGACCAGCGACAGCCGCACCGACAGCGACGGCCGCGTCCTGCGTGGCTGACGCCGCACCAAGCCCGGGGAGAGGGTCGCGCGAACGAGGGGAGGCACGGGCCACATGGCGAGAAACACCGTCCCTGCTGCCGTGGGCCGACTCCGTGCCACCCTCTCCCATCCGGCTGCCCCACCGCTGATCACCGCGGCGGCGGGTCTCGCCGGCGCCTGGTACCTGTGGGGCACCGACCCGCACACGCCGGGCGCCTGGCTGCCGCGGTGCCCGTTCAACTGGGCCACCGGGCTGCTGTGCCCGGCCTGCGGCGGCACCCGTATGGCCTACGACCTCCTGCACGGCGACCTGGCCAGGGCGCTGCACGACAACGCCGCCCTGCTGACGGTCGGCCTGCCGGTCGCCGTCTACCTGTCCGGCCGCTGGCTGTGGGACGGGCTTCGCGGCCGGCGTTACGCGCCACGCATGGGCACCCGGGGCAAGGCGGCCGTGCTGGCCTGCGCCGTCGCCTGGACGGTGGCCCGCAACCTGCTGTGACCCACCGGCCGCCCCGGCACCGGAACCCGACCCGCGGTCCGGGTTCCCAGGCACCGGAACCCGGCCTGCGGCCCGGATCTCAGTGGTCTCAGTCCAGCACCGGCGTCAGGAACCCCTGTTCGACCAGCAGCCTGATCGACTCCGGCGTCCGCTCGCGCAGCCCGGCCAGGTCCTCGCCCAGCAGCTGGCCGATCGCCTCAAGGATGCGCCCCGCGCTCAGCGTCCCGTCGCACACCCCGGCGAACCCGGCGCCGACCGTGTCCACCGTGACGGCCCGCCGCATCCCGCGGTTCTGCCGCAGCACCACGTACTCCGGATCCTCCGCACCCGGCGCGCCGACCTGCTCCTGGACGACCTCGTCCGCGAGGAGGAAACGGTGCTCCAGCAGCGCCCCGTCGTGCGTACGGCGCAGGAAGTCCTGCCGTTCGAAGTGCGCGCGGATCACCTCCCCCAGGGGCTGCTCGACCGGGTGCGGCCACTCCTCGGCGAGCACGGAGGGGCGCTCCGCGTCGGTACGGCGCAGGGTGATCCAGCCGAACCCGACGGCCTTGGTGCCGCGCGCCGCGAACTCCTCCAGCCAGGCGTCGTACCGCGCCGCGTACCCGGCCGGGTCCCTCAGGTGGTCCCCCGCGTCCCGCAGCCACAGCTCCGCGTACTGCGTGACGTCCTGCTCCTCACGCTGCACGATCCACGCGTCGCACCCCGGCGGCACCCACCCCGAGACCCGGTCGCGCCAGTCCTCGCCCTCACGGTGCTCCCAGTTGGCCAGCAGCTGGCAGTAGCCGCCCGGGGCCAGGTGGCGGGCCGCCTGCTGGACGAGGGTGCGGCACAGGTCGTCGCCCGCCATGCCCCCGTCACGGTAGGTGAGGCGGGCGCCCGGCGAGATGACGAACGGCGGGTTGGAGACGATCAGGTCGAAGGGCTCCTCGCCGGCCACCGGCTCGAACAGCGAGCCCTCCCGGACGTCGGGCTCGGCCGCCCCGGACAGCGCGAGGGTCAGCCGGGCGAAGCGGAGCGCCCGCGGATTGAGGTCGGTGGCGGTGACGTGCGTGGCGAACCGGCTCGCGTGCAGGGCCTGCACGCCGGAACCGGTGCCCAGGTCGAGCGCCCGCGCCACCGGGGTGGAGACCATCAGCCCGGCCAGCGTCGTCGAGGCGCCGCCGACCCCCAGGACCACGTCCTGCCGGGGCACGGCCTGCGGCCCGCCAGCCCCGCCGGCACCGCCCACGGCGCGGCCCAGATCGCTGACGACCCACCAGTCCTGGCCCTCGGGGCCGCTGTAGGGGCGCACATCGACGGTGGCGCGCACGGCAGAGGCACCGCCCTGGTCCGCCTCACCAGCCGTGGCCGTCCCACCCGCCCCGGCCGCTTCCCCCGCCCTGGACGCCCCTCCTGTACCGGCCGCCTCAGCGCTCTCAGTCGTCCCGGCCGTTCCGGCCGTCCCACCCATCCCGGCCGCCCCGGCAGGCTGCCGCGGCACCCGCTCCAGCCACCGGTCGGTCAGCGCCCCCTCCACCGGCAGCGCCGCCCGTGCCCGCTCGTAGGGGACCGGCTGCTGGAGCAGGAAGAGCCGCACCAGCGTCTCCAGCGGACCGGTGCCCCGGGTGGCGCGGAGGGCGGGGACGGTCTCGCCGCGGGCGAGCGCCGCGTAGGCCGGGGCACCGAGCAGCTCCAGAAGCCCGTCGGCGGTGAACCCCGCCTCCCTCAGGGCCTCGCGCAGCCTGCGGGTGCTCTCGGACGTGGGCTCGGGCAGTGCGTCTGTACTCACCCGCGCCATTCTCCCTGGTTCCCTCCCCGTCCCGGCACGTGGCCGGGCCGCCGGAGGCGGTGATCCCGCCGGCGCGCCGTCAGCCGGCGGGACAGCGGCCCCGCGGGGCGCCGGCCCCCGGCGGGCACGGACCGGGCGTCAGGAGCCCTTCTTGGTGAGGCCGGTCTTCTTGCAGCTCTCCTGCTTGGCCATCGCCTGGCCGACCTCGCCGGTCGACAGCCGGCGCAGCGCCGTGTCGCCCCGCTTGCCCAGCGCCGCCAGCTTGGCGGCCACGCTGTCGATGCCCTCGTCGAACGTGTCGCCGGTGGGCACCTTCTCGACGGCGGTCACCAGGTCGTTGTACTTGCCGGAGATCGTGTCGAGCTCCTTGACGGCGTCCTTCCGCATCTTCTCGCCGTCGTCGACCGGCGGCGCGCCCGCCTGCTGAACCGCCCGGGCCATCGCCTTGTAGGCGTCGGAGACCTTCTTGAAACTGGCCGCGTCGGCCTTCTTGACCTCGTCGGGGGACTTGCCCGTGCGCGTGGCCTCGACGATGTCCTGGTTGGCCTCGTTGATCTTCGCGTGCTGGGGCTGGAGGTCGTCACAGACCTTCTTGGCCCACTCGTCCGTCTTGCCGCTGTCGTCGCTGCAACCGGACAGCGCCAGTACGAGTACGGCACCACCGGACAGCACCGCCGCGAGCTTCTTGTTCACCGGATCGGTCCCTTCCATGGCTGTTCGGCCCGGAACATACACGCCAGGGAGGAGGTGGCGGCGAGCCGGAAGAACCCTATGTCCACTATTGCAGCCATTTGAACCAACGACCGAGTGCGACATGACAGGGCCCGGTTGAGAGAAAACACACACGGGCGGGCGGGACGCCAACGCGTCCCGCCCGCCCGGTCGTTGACCACCGTCGGACAGCGGCGGCCCGTACTGTCAGGAAGCGGCCACCGGAGGCACCGGATCCACCGGGTCGGCAGGCTTCGCCGCCCGCTCGGCGCTCTCCTCGCCCACGGCGATGCCGCGCCGCTTGGAGACATAGACGGCGCCCACGATGACCGCCACGGAGACCGCGGCGACCAGCACGCGTGCGCCCACGCTCTTGTCCTCGCCGTAGCTGAACTTCACCACGGCCGGCGCGATCAGCAGCGCCACCAGGTTCATCACCTTCAGCAGCGGGTTGATCGCCGGCCCGGCGGTGTCCTTGAACGGGTCACCGACGGTGTCGCCGATGACGGTCGCGGCGTGGGCCTCGCTGCCCTTGCCGCCGTGGTGGCCGTCCTCCACGAGCTTCTTGGCGTTGTCCCAGGCGCCGCCCGAGTTCGCCAGGAAGACCGCCATCAGCGTGCCCGCCCCGATGGCGCCGGCCAGGAAAGCCGCCAGCGCGCCGACGCCGAAGGTGAAGCCCACCAGGATGGGAGACATCACGGCCAGCAGCCCGGGAGTGGTCAGCTCGCGCAGCGCGTCCTTGGTGCAGATGTCCACGACGCGGCCGTACTCGGGCTTCTCCGAGTAGTCCATGATCCCGGGCTTCTCGCGGAACTGCCGCCGCACCTCGAAGACCACGGAACCGGCCGAGCGGGAGACGGCGTTGATGGCCAGCCCGGAGAAGAGGAAGACCACCGCGGCCCCGAACATCAGCCCGACCAGCGTGCTGGGCTGCGCGATGTCGACCAGCTCCAGCATCTTGCCCGCGCTCTGGTCGGCCTCGGCCAGCGCGTCACCCAGCTCGGTGCGGTACGAGCCGAACAAAGCGGCGGCGGCGAGCACCGCCGTGGCGATGGCGATGCCCTTGGTGATCGCCTTGGTGGTGTTGCCGACCGCGTCCAGGTCGGTGAGCACCTGGGCGCCGGCGCCCTCCACGTCACCGGACATCTCCGCGATGCCCTGCGCGTTGTCGGAGACCGGCCCGAAGGTGTCCATGGCGACGATCACCCCCACCGTGGTCAGCAGGCCGGTGCCGGCCAGCGCGACGGCGAACAGCGCCAGCATCACCGTGCCGCCGCCCAGCAGGAAGGCCCCGTAGACGCTGAGGCCGACCAGCAGGGCGGTGTAGACGGCCGACTCCAGGCCGAGGGAGATACCCGAGAGCACCACGGTCGCGGGCCCCGTCAGCGAGGTCTTGCCGACGTCCCGCACAGGCTTGCGGGTCGTCTCGGTGAAGTAGCCGGTCAACTGCTGGATCACGGCGGCCAGCACGATGCCGATGGCGACGGCCACGATGGCCAGGACGCGCGGGTCACCGCTGTGGCCGAGGATCTCCTGCGCGTCGTCGCCCGAGACGCCTTCGAGGTCCGCGTAGCTCGAGGGCAGGTACGCGAACGCGGCGATGGCGACCAGTACCAGCGAGATCACCGCCGAGATGAAGAAGCCCCGGTTGATCGCCGACATCCCGCTGCGGTCGGACCGGCGCGGCGCCACCGCGAACACGCCGATCATGGCGGTGAGCACTCCGATGGCGGGCACCAGCAGCGGGAAGACCAGCCCGTCGTTGCCGAAGACGGCGGTGCCGAGGATCAGCGCGGCCACCAGCGTCACCGCGTACGACTCGAAAAGGTCGGCCGCCATTCCGGCGCAGTCGCCGACGTTGTCGCCCACGTTGTCGGCGATGGTGGCGGCGTTGCGCGGATCGTCCTCGGGAATGCCCTGCTCGACCTTGCCGACGAGGTCGGCGCCGACGTCCGCCGCCTTCGTGAAAATCCCGCCACCGACACGCATGAACATGGCGATCAGCGCGGCGCCGAGTCCGAAGCCCTCCAGCACCTTGGGCGCGTCGGCCGCGTACACGAGCACGACGCAGGCGGCCCCGAGCAGCCCGAGGCCGACGGTGAACATTCCGACGACGCCACCGGTGCGGAAAGCGATCTTCATGGCCTTGTGGGAAACGGCGGTGAGGTCGGCCGGAATCTCCCCCGGCTCGCCTTTCGCCGCACCGGCCGGAGACGGCACCGGAGTCGCCTCACGCGCCGCAGCCGCCACACGCACATTACTGCGTACCGCGAGCCACATGCCGATATAGCCGGTCGCCGCCGAGAAAGCCGCACCGACCAGGAAGAACAACGAACGGCCGATCCGCTGGTTCATATCATCGGCCGGCAACAGCATGAGCAGGAAGAAGACGACCACCGCGAACACCCCGAGGGTCCGCAGCTGCCGCGCCAGGTAGGCGTTCGCCCCCTCCTGCACGGCCGAGGCGATCTTCTTCATGTTGTCGGTGCCCTCGCCCGCGGCGAGCACTTGTCGTACCAGCACCAACGCGACGCCGAGCGCTGCGAGCGCGACAACCGCGATCACGATCGCGAGTCCCCGGTTGCCACTGGTCAGTTCCGCGGCGTCCGCGAGGTGCTGGGGGTTGTGTAGTGGGCTGAGTTGCCCCGCCATTCGTCCTCCTTGACGTTTGGCACATGGGCGCGCGCAAGCACGCTCAGGCGTCCTGCTGCAAAGATGTGGACGGATTGTAGGGAGCGCCACTGGATCAAAACAGAGCGCAGCAGCGGGAATTCGCTGGGAACAGCGAAGATCAGCCGCACGCGAGGCCGGTAATTCGCTCGCATGAGGGAACGTGCAAATTCAACTGACACCGGAAAAGTGATCTATCGAGTGACGGAGAAAACCGGCACAGCTCCGTTTAGAACCTGGTCAGCGGCGGTGAAAAAGCGCGCCGTGGATCGTCCGATGATCGCGAGAGAAGATCGGGAAAAGGGGCCGGAAGACAGAAAAGCCCGCCGCGTACGCGGCGGGCACATGACCGGTTGGGGCGGGTGGGGATGTGGAGGTTCAGGGGAGGATGGGCTCCGCTGTCGGCCAGCTCATACGGATCACCCCGCCGTTCTCGTCCGTCGTCACCTCGACGTCGTCCACGAGGCCGCTGATCACCGCGAGCCCCATCTCCCCGTCGCCCTCGTCCTCCTCGGCGACCGGCTCGGGAATCTCGTCCTTCGCCCCCGGCATCAGCGCGCCGTCGGCCTCGATGAGCCCGCCACCGGGCGCGTGACCGCCGCCGTTCCTGCCGCCGTTGGCGGAGGCCGACGCGGCCCCGGAGGCCGAGGCGGTGGCGCCGAGCGTGCCGCCGGGCAGGGTGAAACGCCGGTGCGGCGCGTCGTCCCCCACCTCGATGGAGAACTTCTTCTCGTCCTCGATCAGGGAAACCCGCACCGGGGTGCTCAGACCGTGACTCATGTGCAGGCCGACGGCCCGCGTGCACGCCTCACCGACGGCCAGCCGCACCTCGTCGAGCACGGCTTCGTCGACGCCGGCCCGCCGCGCCACGGCGGCGGCCACCAGCCGCGCCGTACGGACATGCTCCGGGAGCGCGCTGAAGAGCAGCTCAACGGTGGCCATGCCATCCCCCTCGGTCTTCCTGAGTGTCTGCGGGGCCCGTCCGGGGCTCGGGGAGCCGGCCCCGGCGACCGCCTACCGGTCAAGCGGCAGGCCGCCGGACCGCCCGCACCGGGGCGGGCCGGCGGCCCGGACGCGTCAGTCAGTGGCCGCCACGGCCTCGTCGACCGAGGAGTGGATCGGGAAGACCTTCGTCAGACCGGTGATCCGGAAGATCTTGAGAATGCGCTCCTGGTTGCACACCAGACGCAGCGAGCCCTCGTGGGCGCGCACCCGCTTGAGCCCGCCGACGAGCACGCCGAGCCCGGTGGAGTCGAGGAAGTCGACGCCCTCCATGTCCACGACGAGGTGGTAGCTGCCGTCGTTCACGAGCTCGACCAGCTGCTCGCGCAGCTTGGGCGCGGTGTATACATCAATCTCGCCACCGACCTCGACGATCGTGCGATCGCCTACGGTACGGGTCGACAGGGACAGGTCCACGGATCCTCCAGCACCTTGCTATCGAGCGGTCAGCCCCCTCGGTTCTCCCTCCCCCTGCCCTGACGGAGGGAGGTACCCCCAAAGGCAGGGGACGGATCGGCAGCCGCAGAGGCATTCAATCACTTACCAGCAGGCGAGGACGACGCCTTGCGGCCATTGTCCGCCTCGCCAGTGACACACTCGGTACCGATGGCCAACGAACAGCACACCCGGTCCGCGAGCGTACGCCCGCGAGCCGAGCCCGACCGCTCGGCTCCCCACGGCGACCCTCGCGAGGTGCTGGCTCGTCTCACCAGGGGGGCGGACCGCGCCGGGCGTGTCACCCATACGGAGCACTTGCCCCCGCGAAACGGTCGCCATGCGCAATGGCCCGAGCGGATCCGTCCGGAAGTGATCGAAGCTGTACGCCGCGCGGGCATCGACCGCCCCTGGGAGCACCAGGCCCGCGCCGCCGCCCACGCCCTCGACGGCGATTCCGTGATCATCGCCACAGGCACCGCCTCCGGGAAGTCCCTCTCCTACCTCGCCCCCGTCCTCAGCACCCTGCTCGACGGCAGCGAGGCCCCCAACGGCCGGGGCACCACCGTCCTGTACCTCGCCCCCACCAAGGCACTCGCCGCGGACCAGCGCCGCGCCGTCGCGGACCTGGCCGCCCCGCTCGGCACGGCCGTGCGGCCCGCCGTCTTCGACGGGGACACCCGGGTCGAGGAACGGGAGTGGGTACGGCTCTACGCCAACTACGTCCTCACCAATCCGGACATGCTCCACCGCGGCATGCTGCCCGGCCACACCCGCTGGTCCTCCTTCCTGCGCGCCCTGCGCTATGTCGTCATCGACGAGTGCCACACCTACCGCGGCGTCTTCGGCTCCCACGTCGCCCAGGTCCTGCGTCGACTGCGCCGGGTGTGCGCCCGCTACGGCTCCGAGCCCGTCTTCCTCCTCGCCTCCGCCACCGCCGCCTCGCCCGGGGAAGGCGCGGCCCGGCTCACCGGGATACGCCCCGTCGAGATCACGGAGGACACCTCCCCGCGCGGCGAGACGGTCTTCGCGCTGTGGGAGCCGCCGCTGACGGAACTGGAAGGCGAACGCGGCGCCCCGGTCCGCCGCACCGCCACCGCCGAGGCCGCCGAACTCCTCACCGACCTGGCCCTCCAGCAAGTACGCACCGTCGCCTTCGTCCGCTCCCGGCGCGGCGCCGAGCTGATCTCCCTCATCGCCCAGGACCGCCTGACAGGCGTCCCGTCCCCCCGCGGACCACTCACCGCCACCGACCCGAGCGGCTCGGCGACGGGGAACGCCAGCAGCATGGAGACCGCCACCATGGTCGCGGATGCCCACGGGGTGGGGGATGCCCTGGGAGTCGGGGATGCCCTTGGGGCGGGGGATGCTGCCGTGGGTTCGAGGGTCGCGGCTGGGGGTTCGAGGGATGCGGCTGGGGGTTCGGCGGGCGCGGCTTTGGGTTCGGGGGGCGCCGCTGTGGGCTCGGCGGATGCGGCTCTGGGTTCCGCGGGCGCCGCTGTGGGCTCGGCGGATGCGGCTGGGGGCTCGGCGGATGCGGCTCTGGGTTCGGGGGAGGCTCTCCTGGCGGGAGAGGGTGCCCCTTCGGGTCAGGGCGGGGGTGCCAGTACTGCTCAGGGCGGGGGTGCCCGTTCGGCTCGGGGCGGCAGTGGGGCTGGGAGCGGGAGCGGGGCCGGGAGTCCGGTCGGGGCCGGGGTTCGGGGTGAGCCTGGGGCCGAGGGCGGTGCGGCCGGGAGCAGGGGCGCTTCCTTGCCGGGTGCCGGATTGCCGGGTGCCGGATTGCCGGGTGCCGGACGGCGCGGGCTCTCCTCGCGCATCGCCGCCTACCGGGGCGGCTATCTCCCCGAGGAGCGGCGTGCCCTCGAACGGGCTCTCCACACCGGCGAGCTGCTGGGCCTCGCCGCGACGAACGCCCTGGAACTCGGCATCGACATCTCAGGCCTGGACGCCGTCCTGATCACCGGCTATCCCGGCACCCGCGCCTCCCTCTGGCAGCAGGCGGGCCGCGCCGGCCGGGCGGGTCAGGGCGCCCTGGTCGTACTGATCGCGCGGGACGAACCGCTGGACACCTACCTCGTCCACCACCCCGAATCCATCTTCGACACCCCCGTCGAGTCGACCGTTCTGGACCCCCACAACCCCTACGTCCAGGCGCCCCACCTGTGCGCAGCCGCAGCCGAGATCCCCCTCACCGAGTCCGACTTCGACCTCTTCGGGCCGGAGACCGGGCGGCTCCTGCGCAAGCTCGAAGAGCGCAAGCTGCTCCGCCGCCGCAGCTCCGGCTGGCACTGGACCCGCAAGGAGCGCGCCGCCGACCTCACCGACATCCGCGGCAGCGGCGGCAAGCCGGTCCAGGTGGTCGAGGAAGGAACCGGCCGCCTGCTCGGCACCGTGGACGCCTCCGCCGCGCACACCACCGTCCACGAGGGCGCCGTCCACCTGCACCAGGGCCGCACCTATGTGGTGCGCCACCTCGATCTGGAGGACTCCGCCGCGCTCGTCGAGGAAGCCAGCCCTCCCTGGACGACCATGGCCCGCGACACCACCTCCCTCGCCGTGCTGGAGACCGAGGCCGAGGTGCCCTGGGGCGAGGCACGGCTGTGCTTCGGCTCTGTTGAGGTCACCAACCAGGTGGTCTCCTACCTGCGCCGCCGCCTGATCACCGGCGAGGTGCTCGGCGAGTCCAAGCTGGACCTGCCGCCCCGCACCCTGCGGACCCGCGCCGTCTGGTGGACGGTCACCGAGGACCAGCTCGACGCCGCCCGCATCACCCCCGAGATCCTCGCGGGCTCGTTGCACGCCGCGGAGCACGCCGCCATCGGCATCCTGCCGCTCTTCGCGACCTGCGACCGCTGGGACATCGGCGGCGTCTCCATCGCCCTGCATCCCGACACCCTCCTTCCCACCGTCTTCGTCTACGACGGCCAGCCCGGTGGAGCCGGCTTCGCCGAGCGGGCGTTCCACACGGCCCGCGCGTGGCTGACCGCCACCCGTGACGCCATCGCCGCCTGCGAGTGCGAGACGGGCTGCCCCTCCTGCATCCAGTCGCCCAAGTGCGGCAACGCCAACGACCCGTTGCACAAACGCGGCGCCATCCGCCTTCTCACGGAGCTGCTGCGATCCGCCGAGTGACCCTGCCCTGCCTGTCCGCCCCGGGACGACGAGGCCTCTCCACGAGCCTCTTCCCATGAGATCGATGCCGACAGCGTCCGTGCTGAGGGGCACGGCCCCGGCTCCGGCTCCGGCTCCGGCAGCGTCCGTGTCCACGGGACCCGCTCCGGTCGGCCTTCGTGCCGAGGGGACGGTTCCGGCAGCCTCCGTGCCGACGGGACCCGCCCGGGCGCGTACCCGTGACGCGTAGGGCCCCCACCGCACCCGCGCGTCCAGGTCCGCGATCTCTCCCCGGACCGCACACCGGGACACACTCGCCCCCTGCGCCTGGGCCACTCGGCGTGCGACCGCGCAGGCGCGAGTCCGGCCGTCCAGGGCCCGGTCGGCCGCCGCGAGCGCCGCCAGGTCGGCGGCGGCTCCGGCCCGGTGACGGACGTGGACCGCATGGCCGAACCCGAGCACCGCTGCGAACACCCCGCACAGCACCACCGCGCTCAGCGCCGCCCACACGGACGCCGAACCCCGGTCATCACTGAGCCCCGCCCGCACCCGGCTCCCTCTCCGCCGCGCCCTTGCGCTCCCGTTCATCCCGCTCTTCCGCCGCCTGGCCCGCACCTCGCCCCCTCTCATGTGCGACCTCCCCCGGCACCATCCGTGGCGGGGCGGGACTCCTTGCCGGGCGCCGGCTCCGGGCCCCCGGCCGCCGCCCCGCCCCCGGCAGGCATCGCCCCGTTCTCCGTGTCCGCCACCCCCTCCTCGGGAACCTCGTCCTCCGTGGACACCGACCCGTCTCCCGGAGCCCCGTCCTCCGTGGCCGCCGCCTCGTCCAGCGCCACTGCCTCGGACCGCAGTTCCACCGTCAGCGGGCCCGGCCCCACCGTCCGTGCCCGTACGGCGACCCGCACCAGATCTCCCTCTCTCGTCACGTGCAGCCGGGCCCTGGGCGGCGCCGCCGACCGGACGGCGCGCGCCACCCCGTCGGCGGGTTCCCCGCGTGCCGCCGCACGCGCTCCGGCCCTGGCCGCGTCCACGCACTGGATCCGTGCCACCGCTGCCATCAGCCCCCACAGCAGCCCCGCCACCAGCAACACGAGCGCCGGGATCACCACGGCGGCCTCAGCGGTGACATAGCCCGCGCTCCAGTCCGTCCGCCGCGGGCGCCCTCCGCGAGCGGGCGTGCCGCGTGCCCGATCGGGGCCGGCCTCAGAACGACCCACGGAGAGCCCGCTCGATGAGCTGCTGCATCTGGTGACCCACCGGGCCGCTGTTGACCACCTTGTAGAGCACGGCCGCCAGTGCGACCGCCGCCAGCGTGCCGATGGCGTACTCCGCCGTACTCATCCCCCTGTCCCCGCTCGGCCTCCGCGCCGCGCACGCCCTCGCCCACAGCTGCCGCATCCTCGTCAACACCGCACGTTCTCCCTCGCCTTGTCCTGCGTCTTCCGACTTTTCCTGCGTCTTCCTCGTCACTGGCTTCTGTTTGTCGTCACCCGGTGCCCGCCTCCCCGGACACGCCGCCCGACTGTCCTCGGCTGGTCACCACAGCGACCGGGCGATCCCCAGCAGCACCGGCGCCACGCCGACCACCAGGAACGCGGGCAGGAAGCAGAGCCCCAGCGGACCGGTGACCAGCACCGCCGCCCGTCTCGCCCGGCCGTTGGCGGCCCGGGTCCAGCGACGGCGCAGCTCGGCCGCGAGCCGGGTCACCGACTCCACGGCCGGGACGCCGGCCACCTCGGCCCGTTCCATGCACCGGGCGAACTCCACTCCCCAGGGCCGCTCCGCGAAGCGCCCCCACACCAACGCCGGTTCAGCCCCCAGGCGCAGCTCCGTCGCCGCGCGGACCAGCCGCTCTCCCAGCGGTCCGCCCATCGAACTCCCAACCGCCTCGGCCGCATGCTCCGGTCCGGCACCGGCCGCCAGGCAGGCCGCCATGAGATCCGCCGCCAGGGGGAGTTGGGCCTCGGCCGACCGCTCCTCAGCAGACTGCGCGTCATCGGGTTGGGGCCTGCGCCGCAGCCACCGCCACATGCCCCATGCGGCAGCACCGCCCACCAGCCACCCTGCCGGGCCGCCGATCAGCACGACCCCCACAACGGCGGCAGCCGCCGCACCGAACCCCTCCCGCACCTGCCTCCGCCGTATCGTCACCTCCCACTTGCATACGGCCCTCGCCCGCAACTGCGAGAGCGCACCCGGGGCGGCACCGTGCCGCTCCCCCTCTCTCCAGTCCGCCCCGAACCGCTCACCTCCCGAATTGGACGGCCCCGGTCCCGCCCCGGACGGGCCGGGTGCCGCCGCCCCGAGCGCTGTCGTCCCGAACTGCCCATGTGCTGACCCGAACCGCTCACGTGCCGCTCCGGGCAGCTCGCGTGCCGCCGTCCCGGACGCTTCCGACCCGCGCGGTCCACTGCCGCACAGGAGCCGCAGCCGCCGCCGGGTACGGCCTTCGCGACGCGTCTCGCCGGCGAGGCCGGCCACGCATCCGGCCGCCGCCAGCACCGCCACGGCCGCCACCAGCCACATCCACACCCTGGGGACAACTTCCCCGCCGGCCACGCATCCGGCCGCCGCCAGCACCGCCACGGCCGCCACCAGCCACATCCACACCCTGGGGACAACTTCCCCCCACGCCCCGGCCATCTCGGCACTCACCTCGATCCGCTCGGCTCGCGGGGCACCGTTGCCACGGGCACCGCAGGAGTCGCCGGCCGCACGCGAGCCGCGGTTCCACCGGCGTTCCGTGCCGGCTCCGACCGGGTCGCGCGTCCCGTCAGGGACCGGCTCCCGCCCTCCGCCGAGCGCACGATCCGGGCGACCCAGGCCAGCCCCGCCCACTCCAGGAGCAGCCCGGCCACCAGGCAGGCGAACCCGGCAGGGGTGTGCAGGAGGATCTCCAGTGGGGCTGCCTCCATGGCGCTGCCCAGCACCAGGCCGAAGACCGGCAGCAGTGCGAGTACCAGCGCGGTGGAGCGCGGGCCCGCCAGTTGGGCCTTCAGCTCCTCCCGCTGTTCCCGGCGGGCCCGCAGGGACTCGGCCACCCGCTCCAGCCCCTCGGCGAGCCCCGCACCGCCGTCCACCGCCACCCGCCAGCAGGCCGCGGCACCGGCCAGTCCGTCGGCACCGCGCAATTCGGCGGCCCTGCGCAGCGCGGCGGGCACATCGCCGCCGAACCGCGCCGCCGCCAGTACCGCCGCGCCCGCGTCTCCGAAGCGCCGCAGCACTGCCCGGTCGAGTGCCAGGAGTGCCCCGTCCGGCTGTCTCCCGGCGCGCAACTCCCCCGCCACGGCCGCACAGAGGTCGATCACGGCCGCCTCCCGCTCCCGTGCCGCGCGGTCGGCGTCCCTCCGCAGGAGCCGCCCCCGTACGAGAGGTACCGCCACCAGGCCGGCCACGAGAGGGATCCACGAACGTCCCAGCAGAGCGACGAGAAGGCCGGCGGGCAGGCACCACCCGGCGTGCCCCATCCGCTCCCGCACGCGGCGCCGCACCACCACGGCGCGCTTCCTCAGCCACTCGGGCGGTTCGACGGGGAACCACCGGGCAGCGGCCTCTCCGCCACCGGCGAGCAGCAACCGGGCCCGGCGCGGCCCGCCGTGCCCACCTGTCATCAGCCAGGCCGCGGCTCCCGCACAGACCATCGCGGCGTACCCCGCGTACGTGGCCGCCGGCTGCGAACCGGCCGCTTCCTGGCCGATCATCCCGGTCACCGTCATCGCGTACTCCCGGCGGGAGAGCCCGCAGTCTGCTGTCCTCCGCCGTGCGCCGCCGAGTACGCGTCCGGCTTCGCCTCCGCCGCACCCAACCCCCGCCGGGCGGCGGCCGGAAGGCCGTCGGCATCACCGAGGTACCTCCGCAGGCACAGTCGGCGCAGCTGGTCCCATCCGCGTTCGCGGACGAACCCGCCTTCCGCCGCCCGGCCGCTTCGTCCACCGTCCGCGCCGTTCCACACAGCCGCCGGCACGGTCGTCACCAGGCCCGCCGCATCGCGGTCCAGGACGTGGATCTGTGCGATGCGGCGCCGCCCGTCGCGTCCCCTTACGAGATGCACGATCACGTCCAGCGCGGCTGCCAACTGGCTGTGGAGGGCCGCGCGGTCGAGCCCGGCTGTCGTTCCCAGGGCCTCCAGCCGGGCCGGGACGTCGCCGGCGGCGTTGGCGTGCACGGTGCCGCAGCCGCCCTCATGACCGGTGTTCAGCGCGGCCAGCAGATCCGTCACCTCGGCTCCGCGCACCTCTCCGACGACGAGCCTGTCCGGACGCATCCGCAGCGCCTGCCGTACCAGGTCGCGCAGTTCCACCCGACCCACGCCCTCCTGGTTGGCCGGGCGCGCCTCCAGCCGGACGACGTGCGGGTGGTCGGGACGCAGCTCGGCGGAGTCCTCCGCCAGCACGATGCGCTCGTCGTGGCCGACCAGCCCCAGCAGCGTGGACAGGAGGGTCGTCTTGCCCGAACCGGTGCCGCCGCTGACGACGAACGAGAGACGCGCGTCCAGCACGGCCCGCAGCAGCCGCTCCCCGCCCGGCGGCACCGTTCCGGCGGCGACCAGTTCTTCGAGGCCGAACGCGCGCGGGCGGACGACCCGCAGGGACAGGCAGGTCGAGCCGACAGCAACCGGCGGCAGGACCGCGTGCAGCCGCGTGCCGTCGGGAAGCCGGGCGTCCACCCAGGGGCGGGCGTCGTCGAGGCGGCGGCCCGCCGAGGTGGCCAGGCGCTGTGCCAGCCTGCGTACCGCGGCGGCGTCACGGAACCGCACCCCGGTGCGCTGGAGTCCGCGCCCCCGGTCGATCCACACCCGGTCGGGGCCGGTCACGAGTACGTCCGTGACCTCGGGGTCCGCGAGCAGGGGTTCCAGCGGGCCCGCGCCCACGAGCTCGGAGCGCAGCAACTCGACGACTCCGAGTACGGCGCTGTCCCCCATCAGCCGCCCTTGGGAGCGCAGCACGGCCGCCACCCGCGCGGGGGTGGGTTCGGCCCCCGTCTCGGCGAGACTGCGCCGCACCGAGTCCAGCAGCCGGGTGCCCGCCTCCGCGCCGTCGGCGGACGGTGTCCCCGGCACGGCTGCCCCAGGAGTTTCCTCCGGACCGGTCCGCGCGCCGTCGCGGGTGCGGGAAGGGCCAGGGGTGTCGAGGGAAGGAAGGGAGCCGCCCCCGACGGTATGCCGGGTACTGGCGGTATACCGGGCACCGGCGGTGTCGTGGCCGCTGCGGGCGCTGTGGACGCTCATGCCGCGACCCCTCCCCCGCTGAGGGCCCGCTCCCAGAACATTCCGCAGAAACGGGCGAGAGCGCCGTCCTTGGCCAGGCCGGGCGGTACACCCCGGTCGATGCCCTCCAGCAGTCCCCGCTCCCAGGGCAGCTCTCCGGCCAGTGGCAGTCCGAGCAGGCGGGCGACTTCCGTGTCGTCCAGTCCGGCCCCGTAGGCGCGCTCCCCGTGGGGACCGCCCGGCGTGCGCACCACCGCGCGCAGGTCCGGGACCGCCATCTGCGTCCGTCCGGCCACCCGGTGTGCCGCGGCGACCGCGCGCAGTTCGGCGGGGACGACGGCGAGCCCGAGATCGAGCTGGACGAGGGCCTCGGCGACGGTCTCATCCACTTGCCGGGGCAGGTCGACGACGACCACGCCTCCGTGCCGCCGGGCAGCGGAGAGCACGGAGCGCATCGCCTCGGCGGGCACCGGCCCGGAGTCACCTCGGTCCCAGCTCAGCACGCGCAGGCCGTGGGCGAGGGGCAGCGCTTCGGCCAGGGCGGTGCCGCCGACGCGGCCCCGGGACTGGGCGAGGTCGGGCCAGCGCAGCCCATCCGTCCGCTCCGCGCCGAGCAGCACATCCAGCCCGCCGCCGAGCGGATCGGCGTCGATGAGCATGGTCCGCTCGCCTGCGAGAGCCGCGGTGACCGCCAGCGCGCAGGCCAGGGTGGAGGCTCCGGCGCCGCCGCGCCCCCCGATCACTCCGATCGTCAGCGCGGCGGGGCCGACGCCCTCCACGGCGTCCGCGATGCGGCCTGTGAGCCAGCTCTCCGCATCGGGCAGCAGCACCACGCTCTCGGCCCCGACCCGGACTCCGCGCTCCCACACGCCCGGGTCGTCCCAGTCGCGCCCTACAAGCAGCACTCCGGGACGGCGCGGCACCGCTCCCGCCCCGGCCCTTCCGGACCAGGCCGCCCCTGCTCCGGAGGAGACGGCATACCCGGAAGACACGGTGGCGCCGGGGAGACCGGAGGGGCTCGGCGGCCCGGAAGCCCCGGGCGATCGGGAGGCGCCGGTGGGGTCGCCGAAGCCGGAGGCGGCGGCGCAGTCGTCCCCGACGAGCACCAGGGGTGCCCGCTCCCAGGCCGTGGCGCCGCTCCAGGCCGCCCACCCCGCCTCACAGGTGGGTCCGCCGTGTGCGACCTGGGGCTCCGCCGTCCCCGCCGCCGCGCACAGTCGCAGTAGGTCATCGAGGAGTTCTGCGTCCTCGGTGACAATCAGAATGTTTTCGGCCATGGTCCCGGCCTCCCCGTCCGTTGGGCACTCGCGTCCGCAAACGGCTGCGGACGCCGACGGGATTCACGGTGCTGCGAACCGGAAAAACTTGTGGATCATGGTCGAAAACTGTGGACAACCCAGGGGATGTGAATAACTCGCTCACCCAAACCAGTGACTTCCGGAGAGCAGCGCTTCGATTACACTCGGTTACAGGTCGGAGGAATCACCGCGTCCGGTCCCTGAAGATCGAAAAAGCCCCGGCCGATGCGGGCCGGGGCGGGAAAATGCCCCCGGACATGCGACGACCCCCGCCGGGGGGGAGAGCGGGGGTCGTCTCCACGGCCGACTCGGGGGGGGAGGAGTCGGGCCGGGTTAGCACGGTCGCGAACGATCCGTGACTTCCATGGTGTACCCGAGAGCCTTCTCAGGCAAACCCACGCGCCCCAGCTTACGCCGAATGGTGGGCGCCTATGCTCAGTGGCGTGGAAAATCTCGCGATGCCCCGCACCGCCGCCTTCTTCGATCTGGACAAGACGGTCATTGCGAAGTCGAGCACGCTCACCTTCGGCAAGTCCTTCTATCAGGGTGGCTTGATCAATCGCCGCGCTGTGCTGCGGACCGCTTACGCGCAGTTCGTATATCTCCTCGGCGGCGCCGACCACGACCAGATGGAGCGGATGCGCGAATACCTCTCCGCGCTCGCCCGGGGCTGGGACGTCGAGCAGGTCAGGGAGATCGTGGCCGAGACCATCCACGACCTGATCGACCCCATCATCTACGACGAGGCCGCCTCGCTGATCGAGAAGCACCACCTGGCCGGCCGGGATGTGGTCATCGTCTCGACCTCGGGCGCGGAGGTCGTCGAGCCGATCGGCCGGATGATCGGCGCCGACCGCGTCGTGGCCACCCGGATGGTCGTCGAGGACGGCCGCTTCACGGGGGAGATCGAGTACTACGCGTACGGCCCCACCAAGGCCGAGGCCATCCGGGAGCTGGCCGGCTCCGAGGGATACGACCTGGAGCGCTGCTACGCCTACAGCGACTCCGCCACGGACCTGCCGATGCTGGAGGCCGTCGGGCACCCGCACGCCGTCAACCCGGACCGGGCACTGCGCAAGGAGGCGCTCGCGCGCGACTGGCCCGTCCTGACGTTCTCCCGGCCCGTCCGTCTCAAGCAGCGCATCCCCTCGCTGTCCATGCCGTCCCGTCCCGCACTCGCGTTCACGGCAGTCGCCATGGGGGCGGCGGCCGCGACGGCGGGACTCGTCTGGTTCAACAACCGCCGCCGACCGCGCACGCCGTCGCGCTTCCGCCTCTTCTGAGACACCCGAGCCCTGGAGGCTCCGGCACCCTCCCCTGAGGCCGGTCAGCCTCCCCCCGGCGAAAACTGCGAAACAACGCCCCAGGCACAGAAATGCGGTGGCTCCGCCTGAGGGCGGCGCCACCGCTGGCATGTCCACCGGGTTACCAGTGCGTGCTTCACCTGTGTGTCCGGACATCAGGGCGGGAACTTTGCCCTTCCCTGGTGGGACCTGCCCATCGCGGGCTGTGCGTCGCGTGGGTGCCCGGTGTTCATGCATCCGGTCCGTGGGCCTTGCGTGACGGGATCCTCTCGGATGCCGCTGGTCTCGCGGGCCGTTGACTCCTTTGTACCCCCGCAGGCAGTCGAACGGAAGCCCTGGGCGCAGATCTTTACTTTTCACCTCAAGCAGGTATCAAACGGGCAGGAGCGCTGAGCGCCTCCAGCCCTCACATCCAGCCCGCGCGTCCGGCACCACACAACAGCGAGCACAGTCCCGCCGGCCCCGGCGACCACACCGTTCCGTCCGGGAAGGACCGGAACCCTCTGCAGGGGCCCACCCGCAGTTCCCTCTCCAGAAACGCTCACGATCCCCGTCGGAGGCTCTTTCAGGCCGCTCCGCGCTGGAGTGCCTCGCAGACCGCAGTGCTCTCGCGTACACCCAGCTCGACGGCGCGTCCGCAGTGCGCGATCCACTCGGTCATCCCCTCAGGCGTTCCGGCGGCGTACCCCGCCAGCGCCTTGCGGTAGGCCTCGCGGCCCAGTTCCGCGTAGCCCACCTCGGCCGGGCAGATGGCCTTCGGGTCGAGGCCACTGCCCACCAGGACGACGCGCTCAGCCGCGCGGGCGACCAGCCCGTTGCACGAGCCGAACGGGCGCAGCACCTGCAGCTCGCCGTGCACCACCGCCGCCGTGACCAGCGCGGGTGCGGAGGTACCACCCGAGACGAGCTGGGCCAAGCCGTCCAGCCGGGCCGCGACCTCGTCGGCGCCGGGCAGCTCCAGGCCGAGTTCGGGTCCCCGCACCGGCTCACCGGGGCGGCGCGGGCGCCCGACGGTGTCGTCGGGGGCCGCTCCGGACGCGGCCACCAGGTGCAACCGCGCCAGGACGCGCAGCGGCGACTGCTGCCAGATGTCGAGCAGCTGTCCGGCCTCGGCCGTCACCCGCAGAGCCGCACCAACCGTCCGGGCCTCGGCCTCGGTGCCGAAGTCGCTGCGGCGGCGCACCTCCTCCAGCGCCCAGTCGGCGCCTTCGACGGCGGCAGAGGCGCGCGCGCCGCGCAGTGCGGCCTCCGCGCTGACCTCACTGCTGCGACGGCGCATGATCCGGTGCCCGTAGACCCGGTCCACCGAGGCGCGCACAGCTTCCACGGCGTCGGGCACGCCCGGCAGTGCGGCGAGGGGGGCGAGCGGGTCGGCTGCGGGAGCCGCGGACGCCGCGGCGCGTCCGTTGGAGCCTGCGGTGCTACTCATGCGTACGACCCTACGCACCCGGCCGAGCGGCCCAACCCCACGATCGAGTGGTCTTCTTCACTCGCGCCTGCACAGCCACTGTCCGCACAGCCTTACGCTATTGAACATGAAGATCGCTTTCGTAGGAAAGGGCGGCAGCGGCAAGACGACGCTGTCCTCGCTGTTCGTCCGCCACCTCGCGGCCCACGGCACACCCGTCGTCGCCGTCGACGCCGACATCAACCAGCACCTCGGTGCGGCACTCGGTCTGGACGACGAGGAGGCGGCCGCACTGCCCGCGATGGGGGCACATCTGCCGCTCATCAAGGACTACCTGCGCGGCAGCAACCCGCGGATCACCTCCGCCGAGTCGATGATCAAGACGACGCCCCCCGGCGGGGGTTCGCGACTGCTCCGCCTGCAGGAAGACAACCCGGTTTACGACGCGTGCGCACGAACAGTGGCACTGGACGGTGTGGACATCCGGCTGCTGGCCACCGGCCCGTTCACCGAGTCGGACCTCGGCGTCGCCTGCTACCACTCGAAGACGGGTGCGGTGGAGCTGTTCTTGAACCATCTGGTTGACGGGCGCGAGGAGTACGTGGTCGTCGACATGACGGCGGGCAGCGACTCGTTCGCCTCCGGCATGTTCACCCGCTTCGACATGACCTTCCTGGTCGCCGAACCGACCCGCAAGGGAGTCTCGGTGTACCGCCAGTACAAGGAGTACGCACGGGACTTCGGCGTACCGCTGAAGGTGGTCGGCAACAAGGTGCAGAACGAGGACGACCTCGACTTCCTGCGCCAGGAAGCCGGCGAGGACCTCCTGGTGACGGTCGGCCACTCGGATTGGGTCCGCGCCATGGAGAAGGGCAGGCCGCGCCCCTTCGCGCAGCTCGAAGAGGTGGACGCCCGCGCCCTGGCGACCCTCCACGAGGCGGCCGACGCGGTGTACGAGAAGCGTGACTGGGAGCGCTACACCCGCCAGATGGTGCACTTCCACCTGCGCAACGCGGAGAGCTGGGGCAACGCCAGAACGGGTGTCGACCTCGCCGCCCAGGTCGATCCCTCTTTCGTGCTGAGCGAGGCCCACGGAACCTCTGTCCCGGAGCCCGCCCGGGCCACCGCACCGCAGCCGGCCTGAGGCGGGCCGAGAGCGCGGACCTCCACCGCTCCAGGCCGGCACGGCCGCATCCCCGTGAGCCGGAAGGAGGTCCGCACCGGGGAAGGAGGACCGCGCCGGCCGATCCCCTACGGTCACGCCCTGGCACCCCGCGTCCCGGCCTCCCGGCGTCCCGGCGCCGGGGCCGCCCTCAGGGCCCTGCCCTCCTCACCTCTCCCCGGTGTGCTCGACGTTCTTGGCGTCCTTCGTGCCTCTCGCCTCCCTGGCCAGGAACGAGCGCCAGCCGCCCTCGGGCCGCTCCCCGATCTCCAGGGTGCGCAGTTGGGCGAGCACGCGCGGGTCCTGCGCGTCCAGCCAGTCGACAAGCTGGCGGAACGAGACGCAGCGGACACCCTTCTTCGGGCAGACCGTCTTCATGACGTCCTCGACGGCGTCCATGTAGATGCCGCCGTTCCAGTCCTCGAAGTGGTTACCGATGATCATCGGTGCCCGGTTGCCGTGGTAGGCGCGCTCGAAGCCCTGCAGGAGCCCGTCGCGCATCTGCGCCTCCCACACCGGCCGCTTCTCGACCGCCCCGTCAACCGTTCCGGACTGGTTGGCGAGGAAGTTGTAGTCCATCGAGAGGGTCTCGAACTGGCGGCCGGGAACGGGGACCTGCTGAAGCGGCAGGTCCCACAGTCCGTGCCGCTTGCCCGGCCACACCTGCGTGCCGTTGCCGCTGGAGTCGTACCGGAAGCCCATCTGGCGCGCTGCCTTGAGGAGGTTCTCCTGACCTTCGAGACAGGGGGTGCGACCGCCCACCAGTTCCCGGCTGTAGTCGAACGGCAGCGCCTCGGCCTCCCGCCAGCCGGTGGTGGTCTTCCAGTGCTCGACGAACCAGCGTGCCTGCCTGATCTCGCTCTTCCACTGCCGGACGGACCAGGAGTCCACCCCGCCCGGCCCGCAGAAGTGGCCGTTGAAGTGGGTACCGATCTCGCTGCCCTCCAGCCACGCCTTGCGGACCTGCTTGAGCGTGGCACGTACGTTCTTGTCCCTGAGGAAGCCGATGTCGGAGGCGCCCGGGGCGCGGCCGGGCGGGGCGTAACGTTTCGCCTTGTCCTCCGGCAGCGTGTAGATGCCGCTGAGGAAGTAGGTCTGGGCCGCGCCGTACTTCTTGCCAGCCTTGCGGAAGCGGGAGAAGAGCCGCTTCTCGTCCTCGCCGGCGCCGTCCCACGAGAAGACCACGAACTGCGGCGGCTTCTGACCCGGCCTCAGCTTCCGGGGCGTGGGCTGGAGAGGCTGCCGGCCCGTCAGCGAGGTCGAGCCGTCGCCCAGGAGCCTGACCTCGCCTTGCGGACCGCCGTTGGGCGCGCCGTCCGGCGCGCCCCCCAGACTCCCGGTGTCGTCGCCGGAGCATCCCGCGGCAGCCAGGGACAGCGCCAGCGCCGCCAGGACCGCGGTGGTGAGAGCGGGTCGTCTTCGCGTGGCTGCCATCGGCTCACCTCGTCCTCTCGCCTTGTCTCGTCGGTCACCGGGCGGGACCGGCGTCGCCATGCGGACAAAAGTGACACGAGACGTTAATAAGACAAGTAAGACAAGCGGCCTTATCGGCACCGTTCACTCGATGGACGGAACCCGGACCGCCAGACACCACCCCGCGCTTCACCAAGGCTTTACTTGGCATTACATTCCATTTACTTCCGCTTGGGAGTAACCAGAAGATCACGCAGAGACGTGAGCGCCCTTGCCCGCCCACACCGAGAGGAGGCGCGATGTCCCACCCCACACCTGTCCGCGGCGGTGCCGCCGACAGCCCGGAGCGCCCCGCCGCAGGTCAGCCCCGGTCACCACGGCGCCGGCCAACTCTGCGCCGGACGGCCGGGCACACGACGGCGAAGCGCTGGTCGGCCGACCTCTCCGCCTCCGTCACCGTCTTTCTGATCGCGCTGCCGCTCTCCCTCGGCATCGCGCTCGCCGCGGGCGCACCGCTCCAGGCGGGGCTGGTGGCAGGCGTGGTGGGCGGGCTGGTCTGCGGCCGGCTCGGCGGATCACCGCTGCAGATCACCGGTCCCGCAGCGGGGCTGACCGTGATCACGGCGGAGCTGATCCACACCTACGGTTGGCAGGCCACCTGCGCCGTCACCGTCGCGGCGGGGCTCGCCCAGCTCGGCCTCGGACACCTCCGGGTGGCCCGCTCGGCACTCGCCGTCAGCCCCGCGGTGGTGCACGGCATGCTGGCCGGCATCGGCGTGACCATCGCGCTGGCCCAGTCGCACGTCATGTTCGGCGGCGCACCGGACAGCTCGCCGCTCACCAACGCGCTGGAGCTCCCGGGCAGAGTGCTCGCGGTCCAGCCCGCCGCCCTCTCCGTCAGCGTGCTCACCCTCACCGTGCTGCTCGCGTGGCCCCGGCTGAAGGAGCACGGAGGGCCGTTCGGGGCCGTCGTGGGGAAGGTGCCCGCCGCGCTGGTCGCCATCGGGCTGGCGACCTGCGCCGCCGCGGCGGCCGACATGCGTCTGCCCCGCGTCGATCTGCCCTCGTGGCGCGCGCACGCTCTCCCGCAACTGCCGGACGGCCCCGTGCTCGGGCTGGCCACGGCGGTCCTGACGCTCACTCTGGTGGCGAGCGTCCAGGCGCTGCTGTCCGCCGTCGCCGCCGACAAGCTGGCAGCGGCGCGCGGCGCGGAGAACCGGGTGCCGCGCAGCGACCTGGACCGGGAGCTGCGCGCGCACGGCGTGGCGAACGCGGTGTCCGGAGCGCTCGGCGGACTGCCCGTCACCGGAGTCGCGGTGCGCAGCACCGCGAACATCGCTGCCGGTGCCGCCAGCCGGAACGCCGGGCTGCTCCAAGGAGTGTGGCTGCTGCTGGCCGCCGCGCTGCTGGTGGGCGTGCTGGAGCTGATCCCTCTCGCCGCCCTGGGGACGCTCGTGATGGTCGTCGGCCTCCGCATGGTGAACCTGGGGCACCTCGCAGCGGTGGCGCGTCATCGCGAGGGAGTGGTGCTGGGCGTCACCGCCGTCGGGGTCGTGCTGCTCGGTGTGCTGGAGGGAGTGGGCCTCGGACTCGCGGTCGCGGTGGTGCTGGCACTGCGCCGTCTGGCACGGACACGGATCTCCGTCGTACGGGACACGACACACCATCTCCAGGACGGTTCCGCCGCGCCGGCCGGGGCGCCTCCCCGGAAGGGCGCCCGTGCCCAGGGAGCCCTTCCCCAGGACGCCCGTCAGGGCCCCTCTTCCGGGGACGGCGGCCCGATCGTCTCTCGCGTGGTCGTCCGGGGGCAGTTGACGTTTCTCGCGGTGCCCCGGCTCAGCCGGGCGCTGGCCCAGGTCCCGGAGGGGGCGCGGGCGAGCGTGGAGCTGGAGGGCTCCTTCATGGACCATGCGGCGTTCGAGGCACTGGAGGACTGGCGCGCCGCGCACACGGCCTCCGGCGGTGAGGTGGTGTTCAAAGGCCGCACGGGGCAGGAGAGCAGCGAGCCCGCGGCCACCCGCACCCGCCGCCCATGGTCGCCGTGGCGCAACCACCAGCGCCCCCGGCCGACAACCGACAGCCCAGGCAAGCCCCTCACCACGACCTCCCCGCACGAGAAGTCGTCACCCAAGCACGAGAAGTCGTCACCCCAGGAAGCCCACCCACCACCCGCAGACGAAGCTCCGGAACCCGAAGCGCCTGCGCCCAAAGCGCCCGCAACCGAAGCGCCCGCGCCCGGAGAACCCACCGGAACGTCCATGAGCGGGACTCCCCTCACCAAAGCTCCCCTCACCAAAGCTCGCCCTACCCCAGACCCCTTTGCAGCGCCTCCCACCGCCGGTACCCCCGCAGCCGACGCCGAGCAGGCTCTCCCCGCCAGGCCGGGGCACCGCGCTCTCCCCACCAGGACGGGGCACCGCGCTTCCCCCTCCGCCCGGCGCGGGCAACTGCTCGGCGGGGTGCGCGACTTCCAGCTGAGGACGGCGCCACTCGTGCGGGCCGAGCTGGCGCGGCTGGCCGAGGAGGGGCAGCGTCCCTCCCAGCTCTTCCTGGCCTGCGCCGACTCGCGGCTGGTCACCAGCATGATCACCTCCAGCGGGCCGGGTGATCTCTTCACGGTCCGCAACGTGGGCAATCTGGTGCCGCCGCCGGGTGGGGAGAGCGGTGACCAGTCGGTGGCCGCCGCGATCGAGTACGCCATCGAGGTGTTGCGCGTCGAGTCGGTGACGGTCTGCGGGCACTCGGGGTGCGGCGCGATGCGGGCGCTGTACGACAGCGCGGTCGCGGGCCGCGAGCCGGCGGACACCTCCCTCGGCCGCTGGCTGCGGCACGGCCGCCCCACCCTGGAGCGGTACCGGGCCCACGCGTCGCCGGCCGCACTCGCGGCACCGGCCGCACGCGCGGCACCGGCCGCACGCGCGGCACCGGCCGCACGCACGCCAGCTCCGGCGGCCTCGGCGGCAGGAGCCGAGCCCGGAACCGAGGGGCATCCCGTCCCATGGCCCCCGGCGCGCACCACGGCGTGCCGGGGAGCGGCGCCTGTCGCAGGGCCCCGGCTCGCCGACCGGGAGACGGCCGACGAGTTGGAGGCCCTCTGCCTCGCGAACATCGTCCAGCAACTGGACCATCTGGCGGCGCACGAGTGCGTGGCCCGGCGCCTGCGGGAGGGGACGCTCGAACTGCACGGCATGTACTTCCATGTGGGCGAGGCGCAGATCTATGTGGCGGAGCCGGAGGACACCGGGGATGACGGGCCGGTGTTCGCGGCCGTTCGTCCGGATTCCGTGGTCATATGAGGGAGTGCGTCCGCTCCTGGTACGGGGCCTCGCACAGCGGACAAGTCCCCCGGTCCCCGCGCGATCCGACAGGTCTAAACCAATTGTGGTGACGGCCCTTGTCATGGAGGTGGGGCGGCTGATGAGCTAGGGCGGGACACAGCGCACACCCCGGGAAAGGGAGATGCCGTGAGCAACGAAAACCTGGCCAGCCTGCTCAAGGAGGAGGGGGAAAAGTGAGCGAGCATTCTTCCCTCTCCAACCTGCTCAAGGAAGAGCGGAGGTTCGCCCCGCCCGCCGATCTGGCCGCGCATGCCAATGTGACCGCCGCGGCCTACGAGCAGGCGAAGGCCGACCGGCTGGGTTTCTGGGCCGAGCAGGCGCGCCGTCTGAGCTGGGGCACCGAGCCGACCGAGACGCTCGACTGGTCGAACCCCCCGTTCGCCAAGTGGTTCAAGGACGGCAAGCTCAACGTCGCCTACAACTGCGTGGACCGCCACGTGGAGGCCGGCCACGGCGACCGGGTCGCCATCAACTTCGAGGGCGAGCCCGGTGACACCCGCACGCTCACCTACGCCGACCTGAAGCGGGAGGTCTCCCAGGCGGCCAACGCGCTGACCGAGCTGGGTGTGCAGGCGGGCGACCGGGTCGCGATCTACATGCCGATGATCCCGGAGACGGTCGTGGCGATGCTGGCGTGCGCCCGTATCGGCGCCCCGCACTCGGTGGTCTTCGGCGGCTTCTCGGCGGACGCGCTGGCGACCCGTATCGAGGACGCCGACGCGCGTGTCGTCATCACCTCGGACGGCGGCTACCGCAAGGGCGCGGCCTCCGCACTCAAGCCGGCCGTGGACGAGGCGCTGACCCGGCCGGGCACCGAGAAGGTGCGCAACGTCCTGGTCGTGAGGCGCACCGGGCAGGAGGACATCTCCTGGACCGAGGGGCGGGACGTGTGGTGGCACGAGCTGGTCGGCCGCCAGTCGGACGAGCACACGCCGCGGGACTTCGACGCGGAGCACCCGCTGTTCATCCTGTACACCTCGGGCACCACGGGGAAGCCGAAGGGCATCCTGCACACCACCGGCGGTTATCTGACGCAGGCCGCCTACACGCACCACGCGGTCTTCGACCTCAAGCCGGAGAGCGACGTGTTCTGGTGCACGGCCGATGTCGGCTGGGTGACCGGGCACTCGTACATCGTCTACGGCCCGCTGGCCAACGGGGCGACGGAGGTGCTGTACGAGGGCACCCCGGACTCGCCGCACAAGGGCCGCTGGTGGGAGATCGTGCAGAAGTACGGCGTCACGATCCTCTACACGGCGCCGACCGCCATCCGTGCCTGCATGAAGTGGGGCGACGACATCCCGGCGAAGTTCGACCTGTCGTCGCTGCGCATCCTCGGCTCGGTGGGTGAGCCGATCAACCCCGAGGCGTGGATGTGGTACCGGCACCACATCGGCGCCGACCGCACCCCCGTGGTCGACACCTGGTGGCAGACCGAGACCGGCAGCATCATGATCAGTCCACTGCCGGGCGTCACCGAGACCAAGCCCGGCTCGGCGCAGGTGCCGCTCCCGGGTATCTCGGCGACGGTGGTGGACGACGAGGCGAACGAGGTGCCCAACGGCGCCGGCGGCTACCTGGTGCTCACCGAGCCGTGGCCGTCCATGCTGCGCACCATCTGGGGCGACGACAAGCGGTTCCTGGACACCTACTGGTCGCGTTTCGAGGGCAGGTACTTCGCGGGCGACGGCGCGAAGAAGGACGACGACGGCGATGTGTGGCTGCTGGGCCGGGTGGACGACGTGATGCTCGTCTCCGGGCACAACATCTCCACCACGGAGGTGGAGTCGGCGCTGGTCTCGCACCCGAAGGTGGCCGAGGCGGCGGTCGTGGGCGCGACCGACCCGCAGACGACGCAGGCCATCTGCGCGTTCGTGATCCTGCGCGGCGAGGTGGCCGAGTCCGCCGAGGACGAGGCGCTGGTCGAGGAGCTGCGCGCCCATGTGGCCAAGCAGCTCGGCCCGATCGCCAAGCCGAAGCGCATCCTGCCGGTCGCGGAGCTGCCCAAGACCCGCTCCGGGAAGATCATGCGCCGACTGCTGCGCGACGTCGCGGAGAACCGGACGCTGGGGGACACGCAGACCCTCACCGACTCCTCCGTGATGGAACTCATCCAGGCGAAGCTGCCGAGCGCGCCCAGCGAGGACTGACCTGGTCAGCGAGGTGAGCGCGGCGTGAGTCCGTGAGCGCGCGGTGAGGGGGCACCCGGTGGCCGGGTGCCCCCTCACTCGCATTGGTTAGGCTGGCGGGGGCGCGTAAAGAATGCGCCAAGAAATGGGGCGAGCCGGGAAGTCTGGTCGGCACACACCACAGGTGTGTCCGCCACCCTCCAGGGAGGTCCCTGATGTCCCCGCCCCACGGCGACGGCGCCCGCCGCCGCTCCGTCTTCCTCGGCAGGCTGCCGCTGACCGAGCGGACGTTCCTCGCGGACGCGCTCCGTACCGAGACCGTCGGCGGGACCCTCCTGCTGGCCGCCGCCGTTCTCGCACTGGTGCTGGCCAACACGGGGGTGAGCGGCTTCTACGCGGACGTACGGGACTTCCACTTCGGGCCCGAGGCGCTGCATCTGAACCTGTCGGTGGCCGACTGGGCCAAGGACGGCCTGCTGACGATCTTCTTCTTCGTGGCCGGTATCGAGCTGAAGCGTGAGCTGGTCGCGGGTGAGTTGCGCGATCCGCGGGCGGCGGCGCTGCCGATCGTCTCGGCGGTGTGCGGCATGGCCGTCCCGGCGCTGATCTACGTCGCCGCCTCCGCCGCGGGCGGCGGGGACCTGCGGGGCTGGGCGATTCCCATGGCGACCGACATCGCCTTCGCGCTGGGGGTGCTGGCGGTGCTCGGCACGGGCCTGCCCTCCGCGCTGCGCGCCTTCCTGCTGACCCTGGCGGTGGTGGACGACCTGGGCGCCATCGTGATCATCGCCGTCTTCTACTCGGCGGGGATCAGCCTGGGCGCGCTGGCGGGGGCGGTCGCGGGGCTGGCCGTCTTCTGGTTCCTGCACCACAAGGGGGTGCGTGGCTGGTACGTGTATGTGCCGCTGGCGCTCGTCATCTGGGGGCTGATGCACGCCAGCGGGGTGCATGCCACGGTGGCCGGCGTGGCGATGGGGCTGATGCTGCGCTGCTCGGTACGGCCGGGTGAGACGGCGTCACCGGCCGCGCGTATCGAACACCTGGTCAGGCCGCTGTCGGCGGGGCTCGCGGTACCCGTCTTCGCGCTGTTCGCGGCGGGTGTCGCGGTCTCGGGCGGGGCCCTGACCCAGGTGTTCACCCGGCCGGAGACCCTGGGGGTGGTCCTCGGGCTGCTGGTGGGCAAGACGCTCGGGGTGTTCTTCGGCGCCTGGGCCGCGGCCCGTTTCACCAAGGCCGAGCTGAACCGGGACCTGGCCTGGGCCGACGTGCTGGCCATCGCCGCGCTGGCCGGGATCGGTTTCACCGTCTCGCTGCTGATCAGTGAACTCGCCTTCGCGGGGGAGGCCGCGCTCACCGACGAGTCCAAGGCCGCCGTGCTCACGGGTTCCCTGCTGGCCGCCGTCTTCGCGGGGATCCTGCTCAAACTCCGTACGCGCAGGTACCGTTCGCTGCTGGAGGCAGAGGAGCGGGACGAGGACGGCGACGGCGTCCCGGACGTGTACGAGGAGGGCGACCCGGACTTCCACCTCCGGATGGCGGCCCTCTACGAGGCCAAGGCGGCGGAACACCGCAGGCTCGCCGAAGTGGCCCAAGGCGACGACGCGGCGGATGATGGTCCGGCATGATCGAGCCTGACACATGGTGACCGGCCGGTAATCCGGGGCGCCGGGCGCCGGACCTCCCGTGACGGGGACCTTCGCGGGGCGCGGGCCTCCCCGGCGGAGCCCTCGTTCGCGAAGGGACCGGTACCCCTCCGCGTTCGGGGTACGGGAACCGGGCGGACACTGGAGCCGGAGGAAGCACCGGGCCCGCACCGCCGCGGGCCCGTACGAGACGCAAGGGAGAGTGAGCGATGAGCGCAGCCGACGACGGCCGCAGCCTCGGCCAGTTGGTCGCGGCGGCCACCGCGGAGATGTCCGCGCTGGTGCACGACGAGATCGCGCTGGCCAAGGCCGAACTGCGGCAGGACGTCAAGCGCGGCGTGATGGGCAGCGGCGCGGCCCTGGTCGCCGGGGTACTGCTGCTCTTCGCACTGCCCGTGCTCAGCTTCGCCGCCGCCTACGGCATCCACAACCTGGGTCTCGGCCTCGCCTGGTCGTTCCTGATCGTGGGCGGCGCGTTCATCGCGCTCGCGCTGCTTCTGCTGCTGCTCGCGCTGGCCAAGTTCAAGAAGGTCTCCAGGAGCAAGAGCGCGCAGAAGTCGATGGCGTCCGCCAAGCAGAGCGCGTCCGTCCTCTCGCACGCCAAGCCGCACCCGCGTGCGGCGGAGGACGGTGGGAAGGAGCGCCCGCAGCTCCAGGGTGTGACACGCTCGTCCGTATGACGCTCGCAGACAGTCCCACGGCCGTGATCCGTCCCGAGGGCCCCTGGACGCACCGGGACGTGGCCGCCAACGGAGCGCGCTTCCACATCGCCGAGATGGGGGAAGGCCCGCTGGTACTGCTGCTGCACGGATTCCCGCAGTACTGGTGGGCGTGGCGGCACCAGTTGCCCGCGCTCGCCGACGCCGGTTACCGCGCCGTCGCCATGGACCTGCGGGGCGTGGGCGGCAGCGACCGTACGCCGCGCGGCTACGACCCGGCCAACCTCGCGCTCGATGTGACCGGGGTCATCCGCTCCCTGGGGGAGCCCGACGCGGCGCTGGTCGGACACGACCTGGGGGGCTATCTGGCGTGGACGGCGGCGGTGATGCGGCCCAAGCTGATCCGCCGGCTCGCCGTCGTCTCGATGCCGCATCCGCGCCGCTGGCGGGCCGCCATGCTCGCCGACGTCCGGCAGACGGCCGCCAGCTCCCACATCTGGGGCTTCCAGCGCCCGTGGGTGCCGGAGCGTCAGCTCGTCGCCGACGACGGCGCGTTGGTGGAGCGGCTGATCAGGGAGTGGGCCGGCCCCAAGCTGGCGGACACCACCGACACCACGGTCGCCGCCGACACCGTCGCCGCCGCCGACACCACCGCAGCCGCCGGGAACGCCGGGGAAACCGGCGGTCCGGCCCTCGGCAACTACCGGCGCGCCATGTGCATCCCCTCCACGGCGCACTGCTCGGTCGAGCCCTACCGGTGGCTGGTGCGGTCGCTGGCGCGGCCGGACGGGGTGCAGTTCTACCGCCGGATGAAGCGGCCGGTGCGGGTGCCGACGCTCCATCTGCACGGTTCACTCGATCCGGTGATGCGGACGCGCAGCGCGGCGGGTTCGGGGCAGTACGTGGAAGCCCCGTACCGCTGGCGGCTCTTCGACGGGCTCGGGCACTGGCCGCACGAGGAGGACCCGGCGGCCTTCACCACGGAACTGGTGCACTGGCTCAGCGACCCGGAGCCGGACCGCTGAGGCCCGCGCGTGCCCGCTTCTTCGCCCGCTCCTCCTCCCGATCCTCCGCCCGTTCTCCCGTTCCTCCGCCCGTTCTCCCCGCTCTTCTCCTCCGCTTCGCTCCACTCCGCACACATGCCCACCGCATAGGCCGAATGAGCGGCGGGTGGGTGATTACTGACCTTGGGCCCAGGGCAAGCACCCCGGTATGGGCTTGACGCACGACTTCCGTGACGTGGCACGTAACCGCGGTCATCTGAGGGACCCGCGCGGCCAGGCTTCTCCGCGCGCCGCCCGGCAACCGCACTCCGCGGACGCCGAGCTGGGCATCCCCCGCATCCTGCGCCGCCGGGCGCGCTGGGTGGGAGCGAGACTGCGGCACACCCGCGGCTGACCCCTGCCGGGCTCCCCGGCGCGGCGCCGGTGCCGTCAGAGCGCGCAGCCCTGGGTGTCCACCGGGCGGCGGGCCGTGCGTGACTTGGTGATGTCCTCGCGGATCTCGTCGACGGTCAGCGCGTACCCCGTGCGGTCGTCGTCCAGCGACTTGGCGAAGACCACGCCGTGGACCCGGCCCTCGGGGGTGAGCAGCGGGCCGCCCGAGTTGCCCTCGCGGATCATGGCGTAGAGCGAGTAGACGTCACGGCCGACGGTGCCCCGGTGGTAGATGTCGGGTCCCTCGGCCGTGATCCGGCCGCGCACCCGCGCGGCACGTACGTCGTAGCCGCCGTTCTGCGGGAAGCCCGCCACGATCGCGTCGTCGCCGCTGTCCGCGTCGTGCTCGTCGAAGCGCAGCGCGGGCGCGTGCAGACCGGGGACGTCGAGGACGGCGATGTCACGCTTCCAGTCGTAGAGCACCACGCTGGCGCCGTACCGCGCCCCCTCGCCGCCGATCTGCACGGTCGGCGCCTGGACACCGCCGACGACGTGCGCGTTCGTCATCACCTTGCCCCGCGAGAAGACGAATCCGGTGCCCTCCACCTCCTTCCCGCAGCTCGGCGCCGTGCCCACGACCTTGACGATGCTGCGCTTGGCGCGCTCGACCACGGGACTGCCGGCCAGCCGCGGGTCGGGGGGCGGCACGTCGCGGATCGGCTCGTTGGCGAACGGCGAGAAGACCTGCGGGTAGCCGCTCTCGGCCAGTACGGACGAGAAGTCGGCGAACCAGTTGTCGGCCCCCCGGGGCATCACCCTGGAGACGCCGAGCAGGACCTTGGAGTCGCGTACTTCCTTGCCCAGCGTCGGCAGTGAGGTGCCCGCCAGCGCGGAGCCGATCAGCCAGGCGACGACCAGCATGGCGAGCACGTTGACGAGGGCGCCCCCGGTCGCGTCCAGGGCCCGCGCGGGCGACCAGGTGATGTGCTGCCGCAGTTTGTTGCCCAGGTGGGTGGTGAGCGCCTGCCCGACCGAGGCGCAGAGGATCACGGCGATGACGACGCCGATCGCCATGCCCGTCCCCGGACGCTCGCCCCCGGTGAACTGGTCCCACAGCAGCGGCAGGACGAACAGCGCGACCAGTCCGCCGCCGAGGAAGCCGAGGACGGACAGGATGCCGACGACGAAGCCCTGGCGGTAGCCGACGATCGCGAACCACACAGCCGCCGCGAGCAGCAGTACGTCCAGCATGTTCACCGAATCAGCCTCGCCTCGGGTTCACCTCGACACTCGTGCACCGCCCGCCGCGCCCGCGCGGCCAGTGACCCGTGCGGCCAGTGGTCCGGGCGGCCAGTGGTCCGTGCGCGGGGGCCCGTGTGCCGGCGACCCGTGCGGCAGGCGGAAGGGACACCGTCTCATGAGCACGGCACCGCCGGACTCACGCCTGCCGAACGTGTGAACGCAGACGGTCACTTCCTCGGCCAAGACGGTCATTCCCCTCGGACAACCGGTCGGCAGCGGTCAGGCCGCACGGGGCGGTCCGCCCCGGGTCACGCGTGCCAGTCGAGCGGAACCCGGCGGTCCCGGTCCCAGGGGCGCTCCCACCCGGCGTAGTGCAGGATCCGGTCGATGAGGCCCGCCGTGAACCCCCACACCAGCGCGGGGCCGACCAGGAAGGCCGGGCCCACGTGCCCGGCGGGGTGGACGGCCATGGCGCGGTTGGCGGGGTCGGTGAAATCGGTGATCGGGACGGTGAAGACCCGGGCCGTCTCGGCCGGGTCGACGGGCGCCACCGGGGTCGGGCGGCGCCACCAGCCCAGCACCGGCGTGACGACGAAGCCGCTGACGGGGATGTAGAGGCTGGGCAGTACGCCGAACACCTGCACGCCCGAGGGGTCGAGGCCCGTCTCCTCCTCCGCCTCGCGCAGCGCGGCCCGCAGCCTGCCGTCCCCCTGCGGATCGCCGTCCTCCGGATCGAGGGAACCGCCCGGGAAAGAGGGTTGCCCGGCGTGTGAGCGCAGGCTGGACGCCCGCTGGATCAGCAGCAGCTCGGGGCCGTCGGCGCCCTCACCGAAGAGCACCAGGACGGCGGAGGGACGTCCTCCGCCGTCGCGCGGCGGCAGGAACCGGCTGAGCTGGCTCGCCTCGACGGTCTCGGCCGCGTCCCGTACGGGCAGCAGCCACTCCGGCAGCCCCCGGTCGCTGACCTCCACGGGGTCGCCGGGACCCGGGCCGGGCGCGGAAGGTGACGAGGACTTGGACGAGGACGGGGAGGAGGAGGTGGACGGGGACGAGGGGGTGGACGGGGACGAGGAAGGGCAGGGGGAGGGAGAGGGGGACCGCCGTGCGCCCGTCACTGGGCGCCCCCGGCCGCCGGCCGGCGGGAGGGCAGCGGCGGCGCGGGCTGCCCCGGGTAGTCGGCCGGGGGCTTGAGGCGCTGGCCCGGCTGACCGCCCATTTCGTACTTGAGCAGCTTCTTCGCCTTCTCCGGGTCGGTCTCGCCCTCGCCGTAGGAGGGACACAGCTCGGCGATGGGGCAGGCGCCGCAGGCGGGCTTGCGGGAGTGGCAGATGCGGCGGCCGTGGAAGATCGTGCGGTGCGAGAACATCGTCCACTCGCTCTCCGGCAGCAGGTCGTCGATCTCCTGCTCGACCTTGACGGCGTCCGTCTGCTCGGTGAGCTTCCAGCGGCGCACCAGCCGCCCGAAGTGGGTGTCCACGGTCAGCCCCGGCACGCCGAAGGGGGTTGACACCTTAGCACCATGGTTCGGGTCCCCCGCTAGGCTCGCGTCGCACGCGCACCCGTTGCCCGTGACCACGAACGCTGTCTTCCGCCCCACCCCTGGAAGTTTCACCAGCTCAGCAAGGGTCTTGGGCACCATCCCGTCATAGTCAGCGACCACGGAAGCGGCAAGCCTGGTGATGCTCCGGGTCTTGGCGCGGAAGAACCCCGTTGGTCTGATCAAGTCCTCAACGTCAGCCGGGTCCGCTCCGGCCAGATCAGCCGGGCGCGGGTACTTCGCGAACAGCCCCGGAGTCACCTGGTTGACCCGTAGGTCTGTCGTCTGTGCGCTGAGCACCGTTGCTACCAACAGTTGCCATGCGTTCACGAAGTCGAGTTCACAGTGCGCGTACGGGTAAACCTCAGCAAGAGCGCGATTGATCTTCCGTGCCCGCCGTACCAGTGCTGTTCGGGTCTCTTCCGCCATAGGGGCCAGCGTACGGGCATAGGAAGCCCCCGCCGCATGCCTTCGGGGGAAGCACACGACGGGGGCTGTACCGACGCGCTGAGCCATGTTTGCCGTCCTCAGCGTGCCGGGGTCACTCGCTGGACAGGCACTCAGCGCACGTCGCGCGACGCTGCCAGTAGTCCACATCTCCGGACGCGCCACAGAGGGGCTTGCCGTCCCGGACCATGTGCACGGTCATCACGTCGTCTCCGACCGTGCCCGGTGCCCACTCACACGTTGTGGGTTGCTGCGTCGTCTCCATCACTGCCACGCTCCCGGTTCCGCCCAGTACGGGCGCGTGATGTGCTCTCGGTATTCCGCATGGTCCGGGTTGGCTTTCAGGTGCTTGGCCGCCCACGCCGTACCGTCCTCGAACTCTTCGGTCTTCTCGCTGGTGTCTCCGCATGACTTGCACTGCATTGCCGACAGAATCGGCTCAGCTTCCGGCCGAAGGTCCGGCCTGATTGCGTGCTCGCGAAATCGGTAGGTTGCGCGAGTCATGCGCTCTCCCTTGCCGCAGCAACCGGCTTTTTGTCGTGGTTCGGGTGTCGCCTGATCAAGACGTTGCAGTCAATGACTCGGCTCAGATTGCCCGCTAGACGGGCTTCGTTCCGTTCTCGCGCCAGCCGGGCGCATTCAGCGCATGCACTCATGAGGCCACCCCCGCAGCGTCGCGCGTCTTTTCCAGCCGCTTAGCCATTTCGCATGACTGCTCTGGAGTGCACATCCGGCATTCCTGCCTGTGCATGACGTACGCTGACTGAAGTTGACTCAGGTCTTGCGGACGGGGGTGATTTGAGACTTCGATACGGGAAGACTCAGCCATTGGGACCTGCCTTGACTTCGACAGTGGGTGTCATCAGCCTATGAGCGGCTGACAGATCCAACTAGCCGTTTTCCTGTTCCCGCAAAAGCTCGTTCCGTAGTTCTTCCAACATTTCTCGCATTTCGTCCCCGTGCAACGCCACAGCGGAGAACCGTTCGAACTTCTCGACGTACTCAGCTACGTCTCTCGGGTCCGTAACTACGATCTCAGCGTGAACAGTCTCGACTGTAACCGTTCGCTCATCCCGCATCACGAAAGCATGATTCGCAATATCGGCCTGTTGCGCCGAGAAAGGCACAACCGCTACGTCTACGTTAGACAGTCGCGACAACGAGATAAGCCGGTCAACTTGCTCCGCCATCCTGCCGGGCGAGACAATGCGCCAGCGCAAGACGTTCTCAGTTATCACGAACTGTTGATCCTTGTTCACGTCGTACAGCACGCGCTGACGCTCTAGCCTTGAACGAGTCGTCTTGTTGAGTACATCGTCCGTGAGACCATGGCGCGACAGAATGGCATGAATGTACTCCGGGGTTTGCAGAAGTCCCGGGATCAGGGCCGGTTGGAACACCTTTAGCCGGGTCATCTGCGCCTCAAGTGCTTTCACCTGTTCTTGCGCCCTGTGCAGCCCCATACGCTGAATAAGACGCCACGCCGTAGCCTCGGTGACCTCAGCCCGTGCCTGATCAAGATATTCTGCCTTCACTTCATCCGAGACACCGATTGCCGTAAGGATGCGCTCAACGTCAGCGGCAGATGGTGAGAGCTTCCCGGTTTCTATCTTGCTGAGCTTGCTTACAGACATGACAGAACTCCGGGCAACAGCTTTGGCCTCTTTCCCAGAAGCCTTCCGCAGTGCCCGGAGTGCTGCGCCTAGCTCTCCCTTATTCACCGCCGTACTTGTCCCACCATTCCGTAAACGGCTGTGCGTGGCTGAGAGCCTTGTCCCTGTGCGCGATGAACTCTGCCGCTCGTTCGTCGGGAAGCACATCAGCCCCGAGGAATTTTCCTGCATCATCGTAGCGCAGTACGCCAGCGGACAAGCTATCGAATAGCCAGAAGTCGTCTACGCCTTCCAGCGGATTAGGTCGCTCTGTGGTGTCGAGAATGAAGAACTCTTCACCCCCGAGCATGTTCGTACGGTAGCCCCACCCCAATTCGAAGCGCAGATACGGAGTCAGCGGACGAGAGAGAATGTGCACACGATAGAGACGCTTTCCCTCATTCACGTACCCGCGAACCTCAGACACCCAATCGGAGTTATAGCCTTCCGGCTTGCTCTCCCCGGCTAGGAATGCCTTGTACGCTTCAACGCTGCCCGACTTGCTGTAGTCGTCCAGCGTTTCGAGCCGGAACGCTTCGCGCTCGAACGAGTCGAAGAGGTCCGACAGCGACCTAGATGACCCCATCAGCAATTGCCTTCTTGATCAGAGACAGGGGAATCTCAACAACCCCCTCATGTGCGGGCAGCGTCAGCCCGTGGTCTTCCGGCCTGTCACCTTGAACCAGAAGCGTCCCCCTGTCCGTGGCGTAGAGGGTCGGGCAGTCCTTCTTGTCGCACTCTTTCGAGATCATCCGAAGCTTCATTGCGCCTCCCATCCTCGGGGATGTTCCCGTTACAGCCTCCCCCGATGCGTGCACGGTGACCAGGGCCAAGATTTGCGAGAACAGGAAACCGGGCAATAGTCATATTTCCTGCTAAAAAGGGAAAAGCCCCGTACCGGCTACTGAGGGGTAGCGGGTACGGGGCTCGTTACACAGCGAGTGCAGCACGGATGCGCTGGGCTCTCGCCTGCCCGATGCGCAATTCCGTCTGGAGTGCACGGAGGGATGCACCCTTGCCGGTTCGGGTGCGCATCTCGGAGTCAACCCGCCGTGCATCCGGCAACAGCGGGTCAGGCTTCACGGCCAGAGTGCGCTTCACCGGAACCTCTGTACGGCTTTCAGCGGGCTTGCGCGGGGCTCTCGGCTCGCTGACTACCTCCGGTGCCTCTTCGGCCTTCTGAGGGGTGTTCACGGGCTTTCCCAGCGCCTTGACGCGCCACAGAACCAGCGGGGCTATCGCGCTGACGACAATGACCAACAGAACAGACATCGGAATGCGGCCGGATGCAACCAGGTGTGCAGCCGCATTCACGAGAACCAGCGCAATCACAACGGCTGGCACATCCCGGTGCACTGCGAATGCGCGGAGTGCGTACACGTCCAGTGCAGCCGGGACGCATCCGGCGAGTACCAGACCGAATCCGGCCGCGCGGGCAAGGTCGTACTCAGCGGATGCAGTACCTACGAGTGCGGCAACCAGTGCAGCCCAACCTAGATAGTCGCGCTTCACTCGGAATCACCAGCCATGTACTCACGCGCGGTACGAGCGTCCATGCCCGCTGCGTAAACGCGCCTCATGGCTTCGCGCGCTGTCAGGCCATTCGCCTTGTGTAGCGGCGGCAATCCGGCATCCCGTCGCGCCTGTGCTTCGGCTGCCTCAATCTGCCTTATGCGCTGACGGGCAGACACCAGGCGCTCAATCAGTGCGCGGTCATTGTCGTCAAGGTAGGTCATTGGGAATCTTCCCTCGGTCACGAGAAAGCCCCTGGCGTCGCACCAGGGGCTAATGAATGGGTATGCGGCTCCGCGCAAATCCTTACGGTTGCGGGGCTAGCGGAAAACCTCCCTGCCGACTGTTTCCGGGGGCGGGTCGGGGTCCCCCGCCACCCCCTACGCGGTCAGAACGCATTACCGCTGTCGTCAGTGGCGCGTGAGTCTCGTTCATTCGAGCCGTCCCGCTGTCACTGTGCACTACGCCTTGTTGGTGCTGCCCTCAGTGCTTGCCATGGGCTTAACGACAGCACAGGCGAAAGCGAAGTGACTGTGAGGAGTGATTGCAGGTCAAGGAATATGCGATATTCCAGCCGGCTCGAACGTGATCTTGCAATAGCGAAGGGCTGTACCGCTGGCAGTTGGCACAGCCCTTATCGCTGTCGTCTTACTCGCTGGCTAGGTACTCCGCTAGCTTCGTGCGTAGCACGTCCAGCGCAACGGTAGGAATATCCGGAGCCCATACCTTCATCGGATGCTGTGAGCCGTCCGGCATTCGCTTGATGTATGTCTCGCGCACCATCGGGGCAGCGCCCGGAACGGGGTACACGACATCAGCGGGGGTGTGGGTATTCGAGTAGGCGGGGGCACCGTTGATGTCACGGGGGGCATAGACGTACAGCCCATCGGGACCGGGGTCTAGTACGTCATTCAGCATCCGGCACCGTCCACTCAGCCGTAAGCGCGTCCTCTAGGTCAGCGGCGTGCATACCGGCAGCCCCGCTAATCGCGCCTTCAAGGTCCAGCCGCATTTCCCGATACGTCAACTCCATGGCAAAGCGGTCTTCCGGGTGCTCACCGTGTAGCCGGAAGTACGCTGCCCGCGCGTGTGCCCGAACGGCATTGCGCTTCGCTCGCTGAATGTGGAAGAGGGCAACAGCCTGAATTACGTCTCCGCCTTCATAGACGACATCAGCGGCAGACTTCGAACCGGCTGCCTGTAGCTCAGCGTCAAGCGCCTGCCACTTCGTAAGGAATTCCTCATCTAGTGCCCGCTGCTTCTCGGCTCGCTCAGCGGCCTTCTGTGCTGCCTTCTCGGCTTCGGCAGTCTCAAGGGCGGCTAGTTCCTGTGCGGCCTTCTCAGCGGCAGCACGGGCCTTCTCAATGGCGTTCATGGTCAGTTCCCTTCCGGCGCGCTGGTGTTCATGCCTAGCTGTTCGGCAGCCGCCTTACCCTGGCGGTAGTAGCCAATCTGAGTGCGCACGCTCGCGCTGATCTCAACGCCCTTGCCGTCAAGCTCAATTGCGTGCTCAAGGCCAGCGTCATAGCGCCACGCGTGGGCAAGGTCGGTCAGGTGCTTAGCCTGACGCTCAGGGGTTCGGTTAATGGGCGGGTTGGTCCACATGGTCAGTCCTTCGAAGTTGGTCACCTACTGGCTTAGTAGGTGATTCGGATGCCGTAGACGACTTGGGGGCGGTGCTTCACTTCCAGTCCCGCAGCGCGCACCAGGCGATTGAACGCGCCAATTGGTATGCCGGATCGATCGTTCATGTGCAGCCACTCACAGACCACAGCGAAGAGGCGCACCAACTCAACCCGTCCGCGCGGGTCGCGCTGAGTGGTTCCGAGGAATGCCGCCGCGAAGTCGTCTATGTACTGCTCATCACTCGCACGCATTGGCGCTCTCCGTGGCTTCCTTGTAAAGCCGGGCAATCTCATTGAGCGTGGCGAAGGACCGTAGGACCGTCTCACGCTCTCTTTCGTCCTTCGGCGTAGGCGTGAATGCCTCAAGCACGCGCACGGCGTGCAATCCCGCGTACGGGTCCATGTGAGTTCTCCTCTGGAAGTAGGGGGGGGGCGGGGACTGCCACTCTCAGCCCCCGCCCCTGGTGCAGCGCTCTACGGGTCCCGCGCATCAATTCGGCCCGTGTCGCTGCGGGGAAATGGTCTATTCGGCCAGCATCAGAAGCACTGCGTACAGCGTGATAGCGGCAGATGACAGCGAGAACAGAAAGAGCGCGTAAGCAGCGTCAATGCGGGTCATAGCGCCTGTCCCTTCTTGCGCTCGTAGTACGCCTTCTGTCGGCAGAGGTTTCCGCAATACTTCGCCACACGGCCCGTGGCAGCGCGCTTAACGGCCTTGCCGCATTGTTCGCAGCAAGCGTCACGACGCTCCGCTAGGTCCATCTCGGCTAGCTCTTGGTCTTCATCCCTGTCATCTTGCTTTTCGCGGCAGATATCGTCAGCGTCTTCGTAGTAGTCACAGAACTTCTGCCGGGGACGCTGGGGGATGAACGACTGTCCGCATAGCCCACAGGCACGCTGACGCTTCTGTGCCTTCTCGGAACGACGCAGCGCTAGGCGGCAGGCATTACCACAGAACCGCTCTCTACGTCCGCTTAGCTCTTCCCCGCACCAGTCGCATTTGCCGCTGAGGTTTCGCCAGTCGTAGTAAGACACGTCAGTTGCCCCCTTCGAAGCGCCATGCGTTCAGGCGGGTAAGTCGGTCAGCGCACACGTCCAGCGCGCACGGAGTACAGAAAGCTTGGTAATCGTCCGGGTCTTCGCTGTAGGGCAGGAATGCGGGACCCTCAACGTCAGCGAGAATGACTAGCTGCCACTCATCAGCGACGGAGCCGCAAGCACAAGTGAACTCGTCAGGCTCACCCTTGTAGTAGCGCACCTTCGAGAGCGCGTTAACTACTGCGTTGGCCTCAGCGGGATAGCGCGACGCAAAGCGGGTTAGCTGTGCATCGCGCTCGGTTAGTCGGTCGTCTAGGTCGTTGCGCATGGAAGTCCCCTGGCAGGTAACAGAAAACCCCCCTATCCGGGGAGCACACGTAACCCCCTGCCAGGGATGGGCTACGAGCGCTACAACCCAGATAGGGGGGTAGCTTGTGTGAGTCGCGCTGAATCCTGGCAGGCGCGCGACGAAGGCGCGTTAACTGCCTTCTCTGTATATCTAGCGAGTCGAACGCTATGCACAACCAGATAAAAGGCCATCTGACCTGCATTGATGCCAGGATTCAGCGATTTTTACTTTGCCAAGTCTTTACTAAATGCTCCGGAATTGCGATTTTTAGCCCTGCTGAACAGCGCCACGGGCAACAATTTGGGCAGCCATCCGGCGAATCTTGCGCCGTTCACGCGCTGCCGCACGCTCTTCGTCGGCGTAGTCGGATGACCGCCAGCGGGAGCACTGGGCTTTGAGTTCGGCTTGCGTCTTCACGTTCCCCCCTGAGCGCCTGTGACGTGTTCGCCGGATGCAGATACCGGGGCTGCCCTGAGAGGCTGTCAGGCAGGCGCTCAGGGCTTCCCGTTGGACAGCGGGACAGGTTGCCGCTCGCTGCCTTCTCTTGAGGCCAAGCGGGTTGAATGCCTGCCTTACGAAACTGGTGATGCCGACCAAGCTTCCCGTTTTCCTTTAGAGTCTCTATGTCTAACCTAGATGCTTAGTCTTCAAGTAGAGAAACATAAGAAAGTAAAGGTCAGGGCTAGTTTTGGGCGTTCTGTTGCCGTCACTCCGGCCGCTCAATCGTCACCACTTCCGCTGTCCGAAATAGCGAAACCCCCATCTGACGGGTTGTCAGATGGGGGGCTCGTGTCACTGGGGCTTACCGGCTCAACGCCTCAACGTCTCCCGTCAGCGTGGCCATGAGCGCTTCTACTCGCTGTAGGCGCTGCCGGAGTAGGACGCTGTCACCTTCGGCCCTGAGTGCCGTTCTGAGTGCGTCCCAGCGTGCCGACAGGGTTTCGTACTCCTGACGCCATGACCAGGCTTCTACGGGGCTCACAGGGCTTCTGCCTCTCCCAGCGATGCCCACAGCGAGATACGCGCTTCCTGCGTCCGTTCGTCCTCTTCGCTGACGTGTTCCAGCACCATCCGCAGCGACTCACGAAGAGAGCCGATAACGGCAGCCATGGCGCGCGTGTCGGTGAAGTCCAGCGCGTCAGCCTTCGCCAGTGCTGCCCGCGCGGTGCTGACAGCGGGACTCTCGGCAGTAGCCGCCCATTCCTGCCCCAGCGCGTCACGGTGAGCGTCGCTGTGGCCTTCCGGCCGGACGCACGGGATACGGTGCCGACCGATGGCGGGTCCGCTCTCCCATCCGGGCTTACGCGTCCCGCACGTCTCGCGAAGTGCCTTGCCGACAGCGCGCGCCGATTCGCAGTACAGGGGTTGGGTGTTGTCTGACATACTTCTCTCTCCTCTTGTTGAGGACACCCGCCCGTCAGCCCCGCCAAGAGTCGGCGGGCGGGTGCCAGGGATTACGCGGCTTCGGATTCGCTTTCGCGCTTCGGCTGGACGAATTCCAGCTCAATCCGCTTTGTCACGTCGTAGCCACCCCGTACGCGGCCCCCGTGGGCATTCGCCGTAGGCTTGACCGTGATCTTTCGCACGAACAGCTCTACGAACTTCCGCTTATCGGCAAGGTCAGCCGTTGCCCACCATGAGTCTTCGCCCAGCGGGTCACCGTTTTCCGATTCCAGCCATGCGGCTAGCGGAAGTTCCACGCTTTCCGGGTCGGCCAGCGACTCTAGGCGCGCTTCGGCTGCACTGATTCTTGCCTCAATGCGCGCCTTTTTCGCAATGAACCGTTCCCGACCAACGGGGCCGGAGTAGAGACCCGCGTCTAGGTCGTCGTACAGGTCTGAGAGCGCGTTTTGGGCGTCAGCCCGTTCCGCCACTACTTCGGTTCGCTCTGCGGCTGTCTCCGGGCGTTCCTGAGCCATGGAGAAAACCCGCGCTGCCTCAGCCACAATGGCCAGAGTTTCCGCGCTTGCGTCGCTGCATGTCGCATCCTGAATGACAGCGAAGATGCGCCGGGCAACGTAGTCATCAAGGTGACTTTGCATGACGCTGTTTTTCGCCTCATGCTCACCCGGCTTCGTCGGCACGTACGTTCCTCGGGTGCAGACGTAAACGGGCTTTGCCCCGCTGTTCTGTGCCTTGTCCGGGCGTCCACACTCACAGGTGAGAATGGCTTTCCGGTCGGCATTCCGAAGGCCACTGAGAAGCGACGTGCCACGGGCCACCCCCTCACCCTGACCACGACCCATGAGCCACGCTTGCAGCTCGTACCATTGCGCTGGCGGGATGATGGGCTCACACATCATGACCGGACGCCCGTCTTCGTCCCGATGAATGCGGTACCCAATCAGGGTGTTGGTCTTGGTCCCGTTGTCCTTGACCTTGTAAATCGGGTCAGCGCGCATGCCCGCAATGGCGGGGTTAAGGAGAATCCATTTCAGGGTCTTGACTCCCCATGCGGAGTTTGCCCTGTCCTTCCCCTTGCGCTGCCCGCGCGTAGGAATGCCCTTCGCTGTCATGTCGTCGCAGATTGCCGACAACGTTCCGGGGTTGCGCTGGCCTTTCCTCTTGCTTACCGGCTGATCCTTGTACTTGAAGATCAGAGCCACGATGCGCCGAAGGTTTGCCGCCTCTTTCTTGCTGTGCACCAGGCGCATTAGGGACAGCTTGCCCTTGAGGTACCGCTCAGCGTCGAAACCGTACGGCGTCTGTCCGCCAAGCCACGAACCCTCAGCGCGTTGTGCGGCCTTTACGTCCCGGACCTTCTTGGACTTGTGCTCTGATTCCTTGTTCACGGCGTCAAGGCGCATGATCAAGTAAATCAAGGCCATGGTGTCGCGCGGGGCAAAGATGCCGTCCATGACGCTGACAATCGTGATTCCGAGTCGGTGAAGCTCACTGACAATCGGGATAGCGTCCATGACTTCGCGCCGGGAAAAGCGGCTCACGTCGTAGACAATGAGCATGTTGAACGCTCCGGAGCGTGCGGCCTTGAGCATGTTCTCAAAGCCTTCACGGTAAGCGTCCGGGTCCCATCCGGAAATGCCGATGTCTTCGAAGTGCCGCAGGAAGCGCGCACCACGGGTCAGGGCTTCGCTCTCGTTGGTGCTGCGCTGAGTGAGGGGTGATGCCTCACTCTTGTCGGTCTTGGCAGACGACTGCCGGACGTAGCCGACTGCTACAGCTTCGATGGCTGGTGCAGGCAGGAAGCTTGCGGGCACGTCAGCCGGGGTGGTGTTGACCACGCCTTGTCTCCTAGGGGTCGTTGCGGACCCCCACGGGTCACGCCTCCCTAGGCGTCAAGCGGGTCGAATGCCGACCGTTGGGCCTAAGTGGCGAACCCGAACGCGTTGCCGAGCACGACGAACGCCGTCTTGCGGCCCACCCCCGGCAGCTTCACCAGGTCCTCCACGGTGTCGGGGACCTTGCCGCCGAAGTCGTCGCGCAGCGCCGCCGACAGCCCCAGCAGCGACTTCGCCTTGGAGCGGAAGAACCCGGTGGGGCGGATCAGCTCCTCCAGCCGCTCCGGATCGGCCGCCGCCATGTCCTCGGGGGTGGGGTACGCGGCGAAGAGAGCGGGGGTCGTCTGGTTGACGCGCAGATCGGTCGTCTGGGCGGAGAGGACCGTCGCGACCAGCAATTCGAACGGGTTCTCGAAATCAAGCTCGGGGTGGGCGTAGTAGTAGACCCGCGCCAGCGCGTCGTTGATCCGCGCCGCCCGCTCCGCCTTCGATTCCCGCGACTCCGGCCTCGTGCCGGACGCCTGCTTGGCGGCGGTCGCCTGCTTGGCCGCCGCACCCTTCTTCCGGTCCGCCGCCTTCTTCGCCGCGGCCTTCTCGGCAGCCGTCTTCTTCGCCGCCGCGGCCTTCTTGGTGGCGGACGACTTGGCGGGGGACGTCCTGGTGGCGGCCCTCTTGGCGGCGGACTTCCCGGGAGACGCCTTCTTGGGAGACGCCTTCTTGGCGGCGGTCTTCTTCGCGGGGGCCGTGGCGGTGTCCTCCGCGGGAGCCTTGGCGGACTTCTCCGCGGGGACCTTGGCGGTTCCCTCCGCCTTCCCCGTCTTCTCCTTCTCCCCCTGCTCCGCCTTACCCGATTTCTCCGCGGACCTCGCCGCGGCGGCCCCCCGCGCCGTCCGGCCCGCCGTCCCCTTGGCCGCCTCGTGTTCGCTCACAGCGGAATCCTCCGTCGCCGTCACCCGCCCAGCCCCTCTCTGTCCGTGTGCTTGCCGGGGCAGTGGACACCCGGCCAGCGTAAGGGCGCCCGCCGACATTCGTGGCTCACACAGCCGATCCGCGGCCCTAGCGCGCCCCGCGTTGGGGCTCACGGCATGAGTGCGTCAAACTTGGACTGATTGCTGTGACTGATCGCATGGTTTCACCGTCCGGCATCATGGGTTCGACGGACCCCATGGGCAGGTCGACAAGGAGAGAACTCGTGGACGACGTTCTGCGGCGCGCCCCGCTCTTCGCGGCGCTCGATGAGGAGCAGGCCGCTGAGCTGCGCGCCTCCATGACGGAGACGACGCTGGCTCGCGGTGAGGCCCTCTTCCACGAGGGTGACCCGGGCGACCGCCTGTATGTGGTGACCGAGGGCAAGGTGAAGCTGCACCGCACCTCGCCGGACGGCCGGGAGAACATGCTCGCGGTGCTGGGCCCCGGCGAGCTGATCGGCGAGCTGTCCCTGTTCGACCCGGGTCCGCGGACGGCCACGGCCTCCGCGCTGACGGAGGTCAAGCTGCTCGGCCTGGGCCACGGCGACCTCCAGCCCTGGCTGAACGCCCGCCCCGAGGTCGCCTCGGCACTGCTGCGGGCGATCGCGCGCCGACTGCGCCGTACCAACGACTCCATGTCCGACCTGGTCTTCTCCGACGTGCCCGGCCGGGTGGCCAAGCAGCTGCTGGACCTGTCGCGACGCTTCGGCGTGCAGTCCGAGGAAGGCATCCACGTGGTGCACGACCTCACGCAGGAGGAGCTGGCCCAGCTGGTGGGCGCCTCCCGCGAGACGGTCAACAAGGCGCTCGCCGACTTCGCGGGCCGCGGCTGGCTTCGGCTGGAGGCCCGCGCGGTGATCCTGCTGGACATCGAGCGGCTGGCCAAGCGCTCGCGCTGACCCGCACGGGGCGCTCGCGTGCCGCACGGGGCCTCGCCGGGCCGGCTCGCACCGACCCGCACGGGACCGCACCAGACCGCGCACCAGGCCGCACAGACCTCACCGGACCACCAAGGCCGCCAAGACCCCCAGGCCGCCAAGGCCGCCAAAGCCGCCAAAGCCCGCCGGTAAGGGGCGCTCTCCATGGAAGGGCGCCCCTTACACGTGTCCGTACGCGGGCCTCAGAGCAGCCCGTGCTCGTCCAGGTACTCCAGCTGGGCCCGCACCGACAGCTCCGCGGCGGGCCACAGCGACCTGTCCACGTCCGCGTAGACGTGCGCCACCACCTCGGACGCCGTGCGGTGCCCCTCCTCGACTGCCGTCTCCACCTGGGCGAGCCGCTTGGCGCGGTGGGCGAGGTAGTAGTCGATGGCGCCCTGCGCGTCGGACAGCACCGGTCCGTGGCCCGGCAGCACGCTGGTGACGCCGTCGTCCACCGTCAGGGAGCGCAGGGCGCGCAGCGAGTCGAGGTAGTCACCGAGCCTGCCGTCCGGATGCGCGACCACCGTGGTACCGCGTCCGAGCACCGTGTCACCGGTGAGGACGGCCGCGTCCGCCGGGAGGTGGAAGGAGAGCGAGTCCGCGGTGTGCCCCGGGGTGGGGACGACGCGCAGTTCCAGGCCGCCCGTGGTGACCACGTCCCCGGCGCCGAGCCCCTCCTCCCCCAGCCGCAGCGCGGGATCGAGCGCGCGTACGGGCGAGCCGGTCAGCTCCGCGAAGCGTGCGGCGCCCTCCGCGTGGTCGGGATGGCCGTGGGTGAGCAGGGTGAGCGCGACGCGCTTGCCCAGCCGTTCGGCGGTGGCGGTCACGTTCCGCAGATGGGCCTCGTCCAGCGGCCCGGGGTCGATGACGACGGCCGCCTCGGCGTCGGGCTCCGCGACGATCCAGGTGTTGGTGCCGTCCAGCGTCATGGGTGAGGGGTTGGGTGCCAGCACGCAGTGGGCGCGCGGGGTGGCCCGGCCGCCGATGGCGCCACCGCGTGGCTGGCCGGGGAGTGCTGCGGCGTCGGTCATGCGGGATCGATCCTCTTGGTGAACTCGTCGTGTCCTGGCCAGCTGAGCACGATCTCACCGTCCACCAGCCGGGCCCGGGCCAGCACCGGCGTCAGGTCGCGCTCCGCCGCCCCGGCCAGCACGTCCGCCACCGACCCGTAGGGCGCGAGCTGGCGCAGGGTGGCGATGGTGGGCGGCATCATCAGCAGTTCGCCCTTGTCGTAGCCGGCGGCGGCCTCCTCGGGCCGCACCCACACGGTGCGGTCGGCCTCGGTGGAGGCGTTGCGGGTGCGCTGCCCCTCGGGGAGGGCGGCGGCGAAGAAGTACGTGTCGTAGCGCCGGGTCTCGAACTCCGGGGTGATCCAGCGGGCCCAGGCCCCCAGCAGGTCGCCACGGAGGACGAGCCCTCTGCGGTCGAGGAAGTCGGCGAAGGACAGGTCGCGGGCGACCAGCGCCGCGCGGTCCGCCTCCCAGTCCTCCCCGGTGGTGTCGGCGGCGACGGTGTGCGCGTCGGGGCCTGCCAGCAGGACGCCGGACTCCTCGAAGGTCTCCCGGACGGCGGCGCACACGATCGCCCGCGAGGTCGCCTCGTCGGTCCCCAGCCGCTCGGCCCACTCGGTCCAGGTCGGGCCGGCGCTGTCGGTTCCGCGCGCGTCGCGCGGATCGACGGAGCCGCCGGGGTAGGCGTACGCGCCGCCCGCGAACGCCATCGAGGCGCGGCGGCGCAGCATGTGGACGGCGGGCCCGCGTGCGGTGTCACGGAGGAGCATGACGGTGGCGGCCCGGCGCGGGGTCACCGGTTCCAGCTCCCCTGCGGCCAGGGCCCGGATCCGCTCCGGCCACTCTGCGGGGTACCACTGGCCGTTCCCGGCGGGCGGGCCGGAAGCCGTGGCCGGGACGGCGGTGTCCGAGGGGACGGCCCCCTGGTCCGCTGAGCCGACGGGGCCGGGTGAGCCGACGGGGCCGGGTGAGCCGACGGGGCCGGGTGAGCCGACGGGGCCGGGTGAGCCGACGGGGCCGGGTGGGACGGCGGGTCCGGGTGAGGTGGCCGGCTCGGTGGCGCCTGGTGGGGCAGCGGGTCCGGGTGAGGCGGCGGCGTCGGGCGGGGTGGGCCTGGCCGGGTGGTCGGACGAGGAGGGCATGGCCGGATGCTACGGCCCGCCGCCCCGATGTTCGAGAGCGGCGGACCCCAGCCCTCCGGCCCAGCACCTGGTCCGTCCCCGGAGGGGCGTTGGGCCGGAGGCGGTTCGGCCCGGAAGGGGGTTCGGCCCGGAAGGGTTGGGGCCCGGAAGGGTTGGAGCCCGAGCCCCATCCGGACCACGTACGCGAGAGCCGACCATCCGGACCACGTACGCGGGAGCCCCGCACGGTCCACGTGCCGCCCTCAGGGCGGCGGTGGCCGCTCAGTCGGCCAGTTCCACCTGGATCTCGACCTCGACGGGCGCGTCCATCGGCAGCACGGCGACGCCGACCGCGCTGCGCGCGTGCACGCCCTTGTCACCCAGCACCTCGCCGAGCAGTTCGCTGGCGCCGTTGATGACGCCCGGCTGGCCGGTGAAGTCGGGTGCCGAGGCGACGAACCCGGTGACCTTGACGACACGCGCGACGCGGTCGAGGTCCCCGGCGACGGACTTCACGGCGGCCAGCGCGTTCAGCGCGCACGTACGGGCCAGGTCCTTCGCCTCCTCGGGCGTAACCTCCGCGCCGACCTTCCCGGTCGTCGGCAGCGTGCCCGCCACCAGCGGCACCTGGCCCGCGGTGTAGACGTGGTTCCCGCTGCGCAGCGCCGGGACGTACGCCCCGGCGGGGGTGGCGACCTCGGGCAGGGTCAGCCCGAGCTGCGCGAGCCTGTCCTCGACCGCGCTCACGCCTGCTTCTCCCGCTTCAGGTAGGCCACGAGCTGCTCGGGGTTGTTCGGTCCGGGCACGACCTGGACGAGTTCCCAGCCGTCCTCGCCCCAGGTGTCCAGAATCTGCTTGGTCGCGTGCACGAGGAGCGGCACGGTCGCGTATTCCCACTTCTTCATGGGGAGACCCTAACGAACGGCACCGCGCGCGCCGACGCCGAGAACGCCGGCCAGGCGCCCCGGAACCGGCTGTTCCCGGCCGGGTCTCGCCGGGCACCGGGCGACGAATTAGGCTCCCAGCCGTGAGCAGGCTTCACGTAGTGACCGGCAAGGGCGGCACCGGTAAGACGACGGTTGCCGCCGCGCTCGCGCTGGCGCTGGCGGCCGACGGGCGGCGCACGCTCCTCGTCGAGGTGGAGGGCCGCCAGGGCATCGCCCAACTCTTCGAGACGGAGCCGCTGCCCTACGAGGAACGCAAGATCGCCGTCTCGCACGGCAACGGCGAGGTGTACGCGCTCGCCATCGACGCCGAGCGGGCGCTGCTCGACTACCTCCAGATGTTCTACAAGCTCGGCAGCGCGGGCCGCGCCCTCAAGCGCCTGGGCGCCATCGACTTCGCGACGACCATCGCGCCGGGGCTGCGTGATGTGCTGCTGACCGGCAAGGCGTGCGAGGCGGTACGCCGCCGGGACAAGCGGCAGCGCCCCGTCTACGACGCGGTCGTGATGGACGCTCCGCCCACGGGCCGGATCACCCGCTTCCTCGGCGTCAACGAGGAGGTCGCCGGTCTCGCCAAGGTCGGCCCGGTGCACAACCAGGCCCAGGCCGTGATGCGCGTCCTCAAGTCGCCGGAGACGGCCGTGCACCTGGTGACGCTGCTGGAGGAGATGCCCGTCCAGGAGACCGTGGACGGCATCGCGGAGCTGCGGGCCGCCGGGCTTCCGGCCACCTCCGTGGTGGTGAACATGGTGCGCCCCGCGCTCCTGGACGAGGAGCAGCTGCTGCGCGCCGGGCGGCGCACGGACGACCTCGCGCGCTCCTTCGCACGCGCCGGGCTCGGGGGCGCGCGGCGCGGAGGGCACGCCGAACGTCTCGTCGCCCCCCTGCTCGAACAGGGCAGGGAGCACGCCGAGCGCGTGGCGCTGGAGCGCGGACTGCGCGCCGAGTTGCACACACAGGGGCTGCCGGTACGGGAACTCGGCCTGCTCGGCGAGGGGGTCGAGCTACCCGGCCTGTACGGGCTCGCCAGTCGGCTGCGCCGCCAGTGGCGGACCGCGCCGGGCGCCGGAACGGACGGGACGCAGGCGTGACGGCAGGAGAAGGAGACACCGACGTGGACACCGCTGTGGACACCGACGTGGAGACCGGTGCGGACGCCGGCGCCGTGACCGGTGCGGCGACCGGCGCCGAGACCGCTGTGGACACCGACGCCGAGTCCGGTGCGGCGACCGGCACGCTGGAGATCGATCCCCTGCTCGACGATCCGGCGACGCGGATCGTCGTCTGCTGCGGCTCCGGCGGTGTCGGCAAGACCACCACGGCGGCCGCCCTCGGTCTGCGCGCCGCCGAGCGCGGCCGCCGCACCGTCGTCCTGACCATCGACCCCGCGCGGCGCCTCGCGCAGTCCATGGGGCTGACGGAGCTGGACAACACCCCCCGCCGGGTGCCGGGCACCGACACCTCGGCGGGCGGCGAGCTGCACGCGATGATGCTCGACATGAAGCGGACGTTCGACGAGATCGTCGAGACGCACGCCGACCCCGAGCGGGCCAGGGCGATCCTGGAGAACCCGTTCTACCAGTCCCTGTCCGCCGGTTTCGCCGGTACGCAGGAGTACATGGCGATGGAGAAGCTCGGCCAGTTGCGCGCCGGCGACGCGTGGGACCTCATCGTCGTGGACACGCCGCCCTCGCGCTCCGCGCTGGACTTCCTGGACGCACCCAAGCGACTCGGATCGTTCCTCGACGGGAAGTTCATCAAGCTGATGACGGCGCCGGCCAGGGTCGGCGGCCGGGCCGGGATGAAGGTCGTCAACCTCGGCATGGCGGGCCTGTCGATGTTCACCGGTGCCCTCAACAAGCTGCTGGGCGCCGGACTGCTGCGGGACGTGCAGACCTTCATCGCCGCCATGGACACGATGTTCGGCGGCTTCCGTACCCGTGCCGACGCCACCTACCGGCTGCTCCAGGCGCCGGGGACCGCCTTCCTCGTCGTCGCGGCACCCGAGCGGGACGCGCTGCGGGAGGCCGCGTACTTCGTGGAGCGGCTGGCGGCCGACCGGATGCCGCTGGCCGGTCTGGTGCTCAACCGGATGCACGGCAGTGACGCGGCCGTGCTGAGCGCCGAACGGGCGCTCGCCGCAGCCGAAAATCTTGAGGACGGCGGCATTGTGGATCACCGCTCCGGGAAGAGTGTGGAGCGGAGTACCCCAGCGGCCGGTCCCGTGGCCTCCGAGGACGGCTCCCCCTCCTCGGATCCCGCGGTCCCACCGGCTTCCACGGACTCCAGGAACTCCTCGGGCTCGGCGGAAAAGGCCGGCGCCGTCCGGCCCGCCACCACACGCGGGGGGAGCCGGACAGCAACGCGAACGGTCCCTGACGCGCGGTCGGGTGCGGAGGCACACCCGGCCGCCGAGGCGGACGCGTCCCCCAGGGACGCGTCCGCCAATACCGACCCGTCGGTACGCGACGCCGACCCCGCCCCCGGCGGCGGCCTCCACGACGCCCCCGGCGACGGCGAACTCGACGTCCTGGCGGCGGGGCTGCTGCGCCTGCACGCGGAACGCATGCGCGTGATGGCACGCGAGAGGCGTACGCGGGAACGCTTCACCACGCTGCACCCGGACGTGCCCCTCGCCGAGGTCGCGGCGCTCCCGGGCGACGTGCACGACCTGGACGGCCTGCGCACCATCGGCGAGCGCCTCGCCCACCAGCGCACGCACCGGGCGCGCACGCCGGACACCACCGGAACGGACTGACCCGTTCCGGCCCCCGCGCGCTCACGAGCCGCCCCGGCACACCCGGTCCGGACCCCCGGCTCCGGTACGGCTCCAGGATGTCAGGGGTGCCAGGGCTGGACATGACGACTGCGGGGCGACGTGACGGCTGCAGGACCGTTCCGCCTCGCAGGGGTCACCCCACCGCGGCGTACCGCTCCTCGCGCTCGTCCTCGTACGCGGCCCCGTGCTCGTTGCCGTCCAGTTCCACATCGACCGGCAGCACCATGCCGCTGCTGCGTTCGTACTCCGAACGCGCGGTCTCCAGCAGGCGACGCCACGAGGTGACCGTGGGGCGGCGGCGCAGCAGCGCCCTCCGCTCACGCTCGGTCATCCCGCCCCAGACCCCGAACTCCACGCGGTTGTCCAGGGCGTCGGCGAGACACTCCGTACGGACCGGGCAGCCCGTGCACACGGCCTTCGCGCGGTTCTGCGCGGCTCCCTGCACGAACAGTTCGTCCGGATCCGTAGAGCGGCATGCCGCCTGCGCACTCCAGTCAGTAACCCAGCTCATTGCCGGTGCCGTCCTCTCCCGAATCGAGGCTCCCCCACGGCGGCGAACGGCATATTCACCGTTGCCAGTTGAGGACGTTACGGAAGAGCGGACAGGGCGCAACACCCCCTTCGGGCCCAATCTTGCATGGCCCGAACGGACTATGCGTGCGCAGGACATCACCCACCGGAGTGACCTGGGCCCACCGCGGACGACAGCGGAGAAGGGGCACCGTCCAAGCCCCGGAGGAATCCCACGGGACGTGGAGGAAGAGAAGGGAGCGGGGAGCGGGGCGCCTGAAGAAGGAGAAGAGGGCGAGGAGAGGGGAGGGGAGGGGAGGTGAGAAGAGATGAGAGGAGGTGAGAGGAGGTGCCAGAGTGACGAGGGCTTCAGCTTAGGGGACCTGGCGCCGCACTGTCCGGCGTTTGCCATGTCTCCCCGGGACCGGTGCGGGGCCTACCCGTCGTAGGCTCTTACCCATGGCTAAGGAGCGCGCGGGCCGCGGAGTCAGCAGGCCCCAGCAGATCGCCAAGTTCGTCGGCGTCAGTGTGCTGGCGGGGACGGTGATGGCCGGGCTCGCGCTGCCCGCCGTCGGGACGCTGGGCCTGGCGGCGAAGGGCACCGTGGAGGGCTTCGACGAGCTGCCGGTCAATCTGAAGCGGCCACCGCTCAGTCAGCGGACGACGATCCTGGACAACGAGGGCGGCGAGATCGCCAAGGTCTACTCGCGGGACCGTACGGTCGTCGACCTCAAGGACATCTCGCCCCATATGCGCAGGGCGATCGTCGCCATCGAGGACGCGCGCTTCTACAAGCACGGTGCCGTGGACCTCAAGGGCGTCCTGCGGGCGCTGAACCGCAACGCCCGTTCGGGCCAGGTCTCCCAGGGCGCCTCCACACTCACCCAGCAGTACGTCAAGAACGTCTTCGTGGAGGAGGCGGGCAACGACCCGGAGAAGGTCGCCCTGGCCACCCAGCAGACGATCGGGCGGAAGATCAAGGAACTGAAGTACGCCATCCAGGTCGAGGAAGAGCTGGGCAAGAAGAAGATCCTGGAGAACTACCTCAACATCACCTTCTTCGGGCAGCAGGCGTACGGCGTCGAGGCGGCCTCCCAGCGCTACTTCTCCAAGTCCGCCAAGGACCTCGACCTGGAGGAGGCGGCGCTGCTCGCGGGCATCGTCCAGTCGCCGACGCGCTACGACCCGCTGCTCAACAAGGAGGAGGCGACCAAGCGGCGCAACGTCGTACTGGACCGGATGGCCGTCCACCACGACATCACCCGCGCGCAGGCCCGCGAGGCCAAGAAGAAGCCGCTCGGTCTCGACGTCAGCCGCCCCAAGAACGGCTGCATCACCGCGACGACCGGCGCCGGCTTCTTCTGCGACTACGTGCGCCAGGTCTTCCTCACCGACCCGGCCTTCGGGAAGACCCGCAAGGAACGCGCCAAGCGGTGGAACCGCGGCGGCCTCACGATCAGGACGACGCTCGATCCGAAGGCGCAGCGGTCGGTCCAGAACTCCATCCGGTCCCATGTGAACAAGTCGGACAAGGTCGCGACCGCCACGGCGATCGTCGAACCTGGCACCGGCAAGATCCTGGGCATGGGCCAGTCGCGGCCGTACGGCTTCGGCGAGAACGAGACGCAGATAAACCTCTCGGTGGACAGGGACATGGGCGGCGGCGCCGGCTACCAGCCGGGCTCCACGTTCAAACCCGTCATCGCCGCCGCCGCGCTCGACAGGGGCGTCACCCCCTACCGGTCCTACCCCTCGCCCTACCGCATGCAGTACCCCTCGCCCGTCGACAAGTGCAAGGGCACATGGCGCGGAAAGGCCCCGGTGGAGAACGAGAACCCCACCGAAGTGGGCCCCTACCGGATGAAGGAGGCGATCGCCAAGTCGGTCAACACCTACTTCGTCTCCCTGATAGGGGACACCGGCATCTGCCCGGTGACCGAGATGGCCAAGAAGATGGGCGTCGAGCGGGCCGACGGGAAGAAGATCGACCAGGTCCCGTCGATCTCCCTCGGCACCCAGGAGATGTCGCCGCTGACGATGGCCGAGGGGTACGCCACCTTCGCCAACCGCGGCGTGCACTGCACCTCCGTCGCCATCGCGTCGATCACCGACGCGCAGGGCAAGAAGCTGGACGTGCCCAGGACGAAGTGCCGGCGCGCGATGAAGACCAAGACGGCCGACACCGTCAACGCGCTGCTGCGCGGCGTGGTCGAGGACGGCACCGGCAAGAAGGCGGGCCTGAGCGGACGCGACAGCGCGGGCAAGACGGGTACGACGGACCAGCGGTACGCCGCCTGGTTCGTCGGCTACACCCCGAACATGTCCGGCGCCGTGTGGGTCGGCGACCCCGCGCACCGCACCCGGATGATCAACATCTCCATCGGCGGCCGCACCTACGACAAGGTCTTCGGCGGCGAGGTGCCCGGCCCCATCTGGCGGGACGCCATGGCGGGCGCGCTGTCGGGCGAGCCGGCCCCCGACTTCCACCACGTGCCGATCCGCGGCGACAAGAAGCCCCAGGCCCCGTCGCACAAGCCGCCCACCCAGCCGGACAACGACGCGGGCGACGTCGGCGACCACCGCACCAACGACCCCTGGCCCGACGTCACCGTACCGCCGGACCTGATCGGCGGCGGGGACAACGGCGGCGGCCTCGGAGGCGGTAACGGCGGCATCGGAGGCATCGGAGGCGGTGACGGTGGCGGCGGCATCGGCGGCGGCGGCTGGCCCGGCGGGAACGGCAACGGGGGTGGAAACGGCAACGGGAACGGCGGCGGAGGCTGGGATGACGGCGGCGGAGGCGGCTGGCCGTAACCCCCTTCCGTCGAGACGTCAGGCGTGGCACGGCTCGTCATGGTTCGTCACGGCAAGTCACGTCATGTCACGGCTCGGCATGCGTGACACGGCAGGACCGGGACAGCGGCCTCGGGTGAGGCGTACGGACGCATGAAGGGGCGCCCTCCCGATCGGGAGGGCGCCCCTTCATGCGTCGCTCACCAGAACTGTTGCCTCACGGGAGGCCCGCCGAGAGGTCCGGCCGCGCCGGGCGGCAGCCTTGCGGGGTCCCGGTCCCGCCGGGCCCCTGCCTCGCGGAGGCACCAGTTTCGCGGAGGCACAGTTTCGCGGAGGCTCGACCCCATCGGATACTGAGGCTCGACCCCATCGGATACTCCGGCCTCGCCGGGGCTCCTGTCTCCTCGGAGATGCCGCCTCCTTGGAGACGCGGCTTCCTTGGAGACGCGGCTTCCTTGGAGACGCCGTCACTTGGGGACGCCGTCCCCGGGAGTCCCAGCCTCGCGGGAGGCTGCGGCCTTGCCGGAGGCTCCGACGTCGCCGGAGGCTGCGACCCCGTCCGGCTCGTCGACCGGGGAGCCGCCCCGGAAGCTATCCCGCCAGCCGCTTCTTGACGGCCGCCGCGACCCGGCCGCCCTCGGCGCGGCCCGCGACCTTCGGGTTCACGATCTTCATGACGGCACCCATCGCACGGGGCCCCTCGGCGCCGCCCGCGCGGGCCTCCTCGACGGCCTCGGCCACCAGGGCGTCCAGCTCCTCGTCGGTCAGCTGCTTGGGCAGGTAGTCCGCCAGGACCTCGCCCTCGGCCCGCTCCCGCTCGGCCTGCTCCGCACGACCCCCGCTCGCGAACGCCTCCGCCGCCTCGCGCCGCTTCTTCGCCTCGCGGGCGATGACCTTCTGCACCTCGTCGTCGGACAGCTCGCGCGCGGTGGTGCCCGCGACCTCCTCCTTCGTGATCGCGGCCAGGGTCATCCGGAGAGTGGCGGAACGCAGCTCGTCGCGCTCCTTGATCGCTGCGGTGAGGTCGTCCTGCAGCCGGGACTTGAGCGTGGTCATGAGGTCAGTGTGCCAGGCGTCACCGCCGCGGCGCCCGCGATATCCGTCCCGGGGACCGGACCAAGATCGTCGGAGGGCTCCGCGCCCGGGTTCCGGTCTGCAACCATGGTGCAATGCGCGCGCGATACCGGATTCCTCTCAAGACAGCCGTCGGCATCACCGCGCTCGGCGCGGCCTGCGTCGGGTATGCGGCGGGTGTCGAAGTCCGCTCGTTCCGTTTGCGACGGGTCTCCGTACCCGTGCTGCCCCCCGGCATGCATCCGCTGCGCGTCCTCCAGGTCTCCGACATCCACATGGTGAGCGGCCAGCGCAAGAAGCAGCGGTGGCTGCGGGAGCTGGCCGCCCTGCGCCCCGACTTCGTGATCAACACCGGGGACAACCTCTCCGACCCCGAGGGCGTGCCCGAAGTCCTCGACGCGCTCGGCCCGTTGATGGAGTACCCCGGCGCGTACGTCTTCGGCTCGAACGACTACTACGGACCGAGGCTGCGCAACCCCGCGAAGTACCTGAAGGAGAAGGTCACGGGCCGGTACGGCCTGAACGGCAACCCGCCGGTCGTCGGCGCCGTCCACAACCCGTGGGAACAGCTCCGCGACGCCTTCGACGCCGCCGGCTGGGTCGGCCTCACCAACACCCGCGGCCGCCTCAAGCTGGACGGCGGCCAGGAGATCGCCCTCACCGGCCTCGACGACCCCCACATCAAACGGGACCGCTACGGCGAGGTCGCCGGCGGCCCCGAGGAGGACGCGGACCTCTCCCTCGCCGTCGTACACGCTCCGTACCTGCGTGTGCTCGACGCGTTCACCGCGGACCGCTACCCGCTGATCCTCGCCGGCCACACCCACGGCGGCCAGCTCTGCGTCCCCTTCTACGGCGCCCTCGTCACCAACTGCGACCTCGACACCGACCGCGTGAAGGGCCTCTCCACCCACCACGCGGGCGGCCATGAGTCGTACCTCCACGTCAGCGCGGGCTGCGGCACGAACCGCTACACCCCCGTCCGCTTCGCCTGCCCCCCGGAGGCCACCCTTCTCACCCTCCACCCCCGACAACCCTGACCCCGCCCGGGGCCCGCGGTCCCCCTCCCCGGGCCCCACCCCGCTCCCCCTCGCCCCCTCCCTCCCCTCCCCGGGAACCCGATTTCGCCTCAGCGCTCCGCTGGGCTAAAGTAGTCGTCGTTGCTTCGGGGTGTAGCGCAGCTTGGCAGCGCGCTTCGTTCGGGACGAAGAGGTCGTGGGTTCAAATCCCGCCACCCCGACTGAAGAAACACCAGGTCAGGGGCCTGATCCGCGTCGCGGGTCGGGCCCCTGAGTGGTTTCTGGGCATCTTTTGGGAGCCGTTTGGGAGCCAACCCCGGAATCCGGCTCCCAAGGGAGCGCTGGTGACGCTCCTCAGAGGCCCGACACCTCCGAGCGCAGTCGACTCAGGTTCAAGCGGCCGACTCCTGCTCCCGGCCGACTTCCTCCGGTGGATCGAGAAGCCTGAAGTCGCAGTCGCCCGGACGACGCCCCAAGCGCTGGACCATCAGAGCTCCGAGAAGTGCGACCCCAGGGCCGCCCACCGGCCCCGCGTCCGTACCGACGTAGAAGATGCCGTTCTCATCGGGTTCCCGACCGCCGCGATCGGCACCGACGGCCAGCGCGATGGAGAAGCCGAGGAGGTCGACGCGCAGACCCGCGGGCAGATCGCCGCGGAGGAACACCAGCGGATGAGCCATCCCCTCACTGTCGTACCCGGCGGCGACAACGGCGCCCAGCCCGTCGGGCAGGGGATACATGTCCTCGGGAATGTACTCCACGACGCCCTTGAGGTGGTCGGCGGTGAACTGCTTCAGGTTCTCCCACACCTCGTCGTCGCTCCGCCATCCGTCCTTCGGTGCCCAGTTTCCGGCCTCGTACAGAGGCAGAACGTCAGCCGGCACCTCTGGCGGGTCCCCCTGCCCCCAGTCCGAGGCGTCATCTGGTTCCTTCACCACCACGCCTTGCCCACCTGTCTCCGGCCAAAGAGTCAGGAGGGAGGCAGGCCGGTGAATGTAACGGCCGAGCAGCGACCTGATAGCGACCGCCGTCTCCTGCTCGCTCAGGCCGACCCGCAACAGCACGCAGAGCCGCCCCGAGACGACGGTCAGTGCGGCCTGCATGCCTTGCTGCCCCAGGTCGATCGCGACGGCCCGTGCGTTCATCGTGTCCATCAGAACGGACAGCTCCAGCGCCCAGGCGTCGTGTGCGCGCATCCTTCCGGGCGCCGAGTCCTGGTGACGACTTTGCTCGGGCACGAGCCCCAGCGCTCGGTTTTGCATGGTTGCTCCTTTCCTCTACTCGGCTTGGAGCACCCAGTTTTCGCCCGTTTCCCGACTGTGCGCACGTAAAATCATGAAATGCCATTCCGTGCGCGTCACATCTGCCAGGCTGGTCAGCGTCAGCTCGTCACACACCGGGAATGAACTCTTCTCATACGGGTTGTGGTGAGGTGAGCACAGACGGTACGACGATCGCCATGCACCGATGGTCTCCGTTAAACGACCGGCAGCTCGCGCTCCTCACCCGCATCGGGGACGGAGCCGACCCCGTCACGTCGGACAGCCCAGAGTTCGCCCTCACCGCCCGCGCGCTCAAAGAGCGGCGTCTGATCACCATGCCCAAGCAGGATGGGAAGTGGCAGGCGGAGATCACTGACGCGGGGCGCTTCTACCTGGAACACGGCCATCACCCGGACCGGCCGGAACCGACGCCGCGCAAACAGCGGTCGGCGGGTTCCGAGCAACGGACACGGCCTGCCCCTCCTCCGCAGAAGCAAGACACAGCTCCGTCCACGACGAAGCCGGCGCCACAGCGCGCCGCCAAGTCCCCACAGGCGTCGCCGGCGGAAATCGGAGCCGCCTTGATCGCGGAAGTACAGCAGGCTGGGCGGTTCCTCCGGATCCCGAACCCCAGCGACCAGGAGCGAGCCCGCTACCGCAGGGCCTTCGACGCAGCCCGGCAGTGTGCGCCCGAGGGGTACCACCTGAAGTACAGCGGCCGGGCGAAAGGGGACTTCTTCCTCGGTCTACTCAGGGTGTCGGGTGAGGACGACACCGAGTGGAACCGGATCCGGCTGGCGCGCAGCCGGGTGATCAGCGATGTCGAGGAAGTGATCGCCGCTGTCACTGCGGACCACAGCGCCTTCGAGATCTCGGAGGAGGTCCTGCCGCGAGTCCTCTCGCTTCTCCGGCTCCTCGCCGAGCAGGCACTCGCCCGCCACGGCGAGATCACGGTGTCCAAGAAGCGCAAGCAGCCCAGGCCCCTGCTCACCGTTCACGGCAGGACGTACCAGGTCGGCTTCCGCGAACGGCAGAAGCAGGTCCGGTACGTGCCCAAGCAGCCGGGCCGACGTACGTACGACTGGCAGCGGGTGACGCCGGCGCACAGGCTCGAGCCATCCGGCGAGCTGGAACTGCTGATCAGCCAGCACTCGGGCTACGGCTACGGCCACAGCTACGGCTGGAAGAAGGAATGGGCCGACACCGCCAAGAAGCCGTTGGAGGAGCAGGTCGGTTCGGTGTTCCGGGCGCTGAAGGCGCGCGCGGAGGAGCAGGAGCGGGCTCGGCTGGAACGGGAGGCGGAGCAGCGGCGCCTGCGAGAGGAGCGGGAGCGGCAGGAGGCGGAGCGTCGGCGTCTGGAGGCGGAGCGGGAGGAGCGCGAGAGGCGGGAGTGGGAGTCCGCCGTCAGTGCCGCCTCGATCAAAGCGGTTCACGCCCTACGGGCGGAGCACTTCGGCGCAGCCCTGGAGCAGTGGAAGGTGGCTGGAGAGATCCGGGTGTTCTGCGGCGCTCTGGACGAAGCCGCCGCAACGTCGGACGACGCCGTCGAAGCCGAGAGGCTGCGAGAGTGGTCGGCTTGGGGGAAGGCGGAGGCCGACCGGCTGGACCCCACCATGAACGGCAGGGGCCTGGCCGTTCTCAACTTCCACGCGGAGCCGACGGGAGATCAGCTACGGCCTTTTCTCGGCGGCTGGAACCCGCACCGGCCGGAGAGGGAGCAGCCTGCGGCACGGCCCGAGCCGCCGAAGCCGACCCCGGAGCCGTGGCGCGGCTCTATCGACGCACGTCAGGATCAAGGCTGGCGATATGGACGCCAAGGTCGCGCTCAATGGTGGAGGCGATGACGCCGTGCCCACGGTCGCGTAGGGCCTTGACCGCCTTCTCCACCAGCTGGCCGAGCCGGATGACCTCTTCCCGCAGTGCGACCAGCTCGTCGTAGCGCTCAGCCTTGTCCTCGCCGCACCACGCCCGGACGGTCCGCAGGAGGGCCGCCTCCGCGTCCAATTGGCGGTCGTCCCGGCGACGGTAGGAGTACCAGGAGGGCTGTGCGCGCTCCTGCTCGATGTCCTGCTGCTTGCGGTCCACCTCCGGGAGGATCTCGTCGGCGAGGCGACCCGCTACCTGACGGGCGACGCGTTCGGTGACCGGCCAGCCGGCCAGGCACATGCCGGCGCGGTCCTCGTGCACCATCGGGTCACTGCGGAGCGCGGTGGCGTCCATGCCGATGAGCGGCGCCGTCTCGTCGAGTCGGCTCAGTTCCAGAACTCCCGCGTCCGCCACCCCTCGGCGGAGGCGCAGCCTGTTCTTCGGCCGGACGAACCCGAGGATCAGGCGCGCGGCCTCGAACTCCGTGCTGCCTCGTACGTGGCGTGACGCTTCGGTCAGTCTGAGCTCTGCCTCGTCATCCGCGCGGAACGCGTCGACGTCTGGCCACGGCGCTACCAGGCAGCCGGGACTGACCCATTCCTGCAGGCCGGCGTCATCGCCTTCCAGGAACCGGACATGGATCCAGTCAGACCTGCCACGGCCGCCCACCCGGACGATCTCCACCTGCCTGACAGGGCTGCCCAGCTCCTTCGGCCTCGCTCGGTATGCCCAGTGCTCGCCAATCTCCATGCCCCTATTGAGCCAGGTCCGTTGGCCCCGTTACTGGGCAATCGTCGCAACTGCTGGGGTATGGCGACCACGCCGAGTTGACACGGCCTCGCGGAGGCATCGTGGACATGGCTGTGCCCTCCAGCAGTGGTCGCCGGAGGGCACAGCACTTTGCCTGCTACGACTTGGCGGGCACACGTGACACCTCGCGTGCCCGCAGGAGATCACTCAGTACCCGCACTGGTGACGTGGCGCTCATGGTCAAACGTGCGTCGAGTGCTGCCTCCCACTGCTCGGTCAGCCCCAGCATGAGGCGCTTGCGCATGGCCGGGGTGACGTGGGCGTAGCGTGCCGAGACAGAGCCGTCGATGTGGCCCATGCGTTCGTCCATGAGCACCTTCTCGGTTCCCAGGTCCTCCATGATCGTCCGGTGGGTGTGGCGAAGGCCGTGGGGCGTGAGTCCCTTTGCTATCGGGAGCCAGCAGGCGTCGGCTCGTTCGCTGGCACCCCGCCCCCGTGCCGGAACGCCGGGCCAAGGCTCGCCGAGCAGGGGTACCGGTCGCGGCTCCTGCGGTGCCTTCTTCGGGTACCAGCCGGAGACCGCTGGCGTGAACAGCCAGGTAGCGAAACCGTTCCTGCGCCAGTGGGCGGCATGCTCCGGCACGATGCCGCCCCGCACGAACCGGAGGTCCGCGATGGCCTGCGCGACCTTCTCTCGCGTGGCCTCGGTGACGCGTTCGGGATGGTTGAGGACGTTGGACACCGTGCCCGTCGAGACGCCGGCACGACGGGCGACGTCGACGAGCTTCGCGCCCTGGTGGCCACCGGTACGGGCCGCGCCCTGTCCTCGGAAGACGTAGGTCTTGCTGTGGCAGGGGCATGGCTTGGGCTTCGTGCGGGCGATGTGATTGGCGACCAGCGCCGACAGCCAGTCCATCGAGTCGATGGTGCGGTAGCTGTCGTCCTTCGGCGGGCAGCGCACCAGCCCCCCCGAGTCGAGCTCGTACAGCTGCCACTCGACACGGACGGCTCCAGGGCGGACGAACGCGGTCTCCAGGCCGACGATCTCGCCCCAGCGCATGCCGGTGTACCCCTTGAGGACCACGGCGACGAACTCGTCGTCGCGGCCGGAGAGCAGGGCGGCGCGCTCGGCGGTCAGCAGGATGCCGAGCGCGTCGGTGACCACCTTCTCCGGACCACGGTCTCGGGAGCGGCCGGCGCGCTTACCCCGTCCGCGCCGCCGAGCGGCCGGGTTGGACGTGATCAGGCCCTCGTCGATCGCGTCCTCGAAGATCAGGTGGAGCGTCGAGCGCCAGGTCTTGACGCTGGAAGCGGCATAGAGGGCCTTCTCCTTCTTCTCCCACAGGTCGACGTCCGTGCGCAGGATGCCGGCGAGCGCCTTGTCCTCGAACTCGGGGAGCAGGTGCTCCTCGATGTGGCGCTTGTAGTTCTGCATGGTCGAGGCGGCCAGGTCCTGGGCCTCGTACCAGCGGTTCGCGTACTCGCCGAAGGTCTCCTGGCCGAGCGCCGGGTCGCGCCAGTCGCCGCGACGGTACTTGTTCTCGGCCTCAGCCGCTGCCCGTTGGGCCTCGCCCTTGGTGGCGAACCTGATCGCCTTGCCGTTCTCGTCGACGACCGTGTTGTGCTTGCCGGGCGCGACCTTGTACCGGCCGCGCCAGTAGTTTCCGCGCTTCTCCGCGAAACCCAAGTCCCGCTGTCCTCCTATTCTTTGTCCTCGGCTACGGCAGATGCGATCGGGTCACGCGACAGTGCTGTACTGCTGCTGTCGACGCGGCGGGCGGGCCCGCAGGCGAGTCGCCGGCGCCACGGCAGGGCGGCGACGTGGCGCGGAGCCGGTCTGCGTAACGGGCCCAGAGAGCGGCTCGCTCGCCCGGGCGGCTATCTGCGCAGGCTGTGCCGGCCGCTCCTCGTAGAGGCGGATGATCTCGGCGAGGTGCTCGGCGGTGAAGCGGTAAGCGCGGCCGACCCGGGTGTGCGGGATCAGACGCCGTCGCGCGCGGTCCTTGACCCACCAGGCCGAGCAGCCGAGGGTGTCGGCGATCTCCTCGGGACGGCAGAGGCGGGACGGAGGGGCGTCGGACGGCCTGTGGGGGATGGGCGCGGGCGTAGATCGGTGCAAGAGGGCGGCTCCTGGTCGCGAGGGCGAGGACGGATGCGTGAGCGGCTCAGGTGGCGCCCAGGCCCTGGAGGAGGGCGAGGGGCGATACCTGCAAGGCTTCGGCGATGGCGACGAGGTCGTCGATATCGCATCGCCGCTTGGCGAGTTCGATGCGGGACAGCATCGTGTTGGACATAGGACGGCCCAAAGCGGTACGCCGCGCGGCGAGTTGGCGCTGCCCAAGGCCGCGTTCCGTGCGGAGAATTTCGATGGTGCGAGCCGCCAGCATTCCTGCGGACCCTATTTCCAGAGATCGTGCTGCCATGGCTCCAGTTGTAGCGTGCATTCGCCGGTTTGGTTAACCGGCGATCGTCGGCTATGTTGCGCCGCGCTCAATCGGTGAGCGAGGCGGTCGGGGTGCTGCCCAAGGCCGGATACCCGAGCGGGTCCCAACCCCAGACAGCCTGTCTGACGTGGGGTGTTGTGTTGTAACTTCGTCGCTCGCAGGACGTCAACGGCTTGCCGATGTGATCCTTCTGGCTCGGGATGCGGGGCAACTATTTGGTCAACCGCCGATCGTGCCCTACCTTTTTCGCACCGCCCTCGCCGACTCGATTTCCAGCGGCATTTCTGCCGTGAGAGATTGCGCCGGATAGGGCTGGACTTACGCGACCTGGGTGTGGCTATGTTGACGACACCCCGGAAAGCTCGAGCGGCCATCAACGCTCCCGCGTCAACGGCCAGACATCCCCGCCCTTCACGCCCGACCCGCCCCGACCGACGGTGAACCGTGGGCACCCAGCCCACCGGCCACCGAGTGAGGACCGCCCCTCTTGGCACGAATCCGCACCATCAAACCGGAAGCCTTCGTCTCCGAGTCCCTGGCCGCCGTCTCCCTGACCGCCGAGCGCACCTTCTTCGGCCTGCTCACCCAGGCTGACGACCAGGGGCGCCACCGCGACCACGCCGCGATCATCGCCGGGCAGCTGTGGGTCCTGCGCCCGGAACACACGCCTGGCGCTGTCGAGCAGGACCTCGCCCAGCTCGCCGACGCCGGGCTGATATGCCGCTACAAGGGCCCGGGCGACAAGCGCTACCTGCACATCGTCACCTGGCGGCAGCATCAGAAGATCAATCGCCCCAGCGCGAGCCGTCTTCCAGCCTGCCCGCACCACGACACGCAGGCTCGCACCGAGCCTGGCGTCGATGCGTCGGCTGCGGGAGTGGGCGTCACGGAGCCCGCACCGCAGCCTCACGGAGCCCTCCGTGAGGGCTCCAGGCGAATACGCGAGCCTGCGGTGAATCCGGTCACCGATGACGAAACAGCAGGTCAGCGCGATTTCAGTGAGCCCTCCGTGAGGCAGCGAGGAGGGCTCAGTGAGGGAGCGGTGACGCCTCACGGTCCGGATCTAGGACCTAGGATCATGGATCTAGGAAATACCCCTTCGGGGGGCGCGAGCGCCCCCGCACCCCACGCCGTCTCGGCCAGCGAGCTCATCGCCGAGTACGCCGCCGCTTGCACACACCGTCCGCCCAAGGACGTCCTGGGCCATCTCGCTCGCGAGGTGCGCAAGCTGCTCGGCGAGGGCATCGCCCCCGCCCACATCCGGGCCGGTCTGGAGCGGCACCGCGCCAAGGGCCTGCATCCCAGCACTCTGCCGAGCTTCGTGCACGAGGCCATGAACGCGGCCCCCGCCGCGCCGGTTGTCCACAGGGCGTGGACAAACCCCGCCGATGTCGAAGCCGCCTACGGAGGTGACCTCTGACCGCCACCCTCACCCGCGAGCCCCACCGGGTCGGCCCGCTTGCCGACCGGCTCAACGGCATCCTTGCCAGTCGCGGCATCGACCTCGCCACCGCCGCCGTCGAGGACGGGCACGTCGAGCCCGTCACCGCGCTGGAACTCGCCGACGCCAGGATCCCCGCCCGCTACCGCCGAGCCCTGGCCGACCACCCGAAGGTCACCGCCTGGGCCGACGAGATCGCCCGCGCCGGACGCCCCGGCCCCGGCGGGCCGGGCATCGCCGAAGGCCCGTCGCTGCTGATCGCCGGCCCCACGGGCACGGGCAAGACGTACCAGGCGTACGGCGCCATCCGCACCCTGCTCGCCCGAGGGGTCCGTCTGCGCTGGGAAGCGACCACCACCGCCGACTTCCACGCGCGTCTGCGCCCCCGCGCCGGCCACGACGCCGAACGGGAGCTGCAGACCCTGGCGCGCTGCCCGCTGCTGTTCCTGGACGACCTCGGCGCGGCCAAGACCAGCGAATGGACCGAGGAGCTGACCTACCGGTTCATCAATTACCGGTACGAGCACATGCTCCCCACCCTCATCACCACCAACCTTCCGATGGAGCAGCTGCGCGTCACCCTCGGTGACCGCGTCGCCTCCCGCCTCGCCGAGATGACGGAGCGCGTCATCCTCGACGGCCCCGACCGACGACGCCGCACAGCGCCCGCCGTCTGACTGGCCGCCTCAGCGCCCTCTCCTGGCCGGGCCCGCCGCATCACCCGCGCTCACACCAGCCCCGCCCGCGCCAGCCTCTCGCATAGGCGGTTGCTCAGCGCTCCGTCGATTCGCCCTTTGCCCTCCTCGACGCCTTGGAGCCCTCTCCTGCCTCCTCACAGCCCCGTCCCCCTCGCCATACGGATCAGCGGCACGCCGCTCCTCCCTGACTGGGCCACCTCCCCGGTGGCCGTGGCGCTCCTCATCCCGCCCGTGCTGCTCGTCCTGCTCGCCGGGTGGCTGATCCGCCAGCGGCGCCACCGGCAGCATCAGACCAACCGCTGGCGCGGGACTGTCGCGGTGCCGGTCGCGGCCGTGGCCGCGCTCGGCTGCACCGCGTACAGCGCGGACACCAGCTGGCGGTTCGCGGCCGACTACCTCGACATGGGCGGCACCGCCGAGCGCGTCTCGATGTTCGCCGCCGCCGAGCTGGCCCTGTTCGCCACCGCCCTGATGGCGCGGCAGAACCTCAACGGCCCGAAGCAGGCACCCGGCCTGCCCGGCACCCTCACCTGGGTCATCACCGCCGTCCAGGTTCTGCCCGCCTACGCCGAGTCCGGGCTGGTCGGCGGCACCGTGCGGGCCTTCGTCGGCCCGGTGATGGCCGCGATGCTGTGGCACCTGGCCATGGGCATCGAGCTGCGCCACCGCGCCCCCGACGCCGCCTCACGCGGCCTGGCCGCCGTCCTCGTCCGTCAGGCACGCGAACGCCTCCTGGCCCGGCTCGGCATCGCCGACCAGAACGCCGATGCCGCCCGGCTCATCCGCGAGCGCGCGCTGAGCGAAGCCGTCGCCCTGATCCTGCGCGCCGAGTCGATGACCGACCGCCGGCGCGGCAAGCGGCGGCAACGACGCCTGACAGAACGCCTGCACGAGGCCCTGGAGCGGGCCGGCGTCGACGGAGATCCGCTCCAGGACGAGCTGCTGCGCAAGCTCGCCACCCGCAAGCAGGCCCTCGGCCTCGCTTCCATCACGCTGCCGCCGCGCTGGCAGATTCCGGCCTCGTCCCCCGCCCATGAAGACGGGCACAGCCACCCGCGCTCCGCCCGCCCGGAAGCACTGCCGCGGGCGGAGGACGCTGCCCGCCCACACCCATCAAACCCAGCTGACGACGAGGTGCCTCCGGCTGCCCGCCCGGAGCCCGGGCTGCCCGCACGGGCAGAAACTCAAGAGAGCCGGGCGCTCACGGGCAACAGCTCGGGCAGCCCTTCGGGCAGGAACGAGCGGAAGCCGGCTGCCCGGAACAAGCGCGACGCCGGCAAAGCCCGCGCTTCCGACGAGGTCATCCTCAAGCACGCTCGCCGCATCCATGATGAGACCGGCAGCGTCGGACGCGACCGAGTTGAGGACGCCCTGCGCGCCGCCGGCTACACCATCTCCAGCGACGGCGTCGGACGAGTCGTCCGCGAGTGCAAGGCCCAGCTCAAAGCCGTAGTCGGCCATCCACCCCGCTGATCCCCGCAGCACCAGCAATCCCGAACACACCCCGACCCGAAAGGCCCCATGCAGACTCCGCACCACGAAGACCCCATGGCCCCCGAGGAATCCCTGCCGTCCAACCCTGCTCCAGGCGGAGCAAGTTGGAGGTTCGGACACTCCCCCGTGGGGAGAGTGTCCGAACCCGGTCCCGCCCCGGGGGTGGCGGGGCCCGTCCGGCACCAGGGGGCGCCGGACGGCAAGGCTGCGACCGAGGGCGGACCGCAGCCAGGCAAGGGCAGCCGCAAGGGCGCGGCCAGGAAGGGGAAGTCGCGTCCGCGTGACAGGAAGCAGCGCCCCGCGCACAGCGTCCGCCTCAATGAGCTAGAACTCGCCATCATCCAGTCCGGTGCCGGCCACGTCGGCATGAGCGTGGCCGGGTTCCTGGCCCACTCCGCGCTGGCCGCTGCCCGCGACCAGTCCCGCACCGCAGCGGCCATCGCCACCGAGCGGGACATCCTGACTGCCCTGTTCGGTGTGCGCCGTCAGCTCGGCTGGGCGGGCGGCAACGTCAACCAGATCGCCAAGGCCCTCAACTCCGGTGCTGACGCACCGCACTTCGCAGCCGCCCTCGACGATCTGCAGCGTGCCGCACAGGCCGTCCAGCGGGCAGCCGACAGGGTTGCCAACGGGCAGGAGGGCGGGGCGGCTTGATCCCCCGGATCCACCAGCAGGGCAGCAACACCCTTGGGCTCCTGCACTACCTGTACGGCAAGGGCACCCACGAGGAGCACATCGATCCGCACCTGGTCGCTTCCTTCGACGGCATGGCCCCCGACCCCGGCCGCGACCCCTCGGTCACGAAGAGGGACCTCCAGCACCTACTCGACCAACCCCTCGCCCTCCTCGCCCCGGACCTGCGTCCCGACAAGCACGTCTGGCACTGCTCGGTACGCGCCGCGCCCGACGACCCGATCCTGTCCGACGAACAGTGGGGCGACATCGCCCGCCGCATGGTCGCCGCCACCGGCATCGACCCCGGCGACGGCGCCGGCTGCCGCTGGGCCGCCGTCCGGCACGCCGACGACCACATCCACATCATCGCCACCCTCGTCCGCGAGGACGGCCGCCGCCCCGACCACCACCGCTCCGGAAAACGCGCCCAGGCCGAGTGCCGACTGATCGAAAAGGAACTCGGCCTGCACCAGGTCGCGCCCGGGGACGGCACCGCCGCCAAGCGGGCCACCAGCGCCGAGCGGCACAAGGCCGAACGGCAGGGCAGGGAGCGCCCGGCGCGCGAGGAACTGCGGGAGACCGTACGGCGTGCGGTCGCCGGCGCCACCCGCGAGGAGGAGTTCTTCGCCCGGCTGGCCGCCGCCGGTCTTCTGATCCGCAAGCGCGTCGCGCCCTCCGGCGACCTGCTCGGCTACAAGGTCGCGCTGCCCGACGACCGAAACGGTGAGAACGAGCCGGTGTACTACACGGGCTCCACGCTCGCAGCCGATCTGTCCCTGCCCCGCATCCGCGAACGCTGGACCCTGCCCGCGGAGGCCGCAGCGTCGGCGGACGGCTCACGGCCGGAGCAGCCGGTCCTGCCGGACGTGACAGGTCCCGCGTTCGCGCGGCGCCGGGCCACCGCCGCCACCTGGCAGGCGCTGCTGATCATCGATCACGGTGACGACGGCGCGGCAGCGGCGCAGATCGCCGCGGCGGGCGAGGTCCTGGACGCGCTGGCAAAGACCTCCGCCGCCCACACCCGCGCTGAGCTGCGCGAGGCGGCGTTCGTGTTCGAGCGTGCCAGCCGCTCCCACGTGAAGGCTGTACGCGGGCACGACCGCGCTCTGCGCCAGGCCGCCCGCGACCTCGTCCACAGCGGACCCGCTCTGGGCCGCGGGGAAGACGGCGCCACCACCGCCATGCTCATCGACATGGCGTTCTTCCTCGCCGCAGCCGCGGCGAACTGGCACGCGAAGAAGCACCACAGCCAGCAGGCCGCCGCAGCCCAGCAGGCGGCCGAACACCTGCGCACCGCCTACCAAGCGGCCGCGGCCGAGTCCATGGCCGTCCTCCACCAGCGAGGCCAGCGCCTGGCCCCGCGTGCTCGGCAGCGGCAAGCCGACCTCCTACATGAGGTGCTGCCGGATCTGGCCGCACGGGTCCAGGCCGAGCCCGGCTGGCCCGCCCTGGCCGCCACCCGATTCTCCAGATCATTGATGCCTCCACCCACCCCACTCCTGTGAGGAGCACCCGTATGCCCGAAACCCAAGCCCGGCCCGAGATCGTCGTCCTGCTCTGCGACGCGGACATCAAGCGCAAGCGTGAAACCAACACGTGGAACCACCTCGACGGGCGCCCGTTCAGCAAAGAGGAACGGGCCCTGGTCCTCAGTGCCACCCGCGTCGAGTTCGAAGAGATCCACGAGCAGTTCAAGCGATACCGGGAGTACCAGCGCACGATGGACGAAGCGCCGAAGGCTCTGGAGGACTTCCTCGCCCCGTTCATGGAGCGGCTCACCGAGAAGACCCTCGGCAACGCCGTCGAACTCATGAACGAGGACGAACGGACCGAGTTCGACAGACTGCTCGGCCTCGCATCGGAGCCGGTCCGTTCCTTCACCCCTACACCTTCTAACCGGGGCCGCATGACCAGCGTGGCAGTGCCCCACTCCCAGGACGGAGTCGGCCTCTGACACACAGAGACATGGGCATTCAGGCGGTAGCCGGTACAACGCGCCCGCCGCGAATGAAGCACGGACCGCTTTCTGTAACCGCGGACCGTGACGCCACGCAGACGCCGGCCAAGGCACAACAGCACGAAGGCGGGCCTCCCCGAAGGGAGGCCCGCCTTCGACGCCTTGGATGGCCCTCAGCCGGCCGGAGCGCGCAGGAGCCGGTCGCGTGTGCTCTCCGGCAGTACCCGGCGCAGGACCGGTGCGCTGGAGCTGAGGGAGTCGGCGAAGGCGGCGACGAGGTCGTGCGGCACGCTGCTGCTGAACGACGCGGCCCACAGGTAGCCAGCGCCGAGCATCGGCTCGGCCCACGCCTGCCACCCGGCCAGGGCCGCATCGTCCGCCTCGGCCACCAGCGCGAGTGGGTCGCCATCCTGAATGAGGGGCGGCACCTCACCGAGGCGGATGTGGGAGGCGAACGTCGGATCCACCGCTCCCGTGCCGGGCTGGTCGACGTCACGCAGCCACCCGTGCGCCGTAACGGCGTCGAGAACCAGCTCGGGGCCACCGCACGGCAGGGCGGCTGATCGCGGGCGTCGAGCGCGGCAAGGAAGCCGGCGAGGATCTCCCCCGGGACCTCGCGGGTGAAGTAGGCCGACCACTGGGCGAGCGGGCTGCTCGGGTCCGTACGAGCGGACACTTGCCAGGCGATCGGCAGGTTCCCCAGGTGGAACGGCTCGTCCGGCAGGACCCACTGCGCCCACCGCAGGGAGTCGGGGCTGATGTGCAAAACGGTGCTGCGCAGGACCTGACGGTCCTCCGGCGCCTCCTCCGGCTCCTGGCGCCCGCGGACGATCGTCAGGCTGGTCCAACCCAATCTGCCGAGTGTTTCGGCGACGGAGTCGTACAGGCGTCCGTCGTCACCAGCCAGGTGCCGGGGACCGACCCAGTACGCGGACGGGACGTTCGTCGGGCTGGGTAGGCCGAACGGGAAGTCGGGGTGCAGGTATGCCTCCAAGGGCTTGGGAGTCTTTGTGCTGGCAGCTGGTGCGCGAAGTTGGATCGGCGTGCCAGGCTGGCTCTGCGGCGTTCTGGAACGGGTTGACCCAATGCCGTGTCCCCACGTCTCCTCTGCGCCAGGTAGGCGGCGGGCCGTCCGAGTCGGGCCTCTACCGCTGCTGGGAAGTCTCCAGTACACGAGTCACTGCGGCGGCGACGACGTCCGCCGGCGTCTCGGTGTCGAAGGACATCTGGTAACCGCGCACCTTGGCCGTTCCGGTGACGGCGATCTTCCACCCCTCGCCGTCGGTGCCAGGGCGCCCGAGCGGGAACCATCCAAGGTAGAAGCGCCCGTCCTTCGAGTTGACGTGTACGTCCGCGCGGTCGTCCACGACGAGGTGGAAGTCGTCGGCGGAGAACTGATCCATCACGAGCGTGGCCTGACCCGGGCCGAGCAGCCACTCACGCAGCCGCAGGGCCTCGACGGTGGTGGAGAATCCGGGCCCCTGGGGCGCCACAGTCACGGGCAATCACCTCTCTGACCTGCTGTTTTTACGAGAAGGTCGTCTAGGTTCACATGCCCTTGCGGCGCTGGCCAGTCATTCGTGGATCTTTGCTGTCTGCCACCGGCGAACTGCGACGCGGAGCGCGAGTGTGGGATCTCAAATTTCGCTGCATGGTCTCAGGGCTGATTGCACTCCGACTGCACTTGTGCAGTACGCATGAGACCCACTGCTCAGTATCGACGCCCATTCGAGTGACGGCACCCGATAAGCCCTCGCCCCGCGTCAGCCAGACGGCATCTTGGATTCGTTGGCCATTCCTCGGGGTGGGGGTAGTGCCATGAGTAGTCACGCTGTGACAGTCAGCGCTCGTCAGCCGAACGGACAGCTCCTCGAGGACCGGCCGTGGGCCGAAATCTCGGTCGATGTGTTGGGGGCCGCTGCTCCTTGGCGAACCTTTCACTGGCGCAAGGGGCAGAGGCATTACTCCGGCACGTACTGGTCGTCCACGACACGAAGCCATGTGATCTACGAGTCTCGGCTGGAGCTCGCGCGGCTGTTGTGTGCTGACTTCGACCCCTCGGTGCATGGCATCGTCGCGCAGCCCTTCCTGCTGAAAGCCCCGGTCGACGGCCAGGTCCGCAAGCACGTCCCGGACTATCTGTTGATCACTGATTGCGGCCCCGTGGTGGTGGACGTGAAGCCGCGCTGGCGGTGGTCCACGCCGGTCGTATCGTTCACCTTCGCTTGGACCCGACAGGCAGTAGAGGGACGCGGCTGGTCCTACGAAGTGTGGGATGCGCCGCCGCCCACAGAGCTGGAGAACATTCGCTTCCTCGCTGGATACCGACGCCCGTGGCTGTTTGATCTGAGCCTTCTGGACGAGCTGCATCGCGTCTCGCTGGACGGTGTTCCACTTCGGCTGGCGCCTTCGAGGCTGCCGAACCAGCCCGAGCCACAGGTTCGCGCCGCGGTCCACCACCTGCTGTGGTCCCACGATCTCTCCACGGATCTCACTGCCCCTCTATGCCCTTCCAGCCTGTTGAGGAGGACCTCATGAGCGGGGCCGCGGCTCGGGTGGGAGTCGGCACGCGCTTCCGCTACGAGGGTGAAATTGTCGAGGTGGTCGAGATGGCCGCAACGACGTCGGGGAACGAGGTGGTTCTCAGTGACGGCCAGGGGCGTGTCCTGCGGTTGGCGCTGAGGGAGCTACTGTTCTCCGATCGTGCGCAGGTGATACCTGATCAGCCGGGCCCATCTGCTGACGATGTGGAGCAAATCGCCTCGGTTGTGCTGAGCCAACTGCGTCCCGATGAACGGGAGATGGTGCTGGAACGAGCCGCGCACATCCGTGAAGTGCTGACGGGATACCGCTCTGGCAGCTCCGCGTCGGCCCGCATGGGCGAGCCACGTCCTCAGTTCGAGCCCGGCACGCCCGCGGAGCTCAGGTACTTGTCGAAGGCCGAGGAGCTCGGTGTGTCGATCCGCACCGTGAAGCAATGGGTGTCTGACTTCCGCCAGCACGGCGAGGCCGGCCTTGCACCGAAGCGGAAACGGTCAGGACAGCCGCGCTTCTCCGTTGATGACCGGTGGGTGGAGACCGCTCTGGAGGTGATGGTCGAGCACACCGGCCAGTCGCGGCCGTCACGAACCCTGGTGATCGAGCGCACGCGGGCCAGAGTGACTGCCCGCTTCGGGCCGGAGGTCGTTCCTCAGCCGAGCAGGGCGACGGCTTTTCGCGTGCTGGCAGAACTGGAACGGCGTCATCCGTTGTTCCGGCTGAGCACGAAGCGGAACCAGGATGTCGCCGAGCGGCCGGAGGGGCCGTACGGCAAGCTCCGCCCGACGCGGCCGGGCGAGTATCTGCTGATGGACACGACGCGGCTGGACGTGTTCGCGTTCGATCCGCTCACGTTGAAGTGGGTGCAGGCGGAGCTGACGGTGGCGATGGACTGGTACTCCCGGTGCATATGCGGAATCCGCCTCACACCAATATCCACGAAGGCGATGGATGTGAGTGCCGTCCTGTTCGAGTGTTTCCGTCCGCGGCCGGCCGGGCCGGACTGGCCGAAGCACGCGGTCTGGCCTGAGCACGGCATCCCCCGGACCGTCCTGGTCGATGTCGACAGAACTGAGGGGTTGGGGCTTGCCTCGCCGCCGCTCGTGCCGGAGACGCTCGTGGTCGATCACGGCAAGGTGTACGTCTCGGAGCATCTGACCAGTGTCTGTCAGCGGATGGGCATCTCGGTGCAGCCCGCCAGGCTGCGCACCGGCCGGGACAAGGGCCCGGTGGAGCGCTTCTTCCGGACGCTGCGTGAGGGGCTGCTGGAGGCCCTGCCCGGCTACAAGGGGCCGGACATCCACTCACGCGGTGCGAACGCCGAGGGCGAGGCGTTCTTCTTCCTCGACGAGTTGGAGGCGATGATCCGGGAGTGGACGGCGGCGGTCTACCACTGCCGGCCTCATTCCGGGCTGGTAGATCCGGGTCTGCCGGGCCTGCGGATGTCTCCGGCTCAGATGTTCGAGCACGGCATTGCGAGGGCCGGTTACATCGAGGTCCCCCGCGACCCGGATCTTGCCTTCGAGTTCCTGCCGACGAAGTGGCGCACGGTCCAGCACTACGGCGTCGAGATCGACCGTCGCCGCTACCGGGGAGCGGGCCTGCCCGCTTCTGGCATCCGGAGCCCTTACGCGGGCCCGGTGAAGAACGGCTGGCCGTTTCAGGTCGACCCTGATGATGTGACTCGTATCTACTTTCGCGACCCTGACACCCGCGTCTGGCACGCGCTGACCTGGGAGCATGCGCCGTCGATGCAGATGCCGCTGAGCGAGGACGCGCTCGTCTTCGCCCGGAGGTTGGCTGCGGCCAAGTACCGCTATCCCGACGACCGCCTCGCGGTTGCTGACCTGCTGGAGCGCTGGAACCTGGGGCTGGGGACGACGCTCGCGGAGCGCCGGATGGCCTTGCGGATCTCCCGCGAGCAGACCGGCCTTGACCTGCTGCAGCCCGGCGCCACGGCTGTTGGTTCGCTCTCATCCGTGCGCAGAGCGTTCGGGCAGGCTGAGGCGCCCGCGGGGGCGGACGCCGGGCCTGTCACCGAGGCAGGCGATGACGACGACGTCGATCTGGACGATCTCACTGCTGAAGAGGACTTCTATGCGGACGCCCTGGAGGACGTGTGACGACGGGGGCTCTCGCGGGCCTGGGAAGTCTGGCCCTGTCCAGGAAGGAGGACTTCAAGATGTTCGTCGACGCGCCTCGCCGGACACAGCCCGCAAGGCTGGCCCGGCAGGCCCTCCAGGCTCTGGACGAGGTGTCACGGACGGCCTATGAGCGCGACCGGCGAACCTGGCACGCGAACCTGGGCCCCATCAAGACCCCTCAACTGGTGAGCCTCCACGAGGACTTGTGGGACATCGTCGACAGCAACCAGCAGGACGGCGACAAGGCCAAGGGCGCCGTCGCCATCGACGCCTTCCCCGGCCTGGGGAAGACCACCGCCGTGCTCGCCTTCGCGCGGGAGTTTCATCGCCGGGAGATCGCCGAGCATGGTGCGTTCACCGCGCAGGGACATGAGCGATGGCCGGTGTGCCGAGTGGGACTGACCGGCAACACCGGCATGAAGGACCTCAACCGCGCCATGCTGGAGTTCTTCGGCCACCCCGGGCGCCAGACCTCGACCGCCGCCCAGCTCGGGCTGCAGGCCCTGGACTGCATGCTGCTGTGCGAGGTGCGGCTGCTCATCCTGGACGACTTGCACTTCCTGAAGTGGCGCAAGACCAGCGGCATCGAGGTCAGCAACCACTTGAAATGGATCGCCAACGAGTTCCCGGTGACCTTGCTCAAGGTCGGCGTGGGCCTCACGGACAAGGGCCTGTTCAGCGAGGGCGAATCGGCCGGAGACACGGCGCTGGCACAGACCGGCAGGCGCACCACCCGCCTCGACATGCCTCCCTTCGCCATCGACACCGAGCAGGGGCGCCGCCGCTGGCGCCAACTCCTGCTTGCCCTCGAACAGCGCATCGTCCTGGCCGACGCCCATCCCGGCATGCTCGCCGACGAACTGTCCGACTACCTCTTCGCCCGCAGCACCGGACACATCGGTTCACTCATGACTCTCATCAACCGCGGCTGCCAGCGCGCCGTCCGTAGTGGGGCCGAACGTCTCACCCTCAATCTGTTGGACCAGGTCCGCATCGATGCAGCCGCCGAGCAGGCCCGTGCCGAGCTCGAGCACGCCCTCCAAGCCGGCAAGGCCACCAGCCGACCGGCCCGTGTACGAGCCTCCCGGTGAGCGCCGGAGGTCGGACCCTACCGATCCGGTACGCGCCCGTCGTGGGCGAGGCGCTCGATTCGTGGCTGGAGTTCCTTGCCGCGCGCCTGCACTGCCGCTTCTCGGACGTGTTGCGCTCCCTGGGGCTGCCTGTGCGGGACGTGGGCCTGTCCAACCCCATGCTGCCTCGTTGGGCGGTGCGCTCCACGGCCGCCGAGATCGCCTCCATCTCCGCCGCGTCCGGTGTCGCCGAGGCCGTGCTGGTGTCAATGACGCTTCGGCGGTTCGACGGGTACGCAGTGGTGATCCGGCCGGATCAGCGGCGGGTGGAGCGACGGGTTCTGTGGGGGCGGGCCGGCTCTCGCTACTGCCCTGTCTGCCTGGACGAGAGCGATGGACGCTGGCAGCTGTCCTGGCGTCTGGGCTGGTCCTTTGCCTGCACGCGACATCAGGTGCTGTTGGCCGACCGCTGTCCGGCCTGCCATCGGATCCCCCGAGTACGTGCTCACCCACGACGCGAGACGCCCCGCCCCGGGCGATGCGCCGGCCCCCAGCTCGACGGGCCGCGAGGTGCTCGCTGCCACCATCCCCTGTCGGACATCCCTGTCGTGGCCCTTGAACACGACGGTCCCGTGGCGCGAACCCAGCGCCTCATCGACGATCTTCTCGCGGAACCGGAGCAGACCGTGCACTGGCCGCTGTATGGGGCAGGCGGCGCATCGTTGTCCGTGGTGCTGCGCGATGTGCGCTGTCTGGGCGGCCTGATCCTCAACCACGCCGCCTGCAGCGATCTCACCGAAGCGGCCGAACCTGCGGTCCTTCGCCAGATGGAGGTCTACCGATCCCGCACGGCGGCCACCGGTGCTCGGCACTCACGCCTCGATGCGCACAGCTACTACGCTCCCGACGACGCGGCGGCCACTGCCGTCGCGCTCGCCACCGCCCTGCGAGTACTTGCTGCCCCGTCGGTCCCCGCGGCTGGCGAAGCGGTGCGGTGGTTGACCGAGCGCGTCTCCTCCAGCGGGCGCGCCCTTCATCCCGGCGGTATGGCCCTGCTGAGCGGAGGCTCGGTCTCCCCCGGTCTCCAAGCGGCCTTGCGCTGCAGCCGCGAACAGAAGGTGATGCCCGTCGCGCGGCTGCGCCACCGCACCGCCATCGCCTCCACCCGCGCTCCGTGTAACCAGGAAGTCAGGGCCCGGGTGCTGCCGACCGCATTGTGGCCCGAGTGGACTCTGCGTCTGGCCCCATGGCACGCCAGCGGCAAACCGGTCGCTCGCCGCACGGACGAGCTCCTCGCCGTCGCCTGCCTTCTGGTCGGAAACACCACCAAGATCCACACAGCGGTCCGTCTGATGGGCACCACGGTCAGCAGCCACAATGTGTCGTCCCTGCTCGCCGAACTCACCCGCCGCCCCGACTGCGCCGACGTCCTGCATGCCCTGGTCCTGCTCGCCGACCACCTCGACCAGCACGGCAGCCCCATCGACTACGCCCGGCGCCGTGCCCTGTTCACCACCCGCTCCTGCTTCATCGATCCGGAAGAGTGGCGGGACCTGCAGCGTCGGCTGCGTTCGAACCATCTCCCCGACGCCGCGCACGCCCAGCGCTGGATCTTCCACACGCTCACCGGTTCGCCCCCTCGGCTGGCCCACCCGGCCATCGCCCCCGCGACGCCGTCGCAACGCGGGCAGTACCTGCGCTTTCGCTGGCGGATTCTGCCTGCCGAAGTCGACCTGCTGCTTCACGCTGCGCGGGCGATCCTCGACGAGCACGGCATCGACGAGCCCGTCCAGTGGACCCCACGCCTCGACGCTGCCGCCCTGTCCACGCTCCGATTGCCGGGCCCCGATCCGGACAGCATCAGCGCAGCCGAACTCCACCGAGCCGTGCCCGGCGGGGACTTCGCCATCGCCCGCGTTGCGCACACCCTGAACACCACCACGGCCCACGCGATCTACCTGCTGTCCGAGCACCCGGTCGACTGGAGTCCGCCGCGGTTTCGCCACACGCAGTACACCGCCGCCCGCATCGGTCAGTGGCGCACCTGGTACCAAGACGACCATTACTCCCTCCAGGACATCGCCGACCTGGAGGGAACGACCCTGGCCACGGTGCGCCTCGCGCTGCTCAAGTACGGCTTCCCGCTCCGCACCGCGGTGCCTCAACCAGGCCGCCCGAGCAGGCGAATCCCCCTCGCCGGACGTCCTGCCACCTGGCTCCCCGGACTGGACGAGGTGTAGCTCTCAAGCGGACCGGCGGTCACCGGGCGGCACGTCTGATGCAGTCCAGCCACGCCCGACAGCTGCACCACGATGCCAGCTTCGGTCACGTGCCCAGTTTGGCTGTCACGGGTGGCCTGAGGGGGTGAGCTCCTCGGTCTGCCCGGTGGTGGGTGTGTGCTGTGCGACGATGCGCGAGCTGCGCGGCCTGGTGTGCAGGGCGAGGGCGGTGAGGGGCAGCACGGTGCAGGCGGCGATGACGGCGCCGACGACAGGGGGTCCGGCCGGTCCTGCGTAGTCGAGGGCCAGGCCGGCTACGGCGGACCCGGCGGCGATGCCGACGTTGAAGGCGGAGGTGGTTAGGCCGGAGGTCAGGGTGGGGGCGTCTCCGGCGAAACGGACGGCGAGCGCGGTGACGACGGGGTTGACCGTGAAGCCGGTCCAGCCCATGAGCAGGACGAGCGCGGTGGCCGTGACCGCGTCGGCGGACAGCGGGATCATCAACAGCAGTACGAGTGCGGTGAGCGCGGCGGCGCTGATGGTGGTGGTCATCGGGCGGCGTTCGCCGAGCCGGCCGCCGGTGGTGGTGCCGGCCAGGGCGCCGACGCCGAAGGCGATGAGGACGAAGGGGACGGCGCCCTCGGGGATCCCGGCGCGTTCGGTGAGGAGCGGGGTGATGTAGGTGTACGTGGCCATGACCCCGCCCATGATCAGCATGGCGGAGCTCAGCGCGAGCCACAGGCGGCCCTGGCGCAGGGCGTTGAATTCCGCGCGCAGGGAGACGGTCGTGCGGTGTTCCTGGGCGGTGATGAAGCGGCCGATGAAGACGGCGGCGAGGGCGGACAGGACGGCGAGGGCCCAGATGGGGCCGCGCCAGCCGATGTACTGGCCGACGAAGGATCCGGCGGGGACGCCGATGACGTTGGCCAGGGTCAGTCCCCCGATCATGAGCCCGGTGGCGCGGGTCGCCGCGGCAGGTCCGGCGGCGGCGTTGGCGATGACCATGCCGATGGCCCAGAACGCGCCGGTGGCCAGCGCGGTGACGACGCGGGCGACGAGGACGACGGTGAAGGAGCCGCTGAGGGCGGCGGCGACGTGACCGAGGCTGAAGACCGCGAGCGCCAGGATCAGAGTCTGGCGCTGAGGCAGCCGGAGGGTGGCCATCGCCATCGTCGGGGAGCCGATGATCATGCCGAGGGCGAATGCGGTGATCAGGAGTCCGGCATGGGAGACGCTGACGCCGAAGTCACCGGCGATCTCGGGCAGCAGCCCGGCGACGACGAACTCGGTCGTCCCCATCAGGAAGGTGCCGGCGGCGAGCACCCAGACGACGAACGGGAGCGTGCCGGTCCGCGAGGCGGACGGGGTGGAGGGCATGGGCGGGTTCTTTCCTTGCAGCAGGTGTGAGGCGGTGCGGCGCGTTGACACAGCCGGGTGGTTCAGAGCTGGGCGGGGGCGTCCTGCGGCACGATCTCGTCCGCACGGTTCGTGGGGACTTGCTGGGCGACGACGCGTGCGTCGGTGCGGGTGCCGCGCAGGGCGAGCGCGATCAGGGGCAGCAGGGTGAGGGCGGCAAAGACGGCGCCGACCAGGGCGGGGCCGGTCAGGCCGAGGGAGGAACTGAGGGCAACGCCCGCGAGGGCCGAGCCGGCTGCGACGCCGGTCTCGTAGGCGGAGGTGGTCAGCGCGGCGGTCAGGGTGGGGGCATCACCGGCGAAGCGGACGGCGAGGGAGGTGACGATGGGGTTCAGGGTGAAGCCGGTCATCGCCATGAGGGCCACCAGGACGATGGTGGGCGCCGCGCTGGTGGACAGCGGGATCAGCAGGGCGAGGGCCAGGGCGGTGGCTGCGGCGCCGGTGATCGTGGTGGTCATGGGGCGCCGGTCGCCCATGCGTCCGCCGATGGTGGTGCCGGCCACGGCGCCGAGTCCGTAGGCGACCAGGACCAGCGGGACCGCGTTCGCGGGGATGCCGGCGCGGTCGGTGAGCAGCGGGGTGATGTAGGTGTAGGCGGCCAGGACACCGCCCATGATCATGACGGCTGCGATGAGCGCGAGCCACAACCGGGTGTTGCGCAGGGCGCTGATCTCGGCGCGCATCGACACCTGTGCGTTCTGTCCGGTGGCGGGCAGGAAGCGGCCAATGACGGTGGCGGCTAGGGCGGCCAGGACGGCGAGGGCCCAGAAGGGGCCGCGCCAGCCGATGAGCTGGCCCGCGAATGAGCCGATCGGCACACCGATGACGTTGGACAGCGTCAGACCGCCCATGATCATGCCGACCGCCCGGGTGGACTTGTCCGGCCCCGCCGCGGCGGTGGCCAGGACGAATCCGACGGCGTAGAACGCGCCCGTGGCCAGCGCCGTGACGAACCGGGCGACGAGGATGACGGTGAAGGAGCTGCTGGCCGCTTCGACGACGTGCCCGGCGGCGAAAACCGCGAGGGACAGGATGACGGTCATGCGCTGGGGCAGGCGCAGCGTGGCCAGCGCCATGGCGGGTCCGCCGATGATCATGCCGATCGCGAAGACGGTAATCATGAGGCCGGTGCGGGAGGTGCTGACGTCGAGGTCGGCGGCCATGTCCGGCAGCAGTCCGGCGATGACGAACTCGGTGGTTCCCATCAGGAACGCGGCAGCGGCGAGCACCCAGACGACGACGGGCATCCTGCCGGGAGCGGCCGTGGAGGCGGAGGGCATGCGAGGAGATCCCTTTCGGACGAAACGCGCAGGGCGCGGGACTTGAGGGTGGTCAGGCGGAGGCTTCGATGCGGATGCGCTCCGCCGTGGCGAGCCGGTCGATGTCGTCTGGGTCGGTCAGGCGGCCGAGGATGGCCAAGGCCGGGGAGTGATCACCGTCGCGGTAGAAGAAGGCCAGGTTGCCCCAGGGGGCGTAGTAGGCGAGGTCGCCCGCCTTCGGATTCGAGGCCGCAGGGGCACCCGTGGTGTCGAGCTTGCGGGGCGGGTAGGCGATCCGCTCGGTCTGGTGGAAGTCCTCCATGTCCAGGGCGAGAGGCAGGAGTTCGGTCAGGTCACGGGCGGCGACGCTGTCGTTGAGGATGGCGTCGACCTGGTGGCCGTCGATCGTCAGGCGAAGGTTCATCGGGGTGCTCCTGTCGGAAGGTTCGGACGATGCCTCACTGGTCTGTGCCGGGCGGCGCGCGGTGGAGGGCTCGGACGACGGCGTGGGCCGGCTCGTGGTGCACGCCGCCGCAGCCAGGACGAGGACCAGGGCGGGGGTCCTGCGGGCGATGGCGCTGGACACGGTCTGCCTCCTCGGGGCGGGTGGGCTCGGCGATCAGGGTGGGTCTCCGTATGCCGCCTTATCCAGGAAACCGGCATGGCGCGGGGAGATCGAGTTACGGATGAGGGGTGTACTGGCAGTGCATCCCTGGCACGCCGGCACGGCCGTAGCGTCGGGATCACAGGAGGCGCGGAGGGCGTGCTCCGGACGTCGATGTGGAGGAAGGTGCGGGCATGAGCCGGATCCTGGTGACGGGTTCCGCCGACGGGCTCGGACGTGCGGCAGCGGATGCCCTGCTGTCCCGCGGCCGCCAGGTGGTGGTGCACGCCCGCAACCCTCAACGGGCCAAGGGCCTGGACGGCTTGGTGGCGCGCGGGGCGGAGCTGGTGGTGGCCGACTTCACCGACCGCGACGCCGTACGGCGCATGGCCACCGAGCTCAGCGACGGAGCGCCGCTCGATGCGGTCATCCACAACGCCGGTGTGTGGAGCGGGCGGGCCGTCATGCCCGTCAACGTCATCGCCCCGTACCTGCTGACGGCGCTGATGCCCGCGCCCGGACGGCTGGTGTACCTGAGCAGCAGCTCGCACTTCAGTGGACAGCCCGTCCTGCAGGGAGTCGACTGGCAGGGGTTCAGCCCGGGCTCGTACGCGGACAGCAAGCTGTACGTGACCGCCCTCGCGGCCATGGTGGCGCGGTTGCGGCCCGGCACGCCGAGCAATGCCGTGGACCCGGGCTGGGTGCCGACGAATGGGCGGCCCGGGCGCGCCGGACGATCTGGAGCTCGGTCATCAGACCCAGGAATGGCTTGCCGCCGGCGATGACCCGCAGGCCCTGACGACGGGCGGGTACTGGTATCACCGCCGGCGTCAGCAGCCCCATGCCGCTGTGCGCGACGAGGCGTTCCAGGACCGGCTCCGACAGGTGCTCGCCGAGGAGACAGGCGTCGAGCTCGGCTGAACAGCCCGACTCGCACACAAGACCACAGCCGCTCCCGCTCACCTGCGCACCAGCGGGAGTGGCTGTCTGTGTGGTCTACCAGGCGTACGCCTCGGGGGCTTCGCCACCGGGGCCGGGCCAGATCTCGTCCAGCCGCTTCAGCACGTCGTCCGGCAGGTGTACGTCGAGCGCCTTCTGACCGGCCGCGAGCTGCTCAGGGGTACGGGGGCCGGTGATCACGGACGTGAGGACCGGGTTGTTCAGCAGCCAGGCCAGCGCCACATCGGCGGGCTCTTCACCGATCTCGGCGCACAGCTTCTCGTACGCCTCCAGCTTCGGCCGGTAGCGCTCGATGGTCTGCTGCATCTGCGCGGACGCACGGCGCCCGTTCTCGATCTTCTTCAGGACGCCGCCGAGCAGTCCACCGCCCAGCGGACTCCAGGGGATGAGTCCGATGCCATAGTGGCGCAGGGCCGGGATGACCTCGAGCTCGATGGTGCGGGCGGTCAGGTTGTACAGGGACTGCTCGCTCACCAGGCCCATGAAGTGGCGGGCGCGGGCCTCGCTCTGGGCGGTGGCGATCTGCCAGCCGGCGAAGTTGCTGCTGCCCACATAGGTGATCTTGCCCTCGCGGACGAGTTGCTCCATCGCCTGCCAGATCTCCTCCCACGGCGTCGACCGGTCGATGTGGTGCATCTGATAGAGGTCGATGTGGTCGGTCTGCAGACGCCGCAGGCTGGCCTCGGCGGCGCGTCGGATCTTGTACGCGGACAGATACTTGTCGTTCGGGCCGAGTCCCATCGGCTGGTACAGCTTCGTAGCGAGCACGACCCTGTCGCGACGTCCGCCGCCCCGGGCGAGCCAGCGGCCGATGATCTCCTCGGACAAGCCGTAGCCCTGCGGCATGTCGGGCCACTGCGGGCCGCCATAGACATCGGCGGTGTCAAACAGGTTGATGCCCGCGTCCACCGCGGCATCCATGATCGTGAAGCTGGTGGCCTCGTCGGTCGCGTCGCCGAAGTTCATCGTGCCGAGGGAGATGCGGCTGACCTTGAGACCGCTGCGGCCGAGATGTGTGTACTGCATGGGGGAGAGGTCCTTTCTGTGGCGGCGCGGCCGGACGAGCAGGCCCCGCGGTGAATGTGGAGGGCAGGCGGCGGCCGCGCGGTGGCCCGGCTGCTGTGGGGCCGTGTCTGCTCCGCCGTCGGGAGGGTCAGGCGAAGGTGGCGGCGTCGATGACGAAGCGGTAGCGGACGTCGGAGGCCAGCACCCGCTCGTACGCCTCGTTGACCTGGTCGGCGGGGATCACCTCGATGTCGGCGCCGATGCCGTGCTCGGCGCAGAAGTCGAGCATCTCCTGGGTCAGGGCGATGCCGCCGATCATGGAACCGGTGACGATGCGCCGGGCGCCGAGGAGGAAGCCGTTCACGGTCAGCGGTCCGGGGGCGGCGCCGACGTTGACCATGGCGCCGTCGATGGCCAGCAGGCCGAGGTAGGCGTTGGTGTCCAGGTCGGCGCTGACGGTGTTGATGATGACGTCGAAGCGACCGGCGAGGCTGGTGAAGGTGTCCGGGTCGGAGGTCGCGTAGTAGTGGTCGGCTCCCAGGCGCAGGCCGTCTTCCTGCTTCTTCAGTGACTGCGACAGCACCGTGACCTCGGCGCCCATGGCGTGAGCGATCTTGACGGCCATGTGGCCGAGCCCGCCCAGGCCGACGACCGCGACCTGCTTGCCGGGGCCCGCGCCCCAGCGGCGCAGCGGCGCGTAGGTGGTGATGCCCGCGCACAGCAGCGGGGCGGCTGCTGCGGCGTCGAGGTTCTCGGGGACGGACAGGACGAAGTCGGCGTCCACGACGACGTGGGTGGAGTAGCCGCCTTGAGTGTGGGTGCCGTCGCGGTCGGCGCTCGCGTAGGTGAAGACGGTGCCGTCGGCGCAGTACTGCTCGTCGCCGCCGCGGCAGGCGGCGCACTCGCCGCAGGAGTTGACCATGCAGCCGACCCCGACGCGGTCGCCGGCCTGGTGCCGGGTGACGTCGGAGCCGACTTCGGTGACGGTGCCGACGATCTCGTGGCCGGGGACGACGGGGAAGGGCTGGGGGCCCCAGTCACCGTTGACGGTGTGGATGTCGGAGTGGCAGATGCCGGCGTACTCGATGGCGATGAGGACATCGTTCGGGCCGACCGTGCGGCGCTCGATCGTGGTGGGAACGAGCGGCTGGCCGGCAGCGGGGGCTGCGTAGGCGTTGACGCGCATGATGGGGGTCCTTGTTCAGGCGGTGGCGTGGGTCAGTCGGTGGCGGGGGCGGACGCGTATTCCTCGTCGGTGACGGGGGTCAGCCAGTGGACGACGTCGTGGTCGGCGTCCGCCTCGTTGATGGCCAGGTGGACCATGAGGCGGTTCGGCGCGGCGCCGTGCCAGTGCTCCTCGTCGGCTTCGAACAGGACGCGGTCACCGGGCCGGATGACCTCAATGGGTCCTCCGCGGCGCTGGCACAGGCCGACGCCCTCGGTGACGAAGACGGTCTGGCTCAGCGGGTGGCGGTGCCAGTGGGTGCGGGCGCCGGGCATGAAGTGCACGAGGTTGGCGCTGACGCGGGAGGGCTGCGGGGCCGCGGCGACGGCGTCGATGTAGACGTCGCCGGTGAACCAGTCCGCGGGGCCCTTGAGGGTGTTGATCGAGCTACGGGTGATCTGCACGGCGTCCTGCTTCCTTCGAGTTGCGGGGGTGGCTCAGGCGAGGGTCAGGGCTTGAGGAGAGTCTTGATCGCGCGGCGCTCGTCCATCGCGCGATACCCCTCGGCGACCTGGTCGAGCGGGAGGGTGAGGTCGAAGACCTTGCCGGGGTCGATGGCCCCGCTCAGGACGCGGTCGATGAGGTCGGGCAGGTAGCGGCGCACGGGCGCGGGGCCGCCGCGGAGGCCGACGTGCGAGAAGAAGAGTTCCTGGCCGTCGACGGCGACCTCGTGCGGGACGCCGACGAAGCCGACGCTGCCGCCGGGGCGTGCCGAGTGCAGGGCCTGGCTCATGGCCTGGGCGGTGCCGACGCACTCCAGGACGCTGTCCGCGCCGATCCCGCCGGTCAGCTCCTTGACCCGGGCCACGCCCTCCTCGCCACGCTCGGTGACGATGTCGGTCGCGCCGAACGCGCGCGCCAGCTTCTGCCGGCTCTCGTGCCGGGACATCGCGATGATCCGCTCGGCGCCCATCTCCTTGGCCGCGATCACGGCGCACAGGCCGACCGCGCCGTCGCCGACGACGACCGCCGTTGAGCCGGGCCGGACCTCGGCGGCGTCCGCCGCCCACCAGCCGGTGCCCAGCACGTCGGACACCGCGAGCAGCCCGGGCCAGAACTTCTCGTCCGGCACCCCGTCCGTGGCGACGAGGGTGCCCTGGGCGTTGGGGATACGGACGTACTCGGCCTGGCAGGTCGACATGAACTCGCGGTTCAGACAGTTCGACGGGAAACCGTTGCGGCAGTTCGCGCAGGTGTTGTCCGAGGTCGCGAACGAGCCGACGACGAACTGGCCCGGCCGTACGGCGGTGACCTCGGAGCCGACCTCCTCGACGAAGCCGACGTACTCGTGGCCCATCGGGTGGGCGTGCTCGGTCGGCTCGGCGCCCCGGTAGGGCCACAGGTCCGAGCCGCACACGCAGGTCACGGCGGTGCGGATGATCGCGTCGGTGGGCTTGAGGATCTCCGGGTCGTCGAGGGTCTCGAAGCGGATGTCGCCGGGGGCGTGGATCACTGCTCCGCGCATCAGAGTGGTTCCTTACGTGCAGTACTGACGGGGTTGTGGTCCGGGCGGCCGTCGGTCGCCGCGGCCAGGTCAGGCAGCCGCCGGACACAGGGCGCGAATGCGCTGTTGCGGTTGTCAGCGGCCTCCCCCAGGGGCGTGTCCGCCGCTCAGGGGGGTGCCTGCTCTCCAGCAAACCGCCGTTCCGCGCGCGCAGCGAGTTACCAGTGAGGGGTGTACTGGCAGTGCATCCCTTTCACGTCGGCCGCGTCGTACCGTCGAAGGCATGGACAACCGTGACGAGGTCCGCGAGTTCCTCACCTCCCGGCGAGCGAAGATCAGCCCCGAGCAGGCAGGACTGCCCGCAGGCTCCCGACGGCGTGTGCCCGGGTTGCGACGCAGTGAGGTCGCGGCCTTGGCTGACATGAGCGTGGAGTACTACGCGAAGCTCGAGCGCGGCAATCTCGCCGGCGTCTCCCCTGCCGTCCTCGAGGCCGTCGCCCGCGTGTTGCAGCTCGATGACGCCGAGCGTTCCCACCTGCTAAACCTGGCGCACGCCGCCGACGGCACCGACGTCCTCACCCGGCCCCGGCGCCGCCACACCAAGGGCCGACACCAGATCCACCGCAGTCTGCAGTGGACGCTCGACGCGATCACCGCCGGGCCCGCAGTCGTATGCAACGGCCGGATGGACATCCTCGCCTCGAACCCGCTGGCCCGAGCCTTCTACACGGATCTGTTCGCGAACCCGGCCAACCAGCAAAACCTGGCGCACTTCCAGTTTCTCGACCCCGCCTCGCGCCGCTTCTACCCGGACTGGGACCTGTTCGCCGACATGGCCGTCGCCATGCTCCACGCGCAGGCCGGCCGCACCCCGTACGACAAGGACCTGCACGACCTCGTCGGCGAACTGTCCACCCGCAGCGAGGAGTTCCGCACCCGCTGGGGCGCGCACAACGTCCGCCGGCACGGCACCGGAACCAAGCGGTTCCACCACCCGGCCGTCGGCGAACTCACCCTCGCCTACGAATCCCTCGACCTGGCCGCCGACCCTGGCCTCCACATGACCGTCTACGCCGCCGAACCCGGCTCCCCCTCCGAAGAGGGACTGCGCCTCCTCGCCTCACTCGCCGCCACCGAGGACATCTCCCCGGACGTGCAGCACACCACCGGATGAGACACAACGACGCACCACACCGTGTGGCGACGGCCCCCGCTCAACTGGAAGGGGCTGCTGGCCGCCGGCGTACCGCGCCGGAGGCGAGCCCACTTCAGAGCCCACCGTGAGGAGGCCGGCCATCGGCCGGTGTCTCGGCGTGAATGACCGGCAGGACCAGTGACTGCTCACACGCCTGACTGCGATCATCGGCCGATGACGAAGGACGGGGACCAAGTAGCGCTTCGCCGGCTGCTGAGCGACGTCACGGCTGGGCTGGGCGACCAGCACACGCACACGACGCTGACGCAGGCCCTTGCCGACCTGGGCATGCCCCCCGTCGAAGAGGGATCCAAGCGCGAACGTGTGGAGCGAAGCCTCTCCCAGACAACCGATGGCCGACTCCTGCAGGTCGCCGAGCGCTTCCTCAAGACACAGCGCACCGATGCGCCGACCCGCAACCTCCTGCAGGACGCGATATGGGCGGCGGCCTCACCTCCCGAGATCCCTCTGCGCACCCGCCGCGAACTGGCCCGGGCCCTCGCCTCGGGCGACCTCGTCCAGCACGGCACCCGGTTCATGGCGCTGCTGGACAGCTTCTGGCACCTCGACGACGACCTCTGGTCTCTCGGCCCGAGCACAAGAAGCCTGCGCGCGCGCATCGAACGGCACTTCCTGCGCAACACCGACTGGCCCGTGGAAGAGCTGTTCGAGCAGCTCGGCGCCTTCGACGCCGGCGACGCCAGGTTCGCCCGCTTCGCAGAAGCCCTCGTCGCCGGCGACGTGCTGCTCGACGAGACGGTCCAGCGCCGCCTGGCCGCCGCCATGAACGCGCACCTTGGCACCGCGGGCCTCAAGCTCCGGCAGACCGGCACCCTCGGCGGCTACCCGCGCTTCACCCTCGTGCCGCTCCAGCTCGCTCACGCCCGGGCGCCGAAGAACGTCATCTTCGCCACTCCCGCAAAGCCCGACATCCGGTTCCTGTCCGCGGTCGACAACGACATCGAGGTCGTCAACGGCGACGCCCTGATCTACGACCGCACCGTCACCGACGACGGCATCCGCTGGCGCGACCTGCAGTCCTGGTGGCAAGAAAGAGAACACATCACCGACCCGGGCGAGGCCAAGAAGAGCCTCTACGCACGGCTCCGCGCCAGCCTGCCCGACAACTCACCCGGACAGCGCAACCTCTTCGACAACTACCACCGCATCCTCGGATCCGAGGTCTACGACATGCCTGCCCTCCTGCCGGAAGTGTGGCTGCACTGGGACCCCAGAACCGTCCGTGAACGCGGCCCCCAAGCCTTGCTGCGCTTCCGAATGGATTTCCTCCTGCTGCTGCCCCACGGCCAGCGGATCGTCCTGGAAGTCGACGGATCCCAGCACTACACCCGCGACCGCGGCCGCACCCCCGATACCGCCAAGTACGCCGCCATGGTCGCAGCCGACCGCGACCTCAAGCTCAGCGGGTACGAGGTCTACCGCTTCGGCCACGACGAGCTCCGGAACGAGACCACGGCCCGCACCATCCTGGAGGCTTTTCTTCCCCGGCTGTTCCAGCACCACAAGGTCACCGGCCGGCACTGACACCGAGGCCCGGCGACCGATGTCACGAAGAGCGAACTGCGGGCGAGTGCGCGACAGAGCGATAGCCGGTTTGCCCCCGTCAAACTGCAGTGAGAACCGTCCAGGTTCGATGTGAACAGACATAGGCGGCTCATCTGTCCCCGGTCGGCCGGGCTGGGCCCCTGATGGCTTCGTTCACTTCAAGACTCGTGAACAAAACCACCCTGAGGAAATGCCACGTGCGTGAGACTGGCCGGAGGAGCCATCGACCTGAGACAGCGGAAGAACCGCTGGTCAACGATCACGGCCAGTGCCACGAGCGATGAGACCCTACAGCGAGACCTCGCGGTCCAACCGCGGAAAATAGCGTGCGCGCGGTGGGGCCAGTGCTGATAGTTGCCGCATGGACGCGATCGAGGCCGCACGCGCCGTCGTAGACGAACGGCACCCCGAAGCACGCGCCGCGTTCCTGGGCGGCAGCATCGTGACGGCTCACCGAACGACCACGTCGGACCTCGACATCGTGGTCCTGCTCCACGGAGCCCCAGCCCCATACCGCGCGAGCCTCCATTACGCCGACTGGCCGGTGGAGATGTTCGTGCACACCGAGGCAACGTGGCACGCCTACGTCGAACGGGAACTACGCAAGCGCAGGTCACCGCTGCTGTGGATGTGTGCTGACGGGCTGCTGCTCTTCGACACCGATGGACTCGGAACCCACCTCGCCGCACAGGCCCGGAAGCTGACTGCCGCCGGACCACCCCCGGTGTCGCCGGAAGAGATCGACGACCGCCGCTACGCGATCAACGACCTCCTGGACGACCTCGCGGGAAGCCACGACCAGAGCGAGCTTCTCTTCATCGCGACCGAACTGGTCCGACGCACCGCTGAGCTGGCACTGGCCGTTGGTGGTTCGTGGGGTGGTGGTGGAAAGTGGCTGGCACGCCGTCTTGAGACAACCGCGCCAGGGCTCAACACACGCCTCCACCACGGCCTACAGGAAGTACTGAGCGGGACAGTGGAGCCCCTCGTGGCCGTGGTGGACGAGGTGCTCAGTCAGGCTGGCGGCCGGTTGTGGGCCGGCTACGAGCGTGCCGGGACTCTATGAAGGATCTCGCGGAAAGCACTCACGCCAGGTTGACTTGATCGATGACGCGCCAGCGATAGGCTCGGTCTTCACGGCGCATTTCGACCAGATGAAGGTGGTCGACCGGCACGCTGACGCAGTCCATGCCGCGAAGCGGGCGAATCGTTTCCCGAACCATGCGGGCGTCTGCCGCGCGGTTGCAGTAGGCGATGCCGATGTGTGGCCTCAACACCGAGGTTGGCTTCCGGAGCGGCAGCCGACATCGCGCGCCAGCGGCGGACAGTCTGGCGTGCAGGTCGAGTACGGGGGTCCAGGGGGCGATGCTGTAGCGAACCGCCCCACGGGATGCGGTCATGGGCACGGCCTGCAGCCGGAACCGGTCCGTCGACATCTCAGCCACAGCGGCAAGTAGTGCGTTCAGTTCGCCCAGGGAGACATCCTCGATGGTCCCGATCCGGCCTAGGGTCAGATGCAGACCACCCGCGTCGATGGGATCGAAGTGCAGATTCCGGATCTCGTCCTGGCACTGCTGAGCATGCTCGGCGAGTGCCGAATCTGCGGGGAAGCCGAGCATCCAGTAGTAGGCGCGCGTCGATGGAGTCCACCCACGCCGGTCCCAGTGGTTGCTCATCTCCTCCACTCGGTCGAAGGCCGCCCAGTCGTGCGCCGCGATGACTTGGGGGTCATCCAGGTCCGGTGGCGGTGCGGGGGGAAACGCGCTGGTGTCGTGAGTGAGCAGCACCCGGTGCCCTTCCATTACGGCTATCGCTCGCGAGTGCCATCTTGGCAGAGTCACTCACCGCTCGGGTTAGCGGAGCGTTGTGCCAGCTTCGTAGCGCCTCGGCGTAGTCCCTGACGGCCGGCAGCTCCTGCCAGGCCGCAGCAGTCGTATGGAGTTCGCCGGCGCGCTGGACGACCGATCGGATCGACGGACCGCCCCCCGCTGCGAGAGCCTGCATGCCAAGCGTCATGGCGTGCTCCACATCCGGCTGAGGGTCGGCGAGCATAGCCGTGGCCACGTCCAGGCGGACCAGTGCGCGGCTCCAGGAGGAATCGGACTGTTCGACGAGTTCGTCGACCTGCTCCGCGTACTGCATGACCTCTCGCGTGTTACCGAGGGCGACGTGTGCGGTGGCGGCATTCGCGAGGGTGCGGGGAATACTGTACGGGGCGAACGATATGCATGGCGTCAGGCCGTCGGGGAGCCGGTACTCACTGCTGAGCTCCTCGGCTTCCGCGATGGCCCGCCGTGCTCCAGTCGCGTCGCCGAGCTTGCCCAGAGCGCGTGCTCGACCGTTGGCCAGTAGCCGGATCGCCTGAGCGTTGCACCGATCAATGGCCAGACCGGCATCGGCCCACTCAAGTGCCTGGTCATATCGCCCTGCGTAGTAGGCGCCCAGGGACCTGGTACCGAAGATCCACATCGCCAGCTCCGAGTCATCGACTTCCAGAGCGAGCTGCAGGGCTTCGGTGCTGTACGCCTCGGCGTTGGCCTCGTGACCGGCATTGACGGCCATGTAACTGAGCAGTCCGGAAGCCTGCGCGGCCAAGCGGAACAGCTCGGTGCGCTGTCGAGGCGGCTGGCGCCCTTCCAGCAACGTCTGGATGAAGTTACGCAGCTCGGCGGTCCGAGGGCCGAGCTTGTGCGGCCCGTCAGCCTCGTAGCGATCCACTATGGAGCCCACTTGTTCGGTCAGCAGGCCCAGGGTGGCAGGGTCGGTGTTGGACGAGATCGTGCCGTTAAGGCGTCTCGCCACGTCTAGCGGGCTCTCCCAAGGTTCAAGTAGCTCTGGCTCGCGAACCGATGCGGGATGTGGACGGTGCGCTTCTACCGGACCCGGAGCCCTGCTCGCGAAGAGCTGCGGCAGGGCATGCTCCGGCACGCCCAGTCGCTCCAGCACGGTAACGATCTTGTCGTAGTGGGTCAGCCGCCTCGAGCCGGACTCCAGAGCGGAGAGGAACGGCTGGCTCAGCCCGGTGACACGGGCCATCTCCTCTTGCCGTAAGGAGGCGAGCCTTCGGACCCGGGCCAGAGCCGGCCCGAAGTCGCCGTCACGCATTGCCGTGACGACATCGGCGTCCTGCCACACATACTCAGGCACACGGGCAGGAGGCGGCTCAGCAACCACCAGCAGTCGGCTGCAGGGACTACAGCGCGGCTCACGGTTATACCGGCTCAGCGCCTGCCCGCATCCCGTACACCGCCTTGGCTCACCTGCCATCAGAACCTCCGCTCTCCGCGGCCGGGCCTTCCCGCGGGCTTCCAGAGCCGAATCACTCCAGTGATATCACCGCCGAAATGTGCCATCGGCTGCTTCCTGCCACATCGTTGATGGCCGCACCAGGTCCCCCGGGAGTCCCGCTGCCGATCAGCGCTGAAGTCATAGCGACTCTCCGGCAACCACACAGGGCTCCACCAGCCCTTAGGGCTGTCGCGAAATCAACTGACGCTACCGCCCGCGGAATGAGAGGCCACCGTGTACGACCGGACAGCAAGACCCGACTGGACCGAGCGCCAGATCGCCTACTACCGCGCCAGAGCTGCCGAGTACGACCGCGCGTACGACATACGCATGCACAAGCCCCGGCTGGTGAAGGCCCTCGACGAGCTGCCCATCAGCGGGGACATCCTCGAGCTGGCCTGTGGAACGGGCCAGTGGACCCAGTTGCTCTCCGACCGCGCCCGTAGCCTGACCGCGCTGGACGCCGCCCCGGAAATGCTCCGTATAGCCCGTGCCCGGATGCGGGGCTTGGCGACCCGCTTCATCGAGGCGGACATCTTCACCTGGGAGCCGGACCGCCAGTACGACACCGTCTTCTTCGCCTTCTGGCTCAGCCACGTCCCGCCCGTGGAGATGGAAGCCTTCTGGCACCTGCTGAAGTGGGCGCTGGCTCCTGGTGGCTGCGTTGTCTTCCTCGACGACTCGCTCGCCAAGGCCGAGCTCGAAGAACCGGTCGCCGAGGCACAGGTGCCGACAGTGCGCCGCCGCCTCTCTGACGGATCCCAGCACCTCACCGTGAAGGTGCTGCACGACGCCCCCAGTCTCACCTCGCAGCTGAACGACCTGGACGGGGAGGCCCACATCGAACCGATCGACACCTATCACATCGCTGGCGTCGCGCGTCCCCGGGAGAGCGAATGACCAGCATCGACGGCTACGCTGCCCGGCCGAGCGTCCGCGCCGGCGAGGTACTGCGGCTGCACATCGCCACATCGGCCCCTCGGTTCCGTGTCGACTTCTATCGCTGGGGGACGACTCCTCAGCACGCGGGACACGCCGAGTGGCCGGGCCGCACCGCCGCTCCCGGCACCATCGACAGGGACTGGCAGTGGCCTGCGTACGAATTTCCCGTGCCGCCCGACTGGAGGTCGGGGGTCTACATCGCAGTCCTGAGCACAGAGCCGAGCTCCTGCACGCCGCCGATGGATTCTCGGCAGGCGCGGATCCTGATCGTCGTCACGCCAGTGGCTCATTCGGGCCGCAGGATCCTCTACAAGATCCCGACCTTCACCTACCACGCGTACAACACGGCCGGCGGCGGCAGCCTCTACAGCGCCTCCCACGTGACCATGCGCCGCCCCGGAGGCGGCGTCGGAGGGCCGGTCAAGGGACTGCCCGACCCGTACGACTCCGCCTCTCCCCGGCAGACGTTCGCGCACTGGGACGCCCCCTTCATCACATGGATGGAGAAGAACGGGATAGAGAGCGACTTCTGCACCGACCTTGACCTCCACGAGGGCCGGCACCTCAACGACGGATACCGCCTCCTGGTCTCCGCCGGACACGACGAGTACTGGAGCACCGACACCCGCCAGAACGTCACCGCCTTCCGGGACGTCGGCGGCAACATCGCCAACTTCGGTGCAAACACCTGCTGGTGGCGGGTGCATGTCGCCCCGAACGGTGCCGAACTGAGCTGCGTCAAGCTTCCTCCGGGAGCCCCCGCAGGGACCGACCCCGACAGCTCGTACGGCTGCCCTGACCACTGGTGGGAGTCGGACCCCGAGAACGCCCTCCTCGGCGTGAGCTACCGCAACGGCGGAGGCCACTGGGAGGGCCCCCGTCCGCCACTCGGGTTCACCGTGACGGACGGCAACCACTGGATCTTCTCCGGCACCGGGCTGAAGACCGGCGACGTCCTCGGACACAGGGCTGCCCTCATTGGCTACGAATGCGACGGGGCGGCGTACGAGCTCGACACCGACGGCCGACCGCGTCCGACGGGCGAGGACGGGACACCGAAGAACTTCGAGATCCTCGGCATCGCGCCGCTGCCCTCGGACTGGAACTTCGCCGCCCGGGAGTCAGCCACCAGTCCTCGCGCGGCCACTCTCGGCCTCTACACCACGAGCGGAACAGTCTTCAGCGCCGCGACCACCGACTGGGCTCGCCTGCTGGCCACCGACCCTCAGATCGCCTCCATCACTCGCAGCGTCATCACTCGGCTCTCCTGACGAAGGGATCAACGTGTCTCGGTACACACGTCCGCTCAGCGTGGTCATCGGCGTCAACGGCATCGGCATGGGGCACTCCGTCAGGCAGAGTGCGATCGCCCAGTACCTCCGCGACCGCGGGCACCAGGTGCGGATCGTCACCAACGGCTCGGCTCGCGTGGAGTACTTCCGCGACCTCGGCTTCCCCGCATGGGACGGGTGGATGCCGACGCTTCTGGCGCGGGGCGACCGCATCCACGCTAGCGACGCCATAGGCGCCAACATCTGGCAGGTACCCGTCGGCGTCACCAAACACCTCCGCCTGCGTCGGATCATTCGGGACACCGGCATCCCGGACGTGTTCATCACCGACTACGAGCCCAACACCCCGCGTCTGGCCTACCATTTCGGCAAGCCGCTGGTCTCTGTCGACCAGCAGAGCAAATACCGGCACCTCGACCTGCCCACAGTCGGCCGGTACGCCCGGACCGCTGACGAGCAGCGGCTGCGCTACTTCGCGCCCCGACTGGACCGGTCGTTCATCTGCTCCTTCGTCCCGCTGGATGCCGACGACCGAAAGCTGGAGTTCATCGCCCCTGTCGTCCCCGACGTGGTCCGCTCCGCCCCGGTCAGCCCAGAACCCCTTGCCACGGCGTACTTCTCGCGCTACTTCGACCACGGCCCCGAAGAGTCGGTCCACGCTCTCGCCGAGGTCTTCCGCCAGCACTTCCCGGGCCGCACCCTGCGCATTTACGCGCAGGCGGCAGAGGCCAGGAACCTGCGTCAGTATGCAAACGACAAGATCGATATCTGCACCTTCGACCGCGAGGCGTTCATCACCGACATGGCGCGCTCCGAGGCGGTCTTCTCCAACGCCGGCTTCAACCTCATCAGCGAAGCCTTCGTCCTCGGCAAACCGGTCCACCTGATACCCCTGCCCACCTACGACCAGCACTGGTGCGCCAAGGTCGTCCACGAAGCGGAGCTAGGCACCGCAGCACCGCGCATCACCCACGGAGCAGTCCTCGCCTTCCTCAACCGAAGTCGGGAGCTCCGCAACAACGTCGTGCGCCACCGGGACCAGTACCTCTTGGCAGACCCCCGCGAACAGATTGCCTCCTATCTGGAGAGCCTCCCCGCGACCAGTCAGCGGACCCTCACACCATCCACACGGTGATCGCCATGGCGACTCCCCTGCTCCCCGCAGACATCGGCCTCGGGGTATCAGTAGCCGCCGTCGTGGCCTGTTATCGCCTCGCGGTCTCTCCCGCAGTACGAGCCCTCGCTCGCCGTCGCTGGGTCCTGCTGGCCGTGATCATCGCGCTCACGCCCGAGGTTCCGGCTGCCTTCCGGCCGTCGCCCGAGCCGGGCCCGCTGCGCTGGTTCGTCGTCTCTGTGATCGTCTTGCTCACATGGCAGGGCGCAACCAGCGACTATGACGTCACCCAGCCCATCGCCCCCCAGTGCCGCGACAAACGGCTGCTGCTACTCCTCGCAGCCGCGTCCTGCCTGTGGCCAGCGGCCCTGCTGCCGTGGATGACCGTGTTCTGCGGCAAGCTGCGCGGCTGGAAGCACCACGCGATGATGCCCACGCGTCTACTCAAGGCGTACCTGGCCTGGTTCTTCGTGGCGGTGCTCATCGGCGCCTCGTGTTCCGCAGTAACACTTCTGCTGGTCCTCGGCTGCGTCTCGCTCTCCCACTACGTCAAGCCAGCCTGGAGCAAGGCTCGCCTCGGGCCCTACCCGTGGTCATGGGCCTGGCACAACCGCACTCACTACCTCATGGCCTCCGCTTATTCCTGGGGTTGGGCGCGCTACCTTCGTGCCGAGACCGTGTCCCGCGCGCTGCGTCGTGCGCGCGTCCTCGACCGTCCGGTGAACTTCCTAGCGATGACCGTCGAGGCCGCCGGCCTCATCGCGTTCCTCGATCGCCGACTGCTCGTCGCAGCCCTGTTGGCCACCGCGCTCTTCAACATCATCGTGGCCCTCGCCTCCGGCATCCTCTTCTGGGAGAACATCGGCACCCACGTCGCCCTCGCAATCACGGTCACGCTGCTTCCCGGTGTGGAGTACGACGCGGCCTTCGGCTGGCCTGCCGCACTGATCGCCCTCGCGGTGCTCCTGCTCAGCTCCGCCGACCTGCTGTGGCAGCCCTGGCACCTGGGCTGGTGGGACTCCCCCTTCACCGCACGCATCCATTGGCAGGTGGAAACCGTCTCCGGGGTGAGGCTCGGGCTCTACAACGACTTCATGTGCCCCTACGAGCGCGAGTACGGCCGCGTCCTGGGCTATTTCCTCACCGACGAGCCCATCCTTCACGGCCACCTCGGCATCGTCTGGGACCGGCGCCTCCGCGACTGCCTCGTCCAGGCGGGCGGCGACCGTGATCAACTCCGCGCGCTCAAGCAGACCTACGGCCAGATACAGGCGGACAAGCAACAGGCGCAGGAGCACATCGCCTTCCTGACCAGGATGTTCACCCAGCTCAACGCCGGAGCGCAGAAAAGCCCCCTGCCCCGGTCACTGCGCCGCCTCAAGGCCCCGGGCGGCCAGCTCTACCGATGGGGCGACCTTCCTCCCTACCGCGGTGAGGAACCGGTCCGCCGCATCACAATCCGCTACCAGGAGCGCTGTTACCGCCCCGCCACTGGCGACTTCCTCCTTCTCACCAACCGCACCGTGCAGGAGATCGACCTCCTCGCACCCAGCGCCGACCAAGGGAGTACCTCATGCGAAAGGTCTTCATCGACTGCGGCACGAACCTCGGAATTGTGCTGAACCACTTCATCCACGAGCTTCCGGACCATGACTTCTACGCGTTCGAGCCCAACAAGGACCTGCTGCCCTCCATCCGCCGGCAAGTCGAGCAGGCCCCTCACTCCCCGCACGTCGAGATCTCCCACAGCGCGGTATGGACCCACGACGGAACGATCGACCTCTTCCTCGGCCACCACGAGAGCTCGACCGTGATGCCCGGCAAGCGTGTACCGCCGATGTACGACCAGCAGATCGACTACAGCTCACCGGTCCCTGTCCCCGCGACCGACTTCAGTTCCTGGCTGCGCCGGACGGTCACCACAGATGATCACGTCGTCGTGAAGATGGACATCGAGGGTGCCGAGTATCCCGTGCTCAGCAAGCTGCTCGCCGACGGGACGATCAGCCTCATCTCCGTCCTCTACATCGAGTGGCACTACGACCGCTTCCCCACCATGAGCCGAGCCGACCACGACCGGGTGGCCACCGCAATTTCCGCCTGTGTCGACGTCCGCGCCTGGGACTGACCCGAAGGAGGGGACACCCCGCCATGCCGACGAAGCACATCTACCTGATCAAGCACGGTGAGACAGAGGAGAACCTGCAGGGCATCCACCAGGGCCAGGCTGTCGGCGGCAGCCTCAGCCAGCGCGGGAGCGACGACATCCGCAAGGTCGGCGACAGCCTCGCGGCAGCCGGCGTCACCGTGGACCGGATGCTCGTCAGCCCGATGTCCCGCTGCCGTCAGTCCGCAGCTCTGCTGACCGCCACGCTCACCCCCGCCGACGTGCGTGTCGACGGGCGCCTGGCCGCCAAGAACAGCGGCTACCTCGGAGGCCGGCCCAGGGAGCTAGCGGCAGCCGAAGCCACTCGCCGAGGCGTCCCGATCCACCAGCTCCGTACGCCAGGCGGCGAGTCGTCCGAGGACGTCCAAAGCCGCTACATGGAGCTCTGGGACGAAGTCTGTGTAGGGCCGCACCGCACAACCATCCTCGTCGGCCACGGCGGGGGAATCGCCTGCCTGCTGCTACGGCTGACGGGGAACGGCTTCGAACGCTACCTTGATCACGTCCCTGGATCCGCAGGCGTGACCTGGTTCGAGGTCGACGACGGGGCCCCGCGGATCCGGCTGATGAACGTGCCGGCCGCAGACCTGTCCGGCCGTCTCAACACCCGTACCGCCCGATGAGAGCGCAGGCGGTACGGATGGGAGAGATTCCGTCAGGCGTCCTCGGAACCGCCGAAGCGCTCCCGGTAAGATTCCAGGTCCTCCTCGGTGATCTTCGTGAAGAGCACCGGCGGAACGGTGAACGCAGTCCCTGCCGGGACGGTGTCCAGGGCCTTGGCCTGCTCGGCGGTCCCCCAGGTCGCGGTGTCGCCCTCCAGCACGAAGGCCCCGCGCATGGCGGCCGCAGTGGACGGAATGAACGGTTCGGAGACCACCGCGTACAGGTGGATGAGGTTCATAGCGGTCCGCAGCGTCAGCGCGGCGCCGTCCGGATCGGTCTTGATCTCCAGCCAGGGAGCCTTCTCCTCCAGGTAGGAGTTGCCCGCCGACCACAGCGCACGCAGAGCAGCCGCGGCCTTGCGGAACTGGAGAGCCTCCATCTGCACCTCGTACTCGGCGAGGAGCCGCGCAATCTCCTCGCCCAGCTTCGCCTCCGCCTCACCGGCCGAGTGGCCCGCCGGTACCTCGTCGCCGAACCGCTTGCGGGAGAAGGACAGCACACGGTTGACGAAGTTCCCGAGAGTGTCGGCCAGGTCCTTGTTTACCGTGGCGGCGAAGTGCTCCCAGGTGAACGACGAATCGTCGGACTCCGGGGCGTTGGCAATCAGGAAGTAGCGCCAGTAGTCGCCGGGGAGGATCTCCAGGGCGGCGTCGGTGAAGACGCCGCGCTTCTGGGAGGTGGAGAACTTGCCGCCGTAGTACGTCAGCCAGTTGAAGCCCTTGACGAAGTCGACCTTCTTCCACGGCTCGCGTACGCCCAGTTCGGTGGCGGGGAACATCACCGTGTGGAAGGGGACGTTGTCCTTCGCCATGAACTCGGTGTAGCGGACGGTGTCGTCGGCCTCGTACCACCACGACTTCCAGTCACGGATCTCGCCGTCCGGGGCAGCGTCCGCCCACTCCTTCGTCGCGCCGATGTACTCGATCGGGGCGTCGAACCAGACGTAGAAGACCTTGCCCTCGGCCGCGAGGTCGGGCCAGGTGTCGGCTGGCACCGGGATGCCCCAGTCGAGGTCGCGGGTGATCGCCCGGTCGTGCAAACCCTCGGTGAGCCACTTGCGGGCGATGGACGAGGACAGGTGCGGCCACTGCTCACTCACGGCGTCGATCCATGCCTCAACCTCGTGCTGCAGCTTGGACTGCAGCAGAAAGAGGTGCTTGGTCTCACGGACCTCCAGCTCCGTGGAGCCGCTGATCGCCGAGCGCGGGTTGAGCAGGTCGGTCGGGTCGAGGACACGGGTGCAGTTCTCACACTGGTCACCGCGGGCCTTGTCGTAACCGCAGTGCGGGCACGTCCCCTCGACATACCGGTCCGGCAGGAAACGGCCGTCGACCGGGGAGTACACCTGGCGGATCGCCCGCTCCTCGATGAAGCCGTTCTGGTTCAGCTTCCGCGCGAAGTGCTGGGTGATCTCTACGTTCTGCCGCGACGAACTGCGCCCGAAGTAGTCGAAGGCCAGCTCGAAGCCGTCGTACACGGCCTTCTGCGCCTCATGGGCCTGGGCGCAGAACTCCTCGACCGAGAGACCGGCTTCCTTGGCGGCCAGCTCGGCCGGCGTGCCGTGCTCGTCGGTGGCGCAGATGTAGAGGACGTCGTGGCCGCGCTGGCGGAGGTACCGGGAGTACACATCCGCCGGAAGCATCGACCCGACCATGTTGCCCAGGTGCTTGATCCCGTTGATGTAGGGAAGCGCGCTGGTGACCAGGTGTCGAGCCATCCTCGGATGCTCCATTTCGTACGTACGGCGCCGGCGGCGGTGCCACGGCGGGCCCAAGTCGGGAAGCTGCAGCCCTTTCGATCACTCAGCTGGCGACTTGATATCACGCACAGTGACGTTACGGGTCTGCAGGCCACCGCCATCGTATCGAACCAGCGGTTTGCCCTTCCTGCGGGTTTTGCGACCTACCTACCCGGGGCCGAAAAGGCGCTCGGCCGTCCGAGACAGGCGGCCAAGCGAGTCTCGTACGGCCGAGGCACCTCCCATCTTAGAGCGCTCGCCGCGCCGCCGATCCGCATGCACCGCCGACACTCCTACTCGAAGCCGAAGAGGTGGACAGCGTGATCAACAATCGCACGTTCCAGCAGCTCCGCGTCGTCGTAGTCGGTCAGGGATACGTCGGACTCCCGCTCGCCGTCAGAGCCGCGGAGGTCGGACACCAGGTCGTCGGCTTCGACGTTGACGCCTCGCGCGTCAAGCGGCTCACATACGGAGAGTCATACATCGAGGACATTTCGGACTCACGTCTTGCCCCACTCCTCGCCGCCAGCGCCTATCACCCGACCATCGACGAGTCCGACTGCGCGGACTTCGACGTAGCGATCGTCACGGTCCCCACTCCCCTTCGAGACGGGGCGCCTGACCTCTCCCACGTCGAGGACGCGGCGCGGATGCTCGGCCGCCATCTCACACACGGCGCAACCGTCGTCCTGGAATCCACCACGTACCCCGGCACGACCGAGGAGGTCTTCGGCCCGCTCCTCGAACACGTCTCCGGCCTGGCCGCCGGCCAGGACTTCCACCTCGGCTACAGCCCGGAACGCATAGATCCCGGCAATTCCGCCTGGAGGCTGGAGAACACCCCCAAGGTCATCTCCGGCATCGACCCCGCATCCAAGGAAGCCATCCACCACTTCTACGCGTCCCTCGTCGAGACGGTCATCCCCGTCGCCAGGTGCAGGGAGGCCGAGCTGGCCAAGCTGCTGGAGAACACCTTCCGGCACGTGAACATCGCCCTCGCCAACGAGCTGGCGATCTTCGCCCACGAACTGGACATCGACGTCTGGTCGGCGATCGACGCAGCCTCCACCAAGCCGTTCGGGTTCATGCGCTTCACCCCGGGCCCGGGCGTCGGAGGCCACTGCCTGCCCATAGACCCGTCGTACCTGTCCTGGCGTGTCCAACGCACATTGGGTCGCAACTTCCGCTTCGTCGAGCTGGCGAACGACGTCAACAACCACATGCCCGACTACGTGGTCCGGCGCCTCGTTGACGGCCTCAACAAGCGCAGGAAGTCTCTCAACGGTTCCAGGATTCTGCTGCTCGGCCTCGCGTACAAGGCCAACACCGGCGACGCCCGCGAGACCCCGGCGGCACGCATCGCCGAGCTGCTGATCAGCATGGGTGCCGAGGTTCAGGCGGCGGACCCTCACGTCATCGACGACGCTCACCCTCGCGCGGCCGGCCTGGAGAACCTCCAGCGAGTCGAAGTAACCCCTGAGTGCCTCGCGGCTGCCGACGCCGTCGTCCTGCTCGCCGACCACGACGCCTTCGAGTACCCACTGATCACCACACACGCCCCGTACATCCTCGACTGCCGCCACCGACTCGCCGGCGCACACGTCGACTCTCTCTAGAAAGGGAAGCCACGTGAAGATCGTGATCACCGGCGGCGCCGGATTCATAGGCAGCAACCTCGCCCGGACCTTGATGGATCGCCCCGGTATCAGCCAGATCAGGGTGATCGACAACCTCTCCACCGGTCACAAGGAGAACATCGCGGGTCTCGATGTCCTCTTCTTCGAGGGCGACATCCAGGACGCGGCTCTCCTGAAGCAGGCGTTTCGCGACGCGGACGCCATCGTCCACCTCGCCGCCCTACCGTCCGTGCCTCGCTCTGTGAAGGACCCCATGGCCAGCCACCACGCCAACGCAACCGGGACCCTCCAGGTGCTCGAAGCAGCCCGCCGAGCCGGCAACCTGCACGTGATCGCCGCCTCCTCGTCCTCCGTCTACGGTGCGAACCAGTGCCTCCCCAAGAGCGAAGACCTCACCACCGCCCCGATGAGCCCGTACGCTGTCACCAAACTCGCCACGGAGGCGTATCTAGTCGCATACCACTACAGCTTCGGCCTACCGGTATTGCCCTTCCGCTTCTTCAACGTCTACGGGCCCGGCCAACGCGCCGACCACCCCTACGCCGCGGTCATCCCGAAGTGGATCAGCGCCACGCTCGACGGACGCCCCCTGACGGTGCACGGTGACGGCACGCAGACACGCGACTTCACGTACGTGGGCACGGTCTGTGAGGTCCTCGCCGACGCCCTCCTGCGGCGAGTCGACGAACCCTGGCCAGTGAACCTGGCCTTCGGTACGCGAACGTCCCTCCTGGACCTGATCCCCGAGATCGAGGCCGCAACCGGGTTCCGCGCTCAGCGGCAGCACACAGCTGACCGCGTTGGCGATGTCCCCCACTCGCAGGCTGACAGCACCCGCCTGCGAGCGCTCTTCCCGGCCATCACGCCCACACCGCTGCGGGAGGGGATAGCTGCTACAGCCGGCTGGTTCCGCACTTGATCAGGCGCGCGGTGTCAGAGCCGTTGACGAGACCGGGGCGGCGGGCCGCCGAGGCAGGTCGACCAGTTCATCGGCGGCGCTACTGCCCACCGAGACCGACTCAATGATCGGGCCAAGCTCATTCGGCCACACCAGCCGAGGAACGTCTCTCGCCTTCGCTGATCCGGAGCACGGTATGGCCTTCGCCTATGCGATAAACCGCGTCGTCGGAGGCGGCGACGACGTGCGCGCGGCTTCGCTGTTCGGGACTGTGCGCGGGGCTCTGGCGTAATGATCTGCTGACCGCGCACCTTGTGATCATTCCGGAAGCCGTGAATCGCTTCACGTATGAACGGCAACGAAACGCACAGGCTCGGCAAGTACGGCTGTAGCGGCGGTCAGATCCGCCAGTCGGGCCGACAGCGTCGCCTCCGCCAGGCGTGGCGGCAGCGCGTCCCCGAACTTCAGTCCTCGCACTGCCCGTTCGTCGACAGCGGGAAGGCAGAGCCGGCCCGGACCCTCGCTCAGCGCTTCCTTCCACACAGGTGGCGTGAGGTCTTCCCGTAGACGGACCCAATGATCGTTGATGCGCTGAGCCGGTACGGCGATTCCCTCCAGCGTGGCCGCCAGCGTCGCGTTCGCGCGGTGACCTGCCCAGGTCCACCAGCGAAGTTGACCCGATTCATCGCGCACGATCAACGTGCCGCCCGGGTGGACCTTCTCCAGAAAGACCTCACGTGCCTCCTTGAGCGTCGTGGTGGCGCGTTGGGTCAGGGCGACGGGCGGATCCGTGCCGAGCAGCACCTCGCGCACCGCACGTGTGACCTCGAAGGAGGTGCCCTGGCCGAAGCCCTTGCCGCTCCACTTGGCCTTTCCGCCGCCGTCCACCGGCTCGACGAAGCAGCGTTTGCGGCGCCAGTCGATGTAGGTGACCTGCCAGCTGCGGCCAGCTAGTAGAAGCCTGCGGGGGCCGGCGACTCGCTCGGTTAGGAGGGCGGGGTCGGTGCGGCCGATCTCGGTGCGGCCCTGGAGGACGGTGAACTGCGGGGGCGCGGTGAAGACGGCGGTGAGGTTCATGAAGTGGCGGTGGCCGAAGCGCCGTTCGGCTTCTGGGCCGATGAACAGCATGCCGCCGTCCTGGTCCAGGTACCCCTCCTCCACCAGGTGGCGGACGATCGGCTCAGCCGACCCTCCGAACGGTCCCAGGCCGTTCCACCACTCCTGCCAGAGCCGGTCTCCGACGCGGTGTTCCTGGAGGCAGAGGGCGAGCAGCTGCTGGGCGACGATGTGCCGGGGCTCGGGCGGCGCGGTGACCGGTTCGACCCAGCCTCGTGACCACTGGAGCAGCAGTCCCGCGGCAGCCAGGAGCCCTCCTTGGTCGAGGGTGAGGAAGAGGCAGTTCCGGGTCGTGCCGGGGCGGCGTCCGGTGCGGCCCAGGCGCTGCAGGAAGGAGGCGACCGAGGTGGGTGCGTCGATCTGGATGACCCGGTCCAGGTCGCCGACGTCGATGCCCAGTTCCAGGGTGCTCGTGGCGATGATCACGCAGTCGCGTGCCTCGGCGAACGCGGTTTCCGCGCGTCTGCGTTCGTCGAGGGAGAGGGAGGCGTGCGAGAGGAACGTAGTCACGCCCTTGGCCCGCAGCTTGGCGCCCAGTTCCTCGACCAAGCGCCGTGACTCGCAGAAGACGAGCCGCTTCTCGCCGCGGTGGAGGGCGCTGATGACGGTGGCCGCGTTGTCGAGCGAGCCGACGTAGTCGAGCTGGATGTCGCCCGGCGGTACGGTGGCCGGCGTCGGCTGATCCTCGGCCAGGTGGGGCGCGACGACGTGGCCAGGGCGCCGACCTGCCCCGGCCCCCTGTAGCCAGGTGAGCAGGGCTTCAGGGTTGCCGACGGTCGCGGAGAGGCCGACGCGCTGCACGGTGCGGCCCACGACGCGCTGCAGGCGCTCCAGTACGGCAAGCAGGTGCCAGCCGCGGTCGTCTCCGGCGAAGGCGTGAACCTCGTCGACGACCACGGCCCGCAGGCCGGAGAAGAAGGACGCGTGGTCGACGTTGACGCTGACCAGCATGGCTTCCAGCGACTCGGGGGTGGTGAGCAGCACGTCGGGCCGGGAGGCGAGGATGCGCCGCCGGGCGCCGGCCGGTGTGTCGCCGTGCCACAGGGCCGCGGTCCGGCCGAGCCAGGCGGTGTAGGTTTCCACGCGCGGCAGCAGGTTGTTCAGCAGCGCCTTGAGGGGACACACGTACAGGACCGATGTGCCGGACCAGCCCTGGGCGTGCATCCGGGACAGCAGGGGGAAGCAGGCGGCTTCGGTCTTGCCGCCTGCCGTCGGGGCCAGCAGCAGGGCGTCGTCTCCTGCGGTCAGCGGGGCGACGGCGGCCTTCTGGAGCGGGCGCAGGTCCTTCCAGCCCAGGGTGTTGACGATGTGGTGGACCAGCGCCGGTTCCAGGCCGTCGGCAGTGGTCACGGCAGTTCCAGCTCGATGTCGTCCGCCCCGTCGGCGGCGGCGTTGCGTTCGGTGTCCGTCAGCTCGCCGGCCGAGACGGTGAGCTGGTAGTGCTTGCGTGGGTCGAAGTCCTCGAACTCGTCGACGCGGTCGAGGACGTCGGCGACAAGCTTGCGCAGGAAGACGCGGGGGGCGATGCCAACGTTGCCGCCCAGACCGCCGGTGACGGCGGTGGCGAGTTCGCCGACGTAGGCGTCATCGACCCGCGTGGTGACCCGCTCGGGGTGGCGGGCCGCGCCCCGGTAGAGGTCCCGCACCTTGCGGCCGAGTTCCCCCAGGCGCGGCAGGTCGAAGCCGGGCAGGCGGAGCTGGACGGCGCGGGGCGAGTCGAAGCGGGCGTCCGTGGTGAAATCGGTGGCGAGCCGCTGGGCCAGGGGCGGGAGCCGCTGGACGCCCTGCTGGCCGTCGTAGAACGCGGGGGTTCCGGTGATGACGAGGAAGAGGCCGGGGAAGCGGCCGGCGTCGATCTCGTCGAGGAGCTGGCGCAGTGCGTTGAGGCCCTTCTCCCGGACGTCGCCGCGGACGCGTTGCAGGGTCTCCGTCTCGTCGAGGACGAGGAGCAGCCCGGGGTGGCCGCAGTCGCGCAGCACGGTCAGGAGTCCCTGGAGGAAGCCGAGCGCGGCGAAGTGGTCGAGATCTCCGCGCACTCCTGCGGCCCGACGGGCGGAGGCGGCCACGGACTTCTGGCCGCCGAGCCAGGCGATCAGGGCTTCCGCCGTGGCGCCGTCCCCGGCGGTGACGGCACGGCGGTAGCCGCGCAGGGCGGCGGCGAACGCGGGCGTGGTGCGGGCGACGTCGGCGAGCCGGCGTTCCATCAGCGTGTCCACGGCCTCGGCGAGGGCTTCCTCGTCGTCCTCGTCGATCTCCGAGCCGTCGAGGACCTCCTCCTCCAGGGTGTAGAACCACGAGTCGACGACCGCGCACAGCGCGCTGGGCTGGTGGGTGGCGGTGGCCAGGCGCTCGGTGAGCCGGCGGTAGACGGTCTCCAGCCGGTGCAGCGGTGTCTCGGTCTCGGAGATCTGCACCTCGGCGGTGGCGAGCCCCGCACGTTTGGCGCGTTCGGCCAGCCAGCGGGCAAAGAAGGTCTTGCCGGAGCCGTAGTCGCCACGGACGGCGTGGAAGGCGGCGCCGCCGCGGGTGACGGTGGCCAGGTCGTCGTCCAGGGCGGCTTCGAACCGGTCCAGTCCGACCGCGAACAGGTCGAGGCCGGACTGCGGGACGGTGCCGCGCCGCAGGGCGTCGATGACCTCGCGGCGCCGGACCGCGCTGACGGAGGCGGGCTCGGTCACGCCTGCTCCTCCTCCCGCTGTCCTGCTTCGGCTTCGTCCATCTCCTGCGCGCTCTGCTTCGGCAGGAACTGCCCGCGCAGTAGAGGCACGTCGAGCTTCACCGCGTGCCCGCCGTCGATGAGCCCGAGGACGGGGTACCCCTCGACGTTCAGCAGCCGCTGCACCGTGGCGACGAAGCCCTCGATGTTGCGGCGGACGCGCCCGGTCGCGGAGATGGCCGCGGCGAGGGCGGCCGGGGACATGGTCCCGCCCGCCGAGACGAGTGCGTCGATGACCGCGGCCACCACCTTCGCCTCGGGCGCTTTGCGGACGTACTCCTTTTGGGCCGCGTATACCTCGCTGCCCACCACCGTGGAGCCGAGCGACTCCGCCACCGGCGGTGCGGCTTCCGTCCGGGCGGACGGTCGCGCCTCGGTGGTCGGCGCGCATTCGGAGGGTGCCGTGGGTCGCGTGGGCGAGGGCACCACCGGCTGATGAGCGGACTGGGGAGCACCCCGTGCGACGTGCGTCCGCCACCAGCCCGGCGTGGACAGCTCGCGCGGCAGGGGCACCCAGTCCTTCGGGGCCTCTTCCCCGGCGGGCAGCAGGACGAGTACCGGGACGGTGACTTCGGCCAGGGAGGCCCCACCGTGGTATCCGGCGCGCCGCCCGGTGTAGCGGATGTCCTCGCGCCACGGCAGGATCACCGCTCCCCCGCCCTCGCGCACCCTCGGGCCGTGGACGGCGATCTCCCCGTCCCCCGCGGCGTCGCCGGTGCGCCAGCGGGCGGACTCCGCACCGTCGGCGGCCGTCGTCGGGCCGTCGCTGCGGCTGCCGCGCTCCAGGACGTGCCCGTGGTCGGCGACGAGGACGACCGGGCGACCGTAGCTGCGGGCGGCTCCGAGCAGTTCCCGCAGGTGCGTGACGTCGGCCAGGGACCAGGTCGTGCCGCGGCCGTGCCGGCCGTTGTCGAGTGCCTCGTCGATGGTGTTGAGGATCACGCCCACTACGGCGTCGGAGGCGAGGGCGGTCATCAGCTCGTGGGAGAGCGCGTGGCCCGCCTCGCCGCCGATGGCGGCCTTGTGGAAGAGGGCCGCCGCCTTGCGCCGCCGCTTCCAGAAGGCGGTGAAGCCGCTCGTCTCGGCCGACTGACCCCCTTCGGCCGCCTCGCCCGCCAGCAGGGAGGCACGGCTGACGCGGGTGACGGACGGCAGCATCGAGACGGCGGCGAGCCGTGCGGGGGACTGACCGGGCTCCGGGCGCGGCACGATCTCACGCCAGCCGTCGCGTTCCGCCTCCTCACCGAGCTGGGCGGCGACCGCGCTGCTCATGCCGTCGAGGACGAGGAGGAGCGGAGCGGTATGGCCGGCAAGCGGGCGTACGACGGTGTCCAGCACATTCTCGACGACGAGGCAGTCGTCGGGGTGCTGGGCGGTGGCGTGCGCGGCCCAGGCGGCGAGCCTCAGGGCGAACTCCTGATCCAGGCGCTGCCTGCGCTCACGTGCCTGCTCGAACAGGGCGCGCAGGTCCCGTCCGGTCTCCAGGTCGCCGTCGGGGTCGCCCGCCCACAGCATGGTGAGCGCCCGGTCGACCCAGCCCCAGTCGCAGACGTGCGCCCGCACGGCGGCGGCCACGCCGGTGACGGCGGGCTCGGGGCCGCTGAGCCAGCGCGCCACCCGTACGGCCGTCTCGGCGGCCTGGACGTGGTCCGGGCGGAGGCCGGCCAGGGCGTGGCCGAGCAGGTCGGCCAGCGCGGCCTCGCCGGCGGCCGGGGAGCGGCGGGCTTCGGCAACGGTCCGGCGCAGTTGCGCGGTGAAGCTGGAGGGGAGGAACCGGCTCGCGGTGAGGCCAGGGGTGAGGCCAGCCTTGGCGGCCAGCTCGTCGGCCCGGTCCAGTACGGCGACGACGCGCAGGCGGGCGTCGTGGCTGGTGCGGGCGTCGGCGATCCAGCGGGTGAGAGTTCCCTCCACGGCGTCGGTGAACACGGCGAGTTCCGACCGCCGGGGCATGACCTGCCCGAACAGTCCGCCGAGGGCGAGCACCGTGTCGGGCTGGGCGGCGGGGTCCCGCAGTGCGGCGCCGAGCAGTCCGAGCGGCAGGGCGTCGTGGCCGAGTCCGGCCTCGGCGAGGGACAGCAGGACGGGGACGGCCGGTCCGGCCACCTCTGCGAGCCACTTCTTCAGTTCCGCGCGTTCGGTGGCGTCCAGTTCGGCGAACCGCCGGGGACCGGCGGGTGTACGCGACCAGGCGAGCAGCGTGTCGGCGTCGAGGGTTACCTGCCCGTCCTGGCCGGAGGAACCCTGCACCGCGCGCAGGCCGAGCCGTTCGGCGGTCAGGGCGCGCAGGGCCGCGTCCCGGGTCAGCACTCCGCCGACGCGCGGCCAGCCGGCTTCGGCGGGCTCCGCTTCGACGAGGGCTTCCAGGAGCCACCGCTCGCGGTACATGCGCGGGTCCAGGCCGGTGGCGCCGAAGCGCTGGAGGACGACCTCGGCGTTCTCGACGGTGAGGGTCTTGCGCCGTACGGCCCTTCCGCGCACGTCCCAGCCGAGCTGCTCGTCGTCGACGCCCGTCGTCACCACGAGCACGTCGGAGGACGCGGCAGCGCTGCGGTGCTCGTGCAGGGCGGCGACGACGCCGAGGACGGAGGCTTCGTCGCGTACGTGGACGCGCCGCGCCTCGCCGTCCAGGGTGATCGTGAACTGCGGCGGGGCGCCGGGCGCGTACTGGCCGTGGACGAGCACGAGGCTGTGCTCGCCGAGGTCCTTGGCGTTCGCGGCGAGCAGGGCCTCGACGGTACGGCGGCCCACCCGGGGCAGGGCCGGGGCCATCAGCCGGCGGTCCCTTCGCCGCCCGGTTCCGCCTCGGCTCCGGCGGAACCGTCGGTCGCGGACCCGGTGTCGGTGACCGGCTGCCAGGTGACCTGGATGCGAGTGCCGGGGTGGGCGGCGAGGTAGGCGCGGATCTCCGCGTCGATCTCGGCGACCGCGGTGGCCAGCGACACCTCCAGCTGGGTGGGCTCGACGAGGTGGACGGCGCGCCGGCGACCGGCCTGCGCCGGGAACCCGGCCTGGGCGTCGCCCCCGCTGCGGGAGGCGTCGTCCGGCGTGGAGGGATGTTCCGGGGCGGGCGTCGAGGGAACGGGGGGCTTGCCGTGGCCGGTGAGGCTGACGTCCTCGGCGGTCGGCTCCGGCGTGACCGGTGCCGCGGGCGGAGTGGCCGGCTGGGTGGGCTGGGCGAGGCGGGTGGCCTCGCGCATCAGGGCCATGACGGTGTCCGGGAGCCGGTCCAGCACGGGCACGAGTGAGACGGTCTGCTCGTGCTCGCGGGCGGCGCGGTGCACCTCGTCCAGGAACCGGGCCGCCCGCTCGCCGAGGCCGTCCTGGCGTACGGCGAGGTCGCGGCGCACGTCTTCCAGCAGGGACCACTGGGTGCCGCGCAGCGCGGCGGCCACCTCGGGAGCGTGCCGCAGGGCGCCCGCGATCTCCTCGTCGGTCACGTCGTACGCGGCGGCGGCCAGCTCCCGCACGCATGCGGCCGGTTCCATGGTGCGCAGCAGCCGGGCGACGAGGTCGGCGGCGGCCTTGGTGGACTTCAGGCGGGGTGCGTCGGCGCCGGTCAGCCCGAGGTGGCGGGCGTGCTCCGTCAGCAGGGTGCGCACCTCGCCGAGGGCCACGCGGTGTTCCTCCGCGACCTCGCGCACGCCTTCGGCGAGCCGGGCGACGTTGCGGGCGAACAGGACACGCGAGACGGTCCGGCCGAAGATCGTCCCGGCACGGCCGAGCGCGGTGTGGAATTCCTCCTCGGTGGGCAGTTCCACGGCCCTCAGCCCGTATCCGGGGCCGATGCGCTCCAGGTCGGGGGCCTTGGGCAGCGGCGAGGTCTGGTAGACCCAGGTGCGGTCGTCGAGCAGGGCGTACGTGGCGATGATCAGGTTGCTGACATGGCGGTCGAGGCCGGTGTAGCCGAGTTCCTCGATCCAGTCGCGGATGTCCTCCACGGACAGGTCCGGGCCGGCGTCGGAGGTCTCGGCGGCCTTCTTGTTGATGCGCAGGCGCCAGTCGGTGGTGACGTTGAGCGGCCCGTCGTGGACCTCGCCGAGCTGGAGGGCGTGCACGATCCGGCGGACGACGGGCAGCTGGTGGCTGTCGACCACGACACGCCGGGAGCCGTCCTCCATCGCCTTCGTGATCCATTCGAGGGCGGTCTTCAGCTCGCGGGTGGTGACGGCCTTGCGGGTGAGCCGCGGGTCGAAGTCGGGGTGCTTGGGGTGGCGGGCGCTGAGGAGCCCGTCGGCGAGCAGGAAGAGGTTCTCCTCGAAGCCGACCGCCGGTTCAGGCCGGGTGCGGGTGAAGCCCGGCTGGAGCGAGATGAGGTGGTGGCCCTCGTGGACCTCGGCTCCCACGGTGCCCGGCTCGGCCTTGTTGATGCCGTACAGCTGCAGCAGCGCGTCGGTGAGCTGGGCGGTCAGGCTGTCGCGGGACGCCTTGAGCTGGTTGCGGATCTGGATGCGCTCCTCGGCGGGGCGGGTCGCCGTGTGGTCGTCCAGCCGGTCGCGCTCCAGCAGGTAGTTGGTCTTCAATAGGCGTCCGAGGCTGCGGGCCTTCTGCTCGGACAGGAAGTGCGGCAGCCAGACGATCGTCGGCGCTGTCTTCCCGGCACGCTTCAGCCGCTCCACCCGCTGTGCGTCGTCCATCGGCGAGTGGTCGTGGCCGTCGAAGGGGTAGTCGAAGACGAAGCGGATGTTGCCCTCGGTCTGCGGCGCGAACTCGGCGTCGGGCAGGTGGGGGTCGCGCACGTTGCCGAAGACGAACTCGACGGTGCGCTTGGTGCCGCGCCAGACGACGGTCCGCTCGCACACGAACGCCTGGGTGTCGGGGATGCCCAGTGCCGCCCACAGCTGGTCCTTGATCCACTGGCGGCGGTAGCCGTCCTGGTCGGCGACGCCTTGCACCTCCTCCAGCAGCGGCTCGACGTCCAGGTCGGACAGGTGCAGGTGGAAGACGGGGTCGGCGGCGTCGCCCTCGCTGCGCAGCTCGCCGTCGAAGCCCTCGGCCTGAAGCTCTTGCAGGCGCTTGACGGCGACGCCGCCCGCGTCGCCCACCCGGGTCCTGATGGTGCCGTGGTTGAGCGCGGCGAGCCGGCCGCCGGTGAGCCGGGTCAGGGCGGGCACGTTGGGGGCGAGGGAGGCCAGCAGCAGCGTCTTGACGAGCCGGTCGTCGGTCCGGAACCGCTTGTCGTCCTCGGAGCCGTACTTGGTCAGCAGGTGCTCGCGGACGCGGGCGTGGAAGCGGTGCGCGATCTCCGACTCCTTGCGGAGCTTGGCGGTGAACGCCTCACCGGTCCGCGCGGCGATGACGTCCCACAGGTCGCCGATCGGGATGAGCTGGCCGAGCCGCAGGTCGTCGCGGTGGCGCCGCAGCAGCTCCTGCACCAGTTTGAGACCGGTCCGCTCGCGCTGGAGCGCGCCGGAGAGATCCACCAGCACGTTCAGCAGCGCCGGGGACAGCGGGTACAGAGTGCGGAAGTCGTCCCAGCTCGCCTCGGTGCGCCCCTGCGCGTCGAGCAGCACCTGCCGCACCTCGTCCCGCGACGACTCCACGATCTTGAACGCGTCGTCGCGCGTCTGCTCCATGCCCGGACGCGGGGCGAGCACCCGGTGCTTGATGATCTCGACGAGGTTGCTGTCCTCCAGCTCGACGACGTCGATCCGGCCGGCGAGGTAGTCGACCTGCTGTTCCAGGTTCTGCACGTCGGCGCCGGCCACGTCGGAGCCGATGAGCTGGGACAGGTCACGCTGGCGGGAGATGAAGGACACGAGGGGCACGGGCCGGCCGCTGTCGGCGGACTCGATCAGCTTGACCAGCCGTTGCACCTGGTCGCGGACGAAGTCCTGATCGCCCATGTGCGCCTGGAGCCACAGGATCAGTTCGTCGAGGAAGAGGACGACACCGTCGTAGCCCAGCGACTGGGCGTGGCGGGAGATGACCTTCAGGCCGTTCTCCAGCGGGATGAAGGACTGCGCGTCGCCGCGCGCGGCCTGCGTGTACGCCGCCATCGGCCCGGTCAGCAGCGCCGACACGAGCCGCTCCCGCTCCTCGCTGCCGGGCGGCGCGGCGAAGGCCCGGTCCAGCTCGGCACTGCTCCAGCCGCCCGCGCCCGTCAGGTCGGTTCCGCCGTCGATGCCCGGCAGGTCGTCCTCGTCCTCCGCGCCCCCACTGCCGGAGGTGGCCGCCGCCCCGGCGCCGAGCCACTGCCGGAACTTGTCGTCGTCGCCGAGGAACTTCCGCTGCCGGTCCGCGTCGGCGAGCAGCGCGTCCGACCGGTAGACGGCGGGGGTCGCCGCCTCCGGGTGCAGCTCCCGCACGGTGTGGACGTAACCGCCGAGCAGCGCCGAGTCCAGGTCCGTCGACCCGACCAGGTGGTACGGGATCATCAGGAACCGGCTGCCGCCCAGCCAGTCCCGGTGCTCGGTGACGACCTCTTTCAGCCCCGGCTTGTTCCGCGCCCCCTCGTGGCCCTTGAGTACGGCGTGCAGCACGGTGAGGAAGTGGCTCTTACCGGCGCCGAACGAGCCGTGAAGGTACGCGGCGTGCGAGTCGCCCGTGCGGACGGCCTTCCCGACAACGCCGAGCGCCTGCCGGAACGCCCTCTGCAACTGCTCGGTGACGACGTACTCCGCCACCCGCTCGTCGGCCTCGTGGAAGCCCTGGGAGAGGTCGACCTTGAAATCGCCCGCGTGGACGTCCTCCCTGATGTCGATGACATCGCGGAGGAACAGCTCTGTGGTCGACATCAGGCGATCATTTCCTCACTGTGCTGGCGGCCTGCCCGGACAGCGCCCCCCTCTGGCGTTGGCGCGACGTCCATCTTGCCAGGTGGGTCCGACAGCGGGAGAGAGATCGTCACGCCTCCAGGGAGCGAGTATCACCGCGGGTGATCGTCCGGGCCCGGACGGCCGGGCACGCTCACGCGGGGTGTCCGGCGCGGGTTCCCGCCGCGAGGTCCAGCTCCGCCCAGACTGTCTTGCCCGGCCCGGTGCGCTCGCTTACGCCCCAGCGGGAGGCCAGGACGTCGACCAGAAGCAGGCCCCCGCCCCCGTCGGCGTCGGCGGGCGCCGGAGCCAGGCGCACGGGCAGCGCCGGATGCGTGTCGGAGACCTCAACGCGGACGACCGCGGCGGCGGGCCTGTGGACGAGCCGCAGCGCGAAGTCACGCCCCGGTACACGCCCGTGCCGGACGGCGTTGGCGGCCAGCTCGGCGACGATCAGGACGAGGGTGTCGGATGCGGTGGTGCCGTACGGCACGCGCCCCACGCGTCCAGTTGGTGCCCGGCGAGCCTGCGTGCGAGGCGTGCTCCACGGCGGGTCGAGGAGAAGCGCTGGGCGAACGTACGTACAGTGACGGTGACTTGGGTCTGCGGCGTCGGCATGCGGACCAAGGTTCCGCCGCCACGGCCCCGCCAACAGGACCGACGCCGATACAGATCCGACTGTACTGGTTCACTCGCTGGACTGGGTGGGTCACGGCCCGTGGCCATGGGGTGGGTTCGGTGTGCGCCGGTGCACGGGGAGGCTGCTGTATGGCGATGGACAACGGCGGGGCGATCGGCAGCGGGGGCGGTGGCGCCGGGGGCTCGAACGGGGAGCACGACCTGTCCGACAGCCTCAAGACCTTCGGCGCGGTACTGAAGGCGCTGCGGGAGGAGGCCCGGCTCACCCAGGAGGAGTTCGCCCAGCGGGTGCAGTACTCCACCGCCTACGTCGCCAAGATCGAGCAGGGGAAGCGGTTTCCGCCGAGCGACCTGCCGTCGCGGGCGGAACCGGCACTGGGGGCCGCCGCGGCCAAGGTGCTGGGAGCTGCGGCGCGGAGTCTTACGCGGAGGGCGGGGGCTGGCGTCGTGGTTCCGGCAGTGGGCGGGGATCGAGGAGGAGGCGGTGTCGCTTTATGCGTACGAGTGCCGTGCGATTCCTGGGCTGTTGCAGCCTGAGCCGTACATTCGGGCCATCTTCGACCAGAGGTTGCCGCCGCTGACCGAGGAACAGATCGAAACCCAGGTGAGCGCTCGTCTGGAGCGGCAGAGGCTGTTGGACGAGCGCCCGAACACCACGTTCAGCTTCGTGATCGAAGAGGCGCTGCTGGTACGGCGGATGGGGGGGTGCGGAGGTAACGAAGCAACTCATTGACCACCTTCTGGCCCAAGGTGCGCGTCGCAACGTCGAGCTTCAGGTGATGCCCTTACAACAGGAGGATCACGGCGGCATCGACGGCCTGATGTACCTCGCGGAGACACCCGCGCACGAGTGGGTGGGTTACTTGGAGGGCCAGCAGACCAGCATGCTCATCACCACTCCGAAGAACGTGAGCATCATGCTCCAGCGCTATGGCAAGCTGCGCTCGCAGGCACTCGACTGCCGAGGCACTGTACGCCTGCTGGAGAAGATGCGAGGAGCGCTATGAGCACCCCCGAGCTGGACTGGTTCAAGAGCAGCTACAGCGGCAGCTCTGGTGACAACTGCGTCGAGGTGGCCCTGACCCCGCAGGCTGTGCATGTACGCGACTCCAAGGACACCCGGATTTGGCCCCTGCGCATGTCCCCCACCGCCTGGTCGGCGTTCGCCGCGCACGCCTCCGGCACCGCCCGCTGAGTCGCCGGTCGGCAGCTCGGGGGAGAGCGCAGTGACTCTCCCGCTTCGCCACGCTCTACGCGTCGTCCGGCTCCGGCTCCGGCTGTTCGGTCGTCTCCCGGCGCTGTACGGCTTTCCGCCCCCGCGTCTTCCGCACGGGACGCCAGTCCTTCATCTGCGCCTCGCTCACGCCATGCATGCGCAGGTAGCGCTGGAACTCCGCTTCCAGGTCCTCGGCCGGGGAGCCCTCCCACTCGTCGTCGTACGCGCTGTACCACTGGCGTACCCACGGCATGACCTCATGCAGCCCGGCGAGCAGCGGCACGAGCCGTTCGGCGCCCCAGGCGTCGCTCTTGACGCGCGTCTCGATCAGCTGCGTGAGGGCCAGCGCCTGGTCCTTGTGGTCCCAGCCGGCCCAGCCGAGCATCAGTGTGGAGTCGCTGTCCGGGCCCGCCTCCGGGTAGGAGATGAACCGTTCCTTGGGGACGTCGAGCTTGCCACGGTGGGTCCAGTAAGACTGCTTGAGGAAGTCGGAGGACTTGTACTTGGTCGGCGGGTCGATGTCGAGCCGCGTGCCCGTACGGTCCTCCTCTCGCTGCTTCTCCCAGACCTTCTCCCACTCCCGGCGGGCACGCAGACCGGAGTCCTTGTAGCGCATCGCGGCGAGGTAGGGCACGTGCTCGTCGGCAAGGATCTCGTTCAGGACCTGCGCAAGGGGGAGATCCGGCTTCTTCAGGTGGTCGGCGGCGTACAGCGCGGCGACGGACCTGAAGTCGGGGTCGGAACCGAGCCGGTCGGCAAGGTTGTTGACGGTCAGCGTCCGGGGTCGGCGCAGCCCGTCACGCACCTCGAACCACAGGTCCTCGTCCTCGCAGCGGTCCAGCAGCCAATTCCGCAGCGCGGCGCGTTCCTTCTTCTCCCACGGGTCGGTGGCCCAACGACGCTTGCACTCCGGGCGCTCGATGAGGGCGATGTCCTTGCGGCTGGTGATCAGGTCGATACGGGCCTGGACGATCTCGCGGTACCAGTCCGGCCAGTGGGCAGGGATCTCGGTGATGGGGGTGGAGCCGTGGCGCGTGAACCAGGCGGTCTCCACCTCACCAGTCTCGGCCTTCCACGCGAGGACGATCTCGAAGGCGCGCTCGCCGAGCTTGACCTCGGGGATGGTCTCGGGGTCGGCTGAGGGGGTCACGGTCCGGGCGACCTCGCGGTCGCTGAGCAGCCCGTAGAGGCCGTACACCTGCCAGTCCAGCTCCTCCTGCAGGGCGATCATGCGGCGGCGGACCTTGGCGTGCTCGGCTTCCGCGGCATCCAGCGCTTGCCGCGTGGGTACGACAGCCGCGGCCACGGCCGAAGGCTCCAACTCGGCGAGCTTCTGCGCCTGAGCGTCGAGAACGCGGCCGAGGTGGAGCGGGAGCTTGGCCGGGAGGGGGAACTCTTGCAGCTTGGTGCCGGTGAACTCGTAGAAGCGTTCCCACTCCTGGGACTTGAAGCCCTCGTTGACACCCTGGCTGCCCTTGTCATGGCTGACCTGCTTCAGCCAGAAACAGGCCGCCGAAGAATTGAGCACCCCCAACAACTCCAGGTGCTCATCCTCCCCGGCCCCCTCGGGCAGCTTGATCACGGGAGCGGACTGCTTGAACACCTTCCCGCCCCGGTCCAGCACGAAGTGGTTGTGCGTCGCCACGAACGCGAAGGTGATGGACAGCGGGGTCGCATAGGCCGAGGACGTGTACTGCATGTAGTCCCACCACTCAAGGCCCGCGTCCTCCATCGTCCCCTGGAAGGTCCTGCGAGCTGCCAGCGTCGTCCGCCACGGCCACAACTCCTCGCCGAGCCCTTCCTCGTGAACGGCCTTCGAATCGGGGTTCCAGATCGCGACGTCGGGAGCGGCTCGCCAGTCCCGGACGATCTCCCCGACCATCAGTGGTCGCAGCGCACGCTTGGCGGCACGCGGCGTGTAGGTCGAACGCAGCGGACGCAGGTACGCCTCGTCGGCTCCCGCCCGGATGGCGCGGCCGATCGGCTTTGAGATGCGCCTCTCCATAGGAGTTCCATGAGCTGTCAGGAACTCCACAAGTGCCCCGGCCCCACCGCCACTCACAGACCAAGGATGCCCGGAGAACACGGCCGCCGCCGCATCCTCCACCGAAACCCACTCCGACTCGCTCCCCGGCCTGCCCACCTGCTCGACGATCGCCCGCCATACGGCCCCCTGCGACGCGTCCTCCGGCTGCGCAGGCTCCCCGCGCACTCCCAGCACCGCCCGCACCGTCCGCTCAGGACTGGGCACCCGGTTGCGCCCCACCAGAATTACCGTAGGCGTACCATGCCCCGGAATGAAGGCGCCCGAGGTGTCGATCACGTGCGACAGCTCGACCCGGTTCCGGAAGACGACCTCGATCAGCTTCTTGCCGAACTCCCGCTTCATGAACGAGTTCGCGGTGATCTGTCCCACGAACCCGCCCCCGCCCAACCGCCCGCCGGGCCCCTTCACTGCCAGCTCGAACATGCGCTGCGCGAACGGCACCGACAGCGCGTACGTCCCCGCGCACGCATCGTACGCCGCCCGGTAGTTCTCGTTCTCCTGCTTGTCCTTCACCGTGATGTACGGCGGGTTCCCCACCACCACGTGGTACGACCCGCGCCCCAGGAGGTCCACCCGTTTCGCGTACTCCCACACGTCCTCCGTGGCGTACGCGTACGTCTCCCCCTCCTCGCGTCCAACGACCGCCTCCGCGAACAGCGTGTCCAGGTCGGTCTGGATGCCCGCCGCGTCCCGGCCGTGCAAAAGCGAGTCACCCACGGCTACGTTAATGGGGAAGGGCGGCGCGTCCGCCAGCCTCCGCGTGCCCGCCGCGCGCATCGCCGCGACCAGGAGCCGGAAGCGGGCGATGCTCGCGGCGAAGGGGTTCTTGTCGCAGCCGTGGACCGACTCCAGGACCCGGCGGACCAGCGTCCAGTCGTCCGTACCGGGCTCGGCCTGGCGCCACTTGTCCAGCAGGCGGTGGAAGATGCCCAGCAGGAAGTGGCCCGAGCCGCACGCCGGATCGATGGTGCGCAGGCCGCGGCGTTCACGACCGTCGGGGCCGGTCCACACGGGGTTGAGGCCGAAGCCCTGCCCGTCGTCGGCGACCGCCGGTTCCAGGGTCAGGTCGAGGATGAACTCCTCGACGAATTCCGGGGTTTGCAGCAGCGCGTACGTCTTGCGGGCGTGCTCGCTGAGGTCCTGGTAGAGGTCGCCGAGGAATCGGGTGTCCCACTCGGGGTCGGTGAAGTCGTAGCGGATCTCACCGTCCGCGCCCCAGCGGCGCCAGAACATCAGCAGTTCCGTCGCCGTCTCGTAGCCGGGGGTCAGTCCCCACAGCGGGTTGTGCCGCTCGTCGAAGACGCCGGCGGCCGTCTCGTTGGTGCCCGCCAGGTGGCGGAACGCCTCCATCAGCCAGTCGCGGTTGTTGTGGTGCGGGTAGGTGCGGAAGTGGGCCTCGTGCCGGGCCTCCGCCTCGGCGAGGCGTTCGCCGGGGCCGGCGAGGTACGGCTCGTCGATCAGGCCGTTGTCCTCGCAGAAGCGGACGAAGACACAGCCGAGCACCCACGCCACGGCGGCCTGCGTGACGCGCTCGTCCCGCCAGGCCGGGTAGGACAGGGCGGTGCGCCGGGCCTCCTTGGCCTCGCGCCACTCGCGGTCCAGGCGGGTGCGGAACTCCTCCTCGGACTCGCTGCGGGCCCGCAGGTCGTCCTCCAGGTCGACGACCAGCTTCTTCAGGTCCTTGAGCAGGGCCGCCTTGTCCGTGCCCGTAGTCGTCACCGTCACTCTTCGCTTCCTTCTCCCTGCACCGCGTCAGCGCCCCACCGCGTCAGCCGCGGACCGGACCTCCCATCCTGCCGCACCCGTGCCCCCGTACGGCGGCCCAGGGTGGTCGCGATCTGGGAAAAGCCGCCGCGAGCCTCTTGATCGGCTCGCTAAAGTGATCGTCGTGACGGCCTCGACACCCTCCGCGACACAGCCACCCGCGTTCGCGACGGCGAGCAGGAACCACTATCGCGCCGCCGTACTGGCCGCGAAGGAGAACCTGCGGATATCCGCCGACCATCTGGCCGGGCTGGCGGCGGAATGCGGTATCAAAGCCATCCTGGCCGACTTCCTGGGTTCTCAGCTCAACACCCGCAACCGACTGGTGAACGACGAAGTCGCCACCTGGGTGAAGAAGAAAGGCGCCCCAGGCGTGCGGGAGTGGAGACCGCAGGAACACGGGCACCTCCCCGAGCTGTGGGAACACCTCACCGCCGTCGCCCACCGCCGCCGGGGAGGTGGAGCGGGCGCGCTCTTCACGCAGCTCATCTGGAAGAACCCGTTCGCCGGCTGGAACGTCGCGGGCCGCTACTGCGACGGCACCGCGATCACCGACGCGGAGGTCGACCGGCACCTCAAGGCCGCGTACGACCTCATCGCCGCCCATGAACAGGCCGGCATCCTGGGCACGAGGACCCACGCATGAGCCGTTCCCGCGCGCGTTTCGACACCGCCTGGCAAGCCGCCCTCGACCACGCCCGGCAGGCAGCGGCGCAGTTCGGCATGGACGTCGTCGTCACCCGGGACGTGCTCGGCCGGGCCTGTCTGCTCATCGACGACCGGGGGCGCGCCCTCGCTCACGACGCCCCGGACGTCGTCGCCCTCCGTGACGCGTTCGTGGCCGCCACGCGCCCCTTCACGGGCCTCGAACCCCTCCTCTTCGGCGAAAGGCTCTTCGCACCGGAGCTGTACTTCGACGCCGAGGACCGCGCACCGGTCAGCCCACGGCAAGGCTCCACCGGCAGCGTCCACGTGCTGGAGCGGACCGTCATCGGCACCGACTGGGCCCGGAGCGTCCGCACCCCTGCCGACGGGGCCCTCGGGCGCCGGGACCGAAGGGTGGCGCTGTACGGCTTCAAGGGCGGGGTGGGGCGCACCACCGCCACCGCCGTCCTCGCCCGGCACCTGGCCGGAACGGGCCGCTGCGTGCTCGTGGTGGACCTCGACCTGGAGTCCCCGGGCGTCTCCAACCTGCTGGAGGACCCCGCCGGCCTCCCCCGCCACGGCATCGTCGACCACCTGATAGAAGGCGGCGTCGGCAACGCCGACGGGCTGGAACTGGTGGCACGCAGCTCCGCACTGCCCGTCGACGGCAACGGCGAGGTGTGGCTCGCCCCTGCGGGCGGTCGGCCCCTGGAGCGGGGCGGCGAACCGTACGACTACCTCGCCAAGCTGAACCGCATCTACAGCGACCTCGCCGGACTCAACCCCGGTGACGGCGACCGGCCGTTCGCCGCGCGGCTGGAGGAGGCCATCGCCGCCTGCGAGGACCAGGTGACCGAGCTGTCGCGGCGCCCGGACGTCGTCCTGCTGGACAGCAGGGCCGGGATGCACGACATCGCAGCCGTCACGCTGACCCATCTCAGCGGGCTGGCGCTGCTGTTCGCCGTGGACAATCCCTCCACCTGGGAGGGTTACGAGATGCTGTTCAAGCAGTGGCAGCAGCGGCCGGCCCTGGCGCGGGAGCTGCGGGAGCGGCTGCGGATCGTGGCGGCCATGTTCCACTCCGCCGGGGACGCGAAGCGGCTGCCCGCCCTGCGGGACCGCGCCCAGCAGTTGTTCGCCGACACCCTCTACGACCAGCTCGACACGGACGACGAGGGCGACGAGCTGTACCACCCTCCCGTGGAGGACGACGACGCGCCACACGCCCCCATCCCGATCCTCTTCGGCAACGACCTGGTGGGGCTGGACCCCCTGCGCAGCCGGGACTGGCCCGAGCTGCCGTTCGTCGAGGCCGCGTACCGGACGTTCACGACTACGGTGGAGCGTCTGCTGCCGCCACCGCACCTCGCCCCGGAGTCCTCATGACCGCCCCACCGACCACCGACGAGTACCGCACCCTGATCTCCAGGGCCCTCGGTGCCGCACTCGACGCGGACACGGACGGCCCGGACCGGCAACGCCTGTTCACCCCGTCCAGCCACCGCCTCGCGCTCGACCCCGACGTGACCGTGGTCCGGGGCGCCCGCGGCACCGGCAAGACGTACTGGGCGAAGGCGCTGATCGATCCGGAGCTGAGGGAGGTGGCCGCGCGGTCGTACATGATGCCGCGGCTGCGGCGGGTCCGGGTCACCACCGCGTTCAGGACAGGCGGCAACAGTGAGACCCCTTACCCGGGCAAGCGGAAAATCGCCAGGCTGTTGCGGGACGTGATCGATCCCGAGAGCTATGACATCTTCTGGCGCGCGGTCGTGATGATGGCGCTCGAGGTACCGCAGATCGCGAGCATTCCCGACTGGCCCGACCGTATCCGCTGGACCGCGGCGAACGAGGACGCGTACGACGACGCGCTCGGCAAGGCCGACCGGGAGGCCCGGGACAGCGGCGAGACACGTGTGCTGCTCTTCGACGCCCTGGACCACCTCCACGCCGACCGCAGGACCGCCGACCGGCTGGTGTCGGCGCTGTTCCAGGTGGCGCTGGAACTGCGGCTGACCACAGGGGCGCTGCGCGCCAAGATCTTCGTACGCCCGGACATGTACGACAGCGCGCCCAAGACGTTCCCGGACGCCTCGAAACTGGGGGCCAACGCGGCCGATCTGACGTGGAGCCGAGAGAACCTCTACGGGCTGCTTTTCCACCGGCTGGGGAACCACCCGAGCAGCGAAGCGGAGAAGTTCCGGGCGCAGTACGGCACGTGGGAGGTGCAAGGTGAGGGGCGGTTCATCGCGCCGGTCGACCTGATCGCCGACGAGAAGTGCCAGGAGCAGGCTTTCATCACCTTGGCCGGGCCCTACATGGGCACCGACCGGCGCAAGGGCCACACCTTCACCTGGGTGCCGAACCACCTCCAGGACGGCAAGGGACGGGTGAGCCCGAGGACCTGGCTGCTCGCCCTGCGCACGGCCGCGGACCTGACGGCGGAGCGATATGCCACACAGCCGTACCCGCTGCACTACGAGGCGCTCCGGGAGAGCCTGCACGAGGCGTCGCGGGTCCGGGTGGACGAGCTGAAGGAGGACATCGGCTGGGCCGCCACCGCCATAGAGCAGCTGGAGGGCGGACAGGTACCCATGGAGCCGTCCCACGTCCGCCAGTACTGGGCGCAGGGCGGACTGGCGGAGATCCTGCGCCGCATGCGGGAGAACGACGACGAGAACAGCGGCCCCCGTGCCACCGACGATCCCTTCGCTCTGATAGAGGAACTGGTGGAACTCGGCGTCCTGACCAAACGCACCAGCGGCGCCCTGGACCTCCCCGACGTGTACCGGCTGGCGTTCAACATCGGCCGCAAGGGCGGGGTGGCCCGCAGGTCCTGAACCGGCGGTCCGGACCCGTCGCGTCAGCCGGCGGCAGTCGGCACCCGCAGCGAGTCCAGGAACTCCGCGTCCAGCTGCGCCCGTTCGCCGTCGCCGCCGATGACCTCCACCGTCCGGCCGTCCAGCTTCGGCTCCTGCGCGCGTGTCTCGACCGTGCACAGCAGCCACAGGCCGTGCGGCGGGTCGGCGGGGCGGCGGGCCGCGTTCTGGAGCCGGACGAGAAAGGCGTGGCCGCCCTCGTCCCAGTAGCGGGCGACCAGGCCGGCGTCGTGGACGAACAGCACGGTGCGCGGCGTGTCGGCGCGGGCGAGGACCGCCTCCTCCACGCGCTGCCAGACCACCCGGACGAAGGACGCCAGCCCCGGCTTGATGCTGCCGGGGGTGGAGAGGCTGTCGGCGCGCAGGACCTTCTGCCAGTCCTGGCCCTTCTCCGCGGCCAGGGCGCGGAAGGCGGTGAGGAACACGTCCGACAGATCGACCGCCTCGACCGGGAAGGCGGCTGCCACGGTCCGAGCCGCTCCTGCGAACGCGTTCGGCTTCACCGTGAGGGCGAGGAAACCGCCCCGCTCCGCCACGGCGGTGAGCCGCTCCCGCAGCGGGCCGTGCGGGTCCTCCCGGTCGGCCCGGGTGACCGGGGTGGGCGGCTGGTAGCTGGTGAGGGCGCCGGTGGAGCTCCAGGTGCCCGTCGACTCCGGCGCCCGGGGGACAAACTTCTCCGCCTCGTCGTCGTACACGAGGTCGAAACGCGCCCCGTCGAGGGCGTCCAGCAGCTCCACGTGGGTGGGTTCACGGGAGCCCGACACCAGCTGCAAGCCCGGGAAGCGGGTGCGCAGGCGGGCCACCAGCTCGGCGACGGTGATCCCCCGGTCGCGGCGGACGCCCGCGCCCGCCTGGGAGATGCGCAGCGCCCGCTCCAGGCTCAGGTCACGCGGGTACAGCTCGAGCCGGGGGGTGGCCGCGACGCCGGGGGCCGTCGCGGCGGCCAGGGACACCAGGCGGGTGTCGGCGAGTGGGGCCAGCCCGTCAGGGGCGGGCACGGCGCGCAGGACACGCAGGACCTCGCCGCTGCCGGGCAGCGGGTCCTGCCGTGCCAGTCGTTCGGCGGCCTGGCCGAGGAGCGCCGCGTAGTCCGCCAGCTCCCGCGGGCTGGGGTCGTCCGAGCCGGGCAGGGACTCGGCGGCGAGCAGGACCGTCTCGCCGCGCCGGTGCACGGCGAACCGGGGCTCGTGCTGCCCGGCGGGGTCGTCGTCGGGGCGTTCGGTGGTCTCCGCGTCGGCGGCGGCGCGGACGACGGCCAGGGACCTGGCGAGTGTCCGCTCGGGCGTGTCCGATCCGGCGCCGTGGCGAGCCCGGAGTTCGGCCGCGGCCTCGTCGGCGGTCATCACCCGGCCGACGGACTGGAGGATCTCGGTCAGCTCGGTGCGGACCGGCTCCAGCCAGTCCGCCTCAGCCCACCTCCTGATCTCGATGCGGTGATGCCGGGAGACGGAGGTCTGCTTGATGCCCAGGTGGTCGGCGATCCGGGCCTGCACGGGCCAGGCGCCGAGCGGGGAGAGTCCGCCGTCGTCCGGTGGCAGGCCGAGGGTGAGGCGTACGACGTCGGCACGGTGGGAGCCCCTGCGGCCAGGCTCGGGGGCGAGGAGCGCGGCCATGTCGTCTATCGACAGGATGCGGGGCTCGCCGTCGCCGGGGGCGGAGTGCTTGCGGTCGGTGTCGTCCGGCGCCTGCCTGCGGGGCGCGTACGGCGCCGCCGGGCGCAGCGCGGTGGCCCACTGCTTGCGGCGCCGGTTGAGTTCCTTGCGGACGAGGGCGCCCGCACCGCGTGCCTTGGAGATGGCGTACGGCTGGATGTCCAGCAGCTCCCCGACGGTCGTCGCGCCGAGTCCGCCGGCCACCGACACGGCACGCGGGGACAGGCCGGCGGCGTCCAGCGGCGTCGTCAGTTCGGCCGCCGCGGCGGCCCGGTCGCGGGCCTCCTCCGGGTCGTCGGACGAGGTGCCCACAGTGGAGGGGGTCGTGGCGGGCGCGGTGGCGTCGGCCGCCCGGAACACCGCCCGCCAGGCGTCCCACATCTGCCGCAGCGTGTCGAAGCGCTGCTCGCTGTCGCGATGCAGCGCGCGCTGGAAGAAAGCGGTGAGTCCATCGCGCAGCGCGGGCTCGAACAGCTCGGTGGCGACGTGGAGTTCGGCCGACTCGTTGGTCAGCGGGTCGAGCTGTCCCTCACCCCACAGCGGGCGCTCGCCGCTCGCCATCTCGTGGAGGGTGACGGCGGCGGCGTACCGCTCCGCGTGGTCGTCGTAGTGGGCGCGGCGCATCGAGCCGAGGAACGGGTCGAGGTAGCCGCGCGTGCCCGCCTTCACGTCCCGGTCGGAGGCGTCCGTCAGGGAGAAGTCGAACAGCTTGAGCTGCCAGGTGCGGTCCTTGCGGCGCTGGATGCCGAAGTTGTCCGGTTTGATGTCGCGGTGGCGCACGCCCTGCGCGGCGAGCTGGTCCAGGGCGTGGAACAGGTCGTCCGCGAAACGCTCCAGCTCGTGGTAGGTGAGCCGCCCCTTGCCGCGCAGTCGCTCGCCGAGCGACTGCTCACCGGCGTACTCCAGCTCCAGGACGGTCCGCCCGCCGAGCTCCCGCAGCCCCTCGCCGCGCAGCTGGACGACGGAGCCGCCGCCGACCTTGCGCAGGGCCCGTTCCTCGGCGCGCAGCCGCCCCGCCTTCTCCTCGTCGAGGGCGACCTTGAAGACGTGCTCGTCGAGCTGGGTGCGGCCGTCCTCGTCCTCGGTGGCCCGCTCCACGAGCAGGGCGCGGGCGGTGGCGCCGGTGCCGAGGACCCGGCGTACCGTCCACTCGGCGTCCAGCGATTGGCCGGGCGCCGCTTCGAGCGGGTCGACGCAGGCCGCCGCCGGTGAGTCGGGGAGGATGCTGGCGCGTTCCGCCTCGTCCAGCAGGTCCAGGAACGCCTCGGCCGAGCCGAGCCGCTCGTTGACGTCGGCGCGGGTGGCCCCGAAGACCAGGTCGTCGAGAACGTCGGGCAGGCCGTCGGTCACCGCGAACAGGCGCAGGCCGCCGTCACTACGGAGCCGTTCGGCCAGGTCGCTGCGCTGGGTGGCCGGCGGGCGGCCGGTGAGGATCAGGTAGGCGACCGCGCCGAGACCGAAGATGTCCAGGTCAGCAGGGTCGGCGTACGGCTGGTCCGACTCGGGGGCGAGATAGACGCGGGCCGCGTCCTCGATCAGGGCGGCGTCGAGGGCGGAGCCGCCGATGGAACGGAAGAAGGTGGCATTGCTGTCGAAGTCCCGCGCCGCGGTCTGCCAGTCGGTGATCCGCAGCTCGGGAGCCGCCCCGTCGGCCCGGAACGACACATAGACGGAGCGGGCCGCGAGCGCCCGGTGGTAGAGGGAGCGGTTGTGCGCGTAGCGGACCGCCTCGGCGAGCTGCCGGACGAGGTCCAGGCGGATCTCGGGCGTGAGCCTGCCGCCGTAGGTGTCCAGGTACTGGTCGAGGCGGAGATCGCCGTGCCGGTGACGGAAGAGGATCGCCGGTCCGCCCTGGTGCTCGCGGAAATCGAGGGCGTCGACGATGCCGCGGTGGGTGATGCCCTGCAGCACTTGGTACTCGCGGCGCGCGGCGCGCTCGGTGGCTCGGCGGGCCGCCTCCGTCGCCTTCTGGCTCACCAGGTAGATGCGGACCCGGCCCTCCTCCTGGACGAGGCCGTCGTCCCGGACGGCCAGCCGGTCCTCCCAGGAGGGTCCGGCATCCAGCGGATGCGGCTCCATCTTCCAGGCGTCACCGAAGCGGAGGTGGGCGGTGGACTGGCGGATCCCGATCGTCTTGAGCAGCTGCGGCAGGGTGTGCCGCGAGAACTCCGGCGTGATACGCCGGTCGGGACGGTCGGGGGGCAGGCCGAGGAAGTCCTGCCAGATCCGCTTCAGACCGCTGCCGCCGTCGTCCCGCCCGTAGACCTTGATCTGCTGGACCTCGTCCAGATGGCTTTCCAGGTCGGGCGACGACAGGAACACGGCGGGCTCGACGCGCGGGACCACCCGCTCGGACAGGCCCAGCTTGCGGGCCGCCCACTGGAGCTGGCTCTTCAGCTCCTTCGACTTCAGGTCGGTCAGGTGCAGCGGGTTGTTGATGGTCCGCATGCGGTCGGATCCCTGGAAGTTCCAGGTCGACCCGGTGTTGCGGAGCTGTCCCGGATGCCCCTTGATCTCGATGAGAAAGAGTCCGGCAGGAACGGCGACCAGCAGATCGCACTCGTTGACGCGGCCGGACATCGCGGTGAAGGAGAACGTGGCCCAGGCGCGGAACGGCTCGGCCTGCGGCATGAGCCCCCGCACATGGTCCAGCGCGTCCTGCTCCCACGGATACGGCGAGGGACGCTCCTGGAACCACTGCCGGGCCGGGCGCGGCGGGCCGGGCTTGGGTACGCCCGGCCTCGGTTCCGACGCACCTGACCGATCTGTCACCGTCCCGCCTCCCCAGGCTTTCCTCACGGACACGATGCAAAAGTGCCTGGTCGAGCCTATCGCGAGAGGGAGCGGCCGAAACCAGTTTGTGGACCGGAGTAGAGCCTTGGGCGGGGAGGGGGGAGCAGAGCCTCGGCCGGGCGAGAATCGGGACATTTTCAGCCACCCGCCGCTAGCAGGCGGACGCGCCGCGTAACCTCGCAGGCATGGAGCCACCCGCATCCGGGGCCGCGCGGGACGCCGTACCGCAGGATCAGGCTGCGCAAAACGCCCATAGCGAGGCGCGCCGCCGGCTGGACGCCTACACCTACCTCAGCACCTCCGAGCGGCTGGAGTACCTGGCGATCATGCGGGTGTTCTGCGGGACCCTGCTGGCGGACTTGGCTGCACCGGATGTCCTGGCGAAGCTGCGCCAGGCCGACGGCCCCGCCGCCGGGCTCGATGCCGACACCCTCACCGACCGACTGGAACGGCTGGTGAAGTGGGGCAACCTGCTGCGCAGCACCCACACGGTGAAGGCGTCCAGTATCAGCGAGTACCAGCGGTCCCGCGCGCGCTACCAGTTGTCGAAGCTGGGCGAACGCATCCAGCGGGACGCCGACGGTGTCCTGGCTGAGGCGGACGCCGCCCGGGAGGTGAGCAACGAGCTGCTCGCCCTGGTCGAGCGCGGGCTCAGGGAGCTGGCCGAACTCGTGACCGCGCCTGGCAGCATCGAACCGCAGGACGGGCTGGAGCGGGTCAGCACGCTGTTCGTGCAGTTCACCGAGTTCGCGGATTCCATCCGGGACTTCTACGCCTACCTTGGCCAGGTTCTGGCCCGGTACGACCTCGACAGCGCCGAGTACCAGGGCTTCAAGGAGCTGCTCCTCGACTACGTCGAGGCGATCACTGAAGACGTGGCGTTCCGCGCACCCCGGATCTCGGCGGCACTGGACACACTGTGGCCACATGTCCCGGGTCTGCTCGCCCGGCTGGACGCCCATGCCCAGGGCCTCACCGGGCTGTCCCCGCAGGGCGACGGCCGGCTGGAGACGCGGGTGCAGCGCAGCCGTGGGCGCGAGTTCGCGGACTGGGAGGGCCTGCGCGGCTGGTTCAGCGACACCGACGGGCAGGGCAGTCAGGTCGATCAGCTGCGGGATGCCACGCTGCGCGCGTTGCAGTCGCTGCTCGCCAATGCCAAGCGGATGCTGCGGTCGGCCACCGGGGAGATGTCCCGGCGCAAGGACCTGCTGCGGCTGGCCCGGTGGTTCGAGGAAGCGGCGCCGCAGGATGCGCACGACATCGCCGTCGCCGCCTTCGGGCTGTACGGCGCCCGTCATCTGGGCATACCCCCGGCCACCGACGAGGTGGTGCCCGCCTACACGAGCTGGTGGACCGGGCCGGTGGTCGAGGTGCCGGTGGCCCTGCGAGAAAGGGGCAGCCGCGCCCAGCGGGGCCGGACGTCCGCGGTGGAGGACCACTCCGCGCAGAAGCGGCGGCTGCGGGATGAAGCCCGTGAGCGGGCGGCGGCCAGGGCAGCGGCGGCGGACGAACTGCGCAGCGCCTCAGGCCGGTTCGCCGAGGTGCGCCTCACCTCGGCTGCGCTCGGTCTGCTTCTGGAGCTGCTGGCCACCGCACTCGGGAACGCGCAGCTGAGGCGTCGCGCCGGCACGGACGGGGCGGGCGCGACGGAATTCGACCTCGACCAGGCACACAGCCAGGACGCCGAGCTGGACATCCGGCTCACCGTGCGACGCACGGCAGGCGCCCGGTGCGTCTTGCACTCGGTCGACGGCGACCTGCTGCTGGACGACCTTGAGCTGGACGTCGGCCGCACCTCCTCCGACGCGGCCGACGGCGATGCGGAGGTGAGCGTGTCATGACCCTCCCTTCGACACACGACGTGGCCCTGGCCGCCGAGCGCCGCAGCGCCGCCCGGCTGCTGCTCGCACATCCGCTGGTCACCTCGGACGGCCCGCACGCAGACCTCTTCCCGCTGATCCGCAGGCACGCCGACTGGCTGGGCAAACGGTTCCAGCAGGTGCTCGGCTACCGCCTGCTGGTCGACAGCTCCTACGCCCGGCTCTTCAAGGCGGGGCTGGGAGCACGCGCGGGACACCGACTGGAACGCTCCACCGGCACCCCCTTCACCCCGCACACCTACGCCTGCCTCGCGCTGGCCCTGTCCGTGCTGGTGACCGCGCCCGAACAACTGCTGCTGTCACAGCTGGTGGCCGACATCAGGGCCGCCGCGGCCGACGCGGAGATCGAGCTGGACGAGACAGGTAGGGCTGCCGGGAAACGGACCTTGGTAGCAGCTCTGCGCCTGCTGGTCGGGTGGGGCGTCCTCATCGAGACCGAGGGCCATGTGGCCGCTCTCGCACAGGATGCGGGCGGAGAAGCTTTGATCACAGTGGACCGCGAGCTGGCCCGTGTCGTCGTCGCCGGCCCGCTCGCCCAGGCCCGTGATGGCGCCGACCTGGTCCGGCGGGCAGCGGACCCGGGGTTCGGCGGTCCTCGCACCTATGTGCGCCGGATGCTCGTCGAGACACCCGTCGTCTACCTGGACGAGCTGACCGACGCCGAACGCGACTGGTTGCGCACCCGGCAGCGCCGCGAAGCGCAGGCGTTCTCCGAACTTCTGGGCCTGGAGATGGAGATCCGCGCCGAGGGAGTGGCGCTGGTGGATCCAGAGGACGAGCTGACGGACCTGCATCTGCCCGGCACCGGGACGGTCGCGCAGGCCGCGCTGCTGCTGGTGGAACGGCTCGTGGAGCGCCTTCGGCCGCAGGAGCCCGGGCACCCGGCGACCGGAGGGACGCTCGTCATCGGCGTGGCTGTTCCGGACGGTCTGGTGGACGAGTTGCTGGCCGAACTGGTTGCCGAGTACGGACAGCGCAGCAACTGGCAGCGTGACTACCTGGAAGACATCCGCGCCCTGCGGGAGGCCGTGCTGGACCTGCTGGCCCGCATGCGGCTCATGGCCCGGACCGGCCGACTGCGTGCCGAGGGCTATGGCCTGCCGGAGGGGTACGCCGATGAAGCACCGGAGGGGCGCACCGTGACCGATGTCCGCGGGGTACGTCCCGGCGGTGACGGCTGGGTGCTGCTGGCCGCGGCGGCACGCTACGCCACCCACGTGACCGTGCGCCCGGCCACCGCAGCCGGCAAGGGCACAAATGTTCAAGAGGAGTTGCCGTTGTGACCACCGATGCGCGTGGCCTCGTCCCGCTGCCGCGTTCCGGCCCCACGACCACCGCCGGCACCCGCTTCCGGCTGCACCGGGCGGGCATCCAGAATGTGTGGCAGTACGACGAGCAGGAGTTCGCCTTCGGTGACGGACGGCTGCTCCTGCGCGGCAAGAACGGCGCGGGCAAGTCCAAGGCCCTGGAAATGCTGCTCCCGTATCTGCTGGACGGCGACTCACGGGCGCTGGACGCGACGGGCACCGGCCGGACCACTCTCGCCTGGCTGATGCTGGACGGGTTCGAGCAGACCAACCGTCTCGGCTACCTGTGGGTGGAGTTCCGGGGCACGCCCGACGGCGGCGACCATCGCCACCTCACCCTCGGCGCCGCCATCCGCGCCTCGAAGTCGACGCAGAAGGCGCTGCCGACGTTCTTCGTCACGCCGCTGCGCGTCGGTGAGGACCTGCACCTGGTCGAGAGCGGAAGGCCCCTGCCGGTCGACCGGCTCAAGGAGATCGTCGGCTCCGACAACGTCACCGACCGCGCGGTCGTTCACCGCTCGCGGGTGGCCCGGGAACTGTTCGGCATCACCGACGCGACCCGCTACCGCAACCTCACCCAGCTCCTCCACCGGCTGCGGCGGCCCACCGTCGGGGACCGCATCGAGCACGGAGGACTCGCCTCCCTGCTGAGCGAGACCCTGCCGGGACTCGACGAGGACGTGGTCGAGAAGGTCGCGCGCAACCTCCACGACCTCGACGCCGTACGCGACGAACTCGGCCGCCTGGAGCGCACCGATACGGCGCTGCGTACCTTCCTCATCAGTTACCGCGGATACCTGTCCGGAGTCCTGCGCACCCGCGCGCAGGCGGTGAGTGGGGAGCTGGAGGTCCTCGCGCAGCGACGCCGGGCGGCCGGAGACGCCGCACAACGGACCAGCGAGCTGAGGACGCAGGAGGAGGAGGCGGAAGCCCGGCTGGAGACCCTGCGCGACGAGGAAGAAGCCGCCCGGACCGACCTCGCCGCCCTGCACGCCAGCCACGCCTACCGCAGCCTGCGCGAACTGTCGGAACGCCGCACCACGGTCGAGGCACTGCACACCGCCGCAGTGGCCGCCTTCACCGCCCTCAGCAACGCACACAGCGCAGAGGACGGCGCGGCTGAGCGGCTGGCCGACGGTGCCGAACACCTCGGCGGCCGACTCGCCGAACTGAGCACCGAACGCAAGGAACTGCTGACGCAGGCGGAGAAGGCCGGGCTTCCCACCGGCCATCTCGGCGAGGCAGTCGCCCTGCCCCGCAGGGTCTGCTCCCAGGCCGACGAGACGGAGCTGACCGCTCCGGACGGGGAGACGCACATCGTGCAGCACCGGTCGGTCGTCCGTGTGGACACGGCGGCGGTGCACGACGGACTGGTCTCCTGGCAGGGGCAGTTGGAAAACGCCGAGACGGTCGTGAAGAACCGGACCCGGATGGTCCAGGAGGTGACGCGCCTCACAGCGCAGTCCGAGAAGGCCCGAAGCCGGGCGGAGCAGGCCGACACCGAGCGGGAACGGCTGGAGAGCGAGGCGGAAGAGGCCGCCGACCGTCTCGACGCCGGCCGCGAGAAGGTCGCCGAGGAGAGCGGTGCCTATGCCCGCCGGGTCGCCGAGTGGGTCACCCGCACGCGGGCCGCCGTCGGGTCCGGCTGCCCGCCGCTGGACGCCGTCCACGCAGTGGTCACCTGCGAGAGCTCCGCCGATGCCCAGTTCGCGGACCGGACGCTCCCGCCCGACATCGACGGCCAGGCGTGGCAGGCCGCCCATGCCGCACTGGAGCCGTACGGCGAGGAACTCACCGGACGCCGCGACGCCCTCGCCCTCACCGTCGGCCAGCTCGACGAGGAACTCGGTCGTCTGGCGAGTCAGAAGCGTGACTGGGAGCGACGTACTGATCCCGAGCCGCCGGTCCCCTACCACCGCGTTGCCGAAAGGACACCGGGCACCGGGGCGCCCTTCTACCGGCTGGTGGACTTCGTGGATGGGCTGAGCCCCGCGTACCGGGCCGGTCTGGAAGCAGCGCTGGAAGCCAGCGGAATCCTGGACGCGTGGGTCGGCGCGGACGGCGCCCTTGTCAATTCCGGCACCCGTGACACTCTGCTGCGTCCCGGTTCCGCGGCGCCGGACGGGCCGACCCTCGCCTCGGCCCTGCGCCCGGCACCACAACCGGGGTGCGGGGTCACGTCCGAGCAGGTGGAACACCTGCTGGCCACCATCGCGCTCGCACCGGCCGAGGAAACGACCGCTCATGACGCGGTGCACTATGACGGAAGCTGGCGTCTGGGCATCCTCAGCGGCCGGCACCACAAGAGCGACGCCGAGTACGTGGGAGCCGCCGTACGCGCCGAGACCCGGCGGCGCATCCTGGCCGAGCTGGAGGAGCAGCTCACGCAGACGGAGCAGCGGCTGACCGACGCCCGTCACGAACTCACCGAGGCCGACGCCCGGCGCCGGGCTCTCAGGTTCGCGGAACAGGACTTCCCCCGGGCACGCGGTCTCGCCGACGCCTGGAGTAGAGCCGAGTCGGACGAGAGGACGCTGCGTGACCTGACCGCCAAGGCCACCAGCGCGGCGCGGCTGGCCGAGGAGGCCCGCGCCCTCGCCGTAGCCGCACGCACCGAGGCGGACGCCACCGCCACCGCTAATGACCTGCCTAGCGTCCCCGCCGAGCTGGAACGCGTACGCACCGCGCTGGCCGCCCTTCTCACCGGCATCGGGCATCTTCGCCGAGCGATCGGCAGCACGGGCGAGCGGCTCGGCACCCATCACACCGATGCCGAGCGATACGAACACGCCCGTGAAGAACGCCTGGCCGCGGAGGAGAACTACCGGCTCCGCCTCACCGGGCTGCGTACCGCACAACAGGACTTGCGCACCCGCGAGGAGGCCATCGGGGCGACCGAAGAAGAGATCCTCGCCCGCGAGCAGGAAACGAGACAGCGCATCGCGCACGCCGCCCAGGCCGTCCCGGCGGCACAACGTATCCGGAACGATCTGCACGACCGGCGCGTACGCGCGGAAGAGGAGGAGAAGCGCCTGCGCGAGGCCCTGACCGCGCAGGAGACGGCGGTCATCGCGACCGGCGGCGCCCTTCGCGGCGCACTCGGCCGGCCGGAGGTGGTGCACGGCGCCGGGCTGGACCGGTCCGCAACGCCCGAGGACGTGGCGGACGACCCCGGCTCGGACGTCCGCAGCCGTCTGCGCGCGCTACAGGCGCTGGCCGACGCGGTACAGCAGGCCCTCGGCCGCCTGAAAGGCGAGGTGTCGGACAGCACCCTGCTCAACCGGCACACCGAACTGCGCGACCAACTGGCCGGCGGTTACGACGCACAACTGGAGGAACGCGACGGCATCAAGGTGTGCCGCCTGATCGACGACCACGGTTCCCACGACGTCGCGGCCGTGGGCGAGCGGATCGCCGTCCAGGCGGCAGAGGCCCGGGGACGGCTCACCGAACGCGAACGCGAGGTGTTCCAGCGATTCCTGACCGGCGAGCTCGGCGACCATCTCTCGGCCCAGGTCATCACCGCGGCGAACCTGGTCGCCGCACTCAACGACACCCTGCGGACCGTGCGCACCTCTCACGGTCTCGGCGTGGAGCTGTTGTGGAAGCTGGACGAGGACGTCGACGCGGACGTGCGGGCGGCCGTGGAGCTGCTGCGCAGTCCGTCGAGCCTACGCACCCGTGAACAGACCGAGCAGCTCCGCGAGGTGCTGCAACGCCGGATCGAGGACGCCCGGCGGGCCGATCCCTCAGCCGGTTACGCCGCCCACCTGCGGACTGCTCTCGACTACCGCGACTGGTTCCGCTTCCACACCTTCGTGGTCGAGGACGCCGCTCCGGGACGGCGGCGGAAACTGACCGGCCGCACCGGGCTCAGCCAGGGCGAGCAGCGAGTGCTCTCCTACCTCGTGCTCTTCGCCGCAGCCGCCGCCCACTTCACCAGCCTCGCCGAGTCGGCACCCCACGCCCCGCGGCTCATCCTGCTCGACGACGCCTTCGCCAAGGTCGACGAACCCACTCACGGAAGGCTGGGACGCATCCTCGTCGATCTCGATCTCGACTTCGTCCTCACCAGCGAACGGCTCATGGGCAACTGGCCGGAGGTGCCGTCCCTCCACATCTACGAGTGCCTCCGCGATCCCCATGTGCGCGGAGTGGCCACCCTGCACTACACCTGGAACGGCCGGCACCGGCGTCTGGTGTCCGTATGAGCAAGCTGCCCGCGGCGACACGGGACTGGCTGGCCGGTCCCGGGCTGACCAGGCTCTGGGAAGCCGTACGCAAGCGCCTGGAAAGCAACGGCGTGCAGGCGACCGGCTCCCTCCGGCTGACCTCGGTGAGCGCCCAGGAACGCAACGACCTGTCGCTCCTGCTGGGCAAACCCGTCACAGGTGCTGCCGTAACTGTGCGCCTCGACACCCTAGACACACGGCTACGCGCCTCGGCGGCCGGACTCGGTCTCAGAGAGGTGCTGGAGGAACTGGGCCCTCCGCTCACCGACCGCCGTGCCGTCCGCGCGGGTATCGCGGCACGGCGCGAGCACGTCTGGTCGTCGCTCGCCTCGGCGCTGGACGCCTCTCCGCTCGCCGGACAGGACTGGACCGGGCAGTGGTACGACCTGCTGCGCCGCACCGGCGTACCGAGGGGAGTGACACCCGAAACGGCGGTACGCACGCTTCAGCAAGCAGTGCAGGTCCTCACCGTACTGCTCGGCCCGGAACGGGGTGGCACCCGAGGCCGAGGAGAACTCGCCGTCCTGGCGACCGGGTCTGCACACGGCCTGGACGACGGCACCTGGCTCGCACGCCTCGTCCAACGCGGCATCGCCCTCGCCCACGGCACCGAGTTCCCCGGCGACGCGGCCGGCCGACGCGCACTGTGGCGTCTGGTTTCCGTCACACCGGACGAAGTCTCCAGCACCGTGCTGACGTACGGGCTGTGGCCCGTCGGTGGGGGCTGGCAGGAGCAGGCCCTGCGGGAGCGGACCGACCACCACGCCGAAGCCCACCTCACGCCGCGCGATCTTCACGACCTCCAGCTGCGACTAACTGCCGGAGAAGTGGTCCACATCTGTGAGAATCCGCGCGTGGTGGAAGCTGCGGCGGACGCTGCCTGCGTCCGGCCCTTGGTGTGTACGTCCGGCAGCGCCGCCACCGTGGTCCTCACTCTCCTCGACGCTCTCGCCACCACCGGCTGCCGCTTCGCGTACCACGGCGATTTCGACTGGCCGGGCATCGCTCTGGCGAACCGGATCATCCGCCGTTACGGAGCCCAGCCATGGCGCATGGGCGCCGAGGACTACGAGCGCCTGGCCGCTCGAAGCCAGGCGGAGGGGATCCCTCAGTTGCCGCTCGACGGCCAGCCCGTCAACGCGGTCTGGGACCCGGGTCTCGCCCCTGCCATGACCGCTCTCGGCGTCGCGCTCCATGAGGAGGTCACGCTCGATCTCTTGGTGGACGACCTGTCGCGCCAGGCATAGAGACGACATCCCCGACCGATCCACCCGGAGAGTTCCTGGGAGTTCTGTCGGGGCAGCGTGTCCGTAACCGCCCACGCTGTCAGTCCCTTTCGGCATGATTGACGTTCACACCTGGTACACCACCGTGCCCGGGTGGGTCCGACCGAAGGTGAGGGCACGGTGTTTGAGAATGGAGCCCGATGGCCTCGGCGGAACCATCTACATCCCTCCCTTTCGATTTCCTGCGTACCGTCGTCGCACAGGCATCCGGCGACTCCCCGCCCACGCGCATGGCTGTCGAGGCGATACGTACGGCCCCGGATGGCCAGGACCGTGACAGCCTGCTCATGGCACTGCTCACGGGACCACTCGCACCATCCGCACCCAAGTGGCTGTTGACCATGGCGGTTGACAGCGATCTGAAGCGCGAACCGCGACCGTATACGACGACCGATCACATGCAGTTGACCCGTGTGGCCCTGTCCCACGCGGCCTGCTCGGACGAGCACCGGGCGCAGTACTTGCAGGAGTGCACTGATGCGCAACTCGCTGTGCTCGGCAGGAGAGCGGGGGGTGCAGCGCTCATCCGCGCCGTAGTTGCCGAGCTCCACCGCCGCTCGCCAACAGGTGTGACCACCGGCCCCGAGCTGCTGACGGCTCCGACGCCCGCCCAGGTCGTTCTCGGTGAGAGCGACCTGCACGAGGACGTGTTCGTCGCAGCCCTCGACTGCCTACCCTGCGGGCCTGCCGTGCATGACGGCGAGGAGGACGTCGAGGTGTGGTTGGAGCGCCACCGTGCCGCATCCGACGCTTGGGACAGCATGTGGACCGGTGTCCTCCGTGCGCAGGCCAGGCATCACCGACGCCTGCTGGCCTGGTCCGCGCAGCGCCCCGCCGCCGATCGCGTGGTGCGAGAGCACCTTCTCGGCTCCTTGCCGTGGCTCGTAGAACCCGCCTTGTTGGAGGAAGTCGCCACGCGCGACCTGGAGTCCTTCGCGCGCGCGGTCCTCGTGACTCGGATTTCCCGGTCCTGCCGGGACGGGCTGACACCTGTGCAGGCGCGGGAGCGCTACGCCGACGACCTGTCGGCTTCGTCGCAGGAGGAACGGGATTACGTAGAGCGATTCCTCGACGAGGAAATGCAGTCGGGGTACCTCCAGTCCATGGCCTGCCGCTCCGCTGTCGCCTGGGTGGAGCGGGCAGGCAAGCAAACCTGGCGGTTTCTCCTCAACCCCGGCGAGGCTCAGCATTTCGGCCGCCCCCGGGAATGGCTGGCGCCCCAAGACCTCCTCGCCGCCCTTAGCACCCGGTTCGCCGCCATCTCCCTCACTGCCCTGCGCCTCTGGGAACCCGACACCGATTCGCGCTACCCGACCGTGCGCGACCTCTGCTGGCTGCAGGCAATGCTCCTGCACCTCCCCGAAATCCCTGATGACGCGCGGCAGAAAGCACGTCTCGTGGTGCAGGAGAGCAGGCGGGCCCTGTCGGCCTGGTCCCGCACGCACGGCTATTCCCCCAGCCATTCCGCATGGGAGCAGAGTCAGCGGACCAAGGAACAGATCAACACCATCATGCCGCTCGTCACCGATCCCGCCCCCGCCCTGCCTGGTCGACGCACGGCTTCCCTCGGCGCCCCGCAAGACCTCGGATTCAAGAAACTCGCAGACGCCGACGAGGACGTTCTCGTCGCCTACCTGGACCGGCACACGGGCAACGACACGCTCGTCGAGGAGGCCATGCTTTCCTTCGCCGCCCGCTCCTATCGAAAGTCCCTCACCTTCGACGACGTACTGACTCGCCACTCCGCCCCGCAGCAGGCACTGCTTGACCTCACGCTGCACCTGCGCAGGCGCCTTGGCGGAGGACCCGACCTGCGCCGAAGCTGGGTCGAGATCATGCTGGCCCGGCCAGAGTGCCCTACGGAGCTGCTCCGGCTGCTGCCCGCCTGGTCGGCACTAAAGGCCCGCGGCCAGCGCTACGACACCACTCATCCCGCAGTCGCCGCCTACGTAACCGAGATGCTCGGAGATAGCGACGCGGCGTGGCAACGGTTCGCAGCGAGCCCCATGTCCCACGCCGGCCCGGGCGCCTGGCATCGGCTCGGCGACCTCCTGGACGCGGCAGTGGAAGGGACCGCATGGCCGACGCCTCCGCCGGTACGATGACGGCGGCCATGTCGATCAGTCTCAGCCTCGTAGAGATGAATCCCGAGCGCCCCACCAAGTGGTGGGCATCAATGGTGGGGTCCGGGTGACTAACTCCTCGGGAGCCATCTGGGAGCCAATCCGCTCCCCAACCCTCTTCGAGGCCACCCGAGACCATCCCACCCCAACGCTCTGACCAGGCCAAACAGCAATCCGGCCGGTGGCAACCCCCACCGAACCTCATTCGGGACGAAGAGGTCGTGGGTTCAAATCCCGCCACCCCGACAGAGAAACACCAGGTCAGGGGCCTGATCCGCGTCGCGGGTCGGGCCCCTGAGTGGTTTCGTGGGTCCTTTGGGAAGGCGAGTTCGGGGCGGCTCCCGGGGGCCCAGTCCGGTGCTCCCACGACTGCCTCCGTCGTTCCCGCGCTCCGCAACAGCCGGGCCAGCCCCCGCTTGATCAGATCGATGCCACCGCCGGGTCCGTGTCCGGCGGCAGTGGGTATCGGTGAGGGGGTCGGTAAGGGTGTGCCGGCCGAGCAGCCGCCGTTGCAGTGTCGCGCCAGTCGGTGCTCCGGTCGAGGGGGAGGCCATTCGCCCATGGCGATGCCTCGTACTGGGTGCCGTCGGTGCCGTTCGCGTGGAGTAGCCCGGAGCGGCGCCCCAGGCACGGGAAGCAGACGCCCTCAGTTCGCAAGGGGAGGACCGCCGCTACGGCGGGCGGGCGGTTTGTCGCGTCAGGTCACGCACATCACACAGACCCCGGTTTTGGGCAGTTGGCCATTCAGGGCTCGGTCATCCGCATATGGGCTGTCCGGGACAGGGGTTGGACGGGGGTGGCGGGGGCGGGTGAGCTGGGTGGACGGGGTGGGGTGTCCGGGACAGGGGACAGGTGTTGCGGGGCGCCGGTGCGTGCCCGGACTCTTGGTGCCGGCCGAGGGGCGCAAGCCGCAGCCCGCTTCCGGTGGTCCCACGTTCGGTGGCCTCGCTCCCGTAGCCGGGCGCGTCACCGGGTGCCGACCTCGGCGGCCTTCCTCACTGCCGGCCCTCTGGGTCGGCCCGCCGGCGCCGAGCACGCGCGTCGGACACCCACTCATCACAGGGGAGACAGCCATCATGCGCATCAGATGTGTGCCCTCGCTCCTGGCCGCGCTCGTCGCGCTCGGAGCGGGCGGGGTGACGGCGCTGCCGGCCGCCGCCGCGTCGTCGGCCGCCGCGTCGCCCACCGCGGAGGCGAAGGCACCGTGCAAGACGGAGCACCTCAAGCGTTACCCCGGGGACTCGACGCCGCCCCGGTGGCGGTACGGCGCGCTGGACTACAGCGTCACCGCCTGCCCGTCCCAGGACCCGGCCGACTGGGCGTCGGGGGCGACATGGGAGACGAACAAGGTCGGTCTGTCCAACGGGATCTTCCTCGACTCCGCCAGGGTGCAGGTGTTGCAGACCGACGAGGACGCGCGGACCAAGTCGGCGACGTACGACGGCAGTTTCGTGGTGAAGTCCTGCATCCCGGTCGTGGAGTGGCCCTGCGGCAGGACGTACCGGGAGCACGTCTTCTTCACGGTGACGGTCGACAAGGCCACCGGTGCGGTGCGGACGGAGCGGGTCTCCCACTCGATGCTGCCGCCCGGGCTGTCCCTGTACACGACGCCGTAGCGCTGTCCCGCTGTTCCCAGCCATCGAAGGAGCACTCGTGAGAATTCTCCGCTTGTCCGCCCTGGGCGCTCTTTTGGGCGCGCTGCTCGCCGCCGGGGTCACCACCGGTCAGGCCTCCGCCGCACCATCGTCGGCTCCGCGCTGTGAGCGCGAGCAGGTCACCTGGTACCCGGGCACGCTCGTGGGGCGTTACCGGTACGGGCAGTGGGACATGAACGTCCTGGTCTGCCCGGACAAGGCGCCGGAGGACTGGAAGACCAGCTCCGACGTCGAACTGAACGCGACCGGGAGTAACCTGGGCATCGTCCTCCAGCAGAACTCGCTGACCACGACGGAGACCGGCGAGAACCAGTGGAACCGCTACGCCCGCTACGAGGGGCGCTTCCAGACCCGCACCTGTGTGCCGAAGGTGGGGTGGCCGTGCCGGGAGCCCAAGAACTGGAAGGCGTGGTTCACCGTCACCGTCGACAAGAGGACGGGTGAGATCAACACCCATGTGCAGGGTGCCCAGCCGCCCGGAGGCACCTGGGCACTCTTCCGCACCCCCTGACCACGCGGCCGCCCCAGTCCGGGAAGGCCGGGGCCGCACCCGGGAGGGCCGGAACCTGACCCGCGGTGGGCCGGGACCGCACCCGGAAAGGCCGGAACCTGGCCCGCCGAGCCCCGGGGCCTCCCCCGGAAAGGCCGGAACCCGGCTCGCGGAGGGCCGGGGCCGCACCGGGGAGAGCCGGGGTCCGGCCCGGGGAGGGCCGGGGCCGCACCAGGGGGGCCGAGGCGTGGGGTGAAAGCGGTGGGCGGGAATCGATCGGTCCCCGGGGCGCTGCTACCCTGCGTCACGGAACGGACAAAAAGGACCAGGTGGGCATTTCCCTTCTCCGGTGCCCTCCGCCGCCCCGGGAGGAAAGATGAAGATCACATGTGTGGGAGGCGGGCCCGCCGGGTTGTACTTCTCCGTCCTGATGAAGCTGCGGGACGCCTCCCACGACATCACCGTCCACGAGCGGAACCCGGAGGGCTCGACCTACGGATGGGGGGTCACCTACTGGGCCGGGCTGCTGGACTCCCTGCGCGGCGCGGACGAGGTCTCGGCGCGCGAGATCCTGCGGCAGTCGGCGCCCTGGAGCGACGGGGTCGCCCATGTGCACGGGCGGACCACCACGCACCGCGGTGACACGGGGTTCGGCATCGGGCGGCGGCAACTGCTGGGGATCCTGGCGGAGCGTGCCCGCTCCCTCGGGGTCCGGGTGGAGTTCGGCCGCGAGGTGGGGGCGGACACGCTGGGCGCGGCGGATCTCGTGGTGGCCGCGGACGGGGCGGGCAGCACACTGCGCACACGCCACGCCCAGCACTTCGGTACCGACGTCGTCCCCGGCCGCAACACGTACGTCTGGCTCGGCACCAGCAAGGTGTTCGACGCGTTCACCTTCGCCTTCGAGGAGACCGAGCACGGCTGGATCTGGTGCTACGGCTACAAGTTCAGCGAGGAGCGCTCCACGTTCGTGGTGGAGTGCTCCCCCCTCACCTGGGCCGGTCTCGGCCTGGACCGGCTGGGCGAGTCCGGGACGCTGGAGCTGCTGGAGCGGCTGTTCGCCAAGCCACTGGACGGGCACCCGCTCATCGGCAGGGCCCAGCCGGACCGTCCCGCCCAGTGGCAGCGCTTCCGCACCGTCACCAACCGGACCTGGCACCGGGGCAACACGGTGCTGCTGGGTGACGCCGCACACACCACCCACTATTCGATCGGCGCGGGCACCACCCTCGCGCTGGAGGACGCGCTCGCCCTGGCCGAGGCGCTGGACGGGACGGCGGGGCGCGCAGCGGAGTTGCCCGCCGCCTTCGCCCGCTACGAGCGCGCCCGCAAGTCGGCCCTCCTCCCCGCGCAGAGCGCGGCACGCTACAGCGCCCAGTGGTACGAGAACCTGTCGCGCTACGTCCAACTCCCCGCCGAGCAGATGTTCGCGCTCCTGGGGCAACGGCACTCGCCGCTGCTCCCCCATGTGCCGCCGCGGCTGTACTACCGCGTGGACCGGGCGATCGAGCGGTCAGGCACCCTGCGCCACCTCAAGCGCCACCTGGGCCCGCACCTGGCCCGCGTCCTCCAGGGGGCGCGGGCCAGAAGGTGAGCCGACGCGGGTCCTCCGGCGGGACCGCGGGCACGAAGGCGCCCGCGGAGCCGGCCGCCGGTCCGCGGGGCCTGCGGGCGGACAGGACTGCGGGCCGACAGGACTGTGGGTCTGCGGGTCTGCGGGCCCGATGGCACCCGCGGGCCGGTGGGACGGCCTCGCGGGCCCGGCTTTCCGGCCCAGTTTCCCGCTCCGGGCTCACCGGCCCAGTTTTCGGGCCCGGCTTTCCGGGCCGGCTCACCGGCCCGGTTTCCCGCTCACTCGTCCCGTTCCAGTTCGCCTTCCGTTTCCAGGTAGATCTCGCGGAGGGCGTCGAGGGCTGCGGGGTCGGGTTTGGACCACATGCCGCGGGACTCGGCTTCCAGGAGGCGTTCCGCGATGCCGTGGAGGGCCCAGGGGTTGGACTCCTGAAGGAAGGTGCGGGTGGTCTCGTCGAGGACGTAGGCCTCGGTGAGCTTGTCGTACATCCAGTCGGCGACGACGCCGGTGGTGGCGTCGTAGCCGAAGAGGTAGTCGACGGTGGCGGCGAGTTCGAAGGCGCCCTTGTAGCCGTGGCGGCGCATCGCCTCGATCCACTTGGGGTTGACGACGCGGGCCCGGAAGACGCGGGAGGTCTCCTCGACCAGGGTGCGGGTGCGGACCGTCTCGGGGCGGGTGGAGTCGCCGATGTACGCCTCGGGCGCGCTGCCGCGCAGGGCGCGGACGGTGGCGACCATGCCGCCGTGGTACTGGAAGTAGTCGTCGGAGTCCGCGATGTCGTGCTCGCGGGTGTCGGTGTTCTTGGCGGCGACGGCGATGCGCTTGTAGGCGGTCTCCATCTCCTCGCGGGCCGGGCGGCCGTCGAGGTCGCGGCCGTAGGCGTAGCCGCCCCAGACGGTGTAGACCTCGGCGAGGTCGGCGTCGGTGCGCCAGTCGCGGGAGTCGATCAGCTGGAGGAGGCCCGCGCCGTAGGTGCCGGGGCGGGAGCCGAAGATGCGGGTGGTGGCGCGGCGTTCGTCACCGTGCTCGGCCAGGTCGGCCCGGGTGTGGGCGCGTACGTGGTTGAGTTCGTCCGGCTCGTCCAGGGACGCGGCCAGCCGGACCGCGTCGTCCAGCAGGGCGACCGCGTGCGGGAAGGCGTCGCGGAAGAAGCCGGAGATACGCAGGGTGACATCGATGCGCGGGCGCTCCAGTTCGGTGAGCGGGACCGGCTCCAGGCCCGTGACGCGGCGCGACGCCTCGTCCCACACCGGGCGGACGCCCAGCAGTGCGAGGGCCTCCGCGATGTCGTCGCCGGCGGTGCGCATGGCACTGGTGCCCCACAGGGAGAGGCCGACCGAGGTGGGCCAGGTGCCGTTGTCGGCGCGGTACCGCTCCAGGAGGGAGTCGGCCAGGGCCTGTCCCGTCTCCCAGGCCAGGCGGGAGGGGACGGCCTTGGGGTCGACGGAGTAGAAGTTCCGGCCCGTCGGGAGGACGTTGACCAGGCCGCGGAGCGGGGACCCGGAGGGCCCGGCCGGGACGAACCCGCCCGCCAGCGCGTGCACGGTGTGGTCGAGTTCGGCGGTGGTGGCCGACAGCCGGGGGACGACCTCGCGGGCGGCGAAGTCGAGAACGCGGGCGACCTCGGACGGGTGGCCGGCCGCGATGCGGGACACCGCCTCCGGGTCCCAGTCCGCCTCCTCCATGGCCTCGACCAGGGCGCGGGCCCGCGCCTCCGCCTCGTCGGAGGCGGTGCGGGTGGCCGCCGACTCGTCCAGCCCCAGCGCTTCGCGGAGCCCGGGCAGGGTGTGGCTGCCGCCCCAGATCTGGCGGGCCCGCAGGATCGCCAGGACCAGGTTGACCCGGTCCTCACCGGCCGGTGCCGTGCCCAGGACGTGCAGTCCGTCGCGGATCTGCGCGTCCTTCACCTCGCACAGCCAGCCGTCCACGTGGAGCAGGAAGTCGTCGAAGCCCTCGTCGTCCGGGCGCTCCTGAAGCCCCAGGTCGTGGTCGAGCTTCGCGGCCTGGATGAGCGTCCAGATCTGGGCGCGGATGGCCGGGAGTTTGGCCGGGTCCATCGAGCTGATCTGCGCGTACTCGTCCAGGAGTTGTTCCAGGCGGGCGATGTCGCCGTAGGAGTCGGCGCGGGCCATCGGCGGCACCAGGTGGTCGACGAGGGTGGCGTGCACCCGGCGCTTGGCCTGGGTGCCCTCGCCCGGGTCGTTGACCAGGAACGGGTAGACCAGGGGCAGGTCCCCCAGCGCCGCGTCGGGCGCGCAGGCCGCCGACAGGCCCGCGTTCTTGCCCGGCAGCCACTCCAGGTTGCCGTGCTTGCCCAGGTGGATCATCGCGTCGGCGCCGAAGCCCCCCTCGTCCCGCGGCGCGGCGATCCAGCGGTAGGCCGCCAGGTAGTGGTGCGAGGGCGGCAGGTCCGGGTCGTGGTAGATGGCGATCGGGTTCTCGCCGAAGCCGCGCGGCGGCTGGATGAGGATCAGCAGGTTGCCGCGGCGCAGCGCCGCCAGGACGATGTCGCCCTCGGGGTTGTGGGTGCGGTCCACGAACATCTCGCCGGGCGGCGGGCCCCAGTGCTCCTCCACCGCGTCGCGGAGCTCCCGCGGGAGGGTGGCGAACCAACGGCGGTAGTCGGCCGCCGGGATGCGGACCGGGTTCTTGGCCAGCTGCTCCTCGGTGAGCCAGTCCTGGTCGTGACCGCCCGCCTCGATGAGCGCCCGGATGAGGGCGTCCCCGTCGTGGGAGTCGGGGGAGTCGGGGGAGTTGTGAGATTCGCGGGAGACCCGCGTTTTGTGGGAGCCGCCCGTCTCGTGGGAGCCGCCCATTTCGTGGGAGCCGTCGAGGGCCTGGGAGCCGCGGGGGGCCTGGGAGCCACCGGTGTCGTGCGAGCCGTGGGAGTCCGCGGCCGGACCGGTGAGGCCGGGGATGTCCGCGGCCGGGCCGAAGTCGTAGCCCTCCGCGACGAGGCGGCGCAGCAGCGCCATCGCGCTGGCCGGGGTGTCGAGGCCGACGGCGTTGCCGATCCGGGAGTGCTTGGTCGGATACGCGGACAGGACGAGGGCGATCCGCTTCTCGGCCGCCGGGATGTGCCGCAGCCGGGCGTGCCGTACGGCGATGCCCGCGACCCGCGCCGCACGCTCCGGGTCGGCGACGTAGGAGGGCAGCCCGTCCGCGTCGATCTCCTTGAAGGAGAAGGGGACGGTGATGAGGCGGCCGTCGAACTCGGGGACCGCGATCTGGCTGGCGGCGTCGAGGGGCGTGACGCCCTCGTCGTTGTTCTCCCACTCCGAGCGCGGCGCGGTCAGGCACAGCGCCTGGATGACCGGGACGTCGAGCCGGGTCAGAGCGCCCGCGTCCCACGCCTCGTCGTCGCCTCCCGCGCCCGCGGCGGCCGGTGCCGTGCCGCCCGCCCCGCCCGCCGCCAGGACGGTGGTCACCAGGACGTCCGCCGCGCGCAGTTCCTCGACGAGTTCCGGTTCGGGGGTGCGGAGGGAGGCCACGTAGAGCGGGAGCGGCCTGCCGCCCGCCGCCTCGATCGCCTCGCACAGCGACGCGGCGAAGGCGGTGTTGCCGCTCATGTGGTGCGCCCGGTAGTAGAGGACCGCGACGGTGGGCGCGTCCGGCGGGAGCGCGTCCGCGTGCGGGCCCGGGGTCCGCTCCAGGTGGCCCCAGGACGGGGCCGGGGCCGGGGGTTCGAAGCCGTGTCCCGTCAGCAGGACCGTGTCGGACAGGAACCGGGCCAGCTCGACGAGGTTGGCGGGGCCGCCGTGCGCGAGGTAGGCGTGCGCCTCGGCGGCCACCCCGATGGGAACCGTCGAGGCCGCCATCAGCTGGGCGTCCGGCGCCTGTTCGCCGGTCAGGACGACGAGCGGGAGGTTCGCGGCGCGCAGCAGGTCGATGCCCTGCTGCCAGGCCCGGATGCCGCCGAGCAGACGGACGACGACCAGGTCGACGCCCTCCAGCAGCGCGTCGAGTTCCTCGGCGAGGGTGTCCTCGGGAAGACGGCTCGGGTTGGCGTAACGGTAGGTGAGGGGCGCGGCTTCCCTGGCCGGGCCTTCCGCCGGCTCGGCCGGCACCGCTGAGGCCGTGGCCGCCGCTGAGCCCGTGGCCGCCGTTGTGGCGGTGGCCGCCGTTGTGGCGGTGGCCGTGGTCGCCGCTGGGGCCGTCAATGCCGCTGGGGCCGTGGACCCCGCTGACGCCGTCGATGCCGTGTTCGCCGCTCGGGCGCTGAGGAGGTCCGTGTCGGAGGTCGAGAGGAGCAGGATCACCCTGGGGGTGTCGTCTCCCGGGACTGCGTCGGCGCGTGACGAGTGCGGCATGCTGCGGTCGGCCCTTCCTCGGGGTGTCCACGCCCCGGGCGGTGTCGGAATGGGTCCCCGTGCCCGGCCGAAACCGGTGCTCGGGGAAGGGAGTTCCTGGCTCACCCGGCTCCGTGGCCGGGCTCACAGTGGCGGGACCGCGCCGGATTCGCACCGGGCTTCCTCCCCTGTCGCCGTCGCCGGCGATACGGGCGGACCGGGTGGTCCGCCCAGAGCATCGTAAGGGTGTACGGGGTGGAAGGGGTACCGCGCCCGGGGCGCCGGGGACGAGGGCGGTCGGGGGTGCGCCGGGCGCAGGGGTGCCCCAGGCGCGGGGTGCCCCGGGCGCGGTCGTCCGTCCGTCGGGGTCCGGGTCCGGGTTCCGCGTCCGGGTTCCGGGTTCCGGGTCCAGGAGGACGCCAGGGGGTCCCGCGGGGGGTGGGTATGCTCGCCGCCATGGTCACGCCCCCTTCCCGTCCGTCCGCGCCGGACGCCGCCACCGTTGCTGACGCAACGGGTTGTGCGGTGCCCCGGGTACGTGACGACGCCTGCCCTGGTGCACTGCGGCTGCACACGGCGGCGGACGGGGCGCTCGCCCGCGTCCGGATACCCGGCGGCGCGCTGGGGGCCGGACAGGCCGAGGTCTTCGCCGAGGCGGCGCTGCGGCTCGGGGACGGCGCTCTGCACCTGACCTCACGGGGAAATCTCCAGCTCCGCGGGCTGCGCGAGGAAAGGGGCGCGGAACTGGCCGGGATGCTCGGGGCCGCGGGCCTGCTGCCGTCCGCCGCGCACGAGCGGGTACGCAACATCGTGGCCTCGCCGCTGTCGGGACTGGACGGGCGCGGCCACCGCGATCTCCGGCTGTGGCGCGTCGAGTTGGACCGGCTGCTGTGCGAAAGCGAAGCAGTGCGGGAGCTGTCGGGACGGTTCCTGTTCGGGCTCGACGACGGGCGCGGGGACGTGGCCGCGCTCGGTGCGGATGTGACCTTGCTCGCGGTACGGGACGGGAACGCGCTCCTGGTGCCCGCGGGTGCGACGGAGGCCGTACGCGTACCGGGCGAGCACGCTCCCCTGGCCGCCCTCACCGCCGCCGAGACGTTTCTGGATCTGGCGCGGGAGCACGGCGTACGGGCGTGGCGGGTCACCGACCTCGCGGGCGCGGGCGGCACGTTGGTGCGCCGCATCGCCGAGCGGGCGCGTGCCGCCTGCGGGGACGGCACCCTCGTTCCCGTACCGGAGCACGGCACCGCTCACGGGCCGGGCCCCGCTCACGGCGCGGGCCCCGCTCACGGGCCGGGTTCCGCTGCCGGTCCCGGCCCAGGTACCGGTCCCGGCCCGGGTACCGGTGCGGCCGGGGGCGGGGGGCCCCTACCCGGCGTGGTCGCGCACCCGGGAACGGCGACCGCCGCGCTGTCCGTGCTGGCGCCCCTCGGGCGGCTGACCGTCGAGCAGTGGCGGCTGCTGATCCGCACCGCGCGCGAGGACGGTGCCGGTGAACTGCGGGTGACGCCGTGGCGCGGAGTCGTCGTCCCGGGACTCGCCGCCGGCCGGGCGCCGCGCGCCCTGGCCGCGCTCGCCGACGCCGGACTGGTGACGGAACCCGGCTCCCCGTGGCGGGGGGTGGGCGCCTGTGCCGGGCGGCCGGGCTGCGGCAAGGCCCTGACGGATGTGCGGGCGGACGCCGCCGCCACCCTCGGGGAGCGGAGGCCGGGACAGGAAGACGCGTGGGAGGGCTCGGGCCGGGACGGGGGCGGTGTGCTGCCCGTGTACTGGTCGGGCTGCGCGCGCCGGTGCGGGCATCCGCACGGCACCCATGTGGAGGTGGTCGCGGACGTGGACGGCTACCACGTGTCCGTCGTCGGCCCTCCGCACGCCGGAGCCTCCGGCGTCGAGGCCGCTGGTGCCGCAGCCTCCGGCGCCGGGACCGCTGGTGCCGGAACCCCCGGCACCGAGGCCGCCCATGCCGGAACCCCCGGTGCCGAACCCTCCGTCGGGCGGCGGGCGTCGGAATCCCGGCCGGGTCCCGTTCCGTTCGGGGACTCCGCCTCTCTCGCCGCCGCCGTGGCCGCGGCCCGGGCGGTCCGCCCGGGTGGTCGCCGCGGCTCCCCCCGCCGGCCCACCCCGCAGACCGACACCACCACCCGATGACGAGAGCCGAGAGCCGGAAGCAGGGCACAGTGTTCGAGTACGAGAAGGACGGGGCCGCCATCTACCGGCAGTCCTTTGCCACCATCCGCGCGGAGGCGGACCTGGCGGGGCTGCCGGAGGAGGTGAGCCAGGTCGCGGTGCGGATGATCCACGCCTGCGGCATGGTCGACCTCGTACGGGACCTGGCCTTCACCCGCCACGCGGTCACCCGCGCCCGCGCGGCGCTGCGTGCGGGGGCGCCGATCCTGTGCGACGTCGAGATGATCGCGAGCGGTGTCACCCGCAGGCGGCTCCCGGCCGGCAACGAGGTGGTCTGCACCCTGTCCGACCCGCGTGTGCCGGGCCTGGCGGCCGAGTTGGGGACGACGCGGACCGCCGCGGCCCTCGAACTGTGGCGGGACCGCCTGGAGGGTTCCGTCGTCGCGATCGGCAACGCGCCCACCGCGCTCTTCCGGCTGCTGGAGATGATGGAGGAGGGCGGTGCGGGCGCGCCCCGGCCGGCCGCCGTCATCGGGGTGCCCGTCGGGTTCGTCGGCGCCGTCGAGTCGAAGCAGGCGCTGGCCGCGCACCCCTCGGGGCTCGACCACCTGGTCGTCCACGGGCGCCGGGGCGGCAGCGCCCTGGCCGTGGCCGCGCTCAACGCCATCGCCAGCGAGGAGGAGTGAGCGCCGTGACCACTCAGACGGGCGACGAGGCGGGCGGTGGCATGGGCGACGGCGCGGACGGCGGCACGGGCAGCGAGGTGAGCGGTGCCGTGGGCGGCGAGATGAGCGGTGCCGCCTCCGGCATCACCGTGCGTGGTGCCGGAGGCGGCGGTCAGGGGGCGACCGGGCGGCTGCTCGGGGTCGGGCTCGGGCCCGGCGATCCGTCGCTGATGACGGTGCGTGCCGTGGAAGCCATCGCCGAGGCGGATGTCGTGGCGTACCACAGTGCCCGGCACGGGCGTTCGATCGCCCGCTCCATCGCCGCCCGGCACCTGCGGCCCGACCACATCGAGGAGGCGCTGGTCTACCCCGTCACCACGGAGGAGACCGACCACCCCGGCGGCTACCGGGGCGCGCTGGAGGAGTTCTACGCGCAGGCCGCGGCGCGGCTGGCCGCGCACCTGGACGCGGGGCGGACGGTGGCCGTCCTCGCCGAGGGCGACCCGCTCTTCTACGGCTCCTACATGCACATGCACAAGCGGCTGGCGCACCGGTACCCGACCGAGGTCGTCCCCGGCGTCACCTCCGTCAGCGCGGCGGCCGCCCGGCTGGGCACCCCCCTCTCGGAGGCCGAGGAGGCGCTGACCATCCTGCCGGGCACCCTGGACGAGGAGGAGCTGACCGCGCGGCTGGCCTCCAGCGACGCGGTCGCCGTGATGAAGCTGGGCCGTACGTTCCCCAAGGTGCGGCGCGCGCTGGAGCGTTCCGGACGGCTCGCCGAGGCCCGCTACGTGGAGCGGGCCACCATGGACGGCGAACGCACCGGGCTGGTCGCGGACGTGGACCCGGACTCCGTGCCGTACTTCTCGGTGGCGGTGCTGCCGAGCAGGGTCGGGGCGGGGGCGCCCGCGGGGCCGGGGGCGCGCGGCGAGGTCGTCGTCGTCGGCACCGGGCCGGCCGGACCGCTGTGGCTGACGCCCGAGACGCGCGGTGCGCTGGCCGCCGCCGACGACCTCGTCGGCTACACCACGTACCTGGAGCGGGTGCCGCGCCGCGACGGCCAGCGCCGGCACGGCTCGGACAACCGGGTGGAGGCCGAACGCGCCGAGTTCGCCCTGGAGTTGGCGCGGCAGGGGCGGCGGGTCGCCGTGGTCTCGGGCGGCGACCCCGGCGTCTTCGCGATGGCGACCGCCGTACTGGAGGCCGCGGCGCAGGAGCCGTACGACGAGGTGCCGGTGCGGGTGCTGCCCGGCGTCACGGCCGCGAACGCGGTGGCGGCCCGCGCGGGTGCGCCGCTCGGCCACGACTACGCCGTCCTCTCCCTCTCCGACCGCCTCAAGCCGTGGGAGGTCATCGCCGAGCGGCTGCGCGCCGCCGCCGCGGCCGACCTGGTCCTCGCCCTCTACAACCCGGGCTCCCGCAGCCGCACCTGGCAGGTCGGCAAGGCCCGCGAGGTGCTGCTGGAGCACCGGTCGCCGGACACCCCGGTCGTTGTCGCCCGGGACGTGGGCGGCGACGGGGAGCGCGTCGCGACCGTCCGGCTCGCGGAGCTGGACCCGGCGCGGGTGGACATGCGCACGCTGCTCCTCGTCGGCTCCTCGCAGACCCGGACCTCGCGGGGCCCGGACGGCAGGGAGTACGTGTGGACCCCGCGCCGGTACCCGGAGCCGGGCTCCGGCGGCTGAGGGCGCCCGCGGGGGCCCGGCGCGCGGCCGAGCCCCCACGCTCGCGACGCCCACCGCCTGCGTCACACAGCGCCACACGCACCCCACGCGCCACACAACGCCCACCCACGCGACCTCACACGCCCACCCACGTGGACCTCACGCGTCATGTGGCGCTTCACGCCTCATGTGGCGCTTCACGCGTCATGTGGCGCTTCACGCCTCATGTGGCGCCTCACGCGTCACGCGACGCCTCACTCGCGCTGCCGCACCAGGGCCTTGCCCGTCAGCCGGCCGTCGCCTCCTCACCGCCGCGCGGGGCGGCGGGGCCGGGTGCGGAGCCAGTAGGAGCGGGCCGCGACGGCCAGTGCCGACCCGTACACCGCGAAGGCGGCCACACCGATCCAGCCGGCGAGCAACGCGTCGCCCGCGGTGGGGAAGTCGCCGCGCCGCACCGGGACGGCGCCGGCGGTGGCCAGCGCCTGGTAGGCGAGGCCGAGGGCACCGTACGGCGCGAGGGTGGCGGCCCCCAGCAGCGCCGGGGCCAGGGGGAGCCGGCGCGGCACACGACGGCCGCGCAGCAGCGGTGTCCAGCGCGGGAAGCGCATGCCCCAGGGCCGCACCAGGCCCCACAGCAGGAACGTCCCGAGCCCGGCCAGCAGGACGGTCGCGTCCACGCCGTGCGCTTCCAGGGCGAGCCAGAGGCCGGACGCGCCGTTGCGCCGCGACGCGGCGCGCACCTCCGCGCCCGAGACCCCGGCGAAGGTGCCGCCGAGGACCCAGACGAGTTTCATGGCGGCGTACGGCACGAAGGCCGCCGTCCCCGCCCAGGCGGCCAGTTGGACCCGCCAAGAGGCGGCCGAGGGCTCAGGCGGCACGCCTGGCAGCGCGGCTCCGGTGCCGGCCCCGGCACGAACGGCACCACCGGCTCCGGTGCCGGCCCCAGCACGAACGGCACCACCGGCTCCGGTGCCGGCCCCGGCAGGAATGGAGTCGGCACCCCCGGCCCTGGTGCCGGGGGTTCCCGTGGTTCCCGTGGTGCCCGTGGTCGTGGCGACGGCGGCGAGCAGGACGGCTCCGGCACCCGCCAGCGCGTGCTGCACGGCCGACGCCCGGCTGTCCACGCCCTGGCCGAACAGCAGGGTGATGACGTCCATCAGCAGGCTGAAGGCGCCCGCCGCCGCCAGTCCGCAGGCCGTCCACACCGCGCTCCGCAGCACCGGGCGCGGCCCGTACGCGTGCACGGCCGTGCACGCCGACGCCGCCAGCGCGCCCACCGCCACGACGATCCAGCCCAGCCCGACGGGTCCCGGGTCCCCGGCGCGGCCGAACAGCGGCGTCCCGGTCAGCACGCACGCGAGGCCGAATCCGCCGTACAGGACGCCCCAGCCGGTCGCCGCCCGGACGGTGCGGCGCGGTCCGGTTCCCAGCGGGGCGGTACGGCGCCGTATCAGCACCGCACCGGAAACCGCCGGGCCGTGTAGCGCCGTCGACCCGGACACCACCGCACCGGAAACCGCCGGGTCCGAAACCGCCCCACCGGGAACCGCCGCACCCGGCGGCGCCGTCCCCTCCGTTCGGCCCGTCGCCCCTCCCGGCGGCTGCGCCGCCCCGGTCGCCCCCGTCGCTCCCGTCACGCCCGCCGCCCCCGTGTCCGGCATCCCCGCCGCACCACTGCCCCGCCCACCACTGCTCATGGCACGAACATCGCACCGGGCGGCGGGCGGGGCGTCCGTCGCCGGGGCGAACCGTCTCACCCGGCGGGATGAGCGGACGTACGCCCCGGGTCGGAAGCCCCCGAGGGCCCGGGACGGGCTTCCCCGACGGGCGCGGACGCCCGTCCTGACACCGAGCACCCGGCACCGAGCACCCGGCACCCGGCACGGCCGCAGCGCGGACGGTCAGGGAGCGGGGAGGACCGCCGCTGCCGCCTCCTCGGGGCTCGTCACCACCCGTACGCCCTCGGGGGCCGGCGGGCGGCGGACGACCACCACCGGGATGCCCCTCTCGCGGGCGGCCGTCAGTTTGGGTGCGGTCGCCTCGCCGCCGCTGTCCTTGGTGACCAGGACGTCGATACGGTGGGCCCGCAGCACCTCCCGCTCGCCCTCCAGGGTGAAGGGCCCACGCTCCAGCAGCAGTTCCATCCGTGCGGGGGCGGGCTGTCCCGCCTCGGGCGGGTCGACGGAGCGGACCAGGAACCACAGCGCCTCGGTCTCCGGCCGGGCGAAGGCGGCCAGTCCCAGGCGTCCGGTGGTCAGGAAGACGCGCCGGCCCAGTTCCGGCAGCAGTGCCGCGGCCTCGGCGAGGGAGTCGGCCGGGTGCCATACGTCGCCGTCCGCGGGGACCCAGCCGGGGCGGCGCACGGCGAGCAGGGGAACATGGGCTGCGGCCGCGGCCTCGGCGGCGTGGAAACTGATCGTCTCGGCGAAGGGATGGGTGGCGTCGATGAGTACGTCCACACGGTGTGCGCTCAGCCACTCCGTGAGCCCGGCGATACCGCCGAAGCCGCCGACGCGTACCTCGCCGACGGGCAGCCGGGGACCGGCGACGCGGCCCGCGAGGGAGCTGGTGACGCGCAGGCCGGGCGCGCCGTGCAGCAGTCGGGCGAGCCGCCTGCCCTCGCTGGTCCCGCCGAGAATCAGTACGTGCACGAGGCCGGGATCCTTCCATGGCTGAGACGGGCGGGGCGAGCGGCGGGCGCGAGGCGCAGCTCAAGCGCACCGGGCTGCGGCCCGGCTGGACGACCGGGGCGTGCGCGACGGCGGCGACGACGGCCGCCTATACCGCGCTGCTCACCGGGGACTTCCCCGACCCGGTGACGGTCACCCTGCCCAAGGGCGGGACCCCCGCCTTCGCGCTGGCCCGCGAGGAGCTGGGGCCGGACCGGGCCGTGGCCGCCGTCGTCAAGGACGCCGGGGACGATCCGGACGTCACGCATGGTGCCGTCGTCGAGGCGACCGTGCGGGAGCTGGCGCCCGGTTCCGGCGTCGTCTTCCGCGCGGGCCCCGGGGTGGGCACCGTGACCCGCGCCGGGCTCCCGCTGGAGGTGGGCGAGCCCGCCGTCAACCCGGTGCCGCGCCGGATGATGCGGGAGCACGTCGCCGAGGTGGCCCGGCGCTGCGGTGGCAGCGGCGATGTGGAGATCACGCTGGCGGTGGAGAACGGCGAGGAGATCGCGCGCTCCACCTGGAACCCGCGGCTGGGCATCGTCGGGGGACTGTCGATCCTGGGCACGACCGGCATCGTCGTCCCCTACTCGTGCTCGGCGTGGATCGACTCGATCCGGCGCGGGGTGGACGTGGCACGCGCGGCGGGCCGCACCCATGTGGCGGGCTGCACGGGTTCCACCTCGGAGCGGACCGTGGTCGCCGAGTACGGGCTGCCCGAGGACGCGCTGCTGGACATGGGCGACTTCGCGGGTGCCGTCCTCAAGTACGTGCGGCGGCACCCGGTGGACCGGCTGACCGTCTGCGGCGGTTTCGCGAAGCTGTCCAAGCTGGCCGCCGGGCATCTGGACCTGCACTCCAAGCGCTCCCAGGTCGACAAGGGGTTCCTGGCCCGGCTGGCCCGGCGCGGCGGGGCCGGCGAGGCATTGGCCGGGCGGGTGGCCGAGGCCAACACCGGGCTGGCCGCGCTCCAGTTGTGCGCGGCGGCCGGGGTGCCGCTCGGCGACCTGGTCGCCGAGGCCGCGCGGGACGAGGCCCTCGCCGTCCTGCGCGGCGCCCCGGTACGGGTGGACGTCCTGTGCATCGACCGCGCCGGAACCGTCGTGGGCCGCAGCACGGTGCGCTAGGGCGCGGAACTCGCGCATCCAGCACGGGGCCGCGCCCCGAAAGGGGCGCGGGGAACTGCGCGACAAGCCACCGGCATCCCCGCGGACCGCGGACAACAGCAAGGGGCACCCCCTCACCGGAACGACGCCGCCCTTCAGCACACGTGCCGCTCGCGCTCCGCGGAGTACAGGTGGCTGTCGCGGAAGTGCGAAGCCGCCAGCGCGCGGCCGACCAGGATGACGGCGGTCCTGCCGATGCCCGCGCCCCTCACCTGTCCGGCGATGTCCGCCAGGGTGCCCCGCAGGACCACCTCCTCCGGACGGCTGGCGAAGGCCACCACGGCGGCCGGGCAGTCGGTGCCGTAGTGCGGTTCCAGTTCCGCGACGACCTCGTCCACGTACCGCACCGCCAGGTGCAGCACGAGCAGCGCGCCGCTGCGCCCCAGCGTGGCCAGGTCCTCGCCCTCGGGCATGGGGGTGGCCTGCCGGGCGATACGGGTCAGCACCACGGTCTGCCCCACCGTGGGCACCGTCAGCTCCCGCTTCAGCGCGGCGGCGGCCGCCGCGAACGCGGGCACGCCCGGCACCACCTCGTACGGCACCCCGGCCGCGTCCAGCCGCCGCATCTGCTCGGCGACGGCGCTGAAGACCGACGGGTCGCCCGAGTGCAGCCGCGCCACGTCGTGCCCGTCGGTGTGCGCCCGCACCAGCTCGGCGGTGATCGCGTCCAGGTCGAGCCGCGCGGTGTCCACCAGGCGGGCGCCGGGCGGGCACTCGGCGAGCAGTTCGCGCGGCACCAGGCTGCCCGCGTACAGGCACACCTGGCAGGCGGCGAGCGTGCGGGCGCCGCGCACCGTGATGAGGTCGGCGGCGCCGGGGCCGGCGCCGATGAAGTACACGGTCATCTCTCGTCTCCCACAGCCTCGCTGGGGGCGGGCTTGCGCACCGCCCACTGGGTCACCGGCATCGCCTGCCGCCAGCCGGTGAAGCCGCCCACCGGCACCCCGTGTGCGACGGCCAGCCGCACCAGGTCGCCGCCGTGCCGCCGGTACCGGTCCACCAGCAGCGCCTCCGACTCCAGGGTCACGGTGTTGGCGACCAGCCGGCCCCCGGGCGGCAGCGCCTCCCAGCAGGCGTCCAGCAGTCCCGGCGCGGTCAGCCCGCCGCCGATGAACACCGCGTCGGGCGCGGGCAGTCCGGCCAGCGCCGCCGGCGCCGTGCCGGTGACGACGTGCAGGCCCGGCACCCCGAGCCGGCCGGCGTTGCGGACGATGCGCGCGGCACGCGCACCGTCGCGTTCGACGGTCACCGCGCGGCACGCCGGGTGCGTGCGCAGCCACTCCACCGCGACCGAACCGGCGCCGCCGCCCACATCCCACAGCAGTTCGCCGGGCGCGGGCGCCAGCGCGGCGAGCGTGGCGGCCCGCACATGGCGCTTGGTGAGCTGGCCGTCGTGCTCGTACGCCTCGTCGGGCAGCCCCGGTACGGCGCCGAGCCGCAGCCCGTCCGGGTCGGCGGCGCACTCGATAGCCACGACGTTGAGCGGATCGCCCGGCGGATGCGGCCAGTCGTCCGCGGTGCCCTCGTACGCCCGCTCGCCGTCCCCGCCCAGCTGCTCCAGCACCCGCATCCGGCTGGCGCCGAACCCGCGGTCCCGCAGCAGCGCGGCGACCTCGGCCGGGGTGTGCGCGCCCGCGCTGAGCACCAGCAGCCGCCGCCCGTGGTGCAGCACCGCCGCGATCCGCGCCGCCGGACGGCCGACGACGCTGACGACCTCGCACTCCTCCTGCGCCCAGCCCAGCCGCGCGCACGCGTACCCGGCCGACGAGGGGTGCGGCAGCGCCCGGGGCACCGCCCCCAGCGCCTCGACCAGGGTGCGCCCGATGCCGTGGAAGAACGGGTCCCCGCTGGCGAGCACCGCGACGCGGCGTCCGGCGTGCGCCGCCAGCAGGCCGGGCACCGCGGGCCGCAGCGGCGAGGGCCACGGCACCCGCGCGGCGGCGCACTCCTCGGGCAGCAGCGCCAGCTGGCGGCCACCGCCGACGATCACCTCGGCACGGCGCAGCTCTTCGCGGGACGACTCGGGGAGCCCCGCCCATCCGTCGGCCCCGATCCCCACGACCACCAGATCGCCGCTCTCCCCCGGTGCGACGGGGACAGTGGGGGACATCACAGCCTCACGACCAGACACTCGGGCTCTCCGGAACGCCTCGGGCCCCGGAGGAACCGCTCGAACAAGGACGGCTCGAACTGTACTGTTCGCCACCCGCGCCCCCGACCACCGGTCCCGGTCCACAATGGGGCGCATGGATCAGAACGCAACGCCCGACCAGCCCGCCGCGGCCCTGCCCGAAGCGGCCATGCCCGACTGGGAGAAGCGGTTCAGGGCGCCGCGCGTCTCGCTCCCGGAGTGGGCCGAGGACGCCCCCGACCGCTCGCTGTTCGTATCGAACGCGACGGGCACGTTCGAGCTGTACGCCTGGGACCGGGCCACGGGCGAGCAGCGGCAGGTCACCGACCGGCCGAACGGGACGACGGACGGCACGCTGACGCCGGACGGCGAGTGGATCTGGTGGTTCTCCGACACCGACGGCGACGAGTTCGGCGTCTGGATGCGCCAGCCCTTCACCGGCGGCCCCGACGCCCCGGCCGTCGAGGGACTGGAGCCCTCCTACCCGGCGGGGCTGGCCCTCGGCAGGGACGGCACGGTCGTCGTCGGACGCTCCACCGACGACGAGGGCTCCACGATCCACCTGAGGCGCCCCGGCTCCCCCGCCCCCGTCGAGATCTACCGGCACAGCGAGTCGGCCGGGGTGGGCGACCTCTCCCACGACGGCACGCTGCTGGTGATCGAGCACACCGAGCACGGGGACGCCATGCACTCCGCGCTGCGCGTGGTGCGGCCCGACGGCTCCACCGTCGCCGAACTCGACGACAGCGAGGGCGGCACCAAGGAACTCGGCCTCACGGTGCTCGGCTTCGCCCCCGTGGACGGAGACGCCCGGCTGCTGGTGGGGCACCAGCGGCGCGGCCGGTGGGAGCCGATGATCTGGGATCCGCTGGCCGGCACGGTGCGGGAACTCGACCTCGGCCTGCCCGGCGACCTGTCCGCCGAGTGGTACCCGGACGCCTCCGCGCTGCTGATCGCCCACAGCCACCAGGCCCGCGACGAACTGTTCCGCTACGACCTCGCGGACGGCACCCGCACCCGCATCGACACCCCCGCCGGCTCCGTCATGGGCGCCACGGCCCGGCCCGACGGCACCGTCGAGTTCCTGTGGTCGTCGGCCGCCCAGCCGCCGCGGGTCCGCTCCACCACCGGCGCCACCGTGCTCGACCCGCCCGGGATGACGGCGCCCGGCTCGGTGCCGGTCGAGGACGCCTGGGTGGAGGGCCCCGGCGGAACCGTCCACGCGCTGGTGCAGAAGCCCGCCGGTCAGGGCCCCTTCCCCACCGTCTTCGAGGTGCACGGCGGACCCACCCACCACGACACCGACTCCTTCGCCGGCCAGCCCGCCGCCTGGGTCGACCACGGTTTCGCCGTGGTCCGCGTCAACTACCGGGGCTCCACCGGCTACGGCCGCGCCTGGACGGACGCGCTCAAGCACCGTGTCGGCCTGATCGAGCTGGAGGACATCGACGCCGTCCGCGCCTGGGCCGTCGACTCCGGGCTCGCCGACCCCGACCGGCTGGTGCTGGCCGGCGGCTCCTGGGGCGGCTATCTGACGCTCCTCGGCCTGGGCACCCAGCCCGAGGTGTGGGCCTGCGGCCTGGCCGCCGTACCGGTCGCCGACTACGTGACCGCGTACCACGACGAGATGGAGGCCCTCAAGTCCATGGACCGCACCCTGCTGGGCGGCACCCCCGAGGAGGTGCCGGAGCGGTTCGAGGCGTCCTCGCCCCTGACGTACGTCGAGAAGGTGCGCGCCCCCGTCTACATCTCCGCGGGCGTCAACGACCCGCGCTGCCCCATCCGGCAGGTCGAGAACTACGTGTCCAAGCTGGCCGAGCGCGGCCATCCGCACGAGGTCTACCGGTACGACGCGGGGCACGGCTCGCTCGTCGTCGAGGAGCGGATCAAGCAGGTCCGACTGGAGATCGACTTCGCCCTGCGGCATCTTCCGCGGACGAGCCGGGACGGCCGCCGTCCCCTTCCGGAAGCCCCGCTGCGGAGCCCGTCGGACTCCGCGGACTCCCCGGCTCCGGACTCCCCGGCTCCGGGCTCTCCTCGGGAATGAGGCCGAGCGCGGCGTCCTTGGCCAGCTCCGCCTCCCTGCGGAAGAAGCGGAACCACATGAAGACGACGAACCCGGCGAAGACGAACCACTGCGCCGTGTAGCCCAGGTTCTGGAAGGCCTTCATGTCGAGGCCGGTACCGTCGGGCGCGACCGGCGGTACCGGCCTCAGCGGCTTCTCGGTCCGCTGCTCGGTCAGCCACGCGTCCTCCACGCCGTACGGCACGACGTTGACGAGCGCCGCGGCACTGATGAAACCGAGCTGCCCCTTCGGCAGCGCGCCCACGGCGTGCGGCCCCGCGTCGTTCTGCGACTCGGCGGCCTGGACCACCCCGCGGACGGTGACCTCGCCCTTCGGCGGCGCCGGCACCCGCGCGGGGTCCGCGCCGCCCGGCAGCCAGCCCCGCACCACGGGCACGGCCTTGCCGTCCTTCGTCTCGTCGGTGCGCAGCAGGGACAGCACGTAGAAGCCCCGCTCGTCCTTGAGGGAGCGGTCCGGGACGAGGAGGGGGTGCCCCGCATCGAAGCGCCCGGTCACCTTCGCGGTGCGGCCCACCGTGTCCTCGGTGAGCGGCAGCAGCGAGGAGAGCGGCTCCGCCTCGGCGTGCGCGGCGTCCCTCGAGTGCTCCTGCTGCGCCTGGTGCCGTTCCACCCGGTCGTCGAACCTGCTCAGCTGCCAGCTGCCCATCAGCAGGCAGACCGGAATCGCCAGCACGGCGAAGATGTTGATTCCCCACCACCGCGGGGTCAGCAGGAACCGGTACACGCCCCCAACGGTACGCCCCCGCGGACGCACCACCCGGAAGAGGGCACCTCTTCCCGAGGGGCTCCCCGGGGGCGGCGGGGCCTCAGCCCTGCGGGATGACGCCGGTGCGGTAGATCGTCCCGCCGGCGCAGGCGTCGGGAAGGCGGGTGTCGGCCACCGGGGCGCCGCCCTCGGGGGTGTGGGAGACGACGACATCGGCGCCGCCCCCGCCACCGGGACCAGCGCCGCCGTCGGCCTGGCCCGGCGTCCCCGTACCGCCGCCCGCGTCACCGCCGCCGCTGGCCGAACCGCTGTCGCCGGAGCCCGCGTCGGGGGTGCCGCTGGTCTCGCCGTCGTTCCGCCCGCCCTGCGGCGAGGGCGAACCGCCGTCGCAGCTGTCGTTCGGCACCCAGGCGAACTTGACCACATACGCCTGGCCGGGCTGGAGCACCACCTCGTCGCGGGCGACGGCCGGATCGCCCAGACCCGGTGCGGCGTCCCCGGTGGTGTGGTCGACGACGGCCACCTGCCCCCGCGCCCCGTCGCCCTGGACGGAGGCGGCGACGAAACCCTCCCCCTCGACGGTGCAGGCGTCGCTGGAGACGTTGGCCACCCGGAAGCTGCCGTAGATGGTACCCGCGCTGTCCGGGGCCCCCGACTGCGCCGAGCCCTGGCCGAGCTGGTCGCTGCCGCAGGCCGGCGCGCTGGCGGCCAGCGTCTCGTCGGCCCCCGGGCCGCCGTTCCCGGGGCCGCCGGAGGGCGAGGGGCCGGTGCGGCCGTCCCCCTTGCCGCCCTTGTCCTTGTCCCTGTCCTTGCCGCCGTCGTGCTCGTCGCCGCCCTTGCCGCTCTTGCCGCCGGAACCGGCGTCGGGACCCCGGGTCTGGCCGTGGGTGCTGGCGGCGGTCACCGGGTGGTCGCCGTCGTCGGCGCCGGGGACGACACCGCCGTAGAAGAGGGCGGGGATGCCGACGGCGGCGACCAGCGCGGCCGCCACCCCGCCGACCATCGCCTGCCGGCGGTGGGCGCGGCGGGCGGGCACGGCGCGGCGCAGATGGTCGAGCGTCCGCTCCATGCTCGCCTCGGACGGCTCGACCTCCCGCACGGTGTCGCGGAGCAGCCGGCGCAGCGCGTCCTCGGGACCGAGCGCCGAGGCCGCACCGCCCATCGGTGCCCCGGCCCCCTCCCCCTCATCGGAGGACGCCCGGTCCTCCTGGGGCGCTTGCTCCTCCTGGGGCGCCTGCTCTTCCTGGGGCGCTTGCTCTTCCTGAGGCGCCTGCTCTTCCTGGGGCGCCTGCTCCTCCTGAGACGCCCGCTCCTGAGACGCCCGCTCTTCCCGGGGCGCCCGTTCCTCGCCCTCCTCGCTGGGCCGCTCCTCGCGAGGCGCTCTCTCCTCGCGGGGCTCCCTCTCCTCGGGGGGCTCCTTGCGCTCACTCATGACGTCGTCTCCATGGCGGTGCGCAGCGCGGCGATGCCACGCGAGCCGTACGCCTTCACAGAGCCGAGCGAGAGTCCGAGGACCTCAGCCACCTGAGCCTCGGTCATGTCGGCGAAATACCGCAGCACCAGCACTTCCCGCTGACGCCGCTGCAGACCGCGCATCGCCTGTATCAACTGATCCCGTTCGAGCTGTTCGTACGCCCCCTCCTCGGCGCTCGCCATGTCGGGCATCGGCTTGGACAGCAGTTTCAGCCCGAGGATGCGGCGACGCAGCGCGGAGCGGGAGAGGTTCACGACCGTCTGCCTGAGGTAGGCGAGGGTCTTCTCGGGGTCGCGCACGCGCTTGCGCGCCGAGTGGACGCGGATGAACGCCTCCTGGACGACATCCTCGCAGGAGGCGGTGTCGTCGAGCAGGAGCGCCGCGAGCCCGAGCAGGGACTTGTAGTGGGCGCGGTAGGTCTCGGTCAGGTGGTCGACTGTGGTGCCCGGTGCCATCGCCTCGTCAGCGTCCCCATGCTGCGTGAGCGGACGCGCGGGGCGCGCGGCGGGCCAGGGCGCGATCACAGGCATGCCTCCCGCCACCGGGAGCCGTGCGGTGCGCGCGCTGATGCCGGGGCGGCCAGGGGCCGTTGCGATTCCGAGTACCTCTGCCACGCCTGTTTGACACGTTTCCCCCCGTCAGGGTTGTACGCGACAGGCACTGTGCCCAAAAACACACCACATGCCGTCATACACACATCTCTCAGTCATCAGGAATGCCCCGTCTTCTCCGGACCGTCCACCGCGCTCCCCCCGCACGTCAGGCCTGGAGCGGACAAAGACGCTCCCCGCCGCCTGTCGGTTGCAGGGGCGGGGAGCGTCATTGTCCGTCAGTGGGTACCGCCGTGGCCAGTGGCCCGGGAATACCGCCGTACGGTCAACCGCTGCTCATATACGCTCAGTCGCCGCAGCGGCACGGTCAGCCGTTGTGCCGACTCGATCAGCCACTGTGCCGGTCCGGTCAGCCACTGTGCGGGGCCGATCGGTCGTTGTGCCGGTCCGATCGCCGCGGCTCCCGGCGTCAGCGGCCGGTGCCGCCGTAGACCACGGCCTCGTCGGTGTCGCTGTCGAGCCCGAACGCGGTGTGGACGGCGCGGACCGCGTCGCCCACCGCCTCCTCCCGGGTCACCACGGAGATCCGGATCTCCGAGGTCGAGATCAGCTCGATGTTGACCCCGGCGTTCGACAGCGCCTCGAAGAAGGTCGCCGTCACCCCCGGGTTGGTCTTCATCCCGGCACCGACCAGGGAGATCTTCGCGATCTGGTCGTCGTAGCGCAGCGAGTCGAAGCCGACGGTGCCCTGCACCTTCTCCAGCGCCGCGATCGCCTTCTTGCCCTCGGTCTTGGGCAGCGTGAAGGAGATGTCGGTCAGCCCGGTGGAGGCGGCCGACACGTTCTGGACGACCATGTCGAGGTTGATCTCGGCCTCCGCGACGGCACGGAAGAGCGCCGCGGCCTCGCCCGGCTTGTCGGGCACCCCGACGACCGTGACCTTCGCCTCGGACGTGTCGTGCGCCACACCCGAGATGATCGCCTGCTCCATCGACTCTTCCCCTTGCCCGTCCGGCTGCTCGTTCGTGACCCACGTGCCCTTCAGGCCGGAGAAGGAGGAGCGCACATGGATCGGGATGTTGTAGCGGCGCGCGTACTCGACACAGCGGTGCAGCAGCACCTTGGAGCCGGACGACGCCAGCTCCAGCATGTCCTCGAAGGAGATCCGGTCGATCTTCCGCGCCTTCTTCACCACCCGCGGGTCGGCGGTGAAGACGCCGTCGACGTCCGTGTAGATCTCGCAGACCTCGGCGCCCAGCGCCGCCGCCAGCGCCACGGCCGTGGTGTCCGAACCACCGCGGCCCAGCGTGGTGATGTCCTTGCTGTCCTGGGAGACGCCCTGGAAGCCGGCGACGATGGCGATGTTGCCCTCGTCCACCGAGCTTTGGATCCGGCCCGGGGTGACGTCGATGATCCGCGCCTTGTTGTGGGCGGAGTCGGTGATCAGACCCGCCTGGCTGCCGGTGAACGACTGCGCCTCGTGGCCGAGGGATTTGATCGCCATCGCCAGCAGCGCCATGGAGATCCGCTCTCCGGCGGTCAGCAGCATGTCGAACTCGCGCCCGGAGGCGACCGGAGACACCTCTGAGGCGAGGTCGATCAGCTCGTCCGTCGTGTCACCCATCGCCGAGACCACGACGACAACCTGGTTGCCGTTCTTCTTGGCTTCGACGACCCGCTTGGCAACGCGCTTGATGCCCTCGGCATCGGCAACGGAGGAGCCGCCGTACTTCTGCACGACAAGGCCCACGTGTGCTCGCTCCTCGAATCATTTCCCGGGACCCCGGCGCTCCGCGCGACACTGCCCGGAATGATGGGATCCACTGATCGGCTCAGTGTAACGACCGGACGAGCTGCGCACCCGTCCGGCGAAACCCCTGCCCACCGCGCCACGGATGACACGGAAACGTGACGCTGTTCACGCGTGGTTCACGCGTGTTTGAGCCCCAGCGGCACACCGATCTCCGCGGCCATCACGGCACCCGCCTCGGCCTCCAGGGAGCCGTCGCCGTCCTCGTCGGCGGCGTTGCTGTCGGTGTCGAGACCGTCCAGCTCCGCCAGGGGCTTGTCCAGACGGACATGGGCCACCAGGGACTGGAGGGCGCGCAGGGCCGCGGAGGCGGTCGGGCCCCAGTTCGAGAGGTAGGAGAACTGCCACCACCACAGGGCCTCGCTCACGCGGCCGGCGCGGTAGTGGGCCATGCCGTGCCGCAGATCGGTGACGACATCGGCGAGGTCGTCCGAGATCCGGCAGGCGACGGGCGCCGTGCGCGGCACGTACGGGTCGAAGACCTCCGAGTAGACGTCGACCGGGTCCAGCAGCGCCGCCAGCCGCTCCCGCAGCTCGTCCACGTCCGGCTCCGGGCCCACGTCCGGCTCGTACCGCTCGTCCGGGACGATGTCCTCGTGCGCGCCCAGCCGGCCGCCCGCGAGGAGCAGCTGCGAGACCTCCAGCAGGAGATAGGGCACGGCGCTGTCCGGGTCGTCGCCCCTGGCGACCTCGGCGACCGAGACGAGGAAGCTCTCGATCTGGTCGCAGATCTGGACGGCGAAGTCGTCGGGATCCTGGGTGATGGCGTTCAGCGTCGCATCCGACATCAGGCAACCTCTCCCCTGCGCTCACACATGACGAAGCCCCCGCCCCGGGTCACGGAACTCACACATCGAGCAGGCGCCTTCCCTCGAAGGCCCGCCCCAGGGTGACCTCGTCGGCGTACTCCAGGTCGCCCCCGACCGGCAGCCCGCTCGCCAGCCGCGTCACCCTCAGCCCCATCGCGGAGACCATCCTCGCCAGGTACGTGGCCGTCGCCTCGCCCTCCAGGTTGGGGTCCGTGGCGAGGATCAGCTCGGTCACCGTCCCGTCGGCGAGCCGGGACAGCAGCTCCCGTATCCGCAGATCGTCGGGGCCCACACCCTCGATGGGGCTGATCGCCCCGCCCAGCACGTGGTACCGGCCGCGGAACTCGCGGGTCCGCTCGATCGCGACGACGTCCTTGGGCTCCTCGACCACACAGATGACCGACGGATCCCGGCGCGGATCGAGACAGACCCGGCACTGCTCCTCCTGCGCGACGTTGCCGCACACCGCGCAGAACCTGACCTTCTCCTTGACCTCGGTCAGCGCACTGGCCAGCCGACGCACGTCCGCGGGCTCGGCCTGCAGGATGTGGAAGGCGATCCGCTGCGCGCTCTTGGGACCGACGCCGGGCAGCCTGCCCAACTCGTCGATGAGGTCCTGGACCACGCCTTCATACACGGATGGCTCCCGCCTGCGCTCTCTCTGCGTTCTCTGAGTACGTTAGTGGCCCGTACGGGCCACCACTAGCCGCTGCCGCCGACTCCCAGCCCCACGGGGGAGAGCCTCCGGGGCACCGGAGCCCGGCGGCGAGGCGCACCGGCTCACCCGGCCCCGGCCCCCCAGGGGCCCCGCTCGCTGCCGCGCCCCCGGCCCAGGGGCCGGGGGGCGCGTGGCCCGTCCCCGGTCCGGGTCAGAAGGGGAGACCGGCTCCGCCCATGCCCTGCGCGAGGGGGCCGAGCTTCTGCTGCTGCAGCTCGGTGGCGGCGCTGTTCGCGTCGCGGACGGCCGCGAGCACCAGATCGGCGAGGGTCTCGGTGTCGTCCGGGTCCACCGCCTTCGGGTCGATGACCAGACCCTGGAGCTCACCGGAGCCCCTGACGGTCGCCCTCACCAGGCCACCACCCGCCGTCCCCTCGACAGTCGCCTCGGCCAGCTCCTGCTGCGCCGCGGCCAGATCCTGCTGCATCTTCTGCGCCTGCTGCAGCAACTGCTGCATGTCGGGCTGCCCACCACCGGGAATCACAATCGCTCCTGGCTCACTAGACGCCGTAACCGAACGCCCCCGAGCCTACGTGCTCCACTCCCCCACCGAACGTCCACCGGCCCCACCGCAAGAGCCCGCCCCGTGACCGCCCCCTCACGAGGCGACCTGACGCACACGGAAGAGCCGCCCCTCGATGCGCCTCCGGACGCGCCCGGCGAGGGCTTGCGCAAGAGGCCGGCGAAGGCATGCGGAAAAGGCGGCGAGGGCTGGTGGAAGAGGCCGGCGCCTGGCGTCCGCGGTCGGCGGACGTAGCCGACACCGGCCGGCCGCGGGACCGCGGGACGCCCTGCCCTCCACACCCGCCGTCGGACGCCGTGTGCGGGTCCGACGGGGCGTGCGGGTCACTCGTGGTGGGACTCCTCGATGACCGTCGCGTCACTCGTGGTGGAACTCCTCGATGACCGTCGCGCCGAGTTCGCGGACGATGAGGTCGTGGCCGGTAAGGGCCGAGTCGTCGAGGTCGGGGTCG
>NZ_VJOK01000001.1:4032203-4112857 GCF_013302895.1 Streptomyces albus subsp. chlorinus | reverse complement strand
CCCCGGCGCCCGACCCGGACGCGGCGCCCGACCCGGACGCGGACCCGGCCGGAGGCATCACCCCGGCTCCGGGAGTGCCCGGCGCACCCGGCCCGCCCGGCACCCCGGCATGGGTGCCTGGGCCGGTGCCGGTACCAGCTCCGGTGCCGGCACCCGCGGGGCCGCCCCCGGTGAAGCCGCCCAGGGCGGCGCCCCGTTCCAGGCGGTCGAGGCGGGCCTGTACGGACCGCTCGTCCCCGTACGTGGCGGGCAGCAGCACCCGCGCGCAGATCAGCTCCAGTTGCAGCCGGGGGGCGGTGGCGCCGCGCATCTCCGTCAGCCCCGTGTTGACGATGTCGGCGGCGCGGCTCAGTTCGGCGGCGCCGAAGACCGACGCCTGGGCCCGCATCCGTTCGACGACATCGCCCGGCGCGTCGATCAGCGACTTCTCGACCGCGTCCGGCACGGCGGCCAGGATCACCAGGTCCCGCAGCCGCTCCAGCAGGTCGGTGACGAACCGGCGGGGGTCGTGACCGCCCTCGATGACGCGGTCGATCACCTCGAACACGCGCGCCCCGTCGCCCGCGGCGAAGGCGTCCACGATGTCGTCGAGCAGCGCGCTGTCCGTGTAGCCGAGCAGCGCGGTGGCCATGGCGTATGTCACACCGTCGTCGCCCGCGCCGGCGAGGAGCTGGTCCATGACGGACATCGAGTCCCGCACGGAGCCGGCCCCGGCCCGGACGGCCAGCGGCAGCACGGCCTCGTCCACGGGGATCCGCTCGCGCTCGCACACCTCGGCCAGATAGTCACGCAGCGTTCCCGGCGGGACGAGCCGGAAGGGGTAGTGGTGCGTCCGCGAGCGGATCGTGCCGATGACCTTCTCGGGCTCGGTCGTGGCGAAGATGAACTTCAGATGCTCGGGAGGCTCCTCGACGACCTTCAGCAGCGCGTTGAACCCCGCGGGGGTCACCATGTGCGCCTCGTCGACGATGTAGATCTTGTACCGGCTCGAAGCGGGGCCGAAGAACGCCTTCTCGCGCAGCTCACGGGCGTCGTCCACACCTCCGTGCGAGGCGGCGTCGATCTCGATGACGTCGATCGACCCGGGCCCGTTCCGCGCCAGGTCACGGCACGACTGGCACGCACCGCAGGGCGTGGGCGTCGGCCCCTGCTCGCAGTTGAGGCACCGGGCCAGGATGCGCGCGCTGGTCGTCTTCCCGCAGCCGCGCGGGCCGCTGAAGAGATACGCGTGGTTGACCCGGTTGTTGCGCAGCGCCTGCTGCAGCGGGTCGGTCACATGCTGTTGCCCGATGACCTCCGCGAAGGTCTCGGGGCGGTAGCGGCGGTACAGGGCGAGGGACGACACACCCCCGACGATATAGGCGACCACCGACAAGTGGCGCCAGGTGGCTCCTCGCACACAAACGCCCCTCACGCACCCGCCAGAGCCGACCTACCCTTGCTGCCTTCCGGCCCTGGGGGAGTTCAGTCAGATAGCGCCACGTGAGGGGCTGGTCGCCAGCGTACCCGATTCCCCCCGCCCCCGACGACCTCCCCCTCCCCGCCCCACCCGCCTCGGAAGACCCCCCGGGCGAGCCCCCCGGAGGGCGTTCGCGAGCACCCCTCGGCGTCTTGTATTGTTCTCGGCGGAGGATTCGCCTAGTGGCCTAGGGCGCACGCTTGGAAAGCGTGTTGGGGGCAACCCCTCACGAGTTCGAATCTCGTATCCTCCGCCCAGCCTCACCGGGCTGAACACAGGGCCCCACCGTTCCGACGGTGGGGCCCTGTGTCGTTCGTGGCGTTGCCCTGACGGAGCCGGTCCGAGGTGGCCGGCGTCACTGCCGGTCGTGCATCGGCGAGGGCGTTGTGCCGTCGCGCCGCCGCGCGACGACGCCGGAGACGATGACGCGGTCCTGGAGGAGGGCCACCGACTGGTCCACGGACACGTCGCGTAGGGCTTCCAGCGGAGCCGGGGCGCCCTGGAGGAAACGGGCGTCCAGGTTCTCCTCAGGTCGAGGCGCCGGCTTCCGGCCCCGGCCGGGGAGACCGGGCGGGGAGAGGCGGGACCGCCGTAGACGCGCCACTGGACGTGCGTCAGGCTGCCGAGGACCTTCGACCAGTCCTCGGGGCTGTCGGCATGGGCGTCCTCCGCCTTGTCAGCCAGGGGCGGTTGAGGGATGTGCACAGGACGCGGTGGGGGCGGTAGGGGTGCGAGTGGTCCGCATGGGCGCTGCGCTCCTGGCTTCCGCTGGGCGCGGCGGGGCACGGCTGTTCCCGTTCGACAGCGCGGGGCGGCGGATCGTCCGGCCTCCCCGGCCCGACGGGTGCGGGCGGCTCGGCGGGCTCTCAACCCTGCTGCATGTGCAGCGGCGTCGTCCCGCCTGCCGCCGTACGCCAGGCTTCGCCGATGGCCTCTTCCACGCGGCGGGCGTGGAGTACGGCTTCACGGGGGTCGTCGCCCCGGTCAAGGCCGTCTTGTACGACCGTCACAGCGAGGTCGAGCAGTTGCTCGTCGCCGGGGTCGTCGAAGTACGCGAAGAACTCTTCCGGCACCCGTGCGTTCCTCTTGCGGAGCTGTTCGACCAGGGCGCGGCAGCCGGGGTAGTAGACCGCCATGTCGGTGTGTGCCGCGAGGCCGAAGGCTGTCTGGTTGCCCGCCTGCGCCGCGTGGGAGAGGGCGGCGTTGAACGGGAACGCCCCGTGCGCGGCGGGGTGGTGACAGCTGAACGGGTCGCGCATGCCGAGCGCGTCGGCGACACGGCCGAGCTTGGGTCCGGCCTCGTGCACGACACGTCCCATGGTCAGGCACAGGTCGGCCACCGGAGGCCGGGGGAAGCGGCTGAGCACGGTGCCGTATGCCGACAGCTCCGCCGCGTGCGCGCGCGCCTCGACGGCGACCAGGCGCCGAAGGCGCTCGGTCTCCTGCTCCGCGTCGGCCGGTACGGTCAGCAGCGGATTGTCGACGGGTTCGGACACGCGCAGGCGTTCCACTTCCGCCACGAGTTGCTCGGCCATGGCACTTCCAGTTGCGGACACGGGGTTTCTCCTCTCAGCGGACACGGGTTTCTCCTCTCACTGGGACAGCCGTGCCGCCTTCCGGAGCGGGGCCGGAAGGGGGTCTTCGCGGTGAGGTGCGGCCGGCGGCGCGCGGTCGGGGGCGCGCTCCTCCGCGAGGAACGCGCCGATGCGGTCGATCCCTTCGGCGAGCTCCGCGGGGCCGGCCAGCGTGGTCAGACGGACATGCCCGTCGTCCCGGCCGCTGAACACGGAGCCAGGGGTGACCAGCACGTGGGCGTGCCTCAGGAGGGCCCGCGCGAAGTCCGGCGTGGCCCGCCGACGTGCCAGCGGCAGGCGGGGGTAGGCGTAGAAAGCCGCTTCGGGCCGGACGCAGGACGCCCCCTCGATTCTCCGCAGGGCCTCATGAGCGGTGTCCCGGCGCGCCGTCAGGGCGCCACCGGGCTCTGTGGCGCGCCGTGTTCCGGCCAGAACCGGGGCCGAGAGGGCCTTGGGCACCGCGCTCTGCGCCGGGGCGTTGGGGCACAGGCGCAGCGCCGCCAGCCGGCGCACCGCACTCAGGTACGCGTCCTTCACCGCGTGCGGGCCGCTGGCCAGCATCCAGCCGGCGCGGTAGCCCGGCATCCGGCAGAACTTCGACAGCCCTGAGAAGGTCAGGCACAAGAGGTCGGGTGCGAGTGCCGCGGTGGAGGTGAAGGGCAGGGAGTCGTAGCGGATCTCGTCGTAGATCTCGTCCGCCAGCAGGGCGAGCCCGCCGGCCCGGGCCACGGCGACGACCCGTTCCAGTACGTCGGCCGGCCACAGCGCTCCGGTCGGGTTGCCCGGGTTGACGACCACAAGGGCGCGCGTTCGCGGACCGACCCGGGCGGCCGTACCGGCCGGGTCCGGGCGCCAGCCGCGGTCCTCCCGGCAGGGGTAGGGGACGGCCACGGCTCCGGTGAGCGCGACGCAGTCACGCCACAGCGGATAGCTGGGTGAGGGGACGAGGACCTGATCGCCCGGATCGAGAAGGGCTTGGGTGGCCAGGGAGGCCAGTTCGGAGACGCCGTTGCCGAGGCAGACGTCCGACGGTGAGCTTCCCGCGAGGCCGCGCCGTTCCCGGTAGTGGTGCGCGACCGCTGCGCGCGCCTCGCTGGTGCCGGTCTCCGGGGTGTAGGCGCAGGCGTCCCGCAGATGCCTCTCGACCTCTTCCATGACGGTGGTGGGGGCGGTGAAGCCGTGCGCCGCCGGGTCGCCGAGGCTCAGGTCGATGACCTCCTGGCCGTCGTCCCGCATCCGGCGGGCAAGCTCGACCAGGGGCCCTCGCGTACCGTCGGGCATGCTCCTCACGGCGCGGGACGGCCGCAAGCTGTCCGCTGGTCGCCGGGAGGGGCACATCACACGGTCCTTTCCGGTGCGCAGTCGGAGGGGACGTTGTTCAAGGCGGCCGTCCTCGTGGTGTCCGCTGCGATGCGCCCGATCGCGTCGAGCGCGGACCGGACGGCGGATTCCTGGCTGTCCAGGCCGTGCAGGCAGCCGCCGGCGGGCTGGAGGCGGGCGTTGCCCAGCCGTTCGCCCAGTTCGTCCCTCGCCCGCACCGCGTCCATGGTGAGCAGGACCTGCCGGTAGCGCGCGCGGTGCGCCCGGAAGCCCGTCGGGGACAGGTGCTGGGCGCCTGAGTCCGCCCGCACCTCCTTCCGGCCCACGGTGACCGGGAGGGAACGCACATCGCCGCCCGCGCGGTTCCCGGCTTCGTGCACGGTGACGTCGTGTTCCCCGGCGAGCAGGCAGGCCGCGGTGAGCCCGGCCGTGCCCGACCCGACGACGGCTGTACGCATGGGTCCTCCTTGCGAGTACGGGCGGCGCGGGCGGCGCCGCCCCCGGTGGGTGTTCCTCCGCGCACCGAACCCGGTGCGCGCTCTCCTAGGCCGCTCGGGTCCCGGCCCGCGGCGGCGGCAGGTATCCCACGTCACGGAAGTGACGCAGGTACAGGTCGAGCAGCCGCGCGTCGACCGGAGGGCACACCAGGCCGCTGTCCGCCGCGGCCCGCTCCGCGTTCGTCCGGTCGAAGTCGGGAAAGGTGCCGGCGAAGTACATCTCCTTGACCGACATCCGCGCGCCGTGAGCCGGCTCGATGAACATGGGGATGTAGGGGGCCATCGGGTGCTCGGGGTTCTCCGCGGTGAGGCGGGCCACGGTCTCGACCCACTGTTCGTAGGAGACGGTGCGTACCTGGTAGCCGCCCGCGCGCAACCGGTCGACGAAGAGGTCGAGCCGGGCATCGCGGGGGTTGGTGAGGTGGTAGACCCTGCCGTCCGGCTCGTTGTGCGTGACGACGTGGGTGACCAGTGCGGCGGTGTAGTCCACGGGCACGAAGTCGAGGGGGAGCGGGATGTCCGGGGCGAGTCCCGTCTCGGCGATGGTGCGGAAGAGCGCGCACATCATGGTGTCCGTGTTCCACACCCCCCGGTCCCTCGTGCCGGTCACCTCGTAGGGCCGGTGGATGGAGACGGGCAGTCCCCGCCGGCCGGCCGAGGCCACCATGCTTTCGGCGACCCACTTGCTCTCCGGGTAGCCCAGCGAGATGCGGTCCGGATGGGCGAGCGGGGTGTCCTCGCGGACGTGCCGCGTACCGGCGACGCCGAACCCGGCGATCACGGCGATGGTCGACACGTAGTGGACGGGCTTGAGGCGCTGTTCGGCGGCCAAGCGGAGCACTGTGGCCGTGCCGCCGACGTTCGTGGACCGCAGCGCCTCGTAGGGATAGGCGAAGTTCACCTGCGACCCGGCATGGACGATGTGCTCGGTCTCCCCTGCGAGCGTGTCCCAGGTGGAGTCGTCCAGGCCCAGCCGGGGCCGGGACAGCTCCCCCGGAAGCGGTGCCAGACAGGACGCGCTCACGGACGGGTCGACGCCGTAGCGGTGCATACGTGCGGTGATCCGCTCACGTGCCTCCGCCTCGCCACCCGCCCGGGTGAGGCAGAACAGCTTGCGCACTCCGGCCTTGGCCAGCTGGTCGATCAAGTGGACCCCGAGGAAGCCGGTGCCCCCTGTCAGCAGCACGCATGCGGGGGGAGTCCGCCTGGGGGCCGGCGGGGCGGCGAAGCGCAGGTGCTCGTCGAGGGCGGCTTCGGCGGCGAAATCGGGGCGCGCGGCGTCGTAGCGGTGCTGGGCGCCGTCGTCGTCCAGCAGGTTCCTCACCCGCGCGGTGAACGCGGACAGGGTCGGGTTCGCCAGCAGGGCGGTCACCAGTTCCCGGCTGAGGTCCGGGCGGATGCGGAACCGCCGCCGGACAGCCGCGGCGGCCTGGGTGGCGAGCAGGGAGGTGCCGCCCAGGGCGAAGAAGTCGTCGTCCCTGCCCGGGGCGCCGGTGCCCAGCAGTTCGCCCCATATCCCGGCAACGGTGCGCTCGTCGTCGTTCTCCGGCGCGGCTCCCGTACCGCGCTCCGGGCCGCTCTCGCCCACCCATGACAGCAGCCGGTCCCGGTCGACCTTTCCGCTCGTCCTGAGGGGCAGTTCGTCGGCCACGACGACCCGCGCGGGCACCATGTAGGCGGGCAGGCGGTCGCGGGCGTGCCGGAGCACACGGTGTTCCAGCTCCTCGGAGTCGGCATCGGAAGCGCTGACGACCGCGGCTCCCAGGCGTTCCCCGGCTCCCTGCCCCACGACGTCCACAGCCGCTTCGGCGACCTCGGGGTGCGCGGACAGGACGGCCTCCGCTTCGTCGAGTTCCACACGGAACCCCCGGACCTTGACCTGCCGGTCGCGACGGCCGAGGAATTCCAGCACGCCGTCGTCGCGCTGCCGCACGACGTCCCCAGTGCGGTACAGGCGCCCGTCGGGGTCCGTGCCGAAACGGTCGGGCAGGAAGCGCTGCGCCGTCTTCTCCGGGTCGTTGAGGTAGCCGAGGGCCACGCCGTCGCCGCCCAGCCACAGTTCGCCTTGCTCGCCGGTGTCAGCGAGGTGCCCGTCGGACCGCACGACATAGGCGGTCGTGTTGTCCACCGGCCGCCCGATGGGGACGAGTTCGGCCTCCGGGGCCAGCTCCGTGATCCGGTGAGTGGTGGACAACACCGCGTTCTCGGACGGGCCGTACCCGTTGAGGAAGAAGCGCGGGCGGCCGTGTTCGAGTACCGCCCTGACCGCGGACGGGTTGAGCGCGTCCCCGCCTGCCATGAGGCAACGGAGCCTGGAGAACATGCCCGGTGCGGTTTCCGCGTGCTGGTGGAACAGCCCGGCACTCAGCCACAGAGTGGTGATGGACCGCTCTTCCAGGAGTCGGGCGAGCGCCTCACTGCTGAGCAGGTCGTCGCCGCGGGGAAGGACGAGGGCCGCGCCGTTGAGAAGGGTGCAGAAGATCTCGTAGCAGGACACGTCGAAGGTCGGGTGCGTCGTCGCCAGGAGCCGGTCGCCGGCCGACGGGATCGAGGGGTTGTCCGCCGTGACGAGGCGTACGAGACCCCGGTGCGTGCAGACGACTCCCTTGGGCGCACCCGTCGATCCGGAGGTGTAGACGAGGTAGGCCGCGTCCGTGGCCTCGCGGTTGCCGGTGTCCCGGGTGACCGTGCCGGCCGGAGCCGGCCGTGCCATGTCCGCGGGGGACAGCACTTCCGCCCGCGTGCGCAACGGGGCCGCGGTGTCCTCGGTGGTGATCAGACAGCGGGTGTGCGAGTCGTCGAGAACGCCGTTCAGCCGAGTTGCCGGGTGTTCCGGGTCGAGGGGCAGGTAGACGGCGCCCGCCTCCAGGATTCCCAGGGCCGCCACCACCAGGTCGGGCGAACGTTCGAGCAGGACCCCGACGGTGTCCCCGGGGTGCACGCCGCGCGCCCGCAGTCGCGCGGCAGCCCGGCGCACGCGCTCCAGCAGCTCCCGGTAGGTCCACCGACCGTCCGGCCATACGAGGGCGGGCGCATCGGCATGCCGCTCGGCGCAGTCGGCGAACAGCTCCGAAAGCAGCGCGTCACGGGGGTAATCGGTGCGGGTGTCGTTCCACCGGGCGACGTTGTCGGGAACGTGGGCTTTCCGCTGTTCCTGCGTGGTCATTCCGGTGCTCCTTTCAGCTGTCGAATGCGGGAGAGGCGGCCGCGGTGCCGCCGGGGCTGCCACACCGTGGGATCGACCGGTCGGTCAGCTGCGCAGCAGCACCTTCTCGGTCCGCCCTGGCCGCGCCACGTCCGCGAGCGCCGCCGCGTAGGCGGACAAGTCGTGGCTGGAGCCGACCTCCATGCCGGGCATGCCGCCGCAGACGTCTCGACGCACCTGGTCGGTCAGTCGCCCGGCTTCCGTGTCGTCGAGTCGCTCCAGACTGGTGGGCAGCCAGAAGCCCTCGACGCTCACGTCGCGGAAGACGAGGTCTGCCGGCGGAATGTGCAGCGGCCGCCCGGACAGCAGTCCGTACAGGAGCAGGCGTCCCCCTGGGCGGAGAGACCTCACGAGGGCTCCGCCCTCCGGCCCGCCCACGGCGTCCAGTACGGCGTCGGCTCCACCCTCCGGCAGGGCCGCTCCGAGGTCGTCCGCCAGGGAGCGTCCGGGACGGAGCAGGACGGGCTCGGCGCCGAGGGCGCGCACCAGCGGGAGCTGCGACTCCCGCCGGACCACGCAGACGCAGCGGATACCGCCGCGCCGGGCGAGCCAGCCGATCATGCGGCTGACCGCGGACGCGCCCGCTGTGAGCACCACGGTGTCCGCCGGGCCGACACCCGCAGCGCGCAGGAGCAAGTGGGCGGTGAAGGGGTTGACCGTCATCTGGGCCGCCACATCGAGAGGCACCCCCGCGGGGACCGCGACGACGGAGTCGGCCGGTGCACACACGTACTCCTGCCACGTGCCGAGAGCGGACACCGCGACTCTCGTCCCCGTCCGGGGCCCCGTCACGCCCGCACCGACCGCGTCGATGACACCGGCGCCCTCGAAGCCGGCCGGTGAGGCGTGCTGTCCCGCACAGCCCGGCAGCGGCGAGAAGCGGGCAGGGCGTCCGTACTCTCCCCGGACGTACAACAGGTCGGAGGGATTGACGGGACGCGCGACGAGCTTGACGCGCACCTGCCCCGGTGCGGGCGCGGGGCGGGGAAGCTCGACGAGCCGCAGCCGCTCCCCTGGATCGCCGTACTGCCCGAACACTAGGGCGCGCATGGCGCCTCCCGGTCGAAGGACCAGCGGGCGAGCAGGTCGTCGCACAGGTGCGCCATCGACGTCTTCCCGGAGTGCACCATCTTGTTGACCAGCACATAGGCGGCGTCCCCGGACGCCAGGGCCTCGCTGAGGTGTTCAGCCGACCCCGCGCCGCCGGAAGCGATGGTGGGCAGCCCCGACGCCTCGGCCACGGCGTGGGTGAGGCGGATGTCGTAACCGCTGCTCGTCCCCTCCCTGTCGAGGCTGTTGGCGATCACGGCCGCGACCCCGAGTTCCCCGAACGTGGCCGCCGCCGAGGACGCCCGCACGCCGGTGCGCCTGGAGCCGCCATGAGTGCACACCACCCATCCGCCCTCGCCGTCGGCGGCGCAGTTGAGGACTCCGAGGAGCCGCCGGCCTCCCAGTCGCCGGGCGGCCTCGCGCACAAGGTCGGGGTCCTCGATCACGCTGGTACTCACCGACAGCGCGTCCGCACCGGCCCGGAGCAGAGAGCGGGCGGCGGACACCGACGGCAGCGTCCCGTGCTGGACGGAGACGATCACCGAGGCGCCGGTGGCGGCCAGGCCGCTCAGGAGGGGTGCGAGGTACCCGCACGCGTCCCAGTCGTCCAGTACGTCGAGGAAGAGCTTGTCCGCGCCCTCCCGCACATAGCGTTCGGCGACGGAGAGGACATCACCGGGGTCGGACAGGCCCGGTACGCCCGAGGGCTCGCTCGTCCTTCCCTCCGCGACGTCGATGCACGGGACGATCAGGCCGGCCAGTTGGGCGCGGCGGTCGGCGAAGGGGGAGGTGCGGGTGGTCATCGGGTGGCTTCCTTCCTTGTCTCGCGGAGTCGGCGCAGGCGCGGACTGTCCGGGGCCAGCTGTTCGGCCACGGCCACGGCGGACGCCAGCGCCGATTCCTGGGAGTCGTCATGGGTGGCACAGTGGCCGGCGAAGAAGAGGTGGCCCTCCCCCTGCGCGGCGGCCAGCCGGTCGACAGCCCGGTGCGCCGCCGGGGTGGGCAAACGGGTGCGGAACCGTGAGGTCATCAGCGGCAGGCGCGGCATGCTCCGGCGCCGCGTGAGCTGGCTGACGAAGAGGTCAGGACCGAGTGCGGGGCCGAGCCAGGTGGTCGTCTCCGCCCATGGCGCGTGCAGCGCCACGTTGGAGACCGACCACGCCCGCCGGTCGGCAGGCATGCCGAAAGGGTCGGTGTGCAGCCCGTACAGCAGGTCCCGGTAGGGGACGCGTGCCAATGCCGCATGGACGCGCTCGGCCCCGGGAAGAGCGCCGACTGCGTGCTTCGCGGATTCAGCGGGCAAGGCCAGCGCCACGGCGTCGACCGGGTGCACGGTTTCGTCGGATCCGACCAGCCCGGGACCGCGATCGAGCGGGACCAGCCGGCGCAAGGCCACGCCCAACCGGATGGAGGCTGTCCGCAGGTCTCCCGCCAGCGCCTGGGAGAGGCCACCGGCTCCGCCCGCGACCAGTGAGGTGTACGCGGGCCGTCCGTCTTCTGGTCCCAACTCGGACAGCAGGGGGCCCACGGAACGGGCCGAGAGGGAAAGGGCTTCATCGAGTGTGCACCCGTGGACGGAGGCGGGCAGCGCGCACACGGCCTGAGCCGCGGGTGTTCCGCTCAGGCCCCGCTCGGCCAGCAGCGCCCCCAGCGTGCGGTTCCACCCGCTGTTTTGGGCTTCCAGCAGCGCGCACTGCTCGACGAGCCGCTCCAGGACGTCCCGCGCGGGCAGGACCTGGGGGCCGTACCGTGCCGCGCCACCGTGCTTCCCGGCGAAGGACCAGACGGAAGTTCCCCGCGGGTCCCGGAAAACAGTGCGGGAGGCCGGTACGGGCGATCGCTCGGGCAGGAAACCGGTCAGGCGAGAAATCCGGTGCCAGAGCGAGCGGCGGTCGTCCGGCACCTCCCGTACCCCCAGATCGACGCAGAACGCGCGCCCGCCGTGCTGGAGGCTCCGCGTATCGGTATTCCCTCCCAGCCGGTCACGCTTCTCAAGAAGCACGACGTCGTGATCGGTCTCCAGGAGCCATGCCAGCGCGAGCCCCGCGACTCCTCCGCCGGCGATTCCCAGGCGCATTCCGACCGGACTCCTCGTCATCCGGCCGAAACGCCGTCGCGCTGACGGTCCGGAGCGCTTCCTTGGGCTGCCGCCCGCCACAGATCGTCGACGCCGTCCGGGACCAGGCCGGCCATGACGACGGCATCGCGCGGCTCGTCTCCCCCCTCCAGTCCCTCCTGGACGACTTCCGCGGCCATCTTTAGAAGTTCCTCGGAGTCGCCGGAGGCGTAGTAGTCGAGGAAGGACTGTGGCACGCGCCGACCGGACGCCCGTAACTCCTCGACCAGTTTCCGGCAGTGCGGGAAGTACAGCCGCATATCGGTGTGAAGAGCCAGCGCGGTGGCGGCCTGGCTGCCCTGCAGAGCGATCCAGGAGATGATTCCGGGGAAGCTGAACGCCTGTGCTGTCCGAGGCCGCAGACGCATGTCTCCGGCACTCATGCCCAAGTCCTCGGCGCAGGCGCGGAGTTTGGGGCGGGCCGCGTTGACGAGTGTGCTCATGCGGAGATAGAAATCAGTGGCCAGCGGGCCCGAGAACCGCGCATTCATCACCGCGTAAGCGGTGATCTCGGCTTGATGGCACTGGGCTTCCGCGGCAACCAGGCGTCGTAACTGGTCAGTGGACGCGCGCCCCTCCCTTACGGACATGAGCAGCGCGTTGTCGTGCCGGCCGGAAAGGTAACGGTCATGCACGTCGGCGATCAGCGAGTCGGCCGGTCGGGGCCTTCGGTCCGGCATCGGAATTCCTCCTTGCCGAGGGTTCGTTGCCCGGATGTTTCTTGTTGTCGCGGGTGACCGGACGGGGGACGACGACACCTTTGACCACCAGGTACCTTCGATACGGCAGCACGGTCCGAAAGTACCGACGCCGCGAAGAACACCGCGCATGCGGCCGGGAAAGCCCCGATTTCCGAACCGTCCGGCCGCCCGTACATCGAAACCAGAGGGCGCGTTCCGGGGGTTCCCTCAGGGGGGCGGACTGCGATGATGGGGCGAAGAACGGTCGGGGAACATCTCGATCATCCGTCCCGGCACAACGCACCCTTTCATCTCTGGTCGCTTCGTACCGGACCAGCGCGGTGCGGAGAGGACGGCGATCGGGTCGAAGGGGCACAGATGCCGCAGGAAAAGCATCGTCAAACGTCTTCCACACCCGTCACACCGGACGCGCGCGAGGTGTACGTATCAACTCTGCGGGAGATCGTGCGCAGCCTGCAGGATCTTATAGCTCTCATCGAAGAAAGGGATACGTCCAGCGTGGGTGCTGCCGCGCAACCCCGGACAGCAACCGCTCCCCTTTCTGCCGGCTTCGGTCCGGGCACAGGTTCCGAACGTCACGGGCAGGCGCTCACCGCCCGGGAAAGAGAAATCTTCCGCCTGCTGCTCACGGGCGCTTCCAACAGACAGATCGCGAGAAAATTAGGGATCGCGGAACGCACCGTGAAAAACAACCTGCATTCCATCTACCGCAAGCTGGAGGTGGCAGGCCGCAGCGAAGCCATCGCGCGGTACGTTCCCCGCCCCTCACCGCCGTCCACGGACGACTGACATCCGCAGCGCTCCCAGCGGCCTGATCCGGCCTCGCTTCTCGCGAAGGGCACCGGGCCTTCCGGCCCCGGCCCCTCCTCCGCGGCACTCCGCATCCGCCGGCCATGGCGGTCCCCGGGCGGTGGCCGGGTTCGCGGCCACGGTGTCCGGGCCGTCGCCGCCGAAGCCGCCGCCCGCCTGTCGCGTGTGCACGGCGGCCGGCAAAGATCCCGCGAGCGGTATGAGGCACGTCAGCCCGGCCGCGTGTTGTTTTCGCCCTTGCCGTGGACGCTGGCAGCTTCGCCATTGGCCGAGTGGGGAATTCCTCTCGAAGAATCCGCCCCTCGGACACTGCAGGCGCATACGGAACTCGTAGGCAGGACCGTTCTGGTGAGAAAGCCTCTGGCAGGCCGCCCAGGCCCCGTTGAAAGAGCCGGAGTTGTTCGATGCGGCTTCGGCTCAAGACGAATCCGGCCGTGTTCACGGTGTCCGTTCTGGTCATCCTCGCCTTTCTGGCCGCGTGAGTCGCCGCCACCGACACCACGCACCGGTTCTTCGAAGTGGTGCAGGAGAACATCGCGGCATACCTGGGCTGGTACTACCTGGTCGTGGTCGGCGGTTTCCTGGTGTTCGTCAGCTGGCTCGGTGCCGGCCGCTTCGGGCGCATCCGTCTCGGCCCGCCCGACAGCCGCCCGAGGTACCGCTACCTCACGTGGTTCGCGATGCTCTTCACCGCGGGCATGGGGATCGGGTTGGTGTTCTGGGCTGTCGCCGAACCCTTGTCGCACCTCGCCGATCCGCCGACGGCCGAGCCGGGCGGAACCGCCGTACGCGCGGAAGCCATGCGCTTCACGTTTTTCCACCGGGGTCTGCACGCCTGGGCGATCTACATCGTGGTGGGGCTCTCCCTCGCCTGTTTCGCCTACCGGCACCGGCTCCCGTTGTCGATCCGCAGCGCCCTGTACCCCCTGCTCGGCAAACGCGTCCACGGCCGCGCCGGTGACGCGGTCGGCACCTTCGCCGTCTTCGGGACGATGTCCGGCGTCGCCACCTCGCTGGGGTTCGGAGTGCTGCAGGTCAACGCCGGGTTGGCGAGCCTGGACCTGGTGCCGCAGTCGTCGTCGGTCCAACTGCTGCTCATCGCCGGTATCACACTCGCGGCAATCGGCTCGTTCCCGCGGCTCTCACGTTCCTGTGGCTCGCGGTCTTCGGGAACGCCGCTTTCTCGGTGGACGCGGAGACCGACGGCGACCTGCCGGCCAAGGCGGCGGAGGAGCCCTCGACCGCGCTGTTCGGCATGCTCGGGGAACTGCCGCTCACTGTCGTCACGACCGTGCTCGCCATCCTGCTCGTGGCGCTGTACTTCGTGACGTCGTCGGATTCGGCGTCGCTGGTCATCGACCTGCTGACCTCCGGCGGCACCACCGATTCCCCGAAGATCCAGCGCGTCTTCCGGGCCGTGGTCGAGGGAGCCATCGCGGCCGTGCTGCTGCTCACGGGGGCCGGCGGGCTCCAGGCCCTCCAGGCTGCCGCGATCACCACCGCCTTGCCGTTCAGCGCGGTGATGCTCGTGATGTGCTACGGGCTGGTCCGGGCCCTCTGCGCGGACGACCGGCAGGTGCCGCTCGACAGGGTCACGCTCGCCGAACCGCTGCACGAGCGCGTCCCGGCGTCCGAGGGAGGCGGAGCACAGCCCGTTCCGGGACCACGTACAGGGCTCGCCGTAGCGGCGTCGTATCGGACAACCGCGAACGACCGCACACGACCGCAGCGGATCCGGCACGGTCGAGCGCATACTGGGCGTAATGACAAAGCCTGTTGCACCGAAGCGCCATCTGCCCAGCAGCCCCTTCAAGGCCCCCGTCACACCACCTCCGCAGCACTTCGAGGTGGGCGACCAGGTCTCCCACGACATGTACGGCCTCGGCCGGGTGATCGGCATCGAGGACGGTATCGCCGCCCTCGTGGATTTCGGCTCGGCGCAAAAGCGCATCCCGAGCCCGTACACCAAGATGACCAAGCTCTAGCCGCCGGACCCGGGGCATCGGAGCCACGGCACGCCGGGCCCCGTCAGCAGCCTGTGACGAAAGGAAGACCTCTCATCGAACCGACCTCGCTGTTCTCAGCCCCGGAAGGGCCTCCCCACAGCTCCACCGCGGCACTGCCACCCCCGACGACACACCCTTTCCGGGCCCCGGACTTCGGGGACCACGGGGACTCGGAGATCTTCGGGGACTCGGACGTCTTCGGGGACTTCGGCGGGGAGGGCGACACCCTGCCGGCCGAGGACGCGCGGGAGCCCGCCTCGGGAACCCGTACGAGGCGCCCCAAGCCCGCCGGCTCCCAGCGGTGAAGGCGGGCCCCACCGGGGCACCGTCCCCGCACACGGCCGCGCGGGCCCACCCCCTCACACGCCCCCCTCGCGCCCCTGTCTCCCGCGTCGCCCGCCCGGCCTCCACCGGCTGAACGCAGGGCCCCGCCGCCTCGGCGAGGGGCCCTGCGTCGTGCGCCGGGGCGTTGGTCCTCTCGGCCGGGTCGTGAACTTTTCTCCTCCGGGTGCCATCACACACCGGTGTCCGACCCGATCACCGCGGCGTGCCCGCGACGGGTGGCGGCCTCTCCGTTCGGGGAGGGCGGCATGCGTGCCGGTGCGGCCGTCACACCGCGGACGGAGAACCAGCGGGCCGCACCGCGGTTGCCGCCGACCCGCAGATGCGGAGTGCTCGTCCATGACTGCCAGATTCGTGACCGTATGCACAAGTGTTCTCCGTAAAGGGCCCTCCCGCACGGGCCTGGTCGCGCTCGTCGTCGGTGGCGTGCTGCTCGCCGTCTCTCCGCTGGTGGGGCAGGCGTTCTCATCCGGGCGGCCGGCGCCGTCGCTGACGGCCGAGGGCGCCACGCTGCTCGACGCGCGGGACGGCGACATGCTTTTCGGGAAGAAGGCGGACGCCGCCCGGCCGCTGGCCAGCACGGTGAAGATCATGGTCGCCACGATGGTGCTCGACACGCCCGGTCTCGACCTGGAGCACAAGGTGACGATCCGCCAGCGGTACCGCGACTACGTCACCGACCACCACGCCAGCACCGCCGACCTGCAGACCGGCGACAGGCTCACCGTCCGGCAACTGCTCTACGCCTCCCTGCTGCCCTCCGGCGCCGACGCCGCCTACGCGCTGGCCGACACCTTCGGCGCCGGGGACACCCCCGCCCGGCGCACCGCCTCCTTCATCGCCAGGATGAACGCCACAGCCCGCGCCCTGCACCTGGAGCACACCCGCTACACCACCTTCGGCGGCACCGGCAAGGACACCGGCACCCCCAACGAACTGGCCGCGCTGGCCAGGCACGCACTGCGCGACGGCATCTTCCGCACCATCGTGCGGACCAGGAAGTACAAGAGCGACGCCCCGGCCGCCAACGGCCGCACGCGCACCTACACCTGGACCAACACCAACCAGCTGCTGGGCGCCTACGACGGCGTGATCGGCCTGAAGACCGGCACCACCGCGCGGGCCGGCAAGTGCCTGGTCTTCGCCGCCACCCACCGCGGCAAGACCCTCGTGGGCACCGTCCTGCACAGCGACAAGCGCTACACCGACGCCGCCCAACTCCTCGACCTCGGCTTCGGCACCGACAACGCCGAACACCTCAAGATCCGCGAACACCCCGCCGGCACCGGCACCCCGCACGACTGAGGACCGGCCCGCCGCCGGATGAGCGGGTCTCCCTCAGCCGCCGGGTGACGGGGTTCCTCAGCCGCCGGGTGACGGAGGCCCCTCAGCCGCCAGGTGACGGCGGAGGTCCTTCAGCCGCCAGGTGACGGAGGTCCCTCAGCCGCCGGGAGCCGCGAGCGGCCGTGGAGCCGGTCCCGTAGGCGGCGACCGGTGACATCGCGGGCGGACCTCGTCGTACGCTCACCCGGTGCGATGCGGTCGGCGGAGCGAGGGGGAGGGCAAGGCGGAATGAAGCCGTTGGAGGCCGGGGATCCGAGCGCGATCGGCCCGTACGAGCTGCTGGGGCGGCTCGGCAGCGGGGGCATGGGTGAGGTCTTCCTCGGCAGGTCGGGCGAGGAGTCACTGGTCGCCATCAAGGTGGCGCGGGGCGAGTTCGCCGACGACGCCGCGTTCCGGCGGCGGTTCGCGCGGGAGGTGCAGGCCGCGCGGAAGGTGGACGGCCGGTTCACGGCGGCCGTGCTCGGCGCCGATCCGGAGGGCCGCCGGCCGTGGCTGGCCACGGCCTACATACCGGCCGCCTCGCTCGCCGACGCCGTCGCCGACGGCGGTCCCCTGCCCGAGGCGTCCCTGCGGGCGCTGCTGGCCGGCATCGCCGCCGCCCTGGAGGCCATCCACGCCGCCGGGCTCGTCCACCGCGACCTCAAGCCCGCCAACGTCCTGCTCGCCGACGACGGCCCCCGGGTCATCGACTTCGGCATCTCCCGCTCCAGCGACCACTCCCAGATCACCCGCACCGGGCAGGCACCGGGCACCCCCGGCTACATGGCGCCCGAGCAACTGCGCGGCTCCTTCGTGGGCCCCCACACGGACGTGTACGCGCTGGGGGCGACCCTCGTGTACGCCGCCACCGGTGAGGGCCCGTTCGGCTACGGCGACCCCCTCGCGATGATGTACCGCGCCCTGGAGGAGGAGCCCCGGCTCGACGCCGTACCGGCCGGGCTGCGTCCCGTACTCGCACGCTGCCTGGACAAGGACCCGGCCCGGCGGCCGACGGTCGCCGCACTGCGGGCGGAGTTCACGGTTCCGCACACCGTACGGGAGGGCCGCTGGCTGCCGCCGCAGATACCGACGGTGGTGGAACTGCCCGCGCGGCTGCGCCCGTTGCGGGCGGACGACGGCCCCGCCGGACCCTCCTCGCCACACCCGTCCCCAGGCCCGTCCCCCGCGTCCCCCGCCTCGTCCGCCGACCCGGCCACACCCCCGTCGCCGTCCCCCTCCCCCGCGACACCCCACCCGCAGGCGCCGCACGCGGCGTCCCCCTCCCCGCTCGGCGTCTACGGTCCGCCCCCGCCCCCGCACGGGTTCCCGCCCTCCGCCGTTCCGCCGCACCAGGGCCGGGGGCTCAGCCGCCGCGCTGTGCTGGCACTGGCGGGCGCGGGCGTCGTCGTCCTCGGGGGCGGCGGGGTGCTCACCGCCGTCAACCTCGCGCAGGACGAGGACGGTTCGGGGGGTGGCGGACAGGCACGCGGACGCGGCGCCAACAGTTCCCGGGACTCCACGGACGACAGTTCCTCGTCCCGGGACTCCCAGGACTCCGGGGGCTCCCGGGACTCCCAGGACTCCTCGGGCGACGGCAGCGGCCCGCTCCCCGCGGTGGTCTCGGGCAAGCGGCTGGGCCAGAAGCCGACCCTGGAGAGGAAGCGCGGGGCCCCGCCGGAGAAGCTCGTCGTCCGCACCCTGATCCAGGGCTCCGGCACGAAGGCACGCAAGACCGACCACCTCAAGTGCCACTACGTCCTGGAGGACTGGGAGACGGCGGAGGAGAAGGACAGCTCCTACGCCCGGCGGCAGGCGACGCTCCTCCAGGTCGGCACCGGCCAGGTCATCAAGGGCTGGGACCAGGCCCTCATCGGCAAGCGCGCCGGCTCCCGGCTGGAGTTCTCCGTCCCGCCCGAGCTGGCGTACGGCAAGGAGGGCAGCGGCGACGCGATCCCTCCCAACGCCACCCTGTTGTTCGTCGTGGACCTCCTCGACGTGATCCACGTCTAGCCGGCCCGACGCGGACCTTCGCCGGGGCCGGCTCGTCCGCCCGGTCGGCCGGCAGATGGACTGGCCGGCCTCCCGACTGGCCGGCCTCCCGAGTGGCCGGCTCACGGACTGGCCGCTCCGCCCCCCGGGTCCGCCCTCGGTCCGCCCCCGGTGCAGTCCCGGTCCGTGCGGGCGGGACGGCGGTGAGGGGCCGTCCCGCCCGCCCCGGTCCGGCGCACACGCCCGCCGCCCCTGTCCCACCGCCTCCCTCCCCCCTCCCTCCCCCGTTCATCGGCCCTTCCCCGCTCATCGGCCCTTCCCCGCTCATCGGCGGGCCCTCGGCCGTTCCGTCCCCCGCCGGTCGGCGGGGGCGGGCAGAGGGGATCTCCTCTCCAGGTCGCAGCGGCGGTCCTGCGGCCTGTCGTAGCCTCGGTCGGGGGCGGGGAGTCGGCAGCGGGACCCGTGGGTCCGGGGAGGGAGCAGGGCAGGCAGCGGGACTGAGGCGAGGAGCGCGACGGTGATCCGGGTCGTGGTCGTGGACGACGAGGAGCTGGTGCGCTCCGGGCTGCGCCTCATCCTCGGGGCGGCACCGGACATCGAGGTGGTCGCCGACTGCGGGGGCGGCGACGCGGTCGCCACGGTGCTGGCCCACCGCCCGGACGTCCTGCTCCTCGACGTCCGGATGCCCGACGTCGACGGGCTGACGGTCCTCCGCCAACTGCACGCGCCGCACCCGGACGGCCTGGGCGACCTGTCCGACGCGCCCCGGACCGCCATGCTGACGACCTTCGACGCGGAGGAGTACCTGGAGACCGCCCTGCAGGAGGGCGCCGCCGGTTTCCTCCTCAAGGACACCGCGCCGGAACAGCTGGTGCACGCCGTACGCGTGCTGGCCGACGGCGGCCGGGTGCTCGCCCCCGGGGTGACCCCCGCGGTGATCGGCGGCTATCTGGGCCGCAAGCCCGACCAGGGCGCGGTCCGGGACGTGGCAGCCCTCACCGTACGGGAGCGGCAGGTGCTGGCACTGGTCGGTGAGGGGCTGTCCAACGGCGAGATCGCCCGGCGGCTGCGGCTGGCCCACGGCACCGTCAAGGACCACGTCAGCGCTCTCCTCGCCAAGCTCGGCGGCCTCAACCGGGTGCGGGCCGCGGTCGTCGCCGACCGCGCGGGCCTGGTCGGGCACCTCTCCCCGCACCACCCCGGTGCGGCGGCGCTCCCCGCCGGCCCCGGTACGGGCAGGGATACGGATACGGATACGGGCGGGGGCACGGCACGGGCGCACCCTGCCGTCGGTACGGGCTCCTCCCCGGCAGACCCGGCCGGTACGGGCTCCTCCCCGGCAGGCCCGGCAGGCCCGGCAGGTGAAGCCGGGGGACGGACGGACTCTCCCGGTACGGACCCGGTGGCGGACCGCGCGCTGCCGGAGAGCAGCCGTGCCGACGGCCCCCGCAACGGCCCGCCCACGGACGCCGCACCGTGACCCCGCCGCCCCCGCCCGCGGACGCGGACGCCGACGCGCCCCGGCACGCGACCCAGCCCACACCCCAGCACGCGGACCCCGCCGCACCCGCCGCGCGCCCCACCCGCCCCGCCCATCCCGTACGACCCGCACGCCCCGCACACTCCAGCCCACGACACTCGAGCCCACGCCCCGCACACTCGAGCCCGCGCCCCGCACACCCCGGTCCGCGCACCACGCGCTCTGCCCCCCGCACCACCCTGCTCGCGTCCGCCCGCGCACGGGGTAGCACGGCGGCGCGCGCGGGCTCCCGCGCCTTCGTCTTCGCGCTGCCCGCCCTCCCGGCCCTGCTGGGGCTGGCCGACGCGTTCCTCGTCAACGGGGTGCGGCCCGGCCTGGAACTGGGGGTCTCCGTCGCGGCGGCGGTCGCGCTGCTGGTGCGCAAGCGGTGGCCGGTGGCCGTGCTCGCGGTGACGCTGGTGGGGCTGTACGTGGGCTACATCTGGTTCGCGCCCATGATCGCCCTCTACACGGTCACGGCGCGCCGCCGCAGCAACGCGCTCGCGGTGGTGGGTGCCGTGTCGCTGGCGCTCGCGCACTACGTGCCGTATCCGCTCGACGGCTTCACCCCGTCCGCCGACCGGCAGGGCCTGCTCGACATGCTGGACTCCTGCGTCCAGGGCGCGGCCCCGGCCGTGTTCGGCCGCTGGTCCCGTACGCGGCAGCAGTTGCGCGACCGCATACGGGAGCTGACCGCCAGCCGCCACCGGGAGGCCGAACTGCTGGCCGAGCGGGCGGTGACGACCGAGCGGGCCCGGCTGGCCCGCGAGATGCACGACGTGGTCGCGCACCAGGTGAGCCTGATCAGCGTGCAGGCGGGCGCGTTGCAGGTGACCTGCCGGGACGAGACCTCGCGCGCCACCGCGCGCACCGTGCGCGAGCTGGCCGTCAGGACGCTGGTCGAGCTGCGGCACATGGTCGGAACACTGCGCTCCGGCGACCGCACCGGAAGCGGCCTGGCCCCGCAGCCGCGGTTGCGGGACCTGCCCGCGCTGGCGGAGCAGAGCGGCCTGCCGGTGACGCTGGACCTGCCGGCCCTGGCCCCCCGTGTCCGGAACGGCGAACCGGACGACGGACCGGACGGCGAACCGGACGACGGACCGGGCAGCTCCCCGCACGACGGCCCGCACGACGGTCCGCCACCGGACGGTCTGGTCCACAGCCTGGACGACAACGGCCCACACAAGGACGACCCGGATGACGACCGCCTGACGGGCGACCCGGACCACGACCGCCTGGACGGCAACGGCCCGCATGGCGAACCGCACGGTGACGGGTCGTCGTCCCCGCGCTGGCCGGACGCGGTGGAGCGGGCCGCCTACCGCACCGTCCAGGAGGCGCTGACCAACGTGCGCAAGCACGCGCCCGGTGCCAAGGTGCACGTCACCGTACGGGTGTGCCGGGGCGGTCCGGCCGGGACGCGGCTGGCCGTCGCCGTACGCAACGGCCCGCCCACCGCCGTACCTGAACCGGGCTTCCCCGCCGACGGCGGCCACCGGCTCCCGGACGGCGGCCACGGACTGCTCGGTCTGCGGGAGCGCGCCCTGCTGCTGGGCGGCGCCTTCGCGGCGGAACCGACCGGGGACGGCGGTTTCCTGGTCACAGCCGAGTTCCCCGCTGCCCGGAGCTGACGGGAACGGCGGAGAAGGCGGCCGGGCCGGGAAGAGTCCGGAGTGGGGAGCGCCCGAAGCGGACGAGCGCCCGAAGGGGGCGGCCCGAGAAGTGTCCGGGGCGCGTCGGCCGGCCGCGCGGCGTCATGGCACCGCCGGCACGGAACCGGGCACCGGGAACCGGGCACCCTCCCCCCATCCACCCGTCCCCCATCCGCCACACCCCGTCACCCACCCGGTGGTGCGCCACTCGCGCGGCGGGCGGGAGGAGCTTCTACTGAGGGCTGAGGGTCGGCATCCCCTCCGCACACCCGGCACACAGACGGCCGCACGGCCGACGAGGAGTCCCTGATGAGTGGGCAGTTCTCCCTGGACCCACCGGATTCCCCCGAGGGCGACACGCCCCGGAACGCGGCCCCGCACGCGTCCGGCAGTGCCTCCGGTGGCGCCTCCGGGGACATCTGCGGTGGCGTCTTGGGGGACGCCTCCGCAGATGTCCCCGGGAAGGCCGCCATCCCGGAGCCCCCCGAGAAGAGGGATCCGCGCGGGCTGCTGCGGCGTCTGGCTCCCGTCCAGGTGCCGGGGCCGGTGCAGGGCGGGGGCGAAGGGGGCGAGGGCGGACGGTGGGGCGGGCCCTCCCGACAGCGGTGTCCGGGCCGGAGGGGTCCGGTCCGGACACCTCCCCGCCCGCTGGGCCCGGCACTGGGCCTGCTGGCCTGCCTGCTGGTGTTCGCCGGGACGTCGTACGTGGTGCTCGGCCGGGGGACGGGCTTCGCGGACCGGCCGCTGCTCGACGAGGTGGTACGGCGCAGGGAGTCGGTGCTGGAAGGGCCGATGACCTGGGTGTCGCATCTCTCGGAGATCCCCCTGCTGGTCGTCGCGGTGCTGGTGGCCCTCTGGATGTCCCGGCGTTCGGGTGCGCGGCTGCCGGCGGTACTGGTGACCGCCACCGGGGCGCTGTCGGTGGTGGTCGCGTCCGCCGCCAAGGAGCTGACGGACCGGCACCGGCCGCCCGCGCGGCTGTGGGCGGTACCGGAGGACGGTTACTGCTATCCGTCCCGGCACACCGTGATCGCCACCGCGGTCCTGCTGGCCCTGGCCTACGTCCTCGCCGCTCACCTGGCCTCCCGCGCGGCCCGCGCCGCCCTGTGGACGGGAACGGGCCTGCTGTGCCTGCTGGCCGGGTTCAGCCGCGTCTACCTCGCGGTGCACTGGCCCACCGACGTACTGGCGGGTCTGGCCCTGGGCACGGCGGTCGCGCTCACATGCGTCCTGGCCCACACGGCACAGGAGGCACGCGCCGCGCGCACACGTGACGTCCCCCTCCTCCACCCTCCTCACCGCTGACTCGGAAATGCCCCGTCCCGGCGGACATCCCACCCGACGGGTCCCATCCCTACGGGTCCCATCCCTACGGGTCCCATCCCGACGGATGCCGTTCCGACGGATGCCGTTCCGACGGATGCCGTTCCAGAGGGACTCGCCGCCCCCCGGACCGGTCCACCGTCCCCCAGCCGGTCCGCCGTCCCCCAGACCGGTCCGCCGTCCCCCGGGCCGGTCCGCCGTCCCGCGAAAGGTCGCTGGTGTGAGGGACCGGTGTGCCCTGTACCGCGCCGGGCAGGAGAGACCTGCCCGTGCGACGTCCCAGGCGGGGCCGACGGGCACCGGCGAAACGACGGCAGTGACGTCAGCGACGACAGCGACGACAGCGACGACAGCCACGGATGTGACGGAAGCGAGGGGGCACCGATGGAGACGCACCGGCGGCCATGGCCCGCCCGAGCCCTGGCCGGCCCCGGGCTGCGCCCCGGCACCGCACCACCCCGCGGGGTGGGCCTCGGGGTGGGGAGCCGCGCCGCCAGGCGCAGAGCGGTCGCGGGCGGCAGGGCGTCCGCGGGCAGGGGTTCCACGGCGGCGGGCGCCGCCGTCCGCGCCCGGCTCAGCGCGTGGGACCGTGCCCTCTTCCGTCGTGTGGCCGTCACCGACTGGCCGCGCGCGGAGGGCGTGCTGCCCCGGCTGAGCCGTGCCGCCGACCACAGCAAGCTGTGGACGGGAACCGCCGCGGCGATCGTGCTGTCCGGCGCGGGCGGCCCGCGGGCGCGGCGCGGGGCGCTGCGCGCGCTGGCCTCCGTAGCGGTGACCTCGGCAGTGGTCAACACCGTCGGCAAGGGCGCGTTCCGGCGGGTCCGCCCCGTCCTGGACGACGTGCCGGTGATACGGCGGCTCAAGCGGCTGCCGACCAGTACGTCGTTCCCCTCGGGGCACTCGGCCTCGGCCGCCGCGTTCGCCACCGGGCTGGCCCTGGAGTCGCGCGGCTGGGGCGCCGCCGTCGCGCCGGTGGCGGCGTCGGTCGCGTTCTCGCGCGTCTACACGGGCGTCCACTACCCGAGCGACGTCCTGGTGGGAGCGGCGCTGGGCGCGGCCACGGCCTTCGGTGTCCGCGCCGTCCTGGACGCGCGGCGCCGGGTGCCGCCGGCCCAGCCGCTCGTCGAGGCGCCCGCCCTGCCCCAGGGGCGGGGGCTCTCGGTGGTCGCCAACCCGGGTTCGGGCTCGGCCGCGTTCGTGGAGGAGGTCACCGAGGCGCTGCCCGCGGCGCGGGTGACCCGCTGGGACCCGGACGCCTCCTCCCTGCCCCAGCTGCTGGACAAGGAGGCGCAGCGGGCCGCCGAGGAGGGCGGCGCGCTGGGTGTCTTCGGCGGCGACGGCACCGTCAACGCGGCGGCGCGCGCGGCCCACCGGCACGGGGTGCCGCTCGCGGTGCTGCCCGGTGGCACGCACAACCACCTGGCGCTGGATCTGGGCATCGGCTCCAGCGCCGATCTGACGAACGCGGTGGGCCAGGGCCACGCCATCGCCGTGGACCTCGCCCGCTTCGCGCCACCGCGCGGCGCGGCCGTCCAGGGCGCCGGGGACGGCCGAGGCGACGGGGACGGCCGGGGCACCCGGGACCTCCGGAGCACCCGGGAATTCCGGGGCGGCGGGGAATTCGGGGGCGGCGGGGACGGTGCCGAGCACGGGGACTGGGACGGGGAAGGGGACGCGGACGCGGACGGGCCCGGCTACTTCGTGAACACCTTCAGCCTGGGCGCGTACGGCGATCTGGTCGAGGTGCGGGACCGCTGGCGCGGCCGGGTCGGACCGTGGGCGGCCGGACTGATCGCGGCGGTGCACGTGCTGCGGCAGTCCCGGCCGTTCGAGGTGCGGGTGAACGGGCGTAAACGGTCGCTGTGGCTGCTGTTCGTCGGCAACTGCTCGTACCACACCATCGGCGGCGGCCCCGGCGGGGCGAGGCGCTTCAACCTCGCCGACGGCATGCTCGACATCCACCTGGTGAAGGCGGGCCGCTGGGCCCGCACCCGCCTGGTGGCCTCGGCGTTCGCAGGCGTCCTGCACCGCTCGCCCGTGCACGCCGCGGCCCGCGGGCGCCGTCTGCACCTGGCCGGTATCCCCGAGGGCACCCTGTGCTCGTACGACGGCGAGACGGCGCCCTCCCCCACGGCCCTGCTCCTCGACAAGCCCGGCACCCCGCTGACCGTCTACCGCCCCCTCCCGCCCTGGCTGAGCGGCAAGCCCCTCTCCTGACCAGCCCAGGTGCCTCTTCCGACCAGCCCAGGTATCTCTTCTGAACAGCTCAAGCCTCTCTCCTGGCCAACTGCCGGGCTCCTTCAAGGGCTGCGGGGGCCCGGTGACCGGGGTTCAGGGCCCGGGGTCCAGGGCCGGGGTCCAGAGGTCCTGGCGTCCGCTCACCCGGCGCTCAGCACCTCGCGCAGGGCGGCGGCGAACGCCTCGGGCTCGCCGTGCTGACCGAACTCACCGCCCAGGAAACCGGCGTGGTGGCTGGGGAAGACCACCGGTTCGCTGCCGAGGAGGGCGGCCAGCTCGACGGCCGCACGAGCCGCCGGCTGGCCCTCCGACTCCTTGCCCACCGCCATCACGATCCGGGTGGACGCCTTCCTCAGGGCGGCGACGTCCGGCTCGTAACCGGTGCAGCCGCGCATGTTCTGGCCCAGCAGCGGGTCGTCCCGGGACCCGTCGTCCCCGGTGGGCAGCCCGAAGGCGGCCGGGTCGGGAGCGGGGCGGCCGGCCCAGTCGGCGGAGAAGGGGCCCGTCGCGCCGGTGAGGGCGATGAACTTCGCCATCGCCGGGCCCATGCCCGCCCGCAGGTACGTCTCGTGGACGTCCACGCACGCCGCCCACGCGTACTCGCGGTCCGGCAGCACCCGGATCGCCGGCGGCTCGTGCGCCACGTACGTGCGCACCAGGTCGGGCCGCGCAGCCACCAGCGCCAGCCCGTTCACCGCGCCACCGCTGCTGCCGAACAGGTCCACCGGCCCGACGCCGAGCGCCTCCATGATCCGGCGCAGGTCGTCCGCGTGCGTGTCCGGCACCAGCTCGCCGGTGCCGTCCGTCCGCACGCTGCGGCCCGTACCGCGCGGGTCGTAGGTGACGACGACACGGTCGGTGAAGTACGACGCGAGCGTGGCGAACCCGCTGGCGTCCATCGGTGAACCCACCAGCAGCAGCGCGGGATTGTCCGCACCGGCCTCCGCCAGGTCACCCCGGACGTCGTACCGGAGCGTCGCCCCCGGAACCTCCAGCGTGCGGGTCTCGGTGTGTACGGCGGTCGCCATGGGTCTCCCTCTGGTCCCACGCCCGCGGTCCGTCCGCGGGGCGCTCCTGGTGCCTCTCGCCTCTACCGACCCGCGAGCCCGCCCGAACTCATCGCCCCACACATACTTTTCCCGCACAGATCTTCCAACCCGACTCCCCCACGGGCCGCCCCGGCTGGGCCGCCCGCCGGAGGGGCCGCCCGCCGGAACGGGACTTCGGGGGCTTCCGTCTCCGGCGGGGATCCGTCCGTCTCTGGCGGGTGTTCGTTCACCTCCGGCGGGCCTTCCGGTGGGGCGAGCCTCCCGGCGGGACTTCAGCTGACGCGCGGGCGCCGACCGGGGGGCGCCGACGGAGCCCGACGGACGCAAGCAGGCGCAGGCAGGCGCAAGCAGGCGCAGGCAGGCGCCTCCGTACGACAGGTGGGCGCCGCTCTGCCAAGTGGGCGTCGCCGTACCACAAGTGGACGCCGCGCTACCGCGCCGCCCACGGCACGCGGCACACGTGGGGCGCGTCGCCCTCGGGGCACAGCGCGCCGAGGACGGCCTTGCGGAGGGCGCGCCAGACCTTCAGCGAACACCGCACGCCCACGGCGAGTTCCACCGGCTGCCGCGCGCCCGGGTCCTCACCGGGATGTTCGTACGCCCACTGCCGCCCCAGCTCCTCGTACAGTTCGGCGACCGGGACCCCGCCGAGCACCTCGCGCTCTTCCCGCCACTCCACCAGCCGGACGGCCCGGCCGCGCGCCTCGCGCCGGACGAGGTCCTTGACCAGTTCGACCCCGTCCTCGTCCGCGTACAACCCGAACCGCAACCATCGCATCCGGGCACGGTAGCCGCGCACCGGCAGGGCGCGCTCACCTTTAAGGGGAAGGCGGGACGGCCCTTCAAAGGGAGGCAGGGAGAGGCAAGGGGAAGCAAGGCGAGGGCGGGACGGGCCGCGCGGAGAGGGCACCTCTTCCCGGTGTCACTCCTCCGACGTCACCCCTCTCCGACGTCACCCCGCCCCGGCGTCGCCCCTCTCCGACGTCAGCCCACCCCGGCGTCAGCCCCCACCCCCTCATCAGCCCTTCCCGCGACCCGCCTTCTGCTTCATGCGCCGACGCTGCCGAGGGGTCGGCTCCTTGCGGCCGGTCTGGCGCAGGTAGACCTCTTCGCGATGCTCGTTCGTCACCTCGGACCGCCTCTCCACAAGGTGTGCGCTCGCCACAGGACGTGCGGTTCTCCACAGGGTGTGCGAGGGCACGGGTGGGGACTGTGCCCGCCCCCTCAGGGTGCGCCCGGGGAGCGCCGCCCGCATCCGGAGGCGGTCATCTCGAAGACAGCGGCGGTGACCATCCCGTACGTCAGGTGGGGGACGAGGTCCGCGAGCCAGTCCGCGGGCCGCCAGTTTCGGGGGTCGGAGACCTTGAGCGCGGCCATGGGCACGTCCGACCCGGCCATCGCGCCCAGCCCCGTCAGCAGCCCCGCCAACGGCACCGAGGGCCGCCACGGCAGGGAACGGGACGCCCCGTAGAGGGCACCGACGCCCACACCGGTGACCATGCCCAGGACGGCACCCACCCCCGAGACCCGGTTCTCGCGGGTCTCCCCCTCCCCGGGCACCGGTATCCCGGTACGGTCGCTCAGCTCCTCCACCAACTGCTGGGGCGCCGCACTCCCACCCCGGCCCCGCAGCACCATGTCCAGGTACGTAACAGCGTTGAGCGCAGTGGTGCCGGCGGCCCCCGCCACGGCCCCTGCCAGTGCCAGACGCATCATGCCCCTCGCGGTTCCCAACGGGTTCCCCCGGAAACACCGGAAGCCCCGGCCCAGAGAAACTCTGAACCGGGGCTCACCAGTAGGCCGTGTGGGACTCGAACCCACAACCAATGGATTAAAAGTCCGCTGACGCTCCATGTGGTCTGGTCCGGTCTCGGTCGACTCTGTCGGCTATTGCTTGCCTGACCTGGCGTTTTCCCTCGATCCGTAATGCGGTTTGATCTGGTCTCGTCGGGCCTCGTTCGGCCTTGTTCGAAGTCGTTCGGAATCGTTCGGGCCAGCAGCGCGCCAGCGGAAAGCTCCCGCCACCCGCGACGACGAGGACTGTGTGTGCACTGGCTGCCGGGACCGGCGACGACGACGTACTGCGCGCCGTCATCGCCGAACGCTCCCCACTCCGCCCGAACGAGAACAACACCGACGGCAACCGGGCGTTCTACGAGTTCGAGTGCGTCAACCGCGGTGACGGCAAGGACACCCGGCCGTTCGTCCAGCGCGACGCCATGGTGCGCGCCAGCGCCGCCCTGCTGCGCGCCCACGGCTGGAGACGGGGCGGCTCCGCCTCGGTCATCGGTCACCTGGAGTGGACCAACCAGAAGATCGACCCGCGCCCGGCGCGCGGCAACGCCGACGTCCGCATGTCGACCATCCGGCGCCTGGTAGCCGACCGCCTCGACCACGCCCCGAGCTGGTTCCCGAAGAAGTGAGGAACCCGATGCCGCAGAAGTTCGTGCTCGACCTGCTGGAGCGCTCGGATCGGACCGGCGTGCAAGCCGCGCTCGGCCTGGTCACCGTCGAGCTGGCCGACGTCCCCTGGGTGGGCCGCGCCCGTCGCGCTGGTGGCCTCGTCCGCGAAGTCGTGGGTGGCCGAACGCCTCGGTCAGTCCGGCACCGCAGCCACGCTGCCCGCCGGACACGACCCGGCCGGAGGCGCCGGGTGACGCCCAACGCGCCGATCCCGGACGGCTCGGTCATCATCACCCCGACCAAGGTGTGCGCCGAGGTCCGCGCCACCCACGACGAGGTCAAGCAGGTGTCCGCCAAGCTGGATGCCTTGCCGGAGCTGTCCGGGCGCCTGGACGACCACGAACAGCGCATCCGCACCCTGGAGCGGGGCCGCTGGCCGCTGCCAGCCCTTGCTGCCCTCACGGGGCTGGGGGCCTTGGTCCTCACCTTGTACGAGCTGCTCAATCGCTGACGCGCCCGGAGGCAGGGTGTACGCGGTGGGAGACTCGGGACGTTCCTATCCACCCGCTGGCTGCTGTGGAGGGAGGCCCTGCCGAGCTGTCGGCGGGGCCGCTGAGTACCAGTAGGTCGCCTTGTTCCGTCAGGTGCCTTTCCACGCCTGAACGATCAGAGTGCCCATCTGTCCCGTCTCGGGAGCTGGGTGGATGCGGGCATCAATGCGGTCGAACCCAATGCGCTTGAGTCGGTCGGCCCACTCCTGGGGCGGGTATTGCCACCGCAGCACCGTCAATTCTCGCTCGCGGCCTTCCAGCCACTTGCCGTGCATCTGCTGAGGCCCGTAAGCGTTACCGGGTTCGGCGTGGGAGAAGACCAGGACACCGCCGGGTGCCAGGCGCCGCCGGATGCGGGGCATCAGCTCGTCGGGATCGGTGAACCAGACAGCGCCCCAGTTGGAGAACACGGCATCAAAGGTGGTGTTGGCCTGGTCGAGGTAGCTGCACACCTCCGCGCACACGAAGGTGACACCAGGCTCGTCGGCCCAGAAGCGCCGGGCACGCTCCACCTGCACGGCGGAGAAGTCCACGGCGGTCACCTGGACACCGAGTCGGGCCAGATAGGCGGCTTCCGTGCCTTCCCCCGGGCCGAGTTCGAGAGCGGTCTTGCAGGGGCCGAGGAGGTCCGCGTCGGGGCCATGGCCCGGATACTGCGTCCAGTCGAACCGGTCCGCTGGCGGGGCGGGCTGTTCGCCTTCGCCGCGGTAGGGCTTGTACTTGTCCCAGTATTCGGGCAGGGACATCGGCAGCGTCGCGTGCGCCATGGGCCTCCTCGTGCGTCTGGTGGGGCCGGACACCGTAGCGACACTGGGGGTGCGACATGCCGGGGTGAACGAAGTCCATACGAAGAGGCCCGGAAGCGACCGCGCGCTTCCGGGCCTTGATGGTCACCAGTCAATGGCAGCTCTGCCCCGGTGCGCAGGGGCCGCACTTGCCGTAGTCGTGCTCCCACAGTGGCCAGTCCACGGGGAACCCGTTCTTGTGGAGGACCTTCGCGGTGCGCTCGACCGAGCCGTCGTACTTGAACTCGATCTCCGGGATGTGCTCCAGGAACCCGCCGTGGAAGTGCTCGGCGCAGAACTCGCGGTAGTTGCGGGTGTCGAGGATGAAGACGTGCACGGCGGTGTCCACCAGTCGCCCGCAGCACATCTCCAGACCCTGCCCGAACTTCTCCATCGCGGTGATCAGGTAGGCCACTGCCTGCCCGAACAGCCGCTCCGCCATGATCTCATCGAAGGGGTGGTCACGCTGGAGGAGGATCACCTCCCGATCCCACACCTCCGGCATCACGAAGGCTTTGGGGTCGCGGGCCTGGTCGGCTGGCAGAACGGGCCGGTCCATGACTGCTGTCGTCATCGTTGCCTCCCTCGATTCGGGGTCAGTGTTGACCTCTTCAGGACACCGCCATCCCGCGCGGGCCGGAAGGCGCAACGGGGGCTGCCGCACAGGGTGTGCGGGGTCGGCACACCGTGTGCGGGATGCGACGGCGGATCTGGGCGGGGTCGCGCTTCGGCGCTAGCGTGGGAAGGCTGAGGGGAGGGCTCCCATGGATGTGCCGATCTCCATCACCCCGGCGGACTTAGGCAAAGTTGTGCGGGCCGCCCGTGCAGCGGCCGGTCTGACTCAGGTCGAATTGGGGCGCCGCTGCGGATACTCGCACTCGGTGATCAGCCGCATCGAGAACGGGCACGTCACCCCGGACTGGCCCACCGTCGCCCGCCTGGCCACCGAGTTGCACGTCGCCCCGGAGCACCTCGGCCTGATCCATTCGGGGGCACCTGCACGAACGGGTGCCGCAGGCGCACCGGAGGCCACTAGTCTTCCGTCACATCCCACTGCCGTGGATGGGGAGGACGCCGTGCGCCGCCGCCACATGCTTACCCTGTCCGGATCTGCCGCGGCTGCGGTCGTCGTCGGCCCTCTCCACACTCCTGTAGACGCCGCCACACGCTCGGCCGCTGCCGCTTCCATCGACCTGTCCGGTCTGGAGGACGCGCTGCTGTACGGGCCGCCGCCGACCGCCGAGGAACCGACAGCGGCCGGGGTGAGCCGGACCGTGGCACGCGCCCGCGAAGCTCTTCACGCAGGTGCATACCGACAGCTGGTCGCCGCGCTCCCGCAGCAGCTCGCACTCGCCGAGGCTCTGGCCCAAGGCGGCGAGCACCCCGAGGGCTTGTCTGCGCTGTACGCGATTGCCGCCCGAGCAGCAATCAAGGCCAGCGACGACCGGCTCCTGGTGGTAGCCGCTGACCGGGCAGTGCAGGCAGCACGCGCCGGCGGGCACGTCCTGGCGCTCGCGGAGGCGTGCCGGATGGTCTCCAGCGGCTACCGCCGCGCAGGCCGCTACGACCGCGCAGTCCAGGTCGCCGCTCGGGCAGCTGACGAACTCGCTTCCGACCGCAACGCCCCGCCAGCGGCCCGAGCGTCGGCGCAGGGTCAATTGCTCGCCACAGCCGCCTACACCGCGGCCAAAAGCGAGGACAGTCAAAGCGCTCGGGAACTGCTCGCCCAAGCCGCAGTCTGTGCAAACCGGACCACCGAAGAACGGACCGGAACCGGCTGGTTCGGGCCCCGTCAGGTGGCGTTGCACGAGGTGTCCGTACTCCAGGTGCTTGGCGACCCGCCCGGCGCCATCACGGCAGCTCGCCGTGTCGAGACACGCGGTATGCCGCCGGAGCGCGCTGCGCGTCTCGGTCTGGATGTCGCCCGCGCCTTCGCGGACTGGGGACGGCCCGAGGATTGTTACAGGGCGCTGTTGGCAGTCGAACGCGCTGCGCCGCAGGAAGCGCGGCGCAGCAGCGTGCACTCCCTGACGAAGAGGCTGCTGCACCACGAGCACCGGCTGGATGGCGTCCGCGACTTCGCGCGCCGCACCGGGGCAGTAGCCAGCTAGACAACGCCGATCGCTATTCATCTGGCTGGCTGTGGTAGCTGGAAGGCCCCGTCGGCAACCACTCGGCGGGGCCTTGGCACAGCCCAACCGGGTGCCAGGAAGTGGAGCACGCGGCGGCCGTGGGGTATGTCAACGGCCCCTACCGGTTGAGGAGTAGGGGCCGCTGGCCCCTCCCGGCTCTCGGCGCCCTCACCGTGCTCGGCGCCCTGGTCCTGACCCTCTACGAACTGATCGCACGCTGACGCGCCCCCGTCCTCGTCCGGGAGGGCGGGGACGTTCACGCATGTGCAGCCAACAGATGAGCAACCCCGCGCGCGGGGATCACCAGCTGAATGTCGGCATCGACCGCATCGAGATGGGACCACCCCCGCAGGCGCGGGGAGCACCCGCACAGGGCGCACAGGGCGAGAGAGGCGCCCGCCGGGACCACCCCGCAGGTGCGGGAACCACCGCCGCACTGTCGGTCTACCACACGTCGAGGCCGCCGCGGCGCCACCCGATTTAGCTCACGAACGGGACATCCGAGTTCAGCCCATGGTCTATGCGTTGCCTCAGCGCCGGATGAACGGCATACGAGGGCAGGTCGGCAGGCGGGACCCAGCGAATCTCTGCTGCCTCGGACGGGTCGGGCGTGATCGTTCCTCCAACGACCTTGGCCCGCAGGCAGATGTTGATCGGCTGCCGCACCTCGTCCATCCGGTCACCGTGCATGTAGACGATGACGTGATCCGGAGTGGAGAACACGCCCACCAGGCCGACGATCTCGACGTCCAGCCCGGTCTCTTCCCTGCACTCGCGAACGCCGGCCTGGCCGACCGTCTCCCCCTTCTTCACCCCTCCAGTCGGGATTGTCCACAGGTCGTTGTCTACGCGCCTCAGCAGAAGCACTCGCCCGGTCTCGTCCTGTACGAAGACGCTGGCAGAAGTCTTCCGAGAGGTTGGCTCGGGCGCGGCGGGGTCGCGCCAATAGTCGATCCGGCGCGTAGCACTACTCACTAGTCCTCCACTGTTCTCCCGGCGGTACGGGCGCTTACCCAAACGCGTTCGTAGGACTCGATGTACGTGTGGAAGAACGCGCCGTCGATACGTCGCAGATGCATAGTCGGGGTGTGGGCCGCGAGAACGCCGTATGCATGAACGTTGACGAGCATTTCATCGTCAAAACGGTAGATGCTGTTGTATAGCGGGGTGTCATGGAGGCGGATCTCCACCTGTTCCGGCATGCGTTGCCGGTAGTAGTTGAGTACTGCGACGACTCTCCCTGCCACGCCGCCGCCGATGCGGTACTCAGCGTCCCGAGCGGCGAGCTGCACGCCCCGGGGGTCGCCCAGCAGCAACCGCACGCGCGCCCCTTGCTGTGCCTTCTGCGCCACGGTCGGTAGCCAATCCGTGTGCTCCTCCGTCAGGAACAGCCCTGCAAAGGCGAGAAGGTCAATGTCTCGCTGGGCCGCCCGGAGCAGTTCCGTCCATAGGTGGCGTGGAACATCACCGCGTCGGGGGTAGGTGGCAACCAGCTCCGCGCCCGCAAGCGAGGCGGAATTGGTGCTTTCAGGCCACAGATAAGTCTCGTCTTCCTGGAGTACGGCAGCCACACGGTAGCGGGTGCGGGGCACGGGACAGAATCGCCGCTGAGCCACCGCTCCACGCTCTTGGTCGAGACCTCAACGGCTGCGGCCAGGCCTTGGATATCCAGGCCAGCACGATGCATTGAGCGCCGGAGGCGTTCGTTCACCATCTGGCCAGGATGACACCTAGGGACGTCTAGCGGCAGGCAGATGTCCGAAGATGTCGCGCAGTGTCGATGCGCTGTCTGTAACCGCTTCTGATCATTGCGTTACAGGTCCCCGGGCCACCCGCAGCGGCACCAGGGGCTTCGTCAACGCTTCTAAGGAGCGTCAACGCGTGAACACCACTTCACCCACGAGGCCGTCAGCACGCCCTCCCTGTGATGTGAGACCGGGGGCGACTTTCGTAAACCCGTCCACCGCTTGCGAACGTGCCCATCTCGCAAGGCGGTTGGAGGGGGATGCTCGATCGTGAGCCGTATGACGATCCGCGTCTCCCGCGACTCGGGCCGCTCCTGGACCAGGCCGCGTATCGTCCGCGCTGCGACGGTGCCGGCGACCATGCGGTGGCCTGCCTGCCGGTGCCCGTGGTGCCGCCACCGCAAGGACGGCCGCCGTGATTGAGCCCGTCCCCGCACGCCTCGCGCTGCACCGGCCCGGCTGATACGGCACCTGTCCGCACTGCCGAAGGCCGCTGACCGTCCGCAACGACTACTGGACGACGGCATCAGAAGCATCGGTGCCCACTGCCGCGACTGCTCGGGCGAGAAGACCCCCACGCCCGGCCCCGCCGACAAGAACACTGGAGGAACGAGCAGATGAGTGCCGGATGGTGCCAGTGGCACCAGGCCCACGCTGATGACGTCGAGATCATCGACGTCATCGAACGCGGTTCGGGCCCTCCCGCTGCAGCGTCCGCCTGCCTGCCGTGCGCCCGGAAGATCCGCGGCATCCCCTACGGCGAGGTGGCCCGCGCGGCCGTCCAGGCACTGGAGCAGCGTGAGGCCGCGTCGAAGGGGCGGACCCATGCCTGAGAACAGGGTGCTCACCCTTGCCCAGCTGATGGCCGGCTTACTGGAGCGGGACGGCGGGATCGATGCCGTGTTGACGAACCGCTTCCTGCGGGTGCTGTGGAAGAACAGCAGCACCGAGGACCGGGCCGGCGTGCTGGCCCGGCACGCGTGGCAAGCCCGCAACTCGACGGTCACGACATCCAGAACACGCGACGCCTACCACCTCACCCGGCAGCTGCGCCAAGCCGCCCTCCAGCACACCGGCGACCCGTTCACCGTTGCCTCAGCCGACCTGCCCGGTGACGTGACGACCCACCTGGAGGCAGCCGTACTGCTGCTGTGGGCCTCATGGGAAGAGGAGGAGCGGACCGCATGAGCACGCGGCCAACGGTCATCGGAGCCTTGCTCTTCACCGCCTGGTTCTGCCTGGGCGGGGCAGTCCTCAGCGCGATAGGCCGCGGACCCTCCTACGTCGTGAAGATGCCCGGAGAGACCGGACCGCCCAGCCTGGGCGAGGCCGCACGGCGGGCCTGCTCGTGGCTCGCCTGGTGCTGTATCTGGCCCCGCGCCCTGTACCGCTGGGCCCGCGGCTACGGCGAGGTCCACGGCCACTTCGCCGCCGACTGCCCGCACCGTATCGAGATGGGAGGTGCCGACGATGCGACACCGCCGTGGGACCGCTACCGGCACGGCAAGGCGTGCCGTCGGCAGAAGTGACGCCGTGCGCGCCCACGTCCTCTACATCGCCGTCGTGCTGGTGCTGATAGCTGCCCTGGCCTACGGCACCACCGCCCACTGACCCCCCACCCCGACCAAACCCCGTGGGCGACCGGCGGGGGAGGGGACCGTCTCCGGCGGCTGCCCCTGCCCGAGGGGGGGCTGCCCGTCGAATACACCAACTCTGCCCTCCGACGTGCGGGGTGACGGCCACACGACCGGAGGGCGGGCCACGGCCGCCAACGGGGTAACCATTGACCGGCCCTGACCACCCGTGCCTCCCCCATCACAGACAGTCAGGGTCATGCACATGACATACACCCGCCTGCGGAGTGACATACTCCACGCCCCTCCCAGGCGCAGACGTCCGGCGCGTACCCCGTCGCGTTGCGGACACCAGGAGCCGCCGGGCACATGCCCGGCGGCTCCGTCGTGTTCACCAACCGCTTGCGGTCCCTTCGGCGTTGCTCACCCTCCCGGGCCAGCAGCGGGCCGGCAAACGATCTACGGCACCCCCTGAACGCCAAGAACCCCAGGTCGGATGTGCTCTGACCTGGGGTCCCGCGGTAGGCCGTGTGGGACTCGAACCCACAACCAATGGATTAAAAGTCCACTGCTCTGCCAATTGAGCTAACGGCCCGCACCGAGCAGCATAGCCCGGGGGTCGGGCGGGGTTCGAAGGCATTCCGGGTTGCATGCCTTCGGGGCTGTGCTCGGGCACGCGTTCGGCAGCCCCTCCCCGGGGCTGCCGAACGCTGCTCGGCGGGGGCCGGCAGGGGCCGCGTCGGCCTCAGCCGGCGTCAGCCGTTGCGCTTCCAGCGGGGCTTGTCGGCGCGGCGGTCCGGGGTGCGCGGGGCGGCGCGGCCGGGGCCGTGCGAGGTGGAGCGGTGGTCGCCGGTGCGGCCGACGGGGCGGCGGTCGTCGCGACGGTCACGGTGGTACGGGCGGTCGCCACCGCGGTATCCCTCGCGGAAGCCGTCGCGGCGGAAGGGACGGTCGCCACCGTCCCGGTCGCGGCGGACGTCGTCGCGGTCGCGGCGGAACCCGCCCTCGTCGCGGCGGTAGCCGCCACGCGCGCCGTCCCGGCCACCGTCACGCCGGTCCCGATCCCGGTCACGATCCCTGTCCCTGTCACGGCCGTACGGGCGGTCGTCACGGTCACGGTCGCGGTCCCGGCCGCCGTACGGGCGGTCGTCACGGTCACGGCGGAACCCGCCACGGTCCCTGTCCCTGTCCCGGTCCCTGTCACGGCCGTACGGACGGTCGCCGCGATCCCGGTCGCGGTCGCGGTCCCGGTCCCGGTTGCGGCGGTCGTAGGACGGACGGCCGCCACGGTCTCCGCGGTCGCCCCTGTCGCGGTCGCGCTCGGCGCGCTCCCGCTCGCGGCGCTCCGCCTCGGCCTTGGCCTCGCGGGCGGCCTCGGCACGGGCCTCCTCGGCGGCCTGGGCCGCCTCCGCCTCGGCCGCGGCAGCGACGGCCGCCTCCGGGTCCTCGCCCCGCTCGCGCGCGGCACGCGCGACCAAGAGGGTGGCCTCCTCGCGCAGTTCGGCGGCGCGGCGCTGGAGCTTCTCCAGCTGGCGGCTCAGCTTCTTGGCCTCGCGCTCGGCCTGGCGGGCGGAGTTGGCGGCGGACTCGGCCTGGACCTCGGTGAGGGAGCGGGCGCCGGTGATCCGCGCCACATCGTCGTCGAAGACGTCACCGCGGCCGATGATGTGCCGGGTCGCGTCCACACCGGCGTCCTCCATCAGCCGGAAGATCTGCCTCCGCTGGTGCGGCAGCGCCAGCGAGACGACCGTGCCGGACTCGCCCGCGCGGGCGGTACGCCCCGAACGGTGCAGGTAGTCCTTGTGGTCCCCGGCCGGGTCGACGTTCAGGACGAGGTCGATGCCGTCGACGTGGATGCCGCGGGCGGCGACGTCCGTGGCGACCAGCACGTTGACCTTGCCGCCCTTGAAGTCCTCCAGGGTGCGGGTGCGGGCGCCCTGCGTCATGCCGCCGTGCAGCGCGTCGGCGCGTACGCCCGCCTCCCGCAGCTGCTCGGCGACGCGGTCGGCACCGAGCTGCGTGCGGACGAAGATGATCGTGCGGCCCTTGCGGGCGGCGATGGCGGCCGTGACCGGCGCCTTGTCGCGCGGCTTCACGACGAGCACGTGGTGCGTCATCGTCGTCACCGCGCCCTGCGCCGCGTCCACCTCGTGCGAGACGGGGTCGACGAGGTAGCGCCGCACCAGCGAGTCGATCTCCTTCTCCATGGTGGCGGAGAAGAGCATCCGCTGGCCGCCCTCGGGGACGAGGTCGAGGATCTCGGTGACCTCCGGCAGGAAGCCGAGGTCGGCCATCTGGTCGGCCTCGTCGAGGATCGCGGTCGCGACGTCGTCGAGGGAGCAGGAGCCGCGGTTGATCAGGTCGCGCAGCCGGCCGGGGGTGGCGACGAGGATGTCGACCCCGCGCTCCAGCGCCGAGATCTGGTTGGCCATCGACGTGCCGCCGCAGACGACCTTCAGCCGGAGGCCGAGCGTGTCGCCGTACGGCTGGAGCGCGTCGGAGACCTGCATCGCCAGCTCGCGGGTCGGCGTGAGGATGATGCCGCGGGGGCGCTTGCGCTCGGTGCGTCCGCCGCTGAGGCGGGCGAGGAGCGGCAGGCCGAAGGAGAGGGTCTTGCCGGAGCCGGTACGGCCCCGGCCGAGCACGTCCTTGCCCGCCAGCGCGTCCGGGATGGTGGCGGCCTGGATCGGGAACGGCCGGGTCACGCCGTTCTGCGCCAGCTTGCGGACGACGGCCTCGGGCAGCCCGAGATCGGCGAAGGTGAGCGAAACCTCGGCAGCCTCCCCGGCCTCTGCGGGCTCCGCGACGTTCTGGATGTCCATGGCGTTCTGGGTGTCCACGGCGTCCTGGGTGCCAACGGCGTTCTCGGCGTCCACGCTGTTCTCGATGTCCGAGATGTTCTCGGCGTCCGAGGCGTGCCCGATATCGGAGACGTTCCCTCCGTCCTCGACGCCTCCGACGCCCTCGACGGGGGAGGCGCCTGCGGTCTGCTCGACGTCCACGACGTCCTCGGTGAATGCGGGCTCGATGGCCTCAGGTGTGGTGACAGACATACGAACTGCGAACCTTCCGGAGTAACTGGCACGCGCCCTTGACTCCGCGAAATCGCAAGAAACCGCCTCGATGCGGTCAGCCACGGCAAGAGAGAGAACGCGCCACACGGCGCGCTGTGATGACGGCGCCGGGCAAATGGGATCAAACGATCTACCAGCATACGCGGCCCGTACGGCAAGGCGCAAACGGGCCCCGGACGCCGGCTGGAGACTGGCATGTTCCGATCAGGCTCGATCAGGATCAGGTCAGGTGCCGATCAGGCCGGACTGGCGTCGGTACGGCGTGCGAAGGCGTCGGAACCGGTGGGCGACGCCGTGGTCCGGGTGGGTGAGGGGTCAGGTTCCGGCCGGGTCGGCGAGGGGGTGGGCGAGGTCGTGGGGGAACCGGAACCGCCGCTGTGACCGCCGCCGGCCCCTCCGGTACCACCGGAGCCGGCCGTACCGCCGGACGGCCGGGGCCGGGGCGGCCGGTTGCGGTCGCCGCCCGACGCGCCGCCGGGACCGGACCCCGCGTCGCCGCCGGAGGCCGTCTCGCCGCCCGTACGGCCACCGTCCGCGCCGCCCGGGCCCCCGTCGCCGGAGCGCCCGCCGTCACCGTCCTTGCCGTGCTTGCCGCGCTTGCCGCCCTTGTCGTCGTCGCGCCGGTGGCGACCGCCCGCGCCGTGGCCGTCACCGCCGACGCGGCCCTTGCGGTAGCCCGCGCCGTCGAGGCCGCTGTCGGGCTCCACCGCGCCGCCGTGGTCGTCGGAGCGGCTCCCCACCGGGGCGGCGCCGCCCTCGCCCGCGTCGTCGGTGCCCTGCACCGTCATGCAGCCGCTGAGCGTAGAGACCGCCGCGAGCATCAGCGCGCCGACGGCGGACCGGGCCAGCAGCGCCGCGCCCGAAGCCGTTCCGGAACGGGGGACGGAAGCCGCTTCGGAACCGGAACCGGAACCCAAACCAGAACCGGAACCGGAACCCGAAAGGGAAACGGGATCGGAACCGGAAGCCGTCCTGGCGGCGGGGGCCGTCCCGGAAGCACGAGCCGTCCGGGCAGCGGTAGCCGTACGGGAGGCGGTACGGGATCGGCGCACAGCGGGACCTCCTGCGGGGCTTCGGCGAGTGCTGTGCTCAACTCCCTGTCACCCCAACAGGTCACGCCCGCGCCGCGCACGGCGCCCTTCACGGCGCTCCCCTACCCCGCGGCGCGCCCCCACCCGGGCGACGCGCCCCGCACTCCGCCCGCGCCCCCACCCGCGCCCGCGAAGGCGCGCAGCCGCCGGCCGCGTCTAGCCGTATCCCAGCGCGTGCAGCCTCTCGTCGTCGATGCCGAAGTGGTGGGCGATCTCGTGCACCCACGGATGCCCACCGAACACAGGCCCGAAAGTCGGGTTTAGGCTGCTTTGGGTATCCGCGTCGTCTACGAGACCGGTTGCCGGTTCATCTCGATCGCTGACGGAATCGACTCCGACAACGCGGGCTGGGAGCTCCAGCTCATAATGGCGGCTCAGCAGGCGCACACAGAGTCCAAGAACACAGCGATCCGCGTCACCGACCTGCGGGCGGACGAACGTGATGAGGGCCGGTGGATGGGCTCCCGGCCGTACGGGTTGGACTCCAGGGAACCGGCGTCCCTGCGATCCGTCGCAGGCTGGCTCAATCGTTCAGCCCGTGGAGCGGGAGAGCGTCGCGCTCCAAGTGGCCAGCAAGCTGAAGACGGACCGCACCAAGGTCCACATCCCCATCGTGCAGACGGACGCGGGCGCGTCCTTCGTGGCGGAGGGTGAAGAGATCGCCGCCACGGACGCCGTGATAGGAGAGCTGGAGGTCATCCCGGCCAAGTGCGCGGGCCTGTCCATCGTGTCGTCCGAACTGGCCGAGGACAGCGACCCGGATGCGCAGAAGCTCGTAGGCGACGGCCTTGCCCGCTCCATCGCCGGGGCCCTGGACCGCTCGTTCTTCGGGTCCCTCTCCGCTCCCAACCCGGCGGGCCTGGAGGGCGTGGACGGCGTGGGCACCGTGGACGCCGGGGCCAAGTTCACCAACCTGGACGCCTTCCAGGAGGCCATCAACCGGGCGGAGGACGTGGGCGCCACGATCACGGCGTTCGCCGCGAACCCGGTAGACGCGCTGACCCTGGCCCAGCTCAAGCAGACCAAGGACAGCAACGTCCCGCTACTGGGCTCCGACCCGACCACGCCGACTCGACGCACGGTGTTGGGCATCCCGCTGTACGTCTCCAACGCCGTGACCGCCGGGACCGTGTGGGGAATCCCGCGTGACCGCGTGATGGTCGTTATGCGGCGGGATGTGACCCTGGACGCCTCCAAGCACGCCCGGTTCTCCCACGATCAGGTCGCCATCAAGGCCACCATGCGGGCCGCGCACGCGTTCCCGCACCCGGCGGCGATCCAGCGCGTCAGTCTGACCAAGGCGGCGTGAACTCGTCGCGGCGGGCCCAGAGTTCGCCCATGACAGCTTGGGCCCGCCGCGCGCTACACGGGAAACGATTCACGCTTCCTCGTGTCACGCGCGAACACCGAGAAGATCGGATAACCGGACGCAAATACGCTTCCGACTAGTCGGCACGACGTGGAGGCCCTGGGGGTGACCCCCGACCTGATCGGCCGGAGGACCGAAGGGTGATAGCGGCTCGGCATCTGTACGGGTTCCAAGGTCGCTGAAGCAGCCGCCATTGGTTCAAAGGGGGCTAGCTGGCCGGCCCCAGAGCCTGAGTGGTCAAGTACCCTACGGTTCCAATGGGCTTGATCCTCTTCGATTCGAAGACACGATTACGTTGCCTGGATGGCCGCTCCCGCTGCTGCGGAGCTGGCCGTCCAGGCAACGCGTGCCAGTACTTCGCTCCTTGCCCCCGTGGCCGCCCCTTTCGCCGGGCTCGCTGCGGGGGCTTCGCTGCGTTCTTGCACATGTACAGGCGGTCTTGACGGACTGGTCCGCAGGCGTGATGGTCGTGCACATCCGTGCAACCCGCTAGCGGAGGAGTGCGCAATGGCCCTTAAATTCCTGGGTATTTGGCCCAACACTCCGGACGATGGCTCACCGACCATCTGGTTGGACGACACGACCGGGGACCTGATCATCCAGTCTTGGAAGGCTGATGAGGCAACTGTCCGTGAGGCGCAGGAGGTTGGGTCCGTCCCCGGACACTCGACGGACGTGCCGGACCACGAGACTGTGATCCGGTTGCCCGCAAACATGCTCCAGTTCATCCCCCGCCCGGACAGTGAGGACAACGGTGGCAACAGCGGTACGTGAAGCACTCGCCAAGGCGCAGCGTTCAGCGATGCACCTTGAGATGCGGGACAGCTACATGCGGGATGATCCCGAGTTCATCCGCTGGCAGCAGGGGCACAGGTATGACCCGGCCGACCGCGAGTCGTGGTGGCGGTCGTGGCTCGACGTGGTGGCGGAGACGACCGCCCGGGGCGTGGTCATGCGCCGGTTGCGGGTGGTGTCCGAACCGCTGAGTGACTACCTGCGGTACGAGTACGACGGGGCTTTTACGAACGTGGCTGCCGGAGAGTTGGTTCGTTGGCTGCCCCGTTCGCGGGCGCGCGATCTTCTGTTGCCCGCGCTGGACGGCTGGGTCATGGACGAGGAGACCGTGATCTTGCATCACTTCAGCGGAGAAGGGCAGTGGACCGGCCCGGGCATGGAGGTCTGCCACGATCCGGCGTTGGCCAAGCGGTACGCAGAAGCGTATGAGGCGGCATGGCAACGAGCCATTCCGCACGAGGAGTACCGGCCCGCCTGAAGATCACGCACTATGGCTGTCTCTCCGTCCTCAAGCGCCCAGCAGGCCCGGCAGGCTCTAGCGGATCGCCTCGCTGAGCTGTGCCGGGATGCTGGGCTCAACGGTATTGAACTGGCCGCACGTTGCGGCTGGCATCCGTCCAAGTCGTCGCGGATCATGAATGCCAAGACGCCTCCTTCAGCCGACGATATTCGGGCCTGGTGCCATGCCTGCGGCGCTGAAGGGCAGACGGCGGACCTGATTGCCTCTCTGCGAGCTGTTGAAGGCATGTGGGTGGAGTGGCGCCGTATGGAGAGGGCGGGCCTGCGGCGCGCCCAGGAGGCGCGATTGCCGCTGTATGAGCGAACGCGCCGGTTCCGGTCGTACTCCTCTTGGCTCGTGCCTGGGCTGATTCAGACGCCCGGTTACACCGAGGCCGTGTTGCGCGCTGTCCAGCGCCGCCGAGTGCCGATTGATGACGTGGCCGACGCCGTGGCCGTCCGCATGGACCGTCAGCGCGTCCTGTACGAGGGACAACGGCGCTTCGCGTTCCTGGTTGAGGAGTCCGTCTTGCGGAACGGACACGGGGACGAGGACACGCAGGCCGAGCAGCTAGAACGGCTGCGCCTCCTCGCTGACGGCGAGTTGCCGCATGTGAGCTTGGGCGTGGTCCCGTCACGGCTGGGCCGGTCGCGTATGCCCGTTGAGGGCTTCTGGATTTACGACAAGGCCCAAGTCAACGTCGAGTTGGTGTCCGGGTACCTCACGCTCACACAGCCCAGCGAGGTAGGCGCGTACGCGGACACGTTCGCATCACTGGCCGACATGGCTGCGTACGGGGAGAACGCCCGCAGGCTGATCACTACGGCGATCAACTCGCTCGGGTGACTCGCATGCAATCGCATGCAATCTCGTAGCCGCCAACTCTCGACGCTTTCTAGCGTCTTGGGCATGGCTACGGACTCAGGAACGGGCCGCCCGCTGGTCAGCACCCGGGAGGCCCTACGGCGACGGAGCGCGACGTGTGGCGGAATTCTCCTCGGGCCGCAGGAGACCGAAGATGCCAAGGGCGCAGATCTCCCCCCGGGCTCCATGGCGTACCCGCCGTGCCAGTGCCCCCGCCACCGGAACCGCTCCCAGGAGGGTGCGGACGCGCCGCTGAGCGTCAGGTCAGCGTGTGCTGATACGAGAGGCGGCGAGGTGGCGTGACGCGCTCGATCCTGCGCTTCGTGAATTGGCGCAGCCACCCCAATCCCGTCCCTGGCCGCCCGGCCACAGTGCATCGCTTCGAGTGCCTGACGGCTGGCTGTAACGCCGCTTCCCCGGCCGGGGAGTTCGGCCCGGCACAGAACTGGTCCCAGCGGCACTCCGGCCGCAATCCGAGCCACAGGGACTTCCGGGAAGTCATCGAGCGCCCTTGGCGCAATGAGCCCCAGGAGTGAACTCCCCATGAAACAGCGCCTGTTCATAGGGCTCCTAGTGGCGCCCGCCTTCCTGATTCCCGCATGGATCATCTGGGGTCCACGCCTCTAGACCCCCACCCCCGCCCGGTCGTACCGGACGGTTCTCCCACGCCAAGAAAGTCCCGGCCGGGGGTGGGCCGCTCCCGCCGTCCCTGCTCCACCAGCCGACGGCGAGAGCGAACCGGAGCACCACCGACGCAACGGAGGTACCACCGTGACCGTAGTGCAAGAGCGCCCGGTGACCGACGCCCGCACGCTTCTGCACCCCGAAACCCGGGCACTGCTGGCGGCGGACGTACAGAAGAAGTTCCCGGACATGTCCACCTCGCTGGCAGAGCGCGGCGTGGGCCAGATGCTGGCCTTCCTCGCAGCCGGAACCCAAACGGCCGAGCCCTTGAGCCCGTCTCCGATCGTGGATGAGTTCTGGCACGCCTTCATCCTGCACACCGAGGCGTACGCGGAATTCTGCGATCAGACGTTCGGCCGGTTCATCCACCACCGCCCGGAGTACCTGGACCCGGCCATCCATGGCGGGGCCAAGGCTGTCCGCGCGCGCACCATCGACGCCATCACGGCGGCCGGGTACGTCGTGGACGCGGAGCTGTGGCCGGAGCTGGACGTAGCGGACTGCAACCAGTGCCACGCCGGGTGCTACGACAGCCCGAACGGCAACAACTGACACCAGAACGGCGATCAGGGGCGGCCGTCCGGACACAAGGCTCCGGAGGGCCGCCCGCCCCGCACACAAGAGACGGAAGCGCATGACCGACGTCAAGGCATGGGACACCTACTCACGCTCCAAGGAGCCCCGACGGGAGGCGAACGCGGCTGGTGAGCGCACGTGGTTCAACTGGACGCAGTTCCCCGATCACGGGCCGGGGGCCGAAGTGCTGACTGTCGCTCCCGGCACGGCGGTGCTGGATCTGGGATGCGGCAAGGGCGGGAACCTCGCCCACGTCGCCACACTCGGCGCTCGCGCTGTCGGCGTCGATGTGTCCCCCGCCCAGCTCCAGGCCGCCCGGGAACGATGGGGAGACCTGGAGGGGATCGAGTTCCACCAGCGGGCCGCACTGGACTTCCTGACCGACACCGGCGAACGGTTCGACGCGGTGTTCTCCGTCTTCGGCGCAGTGTGGTTCACCGAGCCGAGTACGTTGCTTCCCGCCGTGCGGGACCGCCTGAAGCCCGGCGGCGTCCTGGCCTTCTCCCAGCGGCCCCCGGTCGAAGGGTGCTACGGCGCTCAGGCGTCGTACATCAACCGGCCACAGGATGAGGACCCGCTGGTGGTCAAGCGCTGGGACTACGAACCGGAGGTGTGGGTGGACATGCTCCACGCCCACGGCTTCGTCCGGGCAGAGGCCCGGGTGATCGACGCTCCGGAGGGCAGCAACCGCACCGGAACACTCCTGGTGCGCTGTCAGAACCCGACCGGCTGAGACGCCGCGTAAGCGCCCCGCCGCCCGCTGCCCCGTGGAGGGACGGCGGGGCTGCTGTGTCCCGTGTCCGTGCTCTCAGGACGGGTGACAATGGCCGTGTGCTGGAGATGACGCGCGAGACGTTCGAAGAGCTGGTGTCCGACGCGCTGGACACCATCCCTCCGGAGCTGACACGGATCATGGACAACGTGGCCGTGTTCGTCGAGGACGAGCCTCCAGCCGATGACCCGGAGCTACTGGGCCTGTACGAGGGGACGCCCCTCACCGAGCGGGGCGAGTGGTACGCGGGCGTTCTGCCGGACCGGATCACGATCTACATGGGGCCGACGCTCCGCATGTGCGAGGACCGGGACGAAGTGGTTCACGAGGTGGCCACGACGGTCGTTCACGAGGTGGCGCACCACTTCGGCATAGATGACGAACGGCTCCACGCGCTGGGCTGGGGCTAATAACAAGCCCTGTGGCGTCACCCGATCAGGCGGTAGCTGTCCCGAGAGGTGTACGACGGGTTATCGTGCACGACGGTGATCTCGACCTCCTCCACGACTCCCTCCCGGTCTCCCCCGGCCTCCCGCTCCACCATCCGCAGGGTCGGCCCCCGGTAGACGGTGATGCGGTCCGGGAGCACGCCCGCGTACCACTCGCCGCGCTCGGTCAGCGGCGTGCCCTCGTACAGCCCGAGCAGCTCGGGATCGCTCGCCGGGGGCTCGTCCTCGACGAAGACCGCGACGTTGTCCATGAGTCTGGTCAGTTCGGGCGGTATGCGGTCGAGCGCCTCGGCGACCAGTTCCTCGAACTCCTCACGCGTCATCTCCAGCACTCGCCCATTGTCGGCCAGCGCCCCCGGCACCGCGTCCGTGTGCCGTACACGCGCTGTGCACAGTCCCCGGACGGCACGCATACGCACCCCGCACAAGGGGCATACCGGCCGACATGGCCAGCCATGCCACCAAGCCGACGCGCACCGCGAGGGGCTGGTACCGGCGGCTCGCCGCCCACGTGACCGCCCACATGATCTCCCCCGTCACCGCGCGCCTCACCACCCGCCTCCGCCGTCGCCCCGGGAGCGGGCCCCCCTCCGGGAGCGAACCCCGCCCCGGGAGCGACCGCCGCCGCGCCTGGCGGCGTGCCGCCGGCCTCGTCGCCGTGACGCTGCTGGGGGCCTGGCTGGGGCTCCTCGTGGTGGGGAACGTGCGCACACCGGTCGGCCCCGTCGACACGACGATGACGCTGCGCCCCTCCCTCACCGGCGGCACCAAGGTGAACATCTCCCCGCTGGGCGCCCTGGAGCTGCGCAGCCACGCGGCGCCGCTGCGCCTGGACGTCGACGTCGACCAGCTGGACCAGGAGCGCTCAGCGGCGCTCGTCAACCACCCGGAGCGGATCGAGGGCTTGGAGGACGAGATCGCCGGGGACGTCCGGTCGGGGGCGCTCGATCTCGGCCTGCGGTCGGCCGTCGCGGTGCTGACCGGCTCCGGCGCGCTCGCGCTGGCCGTCTACCGCCGCCCGCGCCGGGCCCTGGCAGCCGGCGGCCTCTCACTCGCCCTGCTGGTGGCCTGCGCCGCGACGGCGGCCGCGACCTGGAACCCCAAGTCGGTGCTGGAGCCGAGGTTCTCGGGGCTGCTGGCGAGCGCGCCGCAGGTGGTGGGCGACGCCCGCAGCATCGCGACGGAATTCGACGTGTACCAGAAGGAGTTGGCCCGCCTGGTGACAAACGTCACCAAGCTCTACGACGCCACCTCCACCCTCCCCGCGTACCAGCCGGATCCGTCCACGACACGGGTGCTGCACGTCTCCGACATCCATCTGAACCCGGCCGCGTGGCACATCATCCGCTCCCTGGTCGAGCAGTACGACATCGATGTGATCATCGACACCGGCGACACCATGGACCACGGCACCGCCGCCGAGAACGGCTTCCTCGACCCCGTACCCGACCTCGGCGCCCCCTACGTGTGGGTGCGCGGCAACCACGACTCCGCCGCCACCCAGAAGGCCGTCGGGAAACTGGGCGAGAGGCGCGGGGCGCGGGTGCACGTGCTCGACTCCGGGGTGCCGGTGAACGTGGCCGGGCTGCGGATCTCCGGCTGGGGCGACCCGCAGTTCACCCCGGACCGCTCGGTCGCCCCCGAGGGGGACCGAGCGGAGCGCGCCGAGGGCCGCAAGCTGGCCGGCACACTGCGGGCCCAACGCGCCGCCGGGACGCCGGTGGACATCGCCGTCGGCCACAACCCGGTGCTGGCCGAGCAGACCGACGGCCTGGTCCCGCTGGTGCTGGCCGGTCACACCCACAACCGCAGGACGAGGGTGCTGCCGCACGACACCCGGCTGATGGTGCAGGGCTCCACGGGCGGCAGCGGACTGCGGGCCGTGGAGGGCGAGAAGCCCGACAAGGTGCAGGCCTCCGTGCTCTACCTGGACCGCGACAGCGACCGGCTCCAGGCGTGGGACGAGATCACCCTCGGCGGTCTGGGCCTGTCCAAGGCGGAGGTCGCCCGCCACCTCCCCGACGACGTCCGGCCGGGCTCCTCCCCCCGGCCGTCCCCGTCCCCGTCGCAGTCGCAGACGCGGTCGTCCCGCTCCCCTTCCCCGCCCCAGTCCTCCCGGCCCCCGTCCGCCTCCCCGTAGGTCTCGTTCCTCCCGTAGCCCCCAGTAGTCCCCGTAGCCTCGTCGCCCTCGTCGCCCTCGTGGTCCGGTTCGTCCGGTCCCGCGCGGGCGGGTCCGGGCGCGGGCCGCTGCGCATGGGCGGGCGTCCGGAGGCGTGCGCGGGGACGGTTGCCACCCGAATATGTTTTGGCGAACGGTCCGCCCATCCCCTATGCTGCCCAAGCCTGCCGAAGCGCTGTTCAGCGCCCGGCCGGGCCGCCCGCCCTCATCGTCTAGCGGCCCAGGACGCCGCCCTTTCAAGGCGGTAGCACGGGTTCGAATCCCGTTGGGGGCACCATCGCACCACCCTCCGAAGCCTCTGACCTGCCACAGCGCCGGTCGGAGGCTTTCGTGTCGGGGCGGTCCGTCCGGGTCGCGGCGGTACGGCGGCGGCGGTAGGCGGCGAGGCAGCGGTGGTGCGGGGCAGCCCCTGGGGTCTGTTACTCTTTTCCGGCGACGTCACCCCCGCTGGGCAGCCCGGCGAAGCCCGCGAAAGCGGTTGGGAGCACACGTCGCACTGTGCGAGACTGGAGTTCGCACGAACGCTTGGTCCTGTGGAGCAGTTTGGAGTGCTCGCCACCCTGTCAAGGTGGAGGCCGCGGGTTCAAATCCCGTCAGGACCGCTGCCGTCAAGACGCCACGGCTCTCGACGGCCGCCCGACCGGGGCCCCGCCCCGGACCTCCGGGCTGGGTAGCTCAGTTGGTACGAGCGTCCGCCTGAAAAGCGGAAGGTCGCCGGTTCGACCCCGGCCCCAGCCACAGTGCGTGACCGAGGCCCCGTCCCCCTGGGACGGGGCCTCGGTCGTGCTCGGGGCCGGGACGGCAACAGCCCGGGACCCGGGACGGGGTCAGCCCGGGGCGGCGGCGTGGGCGGCGGTGCGGTCGCGGCCGCCGGGGTGGCGGTGGCGCCAGATCCAGAAGACGGTGCAGGAGACCAGGGCCCAGCCGGCGAGGACCAGGTACGGCTGGAGCAGCTGGTGGTCCGGGAAGTAGACCGCCGTGTGCTGGGCGTTCACGGAGGCGCCGGGGGGCAGCCAGCGGCCGATCGCGCCGAGGACCGAGGGCAGCAGCGGCCAGGAGACGGCGCCGCCGGAGGACGGGTTGCCCAGCAGGATCATCAGGCCCCAGGTCGGCACCATGGCCCAGCGGCCGACGAGGGTGTTGAACATGGTGAAGACCATGCCGCTGGCGAACATCGTCAGCGCCAGGATCAGCCACGAGTGGGCGAAGGGCAGCTTCAGGGCGCCCAGTCCCCAGTCGACGACCGCGGCGATGACGAAGCCGCCCAGCAGCGCGTAGCCGGCAGTGAAGGCGATGCGCTCGGGCGGGTTGAGGCCGCGCGCGTGCACGCTGAGCTGGATGGCGCCGACGAAGCCGATGATGACCGCGGCCAGGGAGATGTAGAAGATCGCCAGGCCGCGCGGGTCACCCTTGGCCAGCGGCTTGAGGTCCCGCACCTGGACGGGGACGCCGATCTTCTTGCCGACCTTCGGCCCCGCCTCCTCCAGCAGCTCCGCGACGGAGGCACCCGAGGCGCTGGAGACGTCCAGCTCGACGCCCTCGGGGCGCTCCACCCGCAGGACCGCGAACACCTGCTGGGCCTCGATGGCCTGCTTCGCGCCCGCTTCCGTACGGAAGTGGCGCAGCTTCAGGGAGGAGCCGAGCCCCTTCTCCATGCCCGCCACGAAGGCGTCGCGGTCCTTGGCGGTCTCGGGTGTGCCGACGACGGCGACCGGGACGTGGTGCGGGGTGGGGTTCGCCATGGCGTAGGTGTAGGAGCCGGCGAAGAGGCCGGCGGCCGCGGCCAGGATCAGGGCGAGGACGGTCGCGGGGAGGAACGGCGAGTGGCGGAACTCCCGCCACAGGTCGGAGGGGGTGCGCCGGGTGCGGTGCCTGCCGCGACCGCCGCCTCCGCCGTTTTCGCCGCGACCACCGGCTCCACCACTTCCGCCGTGACCGCCGCCTCCACCGTTTTCACCGTGACCGCCGCTGCCGCCATGACCACCGCTGTCGCCATGCCCGCCGTGACCACCGGTCCGGCTGTGACCGTCGTGACCACCGCTCCGGCCGTGACCACCGTGACCGCCGTGACCGCCGTTGCTGACGCCCTCGCTCATGACCGTCAGCCTAAGCGGGCAAAGCGCGCATTCCGGGCAAGGGCGGCTCGGGTGGCCCGCACCGAGCGGCCCGCACCGGGCGGCCCGCACCGGGCGGCCCGCACCGGGCGGCCCGCACCGGGCGGCCCTCCCCGCGACGTGGTGTCCCGCTAGCCGTCCGTACGCGTGCGGCGGCGTGCCCTCAGTGTGCGGACCAGGGCGACGAGACCGGCCGCCGCGGCCAGCACCACCAGCAGGGCCCCGTCCGGCACCGCGTCCCCGACCCGCCGGGCCCAGTTCTCCGCGGCGAAGGCGCCGTCCACGTCCGTCAGGCCGGGCAGGCCCGCGGCGCCGTCGAAGGCGAGGAAGAGTGTGCCCAGCAGGACGAAGAACAGGCCCGAGAGGAGCGAGGTGGTGTGCACCCGGAACCGGCCGCCGATCCGCACCTCCCTCCCCCGCAGCCAGCGGCGCCGCCCCAGTTCGAAGCGCTCCCACAGCAGGGCCAGCACGAACAGGGGGACGGCCATGCCCAAGGCGTAGACCGCCAGCAGTACTCCGCCGTAGACGGGGTTGCCGCTCACGGCGGCGACGGTCAGCACGCTGCCGAGGATGGGGCCCGCGCAGAACCCGGCCAGTCCGTAGACGGCGCCGAGGGCGTAGACGGACAGGGCGGTCGTCGGGCGGATGCGTCCGGACGCCTCCGCCAGGCGGCGCGGCGCGAAGCCCAGGCCGACGATCTGGGCGGCGCCGAGGGCGATGATCAGCCAGCCGCCCGCCGCCACCAGCAGGTCGCGGTGGGTGGAGAAGAGCCGCCCGGCGAACGAGCCGGCGGCGCCCAGCGGCACCAGGGTCGTGGCGAGGCCGAGGTAGAAGATGCCGGTGCGGGCCACGAGCCGGCTCGCCGTGTCGATCGAGTACGCGAAGAACGCGGGGAGCAGCAGGGCGCTGCACGGGCTGAGCAGGGCGAGGAGGCCGCCGAGGAAGGCGGCCAGGTAGCCGACGTCCATCACTTGTCCCCGCTGCCGCCGGACTTCTTGGCCGCCGCCGCCGCGCGCTCGACGGCGTCGGTGAAGACCTCGTCCGGCTGGGCGCCGGCGATGGGCTGCCCGTTGACCAGGAAGGCGGGGGTGGCGGCGGCACCGAGCGAGGACGCCTCGGCGCTGTCCCTGGCCAGCAGCTTCCTGGCGGCCTTGCCCGCGCGGTCGCGGTCGAAGCGGTCGAGGTCGCGCACGCCCGCCTGCCGGGCCAGGTCGCGCAGGTGGGCGTCGGTGAAGGCGTTCTTCTCGTTGCCCTTGTCGGCGTAGACGGCCTCGTAGAACTGCCAGAACCGGCCCTGCCGGCCGGCGGCCCAGCCCGCGAGCGCCGCCCGCTCGGAGCCCTTGCCGAAGACGGGGAAGTTGCGCCACTCGATGCGCAGGACGCCCGCCTCGACGTACTTCTTCACCAGCTTCGGCTCGGTGTCGCGGGCGAACTTGCCGCAGAACGAGCAGCCGAAGTCGGCGTACTCGATCATCACGACGGGTGCGTCGGCCTTGCCGCGCGCGTACGGGTCGTCGGCGTCCCGGCGTGCGAGCCTCATCAGCGCGGGGTCGCCGGCCGCCGTGTTGTCGGACCGGCCCTCGGCGGTGACGCCGCCGGAGCCGGACCCGCCGCCGTCCGAGGAGCGGCCGCCCACGGCGTACTGGGACAGCCAGCCGGCCAGCAGCGCGGCGACGGCGATGAGAGCCGCGATGAGGACGCCCCTGCGGGGGCGCCGCTGGGACGTGGAAGGGGAGGAGGGAGAGGAGAGGGAGGGGGAAGGGGAAGGCATACGGACGTCTCCTGGTCCTGGTGACGGTGCGTGTGTGCGTGGCGTGGGCAGGGGCCGCCGCGGAGCCGTACGCGGGCGTACGGGCACACGGCGCCGGCCGGCGCCGCTATACGCGCAGGACGGAGAGGTCGATGGGGGTGGGGGGCGGTGCGGGCGCGGGTCCCCGCACGGGCGGCCTCGCGTGCGCGGTGCCGATCGCGGTGTGCGACTCGGGCACCGGGCAGGCCGACAGGGCCAGCGGCAGCAGCTGTTGCTGGGCGGTCGAGGGAGCCGCCGGGGGGACCTCGCGCCCGCCCTGGGACTTGTGGCAGCGGGAGGGCCCCGCCTCGTCACCGCTGCTCGCGACGGGGGAGCCAGCGGCAGGGGCGTCGTACGACACGGAGGCGGCGGCCCGCTGCCCGGACCCGGCACCGTGACCGGACACCCCGGCACCGTTGCCGGACAAGCCGACGCGGTGAGCGGACAACCCGGCACCACCAGCGGGCCCGGCACCACCGGCGGACCCGGCACCACCAGCGGACCCGGCACGGGGCGAGGAGGCGCCGGCGGCAGGTGCGGCGCCCGCACCATGCGGGGCGCCGGTGTCGTGGGTGGCGCCAGGGCCGCGCAGGGCCGCCCCGGGACCGTGCGCGGCGCCGCACAGGGCGAACAGCAGCAGGCCCGCGACGCCCAGCAGGCCCGCGAGCAGGGCGGTGGTCCTTTGGGACCCGCCTGCCGTCTGCCTGCCGCCGCTCATGGCGTCAGCCTAACGGGACACATCGGCCCCTCGCCTCATCCCAGGACGCGGCGCAGCACCCCCGCTATCTGGTCGGCCGTCATCAGCGGCCCCGTCTCCTCGCCGTCGGGGGTGTACGCCTGCTCGATGTGGCCGCGCGCCCCGTCCAGGTCCCCGCGGCGCTCCGCGACGCGGGCCAGCAGGTGGCGGGCGGTGCGGTGCCGCGGGCTCTTCTCCAGTACGGGGGCGAGCAGTTCCTCGGCCTCCTGGTCCGCTTCGGGCGTCGCCACGTCGTTCACCAGCAGCGTCGCCAGGTCCATGGCCGGGTCGAAGAGGGAGGTGAGCATGAAGCCGCTGTAGCCGAGCCGCACGATGTGGTGGACCTCGCAGGCGGTGCGCAGCCACTCGGCCGCCTCGTCGGTCTTCCCCTGCCCCTTCAGCGCGAGCCCCAGCCAGTAGGCGGCCTCGTGCAGCGGGTCCTTCTCCCGGCGCCCCGTCCAGGCGAGCCGCAGCAGCTCCTCCGCCTCCGCGTGGCGCTTCCACTGGACGAGCCGCATGCCGGCGCGCCAGCCGTACCAGACCTTCCCGCCCTTGGCGGCGCGCGCCCACCAGCGGACGGCCTCCTCCATGTCGCCGTAGTCGTCCCCGACCCGGTTGCCGACCCAGCCCGCGGCCTCGGCGCGCCCGAACCTGGCCGCCCTGCGCAGCCACGGCTCCGCCTTGACCGGCTGGTCCATGCGGACGTACAGCGCGCCCAGTCCCTCGATCGCGTCCAGGTCGCCCTCGCGGGCGGCCGGCAGGTAGAGGGGTACGACGGCCTTCTCCTGGGCGCCGCACTCCTCGTGCAGCATGCGGCCCCGCTCGAAGGAGGCCGTGGGCGCCAGGGCGGCGGATCCGTCGGCGGCGCGCCTGTAGTGGTGTGCGGCCTCCTGGTGGCGGCACAGCTTCCGCATCAGGCGGCCGAGTTCGAGGTGGGCCGCCGGGTCGCCGGAGCCGGCCGCCTCGCGCAGCGCGGGCAGCCGGTCCTCCTCCTCGGTGTCGAGGACGGGTGGGGCGGACCGTTCCGCCTCCGCCAGCTCGGTGAGGGCGTCGTCCGGGCCTTCGAGGGGGTCGCCGTCGTCCCCGGTGCCCTCCTTCGCGGCCTCCAGCCAGCGGCGGGCCTCGGGCAGCCGCCACTGGTCGCGGTAGAAGCCGCCGAGCCGCCACTGCTGGACGGGGTCGCCCGCCTCGGCGCTGAGCAGCAGGGAGGTCTCGTACGCGTCCAGTTCGCCGTACCGGATGTGGACGGCGCTCAGGGTGCGGGACAGCAGCCGGGAGCCGGGGTGGCGGGTGAGGGCCTCCTCCAGGACCCGGCAGGCGTCCTGGTAGCGGTCCAGGTTGTAGTGGAGGAGCGCGTGCCAGTGGTCGGTGCGCGGGTTGCCGAGCGCCCGCGCCTCCTCGTACGCCTTGACCGCGTCCGGGAGGAAGGACGGGTAGGAGGTGAACCACTCGGGGTCGGTGTGCAGTTCGCTGAACGGCGCGACCTCCTCGTCGTCCTCCAGGAACTCCTCGACCTGCTCCTCGATGCCGGCGGGGCGCTCCTCGGGCGGCAGCGCGCACAGTGCGGCCAGCTCGGAGATCCGCCACCGGTAGTGGTCGATCCGGTCGCCCAGCTCGTGCATCCGTTCCTCGATGCGCGCGGCCACATGGTCGTGGGGCGCCGCCTCGGCCAGTTCCGCGTCGGCCTCGCTCTTGCGGCCCTGGCTCAGCAGGAGCAGGGCGCCGTTGGTGCGGCACTTCACGCTGCCGAGGGCGGCCCCCTTCGCGTACCACTCGGCGGCCCCCTCCTCGTCGTCGAGCCGCTCCCACAGCAGCTCCGCGAGCCCGAAGGCGCAGTCGCCGTCCCGTTCGGCCGCCGTCCGGTACCAGTGCTCGGCGACCGTGTACTGGCCCCGGTCCTTGGCGGCGACGGCCCGCAGCCGCGCGGCCCGCGCGTCGCCGGCGCGGGCCGCCTCCTCCAGCCAGGGGAGGGCGTCGTCCACCCGTCCCCTGCCGACGAGGTACTCGCCCAAGGCATGCTGGTCCGCCGCCCCGCCCCGCCCGGCGGCGGCGCGGAGTTCCTCTTCCTCGGGGCTGGTGGCGTGGGTGGCTGTCATGAGTACCTGTCGCTTTCGTACGGGTGTTTCACTGGTGTTTCACGAGTGCCTCACGAGCGCTTCACCGGGTGTGCGCGGTGGCGAGGGGGGTCGTGCGGTGGAGGTGCGGCCCCGGGCGCGACGCGGCGGAGCGCGCGAGGGCGCGCTCCACCCCCCGCTCCCGTGGGCCGAGAAGGTGCGGGTCGGGCGTGAACGCCGCGTCGAACGCCGCCTTCACCGCGCCGGGCAGCTCCCGGAACCCGCCGGCGAACCAGGTCAGGTCCCGCGGCTCGTCGACCGGGACGCCGGTGGCGTCGATGCCCGCCGCCCGGCACAGCGCCAGGGCCCGGCGCACGTGGTAGTCCTGGCTGACGAGCAGCGCCCGGCGCACCCCGAAGACGCGGGCCGCCCGGGTGCACGAGTCCCAGGTGTCGAAGCCCGCGTGGTCCGTGACGACGCGGGACGCCGGGACGCCGTGTGCGGTGAGGTAGGCGCGCATGGCGCCGGGTTCGTCGTAGTCGCGGCGGCTGTTGTCCCCGGAGACGAGGAGCACGCGGGCCTTGCCGGCGCGGTAGAGGCCGGCGGCGGTGTCGAGGCGGTGCGCCAGGTAGGGGGAGGGCTCGCCGTCCCGCAGGCCCGCGCCGAAGACGACGGCCACCGGCGCCGCGGGGGCCCGGTCCGCGGCCCTCACGCGGCCGTCGGTGGACAGCCGCAGCCAGGTCGCGGGCAGCAGCGCGAGGACGCAGACCAGCACGAGCGCCCGCGTCCACCGCCTGCGGCGCGCGGTCGCCCCGGCGCTCGTCCCCGTCGCCGCTTTCCCGTCGTTCCCCCGTGTCCCCACGCAGGGATCGACGCGGAACCCCTCGCCCCGGTTGCAAACCGTTCGCCACCCGGGCCCGCGGGGTGCGATCCTTGGGCACGGTATGTCGACTTCCATCCCCTCCCCCCGCCAGCTGGCGGCCCGCCTCCCCGACCTCATGCTGGGCGACCAGCACCGGCTGGCCCGCCGGCTGGCGGGTGCCCGGAAGATCCGCAAGGAGGAGGCCCGCGCTTCGGTCCTCGCCGAGATCTCCGCGGCGATGGACGCCTCCGAGCTGCGGGTGGCCGCCCGCCGCGAGGCGCTTCCGCGGATCACGTATCCCGAGCAGCTGCCCGTCAGCCAGAAGAAGGACGCGATCCTCGAAGCCGTCCGCGACCACCAGGTGGTGATCGTCGCGGGCGAGACGGGCTCGGGCAAGACGACGCAGATACCGAAGATCTGCATGGAGCTGGGCCGCGGCATCCAGGGTGTGATCGGTCACACCCAGCCGCGCCGTATCGCCGCGCGGACGGTCGCCGAGCGGGTCGCGGAGGAGCTGGGGACGCGGCTGGGCGAGGCCGTCGGCTGGAAGGTCCGCTTCACCGACCAGGTGAAGGACCACACGCTGGTCAAGCTGATGACCGACGGCATCCTGCTGGCGGAGATCCAGCAGGACCGCGAGCTGCGCCAGTACGACACGATCATCATCGACGAGGCGCACGAGCGCTCGCTGAACATCGACTTCCTGCTCGGCTACCTCGCGCAGCTGCTGCCGAAGCGGCCCGACCTGAAGGTGATCATCACCTCGGCGACGATCGACCCGGAGCGGTTCTCCCGGCACTTCGGTGACGCGCCGATCGTCGAGGTCAGCGGGCGGACGTATCCGGTTCAGGTGCGCTACCGGCCGCTGCTGGAGGAGGACGAGGAGCCTTCCGCGGCTCCGGACCGCGACCAGGTGACCGCGATCTTGGACGCGGTGGACGAGCTGCACGCCGAGGGGCCGGGCGACATCCTGGTGTTCCTCTCCGGCGAGCGGGAGATCCGCGACACGGCGGACGCGCTGGAGAAGAAGTTCAAGCGCGTCCAGGGCCACCAGCCGGGCCGCGGGGACGTGGAGATCCTGCCCCTGTACGCACGGCTCTCGCACGCCGAGCAGCACCGCGTCTTCCAGCCGCACACCGGCCGCCGCATCGTGCTGGCGACCAACGTGGCGGAGACGTCGCTGACCGTCCCGGGCATCAAGTACGTCATCGACCCCGGCACGGCCCGCATCTCGCGCTACAGCCACCGCACCAAGGTGCAGCGGCTGCCGATCGAGCCCATCAGCCAGGCGAGCGCCAACCAGCGCAAGGGCCGCTCCGGCCGTACGTCGGAGGGCATCTGCATCCGGCTGTACTCGGAGGAGGACTTCCTCTCCCGGCCGGAGTTCACCGACCCGGAGATCCTGCGCACCAACCTCGCCTCCGTCATCCTCCAGATGACGGCGGCCGGCCTGGGGGACATCGAGAAGTTCCCCTTCATCGACCCGCCGGACCACCGCAGCATCAAGGCGGGCGTGCAGCTGCTGGAGGAGCTGGGCGCGCTGGACATCCAGCAGGACGGGACGCGGAGGCTGACGAGGACGGGCCGCAGCCTGGCCCAGCTGCCCGTCGACCCGCGGCTGGCCCGCATGGTGCTGGAGGCCGACAAGAACGGCTGCGTGCACGAGGTGATGGTGATCGCGGCGGCGCTCTCCATCCAGGACCCGCGCGAACGCCCCGCCGACAAGCAGCAGCAGGCCGACCAGCAGCACGCCCGGTTCAAGGACGAGAGCAGCGACTTCATGGCGTTGCTCAACCTGTGGCGCTATGTGCGCGAGCAGCAGCGGGAGCTGTCCTCCTCCGCGTTCCGCCGCATGTGCAAGGCGGAGTTCCTCAACTACCTGCGGATACGCGAATGGCAGGACATCTACAGCCAGCTGCGGCAGGTCGCCAGGACGATGAAGATCCGGCTGGGCGAGCCGGACGGCCAGGAGGCGTCGCCGGACGCGGTGCACCAGTCGCTGCTCGCGGGCCTGCTGTCACACATCGGCCTGAAGGACACCGACAAGAACGAGTACCTGGGGGCGCGGGGCGCCAAGTTCGCCGTCTTCCCCGGCTCCGCGCTGTTCAGGAAGCCGCCGCGCTGGGTGATGTCGGCGGAGCTCGTGGAGACCTCGCGGCTGTGGGCGCGGGTCAACGCGAAGATCGAGCCGGAGTGGATCGAGCCGCTCGCCCAGCACCTGGTCAAGCGCACCTACAGCGAGCCGCACTGGGAGCAGAAGCAGGCGGCGGTGATGGCGTACGAGCGGGTGACGCTGTACGGGGTGCCGATCGTCGCCCAGCGGAAGGTCAACTACGGCCGGATCGACCCGGAGACCTCGCGCGACCTGTTCCTCCGCAACGCGCTGGTGGAGGGCGACTGGCGCACCCACCACCAGTTCTTCCGCGACAACCGCAAGCTGCTGGACGAGGTGGAGGAGCTGGAGCACCGCGCCCGGCGCCGCGACATCCTCGTCGACGACGAGACGCTGTACGACTTCTACGACCAGCGCGTGCCCGAACACGTCGTCTCCGGCGCGCACTTCGACTCCTGGTGGAAGAAGAAGCGGCGCGAAGAGCCCGACCTGCTCAACTTCGAGAAGTCGATGCTCATCAGCGACCGGGCCGAGGAGATCTCCGCCTCCGACTACCCGGACGTGTGGCGGCAGGGCGGGCTGGCACTGCCGGTGACCTACCAGTTCGAGCCGGGTGCCGACGCGGACGGCGTCACCGTGCACATCCCGCTCCAGGTGCTCAACCAGGTGACGGCCGAGGGCTTCGACTGGCAGATCCCGGGCCTGCGCGAGGACCTGGTCACCGAGCTGATCCGCTCGCTGCCCAAGGCGGTCCGCCGGCACTACGTGCCCGCGCCCAACTACGCCAAGGAGTTCCTGCGCCGGGCCGCCCCGGGCCAGGAGCCGCTGACGTACACGCTGGCGCGGGAGCTGCAGCGGATGGTGGGGGTGCCCGTCTCCGCCCAGGACTTCGACTGGGCGAAGGTTCCCGACCACCTCAGGATCACTTTCCGGGTGACGGACGAGCGGCGCCGCAAGCTCGCCGAGAGCAAGGACGTCGAGGAACTCCAGGTACGGCTCAGGGCGCAGACGCGGACGGCGCTGTCGAAGGCGTTCGAGTCCTCGGCGCGGGCGGCGGCCCACAAGGCGCACAAGAGGTCCCGTGGCGGCCCCGGGGGAGCTTCCGGAGCGGCCGGCGGGGCGGCGGAGCCGGCCGGCTCCCTCCAGCGCACCGGGCTCACCAGTTGGACCGTCGGCACCCTCCCCCGCACTTTCGAGACGCGGCGCGCGGGCCAGCCCGTCAAGGCGTACCCGGCGCTCGCGGACGAGGGCGCCTCGGTGGCGGTCCGGCTGTTCGACACCGAGGCGGAGCAGCGCAGGGCGATGTGGCACGGCACCCGCCGCCTCATCCTGCTCAACCTCCCTTCCGACCCCGCCAAGTACGCCCAGTCGAAGCTGAACAACCAGCAGAAGCTGGCGCTTTCGCGCTCCCCGCACGGCAGCGTGCAGGCCCTGTTCGAGGACTGCGTCGCCGCCACCGTGGACCAGCTGGTGGCCGCCCACGGCGGCCCCGCCTGGGACGAGGAGGGCTTCCGCAAGCTGTTCGACGCCGTGCGGGCCGACCTGGTGGACGCCACCTTGCGGACGGTCCGCCAGACCCAGGAGGTACTGGCGGCCTGGCACGCGTGCGAGGGCCGCCTGCGGGCGACGACCAGCCCCGTGCTGGCCGACTCCGTCGCGGACGTGCGCGAACAGCTCGGCGAGATGATCAAGCCGGGGTTCGTGACCGAGCACGGCGCCGGGCGGCTGCCCGACCTGATGCGCTACCTGATCGCCGCCGACCGGCGCCTCCAGCAGCTCCCGCACAACGTGGAGCGGGACCGCACGCGGATGGCGAAGGTGCACGAGATGCGGGACGAGTACCTGTGGCTGCTCGAACAGTTCCCGCCGGGGCGGCCGGTGCCGCAGGCCGCGCGGGACATCCGCTGGATGATCGAGGAGCTGCGGGTGAGCTACTTCGCGCACGCGCTGGGCACGGCGTACCCCGTCTCCGACAAACGGATCATCAAGGCGGTGGACGCCGCCGCGCCGTGAGCGTCCCGTCGCTGTGAGTGAGTTCGCTCTTGGGGCCTGACCTGCTGTAGAGTTCCATCTCGCGAGGTCCTGTGGAGCAGTTTGGAGTGCTCGCCACCCTGTCAAGGTGGAGGCCGCGGGTTCAAATCCCGTCAGGACCGCTCGTCGACGAGGCCCGGGTGACCACGGTTACCCGGGCCTCGTTGCTGTGCCCGCCCCTTCACCCACTGCCGCACCCCTACCGCAGAGCGCTCCTCCGCCGCGCTCCTCCGCCGCCCGGACGGCCTCCGCCCCTCGCCGCACGGAGGGCGGGCTCACTCGCCCGATGGCCCCGCCGTGTTGACGCGGACGGGGGGCGGGGGTAGTCCTGGCCGTGGAGGTGAGGGCGATGGCCGGGTTCCAGGAGGCGGTGCGCGCGGAGGCACGGGTGCTCCTGCGGACGCATCTCGCCGCCGCCGGCCGCCGCCGGCACGCGAGGCGGCACTGCCCGGTCTGCCACCGGCTGCTGCGGCTGGCGCTCGCGGGCGGGCCGCTCCGGGGCGCCCGGACCCGCAAGTGACGTGCTGCGCCCAGTCGTTGGCGCATTACCGTACGGGTGGCGCCGCTCACAAGACCCCCCGTGTGTGGCAGGTGTCACTCAACTGAGCCGTTCCGGCAGGGAACCTGAGGCCCCCTCAGAAGCCCTCAATTTAATATGTGCAATTGCACCGGCGTCCGGTCCCGCCGCAGCATCCCCGCTCCGGACCGCTGCGACCGGCCTCCCACAACCGCGCAGCAGCGCTCAGCAACCCCCAGCGACCTGCGGTTTCCGGGCACAAAAAAGATCGCGCCGGACCCGGCGGAGTCCGGCGCGATCAACGGACAAGCCCTGTTGGGGCAGCGGCCTGGCCGTGTGGTGCTGAGCGGGCGATCTCGTGGGGTGGGGGCCCCGTGAGTACCCTTAGGTGGTGCTGTTGTGCCTGGTCAGTGGGCTGATCAGGCCTCGCTGCGCTGCTGCGGGATACCCGCCAGCAGGGCGCGAACCTCCGCCTCGCGGTAGCGGCGGTGTCCTCCGAGCGTGCGGATGGACGTGAGCTTGCCCGCCTTTGCCCAGCGCGTGACCGTCTTGGGGTCCACACGGAACATCGTGGCAACCTCAGCCGGGGTCAACAGCGGCTCGGCATCAGGGGTGCGAGCGGTCATGAGCGGCCTCCTCGGGAGAACCGAACCATCACGGTTCTTTCCTCTAAATTCTGCACCTTGACCCGCGTTGCCCGATATGGCGGACGCGAGCCGAGTCGGTTATAGGACGAACGGCTTGTCCTCGGCACTACAACTACACCATCTGTCCAGCCACGTCGGCCAAACCGATGGAATTGCCCTCTCAGGTGTTCAACCTCGGCGGAAGCCGATGGACCATCCCATAGCGGACAGTCATCCCGCTGTAACGATCAGTCACAACGGGAGCAGGGGTCATCAGACCCACCAAGGAGCGCAATACCGATCTATCCACCCATAGTTGGACGGAAGGAGTCCTGTGCGAACTCCTTGTCCTATTTTGACACGAGGGATAGCTCTGAGAGCAAGACCCGTTTAAGTGCAATCCATCACGCTTGAGGCAAAGACCCGGTTCGGGACGTAGGTCCCACTCCTCCCCCGCCGGACGGCGGGGCCGCCCAGGCGGCCTCCCCCGCCGTCCGGGGGGTGGGGGCCCTGGGCGGGCCTCAGCTCGCGTACTGGAGCTGGCGGACCGCCCTCCAGCGCTCCGTCAGCCGCTCGTACACCGCACCCGCCCGCTCGGCGTCTCCCTCACGGAGGGCGGCCAGGCCCTCCGTGACGTCGGCCGCGGAGTGGTCTCCCGCGAGCTGCTCCTCGGGGATCGCGTGGACCAGCCCGCCGTAGTCCAGCTCGACGAGGGAGCGCGGGTGGAACTCCTCCAGCCAGCGGCCCACGTCGACCAGTCCGTCGACGAGCGGTCCCTCCTCCAGCTCTTCGCGGAGCACCTTCAGGCCGCGGGCGAGGCGTCGCCTCGCCTCCACCATGGGAGTGCGGTAGCGGAGAACGAACTGCTGTCCGCTCTCCTCACCCGTTTCCGGCTTCGCAAACTCCCTTTCTTCGTCCACGAAAAGAACGAACCACCGCACCGGCACATGCCACAGCGCCGTACGGATCCAGGGCCGCGCGTCCGGGTTGCGCTCCCGCCACCGTTCGTAGTCGGCCGTGGCCTGGCGCCGTACGACGGGCGGCAGCGCGGCGTCCAGCACCGGCTGGGGAAGGTCGAGTTCCCGGTTGCCGGCGGCCTGGGTGAGGGCAGTGAGCGCCTGCCAGCCGCGCAGCCGGGTGCGCCAGGGGCAGACGCAGGTCACCCCGTCCACCTCCGTCACGAACGCCTCGGCGCTCTCCCGGACGGGGACCACCACGGGCGGCACCGGCACCAAGTCCGCCAGCGCGCGGCGGATTTCGTCCTGCGCGGTCGGAAAGCGCCCGGCCTTCGCATATGCGATCCAGTGGGAGCGCTCCGGCTCCGGGAAGGCCGCCAGCGGTTCATAGACCCGCAGATACGCCGCGTACGGGACGACGACCGGCGCTGTGTCAGCCACGCATTTCCTCCAAGCATCGACCAAGCCTCTGCGAACCGTCCGAACCGTTGCGGGACGGGCCTGGCAGACAGTTGACTACCCCGATCGTGGGACCGCAACGTGCCCTCGCCGCGCGGGTCGTACGCTGCTTGCGGACCGGCCCTCCCGGGCCGTGACCGCCACAAGCGGCCGGTCCGGCACGAGGGCCCAGACGCGATTCCAGGAGTCACCACCGTGATCGAGGTACCACCTTCCGCCGGCGTTCCCTCCGGTGTCCCCGCCGGGGACCCGGTCACCTCCACCCTCTTCCGCTCCGAGCAGGGCGGCCACGAGCAGGTCGTCCTCTGCCAGGACCGCGCCAGCGGCCTGAAGGCCGTCATCGCGATCCACTCCACCGCGCTCGGCCCCGCGCTGGGCGGCACCCGCTTCCACGCGTACGCGGGCTCGGCCGATCCCGAGCGGTCCGCGGTGCTCGACGCGCTCGACCTGGCGCGCGGCATGTCGTACAAGAACGCGCTGGCCGGCCTCGACCACGGCGGCGGCAAGGCCGTGATCATCGGCGACCCCGAGCAGCTCAAGTCCGAGGCCCTGCTGCGGGCCTACGGGCGCTTCGTCGCCTCCCTGGGCGGCCGGTACGTCACCGCCTGCGACGTGGGCACCTACGTGCGGGACATGGACGTGGTGGCCCAGGAGTGCCGCTGGACGACGGGCCGCTCCCCCGAGAACGGCGGCGCCGGCGACTCCTCCGTGCTGACCGCATTCGGCGTCTTCCAGGGGATGCGGGCCAGCGCCCAGCGGCTGTGGGGCGCGCCCACGCTGCGTGAGCGGCTGGTGGGCGTCGCCGGGGTCGGGAAGGTGGGCAAGCACCTGGTCGGCCACCTCCTCGAGGACGGCGCCCGCGTCGTCGTCACGGACGTGCGCGAGGAGTCCGTGCGCGCCGTGCTGGCCGCCCACCCCGGCGCCCCGCTGACGGCCGTGGCCGACACGGAGGCGCTGATCAGGACGGAAGGGCTGGATCTGTACGCGCCCTGCGCGCTGGGCGGCGCGCTGAACGACGAGACGGTGCCGCATCTGACCGCCAAGGCCGTGTGCGGCGCCGCCAACAACCAGCTCGCCCACCCGGGCGTCGAGAAGGATCTCGCCGAGCGCGGCATCCTCTACGCGCCGGACTACGTGGTGAACGCGGGCGGTGTCATCCAGGTCGCGGAGGAGCTGCACGGCTTCGACTTCGCACGTGCGAAAGCAAAGGCGAGCAAGATTTTCGACACGACGGCGGCCATCTTCGACCGGGCCGCCGCCGACGGCGTCCCCCCGGCGGCGGCAGCGGACCGGCTCGCCGAGCAGCGCATGGGCCTGTGAGCACACGGTGAACGCTGCGTGAGCACCCGCGGAGGGGCCCGTGACAGTGGTCTCACCACCCCACGGCGGGTCTCTCCGCTACAGGAAGGTAAAATCGCCACTGACCAGCACGAGAAGGGTCGAGGGGCGCGTCGGACAGCGGCCGTGTCGTGCGGGCGACGTACCGTACGGCGGCGGAAGCAGGTACCGTTGAAGCCCTGAGTACCGGTCTCTCACCTGAGAGGCCGCTATGAACCATGAACGCGTGTCAAGACTCTGGGGCCGTCGAGCCCCGTCGTTGAGGGGGTCGAGCCATGGGGCGCGGCCGGGCCAAGGCCAAGCAGACGAAGGTCGCCCGCCAGCTGAAGTACAACACTGGCGGGACGGACCTCTCGCGCCTGGCCGAGGAGCTGGGCGCATCGACGTCGAACGAGCCGCCGAACGGCGGCCGCTTCGAGGACGATGAGCAGGACCCGTACGCACGGTACGCGGATCTGTACAACGACGAGGAGGACGAGGACGACGAGTCGTCCCGCCCCCAGTCGAAGCGCCGCGGCGCCTGACGTTCCCTATCCGCACCGAGCCCGGTCCGGCGTCCACCGGACCGGGTTCTCACGTGCGCCTGGTCAGCGTGCATAGTCACCCGTGAGAGTGACCGCCTCCCCGCGGTCACCGCGCTCGGTGATCTCGCCCGCGACCCAGGCGTCCACGCCTCGGTCGGCCAGGGTCTCCAGCGTCGCGTCGACGGCGGACGGCGGCACGACCGCGATCATGCCGACCCCCATGTTCAGCGTCTTCTCCAGCTCGGCCCGCGCCACGTTCCCCGCGCCGCCGACCACGTCGAAGACCGCGCCGGGCGCCCAGGTCCCCCTCTCCACCGTCGCGTGCAGCGCATCGGGGACGACCCGGGCCAGATTGCTGGCCAGCCCGCCGCCGGTGATGTGCGAGAAGGCGTGCACCTCACTCGTGCGGGCCAGCTCCAGGCAGTCGAGCGCGTAGATCTTGGTGGGCTCCAGCAGTTCCTCGCCCAGCGTGCGCCCGAACTCCGGCACCTGCCTCTCCAGCGTCCAGCCCGCCCGGTCGAAGACCACGTGCCGCACCAGCGAGTACCCGTTCGAGTGAAGCCCCGAGGACGCCATCGCGACCACCGCGTCGCCCGCCCGGATCCGCTCCGGCCCCAGCACGGCGTCGGCCTCCACCACGCCGGTCCCCGCGCCCGCCACGTCGTACTCGTCGGGTCCCAGCAGCCCCGGGTGCTCGGCCGTCTCGCCGCCCACCAGGGAGCAGCCCGCCAGGACGCAGCCCTCGGCAATCCCCTTCACGATCTGCGCGACCCGTTCGGGGACCACCTTGCCCACGCAGATGTAGTCCGTCATGAACAGCGGCTCCGCGCCGCACACCACCAGGTCGTCCACCACCATCGCCACCAGGTCGTGGCCGATCGTGTCGTGGACGTCCATGCGCTGTGCGAGCGCCACCTTGGTGCCGACCCCGTCGGTGGCCGAGGCCAGCAGCGGGCGGGTGTAGCCCTTGAGGCGGGATGCGTCGAAGAGACCCGCGAAGCCTCCCAGCGCGCCGACCGACTCGGGACGCTGCGTCTTGGAGACCCACTCCTTCATCAGCGTCACGGCGCGGTCGCCGGCCTCGATGTCGACCCCGGCGTCCGCGTAGCTGGCGCCGTCGCCTTGGCTGTTCGTCATGGGATACGTCTTCCTGTGCGGGGGAGGTGCTCGGCGGAGAAGCCGCGTCGGGTCCGGGGCCCCGAGGGACCGCGGGGGAGCCGCCGGACGGCCACCGGGCCGTCGCGCGGGGGCAGCCCCCGCGGCGGAGGTGGCGGGTCCGCGGCACGCCCCTGGGCGGCGCCGGCCCCCGGGCGGGGCCGTCGGGACGGGCCCGGCCCGGACGGGGTCCGGCGGGGGCCCGGCGCGGTGAACACGAGGGGAGGCGGATCGGGACGGCTACGGGCGCTTCAGCGCGTCGGCCGCTCCCACACCGGAGGCGAGGGTACCGACACCGTCGACGTCGCTGGTGGCCTCGGCCTCCAGCAGGTGCTTGCCGAGCAGTTCGGGGTCCGGCAGCTCCATCGGGTACTCCCCGTCGAAGCAGGCGCGGCACAGCTTGTCCTTGGGGATGGCCGTCGCCTCGATCATCCCGTCGGTCGAGATGTAGGCCAGCGAGTCGGCCCCCAGCGAGGTGCCGATCTCGTCGGTGGACAGCCCGTTGGCGATCAGCTCGGCGCGGGTCGCGAAGTCGATACCGAAGAAGCAGGGCCACTTGATCGGCGGTGAGGAGATGCGCACGTGCACCTCGGCGGCCCCGGCCTCGCGCAGCATCCGCACCAGGGCGCGCTGCGTGTTGCCGCGCACGATCGAGTCGTCGACGACGACCAGCCGCTTGCCGCGGATGACCTCGCGCAGCGGGTTGAGCTTCAGCCGGATGCCCAGCTGCCGGATGGTCTGGCTCGGCTGGATGAACGTCCGGCCCACGTAGGAGTTCTTGACCAGGCCCGATCCGTAGGGGATGCCGCTGGCCTCCGCGTAGCCGATCGCCGCCGGGGTGCCGGACTCGGGAGTCGCTATCACCAGGTCGGCGTCGGCCGGGGCCTCGGCCGCCAGCTTGCGCCCCATCTCCACCCGGGAGAGGTAGACGTTGCGGCCGGCGATGTCCGTGTCGGGCCGGGCGAGGTAGACGTATTCGAAGACGCAGCCCCGCGGCTTTGCCTCAGCGAACCGTGAAGTGCGGAGCCCGTCCTCGTCGATGGCCACCAGTTCGCCCGGCTCGATCTCCCGGATGAAGCTGGCGCCGACGATGTCGAGGGCCGAGGTCTCGCTGGCGACGACCCAACCGCGCTCCAGCCGGCCCAGCACCAGCGGGCGGATGCCCTGCGGGTCGCGGGCCGCGTACAGCGTGTCCTCGTCCATGAAGACCATCGAGAACGCGCCCTGGACCCGGGGCAGCACCCGCGGGGCCGCCTCCTCGACGGTGAGCGGCTTGCCGTCGTCGTCGGTCTGGCCCGCCAGCAGGGCGGTGACCAGGTCGGTGTCGTTGGTGGCCGCCACCTGGGTGGCGCGGCCGTTGCCGGTGGCGGCCTGTTCGGCGACCATCCCGGCGAGCTGGGCGGTGTTGACCAGGTTGCCGTTGTGGCCCAGGGCGATGGAGCCGTGGGCGGTGGCGCGGAAGGTCGGCTGGGCGTTCTCCCACACCGAGGCGCCGGTCGTCGAGTAGCGCGCGTGGCCCACGGCGATGTGGCCGCGCAGGGACCCGAGGGAGGTTTCGTCGAAGACCTGGGAGACCAGGCCCATGTCCTTGAAGACCAGAATCTGGGAGCCGTTGCTCACCGCGATTCCCGCGGACTCCTGGCCGCGGTGTTGCAGGGCGTACAAGCCGAAATACGTGAGCTTCGCGACCTCTTCACCGGGCGCCCAGACACCGAAGACGCCGCAGGCGTCCTGGGGGCCCTTCTCACCGGGGAGGAGGTCGTGGCTGAGCTTTCCGTCACCACGTGGCACGTCTTCGAGTCTACGGTCCCCGCTCGCGGGGCGCCGAACCGGGGAACGCGCCTGCCGGGCGGGGGGCCTTGACGGATCGGCCCGGACGCGGTCACCATCCGGCCCGCCCGGCCCCGGCCGACCCCCGCGCGAGTGCCGCAGGGGGGACGTCGGTCACGGCGCGGGTGCCCTCTGTCGCTGCGGGTGAGCATCCTCGTCGCTGCGCGTGAGCACGCCTGTCGCACTGTTCCCCCGTCCCTCCTCTCCCCTCCGGGAAGCGGGCGGGCGGGCGGTGATGTTTGCCACGCCGCCCGGTTCGCGGCGCGTGTGCGCTCGGGGCGGCCACCGACCCGTATGCCCGGAATGCCCGGACATACCGGGGATCCGGGCGGCGCCGCTCAGCCCAGTACCGGCAGCAGCGCCGAGAGGTCCGAGCGCTCTCCGCTCGCCGTCAGCTGCCCGGTGGCCAGCGCCTCGCTCCACGTCGTCCGGCCGGTGGCCAGGCGGAGCCACGTCAGCGGATCCGCCTCCACCACGTTGGGCGGGGTGCCCCGGGTATGGCGGGGCCCCTCGACGGCCTGGACGACGGCGAAGGGCGGGATCCGCACCTCCACCGAACCGCCGGGTGCCTTCGCGGCGAGCGCGTCGGCCAGCACCCGGACGGTGGCGGCCAGGGCCTGCCGGTCCAGCGCGACGCGGACGCCCGTGGCACGGGCCAGGTCGTCGCTGTGCACCACCAGCTCCACCAGCCGCGTCACCGTGAAGTCCAGCATGCGCATCGGACCGAAGTCGTGCGGGATCACCAGGTCCTCGCGGACCGCCGACTCGATGACCGGCTCCAGCTCCGCCACCGCCTGGTCGACGCGGGCCGGGCCGTCGGGGGCCGCGGCGGCCTCCTCGCGGGTCGCCGCGTCCAGCCGCTCGGCGGCGGTCGCCGTGGACAGGGCCCAGCGCGAGAGGGAGAGGTGCCCGGCCTTCGTGGAGACCTCCGTCTCCGGCCGGCTCAGCTGCCGGGGCACCGCGTCGATCTGCTGTGCGAGGTGGACGAGCAGATGGTGCACGTCCCAGCCGGGCAGGCCGGAGGGGAGGGAGTACTGCTGTGCGCCGAGCCGGTGCGCGGCATCGGTGACCGCTTCCACCTGGTTGATGAGCGCGGTGCGGACGCGGTTCGGGTCGTACGTGCGCCGGTCTCTTCCGGAGGGGGTGCGTCGGGCAGGCGGCATACGCGTGAGACTAGCCGCCCCCTGGCGCGGTGCGGGAGAAGGCTTCACCCTCCCGCGTCACCGCCGGACCCCGGGCACACGGCTTTGGGGCCCGGCGGTGAGGCGTGGCCGGCCGGCCGGTCAGCCGAAGAGGGCCGGGAGCGTGGCCTCGTGGGCGTGCCGCAGCTCGTCCAGCGGGAGGGTGAACTGCCCCTGGATCTCCAGCGCTTCCCCGTCCACGACACCGATCCGCGCGGCGGGCATCCCCCGGGCCGCGCACATGTCGGTGAACCGCACCTCCTCGCTCCGCGGCAGGGCCACCAGGGCCCGGCCCTGCGACTCGGAGAAGAGGAAGACGAAGGGGTCCAGCCCGTCGGGGACGACGATCCGGGCGCCCTTGCCGCCCTTGAGGCAGGACTCGGCCAGCGCCTGGATCAGGCCGCCGTCCGACAGGTCGTGCGCGGCATCCGCCATCCCGTCCCGGGAGGCGGCGATCAGGATCTCGGCCAGCAGCCGCTCCCGCTCCAGGTCCACCCTGGGCGGGCGTCCGCCCAGGTGGCCGTGGGCGACCTGGGACCAGGCCGAACCGCCCAGCTCCTCGCGGGTCTCGCCCAGGAGGTAGATCAGATGGCCCTCGTCGCGGAACGCCATCGGGGTGCGGCGGGCGACATCGTCGATGACACCCAGCACGCCGACCACCGGGGTGGGGTGGATGGCGGCCTCGCCGGTCTGGTTGTAGAGGGAGACGTTGCCGCCCGTCACCGGGGTGCCCAGCTCCCGGCAGGCGTCGGCCAGCCCTCGGCACGCCTCGGCGAACTGCCACATGGCGGCCGGGTCCTCGGGGGAGCCGAAGTTGAGGCAGTCGGTGACGGCGAGCGGGCGGGCGCCGGTCGCGGCGACGTTGCGGTACGACTCGGCCAGCGCGAGCCGCGCGCCCTCGTACGGGTCCAGCTTGGCGTAGCGGCCGTTGCCGTCGGTGGCGAGGGCGACGCCCAGGCCCGTCTCGGCGTCGATCCGGATCATGCCGCTGTCCTCGGGCTGCGCCAGTACGGTGTCGCCCAGGACGTAGCGGTCGTACTGGTCGGTGATCCAGGACTTGGCGGCCTGGTTCGGGGAGGAGACCAGGGCGAGGGCGGCGGCCCGCAGCTCGTCGCCGTCCTTCGGGCGGGGCAGGGCGGCCGGGTCGTCGGCCTGGAGCGCGTCCTGCCACTCGGGGCGCGCGTACGGGCGCTCGTAGACGGGGCCCTCGTGGGCGACCGTCTTCGGGTCGACGTCCACGATCTTCTCGCCGTGCCAGAAGATCTCCAGCCGGTCGCCGTCGGTGACCTCACCGATGACGGTGGCCGTGACCTCCCACTTCTCGCAGATCTCCAGGAAGCGCCCGACCTTGTCGGGCTCGACCACGGCGCACATGCGCTCCTGCGACTCGCTCATCAGGATCTCCTCGGGGGAGAGCGAGGAGTCGCGCAGCGGCACATCGTCCAGCTCGACGCGCATGCCGCCCGAACCGTTGGAGGCCAGCTCGCTGGTGGCGCAGGAGAGCCCGGCCGCGCCCAGGTCCTGGATGCCGACGACGAGCCCGGCGTGGAACGCCTCCAGGGTGCACTCGATGAGCAGCTTCTCCTGGAAGGGGTCACCGACCTGCACGGCGGGGCGCTTGCTGGGCTTCTCCGTGTCGAAGGTCTCGGAGGCCAGGATGGAGGCGCCGCCGATGCCGTCGCCGCCGGTGCGGGCGCCGTAGAGGATGACCTTGTTGCCGGTGCCGGCGGCCTTCGCCAGGTGGATGTCCTCGTGCTTCATCACACCCACGCACAGGGCGTTGACCAGCGGGTTCCCCTGGTAGCAGGCGTCGAAGACGACCTCGCCGCCGATGTTGGGCAGCCCCAGGCAGTTGCCGTAACCGCCGATGCCCGCGACGACGCCCGGCAGCACCCGCTTGGTGTCGGGGTGGTCGGCGGCGCCGAAGCGCAGCGGGTCCATCACCGCGACCGGGCGGGCGCCCATGGCGATGATGTCGCGGACGATGCCGCCGATACCGGTGGCCGCGCCCTGGTACGGCTCCACGTACGAGGGGTGGTTGTGGGACTCCACCTTGAAGGTGACCGCGTAGCCCTGGCCGACGTCCACGACGCCCGCCTGCTCGCCGATGCCGACGAGCATCGCGTCGGCCCCCGGCCCCTCGGTGGGCGCCTTCTCGCCGAACTGCCGCAGATGGACCTTGCTGCTCTTGTACGAGCAGTGCTCGGACCACATCACGGAGTACATGGCCAGTTCGGCGCCGGTGGGACGGCGGCCCAGGATCTGGCGGATACGGGCGTACTCGTCCTCCTTCAGGCCCAGTTCGGCCCAGGGGAGGTCGGTGTCGGGAGTCTGTTCCGCGTGCTTGACGGTGTCCAGGCTCTGGGAACTCATGAGGTGACCAGCTTCTTGACGGCCGAGGTGAAGAAACCGAGCCCGTCGGTGGTCGGCCCCGTCAGGGCCTCAACGGCGTGCTCGGGGTGCGGCATGAGGCCGACCACGTTCCCGGCCTCGTTGGTGATGCCGGCGATGTCGCGGCGGGAACCGTTGGGGTTGACGTCCAGATACCGGAAGACCACGCGGCCCTCGGCCTCCAGTTCGTCCAGGGTGCGCTCGTCGGCGACGTAGCCGCCCTCGCCGTTCTTGAGCGGAACGGTGATCTCCTGGCCGCGCGCGTAGTCCGACGTCCAGGCGGTCGCGTCGTTCTCGACCCGCAGGCGCTGGTCGCGGCAGACGAAGTGCAGGTGGTCGTTGCGGGTCAACGCCCCCGGAAGCAGGTGGGATTCACACAGGACCTGGAAACCGTTGCAGATCCCGAGCACCGGCATTCCGGCCTTCGCCTGTTCGACGACGGACTCCATCACGGGCGAGAACCGGGCAATTGCGCCGCACCGCAGATAGTCGCCGTAACTGAAACCGCCCGGCAGCACGACCGCGTCCACCTGGTGCAGATCCTTGTCGCGGTGCCACAGCGCGACCGGTTCGCCCCCCGCGATACGGATGGCGCGGCGCGCGTCGCTGTCGTCGAGGGAACCGGGAAATGTGACGACGCCGATACGGGTGGTCACGCCGCGGCTCCTTCGGACGCGGCGTGGGAAGCGGCCGGGACGGGCCGCTCGGCGCCGTCGGCCTCCTGGACGCGGACCGTGAAGTCCTCGATCACGGTGTTGGCGAGAAACGTCTCGGCCAGCTCCTGGATACGGGCGAGGGCGTCCCCGTCCACGGGGCCCTCCACTTCGAGCTCGAAGCGCTTGCCCTGGCGGACATCGGAGATTCCTTCGAAGCCCAGGCGGGGCAGTGCACGCTGCACCGCCTGTCCCTGGGGGTCGAGGATCTCCGGCTTCAGCATGACGTCGACGACGACGCGAGCCACAGGTACTCCTAGTGCTTAGCGGGGCGCTGCGCTGGCCAGCGTACCCGCCATGAGAATCTACGCGCGTTGATATGGTCCGGGGTTCTCCACGGCGGCCGAGAAGCGCTCATCCGCGCGTGACGATCCTGGTGGGACTTCGCGAAGCACTGGGAAAACCCAGGAGAAAAAAGTAGGGTCCCGATTGCGGCCGGAACCCGATCCGAATTCCGGGCCATAATGTTTGTGCGCCCCCGGGCGCGCGCAGCATCCAACAGAATAAGCACTTGACTCCGTCTCCTACCCGGGTTCACCCGCATACATCCCGCCGCATGCCGGCGGACCGTCCCGGCAACCACCGGGAAAGCCGGGCGACCCCCTTTCGCGATCCTGAGGGAAGGACCGATATCCGTGGCACAGCGTGTAGTAGTGATGCTCTCCGATGACATCGACGGCGGAGAAGCGGCGGAAACGGTCTCCTTCGGACTCGACGGGAAGACCTACGAGATCGACCTGAACACCGACAACGCCGAGCGGCTCCGCAAGGAGCTGGCGCCTTTCGTCGAGGCCGGCCGCAAGCGGGCCAGGTCCGGGAAGGCGTACCGCCGCACCTCGATCGACCCCGACCCGCGTGCCGTGCGGGCCTGGGCGGAGTCGAACGGCTTCGATGTGCCCGCCCGCGGGCGCATCCCGAAGAAGGTGTACGAGGCGTTCCACGCCGCCCGCTGAGACCTCCCGCCTTGCGCCTTGGGGCGGCCCCCTCGTGGGGAGCCCGCCCCAAGGCACCTCCCGGCGCATGCCGGATGAAGGGGCTCGCTCCCCTTCGCCCCCTCGTCCCCCGTCCCCCGTCCCCCGTCCCCCGTCCCCCGTGCCGAACGAAGGGGCTCGCACCGTCCGCCCCTGCGGGGGCTCGTCGTCGGCGGGCCTCTGGTTGCGGACGGGACGGCACCTGCCGGGACGGCCCCCGCTTCCCGCCGTCACGGCAGGGAAGCGGGGGCCGTCCCGGCTAGGACAGAGGGCTGCCGTGGCGGGGAAGAGGAGGGAAGGAGGGGCGACTTGCCAGGGGGTGTGGGTGATCGGATAGAGTCGGGGCAACGCCGCGGCGGGGAACCCCGGAAGGGGGACCGCAAGGTGAGCGTGCGGGTGTAGCTCAGTAGTAGAGCGCCCTCTTTCCAAGAGGGAGGCGCAGTGTGCGATTCCTGTCACCCGCTCTCCACTCCGTACCGTCGGTCGGAAACGATCAGGTAGAGTAGTGGTCGCGCCATTCGGTGAGAGCCGGATGGAGGCATGCGGACGTAGCTCAGTTGGTAGAGCGCAACCTTGCCAAGGTTGAGGTCGCGAGTTCGAGCCTCGTCGTCCGCTCAGGGAAATGAAGACCCCGGTCATTGCGGCCGGGGTCTTCTTTTTGTGTGGACGCGGACGCGGGGGTGCCGCATGACATTCGTCATCCGCACTCATGACGGCCCGCACTCGATTCGGGCTCTTCCCGGCGGAAGCCTGGCTCCATGGAAGCGATCGAGGTCGAGGGGCTGAGGCGCCGCTACGAGGCGGCGGGCAGGAGCGGCGGGGGCGGCGGTTTCGAGGCCGTCCGCGAGGTGTCGTTCTCGGTGCGCGAGGGTGAGATCTTCGCGCTGCTCGGTACCAACGGTGCGGGCAAGACGTCCACCGTCGAGGTGCTGGAGGGGCTGGCGCGGCCGAACGCGGGCACGGTGCGGGTGCTGGGGTTCGATCCGTTCACGGAGCGCGCCTATGTGCGGCCCCGGACGGGTGTGATGCTCCAGGAGGGCGGCTTCCCCTCCGAGCTGACCGTCGCGGAGACGGCGACGATGTGGGCAGGCGTCACCAGCGAGGCCGGGCCGCCGGGTGAGGCGCTGGAGCGGGTGGGTCTCGGTGGCCGGGCGGACGTCCGGGTCAAGCAGCTCTCGGGTGGTGAGCGGCGGCGGCTGGACCTGGCGCTGGCGCTCATCGGCCGGCCGGAGGTGCTGTTCCTGGACGAGCCGACGACGGGTATGGACCCCGAGGGCCGCCAGGAGGTGGCCGAGCTGGTGCGGGGGTTGCGCGCGGAGGGGACGACGGTCCTGCTGACGACGCACTACCTGGAGGAGGCCGAGCAGCTGGCCGACCGGCTGGCGATCATGCAGGCGGGCCGCATCGTGGCGACGGGCACGCCGGAGCAGGTGGTGGCCGAGCGGCCGTCGCGCATCTCCTTCCGGCTGCCGGCGGGTGTGGCGGCCGAGCGGTTGCCGTTGGGCGTCCCGGCCGCGGTCCAGGGGCGCACCGTGTCGGTGCGGACGCGGGAACTCCAGTCGGCGCTGACCGAACTCCTGCTGTGGGCGCGGGAGTCCGGCGTCACGCTGGAGAACCTCCAGGCGCGGTCCGCCTCGTTGGAGGAGGCGTTCTTGGAGATCGCCCAGGCGGGCGACCGGGCGGACGCGGGCGTGGCGGAGCGGAAGGAAGCGCGGGCATGACGGATACGGGCGGAAGCGCGGGCGCGGGCGGGGCGACGGCCACCGGGGCGCGGGCCGCGAGCGGGGGCCGGGTGAGCAGGCTGTCGATGCGGAGGGTGCGCGCGCTGGCGCGGGCGGAGCTGACACTGCTGCTGCGCAACAAGTCGGCGTTGTTCGTCGTCCTGCTGCTGCCGGTGATGCTCACCTTCTCGATCAAGTCGGCCGCCGACCAGGCCGATCTGTCGGGGACGGGCCTCTCGCTGGGCACGGTGGTGCTGCCCGGGGCGGTGGGGATGGTGCTGCTGTTCGCCGTCTACAGCACGCTGGTCGGCGTGTACGTCGCCCGGCGTGAGGAGCTGGTCCTCAAGCGGCTGCGCACCGGTGAGGCCGACGACCTGGAGATCCTGGGGGCCGGGGCGCTGCCCTCGGCCGTGATCGGGCTGGCCCAGGCCGTGCTGCTGCTGGCCGGCGGGGCGGTGCTGCTGGACGTCGGAGCCCCACAGCGGCCGGACCTGCTGGTGGCCGGGGTGGTGCTGGGGCTGGTGATGACGGCCTCGCTGGCCGCCGCCTCCGCCGCCTTCACCCGCACCACCGAGCTGGCCCAGCTCACCCCGATGCCGCTGATGCTCGCGACGTTCGCGGGCTCGGGGATCTTCGTCCCGCTGGAGGTCTACCCGGACCGGGTCGCGGAGGTGTGCCGGTATCTGCCGATGTCGCCGGTGATGGACCTGCTGCGGAGCGCCTGGACACAGCAGCTGAGCGGGACGGGCACGCTGCGGGCACTGGCGGTCGCCGTGGCCTGGACGCTGCTGGGCGCCTCCGTGGTGCGCAAGCGCTTCCGGTGGGAGCCGCGCCGCTGAGCCGGGCGCGGGGCCCGCGCCGGGGCAGTGGCCGCCGCCGGTCACCGTCGTCGGCCCGGCGGCGCTGGTCCGCACGTACGGTGAGGGGGCGGGACCGGGGCCGGGGGGCTCGGCCGCGACGGCGCGGGGACACGTGCACGGGGACGGGACGGACGGGAACGGGGACGGGACGGACGGGCGCGGGGACGGGACGGACGGGCGCGGGGATGTGCACGAGCACGGGGCGGACGAGCAGGGGACAGACGGGGACGGGAGGCGGTCGCCGGTGATCCGCTGGGGCAGGGAGAGGCGGCACAAGTGGCAGCGGCGCAGCCGGCTGGAGCAGGTCGAGGTCTCGACGCGGTGGATGGTGCTGAGCACGCCGTGGATCTTCTACCTGAGCGGTATCCCGCAGTTCCTCGCCGAGACGTCGCAGGCACGGCTGCCCCTGACGCTGGCCTGCGTGGTGGCCGGACTGCAACTGGTGGTGGGCGTGCTGAGCATGACCGCCCTGCCGCGTGCCCTGGACTGCTACCTGGGCGCGGAGGAGCCGCCCCGCCGGCTGATGGCCGTCGCGCTGGGGTTCTTCCTCGCCGCCACGGCCCTGGTCACGCTGATGATCGGCAAGGGCTGGGCCGGTGACTCCGCCGGGCCCGCGATGGCCCTGTTCGCCGGTCTGCCGAGCCTGGTGGGCGTGTACGGGCTGACGGTGCCCAGGCGGCGCGCGATGGCCGTGGTGTTCGGCGGCGCCGTCCTGATCGCCGCCGTCTTCAGCACGGCGACGACGAGCTGGCTGCGGCTGCTGCCCACCCTGTGCGTCCTCGTCCTCGCGGGCCTCTCCGGCGTCTTCACACCGCGCTCCTCGGCCTGGTACATCGCCGTCATGCGGGAGCTGGACGAGGCGAAGGAGGCGCAGGCGCGACTGGCGGTCGCCGAGGAACGGCTCCGCTTCAGCCGCGACCTGCACGACGTGATGGGCCGCAACCTGTCGGTCATCGCGCTCAAGAGCGAGCTGGCCACCCAGCTCGCCCAGCGGGGCGCCGACTCCGCCCTCGCGCAGATGAGGGAGGTCCAGCGGCTGGCCCGCGAGTCGCAGACCGAGGTGCGCGAGGTCGTCCGGGGCTACCGCGAGGCCGGGCTGGAGACCGAACTCGCCGGCGCCCGGGGCGTGCTGCGGGCCGCCGGGGTGGACTGCCGCATCGAGTCGGCGGAGCCGGTGAGGGGACCGGTCCGTGCAGTCGGCGCTCGGCTGGGTGGTCCGGGAGGGCGCCACCAATGTGCTGCGGCACGCGGAGGCCGGGCGCTGTGTGATACGCCTCACCTTGGGCGCGGCCGGTACGGCCGTCCTGCTGATGGAGAACGACGGTCTGCGGCCGGAGTCCACCCGGCGCGGTTCCGGCCTGACGGGGCTCGCCGAACGCCTCGCCGCCCTGGGCGGCACCCTCACGGCGGACCGCGACGAGGCGGAAGGGCTCTTCCGGCTGCGCGCCGAGGTCCCGCTCACGGCCCCGGCCGACGCGGGCGGCACCGCGCTCACGGCCCCGGCCGGCAGTGGCGGCGCCGCGCATGCCGCGCATGCCGCACGTGCCGATGCCGGGGAGCCGGTGGAGGCCCTGGCAGGGGGCGTGGGCAGGGACGAGGGGCCGGGCGCGCCTACGGATACGGGCACGGGCGCGGGCCCGCATGCGGATGCGGATGCGGGGCCGGGTGTCGCGGACCCGGGTGCGGCTTGGGGTGCCGCGGGTGCGGTGGAGGGCGCGGCGGGTTCCGCCGCGGTCGGGAGTGCGGGTGGCGGGTTGGTCCGCCAGGTGTTCCCCGGCGCGAGGGCGGCCGGGGAACGGGAGGAGCCGGGGAAGCGATGGTGAGCGGGAACGCCGAGGTGGGGGGCGGGGACCCGAGGGTCCCGATCCGGGTGCTGCTGGCGGACGACGAGCATCTGATCCGCGGGGCGCTGGCGGCGCTGCTCGCGCTGGAGGACGATCTGGCCATCGTCGCGGAGGCGGCCTCCGGGCCCGAGGCGCTGGCGATGGCCGGTGCGCACCGGCCGGACGTGGCCGTGCTCGACCTCCAGATGCCGGGCGCGGACGGCGTGCGGGTCGCGGCGGCGCTGCGGGACGCGGTGCCGGAGTGCCGTTCCATGATCGTCACCAGCCACGGCCGGCCGGGCCACCTCAAGCGGGCGCTGGCCGCGGGCGTCCGCGGTTTCGTGCCCAAGACCGCCTCGGCCGAGCAGCTCGCCGAGATCATCCGTACCGTGCACGGCGGCAGCCGCTATGTGGACCCCGAGCTGGCGGCCGACGCCATCAGCGCCGGGGACTCGCCGCTGTCCGCCCGCGAGGCCGAGCTGCTGGAGCTGGCCGCGGACGGCGCCCCGGTGGCGGAGATCGCCAGGAGGGCCTCGCTGACCCAGGGGACGGTCCGCAACTACCTCTCGGCCGCCGCCGCCAAACTGGGCGCGGAGAACCGGCACGCGGCGGCGCGAATGGCCCGCGAGCGCGGGTGGATCTGACCTCCCGGGCCGCCCCGGAAGCCGTGCCGGGCCGTGCCGGAGAGCGGCTATACTGGGCTGCGCACCACGGCGGCCCCCAGAGGTCCGGCGGTGGAGCACGCGGACGTAGCTCAGTTGGTAGAGCGCAACCTTGCCAAGGTTGAGGTCGCGAGTTCGAGCCTCGTCGTCCGCTCCGAGAAGCGGGAAGGCCCCGGTCGAAGGACCGGGGCCTTCTTTTCATGTCGCGGCCGGGGCCGGGCCGGGCGGGCCCGGACGGAAGGCCCCCCGCAAGCGCAGTACACCCGACACCCGAGAGCCCACGGCCCGCCGGGCACTGGATGTCGGGCGCGTCGGGCGTCGGAGGGCACCCCCGCCGGAACCCGCACAGGGTTGCGGCGGGGCCGCCCGGCAGGCCCTAGCTCCAGGGCACCCCCGTCAGCCGTTCGTAGGCCTCGATGTAGCGGGCGCGGGTGGCCTCGACGACGTCGGAGGGGAGGGCGGGCGGGGGCTGTTCCGAGGCGCGGTCCCAGCCGGAGGCGGAGGAGACGAGCCAGTCGCGCACGTACTGCTTGTCGAAGGAGGGCTGCGCGCGGCCGGGCTGCCAGGTGTCGGCGGGCCAGAAGCGGGAGGAGTCGGGGGTGAGCACCTCGTCGGCGAGGGTGAGCCGCGGCTCGGTGCCGTCGCCCGCCTCGTCCCAGCCGAACTCGAACTTGGTGTCGGCCAGGACGATGCCGCGCTCGCGGGCGATGTCCCGGGCGCGGTCGTACGCGGCGAGGGTGGCCTGGCGCAGTTCGGCGGCGGTCTCCGGGCCGACCTCGCGGGCCACGTCCTCGTAGGAGACGTTCTCGTCGTGCTCCCCGACCTCCGCCTTGGTGGCGGGGGTGAAGATCGAGCCCGGCAGCTCGGAGCCGTCCTCCAGGCCGGGCGGGAGGGCGAGCCCGCAGACGGTCTGGGACCGCTCGTACTCGGCCAGGCCCGATCCGGCGAGGTAGCCGCGGGCCACGCACTCGACGGGGATCATCCGCAGGGAGCGGCACACCGTGGTGCGGCCCTCCCAGTCGGCGGGCGCGCCCTCGGGGACGTCCGTGCCGAGGACGTGGTGGGGCAGCAGGTCCTCCAGCTGCTCGAACCACCACAGGGACAGCCGCGTGAGAATGCGGCCCTTGTCGGGGATCTCGGTCGGCAGGACCCAGTCGAACGCGGAGATCCGGTCGCTGGCGACTATCACCAGGTCGCCGGCCTCGTTCCGGTAGAGGTCGCGGACCTTGCCGGTGTGCAGATGCACCAGGCCCGGTACCTGGGCGGGCTCGGGTTTTTCGACGAATCCCGTCACGTTCTCATTCCTCCCTGGGGGCAGCCGGCCACACGGCGGGTGCCCCCGATTCTCCCCTGCCACCCGAGCGCGGTGCCTGTCGGGCGGACCGGGCGCCGCCGCGGGCGGGGGCACGGGGGTGCTGCCCCGGTCAGTCCCGTTTGCAGATGCGGTCCAGCAGGTTGCAGGTGGCCCGCTGGATACGGGCGTCCACATAGCCGGGGCGGTCCAGCGCGGGGGACCAGGCGAAGGTGCCGGAGGAGAAGACGAGGGCGCCGGAGGGCGCGCGGTACAGGGAGGTCTCCTGGTGGCGCAGGGCTCCGGTGCGGTCCTGGTACGGGGAGTGGGCCAGCAGGATGCGGCTGGTGTGGTCCGGGAGCACGGTGCGCGGGTAGTAGCGGTCGGCCTCCCCCGCGACGAGGCCGGGCAGCTCGTCGCCCTCGCCGGCGCCGGTGGCCTCCCACAGCCAGTGGTCGGCGTTGCGGACGATCAGCGGGTAGGGCTCGGCGACCTGGCCCGCGTACTGGATGCCCAGCAGGGCCTGTTCGGGCTCGCCCTGCTCGCGCCAGAGCGCGGGGCGCCCGGGGCCGCGCCGCTTGCGGCAGGTGAGCAGGCGGTCGGGGGCGCCGGAGGGGAGCGCGTCGAGTTCGACCTGCCAGTACATGGTGTTGGCGGAGAGGAAGACCAGCGCGGTGCCGCTGTCGCGGGCGCGCTCCACGGACCGGCGCATCGCCCGGGACCAGTACTCGTCGTGGCCGGGGAAGACCAGCCCCCGGTACTGCGTGGGGTCGATGCGCCCCGCGTGCAGGTCGCGGGTGTCCGCGTAGGCCAGGTCGTAGCCGTACCGTTCCGCCCAGCGGATGAAGTCGTACGCGTGTCCGATGTGCAGGGGCAGGCCGGAGCCCGCGTAGGGGCGGTCGAAGGAGACCGTCATGGCCGCCTGGCTCTCCCCCAGCAGGCGGCCGTCGTCGTCCCAGGCGTGGTACAGGCTGGCGCCCGTACGGCCGTCCTCGGGGAAGAGGTTGTACGCCTGCCATGTCACGTCCGGCAGGACGAGCAGCAGATCACCCGGGTCCCGGTCGCGGACCGTGAAGGGGATGTGGGAGCGGTGCCCGTCGGCGGTGGTCAGGACGGCGACATAGGCCCCGGTGGACCAGTAGTCGGGGATCTGGAGCCGCCAGGAGAGCCACCAGTGGTGGCAGGAGACGGTGCGGTCCGCGGTGAGCGGGGCGGGCTGCATGATGCCGGACAGCCGGGGACTGGTGGTGATCTTCATGGCACCCGCGCCGCCGTAGTGGCCGATCCGGTAGACGTCCACGCTGAAGGGCTGCGGCGGGTTGACGGTGACGCGGAAGTCGATGGACTCGCCGGGAGGCGTGCCGCCGGCCACCGAGGCGAAGCCCTTGATCTGGCAGCGCACGTCGTCGGCGGTGGGCGGGGCGCTGCTGGACAGGCCGCGGGTGCGGGGCTTGGGGAGGGTCTGGCCGCCGCCCGCCAGGTCCCGCACCAGTTCGGGGGTGCGGGAGGTCTGGCCCGGGGCCTGGTCGACGCAGTCCACGTACCACGGGACGAGACGGCCGTTCTCGAAGTAGTTCTCGCTCACCCGCAGCCAGGGCAGCGGCCCCTGGCCGAAGGGGTCGGTCACCGCGTGCGCGAGTGCTCCGGACTCCCACCGCCTCAGCGGCCCGGGGCCGGGCTCGGGCTCGCGCACGGCCTGTCCGGGGCGGCCGGGGCACTCGGTCCGTTCGGTTCCCATGTACTGCTCCTCCCCGTCGCCCTCGCTCCGTCTCCGCGCGGTGTGCCGTGCGTGTGACGGCAGACAGCACATCACATTACGCACGGGCGTCGTCACCCTTCGTCGCTAAATGGCTGGAGATGATCTTCAGACGAGCCGTACGGGCTTCTCCGGTCGTACTCCGACCCTCGCCAGCCAGTCGCGCAGCCCCTCGGTCTCCCCGTCCTCGACCAGCGCCAGCACCAGACCGGCCAGTTCACCGGTGCGCTCGCCGTCCACGAACAGGGCCGGTCCGTCCAGCCAGTCGAGCCCGGGGACGGCACCGGCCGTGTCCACGGCGGCACAGCAGACGGCGGCCGTGACGTGATCGGCCAGCAGCTCCTTGCCGCTGCGCGGCGGCTGGAGGGGCAGCCCCATGGGCGCGGGCGGCGCGGGGTGCGCCTCCCCGGCGCCCGCCGACGGCCCCACGCCGGGGCTCGCACCGATGACACCAGGGGCGCTCGCG
>NZ_VJOK01000001.1:4009427-4031097 GCF_013302895.1 Streptomyces albus subsp. chlorinus | reverse complement strand
GTCGCAGTCGGGGGTCAGGGCGATGGCGGAGGGGGCCGGGACCTCCAGCCGTTCGGCGAGGTCGCGGACCAGGGCGTGCAGGGCGGGTGCGGCGTGCTCCTCGACGGGGACCGTCGGCGAGACGGCCGGGCGGCCCCGCGCGATGACCAGGCCCGCGACCACCGCGCAGGCCAGGACCAGCACGGCCAGCCCGGTGACCGTCCAGCGGGCGGCGTCCCAGCCGGTGCCGGGCCCGAGGCCGAACCGCCCCGTGGCACGGCCCGCCCACAGGATCACCGCCGCGGCGGCGGGCAGCAGCGCGAGCGCGAGCGCCGTGCTGCGGACGCGGAGCACGGCGAGGGCGTGCGCGCGCGCGGAGCGCGCGACGGCGCGCCGGCCGGTACCACCGGAACCGCTCACGTCTCACCCCGCTTCGTCCGGACCGTTCGGGACCGTGGCCGGGCTCTCCGGCTCCCACCCACTGTGTCACCGCGCTCTGACACCGCAATACGCGCTGCGCCAGTCGACGGACCTCCCCCCGTGCCCGGCCGGGGGCATGGCGCCTTGGGCCTCACGGCGCTTGAGCGGCACCATAGTTGGGGCCTCGGCGGGCGTCAGCCGTCCGAGGCCCTCGTCACTCGATGGAATGGCTTTGGCTAAAGCTCTTGCCCGGCGGGGCGGGGCGGTATATGCGCCGGTCCGGAAAACCGGGCGCTCCGGGAAACCGGGCGCTCGGTCCCGGGAAGCGGCGCGCTCAGTTCCGGGAAGCGGCGCGCTCAGTTCTGGGACGCGGCGCGCTCGGCGATGTCCGAGCGGTGGTGCGAGCCCGCCAACCGGACGCGGCCGACTGCCGCGTAGGCACGCTCACGCGCCTGGGCGAGGTCCGCGCCCGTCGCCGTGACGGACAGGACGCGCCCGCCCGCGCTGCGCACGGTGCCGTCCTCGTCGGCCGTCGTGCCCGCGTGCAGCACGTACGCCTCCGGACCGTCCTCCCGCTCGATCTCCTCCAGCCCCTCGATGACATCACCCGTACGGGGCTTCGCCGGGTAGCCGTGGGCCGCGACCACGACGGTGACGGCCGCGCCGTCGCTCCAGCGCAGCGCGGGGAAGTCGGCCAGCGAGCCGGTGGCCGCCGCGTACAGCAGCCCGCCCAGCGGCGTGCGGAGGCGGGCGAGGACCGCCTGCGTCTCCGGGTCGCCGAACCGGGCGTTGAACTCGATCACCCGCACCCCGCGCGAGGTGAGGGCCAGCCCCGCGTACAGCAGGCCGGAGAACGGCGTGCCGCGCCGGTGCAGCTCGCGGACGGTGGGCTCCAGCACCGTGGTGAGCACCTCGTCGACCAGCTTCGGGTCGGCCCACGGCAGCGGCGAATAGGCGCCCATGCCGCCGGTGTTGGGGCCCTCGTCGCCGTCGTGGGCGCGCTTGAAGTCCTGCGCGGGCTGGAGGGGCACGACGGTCTCGCCGTCGGTCACCGCGAAGAGGGAGACCTCCGGGCCGTCGAGGAACTCCTCGATGACGACGGCGCCGCCGCAGGCGCGGGCGTGCGCGCGGGCCTCCTCGATGTCCTCGGTCACCACGACGCCCTTGCCCGCGGCCAGGCCGTCGTCCTTGACGACGTACGGCGGGCCGAAGGCGTCCAGCGCGGCATCCGCCTCCTCCGGCGTGGTGCACACATAGCTGCGGGCGGTGGGCACGCCGGCGTTCGCCATGACCTCCTTGGCGAACGCCTTCGAGCCCTCCAGCATCGCCGCCTCGGCGGACGGGCCGAACACCGGGACGCCGCGCACCCGCAGCGCGTCCGCGACCCCCGCCACCAGCGGGGCCTCAGGGCCGACGACGACGAGGTCGGCGCGGACCTCGTCGGAGGCGGCCAGTTCGGCGACGGCCGCGCCGTCGAGCGGGTCCACCGCGTGCAGGGTGGCGACCGCCGCGATCCCGGCGTTGCCGGGCGCGCAGTGCACCGCTGTGACCTCGGGGTCCAGCGAGAGCGAGCGACAGATTGCGTGTTCGCGGGCACCGCCGCCAATGACCAGAATCCTCACGCCGCCACCCTAACGGCAGCCGCCCTCGCGCCCGCGCGCCCGTACGGCCGCCCCGCGACGGCGGGAAGCGGGCGTCGCGCGGGCCCGTACGGGTGACACGGCCGCTTCCATACCCGACACGGCGCCACTTCTGGGGGGATTTCAGGGCGGTTCGACGACGTGGTCCCACTTTTGGCGGTAGGAAGGGGCCGCCGGGCAGCCGTCGGCACCGGAACGCGAGCGAGGGAGTACAAGTGAAGCGGGTGAAGCAGCCGGATCTGCTGGGGCGGGGGTTCCCGTCCGGGGACTGGGACGAGCCCGCCGAACGCCTCGAAGAGCTGTACCAGTGGGTGGAACAGGAGGCGATGCGCGTCGTCGACTGGTATCTCGCGGACCGGACGCGCAAACGCCGCTGGGCCCGCGCGCTGCGGGGCGGTGTGGTCGCCGGCACCGGCGCGGGAGCGCTGCTGCCCCTCGCGGACCTGGCGGGAGTCCCTTTACCCACCATGGAAGGGGACACCGGCTATCTCGGCTACCTCGCGCTGCTGTTCGCCGCGGGGTGCGCGCTCGCGGACCGGTGGCTGGGACTGACCTCCGGGTGGATGCGGGACATGGCCGTCGCGCTGGCCGTGCACCGGCGGCTGGAGGCGCTGCGGTACGAGTGGGCCGCGGAGAACGTGCGTGAGGTCCTCGGCCCCGCCGAGGGGACGGCGGGCGAGGCCGCGGAGCGCGCCCTGACCGTCCTGCGGCGCTTCTCGGAGGACGTCGGAGAGACGGTACGGGCCGAGACCGTCGACTGGATGATCTCGTTCCGTACCGAGGCGTCCCCGCTGGCGCTGGTGCCCTCCGGGCCGCCCCCGGCCGCCCGCTCCCCCCTCCGCCGCCTCCCGCCGCCCAACGGCGGCCTCAACCCCTGGCCCCCGATGCCCCGCCAGCGCCCTCCGGGGCCGTGACCGGGTGACCGGTCAGCCGAAGACGATCATGGAGCCCTGGGCGAGGCTCCGGGTCGCGGCCGCGTGCAGTCCGAGCCAGACGTGGCGCTCCCGCCCGAAGGGCGTGCCGTCGTCGTAGCCGATGGCGGCGGAGGCGGCGGGCTCGTCCAGGTCGGTGGGCCGCAGCGGGGCGGCCGGCGCGGGCGGCGGGTTGTCGGGGTCGATGCCCAGGTGCGGCCCCACCAGGCGCAGTTCGCGCAGCAGGCCGTGGCTGGAGCCCAGCGGACCGCCGCCCTCCAGCAGCGCGTCGTCGGTGAGGGGGGCGGGGAAGTCCACCGGGATGTAGGCACCGGCGTGGTCGTAGTGCCACACCAGGTGGGACCGCTGTGCCGTCTGCTCGAACATCTCCAGGAGTTGCTCGTAGTCGCTGCCCAACTCCCCCACCGGCGTGACCTCCAGGCCGGAGGCCAGCAGCAGGTAGGCGCGGCGCAGGCAGTGCAGAGCGTCGTAGTCGAAGCCCGCGACGGGGGCGACGTCGCCGGAGAGACCGGGCATGTAGCCGAAGACGGGGACCGTGGGCAGACCGGCCTCGGTGAGTGCTCTGTCGTAGGTGGCGATCTCTTCCGAGAACGGGTTGTCGGGGTTGTGGCAGAGCACGTCGACGAGGGGTACCAGCCAGAGGTCACAGGCCAAGGGGCGCTCCAAAACCGTCAGGGACGTACGGTGCGCACAGCGTAATGTGCCCCGCGCCGCGCGCCTGCGGCACGGGTGCCGGGAGGTGCCCGTCCGCGCGCACGGACCGGTTCCTCACGTCCGGGCCCCCTCCAGCAGGGCGCGCAGGACGTCCGCCGCGTGCGTCCACAGCAGGGCGCCGCCCACCCCGGGCAGCAGGTGCCGCCGAGCGCCGGGGATGCGGGCGCCCAGGCTCTCGCCCTGGTCGGGCGAGTGGCCGAGGTCGGCGTCGCCGTACCACAGGTCGACGGGGACGCGGACGGCCGTCAGGTCGATGTCCCAGCGGCCCATGGCCAGCACGGTGTCGCGGGCGTAGCCGTCGGGGCCCTGCGCGAAGCCCTCGTCCAGGGCGCGGCGGTAGGCGGCGGCGAAGTCGGGGCGCTCGTAGACGGCGCGGTCCACCTCGGGGCTCGACCCGAGCACCATGTCCCACATCGCCTGCGGGGTGAACCGGGCGAACTCCGCGTGCGCGGCCCCGGGTTCGTCGGTGGCGAGTGCGACGAGGCGGCGCAGTCCGGCGGGCAGCGCCTCGGTGAAGGGAGGTTCGGCGAAGCGCGGGTGGGCCACCTCGTCGGCGCCGGAGACGAGGGCGAGCGGCCCGGTCACCCCGCGCGCCGCGCAGGCGAGCGCGAACGGCGCCCCCTGCGAGTTGCCCACCATCGCGGGCCGCCCCAGCCGCCGGGCGCGGGCGAAGGCGGCGACGTCGGCGGCGAAGTCGTCGAGGGTGCGGCCGGGCGCGGGGGTGGAGGCGCCCAGTCCGGGGCGGTCGAGGGCGATCAGCCGGACGCCGAGGGCGTCGACGACGCCCGCGCCGAAACCGAGGGAGCGCGAGGTGGCGGCGCCCGGTGAGAACAGCACCGGGGTGCCGTCCTCGGGGCCCCACTCCGCCCACGCCAGTCGCCTCTCCCGCGGTGCGGCCCCGGATGTGCCCGGCCGGTCCGCGTCCGGGGGGCGGCCGGCCGGGGGCAGCGTGGTGGTGCCGGTGCGTACGGGGGGTGCGACCAGCACGGTGTCCTCGGTGGTGGCCGCCGCGCCCGGTGCCGGGCCGGGGCCGTGGCTGGGGGTGCGGCCGTGGCCGGAGCAGGAGTTGTGGCTGCTGTGGCTGGAACCGGGGCCGTGGCCGGGGCTGTTCCCACGGCCGCCATGGCTGTCCGGTGAAACGTTCATGCTCCCTCGCCCGCGCCGACCTGTGTCAGGGCGTGCTGATTGTAGGTGGCGATGACCTCGCGGGCGGCCCGCGCGTCACCGGACTCGACGGCGTCCAGCAGGGCGTTGTGCCCCGACCACAGTCGCCCGCGCAGGCTCGGCCTGCCCCGCAGGACCGAGACGGCGTACACCCAGCACTGGACGCGCAGCCGGTCGAGGAAGTCGCAGATGTAGGCGTTGCCGAGGAGGCCGCTCAACTCCCGCCAGAACCGCAGGTCGTAGGCGATCAGCACGTCCAGGTCCCCGGCGCGGGCGGCCCTCTCGGCGGCGTCGGCGCGGCGGCGTACGGAGGCCAGCACCTCGGGCCCGAGGCCCCCGAGCGCGCGGCGGGCGACGGGCGGACCGGGGGACCCGGCGGTGCCCGCGGCACCGGTGGGTTCCGGTTCCGCGGGCGTCTCCAGGCCCTGGAAGATGCCGTCCACCACCAGTTGCCGGGCCTCGCACATCGCGCGGTAGTCCGCGAGGGTGAAGACGTGGACGCGGAAACCCCGGTGCTGCTCGACGTCCAGCAGCCCCTGCGCCGCGAGATCGACCAGTGCCTCGCGCACGGGTGTCGCGGAGACGCCGTACTGCTCGGCGATCTCCTTGACCGTGAACTCCCGGCCCGTGGCGAGCCGGCCGGCCAGGATCTCGTCGCGCAGCGCGGTGGCGATCTGCGAGCGCAGGGTGCTGCGTCGGATCACGCCGTCGCTCCTCCGTCCTTCGGCCCAGTGCCGCCGCCCGCGCCGGCGGTGGTGTGCGCGTCGGCCGCCGTGAGGGCCTCGTCCAGTACCGCCAGGCCCTCCTTGAACTCGGCCTCGGTGAGGGTGCACGGCGGCACCACGTGGGTGCGGTTCATGTTGACGAACGGCCACAGTCCGCCGCGTTTGGCGGCGGCGGCGAAGTCGGCCATGGGCGCGCCCGCGGCACCGGTGGCGTTGTAGGGGACCAGCGGTTCGCGGGTCTCCCGGTCCCGCACCAGGTCGAGGGCCCAGAAGACGCCGGTGCCGCGGACCTCGCCCACGGAGGGGTGGCGGGTGGCCAGTTCGCGCAGGGCCGGGCCGATGACGTGCTCGCCCAGGTGCGCGGCGTGCTCGACGATGCCCTCCTCGGCCATGGTCTCGATGGTGGCCACGGCGGCGGCGCAGGCCAGCGGGTGCCCGGAGTAGGTGAGGCCGCCGGGGTAGGGGCGCGTCTCGAAGGTCTCGGCGATCTTCGCGGAGATGGTGACGCCGCCGAGCGGCACGTAACCGGAGTTGACGCCCTTGGCGAAGGTCATCAGGTCGGGGACGACGCCGTACAGGTCGGCGGCGAACCAGGTGCCGGTGCGGCCGAAGCCCGCCATCACCTCGTCGAGGACGAAGACGACGCCGTGTTTGTCGCAGATCTCGCGGACGCCGGCCAGGTAGCCGGGCGGCGGCATCATGATGCCCGCGGTGCCGGGGATGGTCTCCAGGATGACGGCGGCGACGGTCTGCGGGCCCTCGTAGGCGAGCGTCTGCTCCAGGTGCGCCAGGGCGCGCTCGCACTCCTGTTCCTCGGTCTCGGCGTAGAACTGGGTGCGGTACAGGTGCGGGGCGTGGAAGTGGACGACGCCCGCGGTGCCGGTGTCGGACGCCCAGCGGCGCGGGTCGCCCGTGAGGTTGATGGCCTGCTGCGTGCCGCCGTGGTAGGAGCGGTACGCGGAGAGCACCTTGGGGCGGCCGGTGTGCAGGCGGGCCATGCGGATGGCGTGCTCGACGGCGTCGGCGCCGCCGTTGGTGAAGAAGATCTTGTCCAGGTCGCCGGGCGTCCGCTCGGCGATCAGCCGTGCCGCCTCCGAGCGCGCCTCGATGGCGAAGGCGGGCGCGAAGGTGCACATCCTCGCCGCCTGCTCCTGGATGGCGGCGACCACCTTGGGGTGGGCGTAGCCGATGTTGGTGAAGACGAGACCGCTGGTGAAGTCGAGGTACCGCTTCCCCTCGTAGTCCCAGAAGTAGGAGCCCTCCGCGCCCGCGACCGCGAGCGGGTCGATCTGGCCCTGCGCCGACCAGGAGTGGAACACATGGGACCGGTCGGCGGCGTGCACGGCCCGGCCTGCCGCGGGGTCGGGCGCGGGAGAGGGGGAGGGCGAGGGAGAGGAGGACGGGGAGGGGGATGAGGGGTGGTGCGTCGTCACGATCGGTACCTCGGTTCGCTCGCGTACTGCGGGAGACCCCCGGAAGGGTGACAGTCAGGGTATGTCTCCCGCTTCCTCCCGGGTGGCCGGGGAGGGGGAGGATCGGTGGAGACGCGGGGTGTGCCGGGGCCGGACGGGACGGGGAGGGGACGGCCGGGGACGGTTTTCCGGGAGGGCGCGCCGGGCGGTCGTGGGCGCGTGGTCAGTCGTCGTCCTCGTCGCTGTCCGCTTCCCTGGTGACGGTGGCCCGGGGCTTCCCGTGCAAGCAGCGGACGTGGACGGTGGGGTCGGCGGCGCCGTCGGCGGCCGGCTCCAGTTCGACGTCGGCCGACCGGGCGGGCCCGGGGTCCACGTCGTCGACGCTGTAGCCCTCGGCGGGGGTCCAGCTGAGCAGCTTGACCGTACGGGCGTCCGTGCGGCACTCGGCGAGGGCCGTGCCGAGCCCGTCGGGGAAGCGGACGGTGCCGGTCCGGGTGACGGGCCGCCGGGGAGGCTCGGTACGGGACGGGACGGGGGTGCCGTCCGGGGTACGGCCGGCCGAGGGGGACGCGGACGGTTCCGGGCTCCTGGTGCGGGCCCGTTCCTTCGACTGGGCCAGCTCGTGCCGGACACCGTCGTCGGTGAGGGGCTCGGGGCGGGCGTACCGGCCGCCCGGGTCGGCCTGGGAGAACGACCAGGCGCCCAGCGCGAACGCGGCGCCGACGGCGCACACCCAGCCCGCCGCGGCGATACGGCGGCGGCGCACCTCCCTGGCACCGCCGACCTCGCCGGTACCCCCTGCACCCGTATCCGTGCCCGTGCCCGAATCCGGGCCCGCGCTCGTATCCGTGCCCGTGCCCGCGTCCGGGCCCGTTCCCGGGCCGCCGGCAGCGCCGTTCCCGGCCCCCGGCCGGCCGTGCTCGTCCGCCATGCCGTTCCCACCTCTCACACCGCGCAGTCTGCCGTCCCTTTCCCTAACGCCGGGTTAAGGGGTGGACAACCCGGCTCCCGCCCCGTACAAGCGCGGGAGGAGCGGCACCCGCCGGGGTCCGCCGTCCGCCACTGGCTAACGTACGTGTATGTCGCATCTACTCGTCGTCGAGGACGACCCCCAGCTCCGCGCGGCCCTCGTGAGGGCACTGCGCGACCGCGGGCATGCCGTCGCCACGGCCTCCACCGGGATGGCGGGCCTCGACGCGGCGGTCACCCAGCGGCCCGACCTGGTCGTGCTGGACCTGGGACTGCCCGATGTGGACGGCGGGCAGGTGCTGCGGATGCTGCGCTCGGTCAGCGACGTGCCCGTCATCGTGGCGACCGCGCGGGACGAGGAGCCGGAGATCGTCGCCGCGCTGGAGGACGGCGCCGACGACTACATCGTCAAACCGTTCGGCTCCGGGCAGCTGGACGCCCGTATCAAGGCGGTGCTGCGGCGGCTGGGCGGCGGCGAGCCGGACGAGCCGGAGCCGCCCGTGCGGGTGGGCGGGCTCGTGGTGGCCCCGTCCGCGCGGGAGGTCACGCTCGACGGGAAGCCCCTGGAACTGACGCCGCGGGAGTTCGACCTGCTCTGCTATCTGGCGCGGCGCCAGGGCCAGGTGGTCTCGCGGCGCGACCTGCTGGCCGAGGTATGGCAGCAGCCGCTGGGCGGCGCCGACAAGACGGTGGACGTCCACCTCTCCTGGCTCCGCCGCAAGCTGGGCGAGACCGCGCAGCACCCCCGCTATCTGCATACCGTCCGGTCGGTCGGAGTGAAACTGGCCGCCCCTGACGCCCCCGGTCCCGCCGACGCCGACGCCGACGCCGACGGGGACGGGGCCGGGGCGGGCGACGGGGACGGGGCGCGCGGCTGATGCGCCGGCAGCTGCTCGTCCTCATCGGCACCACGACGGCGGTCGTGCTCGCCGTCCTCCTCGTCCCCCTCGCCCTGCTGGTCCGCAGCCACGCCGAGGACCGGGCCATGACGGACGCCACCGAACGGGCGCAGTCCGTCGCGGCGGTGGTCGGCGGCTCCCTGGGCAGGGGCGGGGACGGGGGCCGCGCCGTCGTCACCGGGGTGCTCGACGGACTCAACGGCGAGGACCAGCCGCGCACCTGTGTCGTCCTGGCGGACGGCACCGTACTGGGCGCGCGGACCGGCGGCGTGAGCGCCGAGGCGCTCCAGCTCGCCCGGCGCGGCCGCGCCTTCACCTACGCGCCCGGCGAGGCGCGCGGCGGCGGCCGGGTGGTGCTGGTCCCGGTGCTCGGCACGGGAAGCGGGACGGAAGGCGGCAGGGAAGGCGGCACGGCGGACGGCGCGCGCTCCAAGGCCCCGGCCGAGGGCTCGGCCAAGGACCCGGGCCCGGTCAAGGCCCCGGCCCGCTCCGCCTCCGTCGTCCAGGTGGCCGTCACCGAGGACCAGCTGCACGCCGGGGTGCTCCCCTCCTGGCTGGCCGTCTTCGGGATCGGTGCCGCGCTGATGCTGCTCGGTCTGGCCTTCGCGGACCGGCTCGCCGCCCGCATCGTGCGGGCCACGCGCCGCCTCGCCGCCGTCTCCGACCGGCTCGCCGCCGGGGAGCTGACCGCCCGCGCCGAGCCGCTGGGCCCGCGCGAGCTGCGCCAGCTCGCCGGCCGCCTCAACGAGCTGGGCGAGCGCATCGACGGGTTCGTCACGGCGGAGCGCGAGCGGGGCGCCGACCTCGCGCACCGGCTCCGCACGCCGGTCGCCGCGCTGCGGCTGGACGCGGAGGGACTGCGCGACGAGGAGGAGGCGGCCAGGATAGGGAAGTCGGTCGCCGCGCTGGAGCGGAGCGTGGACAGCGTCATCCGCGCGGCCCGGCGGGCGGGGGCGGCGCCGGGCAGCCGGCGGTGCGACCTGGCCGAGCTGGTCCGGGAGCGGGCGGCGTTCTGGACGCCGCTCGCCGAGGACCAGGGGCGTGCGCTGACCGTCTCCGCGCCCGGCGCGCCGGTCCTGGTCCGGGTGCCGGTGGACGACCTGTCCGCCGTCCTGGACACGCTGATCGGCAACGTGCTCGACCACACGCCCGAGGGCACCGGGCTGTGGCTGACGGTCACGACGGCCGGCACGGACGCCGTCCTCACCGTCGAGGACGACGGCCCCGGCTTCGCCGACGGCGCCCCGGACGTGGGCGCGCGGGGCGCGAGCGGGGCGGGCTCGACGGGCCTGGGCCTGGACATCGCCCGGACGACGGCCGAGGAGTCCGGCGGCGGCATGGAGCTGGGCGCCTCACCGGACCACGGCGGGGCCCGGGTGGCGTGCCGCTTCGGTCTGGCACGGCACTGAGGGGCGGCCGGGCCGGGAAGGGGCGGAGGGGGCGAGCCGGAGCGGGCCGGGAGGGGGCCGGAACAGTCCGGGTGAGCCGGAGCGGGCCGGGAGGGGCCGCTCGTCTCAGCGCGGGAGCTGCTCCACCAGCAGCAGCGCCCCCAGCAAGAGCATCGCGACGCCCGACAGCCGGGTGATGACCCGCGCCGCGGTGGGCCGGGCCCGCAGTACGGTGCGGGCCAGCGAACCGACGCCCAGGTAGACGGCTCCGGCGTTGCACATGTGGACCAGGCCCAGCAGTCCGATCTGGAGCGCCAGCGGCCAGGTGCCGTGGCGGTCGGCGAACTGGGGCAGCAGCGCGAGGTAGAGCAGCAGCGCCTTGGGGTTCAGGCCGCTGACGCCCGCGCCCTTGAGCACCCGGGAGCGCGCCGCGGCACCCCCGCCGGCCGCGGGACGGTCGGCGTCGGTGCCGTCACCGGCGACGGCACCGGCGGCACCGGCGGCACCGGCCGGGGCGGCGGCCGGGGGTGGGGCGCTCCCGGCGGTCTTCGCGCCGAGCAGCGTCGTCACGCCGAGGTAGAGGAGGTAGGCGGCGCCCACCAGGGTGAGCCCGGTCAGCACTCCCGGGTTCCTGGCGACCACGGCGGCGACCCCGGCCACCACGACGGCGGTCAGCGCCACGTACCCCAGCATCAGCCCGCCGACCGCCGGGACGACGGACCGGTCGCGCAGCCCGGACGTGATCGCGTAGGCCCAGTCCGCGCCCGGGACGAGGACGAGGAGAAAGGAGAAGGCGGCGAAGGCGGCTATGGAGCTGGCAGCCATGGGGGACGGATCTTCCTCTCGTACGGGGTCGGCGTACGGGTTCGCGTACGGGTCGGCGTACGGGTTCGCGGAGGAAGAATACGAAGAATTGCCCCAAAGGTGTTTCTCAACATGGTCGCTCAGGGGCGCTCTGTTGGAAGAATCTTCCCCATGGACGACATGGACAGGCAGATTCTTTCCGAGCTGCAGGCCGACGGCCGGCTGACCGTCACCGAACTGGCCGCCCGGGTGGGGCTGAGCCTCTCCCCCTGCCACCGGCGGCTGCGCGAACTGGAGCGCGGCGGCGCGATCCGCGGCTACCGGGCCGTGGTCGACGCCGCCGCCGTCGGCCTCACCTTCGACGCGCTCGTCTTCGTCACGATGCGCCAGGAGGACCGCGCCACCATCTCCGCCTTCGAGCAGGCGCTGACGGACCTCCCCCAGGTCGTCCAGGCACAGCGCCTCTTCGGCGACCCCGACTACCTGCTCCGCGTCGTCACCGCCGACCTCGCCGCGTTCCAGCGCCTCTACGACGAGAACCTGGCCACTCTGCCGGGCGTGCAGCGGCTCAGCTCCACGCTGGTGATGAAGCACGTGGTGCACGAGCGTCCGCTGCCCGCGTGAGGGGCGGTGGTGCCGCGCGGCGGCCTCAGCCGGCCGCCACCGCCGCCGGGAACGCCTCCCTCAGCGAACGCAGCCAGCGGTGGGCGGGGAGGGAGGGGTCGAGCGCCGCGAGGGAGGCGTACTTGGTGAACTCGGCGGCCCGGTGGCCGTATTCGTGGAGGAGGAGGTCCGCCTCCGTGAGGTGGCCGTAGGACTTGGTCTCCACCAGGACCAGGTCGCGGGCGCTGTAGACCTCGTTGCCCGCAGCGTCGCGGCAGACCAGGGCCGCGTCGGCGGTGACGCGCTGGCCGTCGGCGACGAACGTGGCCCGGGTGTAGTCCGTGACCAGGCTGGGTGTCAGCTCCTGGGGGGCCTCGAAGCCGGTGCCGTACACCTCGGCGAGGGTCCGGGTGAGGAAGCTGCGGGAGGCGTCCTCCAGGGCGTGGGCGCGGTCGGCGAGGCGGCGGCGGAACTTGAGCGTCTGGCCGCGCCCGCCCTTCACCTTGATCTCGAACTGCCGTTCGCCGGTGTCCTGGTAGAGCCGCTCGCGGATCTTGCAGCGCCGGCGGCGGCCCTGCCGGTGGTCGTGGTAGGCGCGCAGCTCCGGCGTGTCGTAGTAGACGGAGTGGTAGCCGAACCAGCGGCGCCCGCCGATCGACAGCGCCCGGAACGGCTCGTCCCGGTGCGGGTCGGTCAGGCGCGCCGCGATGTCCAGGAAGTCGGCGGCGGGCACCAGGTAGCAGCGGTCGTAGCGGTCCAGCAGCTCGGCGCGCTCGCGCACGTCCTCCAGGCTGATGGGGTGGGCGGCCAGCGCGGCGCGGGCCAGCGCGCGGACGGAGGGGGCGACGCGGGCGCGGCCTCCCGAGGTGCGGGGCCGGCCCGCCGGGGTGCGGGCGGGTCCCTCCGGGCCGTGCGCGGGACCCTCCGGGCCGTGGGCGGGACCCTCCGGGCCGTGCGCGGGACCCTCCGGGCCGTGGGCGGGACCCTCCGGGACGTGGGCGGGGGCGCCTGGGGTGTGGACGGGGCGGCGCGGATGGGATGCGGTGGTGCGCGCGGTCATCGGGCGGTCTCCCTCGGGTGAGCGGCAGTGGCAGGCGTGCGCGTGGACGTGGCCGCGGTCGGTGCCGCGGACGTGGACGTGGACGTCGTACGGGTGTCGCTGTCGCCGGCGGCCGTCGGTTCGCGAACGTCACCGAGGCCGCTGTCGTGGTAACGCGTGGGGGCCGTCTTTCGTCCCCGTTCCCCGCCGGGTGCGGGGGCAACCTCGCGGTAGCGGACGTCCACGACCGTCAGATCGCGGACGTAGTCGACCTCGCCGACCTTCCAGGCGAGCGGCTCGCCCAGCCGCGCTCTCACCAGGGCGCGCACCGCCTCCGGCTCGGTGACGGCCGCGTCCAGGGTGACGACGGCACGCCGCGTGCGGGCGTACAGCCGCGGGTGGTCGGCGGCGTAGAGCACGGCGACGGGCAGCAGGCACAGGAGCGCCGCCAGGCCGAACGGCAGGTGCGGCAGGCCGGCGACCAGGCCCACCACGAGGGTGGTGAAGTAGTAGGCCACCTCCTCGTTCTGGATGGACTCCGAGCGCAGCCGGATCATCGACAGCACGCCGAAGAGCCCGAATCCCAGGGCGAGGCCGCCGCCCTGGCCGGCCCGGGCCAGCGCCGCGACGACGACGAAGAGCGCCACGTTCAAGGCGAGGTAGGCGGGGAGCAGGTCCCGCCGCCGGTGCCGGGGGAAGTACACGGCGAACGTCAGGACCAGCACCGCCGCGAGGTCGAGCGCGAGGTGGCCGAGGAACTGGCTGAACGAATCCATGCCGGTGAACGTACGGACGCCCGGGTTAAAGGGGCTTCCCCGCGACGTTAAGGATCAGGCGGCAGGGGCCGGGTGACGACAGTCGGGTGACGACGGTCGGGCGGCAACGCTCCGGTGGCAACGCTCCGGCGGCGGCGTTCAGGCGGCCGCAGCACGCCAGGCAGGCGGCCGCAGCACCCCGGGCGGGCGGCCGCAGCACCCCGGGCGGGCGGCCGCAGCACGCCGGGCAGCGGCGGAGTATTGACAGCCCCCTGTCATTTCGACAGAATGCTGTCATCAAGGCAGCGGTCGCCGTCACGGCAGCCCCCTGCCACCTTTCCAGCGCCCCGGAGGCCGCCATGACCGCCCACGTCCACCTCGCCGTGTACGACACCCTCGCCGACTGGGAGTACGGACACGCCGTCGCGCACCTCCCCGGCGGCGTCCGGACCGTCGGCCTCACCCAGGCCCCCGTCGTCACCAAGGGCGGCCTGCGCATCCAGCCGGACATGACGCTCGATGCCCTGCGCCCGGCCGACAGCAGCATGCTCATCCTGCCGGGCGCCGACGGCTGGACGAGCGGTGCGCTCGCCGACTTCGCCTACACCGCGCGGGAGTTCCTGCACGCGGGCGTGCCCGTCGCCGCGATCTGCGGTGCCGTGTGGGGGCTCGCCGACGAGGGGCTGCTCGACGAGCGCGCGCACACCAGCGCGGCGCCCGAGTTCCTCCGGATGGCCAACGGCTACGGGGGCGGCGCCCTCTACCGCGACGCCGACGCCGTCACCGACCGCGACCTGATCACGGCCGGGCCGACCGAACCCGTCGCCTTCGCCCGCGAGATCCTCGCCCGGCTCGGCACCTACGCACCCCCGGTCGTGGACGCCTTCTACCGGCTCCACCAGCACTCCGACCCGGAGGCGTACGCGGTCTTCGCGGCGGCGCGGCCGTGAGCGGCCGGCCCCGCGACACCGATCTGCTGAGCGAGACCGCGCTGGCCGTCTTCCGCCTCAACGGCCAGTTCCTCGCCGCGTCCGAGACCCTCGCCCGCCCCGCCGGGCTGACCGCCGCCTGGTGGCAGGTCCTGGGCGCGGTGCTCCGCGAACCGCTGCCCGTCTCCGGCATAGCCCGCGCCATGGGCATCACCCGGCAGAGCGTCCAGCGCATCGCCGACCTGCTGGTCGAACGGGGGCTCGCCGCGTACGAGCCCAACCCCGCCCACCGCCGCGCGAAACTCCTCACCCCCACCGAGGAGGGCCGCTCCGCCGTCGAACGCGTCACACCCGGCCACGCCGACCTCGCCCGTCGGCTGTGCGAACAGCTCGGCGGCGAGGAGGAGTTCGCCCGCGTGGCGGCGGCACTGCACCGCCTCACCGGCGCGATGGAGGCGCTCCACCCGGCGGACTGAGGCCGCACCGCCGCCCCCGCACCTGCGATACTCCCCGCGGCGCACCATCAAAGCGAAGCCCGTTGGCAGCCCTGCCGTGACCTTCCTGGCGGAGAGTGAGGCGGGGAAGGAGCCGCTTCGGTGGCGGCCGGGAACCGACGAGTTGTGGGGGCATGGCGGCAAATGACGGACCTGACGCCGGAGGATCCGGTCGGCATCGGCGGCTACCGGCTGCTGAGAAGACTGGGCGCGGGCGGCATGGGCCGGGTCTACCTGGGCCGCTCGTCCGGCGGCCGGACGGTGGCCGTCAAGCTGGTGAAGCCCGAACTGGCCTGTGACCCCGCCTTCCGCGCGCGGTTCCGGCTGGAGGTGGAGGCCGCCCGGCGCGTCGGCGAGCGGTGGACGGCACCGGTGCTGGACGCCGACACCGAGGCGGACACCCCGTGGGTCGCCACCGGATACATCGCCGGCCCCTCGCTCGCCCAGGTCGTGGCCGCGGGACAGCCGGCGCGGCACGGACGCGGACCGCTGCCGCCGGGCTCCGTCCGGGTCCTGGCCTACGGTCTGGCCTCCGCGCTGCTCGACATCCACGGCGCCGGGCTCGTCCACCGGGACCTCAAGCCCTCGAACGTGCTGCTGACCATCGACGGCCCCCGCGTCATCGACTTCGGCATCGCGCGGGCCCTGGACGAGGTGACCGACACCACGCTGACCGGCACCGGCATGGTCGTCGGCTCGCCCGGCTTCATGTCGCCCGAGCAGATCACCGGCGGCCGGCTCAGCGCCGCCAGCGACGTCTTCAGCCTCGGCGGCGTGCTCGCCCACGCGGCGACCGGCCGGCCCCCGTTCGGCGGGGGCGGCGGCGCCGGCGGGGTGCACTCGGTGATGTTCCGCATCGCCTCCGAGGAACCGGACCTGGGGAACCTGGGGACGGGCCCGGACGCCGACGCGGACGCCGTGCTCGTCCGCGAGCTGATCACCGCCTGCCTCGCCAAGGACCCCGCCGCCCGGCCCGCGCCCGAGGACGTGGTCGCCCACGTCCAGCCGGTCGCGGTCGGCGCCTCGGCCCCGCCGTGGCTGCCCGCCGGACTGCTCGCCGAGCTGGGGCGCGCGGCCGTGCGGCTGCTGGACACCGACACCCCGCCCTCGGGCTCCGGGATGCACGGCAACCACCCGCGCCCCGGTCCGGCCGTGCCCGGGACGCCGGTGGCCCCCGCTCCGGCGGAGGGCACGGCACCCCCGGGCCACCGCTCCGGCGGCCACCACTCCGGCGACCGCACCACCGGCAAGCGCGTCACCGGTCACCGCACCGCCGGCCGTCACGCCCCCGCCGCCCGCCACGGTGGCGCCCGCGACGGCACCAGCCGCCACGCCACCAGCCGCCACGGCGCCGGCCGCCACGGCCCCGCCCCCCACGGTGGCGCCCGTACCCCCCACGGAGCCCGCCGACGCCCCCGTCCCGGCGGGCGCGGATCCCGGTGAGGCGGAGGCATCGGCGGTGGCCGCGCCCACCTCGCCGCCCCCGAAGACGGGTGCGCCGTCCCCCTCCGGTCCCTCCTCCGGCGTCCGCCCGGAAGCGGCCCGTACCCGCCCGGAAGCGGCCCGTACCCGCCCGGGAGGTGCCCGCACCCGCCGTCGCACGCTGCTGGCCGTCGCCGCGGCCGTCGTCCTGGCGGGCGCGGGGGTCGCCGCCACGAGCGCGGGGATCGGGCCGCTGGGTGACGGCGGCGGGGGCGGGGGCGGAAGGGACGACGGCGGGCCCGGCACGTCGTCGGACGTTCCCGACGCCTACGTGGGCACCTGGGTCGGTGCCGTCCAGCGGGACGGGAAGCCCAACGGCCAGCACCGCCGCTTCGTCATCACCAGGGGCGAGGAGGGAGAGGTCGTCGCCACCAGCGTCAGCCTGGGCGACGACTACGAGTGCAAGAGCGACGGCACGCTCGCGCAGGCCCCGTCCTCGGCGGCCGACGAGGCGGGTCTGCGGCTGGACACCAGGGTCGTCAAGAGCGTGCCGTCCGGGCGGTGCGCGGCGATCGGGGAGCACACACTGGTCGCCGGACCGGGCGGCGTCCTCAAGTGGCGGGCCGCGGGCCGGACGGCCACGCTGCACAAGGTCACCACCCCCGAGCGGATGCCGGAGGCGCTGACCGGGCTATGGCGCCGCCCGCTGGCCGGCGGCGGCTCCCAGACGCTGACCGTCCGCGCCACCGCGCCCCAGGACGGCGGGGGTCTCACCCTGGTCTCCGACGGCCGCGAGCACTGCGAGGCCGGCATGGACGTCTTCTTCGCGGGCAACGAGGCGGAACCGGCCCGCGTGGCACCGCCCGAGGTGGACCGCACCGCCTCCCGCGGCACCTGCGCCACGGGCGCGGCCTCCACCCTGCGGCCCCAGGGGGAGGTCCTGCTGCGCCGGTTCCCCGACGGCCGGGTGCTCCGCTACCAGCGCGCGAGCTGAGCCGCCGGGGAGAGGCGGACCCGCCGCTACTTGGTCTCCAGGTCCCGCCGCCGGAAGCCCAGGAGGCCCGCGGCCACCAGCGCCGCCGCCAGCAGGGTCAGCCAGGCCATGGGTGCCCAGCGCATGTCGGCGGAGGGGAGCTGGGGGACGTGGCCGAAGGGGGAGAGGTCGTTCAGCCAGCCGGGGAGGTCGAGGAGTTTGCCCAGGTAGCCGACGACGAAGCCGTAGGCGGGAACGGCCCAGGCCAGGGGTGCCAGCCGCGGGGCCCAGCCGTACAGCAGGACCGCGACGCCGCCGGTGACCCACAGGGCGGGGGCGTAGGCGAGGCCCGCGCCCAGCAGGCGGCCGGTCAGGCCGCCGTCCCCGGCCGAGGCGGCGCCCGCCAGCCCGAGCCCGAGCGCGCCGGTCAGCAGCACGAGGGTGCCGCCGCCGAGCGCGAGCGCCAGGTGGGAGCCCAGCCAGCGGGTGCGGGAGAGGGCGGTGGCCAGCAGGGGTTCGACGCGGCCCGCGGTCTCCTCGGCGCGGGGCCTGAGCGCCGCCATGACGACCGCCAGGGAGGCGACGACGGCGACCACCAGCATGACCGTGGAGGCGAAGGACTCGGTCATCGAACCGCCCGCCTCGGTGAGGGCCTCGCGCAGGTTCTGGTCGAGGTCCTTCAGCATGTCGGCGACGTCACCGAGCAGTGAGCCGTACATGGCGCCGAGCAGCAGCAGCGCCGTGCCGAATCCGGTGAGCAGCCCCCGGTGCAGCCGGACGGCGAGGCCGAGCGGGTGCGACAGCGCCGGTGACGCGGTGGCGTTGCCGAGGCGGGGCGGCAGGATGCCCGCGCCGACGTCGCGCCGGGTGCTGAGCAGGTACCCGGCCGCCGCGGCCACGACGGCCAGGGCGAGGGCGGGCAGCAGCGGCCACCAGCGGTCGTCGACGAACGGGTAGCTGCGCTGCGCCCAGCCGATCGGCGAGGCCCAGGCGAGCGCGCCGCTGCCCACGTCGCCCGCGGCGCGCAGCGCGTACGAGACGCCCACGACGGCCAGCGCCGTGCCGGAGGCGGCCCTGCCGTGCGCGGACAGCTGGACGGTCACGGCGGCGACACCCGCGAAGACGAGGCCGACCGCGGTGTGCGCGGCGCCGTAGAGCAGCGCGCCGCCGCCCGTCACGCCGTCGAGCCCGGTGCCGGGCAGGGCGGCGGCGAACAGCAGACCGAGCACCACGTTGGCGCCGGCCGCGGTGGCGAGCGCCGCGGTGAGCGTGGCGTGCCGCCCCACCACGCCGGAGCGGAGGAGTTCGGCGATGCCCGTCTCCTCGTCGGCACGGGTGTGCCGGACGACGGTCAGGACGCTCATCAGCCCGGTCAGGACGGCCCCGTAGCCGAGCATCAGCATGCTGAGCACCGAGGCCGGGGTGAAGGTGGTCAGGTAGTGCTCGGGTCCCGTCATGGCGAGCATGGCGGGCCCGCTCAGCGTCCTGGCCATGTCGGCGGCCTCGGCGGGATCGTCCGAGACGAGCTGGCCGGCCTTCTGGAGGCCCGAGAGGGAGACCAGGAAGACGGCCAGGACCCAGACGGGCAGCCGCACCCGGTCGCGGCGGAGCGCGAAGCGCAGCAGGGTGCCGGTGCCGGCCAGCGCGTTGCCGCCGGCTGCTGCCGCGCCGCGCCCGCCCTCGCGTGCGGAGCCGGTGCGGGGCGCGGTGTCGGTGGCGGTGCTCATCGCGAGGTCGCCTCCGGCACGCTGGAACCGTCGGCGTCCGCCCCGGTCCCCTCCTGGTCCCTGCCGTGTCTCAGCTCGGACAGCTCGTCGCCGTAGTGCCTCAGCATCAGCTCCTCCAGGGTCGGCGGGTGGCTGACGAGGCTGCGGACGCCGAGGCCGCTGAGGTGGCGTACGGCGTCGTCGAGGTGGGCGCCGTCCACGGCGAAGCGCACCCGGTTGCCCTCCGTCCGCAGGTCGTGGACGCCGGGCAGCCCGGCGAGGGCGGTCAGCTCGGGGGAGGCGGCCGACGGCTGGGCGAGAGCGGTCTCGGCCTCGATGGTGGTCCGGGTCAGGTGCCGCATCTCGCCGAGCGTCCCGGACTGGACGGTCCTGCCGAGCCGGATGATGCTCACCCGGTCGCACAGCTTCTCCACCTGGGACAGGATGTGGCTGGAGAGCAGGACGGTGCGGCCCTGGGCCTTCGCCTGGAGGATGACGTCCTGGAAGACGACCTCCATCAGCGGGTCGAGGCCCGCGGTCGGCTCGTCCAGCAGCAGCAGCTCCGCGTCGGAGGCGAGCGCGGCGATGATGGCGACCTTCTGCCGGTTGCCCTTGGAGTAGGTGCGGCCCTTCTTGGTGGGGTCCAGGTCGAAGCGCTCGATCAGCTCGGCGCGCTTCTTCGCGTCGATGCCGCCCCGGAGCCGGGCCAGCAGGTCGATGGCCTCGCCGCCGGTGAGGTTGGGCCACAGTTCGACGTCGCCGGGGACGTAGGCGAGCCGGCGGTGGAGGGCCACGGCGTCGTCCCACGGGTCGGCGCCCAGCAGCCGGGCGGTACCGGTGTCGGCGCGGAGCAGCCCCAGCAGGATGCGCAGGGTCGTCGACTTCCCGGCCCCGTTCGGGCCGAGGAATCCGTGCACCTCGCCGGTGGCGACCTCCAGGTCGAGCCCGTCGAGGGCGCGGGTCCTGCCGAAGGTCTTGACGAGTCCGGACACATGGATCGCCGTGGTCGACGGCGTCGCGGGAGCGGTCGCGGTAGGAGCGGCGTTCATGATTCGGAAACTACGCTGGTTTCACAAATTTGTGAAGTTAAGGAAGCGTTAGGGTCTTCGGGAGAACGGCTGAGCAGGGAGAAGCTGACTGACGTGGCTGACGACGCGACCGAACACACGCCCCGGACGGACCCGGACCCCGGCACGGATCCCGGAACGGCCCCCGGCACGGATCCCGGTACCGCCCCCGGCACGGACCCGGCCTCCCGGGCCGAACTGCGCGACTACTCCGAGCGCGTCTCCCCCTTCGTGGAGCGGTTCGCCGCCGACCTCGCCGAGGCCGGCATGCAGCGCATGGCGGCCCGCGCCTTCGCCTGCCTCCTCGCCTCCGAGGACGGCTCCCTCACCTCGGCCCAGCTGAGCGCACGCCTGAGGGCCAGCCCGGCCGCCATCTCCGGCGCGGTCCGCTATCTCTCCCAGGCCGGCATGATCTCCCGGCAGCGCGACCCCGGCTCCCGGCGCGAGCGCTACCTGCTGCACCCCGACGTCTGGTACACCTCGCTCCTCCACCGCGACACCCTGCTCAGCCGCTGGCTGACCACCCTGAGCACCGGCGCCGGCCTCCTCGGCCAGGACACCCCCGGCGGCCGCCGGCTGGCCGAGAGCGCGGAGTTCCTCCAGTTCATGCGCAACGAACTGGAAGCCATGCTCAAACGCTGGCACGACTCCCGCCGGGACACCCACCCCCGCTGACCGCTCCCCTGCCGAGACCGCCACCCGGCCCCGCCGACAGCCCTCCCCGCCAAGGGCGAGGCACGCGAAGGCGAGACCGCCCAAGGCCCGGCCCGCCCAAGGCCCGCCCGCGAAACCGGGGGCTCAGGGGTGCCCCCGCCACCCTCCTGCCGCAACGGCGCGCAACCACGACGAAGCAAGGCCCGGCAGCAGACCCGACGGGCGGAACCCGCAGACGGCGTCACTCCCCCTCCAGCAGAGGACGGCGTCACTCCCCCTCCGGCGGGGGGAGGACCAGCCGCCAGGAGCGGGGCAGCACGGTCCACGTCCGGGTGGCGACCGGGCCGGTGAGGCCGTCCGCGTCGGGCCGGTAGCGGAAGCCGTCCGCGGCGGCGGTCACGGTGACGGTGCGGGCCCGCACCCGCGGCGCGGCGGCCTCTCCCGAGGCGCCGACCACCACGTCCGCCAGCCCGGTGCCCTCGGCCGTCCGCACGGAGAGCCCGGAGACCGGCCGGCCGGGCTCCGCCAGCACCGCGCCGTCCGCCTCCACCCGCAGCCGGTACCCCGCGGGCCCCAGAGGTGCCGGGGGTGCCGAGTGCGGCGGGGCCGCCGGGGACCGGCCCGGCCGGTCCCCGGTGTGGCGGACCGTCCGCGGCAGCAGGCGCCCCCGCCGCCACCAGGGGGACCGGGCCGCCGTCGGGAGCCCCTCCCGGAGGAGTTCCGGCCCGGTGGCCAAGGGCGCGGCCGGTTCCACGCGGAGTCCGCCGAGCACGACGTCGCCCTCGTCGTCGGCCAGCAGGTCCCGTGCCCGTACCCGGCCGCGCAGTACCGTCCGGGCCGCCGTCACCACGTCCAGCGGCAGGCCGAGGGAGCGGGCGAGCGCGACCGAGGGGCCGTTGCCCACGGGCACCACCGACAGCGCCGTCCCGGCCAGCTCGCCCTCCCGGTGCAGGAGCCGGACGGTGCGCAGCAGGGCGCGGTC
>NZ_VJOK01000001.1:3901549-4009407 GCF_013302895.1 Streptomyces albus subsp. chlorinus | reverse complement strand
CGCGACGGGCCCCGGGGACGGGGGCGGGTGGACGGCCGGACGGGCCGGAGGCCTCGTGGGATCTGGAGCCGACACCACGATCCTTCCTCATGAATCCGGGTATTCCGGATTATTCGATCGGTACTGAGGTGGTGCTGGTTCGTACGTCCGTCCGGGCCGGAGCACTCCCCTGTTCGTCACCCGGGAGCATTGTTCGGTAATCTCTCGGTGCAAGAGCCCCTGTCGCTGTTGCGCCAGGGGCTTCCTCTATCCGGGGCACCGGCCTGCGGCTCTCGCGATGGCGACAAGCGCCACGCACGTGGGACATGCCCCGCCCGAAAGGGGTGTACGCCTGTGCCCGCACTTGTGCTGCTCGGTGCTCAGTGGGGTGACGAGGGCAAGGGAAAGGCCACCGACCTGCTCGGTGGGTCCGTGGACTACGTGGTGCGTTACCAGGGCGGCAACAACGCCGGTCACACGGTCGTCGTCGGCGACCAGAAGTACGCGCTGCACCTCCTCCCTTCCGGGATCCTCTCCCCCGGCTGCACCCCGGTCATCGGCAACGGCGTCGTCGTCGACCCCTCGGTCCTGCTCTCCGAGCTGAGCGGGCTGGAGGAGCGCGGCGTCGACACCTCCAAGCTGCTGGTCAGCGGTAACGCGCATCTGATCACGCCGTATCACGCGACGCTCGACAAGACGACGGAGCGGTTCCTCGGCAAGCGGAAGATCGGCACCACCGGGCGCGGCATCGGCCCCACCTACGCCGACAAGATCAACCGCGTCGGCATCCGGGTGCAGGACCTGTTCGACGAGTCGATCCTGCTGCAGAAGGTCGAGGCGGCGCTCGACTTCAAGAACCAGGTGCTGGCCAAGCTCTACAACCGGCGCGCGATCTCCGCGCAGCAGGTGGTCGAGGAGCTGCTGGGCTACGCCGGGCAGATCGAGAAGTACGTCGCCGACACGACGCTGGTCCTCAACCGGGCGATCGACGACGACAAGGTCGTCCTCTTCGAGGGCGGCCAGGGCACGCTGCTGGACGTGGACCACGGCACGTACCCCTTCGTCACCTCCTCCAACCCGACGGCGGGCGGCGCCTGCACCGGCGCGGGCGTCGGGCCGACGAAGATCAGCCGGGTCATCGGCATCCTGAAGGCGTACACCACCCGGGTCGGGGCCGGCCCCTTCCCCACGGAGCTGTTCGACGAGGACGGCGAGGCGCTGCGCCGCATCGGCGGCGAGTTCGGCGTCACCACGGGCCGCAACCGGCGCTGCGGCTGGTTCGACGCGGTCATCGCCCGCTACGCGACCCGCGTCAACGGCCTGACCGACTTCTTCCTCACCAAGCTGGACGTGCTCACCGGCTGGGAGCGGATCCCGGTGTGCGTCGCCTACGAGATCGAGGGCGAGCGCACCACGGAGCTGCCCTACAACCAGAGCGACTTCCACCACGCCAAGCCGGTCTACGAGTACCTGCCCGGCTGGAGCGAGGACATCACCAAGGCCAAGACCTTCGCCGACCTGCCCAGGAACGCGCAGGCGTACGTGCGGGCCCTGGAGGAGATGTCCGGCGCCCCGGTCTCCGCCATCGGCGTCGGCCCGGGCCGCGACGAGACCATCGAGATCAACGCGTTCCTCTGAGCGGACCGGGGCCCCGGACCGCGAACCGGGGCCCCGAGTATCGCCGTACCGCCGTACTTCGCGCGAGGCCGCACGACCCACCGCCCGGGTCGTGCGGCCTCGCGCGTCTTCGGAGACTCTTCGCCCAGAGGCCCGCCCGCACATGCCCCTTCCCCGCTCCTGCCCCTGCCGTCCGTGCCGGGTCTACCGTGACCGGCATGGATTTCTCAGACGCCCTGCGAGCGATGAAGGCCGGCGCCCGGGTCGCCCGGAGCAGTTGGAAAGAGCCGGGGAAATACATCTACCGGGTACCGCCGAGGGAGACGACGCTGCCCGACGGGCAGCGGGTCGAGAACTCCGCGGAGTACCTGTTCTACCGCCCGGCGAAGGGCGATCACGGTCTCGTCGAGCCCTACGCGCCCCTGCCGGACGCGCTGGAGACCGACGACTGGTACGTCGTCCAGGACGAAGAGGCGTGACCGCGGGGCGCCCGCGTCACCACACCCCCGCCCCCGGCTGAAGGCCGCCGCGAGCACGGCGCCGCTCGCCGCGGCCCACTTCCCGAGGGCCGCCCCGGGCGGCGAGAGCCGGTCCGCCGAACTGCGGGCGCGCGGAGGAGAGGCTGGTGGCGGGTGGCCCCCTCCTCGCGAGGGGGCCGTGCGGCTCCCGCTCAAGAGGTCACACGGTCACCGGGCTGTCACCGGGCCCCCACGCCACCCGCTCCGGCCTTCGTCGCCGCCTGCTGCTTCCGCTGCGCCACGCCGCGCAGTTCGACCGGGTCGACCAGCTGCGCGACCGGAGCCGTGGAGCTGAGGAACAGCACCTCCTCGCCGTCCGCCAGCTGGTCCAGCAGCCGGTCCAGGTGCATGACCTCGTGCGCGGGCGTCTCCTGGCCCTCGGGCAGCTCGGCGCCCGGCGTGAACACCGCCACCGCGATGGTGCCGTTGGGGGCTTCGGAGCGGGCGGGCGTCCCGTCCTCGTCCACGCACACCGCCACCTCGGTGCCGGCGAGCGCCTCGGCCACCGCGATCTCCGGCCCGTACCCGGTCGCCGCGCGCTGCACGGCGGCGTCCACCTCGCCGTCCGGCTTCGGCCACCCCAGCCGCTCCGGCGAGGGCCGGTACTCCGGATTGTGCTCCCACTCGACGATCTCGCCGTGCTCGTCGCTGCGCCAGCGCCCCAACCGCGCCCACATCGGCGGCACCTGGCCGTCCTCCGGCTGCCAGTGCTGGTCCACCACGTTCAGCCAGTGGTCGGGGGCGACCTTCGCGGCCTCCACGATGTCCTGAGGCGGCTCGGGGAACCCTTCCTCACCGCGCCGCACGAGGAGTTGGGGCGGCGCCTGCTCCTCGGGCTCGGACCCGGGCCCGGACTCGGGCCCGGACTCGTACGCGGACCCGGGCTCGGCAGGGGGCTCGGGTTCGGCAGCGGGGTCTGGTCCGGCAGCGGGTTCGGGAACGGCAGCCGGTTCGGGCTCGGGCTCCGGCCCGGCGGCGGGTTCGGGTTCGGTCGGCCCGACCGGCCCGGACGTTCCCGCCGCTTCGGCCGTTTCAGAGGGAGCGACAGGGCGTGAGGGTTCCGCCGGGTCGGCGGCCTCGGCAGAGCCGGGCGGCTCATCCGTGGAGGCGGGACGCGGATCGGCGCTCTCGGGGGTGTCCGTTTCGCCGGAACCGGTGGGCTGTTCCGCGCCCTCCGGCGGTTCCTCGGGCGGGGCGGGCGGAGTGACGGGGGCCGAATGGGTCGGCTCGTCGGACGTGCGCTCCGGTACGTCCTCCGGGAGGGAGCCGAAGCCTGCGCCCAGGATGGAATCGCGGTCGTTGGGGGACGTTGCCATGGTGGGAGTCTCCACTGGTGCGGGTGCGTGCGTGTGAGCGGGGGGGCGCCCGAGGGCGCGTCGGCGGTCCGTCGGCCGGGCGCTCCCCGAGGAACACGCGGGTGGGACGGGGGCCCGGGATACCCGGGAGGGGACGGGCGATGGTGCGGACGTTCGTGCCGGCGGCCGGGCTCGTACCGAGCCGGGCGGCAGCCGGGAGGCAGCCGGCAGGGCCGAGCGCGGGAGGAGAACGGCCGCACCATCGGGCGGGAGACGGCGGGGTGTCAGCCCTCCGAAGCGCCACCGCCGGAACCGGACGCGTCGCCGCCGTCCTTCCCGCCGCCCTCGGACGCCCGGCCCTTGCCGGACGCCTGCGCCTTGCCGGACGCCTGCGCCCTGCCGGACGTCTGCACCTTGCCGGCCGGCTTCGCATTGCCTGCCGGCTTCGCCTTCTCGGAGGGCTTCGACGCCTTGGTCTTCCCTGCCGACCCGGACTTCCCGGCTGCGGCCTCGCCCAGCACCGGGATCCCCTGGCCGACCACGGCCGGTACCTTGCGGGCGCCGCCCTCCTCGGCCGCCTCGTCGCCGCTCTCGGGCCGCTCAAGGGCGTCGAGCGCCTCGCGCAAGGCGTCCGTCTCCACCGTCATGCTCACCGGCGCCGACGGGTTGAGGTAGATCAGGTGCCCCTCCGGCAACTGGTCCAGGACCTTCCGCACCGGGTGCAGCGCGAACGCGAGCCGGCCGGAGGTGTGCAGGTACACCGGCGAGGTGAACACCGGCACCACCGCCGTCTCACCGTCCGGAGCGGTGGCGGGCAACGGATCGCCGTCCGGGGTGACGAACACCGCCACCTCCTCCAACGCGGCCAGCGCGGTGGTCACATCCTCACCCGGCCCGTAACCGGTCGCCGCCAGCTGCACCGCCGCGTCCACCTCGTCCACGGGCTCCGGCCACCCCAGGGCCTTCGGGGAGGGCTGGTACTCCTCGTTGTCCTGCCACTCGACGATCTCCCCCTCCGGGCTGGACCGCCACTGCCCCACCAGCGCCCACGCCGGCGGCGCCCCCTCCCCCTGCCACGTCGGGTCCACCATCCCCAGCCAGTGGTCCGGGGCCAGCCGGCCCGCCTCGCGGATCTCCTCCGGGACGGGCGGCATGTTCTCCGACGCGCCCGCTATCTCCGCCGGGGAACCCTCACCGGCCTCCACCGCCTGCTCGGGGGCCTGGGTGGTCTCCTGCGTCTCGCTCACTGTTCTTCCTCTGTCCGGTCGTTCGTGCCAACGGTGGTGCGGAATCCCGCGGAGTGCGCGGCGGCATGGGCACGCGCCTACTGGCTTCCGTTCGGTTTCCGTCGTTTGTGCTGTGCCAGCTGGTGTGTGGTTCCTGCGGCTTCTGGGACTTTCGGGGGCGGGCACTCCCGCGACTGGACCCCGAGGGAACTCCAGCCGCATCGGCTTCCCGCCACTCACCTCGCTTTCTGTCCGTTTCCTGCTCGGGCTGCTCTCCGTCCGCTGCCACCGGGCGGATCGCGGTCTTCGAGCACGGCGACCGGGTAAGTACTCGGGCCGACCGGTGCCTGGACCGGGGCGGGTGCCTGAGCCGGGGGCTGGGGCTGTCAGTGGTCGTCACGGCCGCCGCTCCACAAGGCCCACTCCTCGGCCTCCGGGTAGCGCACGCGGTGTGCGGTCGAGGAAGGGCCAGGCACACGGCGCCGCTCACTCCCGCTCCACCGGGTGACCTTCCACCACCGCTGGTCGTCGTGCCGGCGACGGAGGTGCAGCAGCGGTGCCCCGTCGGGACCCTTCGCGACAGCCCACTCGACGGCCACCCGCAGCACATCCACCTCGTACCGCTCGGCGAGTACCTCATCGCTCTCCTTCGCACGGGCGGCCTCCGCCTCCGTCACGGCCGGCGGCCCCAGGATCACCAACGTCCCCGCGTACGACATGTCGAGGAGTTCGCCCGCCTTCCTCACCACATCGCCCGACCCGGCGCCACCGTGCTGAGAGACGTAGAACACCGGCCTGTGTCCGAAGAGGGGACGCAACGACCGCCGGACCGCGGACTCGCGGCCCCGCTCGCCCTCCCAGAAAACGGCTGCCTTCACCTTGAACAGCCGCTTGGCCAACGGAAGCATCCGCGACCACACATCGGGCTGGACATCGCTCATCGCCCGGTTGCGGCTCACCTCGTCGTCGCCGACGACCAGGAGCCGACGCCACACCCTGCGCGGCGTCCGGACTCCCCCCACGGGTTCCCGCATCACCTCGCCGGCCTGACCGTGCCCGGCACTCCGCCGCGACTCCGGTCGGCCCACGGCCCGGGCCTGCTCCGTTTCCCGCCGGAGCCCGTCGGAAGCCGGCTTCCTGCTCGTGTCCGGCCTGCCTTCCGGCCTTTGCGCTCCCTCCCGTCCGGCAACGGCCCTTTGCGCCCCGCGGGGTTCGGGAGCGCGGCGGCCGGCTCCCTGCTGGACGGGACGCACCGGTATCGGCGCCTGTGCCTGTGCCTGTGTCTGTGCCGGTGCCGGTGCCGACTCTGTCGCGGACTCCTGGCCCGACTCCGACTCCGGCACGGACTCGGACTCGGACGCGGACGCGGACTCCGACTCGGACTCCGGCTCGGTGCCTGCTGTCCGCCCGGGAACGGCGGCCCGCTCGGGCTCGGGCACCGGTTCCGCTTCGCGTGCTCGTCCGGGCGCACGGTCAGACATCGGCGTCTTGGCAGATCCGGACTGCTGGACGGCTTCCGGCCGCCGCACCGGTTCTGTCCCGGCCACCGGAACCCGCACCCGCGCCTCGGCGGGACCCTCCTCCTCGGAGGAACTCTCCTCCCCTGAGGAACTCTCCTCCTCGGAGGAAGAACTCTGCTCCTCCGAGGAGGACTCCGACTCCTCACCGGAATCCGACTCGTCCGACGACTCGGGCACCGGCTCCGGCTCCCGATCCTGCGTCCGTACCGGGTCCTGGACTTGCGCGGAGACCGGCTCCGTCGCGGACGTGCGCGCCGCGGCGGCGTCGGTCGCCGACGCCGGTTGCGTCTCGTCAGCCGCCTTCCGGGACCGCGCCTCTTCACGTGCCTGAGCGCGCGCGGCCTCCCAGGACGCGCCGGTCGCCACCGTGTCGGCAGCCCCCGACGCCTGCCCCGGCCTCGGCGCCGGCTCCGGCTCCGAATCCGAGACCGGCTCCGAGTCCGAGTCCGAGTCCGACTCCGGGTCCGAGAGGGCACGCCCCTCCGGCTCCGGCACGCGCCCGGCCAGCTCCGACTGCTCCCGCTCCGGCTGCGGCGCGGCACCCCGCTCACGCTCCGACCCGCGGTCCGACGAGACCAAGTGCTCGGGCTCGACCACCGGTTCGGGCTCGGGCACCGGCACCGGCTCGGGCTCCGGCACTGGCTCGGGCACGACCACCGGCTCGACCACCGGTTCCGGCACCAGCTCCGGCACGACCACCGGTGTCGGCTCGGGCTCGGGCTCGGACTCGGGCACGACCACCGGCTCCGGCTCAACCACCGGCGCCGGTTCCAGCACGCGCTCGGGCTCGGCCACCGGCGCCGGCACGGGCTCCGGTTTCGGCACGGGCTTCGGCTCAACCAACGGCTCCGGCTCAACCACCGGTTCCGGCGCCGGCCTGGGCTCGACCACCGGTTCCGCCACCGGCTCCGGCTCGCTCGCCTTGGCGGAAGCCCGCTCGGCCCCGGCCGCCGGTTCGCCCTCCACATCGGCGTGCTTCTGACGCGGCGCAGACGGCGACGTCCTCTGGCCCCGGAACCTTGCGCGTGCCTCAGCCCGCTCGAACAGCATCCTCTCCCATCCCAAACCGGTCTCCGGCCCAGGAGCCGACTCCGGCCCCGACGCACGCTCGACCACCGGCTCGGGCTCCGGCTCAACCATCGGCTCAGGCGCCGACTCCGGCACGGGCTCCGGCTCGACCACCGGCGAGTTCCCCCCACCGACGGACTCCGGCACGGGTACGGGCTCGGCCACCGGCACGGGCACGGCCCCGGACTCGGACTCGGCAACCGGCCCAGGCGCCGGCTCCTCCACCGGCTCCGGCATCGGCTCCTTCACCGGCACCGGCTCCTTCACCGGCCCCGGCCCCGACGTGGCACTCCCGGCCACCGGCACGGGTCCGCCCTCCCGCACGGGTCCGCCCTCCCGCACAGGGCCGGCCGACGGCTCCGGATCGGCCGACGGTTCCGGCTCGGCCGACGTCGCGGAGTCGCTCTCAGACTCCCACTCCGGGGCCGGCCCCGGGGCCGGCGCGGATTCGGAGTCGCTCTCCTGGACCTGTACGTACTCGTAGAGTTCGCCGTTGGCGTCGCTCTCGACGGTACGACTCAGCACCATGAGAGTCGTGTCCCGGTAGTAGAGCCCCTGCCGGGCGCCGAGCGCGCCGGGGCGGGCGGAGGATTCCTCGCTGGGCAGGACCTTGTACACCACCCGGTGATCACCCTCGCGGGGGAGGCGCTCGGGCTTGCGCTCCGCGGTCTTCTGGTCGTCCACCACCTGTTGGGCCCACCGGACGCGCACCGAGTCCACCCTGTCGGGCAGCGGGTCGCCGGGACGGCCCCGCAGGCGGCCCGGCTGGGCCGACACCCACCACATCGTGGTGGCGATCGGCTTCCGCGACGCCAGCTCCCGGCGGGCCCGCTCCCGGTGCTCGGCGATCTCCGCCCTCAGCGTCGGCAGCAGCCCTTCCACCGCCTTCAGCACGCCGTTCCGCCGCAGCGCGGCCTGGGCGCTGTCGGGACCGGACGCGGAGCGCGCCGCGTCCAACGCGCCGAGTGCTTGCCGCACTGCCGCGTCCTCCGCCAGCAGTGCGGGCATCGGCTCGCCGCGTTTCTCGTGGCCGTCGAGGTACTGCCGGGCCAGCCTGCGCAGCCGCTCGACTGTCAACTGCCGCTCGTCGCCCCGCAGCAGCGCCCGGTCGGGTCCGCTCAGCAGGTACACCGCGATCGCGCCGGGGTCGCCCTTGGCGCCGTGGGCGATCTCCCGAGTCCGCCAGAGGTAGGCCCGGTCCCGCGCCGTGCGCAGGGCCGGTGCCCCGGGGATGCGCTGCCCCGGGGAGACGAGCGGACGTGCCCAGTCGTGCAGTTGCGGGCCGGTGCCGAACTCGACGAGCACCCGTTCCGCCGGTCCGGACCAGACGCCTGCCTCGTGGGACGCCTTGAGCAGGTCGTACAGCGCATAGTCGCCCGTGGACAGCAGCCATGCCAGCACCGCGTTGCGGAAGCGCAGCAGCTTTTCGCGGTCGGGGCGAAGCCTGAGCCGGTACTGCGTCAGCAGCGCCCTGGGCAGGTGGCCGGCCCCGCTGACCACCCGCAGCCCGCGCCAGTCGGCCTCCAGCCGGGCGGCCGGCGGCACCGGCCGCCTGTCCAGGGCGAGGTACTCGCCGAGGTCCGGCACCACGGCGTTCGCGAAAGCGTTGAGGCTCACGTTGAGGTCCGCGTCGACGCCGATCTGTCCGGCATCGACGACTGCCCGTGCGGCCTCCCGGGCCACGGCGGCCGACCACGGGTTCTGCCACAGGGCGCTGCCCAGCGCGGTCTCGAACTCGGCTTCCCATGCGGCTCGGGTGCCGGGCTTCACGCCGCTTCCGCTCGACCTCGGGAGCGCGCCGCCGTGGCCCGTGGCGAGGCCGTTCGTGGACGGGACGGTGCCCGGCCGGAACTCCTGGACGGACGGTGACGGGTTCTCCGCGTCGGGGATCAGGCCGAGCTGGGGCCGGGTCAGCGCGTCGCCCAGCTGGGCCACGGCAGCGGCGTCCCGCGCGTCGTCGGGGTGCAGCAGTCGGAATGCCGCCGTCGGGGCCGCCGTCGGGCGGGTGCTGCCGTCGGCGAACCGCTGTGCGAACCCGGCGCCGTGGTCCAGCCCGGCCGTCGTTGAGCCGTCGCGGTAGAGGAAGAAGGAGACGTTGCCCGGCACGCCGTACGCTCGGAGCAACAGGGCGGCGCTGCGACCGAGTTCGAGGCCGCCGGCACGCTTGCGCCCGTAGCGGGAGCCGACCGGTGCCGTGTCCCCGGTGACGCCGAGGTGCAGGGGGACGTACCGGGTCCCGCTCGCGCTCGCCGGGAGGGCGGTGGCCGGACCGGGGACGTCGGGGAGTCCCGTGCCCGGGTCGAGGAGCCGGTAGCCGCTCACCTCACCGAACCGGGCCAGTTCGGGGGCCACGGACGGGTGTTCGCCGGCAGGGAGGGTGCTCAGCCCGACGGGAACGCCCTGGTGCCGCACCGGGTGCAGGACGAGGTCCTGGTCCCAGGGCCGGCCGGACGGCACCTTCGGCTGTTCGCGGAGGGTGACCACCGCGTACCGCCAGCCGGTGTGCTCGTCGCGGCGCACCTCGATGGAGCGCACGTCGTAGCGGGTCCACTCGACGGTGAGCGTCGTGCCCTCGCCCGGGTTCGCCACGAAGGGCGCGATCAGCCGCGCGGAGGACGAGGCGGCGGCGGTGCCGTCGTTCTCCCGCTCGTCCACCACCTGCCACACCACCGGGTGGTGCCCCCGGGGCCGCTCGCGGACAGACAGCCTCCCCTCCAGGACGGCGTCCTCGCCCAGCACCGTGCCCGCCTCCAGTGGGGACCGTTCGACGACGCCGCGGGGACCGCCGAGGGCGTAGGACGTGGGGGCCTCCACGGTGCCCGGCTCCCAGGTGAACCACCGCTCGGTGCCGCGCAGCGGCGGCAGCAGTTCGGCCTCGCGGGCGAGTTCCGCGTAGCCGGCGATGTCGTTTGCCGTGTCCTTCGCGAGATGCGCCGCGCGGGACACCAGCTCGTCGACGGCGTCCCCGGCAGCACCCTCCTGTGCGGCCACGTCGCGGGCGGCGTCGAGGAGACGCACGAACAGGTCGTCTCTCAGGAAAAGGTCCGGCTGCTCACCCCCCGACGCGAACGCCTCCCGCACCACGGCCGCGGCCGTCTGGGGCAACCGGCCGCGGTCCACCAGGGCTTGCCGCATCAGCGCCCGGTCCGAGGCGTTGCCCGCCAGGTAGAAGGCGGGGACGTGCCCGGCGCGTACGTTGTGCAGCAGCTCCGCCGACTCGTGGCGCATCCTCCAGTCGATCAGTGCCTCGCGGCGCGCCTCCGCATCCGGGTCGCCCTCGGAGGTGACGAGGGCGGGCCCGTCGGGCAGCCCGGCCACGGTGGCGATGTCGCCCATCCGCGCCAGGAACACCTCGCCGAGGCGCGGGTCGTTGAGGTGGAACGCCTCGTGCGGCAGCCGCAGTTTCCTCCATGTGTCGGTGCCCGGACCGAACCGCTCCGGCGGGACGCGGCCTTCGGTGACGCGGTCCCGCAGGGCGAGTTCGGAGTCCAGCCACGCGTGAACCCGTGCCGGGTCCCTCAGCTGCTTCGGGACGCCCGGCAGCCCGGCACGGCGGGCCGCCCGAAGCACGTCCGTCACCGGGCGCGGCCGGATCACCTCCGAGTCGCGCGGAGCGATCCAGTACGCCAGTACGGCCTCGGAGAACCGCTGGAGATTCCCGCCCCGCACGTCGAGCGCCTGGTAGAGGCGGAGCAGCCACTCGGCGATCCGCACCGGGTCGGCCGGGGGCCGGCCGTAGAAGTCCGGGGCCTTGGCCGGCCGCTGGTCGCGGTCAGCCGTCCACACCCTCTGCAGCGCATCGGGATAGTGCGGGTGCGCGTAGGTCGCACGGAGCAGCGCGCCCATCAGTTCGTGGAGCGGCGCTCCGGACCCCGCGTGCAGCAGCCACTCTCGGTGCGCTTCCGGCGAGGTGTGACGTCCGGGGTCGGCGAACAGGTGCGCAGGGGTGGCGAACTGCCGGGCCCACCACGGCGACCGGGCGGCGTGCTGGTAGATCGCGTCCAGGTCCGTCAGCACGGCCCGCACCGCAGCGAGCACCGCCGGGTCGTGCGCCAGCACCCTGGCCACGGCCTTCTGCCAGTCCCGGACCAGCTTCTGGTAGTCCTCCCGCGCGGAGAGGGCGGGGAAGCGGTCCGGCGGCGGGGCAGCCGCCGTACGGGGGCCGTTCCACAGGTCCGGGCCGGGGTAGCGGCGGCGCGGCAGGCCCGGCAGACGTGCGCCGACGACGCGCCGCAACTGGTCCGTGAGCCGGTCGTAGAACAGGAAGGAGGTGGCCTGCCCGTGCTCGTCGAAGTCCAGGTGCGGTGCCGCCGCGCGCCCGTCCTCGTCGTCCGGTACGACGGAGACACGTCCCTCCGGCAGCAACAGGCCCTCCAGCAAGGGCACCTGCCGGACGACCTCCCGCACCCGGCGCTCGGTCTCCTCCAGGCTGACGCCGGGGTTGCAGGACATCAGCGCCACAGCGCCGTAGCCCTCGGCCACGGCCCGGCGGCCCAGTGCCACCACGTCGTCCGAGAGGGCCTCCTCCCCGACGAAGTAGGCGGCGCGCAGCCCCCCGAGGTCCGGCATCGCCCGCTCGAAACCGACCGGCACGCCCGCGCTGTCCCGCTCCCATGTGACGTACCGGTCGAAGCCGGACAGCAGCGGTACCGCCTGCGCCCGCAGCGCCTGCCGGCGCGGCAGGTCCAGGTCCACCCCGATCCAGCCGCCGCCGACACCGCGGATGTCCCGCTCCACCGGCCGGGGCGCACCCCAGCTCCGGCGCTGGACGGCGGCCTGGGCGGCTCGCTGCTCCGCTTCGACTGCGGCCGGGCGCACCGCCGGCAGCGGCGTCCTCTCCACCAGCCGGCCACGGACGATGCCGCCGCGCACCGACAGCTTCTCCGCGTCCAGCCAGGCCGGGCGGGCGTAGCGGGCCGTGTCGGCGGAGATCCGGCGGGCCCCGGACCCCTCCACGGCCACCAGCGCGGGGAGCGTTCCCGGCCGCTGCCTCGCCTGCTCGGTCCGCAGCGCCCGCCGTGCCTGGTGCTCGTCCAGGTACAGGCGGTCCTCCGCCATCCGGACGGCCCGCGCGGCCACGAGGCCGTGCGGGCCGACCGGGACGCGGCCGACCCACCACACCGTGGCGTTCACCGGGGGCAGCATCTCCAGCGCCGCCTGCCGCATCGCCGCCACCTCGTCGCGCACCTCACCCAGTTCGGTGAGGAAGCCGTCCAGCCAGCGCAGCAAGGCAGCCTGTGCGGTCGCCTCGCGCCGGGAGCGCCCCGGCGCCCACGACGAGCGTGCCGCCTCGACGCCGTCGGCGAGCTTCCGGAAGCCTTCCTGGTGACGCAGCAGCTTCGGCAGCGCCGTGCGCGGCTGCGCGCCGTCCAGCCAGCCGCGCACGCCGCGCCGCAGCGGCTCACCCCACGCCGGGCCCTCGTCCGTGGTGCGCAGCCCGGCCTCGTGCCACTCCTCGGCCAGGTGCAGCGCCGCCAGGTGCGCGTCACCGAGCACGGTGTCGGTACGCGGCCCCGTCACCCGCCATGCCGGTGTCAGGCCGCGCTGCCGCAGCCGGTGCAGGGACGCGGTCTCGTGCGGCAGCGGCAGGCTGCCCACCGCCTCCGCCCAGGGGGTCAGCTCCTCCCGGGCCCAGCCGTAGAACTCGGCCGCGTCACCGGCCAGCACCGCGCGCTCGACGCTCTCCTCGGTGTCCGTACGCCCCGGCACGTCCACGCGGTGCCACGCGAAGACGATCTCCGCCAGCGACGCCCTGCCCTCCGGCAGCAGCGCCGCCGCCAACGCCACGAGGAGGCCGCGCAGTTCGGCGCCGTCGACGCCGGGGATGCTCCGGTACGCCTCCAGCACATGGAACGGCACCAGGCCACCCCGCCCGTAGGGGATGCCCCGTTCGGCGAACAACTCGGGGTTGCCCGTATCCCGCACCGACAGGGGCGGATGCGCGGGGGCCGGCTCCGGCAGCAGCGCGGCCATCAGCGCCTCCATCAGTTCCGGCACCGCCGCCTTGCGCACGGCCGACGCGTCGTCCAGCAGTGTGGCGTCGGCGCCTTCCAGTGCCTCGGAGGGGCCGGAGCCCGGCAGGTGCCCGCCGACCCGCAGTCCCGCCTGGCGCGCCGCCCGCAGCACGCGCTCACTCCGCGTGAGCGTGCGGCCCGCCTCCCGCTCGAAGGCGAACGGATCGTAGGACGCGTCGCGGTACACGGCCGCGAAGCCGCCGCCCGGTCCCTGCCGCCAGAACGGGCGGACCAGCCGGGCCTGCTCCTCCTCGACGGCGGCACGCTCCCTCGGCGCGTGCCGCGCCCAGCGCGGCTCGGGCCCACCGGGCGCGTTGACGAGCGACACGCCGGTCTCGGCGTCATCCGTCCCCGGGGGATCGAGGCGCATCGGTACGTTCGCCGTGAAGACGACCGTCCGCCCCTGGTCGGCGAAGCCCTGTCCCTGGCTGCTGGTGCCGGGCTGCTCCGCGTCCGCCTCGCACGCCCACACGCGCACGGGGCCGTCGAGCAGCGCACCCAGGTACCGGCCCACGGTGGAGGAGTCGAGGACGGCGCGGCCGAACCGGGTGACGGCCTGGAACCCGTACTGGGCGGAACCGTGCAGAAGCGCCACCGCGCTGTCGACCGGCCACGCGCCCCGCCCGACGGACAGCACCTCGTCGTCCTCGGTGGTGATCCGGAACCGCCGGGTGTCCAGCAGCTGTGGCAAGGTGCTCGCCCACGACTGGTTTCCCAGACGCCAGTAGCGGCCGTACCAGTCGCGTTCGTTGTAGAGGGCGACGCCACCGGCGGTGCGGCCCGTGCCGTCCGGGCGGCCCGACGCGGTCACGCGGCGCGTGACGAGCGGCGAGGCGGCCCGCCGCTCCGGCGCCGACAAGGACACCTCCTCCTCGACCACCCGGTAGCCGTTCCGGCCGTCACCGAGGTCGAGGAACGGTTCGACGGCGACGACGGTGAACCGGGTCCGCGCCGGGTACAGCACCACACCGCCCGCCGGGTCCTGGGCGAACGGCGCGACGTTGACGCCGGAGGAGCCGGGCGCGCCGCTCGTGGTGCCGCGCACCTCCCGCAGCAGTACCACGCTCTCCCCCGTGCCCGCGGCCGGTTCCGCGTCGAACAGGTCGGCCAAGGCGGTCTCCGGGCGGGCCGACAGCGCGGAGAACGCGTCGCGTACGACGCGGTCGCCCACCGCGGGAACGTCCGCCGGGGACACCGTCTCGGCGAGGTGGGCGCGCCGTCCGTGGACGGGCAGCAGCGCCAGCGCCTCCGCTGTCATCGCGGCGTGCGCCGCGATGTCCGCCCGCCACGCGGGGTCGTCCAGCATCCGCCCGGTGGCGGTGAGGAGTGCGCCCAGCAGCGGGTCGTTCGCGGCGTCGGCGGCAGCGGGGCGCGGCTGTCGCCGGGCCCGCTCGGCCGCGCCGTGGAACGCCCGGTCGGCCTCCAGCAGCGACGGATAGCGGTGCCGGCCGGTGACGAACTCGCGCCGCACCGCCTCCAGGGTGCGCTCCCGCCGCCGCTCCAGGGCCGCTGCCCCGTCCCCGTCCGCGAACAGCACCCGGTTCCCGGGCGCCAGATACAGCGCCCCCAGATGCCCCGGCTTGAGGTTGGCGCGCACCAGCGACGGCTTGCGGTGCGCCAGCACCCATTCCTGCCACGCCGCACGGCGCTCCCCGTCACCCAGCGTCCAGTGGTGCGCGCCCGAGGCCGCGCCCGTCAGCCGCCGCACCGTCTCCACGGCCTCGGCGGACACCAGCCCGCGCCGCGTGACCTGCTGCCAGTACGTCTCCTCGTGCGGCAGCCGCAGCGCCCGGCGCGGGGCGAACGCCCTGTCCGCCCAGCCGTGCAGACCGGCCGCGTCCACCGCGTACGGATCGGGCTCGTTCTCGTCCCGCACCACCTGCTGGGACGCCACCAGCCCGTCCACCAGCGTGTGGTCGCCCTGGGCCACGCCCACGGCCACCAGCGCCTGCCGGATCAGCACCAGGTCGCCGTGGCCGAAGCCCAGCGCCCGTGCCACCTGGAGCAGCCGCCGCACCTCCACGGCCGGGCCCCCGGACAGCAGGTGCCCGAGGCGCTCCAGCTTGTTGCGCTCATCCTCGGTGTACGGCACGGTCTCCGGCTCGCCCGTGGGCACGCCGGCGCTGTTCAGCTCCGGCCGCTCCCGCCACAGCCCGTCCAGTGTCGACGACGCGTCCGGATTGCCGTAGGCGGCCAACGCCACCATGGACACCAGCAGCTTCAGCACCCCGGGCCGGGACTCCCACTCCTTGAGCGCCGCCCGGAACACCTCGTGACGGCCGTCCACGACGAACGCCTCGGCGGCCTCCTCGCGGGTGACGCCGCGGTCCCGCGCCAGCCGGTCCCACAGCCGCTCGGCGAAGTCCCGCACCACCAGGCGAAGACTCAGCTCCGGCAGCGCGGCGTTCCCCAGGCCACGCTCCCACCGGCGCTGGGCCAGCACGTAGTCGCCGTGCGCCGACGGCGAACCGTACCCGGTGCCGGCCGGGGCCGGCCGGTAGAAGGCGGGGTACAGCGCGGGGACGCCGCTGGGGTCCGGGGCGGGGGCGGGTGCGTTCCAGTAGCGGCGGTCCGGGTACGCGGACTCGTCCGCGTCCTGCCACGCGAGCTGCTCGCCCGGGCGGGGGTGCAGTTCGACGCTGCCGTCGGGCCGCGTCAGCCGCCAGAACGACTGCCCGCCCGACGCGTCCAGGAGGAGGTGGAGGACCGGGGCCTGGCCTTGGCCCTGAGGGGGTGTGAGTGCCGAGTACCCGGTGAAGTCGCGGGTGCGCAGGCCCGCGGCGTGCGCCTCGCGCAGCATCCGCGTCAACTCCGCCGCAGCCGCCGCGTTCCCGCCCGGGTTGCAGGGCAGCGCCCACAGCTCCCGCGTCTCGGGGCGTGCGGTCAGGGCGCGCTCTGCCACGCCCCGCCCGTACTCCAATGCCTTCGGCTCGGCGTGCGAACCGAAGAAGTACACGCCGGACGGGTCGGTGCCCGGTGCCGTCGTCCGGGCTGTCTGCAACCGGCCGGCCGGCGTGCGCCGCCACAGCCGGACCTCCCGCACCTGGGGCACCTGGTCCCAGGAGGAGCGGTCCGCCCAGTCGGATTCCGGGTAGACGCCCTCGCCGACGGGCCGCCCGTCGCTGCCGGTCACCTGCTTCCACTGCAACGCGCCGGGCGACCAGCCCGCGGTGCCATCCGCATGCTGAGGGAGCGGGGCGCGGCCTCGCCGTGGCGCTGCCGGCCGCCGCCGGACTCCTCGGTGCCGCGCTTGCGCTTGCGGTCCTCCGCGTTTCCGGCGCTCCGCCCCGGGCCGTGGCCCCGGCCCTGTGCCGAGCCGGGCAGCCCGCTGGAGGTGGTGCCGGTGTCCCCGGCGGCCGGGCCCGGGGGCGCGGGCGGCGGAGCGGTGCCCGGCCCGGAGGCGTCCGCGTCGGGGTCGGCCAGCTTGATGTGCCAGTACGGGCGCCGGTCCTCGCCGCTGCGGGGGCGGATCTCACGCGTCTCGACGATCCGCAGCGTGGTCGTCTCCACGAAGCGCGCCCCGTTCTCCCGCGTCGCTGTGGCGGCCAGGCCCGTGTACTCGGCCAGCACCCGCACCCGGCCGGGCGGCAGCGTGCGGAAGGACGCCCGCATGCCCTCGTCCATCGACGGGCGGTCCAGGTGTGCGCCCTGGAGCTGGTCCACCCGGAGGGTCGGCTGCGAGACCGTCGCCTCCGGCAGCTCTCCCGTGATCCAGACCTTCCGCCGCTGCCGCCTCCGCCGGGACGCCAGCGCCCGGACCCCGGCGACGGCCTGCTCCCGGTCCTCGGGCGCGAGCCGGTCGGGGAAGCCCGCCAGTTCCAGCCGTATCACCGCCCGGCGCTGGGCCTCGTCCAACGCGTCGAAGCCGGGGATCCGCCGTCCGGCCTCGGTCAACTGCGCGACGACCTCGTCCTGCGGCAGCCGGGGCCGTTCCTGTGCGCCCCGCCCGGCCGTCCGCTCCCACGGCTTCAGCAGCGTGTCCACGGCCCGGTAGAAGCCGGGGCCGCCGAGGGCGAGGGACAGGGACAGGGCGTCGCCCTCCCCGGTCGCCTCCTGCACCCTCTCCCGGCTGCCGAGCGCCACGTCCGGCAGGCTGTGGCCGTGCCACGCCGCCAGCACGTCGCGGAAGGCGAGGATGTCGGCGGGACGCGCGCTCACCAGCCGGTGGAAGGTGCGCATGAGGCGGTCCACGACCCACGCGCCCGAGCGGGTGGCGAGGCCGTTCACGAAACGCTCCGCGTGCTCCGTCTGGTGCGGCTCCCGCGGGATGACCGCGTCGGCCACGGCGTGGAAGACGCGCAGTGCGCGGTCGAAGTCCTCCCTGGAGTCCGCCGGGGCCAGTCGCGCCACCGCGTGGTCGAGCGGACGGTCGCCCACCCGTCCCTGCTGGTCCGGTGCCTCCGCCGGCAGTCCGAGGATCTCCGCCACCAGCGCGCGGAGTGCGGGGCGGTGGGCCTGGCGGCGGAAGGCCGAGGCGGCGGCCCGGCCGGCCGCGGCGCGCACCTCCTGGTCCGCCAGGAGCGCCGCCCGCACGGCCTCCGTGTAGGCACGGGCGGCCTCGTTCCAGCGGCGCGACGTGACGGCGCCCTGCTCCCAGGGCGCGGTCCTCGGCAGCGGCGGGTGGGCCGTGCTCATCTGTTCCCCGGTCCGGGGCCGCACCACGACCCACTCGGGGTCCGGCCCGCCCTGCTCGGCCACCAGCCACTGGAGGTCGTGGACGTCGTGGTGGGACCTGCCCAATCGCAGGGCGCCGACGGCCCCGGCGACGGGGTGGCGCGAGGAGTCGGCCACGAGCTGTGCCTGCGAGGCCGCCTCGTGCAGGCCGTGCGACGAGGTGCGGCCCGCGTCGCTCTGCGGGAGGACCACGGGCATGTCACCGGGTGCCCTCAGCCCCGACAGCAGCCGGCCCACGACGTTCCCGACGTCGAAGCCGGAGAGCCAGCGCCCGCCGTACGGGCCCGGGGCCCAGTGGAGGGTCCGCGAGCCGCGGAGGTAGAGCCGCGCTGTCTGCCCCTCGCGCCCCGCCCACGGGGTGGGCCGCATCTCGGAGACCTGGCCGTCGCGGACAGCCGCGTACCGTGCCATCCCCGCGGCCACCCGCTGCGGGGCCTCCGACGCGAGCTGTGAGTGCGGGTGCAGGCTGATGTCGAGCCCCTCGCCCGGTCCTCCGGTCACATGGGCGAGGAGCTCCCGCTCCCGCGCCGGGGGCAGGGGCTGTTCGACCCGGCGCACGGTGACGACGTCGAACGTGAAGCCGCCCTGCCCGTGCTGGTCCGCGGGGGCGGTCCCGGTCCGGAAGCCGGTGATCTCCAGCACCGTGTCCGTGCCGGGGAGCGCGATTCCCTTGGTGGGGTCGGCGGCCATCGGCGAGATGTCGTGGGCGGAGGTGTCCTCCCATACGAGCAGCACCTGCGGTGGCGCACCCGCCGCCCGGCGGGCGTCCCGCTGCTCCCCGATCCGCGGCACCAGCACGGACGACACCCGTTCGGGCCGGAGCGTCCACCCGTCGAAGGCGCTGGTCAGCAGCCTGTCACCGAGGCGCAGGCCGCGCGGGTCCAGATCCGCCAGCTGGTACGCCTCGACGCCGGGCGGTGTGGGCGGGAGCATGGCGAGGCCCGAGCGTCCCATGGTCATGCTGGTGACCACCGCTTCCCGGAGCCCGTGCCGCTCGATCATGGACCAGGCACGTCGCAGCAGCTGCTCCTCGGGCCTCCCGAGATCCACCAGCACGGTGAACTCCGGGTCGGCCGCCAGCAGTTGCGGCATCGCCTGGCGGCCCGCCCGCGCCGCCCCGATCGCCGCCTTGATGCGGGCCATCAGCACGCGTCGCGCCACGTCCTCGGTGCCGTGCTCGATCACCGGGTCGAACAGTGCGGCATCGGTGGAGGCCAGGTTCAGTGCCCACACGTGCTCTCTTGTCAGGTCGCGGCCCAGCATGCCGCTGTGCAGCCGCAGGGGCGACCGGGCATAGGCCTCCCGCGTCTCCGCGCCCACGGACTGGAGCCCTGTGACCTCGGTGCCGCCCGCGCCGTCGAGTGTGCGCAGGTCCCGTTCCACGCCGAGCCCCCGCACGGGGAGCGTGGCCTCCCGGAGGGCCTGCCGTATCACGTGGTGGTGCGGGCGCTGCCACCACTGGCGGTGCTGGTCGCTGATCAGGTCCGCGGAGAAGTCAGGCGTCAGTACGGCGTGCACCCAGTCGTAGAGGCCGGCGCCGTCGACGACGGACAGGTCCGGGTCGGTCTCGTCCCGTATCCCGGCGTCGTGGGCGGCCCGCAGCTTCTCCCACAGCGAGTGCCCGGTGTCCAGGCCCAGCACGGCGTTGCGGAAGGACAGCCGCTGCACGCGGTCCAGCGGCAGCAGTGCGGCTGCCTGGAAGAGCAGCCGGAGGCGGGCGATGCTCTTCCCGGTCACCCGCAGTCCCCGCCGGCTGAACTCCTCACCCCTGAAGATGTGCTGGGGCAGCGGCTCGTCCGGCCCGCCTGTCGGGATGCCGGTCGTGTTCAGCTCGGGCCGCTCCCGCAGCAACGCCACCAGCCCGTGGCGCGCCCCCCCGGTGCCGTGGACGGCCGAGGCCAGCGCCCGGAACAGGTCACCGACCCAGGTACCGGGCGAGTGCACCAGAGTGTCCAGGAGCACGACGGGGTTCGCACCCGTCCCCCGGTCGGGGAAGAACGCGCTCGCCGCCGCCACCCGGCCGTAGTACTCGGACAGCAGAGCCCGCGTCTGCTCGATCACGGCCTTCACGGCCGCGCGGCTCTCCGGCGGCTGTACGGCCTGTTCCACGAACTTCTCGTAGTTCTCGGCGACGCTGCGGCGCTCGGCGAGCCCGGCGGTACTCGCGTCCGCCAGGACCACGAAGCCGCTGTCGCCCACCGCGTCCACCGCGTCCACCGTGGCACCGCCACCGTCGGCGTGCCGGGCGGCATGCGCGTCCCCGGCGTGCCCGGCGGCACCGCCGTCCACGGTGTCCTCGACGACACCGCGGTAGCGGTCGTCCTGGTACACGGCCGGCATGCGGGGCGGGTACGCCACCTGCGGTGCGGTGTTCCAGTACACCGGCTCGGGGACGGCCGCCTCCTGCCGCCGGTGCCAGGTGGCCGGCCGGTGCCGTACCGGCTCGCCGCCGTCGGGCCCGTACACGTCCCAGCTCGCTCCGCCCAGGGAGACCAGGTGCGCCAGCACATGGAGCTGGGGAGGCTCGCTCCCGGGCCCCGGGGTGACGGCCATCGGCGCCGGGACGGCGTGCAGGCGCAGCCCCCACTCGCGGGCCAGCCCGCGCAGGTCCTGCTCGACGGCCTCCCGTTCGGCCGCGCCGGCGCCCGGCCCGGTGACGCCGAACGCCACGACCAGGTTGCTCCGCCCGTCCCCGCTCGCCCGCTGGGCGGCCGAGCGGATGCGGTCGAGGTTCTCCTCGCGGGAGGCGCCGCGCGCCGCCACCCAGTCCGTCGCCGCACGCTCCTCGGCCGACAGCGGAATCGGCAGCCGGCCCCAGACGAGCCCACGCGCTTCCCACTCCCGGAAGACGACCTCGGTGGCCTCCGGCAGCCTGTCGTAGAACCACCGCGCCTCGGTGTCCGGGCCGTTGAAGTACCCGGTCGCCGCGGCCCTGGCGCCCCGCCGGCCGGTGAACTCGACGCGCTCCACCGCGTAGAGGCCGGCCACCGCCGACTCCGGCTGCGGACGCGCCGGTGCCAGGAACGCGCCCAGATTCAGCCTCGTTCCCGGTTCCACGTCCCGCTCACCGGGCGGTACCCGGCCGCCGTAGTGCAGCGCGGTGAACGTCTCCATCGGGGGGACCAGCTGGTGCTCGGGCCGCTCGGTCATGGTGGTGCCGTCGGTGAGGTCGGCCAGCTCGATCATGCCGCGGGTGGCGTTCGCGTCTCCCCTCTCGTGGAGGGTCAGCAGCCTCTCCTCCCACGGCGTGCGGGGGCCGACCCGGACAGTGCTGGAGCCGCGGTTGACCAGCTCCTCGTCCGGGAAGGGCACGTCCGTGCGCCGGCCGGTCCCGGCCGCACCCGGCTCCGGCACCAGCGCCGCGCGCCCGCCCCGGTAGGCACGTACGTACGACGGCCGTCCCCGCCCGTCCGGCAGCGTGTGCAGCGCCGCGCGGAGGCCCGAACCGTCCGCCCAGCCCAGCGCACCCGGCGCCGCGAACTCCCACACGGTGCCCCGCCACCGGGACGTCAGCTCCTCGTACGCCGCGGTCGGCTGCCCACCGCCGTCACCGCAGAACAGCACCCACAGGTCCGACAGCCCCTCGCCGCCCGGTTGGGACACCCGCCAGGCCATGTAGCCCGCCACCTGCTCCGGGGGCACGACGCCGCGGTGCCCGAAGAAGAACAGCACGCCCGGACCGAACCGCAGCCGGTGCCCAAGAGCGCCCCGGTCCGGTGCCGCGGGCCACTGGAACAGCGTGTCCACCGTCGGCAGCAGCGGCAGGAAGGGCTCCCGCGCCGCCCAGCCCCGCGGCGAGTGGAACCCGGCGAAGAAGCGGCCGACCCCGGCGGCACCCTCCCGGAACGCGGTTCCGGCCGGTACCGCCTGCCGCATGCCGCGCGGCACCCCGTGGGAGAGGGAGGACGCCTGTGGCCTCGTGCGCCTGGCCGCCGCCTCCGAGAACCTGCCGGGGGCCTGTTCGACGCCGGTGTCCGAGTCGGTGCCCGACTCCATGTCCGTGTCGTCGGGGGAGGGGATGTCACCGGGGCCGGGCGGCATCTGGTCGTCGCCGGCCGCCGGCACGCGCTCCGCGTCCGTCACCAGGATGTGCCAGTACGGAACGCCGAACTGGTCCTCCGGCTCGGCCCACCGGGCGCGGACCTCCCGCAGCCGCGTCCCGTCCGGGAACCGCGCCCAGCCGCGCGGTGTCGTCGCCGACGCCGACCCCTCGTACTCGTAGAGGGCCGGTACCGTGCCGGGCGCCTGCCGGCTGGGCTGGGCGGCGGCTTGGCCCGCCTGCCCGGGGTCGGCGAAGAGAATCCTGGCCACGCCCTCCTCGAACACGCGGCCGGGCTGCATGACCGCCGCCGCCTGCGGGATCGTCTCCCGCCACCAGCGCCGGGCCGGCTGCTGCTGACGGAACGCCAGCTCGCGCACCGCGTCCGACGCCGCGGCACGGTCGGCCGCCTCCAGGTCGTGCGGGTCGCGTCCCAGGTCGAGCAGCGCCAAGGCGCTCTGCCGCTGGTGGCTCAGCTCCGCGAAGCCCGGTACCTGTGTGCGGGCCCGGTCCGCCAGCCAGTCGGGACCGAGCACGTCCTGCGGGACGCGCAGCCGGTCCAGCAGCGCGGGGTCGTCGGTCGACTGCCGCGGTTGCAGCCAGGCGTCCACCGCCCGGAAGAACTCCGGTGCGCCGCGCAGGGCGGCGAGCCGCACCGGGTCGAACGCCCCGGCCACGATCTCCCAGTCGGGCGCGCTTCCCATGACGACGTCCAGCAGGCTGGAGGACGTCGGCGGCAGCATGGCCAGCAGGACCTTCCGGAACTGCCGCATCCGGTCGGGGCCCGGGGACACCAGGTTCGCGTAGGCGGAGGTCAGCGCGGACACGACCGGGGCCGTGCCGAAGGTGCGCAACCCCGCCACGGTGCCCGGCCGGACCGGGGTGTTCCTCGCGACCTCGACCGGGTCCACCCGCTCACCGGACGCCACAGCACGGAAGACCGCCCAGGCGGTGGTCAGGGCGACATCGGAGTCGTTGTGCTCCAGTCCCTGGACCGCCGTGTCGAGCGGACGGACGCCAGGCGACTGCTGCTCCGTTGCCTCCTCGGGCAGGCCGAACAGCGGCGCGACCCGGTTGCGCGTATCGGCGTCGTCCTCCTTGGCGCGGAACGCCTCGACGGCCGCCCTCCGCAGCTCGGCCCGCACCTGCGGGTCCTGCCGCAGCACCTCGCGGAGCGCCGCGTGGTACGTGTCGGCGCGGTCCAGTCCGGGCGGGGAGTGCAGTACCTCGTACTCCCAGCGGTCCGCCCTGCGCGCGGCACGGCCTTCCGCCGCCGACGGGTCCGGGACCGCCGCCTCGGTCCACTCGGGCGGCTCCCCCTCCGCGTTGGACACGAGAAGGTGGCCGGTGGGGTCCAGGGGCTCGTCGATGGCTCCGCCGGGGGCGAGGAGGGGCCGGCCGAGGGCGCCGGCCAGCTGCTCGGCGGGCGAGGACGACGACCCCGCGCCGTGTCGTGCGGCGTTGTGCAGCGCCGCGCCGAGCCGCGTCCGGTCGGTGGCACCCGCCTCGCGCAGTGCGGGCCGCAGCTCGTGTCCGAGGGTCCGGGTGTCGAGCCACCGTCCGCCGTACCGTCCCGGCGCGTAGTAGTACGGCCCGATGCCGAAGCCGTGCAGCCACAGCGGCGTCCCGGACTGCTGGTCGGCCCACGGGGCCGGCCGCGGCAGGGAGTGCTGCCCGTGGTGGACGGACACATAGCGCGGCGCGTCGGTGAGCAGCCGGTGCGCCGTCGCCACCGTGCCGTGCCCCCCGTCCAGCGGGTGGAAGCTGACGGCCGACCGGCCGCCGCCGGTGGCGGCGATCTCGCGGGTGAACAGGTCGCGGTCCCAGACCGGCCGCGCCGGCGGGTCGTCCACGCGCATGGTGACCACGGTGTACTCGGCGCCGTTCGGGCCCTTTTCGGTACGGACGGCGGCTCCGGTGCGTCCGCTCGTGTGCCGCAGCAGCACCTCCTCGCCCGTCAATGCCGCGGCCGCCGCCGGGTTGAGCAGCGACAGGTCCCGCACGGGCGAGTCCTCCACCTCCAGCACCACCGACCGCGACGCCGGTCCGGTGTCGCCGCCCTTCACCGCGGCCCGGTGCCTCCGGTCCAGCCGCTCGGAGACCCGCTCCGACTCGACCAGCCACTGCTGGAAGCCGCCCACGGGCAGCGGACGGCCCGCCAGCAGCTCGTCCAGTCCGAGACCGCCGGGCAGCTCGTCCTCGCGGAACACCAGCCAGGCGGGCCGGCCGGCAGGCAGCAGCGGCAGGGAGGCCAGCCCCGAACGCGTCATCGACGCATGGTCCGGCACCGCCTCGAACGCCCCGGCCCGTGCCATGTCGACGACGCGCTCGGCGAGTTCACGCGCTGACGCGCCGGCCTTCTCCCAAGCGGCGAACTCCCGGTCCGCCTTGAGCAGCGACGGGTACGGCCGGCCGTCGAGCCGCACCGCGCGCAGCTCCCGCTCGATCCGCGTCAGCAGCGCCTCGCCGCGGGGACCCCGACCGGTGTCCGCCCACGGCAGGCCGAAGAGCCAGGCGTCGGTGGTCGCCAGGAACAGCGCCGTGTACTGCACCTGGTCGACGCCGTCGCGGAACGTGGTCCACGCCGCGTGCCGCTCCGCCCAGTCGGCGAACGCCACCCGGAACGTGTGGGGTATCAGCAGCTGGGCGACCGGGTTCTTCTGCGTCGCTTCGCCGGCCATCTGAACGAAGTCGTCGTGCTCGAGGCCGGGCGCTTGCGTGGTCCTCGCCGTCTCGGCCAGGTACGCGGCGTGGTGCGGGCGCCGCAGCCCCGCCATCTGCTCCTCGGAGAGCGAGGACAGGTCGAGACCGGCCGCCTCCGTGTGGGCGTGCAGCGCGTCGTAGAGCCGGGCGCCGTCGGCCAGGTGCAGGTCGGGATCGCTCGCATCCCATACCTCCGCGTCGTGCGCCCCCTGCCACGCCTCCAGCAGCGTCAGCCCCTTGCCCAGCGCCCAGCCGAACACGGCGGGACGCAGGTCCAGCAGTTGCTCCTCGGTCAGCCCGGCCATCCGGGCGGCCCGCAGGAACCGCTCCACCAAAGCGGTGGGGCGCCCACTCGTGCGCAGGCCGCGGCGGCCGAGCCGCTCCACTTCGTGACGGGGCGCGGCCGGTGCCTCCTGCCACTCCTCGACGGGCAGCACGCCGTGGTCCGCCCACTCGGGTTCCGCCCCGTGCTCCCGCAGCCGCGCGGCCAGCGTGAGCCGGTGCCGGGGGCCGGTGTTGGCGTGCACGGCGGTGTCGAACGCGTCCATGAGGCGGACCGCCGCCCCCTTGGTGGCCTCGCCACGGAGCAGCCGCCTCAGACGCACGGCGTAGTGGTCGTGCGGGTCGCCGTCGGAGAAGAACGCGCGGGCCGCGAGCGGGCGGGAGCCGTGCGGCTGGGCGAGCCGCTCCCACAGCCCCCGCACCGCCTCCTGCATCAGGGCGTGGCCGCTCTCCACCAGGGCGCCCGCCAGGAACTCCACATGTGCCTGTTCGGCCTCCGCCCACACCTCGGTGCCGTACAGGTGCGGGAACCGGGGCGGGTAGGCGGTCTCCGGCGCCGCGTTCCAGTGCACCGCGTCCGGGTAGGCGTCGGCGCCGGCCCGCCCGGAAAGCGTCAACTGGAGCTGCTCGGGCTCCGCGCCGCTCTCGGTGTAGACCTCCCAGCCGGCCGCCGGCTCGGCGACGGTGTCCTCCAGGAGGTGCAGCGTCGGCGCCGCGCCGTCCCGGCCCGGGGTGAGGGCGGTCGGTGCCCACACCAGGTGCAGTCGCACACCGGTGGTGAGGGCCGTCGCCCTGAACTCCGCCCGCGCCTCCACGTCGTCGGCGAGAGCGGTGACGTCCATCAGCACGGCGAGGTCGCGCATGCCGTCCCTGGCCGCCCGCTCGGCAGCCGACCGGACGCGCCCCAGCAGGTCGGCGCGAGTGCCGTCGCGCCCGGCCACGAACGCGGTGCGCTCCCGGTCGAGCGGCAGCTCGAAGCGGTCCCCGACGCGCTCGCCCCGGTCGTCGTACCGCCAGCGCACCCCCTCGGTGGCCCGGTGCAGGTCGCGGTAGTGGGTCCGGGCCAGCCTGTCCGGCTGGTTGAGGAAGAGGGTGGTCCTCACGTGGCCCTGTCCGTCGCGGAAGTGCCACTCCCCGACCGCGTACCGGCCGCGCGTGCCGTCGGCGAGCCACCGGTGCGGAGGCACCAGCCCCCGCGGGAGGTCACGGGCCGCGTCGGGGCCGGGGCGGACGAGTCCGCGCGTGCCCTCGTACAGGTCGGCGGCCTCCCGGCGCAGCATCGCGTCCGCCCCCTGGGGGGCGTAGCCGGCGGCGTCGGCGGCCCGGAGGACCTGGAAGAGCGTCGTGTCCCACCGCTGGGTGCCCAGCACGCCGAGGACGGCACGCAGGATCTCCGGCCGGTCCGCCGGCCGCAGCCCCAGGCTCTTGTGCGTCTCGAAGGCGGCGTGCAGGAACGGTGTGAGGTCCTCGGAGCCGACGAGGTAGCCGCGCTCGGCCAGCTCGGCCGCCCGCGACGGCGCCGTGGCCCGCGGGGCCGCTGTCGTCAGGCTCCCGTGCTCCAGCTCCGCGGCGTGGTGCAGCACCGCCTCCAGGAACGCGCCGCGCTCGGGCCGCCCCCGCTCCCCGAACAGCGCCTGGTCCCGCGGCTCCTCGGCCGCCCCCGGGTGCCACCGCCGGTGCAGCGCGTCGAGCGCCCGGTCCTCGGCCGCGCGCGCTGCGGCGTCCTGGGACAGCGCCGCCCCCATCAGCCGCTCGTACGAGGCGGCCCGCTCCGGCCACTCCGGGCCGTACCGTGGCCGGGACAGCGGGGCCTCCACGGCGTCGAGGGCCTCCGGCTCCCCCTGGTCCGGCGCCAGGAGCCAGGGGGCCACCCACGCCAGCGTCTCGGCCACGGACGGCTCGGTGAGGGGCTCCCCGCCGCGCTGCTCCGCCTGCTCCTGTGCGTCCTCCTCCGCCGCGATCTGCTCGGCGACGAGGTCGTGGAGCCGCGCCTCGGCCAGGGCGGGGTCGGGCTGGGCCTGGGTCAGGTCGAGTCCTGGGAGCGGGTTCGCCGCTCCGTCCAGCGCGTTCTCGTCGCCACCCCCCTGGAGCAGGTTGCGCCGGTCGCTCCAGAAACGGATGTCTTGCGGATGGTCCCCGGCGGGCCGGTCGTTGTACAGCTCGTCCTCGGGCAGCGGCACCTCGCTCGCTTCCCGGCCCACCTCGCCCTGGCGCGGGAAACGCGTCACCCGCCCGTCCGGACCCGCCGTCAGCAAGTACGCGGGCCCACCGGGCCGGTTGTGCCACCCCGTCTGCTCCGCCGACGCACCCTGTGCGAGAGCGGACTCCTCCGGCGCCGCGAACACCGTGCCCCCATGCCGCACGGCCCACTCCCGGTACGCCTGGGGCATCAGACCACTGCCGTCACCGCACGGCGCCGCCAGCAGGTGCGTGACCTGCTCGCCCCGCGCCACCAGCCACTCGACGAACCGCACGCCCAGCGTGGCCACGGCCTCGGACGCGGGACCGCCGTGCGCGGCGAAGACCATCGGCCGGGCCCCCTCCGGCAACAACCGGAACGCCCTGCCCACCGGCTCGCCCTCGGCGCCCACCGACCAGGAATGGAACTCCACGGACGCCGACACCCGCTCCAGCCACGGCAACCTCCCCGCCCACTGACCGGACGGGAACACACCGGCCCACCACGAACCGTCCGCCGAACGGCCATAGCGGAACTCGCCCCAGCCCCGGAACACCTCCGACACCCCACGCGGGACCTCGGGCAGTCCGGCGCGCTCCTCGCCCGTGCCCTGTGCGGTACGGACGGACAACGCGCTCTCGTCCACCCCGCTGTCCCGGGACGGCACCGTCCCCTGGGACCCGTCGTTCCCGCCCGGCGCGTCAAGGCCCTCGGCCGGGGAGGCGGTGCCCTCCACGGGCACCAGCGTGATGTGCCAGTACGGCCTTCCTCCGGACAGCTGGGACCCCTCGACCCACCGCGCCGATACCGCCCGCATCCTCGTCTCCTCGGCGAAGACGTGCACGCCCTTCCACACCAGGGGCGCAGGCCCCGACGTGGCCTCGAACAGGTACACCACCGGGTCCGTCGCGGGCTCGTCCGGCAGGCCCCAGTTCCCCGGGTCGCCGGACAACTGGGCGATGTCCTCGAAGGCCGCCTCGGGGTCCGAGTAGCCGCGCAAGAACCGGGCCGCGGCCAATCCGCGCTGCCGCACCACCTCCGCCAGGCCGGGGTGTTCCCAGTGGGCCCACATGACGCTGCCCGGCCGGTCCTGGGCGGCCAGTTCGACCAGCGCGTCACGGGCCGTCCGCCACTCGTCCCGGGTCAGCGCGGCGTCGTCCATCCCCAGCAGGCGCAGGTGCGCCAGCGCGGCGCGCTGCTCGGCGCCGAGCGCGGCGACGCCCGGGGTGTCCGCGTCGGGCAGGTACCGCTCGGCGATCGCTTCCTGCGGCAGCCGCGGCCAGTCCGGCAGCTCCCGGTCCGCCCCCGGCAGGTCCACGCGGAGGCACCGGTCGTTCACGCGGTAGAACCGCGCGGCCGGGCTGAGGACGAGCTGCCGGAGGCCGTACGCGCCCGTCACCCGCTCCCACACGGGAAGGCTGCCGAAGACCGCGTCGAAGAAGTGGCCCGAGCCGGAGAGCCGGAGTCCCGCCATCATGACGCCGAGGAAACCGGGAAGGTCCACCTCCTCCACGGGGGTCAGCGACGCGTAGGTGTACGTCATCCGGTGCACCAGCGGCGCGGCGCCCTGCGTCAGCACGCCGGCCGGTATGCGGGGCTGCCCGCTCCCCGCCGTGCGAGGTCCGGGGGCGTACCGGTCGGCCACCGCCCGGATCACCTTCCACGCGGTGAGGAAGGCCCCCTCCTCCTCCGGATGCCGGGCGAGCCGTTCCACGCGGTCCTCGACCGAGCGGCCCTCCTCGGCTGCCGGCAGGCCGCCGATCCGGGCCACCGCCCGCCGGACGTCCTCGTGCGCGGCCATCGCCCGGAAGGCCTGGGCGGCGGCCCGCACGGTCAGGGTCCTCAGCTCGGGCCGCGACGCCAACGTCTCGGCCACGGCCGACTCGTACGACTCGGCCGCCGCCCGCCACTCGTCGGCGTTCCTCGCCACGGCGGCGCGCTCCCACGCCGTCGACGGTGCCGACGGCTCGGGGCTCGGCCCCTGAAGCCTGTCCCCGGCCACGTGCTCGGTCCACCCGGGCCAGGGCCCGCCCCGGACCCCGGTGAGCACCAACGGCTCCGACGCCGGCACGGAGGCCACCGCGCCGGAGGGAGCGACGAGGGAACGGCGGTGGCCCAGCAGGTGGGCCAGCGACTGGGCGTGCTCGCCACCGGCGTAGTCGAACGCCGCGACCACCGACGCCTCCTGGGACGCCCCCCAGTCCTCCAGCAGCCGCCGCGCCTCGGTGACAAGGCCCCCGGCGCTCGTCGCCATCGCGCCGTACCGACCGCCCACGTGGTGGAGCAGCCCGTCGCCGTGGGCGGAGAAGACATACCGCTCCCCGGCGTCCCGTCCCGGCAGGGTGTGCGGCCCGGAGCGGCGGCCGTCGCCGCTGACGGCCACGTACTCCCGGGCGTCCAGCAGGCGTGCGTCGGTGCCGGCCGCCTGCCGGGCCCGCGCCACCGCCGGCGGGGCGAAGCTCGCCCCGCGCGGCTCGCCGTCGCTGTCCGTGACGGTGTGGGAGTACACCTCCCGCTCCCACATCGGCGGCAACGGCCTGCGCACGGCGTGCAGTTGGACGACCGTGTAGGGCGTTTCGCCGCCGATGGGCACGGGCGGGGCTCCCGTCGCCCTCGCCGCCGTGTCCTCGGCTGTCATCGCCGTCGAGTCCCCGGGGGCGAGCAGGGACAGATCACGGGCGGGGGTGCCGGAGACCTCCAGCACCAGCACCCGCGGCGCGTTCTCGGAGTGCTCGCCCCACTGCGCGTGCAGGAGACGTATCTGCTCGTGGGCCTGTCCGACGGAGACCGCCCACCGCTGGAAGGCGGGGAACGACACCGGGCGGCCCTCCAGCAGCTCGTTCAGCGAGACACCGCCCGGCAGTTCGTTCTCCGGCAGCACCAGCCACAGCGGCTGCTGCGGCGGCACCGACGGCAACGCGGCCAGCCCCGACCGCGTCATCGCGGCCAGGCCCGCCAACTCGTCCTCGATCCGGACGTTCTCGTTCGACAGGGCCGTGAGCAGCTCCCGCGTGTACTCCATCAGTTCGGCAGTCGGCACTCCGCGTTCGACGAGTTCGTCGAAGCCCGGGTCCTCCCGCAGCGCCTGCGGGTACGGGCGCAGGCCGGCGCGGGCGGCATCCAGCTCCCGCTCCACCCGCTGGAGCAATGCCTCCCTCGCCGAGGCGGCGTCGTACCCGGACCATGCACCGAGCAGTCCGGCGTCCGAGAGCGCACGGCTCAGCGCCCAGTGCCGGGCGATGTCCATGTTGGCCTTGAGCAGGCCCGGGACGCTGTGGTCCTCGAGGAAGTACGCGTACTCGCGCCGCGTCCGCGGCGCGGTCTGGAGGAAGACGTCGCCGGTGTCCAGCGCCGACGGGTCGTCCAGCACCGACAGTTCGTCGTGACGGGTGGCCTGCGGGAGCGGCCAGCGACTCTCCAGCCGTGCGAACGCGCGGTGGTGCGGGCGCTCCAGTTCCGCTCGCTCGCTCTCCGTGAGCCGCTCCACGCCGAGCTGGGGCAGCAGCTCCGCGTGCGCCCAGTCGTCCAGCGCGGCGGCGTCGACGACCGCCAGGTCCGGGTCCGTCCCGGCCCGCACCCCTGCCGCGTGCGCGGCCCGCAGGACTCCGAGCAGCCCTCCCTCTTCGTTGAAGGAAAGGCTGAAGGCCAGCACTTCGGTACGCAGGTCCAGCAGTTCCTGGGGGCTCAGCCCGAGCATCCGGGCGGCCAGGAAGACCTGCTGGAGGTTTCCGACGTTCCTGGAGGCCCACAGCCCGCGCCCCTGCGCGTCGTCGAGCATGACGGCTGTCGGCAGCTCGCCCGGCTCGCCGGTCCGCAGCCCGTGCGTGTTCACATCCGGCCTGGTCCGCAGCAGTTCCGTCAGGGTGTACGGCGCCCTCCCGGCGCCGCCGATCGCCCGCCGCAGGGCCCGGTACAGCTGTTCCCGGGCTTCGGGGGTGGAGCCCTCGGACAGCAGGGCGTGCAGACCCTCCACCGCGGCCTCGTCGGAGTCGGCGCCGGGCAGGAACGCCCGCGCCGCCGCCTCGTGGCCGTGGTGCTCGGCCAGCAGCTGCCACAGCCGGTCGGCCACCGTCGGCAGCGGCCTGGTCGGGGGCTCCGTCTGCGACACAGCCCTGCCGAGGGCGATCTCGTACGTCGCCTGGCTGTCGGCCCACTCGTCATCGGCGTAGAGGCGGGGGTACTGGGCCGGGTGCGTCACCTCCACCGGCGCGTTCCAGTACACCCGGTCCGGATAGTGCTCCGCCCCCACCCACGCGGCACCCGCCGACGACCCCGGCCGCGACACCGCCTCATCCGCTCCGGACACCCAGCCGGCCTCACCCGGCACCACGTCCCCGAGCACATGGATCCGCGCAGGTACCTCACCCCGCGCAGGAGTCACCGCCACCGGCACCGGGAAGGCGGACTCCACCCCACCGGAGGCACCCCGCACCGGCGCGAAGACGCCATGCACCCGCACCCCCGATGCGGCCTCGACCTCCGCCCGAAGGCGCGCGAACTCCTCCCACGCCCCCGCATCCCGCACACCGGCACCCGTCAGCACCACCAGATGGGACATCCCGTCCCGGGCCGCACGCGCGGCAGCCCACCGCACCCGGCCCCACCGGTCCGCCCAGGCACCCTCGCGCGCCGCCACGAACGCCGTACGCTCCCGCTCCTCCAGCCACGGCACCGCCTCCGACAGGCCCACCAGCGACCCACGCCCGTCACGCGACCAGAAGACGACCTCCGCCACCTGCGGCAACACGTCGTAGAACCCACGCACCGACGCGTCCGGGCCGTTGAAGAACCCCGACACCCGCAGCCGGCCCTCATCGTCCAGGTGCTCCACCCGGTCCACCGCGAAATACCCCGGCACCGGGTCCACCAGCTGCCGATGCGGCGGCACCAGCGCCCGCTCCCACTCCGGCGACAACCCCTCAGCCGGCACAAGCGCCTCACCGGCCCGGTCGTAGAACTCCGCAGCCTCCGCAAGCAGCGGATCGCCCAACCCCGGCAGCTCATAGCCGGCCGACGACGCCGCGCGCACCAGCGTCAGCAGGGACACGCCCCACCCCTCCACACCCAGCACACCGGCCGCCACCGCACGCACGAACGGCAGCCGGTCCTCCACCGGCAGCTCCAGACGCCCGTGCACCGCGAAGACCACCTCGAAGAACGGACGCAGCGCTTCCTCCCAGGCGCCGACCCCGTGGCCGCGCTCCGACAGCCACGTCCAGCTCTCGGCGGAAAGGTCCGGCCCCGAAGGCTGCCCCGAGGTCACCTGCTGGAGCCGCCCGATGTGCCGCAGAACGGCCCAGACGAAGGCGCCACGCTCCGGTCGTGCACGGTCGCCGAAGAGTTCTCCCACCGGAACGCCGTCGTTCGCCTCGTCCAGCTCCCGCAGCAACGCCGGGAGGGCCTCCAGCGCGCGTTCCTCCGCCGCACGAGCCTCCAGGTCCCGCACCAGCGCCGAACCCAGCAACTGCTCGAACAGCCCGGCCCGCCGGACCCACCCCTCCCTGTTCCCGTACAGCGCGGCGAACTCGGCCGGGGCCGACCCGCGCACGGGGAGCGTCAGCTCCGGTGCCTCCTCCATCTCCTGCCGGCCGAGCAGGGGGGCCTCGCGGGACAGCCACCCGATGACCCACCCGTCCTCGGGGGCACGGCCCGTCTCCTGGAGACCGGGCCCGTCGGCGAGCCCGGCAGCCTGACCCCACGCCATGAAGGCGTCCTGGTCCGGCGAGGGCTGATCGAACCGGACCTCCGGCTCCACGAGTTCGTCGACGGCCCGGATCATCGCGCCCGGATCCCAGTCGGCGCCGAGCCCCTCCGCCAGGAACGCCGACCTGTAGCCACGCTCGTAGGTGTCCCGGTCCCTGTTGACCAGTTCCTCGGGCGGATACGGCACGTCCGTCTCGACCTGCCAGGAGGAGGCCCGGTTCGGATACCTCAACGCCCTGCCGTCGGGCCGCTGCACCCACATGAACGACGGCAGCTCGCCGTCGGGCAGCACGTGGATGCCCACCCCCTGGCCGTCGCGACCGGCGGCCACCGACGCCGCGCCCTTGAAGGAGACGAACGTCTTCTCACGGCTCGCGGCCCAGCGGCCGTACACCTCCGGCGGACGCTCTCCGCCGTCCCCGCACCGGACGGCCATCACCGCATCGATGTCCCAGCCGGGCTGGGAGGCGACCCAGTTGACGAGGTACACCACCTGGTCCGGGGCAAGCCCCCCGGCACCGGGGCGGCTCAGGCCGTGGGCCTGGAAGTACAGCACCGACCGGTCCGGGCCGAAACGGGTCGGGAACCCGGTGCTCACCCGGGCGTCGGCCGGGCCGTGCCACACGTGCAGCGACGTGGACGGCGACAGCCACGGCTCGAACGGCAACCGCTGCTGCCAGTCGCGCGGCCGGAACCAGCCCGCCCACAGCGCGCCGTCCTGACCGCGGCCCATCCGCAGCTCGCCCTCGCCCCCGAACCACTGGCGCATCCCCCGCGTCATCGCGGGAACCGGCGACGAGGACGTGGCCGCGGGGGCGAGCGCGGTTCCGGAAGCGTCGGAGCGGACCTCCGCGTACCGCACGCGCAGGTACGGTTCCTGGCCCGGAGGCTCGGTCCACGCGACGGACTCCACCCGCACCGGGGTCGGACTCCCCGGGTAGCGCAACCGCTGGAACAGCGTCGTCGGTGCCGACCCCGCGGTGATCTCGAACAGCGCACGCACGCGCCCCGGGCGGGCCGGCAGGCCGCCGCGCAGTGTCTCCGCCACCTGGCGCTGGTCCGTGTCCGCCCGCTGGAAAGGCGGCAGCTCGCGCCGTTGCCCCTCCCTCGGAACGGACCTCTGCGGCAGGTATCCCGCCCACAGCCCCGTCCTCGGCTGCCACGGCTGCCTGGCCGCCAGTTCGCGCAACGCCGCGTGGGCCGTCCGCAGGTCGTCCGGACCGAGCCGTGCGGCATCGCCCGAAAGCTCCAGTCGCACCAGAACGTTCCGCTGCTCCGCGCTCAGTCCGGCCCAGCCGGGCAGGTCGGGCTGGTTGTCCGCCAGTGCCTGGGACAGTGCGTCCTGCGGAGGCCGCAGCGCGTCGCGCAGCCTCGCGTCGGTCGTCAGATCCCGCGGGCGCAGCAGCTCGTCCGCCGCCCGGTAGAGGCCCGGACCGCCGTCGAACGCGAGCGCCTGGGGCTGGGGCGCGCCGATCCGCTGCAACGCGGCCTGGCTGCCCACGAGCACGTCCGCGAGGCCACCGGCTCCTCCCGCCAGCAGTGCCTTCTGGAAGAGCAGCGCGTCATCGGGGCTGCTGCTCACCCGGCGCACGAAGGTGTCCATCAGCGCGTGCACCCTCGGCGCGGTCCCGCTGGTAATGATCCCGGCCTCGGACAGTCGCGCCGGCTTGTCCTCGACCCTCCAGGTGACTCCGGTCGCCCTGGCGACCCGGCGGAAAACGGCCAGCGCGGTCCTGAGCTGCTCCTGGGTTCCGGAGGCCAGTTGGCGCACCGCCTGGTCGAGAGGCTGGTCGCCGGGGTCGTACGCCTGCCGCGGCGTCTCCCGCGGCAGCCCCAGCTCCCGCGCCACCGCGGCCCGTACATCGACGTCGGCGGCGTTCCGCTCGAAGAGCGTGCGGGCGGCACGGACAGCGGCGGCACCGACCTCCAGCCGGTTCACCAGCACCTCGCGCAGCGCCGACTCGTACTCCACGACCACCGGGAACCACTCCTGGTACGAGGCAGCCGCGTGCTCCCAGGCGGCAGCCCTCCGCACCGTCGGCGCCGCCGTTCCGCCCACCTGCCCGGGGGCGGTGCGGTCGGACAGGCTGGTGCCCCGGGCCGACGCCCACACCTGCCGGGCGGGGACGACGATGTACTCGACGCCGCCCACCACTCGAGGCTCCAGCGAGGGCGCGGGCCCCTCCAGGACGATGTCCTCGCCCGCGAGCGCGACCCCGGACCCCGGGGCGACCAGGGCCGGGTCGCGGAAGGAGAGCGGGTTGTCCACCCGTACCGCCACCAGTCGTGGGGCACGTCCGTCCGGTCCGGCCTCCTCACGCAGCTGGTCGTGCCGCTCACGCAGCAGCTCTGTCAGTTTCCTTTCCGACAGGGCCCCCGCCGTGAACGCGCGCACCGACATCTGCCAGTCGCCGGGCAGCTCGCCCAGGCGCAGCCCGCCCGGCAGCTCGTCCTCGGAGAGGACCAGCCACACCGGCTGCCCCTCCCGCAGTCGGGGCATCTCGGCCAGACCGGTCCGCGCCACCGCGGCGTACGACGGATCGGCGTCGAACCGCTCGCGGTCCTCGAGCGCCAGGCGCAGCGTCTGGAACTGGTCGGGGGAGATCCTGCCGGCGAGGGTGGGAAGCGACTCGGCGTACGTCTCCCGCATACCCAACGGCATCCCCAGCAGGGACGCCACGGTCATGCGTTTCCCGGTCCACTCCGCGATGAGCTGGTCGTACTTCTGGATGGAGTCCCAGGTCTCCAGCCGCTGCTGCGCATACAGCGGCGGGCGCAGATGGTCGCGCAGGCGGGGCTGCTCGTAGGCGTCCTCGGGAACCAGCTTCTCGTGCGCCCAGTTCAGCAGCGCCGCGGCGTCGGCCACGGACAGATCCGGGTCGGTGCGGTGCACCACGCCCGCGTCGTGCGCGGCCCGCATGACGTCGAAGAGGGTTCCGTTGTTGTCCAGGGACCAGCCGATCAGTGCGGTGCGCAGCCCCAGGAGCTGCCCCTCGTCGAGGCCCGCCATCGCGGCGGCGCGGAACATCCGCTGGAGGGTCACCACGTTGTTCACGGACGTCCGCAGCCCGCGCTGCGCCAGCCGCTCCTCCTCGAAGGCGGACGTGGCCGGCAGCATCTCCCAGCCATCGGCCGGGAACCCGTGGGTGTTCAGCTCGGGCCGGTTCCGGAGCAGCTTCGTCAGGGTGTAGGGAGACCTGCCGTTTCCGTCCACGGCGGCGCGGAAGGCGTCGAGGAAGAATCCCACGAGGTCCGGGCGAGGGCTCGTCTCCAGCATCCTCTCCAGCGCTTCGGCGTCCGCCGAAACCCTGGGGAAGAAAGCGGCGGCGGCCATGTCACGGCCGTGGTGTTGCGACAGCAGCTGCCACAACCCGAGCACGGCCAGGCTGACCGTCTCGTGCGCGCTCTTGTCCCCACCGCGGACAGCTTCGCCGAGGTAGGACTCATGCAAGGCCACCTTCCGCAACCACTCCTCGGAGCGGTACAGGCCCGGGAACTGCGGCGGGTAGGCCACCTCCGGCTCGGCGTTCCAGTACACCGGATCGGGGAGGGCGTCCGTGGCGGCCGGCACGGGGTCGGCCGGCGCGACATGCCGCGGCTTGGCACCGCCCGGCTCGTAGACCTCCCAGCCCGGCTGCCCCTCACCCAGATGGGCGAGCACGTGCAGCCGCGCGGGCACGGTGCCCCGCGGCGGGGTCACGGCGTCCGGCACGCGCAGCGTCCACACCCGCACGCCCGTCTCGTCGATGACGCGCCGCAACGGCTGCGGGAGCCGCGCACCGCCCTGATCCCCGGTGGCGGCGGGGTCGCGCACGTCGCCCGCGAGGTGCCGCGGCGCGCCGAACCCGTCCTGGCCGCCCATCAGGACGACGACGTCGGCCAAGCCGTCCTGGCGTGCCCGCCGCACGGCCACGCGGACCCGCTCCAGCCGCTCCTCCGCCGAGCCGCCGCGGACCGCGACGAAGGCTGCCTCTTCCCACGGCACGGTGGAAGCGGCGCCGACGGGCACGCCCCGCTCGTTCCGGTTCCAGAAGACGGCCTTCCTGATGCCCGGCAGCTGCCGGTAGTGCCCGCGCACCGCCACATCGGTGGCGCGGAAATATCCGGCCACACGGAGCCGGCCGGCCTCGTCGGTGTGCTCGAACGCGTCCACCGCGTAGTAGCCCGGCGCCGGGTCCACGACCTGGCGGTGCGGCGGCACCAGCGCACGTTGGAGGACGGCGTCGGACAGCGCCGCCCCCTCGCCGCCGAACCTCTCGGAGGCCCACTCGTACAGCGCCTCGGGCGCCCGGTCCAGCAGGCCGTCCTCACCGGCGCCCTGGTAGCCGGCGAGGTGCGCCGCCTGCACGATCTGGGCCAGGGACACGTCCCACCGCTGCCTGCCGAGGACCTCCCCGATGACGCCGTCCCGGAACGGGATGCGGTCCGCCTCCGGCAGCTCCAGCGCGGCGTGCGCCTGGAAGGCGGCGTACAGGAACCGGGCCACGTCGTCGGACCCGAGCAGATGGCCCCGGTCCGCCAGCTGGGCCGCGTCGGGCTCCAGCGGCCACTGCCTCACCGTCGCGGTGTTCACCAGCTCCGGCAGATCCCCGACGCGGCGCAGCAAGGCCGCGGCGAACCCTGCCTCCGCGGGCCGGCCGCCAGGACCGAACAGCGCCACGTCGCGCTCCGCACCGTGCGGGTGCGGCAGCCGGGTGTGGAGCCGGTCCAGCGCCCGTTCCACCGCCGCCCGGGACGCCTCGCCGGGCGACGCGGTGAGCGCACGGCCCAGGGCGCCCTCGAAGATCCGGTAGCGCCGGTGCGTGACGCGGTCGGCGTGCGGCGCCCACCTGTCGACGGCCGGCTCCTCCACCATGCCGGTGTCGGCCGAGAAGCCGACGTCCGTCGTCTCGTCGTCCGCCAGGCCGACGTTCGCCGTCTCGTCGTCCGTCAGGCCGACATCCGTCATCGTGTCGTCCGCGAGGCCGACATCGGTCATCTCGTCGTCCGACAGGCCGTCGTCCTGCGTCCCGGCGTCCAGCAGCCCGCCGTCCGCCGTCTCTTCGTCCGGCTCCTCGAAGAGGAACCCGGCCCTCCGCTCCAGCGTCTCGGCAATCAGCTCATCGGTGTCCTGCCGGGTGTCCTCGAGAGCGTCGAAGCTGTCCGGGTCGACGACGTCGTTGTACGCGCTGTCCATGTCCAGGGCCGGCGTCTGCCGGTCACCGAGGGACGGGAGCCCCTCCCGCCATCCGGCACGCGGGCCCGCCGGGCCGGTGCCCCAGGCACGGTTGACCAGTTCCTCGGGCGGATACGGCACCTCCGACCGCCACCCGAGCCCAGCCGCACCCGACTCCGCCGGCACCCGCGACACCTGCCGCCCGCCCTCGTACACCCGCATGTACGACGCACGGCCCGCACCATCGGGCAACGCGAACAAACCCGCCCCGCGCCGGGAAGCGTCCGACCAGCTCAGCGCACTCGCACCCGAGAAGTCCCACACCCTCACACCGCGCCGCGACAGACCCGCGTACGCCTCCGACGACAGCCCACTCCCATCCCCGCACGGCAACGCCACCACATCCGCCACCCGCGGAACACCAGACTGCGACAGCCACCAGTGCACATAGCGCACCACCAGATCCGGCGACACACCACCCGCACGCCGCGCACCATGCCCGAAGAAGAACAGCACACCCTCACCGAACCCCAGACGATGCGCCATGGCACCCGCCTCGGCCGGCTCGGCCGGTACGAACAGCGTGTCCACCCTCGACAGCAACGGCAAGAACGGCTCCCGCACCGCCCAGCCCCCCGGCGAATGCTGCCCCGCCCAGAACCGGCCGGAAGCACCCGCACGACCCTCCCGGAACTCCCCGGAAGCGAACCACTGCTCGCGCACCTCACGCGGCAGCCGAGGCACCACCACCGGCACCGAAACCCCGGACGACTGGCCCTGGGAGGACCGGTGGCCGGCCGATTCCGACACCTGTGCCGTGTGGCTCCGCTCGGTGGCGGCGAGGTGATCGATCAGGTCACCGAGCACCTCCCGGTGGTCGTCCAGCCACTGTGCGGCCCGGGTGTCCTGCGGCCAGTCCATGACCGCGAGGGCGTGCTCGTCAGGGAACAGGCCCTCGGGAGCCACGTGTTCGCGCAGCTGCGCCTCGTCCAGCCGCGGGATGCGCCGGTAGCGCGTCCAGTTGTCCCGGTAGGCGAACTGGTGGGCGTCACCGTCACCGCGCTCCGCCAGCAGCTCGGCGATCTTGTGTGCGGCGAGCATCGTCTCGTGGAGGCTGTGATGCTGGACGAACAGCATCTGGCCCGTGTAGCCGAGCTGCACCCACCCCAGGTCGGCGTCCACGCCCCACACGTCCCTCATCCGCACGGCCTGGAGCATCAACCGCCACAGCGAGCCGGAGGTGCCGGCGGCCACCAGGCCACCGGTGCGCTCGGCACGCTGCTGGAAGTCGCTGCCCATGCCGATGTGCCAGCGCCGTCGGCCCGTGGACCACACAGGCCTGCCGCCCGGAAGGAGCGCACGTTCGGCGGAGCTGAGCGGCGGAACGAGGGAGTCGGCCTCGAACGGCACACGGACCTGCGAGACCGCCTCGGCGATCCGGTCCGCGAGCCGCGGGTCCGTCGCATCCCGTGTGCCCGCCCGGGCTTCCGCCTCGGCGGCCAGCTCCTCGTAGCGGCGGAGCGCGTCGGAGGGGAACCGCTGCTGCTGCTCCGCCACCAGCCAGTCCGGCTCCGGGGTGACGTTCAGCAGGTCCGAGATGACGGTCTTGCCGCCGATCCACAGCATGCCCAGGTGCTCGCGCACGTTGCCGTGCCGCACCATGTGCTCCAGCGTCTCCCGGTCGGTGCCGACCGCACCGTCGATACCGGCGTCCGAGGACGCCAGCTCCTGCCAGCGGCCCGCCTCCACCGCGTGCTGCCACACCGCCTGAGCGAGCAGGGCGATGTGCCGCGCGGGCTCCTGGAGGCCGTTGAGGTAGACGGCGAGACGGCTCTCGAACTCCTCGGCCGCCTCCGAGTACGCGATCCGGGCACGGTCCCAGGCGGACACGGGCAGAGCGCCGTCCTCCGTGCGCCGGGGCTCCTCCGTCACCAGTTCGCGGAGCCGGTCCAGCACGGACGGTGGCGCGGACGCCAGCGCGGACCGCACGTCCTCCGCGGTGGTCCCGGTGGGCCGCAGGGTGAGCGCGCCGGCGGAACGGCCGTCCTCCTCGCCCTGGAGGCCGGCGGCGCTCTCGGCACCGAGCTTCTCCTCAAGGCTCGGGTAGACGGCGCCGGTCACCGCCCTCCCGTCGTGTTCCGAGAGGGGCAGCAGGCCCTCGTCGTCCGAAGCCGGGTCGGCGACGTACCAGTGCGTGGGCCGGCCGTCCTCGCGTTCCAGAAGGTTGAGCAGGGACCTGGAGGGACCTCGTTCCCCCCGCTGGACGGCCGAGCCTCCCGACACGGCATAGGTCACCCAGCCCGTGGCCCGGGCCATGGCGCGCGCCCGGGTACCGAGGACCGCCAACTCCTGCTCCCCCTCGCCCGGCCCGCAGGGCAGCGCCATGAGGGAGCGCACCCGCTGCTCGGGCGGCAGGCGCAGCGACGTCTTGTGGAGGATGCCGCCGGCCATCCGGCCGTCGTCGAGGTACGTGCCGCCGTCCCGCTGGGCGAACACGATGCCGTCCCGGGAGCCATGCGAGAACCAGAAGAGGTGCCCGGAGCCGGGCAACCGGTAGCGCTTCGCCTGCGGCTCGTCCCCGGTACGCCTCCAGGACCTGAAGTACTGCTGGCCGGCCAGCCGCTCGAACACCGGCGCAAGACGGGTGAACTCGGCGGGGTCGAAGGACGCCAGGCCCAGCAGCAGCCCCTTCACGACCACCGGCTGCACCAGCAGGTTCGAGGGGAACGTCCAGCCGTCCGACAGCGGCGAGCGGGGTGCCGGAACCACCAGCTCCTGCCCCTCCGCGTCCGAGGCGGTCTTCGGCGACGGCTCCGGCCGGTCCTGCTGGACGAGCCACTCGCCCGCGGACGCATCCGAAGCGTCCGCCTCGTAGGCGGGCACGGAGAACCGCTCGGCGGGCAGTGGACGCGGGGACGACTCGCCGGCCACGGTGTCCCGGAACCGGACCTGCCGGGTGGGACCGAACGGCTCCTCGCGCACCCGGCTCGTGAGCGGGCTGAACTCCACCCCCGGCGGATACATCACCTCCTCCTCACCGGGTTGCCGGGAGAACGGCTGGACCTCGCTCCCGGTGGACCGGTGGACCGTTGTCACCTCCCGGTGAGTCGTGTCCAGGCCCAGCTTCTGCCGGGCCGCTTCCTGGCCGCGTGCGGCGAAGTGGAACGCCTCCTCCCAGAGAACACTCGTGCTGCGGAAGAAGGGGAAGGAGATCGCCGTGGACGTGTAGTTCGGCCCCTCGGCCAAGGGGCCGTCCAGCTTCCCGGGCACGGCGCGGTCCCCGAAGTACACGGTCCCGCCGAACGGCGGAAGGATCTTCAGCGCCTCGACGCCCATGTCGATGTGCAGGGGAATCTCGCGGTGCAGCTGCTGGGTGACACGGTCCAGCAGCTGGTTCAGCTGCGGGAAGTCCTCACGCCCCAGCACCTTCCTGAGAACGGGCCGCGGCATACCGCTGCCCCGGGCCGGTTGGGCCTGGCGCCACGCCTGCTCAAGACCGTCGACGATCTCCCGGAAGGCGGGTATGCGGTCGAGAATGAGGGGGACGAAGGACCACTCGTAGCCTTCCGTGGCGTATTCGCGCGCCATGTCCCAGATCCGGTTGCGCAGCGCCCAACGCGCCGCCCCGTCGCCGAACCGACGAGCGACGGTCCACGACTTGTACAGACGGTAGTCATTGCCGGTGAGGCTGAAGAGCACCTTCAGGTGGGACGGATGCATCCGGCGCAGGGCGTCGAGGCCGAGGTCGCCGTACCTGCTGAGCCAGTCATCGAGCATCACGGTGCGCTTGACGGCCAGCGGTGTCAGCTCCGTGTCGACGGGTTTGCCCTCGACAGAGTCGAGAAGGCGCTGCCGGGCCTTGACCAGCTCCGCCAGGCCCGCACTGTCGTAGCTGAACTGCTCGTCGTAGAGGCGCTGATGGGGCGGGACGAGACGCTGCTCCGTCTCCGGGGTCAGCCGGTCCGCCGTCCGCAGCGCGCCGCGCGGGTCGAAGTGCGCGTCCACCCACATGTGGAACCGGGCACCGTCCCGCGTCAGGGCAGACTTCTCCTCCGCGTCCCCCGCGACAAACGGTCGCGCATCCCGCAGGACCTCCGGCAGCGACTGCACGCCACGCCCGACCAGCCAGGCCGCCACCGCGTCACGGACGGCAGCCACCTCCTCGGCCGAGGCCCCCGACTCCCGGTACGCCGCGAACAACCGCGACGCCGCACCGTTGACACCCCCCACGACACGGAAACCCCTCCCGGTCACGGACCCGGGCCCGCCCACGGCCGCCCCCGGCAGCACCTCGGCACCCACCAGCTGCGAGAACGCCCGCATGAGCGGGTCCAGCGACCCCGCGTCCACCGGCAGCGCCAGCAGATCACCGAACTCCCCGGCACGGCCCGTGCGCTCGGCCACCCCGCGCAGCGCATCCTTCACCGCCATCACCGCCGGACCGGCCAGCGCCTCCGCCACCGCCTGCTCGTACTCGGCGCTGTAGGCCGCATACGCCTTCGCCCGCTCGCCCTGGTAGTACGCCGCGAACCGCACGGCCTCCGGGTCGTAGGCCCGCCACGAGGACACCGACCAGGGCCGGGACTCCTCCGACACCCCACGCGGAATCCCCGGCAGAGTCACCGGGAGCCGGCGTGCCGACGCGGGCGCGTCCTCGACGGCGAACCGGTGCTCCGCGGCCGGGAGGGTACGCGTGACGTTCCGGGCCGGTGCGCCGCTGCGGAGGGGCAGGAGGCGAGCGCCTCCCGCCTGATCGTCCGTGAACCAGTGCGTCGGCCTGCCGTCCGCTCCAGGCAGCAGATGGAGTTCGGACGGGTAGAGGCTGTCGCTGCTCGGCGTGACGGCGGTCGCGCCCGACGACATTGCGACATGCAGTTCCGTCAGCCCCGTGATGTGTCCATGCTCGACGGTGAGCAGGGCCAGGCCGGCGCCGTCCTCACCCGGGCCGGGCGACATCACGAAGATCGTCCTGGGGCGCTCCTCGGGCGGCAGGTTCTGCAGTTCCGCACGGATGAGGGAGCCGACGGTGCGGCCGTCGTCCACATACATTCCGCCGTCCTGCCGCGCCAGCAGGATGCCCGCCGGGCCGCCGCCGGAGAACCAGAACAGGGGCCGCGTGCCCGGCACCCGGTAGGGCCGCGCCCATCCGTCGCGCTGGGTCGAGTCCCACGACCAGTAGTACACGGCGTCGCCCAGGCCTTGGAGCGTCCGCTCCAAGGCGGCCCACTTCTCCCGCGGGAGGGACGCCAGTACCAGCGGGCGGCCGTTGGTGACGATCCGCTGCACGATCAGGTCCGACGGAAGAGTCCAGCTGTCCGCGGGCGTCACTCGGGGGCTCCGCCCGGACACCTGCTGCCCGTGCCCGTCCGAGGGCCGGCCGAGGGCGGACGCCGTCCCGCGCGATCGCGCAGACCACGGCACGGCCTTCCCCCGCGACGTCCGCTGCACCGCGTCGGTCTGCCTGCGCCGGGTCTCCCGGCCACTGGGCGAGATCCTGGTATGGACGCGGCTTCCGAGCCTGTCGAACTCCGCGCCCGAGGGGAAGGTCACCTCCTCCTCCACCAGGAAGGGGGAGAACGGCGCGGTCTCCGGGCCGGCGTCGCTGCCCGGCTCGGCCCTCGTCACCTCCGCGTGCGTGCCCCCCTTGCCGGGCCATGCGTAGCGCTCGGCACCGTTCTGCGTGAAGGCCGTGCTGCGGGCCCACGGGAACACGAACCCGTCGGGGCTGGAGTACGGGCCGTCGAGGACGGGCGCGTCGACCTCACCCGGCAGACCGGAGGCCCCCCAGAAGACGGGGCCTGGGTACGGCGGGAGCACGCGCAGTGCCTCGTCCAGCATTTCGACGTGCAGGGGCAGGACCGCAAGGAGCTGCTCCACGGTCCGGTCCAGCGCCTCCCGCGCCTCGGGTCGGCCGAAGTGCGCCACGACGTTCTTGAAGTCGGCCGTGGTGTCGAGGATCGCCGGAACCGGCACCCTCCCCACGCCCGCCTTGACAATCTTGCCGGCCACCGACCGCACATGGGCCCGCATCGTCCAGCGCAGCGCCCGCTCACCGAACCGGCGTCCGCTGAGCCAGGCGCGGAACAGTTTGAAGTCGGACCCGTGGTGCAGAGACAGCCCGAGCAGGTGTGCGGGGCTCAGCCGGCGCAGCGCCCGGACGGCCTCGTCACGGTAGACGTCCAGCCACTCGGCGACGGCGTCGACGCGCCCCAGGGGCAGCAGGCCGTCGACGGGAGCGGGCCCCCTGCCCGCCGCGTAGTCCAGCAACTGCTCGCGGCGACGCAGCAGTTCCCTCAGCTGCATCCAGTCCTGCTGCGGGTCGGCGTCCTCGCCGCGGAAGGACAGCTCCTCGTACATCGTGGCGAACTGCTCGTCGTAGAGCCGCTGATGCGGCGGCACGAGCCGCTGCTCCCTCTCCGGGGTCAGCAGGCCCATCCCACGCAGTACGTCGCGGGGGTCGAAGTGCGTGTCCACCCACATGTGGAACCGCGCGCCGTCCCGCGCCAGGGCAGACTCCTCCTCCGCGTCCTGAGCGACGAACGGCCGCGCGTCCCGCAGGACCTCCGGCAGCGACTGCGCGCCGCGGCCGACCAGCCAGGCCGCCACCGCGTCGCGGACGGCAGCCACTTCCTCGGCCGAGGCCCCCGACTCCCGGTACGCCGCGAACAACCGCGACGCCGCACCGTTGACACCCCCCACGACACGGAAACCCCTCCCGGTCACGGACCCGGGCCCGCCCACGGCCGCCCCCGGCAGCACCTCGGCACCCACCAGCTGCGAGAACGCCCGCATGAGCGGGTCCAGCGACCCCGCGTCCACCGGCAGCGCCAGCAGATCACCGAACTCCCCGGCACGGCCCGTGCGCTCGGCCACCCCGCGCAGCGCATCCTTCACCGCCATCACCGCCGGACCGGCCAGCGCCTCCGCCACCGCCTGCTCGTACTCGGCGCTGTAGGCCGCATACGCCTTCGCCCGCTCGCCCTGGTAGTACGCCGCGAACCGCACGGCCTCCGGGTCGTACGCCCGCCACGAGGACACCGACCAGGGCTGCGACCGCGCTTGCGCGCCCGCCTCGGCGGACGCGGCGGACGCGACGCCGCCCGCCAGGGTGTCCGGGCCGTAGGCCGAGACCCCCGTATCCCCCGGCTGCCGCGCCGCGTCGGAGCGGGAGAGCAGGAGGGAGGAGGCGGTCGGAGGTGCCGGACGGGACGGCAGGCCCTGCAGCGGCACCAACGGCCGGCTGGTGGTCTTCGGACGCTGCCACACGTGCGTGCGCCACACACCGGGGTCCCCGGTCTCCGGGTCCACCGGTTCGGTCACCAGCATCCAGGGCTTCGACCTGTCACCGTCCTGCCGTGCGAAGCCGAGCGGGGCGGAGTAGCGGAAAGCCCTGCGGCCGGTGTGGTCGCTCAGCCAGTTCGCGAAGCCCTTCAGCTCGGAGAGGTGCCGCGGGTCGCGCACCGGCTGGCGGAGGACGAGGACGAACGGCTCCCGCACGTCCCGGCTCGCCTGGAGGGACCGGGAGTGGAAGACCAGCCGGGTCAGCTCCGCGAAGGTCGTCCGCGCCGGCCCCTCGGGCAGATGCAGCACCGGTTGGCCGGTGCGGCTGTGGAGATCGAACCGCAGCACGATCGCGCGCAGGCCCGGGATCGGCTTGCCCTCCTTGTCGCGGGGCATGAAGGGCGCGTCCACCGCCCGCTTCGTCCCGTCCGGCCGCACCTGGAGCACCTGATCGGTGCGCAGGCCGCCGGAAAGGTCGGTCGGACCCCAGTTGTAGCCGAACGGGGTGAGGGCGGCGCCGGCGGACGAGGGCCACTCGGCCTTGTACGCGCCCCTCAGCTCCAGGTCGATCGCGCCCAGTTCGGCGGCCTCCTCGCCCGGCGTCAGGGCACGCAGCGACACCTGGCTCGTGGTGGCCAGCGTCAGCAGCTCCTCGTGGATCTCCTCCGGTGCCATCCCGTCCGTGCGGGTGTGCAGCACCCAGGGAGCGATCGCGGCCGTCCGCGCGGCGGGCTGGTCGCGCAGCCACGCCTCCGCCCGCACCGTGGCCCAGAAGACCCGGCCCTTCTGCTCCAGGGACAGCCGGGTGCCGGCGGGCACGTCGAGCATGCCGTGCGGGTCGGCGTGCCGCGTCCGGTCGGCCGCGAACTCCAGCAGCGGCGGCGCACCGGCCGTGCGCTGCTGCCCGGCCGTCTCGGCGAGCAGCTCGCCCAATCCGAGGCGCGGATTCCGCCGCAGCCGCTCACGGGCGACGTCCAGCGCGTCGTCGTACGCCTTCCGGTCGGCGTCGGTGAGGTGCTCGGTGCCGCGGTCGAGGAACGTCCGGTCGGTGGTGTTGTACTGGGCGTGGCCGCTCAGCCGGTGCACCAGCAGCTGCCACACCTCCATCCGGAACGGGGTGACGTCCCGCAGCGCGGGGTCGTTGCGCAGCGCCCGCACCAGGGCACCGCCACCGGCCATCTTCCGCTGGTAGTCGGTGCTGCGCGGGTCGGCGTCAACGTCGGCGCCGAAGACGCGGCGCAGCGCGAGGTCGATCAGCCGGGTGTCCTCCGCGCCCCGTTCGGACAGCGCACCGCTCCCGCTGTACAGCCCCGCGATCCGGGCACGCCGCGCCAGCTCCTCGCCCTTCGCCTCCGCCCGGAAGAGCGCCACGTCGGACAGCCGGCCCCAGGGGTCGGCGAAATGGACACGCATCGGCCGGTAGGCGGGCTCGCCCAGGTGGAAGGAGCCCACCCCGGTCAGGGCGGTGGGGGCGAGCAGCAGACCGCCCGTCTCGTTGACGGCCAGCTGCCCCTGCGAACGGTTGGCCAGCGGGTCGTCCACCGCGGCCAGGACGTCAGCCCGCCGGGCATACGGGTCGTAGGCGTTCCCCGGCTCGCACTGCTCGATGTAATTGGTGCTGTCCTCCGGGAAGCCCATCGTGGCGAAGGTGTGCGCCACGAAGGCCCCGCTCTGCTCCGCGGGCATCCACGCGCGGCTGCCGTCCAGCAGCGGCACGGCGAAGTGGTCCCGCGTCCCGTGGCTGGTGTAGGCGTGCAGCGCCGACGGAAGCGGCCGCCTCTCCGCGCCGAGGATCCGTTCGCCGTCGGCGGTCTGGACGGAGTGCACCACCCACGGGTCGCGGAAGGCGAGGGCCCGGCCCTCACGCCGCAGACCGTCGTCGGTGCCGGGCAGCACATCGACGCCCAGCAGCCGGGTGCCCCCGGCCTCGGCGTACGGCCGCTGCCGCACGTCGTTGTCGGTGAACCGCTTGCCCGTACTGTCCGTCCACGCCCTGCCGCGGGGTTCGCGGTGGGGTGCGGCGGGGATCGCGGTCCAGTCGCCCACCGGGAGACGGCTGCCTGTGCCGCGCTGGGTGTTCCAGTAGCGCTGCACGAACCGGTAGGTGCGGCTGTTCGGTGCGACGGGTGCCAGGCGGCCGTCGAGGGTGGGCACCACCGGGTCGATGCCGAGAGCGTCGGCCAGGGCCTCCACCACGCCGAGGGACTGGGTGCCGATGTGCGGGGTCGGCACGATGAGCTTCGCGCCCCGGGGCAACGTCTGGAACATCCGGTCGGCCCGGACCACCGCTGCCATCTGCTGCGGCTTCAGGATCCGCTTGCCCGTCAGCCAGTGCTGCTCCAGGCCCGCCAGGACCGGGTGGTCCTCCAGCGGACGCCCCAGCTTGAGCCCGCGCAGCGTGTCACCGCCGATCAGGAAGCCGTCCGGTATGGCGTCGACCACCAGCACGTAGGAGGTGTCGGGGAACGGCACCCGCAGGCGGCCCACCTCGCGCCAGCTCCCGTCCCGCTGCCGCTCCAGCAGCGGCATCCGGTCGAACAGCACCCGGGATATCGGCTCCCCGGTCAGCACCCGCACCTGCGGCACCGACCCAGGACCCTGCGCCACGGTCTGCTGCCCCAGCAGCAGGCCGGCGACGGCGTTCATGTCGAGGTGCGGGACGGACTGCTGCGGCGCGGCCACCAGCCGCGACGGCGGGGCCGGCAGGGCCTCCATCGACACCGGCTCCGCCGTCTGCGGGGCCTGCCCACTCCATGTCAGGGCGCCGGACACCACGCCGGGCGCGGCGTGCCCCTGGGAGGTGGCCGGGGCGGGGTGCATCAGCGGGTGGTGGTGCGGGTACAGCTCACGGTCGGCCCGGTTCCAGAAGGCGCGGAAGCCCGCCCACGTCTGGTTCTCGGCCTGGACCGCGTCATGCGGGTTGGCACCGGTCTGCCCCGGCTCCGCACCCGGCCCGTAGAGCCGCTCCAGCAGCGGCACCAGCTCCGGAAGGTTCCCCCGCACCCACGACGCACCGTTGTTGCGGGGCGCCTCGGTGTACGGGTCGGCGCCCGCGTTCACCCCCAGCCAGGCGTTGGTGAGCTGGGCGAAGAACTCGTACTCGTTACGGGAAGAGTAGTTGGGACCGGGGTTCTTCCCGACCGGGTCGTACAACTGACCGTCCGGGAACTTCCCGGCCCACCCCTTCGCCTTCTGCGCGTCGAAGACCTCCTTGACCAGCCTCTGGTCCACTGCGCCCAGTCCGACGCGGTGCACAGCGTGGGCGAACTCGTGAGTGACGGAGGAGTACCCGTCCGCGTAGACGGGGGCGCCGGGCACACTCGTGGTCTCTCCGAGCAGATTCTCCTCGCCGACACCCGTCCGAGGTCGGTCGTAGAGGCCACGCAGGGAAGCGAGGGTGCGGCCGTCCTTGGTGCGGCTGCCGTGCGAGGCCCGGAACGGGCCGTCAGCCGTCAGTGCCACGTCCCGCGGCACCACGTGGACCCGGTGGCCCGCGTTCAGGAGCCGCACCGCCACGTCCGCGTCGCCCAGCATGGGCGCGATGCGCCGCACGGCCTCGCGCCGCACCGACATCGGCTCGTGCACGCCCTCGGAGACCCGCAGCAGCAGCCGCGCCGCCGTGTCCGCGAAATCCTCCACGGACAGAGTGGTGCGCAGATCCCGCACCAGCGGACGATGCGAGGCCAGCGCCTCCAGGTCCCCGGCCGGCAGCAGCGCCAGCTCCTCGGCCCGCTCGTCCTGCTCCATCCCGGGCAGCCGCCCGGCCAACTCGGCAAGAGCAGGCGCGAGCAGAGCCGACACGACAGCCGACACGGACCCGCCCCGCGACTGCGACTGCCTGCTGGTGGCCCGGGTCGCGTCCGCCTGGGACACGACCGCACCGCTCGTCACCTGTTCCCGGGAGGGCGGCGCGTACCCGGTCTGCCCACGCTGCCCGTGCGCCACGGGCCGGCCCACCGGTGGCAGCCCGTGCTGGCGCCGGGCATCGTTGTAGAGGTCGAGGGACAGCTGGGCCAACGCGGTGTGCGTGCGCTCGATGCGTCGCGGATCGGTCTGGACCGCCTCCAGTGGACGTGCCTCCAGCCGGGCCACGGGCGGAGTGATCCGGGCCACCCCGTCCGCGGGGTTGCGTTCCATCTCCGTGTAGCTGGTGCGGACGCCCAGCGCCTCGTCCTGCCCGACGATGCGCGACGGGTGCGCGAGGAGCAGGTTCTCCAGATACACCCCGATCGTCGCGGGCGCCTGGCTGTCGTAGCTCCAGCGCATCGGCAGCGGACTGCCGAGCACGTCCGCGGGGAGCAGGAGCCCGCCGGACCGCCGCAGTGCGGTCACGAAGGTCTCGGGGAGCCAACCCGCCGCGTCCTCCAGGAACGCACGCGGCACCAGGCCCAGTCCTCGCCGGATCGCGGCGAGGGAATCGCGGGAGATGACGGCCGCGTAGTCCTTCGGCAACACCCGGCTGTCCCGGCCACCGCGCACCGCGGCGGCGACCTGGGTGAAGCCGAGCGCCAGGGCACCGGCCAACTCGTCCGCGTCCCACGGCCGCACCTCGGCAGCACGCCTGGGGTGGTGACCCAGCCACCGCGTGAACAGGTCCCGCCCCTGCTCGGCGTAGTGCAACGCCGTCTGCGCGTCCAGGTACGCCGTCTGGACCGGCGCCGACTCCCGCCGCATGTGAGCGGTCACGTGGCCCAGGAAGCCGGGGATTCCGGAGAGCGGCGCGGTCGCCGTGTGGTGGACCAGCATCAAGCCCTGACCGGCCTGGTTCGGCCGCACCGGCATGTCCCCCACCAGCGGATCGACCTCGTAACCGGCCAAGGCGGGGAAAATGCTCTTCAGCGGGGCTCCCGGCCGGGCGTTCTCCAACCGCCTCAGCACGTCGTGGAAGGCGGCCAGCACGTCCGACATTTCGGCGCGCCCGTCGTCGGCTCCCCGCCGCAGCCCTCGGGCCGGTTCGGTGACGACCTCCAGGACCGCGCCGTTCTGCCCACCGTCCATGGTGATGCTCAACAGCCCGGGCAGCGTCACCACGCCACCGTCGTAGTCGCCGAACGTCTCGTAGTGCTGTCCTTGCGGCAATACCATCCGGTACGCGTGCAGTTCGGCCTCGAAGCCACTGGCCGGGGCGAAGCCCTCCACCTCGACCGGGCGGGGGCCCGCCGGGATGAGCGACTGGGCCGGGCCATGCGCCGCCGTTCCCTGTGCGGAGGCACCGCTCCGGTGCCGGTGCCGGGACGTCGCGTCGGGGGCGCGGTGCGACTCCTGGAGCCGCCGCATCCGGTCCCGGACCGCTTCCTCCAGCCGCGTCACCGCGTCCCAGCGGCTGCTGCTCCGGCTCGCGGACCGCTGCCACTCGCGCACGGCCTGGAGCACGCCCGCCAGATCCTGGGCATTCGGGTGGCGTGGCAGGCCGGCCACCGCCTCGTCGATGGCCCGCAACGCGCCCGTGCGCCGGTGTCCCGGTACGTCGGAAATCCGCCGCCAGTCCCGGACCGGGTCGAGGACCTCACGCCGCGAGGGGGGTGCCGGAAGGACGTCCGGCACCTGCTCGGCGTCGGCCGACTCGGGCTGCGTCGTCCCGGCCCCGGACTCGACGGCGCCGCTCGTCGTCACTTCCGTGGTGGACGGCTCCTGCACTTCCTGTCCACGCTGCCCGTCCGTCGCGGACCGGTCCAGCGGGGGCAGCCCGCGCTGCCGCAGGGCCTCGTTGTACAGGTCGAGGGCCCGCTGCGCCGGAGTGACATCTGTGGGCTCGGCGTCCACCAGCTGCCGGATCTCCAACTCGACCGCCGGCACGACGGTTTCCGGAACATCGCCGACGGCCTTGTCGCCCGGCGAGCTCAGCCCCAGCGCCTCGTCCTGCCCGACGAATCGCTCCGGATTGCTGAGCAGCAGGTTCTCCAGATACTCGCCGACTATTGCAGGGCGCTGGCTACGCTCCTCCGGCAGGGAATAGCGCAGCGGCTGCGGGCGGATCGAGCCGCCCGTTTCGAGTATGTACTCCAGTGTAGAGGCGAGCGGCCATGCTTCCGCCTCCAGGAAGTCACGCGGCGCCTGCCCCAGGCTTTGCCGGACCGCACCGAGGGAAGCTTGGGACACGAAAGCCGCGTAGTCCCTCGGGGAGGGCGGCTGCTCGTTCCACTCACGCACCACTGCGGCGATCTGGGTGTATCCGAGGGCCAGAGCACCGGCCAACTCATCCTTGTCCCCGGGCTTTACGTTGGCGGCCTTTTTGGGATTCTCCTCCAGCCACCTGTCGAACATGCGCCTGGCGTCTTCGGCGAACTCCTTCGCGCCCTGGGCATCCTCGTAAACGGCCTTTTCCTGGGGCGAGCCCTCCCGCAGCGGCGCGGTGGCCTGGTCCAGGAACGCCAGGATGCCGCTCAGCGGGACGGTCACTGCCGGGTGGGAAAGCGACCAGGCCGAGACCGACGGCCGAGCCGACTCCAACTCCCCCTGGCCGGCACCGGCGGCAGGGAGCGCGGAAGCCTGCCCGGACACCTGCTGTCCGGACACCTCCGACGGCAGGTACTCCATGGGACTGTTGACCTTGTAATACCCCGGCTCCGCTCCCGGGCCGTACAGCCACTCCAGAAGCGGCACCATGTCCGGAAGGGCGTCGCGGACCCACTGCGCCCCGTTGTTCCGCGGCAACATGGTGTTCGTGTCCTCGCCGGCGTTCACGCCCAGCCAGACAGTGGTCAACTGCGCGAAAAACTCACGCTCGTCCCACGACGAGTAGTTGGGGTAACCGCCGAGCGGGCCGTGCCGGGGGCCGTCCGGCCAGGCTCCGGCTTCCCCCCGTTTTTCCTTCTCGGTCTGCGCGTTGAAGACATCGGTGATGAGCTGCTTCTGCTGCCGGTCCAACGCTCCGAGGTGAATCGCGTGCGCCATTTCGTGGACGAGGTCGGAGTGCCCCTCGTCCTCCTTGGAGAAGGCGGGATTGCCGGGCTCCTCCCCCAGCAGGTTCTCCTCCGATACGCCTACCAGTCCCTCGCGCACGCCTGCCTCGGCCGGCTTGGTCCCGCCCCGATAAGCAATATCGACGTGGCGGAAGCCGTCCACCTCTCGGAACGGCACATCCTTCGGCACCACGATGAGGCGGTAGTGCTCGTCCTCGACCAGCCTCGAAGCGACCTCCGGGTTGCCCAGCATGACGGTCATCAGCGGGACAGCCGCGCGGCGTACGTCCACCGGCCGGTGCACCCGCGGCTCGATCCGCAGCATCAGCAGCGCCGCGGTCTCGGCGTAGTCCTCGGGGGAAAGGGTCGCCCGCAGACGCCCCATCAGCCACATGTTCCAGGTCAGTGCCCCCAACTGCTCAGGGGGCAGCTGTGCCAGCACGTCGGCACGCTCGCTCTGGTCCATGGAGAGCAGCTGATCGGCGAGGCGGGCCGCTGCCACGGGAGCGGCCTCCGGCGCGGCCTGGGTGGTGGCCTGCGCGGAGGGCTCGGTGGCCTGTTGCGGCGCGGTGTCCGTCGCCGCGCTGAGCACCATGTCGCCGGACGCCACCGGCGCGCCGACCGTGGCCGGGGCCTCGCGCTCGCTGAACGTCCAGTTCGGCACGGACCCGTCCGCGTTGGCGTACAGCACGATCCAAGCCGGCTCGTCCGGGCCCTGCAACGGCATGATTGCCGCAGGATTCGCGTGCGCTTGGGTGAAGCGGCCGGTCCAATGGGAGACCGGTTTCTGCAGGGACTCGTGCACGTCCCCCATGCCCAGGAACACCACGGGGTCGTTGAGATCGCGCTTCGTCAGCTGCGGGTCCATGTCGAGCAGCGCCACCACCTCGCCGGGTGGCACCTCCACCTCGACGCTGCGCGGCAGTATCAGTCGTACCTGGCCATCCCGCCCGGGCCCGGCCGCGAAGAGGTGCGGGTCGCCGGTGCCGAGATTCTTCCAGGGAACCGCACCCAACTGGGAGGTTCCGTCCGGCAGAGCCACCGTCAGTTGGTCCGTGCGTACGCGGCTCGTCACCGGAATACCGGTGAAGTTCCGGCCCTGCGGTCCGGCCGCTCCGGGCAGCTCCGTTTCCGGTGACAGGGCGCCGATCATGGTCAGGTGGTGGGCGGCGAGCTGGTCCTCGTGTGTGATGTCGACGCCCACCGCGGTCGCCATGGCCACCGTCCGCAGAAGCTGGCTCTCCCAGTTCTGCTCCCAGTAGTCGCCCCAAGCCGAGTCCTTGGGGAGGTGCAGGACCTTGCTCGCCAGGTCCCGTGGGTTCGCCGCCCGCGCCAGATGACGGTGGGCGCGGGTCAGTGCCCAGATCGCGCGGCCTACGTCCTTGGCGGCCACCGGTGTCTGCTCATCCTTCCGCAGCAGCCACCGCACCTCCTCGTCGCTGACACTGGCCGGATCGTTCTGGGGGAAGAGGTGCTGCAACGCGGCGCGCAAATGCCCCTCGTCGTCCAGCGATGACAGCGGTGCCTCGGGAGAGGCGTCGTCGACCTTCTCTTCCAGCCACTTCAGCAGCCCGTCGTAGGCGATCGCGGCGTTGCGCTCATGCGCGAGAGAGCCGTAGCGGCCCGCCAGCGTGCGCAGCATGTCCATGTTGATCTCGGTGAACTGCCGCAGCAGGGGGTCGTTGGAGCGGAGAAGCTCCAGGACACCGAGCATGGGAACCAGCCGCTCCCAGTAGTCCGGCCGGTCCTCCACGTCGCGCCCGAACATCTTCCGCAGCGCCCACGTCATGACCAGCGCCCTGTCCACGCGGGCAGGACCGGTCAGCGTGGACCCGCTGAACTCGGCCACCTTCTCCAGGGCCTCCGGCGTCGGTTCGGGGCGCGCGACCACCAGTTGCTTGAACCCGGACCGGGCGTCCGCCAACAGGAAGCGGGCCAGTCCCTGTGTGCCGTCGGGCCTGATCGTCTCCCGCGTGGCCACGTACCCGGAGTAGCCCGCCGCGTAGCGACGGCCCACGGTGGCCAGATGCTGGACGAAGTCGACCGTGCGCAGCTCGTCCTCGACCGGGGGAATCGCCTGGGTCACAGGGGGAGGCGGAAGCATCGGGGTATGCCAGGGGACAGCTGCCAGGCAGGTGTCCGCGAAGATCCAGTCACCCGGCCGGAGGTCGGATGCGTTCGCCGCGTCGACAGTCAGCTCAGCGCTCTGCTCGTTGTCCATGACGAGACGCCGGCCATCCTTGAGAGCCCACTGGACACCGCCCGCGGTGCCGTGGGCCATGAGATGGACGCCACGATGCGACGGCTTCAGCTTGTTTCCGGCAGGTTCATTGACCGTGCTTCCGTCTGCGTTCACGTTCCAGGGGCCCCTGCCATGGGCGCGGGCCATCGCGTGGTAGAAGTCCAACGCGTTACCGTGCTGCTGCGCCCTTGCCATCAGGCGATGGGCAGGGCGGTCTTCGCTGGCGATGCTCATGATCGCGTCGGGGCCGCCGTCGTTGCGCGGAACGGGAAGCAGGATCACATCGCTGGTACGGAAGCGTTCACCTCCCTCGGCGATCCACTCCCGCTCCGGCAGCGACTGCTCCACACCGTTCCAGTGATACGACGCCCAGCCCCCGTACGCCTGGTCCGGGTGCTTGTCGACCAGCGTGGGGTACCAACGGCCGTCGGGCCCTTCGATGAACGTGGCGACCCCGGACGGCGTGCGCACCGGGTTGCCGCGCAGGCTGTTGCCGAGGGCGCGTTGGAACGCCGTGTCGAGCGACGAGGCCTCCGAGAGCACCACCACCACGGAGGTGTCCTTGCCCATCTGCCGCAACACCGGGTCGCGCTCAAGAATCCCCCCGAGCCTCTTCCCATCGATCCACTCACCCTTGTAGTGGATACCGCGGCTCCCGTCGCCCTCCGCCCACAGGAGGTACACCTTCCGCCAGGGCGCCGGTTGAGCCTGGCTGAGCCGCTCCTCCTGCCCCGGCCAGGCACGCAGCAACCGCACCTGGTCCGTCACCACCGAACCCAGCTGCCTGCCCGTCAGATTGCGGCCCACCGTCTGCCTCGCGGCGTCGGCCTGTGCGGCGTGCACGCCTCCCTCAACGAGGGTGTCCTCGGCGAGGAAGGCGTTCAGCAGTTCCTCATCGGCCGCCGAGGTCCCGCCCTGGGATGCGGTGCCGCCGTGCGTGGCGTGCTGGTGGGAGGAGCCGGAGGGCTGCGGCATGTGCAGGGCCACCGCATCGCGGGGCGCGTCGCCGTCGTACTCCTCGTCCGAGGCGAGATCCGTGTCCTCCTCGAACGTCCCGTAGAACGGCGCCTCGGCAACGGGCTCGGTGAGGATTTCCGTCGGATCCTGGACCAGGTCCTCGGTGTGCGGGGCCACCTGACCGGTCTGCTCCGTGGCGGAGCCGTCCTGCTCCTCGCGGGCCAGCTGCGCGCCCTCGCTCTCGACAGCGCGCGGCTCGGCCCCGAAGAACGTCTCCGGCTGCGGCTGCGGCGCTTCCACCGTGGTGGGCGTCTGCGTCGGGTCCGTGGTGGTGTGGGAGGCCGGGGCGCTCACCGGCTCCGGCTCGTGGGCCTGGCTGGTCGCCTCGGTCCGCTCGCTCCCGAGCGGCGCGGGGGCGGACGCGTTCGCCCTCAGATCCCGCACCGGGACCGCCGCCGCCCACGCCGCGTCCCCGGCGTCGCCGGTCCCCAGGCGCAGCAGCGTGATCTCACGGCCGGAGTTCGGACCGGTCTCCCACAGACCGCCGTTGGGCAGCACCACCGTCGGCCGGAGCCCGAGCACGGGTGCGACCGCCGCGAGCAGGCCCCAGTCGGAGGCCCGCTGCGGCGCGACGGAGTTCTCCTGGCCGGTGCGGACGCCGTCGCCGGGTCGCAGTGACGCGGCGAAGGCGGAGCGGTGCTCGTCCGTGTTCCCGGCGAGGAGCGGCCTCTTCTCGCCAGGCGCGGACAGGCCGTCGATCCAGGGCCAGAACCGGCGGTCCCCGGTCGGCAGGCGCAGGTCCGCTTCCAGCGCGTCCGCCACCAGATTACGCAACTCGTCCACGCCTGCGGGCCAATCGTGCCCGGCCAGCGCGGCCGACTTCGCCGCCGCCGTCTTCACCGAGTTCACCGCGTCCACCAGCTTGCCGGTGGCGTCGGAGCCGGGCAGCATGACCTCTCCGCGGCTGCTGAGCGTTGCGGCCTGCGACGCGGTGACGGTCGGCCGGCCGAGCTGCCCGGCCTCCTGCGCCCCGGCCACCGAGTCGGTGCCCGCTGCCTGCCCGGACGTGGACACACCTGTCCCCTCGACCGGGGACAGGGAGTCTCCGAGCGCGGACGGACGGGGGTCCTCGACGACCCGGTCCCCACGGACAGGCACGCTCTTGGTGTGGCTCGTCCTGGCCGACGGGCCGTGGTGTGTGGCCTCGGACGCGGTGCCGGCCCCGGAGCCGGTGGGGACGGCCTCAGTCGTGGGGCCGGCCGGGATCGCGACGGGCAACTGCGGCGCGGTCGCTGGATTCTCCAGGAAGTTCAGGAGCTCCATCGCGCCCTCGGTCCGGGCTGCTTGGACGAGCATGCCGCCGACCGCCTGGCCCGGGTCGGCCGGCACCGGCTGGCCATGGCGCCTGTAGAACAGCTCCAGGATGTGCTCCAGCCGTGGCATCGTCAGCGGGTCGGTGTCCCCGATGCCCCAGCGCATGGACTCAAGCGCCCCCAGCCCACGGAGGTAGCCCACGTACTCGCCGACCCGCTCCGGGGACTCGATCGCATCGCCGAAGCCGTAACGCAGGACACGAGTGAATCGACGCGCCCGCGTCTCGCGCTCGGGAATGTCCGGATGCAAACCCGCTCGGTCAGCGATCAGCGGGAGATACGCCTCGGAAATCTCCGGATTGGCCACGAGGATGTCCTCGCGGTTCTCGTCCAGCTTGCCGTGAATCAGCAGGCGAGCCGGCTTTCCGTCTCCCTCCTCGACATAATTCGCCTTGTCCGCGTAGGTGTAGGCCGGAACTCCTACCTCGGTTGCCGTCCTCACCCCCGGGAACGCCGGCTCGACCAGCGGGTCTGCGACTTTCTTGCCACTGTCGCAGACGTCCATCCACACAGTGGGCTTTCCGCGGAAACTCGGACGGCGCCGGATGAACCGTCCGGCCTCCTCCCACGCCACATCCGAGGGCATCTCCGCCGTGCTGCCGTCGGGTTGGACCTCGTTGTAGGTGGCCGCCACGGCCCCGAACTCGATGCGCCCGTGTGTGGAGAAAATGTACGAGTTCGCCATCCCCGGCGGGAGTTCCCGCAGCGGGCCCTCAACGTCCCTGTCAGGGTCCCACCGCGCGAAGTGCCGCACGGCGGGCAGCGGCCGGTACGCCCACTCGTTCTCGGCGAAATCCTCGGAATCGTGCAGGCTGCGCCCGGTCGACTCGTGGGTGTTCGGGTCGACCAGCGTGTGCGTCACCATGGTGTTTTCGGTGAACGAGTGGTTCTTGCCGGGTTGGAACACCATGTCCCCGGCCGGGGGCAGCAGGCCGGGTTCCGACAGCATGCCGGGGCGGGTGAGAATCCATTGGCCCGTCGGCCGCATACCCTGGGGATCCTCGACGAACGCCACATACGGCAGCCCGCCGCCAGCCGGAGTGACCCACTCGTACTTCCAGGCGTCCATCGAGAACGTGCCTGCCTGCGACTGGTGCGCCACCTGCCGTGGCAGCACCAGCAGGTCCGCACCGCCTCTCGCTGCGAGAATCACCACCCGTGTCCCAGCGGGCCGCTCCGGGTCCCGTGCGACCACGTCGGCCACCTGCTCAGGACCGAACAGGCGCTTCGTACCGTCCGGACCGTCCGGCAGCCACAGTCCCTCAGGACCCCCCTCGGCCACCAGCGCGTAAACCGGTTCGCCCGCCCATGGGGTCTCGACGGGTTCCCGCCGTGTCCCGTCCGCACCGATGACGCCCCAACGCGACAGGTCGATGTCACCGAGCGGCTGCGACGCATAGTTGCGGCCTCGGCCCGCGACTCCGCCGATCCGTGTCTCAGCCGCATACACGTACTGAGGCGACGGAACAGCAGAGGTCTGACCGACCGGGGCAGGGGCCTGGAAACCGCGGGGCACCTGCGCTTGGGACAACGCGCTGGCGAAGGGGTTGCCGAGGGCAGCACTCTGCGGGACCTGCTGCGGCTGCTGGTATCCCTGCCATCCGGATGGACCGGTGAACGCCCCCCAGCCCGTGTTCGCGCTCTTCGTGTGGCTCTTACGCGCCACGGACTCCGGCGGCCGTTCTCCGCTCGTGTCCTCTTCCGCGTCAAGGGAGGTCCCGTCGTCCGCGGAAGTCGACACACTGGTCCCGTCGGACCGACCGTCAACCGTTCCGGCACCCTCCGTTACCGGCTCCGCGGCCCCCTCGGTGGCCACCTGGGCAGCGGACTCCGTACCGCCCTCCGCGACGAACTCCGCGACCGTGTCGGCGGCGAAGACGGCGTCCGCCAGGGAGACGAACACGCTGGGCTGCACGTGGCCGTCCGGGTCGGTCACCGTGAGGCGGGGCGGCAGGACGGGGCGGCGCGGCAGGCCGAGTTTCTCCACCAGGCGGCGCGGCAGCAGCGCCTTGTAGGTGTCACCGTCGCGCAGCACGTGCACCGACGGCAGGTCGCCCGGCACCTCGTCCTCGGTCACCGCGCCGGTGACGCCGGGGTGGAAGACGAACACGCCCTGGTCGGGTATGACCACGTGCACCGACACGTTGTGCCGGTGGGCGAACAGCTGCGGTGCGAGGTCCATGGCGGAGTTGTCGTAGCCGGCCGTCGGCACGGTCATGGCCCCGGTCTTCACCTCGGTGCCGCCCGGGCGTTCCAGCTGGCGTGCCAGCAGCTCCGCGCGCTGCTCGGGCGTGGTGGGCACGTTGAAGTGCAGCACGCCCTCTTCGTCGAACTCCTTCTGGTGCGTGTCCTTGCCCGAGGTGTCGAGCACGCCGAGTCCGGCGGCGGCGAGATCGTCCGGGGTGAAGACGTCGTCCGGCTCGCGCTCGGCCCAGTCCGCGACCAGCTCGGGGTTCGCCCGCACCCAAGCGGCCAGGTCGGCGCGGACCTGCGCGGCCCGCTGCGCGGAGGTGACGCCCTCGTAGGGGTTCTGCGTCAGTCCGGCGTGGTCCAGCGCGGCCAGCCCCGCGTCCAGGGACAGCGGCAGGCCCTCGCCCTTGGTGGCCTCCGGGGTGCGCACGCTGTGCGGATCGAAGACGTCGTAGACCGTGCCGTCCGGGCCGGTGTAGCGGGTCACCGCGTCCTCGCCGGGCTCCCGTACCGGCTCGAAGCGCACCGACGCGTCCAGGGCCTCCTTCCACCGGAGCGCTTCCCGTTCGGTCTCCGACAGGTCCCGGGTCGCCCTCGTCGCGGGCAGCGCCGACGGCTGGGGGAACCGCTGCGGGTCGGTGGCGAAGTCCAGTACGGCCTGCTTCACCTTCGCCCGGTGCAGCTGGTTCTCCAGCCGCGCCACCTGGTCCCGCTGCTCCTCGGTGACGGTGGCGGCGCCGTGCGCGGCGCGGGCGCCGCCGGCAGTCGTCGTCGGGACGCCCTTCCAGGCCGAGTCCAGCTGCGTCTGGAGGACCTCGACCTCGCGCGGCTGCGTGTCGAGCGGACTGCCCGCGGACAAATGGGTGCGGATCTCCTGTGCCAGCGTCTGGCGGGTCTCGGCCTCCGTCTGCCCGCGGCCCTCGTCCTCCTCGCGGTCGGACTCGCGCGCCTCGCGGTCCAGCCGGTCCAGCTCCTCGTCGATGGCTTGGCGCATGCCCTCACCGGTGCGGACGACGTCGGCCAACGCCTCCTGGAGGTAGGCCAGTTCGCCGCCGCGTACCGCGGCCACGTGCGCGTCCCCCGCGTCCAGCGCCGCGTTCAGCTCCGCCCGCTTGGCCCGGACCAGGCCCCGCAGCGCGTCCGCCTTCAGCCACTCCCGCAGCTCCAGGTGCTGCGGCGGCACCTGCGGGCCGTTCCACCAGTCACCGGGCGAGTCGGCACGCCTGACCAGGTCCTTCACGTCCCGCCGCCGGTAGAGGGGGACCTCCGGCGGTGCCTCGTGGGGCGACGGCGCCGCCACCTCGTCCTGACCGACCGGGGCGAGGGGGTGCTGGGCGGCCTTCAGCTCCTCGTCCAGCTCGTGCGGCTTCCAGGCGGCCGGCGGCTCGCCGGTGCGGGTCGCCGGGTCCTGCTGGTACCACTCCGTCAGATCCAGCGCCGACAGCTTCGCCTCGGCCTGATCGGCCCCCAGCCGCTCGTAGGCGTCCCGCAGCCCGGCCCGCTCCACCAGCTGTTCACCCAGCCGCCGGACGAGGTTCTCGTACCGGTCGCGCAGCGGTACGGCGTGCGCCTCGGTCCGCTCCGGCTCGCTCAGCAGGTCGTACAGCTCCTTGTAGATCCTCTCCACACGGATGTCGGCCGCCTCGAGCTGCTTGTAGACATCGCGGATCTTCTCGTGGAGCGCGTCGACACGGTCCCAGGCGGTGCCGACCACCTCGGGGTAGGTGCTGTCGTCGATCAGCCCGTACTCCCGCGCCTGCCGCTCCGGCACCATCAAGTACAGCGGTTCGTCGTCCACGAACGACGAGGCGAAGGCTTCGGCCCGCTCGTGCCCGAAGTGCATCCGCCCACGCACGGCGCGGTGCACCCAGTCCTTCCACTCCTTCGGCCAGTTCTTGCCGACCCTGGCCTCCACCCACTGCTCCAGCCCGGAGATCCCGACCAGCAGCTGCGGCTCCCTGACCGGAACCCCCCGCACCTGGTAGACGGACTTGTCCGCGTGCTGGCTGGCACCGGTGTCGCCTGCCCCGAGCATCGGCAGGTTGTCGCTGGGGAAGCTGTTGCCCGTCGTGGTGCCCGAGTTGAAGGCGGGGTGCCCGCCGAACGACACCGCCGCCTCGATGCCGGACGCACCCTGCTCGAACTGGTCGGTGTTGGCCACCTGCTGGTCGGTGTACTGCCCGAAGGTGCGCGTGGCACCGTGCACCTTCCATCTGGCTCCTGCGAGGAACCTCCACCACACCCGCATATCCGCGTGCGCGTCGCCCACGGCGCTGCCGTTGTACACCCGCGGCAGCCGGTAGCCCCGCGGCCCCACGGCGTCCGGCCCCTTGAGCCGGAGCGCGCGGGAGCCGAGCAGCCGGCTCATCTCGACCTGGGCCTGTGTGCCGGGGCGCGTCAGGGACGTGTAGTCCCGGCCGCGCACCAGCGGGCTGCGGGACGCCCAGTCCCGCACGTCGCGCTGCCGCTGCGAGATGCCCCGCAGCATGCCGCTCCACCGCTTCGGGACGATCCGCAGGGCCTTGCCGCCGCCGGACACACGTGTCCCCGACGACTCGGGCGCGGGCTCCACCGTGACGGTGGTGACGGTGTAGCCGTTGGAGGTGCCGGCGAAGATGAGGTCGCCCGGGTCCCAGGTCAGGCCCGGGGTGGACGCGTCGTCCCCGGGCGCCTGGGCCTCACGGGGCCCGTCGGCCACGGAGAAGCCCGTGGTCACGGTGATGGCGTGCGCGGGGCCGGGGTCGGCCGCGATGGTGGTGGGGGTTCCCGTCCCGGAGGCGCGGACGAGGGCGCCGAGCGGGATGTCCTCGGTGTTGCGGAAGGTCGCCGGGACGAAGGAGGCCGAGGACGCCGAGGACGCGTCGTCGGCGGTGCCGGCGGCGAGCCGCGTCGTGACCGCGTCGCCGCCCCCGGCCGGCCGCTGCTCGCGGTACCAGTTGTACGCACGGGCCAGCACGGCCTCGGCGTGCTTCTCCCGCTGGAGGCCACCCGGGGCGTTGAGCACGGTGACCTGCTTGTCCTGGAGGAGCCGTACCAGCGGATGGTCCTGCGGCGCGGCCAACCGGTCGCCGGGGCGGACCGGGACGACGACGGGTTCCTTGCCCGCCTCCGCCCGCACCGCCGGCGCCCGCACCGCCGGCGCCGTCACCTCCGCACCGTCCGGCCGGACGGCCTCCGCAGTTCCGGCGGCGGTACCGGCGGCGTCCTGACGGACGGGCAGCACCAGCAGGTCCGGGTACACCTCACTGAGCCGGCCGGCGGGCTCCAGCACCGCGAACTCGGTGCCGTCGTCCCGGGTGTAGGTCACTTCCACCCACTGCGGGACGTCGAACTTCCAGTCGCCCGGCATGGCCAGCGCCGGGTTGCGGCTCACCTCGTTGGTGACGCTGGTGCTCTGCACGTTGGACGAGGCCGCGGTGACACCGGGGGCCAGGACCGTGTTGTGGCCCTGGGCCTCACCCGAGGCGTCGTTCTTCTCCGTGCCGAAGACCGCGGTGAGGGGCAAGGGCGACGTCACCTTCTTCGGCCGGGAGGTGCCCAGGCTCCGCGTCTTCTTCTCGGTGAGGACGAGTTCCTGTTCCACGTCGATGTTGTGGTGTGCGTCCCGGTACCGCGGCTCACCGCGCACCAGCCGCACCCGCACGGTGCCGCTCAGCGACCCGAGGTGGAAACGGTCGAAGAACTGGTTGTGGTAGTGCCGCGTCGAGAGCCCCTCCGGGGTGCTGAGCTGGTCGTACATGGACCTAACGAGGTGCGGGTTGCGCAGCAGGAGGGCGAACTGGTCGTAGAGCCCGCCCAGGTCGCGGATACCGCTGGCGGGCAGGACCTTGCCCAGCTTCTCCGACGCGAGTGCCCGCCGGAAGGCGTCCAGTACGCCCCGGGGATCGAGCGCCCCCTCGGCCGTCGCCAGGATCGGCGTCGGCAGCAGCGGCCGGACGGCCGGCAGCGGCTTCGGCCTGTCCAGACCGTTGCTGACCAGCCCCAGTTCCACGGCCGACTTCAGGTCCCGCAGGTCCGTCGACCTCGACTGGACGAGCACGGCGCCGACCTTTTCGTGCTCCTTGGAGAACGGTCTGTTGGACTTGATCCTGGCGGAGACCACGTAGACCGTGCTGTCGTGCTCGGTGCGCGCCTGCCGGCCGCCGCGGGTCTGGCCGGCCTGGAAGGTGAAGGACAGTCCCTGCGACACTCCCTCGCTCTTCATGCGCTGCCACGGCGTCCAGGACGGTCCCGTGATGATCGTGGCCGGCAACGCGTCCGGCACCCCGTTGTTGATGCTGCCCCAGCCGGACGCCCGGACGCCGGCCTCCCAGCCACGCTTGCCGGCGGTGCCGCTCCCCACGGAGATGGGGCCCGCGTAGCCGGCCTCACTGTGCAGGCCGCCGTTCAGGATGGGGCGGACGCGGTGCCCCTGCTGGAGGGCCGTGACATCCACCTCGGCCTCCAGGCCGAAGAACCGTCCCGTGACCTTGACCCGCACCGCGGGCCACTGGCCGACGAGCATCGCGGCCAGGTGCGACTCCAACTGCCCCGGGGCGAGGGACATGTCGATGGTCTGCCGCTCCGTGGTGCCGGTGGCCGACAGCATCCACCGGGTCTCCTTCGGCGACATCTCCGCGATCATGTTCGCCATCAGGTCCGCCAGCGGATTGGCGTGCCCGACCCACAGCGGCACCTGGTGGACGTGCTCCTCCGGCCGGAACGGCCGCCGCATGAGGGCGTCCCGCAGCGCCCGCGCCTGCGGCTCGGTGAGCACCCGGGAGGAGGGCGGGGGCGGCGCGTTGTGCTGGGCCCGCTCCTGGCCCTGGACGGTGGGCTGCACGTCGGCCGGCGACTGCTTGCGGACGTTGCTCAGGCTGTGCGGCATCAGGGCGTCGGGGACGCGGGCCACCGCTGCGACCTGAATGTGCAGCGCCCCGTCCCCCGGGCTGCCGAGCCGGACGGGCACGATGCGCGGCTGCGCGTCCGGCCCGGCGGTCCGCGGCTCGCCGTTCTTCCGCTTCCCGGCGTTCTTCCGCTTCCCGACGTTCTTCCGCTTCCCGTCGGCGAGAGCCCGCCCCTCGGGGCGCTTGCTCAGCCAGTTCCCGGTGACCGCGCGCACCGGACCACGCGGCACGGTGTGCACCTCCGCCGTGACCTCCAGGCCGAACTCCGTGCCGTAGAGGTGCACGCCGGAGTCCGAGACGACCGTGCCGTCGAAAGCGACCCCGGTCCCGGTCTCGCCCCGGCGCGACGCGGACCACGTACCGGCCACCCCGCCGCCGGGCATGAACCGGCCCCCGTCGAACCTCGGCCCGCCGTCGATTCCCGCAGTGACGCCGCCGCTCTGAGTGGCGTTGGAGGAGTTACCCGCGTCAGTGCCGCCGCGGTAGCCCCCACGCGTGTTCTCGTGCGGTTCGTAACCCTTCCACTTGAAGTCCCCCCAGCTGGTGCCGCGGAACTTGAGCACCAGCGTGCTCTGGGACAGCAGCCCGGGGCGCCGGAGTTGGACGACGTAGGTGGCGCCCTCCTGGTCGAACGTCGTCCGCATCCAGGTGTTCAACGACAAGGGCGAGAACCCCTGGTCGATCAGCTGCTGGTTGCGGAGCGCGTTGATCGCCTTCCGGTGCAGGGTATCGAAATGAGGCTTCACCGGGCGCCGGTGCGGTATCGGCCTGCCGCGCACGGCGGCCCACGCCGCCCGCCGGGCGTCGCCCATCCGCACCTTCGCCTTCCTCAGCGGCGGGTGCAGCCTGCGATCGGCCTCGCGGAAGCCTTTCCGGATCCTGGACGGCTCCGGGGCGATCCACTTCCGAAGCCGGGGGTCGGACTCCAGAACCCGGGAGACCAACCGCCTCAGCTCCGCGGGACCGATCAGGGTCGGCTCCTCCACCACCGGGGACGGGGCCTCCGCCGGGCCGTCGAGCGGCGAGGGGGGCACCTGGAGCCGTTCCGGCACAGGGGGAGCCGAGCTTCCCCGGCGCCGGTCGCGAAGCTGGAGCGGAAGCTCCTGCGGGCGCTCGGCCGCTCCGGTCACCGTCCCGGCCCGCGACCTGCGGCCGCGCGGGACGCCGAACCGCGCCTCGCTCCCCTCGGCGTCCGGCAGCCCCAGCAGCCCCTGGTCGCCCAGCGCGTGCTGCGCAGACCTGGTACGGCGATGCAGCGGGGACGGCAACCGTGCGGCGTCGCTGCCCGGCGTACTGGACCCGCTGCGCGAGGAGTTGGCCCGGATCCGGGGTGCGAAGCCCAGCAGGGGTGAGCGGGGCCGAGGGGGCTGCGTCCTGGGCTCGTTGAGCAGTTCGGCACGGCTCACCAGCATCTCGACGCCGTAGGCCATCAGCGCCAACGGGTGGCGTCCCCGCAGCTCGGGCGGCATCTCGGGCACGTGCAGCGGCTCGCCGTCCGCGCCCTTGACCCTCCGGCCGGGGTCCCAGCCGCCCAGCTTCCGCGCCTCGGTCCGGGGCGTCTGGAGCCGGACGTTGCCCTCGAAGGATGCCACCAGGCCCTTCGGGTCGGCACCCTTCAAGTCGGACGGCTGGGGCAGACGGGCCAGGTCGTGCGGCGCGTTCACCGTCAGGCTCACCTCGACGGGGCCCTGGTAGAGGCCCTTGGTGCCCTTGTCCTCCCGTCCCGTGTACACGCCGCCGGTGTGCGTGACCGTGTTGGCGTCGGTCCTGCTCGTGCCGAGTGTGAATCCCGCGCCGCCCATCACCCGGAAGGTCGGGACGTTGGCCCCGACGCCTCCGCTGACCGTGACCGCCAGGCTCTTGTTCAGCCCCCGCTCGTGCGCGACGGAGGGCATGTACTCCTTCTCGTTCCGCAGCGTGGAGTCGTAGACCGGACGGTCGAGGCTCGCCGCCTTCCCCGGGGCCGGCCGCACCGTCCACTCCACGGAGCCGGCGATCTGGCCCGAGTTGGTCTGGAGCAGAACCTTGGTGCCCCCGCTCTGGTTGGCCAGGAACATGTCCTCGCTGAGCCGGGACTCCTGGAAGCTCCTCAGTACCTGGTCGACGCCCCTGTCTTCCAGAGTGAGGCCGGTGAACTTCTGCAGGGTCGGCAGCAGCCACTGCAACAGCTCCGGGGCCACGGTGAGCTGTCCCGTGGCCTGGTCCGGCAGCTTCCCGTCGGCGAACTCGATGGCGCGGGGCAGCCCCTGGGGCTTGGCCGGCACCTTCTTGGTCATGCCGTCCGGCACCCGCCACTCGAAGCCGTCGCGGACCACGAACCGCAGGACGTGCGGCGTGTCCTGCCCGGCCGCCGCGGACGGCATCAGCGTCCCGTTTTTCGGGTGCTGGTCGTACAGCTCGACGTCGTACAGCGCCTTGTTGGTGTACGCCTTGCCGCCCACCTGGTCCCGCACCTGACGGGTCTCCTGGACGGCCTGCTGGAAAGTGCTCTTGTACTGCTCCCGGTTGTGGGAAAAGCTGAGGTCCACGCGGAGCAGGCCGCTGGGGTCGCCCATCGGCGGCCAGAAGCCGCCGCCGAGGGAGGCGGCACCCGGGGAGTCCTTCTGGGCCGCCCGGACGCTCTTGTCGTGGGTGCGCTGCCGCTGGTGCACCTTGAGGCCCGTCGCGGTGTCCTCGACGCCCTCGGCGCTCCGGGTGCCCTGGGGCGCCTCGTAGACCGCGTAGTCGCCGAAGTTGCGCATCCGGATCCTGGCCAGCCGCCAGACGCCGTCCGCGCCCCGGAACGTGACCGCCTTGCCGTCGCCCGCCGGGCCGGGTTCGGTCGCGTGCTGCCGCTCGCCCGGTGTCCGGGGGATCTCGCCGAGCAGGTTGTGCGGCCGGCCGGACATGTCGCCCAGCAGATCGTTGTACAGCCGTCCCACGTCCTTGGGATGCGGCCGGAGGGCCTCGACGATCTTCTGCGCCACCGTCTCCGGCTCGTGCAGGATGATCTGGGTGCCGCTCTCCCGGACGGCGTGCTTGCGCAGGCTGCTGCCGTCCGCGAAGGTCTGCACGCCGCTCTCGTCGAAGGACGGGTCGCCCGCGCCGCCGGGCTGGACCACGTACATGGCCCGGACCGTGTCGAAGGCGGCGGCCTCGGCGGGCAGCGGCACCGTGCCCGCCACCAAATCCTCGGTGCGGGGGGCGGAGGCGCTGGTGGCGGTGCCGGTGGTGGCGGCCTCGGTGGCGGCTGTGCTGCTGGTGGTGGTGGCGCCGGTGGCGGTGCCTGTGGTGCCGGACCGGTCCGACGAGGACGCGCCCGTGCCCGTCCGCCCCTGCCGCTGCCCGAGGAACACCTCGCGGTGCAGGTTGCGCAGGTAGTCCAGCGCCCGGTCGTACGCCGGCCCGTCCTCGTAGAGCCAGTCCTCCGCCGAGCGCCGCGGGAACCCCATGAGGTCCCACGCCTGGTGGCGGCGGCGCACGATGAACTGCGCCCAGGAGCGCTGCTCCGACTCCGACATCGGGCTCGGTTCGCCGGTGGGTGTCGTCTCCGGAACGGTGGTCGGCACGGCCGGGTAGCCATGGAGCCTGTGCTCCTGCCGCGGTGGCCGCATGCCGTGCCGCAGGCGCCACCAGGTGCGCCGGTTCTCCAGGTTCTGGACGGTGATACGGAGGGTGCGCACCTCCTCGCTGTAGTCGGCGCCCAGTTCGGACGCGGTGTCGGCGGCCGACGCCTCGCTGGAGTGGCTGCTCGACGTGTCGCTGTCCGCGGAGCCCGTGGTGCTCGCGGAGTCCGACGTGCTGCCACCGGTGCCACCGGTGCCCTCGGTGCCCTGGTCGGACCGGTCGTCGTCGAAGTCCTCGGCGGCGGCGAAACGGACGGAGTTCTCCCGTCGAACCGGCTCCGCCGCCCTGTCGTCGGACGCGGCGGACTGAGACGTCCCTGTCCCCTGGCCCTCCGACGCTTCCTGGCCCGCCGACGCTTCCCGCGCTTCCTGCGCCGATTGCGCCGTGCGCGACAGCTGGGCGGAGGTGGTGACCTCCGCGGAGCCGTCCTGTTCCTCCGGGGCGACGGAGGAGGCGGAGGAGACGGAGGAGTCGTCCTCGGAGGGCTCGCGGGGGGCGTTCACCGCCTTGTCGGCGGTCCCAGCGGTGGCCTCCTCGGCCGCCTCGGTCACCGTCTCGCCGCCGGCCTGGGCGGCGGTCTCGTCGGTGCTCTCCTCTGTGGCCTCGGTCGCGGTCTCGCCGGCGGTGTCGGTCCCGGTGTCGCTGGCGGTGTCGTCGTCGGCCTCGCTCAGCGTCTGCCCGGCGGTCTTGTCGGCGGTCTGGCCGGCAGCGGCGGTCCCGGACGCGGACCCGGCGTGGGCGCCGTCCAGGAGGTCGTCGCCCACCCGGCCGCCGGACGCGCTGTCGTCCGCCCGCGCGTCGGCCTCGTCGATGTCCACCCACGCGTCGGAGTCGTCCGCCGCCTGGGCGGTCCGCTCCCGGTGGTCGGCCACCCCGGCGGCGAACCGGTCGCCGGTCGCCGCCTCCGCCGCCGTCCAGGAGGACGCCAGCGACGCCGGCGCCCACAGCCAGCGGGACAGCTCGCGGGCGTCGGCACCCATCTCGGTGAGCCGGTCCTCGTCCAGGCCGTGCCGCAGCGCGAACGCGTCGGCCGCCGCGCCCACCCGGTGCAGCGCGGGCTCGGCCCACGCCTCGAAGTCGAAGTGCGCCGGCAGGGCGCCGCTCAGGACATCGGCACGCCGGTCCCACGTCCTCACCTGGGCGTTCAGACCGCTCGGCTTGCCGAGATGCGCGTCGAAGGTGTCGCGGAACGCGGCGTCGGTCTGCCGCGCGTAATCCTCGCGTATCCGCTGCACCGCCTCCGGTGCCAGCGTCTGCCCGGGGTGCTGCTCCTCCCAGGCGGCCAGTTGCTCGTCGAAGCGGCGCGTGGCCTGAGCGTGCGCGGCCCGGCGGCCCAGCTCCTCGGCGAACTTCGTGTGCAGCCGGTCCGCGTCGGTGACCCGGGAGTGCTGCGTACGCCACTGGGACGTCCAGTAGTTCTGCCCGAGGTCGCCCCGCCAGTGGTTCCAGTGGTCGAGCACCCGGTCGACCCTGCCCGGCACGAAGCTGCCCTCGGAGAAGAACCGGTCGAACACCGCGGCCGCCGTCTTCGCCGTCCCGACCTCCAACGGCAGCAGGACGGAGGCGTCCAGCCCGGAGCCGGAGGCGACGCCGAAGCGGCGCCGGAACGCCCCGTCGACCAGCCCCTCCTGGTTCTCCCAGGACCGGACGGCCTTCTCCACCTGCCGCACGGCGTCCTGCTGGACGGCGCGGCGGGCGGCGTGGTGCAGCAGCCGGCCCGGGATACGGGCGGCCACATCGGCGTACCGCTGCTCCCAGTCGGCCCTGTCACCGCTGGTGGCGTGCCGCGGCGGTACGTCCTGGAAGGTCAGGTCGAACGCGGCCCGCAGCTCGCCCTCGGCCTGCTCGTGCACGGCGGCCACATCGGCCTGCGACAGCACCGCCTCCACCGGCACGCCCGGCGCCAGCACGCCCAGCAGGGAGCCGAGGCGGGTGGGCAGGACCCCCAGGGCGTCCTGGAAAGTTTTGCCCAGCCGCTGCCGTTCGACCTGGAGGCTCGCGGCGCGGTCGGCCTGCTCCCCCACCCTGTCGGCCAGCGCGTGCGCCCGCTCGCGGACCCGCTGCACGGCGTCCCGCAGCCCCTCCTGCGCGGCGGCCGGGGTGTCGAACACCTCGCCGGCCACCTGCGACAGGTCCCGCAGGAAGGCGTCGCGCACCTCCTCCCGCGCGGCCTCGGCGGCCGGGGCCGGGACCTGACTGGCCTCCTCCGACCGCAACCAGGCGTCGAAGGACCGGTCGAACAGCCGGCCACCGCGTGCCACGACGGCCTGCTGGGCCAGGCCGCGATCGAACTGTCCGGCCAGCCGCTCCCACGCCTCGTCGGCGTCCTCGCCCCCGGAGCGCAGCCGGCTCTCGTGGGCCTGCCACGCCTCCTGGTACACCCGGCCGGCATCGATGCGGAGATCCCGCACCAGCCCCCGGCGCAGCGACGCCCAGGCTTCGAACGCCTCGTCGTAGAGTCGCCGGTCCTCCTCCGACACGCCCTGGGTGCCCTGAGCGGGCACCACCTGCGTCTGGGCGTCGGACCGCGTCCCCGCCTGCGACCCGGGCTCCGCCTGCGCCTGCTCCTGCTCCCGCGCCTGCTCCTGCGCCCGTTCCGCTTCCCGCTGCGCGGAAAGCTTCGCGTCGAACAGGTCCTTCAGGAGCGTCGGCCATGCGGCGCGCCGCCAGTCGTCCTCCGCCGCCCAGGACGGCGCGGCCGGCACGGACACCTGCGTCGTCGCGCCCGACTGCTCCTGGGCGCCGCTGCCCTGCTGCCCGGCCTGCTCCTCGGCCTGCTGCTGATCGGTCTGCTGTCCGGCCTGCTCCTCGGCGTCGGCCAGGGACGCCTGGTGGGCCAGGTAGGCGTCGGCGTACGCGGTGCGCGCCGCCTGCGCCTGCTCCTCGGCCCAGTCCACGACCCGCCGGTCGTGGACGACGGCCGTGTCCTGCTCGGTCTGTTGCCGGGACACGAGCCCGTCGAACTCGACGTTCGCCCGGTGCCGCATGCCGGCCACCTTGGCGAGCGCGTCCAGCCGGCGGACGAAGTCCCGCTCCGCCGCGGCCCGCTCGTCCTCCGAGAGGAGGCCGCGGGTGCCGAAGCCCAGCTCCTCGCCGTACTCCTGGAGAAGGTGCTGCTTCCGCTCCTGGAACCAGCCGTTCGTCTCCCGGTCCCAGCCCCCGGTGCGGCCCCGCTCGGCCAGTCCCACCAGGTCGTTCGCGTGCAGCCCCGCCTTCTGGGCGCGTGCGGACAGGTCCCGCACCGCCTGCCGGAAGTTGTCCGTCAACTCCTGCCGCTGGGCTGCGAGGTCCTCGGGAGCGGTCTCCTCCACCGCGCTCCAGTCGTGCCGGAACTGGTCCTGGAGGCCGCGGAGCTGCTCCTCGTACGCCGGACGCATCGCGGACGGCAGTTGGTGGCCCAGCAGCCGCGGGGTGAGCCCTTCGTCGTCGACAGGCTCGTACATGACCTGGTCCACGACACGACCGGCCCGCTGGGCGTCCCGCCACTGCTGGTGCGCCTGGGCGTAGCGCTGCGTGAACCGCTCGGCCAGGTCGGCGACGGCGGGCGCGCCGCGGTCGGTGTCCTCCTGGAACGCCACCCCCGACTCGGCCACGGCCGCGTGGAAGTCGGCGCGCACGCCCTTGGCGGCCTGGGAGTGGTGGAAGTCGCTCTCGTACGTCTCCCAGGGCTGGAAGGTGAAACGGGGGGCGGGCCTGTCCGGGATCACGGTGGGCACGATGTGTTCGTCGAACCACGCGTCGGCCGCCTGCTGCCGCACGACGCCGTCCACCTTGTCGTGCAGCTCGGCGGCGACCGCCGCCTGCTCGTCGCCCGGCCGGGCGTGGGTCCACGCGTCGGCGAACCACTCGCGGACCGGCCGCAGCCGGGGGGTGTCCGACAGCGACAGCCCGGCGTGGTCGCCCAGCTGCTCGTCGAACACCTGGTAGGCCGTCTCCCGGTCCTCGACGGTGTCCCGCACCGAGGCCAGCTTCGCCAGCGCTTCCTGGGCGGCGTCCGGCACGGTGCTCGGCGGCGCCTGGACCTCCTGCGCAACCCGCGACGCCTGGGACGCCGCGTCCGAGGCTCCCACCGCGAGCGCGGACGCGGGCACCGCCGCGTCGGCTTCCGCGAGCCCCGAGGCGCCCTGGAAGCCCGTGGCGCCCTCGAACCCTGCGGCACCCGCGAATCCCGTGGCGCCCTCGGCGCCCTCGTTCAGGCCGGGGCGCGTGCCGCCGAACTCCTCGTCCAGCACCTCTTCGACGAACGGAGACCGGTCCTGACCCGAACCCTCCGCCCGGACGCCGCCCTCCTCCCACAGCCGCGACTCGTGGGCGACGGCCGACTCGTACGTCGGCAGCTCCGGCGCCCCCTCCGGCTCGACGAGCAGCTGGTCACCGCCCCCGCGGACGATGCCGCCGGCCTCCGCGTCGGGCACCTCCTCGACGGTGGGCGTACGGTACCGGCCGATGTCTTGGGCACTGGGCACCGGCGGCGGGGACGTGCGCTCGGACCTGAAGGTCTTCAGGTCCATGTGCCACTCGGGGTTCTTCCGCCACGCCTGGTAGGCGGCCTCCCGGTCCTGGACGCGCGCGTTGAGGGTGGACCAGCGCTGCCGTATCTCGTGCATCAGGTCGGCACGGATCTGCTCCGCACCGCGCACGCCCGACATCTTCTCGTAGGACAGCCAGCCCTCGTGGAAGCGGTCCTCGATGTTCTTGGCCTGCTGCTCGTAGTAGGTCCGCACGCGCGGATCGGCGAACGAGGCGGCGGGCAGCCGGTGCTCCTGGGAGAAGGAGCCGTCCGAGAGCTTCCGCACACCGAGCGCCTCTGCGCGGACGCTGTCCCTGCCCGCGGAGCCGCTGAAGAGCTGCTGCATCCGCCGGCGCCCGGCGGCGGCCTCGGCGGCGTCCTGCTCCCGCTGCGCCTGGAGCCGCGGCTCCTCGGCCCGGTTCCAGTGCTTGTCCCACTCCTCCTTCAGGGCCTTCCCGAAGGCGTCGCCGTCGCGCTTCTCCTGGGCGAGCGCGGCCTCCACGTCGCGGTCGCCGGGTCCCCAGACGTCGTTGTGGTTGTGGGCGTGCCGCTCGCGGTACTCGGCGGCCAGCTTGTCGAAAGCCAACTCGTCGACGTCCCACAGCCGCTCGGCGCGTCCGGTGAGCGGGTTCACCGCCGGCCGGCCGAACAGCTCGCCCTTGCGGTCCGCCAGCTCGTGCGCCGTACCCAGCTCGTCGGAGCCCCGATCGGCGTACCGCGGGTTCGTCGTCAGGTCGTGGAACGCCCGGCCGCCCTCGGCCAGCGCCGACTTCTGCAGCTCCTCGTACCGGAGGCGGTCGGGCAGGGACCGCACATTCGGCTCGAAGTGGTTCCTGAAGAACTCCTCCTGGCGGGACCGGAGTTCCTCGCGCGTCCACACGCCGTCCGGGGTGATCTTCTTGCTGAAGTCGTGTGCCGCCCGCTCGGCGTCCACCGCACGCGCGAGCGCCTCGTCCGCCCGCTTCTGGGCGGCGTCGACCTTCTGCCAGAGCCCCATGTTCGTACGGAACCGCGCGGCCTCGGCGCGGGCGTCCTCGACCACCCGCTGGAGGTTGTGCGCCTCGGTGCGGAGCCCTTCGGCCCGCTCGGTCAGCGCACGCAGCTCAGCCCCGGGCAGACCGATCACCTCGTTGTAGGCGTCGGTCGTCGACTTGAGGAACTGGTCCCGCACCAGGACAGCTTCCGGAGTGTCAGGGTCACCGACCCGCTTGGCGAACTGCTGCCCGGCCAGGTCCCGCATCTGGTTGACGCCGACGTGCCGGTCGATGCGGCCGGGCATGTACGCGTTCAGCCGGATATCCTCCTGGACCAGGGTCTCGTTGTAGCGCGACCAGTCCTGGGCGGACATCTCCTCCGGCTTGCGGCCCCCCATGGCCTTGTCGGCAGCGGCCTTGACGTCGGCCATGTGCTCGTCGACCAGCGCCTTCCGGTCGATGCCGGCCAGGTTCTCGCGGCTGACCTGACGGTCCGAGATCAACCACCGGTGGAGGTGCTCGGGCAGGTCCGCCCTGTTCTCCTGGCGGAGCTGTTCCTCCAACGCCTTGGAGGTCAGCCGGGATCGCCAGGTGTCCTCCACCTGCGGCAGCTTGGGGAACCAGCGCCCGTCGCCCGCCCACTCCGTGAGCGGCGTGGCCCGCACCTCGGTCTCGGGCAGCCCGTCCTTGGCCGGCAGCTTGTCGGTGGCGGCGCGGTAGTCGGCGCGGAACTCGTCGTACAGCTTGGTCCGCTCGGCGTGCGGGATGGTGTCGCCGATGCCCACCTCGCGGCTGAGCCGGCCGAAGGCGCCGTCCGCCTCCCACTCCAGGGCCAGCCGGCTGTCCAGGCCCTTGAACAGCGCGTCGACGCGTTCGCCTGCGGCGGCGACGAATCCGTCCATGTCGCCCCGGCCCGTGCCGATGCCGTACTCGTCGGCGAGGCGGCGGACCTCTTTGACGATCGCGTCGCCGAGCTCGGCGCGTGCCTGGCCCTCGGCCGCGGGCGAGGAGAACTCGGGCCTGTCGAACGGCGCGTCGGGACCGCTCGGGCGGGTGGACGCCACGGCGGCCGGGGAATCGCCGGTGCCGTGCTGCCGCACCGGTGCGGTGTGGGTCGCGCCGTCCGGGACGGCCGGGCCGCCTTCCACGAGCGTCTGCGTCTTCGGCGGATGCGCCCCGAGCTTGGCCACCAGGTCGGCGGCCTGCTGCTCGAACTCCGCACGGTCGATCCGGCCGTTGAGGAACCGGTTGGCCGTGGGGCCCACCAGTTCCTGTGCCTCCTCGTGGAGCCGCGTCACGCTGTCCCGGGAGGGCTCGAAGCGCACGGGGTTCGCCGGAACGTCCCCCTGGGCGACGGCGTCCGACCGGGGCACGGGGTGCGACTCCAGCCCGTCCCGGCGCCCGCCCATCAGATCCGAGACGCGCTGCGCGAACTCCTGCCGGCCGATGCGTTTGTCGGCGAACTCACGCACCGCCGCCGCGACCTTGTCGCCGGTGCTCGGCTTCGTCAGCTTGTTCGCGGACGGCCGGTCCGCGACCGTCTCGCCCGCGGTCCGTCCGCCTGCGGCCGACTCCACACCGTCCGGCTCACCCGCGCCCCGCGAGGTGGCCTGCACACCCTCGAACTCGTCCCGCGACAGCTCCAGGGCGTTGCGGCCCTGAGGCTCCTCCCGCGACAGCTCCAGGGCGTTACGGCCCTGAGGCTCCTCCCGCGACAGCTCCAGGGCGTTACGGCCCTGAGGCTCCTCCCGCGACAGCTCCAGGGCGTTACGGCCCTGAGGCTCCTTCCGCGTCAACTCCAGGCCACTACGGCCCTCGGACTCCTCGGCCCTCGCTGAGGAGCTGCCGCCCACGGGGGCGTCCGACGGCGCGCCGACCGGTGCGGTGTCGCCTGCGGCGGAGGACGCGCGGTCGTGACGCGGCCCGTGCTGGAAGTCGTCGAACCACTTCAGCACGTCGTCCCGGACCGCCCGGGCCATGACCTCCCTCTGGAACAGCTCGGGCAGGCCGTCCTCCAGCTTGTCGAACTCCCTGCGGAACTGCAGCGGGGAGATCTCGCCCTTCTGCAACTTGTCGAAGAGCGGCTGCCAGGCGCCGTCGAAGCTGCCCTTGACGGCCTCCCGCACCGGCCGCGTCGTCTGGTGGGCCAGCCACGAGTCCCTGCTGAGCATGTGGTGCGCGATGTCGGCGGGCGAGACGGTGTGGTGGAACTGGCTGAGGGCCGACTCCAGTTTCTCGTTGAACAGTTGGACGAAATGCGGGTCGTCGGGGGCCGCGTACGGCGAGTCGCGCAGGCCGGCTCCGCGCTCTGCGGCGCCCTCGCCGCGCCAGAACTCGTACTGGGCGATCTTGTAGGCGTCGGCGACCGGGGTCACCATGTGGTCCGGCACACCCGTCTCACGCGCCCACTCCACGGGGCCGTACGCGTCGTCCTGCCTCATCATGGCCGACGCCACGTGGTCCACGTCCACCTCGGGCACCCGGTCGCCGAACGCGACGTCCAGCTTGCCCCGCAAGGTCTCCGGGAAGGTCGGCAGGGAGACCAGGCCCTCCGAGGAGACCTCGCCACGGCCGCGCCCCGAGCGCCACTCCTTCAGCGCCTCCCGGTACGCGTCCGCCGCCCGTCGCACATCGGCACCGACCAGCCCCGCGTTCTCCGCCCGGGTTTCCAGGGCCACCACCGGCTCCCGCTCCGGGAAGCCCCGCTCCGGGTGGTCCCGGTGGTCCCGGTAGGCGGCCTCCAACGCGGCGTCCGCCTTCCGCTGCACCTGGGTCCGCTGCTCGGCCCAAGGGAGCTTGTTGGTGGCGAACTCGCTGTTCAGGCTCTCGGTCCTGACCTGCATGTCCGCAAGCCGGCCCGGGTCGCCCAGCTCAAGGGTGTACGAGGAGTGCCCCTCGTTCGGGTTGAAGCCGTCCTCGTTCCACGCGACCGCGTCCTGCCCGCTCCGTCCCGCCGGGCGCTCGCCCTGGCCGGCCGGGTGTCCGACCGCGCCGTCCGTGTCGGGGTGCGCCGCCAGGGAGCCGTGGTGCTCGCCGCCGGTGCGCTCGCCGCCGGTGCGCTCCGGGGTGACCGCGATCCGGCCGTCGCCCTCGTGCGTACCGCTGCCGGGCTGTCCGCTCCCCGGCCCCTCGTGGGCCGACTCCCCGGACACCGGCTGCCTGCCGACGGGTGCGCCGTGGGCGCCCGGCGACTCGTCGCGCTGTCCGGACATCCCCACCCGGCCCGCGTCACCCTCGCGCGCCACCGGACCGGACGACCCGCCGTCCGGCACCGCGGTCTCGCTCTCCGGCCCCGCCGCCGAGCCGGGCCGGGCCGGTGCCTGCCCCTCGGCCACGGGCGCCGTCTCGTCGCCCGGGGCCTGCGCACGCCCCTCGCCACCGGTGCCGTTCCGGGCCCCGTCCCGCACTCCGTCCCGCTCCGCCGGGCCGGACGCCGGCCGACCGGGCGCCGAACCTCCCGTGGCAGGCGTCTTGTTCGTCGCGGGCGGACCGGACTCGCCGGCCCGCTGCTGCTGCGGACCCCGCGACGCCGGACCGTCCCCGGCCCGCGCGGTCTCGCCCCGCGCCGTGTCGCCCCGCGTGCCGTCGCCGCGCGTGCCGTCGGCCCGCTGACCGGCCGCCCACGCGGACTCCTCGCCGCCCCGCTGACCCTGACCCTGGAGGTGGTCCGGACCCGCCTCACGCTCCTGGCCCTGTGGGCGGGCAGAGTTCTCCCCCGAGGCGTCGGACGTGCGCGTCGAGGTGCCGTCGGTGACGGCGGTGCCGCCGGTGCCGCCGGTGCCGTCCTCGTGCTGGCGCGTCCCCGTCTGCTCCTGCACGGGTCGGTTGTTCGTGGTGCCGTCGGGCCGGTACTCGCCGGCGCGGTCCCCGGGCGGCGTCGTCCTCGCCGGCGGCGGAGCCTGCTCGTGCGGAGCCGCCGCACCTGTGCCGGCCCTCGGTACGGGGGGCACCAGCGCCGCTTCGCCACCACCCGTCGCCGCCGGCGGGGTGGGGCCTTCCACCCTGCCGCCGGGAACCACGTGCTGATCCGGGCCCTGGGCACCGGGCTGCCCGGTCTCCGCGGGCTGCCGGACCTGCACCTCGGGCGCGCCCGCCCCGCTCTCGTTTCCGGGCCGCGCGACGGTGTCCGCACCGTGGTCCGCCTCCTGCACGCGGCCGGACGAACCACCCTCCGGCGGCGCGTTCGTGGGGTCCTGCGGTGAGATGCCCTGCTGCTCCGCGTCCCTGGGCGGCAGGGTCTGGGACGACGCGCTGCTCTCCCCACCACGGTCACCCTGCGGCGGGGCCGCCAGGTCACCACCACGCTGCGACTGCGACGGCGGCACCGCCAGGTCGTCACCCCGCTGGAACTGCCGGTCGCCGCCCCCCGGAGGTGCGGCATTGTTGCCGCCGTCCTCCGCACCGGAGTTGCCGCGCTGCTGGGCGGGCGGCGGGGCGCCGACGTGTTCGTTGCCGGACGGCGGCGTCCCACGTCCACCGGGCCCGACGGGGACCAGCGGGTCGCCACCGGACGCGGTCCCGCCCGGACCGGACGTTCCCACCTGGTCCTGCGGCGGCGCCGAGCGCCCCGCGTCGGAGGACGGCGAACCGGACGACTGGTGCTCGGTACCGGCGGGTGAGGTGCCCTCCGGGACAGGGGGTTGCGCGGTGCCGTCCGGAGGGGGTGTCCGCCCGTCCGTGCCGACGGAGCCCCCGGGGCCGCCCTCCCGGCGCGGCGGACCCTGCGGGGGCGCGACGGTGCCGCCCCGCCCTTCGGCCGCCACCGGGCCCTGCGGCACGCCCGGATGCGGGAGGGGCGGTGCGCCGCCGGGCGGCATCCCCTCCGATCCGTGCGAGGTCCCGGGCGTGGGCGGGCCGTCAGGAGTCGTCGCCGGTGTGCCGCCCGGCCCCTCGGGAGGCGTGCCCTGCGGCTCGACGACCACGCCGCCCCGCGAACCCGCGCCCCCGTTGACACCGGGGGCGCCCGGCGCACCGGGCATGCCGTGATCGCCGCCGCCGACGGTGCCGCGCGGCGGAGGAGGGGTACCGCCCGGGGAGAAGACGGACGCCCCGGCGCGGTCGCCGCCCGTGCCCGCGGTGCCGCCGGTGGGGGTCTTCCACGTCGGGGACGTGCGGAGCCCGCCGACGTTCAGGTTCCCGTCGTTGAAGTTGGTGTTGGTGGACGCGCGCCCGCCCTCGCCGCTCTGCCACTTGGGCGCTACCGTCGTGTGGTCACCGAAGGCGGTGTTCCAGGCGGACGTCGCGGAGCCCCTGCCGCCACCCGTCGACCTCCACCAGTTCTGGACGGCGCTCCGCACGGCGTCCTGGACGCCCAACGCGCCCCCTCGGCCGCCCCCTCGCCCCAGCCCGGCGACCCCGGGGGCGAGCCCCATGAGGGCGCCGATGCCGATGTTGGCGCCCTCCATCCTCGGGTCGGAGTGATAATCCGTCCCCGCCATCGCGGCTCCGGCCTCGCCCGCGGCACGGTCGATACCGGCCGTCAGCGCCGCGCCGAGGCCCGCGCCACCGAGGAGTTCCATCGCGCTGCGGGTGAAGCTGTTGAGCACCTGCGACAGCGTCCTGCCGACGTTCGCCAGCATGGACGCGAGCCTCGCGGACAGCGATATCGCCGCGCCGAGGAACGAGCCCACGCCGAACGTCGCGAGGCCGAGAATCGTGCCGAAGATCTGCATCCAGACGCTGGCGTTCTCCGCCTTCGCCTTCTCCTCGGCCAACTCCTTGATCTTGTCGGCGTATTGGTTGATCGCCTGGCCGATCTTCCAGACGGCGTCGATGGACTTGGTCCACCGATCGCTCAGGCCGTCGGTCCAGCACTCCTGCATCGTCCGCGCGGCCTTGCTCTGCCACTTCTCGTCGAAGAACAACACCCGGTTGTCGAGGTCGTACTTCTGCTCGTAGAGCATGTCGCCGAGCCTGATCCAGGCGTTGCCCATCTCCCAGATCTTGTCGATGTCCAGGCCCTGCAGCTCATCGCGCCAGCTCTTCACCGCCCGGCTCCTCTCAGACGTCCTGCTGTGCGACGGCGACCGCCGCCTGGTGAACGGTTCCGAAACGCGCGAACGACGTCCGCCCAGGCGTGACCGGCGGGACGCTGCGGATCAGGCGGTGGTTCGGGCTTCGACTCATGGGGTGTGCTGCCTAGCTGTCTAGCTGCTGCGGGGGGTGGCTGACGGTGCGGGTGGTGCGGCTGCCCTGGTACGGCGGCGGGTGCGGCTGGTGCGGGTGCGGGTGGTGCGGACGCGTGGGGCGGGAGCCGGAGCCGTACGGTGCCTGCGACGGCACGGCCCCCGGGCGCTCGGCCCACTCGTGCGCGGACCTCACCCGTCCTGGTCGCGGTGCTTGGTCTGTTGCAGAGCTGTCCCGTCGTCACCTGGGTAGTCGGCGGTGACCGCGGTGCGGTCGGTGTTCATCTGGTCCTCCGGCGGCTTGTGCAGCTGATCCAGCACGGACTGGTACGTGGCCTCCGGGTCGGCGGACGTCATCATGGCCGTTCCGGCGATGATCTGGTCCATCGGGGGTGCCGTCAGCGCCATGTGGTAGTCGTTGAACATCTTCCAGGCGTGGTCGTCGGCCTGCCCGAAGTTGCCGGCCGCCTTCTGCACCCCCCCGACGAGCGCGTTCAACACCCCCGTCTCCGGGTGGTCCTTGGTCCCGAAGAGCGCGCTGAAGACGCGCAGCCACCTGTCGCTGATGTCCTTCTGCTCCTCCGCGGACTCGCCCTGCCACTGGAGGTGAAGGCCGTTGAGAATCTCGTTGATGTGGTGGATACGGCCGGCCACCTGGTCCGCCAGCCACCCCAACTTGGTGGCCAGCAGGTCCATCTCCTGCGGATGCGCCCGCAGGGTGGTCCAGTCGTAGTCCATGCGGGTCCTGTACGCGAGCCCGGCGGCCAGCATCACCTGTCCGGGGTCCGTCCCGTCGCCCTCGCTCATGCTGCCTCTCCCTTCCGTATCGGACCCTTCGCATGGACCGCGTCCTTCACGGTCCCGCCCGGTCCCCGTCCCGCTGCCCCGGGCGCACAACCCGTCCGGGGACCGCCTCCGGAACCACCGCAACGCCGCACAGGCGCGGGGTATTTCCGTCTTTGTACGCACATAAAGTGCGGCGAACCACTGACATTTCCGACTGATGTCTGGTAAACGTGGGCAGCCCGGACGCAGGCCCTCGGCCTCCCGGGCGACCGCAGCACCAGATCGGCCCTCCCGAAGAGAGACGGCAGACGATGACCGACCCGATCAACTCTCAGTACGACTCGCATCCGCTCCAGCCCCCGCCCGACGACGACTCCAAGAACTCGGACGAACAGGCGGAGGCCAATCCCGACAAGGGCAAGGACTTCAGCGGTGAAATCCCGGCCCTCGACACCGCCTGGGACAAGCTGCCGTCCTTCAACGACAAGCCCCCGCTGGAGGAACAGTCGGGCGGCGGCGGAGAGAAGCCGACGTTCTCGCCGGACACGAACTTCACCTTCAAGGCCGGCGAGGTCCGGGAAGCCGAGCAGAGCATGCTCAACAGCACCCGCACCGCCGTGGACGGCTACGAGGAGCTGCGCACGAAGTTCCTCGCGGAGAAGGACCACGTCTTCGGCCAGGGCTTGCGGCACATATACGACACCGGAGGCCCGGGTGCCAGCGGCATCGGCCTGAACGCCAGCGGCGACACGACCCAGCATCACGACGAGCCGGCCGACTTCAACGGTGACGAGTTCGGCGCCACCATGGTGCCGATGATGGAGAAGGCCCTGGCGCAGGTCGGCAGCGTTTTGGCAGCCACCGGCGAGTACATCGCCATGATCAACATAGCCGGGCAGATGTACAGCCAGGCCGACCGGGATTCCCGGTTCCCCCCGCCGCCCGGAGGCTGACACCGCGCCGGGACGGAGCCGGGCACCACGAGGGTGCCCGGCTCCTCGTATGTCCGGCTCCGGCACCGGGCCTCGGCCACCGCGGCGGCAGGCCGCGGTGCGGACGTCCACCGTTCTTCGGACGCTCATCAGCCCTGCCCACCGTTACCGCCGGGGGGCGGCCCCGCCACGGGCGTGCCGTCGGCGTTGACGTGCTCGACCACCCACTCCTGACGCGGCAACGACGGCACCGCCCCACCAGCATCACCACCAGCCGCACCAGCACCACTCAGATACTCATCCAGCGGCACGGTCTCCGGCTTGAACGGGCCCGTCACACCCTCCGGAGCCGGAAGCAAAACCCGCGGCCCCTCCTCGTGCGCACCCCCAGCCACCGACGCCGCAGCACCCTGATCCCCACCGCCTGACCCCGCCCCGCCCACAGGCGTGCCATCAGCATTGACGTGCTCGACCACCCACTCCTGACGCGGCAACGACGGCACCGCACCACCAGCAACAGCACCCCCCGAACCATCGCCACCAGCACCGGCCGAAGCATCACCACCAGCCGCACCAGCACCACTCAGATACTCATCCAGCGGCACGGTCTCCGGCTTGAACGGGCCCGTCACACCCTCCGGAGCCGGAAGCAAAACCCGCGGCCCCTCCTCGTGCGCACCCCCAGCCACCGACGCCGCAGCACCCTGATCCCCACCGCCTGACCCCGCCCCGCCCACAGGCGTGCCATCAGCATTGACGTGCTCGACCACCCACTCCTTGCGCGGCAGCGACGGCACCGCACCACCCTGATCGCCACCACCCTGCCCCGCATCACCCACGGGCGTGCCATCAGCATTCACATGCTCGACCACCCACTCCTCGCGCGGCAACGACGGCACCGCACCACCCTGATCGCCACCACCCTGCCCCGCATCACCCACGGGCGTGCCATCGGCGTTGACGTGCTCGACCAGCAACTCCTTGCGCGGCAGCGACGGCACACCACCGCCCTGCTCACCACCGCCTGACCCCGCACCACCACCCGCGGACGCGCCGTCAGCTCCCGCGTGTTCCAGCACATACACCTCACGCGGCCGCGGCGGCTGGGGGGTACCCGCGAGTTGTTGCTGGGAGCCCTGGAGGTTGGCGAGGTTCACCAGTTCGGCCTGGTGGAAGTTGTCGTAGGAGATCTTCATCCTGCGGACGATCTCGTCCAGAAGGTCGTGCAGCTGCTTCTCGGTGCGCTGGAACCACTGCTGGACCGAGTCGAAGGAGAGGTAGGCCGGGCCGTCCCAGTGGTCGTGGAGCTGGGTGGCGAGAGTGGCGATGGTGCGCATGTAGCCCGCGATCTCGGTGGAGACGTGCCCCACCTCGGTCGTGGCGTCGGACAGCGCCTGGAGGTCCACATGGAACTGCGCCAGTGAGTAGTCCGACGGCGCGCTGCCCTCGCCGCCGGTGCCGCCCTCCGTCCCCGCGGGCGGCGCCCCTCCGCCGGTGCCCGTGTCAGTGGACTGCTCTGTCGGGGGAGGGGAGGGGTAGGGCGTCCGGGCGTAGTCGCCGATCTGGTCGGCGTTCGCCTGCCGCTGCCACTCTTCGGGCACCGGGGGAGCGCTGCCGTCCGTGCTGCCGGCGGGCGGGCCCAGACCCGGCATCGGCGGCGGCGCTATGCCGCCGCCACCCGCCGTGTTGCTGCCGTCGTCGCTCATTCCTCAGCACACCCTTTCCTCGTGACGGCTGCGGGCTGCTCGTCCTCCATGCGGTGGCCCTCCCCGGTGACTACTTGGGTTGGATGCTGGTTGCTGAGTACCGGTTCTCGCCCGGGGCCGTATTTCTCGCGTGCCTCACGTGCCTCGCGTGGTTCGCGTGGTTCGCGTGGTTCGCGTTTTCCACGTCTTCCGGGCGCGGCCCGAGTACGCGCTCGTACGGCGGGCGGGACGGTGGGCGCGGGGTGGGCGCCGTTGTCGAAGGCCGCGAAGCCGCAGTGCGCGGAAGTCCGCGTACCGGCCGGCCGGTTCCCAGGTCCCGGATCACCCGCACCGTTGTCCGGTGGAGATCCGTGAAGGCCGAGGGGGGACCTACATACCTGAACGCATGCGTTCAATTACTTTCGGCTGTCGTCATTCCGCGAAGCGCATGCCGCACGTTCCAGCCCGGGGCGAACCCGGTGCGCCGCGCACCCGCCTGTCGCGCGGCCGGTTCCCGTGGCGACAGGCGGCAGCGGCACCTCGGAATGGTCCCCATTCCGCGCTTCGACGCTCGGCCTGCTCCATCGCGTTCTCCTGGTCCCAGTCACACGGCACGCCTCCGACCGGCGCCGCGGTCGCGGGAGAAGGACCCGCGAATTCCGTGTCCGGCGCCACCCCCAGGTCGAAATGACTCTATAGCGCGTCAAGTTTTCACGTCAATTGGCGCAGTTGGCGCCGCAGACGCCGTGCTTCCGGTCATAAATCGTTCACCTCCCGTGCGGCGCGCCGCCATCCGGACACGGAAGGTTCCCACCGCTGCCGCTTTTGCCCTTTCAGGCTTCACACGGTTCCGTTTCGCCATTCCTGGAGTTCGTCTGCCGCCCGTTGTGAAAGTCGGCACCGGGCAGCGCCGACGGCTTGCCGACGGCCGTCCGAAGACAGCCGGTGCCGCCCCGCACCGGTCATCCCGGTGCCCGGTTTCCCGCTTTCCCCGTCCGTTTGCCGTGGGTTGGCGGGCTCGATGCGGTCGTCTGCCGTGCGGCGAGTGCCGTATGGGCACGGCGGAGCGGGCCGGAGGGCGTGTGTGAAGCGACAGCCGCGGCGTGCCGGACCGGAGAAGGCCGGCGGGAGCGTCAGCCGCCCGCCGGCCAGTCATCCGTCCGTCAGTCTCGGACGTTCCTCACTTCCGCAGCAGCCAGTTGGACGAGGGGGCCTGGCAGTCGCCGATGATCAGCGGGGCGTCGTTGGTGTGGGAATTGTTGTTCACCTGGAGGCACAGACCGTTGCTGGCGAAGTTGTGGATCTTTTTCCGGCCGTCCGGCAGGTCCTCGATCCGCCACTGCTGGTTGTCGTCCATATTGCCGTTGCAGTTGGCCGTGTGGAGGGGCGTGCCGGGGGGCTTGCCCCCGCCCTCGGGGAGGTCGAAGCAGTGCCCGTCCTTGACGTTGGCCAGCATCACCAGGTCGCCGCCCTCGGCACCGGCGCCCGGGTGGGAGACGGTGATGTTCCACTGCTGGTTGTCGGCGGTGCTGGTGTTGCAGGGGTACTGGTTGACGGGGACGCCGTCGGGCTGCGGGCCGAAGTTCGGGATGTCGGCGCACTGCTTGCTGTCCTGGTTGACCAGCACGACGCGGGAGTAGCCTGCGCCGGCCATCTTCAGTTTGTTGTTCAGCCGCACCTTCGACTTCGGCTTCTTCACCGTCTGGTCCGGCTTTTCGGTCTTCGTCGCCTTGGCCGTGGTGCCGCCGCCACTTGAGCGCTGCTTGGTGAGCGTGGGCAGCTCGCTGTTCCTCGTCTTCTTCGACGCGCTCGGCGACGGCGTCTTCAGCGCGGACTTCCGGGAGGCGGCCTGCTGCTTCTTCCACGCCGCGGCGGCCTTCTTCTCCTTGGCGGCCTGTTCCGTCTTGTACGAGTTCCAGGCACCGATGCCCAGGGTGGCGCCCGCGACCAGCGCCACCACGGCCACCGCACCCGCTATCCGGGTACCGAGCCGGGGGCCCTCACCGGGCTGCCGGGCCGCTTCCGTCAACGCGTCGACCCGGCGGGCCCGCTCCCGCCGCTTGGCGTCTTCGTTCTGCGACTCGCTCACTGGTCTTCCCAACCCCTCATCTGCTCCTCCTGACCCCCACGGCGGCGGTGGTCCCGCGTCACCGGCCCGTGTGATGAGATGCTGCCGGGACCCGAAGAGTTCACGGCCGCGACGCCGTGGGCCGGCGCCTCCCCCGGTCACCGCACCGGCAGGGCGTGGGGTGCCGGGCCGTGCGGCGAGGGCGGGCTGCACCGGAAGGGCTGACGGGGGCGACCGCTGCCCGGGCCCGGGGTGACCGGTTCGGGCGGGCACGCGAAAGCCGGGCGCGGAATTCCGGGCCACCGACCGCAGTTCGGAAACTCTCTCGCACTCTACCCGGCGCGGCCGGGAAACAACAGCGGCGTCCGAGCAGCACGACCCGTCGCCAGATTACGGAAACCCGGTGCCCGGCGAGGGCCCGACGGCACCGGGGAAGAAACGGTCGTTGAACGGTCACCACTTTCACGGAAACGGAAAGGAACTCCGCCGCGCCCCTGGTGTGGTCCCCGCCTGCGGCCGCGGCGTCGTTTCCCGGCCGATTGATGCCGTTCGGCGGCTGTGCCAGCATGGTGTGCCACGCCTGAGCCGCGTCATCGGCCGTGCTGACCGAGGAGTTGCCGTGCTGACGCTCGACCTGCATCCCATCTTCCGCAACAACCGCGACATCGACCGGAGCGTGCGCGCTTTTCTCTTCAAGGCGTACAGCTCCGGCGAGTCGAAGGTCGCGATCATTCCAGGAAAGGGGCGTGGCCAACTCAGGCAGCATGTTCTCGCCTACCTGAACCAGCGGCACATGAAGCGTTTCTACAAGCGGGTGGAAACCGACAGTTCCAACAGCGGCAGGATCATCGTCCATTTCACCTGACCGGCACCGCCGGCCCCGCGCTGTCCGAAGGGCGCCCGACAACGGGCGTTCGCGGGCGCGGGGGCCGGCAACGGCACGCATCCGCTGCGGCCCCACGCCGTGCAGCCGGGGGGACCGGAGCTGAACCGGGGGCGGGGCCGACGGGTGCCGGCCGGCCCCGCCCCCGGTTCAGCTCCACCTCTTTCGGCTTCTCCCCCGGCTCCGGCCCCCTCCACGCCTCCAGCGCCTACAGCGCCTGCATCGGCTACAGCGCCTGGGCCGAGGCGTCGCTCCGCTCCTCGTCCAGCGCCAGTTGCACCACCGTGGGCTGGCGCCGCCTGCGGACGAGGAGTCCGCGTCCGGCCGGACGCTGATACGCCCGGTGGCTGCCGATCAGCGCACCCTCGCGATGGTCGCCGGACAGCAGCAGTCCGTCCGTGTCCAGCTCCTTGAGCCGGGTCAGCAGCGGATCGGACATCAGGGCGCGGCTGGCGCCGCCGACCCGGCGGGCCAGCACCAGGTGGAGGCCGATCTCGCGGGCCTGCGTGATGAACTCGGCCAGCCCGGCCAGCGGGCCCCGGTTCATCGGGCCGCCGCTGACGAGGTCGTAGTCGTCGGCGACGACATACAGCTCGGGGCCCTCCCACCAGTCGCGGTTCTTGAGCTGGCGGGCGGTGATGTCCGGCGGCGGCATCCGCTTGCGCAGCGTGTCCAGCAGCACCGCCGCCTGACGGCCGACGAGGTCCGCGTCGCCGCCCTGGGCGCCGATGTACTCCTCCGGTACCGCGTCGAGCAGGCCGCGCCGGTAGTCGACGACCATGAACCGCAGCTCGCGGGCCGTGTGCCGGGCGGCGAGGCCGCGCATCCAGCTGCGCAGGAACGCGGTCTTGCCGGAGCCGGAGTCGCCGAACACCACGAAGTGGGACTGGCCGCGCGTCATGTCGAGACCGACGGGCCGCAGGTCGGCCTCGCGCAGCCCGATGGGGACCTCGCCCTCCTCCAGTGCCGGACCGTGCCCCGCCCACCGCTGCCCTTCCGCGGGGCCGGCGGTGACGGCGGCGGCCAGCTCGGCCGCGGTGACCAGTTCGGGCAGCACCCGCAGCGCCGGCGGCGCCGGGCGCTTCCACGACTCGGCGATCCGGGACACCAGACGCGACTGGGCGTCGGTGAGCCGCTCCAGGCTGTCCTCGCCGTCGACGCGGGGCAGCGCGATGTGGTGGATGAGGCCCTTGCCGACCAGTCCCCGGCCCGGCACGGTGTGGCCCAACTGGCGTGCCACGGACCGGTTGACCTCCGACTCGGACGGGTCGTTGAGCCGCAGCTCCAGCCGGCCCGGGATGGCGTCGCGCAGGTTGGGGCGGATCTCCGCCCAGCGGTTGGCCGTCAGCCACAGGTGGACGCCGACGCCCAGACCGCGGTTGGCGATCTCCACGATGGCCGGGGCGAACGAGTCGTCGGCGGCGTTCAGCGCCGGCCAGTTGTCGATGACCAGGACGACGTCGGCGGCCCCGGTGCCCTCCGGGAGATCACCGGACTCGCGGCGGGCGCGCAGGTCGTCGGCGGACTGCAGGCGCAGGTCCCGGAACATCCGCTCGCGCGAGGTGATGACGTTCTCCACCTCGGCCAGCACCCGCCGCACACGCGCGCCGTCCCGGCGCCCGGCGACGCCCACCACGTGCGGGGCGTCCTCCAGGTCGTGCAACGCGCCACCGCTCATGTCGATGGCGTAGAACTGCAACTCGTCCGGGGTGTGGGTGAGCATCGCGCTGAACATCGCCGTGCGCAGGAAGGTGCTCTTGCCGGTCTGCGGGGCGCCGACGAGCACGAGGTGGCCCTCGCTCTCGGCCACGTCGAGCACGAGCGGCTGCTGCTCCTGGCGCTCCGGCAGGTCGACCACGCCCACGGGGAACTTCAGCGAGCCGGGGAGCGGCCAGTGCGGCGAGCACAGCCCGCGGTCCGCGTCCGGCTGCGGCTCGCCCAGCAGCGGGGTGAGCGTGAAGACGGGCGGCAGCGGCGGCAGCCACACCTGGTGGCCCGGGGCGTCCTCGGTGATCAGGTGCCGCACCGCGACCTGGAGCTCGGTCTCGTCGTTCTCCGACCACTCCCAGGTGCGGTTCTCGTTGACGACGTCGGCCGGCAGCGGCGGCAGATCGCCCTGCACGGCGAACGGGACGGGTTCGAGGTGCTCCTCCTCGTCCTCGCCCTGGCGCGGCGGCTCGTAGGGGGCGGAGACGTGGGCGACGCGGAAGCGCTCGTACACCGACTCGTCGACCTTCAGATAGGCGGAGCCGGGGATGGCGGGCAGCATGTACGCGTCGGCGGTGCCGATGACGGCGCGGGACTCGGCGGAGCTGAAGGTGCGCAGGCAGATCCGGTACGACAGGTGCGACTCCAGACCGCGCAGCCGTCCCTCCTCCAGCCGCTGGGTGGCCAGCAGCAGGTGCATGCCCAGCGACCGGCCGACGCGGCCGATCTGCACGAACAGGTCGATGAAGTCCTGCCGCTGGGAGAGCAGCTCCCCGAACTCGTCGACGACGATCAGCAGGTAGGGCAGCGGCTCCAGCGGGTTGCCGTGCACGTCGGTGCCGCCCGCGGCCTGCTTGAGCTGGTACTCGCGCACCGAGTCGACGTTCCCGGCGTCCCGCAGCATCCGCTGACGACGCTGCTGCTCGCCCTCCAGCGCGGCGCGCATCCGGTCCACCAGGGCCAGGTCGTCGGCGAGGTTGGTGATGAGGCCGGAGACGTGCGGCAGCTCGGTGACACCCGCGAACGTGGCGCCGCCCTTGAAGTCGACGAGCACGTAGGAGAGGTGGTCCGGCGAGTGCACCATGGACAGCCCGGTGACCAGCGTCCGCAGCAGCTCGCTCTTGCCGGAGCCCGTGGCGCCGACCACCAGGCCGTGCGGGCCGATACCGCCCTGCGCCGCCTCCTTCAGGTCCAGCTCCAGCGGTGCGCCGGTGCCGTCGATGCCGATGGGCACCCGGAGCAGGTCCGGGTCGTCGGGGGTGCGCCGGTTCTGTCCCGGGACGAGGCGGTCGAGGTCCGGGACGCCGAGCATGGAGGCCAGCGACACGCTCTGGGACAGCACCTGGTCGCGTTCGCCGGTGAGCCGCAGCGGTGTCAGCGCGCGGGCGGTGTTCTCCCGTACGGCCGGCTGCATCTCGTCGACGACGGCGTCCTGTACGGCGCTGTAGAGCCTGGTGTTGCGGCCTTCCAGGGACACCGCGCCCGTCTCGTCGACCCGGGCCCGCACATCGACGCGTCCCGGCTCGTCCCGCTCCTCGGCCACCAGGCAGACGACGTGCAGCGCCAGGTCGGGGCCGGCCTCGGTGAGCAGCTGGGAGACCAGCGAGGAACGCACCCAGGAGGCGGCCGGGTCGAAGTCGTCCAGGACCACCACGACGCGCTGCCGCGGCGCGTCGGAGCCGGTGGGGAGGAGCCGGTTGGCGCGCTCGGTGCGGAGGGTCGCGATCCGCTCCAGCACCTCCTGGAGGTGCTCCTGAAGGCTGGAGATGTCCGCGGCCACCAAGGGCACCACCTCCTGGTCGCGGAAGCGGGCCGCGGACCCCGGGTCCTGGGTGTGCGGAAGCCACTTCGTCCAGTCCCACACCGGGCTTCCGCCGGTGACGACGACCAGCCGCACGTCGTCCGGGGCGTGCAGCACCGCCAGCTGCGCCAGCATGGTCTGCGCGAGCGCCCGGGTGCGCTCGCGGGGGCCGAGCAGGGTGACGACGCCGGCCGAGCCCAGGTCGAGCCAGGCGGGCTGGCCGGCGACGGTGTTCTGCGTCTCCACCAGTTCGGCGGCGGCGTGCCGGGCGTGCGGGTCCAGCTCGACGGTCGGGTCGTTCTGCGTCGGCATGGCCAGCGGCGTGGCCAGCGGCGCGGTGCCGGTGCCGACGCGGAGGTGGAGGAAGTCCGAGTCACCGGGGCGGCGCTCCCACACGCGCCGCCGCCGGGTGGCTATCGCCCACAGCCGGTCCGGGTGCGGGTACCGCCACACGCCGGCCAGCCGCTGCTCGGCGGCGACCCGCAGCGCCTGCTTCCGCACGTCGCCGAGGTACTCCAGGTACTTCTCGCGCTGCCGCTCCTGGTTGCGCCGCCGGCCGGCCCGCAGCTGCATCCGGACGGCGATGGTGACACCGACGGACAGCACGACGAAGGCGATCCCGAGGAGGATCATCCAGGGGCGGCCGTTGGCGATCATGTACGCGGCCATGGAGAAGCTGCTCAGCAGGGGCAGCAGCAGCATCACCCACTGCGCCGCGCCCGGAGGCTCCGGCTTCTGCGGAAGCGTGGCCAGCGTCGTCTTCCCCTCCGGCATGGGGGGAGGGGCGATCCGCACCGGGCGGTGGAAGGGGATTCGACTCATGGATGCTGCTGCCTCAATGGGGGTCGTCTGCGGCGAGCGGGCCTGTGGGGGAGGGGCTGTCTGGGGCGGGGGGACGGGCGCGGCTCACAGCGCCCCCTCGGGAGGCAGGTCCTGCGGAAGCAGCGTGGTGAGGACCGCGGAGTCCGCGGCGGCCAGGTCGAGCGTCGCCAGATCGCCCTCGGCCAGCCGCTGCGCGTGCCGTTCCGTCATCAGCTGGAACACCTGGCGGGCGGTGCGGCCGTTGCCGAAGCCCTCGCCGCGAGGGAACGCCGCGAAGAACGCGTGCAGCGCCTCCAGCGTCTCGGGGGCGCAGAGGTACTGGTGGCTCTCCGCCTGGTGCTGGACGATCCGCACCAGGTCCTGCGACGAGTAGTCGTCGAAGGTGAGGGTGCGGGTGAAGCGGGAGGCGAGGCCGGCGTTGGACTCCAGGAAGCGGTTCATGTCCCCGGGGTAGCCGGCGACGATGACGACGACCTCGTCGCGGTGGTCCTCCATCAGCTTGACGAGGGTGGAGATCGCCTCGGAGCCGAAGTCGTTGCCGATGCCCTGGGGGGTCAGCGAGTACGCCTCGTCGATGAAGAGCACGCCGCCCAGCGCGCGCCGGAAGACGGCGGTCGTCTTCGGCGCCGTGTGGCCCACGTACTCGCCGACCAGGTCGCCGCGGTCCGTCTCCACCAGGTGCCCGCGTTCCAGCAGGCCCAGGGCGGCGAGGAAGCCGCCGTAGAGGCGGGCGACGGTGGTTTTTCCGGTGCCGGGGTTGCCCGCGAAGACGAGGTGGCGGCTGAGCGGCGGCGGGGAGAGGCCCGCGTCCTGGCGGACCTTGACCATCTGCATCAGCTTGGTCATCGTCATCACGTCGCGCTTGACGCTCTCCAGGCCCACGAGCCGGTCGAGTTCCTGGCGCAGCTGCTGGAGCCGCTCCTCGGCGGCCTGGCCGTCGCCCTCCTGCTGCTCGGCGTCGGCGCCCGCCCCGGTCCTGGCCGTGACGCCGGAGCGGGCGCCGGCGACGGCGACGCGCCGCCCGAGCCGGTCGCCGCCGCCGTCGGTGCCCTCCAGCGTGGGCAGCAGCGGCTCCTCCACCCCCTCGACGACGCAGCCCTCGGCCCGTACGTCGGCCTCCTCGTCCCGCAGCAGGTCCTGTTCGCTGCCCGAGACGGCGCAGCGGCGCAGTATGAAGCGGGACTTGGCGCCGGCGTAGACGGCGGGGAAGCGGCTGTCGGTGATCTCGCAGTCCTCGTACAGGCCCTCGCCGCGCTCCTCGACGAACAGCCCGTTCTTCGCCGCCTTCCGCACGGCGGTGCCGCGTATCCGGGGCCGGGCGCCCGCGCGGACGACGATCCCGCTGCCGGACGCCTCCCGTACCGTGCCGCCGTCCACCACAACGGTGGAGTCCACGTCCAGCACCATGCCGGAGGAGCCGCTGCGGGAGACGGTCACGTTCTCCAGCAGGCCACCCGTGCCGGGGCCGGCCTCGATGCCCACACCGGTGGTGTCACTGATCTCGCAGCCCACCAGCAGCGGCCGGTGCGTGGTGCGCAGCCGGACGCCGAGCCGGGCGCCGCTGATCCGGCAGTCGCGCAGCGCGGCGTCTCCGCCGTCCACGCTGACGCCGACGAGTTCGGTGTCCTTCGTCTCGCAGTCGACGGCGAGGAGTTCGGCGCGGTCGGTGGCGCGCAGCCCGTACTCGGGGGTGCCGCTGACGGTGCAGCCGGAGAGCCGGCCGCGGGCGCCGCCGCCCAGGTGCACCGCGGTGTAGGCGGTGTCCTTGACGGTGCAGCCGGTGAAGGACACCTCGGCGTCCCCCACGGCGTAGACGCCGTTCGCGGCGGTGCGGGCGAAGGTGCTCGCCTCGGCGGTGGTGCCGGCCTGGCCGGTGACCACCAGCGCGCTGTCCTCGCTGTCCACGGCCCGCACCTGCTGCATGCTCAGCTTGCTGGAGCCGGTGGCGATCAGCGCGGCGCCGCTGGTGTGGTGGATGTGGCAGTCGTCGAGCAGCGCCGCGCTGTCCCCGTCCGCCAGCACCCCCGCGCCCGCGGTGCGGAAGATCTCGCAGGTGCGCAGCCGCACACCGAACGCGTCGCCGTCCAACGCCTCCTCGGCCGAGGCCGCGCCCGGCACCTCGCCGGGGGGCCGTCCGGACTGCTTCGCGGGCCCCCGCTGGTCCGCGCGGCGCCCGGCGGAGCCGGCCAGCCGGACGCCCTGGGCTCCGGTCTCGTGCAGCCGGCACTCGCGCAGCACCGCCGCGGCGCGGCTCTCCGCGAGCAGCCCGGCGCCGGCGCTGTGCTTGATCTCGCAGCGGGTCAGCGTCGCGTGCGCCGCCCCGCCGAGGTAGAGGCCGCGTGCGGCCACCTCGTCGATCACCGTCTCGGTGGCCTCCAGCCGCGCCTCGTCGTCGGCGAAGACTCCGTCGCCCTCGCAGGCGTTGACGCCGCAGCCCTCCATCGTGGTGCGGCTGGTGCCGGTCAGCCGGATGGCGGCCAGCGCCGCACCGCGCACGGTGCAGCCGATGAACCTGGGCGTCGCCGTCTCGGAGACCTCGATCCGGCCGCCGTTGATCTCGCAGTCCCGCAGAACCGGTTCACCGGCCCGCAGCAGCACCGCGGGCTCGCGGGGCGAGGACGCCTCGAAGGTGAGGCCGCGCAGCTGTGACGTTCCGCCGTGTGTGGTGAGCGCGGGGCCGCGGGCGGCGACCACGCGGACGGTGCCCGTGCCCTTCTCCGCCACCAGTGTCACGTCCTTGTCCAGCACGATGCTCTCGTGGTAGGTGCCGGGGCGGATGGTGACGACCGCTCCGGGGCCGGCGCTGCGCACGGCGGCGCTGATCGTCCGGTGCGCGCCCCAGCTGCCGGGCGCCACCCGCTGCTGCTTGCCACCCTTCATCGCACGGCCCCCCGGGCCCTCACCGGACGGCGGGTGCGGCCTGCCACCGTCGCGCTCACATCGAGCTCCCCAGGTTCACCAGGCCCTCGTAGACACCGAACACGCCGACGGCGAGCGGCACGCACACGATGGCCAGGAAACTCGCCAGCCCGGTGAGCCACTTGGCGCGCTCCGTCAGGTCCACCGGGCGCACCGCGGCGCGGAACGCCATGCCCAGGCCGCTCCCGGTGAGCACGACGCCGACCGCGAAGGCCACCAGGGCACCGAGCTGCACGTTGTCGAACAGCACCTCGGGCAACCGGGCGACGAGGGCCACCAGCCCGAGGGTGCCGACGGCCAGTTGCGGGGCGACGACCGGGACGAGCCGGGACGAGCCGGCCTCCAGCAGCACCGCCACACCGGCGCAGCCCAGCAGGCCGAAGGCGTACGCGTTCTCGGAGCCGGCGAGCGTCACCAGCGCCCAGCCGAGGCCGATCGCGAGGAGGACGGTGAGGAAGGTCAGCAGGTGGTTGCCGCGGCGGACGGCGGCGGCGACCTCGTCGCTCTCCCGGCCCCGGGGCTCGGCCGCCTCGCTGGGCACCAGCACGGCGATCTGGCTGGCGATCCTGGGCAGCACCCGGAACAGCAGCAGCATGACGACGGCCACCACCGCGGCCGACTCCGTGGGGCCGGCGCCCAGCAGCGCCAGCGGGATCGCGAGGAGGGCGATGACGGCGGTGACGAGCAGTGCCACCACGGTGGGTACGGAGGGCAGGGCCAGCAGCGCGGCGATCGCGCCGAGGACGCCGGACAGGGTGGACACCGCCGGGGTGGCCACCGGTCCGTGCAGCGGCAGACCGAGGCCGGCCGCCGCGGTCAGCGGGACGGCGGCCAGCGCCATCACCTGCCGCACCCCCGCGGGCACGGGCCAGCTCTTGCGCGTCGCGTACCAGGAGGTCAGCGCCGAGGCCAACCCGGTCAGGAAGAACATCATCACCGCGGGCCCCGCCTGGTGGCGGAGGCTGAGCGGGACGGCGGCCAGCACGCTGCCGAACAGGCCGGCGACGACGACGGACAGCGCCCGGTTGCGCGCGTTCCACAGCTGCGTGTCCTCGTTCGCCGCGGCGATCTGGTCGTCGAGGTCGGTGACGGAGAGGTCGAGGTCCTCCTCCGCGCGGCAGTCGCGCAGATACAGCACCGTGCCGTCCAGAACCCCCGCGTTCTCCAGGGAGTCACCGGGCGGGATCGGCGGGGCCCCGGCAACGGCCAGCGACCACACCGGGGGCATGGCCTCCGACTCCTCCTGACCGCACAGCCCGGCGAGCCGGGGGACGTACTCGGCTATCGGGGCGCGCACGGGCAGCGCGAGATCCACGCTCTTGCGCTCACCGACCACGGTGACGCGGCAGCGTTCATCGGGCACTTGGTCGTCTTCCTTGTCCCGGCTCCTTCAGGGGCCCTGCCCGACCGCACCCGAGGGGATGGTGGACGGCCCGGCATCCGGGCCCCCTCAAGGAACCGCAGTGTGTGGTCAGTGCTTCCAGGTGGAGACGTTAGACCACTCGGCGTCGCTGTAGTTGTTCCAGTTGAGGTGCATCGCGTGGGCTATGCGGCCGAGCACGCCGTCGTAGCCGAACAACCCCTCCGCCGCGATGTCCCATTCGTTCTGCATGTCCTGGTAGTAGGTCGCGGCCTGGCTCTCGTTCCAGGAGGCGGCGACATCGCTCAGCCGGGTCTTCAGGTTCCGCAGCTCGTCGGTCGTCTTGTCCGAGAGCGTCCTGATACGGGTGGGTGCGTCCCCGAGTTCGGCCCGGACGAGAATGGAGGCGCCGTCGATGTTGGTCATGTGTACTCCTCGTCGAGGTGGTGGGAAGGGCCGTCAGGAGAAGTTGGCGCCGCCGCCGCGCTCGCTCATGGCGGCGAACTGGGTGCCGCTGTTGGGCGTGGGGATGTCCACGCCGAGAGCCGTGAGGTTCGCCAGGTTCTGCGCCTCGGACTCCTTGTAGTTGACGTAGTTGCCTTCCAGGCCCTTGGAGATGCCCATGAGGGCGTCGTTCAGCATGCGGGCGTAGGTGTCGAACTCCTGCATGAGCAACTCGAACTGGGCGTGCGCGGGCCCCTGCCACGCCTGGCCCAGCTGCTCCGCGTACGCCCGCAGACTCTGGATGTCGGCCGCCACCCGGCCGGCGGTCAGAGCGGTGTCCTGCGACGCCTGCTGCACTCGCTGGGGAGTTACACGGTAGTGCACACCACCGACGGTGGCCTGGTCCTGTTCCGCCATCGCGGATTCGCCTCCCTTTCCCTGACGAAACGTCAGGTATCTGCTGGGGGTCCTCCCCGCCGCATTCTCTCGACGACGGGAGTGCGCCCATTTTCGTCGTGGGCGTTATGGAACAAGAGGGCGCCGGTGCAGCGCCGTGCCGCCGACTTCAACAATCCGTTGTCGGTGACGCCCTTCCGAACTGTTTACGGGTCCGCGCACACGGCAGTGGATTTCCCGTGAACTCGTCCGCGCCGACGCCGGGAACGTACGCCATACACGACGAAAGGAGCGCCGGTTTCCCCGGCGTGACCGGATGCTGGACAGTGCCATTACTCCGCGTAGGCCGCTCGGTTCCCACCGTGGGCGCACCTCCTCCCCGGCCGCACGTCGAGCGCTTGACATGACCGGACTACAGCTCCGGTCGAAGCGTACCTGAGGCTATGCCACAGGCGTTCGGGGGCCAAGAGTCAACTCTCACTGTTCGGACGCAATTCGGTGACGTGTGGTTGCCGGGCCCTCAGAACTTCTCCCCCCGGACGGAACCGACCGGGCCGCATCCTGTCGGTGGCGACGGAGGCGACGAATTGCAACGGAACCGAACCGGGCGCCCGGAGAGGGAAATCGGAAACGAAGACGGCCTCCGGTTTCCGTTTCCCGCCCGTTTCGAGCCCGTGCGCCGACGGGACGGAACGACGACGTGCACGGCGACCGGCACGACGACGGCACGACCGCGAGGGGCCGGCCGCCCGCCCCGGAGGCCCCCTCACTCATGTGGGTGCATCCCCGGGTAACCCCTGCCGCACCCGCCCGGCCCGGTCAAGACTGGTTCCCGCCTGGAAGGAGGTGCAACATGACGGTTATGGCCGAGCGCACGTCTCACATGTCGATGGCGAACACCTCTCACATGTCCGTGGAGGACTTCGAGAAGATCGCCGCCACCACACCCGAGACCGTCACGTTGGAGTTCATCGATGGACGGATCGGGGAGAAGGCAGTGCCGGACGGAGCTCACGCAGCCCTCATCTCGTGGCTGGTCAGGCAGTGTATGCAGTCCCGCCCTGACCTCGACCTGGACACCACACAGGGGCTCCGGGTGGGCGCCTACCGCAACGGAAGAGCCCGCCCGGACGGCTCGCTCGTACCCATCGACTATTTCCTGAACGAGGGCGAGTGGGCCGACCCCCAGGGCGTTCTGATGACGGTCGAGATCACCTCGTACGACTCCGACACCGACCGGCGCGACCGCCAGGAGAAGCCCGCCGCGTACGCCGCCGCGGGGATCCCCGTGTACCTGCTCGTCGACCGCGACGCGTGCACCGTCGTCGTCCACACCAACCCCGACCAGAAGGCGGGCCGCTACCGCGATGTGCACACCGCGCAGTTCGGTGAGGAGGTCGCGCTGCCCGAGCCGGTCGGGATCGCGCTGGGGACGGAGGAGCTGAAGAAGTACGTACGCTGAGCCGTGAGGGGCGGGCGGATGCTCCGTGCGGGGTAATCAGCGGCTCGCATGGACTAAAGATGATCGTCCCGGCTCGCGGTGTGGAAGAGGTCAGGGCGCACAGCGCACAGTCCGCGCGAGACCGCGCGTCCAGAACCGCAAGGAGCACTCATGCGCATTCGCACCGCGACCGCAGCCGCCTTCCTGCTGACCGCCGCCGTCCTCGGCTCGGCGGGCACGGCCCTGGCCGATGAGCACAACTGGTCGGCCGCCGCCTACGACTACAGCAACACCCTGCTCAAGAAGCACGAGAACAAGAGCGACAACGACACCAACTCCGCCGAGCAGTTCTCGAACACGCAGACCAACGTCACCGACAACAACGTCCGCGCGTTCGCCACCGGCACCCAGATCGGCAAGCTCATCCAGGACTGACGGCTGCACCAGCCGCGCGCACCGCGCACCGCACCGTGCCGTCCGGCCCCGCCTTCCGCGGGGCCGGGCCGCCGGGGTCAGCGCAGTGACCGTACGAGCACGTCGAAGGCGGGCGTGCGGGGTGTGATCGGGGCGTAGTGCCCGACCCCGGGCAGCAGATGCAGCCTCCCGCCCCAGTTGTTGGCATACCGCCGGGACAGTTCGATGGGGACCTCGGCGTCCGCGGTGCCGTGCAGGATCTCCACCGGGATGCGGGGCAGCAGCCGCATCGGGTCCGCGTCCCACAGCCGCCCCTCGACCGCGTCCTCACCGCCCAGGAAGTCCGCGACGACGCCGTCGTCGAGCCGCAGTTCATGGGCCCTGGCCAGATCGGCGACCGGCGCGGCCACCACCACCCGCCCCGCGGCCCGGTCCCGCTTGGCCGCCGCCCACAAGGCCAGGTACCCGCCCGCCGAGTGGCCGAACAGCACACTGACCGGGGCGCCCAGGCGGGAGAGCGCGGCGTCCACGTCCTCCACCGTCGCGGGCCAGCCGCCGCCGTCGCCCAGCCTGCGGTACTCCACGAGGGCGACCCGCATGCCGTGGCCGGCCAGCGCGGCGGCGAACGGCGACAGATGCGCGCGGTCCCACTCCTGGCGCCAGAACCCGCCGTGCAGCAGCACGACGCGGCCTTTCGAAGCGCTTTCCCCGTACAGGTCGATGACCTGCGAGGGGTGCGGCCCGTACCGCACCTGGTCCTGAGGCGGCACCGGGTCCAGGGCCAGCAGCGCCTTGCACTCGTCCTGGCTCATCGCGGCCCCCCGATCACGTCGCCGAGGACGCGGGCGGCACGCTCGACGTCCTGGAACGCAGTGTAGAGCGGGGTGAAGCCGAAGCGCAGGACACCGGGACGCCGGAAATCACCGACCACCCCCCGCGCGATCAGCTCCCTCATCACCTGCTCGGCGCGCTCGGCCGGGTCGCACAGCAGCGCGACCTGGCTGCCGCGGCGCGCGGGTTCGGCGGGGGTGAGCGAGCGGACCCGCACCGCCCCGTCCTCCTTCCGGTACGCCGCCACGCAGCGCAGGAAGAAGTCGGTGAGCGCCAGCGACTTGGCCCGCACGTCCTCGATGCGCACCCCGTCCCACACCCCGAGCGCCGCCTCCAGCGCGGCCATCGACAGGATGTCGGGCGTACCGACCCGTCCGCGTGCCGCGCCCGCCGCCGGCTCGTACGCGGGGGCCATGGCGAACGGGTCGGCGTGCGAGTTCCAGCCCGGCAGCGGGGTCTCGAACCGCTCCTGGTGCGCGGCGCGCACATACAGGTAGGCGGGGGAACCGGGCCCGCCGTTGAGGAACTTGTAGGTGCACCCGAGGGCGAAGTCCACCCCGTGCGCGTCCAGGCCCACCGGCAGGGCGCCCGCGCTGTGGCACAGGTCCCACACGGCGAGGGCGCCCGCCGCGTGCACGGCGGCCGTCAGGGCGGGGAGGTCGTTGAGCACGCCGGTGCGGTAGTCGACGTGGTTGAGCAGCACGGCGGCGGTCCGCGGGCCCACCGCGTCCGGCACCGCGTCGGCCGCCACGGGGCGCACGGTGCAGCCGGTCAGCCGGGCCGCGGAGCCGGTGATGTAGCCGTCGGTGGGGAAGGTCGCCTCGTCGACGAGCAGCTCGTCCCGCCGCGCGTCCCCCTCCCGGGCGATCCGCACGGCGCCGACCACCGCTTTGAAGACGTTCACGCTGGTCGAGTCGCCGACCACCACCTGCCCCGGCGCCGCCCCCACCAGCGGCGCGACCAGCTCCCCCACCCGCTGAGGCATCTCCCACCACCCGGACTCCGTCCAGGACCGGATGCGCAACCGCCCCCACTCGCGGGAGACGACATCGGCGAGGTGGCCCTCGACCGCCCGGGGCAGCGCGCCCAGCGAGTTCCCGTCCAGGTAGACGGTGTCCGCGTCGAGCACGAACAGCTCACGCGTCCGCGCGAGGGGGTCGGCCTGGTCGCGGGCGAGGGCCTCCTTCGCCAGCTCCTCCACCGGCGGGGTACCGGACATGGCTGCACGCCCCTCCACCGGCGCGGTACCGGACACGGCTGCGCGTCCCTCCACCGGCGTGGTGTCAGACATGGCTGCGCGCCGTCCACAGCTCGGGGAACACCGGCTTGGCGGCCCGCTTCTCCAGCCAGGCCACCCCGGAAGAGCCGCCCGTCCCGGTCTTGGCCCCCATGGCCCGCCGGGTGGCGACCAGGTGGTCGTTGCGCCATCGCCACACCAGCTCGGCGACCTCGGTGAGCGCCTCACCGAGCCGGTAGGCGCCGGAGTTCTCGTCGCCCTCGTACACCCGCACCCACACGGCCTCGACGCCGGGGTCGGGCTCGTAGCGGCGGGTGACGTCACGCCTGAGCACCGCCTCGGGCACCTCGGCGCCGTGCCGGGCGAGGTAGCGCAGCGCCTCGTCGTACAGGCTCGGCTCGTGCAGTGCCTTCTCCAGCTCGGCGTGCACCCGCGGCGTGCCCCGGTGCGGCACCAGCATGGACGCGGACTTCTCGCCCAGCAGGAACTCCAGCCGCCGGTACATCGCGGACTGGAACCCGGAGCCCTCGCCCAGCGCGGAACGGTAGGAGTTGAACTGCCCGGGCGTCAGATGCGCCAGCGGCTCCCAGGAGGCGTTGAGGGAGGTCATCTCGTAGCCGGAGCGCTTCAGGGCCGCCAGCGCGCCGTCGAGGTCGTCGCCGCGCAGCCGGGCCGCCGCCGTCTGCCACTCGTGGACGATGGCCGTGAACCACAGCTCCATGACCTGGGTGGTGACCAGGAACGCCATCTCTCCGGGATCGTCGGAGAGCGGATGCTGGAGGTGGGTGAGGACGTCGGCGTGGACGTAGTCCTCGTACGGCGTGGTCCCCGCGAAATCCAGCACGGGGGCGTCGGGGTCGTGTGACATCGCTGTCTCCACTCGCTGTGCTGCCGGGTAGCGGTCCGCTCCTTCCCGATCGACGTCGGAGCCCCGGTCCCCTCGGGCCCCTGTGGGCCCACCCCGCATCATGCGCGCAGGCCGACGGCGGCGGCAAGGTCACCGCTCCGCACGGGTACCCCCCGCCGCCGCCGTCACCACCGGCCAGGCCGGGTGCGGCCCGGCCGGGTGCGGCTCAGCCCAGCGTGGCGGCGGCCGTCGGCGAGCTCTCCTTCAGGAAGGAGGTGCAACGCTCGTACTCCTCCTGCTCCCCGATGGCCTGCGCGGCCCGCGCGAGGGCGTGCAGCGCGCGCAGGAAGCCGCGGTTGGGCTCGTGCTCGAACGGCACCGGCCCGTGCCCCTTCCAGCCGTTGCGGCGCAGCGCGTCCAGCCCCCGGTGGTAGCCGGTGCGCGCGTACGCGTACGACTCGACGACGCGGCCCGCCTCGAACGCGTCGTCGGCCAGCTGCGCCCACGCCAGCGAGGAGGTGGGGTGCTTGGCGGCGACATCGGCGGGTGCCGTCCCGGCGGCGAGCAGCTCGCGGGGCTCGGGGTCGTCGGGAAGGTGGGTCGGGGGCGGGCCCCCGAGCAGGTTCTCGTGAATGGACATGCTCCCAGTGTGCCTGGCCGCACCGACACCCTCCGGGTCCGGGGAGCGCGCATGCGGCGCGGTGAACAGGCGGTGGAAGAACTGGATGAGCGGCCCGATGGTGACCGCGTAAACGACCGTGCCCACCCCGACGGAGCCGCCCAGCAGGAAGCCAGCCGCCAGCACCGCCACCTCGATGGTGGTGCGCACCAGCCGGGTGGAGCGTCCGGTCACCCGGCACAGTCCGGTCATCAGTCCGTCCCGGGGTCCCGGGCCGAGGCGGGCCGCGAGGTAGAGCCCGGTCGCGGCCCCGTTCAGCACCACGGCGGCCAGGAACAGCGGCACCCGCGCCAGGAGCGGCCCCGGGGCGGGGACCAGGGCGAGGGTGGCGTCCATGGACAGGCCCACCAGCAGCACGTTGGAGACGGTGCCCAGCCCTGGCCGCTCCCGCAGCGGTACCCACAGCAGCAGCACCGCGGCCGACGCCAGGACGACCACGGTGCCGATGCTCAGCCCCGTGTGGCGGGCCACGCCCTGGTGGAAGACGTCCCAGGAGTTGAGGCCGAGCCCGGCGCGGAGCTGGAGGGCGACGCTGGCGCCGAAGAGGAGGAGCCCGCCGTACAGTTGGAGGAGCCGGCGCGGCAGCCGGCCGGGGGCACCGCTTGGGGAGGGGGTCACCCGCACATGGTGGCGCGGCCGGTGGTGCGGTGCGGAGATAAGCGGCGCACCTGTCGCACGACAACCCCGCAAAAGCGGCCACGTCCCTGTGGCCCCGTGGGTCCGCCTGTTCACTTCCGTCCCGTCCGCCTCACGTCACCAGGCACGGCGCGGAGCGGGCATGCCCCTGGCACCCGCGCACGATGACGGAGATGTGCCTGCCACGCCCGCGCGAAGTGGCGTGATTCTTACGGCATGGACTTACGCGACGGGGACGGACGGGCGGGCGGCGGCGAGGTGGCGCCGGCATCGCCGCGGGAGAGCGCATGGCACTGGTTCGAGGACTTCCTGTGCATGCCGCACGACCGGATAGGACGCTCGGGCCATGTGTGCCCGTTCGTGGGACCGGCGATGGCGGCGGGCACGCTGCGCGTCGAGGAGTGGCGGACCGGGCCGGTGCCCCGGGTGGCGGAGCTGGTCGCGCTGGTGCACCGGATGATCGACACGTTCGAGACCGCCGAGTGGGCGGGGCGCAACCGCACGCTGCACGCGCTGGTCGTCGTCCTGCCGGGGCTCGACACCGCCGCGCTGCCGCTGCTGGACGAGACGCACCGCCAGGTCAAGCCGGACGTGGTGCGGCGCGGCCTGATGCTGGGCCAGTTCCATCCGGCGTGCGAGGAACGCGCCGTCCGCAACCCGGAGCTGCGGGTCTCGCGGGCACCGGTGCCGCTCTTCGCGCTGCGCCACATGGCCTTCCACGACGTGCTCTTCCTCGACCAGGACATGGAGTGGTTCGGCGCCTACCACGCCCGGTTCGGCCACCGGTACGCGTCGGTGACGCCACCCGAGCCGCTGTACGCCGACCGATACGCCCGCGCGTGCGAGAAATGGCTGGAGGGATGCGAGGCGTGACCCACCCCGAGCGGCGGACGACGCCCCCGGGCCGGAACGGGACGAGCGCCCCGGGACGGAACGGCACCACGGACACGGAAGAACCGCACAGCACCACGGACACGGAACCGAACGGCACCACGGACGCGGAGGCCGGCGGCACGGCGACGGGAGCTGGCGGCGACGCGGAGCGCGCCCGCGTCGCGGCACTGCGCGACGGCGCCCCCCTCGTCGACTTCGACGCGGGCACCACCCCCTACATCGACTACCAGAGCATCGACGTCCTCCTCTCGCTCCAGCACCCGCGCTCGGCCGAACCCGCCGAGGTGCCCTTCTACGTGCTGGGGCAGGTCAAGGAGCTGCTGTTCAAGCTCCTGTACGAGGAACTCGTACGGGTGCGGTCGCTGCTGGACGCCGACGAGGTGCGGCAGGCCGTCTGGGTGCTGCGGCGCGTGCACCGCGAGGCCGGGCTGCTCTGCTCCACCTGGGACGTCCTCGGCTCCCTCGCGCCCACCGAGTTCAACGCCTTCCGCGACAGCCTGGGACAGGCCAGCGGCCTCCAGTCGTACATGTACCGGATGGTGGAGTACATCCTGGGCAACAAGGACCCGCAGCTGGCCCGCGCCCACCTCGGGGTGCCCGGTGTGGCCGACCAGGTGCGGCGTGCCCTGGAGGAGCCCAGCGTGTACGACGCCGCGCTGGCGCTGCTCGCCCGCCGCGGCGCCCCGCTGACCGCGGCGACGCTGGAGCGGGACCCGGCACGCGCCCACGAGCCCAGCGAGGAGGCGGAGCGCGCCTGGGCCCGGGTGTACGCCGAGGGCGGCGGCCCCGACGACGAGCTGTTCCGCCTGGCCGAGGCGCTGGTGGACGTGGCCGAGGCGATGTGCCGCTGGCGCTCCCTCCATCTGCTCACCGTCGAACGGATCATCGGCACCAAACCCGGCACCGGCGGCACCCACGGCGTGCGCTGGCTGCGCCGGGTGAGCGAGCACCGGTTCTTCCCCGAGCTGTGGTCGGCGCGGGGGCGGCTGTGAAGCGGGCGGCTGAGAAGGAGACGGACATGACCACGACGCGGCCGGACCCGGACCTCGGCCTCCCGGACACCGACCTCCCGGACACCGGTCCGGCAGCCGTACGGGAACGGGACGAGACCGACCCGCTGGCCGGCTTCCGCTCCCGCTTCGCACCCGTCCCCGAGGGGCTGGTCTTCCTCAACGGCGCCTCCCTGGGCCGCCTCCCGGCCGCCACCGCCGACGCGACGGACGCGCTGGTGCGCGGGGAGTGGGGGGCCCGGCTGGCCGAGGCCCGCACGCAGTGGCTGGACCTGCCGCAGCGGGTCGGCGACGAGCTGGCACGGACCGTGCTCGGCGCCCGCCCCGGCGAGGTGGTCGCCTCCGACTGCACCAGCGTCAACCTCTACAAGCTGGGCGCCGCCGCGCTGCGCGACCGGCCCGGCGCCGTCGTCCTGGACGACGACAACTTCCCCACCGACCAGTACGTGCTCACCGGCCTGGCCGAGGAGTACGGCCGCGAGGCACGCGTCGTGCGCACCGACCCCGACCGGGGCCCGCAGCCGGAAGAGGTGCGCCAGGCCGTCGCGGGCGGCGCGGCACTGGTCTCGCTCTCCCTGGTCTCCCACCGCTCGGGCGCGCTGGCCGACCTGCGCGGCATCCAGGAGGCGGCGCACGCGGCCGGCGCCCTCGTGCTGTGGGACCTCAGCCACGCGGTGGGCGCCGTCCCCCTGGAGCTGACGGCCGACGGCGTCGACCTGGCCGTGGGCTCGACGTACAAGCACCTGTGCGGCGGCCCCGGCGCGCCCGCCCTGCTCTACGTCCGCGAGGACCTCCAGGCCCGGCTCACCCAGCCGGTGCAGGGCTGGTACGGGCACCGCGAACAGCTCGCGATGCGGCACGCCTTCCACCCCGACCCCGGTATCCGCCGCTTCCTCACCGGTTCCCCGCCCGTCCTCTCGCTGGCCGCCCTGCTCCCGGCGCTGCGGCTGCTCGGCGAGGCCGGGACGGACCGGATACGCGCCAAGAGCACGGCGCTGACGGGCCTCTTCCAGCGGCTGGCCGCCGAACTGCTGGAACCGCACGGCTTCCGGCTGGCGGGCCCGCCCGACCCCGCCCGGCGCGGCGGCCACCTGACCTACACGCACCCGCGGGCCCGGAAACTGGTGCCGCTGTTCGCCGAGCGCGCGGGCGTCCTCGTCGACTACGCCGCCCACGACCGCGTCCGCGTCTCACCCGCACCGCTGTCCACCCGCTTCGCCGACGTGCACGAGGCCGTGCACCGGATGCACCGCGTACTGAAGGAGGAGGGCGCATGAGCACGGGCCGCCGCAGGGTGCTGGTGACCGGGGCCTCCAGGCCCACCGGCATCGGCGCCGCCATCGCCGCCGTGCACGCCGAGCGCGGCGACGCGGTGGCCGTCCACTGCCGCGCGGACCAGGACGCCGGCAAGGCCGTCCTGGCCGGTCTGCCCGGGGACGGCCACACCCTGGTGACCGGCGACGTGGGCGACCCGGAACAGGTGCCCCGCATCTTCGCGGACGCGGTCGCCGGGCTCGGCGGCGTCGACGTCCTGGTCAACAACTCCGCCGTACACATCGAGCACCCCATCGCCACCACCTCCTGGGAGGAGTGGCAGCAGCTGTGGCGCCGCACCCTGGACGTCAACCTGCTGGGGGCCGCCCATCTGTCCTGGTGCTTCGCCCACCACCTGCTGGAGCGGCCCGAGGGCCCGGTGGGCGGGCGGCTGGTGATGGTCGGCTCGCGCGGCGCCTACCGGGGGGAGCCGGACGTGCCCGCCTACGGGGCGAGCAAGGCGGGCATGCACGCCCTCGCCCAGTCCCTCGCCGTGGCGCTGGGCCCCCACCGCATCGCCGTCGCCGCCGTCGCCCCGGGCTTCACCCGCACCGATCTGACCCAGCCGCTGCTGGACGGTCCCGAGGGCCCCGGCATCGTGGCCCAGCACCCCATCGGGCGCGTCGCGGAGCCCCGCGACGTCGCCGAGGCCGTCGCCTGGTTCACGGCCGCGACACCGGGCGCGGAGTGGGCGACGGGCGCCGTCCTGGACCTGAACGGCGCCTCGTACCTGCACTGACGCGTGCCCGCGCTGAGGAGCGGCGCCCCGTACGCGCACGGCAGCGGCCCCGGAGAGGTCCGGCCGGACCTCTCTAGGGCCGCTGCTGTCCCGTCTAGGGCCGCTGCTGTCCCGGCCGTCGCCGGCCGGCCGGGAGCCGCTCGCCGCTTGTCCGGCCCCAGCCGGGTGTTTCCCTTGCTTCAGCCGGGTGCCGGCCGGGTTACTTCAGCCGGGTGCCGGTCGAGCGGAGGTTGGCGCAGGCCACCTGCACCCGGTCGGCCATGCCCTTCTCGGCGGCCTTGCCCCAGCTGCGCGGGTCGTAGACCTTCTTGTTGCCGACCTCGCCGTCCACCTTCAGCACACCGTCGTAGTTGCTGAACATGTGCGCGGCCACCGGCCGGGTGAAGGCGTACTGGGTGTCGGTGTCGAGGTTCATCTTGACCACACCGTTGTCCAGCGCGGTGGCGATCTCCTCCTCCGTGGAGCCGGAGCCGCCGTGGAAGACGAAGTCGAACGGACGGCTGCCCGCGGGCTTGCCGAACTTCTCGGCCACACCCGTCTGGAGGTCCTTGAGCAGCTCCGGCCGCAGCACCACGTTGCCCGGCTTGTAGACGCCGTGGACGTTGCCGAACGAGGCGGCCAGCAGGTAGCGGCCCTTCTCACCGAGGCCCAGCGCCTCGGCGGTGCGCACGGCGTCCTCGACGGTGGTGTACAGCTCGTCGTTGATCTCGTGGCTGACGCCGTCCTCCTCGCCGCCGGTCGGGGTGATCTCGACCTCGAGGATGATCTTCGCGGCGGCGGCCTCGGCCAGCAGCTCCTGGCCGATGGCCAGGTTGTCCTTCAGCGTCTCGGCCGAGCCGTCCCACATGTGCGACTGGAACAGCGGGTTCTCACCGCGCCGCACCCGCTCCGTGGAGACCGCCAGCAGCGGGCGGACGTAGCCGTCGAGCTTGTCCTTGGGGCAGTGGTCGGTGTGCAGGGCGACGTTGACCGGGTACTTCTTCGCGACGATGTGCGCGAACTCCGCGAGCGCCACCGCGCCGCTGACCATGTCCTTGCTGTACTGGCCGCCCAGGAACTCGGCCCCGCCCGTGGAGATCTGCACGATGCCGTCGCTCTCCGCCTCGGCGAAGCCGCGCAGCGCGGCGTGCAGCGTCTGCGTCGAGGTGACGTTGATGGCGGGGTAGGCGAACTTGCCCTCCTTCGCCCTGTCGAGCATCTCGTTGTAGATCTCGGGGGTTGCGATGGGCATCAGACCGCTCCTTGGGGTGTACGGGTGATCCGGCTCGACGGAGGTTCATCGGAGACGTCGTCGTCGTGCCCATCTTCCCAGACGGGGTGGAATGCTCCAGCCCCTCATTCACATGTTCACGAACTCGGGTTTCACGTGAAACCTCAAGCCGCGAGACCCGTTCCGACGTCGGCGTTCCGCCTGTCAGCCGAGTTCGAGATCCGCCAAATCGAACGCGTATACGTACGGCAGTCCGGCGCGCTCCATCGCCGGGGCCGCCCCGCGCTCCACGATCGTCGCCACGGCCACCACCTCGGCACCGGCCTGCCGGGCCGCCTCCACGGCCGTCAGCGGGGAGTTCCCCGTCGTCGAGGTGTCCTCCACGATCAGCACCCGGCGCCCGGTCACCTCCGGCCCCTCGATGCGCCGCTGGAGGCCGTGCGCCTTGCCCGCCTTGCGCACCACGAAGGCGTCCAGCTTCCGCCCCCGGGCCGCCGCCGCGTGCATCATCGACGTCGCCACCGGGTCGGCCCCCAGGGTGAGTCCCCCGACGGCGTCGTAGTCCAGGTGCGCCGTCGCGTCCAGCATCACCTGGCCCGCCAGCGGAGCCGACTCCCCGTCCAGGGTGATACGCCGCAGGTCGACATAGAAGTCGGCCTCCGCCCCCGAGGAGAGGGTCACCCGGCCGTGCACCACGGCCTTGTCCTTGATCTGCCGCAGCAACGTCTCCCGCACATCGTTCATGAGACGTCAGCCTATGCGCTGCGGCCCCTCCGCCCGCGCGGGAGCCCCGGTCGGCGCCGGGGCCCCGTCCGGGCGCCGGTCACAGCCGGGTGAACGACCAGGTGGAGGTCAGCTCCAGCGGGTCCAGCGGCGTCACCTGCCGGGGGTGCGAGTTCAACCCGTTCGGGGGGCCGCTCTGCGGCTCCACGCAGACGGCCTCGGCGGGCTCGTCGTACACCACGACGTACTCGGCGCGCGAGGTGATCCGCACCTCCAGCTCGCCCGGCCAGCGCAGCGCGACATCGACACCGCCGGGCATCCCGAAGCAGTCGTCCCACGGGCCGGGGCGCGGCTCGATCCGCTTGCCGGTCGGAATGTGGTCGTCCCCGCGCTCCTCCTGCCACTCGGGGGAGAAGTCGATCCGCACGTCCTCGCCGCCCTGCCCGAGGTTGCGCAGGAACCACGGGTGCCAGCCGGCCTGCGCCGGGAAGGAGACGTCGAACGTCTCGACGGCCAGCTTCAGCGTCAGCGAGCCGCCGTCCTCGGCCAGCTCGACGACCTGGGTGACCCGGCCCTCCCACGGCCACGGGTCGGTCAGGTCGTAGGTGAACGACGCCTTCCGCGCGGTGCCGCCGGGTGCCTGGCGCCAGACCGCGTCGCGGACGGTGCCGTGGATGGCGTGCGGACCTCCCCGGGCCCCGGGCCGGGAGGCGCCCTCGTTGAGCGGGAGTTGGAACATCTCCCCGCCGTTGCGGAAACGCCCCTGCGCGGTACGGCCGCACCAGGGCGCCATCACGAACGAGCCGTACTTCGGCCCCTGGCGCAGCAGTTCCGTGCCGCCCACCCGGAGGGAGGCGAGCCGGCACCCGTGCTGGGGTTCGACCGACACCTCGGTCCCATGGGCGCTGAGCACGACGGTCGTGGCTTCTGCGGGGGTGGGCAGATCAGTCATAACAGCGACCATAACGGCGGTTTCAGCGGCGCCGCCGCAAGACCCGGCCGAGGACGACGGCACCGGCGACCACGACAGCGGCGGCGGGCGCGGCCCAGCGCAGCGTCGCG
>NZ_VJOK01000001.1:3894808-3901425 GCF_013302895.1 Streptomyces albus subsp. chlorinus | reverse complement strand
CCAGCGCCTCGGCCGCGTCCCGCTCGCGCGCGGCCCGTCCACCACCTCGTCCTCCTCGTCCCTGCCGAGGGACGAGGGCGGAATCTCGGTCTCGAACAGCGGGGTGCGCTCCGGCTCGGACGGGCGGTCCGGTTCGCTCTCCGGCTCCGGGATCCCGGGAATGGCCCGCTCGTTGTCGTCGGGCGCGCCGATGCCGCCCACCACAGGCGCGGTGTCGCCCCCGCCGCCGGTGCCCTCCGCCTCGGGGCTGCCCGGGGGCGGCTCGTCGCGGATGCTCTCCCCGAGCGCGGCGGCGAACCGGTCCAGCAGCCGCACGCCCGCCGAGGAGGCGGTCTTCTCGTCGAGGGCGGAGAGCCTGCCGGTCCCGGTCACGGTGCCGACGCACACCAGCGCCGTGCCCTCGCCGTCGTCGGCCGAGCGGGGCTCGACGGTGAGCGCCAGTTCGACGGTGCCGTCGCCGCGCGCCTCGGTGCCGCTGCCCTCGACCTCCAGCCGCTCCAGCGCGTCGGGCGCCGCGGTGGTGCCCGCGGGGCCGTGCGGGGTCAGGGAGAGGGTGCCGCGGTAGGTGATGGTCGAGCCGCCGACGCGCACTTTCAGACGGCCCGTCACCTCCGCGCCCGAGGGCCCGGCCCCGGCATCCGGCGCACTCCCGGTGCCGTCCGCCGGCTCCTCCTGCAGCCCGGGCACACAGCGGGCGACGCGCGCGCTGTCGGCGAGAGCGGCCCGTACAGAGCCGACGGAAAACGGAACGTACACCTCGTGCTCCATGGGGCGGAGCTTATTACTCCTCAGTCCGGCCCACATATGACTGCGCCGGTTCTTTCCGGTGACTGCGCCGGTTCTTCCCGGCCCGGTTCGCGGGGCTCAGCCCGGGTAGCGCGGGTGCATCAGCGTGGACGGCGGCAGTTCCTCGGCGCGGTCCCGCGGACCCACTCCGGCCTTGCCCGGGGCGGGGCCGCCCTCCGTCCCGCAGCCCCTGTCCGCGGTCCGGGCCCGCCGGGCCAGCAGGAAGCCGTCACCACCGCCGCCACCACCGTCCCGGCCGTACGCGGCCCCGCCGCCACCGCCGTACGGGCAGGGTGGCAGGCCCGCGGCTCGCAGTGTCGCGACGACGGTCCCGTACGCGCGCGGGTGCGCGGCCGGCGAACCGGCCCGGACGGCCAGCCGGCCCTCGGCGCTGAGCGCGCGGGCGGCCAGCCCGAAGAACTCCTGCGAGTACAGCTTGGGGCTGCCGGCGGCGGCCGGCTCCGGCAGGGCGGAGACGATCAGGTCGTAGGGGGGAGCACCGGAGCGGGTGCGGTCGCGCAGCCAGCGGAAGGCGTCGGCCTGTTCCACATGGACGCGCGGATCGTCCAGGGCGGCGCCGTTGAGAGCCCGCAGCCCCGGGTCGCGGCGGGCGAGCCGGACGACGCCCGGGTCCTTCTCGACGACGGTGACACTGCGCACCCCGCGCTCGCGCAGCACCTCCCGCACGGCCAGCCCGTCGCCGCCGCCGAGGACCAGCACCCGGCCGTGCGGGCCGCCCGCCACGGCGGGGCGGACGAAGGAGCGGTGCGCCCCGGGGGCGCGCCGGCCCGCCACGGCGAGCCTGCCGTCCTGGAAGAGCCGCAGCTCGCCCGCGTCGGGCCACTCCCGGCGCGTCGCGCCGCCGGTCAGTACGAGTTCCTGCTGGCCGGTGTGGACCGCGACGCGGATGTCGCCGCCGTAGACGGCTTCCCGCGCGGCGCGTTCGAACGGGGCGACGACCAGGAAGCCGGCGATCAGCAGCGCCAGCGCACCGGCGTTGGCCGCCAGCAGCCGCCAGCGCACCCGCCTGGGCAGGTCGTTGCGGAAGAGCCACTGCACGACCAGGCCGCCCGCCAGGGCGTTCACCACCCCGGTGAGCAGTCCGCCGGTCAGCTGGCCGCACAGCGGCAGCAGCAGGAAGGGGAAGGTCAGCCCGCCGACGAGCGCGCCCACGTAGTCGGCGGCGAACAGGTCGGCGAGCGCGCCCCCGGGGTCCTGCTCGCGGATGCGCTGGATGAGCGTCATCAGCAGGGGCATCTCCGCGCCGATCAGCACTCCGATGGTGAAGGAGATCAGCACGAGGGCGACCCGCGCCCCGCCCAGCCAGGCGAAGCACGCGTACAGCCCCATGGCCGAGCCCCCGCCGACGAGCGCGAGCAGCGCCTCGACGTATCCGAAGCCCGCGGCGGCGTGGCAGCGCAGCCGCTTGGCGAGCAGCGAGCCGACGCCCATCGCGAAGACCATCACGGACAGCACGACGGACGCCTGGGTGACCGAGTCACCCACCAACGAGGAGGCGACGGCGACGAGTTCGAGTTCGTAGACGAGGCCGCAGGCCGCGCACATGAACACCGAAGCGAGGACGAAACCGCGTCCGAGCCCGGCGGGGACGGGCAACCGCGCGCTGTCCGCGGTGGGCTGGGGACGGTCGATCATGAGTGCACGCTACGTCACTCTTCGGACACCGAAGGTCACTCACATAGGTGCTTCCACCGGGTTCAATCCCGAACACCCCACCAACTGGGCGCCGATGGCGCTCGCGGCCACCCGGGTACGGGTCGAGACCAGGCAGCCCTCCTGAGGGTAGGAGTGCCAGGTGCGCCAGCGGATCTGGCCCTCGTGGCGCTGGACGAGCAGGGCCGTGAAGGCGCTCGGCGCCCCCGGGAAGGTGCCGGCCAGTCCGTGCGGATGGTCGGCGACCAGCGCGAGCAACTCCTGCGCGCGCCCCGTGAACGAGCCGGGGGAGAGCCGCTCGACCCGGGCGGCGAACTCGTACTCCCACTCCCCGAAGCGCTTGGAGACACCCAGGGGAAGGGGGGTGCTGCTGCCCGGCATACAGGCGACGGTCTCGGAACAGCTGCCGTACTCCTCGTCCAGCAGCACCTGGTGCGAGGCGCCGAGCAGCCTCAACTGCACGCGGGCGCCGTTCAGTTCGACGTCCAGGCACGCGAGCGCGGGGAGGGGCTCGCGGCCCAGTGCCCAGGCGAGGTCGTGTGCGCGGGTGTCGGTGTAGGCGGTCTTCAGGGTGGTGAGCATGCGTCGGCTCCGCAAACACGCAGGGAGGGTGGGCCGGCCCACCCCTCGAGCACCCGAGGCCCCCGGGCGGACGGGCCCGGAAGCGGTCGGGGACGACAGTTCAGGATTCACCGAACCACGGAATGCGCCGCGTCCTCAGCGCTTTTACCCAAGTTCTCCGGATTTCCATCCCATAGGTATGGAACAGGTCAGGTGTTCCCTTCCTGACGCCCCTCGACCGCGCCTCCACGCCCCTGCGACCGCCCGTCGGCCCCGGCGCGCGCGCCGCCGCGCACGCTTATCGACCGCGCGCCGTCCACAGCGGCCACCGGCCCGTACGCCCCGGCCGCGCCGCCCTCAACTGCCGCCGCCACCGCCCCCGCCGCAGCCACCACCGCCACCGCACGAGGACCCACCGCCGCAGCCACCACCCCCGCCGCACGAGGAGCCCCCGCCGCAGCCGCCGCCCCTGCCACCGCCACCGGCCCACCACGAGCGCCGCCTGCGGCGCCGGTAGGCGGGCTTGCCGTTGGCGATCCGGACGACCGCGACGATCACCTGGGCGAAGGCCCCCAGCGCGACGATGCCGAGGACCGGACCGAGCTGCTCCATCTCAGCACCCGCCTCCTCCGCCACCGCCGCCGCAGCCACCACCGCCGCCACCACCGCCGCCGCACGAGGAGCCGCCACCGCAGCCGCCGCCCCCGCCACCGCCGCACGAGCCACCGGAGCCGGAGGAGCTGTCACCGCCGCCGGCCCACCACGACCCGTGCGAGCCCCGGTGCTGACCGTGCGGGGTGTCGGCCGACTTTGCGAGCGCCGCCACCAGGGCGAACACCCCCACGACGCAGATGAAGATCACTACTGATGCCATGCGGACCCCCTTCGAGGTCTCGGTTCCCTGCTCCCGTCGGTGCGCCGGTCAGCTCCCGTCACCACCGCCTCCCCTCCCGGCGGTCCGGACGGGACGTCCGGTCACCGCCCCGAAGGCGACAGTCGCCCTGCCCTTGCCGATGGCTGCCTCGTCCTGGCCCATGGCTGCCTCGTCCTGGCCCATGAAGGAGTCCCCCTGCCCCCGTCGGCCCGAATTCCCCTGAGCCGCGACCGAGTTGCGGCCGTTTCGGGCTCAGGCGGCTCCTGCCCGGGGTCCGGCGGCCGCAAAGCACAGTTGAGGAAGATAAGAGGTTGCCGGAGGATGGCCGCCATGACTGCTGGCCACGCTGTTGCCCCGGGCGGGCGTCCGCTGCTCAACCGCCGCCTCGCCGAGTTCGGCACCACCATCTTCGCCGAGATGTCCGCGCTCGCCGTGCGGACCGGCGCGATCAACCTCGGTCAGGGCTTCCCCGACACCGACGGTCCCGAAGCGGTGCGCGAGGCCGCGGTGCGCGCGCTGCGGGACGGGCGTGGCAACCAGTACCCGCCGGGCCCCGGAATCCCCGAACTACGCGAGGCCGTGGCCGCCCACCAGCTCCGCTTCCACGGTCTGCGCTACGACCCGGACACCGAGGTGCTCGTCACCGCGGGCGCCACCGAGGCCATCGCCGCCGCACTGCTCGCCCTCGTCGAACCGGGCGACGAGGTCATCGCCCTGGAGCCGTACTACGACTCCTACGCCGCCTCCATCGCCATGGCGGGCGGCACCCGCGTGCCCGTCACCCTGCGGCCGGACGCCGCGAGCGGCAGCTACCGCCTCGATCTGGACGAGCTGCGTGACGCGGTCACCGACCGCACCCGCCTCATCCTCCTCAACACCCCGCACAACCCCACGGGGACCGTGCTGAGCCGCGACGAGCTGACCGCCGTCGCCGAGCTGTGCGTCGAGCGCGACCTGCTCGCCGTCACCGACGAGGTCTACGAGCACCTCGTCTTCGACGGCACGCATCTCCCGCTGGCGGGCTTCCCCGGGATGCGCGAGCGCACGGTGACCATCTCCTCCAGCGGCAAGACGTTCTCCTTCACCGGCTGGAAGGTCGGCTGGGTCACCGCCGCCGCGGCCCTGGTGACCGCCGTCCGCGCGGCCAAGCAGTATCTGACCTACGTCTCGGCCGGGCCCTTCCAGTACGCCGTCGCGGAGGCCCTGGCACTGCCCGACAGCTACTACACCGAGCTGCGCGAGGGGCTGCGGGCCCGGCGCGATCTGCTCTCGGAGGGGCTGCGCCAGGCCGGGTTCGGCGTCTTCTCCCCGGCCGGCACCTACTTCGTCACCACCGACATCCGCCCGCTGGGCGTCACCGACGGCGTGGAGTTCTGCCTCTCCCTCCCCGAACGCGCGGGCGTCGTGGCCGTACCGACCCAGGTCTTCTACGACAACCAGGCGGCGGGCGCCCCGTTCGTGCGGTTCGCGTTCTGCAAGAGGGAGTCGGTGCTGTCCGACGCGGCGGCCCGGCTGCGGAAGCTCGCACACGGCTGAGCGGTCCGTCCGCGGCGCCGCCCCGGCACCGTCCGCACGGTCCACCACCTACTGCTTGCCGGTGCCGACGGGGTCCACGATCACCTTCTGGTCCGCGCCCACCTCGACCGGCAGGGAGAGGCTGACCGGCAGGGTCTTGGAGTGGGTCTCGTTGGGCGGGGTGACGACCATGGCGCTGACGTACGCGCCGGTGCCGCCGGTGTTGTTCGGCGGGTAGTGCAGGGTGAAGCGGGTCGACTCGCCGGACCGGAGCGTGACGGTGGGGGCCGGGACGTCGCTGCGCTTGGCGCTGAGGGGCCGGCCCGCGTCCTGGGACCTGAGGTCCACACCGGGGAAGCCCTTGAGGAAGCAGGCGTCGCCGGTGTTCTTGAGCCTGACGATCAGGTCGCCCTCGCCCATGCCGTGGGAGGTGCTGAAGGCGAGGTTCGCCGTCTTGCAGGAACCGGTGGTGATCTTCCCGCCGCCGCTGCCCGGGGCGGCCTGAGTGGCGTCCTTCCCGGCCTCGCTGCCGCCGCCGGAGGTCCCGCCGGAGGACGTGGTGGAACCGCCCGTGGACGAGGAGGACGAGGAGGAGCCGCCGCCCGGGGACGAGGAGGAGCCGCCCGAGGAGGCGGAGGGGCCGGAGACGTTCGAGCTGGCGGAGTCCTCGTTCCCCTGGCAGGCGGTGAGCGAGAGGCCGGCGGCGAGGGCCAGGGCGGCGAGGGTGACCTTCTTGGCGCGCATCGTTTTCTTCCTTCGCGGTCGGTGCCGGCTGCCCGGCACGGGTGAGCGTTTCCGATCACTCCGATCCGCGCGGCCCGGGGTTTGTTCATCCCCGGCCGCCCCCCTTACAGCCCTGTTACACAGTCCCGGGGCACCGGACGCCCCCGCCCACGGGCCGTCCGCGCCCCGCTTCCCCCGCCGCCTCCCGGCCCGCCGACCCCGTCCCGCCCCGGAAGCAGCGCCCGGAAGCCGTTCCGGGCCGCCGCCACGATCCCGCTGCCAGCCGCCAGTCGGCACCCCTTCCCGCGGGCTCCGGCACCGGGTCCCGCGGCGGCCGGCCACCGGGACGGTTTCGTGACCGTCCGGCCCTTGCCCCGCGACCGCGCCTTCCCCGCCGTGCCCCGCGAAGGACTTCCGGGCCGGCTCCCGGCGGGCTCGACGGGCTTCCGGCGGGCTTCCGTCAGCGGGCGCCGCCGACCCCCCC
>NZ_VJOK01000001.1:3862394-3894488 GCF_013302895.1 Streptomyces albus subsp. chlorinus | reverse complement strand
GCCGCACCCCCGCGGTGGTACCTGACAGGTGTCAGGGGCGGCCGTGGCGCTCCGCGCGCCCGCGGCCCTCAGCCGTCCAGGGCCCGGGTGACGTCCGCCAGGTCGACGAACTTGAAGCCCGTCGCCCCGCGCTCGCCGTCCTGCGGGGTGTCGTGGCCGTCCTGCACGACGAGCAGTCCGTCCGGATACCGCTTCCCCAGCGGGGCGTTGAGGACGGCGGCGCCGTCGCACTCCTCGGAGCCGTCCAGGTCCCGCCCGGCGGCGGTGACGCGGAATCCGCCCTCGTACTCGTTCTCCTCGTCCCGCTCCCGGTCGAACCCGGCGAAGGTGCTGTCGCCCTGGCTGGAGGCGAGCAGGACCCCGTCGCCGTCCTTCTCGGCGAGCAGGGTCAGCCCCTCGACGTCCGCCGACAGGTGCGTGCCGCCGAAGCCCGGGTCGGCGCCGGGCACGCACTCCTCGCTCTCCTCGTCGTAGCTGCCAGGGACGCCGTACTCGCGGACCTTCTCGACCAGGTGCGGGGAGCCGGTCAGGTCGGCGCGCAGCCGCCAGATGCCCACGTCCTCCTGACCGGCGTAGAGCGTGCCGTCCGCCGGGTCCACGACCATGCCCTCGACCTGCGGCTGCTCGTCCGGCTCGCCGCAGGGGGACCAGGACGTGCCGTCGGGGAGCCGGAAGGAGGAGGGCAGGTCGAGGGTGCGGACGGTGCGGTAGGTGACCTTCCCGGCCGCGGTGGGCGTCAGCTCCAGCAGCGCGAGGCGGGTGGTGTTCCGGCGGCTGACCAGGGCGTAGGAGCGGCCGGTCGCCGGGTCCGTCCAGGTGGCGAGGCCGTAGGCGGTGCGCTGTTCGTTGATCTCCTCCTGCCCCGAGGAGAAGACCGGCCGGGCCGCCGGGTCGGTCACGTCGGTGAGCGGTGCGCCGTCGCCGTTCCGCGCGATGCGGTAGACGCGCAGCCGGTCGTGGCCGCGGTCGGTGGTGACCGCCAGATCGGACGGGCCGGAGCCGAGCCGCATGCCGTGGACGAGGTCGACGTTGTTGAAGCGGCCCGGCGCGTCGTCCGGGCCGTCGGCGGGCGGTGCCGGAAGGGACTGGACCTGGCGCGCCGCCAGGTCGTACACCCGCAGCCCGCCCTCCTTCGCCGTCGCGATGACCAGGCTGGCCCCGGGGTCGGCCGGATCGCGCCAGATCGCGGGGTCGTCGGCGTCGGCGTTGCCGCCCGCCTCGTCGTCGTGGAGCGGGGGCGTCTGCGCGCGCGGGGTGACGGCCGGGAGGGCGCCGCCGGCGCCGTCCGCGGCGGCCGGCACGGCGCCGGCCGGGGTCGCGGCGAGCGCGGTGAGGGTGGTCAGCGCCGTGCCCAGCAGAAGGGCGGCGGGACGTGCTGTGCGGTGACGGAACACGGTCAACCCCTTGGCTGACGGGGACAGGGCCAGGTACCGGGCCGAGCCTCCGACGGCCGGGCCACCCCCTTGTGTACCCAAGGTGGCGGAGCTGTGACCGTACGGCGAAGGGCCGGGGCGCGCGCTCGGGTGCGCGCCCCCCGGCCCGGTGCCGCCGACCGCGGTCGCTCAGCTGCCCTCGCCGTCGCCCTCGGAGGAGTCGATGTCCTTCTCCAGGCCGAACTGCTCCACCAGCCACCGGTCGAACTCGATGGACGCCCGCACCCAGCTGACCGTGCTGGAGACGAAGTGCTCCAGCGAGACACCCGTGCCGATCAGCATCTGCGCCTCCCCGATGAGACGGACGCTGCCGTCGTCATGGGTGTGCGTGTAGACCTTCGGCCACAGCGTGCGGCGGTTCCAGTCGTCGATCGCCTCGAGGAGCTTGGGCTTGTCCTCGATGGTGTGGGGCCGGTCGTAGAACGTACGGACGGAGAAGACCTGCTGCTCCTCCTCCCCGCGGAACATGAAGTAGGTGCGGAACTCCTCCCACGGCGCCGCGAGGTCTCCCTCGTCGTCGACGACGTACTTCAGCTCCATCTGGTCCAGGAGCTGCTTGACGAGGTCCTGGTCGGGGAGGATCGGTCCAGTGGGTCCGGACTCCTCCGGCTCCTCGGGCTGGCCCCCGAAGTTCGGGATCGAGGACGGGTCGATGCTCACGTGGGTGTTTCCCTTCATACGGCTGACGCCATCCTCCCGCACGGGCCCCCCGGAATGACAACCCTGCCGGGCAGGCGCGCCCCGCGGGCAGCCCGCACGGGCGGTGCTCAGCCGTTCGCGGTGCCGACCACCAGGCCGTCCCAGCCCTCGACGTGGTCGACCCGCACCACGTCGCCGTCCCTGATCTGACCGGCGAGGATCTCCCGCGCGAGCTGATCACCGATGGCGGTCTGCACCAGACGGCGCAGCGGCCGGGCGCCGTACGCCGGGTCGTTGCCCTCGACCGCCAGCCAGTCGAGCGCGGCCGGGGTCACCTCCAGCTCCAGGCGGCGCTCGGCCAGCCGGGCCTGGAGGGAGTCGACCTGGAGCCGGGCGATCCGGCGCAGCTCCTCCCCGGTGAGGGCGGAGAAGACCACCAGGTCGTCCAGCCGGTTGAGGAACTCGGGGCGGAAGGCGGCCCGCACGGCGGCGAGCACCTGCTCCCGCTTCTCCTCCTCCTTCTCCAGCGGGTCCATCAGATGCTGGCTGCCCAGGTTGGAGGTGAGGATGAGGAGGGTGTTGCGGAAGTCCACGGTCCGGCCCTGGCCGTCGGTGAGGCGGCCGTCGTCGAGGACCTGGAGCAGCACGTCGAAGACGTCGTGGTGCGCCTTCTCCACCTCGTCCAGCAGGATGACGCTGTACGGGCGCCGCCGCACCGCCTCGGTGAGCTGGCCGCCCTCCTCGTAGCCGACGTAGCCGGGCGGGGCGCCGACCAGACGGGCCACGCTGTGCTTCTCGCCGTACTCGCTCATGTCGATCCGGACCATGGCCCGCTCGTCGTCGAACAGGAAGTCCGCGAGCGCCTTGGCCAGCTCCGTCTTGCCGACGCCGGTGGGGCCGAGGAAGAGGAAGGACCCGGTGGGGCGGTCGGGGTCGGCGATACCGGCCCGGGTGCGGCGCACCGCGTCGGAGACGGCACGCACGGCCTCCGTCTGGCCGATCAGCCGCTTGCCCAGCTCCTCCTCCATACGCAGCAGCTTCTGAGTCTCGCCCTCCAGCAGCCGGCCGGCCGGGATGCCCGTCCAGGCGGCGACGACATCGGCGATGTCGTCCGAGCCGACCTCCTCCTTGACCATCTTGTCCCGCTCGCCCTTCTCGCCGGCCGCGGCCTCCTTCTTGGCCTCTTCCTCCTCCTCGGTGGCGGCGGCCAGCTCCCGCTCGACGGCCGGGATCTCGCCGTAGAGGAGCTTGGAGGCGGTGTCGAAGTCGCCGTCGCGCTGCGCGCGCTCGGCCTGGCCGCGCAGATCGTCCAGCTTCTCCTTCAGCTCACCGACCCGGTTGAGGCCCTGCTTCTCCTTCTCCCAGCGCGCCGTCAGTCCGCGCAGCTCCTCCTCCTTGTCGGCCAGCTCGCGGCGCAGCCGCTCCAGGCGCTCGACGGAGGCCGGGTCGGTCTCCTTCCCCAGGGCCAGCTCCTCCATCCGGAGCCGGTCGACGGCACGCTGCAGCTCGTCGATCTCCACGGGTGAGGAGTCGATCTCCATCCGGAGCCGGGAGGCCGCCTCGTCCACCAGGTCGATGGCCTTGTCGGGCAGGAACCGGGAGGTGATGTAGCGGTCCGAGAGCGCGGCGGCGGCCACCAGCGCGCCGTCGGAGATCTGCACCTTGTGGTGCGCCTCGTAGCGCCCCTTCAGCCCGCGGAGGATCGCGATGGAGTCCTCCACGGTGGGCTCGGCCACCAGCACCTGCTGGAAACGGCGCTCCAGCGCCGGGTCCTTCTCGATCCGCTCGCGGTACTCGTCCAGCGTCGTGGCGCCGACCATCCGCAGCTCGCCGCGCGCCAGCATCGGCTTGAGCATGTTGCCCGCGTCCATCGCGGAGTCGCCGCCCGCGCCCGCGCCGACCACGGTGTGCAGCTCGTCGATGAAGGTGATGATCTGGCCGTCGCTCTCCTTGATCTCGGCCAGCACCGTCTTGAGCCGCTCCTCGAACTCGCCCCGGTACTTGGCGCCCGCCACCATGGCCCCCAGATCGAGCGCCACCAGCCGCTTGTTCCGCAGCGACTCGGGCACATCGCCCTTGACCACGCGCTGCGCGAGCCCCTCCACCACGGCGGTCTTGCCCACCCCGGGCTCACCGATGAGGACCGGGTTGTTCTTCGTCCGCCGCGAGAGCACCTGCACCACGCGGCGGATCTCGTGGTCCCGGCCGATGACCGGGTCCAGCTTGCCCTCGCGGGCCGCCGCCGTCAGGTCGGTGCCGAACTTCTCCAGCGCCTTGTAGGTGCCCTCCGGGTCCGGGTTGGTGATCCGGCGGCTGCCGCGCTGCTCCTGGAAGGCGTCCAGCAGCTTCTTGTCGCTCGCGCCCTGCTCCTTGAGCAGGTCCGCGACGGCTCCGCCCTTCGCGGCCAGCGCGATCAGCAGGTGCTCGGTGGACACGAAGCTGTCCCCCAGCTCCTTGGCGCGCTGCGCCGCGTCCGCGATGACGGCGAGCAGGTCGCGGTCGGGCTGCGGCCTGCTGACCGTGGAGCCCTGGACGGTGGGCAGCGCCGCCAGCCGGCGCTCGGCTCCCGCGCGCAGGGCCGCCTGGTCCGCCTCGACGGCGGAGACGAGGTCCTGGATGTTCTCGTTCTCCTCGCCCGTGAGCAGGGCGAGGAGCAGATGGGCCGGCGTGATGTCGGGGTGGCCGTCCGCCACCGCGCGGTCGTTGGCCGCGCTGATCGCGTCCCGGCTCTTGTTGGTCAGCTCCGCGTCCACTGTCCTGCTCCTCCTCCAGTGCTGCCTTCCGCTGCCGTCGCGCCGCACCACTGGTGGCCGCCGACGCTTGCTATCTCCAGCATGCAACAAGTTGAGTCTATTCCACTCAACCACCGAAACGGTCTACTATCCCGATTAGTTCCCGGACCGCCCAGGCTCCGGGTATCCGCCCAACCAGCCGCCTCGCGGCGGCACTTGGAGCTGACACAGTGAGAATTGGTATTGCCGGCACCCGCCGTGCCGCCACGGTCGTCCTCGCCTCCGGAGCCGTTCTGGCGACGGGCGTGGCAGCCACCCCCGCGACGGCGGTCACCGTCGCGGCGAAGAAGCCCTCCATCACCGCCAAGGGCGGCTACGTGATGAACAGCGGCACGGGCAAGAGCCTCTACACCAAGGCCGCCGACACCCGGCGTTCCACCGGTTCGACGACCAAGATCATGACCGCCCGCGTGGTGCTGGCCCAGCGGAACCTGAACCTCAACCGCAAGGTCAAGATCCAGAAGGCGTACAGCGACTACATCGTCCGCAACACCGCCTCCTCCGCCCGGCTGATCGTCGGTGACAAGGTCACCGTCCGCCAGCTCCTCTACGGGATGATGCTGCCCTCGGGCTGCGACGCCGCCTACGCGCTGGCCGACACCTTCGGCAACGGCTCCTCCCGCTCCGCCCGCGTCAAGTCCTTCATCGGCAAGATGAACACCACCGCGCGCAGCCTCGGCATGACGAACACGCACTTCGACTCGTTCGACGGCATCGGCAAGGGCAGCAACTACTCCACCCCGCGCGACCTGACCAAGCTGACCCGCGACGCCATGAAGAACGCCACCTTCCGTTCCATCGTGGCCACCCGCTCCACCAAGCAGCGGACGGTCACCCGCAGTGGCGGCTACCGCACCATGAACTGGACCAACACCAACCCGCTGCTGGGGACCTACTCCGGGGCGCTCGGCGTCAAGACCGGGTCCGGGCCCGAGGCCAAGTACTGCCTCGTCTTCGCGGCCAAGCGGGGCGGCAAGACGGTGATCGGTACCGTGCTGGCCTCCTCCTCGTCCGCCAACCGTACGAAGGACGCCAAGAAGCTCCTCTCCTACGGCTTCGCCAGGTAACACCCACGCCCCCGCGGGACGGCTGCCCACAACCGGGAGGGGTGCCGCCCCACAACGGGGGAAAGCCCCGCCCACAACCGGGCGGGGCCACAACCGGACGCGGGCCGGCCCCGGCCAAGGGCCGGCCCGCGAACCGGTTACTCCCTCGGTTTGGGGCGCCAGACGACCAGGGCGCTGGAGGAGCGCACATCCTCGTACGGCACCAGATCGCGCCGGTACGAGGCATGGACCTGCGCCTCCCGCTGCCGCATCGCGGCGGCGGCGCCCTCGACCGCGGCCGACAGCTCCGCGACCCGCGCCTGCAGCGCCGCGACCTGGTTCTCCAGCTCGATGATCCGCTTGATCCCGGCGAGGTTGATGCCCTCGTCCTGGCTGAGCCGCTGCACCTCGCGCAGCAGTTCGATGTCCCGCGCCGAGTAGCGGCGGCCCCGCCCGGCCGTGCGGTCCGGCGAGACCAGACCGAGCCGGTCGTACTGCCGCAGGGTCTGCGGGTGCAGGCCGGAGAGCTGGGCGGCGACCGAGATGACGTAGACCGGGGTTTCGTCAGTCAGCTCGTACGCCGCCGCGCGTGACGCGCGCGCTCCCGCGGCGAATGTCCGTCTGCGTCCGTCCCGGCCGTCCACCTCAGTCTCCCTTCGCCGCCTTGAACAACGCCGCGCGCGGGTCCTCGTCCGCCGTCGCGTCCCGGAAGGATTCCAGCGCGTCCCGCGCCTTGTCGTCCAGCTCCCTGGGCACGGTGACCTCCACCGTCACCAGCAGATCGCCGCGTGTGCCGTCCTTGCGGACCGCGCCCTTGCCGCGGGCCCGCATGGTGCGCCCCGACGGGGTGCCCGCCGGGATCTTCAGGGTGACGGGCGGGCCGCCGAGCGTGGGCACCTTCACCTCGCCGCCGAGCGCGGCCTCCGGGAAGGTCACCGGCACGGTGACCGTCAGGTTGTCACCCTTGCGCCCGAACACCGGGTGCTTGTCCACGTGCACGACGACGTACAGGTCGCCGTTGGGGCCGCCCCGCTCGCCCGGGGCGCCCTTGCCGCGCAGCCGGATGCGCTGCCCGTCGCTGACGCCCGCGGGGATGCGCACCTGCATCGTGCGGGAGCTGGTCGCACGCCCCGAGCCCTTGCAGGTGTCGCAGGGGTCCTGCGCGATCAGCCCGCGCCCCTTGCAGTCCACGCACGGGTCGGTGAGCGAGAAGCCGCCGCCCGTGCCGCGCGAGACCTGGCCGGTGCCCACGCAGGTGGGGCACACCCGCGGGGTGCCGTTCTTGTCCCCCGTACCGGCGCAGTCCTTGCACGCGGCGGAGGAGGACATCCGCAGCGGGACCGTGGCCCCGTCCACCGCCTCGGTGAAGCTGAGCGTCACCTCGGACTCGATGTCCTGGCCGCGCCTCGGCTGCGTCCGGGTGCCGGCGCCGCCGCGGTTGAACAGGCCGCCGAAGACGTCGCCGAGACCGCCGCCGAACCCGCCGGGGCCGCCGGCGCCGCCCTGGCCGCCGCCGAACAGGTCACCCAGATCGAAGTTGAACGTTCCCGCACCGCCCGCGCCACCCGCGCCGCCGGGCCGGAAGCCCCCGCTGCCGAAGAGGGTGCGCGCCTCGTCGTACTCCTTGCGCCGCTTGGGGTCGCCGAGCACGTCGTACGCCTCCGAGGCGTCCTTGAAGCGCTCCTCGGCCTTGGGGTCGCCGGCGTTGGCGTCCGGGTGGTTCTCCCGGGCCAGCTTGCGGTACGCCTTCTTGATCTCGGCTTCGGTGGCGTCCTTGGGGACGCCGAGGACCTTGTAGTAGTCCTTCTCGATGAAGTCCTTGGTACTCATCCTCGACGTCCCTCCTCCCGGCCTCGGTCAGGCCTCGTCCGGGCCACCGCTCTCCTCTTCGGCTGCCTGCGTCTCGCCGGAGCCCTCGCCCTCCGCCTTGCCGCCCGCGGCACCGGGCTGCGGCTCGGCGACACCGACCCGCGCCGGACGGATCGTCCGCTCGCCGATTCGGTACCCGGGCTGGAGGATCTGCACGCACGTCGTCTCCGTGACGTCCGGCGAGTAGGAGTGCATCAGCGCCTCGTGGACCGTCGGGTCGAAGGGCTCGCCCTCCTTGCCGAACTGCATCAGGCCCATCTTGGCCGCGACCATCTCCAGCGACTCGGCGACCGACTTGAAGCCGCCGACCAGCTCGCCGTGGTCACGCGCCCGGCCGATGTCGTCCAGCACCGGCAGCAGCTCGGCCAGCAGGTTCGCGACGGCGATCTCCTTGACCGCCGCCCGGTCCCGCTCGACCCTGCGGCGGTAGTTCTGGAACTCCGCCTGGAGCCGCTGGAGGTCCTGCGTGCGCTCGTTGAGCGCGGCGCGGGCGGCCTCCAGCTCGGCCGCGGGGCCGGCCTGCTCGGCCTCGCCCTGCCGGCCCTCGCCTTCCGTGCTGTCCGTGTCCCGCGCGCTCGCATCGCCCGCGCTGTCAGGGGTCTGGGTGTCCCCGGCCGGCGCCTCGGCGGCCGCCTCCTTGTCGGAGGCGGCCTGGTCGGCGGCTGCTGCCCGCTCACCGGCGTCGGCGGGGACGTCGGGCTCCTTGGGGAAGCCCGCGGTCTCCTCCGTCACGCCGCACCGTCCTTCGGCTTCTGCTCGTCGTCCACGATCTCGGCGTCCACGACGTCGTCGTCGCCCTCGGCCTTGCCCGCACCGGCACCGGCGGCACCCGCCTCGGCGCCGGCCGCGCCCTGGGCCTGCTGCGCCTCGGCGTAGAGGGCCTGGCCCAGCTTCTGGCTGGTGGCCGCGACCTTCTCGGAGGCCTCGCGGATGGCCGCGGTGTCCTCGCCCTTGAGCTTCTCCTTCAGGTCCTCGAGGGCGCTCTCCACCTCCGACTTGGTGTCGGCGGGGACCTTCTCCTCGTTGTCCTTGAGGAACTTCTCCGTCGTGTAGACGAGCTGCTCGGCCTGGTTGCGGGTCTCGGCGGCCTCGCGGCGCTTGTGGTCGTCCTCGGCGTACTGCTCGGCCTCGCGCACCATGCGCTCGATGTCCTCCTTGGGGAGGCTGGAGCCGCCGGTGACCTGCATCTTCTGTTCCTTGCCCGTCCCCAGGTCCTTCGCGGAGACGTGCATGATGCCGTTGGCGTCGATGTCGAAGGTGACCTCGATCTGCGGCACCCCGCGCGGGGCCGGCGGCAGACCGGTCAGCTCGAACATGCCCAGCTTCTTGTTGTACGCCGCGATCTCCCGCTCGCCCTGGAAGACCTGGATCTGCACCGAGGGCTGGTTGTCCTCCGCCGTGGTGAAGGTCTCCGAGCGCTTGGTCGGGATCGTGGTGTTGCGCTCGATCAGCTTGGTCATGATGCCGCCCTTGGTCTCGATACCGAGCGACAGCGGCGTCACGTCCAGCAGCAGGACGTCCTTGACCTCACCCTTGAGCACACCCGCCTGCAGGCTGGCACCGATCGCCACGACCTCGTCCGGGTTCACACCCTTGTTGGCCTCCTTGCCGCCGGTCAGCTCCTTGACCAGTTCGGCGACGGCCGGCATACGGGTCGAACCACCGACGAGCACGACGTGGTCGATCTCGCCGAGCTGGATGCCCGCGTCCTTGATCACGTTGTGGAACGGGGTCTTGCAGCGCTCCAGGAGGTCCTGGGTGAGCTGCTGGAACTGCGCCCGGGTCAGCTTCTCGTCCAGGTGCAGCGGGCCCTCGGCGGACGCCGTGATGTAGGGCAGGTTGATCGTCGTCTCGGTCGACGAGGACAGCTCGATCTTCGCCTTCTCCGCCGCCTCGCGCAGCCGCTGGAGGGCCATCTTGTCCTTGGACAGGTCCACGCCGTGCCCGGACTGGAACTGCTTGACCAGGTAGTCGACGACGCGCTGGTCCCAGTCGTCACCGCCGAGGTGGTTGTCACCGTTGGTGGCCTTCACCTCGACGACACCGTCGCCGATCTCCAGCAGCGAGACGTCGAAGGTACCGCCACCGAGGTCGAAGACCAGGATCGTCTGGTCCTCCTTCTCCAGGCCGTAGGCCAGGGCGGCGGCGGTCGGCTCGTTGACGATACGCAGCACGTTGAGGCCCGCGATCTCGCCGGCCTCCTTGGTGGCCTGGCGCTCCGCGTCGTTGAAGTACGCCGGGACGGTGATCACCGCGTCGGTGACCTTCTCGCCCAGGTACGACTCGGCGTCGCGCTTCAGCTTCTGCAGCACGAAGGCGCTGATCTGCTGCGGGTTGAACTGCTTCTCGTCGATACCGATCTTCCAGTCGGTGCCCATGTGGCGCTTGACCGACCGGATGGTCCGGTCCACGTTGGTGACCGCCTGGCGCTTGGCCACCTCACCGACGAGAACCTCACCGTTCTTCGCGAAGGCCACGACGGACGGCGTGGTCCTGGCGCCCTCGGCGTTGGTGATGACGGTGGGCTCACCGCCTTCGAGAACACTGACGACGGAGTTCGTCGTGCCCAGGTCGATGCCGACCGCACGTGCCATGTCTGTTTCCTCCAGCTGTCTGTCTTATTGAGTGAAGCTGACTCAAGACTGCCTCACCGGTCCCACTCCGTCAAGAAGCCTGAGTCAGGCGGACTCAACCTCTGTGCTTACAGTACGCGCATGGTCGGCCCCGCACGGCAAGAGCACAGCACCAGAGGCGGCCGACACCCCCGCTCCAGCCCGTTCACGCCTCCCCGCACCCGCTCCGGCCCCCGCCTCTCGCGGGGCGACGCAAATCACCGGACGGCTCGCTACAGGGAGCGGCGGCAAATGGGTAGTCTCATACGGACTGGATAAGTTACTGCTTAGTACGTGACGTAGAAGACCTCGACCTTCGTGCTCCGAGGAGCCGCTATGCAACTCGCCGCCATCGTCATCACGCTGGTCCTCAGCGCGGTCGGCGTTGCGCTGTTCGCCCGCGCCATCGCGCAGATCTACCGCTTCGTGAAGCTCGGACAGCCGCTCCCCGCGGGCACCCGCAAGGACAGTCCCAAGCAGCGAACGGCCACCCTGCTCAGGGAGTTCCTCGGCCACACGAGGATGAACAGGTGGGGCGTGGTCGGCGTCGCCCACTGGTTCGTGATGGTCGGCTTCCTCACCCTGCCGCCGACGATCGTCAACGCCTACGGCCAGCTCTTCCAGGCCGACTGGACGCTGCCGGTCCTCGGCGGCTGGCTGCCGTACGAGATGTACATCGACTTCATCGGCGTGGCCACCACCCTCGGCATCGCCGTGCTGATGGTGATCCGGCTGCTGACCCTGCCCTCCCGCGCGGGCCGCAAGTCCCGCTTCGCCGGTTCGAAGATGTGGCAGGGCTACTTCGTCGAGTACGTCATCTTCGTCATCGGCCTGGCCATCCTCGTGCTGCGCGCCCTGGAGGGCGCGCTGCACCACGTGGACGGCTACGAGCCCGCGTACTTCCTCTCCTACCCGCTCGTCGCCGCCTTCCGCGGGCTGGAGACCGGCACCCTCCAGAACCTCGTCTACTTCTGGGCGCTGATCAAGCTCGGGACGACCATGATCTGGATGATCACGGTCAGCCTGAACACCAACATGGGTGTGGCCTGGCACCGCTTCCTGGCGTTCTTCAACATCTGGTTCAAGCGCGACGCGAAGGGCGGCACCGCGCTGGGCGCCCTCCAGCCGATGATGTCGGGCGGCAAGGAGATCGACTTCGAGACCGCCCTGGACGAGGACAACGAGGAGGAGGTCCGCTTCGGCGCCTCCCAGGTCGAGGACTTCTCCTGGAAGGGCATCCTCGACTTCTCCACCTGCACCGAGTGCGGCCGCTGCCAGTCGCAGTGCCCCGCCTGGAACACCGGCAAGCCGCTCTCGCCCAAGCTGCTGGTCATGTCGCTGCGCGACCACGCCTACGCCAAGGCCCCCTACCTGCTGGCCGGCGGCGGCAAGACCATGGAGGGCGAGGAGAAGGCGACCGAGGAGCAGCTGGCGAACGTCCCGCGGTCCGCGCTGGACGAGGCCGAGCGCCCCCTGGTCGGCACCGCCGAGGAGGGCGGCGTCATCGACCCGGACGTGCTGTGGTCCTGCACCACGTGCGGCGCCTGTGTCGAGCAGTGCCCCGTGGACATCGAGCACGTCGACCACATCGTCGACATGCGCCGCTACCAGGTGATGATCGAGAGCGCGTTCCCGTCCGAGGCCGGGACGATGCTCAAGAACCTGGAGAAGAAGGGCAACCCCTGGGGGCTGGCCAAGAAGCAGCGGCTGGAGTGGACGAAGGAGCTTCAGCGGGAGGCGGGGTTCGAGGTGCCGGTCGTCGGCAAGACGATCGAGGACCTCACCGAGGTCGAGTACCTGTACTGGGTCGGCTGCGCGGGCGCCCTGGAGGACCGCGCCAAGAAGACCACCAAGGCGTTCGCCGAGCTGCTGCACATCGCGGGCGTCAAGTTCGCGATCATGGGCGGCGACGAGAAGTGCACCGGTGACTCGGCCCGCCGCCTGGGCAACGAGTTCCTCTTCCAGCAGCTGGGCGAGGAGAACGTCGCCACGCTCAACGCGGCCTTCGGCGAGGACGAGGGCACCCAGCTCCCCGCCGCGAAGAAGAAGATCGTCGCGACCTGCCCGCACTGCTTCAACACGCTCGCCAACGAGTACCCGCAGCTGGGCGGCCACTACGAGGTCATCCACCACACCCAGCTGCTCCAGCACCTCATCGACGAGGGCAGGCTGGTGCCGGTCACCCCGGTCGAGGGGCTGATCACCTACCACGACCCGTGCTACCTGGGCCGCCACAACAAGGTCTACACGCCGCCGCGCGAGATCATCGGCCGCGTCCCCGGCCTGCGGAACGAGGAGATGCACCGGCACAAGGAGCGCGGCTTCTGCTGCGGCGCCGGCGGCGCGCGCATGTGGATGGAGGAGCGCATCGGCAAGCGCATCAACAACGAGCGCGTGGACGAGGCGCTCTCCCTCAACCCCGACATCATCTCCACCGCGTGCCCGTTCTGCCTCGTCATGCTGACCGACTCGGTCAACGGCAAGAAGGCCGCAGCCGGCGGTGGCTCCGCCACGGGTGGCCAGGCCAAGGAGAACCTCCAGGTCGTGGACGTGGCACAGCTGCTGCTCGACTCGGTGAGGACGCCGCCCGCCGGGCCGTCGGACGGCGACGGCGAGCCGGCCCGGGACCCGGAGCCCGAGCCCGGCCCGGAGCCGGCTCCCGCCAAGTAGCCGGCTCCCGCCAAGTAGCCTCTCCGTACTGTCCGTTCATCCGGCCGGCCCCGTGGCGCACGGGGCCGGCCGTTGCGCGTTTGTCGGCACGTCGTGGTCAAATGCGATCAGTTACCGCACCACACGAGTCAAACCGCTGTCGCGGTATACCCATTGCCGCGTACCGGGCCTAGCCTCCTAATCGCGCTCACGCGCGCGGCGCGGCGCGGCGCGATCGAGGAACGCGAGGAGGAGCACCAGGTGGCGGACCGTGAGGCCCCGGGTCGTACGGCCCAGGACGGACCGGCCGAGAGCGACCGGCCCCCGGGCCCCCGCACGGGCGCGCCCCCTCGCCTCCCCGCCACCGCCGCCCCGGCAGTGGCCCCGCGCGGCAGCGGGGAGGGCGCCGCATGCTGAGCCCCGAGCTTCTGTGCCGGCTCCGCTTCACCCTGCGGGACCTGCCCCGGCTGCGCGCCGAGGTGGAGGCGTGCGCCGCGTCGGCCGGGCTGGGCGAGCCGCGCCGGGGCGAGTTCGTCGTCGCGGTCGACGCGGTGGCCACCAACGCCGTCGAACACGCGGGCGGCGGCGGCCAGCTCGTCCTGCGCAACCTCGGCAACGAGCTGGAGTGCCAGGTCGCCGACTCCGGCCCCGGCTTCACCGAGGACGTCATCCCCGAGCTTCTGCCCGGACTCGACGGCGCCACCAGCGGCCGCGGCCTGTGGCTGGCCAAGCTGGTGACCGACCGGCTGTCGGTGGCCGACTCCGCGGCGGGCAAGGGCTCCGTGGTCACCTTCGCCGTACGTCTCCCCGAGGGCTGAGCCGCCGCCCGGGGCCTCCGCCTTCCGGTGGAGACAGCCCCACCGACATCCCCTAGGGGATGTCACAGGTCAGCAGCGATGTCCGGCCATCTCACCCGGCTGTGGCGCGCGAGGCGCGCGCGAGAGGGTACGTTCGATGACGTGGCTGGTTTCAGGAGCGGACGCGGCCGGGACTCCCGGGGCGCGCAGCAGCATGGGCAGTACCCTCAGCACCCTTCGGGCCCGCCGTACCCGCAGGGCCCCGGCGCGGGACCCGGCCCCGGCATGGGCCCGGGTCCGGGCAGGGGACCCGGCCCCGGTGCGGGACCCGGCCCCGCCCCCCGCGTGAGCGCGGGCTGGCCGGGCGGACCCGCCGATCCCGGGTACGGGGAACCGGAGTACTTCGGCGAGCCGCACCCACCGCACTCTCCACCACACTCCCCGCCGCACGGAGCACCGCACCCGGCACCGCCCGGCGCACCGTACGGGCAGGCGGCCCCGCAGGGGTGGCACGCCCAGGACCCGCACGCCAACAACCCCGGTCACACCCAGGCGTTCAGCATCCACGACCCGTACGGCCCCGAGGGGGACGACTACGGCGACGGCGCCACCTACCACGCGGGCAGCGCCCCCGCCCCGCCCTCCGGACCGCGGCTGCACTGGAAGGACCTGCTGACCGGCATCGTCCTGCGACCCAACCCCACGTTCTGGCAGATGCGGGACTACGCGGTGTGGGGCCCCGCGCTGATCGTCACGTTCGTCTACGGGCTGCTCGCGGTCTTCGGCCTCGACAAGGCCCGCGAGGACGTGATCAACACGACGATCTCGCAGGCCGTCCCGTACGTGATCACGACCGGCATCGCCGTGGTCGTCGCCGGCCTCATCCTGGGCGCCGTCACGCACACCCTGGCCCGCCAGTTCGGCGGGAACGGCTCGTGGCAGCCCACCGTCGGCCTCGCCATGCTGATCATGTCCCTGACGGACGCGCCCCGACTGCTGTTCGCCCTCTTCCTCGGCGGCACCAACCCCGTGGTGCAGGTGCTCGGCTGGGCGACCTGGGTGCTCGCCGGATTCCTGTTCACCTCGATGGTCAGCCGGTCCCACGACCTGCCATGGCCCCGTGCCCTGGGCGCCTCGGCCATTCAACTGCTGGCACTGCTCTTCCTGATCAAGCTCGGCACACTGTAGCTCGCAGGCTGTGAGGGGTGAGGGGCGGAATGCGTTCCGCCCCTCACAGCAGTAGGCCCGGGATCCGGGGGCCGCCCCCGTCGGGGACACCGGGACATCCGGGCACCGGCACATCGGCGGGACGCCGGGACACCGGTACATCGGCGGGACGCCGGTACACCGGCGGACGCCAGGACACCGGGACACCGGAACGGCCCGGTCAGGCACATCGACCAGGAACACCGGTCAGGAGCCAGTCAGCAGCCAGTCAGGAACGCCAGGTACACCAGTCAGGAACACCGGTCAGGAACGCCAGTCACGCACGGCCCCGGGCGGCGATGCCCGGGGCCGTTTCCGCAGGCGGGACCTTTCCGCAGGTGGCGCCTTCCTGCCGGTGCGGGTGTTCCCGGGGTGGCGCCTTCCCGCAGGTCGGGGCGTTTCCGGGGGTGGGGCTTTCCCACACGAGGGGCTTTCCCGCACGAGGGGCCTTCCCGCAGGCGGGACCTTCCCGCACCAGGGGCCTCCACGCGGGGGGCCTCCAAGTGAGGGCCTCTATACGAGGGGCCTCCATACGAGGGGCCTCCGTGCGAGGAGCCTCCGCACGAGGGACCTCCGTGTGAGGGACGGACCCCGCTGTGCCTCTCAACTGGTGAAGCGCTGGGCCGGTGAGCCGTCGCATGCCGCGAGACGGGCGCGGTCCTCCAGGCCGGGCAGGGTCACACACAGGCCGGTGTCGGAGGCGGGGCGGAAGGTGGCGCCGTCCCGCACGAAGCGCTGCCCGGCCGCGTCGGAGCAGTCGCCCAGCTCCAGCCCGGCCCCCGCCTTCGCCCCGCCCTCCGGCTGGACGCACCGGTCGTGGGTCTGCCCCGCGTAGAGGGACTTGCCCGCCGCGTCGTACCACCACAGCTGGTTGCGCTGGCCGGGTTTGCAGGACCAGCCGCGCACATCGGTGCCGATCCTGCTCTGCCCGCCGTCGGCGTCAAGACAGGTGCCGGTGCCCTCGTTGCGCAGCCGCTTGAAAGCGTCGTCCCAGGCGAGCGGGTACAGCTCCGGTTCGCCCGCGCCCTTCGGGTCGGCGCAGGACGCCTCGCGCACACCCTGCCGCGCCGCCTGGTACATCCGCGTGAAGCAGGTGGCGAAGGCGGCGTGACCCCGCTCGTTGGGGTGGAACGACTGCCGGACGGAGTTGGCGTCCGGCGGGAAGGGGTTGGACAGGTCCACGGAGAGACCGCGCGCCCAGGTGTTCTCCATGCACACCTCGTGGCCGTGGAAGAGCCGGGAGGCGTCCAGGTAGCTGACGCCCGTACGCGCGGCGGCCTCCCGGATGCCCCTCTCGAACTTCGGCACCGCCGTGTTGCGGCCCCAGGCGGCGTCACTGGTGTAGCCGGCGCAGCCGCCCGCGAGTTTGCCGGGGAAGCCGGGGTTGTCCTCGAAGTCGGGACCGATGGGGCTGGGGTAGCCCATGACCACGAGCTGGTAGTCGCCCTCGGCGTACCCGGCGTCGCGCATGACCGTCCTCAGGTCGTTGATCGTGCGCTCGACCTTGGGTACGAGCCCTTCGATACGCGCGTCCCAGCCGGGGACGTACTTCGGCTCGCACCGCCCCTGGAGCGTCAGATAGCGGGTGACGCAGTCGGTGATCACCGGACCGAACTGGAGGTCGTCGTTGGCGCCGACGACGAGTTCGATCTGCTTGAGCCGGGTGTTGCGCGCCTTGATGGCGAGGCTGTCACTCTGGACGAGTTCGTCCGGGTACTGCTTGCTGCCGCCGATCCGGATGTTCTCGGTGCTCGCACCGGAGCAGGCGACGTTGTACGACACGTCCACGTCCAGGCCCGTCCGGTGCACGGCCGAGTCGGGCGAGCGGTGACACCAGTTGTCGGGCCCGTCGGTGCCCGGCTCGTAGGTGCCCACGCCCTCACCGGATATCTCGCTGTCGCCGAGCGAGATGGCACTGGTCCTGCGGGTGTCCAGGGGCGGTGCTTCGGCACTGCCGTAGAGCTTCTTCGCCTCCTCCGCCCGGATCTTCTCCAGCTCCGGCGGCAGCGGGGTGGCCTGCGCGGCCCGTTCCGTACCGCCCCCGTCGCCGGGAACGGCCGCCGCCACCCCCGCCCCCGCCCCGCCGAACACCATGACCAGAGCTGCCGCGAGCGCCGTCGCGGGTCTCACACGCGCCATCAGGTGATCTCCCTACGGCCGGTATCCGTTTGTGGTTATCAGCGGTTCTTACCCGCAGGTAGAGAAAAAGGGAACCACTCGCGCGCACGCCCGCAGGTGGGTGGACGGGTTGGGGTTGGGGGGTGTCGGTTGGGGGGTGTCGGTTGTGGCTTCGGTGGTCGGGGGCTGGGGGTTGAAGGCTGGGTTCGGGCTCGCTCTTCGCGTGGAGCGCCTGGAAACTGCCGCTCACCCTCGTGGTGGCGGCCACGCAGCCCGCGGACACGCTTCCGCCGGAAGACGCGGCGTACGCGGCCGGCCTGCAGGTCGCGGCGATCGCCGCGGGCGGGGGCGTACTGGTGACGCTGCTGAGCGAGGTGACCGATCCCTCGGACGAGGTGCACGGCCCTCAGGCGTCGAGGACCTGCCCCTCACGCCGTACGACCGGGGGCTCCACGGACCAGGGGAAGTTGATCCACTGATCGGTGCGCTTCCAGACGTAGTCGCACTTCACCAGCGACTGCGACTTCTCGTAGATCACCGCGCTGCGCGCCTCGGCCACGTGCTCCGCGCAGAAGTCCTGCACCAGCTTGAGGGTCTTGCCGGTGTCGGCGACGTCGTCGGCGATGAGCACCTTCTTCCGGCTCAGGTCGACGACATTGGGGACAGGCGGCAGCATGACGGGCATGGCGAGCGTTTCACCCACACCGATATAGAACTCGACATTCATGACATGGAGGTTCTTCACGTCGAGCGCGTACCCGAGCCCGCCCGCGACGAAGAGGCCGCCACGGGCGATGGAGAGGATGATGTCCGGCTCGTAGCCGTCGTCGGCCACGCTCTGCGCCAGATCCCGGATGGCCTGGCCGAAGAGGCTGTAGGTCAGATTCTCGCGCTCGTCACTCACGGAAGTCTCTCTCGGTCGGTCTCAGACGTGGGTCCGGTGGAAGTTCAGGTACGAGCGCGACGGGGTGGGTCCGCGCTGGCCCTGGTAGCGGGAGCCGTACTGGGGCGATCCATACGGGTGCTCGGCGGGGGAGGTCAGCCGGAACATGCACAGCTGGCCGATCTTCATCCCCGGCCACAGCTTCATCGGGAGGGTCGCCACGTTCGACAGTTCGAGGGTGACGTGCCCGGAGAAGCCCGGGTCGATGAACCCGGCGGTCGAGTGCGTCAGCAGCCCCAGCCGCCCCAGCGAACTCTTCCCCTCCAGCCGCGAGGCCACGTCCTCGGGCAGCGAGATCACTTCGTACGTGGAGGCCAGCACGAACTCCCCCGGGTGGAGGATGAACGGCTCATCCCCCTCGGCCTCGATCAGCCGCGTCAGATCGGACTGCTCGACGGCGGGGTCGATGTGGGGGTACCGGTGGTTCTCGAACACCCGGAAGTAGCGGTCCAGCCGGACATCGATGCTGGAGGGCTGCACCATGGCCGGATCGTAGGGGTCGATCCGGACCCGGCCGGCGTCGATCTCTGACCGGATGTCCTTGTCTGAGAGAAGCACGGCCCGAGACTACGCGCACGAGGTGGGGCCGGCCCAATCGGACACTGTTGGTAAATGGCCCCTTGGTTGCGTCCCGCTGCCGTCAGGCAGCGGGACGCAGTCGTTCGAAGCGGGAGATGCGGGTTCCGGCGCGGGGTGTGCCGGTGATCCAGGCGTCGAGTCGTGTGAGGTTCATCGCGGTGGCGGTGAACAGGTGTTGGAGGCGGGTTTCGGGGTGGCTGCGGTATCGGGACCGCCGCAGGCCGAAGGCCCGGACGCCTTGCGAGACGGTGGCTTCGATGCCCTGTCGTTGCTGGTAGAGGCTCCGCCACTCGGGGTCCCGCTGATCAGCGCGGTTCCGCTTCATGGCGTCGTGTGCGGCTTTCTCCCGCAGCATGATCTCCCGGCCTCTGCCGGCTTTCGACGGCGCGCAGGCGTTCACGTCAGGGCAGGTACGGCAGCCGGATACGGGAAACCGGACCCGGATCACCGGGATTCCGTGCGAGGAGACGCGGGGATACCAGTTGTCCGCAACCCGGCCGTTGGGGCAGGTGACCTGCTTGTTCTCCCAGTCAACGGCGAACGTGTCGATGGCGAACCTGCCGGTGGACTGGGTGGTGGTGTTCTTGCTGATCGGCCCGACCAGCCTGATGCCCGTATGCTCGGCGTCGGCCAGGCCCTGGGCGCCGATGTCGTTCGCGTCCACCAGGTGCACGGCGGGGAGTCTGCCGTGAGTACGCAGACCAGCGTGGATGGCATCGAGCATCTTCAGGTCGCCCACGGACGCGTCCGTGGTGGCGACGTGAGTGATCAGGTTGGGTGCGTCCGACTCGCCAGGCGGCCCCGGCGCGGGAACAAAGCGGAGAACGCCTCACCGCAGAAGACATCCGCGAACTCATCCCGCAGCCGCATCGCCAGCGTGCCGTCCGGACACACCGCCCGAGCCACCCGCACAGTCTCCGCCGGAATCTCACCCAACCCGGGCTCCCGCAGCGACACCCACCCTCCCCAAACGCACCGTCGGCCTTCACCACCCACAACAGGTGATGAAGGCCGACGTCACGCATGGGGACCGAGCCATTTACCAACAGTGTCCCGACGGGACGGCCCCGGTGACGGTCAGGGATCACTCCGACACCCTGACGGCACTACCTGCTACTCCACACTCGCGGGCCGGGCTCACGCCGACCCCGCACAACGGAGCGACTACCCCTTGCGCTGCCGCCCCACGGGCACCGCCTGCCGCAGCCGCCCACAGCGGGGGCACCGCAACAGCCGCCCCGGCCCGATCCGGGAGGACCCCAGATGCTGCATAGGGAACGTCGTGGTGCTGAACTCATGCCCCTCGGCACACCGGACGACGGTGGATTCCATCGCTTCCCTCTCCCCAGTCACGTGGATGCGTGGACGACAAAAGCCACGTTAGGGGATGAGTCCGACGCCGCCACCGTCGGCACTCCGCCCCCACCGTACGCCCCCCAACTCCCTTGTCACGCCCGGGAACAGCAAAAAGACCCAGGCCATCTGCGGCCAGGGTCTCCCATGCGGTACAGTATCCCCCGAAGAGCCACACACCACCGTCGGCTCCTCGCGGGCGTAGTTTAATGGTAGAACATGAGCTTCCCAAGCTCAGAGCGCGGGTTCGATTCCCGTCGCCCGCTCCACACTCCCCCTCGGGCCACAGCCCGAGGGTTTTTTGTGCCCGGCAAGACCTTCAGCCTTCAGCCGGACCACAGGGAAGCCCTGTCACGTTCATTCCTTCTTTTTCCTTTCTGTCACGCCCGGCATGCCCGACGACCACCCGTGGGGCGCCGCGTTTCCTCTTACCTGGCGGGGAGTTGGTAGGCGAGGACGTAGGCGTCGGCGGCCATGACGGTGTCGCAGACCTCGACCGCGCGGCCCTCGGTGTCGTAGGCGGTCCGGATGAGGCTGATGACCGGTACGCCGGAGGAGAGGCGGAGCATCTTGACCTCGGCCGGGGAGGGCATCCGCGCGCGGACCTCTTCGTCGAAGTGGTCCAGGCGGTGCCCCAGCTCTTCCAGCCGTGCGTAGATGCCGCCGGGTCCGGGGTTGGGCTCGGCGATCTGCGTACCGCGCGCCAGATCCAGAGGAAGGTACGAGACGGCGAACTCGACCGGCCGCCCATCCAGCAGGTACCGCCGACGCCGGGCGAGGACTTTACGGGCCGACCCGAGCCGCGCGGAGATGTCCGGGGTGGGCTTCTCCTCCCTCACCTCAAGACTGTCCACCTCGGGCTTGCTCCCCGCGGCTTCCGCCTCCACCGTGAAGGCCGACTTCCCCTGATCACGATGACGCCGCGCGAATCGGTCCGAGGCCAGCCGCCGCACTGGGGGCCGTGGCCGGACGAAGACGCCCTTGCCGTGTTCGGAGGAGACCAGCCCTTCGCTCTGGAGGATGGACAGCGCGTTGCGGACGGTCATCCGTGAGACGCCGAAGTGCTCGACCAGCTCCGATTCGGAGGGCAGCTTGGCGCCTTCCTTGAAGCGGCCCTTGTCGATGGCTTCCCGGAGCTGGTCGGCGATCTGTCGGAAGACCGCTCGGTCGCTGGTGGGGTCCAGTGCCCCGAGAATGCCGGAGGGAAGAGCCGCCATGGGTGTACTCCTTTGAATATCTAGACGAGATGCTGAGTTCTGTTGCTACGGTGGAGAAGCCTAGCCATCTGAGGGGACCGAGGAACGTGAGCACGGTAGAGCGCCCCCACTCCGTGAGCGTCGCAGGGGTCATCGTTGACGACGCGGGCCGAGCGCTGCTCATCCAGCGCCGTGACAACGGCCAGTGGGAGCCGCCGGGCGGGGTCCTGGAGCCGGGGGAGACCATCCCTGACGCGCTCCAGCGCGAGGTCCTCGAAGAGACCGGATTCAAGATCGCTCTTCCGGCGACGCTGACCGGTGTCTACAAGAACATGACGGGCTTGATCGTCTCGATGGTCTTCCGCTGCGAAGCGGTCGACGGCTCCCCGACCACCGGGGAGGAGACCTACGCGCTTCGCTGGGCCACCCGCGAAGAGGTCACCGAGCTCGCCGACGAGGCATACGCGGTCCGCGTCCTGGACGCGCTCGACGGGGCATCCCCGCCGGCCGTCCGGGCTCACGACGGCGTGCGACTCATCTAGAACACTTCCACTACCCATAGTGGCCACCAGTATGGAGGAACTTGTATGCACGAGTATATGAGTGACTGGCGGATCTGGGAACTCACCTGCCCAGGACTCCCCGAAGAGGTCAGCCGAGCCCGCCGCTGGACCCGCGATGTCCTGCGCGACAGCCCGCACGCCGACGACGCGGCCCTGATCGTGAGCGAGTTGGGCTCGAACGCGCTCCTGCACTCGGCGAGCGGCAGCACCAACGGGAGCTTCCGTGTCTCTCTGCATCGGTCACCCGGCACGGTCGTCCTGGCGGTCACGGACACCGGCGGGAGTACGACAAAGCCCCACGCCGAGACACCGGACGTGGACGAGACCCACGGCCGTGGCCTCAGCCTCGTGACAGCACTGGCCAGCCGCGTACGCGTCAGCGGAGACGACTACGGCCGGACGGTCACCGTCGAGATGCCCGACGAGCCTGACGAACCGACCCGACTCGCACCGCCAGGCGGACGCACGGCACTGCCCGCACGGAGGCCGACGCCATGACTGCCCAGCCGTTTCCCACAACGTGGGTCTACTACTGCGAGTGCTACGTCAACGAACGCCGCCTTGGCACCTACGACGCTTACAGCCTCCGCGAAGCCCTGCGCTGGGTCCGCATCAGCCTCATGATGATCGCGATGACGCTGGACGAAGAGCCTTACCGGGAGGCCCGTGCCTGGCTCGACCAGGGCCAGCCAGCAGCGGCCCGCGAACTCGAAGAGGGCAAGCGTCACACGCTCACCCTCAAGCAACGCACCACAGCAGCGACTTGGACAGTCAGCCCGATAGCGTGCCCGCCAGCTCACCAGGCGCGTGCGTAACAACTTTCTCTACGACTTCAAGGCGGCCCGCTCACGCGGGCCGCGCGCGCTGGCGGCCCGTGGCCGCCGCCCGCTCCTGTCTCCGCCCCGCTCCGCGCCGACCCCGGACCGCTCAGCGCGCATCCCAGCGCAGGAACCGCCTCCCTAGAACACAACTCGATTCGCCAGCGGATATACGCCAGTACCAGCACGACTCGGTGCACGAGGTCGACTCGCCCAGTTCCACCAAGCTCAGCACACCGGGAAGGCCCGTGGGGCGGCGCCAAGGTCTCGTCGCGACCTGCGGACCGGTCCCGCCAACGCCAGGTGGCGGCAGAGGCTGCGCGGAGGCGTCTGCGGGTCAAAGATCAGGGCAAGCGTGGCTGATGCCGATGGGTGGCCGAGGAGACCACGTACAGGTACTCAGACGTCTGTCCCGCCGTCGTGGCTGGCTTTCTCCGCTTGAGGCAACAGCAGCGATCGAGAATAGGAAGCCCGAACCGGCACTGCGGCAGCCAGGCGCCAAGTCGATACCTACCGGCGATAAGAACCTAGGGGCCCGGCTTAAAGAATTCAGCAATCGGCAAGTAGCGATGCCACTGACTTCCGAAGAACACCAGTAGCCCCAAAACACCAACGGCGGAAATAACCACGGCAGCAGTCACGCTAGGAATACCCAGCAGAGACACAGCAACGGCCGCACCAGCGATTAGCGTCACTGTGCCGCCAACGCGTAGCAGTTCTCGATCTCGGATCGGTTGAATATCCATCAATGACGCAGACGGCAGCAACGCGCCAACATGACCCGCAGCATAATTTTCCGTGATTGTGATGATCAACCCTGCCAGCTCTTCCAGCGCGCAGCCCGGCCTGCTTCCGTCCAATTGAGACTCAGCAGCACGCAGCCTAGAAACCACCTGACCGGCATGCCGTCGTAGTTCTGCGCGTCGCGGAGAGAAGTGCGGCACCGTCCCGCGCATACGATAAGCTCGCAGTAAGCCTCTCTCCAAGCGCCTGAGTGAGACTGAAAAAGCATGAAGGCGGACTGTACGGTACTCACCTCCAGCCCTGTGCGCCTCCGCGCATGCCTTAATCGTCTCGGCGCACTGCATTACCAGCCGATATCGATTGGCTACGACATACGCTTCTCTTGTAGACCCAGCGATAACAACAAGCAATAACGTCCACGCAACTAGCTTGCTGAATACCCTTGCGGAAACTTCATTCGAACCTTCTACGCTGCCCCAGTACAGGTAAGTGAGTAGTGTAGATATTCCAAGCCCTACAGCCTCCATGTGTAGGAGCGCGCCCATACTCGTTCCACTGATTTGACGGATAGCCGTGCGAACGGTAAGTGGCAGAGGCCACCAAGCGTAGCCAAGGCAGTCCAAGTCCGAGCGTAGACCTTCTATGCGCTTGTCAGACGTGCGTCGTACCCGTAGCCGACGCCATCGACGGAGGAAGCCGATCCCGGTCATGAGCGGTGAGGATGCCATAGCAGTCGACTGACACGGGAGGTACTGGCCATTCACGGTAGGAGGAGTGCCGTACGTGCGCCGCGCAACACCCGCACTAGATGCGCACCAGAACGATCGGTGATCAGCGGTCAACAGCGGACACCATGACGGCCCGTCGTCATCCAGCGAACCCCGCATCGGCCCAGATCAGCCGCCCAACTACCCGCCCACCCCCGTGATTCCCAAGCTCAGAGCGCGGGTTCGATTCCCGTCGCCCGCTCAGAAACAAACCCCCCAGGTCGTAGACCCGGGGGGTTTGTTTGCTGCCAGAGCGTTCGGACTGGCCGAATCTCGGTTCGCGCCCCCTTTGCCCACTTGCTTGCGCTCCGCCAACCGCGCCTACCTTCCCTCCGGGTCATGTCACGTGACGTCGCTCGAAGGGGGAACCGGTGAACGAGGACGCGCCAAAGCCCACCGCTGAAGTCCTGCAAGAACTGAGCACCACTTCCTACGTACAGATCCGCTCGTCCCACGAACTAGCCGATCAGGTCTCCAAGGCGGCGTCTGCTGAGGACGACAAGCGAGAAGACGACGGACGTGGGCCCCTACGCCGACGCACCGACTACAAGCCCGTTCGGGGAGCCCCGCGATCACTGGCCCTCACCCCTTGGCAGGTCATCCACGCCATCGGACTCGGAGCCGCATCTGCCCGGCAGGGAGCGGGACGAGGACTCGCCGAACACTGGGGCAGCCTGCGCTACAGCCAGGCCCTGGAAGGGAACCGAGGCGGCTACCTGCAACTGTCCGCCGAAGGGCGAGACTTGTTGCGCTTCTACAAGGCCACACAGTCAGGGGAGATCGGCACCGGTTTTGCATCGTTGTTGGCCGAGCACGTGATGAGGACCCGATACCCAGATCACTCGGTTTCGGTCATCCCGGCAGACATCGCGCTGAAGGCCGGCTGGACACTCCGCAGCACCGGCAAGGGCTCCCGCCCGGAGCCGCTGCAACGGCGACCGCACTTCTTTGTCGAGGCATGGCAACCGGGGCAGCCGTCCAAGGTCATCCTTGTCTCCTCGAAGGGCACTCACAGCGCCGTTCATCAGGTGTACAAGCAGCTCGCCACTGCCAGCGCCCACGTGGAATCGGTCCACATTGGACCGTACGGCACGGTTCCGTACCTGCTCATCGGCACGGAGATCCCGGCCAAGGAGAATCTCGCCGTACACATGCTGGAAGCACCGGGGAAGACCGTCCTTAGCCCGCCTGAAGGGGAATCCGGAGCCGATCTGGACCTCGTCCTGAAGGACGCGAACGAGATGGCCGAAGTCGTGCGGCCAGGAGAACGGAACGGTGTTGAGATCGTCCCCGGTTTCCAGGTGCTGCCCAAATCGTTCGCATGGTTCAGCATCGTACTGGCCCGGACGGAAGCAGCAACACTTACGGCCTTCACCGGGGGAGGCAAACCCACCGCGCAGTACCTGACCAAGGAGCAGGGGCACCGCCACTTCCAGCACGACGCCCAAGCCAACACTCGAAAGCTGCGAGACGCAGAACACCGCATACACGAGATCGACTTTGTGGGCACCGACCACATCTTCCGTCTCAACGGCACCCGCGTCGAAACGTTCTCCGGTCTCAAGAAGAGCCTCTACATGCACCTCCGACACGGGCGGGTCAACGAGTACCGCCGCGAGGTCCACGCACTGCGCGGACAGTGGCCGAACCACAGCGCATCGGAGGAGTGGGACTCTGTGTCCATCCGGGCCGACGGTTCCGTTATGGCTATCCGTCTCGGAGACGAATGACGCGGTATCCCGCCCTCATGCAGCGGGGGTGCGGCCCGGGAACGAAGACAGCCGCCGTGCCCGATCCGTGCCCGACGGGTCGGTAAGCCGCGGACATCAGCGGGTGCCAAGGAGAGCCCCCAGGGCTCTCCTGCTCCGTTGTCGCGGGTCAAAGCATCGATGCCAGCAAAACGCCCTGTGATTCCCAAGCTCAGAGCACGGGTTCGATTCACGTCGCCCGCTCCACACTCCTCCTCGGGCCACAGCCCGAGGGTTTTTTGTGGCCTGGCAAGACCTTCAGCCTTCAGCCGGACCACTGGAAAGCCTTGTCACGTTCAGTCTTTCCTTTTCCTTTCTGGCGCACCTGGCATGCCCGACGACCACCCGTGGGGCCGCGTTTGCCCTTGCCCGGTGGGGAGTTGGTAGGCAAGGACGTAGGCGACGGCGACCTTGAAAGAGAAGCGGAGCGCTTTTGTCTGTCTCGGTCGGGGAGGGCATCCGTGCTGATCGTGAGGGGGCTGGGCTCCCATGTGCTCCTGCGGTCGGTGAGTGACGGCCCCCAGCGGGAGCTTGCACGTCTGTGTGTGCCGGCTGCCCGGCGTTGGCGTCCTGGCCCTCACCGATACTGGAGGCGGCTGCGTCCGATGGCTCCGGTGCCCCAGCTCGTCAGGTGTAGGTCCAGCGCCAGGCGTTCGAGCTGAAGGCGCACTTGATTTTTCTGCCGCTTTCGGTGGAGGTCGTGGCTCCATGGTCGCTGTTGCGGCAGAACTGGCCTGCTGAGTAGCAGTTCCCCGAGTTCGAGACGATCGTGCAGTCGCCGACGCTGTTCCGGTCACTGTTGCCGCTGCCTGCGTCGACGGCGGGGGCGGTGACGGTCTTGGTCGCGGTGACCGTGAAGCCGGGCTTCTTCTTTGCTTCGACGGTCTTGGTGACGGCCGGCTTGGGCTTGGTTGTGGCCGTGGTGGTCGCGGTGACTGTCTGAGCGGGTTCGGCCTTGTACTCGGCGGCCTGTTGCCCACCATCCCCGGTGGAGCCGATGGCCAGTCCCGCGATGAACAGCGCCGATCCACCGACCCACACGAGTATGCGTCTGCGGAGCGGACGACTGGCGGGCGGGCTTGGCACCGGTGGTATGGGAGCAGTGTGCGGATTGGTCATCTCGTCACCCCGGAGAGTTTTGGGTGGAGTGACCGTAGTGCTCGCCGGAATGAAATGTGGGAGATGTGAGGGAGAAGTGACGTTTCCGTAACCAGTAATGGGCTGCGGCAGCCCCGACACTCCCCCGTCCCCGTCCCCGGCGAGCAGGGAGCGGTCGGCGGTCCGCGCGGTGGTGAGGGGCTGGGCGGGGCCGGCCTCCAGTCCCCTCGGAGGTTTCTCGGTGGAGACGGCCCCAGCAGGTGGGCTCCGTCCTCGTGGATGCCGCTGCTCACCTCGTACAGGGGCAGTCCCCTTCTTCCTCCTCCCCCCGGCCTTTCACCGCGGCGGCGGGCGAGACGTAGGGAATCGGCCACGGCGACCGGGTCGATGTCGTTGTCGGCGACCGGGGACGCGGGTGCGCAGGTGCGCAGGTGCGCGGGCGCGCGGGCGCGCGGGCTTCGGCGATGGTGAGGACGTGGAGGTGGATGTCCGTACGCGAGGTGTGTGACAGGCCGGTCCGCACCCCCCTGTAGCGAGCTGATGGGTTGAGGGCTGTGCGGCGCCCGGTGGGCCGGGGGCGGTGCGGGGTCGGGCCGTGGGTGGTCGGTGGCTGGTGGCCGGTAGTCGATGGGCGGCCGGGCGTCGCGCGCGGGTGCGGCGCCCGGCCCGTTCGTTCAGGCCGCCGGGACGGGCAGCAGCCGGTACGCGTCCCCGTGGGTGATCACGCGGCCGGCGGTGGGGGGTGCGAAGTGGGTGCCGAGGACGAGGGTTTCCGTGTCGGCGAGGGAGGCGAGCAGGGCGCGGCGTGAGGTCTCGGCCTGCCGCGGGTCGATGTCGACGCAGGCGCCGATGGCGGGGTGGGCGAGCTGGACCGGGTGGTGGACGCAGTCGCCGGTGATGAGTGCCGTTCGCGTGCCGCCGCCCCCGCTGGTCAGTTGGACGGCGACGTGGCCGGGGGTGTGGCCCGGTGTGGGCAGCAGACGCACGCCCGGGGCGATCTCGGCGCCCTCGGCGGGTACGTCCACGAGGTCGAGCAGTCCCGCCTCCTCCACCGGGATCACCGAGTCGCGGAACATCTGGGCGCGCGCCTCGTCCATGTCGTACGTCGCCCAGAACTCGCGCTCGGTACGGGAGGTGAGGTAACGGGCGTGGGGGAAGGTGGGGACCCATTCCCCGTCGACGGCCCGCGTGTTCCAGCCGACGTGGTCGGCGTGCAGGTGGGTGAGGACCACCAGGTCGACGGAGTCCGGGGGGAAGCCGGCGGCGGTGAGACGTTCCAGGTAGTCGGTCCGCAGGTCGTGCCAGGCCGGGTTGGCCCGCTCCTTGCCGTTGCCGATGCCGGTGTCCACGAGCACCCGCAGTCCGCCCGCGACGAACGCGAAGCTGTGGCTGTCGATACGCAGGACGCCCTCGCGGTCGGCGAAGTGGGGGTGCAGCCAGTTCTGGCCGGTCACCACCTCGGGGGTGGCGTCCGGCAGCAGCCACGGGCCGGTCGCGGGCGGCAGCGCGACCTCGTCGACGCGGTGGACGGTGACCTCCCCCACCGTCCAGGAGGGGACAGCGGCTGTGAGGGGGGCCGTGCCAGCGGAGGGCGCTGCCGAGGTCGTTGACGTGGTGGAGGGGGTGGAGGGGGTTACGGAAGTGGTGGGGTCCGGGGTGGTCGGCATGGTTGCCCTTTCCTGTGCTCTCTTCTGTGGGGTCGGGGGGATGGGGGAGGGGGTGGTTGGCAGGGTCGTCAGTGGTGAGGGTGGGGAGCGGGACCGGTGGCTGTCCCGCCGCGTGGCGCGGTGAGTGCCACCAGGGCCGCCACGGCGAGGAGGGCGGTGACGACGGCGTAGGCGTGGGAAGCGGTGGCGAGCCCGTACACCTGGGTGGCGGCGCCCGCGGCGATCGCGGGCAGGCTCATCGAGAGGTAGCTGAGGACGTAGTAGGCGGCCAGCGTCCTGGCGCGGTCCTGCTCGTCGAGCGACGCGAGAACCATGCGGAGCGCTCCCTGTGAGACGGCGCCGAAGGCGATGCCGGCCAGGGCGGCGCCGCCGTACACGGCGGGCAGTCCGGCGCCGTGCGGTCCGCTCAGCGTCAGGCCCGCCGCGGGCAGCACGGCCAGGCACCCGCCCCTCACCGCGGCGGAGGGCGCCACGCGCCGCAGCGTCCACACGGTGAGTGCGGCGGCGGCGCCAAGGGTGAAGAAGACCATGCCGCGGGCCGCCCGCGGCGCGTCAGGGGCCACCAGACCGACGAGGGCCGGTCCGAGGGAGGAGAAGAACCCGCCCAGTGCCCAGATGGCGACGACCCCGGTGCCGACGGCCAGCAGGGCGCGGCGCGTCGGCGCCGGGACACCGAGGCGCGGACGCAGCGACCGCAGCGCGCCGGGGCGTCGGCGCGCCGTCTCCGCGGTGAACGTGACCGCGATCGCCTGGACGACGAACAGGGCGGCCAGCAGCACGTAGACGGTGACGGTCGGAGCCGGCGCGACGCGCACGAGGAGGGTGGCGACCAGGACGCCCGCGGCCATGCCGGCGACCGGGGCGATGCTGTTGGTCAGCGCCGACCGGCCCGGACGCCGGGGGTCCGCCAGATCGAGGAGGGCCGCACCCGCGGCGCTGGTGGCCACGCCGGTGGCCGCCCCTTGCAGGATCCGGCCGGCCACCAGAAGCCCCGCACCGTCCGCCGAGGCCAGGACGGCCATGGAGGCGGCCTCCGCGAGCAGCGCGCCCACCAGCACAGGGCGCCGTCCCAGGTGGTCGGAGAGCGCCGAGGCGGTGAGCAGGGCCGACAGCAGCGCAAGGGCGTAGGCGCTGAAGACCACCGTGACAGCGAGCGGCGAGAGGCCCCACTCGTCCTGGTAGAGGGGGTACAGCGGCGTCGGCGCGCTGGACGCCGCCAGCAGGGCCGCCAGGACCGACGCGTCGAGGACGAAGGGAGCCGTACGGGACCGCCCCGCACGGTTCGCCGTACGGGACCACCCCGCACGATTCGACCTGCGGGGCAGGGTACGGGTCGCCGCGCGGTCCGCGGTACGGGTCGTCGCACGGTCCACAGTAAGGGGCGTCGCGCGCTCCGAGGCGCGGGTCGCCGCGCGCTCCGCAGTACGGGTCGCCGCGCGCTCCGCGATGCGAGTCCCCGCGCCCTCCACCGCGCGAGCCGCCCCCCTGCCCGCCCCCCTGTCCGCGCCCCGGGCACCGGCCACCGCGGGCCGGCAGCCCGCGAGGGCCTGTGGCGACGCGGACTCATGAGGAGCTGCGGCCTCAGCAACCGGGCAAGCACCCATTGTCGCCACGGTCTCAGCAGGCGACGTGGCCTCAGCAGGCGAGGTGACCTCAGCAGGCGACGTGGTCTCCGGGGGTGCTGTGGCCGTGTGTGGTGCGGGGGGTTCGGGTGGGGCGCTGGGCATGGGACCTCTTCGGGGAGTAAACGCAATTGATTTGCTTTAAGCCACCGTAGGCCCTACAGTCCACTAACGCAAACCATTAGCTTTTACGTCCGGAGCCGCCCCGCCGCTCCGGCCACGGCCGCACAGGGAGAGGACCGCCATGTCCGCCGAGGAACTCACACCGCAGGAGGCGGCCCGCTGGGCCGCCCGCGCGGGACTGCCGCTGGAAGACGACCGCCACCCTCCGGTCGCGGCGACCGCCCAGTACATCCACTCCGTCGTCTCGGTCCTGCGGGAGCTGGACTTCGGTGACACCCCGCCCGCCCCCGCCTACCGGATGGGGCCCGACGCCGCCGTCCGCGCGGAAGAGGAGAAGCACGATGCAGCTGTCTGATCTGAGCCTCACCGCCGCCGCCGACGCGATCCGGGAACGGCAGGCGTCCCCCGTCGAACTGGTGGACTCGGTCCTCGACCGCGTCGAGCGGCTCGAACCCCACCTGGGGGCCTACGTCACCGTCACGGCGGACCGGGCACGGAAGTCCGCCCTGGAGGCCGAGCGCGAAGCCGCGGCCGGGCGCTTCCGGGGCCCGCTGCACGGGATCCCCATGGGGCTGAAGGACCTGATCGACGTCGCCGGGGTGGCGACCACCGCGAGTTCCCGGGTGCGAGCCGGCCACCGCGCGACGGCGGACAGCACGGTCGCCGCGCGCCTGGAGGCGGGCGGCGCGGTCCTGGTCGGCAAGACCCACACCCACGAGTTCGCCTACGGCCTGACCACGCCGCAGACGCGCAACGCCTGGCATCCCGACCGGGTCGCCGGGGGATCGAGCGGCGGGTCGGCCGTCGCCGTGGCGGCGGGGACCGCGACCTTCGCCCTGGGCACCGACACCGGCGGGTCGGTCCGCGTGCCCGCCGCGCTCAACGGGGTCGTCGGCCTCAAGCCGACGTACGGCCTCGTCCCCCGCCACGGTGTGACGTCGCTGTCCTGGTCGCTGGACCATGTGGGCACCCTCGCCCGCACCGTCGAGGACACGGCCCTGGTGCTGTCCGAGCTGGCCGGGCACGACCCGCGCGACCCCGCCTCGCTCGCCGCCCCCGCGGCGGACCACCGGCCGGGCGCCGTCACCGACCTGAGGGGGCTGCGCGTCGGCGTTCCGCGCAACTACTACTTCGACCACGTCGACCCGGACGTGGAAGCCGCCGTCCGGCGCGCCATCGGCCGGCTGGAGGAGCTCGGCGCGCGGCTCGTCGAGGTCGAGATCCCGATGACGCGCTACGTGCAGGCGACGCAGTGGGGGCTGATGGTGCCCGAGGCGACCGCGTACCACGAGCGATCCCTGCGCGCGGTCCCCGACCTGTACCAGGCCGACGTGCGCATCCTCCTGGAAGCCGGTGAGCTGATGCCCGCCGGGGACTATCTGCGCGCCCAGCGCGCCCGGACCCTGATGCGGCGGGAGTGGGAACGGCTGCTGGAGCACGTCGACGTCGTCGCGGCGCCGACGGTGCCGGCCACCGCGGTGCCGGCCGAGCAGGAGACGCTCACCTGGTCCGACGGCACGGTGGAGGCCGTCTCCGACGCCTACGTACGCCTGTCCGCCCCGGCCAACATCACCGGGATCCCCTCGCTCAGTGTGCCGGTCGGCCACGACCGGGCGGGGATGCCGATCGGCATGCAGCTGCTCGGCCGGCCCTTCGGCGAGGCCACCCTCCTGCGCACCGGTCACGCCTACGAGCGCACGGAGCCCGCCCGC
>NZ_VJOK01000001.1:3845566-3862374 GCF_013302895.1 Streptomyces albus subsp. chlorinus | reverse complement strand
GCATCGCCCAGCATCGCAGCCGTAGACGCAACATCATTGCTTTAAGGTGGGCCCATGAGTCGCAACAAGATGGCGCGCCCCGGCGGACGCAGCGCACGGGTCCAGGCGTCGGTGCACACCGCGGTGCGCGAACTGGAATCCGAGGTGGGCCGGGACGCCCTGTCGGTGCCGATGGTCGCCGAGCGCGCGGGAGTCACCCCCTCGACGATCTACCGTCGCTGGGGAAGCCTCGCGGAGCTGCTGTCGGACGTGGCGGTCGAGCGGCTCCGCCCCGAGACGAGGCCGGAGGACCACGGCGCTCTGCCGGCGGACCTGACGGCCTGGGCCGAGGAGTTCCTCGACGAGATGTCGTCCACCGCGGGCCGCGCCTACATCCGCGACGCCCTGCTCGGTGACCCGGACGGCAGCAACGCGGGCCAGTGCTCGGCCTACGCCGCCGAACAGGTCGGCATCGTCCTCTCCCGCGCGACCGGCCGCGGGGAGACCGCCCCCGACGTCGAGACGGTCATGGACCGCGTCGTCGCACCCCTGATGTACCGCATCCTCTTCCGTCCGGCCGGGCTCGACACCGCGTACGCGCGCCGGCTCGTGGCGGACCTCCTCGGCACGGACGGGGCGTCCGGCGACCGGTGACCGGCCGGGGGCCGGCGACCGGTGACCGCCCGGGGCCGTGGACCGGCGCGAGCCCGGTGCGCGGCCCCGGCCGGCCGGTCAGGTGTCCTCCGAGGTACTCCCCCGGTCCGTCCGTTCATCGCGTACGTCGCGTGTCACGTACGTCGCGACCCTTCCGGCCTTCCAGTCCCCCTGAGGCGGCCGTGAGGGGTGTTGCTCACTTCCTCTCCTGGTGCGGAACAAACCGGCCGCGCCCTCTGCTTCCTGTGGGGGCCAGGTCAACGAGCCAGTGCCGACGGCGGCGTGGTCTCGGGCCGATCACCATGATCGTTTATGGTCACGTCACGGGTCTGGAAGAGGAAAACGCGCCCCCATGCCGACGATCAGCGTCATCACCTCTGTGCACAACGGCAGTCGCCCTTACCTCAAGGAGACCTACGCCTCACTGCGGGAGCAGAAGCTCCCGGGGGACTGGGAGTGGCAGTGGTGCGTCCAGGAGGACGACCACACCGGGATAACCGCCGGCCTCCTTCCCGACGATCCCAGGATCTCGGTCGGGTCCGGCCTCCCGGCGCGCGCCGCCGTGGCCCGGACGCACGCACTCACCCGGGCGACCGGCACGTTCATCCGCACGCTGGACGCCGACGACCTCCTGCTCCCGGGCGCTCTCGAACGCGACATAGAGACGCTGGAACGCGTCCCGTGGTGCGTGTCCGCCTGCCTCGACCTCCACCAGGACGGCAGCACCTCACCGGGCCCGTACGACCCTCCGGGCGGGCCCGTCGAGCCGGGCAGGTTCTTCGAGGAGGTGGCGGTGCGGGACCAACTGTCCGTGCAGACGACGACGTTCGCGGCGCACCGGCCCCTGGTGCTGGCGCTCGGCGGGTGGCAGGCGCTGACCGGCGCGGAGGGCATAGCCCTGCTGCTCGCCGCGGAAGCCGTCGCGCCCGGCGAGTTCATCGCGGAGCCGAGCGTCCTCTACCGCAAGCACCCCGCCCAGACCACCGCGGCCGGCGGCTACTGGAGCCCCGCGGAGACGGCCACCCGCAGGGAGGCGGCCGTACAGCGCGCCCAGGCCCTGCGGCAGACCGGATGGACCTGGCCGGCCCGGGTGTGAGACGGCCGGAGGGTGGGCCGGGACGGGGTGACACGGGACGGGTGTGACACGGCGGAGAGCGTGGGACGGCGAGGACGTGCCACGGCGCGGGGCCAAGCGCGGCGCACGCGGGTGTGGCGCGGCCAGCACGTGTGAGGGGCGAGGGGGTTGGATCGCCGCCCTGGCGAACAGGCGCGCACTGTCCCGGTGACGGCACTCGCCCGCTGTTCCCGTGACGACACGCGCGCACCGTCCCGTGTTGGCACACGCCCACTGTCCCGGTGACGGCACGAAGTGCGGGTAACCCGCACTCCATGGGTGACATCCTCGTGGGTACGTGCTCGTGGACCGATCCGGCGCTGGTGCGCAGCGGGTGGTATCCGGCGGGGCGGCGGGACGCCGAGGGGCGGTTGCGGCACTATGCCGGGCGGTTCCCGGTCGTGGAGGTCGACGCCGCCTACTACGCGCTGCCCGGTGAGCGGAACAGCCGGCTGTGGGCCGAGCGGACCCCGGAGGGGTTCGTGTTCGACGTGAAGGCGTTCTCGCTGCTCACCGGCCACCCCACCCGCAGCGCCGTGATGCCGGACGGCCTGCCGCCGGACGCCCGGGACCCGGGCGTGCTGGACGAGGTGTGGGCGCGGTTCGCCGCCGGGGTCGCGCCCCTGCGACGGGCCGGGAAACTGGGGTGTGTGCTGTTCCAGTTCCCGCCGTGGTTCCGGCCCGGGAGCCGGGCGGAGGACTTTCTGCGGGAGACCGCCCGGCGGACGCGGGGCTGGCCCCTCGCGGTCGAGTTCCGGCATCCCGCGTGGTGGCGGGAGGGGCAGTCCGAGGCCACGGCCGCGCTCCTCGCGCGGTACGGCATGGCCGCCGTCTCCGTCGACATGGCCCCTGCGCTCCCGTCCTCCGTACCGCCCGTCGCCGCCGTCACCGCACCCCGCCTGTCGGTCGTACGGTTCCACGGGCGCAGTGCCGCCTGGGGGACGGGGAGCAAGGAGGACCGGTTCCGGTACAGGTACGACGACGGTGAACTCGCCGCGTGGCTGCCCCGGTTGCACGCGCAGGCGGAGCGGGCCGAACAGCTCCACGTGCTGTTCAACAACTGCTGCGGCGACGCGGCCGTACGGGCGGCCGAGGCCATGCGGCGGCTGCTGGGGCAGCCGGCCGACGAGGTCTCCCGCCACCGGCCCCCGGACCCGCCCCCGGCTCCCGACCCGCCACCGGCTCCCGACCCGGACCCGGCCCCGGTTCCGCGCGGAGGCCGGCCGCGGGGCGGGGCGGGCCAAGATCGGGTGCGGGCACGGGGCGGATAGCGTTCTCCGTGGCTGGGTTCCGTGCTGCGGGGAGTGACTGATGAGGCTCTGCTTTCTGGTGGAGGAGGAGTACCGCCACGACGGCATGCCCGTGGAGGTGATCCGCCGGCTCAGGGCCTGGGGGCACCGGGTCGACGTGCTGCGGCCCGGCAGCGCGCTGGTACGGGTGTCGGAGGAGCTGCGGGCGGGCAGCCACGACGCCTGGGTGCTCAAGACGGTGTCCGGCGGTCCGGGGCTGCCGCTGCTGGAGGCCGCGGCCGCGGTCGGGCTGACCACGGTCAACGACGTACGGGCGATCCGCGGGGTACGGGACAAGGCGCTGGCCGCGGCGATCGGCCGCAGCCACGGGCTGCCCGTGCCGGTGACCTACGCGGCGGCGCGCCCGGAGGCCCTCGCCCGGATCCCGGCCGCGCACTTCCCCCTCGTCGTCAAGCCGGCCGACGGGAGTTCGGGCAGGTCGGTTCGGCTGGTCCCCTCCCCGGAGCTGCTGGCCGGCGGGCCGCGGGAGGGGTGGCCGGCGGGGCACGGGGTGCTGATCGCCCAGCCGTACGTGCCCAACTCGGGCGTCGATCTGAAGGTCTACGCGGTGGGCGGCGAACTGTTCGCCACCCAGCGGTGCTCGCCCCTCCATCCCGACCGGTCGGTTCCCGAACGGCGGGTACCGCTGACGCCGGAGGTGGCCGCCCTCGCCGCCGAGGTCGGCCGGGTCCATGGGCTCGACCTGTACGGCGTGGACATCGTCCTGGGGCCGGACGGCCCGGTCGTCGTGGACGTGAACGACTTCCCCAGCTTCCGGCAGGTGCCCGACGCGGTGGCGCGCGTGTCGCGGGCGATCCTCGACCTTGCGCGGACGGGGAGCAGCCACCCCGTCGTGCCGGGGGACGCTTCCGTGATCGTCCTGCCCGAGCCGGGCGCTCCCGTACGCGCCCAAGCGGGTCCCGCCAGGACGGCTCCCGTGGCTCCGGCCGTGTCCCCGGGGCCCGACGTGAGGGATGCGGAACCGGAGTTGCCGGGGCCCGGGGCAGCCGCCACGGGTCCCGAGGTGGTGGTCCCCGCAGTGCCCCCGGTCTACCCCGCGGCGGCCGGAGAAGCCTGATGAGGGTCGGCCTGATCACCCCTCGCCCCGGCCACCCCCTCCTGGCCGGGGCGACCGCCGTGCTGTCGCCCCGGCACACGGTGACGGCGATCGACCCCGAGGCGGGGGACGAGACCGCCCTGCGCGCGAGGGTGCTGGGCGGACCGCTCGCCGACGTCTACCTGCTGAAGGCGCGTACGTCCCGGGCCCTGGCGCTGGCCCGCGCGGTGGAGGAGCGCGGAGCTCCCGTCGTCAACTCGGCGGCGGCCACCGCGTTCTGCCAGGACCGGACGGCGATGGCGGAACGGGCGCGGCAGGCGGGCCTGCCGTTCGCGCGGACCCGCACGGTCGCGGCGCTGCGGGCGCTGCGGGCGCTCACCGCGCGACCGGCGCCGGAGTGCGCCTTCCCCTTCGTCGTCAAGAGCCGGCACAGCCGGCGGGGCGATCTCGTGGCCCGGGTCGAGGACGCCGCGGACCTCGCCGCCCTGTGCGCCACCTGGGCCGACGAGCCGGTGGTGGTGCAGCCGTTCGTCGCCAACTCCGGCTGGGACCACAAGCTGTGGGCGATCGCCGGGCACGTGTTCGCCGCCCCCCGCCGCTCGGAACTGGCGGACGCGTCCCTCGGCCGTTCGGAACTGGCGGACGCGTCCCTCGGCCGCTCGGAGCCGGCGGTCGTGTCCGCCGCCCCGGACCCGGACCCGGGCCCGCCGCCCCTCGACGCTCACGCGCTGCCCCCCGGCTGGGCCGAGCTGGTCCACGCGGTCGGCGCGGTCTTCTCCCTCGATGTGTACGGCGTCGATGTCGTCGTCGCGGAGGACGGGTCCCCCGTCATCGTCGACATCAACGCCTTCCCCGGCCTGCGCGGACAGTCCGGCGCCCCGCGCGCGCTCGCGGAACTGGTGCTCCGCGTCGGCGCCGGTCGGCGGGCGGACGGGCTGCGGACCGGCAGTCGGCGGGCGGACGATCATCGTGCGGACGGTCAGCGGGCCGACGAGGGGACCGGGCACGGACCGGGTGCGGTGCGCGCGGCGCCCGCGGCCGGGTCCGGCGGGGCGTAGGCGTGGGGCGGAAACAGCCCCCGGCCCACGCCATTCCTCCCCGCTTCAGTCCGCCTCCGGCTGGCAGTGCGGGCACCACACCGTCGTACGGCCCGCCACCCGCCCGGCGCGCAGCCGGGTCCCGCAGCGGGGGCAGGGCGCCCGGCCGGGGGCGTCGCGGTGACCGGTCAGCCAGGTGTCGCGGGGCGGTACGTGTCCGGCGCTCACCGAGGTGCGCAGCACCTGGCGCATCGTCCGGTACAGCGCCGCCCGCTCGCCGTCCGAGAGCGAACCGGTGGGGCGCTCCGGGTGCAGCCGGGCCTGCCACAGGATCTCGTCGGCCAGCAGGTTGCCGAGCCCCGCCAGGAGCGACTGGTCGGTGAGGGCCGCCTTGAGGCGACCGCGCCGGCCGGCGAGCGCCGCGTCGAAGCCGTCGCGGGGAACGGTCAGCGCGTCGGGACCCTGCGCGTCGAGCAGGCGGGCCGCCTCGGGGTCGTCGGCCAGCCACAGCCCCTTGAGTTTGCGCTGGTCGCGGTAGCGGAGCTGACGGCCGCCGTCCAGGGTGAGCAGCACGCGGTCGTGCGGGTGCGCCTCGTCGTCGGGACGGGCGCACACCAGGCGGCCGGTCATCCCGAAGTGCAGCAGCACGGTGGGCCCTCCCGTGTGCGCCAGCAGCCACTTGCCGTGCCGCTCCGGCTCGGTGAACCTCCGCCCCTCCAGCGCGTCGCTCAACTGCCGGGCGCCCACCCCGTGCAGCACCCCCGCGTCCCGCACCTCCACCCGCCGGACGGTCCGGCCCCGGGCGCAGTCGGCGAGGACCCGCCGGAAGCCCTCGACATCGGGGAGTTCGGGCATGTCCGCCGCACCTCGCTCCTGGCTTCCGACCTCTTGGTTTCCTGGCTTCCTGGCTTGCGGGCTTGCGGGCTTCCTGGCTCCTCGCCCGTGGCCGCCTCGCCGCCTCGCCGTATGGCCGTCCGGCCGTCTCGCCGTCTCGCCGTCCGGCGGCCTCGTCCCCCCGGGGAGAGAGGGCCGGGGTGACCGGTCCGGCTCGCCCGCCGGGCGGACTCCTCCCACCGTAGAGGCGACAGGCGCGGGGCGCGCGCGGAGGCGGTGTCACATCCGGCGCCTCCCGTCCGTCGGAACCCTCGGAAGAACCTTCCGAAGCGCGGAATAGCGCGGAAAAGTGGACGCGGTCCGGCGCGAGCCGCCGGCCCGCAGGCAGGGATGGAGGCTCCAAGGTGGACGTGGGTCACCTCACCGTCGTGGGAGGCGGTTTCGGCGGGCTGACCGCGGCGCTGTGCGCGGCGGAGGCGGGCGTCGAGGTCACGCTGTACGAGGCGCGGGACACGCTCGGCGGCCGGGCCCGCACCGCGGAGGGCCCGTACCGCACCAACGAGGGCCCGCACGCCCTCTACAACGGCGGGCCGCACTGGCGCTGGCTCAAGCGGCGCGGGCTGCTGCCGCCGATGGCACGGGTGCCGGTGCGGGAGGGCCTCAAGGTGCGCTACCACCACCACGGCACCCTGCGGCGGACGCCGCCCGCCGGGCTGCTGCGGCTGCGGCGCAGAAGGGAGGCGCCCGTCGAGCCGCCGTACCTGGAGTGGGCGGCGGCCCAGGCGGGGGAGGAGACGGCCCGCGCCGCCGCCCACTTCGCGGCCGTCGCCACCTTCCACCACGCGCCGGGCGAACTGTCGGCGGCCTTCACACACGAGCGGATGCGCCGTGCCGCCAAGCTGCCGCCCGAGGCGCACTACCCGCGCGGGGGCTGGGGCACGCTGGTGGCGGGGATGGCCGCGCGGGCGCGGCAGAGCGGCGTCCGCGTCGAGACGGGGGCGCGCGTGGACCCCGGCGCGCTGGCCGAGGCAGCGCGGCGCGGCCCCGTCGTCGTGGCCACCTCGCTCGCCGCGGCCCGCACCCTGCTGGGCGGGCACGGGCCGGACGGCGACGACGGGGACGCCTCGCTGAGCTGGCCCACCGGGCGCACGGCTCTGCTGGACCTGGTGCTGGAGTCCCGCACGGGCGACCCGTTCATCGTCTCCGATCTGGACGGGACCGGGTGGATCGAGCGCTTCACCGGCCCCGACCCCTCCCTGGCCCCGGCCGGCCACTCGCTGCTCCAGGCCCAGTTCCCCCTGGCCCCCGGCGAGGCGCGGACGGACGCGCTGGCCCGGGGTGAACACCTCCTCGACCTCGGGTTCGCGGGCTGGCGGGAGCGGGTCGTCAGGCGTACGGAGGCGACGGCCGACGGACGTACGGGTGCGGTGGACGCGCCCGGCACCACTTGGCGCGACCGCCCCGCCGTGGACCGCGGCGACGGCCTCTACCTCGTCGGCGACCAGGTCGCGGCCCCCGGCGTCCTCTCCGAGGTCTCCTTCACCAGCGCCGTGGAGGCGGTACGTCTGGCCCTCGGGCGGGGACGAGGCCGGGGGCGGAGGGCCGGAGGGCGGGGGGCCGGGGGGCAGGGGGCCGGGGTGCGCGGAGGGGGCTGAGCGGAGTTTCCGAACGCGACCCGGCGGGCCCGGTGCCGTGCGCGCGAGCGGTCATTTCTTCACAGATACTTGGGAGACTCCCAATCCGCTTCTCTTGTAGGTTCCTTGGAAGGTCGGAGATGTTCACCGACGAAAGCGGGGAATCGTGTCATTCGAGCAGGAATGGGCCGGTCTGGTCGCCGGGGCGCGGGACAGGCAGCCCACAGCAATGCGGTTGAACGGCACCGGCGGCAAGGGCGAGGAGCAGTGGGTCCAGGTGACGCCACATGTGCTCGAAGGAGCCGCCAAGAAGGTGGAGAAGGTCGGCACCGCCTTCCAGAAGGTGGACAACACCGCCATGCGGGAGATGGAACAGGTCCCCGGGTCGATGAAGGGATTCGCCAGCGACGAGGCGTTCAAGTCGTTCCAGGAGATGTGGCGCGGCCAGATGCGGCATCTGCGCAAGCAGTTCGAGAACACGGCCGCGGCGCTGCGGGACGTCACCGCGAAAACGCTGGAGAACGACGTCTGGACGAAGGAGGAGGTGGAGAAGATCGCCAAGGAGCGGAAGGAGAAGAAGGATCCGCTCGCCTACCTCCTCGACCCGAACAAGAAGCCGCTGTCGACCGACCCGCCGACGTACCCGCTGTTGCAGGACCAGTACCCCTTCCTCACGCCGCGGCAGACGGACAAGCCGGTGTACGGGCCGCCGGTGCCGACCGTGCCCGAGACGACCGAGCCGAAGTCCTGAGGGGGCGCCTGAGTCATGAGTGACACGCTCGACTACGAGACGGTGCGCAACGTCAACCTCACCCCGCTGCGTGAGGCCGTGAAGGCGTGGAACAAACTCCCCGAGGATTTCAGGGAGGTCCACACCACGTTCGACCGCACGGTCACCAAGCCGCTGAGCACCGAGCGGAGCGGCTGGCACGGCGCATCCCACAAGGCGGCGGTCAAGCACTTCACCGTCGTGCAGAACCAGGTGCTGGAGGCCGCCGGCCAGGCCGGGTGGCTCGGCAAGGAGATGTCCCGCTGCCTGAAGGTGATCCAGGGCGCCAAGGACGACCTGAAGGCCGTCGAGGAGGCGGTGAACGAGAAGCCGAAGGGCGGCGGGAAGAACTACCTCAAGCTGAATACGAAGGACGGCGTCGTCTACGTCGATCCGCCCGAGGGCGAGAACAGCACGGGGATCACGAAGGCGTACAGCGAGACCATCTCGGAACTCAACAAACGCATACAGAAGGCGCTGCGGGACGCGGCCACGGCCGACGCCGACCTGAAGAAGGCGCTGACATTCGACCCGCACGGCAAGGGCTTCAACGACGACACGCCGCAGGCGCAGGCCAAGAAGGACGTCGACGCCCTGTACAAACTGGCGGGCGAGAAGGACTTCAAGCGGGACCCGAAGCTGCTGTCCAAGTTCAACGGCATCCTCGCGGCGAACAACGGCAACAGCTTCTTCGCGGAGGAGTTCGCCACCCGCAAGGGCGCCAAGGGCATCCTGAAGTTCTGGTACGACACGGCTCAGCCGGACTACGAGAGGGACCAGTACGGGTTCCCGAAGGAAGTGGAACCCGGCAAGGACCTGCGCAAGCAGCTCGCGGCCCTTCAGGACAACCTCGGCAACACCCTGGCACTGGCCAGTCACTCGGACTCGCCGAAGATGACGCAGTGGAAGCAGGATGTTTTCGACCTGGGGGACAAGCGGCTCTTCACCCTGTCGAACCCCACCCGCTACGACTCCACGCCGCCGTTCGGCTTCCAGGTGATGAGCAACCTCATGCGCACCGGGAAGTGGGACACGGAGTTCCTCAACGCCTACGGCGACCAGCTCGTCACGGCGGACAAGAAGCCGTACGACTTCCACGGCAATGAGCTGCCGGGCCATCGCAGGTGGCTCAGCGATGGCGTGAAGCAGAACGACTTCCTCAACTTCGGCCCGAAATGGGACCAGGGTGAGGATCCGTTCACCGGGTATTTCGAGGCGCTGGGCCACAACAGCGATGCTTCCATGGACTTCTTCCAGGACGAGAGGAATTTCGACCACGTCCTGCGCGAGCGCACGTGGCTGCCCGACGGCGAGATTCCCGAAACCGGCCGGGAGAAGGACTTCAACGGGCCCAAGGTCGCTCTGGGGCACGCGCTGGGCTCCGCGACCACCGGTCACGACTGGGACGCGCCGAAGAACATCCCGGCTGAGCACACCAAGGAACAGGCGGACCTGATGTCCAAGCTCATCAAGGGCATGGGGTCCATGGACGAGGACGGCAACGCGGACATCTCGCTGTCCCCCGGTATGCGTCCCGGGCTGGGGAGCGCCGCCGCCGAGTACGTGCCGGACTTCTTCCGGGCCATGAAGGCCGGTGAGGACGACGACAAACTGTTCCCCATGTCCGGGGCGCAGGCCCCGATGGAACACCGCGACGTGACGAAGTTCCTCGTGCAGCTCGGCCAGGACCCCGACGCCAATGCGACCATCACCGCTGGTCAGAAGCTTTATACCGCCCAGGTGCTCGACCATCACCTGGGCGGTGACCTTCCCGCGAACCAGCGGTACGACGCGCCCCCGGAGGACATCGTGCACGAGGTCCTCAAGACCTCGGGGGAAACAGCGGGCACCCTCGCCTCGGGAGCCCAGGAGGGCATCATCGGCCCGGCGGTCATGGAGGACCAGGACTACGACAAGTCCACGCTCAGCAAGCGCCTGTGGGGAAACGGCGCTTTCGGCACCGTGGTGACGGGCGTCAGCGTGCTGAAGCCCTTCGCCGCGCATCCCGTCGGATCCGCGGTCGCCGCCGCGCTGATCATCGGCGGCGAGGGCGCCGCTCTCAGCGACCACGACGCCGAGCACTGGAGCAGCAACAAGTCCGCGCCGGCGGCGGACAGGGCCGGGGGGATCTACGACGAGATGGCCAAGCGTGATGTGCTGCAGAACGAGAGGATGCTGAAGGCCATCGGGAAGGAGCACGGCATCGACGTGTCGAAGAGCTGGGCGGAGCTGTACTCCGGCGAGGGCTTCAACCAGGGGTACAGCAGGGTCGGGTCCACGGCGTCGTTCCTCACCTCCATCGAGCAAGTGAAGCAAATGGCCGTTCAGAAGTAAGGCCGCACCAAAACACAGGGGACTCACACACATGAACCGCCCACTCCGTATCGCCCTGCTCGCCGTCCTCGCCGTGGTCCTGATCGCTGTGGGGGCGGTGGGCGGCGCGCTCTCCAAGGGCGAGGACGGCAAGGCCCCGAAGAAGTTCTCCGACCTCTCCGGGGACACCACCTGCTGGGCGCCCGGATCGGTGCTCGACCGCGTGGTTCCCGCGTCCCACTACGCGGACCGCTGGAAGCGGCTGACACGGGCAGAGTTCGGCTACAACGCCCAGTGCGGCATCACCGTGGACGGCAAGCAGGTGCTGCGGGTCTCCGTCGAGCAGCGCAACGCGGCCCACAAGCTCGACCGGGTGGGCACGGGCCCGGGCCACGGCGAAACCAAGCGCGTCCCCGGTTTCGCCCAGGGCTGGTCCTCCCAGGACGCCGTCGGCGTCGTCGTCCCCTGCACCAAGGACACGGGCGACGACGACGCCACCAACCTGTACGTCAAGGCGCAGGCGTGGCGGAAGACCTACGGGACGTTGCGGGCGGACATGGTGCGGATCGCCCAGGAGGCGGTCAAGGCGCACCGGACCGCCGCCTGCGTGAGCGCCCCGGCCCTGGACAAGCTCGACTGACCGGGGTCCCGCCCGCCGTGGAGCCCCTGGACGGACCGCCCCGTCCAGGGGCTTCTTCCGTCCGTTCTGTCCGCACCCCGCCCCCGCCCGTCCGGAGGCGGCCCCCTCAGCCCAGTACCCCCACCCGCTCCGGGGTCAGGGGCAGGTCGCGGCAGCGGTGGCCCGTCGCGTGGTGGACGGCGTTGGCGAGAGCGGCGGGGGTGCCGACGATGCCGATCTCGCCGATGCCCTTGCCGCCGACGGGGTTGAGGTGCGGGTCGTACTCGTCGATCCAGTGGACGTCGATGTCGGGGATGTCGGCGTGGGCGGGGACGTGGTAGCCGGCCAGGTCCTTCTCGACGAAGCCGCCGAGGCGCGCGTCCAGGGAGCTGTGCTCGGTCAGCGCCATGCCCACGCCCATCGTCAGGCCGCCGACGAACTGGGAGCGCGCGGTGCGGGCGTTGAGGATACGGCCCGCGGCGAACACCCCCAGCAGGCGGCGCACCCGCACCTCGCCGGTCACCGCGTCCACGGAGACCTCCGCGAAGACGGCGCCGAAGGCGTGCCGGGCGTAGTCCTTCTGGGCCTGCACGTCGGAGGTGGTGTCGACGGTGACGACGCTGCCGTCGGACTCCCGCAGCTCGCGGCACGCCTTGTGCACGGCCCAGCCCCAGGAGGCGGTGCCGGAGGAGCCGCCGGCCAGCGGCGCCTGGGGCAGGTCGCTGCTGCCGACGTCGATGCGGACGGCGTCCAGGGGCACGCCCAGTTCGTCGGCGGCGATCTGGGCGAGGACGGTGCGGGCGCCGGTGCCGATGTCGGTGGCGTTGATCCGCACGTGGTAGGCGCCGTCGCCCAGGGCCTGCACGGAGGCGGTCGAGGGGGCGACCAGAACGGGGTAGGTGGAGGCCGCCACCCCGGTGCCCAGCAGCAGGTCGCCCTCGCGCCGGGTGCCGGGGCGCGGGTCGCGGCGGTCCCAGCCGAAGCGGCGGGCGCCCTCCCGCAGGCAGTCGGCCAGGTGGTGGCTGCTGAAGGGCTTGCCGCTGTCGGGCTCGCGCTCGGGGATGTTGCGCAGCCGCAGCTCGACGGGGTCGGTCTCCAGGGCGTACGCCAGCTCGTCCATGGCGCACTCCAGCGCGTACATGCCGGGTGCCTCGCCCGGTGCCCGCATCCAGGAGGGGGTGGGCACGTCCAGGCGGACCACGCGGTGCCCGGTGCGGATGCCCGCCGCGCCGTACATCACACGGGAGGGGACGGCGGCCTGCTCCACGAACTCCTTGACGGTGGAGGTGTGGGTGACCACGTCGTGGTGGAGGGCCGCCAGGGTGCCGTCGGCCCGGGCGCCCAGGCGCATCCGCTGGATGGTGGGCGCGCGGTGGCCGACGACGGCGGGCAGTTCGCGGCGCGGCAGCGCGACCTTGACGGGGCGCCCGGTGTGCCGGGCGCCCAGCGCGGCGAGGACCACCGGCGGGCGCGGCGTGCCCTTGGAGCCGAAGCCGCCGCCGACGTGCTCGGCGACGACGGTCACCTGGCCCTGGTCGAGTCCGAACAGGGTGGCCAGCGTCTGGCCGACCAGGGTGGCGCCCTGGCTGGAGTCGTAGGCGATCAGGTGCCCGCCCTCCCACAGGGCGGTGGCCGCGTGCGGTTCCATCGGGTGGTTGTGCAGCGGGGTGAGGGTGTAGGTGGCGTCGAGCCGGTGCGCCGCGGCGGCGAACTCGGTCTCGAAATCGCCGTGTTCGGTGTCGCCCGGGTTGCCGCCGTTGGCCCACTCCGGGTGGTAGAGGCCGGGGTGGTCCTCGCGCAGGACGACGTCGTGCGGTTCCTCGTCGTAGGTGACGCGCACGGTCTGCGCCATCTCGCGGGCCGTCTCCGGTGTCTCGGCGACGGCCAGGGCGACGTACCAGCCGCGGTGCGGCACCCGGGGGCTCTGCAGCAGGTGGAGGGTGGGGTCGTCGGGCTCGGCCAGGCGCGGCGCGTTCTCGTGGGTGAGGACGGCGAGCGCGCCGGGCAGCGCCATGGCCTCGCCCTCGTCGATCCCGGTGACCCGGCCGCGGGCCACGGAGGCGGCCACCGGCCAGGCGTAGGCGCACGCCGGCGGGGTGTGCTCGACGGCGTAGCGGGCCGCTCCGGTGACCTTGGCCCGGCCCTCGCGGCGCGGCGCTGCGGTCCCCAGGACGTGTGCGGTCCGGGTGGTCTCGGCGGTCTCGGCGGTCTCGTCCACGGCCATCGTCCTCACCTCCCTGCGGTGCTGTCGGGGCTGCCGGTGCTGCCGGGGCCGCCGGGGCTGCCGTCGGCGGCCGGACCATGGGGGCCGCCGGAACCGTGAGGGCCGCCGGAGCCGCTGAGGTCGTCAGGAGGGCCGGCCGCCAGGGTGGTCAGCAGGTGTACGGCCAGGTTCCGCGCCAGCGGGACCTTGAAGGCGTTGCCGGACAGCGGCCGGGCGGCGGCCAGTTCCGCGTCCACGGCCCGCCCGAAGCTCTCGGCCCCGGCACGGGTGCCGATCAGCGCCTCCTCGGCGGTGCGGGCCCGCCACGGCCGGTGGGCCACACCGCCGAAGGCGAGGGCCGCGTGCCTGACGGTGCCCTCGCCGTCCACCGCCAGGACGGCGGCGGCCGAGGCGAGGGCGAAGGCGTAGGAGGCGCGGTCGCGCGCCTTCCGGTAGGCGGCGCGCGCCCCCGCAGGCGGGGGCGGCAGCACCACCTGGCAGATCAGCTCCCCCGGCCGCACCACCGTGTCCTGCTGCGGCGCGTCGCCCGGCAGCCGGTGGAAGGCGGCGGCCGGGACGGTACGGGTCCCCTCCGGGCCGAGCAGTTCGACCTCGGCGTCGTAGGCGGCCAGTGCCACGGCCATGTCGGAGGGGTGGGTGGCCACGCAGTGCTCGGATTGGCCCAGGACGGCCATGTCGCGGTTGACGCCCTCCCGCGCCGAGCAGCCGGTGCCCGGCTCGCGCTTGTTGCAGGGCACCGAGGTGTCCTGGAAGTAGGGGCAGCGGGTGCGCTGGAGGAGGTTGCCGCCGGTGGTGGCCATGTTGCGCAGCTGGCCCGACGCGCCGGCCAGCAGCGCCTGGGCCAGCGCCGGGTAGCCGCGGCAGACGGCGGGAGAGGCGGCCAGCTCGCTGTTGCGGACGTTCGCGCCGATCCGCAGGCCGCCGTCCGGGGTGGGCTCGATGTGCTCCAGCGGCAGCCGGGAGACGTCGATGAGGTGCCCCGGCGTCTCCACGCCGAGCTTCATCAGGTCCACCAGGTTGGTGCCGCCCGCCAGGAAGCGCGCGTGCGGCTGGGCGGCGAACGCGGAGACGGCGTGCTCGGGGCTGGTGGCCCGCTCGAAGGTGAAGGGTTTCACGCGGTCACGTCCTCGACGGCCTCGACGATGTGCGGGTAGGCGCCGCAGCGGCAGATGTTGCCGCTCATGCGCTCGCGGATCTCGTCGCGGTCCAGTTCGGCGGGCGCCCCGGTGGCCCGCTGGAGCACCTGGGGCGGGGTGACGTGCGAGGGGTGGCCTTCGGCGGCCTCGCACAGCATGCCCACGCCCGAGACGATCTGGCCCGGCGTGCAGTAGCCGCACTGGAAGGCGTCCCGCCGGTGGAACGCCTCCTGGAGCGGATGCGGACGCTCCGCGTCCCCGAGACCCTCGACGGTGGTCAGGTGCGCGCCGTCGTGCGCCACCGCCAGCAGCAGGCAGCTGTTGGCGCGGCGCCCCTCCAGCAGCACCGTGCAGGCCCCGCACTGGCCGTGGTCGCAGCCCTTCTTGGTGCCGGTGAGGTCCAGGTGTTCGCGCAGCACGTCCAGGAGGGTCGTGCGGTGGTCGGCGGTGACGGTGTGCGCGGTGTCGTTGACGGTGAGGGTGAGGGTCGAACTGGTGGCGGTGCGCTGGGGGATCACGGGACGCGCCTCTCTTCCGCTTCGGCTGTGCGGGTCCCGTCGGCTCGCGTCGGCCTGCGGTCCCGTCACGTCGGCTACGGTCTCGTCAGCTCTGCCGTTCGAGCACGCCGCGCAGGAAGGCCGCCTGCCCGACGTGCTGCATGGTGTCGCCGACGACGCTCACCAGACGTACCCCGAGCGACACCGGCGGGTCCCACGCCTCGTCGACGATCCGGTCGAGCGACCGGGAGGTGAGGGTGCCCAGATAGTTGAGGGTCTGCTCGTGCACGGCGTCGTGGTACGCGACCAGTGGCCGCGGCGAGTCCACCCGGACGGCGGCCACGTCCTGCGGCGAGTGGCCGAACCCGGTGTCGTCGGCCGGAAGAGGCAGCCCGAAGCGCTCCTGGAATCCTCCCGCGTGCCAGACCTGCTCCGCTCCGGCCGCGTCGGCGACGTGGTCGTCCTGGACGCGGGTCAGATGCCACACCAGCCAGCCGACGGTGTTGGCGGCCGGATCGAGCCGCTGGTCGAGGTGTTTGCTCCGGATGCCGTCGAGGACGGCGTGCACCTCCTCGTTCACCCGGGTGAAGGCGTCCGTGAGCAGGGCTGTGGTGTCCATGTTCGTGACCTTACGGCCTGTCAGTTCCACGGAGGGTCTTTTGCCGCGGAGGGTCCTTTCGCAGCGGCGGACCCTTTGCTCCGGTCCGCCCCCGGACCCCGTCCACAGGGAGGGGGTCCGGGGGCGGACCCGGCACGGGGCCGGCCGGCGCTACCAGCGGTGCCGCGCCGCCGCGCTACCAGCGGCCGCGCTACCAGCGGCCGCGCTACCAGCGGTACCAGCGGCCGCGGCGGCCTCCGGTCGTCGGCCGCACGAGGAAGCCGAGCAGCCACACGACCAGCACGATGACGGCGATCCACCACAGCGCCTTGAGCGCGAACCCCGCACCGAACAGGATCAGTGCGAGCAGCAGTACGAGTAGCAACGGAACCATGTCAATCCACCTCCGCGCCCCGGGTGCCCCGGCTCCGCTGCGGCATGCAGACCGGTCCGCCCGCCGCGTGCCGCCCTATGTCGGCACGATCAGCCGGGCCTTGTCCTGCTGGGCGGCGTACTCGAGGGTCTGCCAGGTGCCCGAGCCGGTGCTGGTGCCCACGGGGAAGCCGATGACGAACGAGGAGCGGTCCACCAGCCAGCGGTTGCGGGCCAGGTAGGCGGCGTCGTCCAGGGGGTCGGCGCCCAGTTCGACGATCTCGGCGATGCGGTCCCAGGCCCGGTTGACGGCGTGCCGGGCCTCGGGCGGCTGCTGGTCGAGCGTGCCGGGGACGGCGACGGTGATCCACGCCTCCGTCTCGCCCGCCAGCCACGTCAGGGCGAGGCTGTCGATGCCGCGGGAGCCGCCGAGGTGGAAGTGGGCGTCGGACGCGAAGGGCGCCACATAGGTCTCGAACAGCCGTGTGTAGTGGGCGAGGTCCCGGTGGCCCGTCGTCCGGGTCCCGGTGATGGTGATCTTGCGCATCGTCGTCGACCTGTCTCCGGCTCGGTGACATGGACGGCCCTCCACCCGTTCGCGATCGCTCGCACGGCCGTCCGGCATCTTCGCACGGCCGGCCCCGCGGGGGCTGTGCGCTGCGATACACCGCCCGGACGGAAC
>NZ_VJOK01000001.1:3835387-3845546 GCF_013302895.1 Streptomyces albus subsp. chlorinus | reverse complement strand
GCGCCGCCGGCGCGGTCGGCCCGACCGGCTCCGTCGGCTCGACCGGCTCAGCCCGGGCCGCGGTCGTCGCCGTCGCGGGCCGCACCGCGCGGGGGGCCGCCGGCGGCGGTGCGGCGCAGCCTGCCCGTGAGGGAGGTGGCGGCGGCCGTGAGGAAGACGAAGGTGTAGAGGATCTGGAGCAGGATGACCAGCCGCGCCGACTGGCCGCGCGGGGCGATGTCGCCGTAGCTGAGGGTCGCCAGTGTCAGCAGCGTGAAGTAGAGGGCATCCAGCCGGGTGCGCAATCCCTGGAACTCGCCCGGGTCGTGCGAGATCACGAAGTACGCGGAGGAGAACACCAGCACCGTCAGACACATCAGCGACACCAGCGCGACGGCCGTACCGGGACGGTCGAACAGGGCGTCCCGCATGTGCTTGAGGAGCAGTACGGCGATGACCGTCAGCACCAGCCCGAAGACCGTCCAGCTCAGCTCCGGCCGCTGCGGGCCCAGCACCCGCACGGGCAGCAGGAAGTAGGCCACGAACAGCCCCAGCACCAGCGGAGCGAGCAGGAGCCACGCCCGCGCGTGGGACGCGGACCGCCGTCCGCCGCTCTCCTCCATGCGGCCATCGTCCCCGGCCCCCCGCGCCGCCGCGCCCCGGAGGGGACCGGGTGGGCGTAGCGGTGCCGGGGCCTCCGCCACGGCGGCCTGGGTGAAGGAGGCCGCACAACGCATTCAGCATGGGGCCGGGTGGGCGTACCGTTCGGAGTGTCGAGTGAACGGAGGCCACATGCCGTCCGAGAAAGCCGAGTTCACAGCGCGGGGCCTCAGTGTCGGTGACCGGGTGCGTGCGCTCCGGGAAGCTCGCGGGATGACGCGGGCGGTGCTCGCGGGGCTGTGCGGGCGGGGGCCCGACTGGCTGAAGAAGATCGAGACCGGGGAGCGCGAGCTGGACTCGTACACGCTGCTGCTCCGGCTGGCCGCCGCGCTCCAGCTGACGGACCTGTCCGCGCTCACCGGCGAGGAGAGCGTCACCCAGCCGGTGCCGTTGGGGCGGCTCAACCATCCGGCGATGCCGGACATCTGGGCCGCCGTGATGATGCGGGGGCTCGCGGGCGACACCCCGCAGGCCTCGAACGGGGTGCCGGATGTCGCTGAGCTGCGGGGGCGCGTGGACCAGACGTGGCGGCTCTGGCACACCTCGCGGCGCAACCGGACGGAGGTCGGTGCGCTGCTGCCCGCGCTGATCCGGGACGCGGAGGCGGCGTCCCGGAACCTCGACGGCGCGGAGCGCCGCGCCGCCCTGGTGGCACTGTCGGACACATACCGACTGGTCGGTCAAGCGACGGCATACGTCGCCCCGGCCGAGCTGGCGTGGGTCGTCGCCGACCGGGCGCTGGCAGCGGCGCAGCAGGCGGACGACCCCGTGGCGATCGCCGCCGCCGCGTGGAACATGGGCAACATCCTGCGGGAGACGTCTTACCCGGAGGAGGCCCTGCGCACGGTCACGGAAGCGGCGGACCTACTGCGCCCGCTCCTGGACGACACGACACAGGAGCGGCGCGGCGTGTACGGGGCACTCCAGTTGCATGCCGCCGTGACCTGTGCCCGTGAGGGCCGCGAAGGGGACGCCTGGCGGCACTGGGACGAGGGCGAGCGCGTGGCGCGGTCGCTCCCGGACACCTACGTCCACCCCTCCACCGTGTTCGGCCGAGCGAACGTGGACTTCCACGCCGTGTCGGTGGCGACGGACCTGCGGACCTCGGGCAGGGCCCTCTCCCTTGCCGACACCATCGATCCGGACACCATGCCCTCCACCGAGCGCCGGGCACGCCTGTGGGTGGAGATCGCCCGTGGCCACCTCCAGCGCGGCGACGCCACCGCCGCCCTGCACGTCATGCAGCGCGCGCACGCCGTCAACACGGAGACGGTGCGCTACACCCCGGCAGCCCGTACGGCAACCGCCGACCTCTGGCGCCGAGCACCCCGCGCCCTGCGCACAGAGGCGAGCGAACTGGCGTCGGCGGTGGGGGTGGCTGTCGCCTGAACCGCTGAACTCGGTCGCCCCCCGCACAGGCGTCCCGCCAGAGGCCGGACCCGACGATCCGCCCGTGAACCCGTCGCCATGGTGGTCCGGTTCGCCGCCGGGTGGGCGTAGCGTGGAGGTGTCCACGTGTGGGGGTGTGCGGTGGTGCACGAGGGGTTCGAGACCAGCATCGGGGACCGGATCGGGCGGCTGCGTACGCGGCGCGGGCTGACCCAGGAGCGCCTGGCCGAGTTGGCCGATGTCTGTGTGGACACCGTCCGCAAGCTGGAGCAGAACAGGCGTCAGACAGCGCGCATGGCGACGCTCAACCGGCTGGCCCGGGCGCTGGATGTGGATGTGTCGGTGCTCGTCGGGTCGCCCGTCACGTTCGAGCCCCGCCCGGACGGGAGCGCGCCGTCGGTGCTCGCGCTGCGGCGGGCCGTGTCACCGGTGAGCGACCTGTTCGGCGGCGACGCGGACGAGCCGGACGCGGACCCCGAGGACCCGCCGGCCGTGGGTGCCCTGCGCGCGTCCCTCCGCGCCACGGAGAGCACCCGGCGGGAGGGCAGGATGGGCGAGGTCGGCTCCGTACTGCCCCAGTTGATCCGCGACGCCCGCGCCGCCGTGCGTGCGTACGAAGGCAGCGAACGGGACCGCGCGGCCGCCTACGCGGTGCTGGCGGAGGCGTACCAGGTAGCGGCCACCACCCTGACCGCGCTGGGCAACCCGGACGCCGCGTTCACCGCCATGGAGCGTGCCACCGCCGCCGCGCGGCGCTCGGACGACCCGCACCTGGAAGCCATCGGCGCGGCCACTCTCGCGTGGATCTTCACCAAGCAAGGGCGCCTGGAGGACGCGGAGACGGTGGCGCTGGGTCACGCCGACCGCATCGAGCCGACGTTCCGCTCGCACCCGCTCGACCTGTCCCTGTGGGGCATCCTGCTGCTGCGCGCGGCCACGGCCCTGGTCCGGCAGGGCGAGCGCCGCTACGACCGCGTGGAGGACCTGCTGCGCATGGCGACGGCGGCAGCCGCGCGCATCGGCGCCGACCGGCTCGACTACGCCACTCCGTTCGGGCCCACCAACACCGCCGTCGCCACGGTGAACTTCCAGGTCGAGATGGACCGCCCGTCTCCGGCCCTCACCACCGCGCGCGCCGTCCCCGGCCTGCGGTCCCTCCCGCCGACCTGGCGCGCCCGCTTCCACGTGGACCGTGCCCTCGCCCACGCGGGTCTCGGCCAGGACGAGTCCGCGACGCGCGCCCTGCTCGCCGCCGAACGCGACGCACCCGAATGGATGCGCTACCACGGCACGACGCGCCGTCTCGTCGCCGACCTCCACGCCCGTGAACGCCGTCGCACCTCACCACTGACACAACTGGCGGACCGGCTGGGTGTGGAGAGGTAGGACGCCCCGTCCCAGACGGCGGCGCGATAGGCACACAGCGTCACTGGCGCGCGACGAAGCGTCCTCCTACGGTGCGTCGCGAGTACGGCGGCACCGCCCTTAGCACGGTGCCGCGCACCCGCGGACACAGGACGGTCACCATGGCGCGTACCGCGCACAGCAGCCCCCATCCACCGCTCGGCGGCGGGTGGTCCCCACCGACCCACGCACCCTTCGTCCTGACCCCCGTCGGGGTGTGGTGGGACGCGGTGCGGGTGCCGTACGACGTCGGGGTCGACGTGGTCCGGCGGCTGGGGAACGCGGGTGGGAGTGTCATCGGGGACCCGTACGGGGCGTGGCTGTACTGGCTGGTGCCGACGGGGACCGGGGCGGTGTGGGGCGGGCTGCCCGCGGAGGCGGGCGCCGTGCATGTGTCGGTGGCGTGCTGGCTGCCCGTACCGGCGCGGGACCGTACCGGTCCGCCGGGCCCGTACTGGGCCGTGCCGTTCGCGAGGGACCGTGTGCTGACCGACCCCGACCGGCTCCGGGGAGCCCTCGCGGAGAGGGCGGAGGCGCGGTGAGCGGGATCGTGAGCGGCGGGCACTGCCTGCCGTGCGGGCAGTGGTGTGCCGAGACGGTGGTCGTGGCGGTGGTGGAGGTGAATTCCGGGCCGGGTCGCCTCGTCAGGGCGTGCCTGCCGCACGCCCGGGAGTACGCGGCCTACCCGCTGGCCCCCGCGTGGCTGCGGGACGACCTCGCGGCGCTGGAGGGGGAGTGACAGCTCCCAGGGGGTGGCGCCCGGAGGCCTGGGTCGGCTCGGGCCAGACCAGGCCAGGACAGGTCAGGCCAGGACAGGTCAGGGGGCCAGGACGTCCAGTTCGGCCATGGCGTCCTCGGTGATGGTGCGCATGGCGCGTTCGGCGCGGGCGCCGTCGCGTTCGCGGACGGCCTCGGCGACCTGGACGTGGAGGGTGACCGCCTCCTGGCGGGGGTCGCTGAACATCACCTCGTGGTGGGTGCGGCCGGCGAGGACCGCCGCGACGACGTCACCGAGGCGGGCGAACATCTCGTTGCGGGAGGCGCGCAGCACCGTGCGGTGGAAGGCGGTGTCGTGCACGAGGTAGTTCTCCAGCTGCTGGCCGCGTGAGGTGGCGACCATGCCGAGGGCGTGCTCGGTCAGCGCGGCGCACTCCTCGGGGGTGGCCAGCTCGGCGGCGAGCCGCGCGGCCACCGGTTCGACGGCCGAGCGCAGCACCGTGAGGGAGCGCAGCTGGCGGCCGCGGTCGGCGCCCGCGAGGCGCCAGGTGATCACCTGCGGGTCGTAGACGTTCCACTCCTCGGCCGGCAGGACGGTGACGCCGACCCGGCGCCGCGACTCGACCAGGTGCATGGACTCCAGCACCCGCACCGCCTCGCGGGCGACCGTGCGGGAGACCTCGTACCGCGCGGCCAGTTCCTCGGTGCGCAGCACCGTGCCCGGCGGGTACTCGCCCGCGGTGATCGCGGGCCCCAGCGAGGCGAGCAGCCGGGCGTGCAGCCCCCGCTCGCGCGCGGGTCCCCCTACCGGGGCCGCCCCCTGGCCGCTCATCAGTCGTGGCTCTCCCGTCGTCCCCGTGTTCCCCGTGGTCCCAGTCCGTCCCCGTCGGGCACGTGTCCGCCGGCTCCGCACCTTCGGCGGGCCTGCGGCACCGGGCCTGGAGGTCAGCCTACGTGCTCATCGTCACGCCAATTAAGTATGACTAATAAGAGTCCAACTCTTGAATACGTGTGACCTATGAGGTTAGGTGTGCTCGGCACCGAGGTCGATGAGGACTGTGAGGACGGTGGGTGTGCGATGACGTACCGGAACGTCGTGGTCGTCATGGGTGTGGCCGGTACCGGCAAGACCACCGTGGGACGGCTGCTCGCGGAGGCGCTGGACGTGCCCTACGCCGAGGCCGACGCCTTCCACCCGCCCGCCAACGTCGCCAAGATGTCCGCCGGCACCCCCCTGGACGACGCCGACCGCGCGCCCTGGCTCGACGCCATCGGCGCCTGGGCGCACGGCCGCGAAGGGCGCGGCGGAGTGGTCAGCTGCTCCGCGCTCAAGCGCGCCTACCGCGACCGGCTGCGGGCCGCCGCCCCCGGCCTCGTCTTCGTCCACCTGACCGGCGACCGCGCGCTGATCGCCCGGCGGATGGCCGAGCGGGCCGGCCACTTCATGCCCGTCGCCCTGCTGGACTCCCAGTTCGCCACCCTCGAACCCCTGGAGCCGGACGAGCGGGGGGTGGCCGTCTCCGTCGCGGCCGGGCCGCGGGCCGTCGCCGACCAGGCGCTGGCCGCCCTGCGGGCCGCGGACCACCGGACGGCCGCGCCCGCCACCGCCGCACCCGCCACCGCCGCACCCGCCACCCCCGCGGACCCCTGACCCCTCCCGCACCCCCGTCCCCGTTCCTGTCCTCTCCCGTTCCTCCTTGTCCTCCTCCCCGTCCCCTCCCCACCTCCCCACCTCCCCCTCTCTCCCTCCCCTCCCTCCGCCTCCCCCTCCCTCCGACCGGAAAAGGAAGAGCCGTGCGTCATCTCAGCGTCGAGATGCTGGCCGCGGGGTCACCGCAACCGGACCCCATCACGTCCGCCGGCAACGCCCAGTTGGGGATCGCCGCCCTCGTCGGCATCGCCGTCCTCGTCGTCCTCATCACCCGGTTCAAGCTGCACGCGTTCCTCGCGCTGACCGTCGGCTCCCTCGTGCTGGGCGCGGTGGCCGCCGCGCCCCTCGACAAGGCGATCGACAGCTTCACCACGGGGCTCGGTGACACGGTCTCCGGTGTCGGCGTGCTCATCGCGCTCGGCGCCGTCCTCGGCAAACTGCTCGCCGACTCCGGCGGCGCCGACCAGATCGTCGACACCATCCTGGCCAGGACGGGCAGGCGCGGCATGCCCTGGGCGATGGCGCTGATCGCGGGCATCGTCGGACTGCCGATGTTCTTCGAGGTCGGGCTGGTGCTGCTGATCCCGGTGGTGCTGCTGGTGGCCAAGCGCGGCAACTACTCCGTGATGCGGGTCGGCATCCCGGCGCTCGCGGGCCTGTCCGTGATGCACGGGCTCATCCCCCCGCACCCCGGCCCGCTGGTCGCCATCGACGCCATCCACGCCAACCTCGGCGTCACGCTCGCCCTCGGCCTCGTCGTCGGCATTCCGACGCTGGTGGTGGCCGGTCCGCTCTTCGGCAAGGTCGCCGCCCGCTGGGTGGACACCACCCCGCCCGAGGGCGTTGTGCCCGAGCGGGCGAGCGCCGAACTGGAGCGGCGGCCCGGCTTCGGCGTCACGCTGGCCACCGTGCTGCTGCCCGTCGTCCTGATGCTGGCCAAGGCGCTGACCGACATCGTGGTCGACGACGCCGAGAACACCGTGCAGCGCGTCATGGACGTCGTCGGTGACCCGATGATCGCGCTGCTGGCCGCCGTGCTGGTGGCGATGTTCACCCTCGGACGGGCCGCCGGCTTCGGCAAGGACCGGCTCGCGGAGACGGTGGGCGGCTCGCTCGGCCCCATCGCGGGCATCCTGCTGATCGTCGGCGCGGGCGGCGGCTTCAAGCAGACCCTCGTCGATGTCGGCATCGGCCGGATGATCCTGGACCTCTCCGAGAACTGGTCCGTCCCCGCCCTGCTGCTGGGCTGGCTCATCGCGGTCGGCATCCGGCTGGCGACCGGGTCGGCGACGGTCGCCACCGTCTCGGCCGCCGGACTCGTCGCCCCCCTCACCGCCGACATGTCCACGGGGCAGGCCGCGCTGGTGGTCCTCGCCGTCGGCGCCGGCTCGCTCTTCTTCAGCCACGTCAACGACGCCGGGTTCTGGCTGGTGAAGGAGTACTTCGGCATGAGCGTCGGCCAGACGGTCAGGTCCTGGTCGGTGATGGAGACCCTCATCTCGGTCGTCGCGCTGCTCCTGCTGCTGCCGCTGTCCCTGGTGGTCTAGCGGCTACGCCGACCGGTCCTCCAGGTAGCGGAGGACCGCCTGGACGCGGCGGTGGGTGGCGGTGGTCCGGGGGATGCCGAGCTTGTCGAAGATGGCGGCGGTGTGCTTCTCCACGGCCCGCGCCGAGATCCCCATCCGCTGCGCGATGGCCCCGTTGGTGAGGCCCTCGGCCATGAGGCCGAGGGCCTCGTGCTCGCGTGCGGTCAGCGCGGCCGGTGAGGGCCCGGCGTTCAGCAGGCGGGAGATGACGTCGGGGTCGAGCGCGGTGCCGCCCTCGACCACGCGGTGCAGGGCGTCCACGAAGTCGTCCACGTCCAGGACGCGGTCCTTCAGCAGGTAGCCGATGCCCGCGGGGCCGTCGGCCAGCAGGGCGTGCGCGTAGCTGGTCTCGACGTACTGGGAGAACAGCAGGATGCCCAGCCCGGGGTGGCGGCGGCGCAGTTCGGCGGCGGCGCGCAGGCCCTCGTCCCGGTGGGTGGGCGGCATCCGGATGTCGGCCACGACGGCGTCGGGCCGGGCGCGTTCCACCGCCGCCAGCAGCGCGTCCGGGTCACCGACGGCCGCGGCCACCTCCAGTCCCCGGTCGGTCAGCAGCCCGGCCAGTCCCTCCCTGACGACGACGGCGTCCTCGGCGATGACCAGGCGCAGCGGGGGCGCGTCCGGGCTCGTCACGTCGGCATCTCCCCCTGGATCGTGAGCGGCAGGCGGACGGTGGCCCTCGTCGGTCCGCCCGGCGGGCTGTCGAGGGACAGTGTGCCGTCCACGGTGCGGACCCGTTCGGCCAGCCCGCGCAGCCCGGACGAGCCGCCGGGCGCGGCAGGGCGCGGGGCCGCGCCGCCCCGCCCGTCGTCCTCCACGGCCAGTACCAGTTCCCGCGGGCCCGGCCCGTCCCCTCCCGCGAGGCGGGCGCTGACGGTGACGTTCCGGGCCCCCGCGTGCCGGGCGGCGTTGGCCAGCAGTTCGGCCGCGCAGAAGTAGGCGATGGTCTCCACCGCCTCGGGCGGGCGGGGGCCGCCGAGCAGGTCGGTGCGCACCGTGACCCGCAGGGCGGGCGACTCGATGTCCGAGCGGAGGGAGGCGAGGGCCGGGGCGAGGCCCTTGTCGAGCACGGGCGGGTGGATACCGCGCACGAGGTCCCGCAGCTCGCTCAGCGCCGTGCGGGCCGTGCCGAGCGACTGCTCGACCAGCTCGCGGGCCTTGGCGGTGTCCGCCGGCGCGGGCTCGGGGGCGCGCAGGGCCTCCTTGGCGCGGGTCAGGGCCATGGCCAGAGCGATCAGCCGGGCCTGCGCGCCGTCGTGCAGGTCGCGTTCGATACGGCGCAGCGTGCTGGCGGAGTCCCGTACCGCCAGGGCGCGGGTCTCCTCCAGGTCGTGCACCCGGTCGGCGAGGCGGAGCGGGCCCAGCAGGGTACGGGCCAGCAGCCGGACGAGGTCGGCGAGGCGGCGGCCCGCCCAGCCGGCCGCCGCCAGCAGCACCAGCCCGACGGCGGCCACGGCCAGGGCGCGCGGCCAGGTGTGCAGCGGGCAGGTGCCGGTGAGTTCGAGACCGGCGTGCCCGTTCTCGCGCACGGCCCGGAACCACAGCGGGTACGAGACCAGGGCGAGCCCGTACAGCCGTACGGGCACCTGGACGACCAGCAGCAGCACCCCGAGCGGCGCGTTGACCACGGCGTACGCCGCGCACCGCCAGGTCGCGGCGTCGTACGCCGCACGCAGCGGGCGGGGACGCGGTGGAGCGGGCACGTCCTCGCCGAGCAAGCCGCGCACGAGCGTCCGCTCCAGGTCCGCCAGCGCGCGGACGGCTGTCAGCACGAGGGAGAGGACCGGAGGTCCGGCCCTGGTCACGCACAGCACGGCGGCGAGGGCGAGCAGCGCCAGTGCGGGGGCTCCCAGCAGGGCTGGGAGCAGGGCGGCCACGGCGTACGCGAGGACGCGGAGTGCCTTGCGCGTCGCGGGGATGCCGAGAAGGTCGAGACAGCGGGTCACGGTTCGCCTTGGTGGTGCGGCCACCGGCCGGTCGGTGGGCCGGTCGGTGGGCCGAGTGCGGGTTTGGGGGTATGGGGGTACGAGTGCACCGTATGGTGCGGGACGTCAGGGGCGGGGACCGGTCGCGGTTGCGGTGGGTTCGGCACCGCCGGGCCGGTACGTCTCGCTTCTCGCCGTCGCGGCGGGAGGGAGGGGGCCCGGCGGGGAAAGAGGGGGCTCGATCGGAGGTGGGGCCCTCATGCCGGGGACGCGCGGCGTAGGTGGAGCGGCAGGGGGGCCAGGGTCGCCAGCAGGGTGAGGGTGAGGACCGCCGCGCCGGTGCCCGCCCAGGTGGTGGGCGGCAGCTCCGCGAGGGAGGCGCCCGCGGCGTCGCCGAGGGGGACCGTCACCGCGAGGGCGACGGCCGCGCCGGCGCCGAAGCCGGCACAGGTGACGGTCGCCGCCTCGGCCACCCGCATCCGCACCACCTGCCCCGCACCGGCGCCGGCCGCCCGCAGGAGGGCGACCTCGTGGCGGCGTTCGGCGCTGAGCATCACAAGGGTGTTGGCGGCGGCCAGCGCGGCGAAGGCGGCGTAGAGGACGGTCGCGAACAGGTCGATCCACGACGGGTCGGCGACGGCCGCCAGTGCCGCGAGCTTGACCAGGGTGAACGCGACGACCAGCGCCACCGGTGTGAGCGCGGAGGAGAGCCGCCGGGCGTTCGCCCTGATCTGCGCGAACGCCAGCTCGGCGGCGGCGCCCCCGCCCAGCCTGCGGGGCGCCGTCAGCAGCCGGACGGGGACGGCCAGCAGCCGTGCCCCCGCCCGGCCGATCACCGGGCCCGCCAG
>NZ_VJOK01000001.1:3821232-3835367 GCF_013302895.1 Streptomyces albus subsp. chlorinus | reverse complement strand
GTGACCGCTGTGAGCACCGCCCCGCCGCACAGGGCGAGAACGGCGCCGGCGCCGCGCAGGACCCCGCCCGGAGTGGGCGCGCCGCGCGCCGGCCGCTTCGCCGAGGGCGTCGGCCGGGCGGGCGCGGGCGGCCCGGTGGGCGGCCAGCAGCCCGCCGAGCTGCGAGGTGACGACCAGGACGCCGCCCGCCGCGAGGAAGCAGGGCCAGCCGACGGCGAGCGGGACGCCGTCCGGCAGCAGGCCGTGCGCGGCCATCCCGTCCCGCCACACGCGGGCCAGCAGGCAGCCGAGTCCGTAGCCGACGGGCAGGGCGGGTACGGCGGTCAGCAGCGCCTCGGTCGCCACCGTGCGCCGGATCTGCCAGGGCAGTGCGCCCACGGCGCGCAGCACCGCGTTCTCCCGTGCCCGCTGCGCCACCGAGAGGGCCATCACCTGCGCGATGACGAAGACCGACAGGTAGACGGTGACCACCGTGAACCCGGCCCCCATGGTGCTCACTTCCTCCCGGGCGGCGCCCGGGGGCAGGCCCGAGGCCGTCCGCAGCATCGCCACGGAGGCCGTGACGATGACGGCGGAGAGCACCAGCACGGAGAAGACCCCCGCGAACGCGGTGGGCCGGGCCCGTACGGAGGCCCGGGCGAGACCGGTGCTCATGCGGCCACCTCCCCGCGCGCGCCGTCCGACGGTGCGCCGGACGGCGCGGACGTGCCCCGGCTCAGCGCCCGCATCCGCCCCGCGATGTGGGCGACGGCGGACGCCCCGTCGCACCCCGCACCGGATGCTTTGCCGTGCGCCGCGCCGGTTGTCGCGTCGTACGCCGCATCGGTTGTCCCGTCGTACGCCGCGCCGGGTGTCCCCCCGGGTGCCGCGTCGGGTGCGGCTGCCGCCGGGCTCCCCCCGGCCCGCACGTACTCGTCCACCACCAGGCCGTCCGCCAGAAACAGGACGCGGTCGGCCCAGGCGGCGGCGGCCGGGTCGTGGGTGACCATCAGCACGGTCGTCCCCAGCTCGTCCACCGACCCGCGCAGCAGCGACAGGACGTCCTCGGCGGTGGCCGGGTCGAGGGCGCCGGTCGGTTCGTCGGCGCACAGCAGTTCCGGGGCGGTCACCAGGGCGCGGGCCAGTGCCACGCGCTGCTGCTGGCCGCCGGAGAGTTCGGCCGGGCGGCTGTGGGCGCGGTCGGCGAGTCCGACGCGGGCCAGTGCCCGGCGGGCCCGGTCCCGGTCGCTCCGGCGTGCGCCGCCGCCGGCCAGCCGCAGGGGAAGCCGTACGTTCTGCTCGGCCGTGAGGGCGGGCAGCAGGTTGAAGGACTGGAAGACGAAGCCGACCCGGTCGCGGCGCAGCCGGGTGAGCGCCCGGCGTCCGGCGCGGGTCAGCTCCTGCCCGCCCAGCCGCACGCTCCCCGAGGTGGGCCGGTCCAGGCCGACGGCGCACTGGAGCAGGGTGCTCTTGCCGGAGCCGGAGGGTCCCATCACCGCTGTGAAGCTTCCCCGGGGCAGCGTCACATCGACGCCGCGCAGCGCCTGGACGGCCCGGCCGCCCCGTCCGTGGCGCCGGGTGACCCCCGCCATGACGAGGGCCGCGGCCCCGTTCCGAGCGCCCGCACTGTTCACGTTCACCATGCCCGTGACGCTACGGAGGCGCGGGGCGCGCGAGGAGGGAGCGCACACCCGTATCGGGGGTTCGGATTTACCGAACCCCCGCGGTCACCGGGCCATGCCGGCTCACAGCCATCCGTTCCTGCGGAACGCGCGGTGCATGGCGACGCAGATGGTGACGATGAGGACGAGGACGAGGGGGTAACTGATCTTCCAGTGCAGTTCGGGCATGTGGGCGAAGTTCATGCCGTAGACGCCGCACACCATCGTGGGCACGGCCACGATGGCGACCCAGGCGCTGACCTTGCGCATGCCCTCGTTCTGGGCGGCGGAGACCTGGGCGAGGTGGGCCTGGAGGATGGAGTCGAGGAGGGCGTCGAAGGAGGCGATCTGTTCCGTGACGCGGGCCAGGTGGTCGGCCACGTCGCGGAAGTACTTGCGTATCTCGGGGTCGATGAGCCGGTTGGGGCGCATCGAGAGCAGCTCCAGGGGGCGGGCCAGCGGCTGGGTGGCGCGCTTGAGTCCGAGCAGTTCCCGCTTGAGCTGGTGGATGCGGCCGGTGCCGGAGCCGCCGCTTCCGCCGAACGGGGTCTCGGCGGCGAAGACGTCGCTCTCCAGGTCGTCGATGTCGGTCTGCACCTCGTCGGCGACCAGCAGGTAGTCGTCGACGACCTGGTCCGCGATCGCGTGCAGCACGGCGGCCGGGCCCTGCGCCAGCCGCGCCGGGTCGGCCTCCAGCGCCTCGCGGACGGGGCCGAGGGAGCCGTGCTTGCCGTGCCGGACGGTGATCACGAAGTCGGCGCCGGCGAAGACGACGATCTCGCCGGTGTCCACCACCTGGCTGGTGGCGGTCAGCTGCTCGTGCTCCACGTACCGCACCGTCTTGAAGACGGCGAACATCATCGCGCCGCCGAACCACTCGACCCGCGGGCGCTGGTGCGGCTCGATGGCGTTCTCCACGGCGAGGGGATGCAGGCCGAACAGTTCGGTGATGCCCTCGAACTCGGCCTCCGCCGGCTCGTGCAGCCCGATCCACACGAAGCCGCCACCGCCGCTCCCGCGGGCGCCGCCGTCCTTGCGGACGCAGGCCAGCGCCTCGGCGGCCCCGCGGTCGGCCATCAGCCGGGTGCCCTCGCTGTCGTAGGCGACGCAGCTCACCACGGAGGTGCCGAGGGGGGAGCGCGCGGGGTGGGACAGGTCCACCCCGGGGCGCGGCAGCCGGGGCCGGACCACCCGGCGCAGGCCGCGCACCACCGGAACCGTGGGCATGGGGGCTCCTGAGGGTTCCTCGTCGTTCGTCGGTCTCCCCCAACTGTGCCCGGAAATCGCAGCCGAATGCGTGTGCCCCGCGCGTCCACCCGCGCGGGGCGCGCGGGGTTGACGGGGTGCGGGCGACGGGCGACGGGCGACGGGCGGCCGGGGTGCGGGGTGACGGGCGGACGGGCGGACGGGCGGTTTCACGTGAATCAGTGGTCCGCGGTCCCGAGGAACCACAATCAGCGGTCCGCGGTCCCGAGGGGCCACCTCCCCAGGGCGCCCTCGTCCCTCGGGCTCACGCCGTCAGTTCCCGGGCCCGCTCCTGGGTGAGGTAGGCGTCGGTGGCCTCCATGTCCTGGAGGGTGGCGGGGCGGCGGGAGAGGAAGCCGGTGCGCAGGAAGTCGTCGCCGGTCAGCGCGTTGAGGTTCCAGTTGGCCACCGTGCGGGCCTTGGCGGTGAAGGTGGGCAGGGCCATCAGGTGGTAGCCGCGGGCGATGATCTGCGCGGGGAGGCCGGAGAACTCGTACCCCAGGGGGCGGGCGACCGCGTCGGTGCCGCCGAGGTCGACGACCAGTCCGAGGTCCTTGTGCCGGTAGGGGGTCATGGGGTCGCCGCGCAGGGTGGCGATCAGATTGCGGGCCATGTGCTTGCCCTGGCGGCCGGCGTGCTGGGCGGTGGGCGGGCAGACGGCACCGCCGACCTTGGTCAGATCGGGCACGGCGGCGGCGTCGCCCAGCGCGTAGACGCCGTGGTGGCCCGGCACCGTGAAGTCGGCGTTGACGACGAGACGGCCCTTGATCGTCTCCGCGTCCAGGGTGCCGATCAGCGGGCTGGCGGCGACACCGGCGGTCCAGATCAGGGTGCGGGAGGGCAGGACCCGGTTGTCGGTCAGGGTGATCCGCCGCTCCTCGGCCTTGGCGACCGAGACGCCGAGGGAGACGTCCGTGCCGCGCTCCCGCAGGATCTGCTGGGCGCGCCGCCCCAGTCTGGCGCCGAGTTCCGGCATCAGCTTGGGTGCGACGTCCAGCAGGTGCCACTTGATCAGGTCGGGGTCGAGCCGGGGGTAGCGCCTGGCGGCGGCGTTGGTGAGCCGCTGGAGGCAGGCGACGGTCTCGGTGCCCGCGTACCCGCCGCCGACGACGACGAACTGGAGCCGCTCGGCCTTCTCCTGCTCGTTGGTGCTGGCTGCCGCCAGGTCGAGCTGGGCGATCACGTGGTCGCGTACGTACGCCGCCTCGGCCAGGGTCTTCATGCCGCGGGCCTGCTGGTCGAGGCCGGGGATGTCGAAGCTGCGGGTGACGCTGCCGGGGGTGAGGACCAGGTGGTCGTAGCGGTAGCTCTCGGTCTCGCCGCTGATCAGCCGTACGACGCACATCCGGTCCTTCGGGTCGATCCCGATGACCATGCCGGGGATGATCGAGGTCCTGCGCAGCAGCCGGCGCAGCGGCGGGGCGACGGACTGGGGAGTGAGCACCCCGGCCGCCACCTGGGGCAGCAGCGGCAGGTACAGCTGGTAGCTGGCGGGGGTGACGAGGGCGATCTCCGCCTCCCCCTGCCGCAGACCGCGCTCCAGTCCGCGTGCGCACTCGACTCCGGCGAAGCCGCCGCCGACGATCAGAATTCTGGTTCGCTCCATGGCTGCACCCGCAACGGTTGGCGTGGGCTTACGTCCCGTTCAGCACGTTTGTCCAATCCCTCTGGACACCCTCGCACGGGCGCGCGGGCCCCGCCACCGGCGGGACCCGCGCCCACGCTCCTCGCACACCGTGCGGCCCCGTGAACGGAGGACCGCCCCGTGAACGGAGGGCCACCCGCCGTGCGCCCCCGTGAACGGGACGGCCGCGGCTCACCGTCCGACGCCGGAACCGTCCTTCGGCCACACCGCGACCACCGACGGGCGCACATACGTGCCCGGACCGTCCGGCCAGGCCGAGGCGGGCTTCTCCACCGAAGCGCCGTCCACCTCTCCCGGGTGCTGGACCGAGACGAGGACACGGCGGTCCTGCACCAGCGGCCCGCAGGTCTCCGCCCCCGTCGGGACGGTCAGGAACTGCCGCACCTCACCGCGCCGGGGCCCGGCCACCGCGACGCCGAACAGACCGTCGTGGGAACCCAGTTGGTTGCCGTCCGTGGACAGCCACAGGTTCCCGTACGGGTCGAAGGTGACGTTGTCCGGGCAGGAGATCGGGCTGACCTGGTCCTTGGGGAAGCCGCCGAAGTAGGTGCCCGGGTCCTCCGGGTCGCCGCACACCAGGAACAGCCGCCAGGAGAAGCGCAGCGAACGCGGGTCGTCGCCCCGCTCGGCGAACTCCAGCACCTGGCCGTGCTTGTTGGCCTTGCGCGGATTGGCCTCGTCGGGGCCCGCCTTGCCGGCCTTGCCCCGGTCGGTGTTGTTGGTGAGGGCCACGTACACCCGGCCGGTGCGCGGGGAGGGCTCGATGTCCTCGGGGCGGTCCATCTTGGTGGCGCCCGCCCTGTCGGCGGCCAGCCGCGTGAAGATGTACACCTCCTCCGCCGTCATGCCCTCCACGAACGACCTGTCGCCGCTGGCCAGCGGGATCCAGCGGCCGGTGCCGTCGAACTCGCCGTCCTCGGGCAGCGTGCCCGCGCCGTCGATCTGTCCGGCCGGGCTGTCGCCGGTCAGCTTGGCGACGTAGAGGGTGCCCTCGTCCAGCAGCGCCATGTTGTGCCGCCGGTCCTCGGCGCTCTTCCCGCGCCGCACCGTCCTTTTCGAGACGAACTTGTAGAAGTAGTCGAAGCGCTCGTCGTCACCCATGTAGACGACAGCGTGCCCGTCCGGGGTCAGCCGCGGCTGGGCGGCCTCGTGCTTGAAGCGGCCGAGCGCGGTGTGCTTGCGGGGCGCGGAGTCGGGGTCGTACGGATCGACCTCGATCACCCAGCCGAAGCGGTGGACCTCGTTGGGCTCCTTCGTCAGGTCGAACCGGTCGTCGAACCTCTCCCAGCGCCGCTGGCTGGCCCCGCCGGTCACGCCGTACCGCTTGAGGGTGGCGGCCCGCTCGGGGTCGGTGACCTTGTCGGCGTTGGCGAAGTACTGGTTGAAGTTCTCCTCGCCGGAGAGCACCGTGCCCCACGGGGTGGTACCGCCCGAACAGTTGTTGAGGGTGCCCAGCACCCGGCGCCCGCGCGGGTCCGCCTTGGTGCGCAGCAGCGGGCTGCCCGCCGCCGGACCGGTGACCTCGAACGGGGTGGTGGCGGTGATCCGCCGGTTGAGCGGGTGCCGCGGCACCGCCCGCAGCGCACCCGTACGGCGCTCACCGGCGACCGCGACCACGGACAGCCCGTGCGCCGCCCACGCGATCTCCACCTGCTCCCTGGTGGGGTTCTCCGGGTCGTACCCGGCGAACATCAGCTCCTCGTTCGTGTACTCATGATTGGCGACCAGCAACTGGTCGGCACCGCCCCCGCGCCGCCCGCCGTCGTGGGACTCCAGCGGCAGCAGCGTCAGGAAGTCATTGTTGTAGCCGAACTGCCCCGCTTGCGCCTTCGCACTCTGCCGCTTGGGATCGAAAGCGGGGGCCCCGCGCAGAATCGGTTCCCCCCACCGGATCACCACGTTCTGCCCGTACCCCTCGGGCACGGTCACCTTGTCCGCCGTGTTGGGCGCCACCGGCGCGAACCGCAGCCCCTTGGCCGGCTTGCCGTGCTTGCCGTGCTTGCCGGGGTGGCCGTGCTTGCCGCCCTTGTCGGCCGCGGCGGCGGACACCGCCCCACCGCTCCCCGGGACACCGCCGCCCACCGCCGCCGCGGCCCCCACGACCGCACCGGCCCGCAGCACCGAACGGCGCGACAGGGCGCGCGCGATGACGTCACCCGCGTACTCGTTGGCGCTGGTGTTGGGCACCTCGTGGAAGCAGGCGTCGCCGCAGCGGTAGCGGCACGTCATCGCGGATCTGCCACCCGGGTGCGAGGTGAGCAGCGGCAGCGGTATTCGCATCGTCCATCCTCCGGTCTGTGCGCTCGTACGCCGTACGCCGTACGCCGCCGCGACGCTAGGCGGACGGGGACGACGACGAGCGACACCGGAGTGAACCACCGGTGAACAGGCCGCCGCGCGGGAACGCGCGCGAGCGCGCCGAGACCGTGCGGGGGCGCGCCACGGACGGGCGCGTGTCCCCGCCGGGTGCGGCGAGGCCGCGAGCGGTCGGGGGCACGCGCGGACGGTGCCGGGCCGGGGCGGTGCGCCCCGGCGGTCGCGGCCGAGGGACGTGGCGGCCGGGGACGGGGTACTCGCTGAGACGGTGACGGGGGTGGGGGGCAGGGGCACGTGGGCGGGGGCGGGAGCGGGAAACCGACCGGGCGGTATGCCCAGCAGGGCCCCCCGCTCCGGGGCCTGCGCACCACCGGACCGACCAGGCTCGCACACCACCGGCCTGGCCAGGCTCACGCACGGCCGGGCTGCCAAGCCCGCGCACCCCCGCGGCTCGCCCCGCGCGCCCAGCGCCCCCGCTCCCACACGCCCGACCCCCACGCTCGGGCTCACGGCACGGCCCCGCACGGGCCCGGAGCCGACTCCCGATACCCGACGCCCGACGCAATCCGCGCCCCGACGTCTCCGCGCCTCCGCGCCGCCACGCCTCCGGCACCCGACCACCCTCGCTCGGGCTCACAGCCCAGGCGCGCTGCCCGACGCCCCCGGGCCCACCACCGGCTGCCCACCTCCCGCCGCCCCACCCTGCACGGGTCCCATGCGGGGGGTGCGGTCGGTTGTTACAGCAGGGTGGGGGTCTCGTCGTCGGGGCCGGTCCGGCGGCGCTGCTCCGCTTCGTCCCAGGCGAGCCGTATGGCCTCCGCGTGGGCGATGGTCTCGCCGATCCAGTCGGGGGCGAGCGAGGTCTTCGCATAGTCGCGGGCGCACGGCAGGCACGCGTACGCGCTGCCGCCCGGCCCCGAGCCCGTCTCGATGATCGCGATCAGCGCCCGGTGGGTCACCGGGAGATCGCAACGGCAACACGTGCCCGGATTGGGCCCTTCGGCCTCCACACCGCCACCTCCTTCACCGTCTGTGGTGTCGCTCCCCCGCCACAGTGCACATGTCGCACGCAGCGCCTATGACGTATCACCGTGCGTCACACCATGGCGCGGCAGCACCGGACGCGGCCGGACTCCCCGTTGCCGTCTCAACGCTTCCCGCACGCCGCATCGTGCCCGCGTCGCGGCGGTAATTGGCGATTGTCGTCGTCCTCGTGCACGCGCGTAGCCGTTTGATGACCGTTGTTCTTCCCTCGCGACGCCCACCACCGCGAGTGACACGCGGCACCGCGCCTTGACGGCCACCCCCTGCGGAGTGGGTGCCAGGGGGAAAACGCGTGGGAAAAGGAGTCGCGGCCGGCCGATAGGATTCGGGTATGGCGGCCACTGGATCAGAGCAGGAGGGGACGCGGGCGTACTACGTCTCGACCCCCATTTACTACGTGAACGACGCTCCCCACCTGGGCCACGCCTATACGACCGTCGCGGGCGACGTGCTCACGCGCTGGCACCGCCAGCGTGGCGAGAAGGTGTGGTACCTCACCGGCACGGACGAGCACGGTCAGAAGATCATGCGCACCGCGGAGGCCAACGGGGTCACCCCGCAGGAGTGGTGCGACAAGCTCGTCGAGGAGTCCTGGAAGCCCCTGTGGGAGCACCTCCGGATCGCGAACGACGACTTCATCCGCACCACGGAGAAGCGGCACACCGACCGCGTGCGGGAGTTCGTGCAGGACCTGTACGACCGGGGTGAGATCTACCGCGGCGGGTACGAGGGCCCGTACTGCGTGCCCTGCGAGGAGTACAAGACCTACGGCGAGCTGCTCGACGGCGAGGGCGAGTGGGAGGGCCAGAAGCTCTGCCCCATCCACAAGAAGCCGGTGGAGATGCTCAAGGAGGAGAACTACTTCTTCAAGCTCTCCGCCTACGCCGAGAAGCTGCTGGCCCACTACGAGGCCCACCCCGAGTTCATCCAGCCCGAGTCGGCGCGCAACGAGGTCGTGCAGTTCGTCCGCCAGGGCCTGGAGGACCTGTCGATCTCCCGCTCGACCTTCGACTGGGGCGTCAAGATCCCCTGGGACGACAAGCACGTCATCTACGTGTGGATCGACGCGCTCCTCAACTACGCCACCGCCGTCGGCTACGGCTCCGACCAGAAGAAGTTCGAGGAGACCTTCCCCGCCGACGTCCACCTCGTCGGCAAGGACATCCTCCGCTTCCACGCGGTGATCTGGCCCGCCATGCTGATGGCCAACGGGCTGCCGCTGCCCAAGCGGGTCGCCGCCAACGGATGGCTGATGGTCGGCGGCGAGAAGATGTCCAAGTCCAACCTGACGGGCATCTCCCCGCACGAGCTGACCGACCACTTCGGCGTGGACGCCTACCGCTGGTACTTCCTGCGCGCCATCGCCTTCGGCCAGGACGGTTCCTTCTCCTGGGAGGACTTCTCCGCCCGCTACACCAGCGAGCTGGCCAACGACTACGGCAACCTCGCCTCGCGCGTCGCCGCCATGGTCGGCAAGTACTTCGACGGCGCCCTGCCCGAGGCCACCGGCCACGGCGAGGCCGAGCAGGCGATCGCCGACGGCCTGGCGAGGGCCGCCCGCGAGGCGGACGAGAAGATCGGCGAGCAGCTCGACTTCGCGGGCGGCATCGCGGCGGTCTTCGACTTCATCAAGCAGGTCAACGGCTATCTGACCGAGCAGGCCCCCTGGAAGGTCGCCAAGGACACCTCCGCCGAGGCGCAGGAGCGGCTCGCCACCATCCTCTACACCGCCGCCGAGTCGCTGCGCGCCTGCGCGGTGCTGCTGAACGCGGTGATGCCCGAGTCCAGCGCCAAGCTGTGGGAGACCCTCGGCGCCGAGCCCGCCCTCGGCCCCCTGTCCGAGCAGCGCATCGCCGACGCGGGCCAGTGGGGCCGACTCCCCGCCGGTACAAAGGTCACCAAGGGCGCGGCCCTCTTCCCGCGGCTGGAGGAGACGAAGTAGGTCGGGGCGGCGCGGGAAACCGCGGGGGTCTGGGGGTCGCCCCCCAGAAGACGCAGCCCGCGGCTGGAGGAGACGAAGCAGGTCGGGGCGGCGCGGGAAACCGCGGGGGTCTGGGGGTCGCCCCCCAGAAGACGCAGCCCGCGGCTGGAGGAGACGAAGCAGGTCGGGGCGGCGCGGGAAACCGCGGGGGTCTGGGGGTCGCCCCCCAGAAGACGCAGCCCGCGGCTGGAGGAGACGAAGCAGGGCTGGTTCCTGACTGTGCCACGGCTCCCCGAGGGGCTGGGGCTCAGCGGCCCGACAGACGTCAGATGCCGGGGCCCGCGGCGGCGGGACCCGCCCCCCGAGGGCGGGGCTCACGCGTTGTCATGCGGGCCGCGCGCCGTCCCCGTACAACGGGAGGCACGAGGTGTCCACAGGCTGCGTGAACGGCGCCGGGAGCGGCAGCTCTTCCCCGTACTTGCCGTGCAGAACGCCTTGGTAGACGCCGTCCCGTGGACGCGTGTACAGCGCCCAGTCACCAGTCCGCGGATCAGCGATTAGCAGCGCGCGCACACCCGCCGTCGCGTACCAGCCGTTCTTGGCGGTGACGTCCTTCGCCTTCTCCGACTTGGAGATCACCTCGACGGCCAGCTCGACATCGCCCGGGTCGACCAGCCATTCGTCGTCCTCCTCCCACTCGGTGGGCAGGACGACGAGATCCGGGGTGCAGTAGTCGTCCGGGTCGTCGGGGAGGGCGATGGAGGACATCTCGTACGCGTCGAGCCCGTCCGGGAGCTGTGGCGAGAGCTGCCTGAACAGTCTCTTGATCGTTCCCGCGTGCTTGCCACGCGGGGTCGGAGACATCACGAGCTTCCCTCCCAGGATCTCCACGCGCAGGCCGGTCGCCCTCTCGATCTCCTCCGCGACCTCGCGCAGGTTGCCGGGGCGGGGACTGAGGGCGGGCACCGTCATGATCGTTCGCCTCCACTCGGCGGCCGGGCGGGCTGCGTATGCCTTCACAGTACCGGGCACCCACGCCCACGGGCTCGGTGCTGCCGAGGGAGCCGGGGCCGTGGGCGACCCCGCTGGGAGACAGGTCAGTCGGGGGTGCGGCCGAGGCTCGTGACCAGGATGCGGATGGTTTCCTCCTTGATCACATACAGCACGCGGTATGCCCCGACGCGCAACCGCCGGATGCCGGTCGTGCCGAGGGGGAACGAGCCGCGGGGGCACGGCTGTTCGGCGAGAGCCTGCACGGCTTCGTAGACGGCGGCCAGACCAGCCGGGTCGTCCTTGAGGAAGCGGACAGCCGCGTTTGTCGCACGTGGCTCCCAGAGGATCTCGTAAGCCACTAACGAAGTCCGAGCAGGCGGCCGACTTCCTCATGCGGAATGCCGGGCTCCACAGTGCCCTCGGCCTCGCGGCGCTGGTGGTCGGCGACCGCCAGCGCGTCTTCCAGGTCCTCTATCACCTGGGGAGAGACCAGCAGGGCCGCGACGTGGCCGTGATCGGTGAGTGCGATCGTCTCGCGCGAGTGAGCGGCGCGGCGCACGAGATCGCCGAGCTGGGAGCGAGCTGCGCTGATAGCAATCTCCGTCATTCCCACATGGTGACTCAATATTAATCTAGTGGTCAATTCTGGAGGCCGTCCCTCGCACACGCCACGGGCCCGGGATCTCCTCCTGGAGTTCCCGGGCCCGACGCGGTTTCCGGCGTGCGCCGCGCTACTGCGCCGACTTGGCCTGCGGGGGCTTCACCTGCGGGGGCTTGCGCACCGAGAGGTGCAGCTCGCGCAGGCGGGCCTCGTCGACCTCGCTGGGGGCGCCCATCATCAGGTCGAGGGCGTTGTTGTTGAGGGGGAAGGCGATGGTCTCGCGGATGTTGGGCTCGTCAGCGAGCAGCATCACGATGCGGTCGATGCCCGGGGCGATGCCGCCGTGCGGCGGGGCGCCGAACCGGAAGGCGCGCAGCATGCCGCCGAAGTCCCGCTCCACGTCCTCACGCGAGTAGCCGGCGATACCGAACGCCTCGAACATGATCTCCGGTTCGTGGTTCCGGATGGCGCCGGAGGACAGCTCGACACCGTTGCAGACGATGTCGTACTGCCAGGCCAGGACGTCCAGCGGGTCCTTGGTGCGCAGCGCCTCCAGGCCGCCCTGCGGCATGGAGAAGGGGTTGTGCGAGAACTCGATCTTCCCGGTCTCCTCGTCCTTCTCGAACATCGGGAAGTCGACGATCCAGCAGAAGCGGAAGACGCCCTCTTCGAAGTGCCCGGCGCGCTTGGCGGTCTCGACGCGGACCGCTCCCATGATCTGGGAGACCTCGTCGAACTCGCCGGCGCCGAAGAAGACCGCGTGCCCGGGGGCCAGGCCGAGCGCGTCGGTGAGCGCCTTGACGTCGTCCTCGGTGAGGAACTTGGCGATCGGGCCGGTCAGCGCACCGTCCTCGCCGACCCGCACCCAGGCCAGGCCCTTGGCGCCCTGCTCGACGGCGAAGTCGCCCAGCGAGTCGAAGAACTTGCGGGGCTGGGAGGCGGTGTCCGGCACCGGCAGGGCGCGCACGTGCTTGTCGGCGAACGCCTTGAAGCCGGACCCGGCGAACACGTCGGAGACGTCCACCAGTTCCAGCCGGGCGCGCAGGTCCGGCTTGTCCGAGCCGTACTTGACCATCGCCTCGCGGAACGGGATGCGCGGGAACGGCGAGGTGACCTCGCGGCCCTCGCCCAGCTCCTGGAACAGCTCCGTCATCACCGTCTCGATGACGGAGAAGACGTCCTCCTGCTCGACGAAGCTCATCTCCATGTCGAGCTGGTAGAACTCGCCGGGCGAGCGGTCGGCGCGCGCGTCCTCGTCGCGGAAGCAGGGGGCGATCTGGAAGTAGCGGTCGAACCCGGCGATCATCAGCAGCTGCTTGAACTGCTGCGGCGCCTGCGGGAGCGCGTAGAACCTGCCCGGGTGCAGCCGGGAGGGCACCAGGAAGTCGCGGGCGCCCTCGGGCGAGGTGGCCGACAGGATCGGGGTGGCCAGCTCGTTGAAGCCCTGGGCCACCATCTTCTCGCGGATCTTCGCGATGACCTGGGAGCGCAGCATGATGTTGCGGTGCATGCGCTCGCGGCGCAGGTCGAGGAAGCGGTACTCCAGGCGGCGCTCCTCGTTGACCCCGTCCTCGGCGTTGATGGTGAACGGGATCTGCTCGGCGCCGCCCAGCACCTCCACCTGCGTCACCTCGACCTCGATCTCGCCGGTGGGCAGCTCGGTGTTGACGTTCTCGTCGCCGCGCGCGGTGACCTTGCCGTCCACCCGGACGACGGTCTCCTTGGCGAGCGAGCTGAGCTTCTCGTGGACCTCGGCCAGCTCGCCGGACTCGTCGCGGACGACCAGCTGGACGATGCCGTAGTGGTCGCGCAGATCGATGAAGAGGATGCCGCCCAGGTTCCGGCGATTGTGCAGCCAGCCGCTCAGTCGGACGTCAGTGCCGACGTCCGTTGCGCGAAGCTCGCCGCAGGTGTGGGACCGGTACCGATGCATCATTCATCCAAGTCGTTCGGCTCAGGGGTCACAGTGGAATGCCCCTCAGAGTACCGCCCTGGGCTACCCTCCCTCGCCCCCGTTTCCGCAACCCCGCGGACTCTGCATAAAGTGGTGCAATGCGCACCGATGACGCCCTGGCAGCCCTGGGCGCCGGTCTGTGGAGCTGGGACAGCTCCACCGGCCTGGTGACGCTCGACACCCGCGCGGCCCGCCTCCTCGGGGTCGCCGACCAGCTCCCGGCCGAGGCGGACGGCGGACCGGCCACGGCGGCGGGCGGACCGGCCGACACCCACGTCACCCTCTCCGGCACCACCGTCCGCTCCCATCTGCACGCCGTCGACTACGTGGGCTTCCAGGGCATCGTCACCCTGGCCCTCGCCGAGGAGGCCACCGCCGAGGCCCTGCTGCGCGTGGTGGACCAGGACGGGGCGGTGCTGCGGACCGTCCGCGTCGTCGTACGCCCCGCGCCCCTGTCCGCCGCCGAGACGGCCTCGGACACCCTCCCCGGACCGACCACCGGCCCACCCTCCGGGCCCCGGCCCCCTGGAGCCACCGGCCCGACGGCCCCCGGTTCCGCGGCACCCGGTCCCTCGACTCCCGACGCACCGGTACCCGATTCCGCGGCGCCCGGCTCCTCAGCACCCGGCGGCCCGCCGGCACCCGGCCCGTCGGCCCCGAGCCCGGCGGCACCCGGGACGTCAGCACCCGGCCCGTCGGCCCCGAGCCCGTCGGTGCCCGGGACCGCGGCCCCCTTCGCCGGTGCCCCCGGGCTGACGGGGCTGGTCTACGAGGTG